>NZ_JBQBED010000001.1:2340000-2482500 GCF_051919745.1 Aeromonas sp. 3P
AGCCTGATCCCGCACCAGCTCTATATTGCCCATGAAGTGGGTCACCGCTACGCTCCGCGTGTATTGCTGGCTGACGAGGTGGGTCTGGGCAAGACCATCGAAGCGGGCATGATCATTCATCAGCAGCTGCTCTCCGGCCGCGCCCATCGGGTGCTTATTCTGCTGCCCGAAACCTTGCAGCACCAATGGCTGGTCGAGATGTTGCGCCGCTTCAACCTGCACTTCTCCCTGTTTGACGAGGAGCGCTGCATCGAGGCGTTCGCCGATGCGGAGAACCCCTTCGAGACCGAACAGCTGGTGATCTGCAGCCTCGACTTCCTGCGCAAGAAGCGTCGTCGCTTCGAGCAGGTGCTGGAAGCCGAGTGGGATCTGCTGGTTGTCGACGAAGCCCACCATCTGGAGTGGAGTGAAGAGGCGCCGAGCCGGGCCTATGAGATGGTGGAAGCGCTGGCCGAACAGGTGCCGGGCGTGCTGCTGCTGACTGCGACCCCGGATCAGCTGGGCCACCAGAGCCACTTTGCCCGTCTGCGCCTGCTCGATCCCGAGCGTTTCTACGACTACGAGGCCTTCCTCGCCGAGGAGCAGGCCTATGGTCAGGTCGCCAGCGCAGCGCAAGAGCTGCTGGATGGCGAGACCCTGAGCGATGAAGCCAGACAGACCCTCGCCAGCCAGCTGGAAGGGTTGGACTTGAGCGATGCCGCCGCCCGCCAGCAGGCGGTCGCCAAGCTGCTGGACCAGCATGGCACCGGCCGGGTGCTGTTCCGCAACAGCCGCGCCAATATTCAGGGCTTCCCCGAGCGTCACCTCAACGTCTACCCCATGCCGCTGCCGGAGCAGTACAAGACTGCCATCAAGGTGATGGGCATGATGGGTGGCAACGGTGGCGATCTGCAGACCCGCGCCCTGCGCTACCTCTATCCCGAGAAGATCTTCCAGCAGTTCGAAGGCGACAACGCCACCTGGACCCAGTTCGACCCACGCGTTGAATGGTTGCTGGAGCTGCTGCTCTCTGCCCGTCAGCAGAAGGTGCTGGTGATCTGCTCCGAAGCAGCGACCGCCATCGCGCTGGAAGAGGCGCTGCGTACCCGTGAAGGGATCCGTGGTGCCGTGTTCCACGAAGGGATGTCGATCCTTGAGCGGGACAAGGCCTCCGCCTATTTCGCCCAGCAAGAGGGTGGCGCCCAGGTGCTGCTCTGCTCCGAGATCGGCTCAGAAGGGCGCAACTTCCAGTTTGCCAGCCATCTGGTGCTGTTCGATCTGCCCCTCAACCCGGATCTGCTGGAACAGCGTATCGGCCGACTGGATCGTATCGGTCAGCAGAATACCGTCGAGATCCACGTTCCCTACCTGGAAGGGACTGCCCAGCGCGCCCTGCAGCTCTGGTATCACGATGGTCTGGACGCGTTCGAGCAGACCTGCCCGACAGCTCGCCCGGTATTCGAAGCGGTACGTGAGGAGCTATTCGAGCTGCTGGCCGCCAACACCGGCGATCAGGCAGCCCTCGACGCCCTGCTGGTCAAGACCCGCGAACTGCACGAGCCGCTCAAGGCCCGACTGGAGCAGGGCCGCGATCGCCTGCTGGAGATCCACTCCAGCGGTGGCGCCGCCGCCCAGCAGCTGGTCGACAAGCTGGCCGCCGAAGATGACGACACTGGCATGATCTCCTTCGCTCTCAAGATGTTCGACGAGATCGGCGTCAATCAGGATGACCGTGGCGAGAACGCGCTGGTGCTGACCCCCGGGGATCACATGCTGGTTTCCAGCTTCCCGGGCCTGCCGCAAGACGGCATGACCATCACCTTCGATCGCAACACAGCCCTGTCGCGGGATGACATGGCGCTGCTCTCCTGGGATCACCCCATGATGCGCGGCGGTATCGACCTGATCCTGGGCTCCGAGATCGGTGCCACCTCGGTCGCACTGCTCAAGAACAAGGCGCTGCCCATCGGCTCCATCCTGCTTGAGCTGATCTTCGTTGCCGAGTCTGCGGCCCATCCCCAGCTCTACCGCTTCATGCCGCCGACGCCGATCCGTCTGCTGATGGACAAGAACGGCCAGAATCTGGGTGAGAAAGTGGCGTTCGATGCCTTCAACCGCCAGCTGACTCCGGTCAACCGCCACCTCGGCAGCAAGCTCGTGACTGCATCCCAACCGGTGATCCACGGTCTGATTGGCAAGGGCCAGGCCATTGCCGAAGAGCTGAAAGCCGGGATTGTCGACAAGGCCCGTGCCCAGATGGCGCAGACCCTGCAGCAGGATCTGGATCGTCTGGAAGCGCTCAAGGCGGTCAACCCGAACGTGCGAGACAGCGAACTGGATTATCTGCGCAATCTGCAGGCAGAATTGCACCACCTGATCGATCAGACCCAACTCAAGCTGGATGCCATCCGCTTTATCGTGGTCACCCATAACTGACAAGGTACCGACCGACAGCGGCCAGAACCAGCTCAAACTGGATACCCAAGGCCACTTTGTCGTGGTTACCCATAACTGATGGGGGCTTGCCCCCACCTTCTGATGCGAGACATTTATGTTTGAATACTCACCGCCTCTGGAACCCTGGCTCGATATCCTGTTCAAGGACAAGGACATCATGGTGGTCAACAAGCCCACTGGCCTGCTAAGCGTCCCCGGGCGCGGCCCCGAGAATGAAGACAGCGTCCTGCATCGGGTGAAACAGCAGCACCCCAAGGCGGCTGCTGCTCATCGCCTCGACATGTCCACCACTGGCGTCATTGTCATTCCCCTCAATCCCAACTCTCATCGGGAACTGAGCCGACAATTTCGCGAGCGGGAGACCGAGAAGCACTACCTCGCCTGGGTGTGGGGCGAGCCGGAAGCAGAGTCGGGGCAGGTTGACCTGCCGCTCTGCGTCGACTGGCCCAACCGCCCGAAGCAGAAGGTGGATCACGAGGAGGGGCGTCACGCTCTGACCCTGTGGCAGAAACTGAAAGTGGAGAACGGCAACAGCCTGATCAAGCTAACCCCCATCACAGGTCGTTCGCATCAGCTGCGCGTCCATATGCTGGAGCTGGGGCACCCGATCCTGGGTGACAACCTCTACGCCCATCCGGATGCGCTGGCGGCGGCACCGCACCTTTATCTGCATGCGGCCAGTCTGACCATCAGCCACCCCCGCAGCGGCGAGCGGATGACCTTCGAGGCGCCAGCCCCCTTCCCGCTCTGAGCGAAAGAGGCTCGCGCCAAATCGCAGAGATAAAAAAGCCCCCATCGCGAGATGGGGGCTTTTTCATTAGGGTCAGACGCGAATATCGATCTTGCTTCCCAGAGAAGCACTGGCCGATGTCGGTGCAACCGGCGCTGATTGCGCTGCGTTTTGCAGCAGCTTCAGCGCAGCTTCGCCCTCTTGGGTCTGCTGTTTCTTGGCCAGACTGGCCGTCATCAGAGCAGAACCAAACGACGCATTTGCAGAACTTGATATATCCATAGGGTTCCTCCTGCACTCAACAGTATCGGCCAAGCGGCCCCGAACATAAGCACTGAATGCAAAACAATCTGAAATTCGCTTTTCTATCAATCAGATAGCACTAGCATTCATGGCCCCTGTTCACTGCTGGATGGCGCCTTCAAGCTCCTGTGCCGTCATCGGCCGAAGCACCTTGCAAGGGTTGCCAGCCGCCACCACATTGGCGGGCACATCTTTGGTCACCACCGAGCCTGCGCCGATGACGCTGTTGTCACCGATAGTAACGCCGGGGCAGATGACGGCGCTGCCGCCAATCCAGACGTTGTGACCGATCCGCACCGGCTTGCCAAACTCCACCCCCTTGATACGTGGCGCCACCGCCACCGGGTGAGCGGCGGTGTAGATCTGCACCCCGGGCGCCAGCAGCACGTTGTCGCCGATGTGCACCTCGCAGACGTCGAGGATGGTGCAATTGACGTTGGCGTAGAAGTTCTCGCCGACGAAGATGTTGGCGCCATAGTCGCAAAAGAACGGCGGATTGATGGCGCACTCCTGGCAGCAGCTACCGAGCAGGTCGTGCAGCAAAGCATCCCGCGCCGGTTTCTCCTGCCAGCTGGTGTTGAAGGTGTGATAGAGCCGGCGGCAGCGCTCGCGCGCCGCTTTGAGCTCAGGGTCAGCCGCATCATAGGGCTCCCCCGCCACCATCTTCTGCCACTCGGTACCGCGCACCACCTTCTCCATTACCTACTCCATCAGCCAGATCAGGGATTCATAAGGGCGCAGCATACCCGATTGCGGTTGGGCCGGGCTATCGGGGTAGTTGCCGAGCAGCAGCCGACCTTGCCCGCTTTGTAGCTCGGCAGGCAAGGCAAACTCAACCGGCTCGCCGTAGAAGTTGCTCACCACCAGCAGGGTCTGACCGTTGGCACGGCGGGCATAGGCCCAGATCTGCGGGTGCCCGGTCAACAGCTCCTGATAATCCCCCTGAGTGAAGATGGGGTGCGCCTTGCGAAGGGCGATGAGATCCCGATAGTGCCAGAACACCGAGTTCTGGTCGGCCAGCACCGCCTCGGCATTGATCTCGGGATAGTTGGCGGCAGGCTTGAGCCAGGGCGTTCCTTGGGTGAAACCTGCATTGGCCGCTGCGCTCCACTGCATCGGCGTGCGCGAGTTGTCGCGGGACTTAGCGCCGAGAATGGCGAGGATCTCGGCCTCGCTCATCCCTTCCGCCTGCTTGATGGCGAAGATGTTGCGGCTCTCCACATCCTGATAGTCGTTGATGTGCTGATAGCCGGGGTTGGTCATGCCTATCTCCTCCCCCTGATAGATGTAGGGGGTGCCTTGCAGGCCATGCAGCGTGCTGGCCAGCATCTTGGCGGCGACCACCCTATGCTCACCCTCGTCACCGAAGCGGGAGACGATGCGCGGTTGGTCGTGATTGCACCAGAACAGCGCCGACCACCCCTTGCCGTGCATACCGCTCTGCCAGTGGTTGAAGATGCGCTTGAGTTCGAGGAAATCGAACGGCGCCTTGGTCCACTTGTCGCC
The DNA here is from genome assembly GCF_051919745.1 of Aeromonas sp. 3P. Lineage (NCBI taxonomy): Bacteria > Pseudomonadati > Pseudomonadota > Gammaproteobacteria > Aeromonadales > Aeromonadaceae > Aeromonas > Aeromonas sp. 3P. Next base: position 2,344,976 of record NZ_JBQBED010000001.1, read on the forward strand.
GTTGGGGTAATCCACCTTCAGATGGTGGAAGTTGAACACCATGGAGAGCTCGGAGCCATCGAGGGCGCCATAGCGCTGGCAGTGTTCCAGACTGGTGGAGGACATCTCCCCCACCGTCATGGCGCCGACCGGGGCAAAGACATCGCGGCTCACATCCTGCAGGAATTCGTGGATGCGCGGCCCGTCGGTGTAGAAGCGGCGGCCATCGCCAATCTCGTCGTTCGGGAACGTCTGATCCTTGGAGATAAGGTTGATGACGTCGAGGCGGAAACCATCCACCCCCTTGTTCGCCCAGAAGTGGATGATCTTTTTGACCTCGGCGCGCACTGCAGGATTTTCCCAGTTGAGATCCGCCTGCTCGCGGGCAAACAGGTGCAGGTAGTACTGGCCGGTGGCGGGATCCAGCTCCCAGGCGCTACCACCAAACTTGGATTGCCAGTTGTTGGGCACGCCGCCATCTACCGGATCACGCCAGATGTAGTAGTCGCGGTAGGGGCTGTTCTTGTCCCCCAGCGCCGACTTGAACCAGGCATGCTCGGTGGAGGTGTGGTTCACAACTATATCCATCACGATACGGATGTCCCGCTCGTGAGCGGCAGCCAGCAGCTCCTCGAAATCTTCCATGGTGCCGTAGGCGGGGTCGATGGCGTAGTAATCGGCGATGTCGTAACCGTTATCCACCTGCGGGGAGACGTAGACCGGGGTCAGCCAGAGGGCATCGACCCCCAGCGTCTTGAGGTAGTCGAGGCGGGCCATGATCCCCTTGAGGTCGCCGGTGCCACGGGCCGCGGAATCCTGAAAGCTCTTGGGGTAAATCTGGTAAATCACGGCACTCTGCCACCAGGGTGTTTGGCTCATGGGTCTTTCTCTTGTCTCGAATAGAAAATGGAGAGGGCGACCCGCGGGTCGCCCTGATAATCAGTGTCAGGCGCTGGCTTGGGTCAACTTGCCAGCGGCTTGCTGGCGCTTGTAGACCAGCAAGGTCAGCACCACCGGCACCACAATGGCGACCAGCATGGCGATGGCAAACACCGCCCAATATTGCGGCTGGATGGAGAGGATGCCGGGCAGGCCGCCTACCCCGATGCCGTTTGCCATCACCCCGGCAAAGCCGCAGATGAGGGCCGCGAGGCTTGAGCCCACCATGGCGCACAGCATGGGAACTTGTACTTGAGGTTGATGCCGTACATGGCCGGCTCGGTCACCCCGAGGTAAGCGGAGATGGCGGCAGGTACCGAGATCTCCCGTTCGTTCTCCTTGCGGCTAATCAGAATGATGCCGACGACCGCAGAAGCCTGGGCGATGTTGGAGAGGGCGATCAGCGGCCAAATCGGGGTGCCACCCATGCTCTGCATCAGTTGCAGATCCACCGCGTTGGTGGTGTGGTGGATGCCGGTGATGACCAGCGGCGCATAGAGGAAACCGAACAGGGCGGCACCGATAGGGGCGAAGGAGCCGGTCATGGCGGCCTTGGCAGCGAAGCCGACGCCCTCACCAATCCAGCGGCCGAACGGGCCGATAAAGGCGTGGGCCACGATCACCGCCAGCAGCAGGGAGATGAAGGGGACTATGACCAGGTAGAGGTAGGCCGGGATGATGCGCTTCAAGTTAGTCTCGACCCAGGCGAGGAAGACCCCCGCCAGCAGAGCCGGAATGACCTGCGCCTGATAACCCACCTTTTGGATGACGAACAGACCGAAGTCCCACACCTCGGGGGTCTGTTGGCCGATGCCATAGGCGTTCATCAGCTGGGGCGACACCAGTGTGATACCGAGCACTATGCCCAAAATCTCGGAGCCGCCCATCTTCTTCACCGCCGACCAGCAGACGCCCACCGGCAGGAAGTGGAAGATGGCCTCACCCAGCAGCCAGAGGAAGGCGTGCACCTGGGCCCAGAACTGGCTGATCTCGGTGAGGGTATGAGTGCCATCGTCGAACATCTTGATGTCGCCGATGACGTTGCGAAAGCCCAGGATCAGACCGCCGGTGATGATGGCGGGCAGCAGGGGCACGAAGATCTCCGCCAGGTGGGAGATGCCCCGCTCCAGCGGATTCATGTTCTGGCGCGCCGCCTGCTTGGCGGTCTCCTTGCTGCCGCCGCTGACGCCGCTCTCTTCGGTCAGCGCCTTGTACCACTGCTCCACCTCGTTGCCGATGACCACCTGGAACTGGCCGCCCTGGGTGAAGCTCCCCTTCACCGCCGGGATGGTCTCGATGGCCTTGCTGTCGGCTTTGGCCGGATCGTTGAGGACGAAGCGCAGCCGGGTCAGGCAGTGGCTGACGGTGGCGATATTCTCCTTGCCGCCGATCTTGTCGATGAGCGTGGCCAGATGTTGTGTGTTGATCTTGGACATGAGCCTTCCCTCTGTGACTCCATTGATAGTGATCTGCCTCGCCCTTCTGAGCCAGTCTGCCGGCTCGAGCGTTATTGGTATCGTTCCCAATCAGCATGACGGCAATTTGGCCAGATCAAAATGGGAACGTTCCCATTTCGTGGTCAGCGTCACAAAAAGCGCGTTTTTTGTGCAGTGCTAAGTGATGGGGTTCACAGGGTATGACAGGGAGCTATGGTCGCCAGCGGGCAGCACTCCTGCTCGATCTGACCGAGCAACTGACGGGCCGCCTGCTCCCCCGCCCCCTTGTAACCCAGATCCAGGCTGAGGGCGTTGGGGAAGAGGAAGGTAAGCATGGGGTTGTTACCAAGACCGGTCACCAACACCTCGCAACGTCCTTGTTCTTGCAAGTATTTTGCCGCACCCATGGCGAGAGTATCGCTGGCACAGACCAGCGCCTGGGTGGTGGGAGTCAGCAGCTCAGCCGCCAGCCGGTAGCCACTTTGCAGGCTGAGGTCACCGAGGGCGCTGCGTGCCGCCAGGCCCTGTTCCCGGCAAAAGGCCAGATAGGCGTCGAGCCGGCGCTGACCCGTGGTGAGATCCGAGGCATCCACCCCGAGATAGGCGATATCACGGATATTACGCGCCACCAGCTGGGTCAGCATGGTGCGCACCGCACCGGCATCGTCGAAACAGACCGAAGAGAAGCCCGGATGCTCGCGCGCCACCAGCACCAGTTTCTCTTTCAGTGGTGCCATGGCGTCATAATCCAGATCGTTGAAGGCAAAGAGGATAATGCCATCCACCCCGCGCCGCTCCAGCACCGCCAGATGTTCCTGCACCTTGGCCGGGGAGAACTTGCTCTCCATCAGCACGGCGTCATAACCGCGCTGATAGAGGGTTTCCAGCATGCCGCGCACCGCCTGGTTTTCGGAACTTGAATCGAGCCGCGAGACGATGATGCCGACCACCTGCTGGCTCTGGCTGCGCATGGCCCGCGCCGACTTGCTCGGCACGAAGCCGTGCTCGGCGATGACCTGCTCCACCCGCTCGCGGGTCTCCTGCTTCACCTTGGGATCCTGGTTGAGCACCCGGGAGACGGTCGACTTGCCGACGCCACTCAGTCTGGCGATATCGAGGATGGTCAGTTTCTTGTCCATGAATTGGCTCACAGGAGGCTAGGCGGTGGAATTGCCCACATTGTTGTGATTAACCCCTGTGAATACAAGCCCATGGCGTTAGAATGCCCTTTTTGCCCCGCCGTCAGGGTGTGTGGGTACAGCACAGGATGCCCATCATGGATCTGCTGGCCAGTCTGCTCTTCTCCCTCTCAATCACAGGCCCCATCTGCGTGGTGTTGCTGCTCGGCATCTTGCTCAAGCGGTGGGGGCTGCTGCCAGATCCCTTTACCGAATCCGCCTCGCGACTGGTATTTCAGGTCACCCTGCCCGCCCTGCTCTTTCTCAGTATTCTTGGCACCAACTTCGCCACCATGCCGAGCCTCTGGTTTATCGGCTATGGCCTGCTCGCCACCGTTATCAGCTATCTGGTGCTGGAGCTGCTGGCCGGACGTTTTATCGAGGAGCAGCGGCTGCGCGGCATCTTCGTGCAGGGGAGCTTTCGCGGCAACAGCGCCATTATCGGGCTCGCCTATGTGCAGAACGCCTACGGCCACGAGGGGTTGGGGGCGGCGGCCTTCTATGTCGGCGCGGTGACCGTGCTCTACAACATTCTCGCGGTGATCACCCTCACCCGCAGTCTCGGCGGTGCCACCGGCATTCGCCCCATTCTGCTCGGCATCATCAAGAATCCGTTGATCATCGCCATTGTGGCGGCGCTGCCCTTTACCCTGCTCGGTATCAAGATGCCGCAACTGCTGCTCACCACCGGCAGCTACTTCGCCAACATGACGTTGCCGCTGGCGCTGATCTGCACCGGCGCCTCTCTCAGCCTCGATGCCCTGCGTGGTGGTGCAGCCATTGCGGGCTGGGCCAGCATCATGCGGCTCTGTCTCATTCCGGCTGCGTTCACTCTGGGGGCGGCCCTGCTCGGCTTCAGCCATCTGGAGCTGGGCATTCTGTTTCTCATCAGCGCTACCCCGACTGCCGCCGCCAGCTATGTGATGACCCGTGCCATGGGGGGCGACAGCGTGCTGGCCGCAAACATCATCGCCACCACCACCCTCGGTTCTCTGGTCACTACCAGCCTCGGGGCAACTCTGATGAATTATCTCGGTCTTATGTACTGACCCTGCCCGAGGAAACTGCCAACCTCATCGCCACCACGAACCTTGGCTCCCATACACCGGCAGGGAGCCATCCTGATGAACTATCTGGGTCTTATGTACTGACGGCTTGACCTTGCCGGAGGCGGCAGCTTTAGGCTGGCGCTCATCAACAAAGGAGATATCCCATGACCATCGAACTCACAGTGTCCGGCATGTCCTGTGGTGGCTGCGCCGCCAGTCTGCAAAAAGCGCTGCTGGCCCAGCCTGCGGTCACCACCGCAACCGTCGATTTCGCCAGCAGCAAGGCCGTCATTGAGAGCGAGCTGAGCAAGGCCGAGCTGATCGCCCTGATCGAAGCCAAGGGTTTCTCTGCGAGTTAAATTATCTCCATAGAGGTATAAAACAGGTTAAAAATCTGTACTCACCTGTCTTTTGGTGAGTTTTATCACAGACCCGGGTTATTAAACGGGCAAACTTGCTGCGATTATTCCAACCACAAGGATTTGCAGCATGACCCTACCGATCCGCAAGACCCTGCTCGCCGCCGTCGTCAGCCTGACCCTCTCCCCCATGGCAATGGCCCTGCCCAACGTCCATATTCTGGCAACCGGCGGCACCATTGCCGGAGCTGGCCAGTCCGCTACCCAGTCCAACTACGAGGCTGGCAAGGTGGCCATCGAAACCCTGATCGCCGCCGTGCCCGAGATGAAGAACGTGGCCGATGTGCAGGGTGAGCAGGTGGTGAAGATCGGCTCCCAGGACATGAACGACGAGGTGTGGCTCAAGCTGGCCAAACGGGTCAACGAGCTGCTGGCCAAGGATGACGTGGATGGCATTGTCATCACCCACGGCACCGACACCATGGAAGAGACCGCCTACTTCCTCAATCTGACCGTCAAGAGCGACAAGCCGGTGGTATTGGTTGGCGCCATGCGTCCCTCCACCGCCATGAGTGCCGATGGCCCGCTCAACCTCTACAACGCCGTGGTGACCGCCTCCGACCCCGCCTCCAAGGGCCGTGGCGTGATGGTGGCGATGAACGACACAGTGCTGGATGCCCGCGACGTCACCAAGACCAACACCACCGGGGTGCAAACCTTCGCCTCCCCCAACTTTGGCCCGCTCGGCTACATCCACAACGGCAAGATCGACTATCAGCGCAGTCCGGCTCGCCTGCACACCAGCAAGACCCCGTTTGATGTGAGCAAGCTCGACAAGCTGCCACAGGTCGGCATCGTCTACAGCTACGCCAACGCCACCGATCTGCCGGCCAAGGCGATGGTGGATGCCAAGTTCGACGGCATCGTCAGCGCCGGGGTGGGCAACGGCAACCTCTACCACACCCTGTTCGACACCCTGGCTAAGGCGAGCAAGGACGGCATCCGGGTAGTGCGCTCCGCCCGCGTACCGACCGGCTCCACCACTCTGGATGCCGAGATCGATGATGCCAAGTACGGCTTCGTCGCCGCCGAGACCCTCAACCCGCAGAAGGCGCGGGTGCTGCTGATGCTCTCCCTGACCCAGAGCAAGGATCCGGCCCAGATCCAGCGCTGGTTCCAGCAGTTCTGATAAGGGTTGTCTGACAAGTGATAAGCAAGGGCGGGACTTCCCGCCCTTTTCACTCCTGCAATGCTGCCTCGCCCATTACGCCGTTTGGCGGGGTCGTCCCTCTCTTTTCCGGCCATCTTTTTCAGCCATCGCAAAGCGCTGTCATCAAATTAGCGAGCCGGATCACCCGCTTTCACAAGCGCATCGCCGCCAAATTCATTACACTGCCAGCGATCTTATCCACTCAAGGAGTGCTGTTGCTGTATGGAAATATTGATCCTGCTGGGATTGATTTTGCTTAATGGCGTCTTCGCCATGTCAGAAATCGCCATCGTCACCGCACGCAAGGCTCGCCTCGGCAAGCTTGCCTCTGAAGGCAACCGCTCCGCCGCCATTGCCCTCAAACTGGGCGAAGACCCGACCCATTTTCTCTCTGCCGTCCAAATCGGCATTACCAGCATAGGTTTGCTCAACGGTATCTACGGCGAATCCCTGCTGGCCCAGCCCTTCTCCCTCTGGTTGCAGGAGTGGGGACTATCCCCCAAGAGCAGCGGCCTGATCGCCACCGTCATAGTAGTGGTGGTGGTTACTTACCTCTCCATCGTGGTGGGGGAGCTGGTGCCCAAGCGGCTCGGCCAGCTCAATGCCGAGCGCATCGCCTGTCTGGTCGCGCGCCCCATGCACTGGCTCGCCACCCTGACCCGCCCCTTCGTCTGGCTGCTGTCGGCCTCTACCAATGCCAGCCTGCGGCTGCTGCGGGTCAACCAGAACGGCAGCGCCAACGTTACCGAGGAGGAGATCCACGCCATGCTGGTGGAGGGCTCTGAAGCCGGGGTGATCGAGGATCATGAACACACCATGCTGCGCAACGTCTTCCGTCTCGACGAGCGCAGCCTCTCCTCCCTGATGGTGCCGCGCAGCGATATCTGCTATCTGGATCTGGCGCTGCCGCTGGAGACCAACCTGCAGCGGCTGGTGGAGTATCGCCACAGCTATTTTCCGGTCTGCGACGGCAACCTGTCAGAATTGGTGGGTATCATCAATGTCAGCAAGGTGCTGCACGCCTATATCAAGGGGGAGCCCATCGATCTGGTTGCCCTGACCCAGGAGGGCAGCCTGCTGCCCGAGACCCTCAACGGCGTCGAGCTGCTCAACCACTTCCGCACCCACAGCGAACAGATGGCGCTGGTGGTGGACGAATATGGCGAGTTGCAGGGACTGGTCACCCAGCAGGATCTGCTGGAGGCGCTGGCGGGGGATTTCCAGCAGGAGGATGGCGAGGACAACTGGGCATTCCGGCGCGCCGACGGCAGCTGGCTGCTCGATGGCCTGATCCCGCTGCCCGAGTTGAAGGACTGTCTGGAGCTGGTTCGTCTGCCAGAAGAAGAAAAACATCACTATCACACCCTCGGAGGGCTTATCATGCTGCTCCTTGGTCGTGTTCCACAAACCGGAGACCTGGTGACACTGGAACAGTGGCAACTGGAAATTGTTGACATGGATGGCCTGCGCATCGACAAGGTGCTCGCCATGCCCTTGACCGATCAACCCAGCTAACCTGCGGAGTTTGCAAGTATGGAGCAGTTTTACCAACTGGCTCACGCCTTTATGAATCACGATCTGAACACACTTTCCGATCCCAAGATGGCCTTCATGATCTGTGGTGTGATTCTGACGTTTCTGGTACTGGAAAACGGATTCATCCCTACCGCCTTTCTGCCCGGTGACAGCCTGCTGATCCTCACCGGCGTGCTCATCTATCAGGATGTATTGTCTCTCGGGGTGATCCCGCTGTTGATCATGGCTACCTTTGTCGGCACCTGGCTCGGTTACATGCAGGGGCGCTTTCTCGGCCACACCCAGCTCTACCACCGACTGATGTCCCATGTTGAAGAGCGACACCAGCAGAAGGTATACCATCTGCTGGACAAGTACGGGATCATCACCCTGATCACCGCTCGCTATATCGCCTTCGTGCGCACCGCCTACCCCTATATCGTCGGCGCCACCGAACTGCCCCAGGGACGTTTCCTCATCGTCAATCTGGTCAGCTCCATCATGTGGATCTGCCCGCTGGTCGGGTTTGGCTACTACCTTAGCCACACCAAGCTGGCCGCCGAATACCAGACCCAGTTCTTCAACATCATCATCTATCTGCCAGTGGCCCTGCTGGTGGGTGGCATGGTGGCGCTGGTCTGGCGCTGGATCAGCAAACGCAGGGCCGCGCAGCCGCGGGATTGACCCCTCGCCCAACGCCCGACCCGAAAGCCCTCGCCAGAGGGCTTTTTTGATCGCCAATTTTGCGCAAATAGCAGAAATAGTCCCGCTCGGCCCTTGTAAAGCCGGGGTAAAAATGAGTGAATCTAGCGCCTTTTTTTGGATGGGAATGGAGTCGGTTGTATGTGGTGTCGGATTCGCGCAGCAGCGCTGGTTGTCGGGTTGATGGGAATGCTGGGATTGCCTGCGGTCAGCGCGGCACCCAACCCTGCCAAACTGGAAGTACGCTCGAGCAGCGCCCTGGTCGTGGATGTAAAAACGGGCAAGACGCTCTACCAGAAGAATGCCACCAAGGTGCGTCCCATCGCCTCCCTCACCAAGCTGATGACAGCGCTGGTGGTGCTGGATGCCAAGCAAAATCTCAACCAGACCATCACGGTCGACAAGAACGATCTGGATCGGGTCAAACACACCCACTCCCGCATCCGCATGGGCACCAAGGTGACCCGCCGCGACGCCCTGCATCTGGCGCTGATGTCCTCCGAAAACCGGATGGCCTCGGCACTGGCGCGTCACTATCCGGGCGGTCGCAGCGCCTTCGTGCGGGCCATGAACAACAAGGCCAGACAGCTGGGTATGCGTAATACCCACTTCTACGACTCCACCGGCCTCTCCACCCGCAACGTTTCCACCGCCCAGGATCTGGGCAAGCTGGCCGCCGCCGCCTATCGCCAGCCGCTGATCCGTCAGTTCACTCAGGATGAGAACCGGGAGATGCGCTTCAGCGCCCCCGCCTACAGCCTGATGTTCAACAACACCAACCCGCTGGTGAAAAACCCGGATTGGGACGTGCGCCTCTCCAAGACCGGCTTCACTGACGAAGCGGGTCGCTGTCTGGTGATGCGCGCCAAACCGGACAGCCGCGAGCTCGCCATCGTGCTGCTCAACTCGGTGGGCAAACGCACTCCCATCGGCGATGCCAACCGCATTCGCAAATGGTTGAAAAGCTGAGTAAATATCTCGACACAAAAGGATGCTGCGGCATCCTTTTTTATTGCCCGCAGAACGCCTCTGCAGGCCTTGCAGGATGTTGATGAGCGAACCCTTAGGATGATCTGCGCGGCATCTTCCGTTGCAACAGCAGGCATACAGGGCGCCTATAGATGAGGCAAAGGGTGGTGAGGCGGGGCAACGATCAGAAGAGCTATGCGCAATCACAGAAAGGGGAAGAAATGAGTACAAGAACAGCCAGGTAAACGGGCGATCTACCCGCAACAGCGCACGGGGATCCGCACCAAAAAACTAAATATCGCCCATAAAAAAACAGCCCCGACCGAAGTCGAGGCTGTCTGTATGGTGCGCCCGAGAGGATTCGAACCTCTGACCACCTGGTTCGTAGCCAGGTACTCTATCCAGCTGAGCTACGGGCGCTCATAAACTTTTGGTACTGCTTGAAATATGGTGCGCCCGAGAGGATTCGAACCTCTGACCACCTGGTTCGTAGCCAGGTACTCTATCCAGCTGAGCTACGGGCGCTCACAAACTTTTGTGTACTGCTTGAAAAATGGTGCGCCCGAGAGGATTCGAACCTCTGACCACCTGGTTCGTAGCCAGGTACTCTATCCAGCTGAGCTACGGGCGCTCATAAATCGTTGTTTCGTTTTAAATGGTGCGCCCGAGAGGATTCGAACCTCTGACCACCTGGTTCGTAGCCAGGTACTCTATCCAGCTGAGCTACGGGCGCCCTGTTTTAAAACGATAAAAAAAGCTTACTTATCAGTAAGCCTTTTCCAAAGTGTCGACTTGCTGATGGTCAACACATGACTCTTGCTTGAGTCGTAATATGGTGCGCCCGAGAGGATTCGAACCTCTGACCACCTGGTTCGTAGCCAGGTACTCTATCCAGCTGAGCTACGGGCGCAAATGGCGGAGAAGGGGGGATTCGAACCCCCGATGCGGGTATAAGCCGCATACTCCCTTAGCAGGGGAGCGCCTTCAGCCTCTCGGCCACCTCTCCGTTTGCGGGGCTGATAATACTTCACAGGGATTTTTAGTCAAACACTTTTTTGGAGAAAAAAGTGCGTTCGCTCAGCATTTGGTCAAAGCGTGGAATATTCAAACAATATCGGCACTTATCCCGCAGTTTCGCGCCCTGCAGGGCGAATTTCCGGGGGCCGGAAAAAACAAAAGGCGACACATAAGGTGTCGCCTTGTCACAGCCATGAAAGTGGCTTAGAAGCCCGGTTGGCCCGGAACTTTCTCGGCCTGGATGCGCTGGTAGATCTCTTCGCGGTGAACGGAGACCTCTTTCGGCGCGTTAACACCGATACGGACCTGGTTGCCTTTAACGCCCAGTACGGTGACAGTCACTTCATCACCAATCATCAGGGTTTCCCCAACACGACGAGTCAAAATAAGCATTCGCTTGCTCCTGTATCCTGTTTTGTTTTTATATCGATATGCGACATTATCTAACAAAGATACCGATATGGTAAATGGTTGAAACTAAATCAATCAGAGATTGTTAGCCCAAGGGCTGCTCTTGCGGTGCCTGATCCAACCCGAAAGCCGCGTGCAGGGCTCGCACCGCCAGCTCCAGATACTTCTCGTCAATCACCACAGAGATTTTGATTTCAGAGGTCGAGATCAACTGCATGTTGATCCCCTCCTCGCCCAATACCTTGAACATGGTGCGCGCAACACCGGGATGGTTCCACATGCCGACACCGACAATGGAAACCTTGGCAATTTCGCCATTTCCCTGCACGCAGGAGGCGCCAAGTTCGGTGGCGGTCTCCTCCAGCAGTGCCCGGGCGCGGCGATAGTCGTCACGATTCACCGTGAAGGTGAAGTCGGCGGTGCCATCTCCCAGGGTGTTCTGCACAATCATGTCGACATCAATGTTGGCGTCGCTGATCGGATTCAGGATCTGCGCGGCAACGGTTGGTCTGTCCGGCACGCCCAGAATGGTCAGGCTGGCCTCGTTGCGGTTAAAAGCGATCCCGGATACCAGGGGAGCTTCCATCCTATCACCTCCATATGTGATTAAGGTTCCCTCTCCATCGATAAAGCTCGACAGCACCCGCAGCGGGACGCGGTACTTGCCCGCAAACTCCACCGAGCGGATCTGCAGCACCTTGGCGCCGAGACTGGCCATCTCCAGCATCTCCTCGAAGGTGATGGTGTCGAGACGACGCGCCTTGGGCTCGATGCGCGGATCCGTGGTGTATACCCCATCCACATCGGTAAAGATCTGGCACTCATCGGCCTTGATGGCCGCCGCCACGGCAACCGCCGTGGTATCCGAACCGCCGCGGCCCAGCGTCGTGATGGCGTTATGCTCGTCACGGCCCTGGAAACCGGCGATCACCACCACCTTGCCTGCAGCCAGTTCGGCATGAACCAGCTCGGTGTCGATGTGGGTGATGCGCGCCTTGCCATAGGCGGAATCGGTATGAATCCGTACCTGATCACCGGTCATCGAGACCGCAGGACAACCGCGTTTGTTCAACGCGATGGCCAGCAGCGCTATGGTGACCTGCTCACCGGTGGAGACCAGTACATCCATCTCGCGCCGGTTGGCATCAGGATCCAGTTGCTGGGCCATGCCCAGCAGCCGGTTGGTTTCGCCCGACATGGCGGAGACAACCACCACCACGTTGTGTCCCTGGGCGCGGGTCTGCTCGACCCGCTCAGCTACCGCCTCGATCCGCTCCAGTGTGCCGACCGAGGTGCCGCCGTACTTCTGTACATAGAGTGCCACAGATCACCTCGCCCGATTACAGGCGCTCTTCCAGCCAGGAATGAACGGATTGCAGCGCTGCCGGCACCGCCTCAGGCTGGGTACCACCCGCCTGTGCCATGTCCGGACGGCCACCGCCCTTGCCACCCACCTGCTGGGCAACCAGATTGACCAGCTCACCGGCCTTGACCTTGCCGGTCAGGTCGTTGGTGACACCCGCGATCAGGTTGACCTTGCCATCGGCACAGGTGGCCAGCAGCACGACACCAGACTTCATCTGGTTCTTCAGCTCGTCCAGCATGCCGCGCAGGGATTTCGGATCGGCCCCTTCCAGCGCTGCAACCAGCACCTTCTGACCGTTGATCTCGATTACCTGGCCCAGCAGGTCGTTACCGGCCTGAGCGGCCAGCTTGGCCTTAAGCTGCTCCAGCTCGCGCTCCATCATCTTGGCCTTGTCCAGCATCTGGCGAACCTTGTCGGCGATGCAGAACTGGTCACCTTTCACCAGAGCGGCAGCCTCTTCGATCTGCTCGCCAACCTGATGCATGAAGTCGATGGCCGCTTTGCCGGTCACCGCTTCGATACGGCGCACGCCAGCAGCGATACCGCTCTCGGCGATGATCTTGAAGAAGCCGATATCACCGGTGCGCTTGGCGTGAGTACCGCCGCACAGCTCGGTGGAGTAGTCCCCCATGCGCACAACACGCACGTCGTCTTCATATTTTTCACCAAACAGGGCCATGGCACCGGCGGACTTGGCCGCTTCCAGATCCATCAGCTGGGTGGTGATTTCGTGGTTGGCGCGGATCTGGTTGTTGACCAGCTCCTCGACCCGGCGAATGGTCGCCATGGTCAGCCCCTCGAAGTGGGAGAAGTCGAAACGCATGCGCTCGGCTCCAACCAGAGAACCTTTCTGGGTGACGTGCTCGCCCAGAGCCTGACGCAGAGCTGCGTGCAGCAGGTGAGTCACTGAGTGGTTCAGGGCGATGGCCTGACGACGGTCAGCGTCTACCACGGCCTCGACCTCGGCCCCTTTCTCCAGGGTGCCCAGCTCCATGTAGCCCTTGTGGATGATCGCCTTGCCCGCTTTCAGGGTATCGGTCACGGCAAAGATGCCGTCGTCCACTTTCAGGGTACCGCTGTCGCCAATCTGGCCGCCGGACTCGGCGTAGAAGGGGGTCTCTTCCAGCACGATGACTGCTTCGTCACCGGCGATCAGACCGCTCACCTCTTCCACACCCTTGTAGATGCCGACCACGCGAGTGCGCTCGCTCAGGGTCTTGTAACCGGTGAAGGGGGTCTCGAAGTCGAGCTTGAGCATCTCGTTGTAGTTCACGCCGAAGCTGGACGCTTCCTTGGCACGAGCACGCTGCTTCTCCATCTCGGCCTTGAAGCCCTCTTCGTCGATGCCGATCTCGCGCTCGCGCACCACGTCGGCAGTCAGGTCGGCCGGGAAGCCGTAAGTGTCATAGAGCTTGAACACCACTTCACCCGGAATAACCTTGGCATCGCCCAGGTTGGCCAGAGCGTCTTCCAGCAGCAGCAGACCGCGATCCAGCGTGCGGACGAACTGCTCCTCTTCGATGCGCAGCACGCGCTCGACCAGCGGCAGCTGGGCGATCAGCTCGGCAGCGACATCCTTCATCTGCACTGCCAGCTCGGCAGCCAGTTTGTAGAAGAAGACATCGGTAGCGCCCAGCTTGCGACCGTGACGCACGGCGCGGCGGATGATGCGGCGCAGCACATAGCCACGACCTTCGTTGGACGGCATCACGCCATCTGCCACCAGGAAGGCGCAGGAGCGGATGTGGTCAGCGATGACGCGCAGGGACTGGTTGCTCAGATCGGTGGTGCCGACAATCTCGGCCGCTTTCTTGATCAGCGCCTGGAAGATGTCGATTTCGTAGTTGGAGTGGACACCCTGCATGATGGCGGAGATACGCTCCAGACCCATGCCGGTATCCACGGACGGACGGGGCAGCGGCTCCATGGTGCCGTCAGCCTGACGGTTAAACTGCATGAAGACCACGTTCCAGATCTCGATGAAACGGTCGCCATCCTCTTCCGGTGAGCCGGGACGGCCACCCCAGATGTGATCGCCGTGGTCATAGAAGATCTCGGTGCAGGGACCGCACGGGCCGGTATCGCCCATCGCCCAGAAGTTGTCGGAAGCGTAAGGGGCCCCTTTGTTGTCACCGATGCGCACAATGCGATCGGCCGGGACACCGACCTCTTTTTCCCAGATATCGAAAGCTTCATCGTCAGTCGCGTAGACGGTCACCAGCAGGCGATCTTTCGGCAGCTGCAGCACCTCGGTCAGGAAGCCCCATGCAAACTTGATGGCATCCTGTTTGAAGTAGTCACCGAAGCTGAAGTTGCCCAGCATTTCGAAGAAGGTGTGGTGACGAGCGGTATAGCCGACGTTTTCCAGATCGTTGTGCTTACCACCGGCACGCACGCAACGCTGGGAAGTCGTCGCGCGATTGTAGGCACGCTTGTCTGCGCCAAGGAACACGTCCTTGAACTGGTTCATACCCGCGTTGGTAAACAACAGGGTCGGGTCGTTATGCGGTACCAGCGAGCTGGAGGAGACAACCTGGTGCCCCTGGGAACGGAAATACTCGAGAAACGCAGCGCGAATCTCTGACGTGGACATATACATGGAAAATCCTGCTTGATTCGAATACGGACTTTTAACCGCATTAATGTAAGTTTTCTGCGGGGTAAAGTAAAACGGACAGGGCCGCCACGGGCGAAAAAGCGCACATAAACGGGCCAGAAAAGAGCGCCACTGCCTACAGTGGCTTTTTTCACTGTCGAGAGGCAAAAAAGCAGCGCATAAAGAGGGATGAGATGAACAAAAGGCCGCTTTTTCGGGATTGTGCGCGCAAGCTACTGAACGGGCAGGAAAAACCTGCCATAAGGAGAGGTGAAACAACGTTTGCCACGCAGTGGCGTTACTCCTCCCGCTCCTGCAGGGCAGAGATGGCATAACGGGCCTGATCCTGGGTAAAGCCGCGCCCCAGCAGATACTTGAGCCACTTCATCCGCAGCTTGAAATCCGCCAGATCGGCCACCCGGGCGCGCCGTTCGAGCAGGGCAAACGCCAGTTCGAACCAGTCCAGCTCCGGCTGATCGAATGCGGCATCAATCTGCATATCGTCGAGCCCCTTGCGGCGCAGATCGAAACGGATCTTGATGGGGCCATGGCCCTTGGCGGCACCGGCCCGTACAGCCATACCGCCGTAACGTTCGTCATTGACCCAGTTGTAACCGCGGCAGTAGTCGACCACCGCCTCGATCACCTCTTCATTGAAGCCCTGCTGGCGCAGCCGGTTGGCCAGCTCTGACTCGGCACTCTCGCGACGGGCCAGACTGCGCATGGCATAAGCACGGGCAGCGGCCAGCTGCTCGGCAAAGGTCGGTTCGGCAGGCTCGACCGGTTCGGTAACGGATTCATCAACCATCATAAATAACAAGGCCGGGTATCTACCCGGCCTTCCTTTGTTCCTTATTCGAACTCTTGTTCGCTTTCGGCATCGAACTCGTCTGCCTCAACCGATGCAGCCTTGTCATCGACTGGCACGGCACCGGAGAGCAGCAGCTCGCGCAGACGGGCTTCCACTTCACCAGCCATCACCTTGTTCTCGGCGAACAGCTTCATCACGTTGGCCTTGCCCTGACCGATCTTCTCGCCGTTGTAGCTGTACCAGGCACCCGCCTTGTCGATCAGCTTGTGCTTGACGCCGAGATCCACCAGCTCGCCCTCTTTGGAGATACCGGCACCGTAGAAAATCTGGAATTCAGCCTGCTTGAAGGGCGGGGCAACTTTGTTCTTGACCACTTTGACGCGAGTCTCGTTACCGACCACTTCGTCACCTTCCTTGATAGCGCCGATACGACGGATATCCAGACGCACGGAGGCGTAGAACTTGAGCGCGTTACCACCGGTAGTGGTCTCCGGGCTACCGAACATGACGCCGATCTTCATCCGGATCTGGTTGATGAAGATGCACAGGCAGTTGGCGTTCTTGATGTTGGCAGTCAGCTTGCGCAGCGCCTGGGACATCAGACGGGCCTGCAGGCCAACGTGGGAGTCACCCATCTCCCCTTCGATTTCCGCTTTCGGCGTCAGGGCCGCCACGGAGTCGACGATGATGACGTCAACCGCGTTGGAGCGCACCAACATGTCGCAGATCTCCAGCGCCTGTTCACCGGTATCCGGCTGGGAGATGAGCAGGTCGTCGACGTTGACGCCCAGCTTGGCAGCATAGATAGGATCCAGTGCGTGCTCCGCATCGACGAAGGCACAGGTTTTGCCCTTCTTCTGGGCTTCCGCGATCACCTGCAGGGTGAGGGTGGTTTTACCGGAAGATTCCGGGCCGTAGATTTCGACGATACGGCCACACGGCAGACCGCCGATCCCCAGCGCCACGTCCAGCGAGAGGGAACCGGTGGAGATGGCTTCGATATCCATGGTCTTGCTGTCGCCCAGACGCATGATGGAACCTTTGCCGAACTGCTTTTCAATCTGACCCAGCGCAGCCGCCAGTGCCTTCTGTTTGTTCTGATCCATGCCAATCTCCGCTGGAAATCGTGAGTAAAAAGTGAAGTTGGGCTAAGTATACTGTCTATTCATACAGTATCAAGCCCAATTTATCTGAGCAGGGCCAACAGACCCGACAAGGCCTGTCTCACCGCCTGCTGGCGCACCTGTCGGCGATCCCCGTCGAAGCGGGCGAGCAGGGAGTGGTGACGGCCGTTGCGGTCGGCCCAGGCGAACCAGACGGTGCCGACCGGCTTGCCCTCGGTGGCGCCGCCGGGGCCGGCGATGCCACTGATAGCAACGCTGATGGAGGCAGACGAGTGCGCCAGCGCGCCGCGGGCCATCTCCAGCACCACGGCTTCGCTCACCGCACCGTGCTGCTCAAGGCTCTCACTGCTCACCCCCAACATCTGCTGCTTGGCTTCGTTGGTGTAGGTGACAAATCCGCGATCGAACCAGCCGGAGCTGCCCGCGATGTCGGTGATGGCGCTGGCCACCCCGCCGCCGGTACAGGATTCGGCAGTCGCCGCCAGCCAGCCCCGCTGGCCAAGGGCCCGTCCCAGCTCGATGGCAAGGTGCTCTATCTCTGCATCCAGTTTCATCACGACTCCTTCTGATCCGCTCAAGGGGCACATTATGCGATCCCGCTAGCGCCGCCCGCAACCACGGCAGACCGCCATTGCCTGCCGCAATGTGAGGTGCTGCACCGGAGTCATACCTTCAATAGCGCAGAGCAGCTGCGCCCGGAACACCCGCTCCCCCGTCGCGGCGCTTATGTGTAGAATGGCGCCATCAAGCTCAAGGCTCATCACCGCAGACACTGGCCCGCAGAGGCCCCTTCTGGAACAGAACATGACCGCACAACACCAAGCCAGCGGCGCCACAAGCTCCGCTCCCGGCGCCAATCTGAGCGCCCACACGCCCATGATGCAGCAGTACCTTGGCCTCAAGGCCGAGAATCCGGAGATCCTGCTGTTCTACCGGATGGGCGACTTCTACGAGCTGTTCTATGACGATGCCCGCAAGGCCTCCCAGCTGCTCGATATCTCCCTGACCAAGCGCGGCCAGTCGGCCGGCAGCCCCATCCCGATGGCGGGGGTGCCTTATCACGCTATCGAGGGCTATCTGGCCAAACTGGTACAGCTCGGCGAGTCGGCCGCCATCTGCGAGCAGGTGGGGGATCCCGCCACCAGCAAGGGGCCGGTGGAGCGCAAGGTCATTCGCATCATCACCCCGGGTACCGTCTCCGACGAGGCGCTGCTCAGCGAGCGACAGGACAACCTGATCGCCGCCGTCTATCACGATGGCCGCCGCTTCGGCTACGGCACCATGGACATCGGCTCCGGCCGCTTCTTCATCAACCAGTTCGAGAAAGAAGAGACCCTGCTGGCAGAGCTGCAGCGCACCAATCCGGCCGAACTGCTCTACCCGGAATCCTTCGAGTTTCTGCACCATATCGAGGGTCGCCGCGGCCTGCGCCGCCGTCCGGAGTGGGAGTTTGAGCTGGGCACAGCTCGCAAGCTACTCTGCCAGCAGTTCGGCACCCAGATCTGGTGGGCTTTGGCGTCGACAAGAGCGAGACCGCCCTGTGCGCCGCTGGCTGCCTGATGCAGTACGTCAAAGATACCCAGCGCACCGCCCTGCCCCACATCCGCAACGTACGCCTTGAACAGCCAGATCATGCGGTCATCATGGATGCCGCCACCCGCCGCAATCTGGAGCTGACCCAGAATCTGGCCGGTGGCTATGAAAATACCCTGGCCGAGGTGCTGGATCGCACCGCCACCCCCATGGGCAGCCGCCTGCTCAAGCGCTGGATCCACCAGCCGATCCGCGATCGGGTGATCCTGAAAGGTCGCCAGAGCACCATCCATACGCTTATCGAGCAGAACCTCTACGATGAACTGGGCAGCCTGCTGCGTCAGGTAGGGGATGTGGAGCGAGTGCTGGCCCGTCTCGCCCTGCGCTCGGCCCGTCCGCGCGACCTCACCCGCCTGCGTCAGGCCTTCGCCCAGTTGCCCGAGCTACAGCGCCTGCTGGCGGACAACGAGCACGAAGCGGTGCAACAGCTGGCCGAGCGGGCCAGCACCTTCCCCGAGCTGCTCGACCTGCTGGAACGTGCGGTGATGGAGGTGCCGCCGGTGCTGATCCGCGATGGGGGCGTCATCCGTGACGGCTTCAATCAGGAGCTGGACGAGCTGCGGGATCTCGCCAACGGCGCCACCGCCAGCCTCGCCCGCATCGAGGAGCGGGAGAAGCTGCTGACCGGCATCAACACCCTCAAGGTGGGTTACAACAAGGTGCACGGCTTCTATATCGAGGTGAGCCGCGCCAACAGCCATCTGGTGCCGGCCCACTACATCCGCCGCCAGACCCTCAAGAACAACGAACGCTACATCATCGATGAGCTGAAGAAGTACGAGGACAAGGTACTCAC
Organism: Aeromonas sp. 3P; assembly: GCF_051919745.1. Taxonomy (NCBI): domain Bacteria; kingdom Pseudomonadati; phylum Pseudomonadota; class Gammaproteobacteria; order Aeromonadales; family Aeromonadaceae; genus Aeromonas; species Aeromonas sp. 3P. Next base: position 2,364,026 of record NZ_JBQBED010000001.1, read on the forward strand.
CGCCCAGTCCCAGGCGCTGGCGCTGGAGAAACGGCTCTACGAAGAGCTGCTCGACGCCCTGCTGCCCCACCTCGGCGATCTGCAGGATTCCGCCGCCGCACTGGCGGAGCTGGACGTGCTGGCCAACCTGGCCGAGCGGGCCGAGACCCTCGACTACCGCTGCCCGACCCTCATCGATGAGGATCAGATCCTGATCGAAGCGGGCCGCCATCCGGTGGTTGAGCAGGTGATGACAGATCCCTTTATCGCCAACCCTATCCGGCTGGAGCGGGAGCGGCGGATGCTGATCATCACGGGTCCCAACATGGGCGGTAAATCCACCTATATGCGCCAGACCGCGCTGATCGTGCTGCTGGCCCATATCGGCGCCTTCGTCCCCGCCGACAGCGCCCGCATCGGCCCCATCGACCGCATCTTCACCCGCATCGGAGCGTCAGACGATCTCGCCTCCGGCCGCTCCACCTTTATGGTGGAGATGACCGAGACCGCCAATATCCTCAACAACGCCACCGCCCGCAGTCTGGTGCTGATGGACGAGATTGGCCGCGGCACCAGCACCTACGACGGCCTCTCGCTGGCGTGGGCCTGTGCCGAGCAGCTGGCGAGCAAGATCGGCGCCTACACCCTGTTCGCCACCCACTACTTCGAGCTGACCCGTCTGCCCGAGCTGATGAGCGGGCTGGCCAACGTCCACCTGGATGCGGTAGAACACGGCGACACCATCGCCTTTATGCACGCAGTGCAGGAAGGCGCGGCCAGCCGCTCCTACGGCCTGCAAGTGGCGGCGTTGGCTGGGGTGCCGAAATCGGTGATCCAGCAGGCCCGTCACAAACTGCATGAGCTGGAGAGCGCCACTCCGGTCCCCGCAGGTGAAAGCCGCCCGGCTCCGGTGACTCTCGCCCCGCAGCCTCATCCGGTGGTGGAAGAGCTGGAAGCGCTGCGCCCCGACGAGCTCACCCCCCGTCAGGCACTGGATCTGCTCTATCGCCTCAAGCAGATGCTGTAAGCACTGGCTGCCGTGCAAGCATGCAAAAGGGGAACCGCGAGGTTCCCCTTTTTATATTCAGCCCCCGGCAAACCAGTCAGGCCACCGCCCGCACCTCTCCACGGGACCGCAACAGACTCTGGCGCCCCTGCCAGTAGCCCTGCAGATAGCCAGACTCCAGCTTGACCGGGTCCTGGGTAAAACGGGAGACCATGAAATCGGCCGGTGGCGCGATCACCTCAATCTCGCAATCGGCAGGGGGATTGGCGATGAAATCGAGCGCTTGGTTGTAGGCGCGATCCCGCTCAAGCATGGCTTGTGCCAGTGCAGGCTGGGTTTTCAGCAAGGCTTTGACCATCCAGCAGAAACGGGCCGGCTTCTTGCGATAGCCCCAGGGCTCCGAGAGCACCACCGTCATCCGCCGCGCCCCGCGCCGATAGGCCTCGATCACCGGAATGGAGTCGCTGATCCCGCCATCGGCCATCGGGCGACCATCGACGCAGGGGGTATAGTGCTGCACCACCGGCAGAGCGCAGGTGGCAGTCAGCACCTCATCCATGTTGTCGGGCCGCACCGGCAGATAGATGGCCTTGCCGCTCGCCACATCGGTCGCCACCGCGTAGAAGGGAATGTCGCGGGCGCAGAAAGTGTCGAGATCGAGCGGGAAGCGATGGCGACTGGCTTGCCACAGCCAGCCGATGTCCACCAGATCGCCCCCTTTGACGAAACGCAGGGGATCGAGAAACCGGGAGCTGCAAGCCAGCTCGGTGATGATGTGGTGACTGCGGCGCGGCTGCTCGCTCAGGTAGGAGACCAGATTGGTGGCACCGGCCGAGACGCCCATGACGAAATCGAACGGATAGTGATGGCTTTCCACGAAGGCATCGAGCACGCCGCTGGCAAAGATGCCGTGCATCGCGCCCCCTTCGACAATCAGGGCGCAAGAGTGGGGATTAAACATAACAAGGCTCCGTCAGCTGTAATACCTGCCGGGATCGATCCCGGCCCAGTGATGGACGCCTTCATGCAGAACATCAAGACGCCGCAGCAGGACGATTCAGGCTCACTCCCACAAGCCAGAAGCAGGCAGGAGCAAACCTGAACCGTGAAGCGACCCCCAGTATATGCAGCGCACCAACCTTCAAAAAATGAATTTAAATAATAAAAAACATGCCTTTTTGGCATGATTTAGCACATCGGCAGATACGGCCCTTTATCCGGTAACAGCATCATCAGGATCAAGGCAGCCCGGGCCCGAACGTCCCATCGACGGGGTTGTAGTGGTAGGCCCGATAATCAAAGTCCACCTGATCAAGGCGCGGATTGGCCAACTCGAACAACAGGCGCCTGGGGAGCTGCGCCTGCTCGAGGGAAGGTTTGAAGTGGCGCAGCCAGAGCTGTTGCAGCGAGCCATCGCGCCACGCCAGCTTGAGGCCGACCGAGAGGCGGCGGATGGCGGCCTGATTATCCTTGTGGGTGTAGAAGAGGTGGAGGAAGGGATAGTGCAGCGCCACTCGCCGATCCACGGTGAGACCGAGCAGATCACTGTGCTGTTCCTGCTCGATAAAGAGCTCGTTGGCCCCGCGGCAAAACAGATCGATGCGACCGCGCGCCACCAGCTTGAACAGCCGCTCGTAACCGTCGATCTCCTGCACCTTGAATCCCCCATGACGCAGGATCTCCGCATCCTGCCAGCCACGCCCCTGCCCGTGCAGAAATTGCTGCAGCTCGGTCAGGGTATTGACCCTTGCCACCGCGTCGGCCTGCTGCGGACTGACAAAGCAGATGCGATAACCGAGGATGCCCAGCTCCACCGGAAAACGGACGTAATCCAGCGCTCCGCTCTCTGCGGCCGGGCGCAGACTGTCGGCCACAAACAGATTGGGGTATTGCTGAGTCTGCACAATCTGTCGCATCCGGATACGGTTCATCGGCGGTGCGGTCCGCAGCTCGTAGTCACCGAAGCTATCGCGGGTCTTCTCCAGCGCCAGCTGCAACAGATCGCGAAAATAGAGGGTACGCAAGTCCCGATCGCTCTCGGGGCTGATATGAGTGATGACGTCGCTCGCCCGAAGGGGAGTGGCAAGGAGGGAAAGGCTGCACAGCAGCAAGCAGGAAGCGAGGCGATGAAAGGTCATACTGCTCATCCCGGAAATACAGGCTCACTAGAGTGTAGCGCCGGGACGAGCCGCCTTCTAAAGGGAAGCCAGGCCTACCAGAACATCCGGCCCAGCAGGGGCGCCAGCAGCACGGTCACCATACCGGCGATCATCATCACCATGCTTGAGACCACTCCCTCCTCATTACCCATCTGATAAGCCCTGGCAGTACCGGCACCGTGGGCCGAGGCGCCAAACCCCGCCCCCTTGCCGAGGCGACTGCGAATGGCCAGCACGGTGAGCACGCTCTCCCCCACCGCCATGCCGATGACACCGGTCAGCACAACAAACAGCGCAGTGAGATCGCTCTGACCGCCGATGGCGCGGGTCGCCTCCACCGCAAACGGCGTGGTGATGGAGCGCATCGCCAGACTGCGTTGCAGCATGTCGGAGAGATCCAGCCAGCGGGCCAGCAGCACGGTACTCCCCACCGCCATGATGACCGATGCGACCACCCCTACCGACAGCGACAACCAGTGGCGACGAATGAGCTGGCGGTTCTCGTAGACCGGCACCGCGAAGGCGACGGTGGCGGGGCCCAGCAGCCAGAGCAGCCAGTGGGATTCCGCCATGTAATCCTGATAGGGGATGTGGAACAGCAGCACCACGGCCACCAGCAGGGTCGGCGCCAGCAGCAGGGGCATCAGCGGCAGAATGCGCTTTTTGCCATAGAGCCATTTGCTGGCGTAGTAGAAGATCAGGGTGAGGGCGAAACAGATCAGCCCGAGCAGGGTATCAGACATGACGGCGACTCCGGCGGGCCAGTTTCAGTTCGAGACGGTAGACCCGGTCCACCACCAGCGCCGTGGTACCGAGCACCAGCGTAGTGCTCACCAGCAGCACCACCATGATGCGCCACCCCTCCTGCAACAGCAGATCCTGATAGTTGACCACCGCAACCACGGCGGGCACGAAGAAGAGCAGCATCTCGGCCAGCAGCCAGCGAGCCCCCGCGCTGAACCACTCGGCCTTAACTACCCCGAGCAGGATGCAGACCAGCAGCAACAGCATGCCGGTGAGGTTGGCGGGCAGCGGCAGATGGAGGGTACGCACCGCGGTATCGGCCAGCAGCCAGATGGCTGCCAGCAACACAATCTGGAAGGGAGTCTGTAACCAGCGCAAGCAGAGGGCTTTCATGATCATCGTCTTTCTGTGAACCGGCTCACAGTATAGAGTTGAGCAAAACCTGCCAGAAATGAATTAAAATTATCAAATTCATGCCGCATAGGCATACTTCATCCCGTACCCGCCAACACGAGTCGAGAGAGTCCATGGATATTCGCGCCCTGCGCTATTTTGTCGAACTGGTGCGGGAAAAAAGCTTCACCCGCGCCTCTGAAAAGCTGTTCGTCACCCAGCCCACCATCAGCAAGATGATCCGCAATATCGAAGAGGAGCTGGGCCAACCCCTGCTCAACCGGGAAGGGCGCCGCTTCACCCTGACCGACAGCGGCCAGGTGCTGTTCAACCGGGCCCAGACCATCTTGGCTGAGATGCAACAGCTGGAGGCCGAACTGGCGGATCTGCAGAGCCTGCAACATGGTCGCCTCACCCTCGGCATTCCCCCCATGGTGGGTCACGTCTATGCGGACCTGATCCGCGCCTACCGCAGCCGCTATCCCAAGGTGGAGCTGACCCTGGTGGAGTACGGCGGTCGCCGCATCGAACAGGCGGTGCTGGAGGGGGAGCTGGATCTCGCCATCACCATGCTGCCGACCAAAGAGGGGGGCGCCCTCAGCGCGCTGGAGCTGGATCAATACCCGATCCGGGTGGTGCTGCCTGATCAACCGCGCTGGCATGGCGATGCACCGCTGCGGCTGGAGTCTCTGCAGGAGGAGCCCTTTCTGCTCTATACCCAGGCGTTTACCCTGAGCGAGCGACTGGAGCAGGCGTGTCAGGAGGCGGGCTTTGTGCCGCAGGTGGCGGCGCGCAGCAGCCAGTGGGATTTTCTCACCGCCATGGTACGCAGCGGCATGGGGGTCGCCTTCTTGCCGGAGCCGGTCTGCAACCGGCTGACCCCGGATGGTCTGGTGCTGCGGCCACTGGAGCCCGAATTGAGCTGGCGACTCGGGGTGATCTGGCCGAGCGAGCGCTATCTGTCGCGCACCGCCGAGGCCTGGCTGGCCCTCTGCCGCCAGCGGCAGGCACCTCAGTAATCGCCGAAGCGATCGGTCTGCGGATTGTAGAAGTAGGGGCGGTAATCGAAGCTGATCCTGTCGAGGAAGGGGTTATCCAGTCGCAGCAGTCGGCGCTGGGAGAGCTTGGCAAAGGCGATGGCCGGGCCAAAGCTCTTGCGCCACAGAGCCTGTAGCGAGCCATCCTGCCACGCCAGCTGCAACCCCCGCTCGACCCGCTGCAGTGCCTCGCGATTGTTGGGATTGGTGTAGAAGACCCGGGGCAGCGGGTAGTAGATCAACAAGGCGTCATCCACCAGCAGATCCGTCATATCCTTGTGGGTAAGCTGCTCGCTGCGCAGCTCGCTCACCCCGCGGCAGAAGAGATCGAAGCGGCCCCGCGCCACCATCTTGAACAACTTCTCGTACCCCTCCACTTCCACCACCTCCATCCCGGCGTAACGCAGGATATCCACATCCAGCCACCCCTTGCCCTGACCGAAAGTGAACTGGCGCAGCCCCTTGAGGTCGGTCACTTTGCTCACCGCCGCCTTTTGCTGCGGACTGACAAAACAGATGCGGTAGCTGACGATGCCCAGATGGATGGGAAAACGGACATAGGCGAGCCCCAGATCCTCGCGGGTGCTGCTGTAGCTGTCCATCACAAAGAGGTTGGGATAGCTGTCGAGCTGCATGCTGAGCCGCTCGCGCGCCTTGGTCATGGGCGGCGCAGACTCCAGCAGATAATCGCCAAACTGGTCGCGGGTCTTGTCGAGGGCGAGCCGCAGCAGCTCCCGATCATAGGTGGTACGCGGATCCCGCTCGCTCTCCGGGCTGATATAGGTAAACCGGGTGGCCGCCTGTCCGGTCAGCGACAACATGCAGAGCAGAGCGGTGGCCAGCAGATGCAGGGGTGACATAAACCGCGCCTTGGCTGAAGGGGGTACTTTCAGTGTAGCCCTGAGCGTGGGCACTCGGCCCTGCCACCACCCCACGCTCTCCTCCCCTTTTCGGCCAGTCGCATCCATCAGCCTACTCCCCCACCGGAGGTGTGCTTCTGAGCGCTGTGGCATAACGCTGATAGGCAGCAGAGTCGCGCACCTGCTCGATGGTATCCCACACCTGCCGGCTTTGTCGGGGATGAGATTGATAAAAGCGGTGAGAGAAGACCAGATAGTAGGGCTTCTCCACCAGCACCGGCGACAGCCGCTCGATGCGAGTCTGCAACGCGGGATGGGCCGCCAGAATGCTGTCAGCCACCTCGGTCTGGATGGCGGTCGCCTGCGCCCGATCCATCACCAGCTTTTTCAACATGATCAGCGGGTCACGGCTGGAGTCATCCACCTCGGCTCCCGCAGCCTGCAACAAGTCGACGATGGAAAATCCTGACTGGGCCGCAACCACGCCATTGACCCTGAGGGTGGTGCCATCCCACTGGCTCTTGCCCCCCTTGAGTTGGTAGAGGCTGTAGCTCTCGGTCAGCAGCCGCTTGGCGGGGTCGGGTTTGCCCTCACGCATGGGATAAACCCCCACCCTGGTCGCCCGCTCGACGCTGTAACTCATCTTGATGGCCGCATCCATCTGGCCACTGCTCACCCGAGAGAGGCAGCGCTTCCACGGCAGCGGCGTCAGCACGATCTCGGCATCAAGAGCGGTAGCAACCGCCTTGAGGTGATACTGCACAACCCCCTCCCCCGATTGCAGCAGCCAAGGATAGGAATCACTGTTTTCAAAGCAGGTACGCAGCGTAAAGGCAGGGGCCGCACCGCCGGTCGCGGGCAGCAGCAACGCAATAAAGAGCAGATAGCGGGCAGATGCGCGCATGGGCCATATCCTTGGCGACAATGATCTCTCCCTTACTCTATCAGAGCCTGCGCACCTGATAATCCGGCTCAGGGTTGTGAACCGAAATCATCCGTCAGCGGGTTGTAAAGGTAGGGGCGATAGTCAAAACCGTCCTTGGGTAACTGCGGATTGCCGAGCCGGACAATCTGGCGAGCCCCCAGATTGGCAAACACCAGCGAGGGTTGGAAGTGATGGCGCCAGAGCCGTTTGAGCGAACCATCCTGCCAAGCCAGTTGCAGACCGCGCGCAAGGCGCTCGCGCTCCTGAACGTAGCGGGCATTGCTGTAGAACACATGGATCAGCGGATAGAAAAGGGCCAGATGGCGATCGACCGTCAAACCGGCCACCTTGCCCTGATGAGATTGCCACTCCGGCAGGATCTCGTTGGCCCCACGACAGAAGAGATCGATGCGCCCTCGTGCCACCATACGAAACAGCGACTCGTAGTTATCCACCTCATGTACCGTCAGCCCGCCGTTGCGCAGGATCACCGCATCCTGCCAGCCGGTGCCCACCCCTTGAGTGAAGTGGCGCAACTGATCCAGGGTGTTTACCCGCGCCAGCTCGGCAGCACGAGCCGAGCCGACAAAACAGACCCGATAGCCGAGGATCCCCATATCGATCGGGAACGGGATCGATGCCACCTGATCCGCCACCGCCTCCCCCTGATAAGGCCAGCTGTCGACAATAAAGAGGGCGTTTTTGCCCTGCTCCTGCACCTCGATCCGCATCCGCGCCTTGTTCATCGGCAGGGAGTCCAGCAACTCGTAGTCGCCATATTCGGGGCGAGTTTTCTCTAGCGCCAGCTGCATCACCTCACGGTAATAACGCATCCGCATGTCCTGACTGTTTTCAGGACTGAGCAGGGTAAAACGGGTGGCAGCCAGCAAGGCAGAGGGGAAGGATAAACAGAGGCAAAGCAACAGAAGTCGGTAAATCATGGCTGAACTCATACAACGGGGTTCACCCATTATAGACTGGCACGCACCCCGTTGAGCACAGGGCACGCGCCCGCTCACAGGTGGGGCTATCCGGGCCACCACAGGCCCGGATAGCAGGTTCACACCTTGCCCGGCACTACTCTTCGCCGATGGGAGCTGCGATCCACTTCATCAGCGTCAGCATATCCTGCGGCGCCACGCCGACCGAGAGGCCGCGCTTGCCGCCGCTCACCAGGATCTCGTCAAACTGCAGTGCCGACTCGTCGAGCACGGTGGGCAGCAGTTTCTTTTGGGCCAGCGGGCTGATGCCACCCACCTTGTAACCGGTCAGCTTCTCCGCTTCCGCCGGTTTCATCATCTCCACCTTCTTGAGGCCAGTCGCCTTGGCCAGCTGCTTCAGACTGCACATGCCGGATGAGGGAACGATGGCCACCACCGCCTGCTTGTCGTGATGGGCGACCAGGGTCTTGAACACCTGCGCCTCCGGCAGCCCGAGCTGGGTCGCGGCATGCTTGCCGAAATCGTCGTGGGCTTCGCACTCGTAGGGGTAGAGCTTGTGGGGGATTTTGAGCTTCTTCAGCAGGTTGATGGCAGGAGTCATGATGGTTGCCTTGAATCGAATCGCATAAAAACAAGGCCAAACAGTCTGCGCCTCACTCTGGGGTGATGCAAGGGGGGGATGGAAGTTGCAAGGGCCATTGACTGGCCGCCATGCCATGCACGCTGGTGGCGAGCGACCAGAACACTTGACCAAACAGAGCCCAAACGGATATTGCTTTAACCCTTTGACGCCGCCACAACCCATACCGCAGGAGCCCATATGCAACTCACCCCACCTCAACCGCCTCAGGACGATGATGTTGAAGCGCTGCGCATTGGCCTGACGGGCTACAACGTAAGCCAGGCAGGCCCTCAACTGTACGAACTTCGGCGCGAGCGGATCGCCAGCTTTATCAAGGATAAAGAGGGCAAGGTACACGGCGGCATCATCGCCGACATCAAGTGGGGCTGGCTGCATGTCGACTGGCTCTGGATCGATGAAAGCATCCGCCGTGATGGCTGGGGCGGCCGCCTGCTTGGCGCCATGGAGCAGTACGCCCAAAGCAAGGGCATCAGCAACTACCACTTGGAAACCACCAGTTTTCAGGCCCTCCCTTTCTACCAGAAGCAGGGTTACGTAGTCTTTGGGCAGTTGCCCGATATGCCGCCGGGGCATATCAGTTACTTTCTGAAAAAGCAGTCAATAGTTCAGTAACAGAGTTGTTTTTCTCTGTCATTGGAATCGGGCATCAGGAATAACCTGCATGCCCACATCCAGATTTAAAGCAACGATCTTTATTAATAGCCAAGTATACATCTATAAAGTCTATGAACCCCCCAACACTTTATTTTTCGCTAGCCAACTCTTCATAATATTTTAGTTTGGCGACATCTAGTTGAGATAATAATATTTCTTTGACCTTACCCATTGAGATATCATTTTTATCACCAAACCTTAAGCCACTAATTTTTATCGACAACTCGGATGAAATATCGCCTTTTGTAATATACTCAGGAAATTCAAATATGATATTACAAGTACCATTGAATGAGCTGTGATCAAACGTATAAGCTGCCTCAAGCCTATGCATCTTTATATACTTGTGATAACTTTTATTCTTCACAAAAAAAGTTGAATGCAATCCAACACCTTGTAAAACAAGATTCGATATGGTTTTTTCCATCCACGCTATATCTTTAGGTAAGGTCTGAGTATCATCCGGACTAAAACCAATATCTTTAGTATCTTTGAAATAGAGTTCATTTGTTATTTGCTCTTGACTAACCATTTTCAAGAATAAGACTCTATTTTCGTTTGTAAAATCTGAAAACTGTATCTTCTTTATTTGCTCACGCTCAGATATGGCGCCTGAAGACTTCATTTCCTTGATCAGCTTTGATGTTATTCCATTAGCAACCTCTTTTGTCTCAGGAGATGTATGTGACAAGGTTATATTCATATCTACAGATGAACCAACCTTTTTCAATTTTACTTTACCTGAAAATTGAGATGTATTCTTATCCCAGCTCTTTGTATAGTCGAAGCGTTCAATAGTAAATTCCAACTCTAAGTGGTTATTATCCCCACCTACACTCTTAAATGATGGTATACCCAACAACCGATAGTTTGAAAAGGGTTTGTTAACGACACTTTCAATATTAAAATTGGAGGGAATCATGGCCTTTAGTGTTAAATTATTATCAGTACACTTAACTGTTTGCGTATGTATCTTCGGATTATCTTCCTTTACTCTTAATCTATCCAGTAAGATACCAAGCTCTGGTGGGGTTATACCTGTCCGAACTAGAATAGGAACTTGTTCAGATTTTTCATCGCTTGCTGTAAAAACACCTCTTCGTCTGAGAATAGACCGTAAATCACTCTTTGTAATCCCCTGATTATTTAGAAAATCACGTAAGGCGTCACCATATGGAAGCAGGTATTTTTTATTAACCATGGATCAAGCCCTCAAATGATTCATTAAAAGAGTAAACCTCGACATTTAACTTATTTAATAACTCTTCTTGCATTCTCCCTGCACCACTAACTATAGATTGATGTTTTAAATGATCGTAATCTGGGAATAAGAACACAAAGTCATCAGTAAAGTCTTGTGATACATCACTCGCAAGGTAAATCAGTCTGTTAATTGACTCCTCGGAGAACCCGTCTCGACAAACCAAACAAAATGAAACTTTACCTGTAGTGCTTTCAACTAACCGGAAGGGGATTACATTTGATGTCAAATATTCAACCGGCATTATCTTTCCATATTTCTTGATAGTCGGATCACTATAATTTGATGAACTAAATGCATAATGAAAATTTATATCTTTTTCTGAAAACTTTTTCTTTACGTATGAAATGGAATCATAAATAAACGATGCTCTAGAGTTATCTATAACATGCATGCTCGAGAATATAAGTGTTTTATCAAGCTCAACATTAAAAACTTTACTAATTACATCTTGCTGTGATTCTCGATCACTCGTCAACCAAAATAAAACTCCAATATCCCTTGCTGATTTTATTCCTGTCATTTCATATCGTTGATTATTTTCCGTTCTAAAGTCGGAATGCATAAAACATTCTAATGTGTTGGCCAAGTCCTTTAAATGGCTTTTGAATTTTGTTGAAGGTGCATTTGGATAAGGCTTGGAAGTATATTTAACTGATACGACGATATTATCCAAGGTGAAGTCTTGAAGTTGAGATTTCACTGAATAAAAGGCATCTATTCCATGAGTTGTCTTTGCATTTGAGCTTTCTTTATGTTTTTCACCATGCTCACACGGGATAGTCTCACCTTCTTGAACCGAGAGCCATCCAATCATAGATAGAAAATTTTTAACAATGAGCTCCCCATGCTCACCCACCTTTTTAGAAAACTCACCCATTACCTAATCCCTTAAAAAATTAAAATAAAAACTTTATGTTTTATATCATGCGTCAGTTGGAGCTCTCAAGAAATAAGGAGCAATTATTAGAACAGTCGCACAATTAGTGCATAGACATATACATCCCACAGATGCGAGAAGATAGGCTGGAGATGCTCTGTTTTATCCCCCTCTTATTCGCTGAGGCGAGCCCGCTTGTCCAGGCCGCGAGACAGGATGTCGAGCGAGCGGCGCCGGGCCATGGATGGCCCGTCGCCGCGTGCCGTCGGACAAGCGGGTGAGCCGAAGGAACCCGACGTAAGTCGGGCGAATAAGTGGGGGAGAAGACCTTTGGTGACTTTGGGTCTTTCCAAAGTCACTCGCCCCGGCCCGAAGGGCGGGTGAAACCCCTTCGAGGCCAGCGGCCTCGCGTCCTGCACGGCAAAGCCGTGCCACCACACAACGGCCCCTGCCGCCAGCGCCATACCTCGGAACGGACGATTACGCCTATCGGCTAATCGACCCTACGATTACTCGGCGCAGCCGTGCCTGCTTGCCACAGGCACGGAGTCTGGCTGGACGCCGGGATGCCACCGGCAAAGGGGGGGCGTGGCCGCCCCTATCGGCCCAAGAAGGGTTCCCAGTCCTTGAACACCGGCTGCAAACCCGCCTGCCGCACGGCGGCGGCCACTTCCCCCACCGGGCGGTCGTCGTGGATGGCGAACTGCTCCAGCTCCTCTGCATCCCCCTCGGCATAGCCCCCCGGCTGGGTGCGCGACTCGGCCGACATCTGGGTGATGCCAAGGCGCACCGCACCATTGCGGAAGGTGGCCGACTCGCGGGTGGAGAGGGACAAGTCCAGCGTGGGCGAGAAGAGGCGCCAGGCGCAGATAAGCTGGGCCAGCTGGCGATCCGACATGACTACGGCAGGTTCCAGTCCGCCGGTGCAGGGGCGCAGGCGCGGGAAGGAGAGCGAGTAGCGGCTCTGCCAGTGGTGGCGCTCAAGCCAGCTCAGATGCTCGGCGACAAAGTAGCTGTCGGCGCGCCAGTCCGCAGAGAGACCGATGAGTGCCCCCAACCCGATTTTGTCGATACCGGCGCGGCCCAGCCGATCCGGTGTGGCGAGGCGCCATGCGATATCCCGCTTGTTGCCGCGCAGGTGGTGGCGGGCGTAGGTGGGGGCGTGGTAGGTCTCCTGATAGACCATAACGGCATCGAGGCCGAGGGTTTTCAGCTCGGCATATTCGGCTTGCGAGAGGGGCTGCACCTCCATCCCTACCGTGCTGAAGTGGCGGCGGATGATGGGCAACACCTGCCGAAAATAGGCGAGCCCCACCTTGTGCTCGTGCTCGCCAGTCACCAGCAGCACGCTGTCGAAGCCACGCGCCTTGATGGCCAGACACTCGCACTCAATCTCCTCTGTATTCAAGGTCTTGCGCTTGAGGCGGTTACTCATGGAGAAGCCGCAGTAGGTGCAGTCGTTGGCACAGAGGTTCGACAGATAGAGCGGCACATAGAAGCCGATGGTGTTGCCAAAACGCTGGCGGGTAAGCCGCTCGGCCTCGGCCGCCATCTGTGGCAAATACGCCTCGGCGGCTGGGGAGATCAGCGCCATAAAATCGGCCAAGGTACGGCGGGGTGAACCCAGCGCCCGCTCTACATCGGCGGCGGTCTTGGCGCGGATCTGCATGCCGATATCGTCCCACTCCAGCTCCTGCCAGCGGTCGATAAAGGAAGGCTCCTTAGCCCTTACACCCAGTGCCCTCACCCCCAACCCCTCTCCCAGAGGGAGAGGGGAGCAAACCTCTGGCTGCCCTTGGGGCAAGGGGGAGATGTTCATGGTCGCCCCTGTTTCATGACTCATAACGCCCCCAGAAAATCGGTGAGCGGGCTGGAGGCTTGCGCCTGCAGGGCGCGGGCGCCAAGGCCTGCCTCATAGGCGCTGCGACCGGCAGTGCAGGCCAGCGCAAAGGCGCGGCCCATGGCGACCGGGTCGCCACTCACCGCGATGGCGGTGTTGACCAGCACGGCATCGGCGCCCAGTTCAAAGGCAGCGGCCGCATGGCTCGGCGCACCGATCCCCGCATCCACCACCACGGGCACATTGGCCTGCTCGACGATGATGGAGAGAAACTCCCGGGTCACCAGCCCCTGATTGGAACCGATGGGCGCGCCAAGCGGCATCACGGCGGCGCAGCCCACCTCTTCCAGCCGTTTGCAGAGCACGGGGTCGGCCCCGCAGTAGGGCAGCACCACAAAGCCCTCTTTCACCAATTGCTCGGCGGCTTTCAGCGTCTCGATGGGATCGGGCAGCAGATAGCGCGGGTCGGGGTGGATCTCCAGCTTGAGCCAGTTCGTCCCCAGCGCCTCGCGGGCGAGATGGGCGGCAAACACCGCCTCGGCAGCGGTCTTGGCGCCGGAGGTGTTGGGCAGCAGCTTGACCCCGAGTTGCAGCAAGGGGCTCAGGATATCGTCGTGGGCCTTGCCCGGTTCGAGCCGCTTGATGGCCATGGTGACCAGTTGGGAGCCACTCGCCTCGATGGCGGCGGCCATCAGATCCGGGCGGGCAAACTTGCCGGTGCCGGTAAAGAGGCGCGAAGAGAAAGTGTGATCGGCAATTTTCAGCATGTCAGCCTCCGGCCACAGTGGTAAGAAGAGATGAAGTTCCGCCGCAAGGCAGAACGCTCGAAGATGGGGCTGTGAGCATCATGGGTCAGCCTCCCGCAATGGCGGTAAAGAGGTGAAGTTCATCTCCGTCATTGAGACAGGTCTCGGCCCAGCGGCCACGGGGCAGCACGGCGCCGTTGAGGGCCACCGCTACGCCCTGTGGATTAACGTCTTGCGCCACCAGCAGGTCGGCCACGCTCTGCCCTGCCGCCAGCGGCTGGGCTTTATCGTTGAGTCGAATGGTCAAGGTCATGGGGTGATCTCCTTATCGTGTGTCGGGCATCGGCGCTGTCCGCAAACCGGGCAATCGGGATCGGGGGCCAGAGTGAGGGTCTGCCACTGATGGGTCAAAGCATCGAAGCGGCGCAGTGTGCCGGCGACCGGGCTTGGCATCCCGAGCAGCAGTTTCAGTGCCTCCAGCGCCTGCAAAGAGCCCATCACCCCGACCAGCGGGCCGGTGACGCCGCTGGTCTCGCAGCTCTGACTCACCTTGGTATCCAGCGGATAGAGGCAGGCGTAGCAGGCGTGCTCACTGCTGGTGCGCGCCATCAGCTGCCCCTGCCAACCCACTGCGGCGGCGGAGATCCAGGGCTTGCCCTGAGCCACGCAGGCGGCGTTGATGGCCTGGCGGGTGGCGAGGTTGTCGCAGCAGTCGATCACCAGATCTACCTCGGCCACAAACTCCGGCAGGCTGGCGGCATCGAGCCGCTGGTTGATGGCGATCAGCTCCACCAGCGGGTTGTGGGCCGCCAAGCGCTCGCGGGCCAGCTCCGCCTTGGAGTGGTTGACTGCCTCGCTATCGAACAGGATCTGGCGCGGCAGATTGCTGGAATCGACCGTATCGCCATCGGCCAGCCACAAGGTGCCCACCCCGGCCCCGGCGAGATAGAGGGCGAGCGGCGAGCCGAGCCCCCCGAGGCCGACGATCAGCACGGATTTATCCCTGAGCCGTGCCTGACCGGCCTCCCCCACTTCCGCCAGCATCAGCTGACGGCCGTATCGCAGATACTCTTTGTCACTAAGAGACGCCTCATCAGAGCGCATGTTCTGCCTCCCGTATAACGGTGGCCGAGCGTGGCTCATCCCCTGCCCCCACGGCCGCGAGCAGCCGTTCGGTCGCCCCCTGCCAGTCGTCGCTGGCAGTGATGGCCGAGACCAGCGCGATACTGCCGACCCCGCTTGCCTTGACCGCCGCCACCCGCTCCTCGCTGATGCCGCCGATGGCCACCGTCGGCCACTCCGCCATCAGGGCGTGGTAGCGATGCAGCC
This sequence comes from Aeromonas sp. 3P, assembly GCF_051919745.1. Lineage (NCBI taxonomy): Bacteria > Pseudomonadati > Pseudomonadota > Gammaproteobacteria > Aeromonadales > Aeromonadaceae > Aeromonas > Aeromonas sp. 3P. The sequence continues at coordinate 2,379,423 of NZ_JBQBED010000001.1, forward strand.
GCACCAGCCCCTGCGGGCGCGAAGGCATCGCCTTGGTGTTGGTCGGGAAGATATGACCCAGCGCAATATAGGAGGGCGCCAGCTCGCGGGCCCGCATCAGCTCGAAGTAGCCGTGGGTGGAGATGCCAAGGCGCAGTCCGGCGGCCTGAATGGCGGCGAGATCGGCGGTTTCCATATCCTCCTGCCCCAGATGCACGCCCCAGGCGCCCGCCTCGATGGCCTGTTGCCAGTAGTCGTTGATAAAGAGCCGCGCCCCATGGCGGCGACCAAGCTCTACCGCATCGCGAATGGCCGGTGCCACCTGAGCGGCGGGCAGATTCTTGATCCGCAGCTGAATGGTCTTGACCCCCTGCCCCAGCAGGCGGCGCAGCCACTTGACCGAATCGACCACCGGATAGAGACCGAGGTTGTGTTCAGTCGGCGCGAAGGGGCCCTGCGGCAGGCGGGCGCTGCTTGTCTCATAAAGGCCGAAACGACGATCGAGCATTGAGCCCGCCAGCACGGCACGGGGGAAGTGGGCCAGATCGGCTGGCCAGCCGAGATGGGCGATGGGCCCCGGGCCGGCCCCCACTCCCTGCGCCGCCGCCAGCCCCTGTTGCAGGTAGGCACGCGCCAGGGTGATGGCGTCCTCTACCGGATAGTCCTGCGCCACCACGGCGGCAATGGCGCTGGCGTAGCAGCAACCGGTGCCGTGACCGTGGCGGGTATCGAGGCGCGGCGCGGCGAGCCAGAATTCGCGGGTCTCATCCTGGTAGTAGTCCAGACACAGCTCCCCGCTCCACTCAAGATGGCCCCCCTTCACCAGCACGGCGCGGGCGCCGAGTTCGCGCAGGCGGCGGGCGGCGAGGCGCACCAGCACAGGGCTGGTCGCGGGAATGCCGGTCAGGGCTTCCAGTTCGGGGCTGTTGGGGGTGATGAGTGACAGACGCGGCAGCAGCTGTTCGCGCACCGCCTCCAGCATATTGGGCTCCGCCATCGGGGTACCGCTGCTGGCGATGGCCACCGGGTCGTAGACCACGAAGGGGGCCTTGATGGCCGCCAGTCGACGGGCCAGCACCTCCACATGGAGCCGGGTCGGCAGCAGGCCAATCTTGATGGCGGCGGGCGGCAGATCGACGCCGAGGGCGTCGATCTGGGCGGTGAAGGTCTGCATCAGCACGGGGTCGACCATCTTCACCGCCACCGAGTTCTGGGCAGTGATGGCGGAGATGACGGAGCAGCCGTGCACGCCGAGGTCGTGCAATGTGTGCAAGTCGGCCTGAATGCCGGCACCGCCGCCGGAGTCGGAACCGGCGATGGTCCAGACCACAGGTAGCGAGTCCGTCATGGGCAACAGATCGGCGGGGCTGACAGCCCCGCTTGCGCTGCTCACGCCTCCTCCCCTGCGGCCTGTTTCAGCGCCGCCGCCTGATGATAGATCTCGCCACCGGTCTCCTTGAAGGTTTCCGCCATGCGGGCCATGCCGCTCTCCACCTGAGCCACCACCTGCTCCTGCTGGCCGTCCATGCCGACCAGCTTGATCTCAACGGCTTCAAGCTTCGCCGCATAGTCACGCACGTCCTGGGTGATCTTCATGGAGCAGAACTTGGGCCCGCACATGGAGCAGAAGTGAGCCACCTTGCCGGACTCCTGCGGTAGGGTCTCGTCGTGATAGGCGCGGGCAGTGTCGGGGTCGAGGGCCAGATTGAACTGATCCTCCCAGCGGAACTCGAAGCGCGCCTTGGACATGGCGTTGTCGCGGATCTGGGCACCCGGATGACCCTTGGCCAGATCGGCGGCGTGGGCGGCGATCTTGTAGGTAATCAGCCCCTGTTTCACATCCTCCTTGTTGGGCAGGCCCAGGTGTTCCTTGGGGGTCACGTAGCAGAGCATGGCGCAGCCGTACCAGCCGATGAGCGCCGCACCGATGCCGGAGGTGAAGTGATCGTAACCCGGTGCGATGTCGGTAGTGAGCGGGCCCAGGGTGTAGAACGGTGCTTCGTGGCAATGCTCCAGCTGCTCAGTCATGTTGCGCTCGATCATGTGCATCGGCACGTGACCCGGCCCCTCGATCATCACCTGCACGTCGTACTCCCACGCGATTTTGGTCAGCTCACCCAGGGTGCGCAGCTCGGCGAACTGGGCCTCGTCGTTGGCGTCATAGACGGAGCCCGGACGCAGACCGTCGCCCAGCGACAGCGCCACGTCATAGGCGGCGCAAATCTCGCAGATTTCGCGGAAGTGCTGGTAGAGGAAGTTCTCCTTGTGGTGGGAGAGGCACCACTTGGCCATGATGCTGCCGCCGCGCGAAACGATGCCGGTGAGGCGCTTGGCGGTCATCGGCACGAAGCGCAGCAGGACGCCGGCATGGATGGTGAAGTAGTCCACCCCCTGCTCGGCCTGCTCCAGCAGGGTGTCGCGGAACAGCTCCCAGGTGAGGTCTTCGGCAATGCCGTTGGTCTTCTCCAGCGCCTGATAGATGGGCACGGTACCGATGGGCACCGGGCTATTGCGCAGGATCCACTCGCGGGTCTCGTGGATGTAGCGGCCAGTGGAGAGATCCATCACGGTGTCGGCGCCCCAGCGGGTGGACCAGACCAGCTTCTCTACCTCCTCCTCAATGCTGGAGGTGACCGCCGAGTTGCCGATGTTGGCGTTGATCTTCACCAAGAAGTTGCGGCCGATGATCATGGGCTCCGCTTCCGGGTGGTTGATGTTGCTGGGGATGATGGCGCGACCGGCCGCCACCTCATCGCGCACAAACTCGGGGGTGATGTTCTGGGGCAAACGGGCACCAAAATCGCGGCCCGGATGCTGGGTACGCAACAGTTCAGAGCGCACCCGCTCGCGGCCCATGTTCTCGCGAATGGCGATAAATTCCATCTCGGGGGTGACGATACCGGCGCGGGCGTAGTGGAGCTGGGTGACCCGGCGACCCGGCTTGGCGCGGCGCGGCTTGGGCAAGTGCTCGAAGCGCAGGTGATCCAGCCCCTCGTCGGCCAGACGCTCCTGGGTGAAGGTGGAGCTGAGCCCCGGCAGTTCGTCGGTGTCATCCCGCTCCAGCACCCAGTTTTCCCGCAGGCGCGGCAGGCCACGGCGCACGTCGATGGCGACCCCCTCCTCCCCGTAACGGCCAGAGGTGTCATAGACCGGCACCGGCTCGTTGGGCTCGAACTTGGGATCTTCTTTGGTGCCGCCGACGAAGGTGTCGGCCAGCTGGATCTCCCGCAGGGGAACACGAATATCGGGGCGGGAGCCTTCGATAAAAATGCGACGGGAGTTGGGGTGAGCCATCCCCTTGAGGCTGTCGATAAAGGCCTGAGCGCTGGAGCGCAGCTCGCGACGGCTGGATTTGGTGGTATCAGATACAGAAGTAGACATAGCAAAACTCACATTAACTGGTTGAAGTTATGGGTATTTGCTTGTCTGGAGTTCGAGGAGAAGATGAACTTGCGGCGGGGTGTTTATCTCAGGAGGGAGTGCGCGCGGGATGGATCTCCGCGCTGCTGTTCTGCCGCTTCCCGCTCTCTGCACGCTGTGGGCAAGGCGCCCCACGTGCTGGACAACCGGACGGGACAGACTCCCTCCTGTGCGCCCTGACCCATCAGGGTTACCCCTTCGATGAGCGGAAGAGGCTTGTTCCTCCTCCGGCGCGGTAACCCGCAAGTTACCCTTGTTCCCTTCGCAGGTTTTAACCTGATCAGGTTCCACGGATCCCGAATTAACGGTCTCAGTCGCGTCGTTCGACGGTCAGCACTCCGACAAGATGGCGCCAGTATAAGGGGGAAAATCTAAAGCACAAGCCGTTAACAATCTGGCCAACACGCCTCTTTCAACAAATGAGTGAACAATGCCTCGCTCACGGGGCCACCCCAAACAGAGGTCAAACCTGCCTTGGCATCACCTTGGCAAGCCATAGCTTCCCGCAGTGATCATTCAGGGAGAAGAGGAGAAAAAGAGGGAAAATCGAGGGACGCAGGGCAAATGCATCGTCTTGCGCGGAACAGAAACAGGCCCCTGTGAAAGGGGCCTGCGAGTGAGGTTATTGAACCGGAACTATGGTCAGGGATACGTTGCCAAACCCTTCGTTGGCAAGGGCCTCCTGATCCAGATCCACACCAGTCAGAGCCACACCTTCAGCAGAGGCGTTACGCAACTGAGCAGAGGCCGCGGAACGGGTCTGGGGCTGACCGATTTCGATATCGCCGGCAAACTGGCTCTCGGCATAGAATCACCGGTCACTGCCGAACGGATCGGGCGCAGCACACGACCCAGGTTATTCTGCATGGTCGACAAACCATACTCGCTGATGGTCCAGTTCCAGTCCCACCACTTCACTTCACCCGGGATATAACGCTTGTCCCACTGGTAGCGGATGCTGCTCGCCTTGTCGCGGAACGGGCCGACGGCAAAGGTGTGCTCCCAGGTGGGGCGATTCTCCGGATGGGTATACCAGGCATTGCCGCCCCAACGCAGGAAGCCCCTCATGGTCAGGTCATAATTGACCTCGGCCTTGAACTCGTAGGGGTAGGAGATGTTGGACTTGTAGAGGGCAACCCGCACCGGCAGGCTGGAGTGAGGTGGCACCGTGGGGCGCGCTTCAACCGAGACAGTCTCGGTGGTCGAGCCCCCGTGTTGGGAAGCCCAGCTCTGGCTCGCGGCGATCTCTATGGCCAGTTCGGTTTCCCCCACCAGCGGCCACTGAAACTTGTTCTTGGTGGTCACCTTCTCGCTCAGGCTGTAGGTGTCGGTCTTCGACCAGTTGGTGGCCTTGTCGTACTTCAGGGTCACCACCACCTGCTGGGGCAGATCCGTGTAGTTGGTCGCATTGGCCGTGATGGTCTTGACCAGCTGCTTGCCGCTCTCGGTGACCTGACCATGGCTGAAGGAGTCGGGTTCCAGGGTATATGAGAAGTTGCTTACCTTGATGGAACTCTTCTCCCCACAACGATATCCGGAGCAGCCGCCGTCATTATTTCCCTTTATCAGCCAGCCATCGCCAACCCGGGTAACATCCATATCTTCCCCGACATAGGGGCTATGATTTCCACCCACCCAGGCGTATCCCAAATAATGGGCGAGATAACTGACTGGCTTGATAAAATAATCATTGTCGTGGACAAGCCGCCATTGCACATCGACCTCATCACCCGCCGGAATATTCCAGTCAGAGAGTGTTGGTATTTCTCCGGAAACCGGTGAATTGGGATAGCACCAGGTTTCTCCGGCAGTGCCCTGTTTGATTTCACCATTATATCCCGGCCCCATAATCACCCAGCGATCAGCCAGCCCGGTTATCTGCCACTGCCCCATGCGGCTGACCAGATTACCCTTGATACTCATGGCTTCATCGCGGGTCAGAGGACGGTAACCACTGGCACAGACGCCCGTGCCAAGGCCCGCCCACTTGACCTGATCAGGGTAGACAGGTTCAGCCGCCTGCACCTGAGCGAGCATCAATGAAGACGCCAAAAACGCCAGATTGGCGGTAATTATTCTATTCATCATTTATCCCTCTTTCAGACATACGATAATTGTTATTGTGTAGAAATATCCTTTTTCATTTGACAGGTATGGACTCCGACAAAACCTGACACAAATAAAATAAACCACCAAAAAACATCCATGACAAACAAAATAATGGTGATACAGGAAAATAATTAGAGCGATGACTTTATTGAGGAATAAATCATAAATATTGTGGCAGCCATTATTTAATGGCTGCCACAATATGGTGAAGCTATATTAAATAAGAAGATGCTGAATTACTCTCCCGGATTGATCACTTCAATTCCCTGCAATATTCCATCCACCGAACGGATCAATACCAGCTCGCTCCCGGCATGCAGGTCGGCGGCCGAACCGTTGACCCAGCGCACCTGCGGATTGAGTCGCACAGTGCCCAGGGTGGCCAGCGTGAGCTGCCGATCATCGAAGGATTGCAGGCGATCTTGCGCCCGCTGCCAGGGCTGATTGGCCAGCGGAGCTCTGGCGGCCAGCAGCTCAATCCGGGTGGCAACGCCGTCAGCCACCAGCAGAGCGAGCTGGTCGCCGGGTTTGAGTGGCTGCGGCCAAATCTCCCCCTGCCGCCAAACGGCGGCACTGCCCTGCTCCACTTCGGCCCCCTGAAATTGCAGGCGGATGCCGTCGCTGTGCTCCAGCTCCACCAGCCACAATTCGTCGGCTCCCGCCTGCGCCGCCCAGAGCGGTACACCCAGCATCCATGCACACCACTTTCTCGATTGTTCCATCTTCGTTCGTCCCTGAACAAAAAGCCCATGCTGGACAAGCATGGGCTTCATTCGGGAGCATTTCTAATCGGAACGCAGAGATCGGATCAGTCATCCTCGCGGCAGCGGCTCAGGCGCATGCCGTCAAACTTGCACTCCAGCTCGAGCCAGCGCCCTTCAAACGGCGCCAGACTGTTATCCGAGGTGGTGTAGCCCCAGATCCGCCCCCCTTCCACCGGCCCCTCCAGATCCATTTCGTCCTTGTCATCTTCGTCGAGGGCCTCGACCTTGCGCACATAGCGCACGCCGTTCTCCACCACCCCCTTCATCTCGACCCAGGTACCGCCGAGGTCATCCTCGTTGAGCCAATCCTTGAAGCGAGTCTGGTCGTCGATCACGAACGGCATGCCGTTGACCATCAACTGGCCAAGCTGCCAGGTGGTGCGGCCGGTCAGTTTGAATTCGGTCGCCTGTGCGGTGCCAAGTGGCAACAAGATCAGCAACAGGAGGGCGCAGAGAGACTTCTTCATCAGGGATCCTCGGGGTTACACTGGCAAACAGGATGCCGAATCCGGTGTGAAAAGAGCGTGAAACGCTCGCCAACCAGGAGAGCAAAGCATGAAGATTTTGGTAGTGGAAGACAATCCTCAGGTGGCGGAAACCATCATGGATTATCTGGAGCTGGCCGGTCACCGCCTCGATTGTGCCTATCACGGTCAGGCGGCGCTGCAACTGCTGGAGGATCAGCGTTTCGACGTCATCATCATGGATGTGATGATGCCGCGCCTCGATGGCCTCAGCACAGTGGCGCGCCTGCGCGAGCAGGGGATTGCCACTCCCGTACTGTTTCTCACCGCCCGCGACAGCCTGGAAGACAAGCTGGCAGGCTTCAAGGCGGGAGGGGATGACTATCTGGTCAAGCCGTTCGCCATGGAGGAGCTGGAGGTGCGGCTGCAAGCCCTCAGTCTGCGCGGCCCGCGCGGCGATGTGGGGGCAATCAGCTTTGGCGATCTGACGGTCGATGTCGCCAGCGGCCGTGCCACCCGCGCCGGTGAACCCCTCAAGCTCGGCAAGATCCCGTTCCAGATCCTCGCCCTGCTGGCCCGCCGCGCCCCCGCCATCGTCAGCCGTCAGGAGGTGCTCGACACCGTCTGGGGCGATGAGGAGCCCGACTCCGATGCCCTGCGCAGCCATATCTACGCCCTGCGCAACGCGCTCGACAAGCCCTTCCCCACTCCCATGCTGGAGACCCTGCACGGTCAGGGCTATCGACTGGTGAGCGCATGAGCCTGCCGAGCCTGCGCCGCCGCCTGATCATGGCGCTCGGCGGCGCCGGGGTGGTGCTGCTGATCCTGCTCTCTGGCTTGATGCTGGTGGCCGAAGACAAGATGGAGGAGCTGAGCCTGCGCCACTGGCTGGAGGCGGAAGTGACCCGCTACAGCGATGACTGGCTGCGACTCGGCCCGGTGGCGGCCGCCCCGAGCCCCAGACAGTTCTCCAGCTACTGGACCGAGGCAGGCCGCTTGCCCAAGTGGTTGAAGCCCTACCAGACTCCCGGCTTTTTCGAGCATCAGCTGGGCAAGGAGGACAAACACTTTCTGGTGGCCCGTCACCCCTCCGGCGAGGGACTGCTCTATCTGGTCTTCAACGACGACGCCGACGACTACCTAGACCCCTACGAAGACAAGCTGCATCTGGCGACCCGGCTGATCGGGGTGACCCTGCTGCTGGGCTGCCTCGGCTTCGGCATCTGGCTGGTACGCCATATCACAGGGCCGCTGCAACGGCTGCAACAGAGGGTCGCCCACCTCACCCCGGATCAGGCGGATTTCGAGCCCGTTGCCCCCTGGCAGGAGCTGCGGGACATCGAGCTGGCGCTGCTGGCCGGCAAGCAGGAGGTGAGTGCAGTGTTCGCCCGCGAGCAGGAGTTCAGCCGCTTCGCCAGCCACGAGCTGCGCACCCCCAACATGGTGATCCAGGGCTCGGCCGCGCTGCTTGGCAAGGTGACAGATCTGCCCGCACCGGCCGCCCGCGCCACCACCCGCATCCGCGCCGCCGCCGACGAGATGGCACTGCTCACCGAGACCTTCCTGCTGCTGGGCCGCAAGGAGGCAGTGGAGCGACCGCTGCAGCAGGTGACCCCGCTGATCCGTCAGGAGCTAGCCCGCCTCGCTCCGCTGTTGCAGCGGGAGGCCCTCGATATCCGGCTTAATCTGGACGAGAGCTGCGAAGTAAACACCCCCCTCTCCCTGCTCGCCATCGCCCTCGGCAACCTGCTGAAAAATGCCCTGAGCTATGCCGAGGGACATATCGACATCGAGCTGTGTGGCCCGGTGCTCACCATCAGCAACCCGACGGCGGCGGCACCGGACCAGATCCTCGGCTACGGCTGTGGCCTCACCATCATCCAGCGCATCTGCGAGAAACTCGGTTGGAAGATCGATACCCGGCTGAAGGACGGAATTTTCAGCGCCCGGCTGGCGATGATCACTGCCGAACAGTTCCCTCTCCCTTTGGGAGAGGGCTAGGGTGAGGGAACTGCGGCACCGCCAACCCACCAGCCAGATAGCAACAAGGCGCCCGAGGGCGCCCTGTTTCTATCTGACAGATGCAAGCCTGAGGCTCACTCCGCCGGTTTGTTCTTGCGGCTCGCCTTGAGTTCGAGGAACTCGATGATCTTGCCGGCCACATCCTTGCCGGAGGCGGCTTCCACCCCTTGCAGGCCGGGGGAGGAGTTGACCTCCAGCACCAGCGGGCCACGGGCGCTACGCAGGATATCGACCCCCGCTACATCCAGCCCCATGATCTTGGCGGCCTGTACGGCGGTCGCGCGCTCTTCCGGGGTGATCTTGATCGCCTCGGCGGTGCCGCCACGGTGCAGGTTGGAGCGAAACTCCCCCGGCTGGGCCTGACGGCGCATGGCGGCAACTACCTTGCCGTTGACCACCAGACAGCGGATATCGGCGCCATTGGCCTCGCGGATATACTCCTGCACCAGAATGTTGTTATTGGTCTGGATAAAGGCCTCGATCACGCTCTCGGCGGCTTTCTGGGTCTCGCAGAGCACCACGCCAATCCCCTGGGTTCCCTCCAGCAGCTTCACCACCAGCGGCGCCCCGCCCACCATGGTGATGAGGTCGGGCACGTCGTGGGTGCTGTGGGCATAGCCGGTGATGGGCAGGCCGATACCGTGGCGGGAGAGCAGCTGCATCGCCCGCAGCTTGTCGCGGGAGCGGCTGATGGCCACCGAGCTGTTGAGGGCCATGGTGTTCATCATCTCGAACTGGCGCAGCACGGCGGTGCCGTAGGCGGTAATGCTGGCACCGATCCGCGGGATCACGGCGTCATAACTTCCCAGCTCCCCACCCTCGTAGTGAATGGATGGGTTGTGGGAAGCGATATTCATATAGCAGCGCAGGGTGTCGAGCACCTCTACCTGATGACCGCGCGCCTGCGCCACCTCGACCAGACGGCGGGTGGAGTAGTTTTTCGGCTCACGGGATAAAATGGCGATCTTCATGACAATTCCGCTAGAAGGCTATGCCTGGGCAGGATGGGGCGGGAGAGTATAAGGTGCCACAGCGCCAAGACAACGCCAATTGTTTATCCTGACAACAAGACAAACCACACCAAACCGCACGCTACCACATCACTGTGACCAACAGGTTAAACGGCGGCTCTGCGCAGGTTGTTCAACCCGAGCAAGGATGCCGCCGTTTCTCGTTAAAGATCAACCGGTGTCACGCGGGAGTCAGTTCAGGTTTGGCCCCAGCCAGCGCTCGGCCTCTGCCAGCGTCATCCCCTTGCGGGCGGCGTAATCTTCCACCTGATCTTGCTGGATCTGCGCCACCGCGAAGTATTTGCTCTCGGGGTGGGAGAAGTACCAGCCCGACACCGCCGCCCCCGGCCACATGGCGTAGGATTCGGTGAGCTGCATGCCGATAGCCTGCTCCACCTCCAGCAGCTCCCAGATGCTCCCCTTCTCGGTGTGCTCCGGGCAGGCCGGATAACCGGGGGCCGGGCGGATGCCCTGATAGTTCTCGCGAATGAGCTCCTCGTTGCTGAGGGCCTCGTCGGGAGCATAACCCCAATGTACCTTGCGCACCTGCTCGTGCAGATACTCGGCAAAGGCTTCGGCCAGACGGTCGCACACCGCCTGAATAAGGATGGCGTTGTAGTCGTCGTGCTGCGCCTTGTAGGCCTTGGCGATGGCCTCCTCACCGATACCGCCGGTCACCGCGAAGGCGCCGATCCAGTCCGGTTTGCCGCTCTCTTTCGGCGCCACATAGTCCGCCAGACAGTAGTTGGGGAAGCCCTGCTTCTCGCTCTGCTGGCGCAGGTGGTGCAACACCTTGATGACCTCGGTGCGGGACTCGTCGCTGTAGACCTCGATGCTGTCCCCTACCGCGTTGGCCGGGAACAGGCCGATCACCCCGGCGCAGCGCACGCTCTGATCCTTTTCCAGCTGGTCCAGCATGGCGTTGGCATCGGCAAACAGTTTGGTTGCCTCCTCGCCAATGATCTCGTCCTCGAGGATGCGCGGATACTTGCCCGCCAGCTCCCAGCTGAGGAAGAACGGCGTCCAGTCGATGTAGGGGCGCAGCACCGAAATGGCCACATCTTCGAACTTCTGCACCCCGAGCTCGCGGGGCTTCGGCGGCTGGTAGCCAACCCAGTCCAGCTGATGCCGGTTGGCGCGGGCATGGGCCAGACTGACCGGGCGGGAGCGCGGCTGCTTGCGGGCATGCTGATCCCGGGCGATCTCGTACTCCTTGTCGATGCGGGCGACAAATGCCTCCTTGAGATCCGGGCTGAGCAGGCTCTGGGCCACCCCTACCGCACGGGAGGCGTTGGAGACATAGACCACTGGCTCCGAGTAGTTCTGCTCGATCTTGACCGCAGTGTGCGCCTTGGAGGTGGTGGCACCGCCGATCAGCAGCGGCAGCTTGAAGCCCTGACGCTCCATCTCCTTGGCCACGTGCACCATCTCGTCCAGCGACGGGGTGATGAGACCCGACAGCCCGATGATATCGGCGCCGACCTCCCGCGCAGTCTTGAGAATGGTCTCGCAGGAGACCATGACCCCGAGGTCGACAATCTCGAAGTTGTTGCACTGCAGCACCACCCCGACGATGTTCTTGCCGATGTCGTGCACGTCCCCCTTCACGGTCGCCAGCACGATTTTGCCGTTGCTGGAGCCGCCCGACTTTTCCGCCTCGATATAGGGCTGCAGATAGGCCACCGCCCGCTTCATCACCCGCGCCGATTTCACCACCTGCGGCAGGAACATCTTGCCCGCGCCAAACAGGTCGCCGACCACGTTCATGCCATCCATCAACGGCCCTTCGATGACGTGCAGCGGCTTCTCGGCGCCAGCGCGTGCCTCTTCGGTATCCTCTTCGATAAAGTCGGTGATCCCCTTGACCAGTGCGTGCTCCAGCCGCTTGCCCACCGGCCAGCTGCGCCACTCCTGATCCCGCGGATCCTCCGCCTGGGCACCGGCACCGCGATACTTCTCGGCGATGGCCAGCAGCTCTTCGGTGGCGTTGTCATTGAGGTTGAGCACCACCGCCTCGACCTTCTCTTTCAGCTCGGCCGGAATGTCTTCATAGATGGCGAGCTGACCGGCGTTGACGATCCCCATGTCCATGCCGTTCTTGATGGCGTGGTAGAGGAAGACGGCGTGAATGGCTTCGCGCACCGGCTCGTTGCCGCGAAACGAAAACGAGACGTTGGAGACGCCGCCGGAGATCATGGCGTGGGGCAGGTGCGTTTTAATGTCCTTCACCGCCTCGATGAAGTCCACCGCGTAGTTGTTGTGCTCGTCGATGCCGGTCGCTACCGCGAAGATGTTGGGGTCGAAGATGATGTCTTCCGGCGGGAAACCGACCTGATCCACCAGGATCCGGTAGGCACGCTGGCAGATCTCGAACTTGCGGGCGCGGGTGTCGGCCTGACCCGCTTCATCGAACGCCATCACGATGACGGCTGCGCCGTAGCGACGCAGCAGTTTCGCCTGCTGGATAAACTTCTCCTCCCCCTCTTTCATGGAGATGGAGTTGACCACCGGCTTGCCCTGCACGCACTTGAGGCCCGCCTCCAGCACCTCCCACTTGGAGGAGTCGATCATCACCGGCACCCGGGCGATATCCGGCTCACCGGCGATGAGGTTCAGGAAGCGCACCATGGCCGCTTCGGCGTCCAGCATCCCCTCGTCCATGTTGATGTCGATGATCTGGGCGCCGCTCTCCACCTGCTGCTTGGCAACATCGAGCGCCTCGTCGTAGAGCCCCTCCTTGATCAGCCGCTTGAACTTGGCTGAACCGGTAACGTTGGTGCGCTCCCCCACGTTCACGAACATGGACTCAGGGGTGATGATCAGCGGCTCGAGGCCCGACAACCGGCAGGCCACCGGCAGCTCGGGCAGCACGCGCGGCTTGATGCCCGCCACGGCGTCGGCCATGGCGCGGATATGGGTCGGGGTGGTGCCGCAACAGCCACCGACCAGGTTGAGAAAGCCGCTTTGGGCCCACTCGCGGATATGCTCCGCCATCTCGACCGCGTCGAGGTCGTACTCGCCGAACGCATTGGGCAGACCGGCGTTGGGGTGGGCGCTGACGCAGGATTCGCTGATGCGAGACAGCTCCTCCACATACTGGCGAAGCTCGTCCGGGCCAAGCGCACAGTTGAGGCCAAACGATACCGGTTTGACGTGGCGCAGCGAATGGTAGAAGGCTTCGGTGGTCTGGCCGGAGAGGGTACGGCCGGAAGCATCGGTAATGGTGCCCGAGATCATCACCGGCAGGCTGTAACCCAGCGCCTCGAACACCCCTTCCACCGCGAAGGCGGCGGCCTTGGCGTTGAGGGTATCGAAGATGGTTTCGATCAGGATGATGTCGGCGCCGCCCTCGATCAGGGCATGGGTCGATTCGGTATAGGCGGCCACCAGCTGGTCATAGGTGACGTTGCGCTTGCCGGGATCGTTCACATCCGGCGAGATGGAGGCGGTACGGTTGGTGGGGCCCAACACCCCTGCCACGAAGCGCGGCTTGGCGGGATCTTTTGCCGTCCACTCGTCGGCCACGGCGCGGGCCAGACGGGCGGCTTCACGGTTGATCTCGGCGGAAAACGCTTCCATCTCGTAATCGGCCATGGCGATGCGAGTGGCGTTGAAGGTGTTGGTCTCGAGAATGTCGGCCCCGGCAGCGCAGTACTGCTCGTGGATCTCGCGGATCACCGCCGGACGAGTCAGCACCAGCAGATCGTTGTTGCCCTTGATGTCGGTATGCCAGTCGGCAAACCGCTCACCCCGATAATCCGCTTCCCCCAGCTTGTAGCCCTGGATCATGGTGCCCATGGCCCCGTCGATGATCAGGATCCGCTCCCTGAGGCAGGCTTCCAGCTTCTTTGTTACGTCCGACTGCTTGCTCGGCTCTCTGCTCGACATTACGTTCGACACCGCGTGTTCCTCTTACATCCATGCAACTGCGTAAACAGCATCCTAACAGCAAACAAATAAAATGGAAATCTAGCCGTCTATCAGTCCAAATACGCCACCATATACTCATTTATGGGTAATGAGTAACATAGGGCCCGAGAGTAACCTATGCCCGTCCTGCATAGGGATACGTGCTTGCTGTCTACCAACGAGAAAAAAATAACTATGAGCGTCTACTACACACTCTGTTTTCTGGCAGCGTTGGCGATTTTTATCGCCTTTGCCAACCAGTATGTTGTGAAGATCCAGACCACCATCGCCATTACTGCGGGCTCTATGCTGATCTCCGCACTGCTGGTGCTGTTTGGCAAACTGGGCTGGTTCAACCTGGAACCTCTTGCCGTCAAGACCATGGAGAGCATCGACTTCCAGAACTTCCTGCTGAAGGGGATTCTGGGCTTCCTGTTGTTCGCCGGTGGCCTTGGCATCAACCTCAAGGCGCTGCGTAGCCAGAAGTGGGAGATCACCATTCTGGCCATCATTGCCACCCTGCTCTCCACCTTCCTCATCGGCTACGGCTTCTGGTTTATCGCCAAGCTGCTGGGCTGGGAGTTGCCGCTGGTCTACTGCATGCTGTTCGGCGCGCTGATCTCCCCCACTGACCCGATTGCCGTACTGGCTATCGTCAAGAAGATGAAAGCGCCACCCCAGATCGCCATCCAGATCGAAGGGGAATCCCTGTTCAACGATGGTGTTGGCCTCGTCATCTTCGCTACCGTGTTTGCCGTCGCCTTTGGCGGTGTCGAGCCCACCTTCGGTAGCGTGGCCGGTCTGTTCCTGCACGAAGCCCTCGGTGGCATCCTGTTCGGCGCCGTGCTGGGCCTTATCGCCCACGTGATGATCAGCGCCACCGATGACGGTTCATTGGAGCTGCTGCTGACCCTCTGCATCCCGACCGCCGGTTTTGCCTTTGCCAACATGATCGGCGTCTCTGGCGCACTGGCCATGGTGGTCACCGGCATCATGATCGGCAACTGGACCCGTCACTCCGGCTTCTCCGAGCAGAGCAGCCATCACCTGGATCACTTCTGGGAGTTGATGGACCAGTTCCTCAACGCCCTGCTGTTCCTGCTGATCGGTCTGGCGCTGGTACTGCTGGATCTCGCCTGGCGTGACTGGATCCTGCTGGTCATTGCGGTGCCGCTCTGCCTGGGTGCCCGCTTTATCAGCGTGTCGCTGCCCTATGTGGCTTTCCGCCGATTCCGCAATTACAACACCTTCTCGGTGCGGATCCTCACCTGGGGTGGCCTGCGCGGTGGCCTGGCGATGGCGATGGCACTGGCACTCCCCTCCGGCGTCATGATGATCCCGGAACATGGCGTCGACCTGCGTCAGGTCATCCTGGTGATGACCTACTCGGTGGTGATGTTCTCCATCGTGGTGCAAGGCATGACCATCACCCCGATGATCACGGCTGCCAAGAAGGCCTGTGGCGACTACTGAGTCGGCCCACTGTGCTGATTGCAGAATGAGAGAGGGCTCCCGTCAGGAGCCCTCTTGTTATGGCGGATAGTTGCGAATATTTGCTGCTGATAGCGTCTTGATTACACAGAGGAAAAGCGTACTGACTTCAACATCGGCAAATTATTGTTTGCTTTTTATTCATTTCGAGGAGAGAATGCGCGTCGGCTAGTTAATCAGCCCTGTTTATGTTCGCAATGCTTCAACGTTAGATGAATCCTGCCAGTACACACATAACCTCCCTCTGATTTACTCGCCTTGAGAACCGTCAGGCTGTCTGCCTGCGTTGCCCGGCTCTCACGGTGCAGATCCGATCTGCCCACCCAATTTGATTTATGCATCAGCATATTCCTTGAAAGTGCAGACGCCCCTTAACCGGGCTGGGTATTCCTGCGCGCTTGTCGTTCACCCAATCGACCGCGCCCATTGACCTGACATTTGCCAATACAAGGAGCAAACACCTAATTTATATAGAGAAATACCATGATGAAAGCAGTACAAACACACAAGCCCCTGCGTCGCAGCAAACCCATCAACCTGCCTGTGCAAGAGCACGACAATGATGCGTTTCTGATCCAGTTCAGCACCCGCTTCAGCGGCGGTTTCGCCATCTCCTGTGATGGTATCGCTGGCGAGTTCTCCATCGAAGACCTCAACTGATCCTGCCTGCCCTCCGGCAGCGCCCGATGCAGATAGGCCGCAACTCACGGCGGCCTCTTTGCTTATCCCCCTCCGCCTTTAGCCAGCTCCAGTCTCTTGCTTGTCACTCAGCCTGACCGCTACCTCGCCATTCGCTTTTCAGCTCTCTGACCTTGATCACTGCTCCAGCAGCAGGCACTCATCGGCATCTTCGCTCAGCTTGACCAGCCGACTGCGCACCAGCCCCAGCTTGGCCAGCAGGCCGATGGATCGCTCGTTGCCCGGAGTGACGATGGCAACTACCTGCCCAATCCCCAACCGGCTTTTGCCATCGGCAAGGGCGGCCTGCGCCGCTTCAATAGCGTAGCCCTGACCGCGATATTGCGGCAGGAAGGCGTAACCGATATCGACCCGCTCCAGGGTGTCGCGCTTGATCAGACCGCAGATACCGAGGCTGGCACCGTCCTCCTTGCGCTCCACCAGATAGAGTCCGTGACCATAACGGGCATAGCTGACCGCCGGCCCCTGCTGGATATACTCCTGCGCCTGCTCCAGGGTGCGAATGCCCCGATCACCGATGTAACGATAAAAGTCGCCGTCATTGAGCAGCTCAAGGATGAAGGGGGCATCGGTGGCGATCATTTCGCGCAGGATCAGGCGGGAGGAGGCAATCATGGCAAGGGCTCTCAAACGGAAAGTGAAGGGCAAAGAGTGCCCCGTCACTCCCGGGCTGGCAAGCCTGTGGCACCATCGGCCATAAAAAAGGGGCCATATTGGCCCCTGATGAGATGGGATAAACGGGCTCAGGCAGCCAGTAACCCGGCGTAGCCATTACCCTGTTCGCGCAGCGCAGTAAACTGGGCGGCGCAATCGGCCCAGCTCAGCCCCAGCGCGTCTGCCACCTTGTGGGGCCACTCGGGTGGCGCCTCTTCACCCACATCGGATTGTGCTGCCAGTACGATCGCCAGATGGATCAACCCTGCCTCGGCGGAGAACTCCTTGGCCAGCATGGGGTTGTAGTGATACTCCACCGCATTGCTGATGGTCTCGGGGAACTTCCAGTAGCGTGCCATGGCCGCCCCGACCTGGGCATAGTTGAAGCCGACCACCAGCTCTTCCGCCTTGGCCCGTCCCTTGTGCAGCTCCAGATCGTGAATGTGGTGGACGGTGTTTTCCGGCAGGCCTACGTGCATCACCAAGCGGCCAAGATCGTAGAGCAGGGCGCAGGTAAAGACCTCATCCCCCTTCATCCCCTTCTTCACCGCCAGACGACGGGCCAGCTCGGCCACGTTGAAGACGCAACCCCAGAAATGTTTGAGGTCAATGCCGGGCACCGCAGTGACCGATTCGGTGAGCCCGCAGGCCAGCACCATGTTGCGCACCATCGCCAATCCAAGCCGCACCGCGGCCTCATTGACGGTGCCGATCTGACGGCTGCTGCCGAATTTGGCCGAGTTGGCCAGACGCAGCAGCTTGGCGGAGATGACAGGGTCCTTGTTGATCAACTTGCTGATCTTGAGCAGATCCGGATCCTTTTCATTGAAGGTCTGGATCAAATCGCGCATCACTTCCGGGATCTGGGGCAGTAGCTTGGGCTCGGCCAGCAGGGAATCTATCGTGGGCATAGGCGTGTCCATCCATGTTATCTGTGTTCCAACCTGTTTGCCTTGGCAAACTCCTCCTAATTATGGGTAACAAATGGCCTCCCCATCGGATTGTTTATTCGCTGGTCATTCAAGGTGTTAGTCACATTCAGGCTATACTGGCCGCCACATTCACTGTTGCGGATATCCCATGAACGACACTCAGGAATTTTTTGATGAAGACGCGCTGCTGGAGATGGTGGAGAACCAGCTCAACGACGGTCACCCGCCCCATGTGAAGGCGACCCTGATGCGGCTGGTAATGAAGGGCACCCCGCGAGAAGAGGCGCTGCAATATATCGCCTGCGCCCTCGGTGCCGAGCTGATGGCGATGGAGGCAGATCAGGGCCCCTTCAATCTGACCCGTTACGGCGAGTTCCTCGACAGCCTGCCCGAGATGCCGTGGGCAGACGACTGACCCGAGCTGGATGACGGATGCAAAAAGGGCGGGTGCCAATGGCCCCGCCCTTTTGCATGGATCCGCTCCGGATCAGAACTGGGAGTTGACGATCACCTCTTCCCCCAGCGCCCCTGCCAACGGCAGTGGCCGATAGCTGGAGTTGGCGGCCCGCAGCAGACGAATGCCGCGAATGCCGACCTCCTGCGCCGCCTTGATATCCCCATCGGCGTCGCCGTAGAACAGCTTCATCTGCTTATCCTTGAGCCACTGCACCTTGGTGTTCTGACCCGGCTGATCACCCGCGAAGATCACCGGATTGAGCTGGTCGGCCGGAATATTCATGGTCTGCTGCAAGGTCTGGCTCACTGTTTCGGTCTTGGTGGCCGAGCGGCCGGTGACGAAATAGATGTGGTCTCCGCGTTTGAGGTGCATGGCGATGAGCGCCTTGCCCACCTCTTTCGGCATGCTGAACGCATCCCAGCCATTGTTCATCTTCTCCCAGAAGGCAGGGTTCTTCAGGTAGCTCTCGTCGTTGGGGGAGAACTCCTGCTTGCCGCGATAAAAACCCGGGCTGGAGAAGAGCAGGGTATCGTCGATATCAAACCCGACCGCCATCGGGGGCAGGCCATCCAGACTCTTGGCAATCTGCTCCACCGATACCCAGTGGATCGGCGCCTGCTGGGCCAGAGTGACGGTGGTGACACCGGCAGGGATCGGCTGAACGGTAGCAGCTTGACCCGCGACTGCAGGCAGAGAGAGGGCGGCAGCCAGCAAGGAGGCAAGCAGCGCCGGACGAGAGACGTGTTTCATAAGGCAGGTTGTCATCTTGAATCAAAAGAGGGGGCCAATAGTGCCCCCATCCTACCTCTCAAATCTGTGAATGCTCCTGCAAAAGGGAGCATTTGACGCCCGATAATTAATCCTTGATTGGCAGCAGATCGGTAAAGACAAAGCCGTCGCGCACCACTGTCTCGCCGACCCGAATGCCGAGCGGACGGGAGAACATGGGGCCATCATAGGCCAGGGTGTGAAACTCGCCGTTCTCGCCGCATGGGTCAACGCCCTCTGGCAGCGCCGCCAGCAGTGCCTCGTCAAAATTGTGCCCCCCCAGGCTGGCATCCAGCTTGTTCGGGTCGAGAGCACTGATCCGCGCCTTCAACCCAGCGGCCACCATCTGCGGTGCCAGTTCACGGGTATTGCTGCCCCACAGCGGGAACAGTGGTTCGATGCCGGTACCTGCCAGCTGCTTTTCACGGTAGGCGCGCACATCCTCAAGAAACAAGTCGCCAAAGGCCATATGGCGGATCCCCTGTGCCACCACATCGGCGATAAAGCCGGTCATGATGCGGGCGTAATCCTCGTTGCTGCAGGGCCAGGGCAGATCGATGGTGATGAGGGGCAGCCCGACGCAGGCGGCCTGCTCGGTCAACAGCTGCTTGCGCACCCCGTGCATCGCCACCCGCTCGAATGCCTGATTGAGGGTGGTAAACAGCCCCACCACCTCGATGGCGGGATCTTGCCGCAACTGATGCAGTGCCCATGCGCAATCCTTGCCGCTGCTCCAGGAGAGCAGTACCCGTTTCTTTTCCATCATTCCTCCGCCAGCGGGGCACTCGGATTGCCCCAAAAAGATGCAAGACAGTGTTGCGAATTGCGCGATTTACACACAAGAGGCAGGCAGCATACTCTCGATCACCTGTATATGCCCCTTGTCCGGGGTGACAATAACTAAAAAAACCGATGGGAAACATACGGATATGACCACAAGCACACAACAGCACGATCACGCCCGCCCCCTCAATCGACAGGATTACAAAACCCTGAGCCTGGCTGCCCTCGGCGGCGCGCTGGAGTTTTACGACTTCATCATCTTCGTCTTCTTCGCCGTGGTCATCGGCGAGCTGTTCTTCCCGGCAGATATTCCCGAGTGGCTGCGCCAGTTCCAGACCTTCGGCATCTTCGCAGCCGGTTATCTGGCCCGCCCGCTTGGCGGCATCATCATGGCACACTTTGGCGATCTCATCGGTCGCAAGCGGATGTTCACCCTCAGCATCATCATGATGGCGCTGCCGACCCTGTTGATCGGTCTGCTGCCCACCTATGCGGTGCTCGGTATCGGCGCCCCCATCGCCCTGCTGGGACTGCGGATCCTGCAAGGCGCCGCCATCGGCGGTGAAGTGCCGGGCGCCTGGGTGTTTGTCGCCGAGCACGTCCCTGCCCGTCGAGTCGGGGTCGCCTGCGGCACGCTCACGGCGGGATTGACGGCCGGCATCCTGCTTGGCTCCCTCATCGCCACTGCGGTCAACAAGAGCCTGACACCAGCCGAAGTGAGCGAGTGGGGCTGGCGAGTGCCCTTCCTGCTGGGCGGTATCTTCGGCATCGTCGCCATGTACCTGCGTCGCTGGTTGCACGAGACCCCGGTCTTCGCCGAGATGAAAGCCAACAAGACCCTGGCCGATGAGCTCCCCCTCAAGTCGGTACTGCGCAACCACAAGAGCAGCGTGGTGGTCTCCATGCTGCTCACCTGGCTGCTCTCCGCCGGTATCGTGGTGGTGATCCTGATGACCCCCACCTATCTGCAGAAGGTCTATGGCATCAGCCCGGCTGACGCCCTGACCGCCAACTCGCTGGCGATCGTTGCCCTGACCCTCGGCTGCATCGTCTATGGCCGACTGATCGACCTGCTGGGCAGCGGTCTCACCTTCATGTTCGGCTCCCTGCTGCTGGCGGGCTCCAGCTACGCCTTCTATCACGGTCTGGCGGCCGGTACGAGCCAGCTGGTGCCGCTCTATATGCTGGCAGGCTTTGCGGTCGGGATTGTCGGCGCCGTGCCTTACGTGATGGTCAACGCCTTCCCGCCGGTGGTGCGCTTCTCCGGTCTGTCGTTCTCCTACAACGTGGCCTACGCCATCTTCGGCGGCCTCACCCCGATGGCGGTGACCCTCTGGATGAAGAGCGACATGCTGGCCCCCTCCCACTATGTGGTGAGCCTGTCGGTGCTGGGTTTCGCCATCGGTCTCTGGCTCTGGTTCCAGCAACGGGCCATCCGGCAGCAGCAAGCGCCGCAAGCGGCCTGACCCGAACAACAAGCCCCGGTATCTGCCGGGGCTTTTTTGTACTGCTTATGTTCAGTTTCGCCAGCATAAGATAGCCTCCCTCTGGGGCCTGCCACCCGCATCGCCCCATGGCTCCCAACTCTTTATCCGAGGCTCAAGATGTTCTTTCAGGTCGTATTACTCACCTTGCTGGCGCTGCTGCCCATGGTCAACCCGCCCACCACGGCCACCCTGCTGCTGGGACTGAGCAAGGGGATGTCGCGCGAACACGTGCGCCGTCAGGTCAATCTGGCTGCCATCTATCTGTTCTGCACCCTCTGCATCACCTTCTTTATCGGATCCTCGATCCTGGATCTGTTCGGGATCTCCATTCCGGGCTTGCGCCTGGCCGGTGGCCTCATCATCGGCTTTATCGGCTTTCGCATGCTGTTCCCCGCCCCCAGCCAGCAGAGCGGGGTCGATATAAACCAGAGCATTGCCTTCGTACCGCTCACCATGCCCAGTATGTGCGGGCCGGGCACCATGGCGCTGGTAATAAGCGGAGCAGCCCAGATTGCCGAGCTGCCTGACGAGTACAACCGCCTCACCATCTACGCCGGTGTGGTAACGGCGTTTGCCCTGATGAGCCTGATCAGCTGGGGAGTATTGAAGCTGGCGGATCCGGTCTGCAAGATCCTGGGCGCCACCGGCATCGATGCCATGACCCGTATCATGGGCTTCCTGCTGGTCTGCATGGGTATGCAGTTTTGCATCAACGGCATCAAGGAAGTGGCACAGGATCCGGTATTCCACGGCGGCCAGACCGTGCAAACCGCACCGGCGCTCCCAAAGGCTTCCGGCACGTTTGATCAGTTGCCGCAAAAGCCCACCGGCTCTGATTGAAAACGGTATCAAAAAGTCCCTGACGATCTGCACTGATCTTGTTCCTGATCATGTTATTGACACACAAATGAGTTAGTTTGTTTTTCATACAGACTTTATTCAGATGGACGCTGATAGGTTTGTTGATGAATACCCACTCAACTTCAGGAGAGTATGCAGATGGACAAGATGCTGACCGAAATAGGGAGCCATAGCCTGTTTCACGAGTACCTGAACGTGGTTGGGATTGCGAGCCCATCCCTCGCCAAGATCGAGCAACGCTGGGAATATAAAGATCAAGAGCAGCTGGTAGCCAAAATCCAGATCGACAAACAGGGTAACGCTCGCTATTTCATCGACGCCCGCGCCATATCCGTCAACTGATACCGAATAACCCGCCAGCCCCGGTCCAACGACCGGGGCTTTTTGTTGCCTGTGGTTCCCTGAATAGCAAAACCCCGGCAAGAGCCGGGGTTTGAATGCGTCGGGTTACGCTGCTGCGCGGCTAACCCAACCTACGAAGTGCCACCTACGGTGAGCTGATCCAGTTTAAGGGTAGGTTGGCCGACACCGACCGGCACGCTCTGCCCCTCCTTGCCGCAGATGCCAACCCCGCGATCCAGCGCAAGATCGCTGCCCACCATGGAGACCTGGCTCATCGCCTCAGGGCCGTTGCCGATCAGGGTCGCGCCCTTGATGGGAGCGGTGATCTTGCCATCCTCGATGAGGTAAGCCTCGGAGGCAGAGAAGACAAACTTGCCGGAGGTGATGTCCACCTGACCGCCGCCGAAGTTGGGGGCATAGATCCCCTTCTTCACCGAGGCGATGATCTCGGCCGGATCATACTGACCCGCCAGCATATAGGTGTTGGTCATGCGTGGCATCGGCATGGCTGCGTAGGATTCGCGGCGCCCGTTGCCGGTGAGCGGTACCCCCATCAGACGGGCGTTCTGCTTGTCCTGCAGGTAACCCTTGAGAATGCCGTTCTCGATCAGCACGTTATAACCACCCGGTGTGCCCTCGTCATCGATGGAGACGGAGCCGCGCCGACCCGGCAGGGTGCCATCATCGACGATGGTACAGTGCTTGGAGGCCACCTGCTCGCCGATGCGGCCAGCAAATGCGGAAGATCCCTTGCGGTTGAAATCCCCCTCCAGACCGTGGCCCACCGCCTCGTGCAGCAGCACGCCGGGCCAGCCGGAGCCCAGCACCACCGGCATGGTGCCTGCTGGCGCGTCGATGGCTTCCAGATTGACCAGTGCCTGACGCACCGCTTCACGCACATAGCCAAAGGCGCGGCTCTCCAGCCCGTCCAGTTCGAGGAACCAGTCGTAACCAAAGCGGCCACCGCCACCGGCACTGCCACGCTCGCGGCGATCGCCCTTCTCGGCGATCACGGTCACAGACAGCCGCACCAGCGGACGCACATCCGCGGCCAGGGTGCCGTCGGTGGCGGCCACCAGCACCTCTTCGTAGACGCCGCTGATGGAGGCCATCACCTGATTGATTGCGGGATCCAGACTTCTGGCGAACTTGTCCATCTGCTCCAGCAGGGCGATCTTCTGATGCTTGTCGAGGGTCTGCAGCGGATCCATGGCCGGATAGAGCAGGTTCGCTTCGGTGCGCGCCCACGCCTTCACCTTGCCGTGAGCACCGGCTGCGGCGATGCCGCGAGCGGCAGTCACCGACTGTTGCAGCGCCAGCAGGCTCAGCTCGTCCGAGTAGGCGAAGCCAGTCTTCTCGCCGCTGACGGCGCGCACCCCGACCCCCTGATCGATGTTGTAGCTGCCATCCTTGACGATGCCATCTTCCAGCATCCAGGACTCGTGCCAGCTGCGCTGGAAATAGAGATCGCCGAACTCCACCTGATGGCTCATCAGGCTGCCGAGCAGCTGCTGCAGGCGCCCTTCGTCGAGGTCATTCGGGGCCAACAGGGAGGCACTAACCTGGCTCAATAGACTCAATCTTTTTCTCCACTCTCGTAACGAGCTGTTTTAAATCGTCTTGCCGACGGGTTGGCAACAAGCCGCACCATCACAACAAACGGGCATGCTCCAGCACGGGCAAACGGCTGCGTTTCAATTTTTCACCACACCATCAGAGCAAACGGGCGTGTTGCAGCACTGGCATGGTACATTTCAATTCATCGATAAGCCCGGGCTCCATCTGCGCCAGCACAGTGCCGCGCCCAGACTCTTTGCTCGCCAGCACCCGACCCCAGGGGTCGATCACCATGCTGTGGCCCCAGGTCTGGCGCCCTGTCTCATGAGTACCGCCCTGATTGGCAGCGACTACGTAGCACTGGTTTTCGATGGCGCGGGCCCGCAGCAGCGGCTCCCAGTGCGCCTCGCCGGTCACGGCGGTAAAGGCGGCAGGCACCAGCAGCACGCGGGCACCAGCACGGGCCAACTGGCGGTAGAGCTCGGGAAAGCGCAGATCATAACAGATCGAGAGGCCGAGGGGACCAAAGGGAGAGTCCACCAACACAGGCGCCTCCCCCGGGCTGAAGGTCTCCGACTCACGGTAGCGACCGTGATTGTCCGCCACATCCACGTCGAACAGGTGGATCTTGTGGTAGTGGCCCCTGAGCTCACCGCTTGGGTCAAACACCAGCGAGCTGGTATGGATATGGTCGGAACCTGCGATGGTGGTCGGCATAGCCCCGGCCACCAGCCAGATGCCATAATCGCGGGCCCATTCAGCCAGTTGCTGCTGGATCGGGCCCTCACCTATGGCCTCGGCCCCATCCAGATAACCCTGCCGTTCGCCAAACAGGGCGAAGTTCTCCGGCAGCAGCACCAGCAGCGGCCGCTCTTTGGGCAAGGCCGCCAGTTCGGCGGCGATCTGCTCCCGGTTATCCTGCCAGTGACGGCCAGATACCAGCTGTATTGCGGCTAACCACATGACGTTCTCCTTGTCGCTTGGGCCATCAGACAGTGACAGCATCCCCCGCCTGCAGGGTGTAATCCAGCACTATGATGCGCTCCAGCAACGGACGGAAGATGGCCTTGAGGGCATCGTGATCAGGATGGGGCAGATAGCGTTGGCGAGCCGCTTCGTCGGCGAAGGTCATCAGTACGCTGTGGGTAAAGCCACCATCCCTCCCCTCCGGGCTGTCATTCTCCCCCCACTCTACGGCGGTCACGCCGCTGACCTGATGGGGAATGGCGAGAAAAGCGTTACGCACCGCATCTATCTGGGCAGGCTGGGTGCCCGGCTTGAAGGCGATCAGCAGGATATGTCGGATCATGGCTCACTCCTTGTGATGGTGCCGGGCCGCTCGTTCAGCGCTGAGCGGGCCCTGCGTGTTTGGGGCTCAGCAGGAAAGGGGTCACTTCTTGGGTCGGCAGGCCGGGGGCAACGGCGTCAACCGCCTCTTTCTGCTGCTGGTTGAGCTTGATGCGCGCGCGATCGCGCCCCGCCTCGATCAGCTTGGGTGCGTCGAGCGGGCCCGAGATGCGAAAATCGATGCGGGTCACCACATCCACCACCGGCTCCAGCAGTTTGGAGAGGGCCAGCACATAGAGACCCGTGACCGGCGTGATGGAGAAGGCCGCCACCACCGGCAGGGTGCCCCCCAGATTGGGAGAGAAGCTCAGCTCGTAGTCGAGCCGCCAGCGCACCAGATCGGCGATCCCCTCGCCGCGCAGGTTGCCTGCCGCCCCCTTCATATAGAAATCATCGTTGCTGACCTGCCCCTGCTTGATGGTGGCAGAGGCGGACATGGATTCGAAGTAGAAGCCCTTGTCGAACACATCGCGAAAATCGAGCCGCAGCTTGCGCAGCAGGGAATCGAGGCTGAGCAGGGAGAGCAGTCGCGCCCCCTTATCGTTGACCTCCCGCAGGGTGCCGCCCTCCAGCTGATAGTTGGCACTTCCCCCCAGAGTCGGCAGGCTCGGGCGATAGGGCACATCCTGCCAGTTCAGATCAAAAGCGAGGGAGCCGGGGGCATCGCCGATGGGCGAGGTGTAGCCGAGCCGCTTGAGCAGCAGCTCGCTGTTGTTGCTGGTCAGCTTGCCACGGGCGCGGGTCTGCATCCGGTTGCCATCGGCCAGCCAGTCGACGCTGCCGGTGAGCTGACTCCCCGCCAGCCGCACATCCAGCCCCTTGAGGGTCACCTTGTTGGCGCCGGGCACCAGCTCCCCTTTCACTTCACCGAGCGGCAACGCGCCAAAGCGGCAATCGACACAGCTCACCTTCAACCAGGGGATGGATGCCATGATGGCGTTATCCTGCTTGGCATCGGGATCCGGGCTGAGATCCGAACTCTTGCCGGACCAGTAGATGCGGGCAAACTTGGCATCCACCGGGCGATTGGCCACTGCGGGCAGGCGGATCACCCCCATCACATCGGGGCTGTCGATCATCACTTCGGTCGCCTGATTGGTCGGCCCCACGGTGAAACGCGCCGCCTTGAGGGTGGCACTGCCGATATAGGCGCGAGCCAGCTGTCCATCCACCCACCACTCCTGCGGCAGGAAGGCGGGGCCAACCACCGCATTGCCAGTCTGGTTCTGCGCTGGCAGCCATTGCTTGAGTCGCGCCAGCCAGCCGCCCACATCGGCCTCCTGCTGGTTGATGGCGAGCAGCATGGGGGCATCGCGCATTACCCGGGCGCCCGGCTGACCCACATCGACCCGCACCCGACTGAGATAAGGCACCCCTTCGCCGTAGACCAGTCGGGTCTGCATATCCACATCAGCCCCCAGCACGGCGCGAATGTCGGCGCTGCCATCCCGGCCACGGGCGATCACCTTGAGCGGCAGCCGGCTGGCGCTGCTCTTGGCCAGCGGCAGCGGCAGATCCAGCCCCATCCCCTGCAGGTTGGAGTCGAGCGCCAGCTGGAAGCGCAGCGGCTTGCTCTCGGGCAGGGTCAACCCGAGCTTGCCGCCCCAGTTGCTGCGACCGTTGAGGATACCGTACGAAGAGATGGCAGTGGGCTGACGCCGGCTATCCCACTGCCCCTTGAAATCGAGGTCGACCTGATAGTGATCCGGATGCTGGCGCCCCTGATAGTCGAGGGTCAGCGGCTGGTTCCACAGGCTCGCCTTGAGGTTGCTGAAACGGGTCTGCTCGTTGTCATATTCGAGGCGCCCCTGCACCTTCTCCAGCGGCAGATCCAGACTGGCAACCCGCACCTTGTTGTTGCTGAAGGTGGCATCGCCGCTCGCCTTCACCTCGCTCTCGCCATCGAGAGGAATATCGAGCTTGACCGAACCGGCCATCGGGCCGCGGATCTCGATCTCCCGCAGCGCCTGACCTACCGAACTGCCCAGCGGGGAGTCCTGTAGGTAGTCGCTGATGGCCTTGCCTTCCCCCTGCACCTTGGCATCCACATAGAGATGGGCACCGGGGGAGAGATCCGGGATCCAGGCATGCACCGAGTCGGAGCTCGCCTTGCCGAGTTTGGTGGAACGGCTGCGCATATCGAGGCCAGCATTCTGGAACAAGAGATCGATCTGCAGGTCGGTAAGCGGTTGCCAACCGGGGAAGAACTCGTAGGTTGCCTGCTCCAGCGGCACCGCCACCTGGAAGATGCCCTTGCCGTTGTCGTAGGGAAAGTCCCTGAACTCGCCATACCAGAGCAGGTCGGCCCCCTTGGCCTTGCCCCCCTTGATGGCGCCGCTCAGGTAATCCACCAGCCCCTTGTCCATCGCCTGCAGCGGGAAGTAGCGATCCGCATGGCCCGCATTCTTCACATCGATGCGGCCGGTCAGGGCCAGGAAAGGGTGCTCGAACAGATCGAGGCGAAAACGGCTGGACAGGGTCAGATCCGGGTTATCCAGCGCGATATCCTGCCCGTAGAGCACCCAGCCCTGTTCCTCGCGCCACCAGTCGAGGCGGGCCGAGAAGTTGTCGACCGGGATCGGCATCTTGAAGTGACGGGCGGGATCCACCTTGTCGTTCGCCAGCGCCAATCTGGCACTACCGCCGGTCGGGGTAAGCCAGAACTCGCCGTTGAGATCCTGCATCCCGGGTATATCCTGCCACGCCTTGAGACGCACCTTGCTGAAGCGGCCACTGAGGGAGAGATCCTGCCAATCGGCATTGGCCAGCAGCGTCAGATCCTGCACCGAACCCTGCGGATTGGTCTGGCGCAGGGTCTCGCAGAGTGTGGGGTAGAGCGCCGAGACCAGCTGACTGATCTGGGTGATCTTGTCGAACTCTATGCTGGGCAGATAGCCCTGCACCCGATCCCCAATCCGCTCCAGCTGCAAGCGGCTCTGCAACCAGGGTTTGCCGTCCAGCTTGAAGTTGACGTTGTGGCTGGCCAGTTGCCAGTCGGTGCCCTCACGGCGCAGCTGGATCTTGCCACCATCGAGGCCGAAACGGTGCATATCCCCTTTCTTGGGATCCTTCCAGATCAGGTAATTGTTGCCAAACGCCAGCAGGGTATTGCCCAGCTTGCCGCTGTCAAACTCGCTCCAGAGCTGGAAGTCGAGCTGACCGGCAACCTTGGGTTCGCCCGCATGGATTTTGGCCAGGGTCGGGGTGATATCGAGCTGGCGGGCCCCCAGATAGAGTTGCCCCTTGAGGCGATCGAGCCGGGCAGTCGGGGCGTCCACATCCAGAATCAGATCGAGGGTGCTCTCGCCCACCCCGTTGATGAGGTAAGCCTTGCCGACCCCCTGATGGCGCTTGCCACGGTTCTGCCAGCGCAGTTGGGCGATGTCGAGGGCGCGCAGATCACCGAGGGAGGTGGTGACGCTGAGACGGGTGTTGTGCACATCGAAGGTAGAGAGCTGGGTCAGCAGAAAGCGCAGCAGGGCGCCCTGCTGAGGATCGCCGGAGGGGCTCTCGTCAGCCGGTTGGCGCAAGTCGATGGTGATATCGCCATCGCTCAGGATCAGCTCGCCAAACACCGGCTTGAGCTCGTTAATGGTGCGCCAGAAGTCGAGATGCACCCAGGCTTTGCCGAGCTGTACGGCAAAACGCCCCGAATCCGGGGCGATGGCGAGTTGCTGCAGTTCGAGGGCGGGCCCGGACTGTGTCCAGTCCAGCCCCACTTGCTCCACGCTGACCTTGAGTTGTGAATCGCCCAGCAGAGTGTGGATCAGACTCTCTCGGTATTGATTCAGCAAAGGGCCCCCGACCCGTACCAAGGTGACCAGCATGGCCATCAGTACGAACAGGACCCCCAGGGCCAACCAGCCCCGACTCAGCCAGCGATAGACCAATTACATCATCACCACGTCGAACTGCTCCTGACCACAGAGGGGTTCGCTCACTACCCGCACCTGCTTGCCGATGAACACTTCCAGCTCAGCCAGACTGTGGGACTCCTCGCCATGGAGGTAGTCGGCCACCGCAGGCGCGGCGTAGACGGTGAACTGATCCGCATCGTAGGCACGATTGACCCGGATGATCTCCCGCAGGATCTCGAAGCAGACCGACTCCACCGTCTTGACCCGGCCGCGCCCCTTGCACTCGGGGCACTCGGAGCAGAGCACATGCTCCAGACTCTCGCGGGTGCGTTTGCGGGTCATCTCCACCAGACCGAGCTGGGAGAAGCCGTTGACGTTGGTCTTGGCGCGATCCTTGGACAGCGCCTGCTCCAGGCTGTGCAGCACTCGGCGGCGGTGATCCTCGGACTGCATGTCGATGAAGTCGATGATGATAATGCCGCCGAGATTGCGCAGGCGCAGATGGCGGGCGATGGCCGCCGTCGCCTCGACGTTGGTGTTGAAGATGGTCTCTTCCAGATTGCGATGGCCGACAAAGGCGCCGGTGTTGATATCCACCGTGGTCATGGCTTCGGTCTGGTCGATGATGAGGTAGCCGCCGGATTTCAGCTCTACCTTGCGCTCCAGCGCCCGCTGGATCTCGTTCTCCACGTCGTAGAGATCGAAGATCGGCGACTCGCCTGGGTAGTACTCCAGCTTGCTGGCCAGCTCAGGCACGTACTCTTCGGTGAAGCGCTTGAGCTGATCGAAGCTCTGGCGGGAGTCAACGCGGATCTTGTCGAGCTCGGCACCGACGAAGTCGCGCACTACCCGGAATGCCAGACTGGGATCCTCGTAGAGGATCTTGCAGGGTGGATACTTCTGCTTGCGTTCGAGGATCTTGCGCCACAGCCGTTTCAGGAAGGCAGCATCCTGCTCCAGCTCCTGCTCCCCCACCCCTTCGGCAGCGGTGCGGATGATGTAGCCACCCAGCTCGTCCACATAGCCAGCTACGGTACGCTTGAGGCGCTCCCGCTCTGCTTCGGACTCGATACGTTGGGAGACACCGACGTGGGCACTGCCCGGCATAAAGACCAGATAGCGGGATGGCAAGGTGATATCGGTGGTGAGACGGGCACCCTTGGTACCCAGCGGATCTTTCACCACCTGCACCATGATGTCCTGCCCCTGACGCACCAGCTCGGCGATGTTGCCGACCTGAAACTGCTCCTTCTCCTTCACCGCCACACATTCGGTGTGCGGCACGATGTCGGAGGCATGGAGAAACGCCGCCTTGTCCATGCCGATATCGACGAATGCCGCCTGCATGCCGGGCAGCACCCGACTGATCTTGCCTTTGTAGATATTGCCCACGATGCCGCGTTTGGCCTGACGCTCTACATGCACTTCCTGCAGCAGACCGTTTTCGACCAGAGCGACCCGGGTTTCGGAGGGGGTAACGTTAACCAGCAGTTCTACCGACATAAGTAACCTTGCCTGTTCCAGTTTTGAATTCTATAGAGCCAATCCGGTACAACGCGCGCAAGGGAGAAACGCAGCAGAGCACAGCTGACGGGAAATTATTTGAGCTGTTCCAGATGATGCTTGATCAGCAGGTCTGTCTCCAGCAGGGGCAGGCCGACCACGGCGCTATAGCTCCCTTCGATGCGGCTGACAAACTTGCCCGCAATACCCTGAATGCCATAAGCCCCGGCCTTGTCACAGGGCTCACCGGTCTGCCAGTAGGCCTCGATCTCGGCCTCGTCCAGCTTGCGAAACGCCACGTTGGTGGTGACCAGACGCACGTCACAACGATCCTTGTTGGCCAGCGCCACCGCCGTCATCACCTGATGCACCTTGCCGGAGAGGGACTCCAGCATATCTTTGGCATCAAGCAGATCGGACGGTTTCTCCAGTACCCGGTCGCCCAGTACCACTATGGTGTCGGCACCCAGCACCGGCAACGCCGTCGGCGCACACGCCACGCCCGCCATCGCCTTGTCACGGGCGAGACGGCAGACGTAATCCTGCGCCTTTTCACCCTCTTCCCGCTGCTCGGGCACATCCAGTTTCAGCACCTCGAAGCGGTAGCCAATCTGGGTCAGCAGTTCACGGCGACGGGGAGAAGCCGAGGCGAGATAGAGTTGTGGTTCGTTGTTTTTGTTCATATTTACCTGATATTGAAGCGGCGCCGCACCTTGCGCAGCACCAGAAACACCCAGGGCCATATTAGCATCGTCGTCAACGTCGACCAAAAGTAGGAGAAGTTGAGACTGGCCTGGCTGAACAGATGCTCGGCCCAGAATACCGTCATTTTACCCACCAGCGAGAGGCCACCGATGATCAGTGCCTGCTGCCAGAGGGAGAAGTTGCGGATCTTCTGGAACTGGAAGGCCGCCAGATAGGTGGTAATGGCCATCGCCATCGCCCGCACGCCGAGGGTGCTGCCAAGCAGCACATCCAGCAGCAGGCCCGCCACCCAGGCGGTGCCAACGTTGGTCCGGTGCGGCAAGGCCAGCGCCCAGTAGATGAGCACCATGGCCAGCCAGTCCGGACGGAAGGGGTCAAATTCAAAAGGAAGCGGCAGGATCGACAGGCTCAAGGCCAGCAGGATCGAGATCCAGATCCAGATCCTGCCGCTGGCGGGTTCTAGCATCAGCGAGTGGCTCCTGCGGCGGACGCAGCGGGAGCCGCCCGTTCGCCATCCTCATCATGTACTTCAGGCTTCTTGTCGGTCCACAGCAGCAGCAGATAGCGCAGCCTGTCCAGCTCCACCAGCGGCTTGGCCTCGACCTGGGCGAAAGGCTTGCCTTCCACATACTCGGAGCGGGTCACTGTCGCCACCGGATAACCTTCCGGGAAGCGGCCACCCAGACCCGAGGTGACCAGCAGATCACCCACCTGAATATCGGTGTTGCGCGGCAGGTTGCGCAGCTCAAGCTTGTCGAGCTCGCCACTGCCGGAAGCGATGGCACGCAAATCGTTGCGCAGCACCCGCACCGGAATGCCGTGGCTGGAGTCGGTGATCAGCAGCACGCGACTGGTGGTGGAGCCCACATGGAGCACCTGACCAATCACCCCCTGATCGTTGATCACCGCCTGACCGTTGTAGACGCCATCCAGCGCCCCCTTGTTGATCAGCACCTGATGGCTGAAGGGGTCGGAATCTACCGACAGCAGCTCGGCCACCATCTTGCGGGACTCCTTGTGCACCGGCGAACCGAGCAGCTCACGCAGCCGCTGATTCTCGTGCTCCAGCTGATCCATTTTGAGCAGACGGGCCCGCAGGGTGAACAGCTGCTGTTCCTGCTGTTTGGTCTGCTCGATGAGATCGGCGCGGGTCTGCACCTGGGTCGACATGGTGTCGAGCAGGGTACCCGGCGCATTGGCCATGTATTGCAGGGGACTGACTAACGAACTGAGGTAGACGCGGACATGGGTAAACACACCGAAGCGGGAATCCGCGACGATGGCAGCGATGGAGATGATGACGGCGAGAAACAACCGTAACTGAAGCGAAGGGCCTCTACCAAAAATGGGTTTCATGGGTCGTCAAAAAAGAGCCGGCACGCTGGCCGGCTTTGGGTCTTATTCGTAGTGGAACAGATCGCCACCGTGCATATCGATCAACTCCAGCGCCTTGCCGCCACCACGGGCCACACAGGTGAGGGGATCTTCGGCCACGACGACAGGAATGCCAGTCTCTTCCATCAGCAGACGGTCGATATCTTTCAGCAACGCACCACCACCGGTCAGCACCATGCCGCGCTCGGAAATGTCGGAAGCCAGTTCCGGCGGAGACTGCTCCAGCGCCACCATGACGGCAGCCACGATACCGGACAGCGGCTCTTGCAGCGCTTCCAGAATTTCGTTGGAGTTGAGAGTGAAGCTGCGCGGCACACCTTCAGCCAGGTTGCGACCACGGACTTCAATCTCGCGCACCTCTTCGCCCGGATAGGCGGAGCCGATCTCGTGCTTGATGCGCTCGGCAGTCGCTTCACCGATCAGGCTGCCGTAGTTGCGACGGACGTAGCTGATGATGGCTTCGTCAAACTTGTCGCCACCGATACGGACGGACTGGGAGTAGACCACACCGTTCAGAGAGATGATGGCCACTTCAGTGGTACCACCACCGATATCAACCACCATGGAACCGGTCGCTTCGGATACCGGCAGGCCGGCACCGATGGCAGCAGCCATAGGCTCGTCGATCAGGTAG
Source organism: Aeromonas sp. 3P (assembly GCF_051919745.1). Taxonomy (NCBI): domain Bacteria; kingdom Pseudomonadati; phylum Pseudomonadota; class Gammaproteobacteria; order Aeromonadales; family Aeromonadaceae; genus Aeromonas; species Aeromonas sp. 3P. Next base: position 2,412,572 of record NZ_JBQBED010000001.1, read on the forward strand.
ACCTCGCGGGCACCGGCGCCCAGTGCGGACTCCTTGATGGCGCGACGCTCAACCTGGGTTGAACCGCACGGTACACACACCAGCACACGCGGGCTGGGGCGGAAATAGTTGTTGTCGTGAACCTGTTTGATGAAGTGCTGCAGCATCTTCTCGGTCACGTAGAAATCGGCGATCACGCCATCTTTCATCGGGCGGATTGCGGAAATGTTGCCCGGGGTACGGCCCAGCATCTGCTTGGCGGCATGACCGACAGCAGCGACCGATTTGGCGTTCCCGCGCTCTTGGCGAATGGCGACAACTGAGGGTTCGTTAAGGACGATCCCTTGATCTTTTACATAGATCAGGGTGTTGGCAGTTCCCAAATCGATCGACAGATCGTTGGAAAAGACGCCTCTGAGCTTTTTGAACATGGCTACGGGAAATCCTAAGAATTTGGAGGTGCAGAAAACCGGCTAACTTTACCAATGCCCACCCCAATGGGCAAGCGCTCAAACTGTCGCCAATCAATCAGGCGCGACAAAAATGCGAGTCATCACTCACTCGCACACGCTTGCAAACACTAATAAACAAGGATTTAGGGGGATGCTGTTGAGCCATCCCCCCTTTCACATCATTTACTGCAATACTTCGCGCCGATAAATAATTCTGTCATTACCCCGGCTGGAGCCGAAAATGGCCTCACCTTGCAGGTTGCCGTCATTGGCACTCGTTGGGTCAGACAACCAGAGGGGCTGCGACGGCTGTTTTGCCAATTCGACCTTGTAGGGGATGCGCACCGAGATGTCCGGCTTGGCAAAGTGGAACAAGATCTCCCCATCTTTCGCCAGTGCAGCATCCCCACCCGGTGCCGAACTGCCCAACCCCAGCTTGATCTTGCGACCCGCCCCCAAATTCAGCTCGCGAGTCGCCGCATCAAAGGTGTGACTCGGATTGAGGAAAGTGAACCCCTGATTGGCCAAAGAGAGCTGGGTACATTGATCTTCCTTGTTTTGCAGCCAGTTGCCTCCTTCGTAATATTGCATCTGCAGTGGAATGGCCAGCGGCGCCGAGGCCAGACCGGCCGCCGTACCAGCCTGCAGGCGGCCATAATAAGCCGTCATGGTGTTATTCACCCGCGTAGGAATCGTCAACTGCTTGGCATTGCAGTTAACCCCTTTGGTACAACCATTCTTGATGCCAGGATTCAGGTCAGCATCAGCCATGAAAGTGACTGAGGGTGACTCCTCATCAAGCACTTGCAGGCCAAAACGCAGTAACTTAAAGGGCTCTTCGGGAGTAGTCAGGCCGGGATCGCGCTCAGAAAGCCGGGCAAAGCGGCTCTGGCTGTCAATATTGGCTTCGCCTGATGCCCAGCTGGCCATCATGCTCCCCACTCGATCCGTGCGATCAATCCCATCATGATTATTGCCTGCCACCAGATAGAGCCGCCCCTTCGCGAACTCGCCACCATAGTTTTTGGTCACCCCGGCACTCTTGTTACGAGCCTGTACCGTCATCTTGACCCCGAATGGCTGACTCATATAGCTGAACTGCCCGCAAGCAGGAGTAAGCACCCCGCTCAGCAAATTGAAATCCCAAGGGACAAAACGTCCCACCGGCACGCTGCTGGCGGGAGGGATGGTATAGCCGAAATAGCCCGTAGATACAGTGCTTCCTTCTGGCGGCTTTGCCGCCGGTGGCGTCGCCGTCATCCGGAACACTCCCACCTCGCTCACGGTCTGGCTAACGCTATTGGCACTGTTGGCCGCAGCCACATGGCTATAGGTGGTAGTACCCAGCGTTGCATTGGTGCCCGGATTGGGTGCCACCAGCGTACTGCCCAGAGCAATATTGGGCAGGGCAAAGTTGGGCGTAGTCTGATTCCCTACGCAGATATCCCCATCATTGGCCGACTCCCAGGCCATCGCCTTGATATCTACCAGGAACGTTTCCCCTGCTTTTTTGAATACCGGACAACTGCTGTCACCCACCGCGCAGACCCCTTGCGGAGGGGTTATACACAAGCCGACAGGACGTGCCACAAACGTGTCGGCCCCCGTCATCACCAGACCCTCCGTCTCACCACTGCCATTATGACTGGCTGAAAGCTGCATCTGACCCGCATCCGGGTAGGTCACTTTTTTCAAGGTCGCTTTACCCTGATTATCAAAAGTCAGGTTGAGGGTGGTTGGTGTTGGTGAAGAAACACTGCCGGCATAAGTTGCAATAGCGTTGCCATCGATGGAGATCTTGCTACCAAAGCTATTGGTATTTGGATTGTTGTACGTTCCCCAAAAGCCGACAGACCTCACGCCGGTAAATCCAGGCACACATTGCTTGGTAATGTCGTCTTTTTTGACCGCACTGATAGTCACATCCTGAGGCTGGTTGGAATAGGTATCCAGCACATCAAAGATAAAACCACTGTCAGCGAAGTCGATTGTGCAAGCACCGATCGAATAGGCACCACTGCCCATCCTGCACAAAGTCGAGCTTAAAGGTCTGGTCGCGGGCGTGGATCCTTCTACTCCCAGTGTTATCTTGCCTTTAATCGGGCTGCGTAAGCGCAGATCCACTTTCCCGCCGCTGAACGTCACTTGATCATTGGCTAACACGTTGCCCTGACTGTCGCGCCACTCTCCTTGCGCAAGTTTTTTAGGTAACAGATAAGCAGTCACAGGACCTTTATATTGAACCGAACAGTCACTATTAGCACAGGCCGTTAGCGTGACATCTTGTGGATTACAGGTCAGCGGCACACGACTGTAGTCAAAACGAAAGTGATCGATCTGCACATTCAATGGCCGACTTTTTAGCGCACATACCTGAAAATTATCGAGCTCATGGAAATTGGTTAAACCGCCAGTCGAGCCCGTCAGAGAGAGCTGAAAATCATTGGGCGTCGTTACCTGACCTTTTAGCTCAAAGCGAGGAATGAGGATGGTGAATTGATTTCCGCTGGTACGGCGACTGACTTCTACAAAGGTTTTATTACTCTGGCGCGAGTCAACTTCAATCCGGTAACGATGCACTGGGTTAGCACTACCGTTCCCATCGACTCTTGGCGAGAGGCAAGAACCGGTATTCTGGGTTCCATTTATACAAGCACCTGCAAGATAACTATAACCCGAGGTACCACTACCCGAACCTCGGATCACCACAGACTGGGGGCGTCGAGCCCCAGGTCCAGCCCCCCTTGGCCCACCTTCAGTAGAAAAGTTCCCATACTCATCAAGACCGATACCTAACCAACCACCGGCAAAACCGTTGACATTGCTGCGCGCGCCATAACCGAGAGGCCCGCCAGCCGCACCTGGTTGCGCTGTCACTAAACCATCTGACAAAACAACGGCCATTCCATCAGCCCCTGATCCACCGTATGCAAAGTGATCAAACTCCAGAACAACCTGATTGTCAGCGCCAGGGAACAGCATCTTGTAAGTCGCAGCCGTAGATTGGCTGTTGTCATTAGTGGTTAATTGCAGTCGCCCATTTTTGACTGAAGGCAGTGTACTTTGGGCTGCCGCAGATAATGCCCACATAGCCAGCGAATTTGCTGAATCAAAGGTTTCTGAACTCTCACATTTAAATGGAGGCACACCACCATCGTATATAACCTTACTATTGCCCTTCAAGTTGACATTCTTCGCACTCACTCGACCAAAAAGAGTCACATCATTCTCAAAAGTAGCATTACCCTCAACATAGTAAGAGCCAGCTAAGACATTATTACCTGTGAGTGTCACTGCTCCGGATATGTAAACCTCCATATCTGAATTAGCTGACAGCTGAGTATCACTATAAGCATCAAAGTCGCCTTTAACGAAAAGGCGTGTTGGAGCACTACCTATCAGTTTGATCTCACCGGAACTCAATTTTAGGTTGCCGTCAATGACATATGTCTTACCTGAAATTAAGGTTACAACTCCCTTATTCTGTATTGTTAATCCTTTAATGACATATGTATCGTAAAAATCAGAAAAACCCAAAGATCCTGGGCGACCATCATACCCACCTATGTTTCCAGATACAGTAATCTGACCTGCATCCCAACGCGAACCAACGGCCTTACCATAGTTAGACGTTTGCCCTAGTACAACTTGGGAAGGGTTTCCCCAACTTGGTATTGAATAGGTTTTGTTATCTGTCCCACCAGGCATTATCAGACTAACCTGTTTTTTACTCGAAATACCGGTTATCTCACACTTACCTGTGCCACAAGCTAACGAATTCATCTCTTCGTTATAGGCCCTAACTTTCTTAAAACATACTTCAAGTCCATTGTAGTTATCTACACGAGCACCACCTTGCATATAAAGAGTTCCGTCTGCATCATGGCTCTGAATCGGTCCAGGGAAAATACTATTACAATCAATTGCCGCCCAAACTGGTGAGACCATGATGTATAAGCAAATGAGCAGAAATAAATTGCGCATCAGGGAGTTCCTCCATCATAAGCTTCGACCATCAGGGTTCGGCTCACGGCAAAATCAGGGTTGGCACTGTTAAGGTCAGAGCTGGCACAGGTTCCGACACTCTCGAGACGATAGCCATTGGTCACAGATCCGTTATAGGTCACCGGCACCGTGGCGCAACGAACCACAGCCTGACAGTTGGTCAGTCCGGGCGTGCTGGCAAAGCTCAGTGGGCTGCTTGCCAGGCAGACCGCTGGGGGGGTCGGTTGGGCAAGCGTGCGCTTGGGGAACAACCGATAGAGCGCTACTTCCAGCCCGCTCTGGGCGGCCAGCAGGGCACGCACGCTGCGCACCTCCACGGTATTTTTCTCGCCGCTATCGACCAGAAAACGGCCCATGGCAGCCGCCAGCAGTGCCATCACCACAATCACAAACAGGGCGATCATCAAGGCGCTGCCTCGCATCCGTCCGAAAGCCTGTGGATCAGGGCACATTGAACACCTCTATCTTGTGGTTGAAGGTGACCGACTCCCCCTTGCGCTCGAAGACAAAGCGCATGCCAAACTCCCCTTCGGCGTTAAACGCCGAGGTTTCCCGATAGAAGGTGCCAATACGAAGGGAATCCGCCATCAACACGCCCTGTGCAGGTAAGGATGCTCCAATGGGGGCTGTGGCACGGGTCAGCGTGTTTCCTTCCACACAGTAACGTACCTGCTGGTTGGCAAAGTAGACCCGGCTGCCGGGAGAGAGGCCAGTCAGACTCTCGGCACTGGTATAGCGGATAGTTTGCGCTCCGGATACGGGCGTCAGCACATCGGTAACCCTGGCTACGCAGCGGCCATAATCACAGCCTGCAGTAAGCGAACCGACATTTTTGTCCGGCACGGGGAATACAATCAGCTGATCGTCTTTTTTAACGGCGGTGGCATCCACATCCAGCGGATTGGCAGCAGAAGCCGGGGTCGCCATCACCAGCTCAAGGGTAGCCGTGCTCCCCGACATGGCGCGGTTAAGTGCCAGATAGCGGCTCGAGGTGCTGATGGGCCAGAACCGCAAACAGGCACCGGTGTCGTCCCATGTCCCGCCAGTCGTCTCGATCCGCTCCGAGCCCGGCACCGCATCACGCAGTTCGCGGTTAAGCCGCTCCATGGCGAAGCGGGCATCGCTCATCAGCTGCTCACGGCTGCTGGCATCACCATAAATCTGGGTACCGATACCGATAAACTGGCTGGTAAAGGTCGCCATTATCCCGAGCAGCAGGATGACCATCACCAGCTCGACCAAGGTAAAGCCACGGTTACCCCGAGGTTTGCGGTAGGTTCGATTAGCCGCTAGGCGTAATCTGGCGCCGGAGTTGGCTAGGGGCGCTGAAATTCTGGTAGACAGGCAACACCTGATAGCGGAGCGATCCATCAGTAATTCCCCCGATAGAAGGAGAAGTCGAGCACGCTCTGATCCGGTAGCTTGATCTGCAGATCAATGCGCTTGCCCACAGAGCAGGGGGCGACACAACTCTTGAAGGTGCCATCGCTGAAATCGGCTCCACTCACCGCAATTTTCACCTGATAGTTGCGATACTCCTCGCTGCTGACTCCCACCTCAGTTTGGGTCAGCGTGTTGGCATCCACCCAGTTACCTGCGGTATCGAAATCATCCACATCGTTATAGGCATAGGATGCGGGCTCGCCATCCGGACCATAACTGGTGGAGCAGGAAGAGATGGTCACCCCTGCCACCTGCTCGCCACAACGATAACGACCACCGTTATGATCCGAATGTTCATCAAACGACTTTTGCAAGATCTCGCCGGAGAGGCGCTGGGCCAGCTGGGCGGCGCGTACCTGCTGCACCGGGTCTACCGCCTGCGGCGCCTGATTGATAAGCAACCCCAAAATGCCGGTCAAAGCCACCGCCAGCAGCACTATGCCAACGATCAGCTCAATCAGGGTGAAACCGCGTTTAAGGGATCTCATGGATAAACCCCTCAGACTCAATCTGGATACGGCTGGTTTCGCGACCATCACTCACCAGCAAGGTACAACCGTTGGCACAGTTGCCTAGCGGTCTGCCCATCTGATCGAAGCGCAGCACGAAGCGGTTGTTGTTATCTAGGGAGATGGAGATACCGGCAGAGGGCGTAACCAGTCGACCACGGGTCTCCAACTGGGGAGTCCAGCCACTATTGGTATCCAGATCATCGCTGGCGGGACACGCAGCATAAGTTCGGTGGGCAAAACGGGGAGAGGCAACCACCAGCTGGGTACAGCGGTTGGTGGGCTCATGCATATTGACGGTCTGTACCAGCCGCAGCCGGGTCAGCAGCTCGTCGCGCACGGTTTGAGTTTCAAAGCCGCCTTTGCCCAGCCATTTCGGCACGGCAAAGGCGGCCAGAATCCCGAGTAACAGGATCACCAGTACCAGTTCAATCAGGGTAAAGCCCTTATGAGTTGAATCGAACATATAAACAGAAAGGGCAGGAATTGACTCCCACCCTTCCCATCGTCCAATTACTTACAGCCAACCAAGCTGATAGTCGGCGTACCGCTAGAAACTGTCACTTGTTTATAAGTCACAGAACAGCTATCACCTTTACCATTCGGTACAAAAGTGATCGTGTTATTAGAAACAGCGCCGGACACTTGCCAGCCATCCAGGGACACCGCTTCACTGATTGTCGCAGCAGTCGGATACCCATATGCTACAGCAACTTTTTCGATTGGGGCTGCCATAGAGATCGGTCCAGCATTGGTCTCATATCCACTTAGTACCGCTTTGCTGTAAACCAAACCTGAAGCACTTTGCAATGCAGCTTGCACCCCCTGTGCAGCAGACTTACGAGCATCATCCTGCAGATTCAGGAACTTGGGTGCAGCGGTGACCGCCAGAATACCCAGAATGATGATCACGATAACCAGTTCGATCAGGGTAAAACCCGCCTGTTTTTTCATTTCACTTTCCTCTGTCAGTTAATATTGGTGGTCACCTGACCGGACGCCGGACGGTAACTGAAACTCATAAATGCATCAGTCTTGCCTTGCGGATCCTGATACTTGCCATCACTGCCCTTACTCAAACTATTGACCAAATAGTAACGGCAGACCGAATCCAGTCCATTACTGCTTACTGTGGCATAGTATTTCAGGTCATTGCCGCTACCGCGCACTTCATTGAAGCTGGCCGTAGCCTTGGGCGGGTTTTGCAGTAACCCCTCCCAAATATTGAGACAACGTTCGGCGGTCAGATTGGCCGGATCCACATCGGGATTACCGCTTGCAATGGTATCCATCGGATAGCCGGGCGACAGCTCGCCGTTGCTGACCTGGGTCTCGGTCGGTGTGGTCAGATAGAAGCGACTACCGTCATAGAACACGGTATTGAGACTGTCCTGTTTGGCGCGACCTTCCGCCTCCCATTGCGCCCGCACCAGCGAAACGCCGGTAGCAAAACCGCCAGAGACCCCTTCCACGCTGGCCTTTTTCGCTTCGTCAGTCACATCGAGAAAGCGCGGCAGTGCAGTCACCGCCAGGATCCCCAGGATCACGATAACGATCACCAGCTCAATGAGGGAAAAGCCGGCAGACTGTCTCCTCATCCCGTTTTCCGGCATTGTTGGTGCCATTGGTTTCATTGTCATGCTCCCTCCGTAATGCCCCACATTATTTCATGCAGGCCCAAAAAAATCATGTAGTTGGGTCATATGATTAGTTTCATTCAAGGCTTTTTCATCACCCGCCCGTCAGAAAACTGATAAACCAGCCAATAACCATCCCACCCCATCTCGCAGCCATTGCCATCGGGGCGGGCCAGAACCTGCAGGGGAGGCATGCCCCCCTTCGTCTCACCCATCAGAGCCAGCCACAACTGACGGCAATTTTCCGAAGGGGATTGCAGCGGCACCAGCCCCAGGGGCCACCCTCGGGCATCAAACTGCCACCCCTTGCCGGCGACATGCAGTGTCTGCGGACGCCGTTCATCGAGCCAAATGCCGTGCAAACGCTGTGCCCGCTCGGCAAATTGCTCCCCCAGTAAAGTGAGGGTGAGCTGCTGCGCCTCTTCCCGGTGGCCCTGATAGCTACGCACCAACGTAGCAACAATCATCATCAGCAGAATGATCACGGCGATCCGCCGATATCCGGTCAGCCAGCGATCATCTTGCTGCGTCTGTCTGCTCATCCAGCCCTCGACTCCACCGATCACTTGCCTCTTACAGCTCCCATCATGTCCCACCACTCAGGCGTGAAGATGCCGAGTTACTTGCCGCGAACTGCGCGCATCATGTCCCACATGGGGGTGAAGATACCCAGTGCCAGGATCAGTACCATCACCGCCACGATCCCGATCAGGATCGGCTCGATGCGGGCGGTGAGACTCTTGAGGTCATAATCCACCTCCCGCTCGTAATACTCGGCCGCTTCGTGCAGCAGGTCATCGACCTGACCGGTCTCCTCCCCCACGGCGATCATCTGCATCACCAGCGGAGTGAACAGGCCGCTGCTGCTGGCGGTGCGAAGCAGGCTCTCGCCCCGCTCGATACCGGCGCGCATATCCCGTACCCGCCCCGCCATATAAGCGTTATCTACTGCATCGGCCACCAGGGTCAGCGCCGTGTTCAGCGGCACCCCTGCCTTGAGCATCATGGAAAAACTGCGGGCAAAACGGGCCAGCAGGGAGCGCTCTATGATGGTGCCGACGATCGGCAACTTGAGCTGCCAGCGGTGCCAGGTCAGCTTGCCCTTGGTGGTGGCGACCCAGCGGCGCCAACCGAACACCATCCCAGCCAGAATGGCTAGCAGCAGCCACCAGTAGTTGACAAAAAAGTGCGAGGTGGCAAGCAGAATGCGGGTCGCCAGCGGCAACTCCACCCCGAATTTGGCGAACATGCCGGCAAACACCGGGATCACCATGATATTGAGGATCACCATGGCGATACCAATGGCGATCATCACGAAGCTGGGGTAGCGCATGGCGGTCTTGATCCGCTTGCGAGTCTCCAGCTCCAGCTCGAAATAGTTGGCGAGCTGCAAGAAGGCCTCTTCCAGCTGACCAGTGTTCTCACCCACATGGATGATGGCGACAAACAGGCTGCTGAATACCTTGGGGTGCGCCTGCATCGAGCTCGAAAGCGGGCGACCGTTGCCGAGATCTTCCCCCAGCGAATGAAGCGCCCGCTTGAGCGGCTTGCTGTGAGTGCTCTCCTCCAGCCCGGCAATGGCACGCAGGATCGGGATCCCGGCCCGGGTCAGGGCATACATCTGGCGGCTGAAGATCACCAGCTCATCCAGCTTGACGCCCCCTTCCAGCAACAGTGACCAGTCGATGGCAGCGGATTTGGCCTTGCCCGGTTTGAGCTCGGTAGGCATCACGCCACGGCGCATCAGCTGTTCGGCGGCCGCCATCTCGTTGGCCGCTTCGACCACGCCACTGGTCGCGTTGCCCTGGCTGTCACGCCCCTTGTAGGCAAAGTTAGCCATCGCTTACCCCAAATCCTCGGCCAGTCGCAGCACCTCATCCACCGAGGTGATCCCCTGACGGGCATAATCGAGGGCTGTGAGGGCAAGCGGCCGGTAGTGTTCGTGTTGACGGGCCGCCTTGGCGAACCCTTCCGCATCGTTGCGGCGCAGGGCATCCATCATCGGCTGATCCAGCTCCAGCAGCTCGTAGACCCCGATCCGGCCGGAATAACCGGTAAAGTTGCAGCTCTGGCAACCCCGGCCCTTGTGATAGGTGTGTTGGCCGGGCGCCTCGCCGGAGAGTACGGTGAGCCAGGTGGCCTGCCCTTCGTCGGGCGCCTTCTCCTCAACGCAGTGCTCACATACCCGCCGCACCAACCGCTGGGCGACCACCGCCCGCAGGGCGCTCGCCACCAGATAGCCAGGCGCCCCCATGTCGATAAGGCGCAAGGCACTGGTCACCGCATCGTTGGTGTGCAGGGTGGTCAGCACCAGGTGACCTGTGATGGCGCCACGCAGACCGATCTCTACCGTCTCGTTGTCCCGCATCTCCCCCACCAGCAGGATGTCCGGATCCTGACGCAGGGTGGAGCGCAGCACGTTGGAGAAGGTGAGGCCGATCTTGGGGTTGACCTGCACCTGATTGACGCGGGAAAGACGATACTCCACCGGGTCTTCTACCGTGATGATCTTGTTGCTGGACTGGTTGAGCTCGGAGAGGGCGCCATAGAGGGTGGTGGTCTTGCCGCTACCGGTCGGGCCGGTCACCAGGATCATCCCGTGCGGGCGTTTGAGCTGGCGACGGAAACGGGTCAGGATCTCCGGCGGCATGCCGGTCTCGGTCAGCGACAAGATGCCAGAGGATTGATCGAGCAGACGCATCACCACAGATTCGCCATACTGCACCGGCATGGTGGACATCCGCACGTCCACATCGCGACCGCGCACCTTCATGTTGAAACGGCCATCCTGCGGCAAGCGCTTCTCGGAGATATCGAGCCCCGCCACCAGCTTGAGGCGCAGCACCAACGCCTGGGCGATCCGCACCTCGTTGAGGATATTCTCGTGGAGGATACCGTCGATCCGCTGGCGAATACGCAGCACCTTCTCGTCCGGTTCGATGTGGATATCCGACGCCCCCACCTGAACCGCATCCTCGAACAGGGAGCGCAGCAGCTTAGCCACCGTTGCCTCCCCCTCGTCGTTGGCCCCTAGGTTACTGGAGCCCAGCTCAAAGCCGGAGTCCTGATACTCCTCCTGCAACTGTTCGGCGAAACTCTCAATCTCGCGGGTACGGCGATAGAGGCGGTCGAAATACTCCAGCAGCTGCCCTTCCCGCGCCACCGCCAGCACCATGATGCGCGGGCTGAGCAGGGCGGCGACGGCATCCAGTGCGCTCAGATCGGCCGGATCAGACATGGCCACCGTCACCTTGTCGTCGGTAAGGTTGACCGCCAGCGCCCGATAACGGCGCGCCTGCACTTCGGGCAGCAGCGGCACCGCGGCGGCGTCGATGGTGAGGTTGTTGAGATCGAAGAAGGGCACATCCAGCTGGCGGGCGAGGAACTGCAACAGCTGCACCTCGCTGATAAAGCCGAGGTCGATGAGGGTGGTGCCCAGCTTGCGGCCGGTCTGACGCTGCTGCTGCAGGGCAAGCTGCAGCTGATCATCAGAGATGATCTGCTCTTGTACCAGCAGGTCGCCGAGGCGCATTTTCAGTCTGGGTTGTGCCATGTTTGCTCCGATCTCTGTTACTTCACACCCGTTGCCGCATCCGATTAGGCTTAGCTAATCGAACCTGCTGTTTATCAAGGGGTTAGTTGACCAATTCGTTGTTCCAGCCAGTTGGTCGACGCCTCGCCGAGGTTGCCGTGCAGCAAGGCGTTGCGATAGGCATCGAGCGCCCGCTGGCTGTGGCCCTGACCATCCTCGGCCACGCCGAGGCCAAGCCACCAGCGGCCCTGATCCGGCTGCTGACGCAGCAGCTTCACATAGAGCGCCGCCGCATCGGCATTCTGGCCCAGCTCCTGAGTCAGCCCGGCCCAGGTCGCGTAATAGTCCATGTTGCTGGCGAGATCCGGCTGATAACCGGACAACCAGCCAAGCGCCTGCTGCTGTTGCCCCTCGCTGATGGCAAGGCGGGCCAGCAGCAGACGAAAATCGGCCTGTTGGGGATCGAGCCGGATCCCCTCCTCCAGCAGCTGACGCGCCTCGGTCAGGCGGCCCTCGCCGTAGAGCAGCCCCGCCAGCTGCTCGCGCGCTCCCTGATTGTAGGGATCGTGGGCCAGCACCTGATAGTAGTTGTCCTGCGCATCCCGCAGGCTTCCCTTGGCCATGGCGGTAGTCGCCTTGCGCTCCGCCAGTGCCGCCAGCTCCTTGGCCGACAGCACCACCGTCTCGATCTTCAATACGCTCGGTTTGCGCGGCGCGCTGGCAACTGCCTGCTGCTCTGCCGCCAGTTCGGCGTAAAGCTCGGGCTGCAGCTCTTCATCGGTCGGCCCGGACTCGTCAACATCGCTGGAGGCATCAAAGGGCGCACCGTCGGCCATGCTATCCGAGTCACTCTCGCCTGCCTCATCATTCACCTCGTCCTGACTTGGCAACGGCAGCGCGGCCGCCACCTCGACCGGCTCGGGCTGGCTGACGGGCGCGGCGGCCCTTGCCACCACATCGGGGGCGATCACTTCACTGGCAGCCGTCACGATATGGGTCTGCTGCCAGTAGATCCAGGTTCGCCAACCAAAGATCCCCAGTGCCAGACCGCAGATCAGGGTCAGCAGCAACATCCACCATCCCTGCTGGCGCGCAGGGGCAATATAGACGGCAGCACCTTCGGATCCTTGCTGGCGCCGATCCAGATCTTTCAGCATCTGGTTGATGACACTCATGGCCAGACTCCATAAGCCAGGGCGCACCCCAGCAACAGTAACAGGGGCCACCAGCGCCGTGGCGCAAAGCGGCTGGCATCGTCGGTATCGCGAATGGCGAGCCGTACCAGATGGCTATCGATCTGACGCACACCCTGACCATAGGCCAGCATCAGGCACTTCTGCGCCAGGATATTGATAAGTCTCGGGATCCCTCGCGATGCGCGCCACAACAGACGCATGGCTCGACCTGCAAACAGCGGTGCCCCGCGGTAACCGGAGACCTGCAATCTGTGCTCCAGATAGGCGCGAGTCTCGTCAAAACGCAGCGGCCGCAGGCAGTAGGAGAAGCCAATCCGCTGGCGCAGTTGGCGCAGATGAGGCTTGGCCAGTCTGGCATCCAGCTCCGGCTGGCCGAACAGCACGATCTGCAGCAGCTTGCTCGATTCGGTCTCGAGATTGCCGAACAGGCGGATCGCCTCCAGGGTCTCGTCCGGCAGCGCTTGCGCCTCGTCGATCAGCACCACCACCCGACTGCCCTGCTGGTGCAGGCTGATCAGGTGACGATGGATACGATCGGTCAGATCCAGCTCGCTCTGATCCCGTACCGCCAACCCCAGCTCCAGCGCCAGCGCGATGCGCAGTTCGGCCGGAGTGAGGTGGGGATTGGGCAACCAGGCAAGCCGCACCGGACGCGCTTCCGAACCCAGCTCACTGAGCAACTTGCGGCAGAGCAGGGTCTTGCCGGTACCCACCTCGCCGGTCACCTTGATAAAGCCCTCCCCCTGCGCCAGCGCCCAGTTGAGCACCTGCAGCGCTTCTTCGTGAGGCGGCAGGCCGTAGTAGAAGCCGGTATTGGGAGTGAGGCTGAACGGTGCCTCCTGCAGGCCGAAGTGGGTCAGGTACATGAGACCTCACCTGCCACGGCAAGCAAGCAGCCTGTGCTGGCAAGGCAGCACAGGCCGTTCGGGATAAGGGTGACCGCATCTGGTGTCATGGGTCAGCCCTTGGCCGGATACCACTTGTCGAGCAGCTCGGAAGAGCGTTGCAGCTCGTTTTGCCAGGTATCTTTCTCCACCACGGTCGGTTTGAGCATGATCACCAGCTCCACCTTCTTGGTGCTCTCGCGGCGGTTGGTAAAGGCTTCACCCACCCAGGGAATATCCCCCAGCAGCGGCACCTTGCTGACGATCTCCTGCTTGTCGGTCTTCATCAGGCCGCCGATAACGATAATGTCACCGTTATTGGCCTGCACCACGGTATCGGACTCTCGAATGGAGCTTTTCGCCAACGGCAACACCAGCGTATCGCTGTCTGTCACCTTTATGGTCTTGGTTTGCTCTTCAGTATCGATAACGGAGGGATGGATATGCAGCAGCACCTTCCCCTCTTCATCGATCTGTGGTGTTACATCCAAAGAAATACCTGAGAAGAAAGGGGTCAACTCTACATTGGGAGTTGTTCGATCACCGCTCGTCGTGCTCACGGTTGTTGTCGATGCATTGGTGACGAAATATTCGTCCGTCCCCACCTTGATCACCGCCTTCTGGTTGTTGGTCGCGGTGACACGGGGGCTGGAGAGGGTATTCACATCGCCCTGAGTCTTGAGCAGGTTGACCGCTACATTGAAGTTGCCGTCAGAGACCTTGAAACCGGCGCCGCCACCCAGTGCAGTGAAGATCTGATTAGGGGTGGTGGGTAACTGGGTATTGGCCAGTGAACCGCCACCGGTAATCCCCTTGTTGCCATCCCAGCTGGCGGAGAGACCGCTCCAGTCCACTCCTTGCTCATACCCTTCGTTGAGGGCAACTTCAATGATCCGCGCCTCCAGCACCACCTGCCGCTTGAGGTGACTATCGGATTGATTCAGGAATTCACGCACAGCCTTGAGCTCTTTCGGGTAGGCGCGAATGGTGACCAGACCCGCCTGCGGGCTGGTGATCACCGCACGACCATCACCCGTGCCAATCAGGGTCTGCAGGGAGTCGCGCAGATCGGTCCAGTAGTCGCTGTTGGTATCGGTCTCGATACGGGTGCCATTGCTGCTGTCGCCGTTCGAGTTGTTGCCGGAGGAGTTATTGGTGCTGTTGTTGTTCGATGCACTGTCAAAACTGCTGTCGCTGCTGTTATTGCTGTCATTGGCCGTCACCCCGCCGGTGCTGACCGAGGTGCGGGAGAGGCCACGACGGGACATCATCAGGTAGTTGACCGGGATGGTTTCGGTACGCAGACCCGCCGGATAGATATGGAAGACATTGCCCTTGCGCTGCACGTCGAAGCCGTACATGTCGCCCACCACCGCCAGCACCTCTGGCAGAGTCACATCCTTGAGCTCGACGGAGACCAGCCCGGCCACCCCGGGGTGAACCGCCACGCTGTAGCGGGAGCCCTTGAACAGGGAACCGAAAAACTCCACCGCCTCCACATCGTGAGCCGCGATACGCAGCCGCTTCTCCGGCATGCCGACCGGCATCTGCGGCCGGTTCAGCTGCAGCAATTCACTTTGCACCGATTTGGGCAACGCGGTCAGAGGGGCAGCCTGTTTCTGCTGTTCGTTCATGGCCTGTTTGAGAGCATCCTTCGCCTGGGTCGGCTCGGGGTGCTGATACGTGGTACAGCCTGCAGCCATCATGGCCACGGTGATCAGACAGAGACGGTGTTTTTTCATGTAATTAGGGCACCCTGACTTGCAATTAAACTCGATAAAGCCGATTCACCTCTCGAGAGGCAAGCACGACTCAAACCCGGATCTTGCTGGCAAACAGTGTTACCGCATGGCGTTTTCCCGCCTTTTCCAGCACCACGGCATCGGCATTGATGGCCACCAGCGTATAGCCGTCCACCTGTTGTCCGACCCGATAACTCTTGCCATTGAGTACCGCCAGTGCCGGGCCATTGCCCAGCACCACACTCTGCAGCTTCGGCAAACCGGCGCTGCTCTCGCCGGTCGCACGGGCGCCAACCGCCACATCCACCAGCGGCGCGGTGGGATCCTGCAATACTTCGACCTGCTCCGCCTGTACCAGCAAGCTGAACAGGCAACAGCACAACGCAAACACTCTAGCCACGGATAAACTCCTTGCTGGTACTCAGGGTGTAGATCTCCATCTCCACCACCGCGCCGGGATAGGCTTTGACCTGATAGTCGAACTGCTTCCAGTAGAAGTGACGCGGCAAGGCTTCCAGCGCTTTAAGATATTGATACACATCGAAATAGCCGCCTTCAAGCTGAAGCCGGATACCATGCTTGTAGAGATTGACCTTCTGCTCCCCCGCCATCAGCGGGGTCGGCTCCAGCGAACTGAGGGCCAGCATGTGAAGGTTGGCGGAGCGGGAGAGCAGCGCCTCCAGCACCAGCGGCATCTCGTGCGCCGGGATCAGATCGACGGTCTGGGCCTTGAGCTCATCGTCGATCCGGGCCAGATCCGCCTCGACCTGCACCAGCTGGTCGCGAACTCCCTGATTGGGATCCCGCTTGAGCCGGGCCTGTTTGCCGAGGTTTTCCAGCTCCATGATCTCGAGGTCGCGCTCGGCGGCGCTCAGGGCCATGCGATCCTGCTGCAGGCGAGTATCGGCGCCATCGAGCCAGCCGTAGAGTCCGGCCGCGCCCAGCAGCACCAGACCAGTCAGCAGGATCAACACCCGCTCTCGCTGGCTCAACACGGCGATACGCTGGCCCCATGCCTGCCATTGTGTTTTCAGGTTCATCAGGGTTTCTCCCGCGCAATGCCGCTCAACTGGAAGGTCAGGCGACCCTCCTTGTCACGGCCGAGGGTCAGTTCACCAAACTCCTTGCCTACCAGACTCGGGGTCTGCTTGAAGCGGTTGACCCAAGCCGGCACATCCTGACTGCGTCCGGCAAAGCCGGAGAGGTTGATCCGCCCTTCGTTGATCTCGATGCGCTGCAACGAGAGGTTGCTGTTGCGAATGCGGGAGAGATCCGCCATCACGCTGGCGTAGCCCTGGGATTTTTGCAGGGTCAGGCTGCCCAATTGGCGCATCAGCCCCTGCTTGGCCGTCAGCTCATCCTGCTTGTTGACCAGTTGCTGTTGCAACCGGGGATCAGCCTGATGGCGCGCCAGCTCGGCATCGAGCCGCTGCGCCTCACTGCGTTTGAGTTCCAGCTCGGCAGAGCGCTGCGCCAGCGCCCGGCTGACCTGCTGCTGCTGCCAGCTGTAACCGACCCCCGTCAACAGGATCAGCAGCAGCGCAAAGCCCCATACCAGCGCCATCTGATTGAGGCTGGCCCACTGCCGTTTGGGACGAAACTCGGCGCCATAGAGGTTTATCTGACGTTTCATCACGCATCCTCCCCGATGGCGGCGGCATAGGCCGAGAGGTATTCGACGCCAGCCAGCACCCCCTTGTTGGCCATGGCCGAGACGGCAAAGCCGAAGGTCTGCTCCATGTGGCGCACCAGGGTACCGATAAAGGGCGAGGCGACGGCAAACTGCATCTGCCCCAGCTCGGGCAACTTCAGCTGGCCCGCCAGATAGTCGAGGGAGCGCTGGATCTCCAGCGCCAGCGAATCGAGCAACATACTGTCCGGTTCATGTTCGCCAGTCAGGCTGGTAAAACCGCGCAGCTGGCGAGAAAAGCAGAGCCCGCCCTGATGGAAGACCAGCAGTTGCAGATCCTGCCCCTTGGGCTGCCACAGCAGCATGCGCACCGTGTCATCCGCGTCATAGAGAGAGGTGAGCGCCAATTCGTCGCTGATGATGGATTGCAGGGTAGCGATGCCATTGATGGCATCGGCCAGCTGTTGAACCCGGCTCTTGGGCAAGCAAATCACATTGATGCGAGGGCGACCGGCAGGCGGGGTGGGCAAGTCCACATAATCCATCGCCAGTTGCAGCACGGGTTCGCTGACATAATCCTTGATGGCCCAGGGGAGCGCCCCCGCCATCTCGGCGTCAGGCACGGCAGGCTTGTCGATCTGGATCTGTTGATAAAGGCTGGCGGCGAGGGCCACCCGCACTTTAGACTTGGCCAGCCCATGACGGCTGAACAGCTCGTTCATGGCCACTGCCCACTCCTGTGGGCCGTTGATGGTGCGCGTCGCGAAGACGGGGGGATTCCCCACCGCAGCCAGCATGATCCTGTCATTGGCCAGCAAGAGCCCGACCTGGCGGCTTGGCGTCGACCGTCTGAACAGTTGTTTCATGTAAGCCCGCCCATCAATAGTGATTAAATGTATGAAATATTAACATAAACAGCAGATTAGCCTCCAGATTAAAAGACGGACTCACCATTGCAAGCCAACCTTTCCGCCGAGTCAGAGGGTCAAGCCATCCTCCCTTCCCCCCTGCAACGCCTCCACCATCCGTTGCTGACCCGCTATGGCGTCGAGCTGTGGTGCAAGCGGGATGACCTGATCCATCCGGCCATCTCCGGCAACAAGTGGCGCAAGCTCAAGTACCACCTGCTGCATGCCAAAGAGCACGGCAAACGGCATCTGCTCTCGTTTGGCGGCGCCTACTCCAATCATATCCACGCGCTGGCGGCAGCGGGGTGCCAATCTGGTCTTCGTACTACCGGTATCATACGGGGCGAATATGACGCAGTCAGTAACTCTACCCTGCGGGATGCCCGGCACTGGGGCATGGATCTCGTTTTTGTCGACCGCCAGAGTTACCGGCGACGGCAGGATCCCGGCTGGCTGGCCCAATTCGATGCCCCCGATACCCTGATCGTGCCGGAAGGGGGTAGCAGCCCGCTGGCCATCCCCGGGGTGGCGGAACTGGTCGGCGAAGTGCTCTTCTCGCCGGATCTCTGGGTACTGCCCTGCGCCAGCGGCGGCACTCTGGCGGGCCTGATCGCCGGCAAACGGGATCGGGAGCAGATCCTCGCCATTGCGGTACTGAAAGGTGGCGGCTTTATCGCTGACGAGGTGTGTCGCCTCCATCCTGCGGCTGCCAATATCCCCGGCTGGCGCATCGCGCTCGATCACCACGATGGTGGCTATGCCAAGTTCAGCCCGGACCTCTGGCAGTGGGTGCAGAATTTCAGCGCCACGACCGATCTGCCCCTTGAGCCTATCTACAGCGGCAAGGCGATGTGGGGTCTGTTTCGCGAACTGGCGGCGGGCCGTATCGCCCCCGGCAGCAGAATCATCTTTATCCACACTGGCGGCATGCAAGGGCTCGCCGGGCTGCGGGAGCAGGGCCGACTGTAATCCCTGCCTGACGGCAACCGCAAACAGCACCGCAAACAACAGAGGGTCGCCCCAAGGCGACCCTCTGTTGTTTATCTCAATCACCAGCCGGTTCCAGCACCAGCCGCTGGGGCTCGGCAAACCAGGGGCCCTGCCCGGCATGCACCCCGAGGTGGCGCAGCATCTTCCACTCGTCGCCACTCTCCACCCCCACTGCCAGCACCCGGGTGCGGGTATTGGCGCAGCCGCCGACCAGACTGCGTACCGCCATCTGGTTGACCTGACGGGCATGGATCTCCCGCACCAGGCTGGGGTGCAGCTTGAGGAAGTTGATCTCGAACTCCTTGATGTACTGGGTGCTCACCACATCCTGACCGGCATGATCGATGGCCAGCTGGCAGCCCAGCATCCGCAGGGAGCGCAGCGGCCGCTTGAGCGCCTCGAAGTGGCGGGTCACCTGGGATTCGGAGAGTTGCAGGATCAACCGCTCGTTGGTGCTGCGCGGCAGCTGGAACAGGGCGAAGAAAAGCCAGCGCTGGAACTCGCGGTTGAGCAGGCTCTGGGCACTGAGGGTCAGGCTGATGGGGCAGCTCTGCTCGGAGCGCTGGCGCAGCAGGGCGAGGGTCTGCTCCGCCACCAGCCGATCCAGTTGCAGCAACAAGCCCACCTTCTCCGCCATCGGCATGAAAATACCCGCCTGCAGGGCACGCCCCTGCTCGTCGTGCAGATAGGTGAGTAACTCCTGCTGCAGCACCACCTGCCCCCGATCCTGCTGGATCGGCTGGGTGTAAAATTCGATGCCGTGCTCTTCGAGACGACGGCTGATCAGGGTGCGCCAGCGTACCGTGCCCTTGCTGCTCTGCTCCTCATCCAGCTGCTTCTCGTAGAGGAACCAGCCGTTGTGCCCTTGCAGACGGGCGCTCTTGAGGGCCAGCTCCGCCTCCTCCTGCACCTTGAGCAGGCTGTCTTCTGCCTGATAACAGACGGCGCCGAGATAGACCGCAGTCTCCGGGTTGACCTCCTGCGGCCAATGCAGCCGTTGCAGGCTCTTGAGCAGCTGGCTGGCGCTATCCACCATCTCGCTCTCGGACATATTGGGCAGCAACACCGCAAAAACCTGACCGGCGTAGCGGGCCTGCAGGGCGCCGTTATGCTTGCGCACGAAGGCACCTATGGTGGCGCTCGCCTCCATCATCAAATCGTGCCCCAGCAGCTCGAACTGATCGGCCTCCAGCTCCTCCAGACAGGCGAGATCGATCAGCAGCACGCCGCCGCTCATCACGCTCGCCTCCATGATGGCGCTCTCCAGCCGGTTGTCGAAAAACAGCCGGTTGCCGATGCCGGTCATCTTGTCGACGAAGGCGTTGCTGCGAATGAAGTTGTCGAAGCGGCTGCGCTCCTTGCGGGCATCCGCCAGCTCGGCGAGCAGATGATCGAGGGCCTGACTGGCGGCCACCGGCCACTCTTCGGCGGGGTCATGACTCAGTTTGGAGAGCTTGTCATCGAGGATCAGCTGGGCGCGAATGCCCAGCAGCTCGGCCCCGCGCAACTGCTGGCGCAGCCAGCGGATGGAGTACCAGAGACCGAACACCACGATAAAGATCCCCAGCGAGATGCCGGACATCGCCTTGATGGAGTACTCCGCCTCCTTGAAAGGGCGCTCCAGTTTGAAGTTGGCCTGCATGCCGGCCTGATGGGGCAGCGGGTGGCTGTATGGCACCAGCAGCTGTTCGTCGACCGGATTGCGCACATCGCGGAACCAGTAGACTCGCTGGTTATTCTGGCGCACCTCCAGCTCTACCACATGGGCAGCCCGCAGCAGGGTAGGCAACCAGTGGCTCATATCCTCCATGTCGTGAGCAACATCAAGCTGCTTGTCGATCACTTCGACCAGCGCATCGACCTTCTTTTGCTGCAACTCCATGCCCAGCTCGCGAAAGCTGAACACCCCGCCAATCAGCACGGTCGCCATGGCTGCGATCACGCAAAGGGTGATAAATGAGACAAGCTGTGTAGTGAGTTTCATGCGCCTTTCCGTATGCCCAGCATCATCCATGTCGCCTCATGGTAGCAGCGGCGATCGGGCCACAGCTATGGATGAAGATCCCGCTTCTGCAATTTAAGCGGGCAAGCATAACCCAAAGCAGAGGGAGAATACCAAGGATGACGGGCTACAGACGCGGGAAAGGGCGGGATGACAGACAGAAAAATGGTCCCTCAAAGGGGACCAAAAGGAACACTCATATCAAAACTAACACTCTGTGCTACTGACAAAAAACAGATACAGGAGTATTGAACACACGGTGAGTCAAACCGCAGGGCTACTCTAATGCAGTTCGGATAAGCTGAGCAATTGTCATTTATGACAGGTCAGCGATTGAATCTAGCCAAAGTTAATAATAAACACATTTAAAATCATGTAGTTAAAAAATAAATCAACAAGTGTGACAACTCGGACTCAAATTGATTGCACTAATGCTCTATGATGGCTAAGTCCATTTGTGTCTCATGAAACTGGCAGGTACTTCCTTTGCGTAAATCACCCGTCTGGATCGCTCTGTTGCTGTTCGTCCTGCCTGTCGTGGGCAGCCAGTTTCTCGGCCTGTGGTTTGCCAAGCCGATGGCCTTTCATCTGCTGGAAGAGAAGGTTGTCGAGCTCAAGGGAGCCATGGCCGTACGCCACCGGGAGCTGGATGCCGCCATCAACAAACAACTGGCACAATTTGAGTTCAACTGCGGCGCCAAAGACATGGAGCTGCTGCGCGATCCGCGCTTCTACAGCGCTCATATCCGCCTGCAAGGGCTGGAGCTCGCCTCCGGCAACAGCTGCTCCAGCCTGGGGGTGGAGATCCCGCTGATCAAAGAGCTCCAGAACAGCGGGCAGAAGTTTGGCAAGCTGGGGATCACCGCCACCGTGGCCAAATATAATACCGAGCAGGAGCTGGTGGCCTTTTACCGATCCGGCGGCAACCTCGCCTACTGGGTGCTGGATAACAGCTGGAGCCACGACCTGCTGCAACACCCCTGCAGCCACTGCTTCTATCTGGAGTTCAGCCGACAGGATAACGATGCAAGCACAGTCCACTTTCCCCGTGGCGACAAGGAGATCAAACAGGAAGAGAGCAATATCAGCCTCAGTTTCTTCGATCCCAATGAACTCACCAAACAGACGGTCTGGGCGGGAAAAGCGCTGGAGCAATATGCCCATGACCAACTCAATCACTACGGTCTCTGGTTCGGTATCGCGCTCGGCGCCCTGTTAAGCGTCACATACTGGCTGCTGCGCAGCTATCGGCGCTCCCTCAAGGGACTGCTGCAAACAGGATTGATACGCAGGGAATTTATTCCCCTGTACCAGCCGATAGTGGATGCCCGTACCCACCAAGTGGTGGGATTCGAGGCGCTGCTGCGCTGGCAGCGGGGAAACGAGCTGATCCCCCCGGGCACCTTTATCGAATATGCAGAGGAGCAGGGACTGATCCTGCCGATGACCGAACAGTTGCTGGAGCAGGTGATCACTGACCTGCCGCAGCTGGCACCGGAGCAGTGGGTCAGCGTCAATCTGGTGGCGGCCCATATCGAGCAGCCCCTGCTGCGCACCTTGCTCGCTCACAGCCAAAACCCCTCACCCACCCGGCTCACCTTCGAGCTGACGGAGCGCAAGCCGATCCTCGACATCAAGGCGGCCACCGAGGAGATCACCCTGCTGCAACAGATGGGGTATCACTTCAAGCTGGATGATTTTGGTACCGGCTACGGCGGCTTTGCCTACCTGCAGAGCCTAGGGATCCGCCAGATCAAGATCGACAAGATGTTCGTCGATACCATAGGCACCAACGACCTCAAGCGCAGCGTACTGGATGCCATCATCGTCTTCGGTCGGGAATCGGGCATGGAGATGATCGCCGAAGGGGTCGAGAGCCAGCTGCAGGTCGACTATCTGAGCCAGCACGGCGTCTATCTGATCCAGGGCTACTTCTTCGGCAAACCCATGCCGCTGAAGACACTGACCCACTGGCAACGGGAGTGGCAGTCGCAACACCAGAAGGCCAGCTAACACAGAGATGGCAGGATCTGGCCGCGAAACAGTTTGGCCTGCGGCTCGACATCATCAGGTTGATGCTGGCGGTAGCGCCGTAACCCAGCCCAGCCCAGCCATCAGGCGGGTAAATCCCCCTGCAGACCCAGGTCCGGCTCCATGGTGAAATCGAAGCGGCTCCTGCCACCCCTTATTTACATTCAGCAACAAAATGATCTGCCCTGACGGGGATAACAACCTTTATCATAAGGAGCCGGTTATTGCGCAACCGATAACCGAGCAACCTGTTTATGTCATCCGGTCGTCAAGACCCCCAATAGAGAACCATTGCCTATGAAGACAGTTATCCGGCAAGAGATTGCCCTGCCCGTTGGCCTGCTGACCCTGCTCTTTTTCAAGACCCTGGGCAGTGACCTGCTGACAGAGACAACTCCGCTCGGGATCTATCTTCCTGTTTCGGCGGCACTACTGGCCATCGTCACCTGGGCCATCTTCTCGGTGGTGCGCCACTCCGATGCCCTCGCCATCAAGCTGGGCGAGCCCTTCGGCACCCTGATCCTCACCCTCTCGGTCATCTCGCTGGAGGTGGTGATGATCTCCTCGGTGATGCTGACCGGCGAGCCCAACCCCACCATGGCCCGCGATACCATGTTTGCGGTAGTGATGCTGGTGAGTACCGGTCTGGTGGGCTTCACCCTGCTGTTTGGCGGCTGGCGCTACCACACCC
The DNA here is from genome assembly GCF_051919745.1 of Aeromonas sp. 3P. NCBI lineage: Bacteria > Pseudomonadati > Pseudomonadota > Gammaproteobacteria > Aeromonadales > Aeromonadaceae > Aeromonas > Aeromonas sp. 3P. Next base: position 2,436,203 of record NZ_JBQBED010000001.1, read on the forward strand.
AGAGCTTCAATCTGGACGGGGTCAAATCCTATCTGGTGGCCATCATCCCGCTGGCCCTGCTCTGTCTGGTGCTGCCCAACTTCACCGAGGGCGGTGCAATCGGCAGTATGTCGCGCGCCATGTCGTGGATGCTGATCATCATCTCGATCCTGCTCTACGGGGTCTTTCTGCTGATCCAGACCCGCAGCCACAGCCACTTCTTCGTCGACAGCGATCACGAGGATTACGAGGAGCACCACGGCCCGCTGCAGAGCAACGTCTATCACACCATCCTGCTGCTCGCCTACCTGCTGGTGGTAATCCTGCTGGCCAAGACCCTGGCCATCCCCATCAACTACGGGGTGCATGTGATGGAAGCACCCGCCGCACTGGGCGGCTTTATCGTGGCCTGCATCGTGCTGGCCCCCGAAGCAGTCGGCGCCATCAAAGCCGCCTTCAACAACCAGTTGCAGCGGGCAATGAACCTCTACTTCGGCTCTGTGCTGGCCACCATCGCCCTCACCGTGCCTGCCGTGCTCTTTATCGGCTCCATGCTGGATCAGGAGGTACGCCTCGGCCTCTCCCCCGCCGATATGGTGCTGCTGGTCACGACCCTGATGGTCTGTAAAGTGACCTTCAGCAGCGGCCGCACCAATGTGCTCCATGGAGCGACCCATCTGGTGTTGTTCGTGGTTTATCTGTTCCTGATGTTCGAACACGAATAACCGCGTTCAACCAACGTCAGACACGCAAAGACCGCCCGATTGGGCGGTCTTTTGTCATCTGCTCCCGGCTCTCACCGGCGCCTGTGAAGCGGCTTCCCCCTCATCCCCCACCCTTCTCCCGCCAGGGGAGAAGGGTGATCAAGGCTTACAGGCTGGGCAGCACCCCGGCCGGGATCAGGTCGTTGTAGCTGGCACGGCCCAGCAGGGCGGCGGCCGCTTCGATATCCGGCGCGAAGTACCTGTCCTTGTCGTAGAAGCTCACCTCTGCCCGCAGTCGTCCCTTGGCCAGCTCGATCAGCTCGGTACTGCGCAGCGGCGCGCGGAAATCGAGCCCCTGTGCCGCCGCCAGCAGTTCGACTGCCAGAATGCCGCGGGTATTCTCCGCCATGTCAGCCAATCGACGACCGGCGAAGGTCGCCATGGAGACGTGATCCTCCTGATTGGCGGAAGTGGGCAAACTATCCACCGAGGCGGGATGGGCCAGGGTCTTGTTCTCAGAGGCTAGCGCCGCCGAGGTGACCTGAGCGATCATAAAGCCCGAATTCACCCCGCCGTTGTTGACCAGAAACGCCGGCAAACCGGACATCCGCGAGTCGATCAACAGCGCCATGCGCCGCTCGGACAGCGACCCAATCTCGGCGATGGCCAGCGCCAGGTTGTCGGCGGCGAAGGCCACGGGTTCTGCGTGGAAGTTGCCGCCGGAGAGGATCTCCTCGTCATCGGCAAACACCAGCGGGTTGTCGGAGACCGCGTTGGCCTCACACACCAGCACCTCGGCAGCGTGGCGGATCTGGGTCAGGCAAGCCCCCATCACTTGCGGCTGGCAGCGCAATGAGTAGGGATCCTGCACCTTCTCGCAGTTGTGATGGGACATACCGATCTCGCTGCCATCCACCAGCAGGTGGCGATAGCAGGCGGCCGCGTCGATCTGGCCGCGCTGACCTCGCACTTCGTGGATGCGGGCATCAAACGGCCGGCGGCTGCCAAGGGCGGCCTCCACACTCATGGCGCCTATGGTGATGGCACCGGCGTAGAGATCCTCGGCATGGAACAGCCCTTCCAGCGCAAAGGCGGTGCTCGCCTGAGTGCCGTTGAGCAGCGCCAGCCCCTCTTTCGGCGCCAGCGCGATGGGCTCCAGCCCGGCAATTTTCAGCGCCGTGGCGGCGTCGATCAGCTCGCCCTTGTGACGGGCCTTGCCTTCACCGATCAGCAGGCAGCTCATATGAGCCAGCGGCGCCAGATCACCGGAGGCACCGACGGATCCCTTCTTCGGCACAACCGGATAGACTTCAGCGTTGATGAGGGTCATCAAGGCCTCAAGCACCGTCAGCCGGATGCCGGAGAAGCCGCGCGCCAGCGAGTTGAGCTTGAGCACCATCATCAGCCGCACGGTAGCGTCATCCATGTACTCGCCAATCCCTGCCGCGTGGGAAAGCACGATGGAGCGCTGAAGCTCGTCCAGCTGCTCCACCGGAATGCGGGTGTTGGCCAACAGGCCAAAGCCGGTGTTGATGCCATACACCACCCGGTTCTGCTCGATCACCTTGGTAACCACAGCAGCTGAGGCGTGGATCCCCGGCAGCGCGGCCGGATCCAGTGAAACATGTACCGGCTCGCGGCTGACGCGGCGCAGGGTAGCAAGATCCAGCTCACCCGGAGTAATAGTCAATTCAAACATGGTGTTACACCTTTCCTTTGACACCGTTGGCGCCGTCAATCATCGGCAGATCCAGTTTCGCCTCATGAGCACAGTTGATGGCAATCTCGTAGCCGGCATCGGCATGGCGCATCACACCGGTGGCCGGGTCGTTGCGCAGCACCCGACCGACCCGCTTGGCAGCGTCATCGGAGCCGTCGCAGACGATCACCACGCCGGAGTGCTGGGAGAAGCCCATGCCGACCCCGCCGCCGTGGTGCAGCGACACCCAGGTCGCGCCACCGGCGGTGTTGAGCAGGGCGTTGAGCAGCGGCCAGTCGGAGACGGCATCGGAGCCATCCATCATCGACTCGGTCTCGCGGTTCGGGCTCGCCACCGAGCCGGAATCCAGATGGTCGCGACCGATGACGATGGGGGCTTTCAGCTCGCCGTTTTTCACCATCTCGTTGAAGGCCAGACCGAGCCGTACCCGATCCTTGACCCCGACCCAGCAGATCCGCGCCGGCAGTCCCTGAAACGCGATGCGCTCGCGGGCCATGTCGAGCCAGTTGTGCAGGTGAGGATCATCGGGGATCAGCTCTTTCACCTTCTGATCTGTCTTGTAGATATCTTCCGGATCGCCAGAGAGGGCCACCCAGCGGAACGGGCCAATCCCCTCGCAGAACAGCGGGCGGATATAGGCGGGGACGAAGCCGGGGAAGTCGAAGGCGTTCGCAACCCCCTCCTCAAGCGCCATCTGACGGATGTTGTTGCCGTAATCCAGAGTCGCCGCGCCGCGCTCTTGCAGGGTCAACATCGCCTCCACCTGACGGGCCATGGAGCGGCGGGCGGCGACGTTCACCTCCTGGGGCGCGCTCTGCTGCAGCTCGCGCCACTTGGCCACGCTCCAGCCCTGCGGCAGGTAGCCGTGCACCGGGTCGTGGGCGGAGGTCTGGTCGGTCACCACATCCGGTGTGATACCTCGGGCCACCAGCTCGGCGAAGACGTCGGCGGCGTTGCCGAGCAGGCCGACGGAGACGGCGATGCCGCTCTGCTTGGCCTCTTCGACCATGGCCAGCGCTTCATCCAGGCTGTGGGCCTTCTTGTCCACATAACGGGTGCGCAGACGAAAATCGATGCGGGTCTCGTCGCACTCCACGGCGATCATCGAGAAGCCTGCCATGGTGGCGGCCAGCGGCTGGGCGCCACCCATGCCGCCGAGACCACCGGTGAGGATCCAGCGGCCCGCAGGCGAGCCGTTGAAGTGCTGGTTGGCCACCGCGAAGAAGGTCTCGTAAGTGCCCTGCACTATCCCCTGAGTACCTATGTAGATCCAGGAGCCCGCGGTCATCTGGCCGTACATCATCAAACCCTTCTTATCGAGCTCGTTGAAGTGCTCCCAATTGGCCCAGTGCGGCACCAGATTGGAGTTGGCGATCAGCACCCGCGGCGCGTCCTTGTGGGTCTGGAACACCCCGACCGGCTTGCCGGATTGCACCAGCAGGGTCTGATCCTCCTCGAGCCGGGTCAGCACCTCGACGATCTTGTCGAAGCAGGTCCAGTTGCGGGCGGCGCGGCCAATCCCGCCATAGACCACCAGCGACTGGGGATGCTCGGCCACCTCGGGATCCAGATTGTTCATCAGCATCCGCAGCGGCGCCTCGGTGAGCCAGCTCTTGGCGGTCAGCTCGGTACCGCGCGGGGCACGGATCACGCGGTTAGGATCATGACGGGGATCCTGCTGTTGCACAGACATACACACTCCTTGTTGTATCAATAGGGTGCCTTTGGCGACGGGCGGCCAAAGGGTTAACGGGTCAACAGATGAACCAGTCGCGCGGCCACACGGGCACTGCGGTTATCCTGATCCAGCGTCGGGTTGTACTCGGCCAGATCGGCAAGCCTGAGCTTGCCGCTGGCCCGGATATGGGCGATCAGCGGTTCGATCACCGCCAGCTCCACGCCACGGGCGGCGGGGGCACTCACTCCCGGCATAACGGCGCCGGGCAGCACATCAAGGTCGATGGTCAGATAGAGGTGATCACAATCGGCGATAAAGGCGTCCAGCCCGCTTAGCAAGGCTGGCAGCCCGGTCTGGGTCATCGCCTCGTCCAGCACATGCCACACACCCAGCGCCTTGGCACGGGCAAACAGGGCTTGGGTATTGGCGGTCTCGGCCACCCCGAGGCAGGCGTAGTGAAACGGCGTGCCCTGAGCGGCACACTGCTCGGCGATCTGGAAGAAGGGGGTGCCGGAGCTTGCCAATTCCTGCTTCATGCGCAGGTCGAAGTGGGCGTCAAAATTGATAATGCCGACTCGCCCCTGACCCGCCAGATGCAGGTTGAGGCCGCTCCAGCTGCCGAAAGCCACCTCGTGACCGCCCCCCAGCACCAGCGGGAAGTGGCCCAGATCAAGCGCGGCGGCGACCCGCTCGGCCAGATAGCCGTGGGCGGCGTCGAGATTGCCATCGGTACAACTCACATCCCCGCCATCGTAGACGGGGCGATTCAGGTGCCAGGCAATGTTGGCCAGCAGCTTGCGCACCGCTTGCGGCGCACCGGCGGCGCCGACACGCCCCTTATTGCGGCGCACCCCTTCATCGCAGGCAAAACCGAACAGCACTACACCTGCTGCCTCTTGTGCCCCGGCGGCCCAGGGCTGCACCTTGTCGTGCCAACGCAGGGCCAGTTCGCCATCTTCCGGATCCTGCCGCCCCTGCCAGAGCGACATGTCGATCGGGTTGAACTTATCCATGGAGAGTCTCCTCGCCTTTGAAGATGCGGCCTGCCAGCTGATCGACGCCGACCATGTAGCTCAGCTCGGCCGGATGGGCGCAGTGCCAGATCAGAAAATCGGCCGTCATGCCAGCCTTGAGCTGGCCAAGGCGATCCTGCTCGCCGAGCGCTTTGGCGGCGTGACGGGTCACCCCGAGCATGGCCTCCACCGGGGTCAGGCCGAACAGAGTGCAGGCCATGTTCATCGCCATCCGCAGCGAGACGATGGGCGCGGTACCCGGGTTGATGTCGGAGGAGACCGCCATCGCCACCCCCGCCTTGCGCAGGGCGGCAACCGGCGGCAGCTTGGTCTCCTTGAGGAAGTAGAAGGCGGTGGGCAGCAGGGTGGCGACCACGCCACGGTGGGCCAGCGCCAGGATCCCTTCCGGATCCAGATACTCCAGATGATCCACCGAGAGGGCGCCAAAGTGGGCAGCGAGGGTGCTGCCACCGAGATTGGAGAGCTGATCCATATGCCCCTTCACCGGCAGGCCGTACTGATCCGCCGCCAGATAGACCTGCTCGGTCTGGGCCAGCGAGAAACCGATATGCTCGCAGAAGACATCCACCGCATCGGCCAGGCCCGCTTTGGCGGCGGCCGGGATAATCTCCTGACAGATGGTCTCGACCCAGCTGTCGGGATCGTCGCGATACTCCGGCGGCACCGCATGGGCCGCCAGCAGAGTGGTCTTGACCCGGATCGGCAACGCCTCTCCCAGTCGACGGGCCACCCGCAGCATCTTGAGTTCATCATCCAGCGTCAGGCCATAGCCGGACTTGATCTCCACCGTGGTGACCCCTTCGCGGATCAGGGATTTCACCCTCGGCAACGCCAGCTCGAACAGCAGCTCTTCGCTGGCGGCACGGGTCGCACGCACCGTGCTGATGATGCCACCGCCCCGACGGGCGATCTCCGCATAGGGCACCCCCTGCTGGCGCAGCTCGAACTCCTCGGCACGGCTGCCGGCGAAGACCAGATGGGTGTGACAATCGATAAGGCCGGGGGTGACCAGCTTGCCCTGCATATCCTGCCAGTGAGCGGGATACGACCCCTTCAGTTCGGCCATCGGCACCAGCGCGTGGATCTTGCCATCCTTCACGCCGATGGCGTGGAGCGGCAGCAGGCCGTAGTCGGCCAGCTCATCATTCAGGGTAGCGGGCGTCACGTTGAGCCAGACCCGCTCGCAGTTCAACAGTTCCTTGTTCATAGTGACCTCAAATGTATATACATATTCTTATAGTCGATCTCTATGACGAAAGGAAGAGCGAAATTCACATCCTGATAACAGCATCAAACTTAGAGTTTAAGCACAAAAAAGCCCACCAGGAGGCGGGCTTTGCAAAATCGAGTTGTATATACATTCACTCCAACTGAGTCTTGGAGCTTAGCTTGTAGCGGGAACCGGGGGAGAGCAAACGGGCATAGGAGACCAGATGCCCCTCCGACCAGGTACGCCGGTGCAACAACAGGCAGGGGGAATCTACGCGGATCTGCAACAATCCCGCCTCACCGGCGCTCGGCAGCACGGCTTCCACCACGTGCTCCATCTCCGAGAGGGGGCAGACATCCATCAGATAACGGTTGGGAGTCTGTTGGGTAAAATCCTGCTCGCCATAGCCCGGCAGGCGCCCGGCATCGACAAAGCGCTCCTCCAGCTGCAACGGCTCGCCATCGGCCTGATGGACGATCAGGCTGTGAAAGATGGGGGCGCCAACCCGTAGCCCCAGTTGTACCGCCACCTTCTCGTCGGCAGCCAGTCGCTGCAGCCGGATCACCCGGGCGCTGTACTCGCTGCCACGCTCGGCGATCTCGTCGGCAATATTGCGAATAGCCAGCAGCGGCGACTCGGTGCGCCTGTCCGCCACGAAGCTACCGGAACCGGCGGTACGCACCAGCCACCCTTCCGCCACCAGCTCCCGCAGCGCCCGGTTGACCGTCATCCGGCTCACGGTGAACTGCTCGCACAGGGCCGCTTCGGTCGGGATCCTGTCCCCCGCCTGATAGTGGCGTTCGCGGATCCCGTCCAGAATGTGCTGCTTGATCTGCAGATAGAGGGCTGGCGCCACGGTGAAGCTCCCTAGCGCCGACGGTGGGGCGGACGCATGTCCGGCCAGGCGCGATAGACATCGGGGATCTGATCCGGGCCGCTGATGCAGAGATCGAGATCGTGCAGCAAGCCATCCTTGATCCCGTAGATCCAGCCATGCACCGCCAGCTCCTGCCCCTTGCGCCAGGCGTTCTGGATGATGGTGGTGTGGCAGACGTTGGCGACCTGCTCGGCCACATTCAGCTCGCACAGGTAGTCGAAGCGCTCATGCTCATCCTCGATGGCCTCGAGCTCTTCACCATATTTGAAGTAGACATCCTTGATGTTGCGCAGCCAGTTGTCGATGAGACCCAGCTCCTGATTCTGCATCGCGGCCTTGACGCCGCCGCAGCCATAGTGACCGCAGACGATGATGTGCTTCACCTTGAGCACTTCTACCGCGTATTGCAGCACGGAGAGGCAGTTGAAATCGGTATGTACCACCAGATTGGCGACGTTGCGGTGGACGAAGACGTCCCCGGGCAGCAAGCCCATCAGCTGGTTGGCGGGGACCCGGCTGTCGGAACAACCAATCCAGAGGTATTCGGGGGCCTGCTGGGCAGAAAGAGTGGCAAAGAAAGCGGGATCTTCGGCTTTGATCCGTTCGGCCCACTCACGGTTGTTGGTAAACAGGTCGTTCAACAGTTTCACTTCTGCTCTCCCTAATGTGGCAGTGGCGGCAACATAACACACTCAAGGGTAACCAAAGCAAGGCCGACCAGATCCTTGCGAAACAAAAACAGGGCCATCAGGCCCTGTTTTTATGAGAGGAAGCATCAGGCTTCCATGGCATCTTTCAGCTTCTTGAGTGCGTTTTTCTCAAGCTGACGCACACGCTCGGCAGAGACGCCGTAGGTATCGGCCAGCTCCTGCAGAGTGGTCTTGCTGTCATCATCGAGCCAGCGGGCGCGGATGATGTGCTGGCTGCGCTCATCCAGAGTGGCGAGGGCCGAGCTCAGACGACGGGTCGCGTGATCGTCCCAGTTGTCATTCTCGATGGTCGCTGCCAGATCGGAGGATTTGTCCTCCAGATAGTGAACCGGAGCGAAACCGCCCTCTTCCTCATCGTCACCCACCAGATCGAACGCCTGATCGTAGTTGGCCATCCGCGCTTCCATTTCGGTCACATCAGCGGCAGAAACGCCGAGATCGGCCGCCACGGCCTGAACCTCTTCGTGGTTCAGCCATCCCAGACGCTTTTTGGATTTGCGCAGGTTGAAGAAGAGCTTGCGCTGGGCCTTGGTGGTCGCCACCTTGACCATGCGCCAGTTGCGCAGGACATATTCGTGGATTTCGGCCTTGATCCAGTGCACGGCAAAGGAGACCAGACGCACGCCGACCGTCGGGTCGAAGCGCTTGACCGCCTTCATCAGGCCGATGTTGCCTTCCTGAACCAGATCGGCCTGAGGCAGACCGTAACCGGCATAACTCTTGGCGACATGAACGACAAAGCGCAGATGCGACATAACCAGCTGACGAGCAGCCTCGAGATCGCCATCCTGCTGCAAACGCTCAGCCAGTTCACGCTCTTCCTCTGCGCTCAGCACAGGAATCGAGTTTACTGCCTGGATATAGCCTTCCAGACTACCTTGCGGAATCAGAGCCATAGTGCGCTGCAATGAAGTTCCCATCTGTTACCTCTTACTTTTCAATCGAATCAGTCTAACACCCTGAGAGGGTCTGTCTACTGACCGGATGCCATTCTGCGGCGTGTATCAAAGAACATGCCCAGTTTTAGACCGGCTTATCTTAAGCCTGCAGGATGAATCATGAATGAACAGTCAAAAAAAGGGGGTCACAATGAAGGACCCCCGAAAAGTAGCATGCTAAGTCCATTGTTGCGGAGCTCGCAACCTTCACATGCTTGCCAAGTCTGACGAGCAAGGCAGAGGGGCCACACCCGTATAAATGCTTCAGCTTTAATAGACTGTTTATAAATCAGAAGGTTCACTGGATCTAGCGAAGATCCGGAAGATCATTGTTATTCAGAATACTCTGACTATGGGGGCCAAGCCAGAAACGGCCCCTCTTTTACTTGATCCGCCTCTCAAAATCCAGCGATTTACTTTGATGACAAAGTAATCAGGATGGTTCGATGTCGCGAATGTGGCGATGGACCGAGAACCAGGAGGCAATCAGCCCCAGCAGGGCGCCCAGCAAGATCAGATTGATCCCGTCTACCGCCCCCATACCAACCAGCCGGAAGTTACTGTTATACAAGCCCGCCAGCTCCTTCACCACCCCTTCGCTCCAGATCACCATCACTTCAGTCAGCCACCAGGCCAGCATGCCGCCGATCACCCCGAACCAGATGCCGGTATAGAGGAAGGGACGATGAATAAAGGAATCGGTCGCCCCCACCAGCTTGAGCACTTCAATCTCGGAACGCTGGTTGAGGATGTTGAGACGCAGGGTATTGCCGACGATCAGCAACACGGCGGAAAGCAGCAGCACCGCGATACCGGTAATGGTGTGGCGCAGCAGGTTCATGATCCCCTGCAACCGGGTCAACCACTGCAGATCCAGCTTGCCCTGTTCGACCCCCACCTCGTTATTGAGCTTGCTGAGCAGCTCGGCGGCCCCTTCCGGGTTCTGCCAGCGCGGATCCGGGATCACGCTCAGCACAGGCGGTAACGGGTTGCTGTCCAGATAATCGAGGGCATCGCCGAAGCCGGAGATCTCGCGAAACTCCCGCAACGCATCGTCACGGCTCAGGTAGGTGACCGAATCCACCTCGGGATAGAGCAGGATCCTGTGCTGCAGATCGAGAATGCTCTGCTCCGGCAGATCCTTGCGCAGGTAAAGGGAGATCTGGGAACTGCTCTGCCAGCTCCCCTCCACCACCTCGGCGTTTTTCAGCAGCACATGGAAACAGGAAGGCAGTGCCAAGCTGACGCCGAGCACCGCCAGCGTCATCAGGGAGGCGAGCGGATTGCGCCACAGCTCCCCGAGACTGGCAAACGCCTGCCGCACATGATCAACCCCGTACATCATCAGACGGCGCAGCGGCGGTTGTTTATGACGAACGATAGCCATCAGAGCTCCTCCCCGGCCGAATACATGCGACCCGCCTTGAGGGTCAGGGTGCGATAGCGCATGCGAGCGATCAGCCCCAGATCGTGGGTGGCAATCAGTACCGAGACCCCAAAATTGTTGAACTCCTGAAATAACCGCATGATGTCCATGGAGAGCTGGGGGTCCAGGTTGCCGGTCGGTTCATCCGCCAGCAGCAACGGCGGCTTGTTGACGATGGCGCGGGCGATACCGACCCGCTGCTGTTCACCACCGGAGAGCATGCGCGGCTGGTAACGCTCCTTGCCAAGCAGCCCCACCTTGTCCAGCGCCGCCGCCACCCGCTTGTTGATGTCCGCATGGCTATAACCATCGATCACCAGCGGCAGCGCCACGTTGTCGAACACGGTTCTGTCCATCAGCAGGCGGTGATCCTGAAAGATCATCCCGATCTGGCGGCGAACATAGGGGATCTGGCTGCGCTGGATATGGCTGACATCATCACCATGAAAGAAGACGCGACCATCGGTCGGACGCTCCATCACGCTGATCAGTTTGAGGAGGGTACTCTTGCCCGCCCCCGAGTGCCCGGTCAGAAAGGCCATCTCTCCCTTGCGCAGGTGAAAGCTGACCTTTTGCAGCGCCTGATGGCCGCCGCTGTATACCTTGCTGACCTTGTCAAAACGAATCATAACGGTTCCCTGAAATTGACAAACCCCGACCGGAGTCGGGGCATGGAACACTTACTCATCACGGCTGAGCTGACTCATCACGGCCGGACTTATTCATCGCGGCTGAAGAGCGCCTCGATGAAGTCGTTGGCAACGAAGGGACGCAGATCGTCGATCCCCTCGCCCACCCCGATATAGCGGATCGGGATCTGGAACTTGTCGGCCACCGCGAAGATGACGCCGCCCTTGGCCGTGCCATCCAGCTTGGTGAGGGTGATGCCGGTCAGGCCAACCGCCTCGCTGAACAGCTTGGCCTGGCTCAGGGCGTTCTGGCCGGTGCCGGCATCCAGCGTCAGCATGATCTCGTGGGGGGCCTCTTCATCCAGCTTCTTCATCACCCGCACCACCTTCTTGAGCTCTTCCATCAGGTTGCTCTTGTTCTGCAGGCGACCGGCGGTGTCGGCGATCAGCACGTCAGCCCCGCGGGAGCGGGCGGCCTCGATGGCGTCATAAATGACAGAAGCGGAATCGGCGCCGGTGTGCTGGGCAATCACCGGAATATTGTTGCGCTGACCCCAAACCTGCAGCTGTTCGACCGCTGCAGCACGGAAGGTGTCACCCGCCGCCAGCATCACGCTCTTGCCCTCGGCCTGGAACTGCTTGGCCAGCTTGCCGATGGTGGTGGTTTTGCCGACGCCGTTTACGCCGACCATCAGGATCACATAAGGCTTCTTGCTGGTGTCGATCACCAGCGGCTGTTCGACCTTGGCCAGCATCTCGCCCATGTCCTGCTTGAGCAGGCCGTAGAGCGCCTCGGCATCCTTGAGCTGCTTGCGATCCGCGTGCTGCACCAGCCCTTCGATGATACGAGTAGTGGTATCCACACCGAGATCGGCGGTCAGCAGCTGGGTTTCCAGCTCTTCAAACAGCTCATCGTCGATCTTCTTGCCACGAAACAGGCCGAAGAAACCGGAACCGATATTCTCCTTGGTGCGCACCAGACTGCGCTTGAGGCGAGCAAAGAAGCCCTCCCGCTGCGGTTTGTCCTGGGTGTCGTCGTCCACCTTGGCGGCCAACGGCAGAGCAGCCAGTGCAGCGGCCTCAGCCTCCATCGCGGCGACCAGGCGCATATCTTCCGCTCGCTGGGCCTCTTTGGCGATACGGGCTTCTTCCGCAGCCTGAGCTTCGGCGGCAATGCGAGCCTCTTCCGCGGCGCGAGCCTCGGCAGCAATACGAGCTTCTTCCGCAGCACGGGCTTCGGCAGCAATACGGGCCTCTTCCGCGGCGCGGACTTCGGCAGCAATACGAGCCTCTTCCGCGGCGCGAGCCTCGGCAGCAATGCGAGCCTCTTCCGCAGCACGGGCTTCGGCGGCGATGCGGGCCTCTTCCGCGGCGCGAGCTTCAGCGGCAATGCGAGCCTCTTCCGCAGCGCGAGCTTCAGCGGCGATGCGAGCTTCTTCCGCGGCGCGAGCTTCGGCGGCGATGCGGGCCTCTTCTGCAGCGCGAGCCTCGGCGGCGATACGAGCATCTTCTGCAGCGCGAGCCTCGGCAGCAATGCGAGCCTCTTCCGCAGCGCGAGCCTCGGCGGTGATACGAGCCTCTTCCGCAGCAAAAGCTTCGGCAGCAATACGAGCCTCTTCGGCTGCCTTGACCTCAGCAGCTTGCGCCTCTGCGGCAGTGCGAGCGGCGTCAGCGGCACGCTCCTCTTCGGCGATCAGCGCTTCGTTGACGATCACCGGCTCCAGATCGGAGGCGCACTCCTCCACCACCAGCGGGCCGTGGTCGTCCAGCTCGGTCGGCAGGCAGCAATCATCTTGCAAAACGGGATTCTGTGCGCTGGCAGGCACTTCGGGGGCAACAGCCTGCGTACTATCGGAAACAGTTATATCGGAAACGGGAGCGGGGGTAGCAGTGACCTCGGGCTCAACGGTAACGGGGGTGGCTTGGGGTGTCTGTGGTTGGACAGCCTCAGCCTCTTCTTTCTTGCGGCCGAAACCCAGCCAGGAAAACAAACCTTTTGCCATCTAAAAATACTCACATCAAAGGCTGACTGCTAAGATAGCCGTCCCTTGGCGGGTCGGCATAAAAATGAACCGCCTTATACTACCACTTTATTTTCTGACGATGAAACGCGATGCCCAGAGTGAAATCCAGCCGTAGCAACCCGAGCAAGAGTCCCGCCCCGCAAGGAAAATCGGGCTTTGTAAGAATCATCAGCGGCCAGTGGCGAGGCCGCAAATTGCCGGTCAAGGATGTGGAGGGGCTCAGACCCACCACGGATCGCGTCAAGGAGACCATCTTCAACTGGCTGGCCCCCCACATTCGTGGCACCCGCTGCCTGGATCTGTTTGCCGGTAGCGGCGGACTCGGGCTGGAGGCGCTGTCGCGCTATGCCGAGCAGGTGACCCTGATCGAGATGGACAAAGGGGCCGCTGACCAGATCAAGAAGAACCTGACCGCCCTCGGCAGCAGTCAGGGTCAGGTGATCCAGTCAGATGCAGTGAGCTGGCTGCAAGGCCCGGCCACGCCGTTTGATCTGGTGTTCCTCGATCCGCCGTTTCGCCGCGAGCTGCTGCCGCAAGTGTGCGAGCTGCTGGAGCAGCGCGGCTGGCTGGCACCGGACGCCCTCATCTATCTGGAGCGGGAAAAAGAGATGGCCGATCTGGCGCTGCCTGCCAGCTGGCAACTACTCAAGGACAAACAGGCAGGTCAGGTCTGTTATCAACTCTATCTACGGGAGGTAAACAATGAAGCGGGTCTTTAATCTGTTGGCGATGGGGCTGATATTGTTCTTCTGGTTTGGCGTACTGGTGAGCCTGATTGCCCCGCTACCCGGCAAACTCAACGGCTTTCTGCCGGTCTGTGGCGTGATCGTCGCCCTGCTGCACTGGCTGCAGGCCAGCATGATCAAGGCAGCTTGCAAACGCTACTTCGCGGTCACCAAAGCCGAATTTGTCACTGTGCTGATCTTTGGTGTGTTTGGCATGGTCGACATTCGTCAGCGCCTGCAAGAGATCGTCAACGCCGCCCAGCGCGGCAATCTCTCGGGCAAACCATAAAAGAAAAGGGGACGGCGGTAGCCGTCCCCTAGAGTCGTGTCGTCCTGTCCGTAGAACTGCAATGCTCCCTGCAATCCCTGACGTTATCCTAATCCTTTGGAATATCCCCTTTCCAATCCGTTGGCGCGTCCTGCGGCGTTCCTGGCCTGGCAATTCATCCTGAACTGCTTCTCTGTCTCCATCCTGGAGGTGTCCATTACCACGTCCTGTGGGGTTCCTTGCGTCTTCCTGACAGATAACCATCCGGGTTATCTCACTTCATCCTGAAGTATTCCTCTCGCATCCGGCGAGGTCCTGTTCATCCTGAAGAACGAGGTTCCGTTCGTTCTGCTCCCATCCCGAGAGTGTCCTGCCGCATCCCGCGGTGTTCCTTTATTCATCCGTGACGATAATCATCCTGATTATCGAGCTCATCCTGAGGTGTCCCTTGTCCACATCCTGCGGACTATTCCATCTTTATGCGCTGTCCTGCATCCTGCCGGACCAGCTCCGTCCTTGTGAGACCCATACTAAGGAAATGCGCACCCCGAACAAGGGCCATCCAATGATAAAGATCCGATGCAGCACCCATCCAAAAATACGAACTTAAAAACTAATCCTTTAATATCAGTTGTTTATTTAGTTTCACGGGAAAGCTCGATCATTCTGGCATGGCTTCGCGTACGGCTCAAAGCGCCAGCCTCTTACAGTCGCTATGGCAGATCTCTTACACGGGTTTCGCCACCGAAAACGGGGCAGGAAAACGGTTCAATCCTGACGTTAAGACTTAAAAATTAGTTGAATAAATATGCTTAAAAAAACCGCAAAAAAAAGAGCCGAGGCCAGGCTCGACTCTTGAACATTCCAACTTTTTAATCAGCTCAAGCGGTTGGCCGGATTGAGATAGGCCTTGCGCAGCGATTCAGGTGCCAGCACCTCGAGTTCACCGCCGATGTTGTTCAACCAGCTGCGAAACTCCGGGGTGTCCTGCACTTCGGTCTCCACCACCACGCTGCGCTTGTCATAGCGGGTCATGCGCGGATTGTTGCCGGGGATCTGGTTATCCACCAGCGACTGGCTGTTGGCATCGATCCGGCCGACGAAGCGGATCGGGCCGCTCACATCCTGATAGCCCTGATCGCGGATCAGCTTCTGGATATTGAAATCCTTCGGCTGGGTGGCGCTGAAGTTGGTCAGCTCAACGTTCTTGATATGGTCGAACGGAATGCCGTAAACCTTGGGATCCAGCTCGGACAGAGTGCAGAGCAGGATCGGACCGTCCGGCTGATTGAGAATGCCGAGCGGGTTGATACGGTCGTAGCAGAGCCACACGGTGCGCTCTTTGATCACGCGCTGGATCTCGGCACTAAACTTGCGACCACGCCAGAGCGCATCGCGGATCAGGGTGCTGCGGCGGATCTCCGGGTTACCGGCAAACGGACGCGGTGACTGGTGGACACTCTCCAGCCAGCGTTCGGCCAGTTCGCTCTGGCTGTCGCGGATCACCTGGCTCGCCTTGTCGACCAGCGGGTTCAATTCGGTCAGTACACTCGCCGGCAACAGTTGGCTCGCCTGATCACTCCAGGTTTTCAGGGCCACCGCCAGCGAGAGCGGCATGATATTGGCAAAGTCGTTGAGGCCGTGGCGCTCGAAGCACCAGCCATGGGGTTTGCTGCGCTCGTCCGAGGTGAGGTCGAACAGTCCCATGCCGGACATCTCCTCCAGGTCCCGTTGCACGGTACGCAGACTGACGTGGATACCTTCCTCTTCCAGTTTTACCTGGAGTTGGCTGGCGGTCAGCTTGTAAGGGCGGTGCGGGATGCAACGCGCCAAGGTCAGTTGTCGTAACAGCTTCTTGCTCATGGTGCTTGCCTTCACTGGTTTAGCGTTGACTGTATGCTAGTCGTGACTTGCGACAGTCTATGTCGCAAGTTTTGCTGCGACAACTGTCGCCATTTTCATACAAAACAAGCTAAACAGTTGATTTATAAAGACAATACACTAAAAAAAGGAGCCGCTAGAGGCTAAAATTAGCCAAAAATCCCTCAAATGAAAGTTCTATCTTGCGATTTATTGTTAGCATAAAACTCCGATTAATTAATTCATCACAGAATATGATTTCAGGGGAGAGCATGACTCTCCCCTTTTGCTCACATCAGCCACGACCAGGCTGACTTGGTGATGGCCGCACCGACCATGTAGCCAAACACCGCAAGCGCTGCCACACCGGCCACCAGCTTCTGACCGCGGGCCGGGCGCTTGAGTGCCATCACACCCAGACCGATATAGAGCACCAGTGCAATCAGCTTGGCCATCAGCCAGGGTTGTTGGCCGGGGCTCAACTGCAAGGCCACCGCCAGCAACACACCAAACAGCAGCAGGAAGGTGTCGTTGATATGCGGCAGGATCTTCAGCCACCTCTGCTGCAACCGATCGCTGCTGGCCAGCGCCAGACTCCAGCGATAGATAAAGAGCAGCAGACTGACCAGCGCCAGTGTCATATGCAGGTGTTTGAACATGGGGTAATAGGCAATCATTTTGCTTCCTTGTCGTCGTCGGGTAGCCCGCTATTCCAGTTGTGGGCATGGATACGCTCCTGCCCCTCCTCGTCGTCTTGCAACAGATCGGAGAGGATCTCCCGGTATTGCAGGCTCTTGTTGATATAAGTGTGTTCGTCGTCCAGATAGTTGACCTGCTCGCGCAACAGCCAGTTATCGTGCTGCTTGAAGGTCTGCCCCGCCCGCCAGGCCTGGTTGGCCCGAAAACCGAGCTGGGTGAGGGCTTCCACCCCCAGATCGACCGCAGAGCCCAGGGTTTCCCGGTGAACGCTCTCGACCCCGTGGCGCAGGATCTCATGGGCGTGGGGCCGATCTAGCGCTCGCGCCAGGATCTTCAGGTGCGGGAAGTGCTTCTGCACCATCTCGATCACCGCCAGCGAGGTAGCCGGATCGTTGATGGAGAGCACCAGCAGCTTCGCCTTGTGCGCCCCTGCGGCATGGAGCAGATCGATCCGGCTGGCATCGCCATAGAAGACCTGATAGCCATACTTGCGCAGGGTCTCTATCTGGCTGGCATCCTGCTCGAGGATGGTGGTACCGATGCCGTGACCGTGCAGCAGACGCCCCACGATCTGACCGAAGCGGCCGAAGCCCGCGATGATCACCGGATGCTCCACCAGCTCAGGTTGCTCATGCTGCGGTGCGTCGCTCTGGTTACGGTAATCGAACCAGGGCTGGATCACCCGATCGTTGAGGATCAGCAGCAGTGGGGTGAGCGCCATCGAGAGTGCCACCACCAGCGTCAGCAGGGAGATGGTCTCACCAGGCAGCACCCGGTTCTGGGCGGCAAACGAGAAGAGCACGAAGGCAAACTCACCACCCTGTGCGAGCGCCAGCGCGAAGGTCCAGCGTTGACTCGGCGAGATGCGGATAATGAAGCCGAGCGCCATCAACACCAGCCATTTGAGCACCATCAGGCCAACCACCAGAGTGGGTATCAGGAAGGGGTGTTCGGCAAACAGCCCGAAGTCGATCCCCGCCCCCACCGACATAAAGAACAGGCCGAGCAGCAAGCCCTTGAACGGCTCTATGTCTGCCTCCAGCTCATGGCGATATTCGCTGTCGGCCAGCACCACACCGGCGAGGAAAGAGCCGAGAGCGGGCGAGAGCCCCACCGACTCCATCAACACGGCGATAGCGATCACCAGCAGCAGGGCGGCGGCGACGAAGATCTCCCGCATGTGGGACTGGGCGATGGCACGAAACACCGGCCGCATCAGGTAGTGACCACCCAGCACGATGCCGGAGATGGCCGCGACCACCAGCAGACCATGTTGCCACCCCGCCAGCTCGGAGCCACCACTGCTGGCGACCGGAGCCATTGCCAGCAGCGGCAGGATCGCCAGGATCGGAATGACCGCAATATCCTGAAACAGCAGCACCGCAAAGGCGGAGCGACCGCTCTCGCTCTGCATCAGCTTGCGCTCCTGCAAGCTCTGCAGAACGATGGCGGTGGAGGAGAGCGCCAAAATGAGGCCGATGGCCAACCCCTGTTGCAGCGGCAGGCCGATCAGGTGCGCCACGCCGGTCAGCGCAGCCGTGGTGAGCAGCACCTGCAGGCCGCCGGTGCCGAGGATCGGCCCCTTCAACTGCCACAAGAGGGCTGGACGCAATTCAAGACCGACCAGAAACAGCATCAGCACCACGCCAAACTCGGCGAAGTGCATCACATCCTTCTGCTCCCCCACCAGCCCCAGCAGAAAGGGGCCTATGATGATCCCCGCCAGCAGGTAGCCGAGCACCGAGCCCAGCCCCCAGCGCTTGGCCAGCGGCACCGCGATAACGGCGGCGGAGAGGTAGATAAAGGCATCAAACAGGATCCCGTGGCCCATCAGTCAGCCCTCCGTGTGAACATCAGATCCGGCTCATAAGCACGGCCAACAAGCTGCCCATGTGTCATCAGAGCACCTCCAGCAAGTCGCGCAGATAAGGACGCCCGGCCAGTTGCTCCGGCGTGAGTTGCTCGTCACGCAACGCCGTCAGCAGCTGGCGATAATCCTGACCGCAGCGACGCAGGGCGGCGGGATCCTTGATCTTGTGGAACGAGTGGAGCACAAAGGGCGGTAACCAGTTCATGCCGCACAATCTGGCCGCCTGTTGAAAGGGCAGCAGAAAATCGAGCAGCGGCCGGCTGTTGTACCCCTCGCTGCAGTAGGACTCCGGCGCACCACCGGTGGTAATGGCACTCAGCCACTGCTTGCCCTTGAGGGCATGAGCCTCGGGGCCGTAGGCGTAGCCATACTCCAGCACCAGATCCATCCACTCCTTCATGATGGCCGGGCAGGAGTACCAGTAAAACGGGTGCTGGAAGACAATAATGTCGTGCTCACAGAGCAGCGCCTGCTCCCGCTTCACATCGATAAACATGTCGGGATAGTGCTGGTAGAGGTCGTGAACCGTGACCCCCTCCAGCCCCTCAATCGCCTGCAACAGCTGCTTGTTGGCCCGCGAGCTCTGCAGCGCGGGATGGGAAAAAATAACCAGAATGCGTTTCATGACCACATCACCCGAACAAAGCCTTGCGGTGCAAGGCGAGGTAAACAGAAAAGGGGAGTCTGGGGAGCTGCATCGTAAAGGTGCACAGGAGAGCGACCTTATCAGGAAGCGCCATAGCCTGCCAACTCGGGGATCAGCTCCCGCAGTGCCGGATTGAGGGTCTGGTGAGCGGGATAGCAGAGCCCAATCCGGCGAAACATCCGCGGCCCGCTCACCGGCAGGGTACAGAGCCCCGCCTCATCCTCGACCAGCCCGTCCGGCAGAAAACTGATGCCGACCCCCGCCAGCACCAGCGCCATCACCAGCCCCTTGCTCTCGGCCTTGGCCACCAGATTGAGGGTAAGGCGGTCACAGGCCAGCAGGCCGATAGTCTGCTGATGGGCTTCGCAGGGCGGGCACTCAATAAAATCATAATGTTGCAGCTCGGCCAGCTCGATCCTTTCGCGACTGGCCAGGGGTGATCGACCGGCACGCAGAGCACGTAATCCTCCTCCCACAGCGGCAGAAAGATCTCGTCCTCCCGGCGCAAGGCATCCAGCGTCAAGCGGCAGTCGGCGGGTGTGGTGTAATCGGAGAGAGTGAGATCCAGCTGCGGCAACACGCGCTGTACTTGCTGCAGCAGCCCGGCCACCCGGCGGCGGCTCAAGTCCGGCATGATGGCGATATTGAGCCTCGCACGCGTCGCTTTCTGGCGAAACAGCTCCGGCAGACGGCGCGCCTCCTCCACCAGCTTGACCGCGTGAGGATAGAGATAGTGGGCCGGATCTTTCGCCACCACCCCCTTCTTGCCCCGGACAAACAGGCTGTCACCGAGCGCCTCTTCCAGCTGGCGCAACCCCGCCGAGAGGGAGGGCTGGCTGACGTGGCAGCGCTCGGCCGCCGCCGTGATGTTCTTCTCTTCATAGATGGCGATGAAGAAACGCAGCAATCTCAAGTCCAGCATAAACCAACCATAGTTTTTTCAGATGATAACCAGCGGAAAACAATATTTATCACTTATAGATGCAGTGACTATAGTGATTGGGTTCCGTGCTGGCCAGCCACCTGTTTGCTCAAACCGACTCTTGAATCAGAAGGAAAGACCCATGTCCAAATCTCTCGTCGTGATCACCGGTGCCTCCGCCGGGATCGGTGCCGCCATCGCCCGTGCCTTCTCTGCCGCCGGTCATCCGCTGCTACTGCTGGCCCGCCGGGTCGAGCCGATGCAGGCACTGAACCTGCCCGATACCCTCTGCATCGGGGTCGATGTGACCGACACCGCCGCCATGAAAGCCGCCGTCCAGCAGGCAGAAGCCAAATTTGGCCCGGTCGGCTGCATGGTCAACAACGCCGGCGTCATGCTGCTGGGTCAGGCCGATGTGCAGGATCCCGCCGAATGGCAGCAGATGCTCAACATCAACGTGATGGGGGTGCTGAACGGCGTCCACGCAGTGCTGGCAGGCATGAAGGAGCGCCGCAGCGGCACCATCATCAACATCAGCTCCATCGCCGGTCGCAAGACCTTCCCGAACCATGCTGCCTACTGCGCCACCAAGTTCGCCGTGCACGCCCTGACCGAGAACATCCGGGAAGAGGTAGCCGATGTCGGCGTGCGGATGGTGACCATTGCACCGGGTGCGGTCGAGACCGAGCTGCTCAGCCACACCACTGACGAGAGCATCAAGGCCGGTTACCACGACTGGAAAGATCAGATGGGAGGCGTCATTGCGCCGGAAGTAATCGCCGATGCCGTGCTCTACGCCTGGAACCAGCCTGCCAACGTCTGCGTGCGCGAGATCGTGCTGGCGGCGACCCGTCAGCAACCTTAATCTTGGCTGACTGACACTATGGGGAGAGCTTGACCCTCCCCCGGGGCACAGGGTTACCATGTGCCCCTTGTTATTTTCGAGTCATTCCATGGTTCTCACCCGTCGCCAACTCGCTCACGCCCGTCGCTGGCTCCCCTTGTGGAGTCTGGTGCTGGTGTTGATGTCGTTTGGCAGCCGGGCCGCAACCGACCTCTGTACCCTGACTACCCACTGCAGCCAGAGCGAGCGCACCCTGGAAAAAGCGATGCCCTGCGGCAGCTTTACCACCGCCCTCTCGATGACGCTGGTAGGCAGCGACAGCCTGACGGTCGCCGTGCTGGAACCGGATACCCCCGACTTCGCCTCCCCCTCTCTCTTTATGCCGGACGCTCCGTGCGAGCGGCTCGAACGTCCCCCACGCACCCGGATCTGAAACGCATCCCGTATCGGGCATCTTTTCTTTCAATCTGAGGTGAGTGATGTACAAACCCCTGTTACTGGCCATGCTGGCCGGTACCGTCAGCTTTTCGGCCCTCGCGGCCGAGAAGATGACCGTCTACAAATCCAAATATTGTGGCTGCTGCCAAAGCTGGAACGAGCACATGGAGCAGAATGGCTTCGAACTGGAGGTCATCGAAACCGAACAGCTCGGCGCAGTGAAGCAGCAATACGGTATCGCGCCTGAACTAGCCTCTTGCCATACCGGTATCGTAAATGGCTATGTGATCGAGGGGCATGTACCGGCCGCCGATGTGCAGAAGCTGCTCAGGGAAAAACCGGCAATCCGTGGCCTGACCATTCCGGGCATGCCCCAGAGTGCGCCGGGCATGGATATTCCGGGCCATCCCTATGAGGTACTGAGTATCAGCAACGAGGGCGCGACCAACAGCTGGTCGAGCTACCCAGGCTGACGAAAACTGGTCATGAGAGGGCACTCCCATATCATGTGAGGCACACCTGAGCGGACTCTTGCCGCTCATGGCCAGAAAGAGGGCCGCTATCACGAGATAGCGGCTTTTTTTGATTACATTTCCTGCAATAACAAGGGATTGCTTGCAACCACCGGCAACAAGGGGCAGATTTAACGCCAATTCATGGAGCCGATGCTCAGGTCTACCAACCCTTTCCAGCGCCAAGGATGCGACATGTTTACCTTTTCCCGAGGAGTTCTGCTGCTAGCCTTTCTGACAGTTCTCCCCCCTACTTATGCCAATGAAGAGCCCGCCATGCTGACAAGCGAACATCCAATCCAGCCGCCCGTGGCCGCCAAACATCCCCGCACCCTGAAAAAACACGGGGATACCCGCATCGACAACTACTACTGGCTGCGTGACGACGAGCGGCAGAAGCCCGAGGTATTGGACTATCTCAAGGCCGAGAACGCCTATACCGAGGCCATGCTCAAGCCGACCCAACCCCTGCGCGAACAGCTTTACAAAGAGATGGTCGCCCGCATCCCCCAGCAGGATGAGTCGGTGCCCTATGTGAAGAATGGCTACCGCTACCAGACCCGCTATGAGCCGGGCAAGGAGTACGGGATCTACTCGCGCACCAAGCTCGGTGAAGAGCAGTCGAGTCTGCTGCTCGACAGCAACCTGCGGGCTGAAGGGCGCGAGTTCTATGCCCTCGGCGCCCTTGAGGTGAGCCGTAACAATCGCTGGCTGGCGGTGGCGGAAGATTTCCTCTCCCGCCGTCAGTACCAGATCCAGTTCCTCGATCTGGAGAGCGGCCAGTGGGCCACCGACAAACTGGAAAATACCTCCGGCAATCTGGTGTGGGCCAACGACAACAAGACCGTCTTCTATGTGCGCAAGCACCCGCAGACCCTGCTGCCCTATCAGGTCTATCGCCATACGCTCGGGACGGATCCGGCCACGGACAAGCTGGTCTATGAAGAGAAGGATGACTCCTTCTACATCAGCCTCTACGCTACCACTTCGGAAGATTTCATCGTCATCGCCCTCTCCAGCACCACCACAGGCGAAGCGCGGCTGATCGATGCCAACCAGCCGGAGCACGCCCCACGCCTGTTCCTGCCCCGTCAGGTGGATCACGAATACAGCCTGGATCACTACCGCGGCCGCTTCTATGTGCGCTCCAACAAGGATGGCAAGAACTTCGGCCTCTACGAGACCAAGGAGAGCCCGGTGGATCGCTGGAAGGCGGTGATCGCCCCCAATCCGGAGGTGCTGCTGGAGAGCTACGCCCTGTTCAAGGATTGGCTGGTACTGGAAGAGCGCAACAAGGGGCTGACCCGACTGCGCCAGATCAACTGGCAGAGCGGTGACGAGAAGGAGATCGCCTTCGACGATCCCGCCTATGTCACCTGGCTTGCCTACAACCCGGAGCCGGATACCAGCGCCCTGCGCTATGGCTACTCCTCCATGACCACCCCCGCCTCCACCTATGAGCTGGATATGGCGAGCGGCAAGCGCACCCTGCTCAAGCAGCAGCCGGTGGCCGGCTTCAAGGCCGACCAGTACGCCAGTGAGCGACTCTGGGTGACCGCCCGCGACGGTGTATCGGTGCCGGTGTCGCTGGTCTATCGCAAGGACAAGTTCAAGAAAGAGCAGGCCGATGCGCCCAAGAATCCGCTGCTGGTCTATGGCTATGGATCCTACGGCGCCAGCATGGATCCCGACTTCAGCAGCTCGCGCCTGAGCCTTCTGGACAGAGGCTTCGTCTACGCCATCGCCCATATCCGGGGTGGTGAAGAGCTGGGCCGTCACTGGTACGAAGATGGCAAGTTGCTGAAAAAGCAGAACACCTTCAATGACTTTATCGATGTCACCAAGGCGCTGGTTGAGCAAGGCTACGGGGCCAGGGATCAGGTCTACGCCATGGGCGGCAGCGCCGGCGGCCTGCTGATGGGGGCCGTCATCAATCAGGCGCCCGAACTCTATCGCGGCGTGGTGGCGCAGGTGCCATTCGTCGATGTGGTCACCACCATGCTGGACGAGTCGATCCCCCTCACCACCGGGGAGTATGACGAGTGGGGCAACCCGAACCAGAAGCCCTACTACGACTACATGAAGAGCTACAGCCCCTACGATCAGGTCAAGGCGCAAGCCTACCCCAACCTGCTGGTAACCACCGGACTGCACGACTCGCAAGTGCAGTATTGGGAGCCCGCCAAGTGGGTAGCCAAGCTGCGCGAGCTGAAGACGGATGATAACAAGTTGTTACTGAACACCGACATGGACGCCGGCCACGGCGGCAAGTCCGGCCGCTTCAAAGCCTACGAGGATATCGCGCTGGAATACGCCTTTATCCTGGATCTGGCCACCCCGACCAACTGATCTCTCATGACTCCGGCCCTTGTCATTCAAGGGCCGCATAAGAATCCTCTCGTAGTTTTTCCCTCTTCCATTTCCCTCCATATCAAATTAATCTTCGGCAAGAAAATGAATGATCGAGGTCATGTTTCTCAAGATTTAACTCCGCTATTTTGCCATTTCGTTTGATTTATGTTGGGTGAATGTGCTTAATCGGAGTGCTTGCAACTTTTTATTTGGCCCCTCAGGGGCCAATTTATCTTCGACCGACAGGAGGTCGGTAGCCTCACCACAGGATGAGGGTGACTGCCGGAAAGGGGGTGATCAACTCCCCCGCTTTCGCGCAACGAGAAGAGCGGGCAAGCCCGGCGCAGAACGGGATTGCCATCAATTTATCCGGGGATCGGATAAACAAAATCAAAGAAAAGGGAGAAAAAATGAAAGGATTAACTTTGGCATGCGCCCTGTCGGCGGCTCTGGTCGGTGTTTCATTCGGTGGTCCGGTACAAGCACAGGAGCGCTTCGTGACCATAGGCACCGGCGGTCAGACCGGCGTCTACTATGTCGCTGGCCAGTCCATCTGCCGCTTCCTCAATCGCGGCGCCGCCGATCACCAGATCAAGTGCAACGCCCCGGCCAGTGGCGGCGGTGTTGCCAACGTCAACGGCATCCGCAGCGGTGAATTCAACTTCGGCATCATGCAATCCGACCACCAGTTCAAGGCGATGAAGGGGCTGCCACCGTTCCAGGCCGAAGGGGCCATGGACGATATGCGCGCCGTCTTCTCCCTGCAGAGCGAAGTGTTCACCATCCTGGCTCGCCGCGATGCCAAGATCGCCAGCTTCGACGATCTGAAGGGCAAGCGCGTCAACATCGGCAACCCGGGCTCCGGCCAGCGTGACACCATGGAAGAGATCATGGCGGTCAAAGGCTGGAAAAAGGGTGACTTCGGTCTGGTCTCCGAGCTGAAACCGGCCGAACAGGCCTCCGCCCTCGGTGACAACAACATCGACGCCATGAGCTACTTCGTCGGTCACCCGAACGGCGCCATTCAGGAAGCTTCCACCACAACAGATGCAGTACTGGTACCTGTGACCGGCGCCGACATCGACAAGCTGCTGGCCGAGAAGAGCTACTACAGCAAGGCCGAGATCCCGGGCGGCATCTACAAGGGCAGCGACAAGCCGACCCCCTCCATCGGTGGCAAAGCGGTGCTCTCCACCAGCGCCAAAACCGATCCGGAAGTGGTCTATCAGCTGGTCAAGTCGGTGTTCGACAACCTGGATCGCTTCAAGCGCCTGCACCCTGCCTTTGCCGACCTGAAAGAGGCCGACATGATCAAGGTAGGTCTCTCTGCACCGCTGCATGAAGGGGCTGCCCGCTACTACAAAGAGCGCGGCTGGCTCTGATTGAAGGCCCCGGGGCCTTTGTCACTCTCTTCGACACCCGTCTGCCGCCTGATTGCGGGGGCGGGTGTCGCTCTTGTTGTACTCGTTGGCACAAGTTAACCCTATGCAAGATAAACAACTCTCTACCGAGGAACTGATCGCTCAAGATGTGGGCGCTCGCCTGCCGCTGGGCATCATGGGCTGGCTCATCACCGCGCTGGCGCTGGCCTGGTCGCTGTTCCAGCTCTGGATCGCCTCGCCACTCCCCTTCATGGTGGGGTTTGGCGTACTCAATGACACCGAAACCCGCTCCATTCACCTCACCTTCGCCCTGTTACTCGCTTTTCTGGTGTTCCCGGCATTTCGCTCCTCGCCGCGGGATCGGGTCCCCCTCGGCGATATCGCCCTCGGTCTGATCGCTGCTGGCGCCGCCTCTTACCTGTTTGTGATGTATGAAGCACTGGCGCTGCGTCCCGGCACCCTCACCACCGCCGATCTGGTGACCGCCTGTATCGGCATTCCGCTGCTGCTGGAAGCGGCGCGCCGCGCCCTGGGGCCGGCACTGGCGGTCATCGCTATCGTCTTTCTGATCTACAGCCTGGCGGGCCCCTGGATGCCGGGACTGCTGGCACATCGCGGGGTAGGCTTTACCGCACTGGCCAACCACCAGTGGATCACTACCGAAGGGGTGTTCGGCATTGCCCTTGGCGTCTCCACCAGCTTCGTGTTTCTGTTCGTGCTGTTCGGCGCCCTGCTGGAGCGGGCCGGTGCCGGTCACTACTTTATCCAGCTCGCCTTCAGCCTGCTCGGTCACCTTCGTGGCGGCCCGGCCAAGGCGGCAGTGGTCGCCTCCGGCCTGACCGGCCTGATTTCCGGCTCGTCGATTGCCAACGTGGTGACCACCGGCACCTTCACCATCCCGATGATGAAGAAGGTGGGCTTCAGTTCAGAGAAAGCGGGGGCGGTCGAAGT
Source organism: Aeromonas sp. 3P (assembly GCF_051919745.1). Taxonomy (NCBI): domain Bacteria; kingdom Pseudomonadati; phylum Pseudomonadota; class Gammaproteobacteria; order Aeromonadales; family Aeromonadaceae; genus Aeromonas; species Aeromonas sp. 3P. The sequence continues at coordinate 2,462,601 of NZ_JBQBED010000001.1, forward strand.
GGCCTCCTCGGTCAACGGCCAGATCATGCCACCCGTGATGGGGGCTGCGGCTTTCCTGATGGTCGAATACGTGGGCATCCCCTATGTGGAGATCATCAAGCACGCCTTCCTGCCTGCCGCCATCTCCTACATAGCGCTGCTCTACATCGTCCATCTGGAGGCGTTGAAACTGGGCATGCAGCCCATCGGCAACCATCAACCCAAACCCTGGCTGCGTCGCCTGACCGGTTTTGCCTTTGGCGCGGCCCTCATCAGCGGCCTGTCACTGGCGGTCTACTATGGCCTCGGCTGGCTCAAACCTGCACTGGGTGACTACGCTCTGCCGGGGATCTCGGTACTGCTGGCTGCCACCTATGTGGCCCTGTTGAAGATCGCCGCCAGCAATGAACCACTGCCTGCCGAAGATCCCGACAAGCCGCTCACCGAGTTGCCCAACACCCGCGCCGTGCTGCTCTCCGGCCTGCACTTCCTGCTGCCGGTGGTGGTACTGGTATGGTGCCTGATGGTGGAACGCCTCTCGCCGGGGCTGTCGGCCTTCTGGGGTACCGTGATGCTGGTGATCATCCTGCTGACCCAGCGCCCGCTGCTCAACTGGCTGCGCAAGGACGGCAAGCACGACTACGGCACCGTCGCTGACGGCGTGGTGGATCTGCGGGAAGGGCTGGTCGCAGGCGCCCGCAACATGATCGGTATCGGCATTGCCACCGCCACCGCGGGGATTATCGTGGGTGCTGTCTCCCAGACCGGGGTTGGTCTGGTGCTGGCGGATCTGGTGGAGTTCCTCTCCATGGGCAACCTGCTACTGATGCTGCTGCTCACCGCCCTGCTGAGCCTGATCCTCGGCATGGGGCTGCCGACCACAGCCAACTACATCGTGGTCTCCAGCCTGCTGGCACCGGTGGTAGTGACGCTGGGGCAGCAAAACGGGCTGATCGTGCCGCTTATCGCGGTGCACCTGTTCGTCTTCTACTTCGGCATCATGGCGGATGTGACGCCGCCGGTGGGGCTGGCCTCCTTCGCGGCAGCGGCTGTCTCCAAGGGCGATCCCATCAAGACCGGGATCACGGCGTTTTACTACAGCTTGCGTACCGCAGCGCTGCCGTTCCTGTTTATCTTCAACACCGATCTGCTGCTGATCGACGTGGACTTCGCCCACGGGGTGCTGATCTTCATCGTGGCGACCATCGCCATGCTGATCTTCGCCGCCGCCACCCAGGGCTGGTTCCTGGTGAAGAGCCGCTGGTACGAGAGCGTGCTGCTGTTGCTGGTCGCCTTTACCCTGTTCCGCCCGGGTTTCTGGATGGACATGGTGCACGACCCCTATCGCGAGACCCCGCCTGCCCAGCTGGCCCAAACCATGGGTGAAGTGGAGGCGGAGAGCACCCTGCGGCTGCGGATCCTCGGTGAAGATGCCGTGGGCAAGCCACGCAAGTTCACCCTGCTGGTCGCCGTACCGGATGGGGCAAATGGCGAGGAGCGGCTGGCCAATCTGGGGCTGAGCCTCTATGAGCAGGATGGCAAGACGCTGATCGACAACGTCGCCTTTGGCAGCCCGGCCGCCACCATGGGACTGGAGTTCGATCAGGAGATCCTCACCGTCAAGGCGCCGACCGAGCGCTGGACCAAGGAGTGGATGTGGATCCCGGGCTTCCTGCTGTTCGGGGTGATCGTCTGGCTGCAGCGTCGCCGCAGCGTCAAGGCCGGTTAACCCACCGGGCAGATGAGACTGAGGGCCGCTATTGCGGCCCTCTTTTTATTGCCTTGCCCTCTGCGGCTCTTGCGACGAGCAACAGTCATGGAAAAAGGTAAACGGTGGCGAGCGGCCAAAAAAGTGGGGTGACATGTCCATGTCACCCCCTCGCAAATAGCATGTTCCATATTGGAGTCCGGCCACGCCGGGTCTCTGTTTCACTTTCCGATAGTTCGCGACCCATCTGAAGTGCGCGCCAATTGCAGCGATGCAACCGACCAGCTACCCGTTACAACCTTCGTCCACACGGCAGACAGGCCGCCGTGTTTGTCCTTGCAACTAAATATTACGCATAAAAACAAAATAAAAAACGTTTTTATGCTAATTCCATTCACATCAGAGTACAAAAAACAGCCTTATCATCACCGCTAAATTGTTATAAAACAGTAAGATAGGTTCATGCATGGTTATTCACCCGCAAAGGGCATCAGCAATGGCTTACAAGGCTTTGCGAGATCTCGCACAAAAAATGGCCGCCTCACAGCCAACGGCGCAGGGGCAACCAGTCGCTAAGGCGGGCTATCAGTCGCCTTGACCACCCTTCGGGTTTGCGCGGCAATCCACCCGCCTGCTCCTGCCAGTGAGCCAGCCACGTTCGCAGCGCCTCGCAGATCGGCGGGCAGTGCAGATGCAGCATCAGTTCGGTATTGAGAAAGAGTGAGCGAGGATCGAGGTTGAGGCTGCCGAACAGCGCCCGCACCTCCCCCAGCAGGATCAGCTTGGCGTGCAGGCTGCCGTGGCCGTGGTCAAACTCGGCGACCCGGATCCCGCGCCGCAGCAACCAGCCGAGATAACGCTGATAGGCGCCATAGACCAGTGGCACATCGGTGCTGGCTAGCGAGTTGGTGAGAATGTCGATGGCGACCCCCTGCTGGCGTAGCCGCGCCAGACGGTGCCGAAACCCGCGAGTAAGGATGAGGTAAGGGGTCACCAACCCCAGCGAGCCGGGATTGTCAGCCAGCTGGCGCCAGAGCTGACGGGCGGTGGTGGGACGGGTGATCAGCCCCTTGCCGGGACGGTCGAACCACACCTCGGCCCGCCCTTCATGCCACTGCAGCGGCACATCACGCTCGTCAAACAGCGCCGCGGGCAGATCGTAAACCGTGGCCACCGCCGGATCCGTCATGGTGAACAAGAAGTCGTTGACCACCTCAATTTCGGCGGGCAGCAGCTCGCGGCGCAGCAGATGGCGGATGGGATGACTCCAGCGGCTGTGCCAGAACTGCTCGAACCCCTGCGCCATCTGCTGGCACAGCCCCCCCTGACAGGCGAGATCGAGATCCACGAAGGGAGCCTGCGGATCCAGACCGAAGTAGCGATCGCCGATGTTGCGCCCGCCGATCAGCGCTTGCTTGCCATCCACCAGCAAGAGTTTGTTGTGCATCCGGTGGTTGATGCGGCGAAAGCTGAGCAGCCCCTCCAGCAGCAGTGCCAGCGGGCGCCAGCCCCGCAGCCAGAAAGGGTTGAACAGCCGCACCTCGATCCCGGGGTAGTGAGCCACCATCTCCAGAAAGCGGTTGTCACCGGCATAGAGATCATCCACCAGCAGCTGTACCTTGACGCCACGCCGGGCGGCGTGGAGCAGCTCGCTCAGCAGCAGCTTGCCGCTGCTGTCCTCCTCCCAGCTGTAGTACTGCGCCTGGATCCGCTCGCGGGCATGACGGATCCAGTGGCAGCGCACCTTGAGCGCCAGCAGGGGATCATCGATCAGGGCAAAGGATCCGGGGATCATGGTGTCATCCTGCTGTCATGGCCGGGTGTCATAACGCTGGCGAGCCTCTTCACATATTCAAAAGGAGTTGCTGATGGAACTGCATGATACCCCGATGTTGCGCTATCTGGGCCAGCTCAGCCAGCCAGATCTCATCCCGGCCACCGGCCCTGCTCACTGGTTTTTGCAACACAGGGACGGTGGCTGGCAGTTGCCGACCGTGCAGGCGACCCTGCCGGTCAACCGGCTCAGGGCTGAGCCGCTTCGATAGCGGCAGCCTTGCCCTCGATCTGGGGCAGGCTGAAACGATAGGCTACGTAGTACTTGTAGATGGTGCCGACATAGTTGATCGGCCCCTGTCCGACTTCGTTGGCCACCAGCTGATCCACGTTGCCGAACCAGACGTTGGGATCGAGCCCCAGCTTCTCCGCCTTGCCTCGCAGCGCCTGCACCCGGTTCGGCCCGGCGTTGTAGGCGGCGAGGGCAAACAGGTGGCGGTTGAGCCGATCCAGCTTGGGATCATTGAAGTAGGTATCGAGGATCAACCGCATGTAGCGGCAGGCGGCCTCCACATTTCCCTCCAGCGTGGTGAGTCTGGCGCCGTTGATGCCGACTTCCCGCCCCGTACTGGGCAGCAGCTGCATGAGGCCCACGGCCCCCTTGGGCGAACGCGCCTTGGGATTGAGGCCGGACTCCTTGTAACCAAGCGCCGCCAGCATCAGCCAGTCGAGATCGTATTGATTGGCGTACTTCTCCAGCACCTTGCGAATGGTCGCGAGGCGCCCCATGGGATCCGGCGCCAGGATATTGCTCATCTGATCGCTGCGAACCAGCAACCGGCGCAGGGTCATGTCGCTGTAAAGGCTGTTCCGGCTGACACTCGCCAGATAACCATTGACCGCCTTGAGCAGCTCGGGGCTGTTCTTGCGCAGCGCCCAGGCGCTGGTGCCGTTGCTGCGCAGGGGGATCAGCTTGTGGGCCTTGAGGCCGGAGATCATGCCACCCAGCCAGATCCGCCCCTTGTAGCTGTCGGTCACCGTCAGGGGAATAATGCCAGCGGCCACCATCTCCAGCAGATCGCCATCCTGCAGGTATTCGGGCACTGTCTCGATATAGACGGGGGGCAACCCCAGTTCGCGAAACAGCCAGTTGAGCTGGCGCAGACTCTCGTAGTAGCTGGAGCTGGCGCGCACCCAGACCCTCCTGCCGGATAGCTGGGTAATGCGGCTGAAGGCGGGCAGGCTCTGCTGGCTCACCACCCACTCCTCTATGGATGAAATGAGCGGCCGGGAGAAGGCCACCTGTTCACGCCGGGTCGGGGTCACCGTCATGGTCGCCGCCACCAGATCGCCACGCCCCTCGGTCAGATAGTCCAGCAGCTTGTCCTGCCGCACCGGGATGTAGACCACCTTGAGTTTGACCTTCTCTTTGGCGAGATAGGTCTTGTTCAGCCAGCGTTCGAACCCTTGCAGCTGATTGACCAGAATGCCGTACTGGGCGCCGCGATCGAGAAAGTAGAAGCCGCGCTCATAGACCACCAGTGCCCTGAGTTCGCGCTTTTGCAGAATGCTTTCGAGGTCCCCGGGTTGGGGCAGACGCTGTGGCTTGAGTTCAGCCGCGAGCAGGGGAAAACAGCAGAGGGCCAGCAGCGCCCAGATCCAGCGTCGCATCACGATGGCTGCCCCTGTGCTGAGGTCACGCCTGCTGCCTGTTGGCAGCACGGATCACGATAGAGGGTGGGATTGGGGGCAGAGATCCATCGCTGCGTCATGATGTTTACGCCTTCTGTTGGCCGACTCGCGCCGGGCAAAAACGTCTGTGGGATAGAGTAACTATAGAACGCCGACCCACAGCAGAAGGGTCAACACGGCAGGCAAACCTGCCGCGTTATCAGACAACTCAGATAGAGCGGGCCCGCATTTCGAAAATCAGTTTTTCGGCGGTGCAAGTGAATTGCAGGCGGGCTTTCAGGATCACGCCGTTGGCGCCCTGGGTCAGTTCGCTGCTCACTTGAGCTTCGGCAGTGACCTGTTTGGCCAGAGCTTCATAGGCAGCCAGCTTGGCGCGGGCATCCGCCTCGGCCGCGGCTTCAATCACCAGATCCATCACATCGTCGCCTTCGCCGATGATGGTGCCGATCTCGGCAAAACAGCCGCAGCTGTCACAGGTTTCGTTCAGTTCAACTTTCTCGTCTACAGACATTTTCTACTCCTACTGCTTATTTCGGATGATTTGCGTCGTCACGCATCGCCTTGCGAAAATCTTTGATGGCGGTACCCAGATCCTCACCTGCAGTGGCAAGACGCTTGCTGCCGAAGACCAGCACAACAACCAGCAAGAGGATCAGCATATGCCAGATATGAATTCCACCGAGTCCCATAGGGATACTCCCTCACAAAGAGATATCTGTTACTTGTATCAAAATAGAGCGCAGGGATTGTTGGGCAAAATCAAGGCAGGTGCAAGTGAGCAAATAAATCATAGCCAAAAAATAGGGCGACCCAAAGGTCGCCATATTGATTGTGCTACATGTCCCCTCAACCGCTACATCCTGTACCAGTGGTTCATGCGAACCTGAGACCATTCGAGGATAAGATCGCCAAGATATGAAAACAAATGGTATAAATTCATCTTAGAATTGAAGAGGATTCATATCATGCTGCTGGAACAACTGGGTCGCATCGACCTCAATTTGCTGATTATCCTGCAGGTGCTGCTGGAGGAGCGCAACGGCAGCAAGGCGGCACGCCGCCTTCATCTGAGCCAGTCCGCCGTCAGCAAAGCCCTCGGCCGTCTGCGCGATACCTTCAATGATCCCCTCTTCATCCGCTCCGCCTACGGGCTGGAGCCCACCGGCCGCGCCCTTGCGCTGCAACAACAGTTGCAACCCATCCTGCTGTCGCTGGACAACCTGATCCAGCCGCCCGAGTTCGACCCCGCCAGCTCGGAGCGAGAGTTCGTCATCGCCAGCATGGACAGCGCCTTCACCCTGTTTGCCCCGCTCTACCTGAGCGAGCTGAAGCGGCAGGCACCACGGATCCGCTTGCGTTACGAGGAGTGGACCGAGAACAGTCTAACCGAGATGAGTCAGGGACAGGTGGACATCGCCTTCGCGGTGCGAGAGAACTGCATCAGCTCCGATTATCGGCTCGATACCCTGCCCGACAGCATCTGTCAGCGAGTGCTGGCGGTCGATGATCTCACCTGTCTGGTGCAGCAGCACCACCCCGCGCTGCGAGAGCCCAACTGGAATCTGGAGCACTACCTCAGCTATCCCCATGTGCAGACTTACTGCGAGGGGCGGGACCGCTGGATGCTGGATCACAAGCTGGCAGAGCAGGATCTCTACCGACGTATCGAGGCAACCGTGCCCTCCTTCGAGGCGGCACTACGGATGGGGATGCACTCCGACATGATAGTAACGCTCTCCCGGCTCTACGCCCGCCACGCCACCCAGGTCTATCCGCTGTTACAGCTGCCGCTGCCCATCGGGTTGGACAGCATCTCCCATCTACTCATCTGGCATCAGCGTCACAGCGAGGATCCGGGCCACCGCTGGCTGCGGGAGCTGCTGCTGTCCCTCATCATGAGCAAACTGGAACCCGCAGCGACCACTCACGAGTGACTGCACGTCCTCTCAACAGCAAAAAAGAACGGGGCTCTGCGTAGCCCCGTTTCATTCACTTCAAGATGTAAACCGCTCAGCCCTGACCGGTCACCGCCAGATAGTGATGCACCCCGTCCAGCAGCATCTGGACCGAGATCATCACCAACAGCATACCCATCAACCGCTCCACCGCAGTGAGTCCCCGCTCACCCAGCAGCTTGTTGAATACCTCGTAGAACATCAGGATCACCGCGCTGGCGGCCCAGGCCAGAAAGAGTGCCAGCGACCAGTCCACCATCCGGGTCGGCTCCTGATTGGCCAGCAGCATCAAAGAAGCCAAGATAGAAGGACCGGCGATCATCGGGATCGCCATCGGCACCAGGAAGGGCTCCTCGCCCGCCGCCAGCCCGGTCACGCCCCCTTCACTCGGGAAGATCATCTTGATGGCGATCAGGAACAGGATAATGCCCCCCGCAATGCTGACCGCCTCCTGCCGCAGGTTGAGGAAACCGAGGATCTGCTGACCGACGAACAGGAACAGCATCATGATGGCCAGCGAGAAGAGCAGCTCGCGCACCATCACCTTGCGACGTCGCTTGGGATCGATATGACGCAGGATAGAGAGGAAGACCGGCAGGTTGCCCAGCGGGTCCATGATCAGAAACAGCATGACTGCGGCAGAGAAAGTATCCATACAACGCCCGGGCTACGCCCTGAATAGGGAAAAGAGAGGGGGCGAAATATAGCAAAGGGCGAAGAATTGAGCGAGCGCCATGATGCGCTCGCAGCGGGATTAACCGTGGTTGCAGATCTTGTCGGCGCGGGTCTGGAAACCCTCGGCCGAGTCGATGAATTTGCCGCGGGCAGCCAGAAAGTCGATCAGCGCTTCCGCATCCATCTCGCTGGCGCTGCAGGTATGAAAACGGGCCTCGGCACCGAACCGCTCGGCCATCGCCTGTTTCAGGCTGGCACGGGTAAATTGCCCCCCTTGCGCCAGCATCATTTCCATCACTTCGTGACCATGAACCGATTGCGGCATCTCTCACCTCAATAATGAACATATTTAATGCCAATTAAATATCTCCACGCCCGGAGGGATCTTGATATAGGCCAATAAATTGCGCATTACCTGGTCAGGGGAGTGGTCACCGCCACCGCTTTGTCGATAATGTGGCAACCCGCGTCAGGGATCGCTACACTGGCGCCCCTTTTTGGCCATCGCAGACAATGTATAAGGATATTGGCGTCATGCTGTTCCATGGAGAGGCTCTCAAGCCCTGGCAGATCTGGACCCGCCGACCACTCTGGCTCAAGACCCTGATCGGTATGCTGACAGGGGTGGGGCTGGGCGTTGGCTTTGAAGAGCAAGCCCTGCTGCTCAAGCCCCTTGGCGTCCTGTTCGTCAACACCATCCAGATGCTGATGGTGCCTCTTATCTTCTGCTCGGTCATCGCCGGTCTCACCTCGCTGCTCAAGGGCAAGGCCCTCGATCGCATCGGCAGCAAGGCGATCTGCCTCTACTTCTGTTCGACCGCCATCGCCATCTGCATCGGCCTGATGATGGGCTGGCTGCTGGAACCCGGCATGGGTGCCGACATGGGCCCCTATGAGCGGGTCGGTATGTCGGAACCACCCACCCTGGCCAGCGTGCTGAGCCATCTGGTGCCGAGTAACCCGGTACAGGCGATGGTGGATGGCAAGATCCTGCAAGTGATCGTCTTTGCGGTGGCGCTGGCGGTCGCCCTCAATGCCAGCGGTCGCCGTGGCCGCCCCGCCATCCTCTTCTTCACCTCGCTGGCCGAGGGGATGTTCAAGCTGACCCAGATGGTGATGGCGCTCGCGCCTTACGGTGTCTGCGCCCTGATGGCCTGGATGACCGGCAAGTACGGTCTCGACCTGCTGCTGCCGCTGCTCAAGGTGATCGGCGCCGTCTACCTCGGCTGCCTGCTGCACGTGCTCGGGGTCTACAGCACCCTGCTGCTCCTGCTGGCACGGCTCAATCCGCTGCACTACTTCAAGAGTATCGTTGATGCCCAGGCGGTGGCCTTCACCAGCAGCTCGAGCAACTCCACCCTGCCCATCAGTCTGGCCTGCGCAGAGAAGCGGCTGGGAGTCTCCCCCGCCATCACCGCCAAGGTGCTGCCCATCGGCGCCACCATCAACATGGATGGTACCGCCCTCTATCAGGGAGTGACTGCGCTGTTCGTGGCTCAGGCATTCGGGGTGGATCTGCACATGGTCGATTACCTGACCATCATCAGCATCGCCACCCTGGCCAGTATCGGCACCGCAGGCACCCCGGGCACCGGGTTGATGCTGCTGACCCTGACCCTGACGGCGGTGGGCTTGCCGCTGGAAGGGGTGGCACTGATTGCAGGCATTGACCGGATCCTCGACATGGCGCGCACCACGGTCAATGTTTCGGGGGATATTCTGGTATCGGTGCTGATCGCCCGCAGCGAAAACGAGCTGGATCTGGCGACCTATCACGATGCCAGCGCAGGGGAAGATATCGAGTTCCCGCCGCGCTAGCGGAAGAGAGATCAGCTGTCGTGGGGATCGTGATGACAGCGCCAGCATACGTCGAAGTTGGCGCCGTTCTCCTCCCCGCACTGGCCGCACAGCCAGCCGTTACCCTGACGCTGCTGGTAACGCTCGATGACCCGTCCCGCCTTGCTGCGATCCTCGGCTCGCACCATCAGGGTCACCTGCAACATGTCGACCGGCAGCTCGCCAAGGGCGCCAGACAGCCCCTCGCCATTGAGGCGCACCAGCACCCCTTCCGCCTCCAGCGCCCCTTTCAACGCGTGCGCCTCCAGGGTGTGTGAGGCGCGATAGAGATTGATCCAGTTATCCATAGCTCCCCCTTACAACAGCTTGTCGATGCCAAACTCGGCGCCGTTCTCAATCATGAAATCGATGAATGCCCGCAACTTGCGCGGCATCAGTTGCCGTTCCGGAAACAGCAAATAAATCGGCACCCTGGGTTGCTGCCACTCTGGCAGCAGGATCACCAGCTCGCCGCTGGCCAGCTCATCCTGACAGAGCATAGCGGGTAACGAGGCCAACCCCAGCCCCGCCTTCGCCGCCTCCCGGGCACAGGTAATATTATTGACCCGAAAACGGGATGGGGGGTCAACCAGCACCTCTCTGCCATCCAGCTCGAAGCACCAGTGAGAGGCGAGAAACCCGCTGCTCACCGTCACCCGCTCGTGGTTGGCCAGATCCTCCGGCCGCCCGATGACCGGGCTGCGGGCCAGATAGTCCGGGCTGGCACAGAGCAGCCGCCCGGTGCTCCAGAGTCGGCGCGCCGCCAGATTGGAGTCGCTCATGTCGCCAATCCGCACCACCGCATCCAGCCCTTCACTGATGGGGTCTACCACCCGGTTGGTCAGTTCCAGCTCCACCTGCAGGGCGGGATAGGCCTGCAAAAACTTGGCAACCAGGCGCCCGACCACCAGTTGCCCCGTCTCGATGGGCACCGCCAGTTTGAGGGTGCCGGTCACCTCCTGCTGGCTGGCGCTCAGCATCAGCTCGGCTTCGGTCAGGGCATCGACCGCCTTGCTGCAGTGCAGGTAGTACTTCTCCCCCTCCTCGGTCAAAGTGAGCTGACGGGTGGAGCGATAGAGCAGACGCACTCCGAGCCGCTGTTCCAGCTCGGCGATGCGGCGGCTGACCATCGCCTTGGTCATCCCCAGCTCGCGGGCGGCCCCCGTAAACGAGCCCTTGTCGACGATACGCACCAGAATTAACGCGGCATTGAGATCCATTGTTGCACCAGTGAAACTGTATATCTCGTGAACCAATACTAATCGAAACAGTTGACCAGTGTTAGCCTGCGCCCCTTAAGTTCAGGAATCACAAAAATGAGTCAACACAAAAAAATTCCCCTGCTGGCAGCCATGATATTGGCTCTGCTCGGTCTGCTGTTCGCCGGTTACTGGTATCTTCACGGCCGCTATTTTGAAAGCACCGACAACGCCTATCTGCAAAGTGAAGTGACCGGGATCAGCTCCAAGCTGCCCGGCTATATCCGCGAAGTGCTGGTCACCGACAACCAGCCGGTCAAAGCGGGCCAACTGATCGCCCGGCTCGATGATCGCGAATACAAAACCAGGGTCGCGGAGGCCGAAGCCGACCTGTGCCTCAATCAGGCGACGGCCGAAAATCTGGCGGCCACCCGCACCCAACAACTGAGCCTGATCCAGCAGGCCGAGGCCAAGGTCGCCTCCGCCAATGCCGAACAGCTGCGCGCCAGCCAGCAGGTCAACCGGATCAGTCAGCTCAACCAGCGCCACTACAGCTCGCAAGATAGTCTGGACGAGGTGCGTGCCGGCCTGCAGGTCAATCAGGCGCAAGCCCGGGAGGCCCAAGCCGCCCTGCAAGCGGCCCGTGAGCGACTGCTGGTACTGGATGCCGAGCGCAAACAGAATCTGGCCAAGCTGGCATTGAGCGAAGCGCAACTGGAGCAAGCCAAGCTGGAGCTAGGTTATACCGAGCTGCGGGCACCGGCCGATGGCATCATCGGCAAGCGCAGCCTGCGGGAAGGGCTCTACGTCCAGTCCGGTATGCAGGTCGCCAGCCTGGTGCCGCTGCAGCAGGTGTGGGTCGAGGCCAACTTCAAGGAGACCCAGCTCGCCCATATGCAGCCGGGCCAGAAGGTCGAAGTGGTACTCGATGCCTACCCGGATCAACCGGTCGAGGGGATCATCGACAGCCTGGCTCCGGCGACCGGCGCCAAGTTCGCCCTGCTGCCACCGGAGAATGCCACCGGCAACTTCACCAAAATCGTGCAACGGGTACCGGTGAAGATCCGCATCCCCGAGCCGGGCCCGCTGGCAGGCAAGCTGCTGCCGGGTCTCTCGACCGAAGTGATCGTGGATACCCGCACTCCTGATCCCGTGGTGGCTGCCAACTGATGGAACCCATTCCACGTCGCAACTGGATCGCGGTCATGGGGGCCTTATCGGCGCCTTTATGGCCATCCTCGATATCCAGATCACCAATGCCTCCCTGAAGGACATTCAGGGGGCCCTGTCAGCCACCCTGAGCGAGAGCTCCTGGATCTCCACCTCCTATCTGGTGGCGGAGATGATCGCCATCCCCCTGAGCGGCTGGTTGAGCCGGGGGTTGAGTGTGCGCCGTTACCTGCTCTGGACCACCGGTGCGTTTATCGCCGCCTCCGTGCTCTGCTCGTTCAGCTGGAACCTCACCAGCATGATCGTCTTCCGGGCGCTGCAAGGCTTCACTGGCGGGGCGCTGATCCCGATGGCCTTTTCCCTCATCGTCACCCTGTTGCCGCTACAGAAGCGGGCCACCGGCATGGCGCTTTTTGGCCTCTGCGCCACCTTCGCCCCCGCCATCGGCCCGACCCTCGGTGGCTGGCTCACCGAGCAGATGTCGTGGCACTACATCTTCTATCTCAACGTGCCGCCGGGACTGCTGGTGATAGCCATGCTGGCCCACGGGCTTGATAAAAAACCGGTGGACTGGGCCGTGATCAAGCGGGTAGACCTCATCGGGATTGTCACCATGGCGCTCGGCCTCGGCCTGCTGGAGGTGGTACTGGAAGAGGGCAACCGGGAAGACTGGTTCGGCTCAAGCTTCATCGTGCGACTGGCAGTCATTTCGGCGGTGGCGCTGGTGTTCTTCGTCATCAGCCAGCTGATCCGCCGTCACCCGCTGGTCAATCTGCGGCTGCTGCACAACCCGCGCTTCGCGCTGGCCTGCTTCGCCTATCTGATCCTCGGCATGGCGTTGATGGGCTCCATCTATGTGCTGCCGCTCTACATGACCCAGATCCACAACTACAACGCGCTGGAAATCGGCGAGGTACTGATGTGGATGGGGCTGCCGCAACTGCTGGTGCTACCGCTGGTACCCAGGCTGACCCACAAGATAGACCCGCGCTATCTGGTGAGCTTCGGCTTCCTTATCTTCGCCGTCAGCTGCTTTATGAACGTCAACATGAGTGCAGACTACGCCGGGCCGCAGCTGATCCAGTCGCTTATCGTGCGGGCGCTGGGGCAGCCCTTCATCATGGTGCCGCTCTCCCTGGTCGCCACCGCCAGCCTGAGCCACGACGAGATCCCCTCCTCCTCGACCCTGCTCAACGTGCTGCGCAACCTGGGTGGTGCGTTCGGTATCGCCATCATCGCGACCCTGCTCGACAACGATACCCGCACCCACGTGCTGCAAATTGGCAGCACTCTGGCCGCCAGCAGTATCGAGGGGCAGAGCTATCTGCTGCAACTGGCCCAGAGCATGATGGCGCAGGGTTCAGGCCCAGAGATAGCCCAGCAGCAAGCCCACGCCATGCTGGCCAATACCATCAACCGGGAGGCGGCCATCATGGCCTACAACCAGGTGTTCTACATCATGGGGATCTTCCTGCTGATCGCCAGCGGCCTGATGCTGTTGCTCAAATCCCCCGCCCCACGGGCAGCAGATGCCGAACCGCTAGAGGCGTGAAACAACGCCGGGCATAAAACGAAAAACGGGCTAATGCCCGTTTTTCGTTATCTGTTACCTGCACTCAACCAGAAAGCGTTATCCCGCCAGCGACCCCGCAATCAGGAATTGCGCCGCGAAGTAGCTGCTCATCACCCAGGCACGAGCATGGGGAAAGGGGTGGCGGAAGCGATCGAGCGCCAGCATGCTGTCGGAGAAGAGGAACATCAGTGCCCCCACCAGAGCGGCGGCCGAACCGGCAGTGAGAGAGGCGTGCCAGGCACCGGCGGCCACCCAGGCCATGCCAATGATCACCAGCATGTAGCAGAAGACCGGGATCCGCATCTCCCCAAGCTTGCCCCACAGCAGGCCAAAGACCATGCCGGCGATCAGCAACAGCAGCAAACCATCCACCAGATTGAGCAACAACGGCCCTTGGGCAAAACCGACGATATAGCAGAGATGCGCGACAAGAAATGCCGCCAACCCCTGAATGAAGCGATCACTTGGCAGCATCAGCAGCACATCGCCCGCCAGCGAGAGACAAAGGCCGAGCAGGATCCAGGCGTGGGAACCGTCGTGGTCATAACTCTGGTAGCCGAACGCCAACGCAATGATAAGCAGCATGGTCAGCGGCTTGCTGATATAGAACTGGCGGCAGTCTGAACCGTAGGCAGCACGGATGTGCCACCAACCTGAAGCGATGATCAAGAAACTCAATAACATGCCCTGCTCCTCACCTGTTGCTCGCAGTCATACGGCAACCGTTTTTATCATGGTGCAGGGTAACAAATTCCCTACCCCAGTGGCAGGGGTGCTGATCAAATGGACAGACTAAGCCTAAAGTCTAATTGCCGCCCCGAGTGGTTCAGGGCATAAGTGACGGGTCTGGAGGATCACCATGGAAGAAGCTATGAAGAACTATCTGCCCGCCATCGATATCATGATGTGCCATCTGGGGATCAGCTTTGAGCAGGCCTGTGAACAACTGGGTCTTAGCCAGCAGGAGCAACAGGCACTGGATCAGTTGCAGCAACAGCAGAGCCAAGCCAACTAAGCCCTCCCGTTATTGGATATCATGATGCCCCATCTGGGGATCAGCTTTGAGCAGGCCTGTGAACAGCTGGGTCCCAGCCAGCAGGAGCAACAGGCACTGGATCAGTTGCAGCAACAGCAGAGCCAAGCCAACTAGCTTGAGTTGAATCATAAAAGAGAAGACCGCCAGCAGGCGGTCTTCTCCTTTAGTCTCTGTGATAATCGGACGGCATCATGCAATACCTGCCAGCAAACGACTCCAGTTGCGTTTACCTGCGATAAAGCCGTCCCGCAGGGCCCGGTACTCCAGTTGCAGCTTGAGGCGGTCATAGCGCGCCAGCGCCTTGCGCCTGCGCAGCTCCAGCAGCCGCTTGCGACTGGCGTAATAGTGTTGCAACTGCTGGCTCAGCTTGTCGTACTCCTCCTGCAGCAGCGCCTGCCACAGTTCGCGATCTTCCTGCTTGCGCAACTTGGCTTGTGCCCGTTTCAGCTGCATCTGCAGCCGGGCTTGTTCGATACGCTCCTCCGGCGAGGATCTGAGATCCCCCGCCAGACCACACCAGGAGGCGAGCCGGATCAACCACTTGGTCGGATCGAACTGCCACCAGTGAATGCCGTTGCGGTAGTCATTCTCGAACAGGTGGTGAAAGTTGTGGTACCCCTCGCCAAAGGTGAAAAAAGCCAGGATGCCGTTATCGCGAGCGGTATTGTGGTCGGTATAGGGCTGACTGCCCCAGATGTGGGCCAGCGAATTGATGAAGAAGGTGGTGTGGTGAGTCATCACCATCCGCAGTACGCCCGCCAACAGCAACATGCCGAGCATATCCCCGTGCCACAGGCCGAGCAGCAGCGGCAGCCCCAGATTGGCCGCCAGCGCCAGCGTCAGATAGTGACGGTGCTGAAACGCGACCACCGGGTTGTTCTGCAGGTCACGCACATTATTGTAATCGCCATAGCGATCTCCCTGATGCTCACGCAGCATCCAGCCGATGTGCGAATACCAGAAGCCGCGCCCCGCGCTGTAGGGGTCTTTATCGTTGTCATCCACATGACGATGGTGACGGCGGTGATCGGCCGACCAGTGCAGGGCCGAATTCTGCAGCGCCAACGCACCGCCGATGGCAAACAACCACTGCAAAGCGAGGTGCGCCTTGTAGGCCTTGTGCGACCAGAGCCGGTGATAGCCTGCGGTGATGGAGAGACCACTAAGGCAGAACAACAACAGGAAACTGGCCCACTGCCAGAGATCGTAACCGTGGCTCACGCCGTACCAAGGTACGACAATCAACGCCACTATCCCGGAGAGGGAGAACAGCAGGGTATTGGTCAAAATAATGGGGGGTCTGGCCATTTCATTGCATCCTTTCAGCGAACAGCTGTTAGCCATTTTCTATGGTGATTTCCTCACGGTCAATGGTAAAAAAGTAGGATACAAACCTGATCCTGAGGCGCCTTCGGGTTATCATTTGTCCTCGTTAAGCTGAAGGTGACTGATTTCGTGGGTATTCGCGCTCAACAAAAAGAAAAAACCCGGCGTACATTGATCGATGCTGCATTCAGCCAACTGTGCGCCAATCGGAGTTTCTCCAATCTCAGCCTGCGGGAAGTCGCTCGCGAAGCAGGTATCGCGCCCACCTCTTTCTATCGCCACTTTCGCGATATGGAGGAGCTGGGCCTGACCCTGGTTGACGAAGGAGGTCTCACCCTGCGCCAACTGATGCGACAGGCACGCCAGCGCATTGCCGGTGGTGGTAGTGTCATCAGCACCTCGGTGCAGACCTTTATGGAGTTCGTCGAGAACAACCCCAACATCTTCCGGCTGCTGCTGCGGGAACGCTCCGGCACCTCGGCCGCCTTTCGTCAGGCGGTGGCTCGCGAAATCCAGCACTTCATTGCCGAGCTAACCGATTATCTGGAAGCCACCACCGAAGCACCACGGGAAGATGCCTACATCCAGGCAGAAGCCATGGTTACCATCGTCTTCAGTGCCGGTGCCGATGCGCTCGACATGACCAGCGAAGAGTGCCGGGCACTCTCCGACCGAACAATTCGCCAACTGCGGATGATCGCCATGGGCGCCGAGGTACAAAACCAGAAGCGCCGTGAACCTCACCCATGACCACAGGATGGAGAACGATATGACTGAACAGCTTATGATCCCGAAAAAACCGCTCGCCATGGCCATGCTGATTGGTATCTGTGGCGATGCCTCTCTGGCCGTGCTGACCAACTCGGTCGTGCCTTTCTCCTTCTTTCCGCTGATTGCCCTCTGGCTGGCGGCCTATCAGCTGTTCCAGCACTATCGCCATGAACCCATGGTGGGCAACACCCCCATCTGCACCCTGCTTTGCTTCTTTATCGGTGTCTTCGGCCACTCCGCGCTGCTCAAGGTGCAATACCCGGAGCTTGGCAGCAACTTCTTCTCCCTGATCATGATGCTGCTGCTACTGGCTGCCCTCTCCATCAAGCTCGGCCTGAGCATTGGCAACAAAGAGAAGCGCTGATAAATCGACCGAGTGATGATAATCAGTTGATAGATAAAGCAAAGAGGCCTTCCCGTCGGGAAGGCCTCTTTGCTTGAACGGTACCTGATTAATCCGGCAATCTCGGTATTCCCAGCCTAGCCAAGCTGCTGGGCTTCAAGATCGACGTGCAGATGGAAGCGGAGGTGGTCAATATGGGACTGCCCTGTACTCAGCAAGCAACACAAGCCTGATTTGGCCGCCTCTAGACTCGCTCAAGTGACCTCGAATGAAGCCAACAAGGCTCGGATATAGCCCGAAAATGGTGGAAATAACCGGCTATCTGGCACTCTTACTTGGCAGGTAAAAGCCAGATATTGGCGGTTTAACGCGCTAAAAATACAAAAGCCCGGTCGTGAAGCCGGGCTTTGTATTGGTTCCGATGTGCAAATATGTAGGTCTTATGAGCAAAACCACCCATAGCAAAAAGGCCTTCCCATCTGGGAAGGCCTTCAAATTAGTGGCGGAGCGGACGGGACTCGAACCCGCGACCCCCGGCGTGACAGGCCGGTATTCTAACCGACTGAACTACCGCTCCGCATTCGGTTAGCTTGCGCTAAATTTTCTGCTGCTTCTTCTGAGGTGTCATCCTCGCAGCCAGTGACGTGATTCTTCACATCGCTGTTTAATTGGGTGCCTGGCAGTGTCCTACTCTCGCATGGCGAATGCCACACTACCATCGGCGCTACCGCGTTTCACTTCTGAGTTCGGCATGGGATCAGGTGGTTCCACGGCGCTATGGCCGCCAGGCAAATTCTTAATCCAGAAAGCTGACGTGAGTAACGAGGTTGCCTATTGGCTTGTCGCTATCACTGAATTAGTTAGTAGTTCGCTTGGTATTTGCTACAAGGCCCAGAACACTTCTTGGGTGTTGTATGGTTAAGCCTCACGGGTAATTAGTATGGGTTAGCTCAACACGTCGCCGCGCTTACACACCCCACCTATCAACGTTGTGGTCTCCAACGGCCCTTTAGGACCCTCAAGGGGTCAGGGATGACTCATCTCAGGGCTCGCTTCCCGCTTAGATGCTTTCAGCGGTTATCGATTCCGAACTTAGCTACCGGGCAGTGCCACTGGCGTGACAACCCGAACACCAGAGGTTCGTTCACTCCGGTCCTCTCGTACTAGGAGCAACTCCCTTCAATCATCCAACGCCCACGGCAGATAGGGACCGAACTGTCTCACGACGTTCTGAACCCAGCTCGCGTACCACTTTAAATGGCGAACAGCCATACCCTTGGGACCGACTTCAGCCCCAGGATGTGATGAGCCGACATCGAGGTGCCAAACACCGCCGTCGATATGAACTCTTGGGCGGTATCAGCCTGTTATCCCCGGAGTACCTTTTATCCGTTGAGCGATGGCCCTTCCATTCAGAACCACCGGATCACTATGACCTACTTTCGTACCTGCTCGACCTGTCCGTCTCGCAGTTAAGCTGGCTTATGCCATTGCACTAACCTCCTGATGTCCGACCAGGATTAGCCAACCTTCGTGCTCCTCCGTTACTCTTTGGGAGGAGACCGCCCCAGTCAAACTACCCACCAGGCACTGTCCGCGAGCCCGATTCAGGGCCCTGCGTTAGAACATCAAACATACAAGGGTGGTATTTCAAGGACGGCTCCAGCGCAACTGGCGTCACGCCTTCAAAGCCTCCCACCTATCCTACACATGTAGGTTCAATGTTCAGTGCCAAGCTGTAGTAAAGGTTCACGGGGTCTTTCCGTCTAGCCGCGGGTACACCGCATCTTCACGGCGAATTCGATTTCACTGAGTCTCGGGTGGAGACAGCATGGCCATGGTTACACCATTCGTGCAGGTCGGAACTTACCCGACAAGGAATTTCGCTACCTTAGGACCGTTATAGTTACGGCCGCCGTTTACCGGGGCTTCGATCAAGAGCTTCGCTTGCGCTAACCCCATCAATTAACCTTCCGGCACCGGGCAGGTGTCACACCCTATACGTCCACTTTCGTGTTTGCAGAGTGCTGTGTTTTTGATAAACAGTCCCAGCCATCTGGTCACTGCGACTCCCAACTGCTCCATCCGCAAGGGACTTCACTGTCAAGAGCGAACCTTCTCCCGAAGTTACGGTTCTATTTTGCCTAGTTCCTTCACCCGAGTTCTCTCAAGCGCCTTGGTATTCTCTACCCGACCACCTGTGTCGGTTTGGGGTACGATGACTTGTAATCTGAAGCTTAGAGGCTTTTCCTGGAAGCAGGGCATCAATGGCTTCCACACCGTAGTGTGTTCGTCTCGTGTCTCAGTGTTGTGTCTCCGGATTTGCCTAGAAACACCACCTACGCACTTTCACCAGGACAACCGTCGCCTGGCCCACCTAGCCTTCTCCGTCCCCCCATCGCAATTACAAGTCGTGCAGGAATATTAACCTGCTTCCCATCGACTACGCCTTTCGGCCTCGCCTTAGGGGTCGACTCACCCTGCCCCGATTAACGTTGGACAGGAACCCTTGGTCTTCCGGCGAGGAGGCTTTTCACCCCCTTTATCGTTACTTACGTCAGCATTCGCACTTCTGATATCTCCAGCATACCTCTCGATACACCTTCGCAGACTTACAGAACGCTCCCCTACCACTCACACATAAGTGTGAATCCGCGGCTTCGGTGCCTGGTTTGAGCCCCGTTACATCTTCCGCGCAGGCCGACTCGACTAGTGAGCTATTACGCTTTCTTTAAATGATGGCTGCTTCTAAGCCAACATCCTAGCTGTCTGAGCCTTCCCACATCGTTTCCCACTTAACCAGAACTTTGGGACCTTAGCCGGCGGTCTGGGTTGTTTCCCTCTTCACGACGGACGTTAGCACC
>NZ_JBQBED010000001.1:2487500-2657500 GCF_051919745.1 Aeromonas sp. 3P
TGTTTTTAACGTAGTCGGCGTGACCCGGGCAATCTACGTGGGCGTAGTGACGGGTAGCGGTGTCGTATTCTACGTGGGAGGTGTTGATGGTGATACCACGCTCACGCTCTTCCGGTGCCTTGTCGATCTGGTCGAAGGCGAAAGCTTTACCACCGAAGTGCTTGGCCAGCACGTTGGTGATAGCTGCAGTCAGGGTGGTTTTACCGTGGTCAACGTGGCCGATGGTGCCGACGTTTACGTGCGGTTTATTACGCTCAAATTTTTCTTTAGACACGACGTAGTCCTTCTAGGTTAAACCCGCCTACCGTCGTAGGCGGGGAATCTTAAATTACTTGGATTTGCGCTCTTCGATCACGGCTTGTGCAACGTTGGTCGGTGCATCGTGATACTTGGCGAATTCCATGGCGTAGGAAGCACGACCCTGGGTAGCGGAACGCAGTGCAGTTGCATAACCGAACATTTCGGCCAGCGGCACCAGAGCACGTACGATCTTGCCGGACGGGCCATCTTCCATACCTTCGATCAGGCCACGACGACGGTTCAGGTCACCGATAACGTCGCCCATGTAATCTTCCGGAGTTTCAACTTCTACTTTCATGATCGGTTCGAGCAGAACCGGGTTGGCTTTCATGAAGCCAGCCTTAAAGGCCATGGAAGCAGCGATTTTGAACGCCAGTTCGGAAGAGTCGACATCGTGGTAAGAACCGAAGTGCAGACGCACACCCAGATCCATAACCGGGTAACCAGCCAGCGGACCAGATTTGAGCTGCTCACGGATACCTTTATCAACACCCGGGATGAATTCACCAGGAATGACACCACCTTTGATGTCGTTGACGAATTCGTAGGCTTTGCCTTCTTCCAGCGGGTACATGTCGATAACAACATGACCGTACTGACCGCGACCACCAGACTGCTTGGCATGCTTGCCTTCGATGTCTTTAACGGTGGTACGGATGGTTTCACGGTAGGCAACCTGCGGCTTACCTACGTTGGCTTCAACCTTGAACTCGCGACGCATACGGTCAACGATGATGTCCAGGTGCAGCTCACCCATACCAGCGATGATGGTTTGACCTGACTCTTCGTCAGTCCATACGCGGAAGGACGGATCTTCCTGAGCCAGACGGCCCAGTGCCAGACCCATCTTCTCTTGGTCAGCCTTGGTTTTCGGCTCAACCGCGATAGAAATTACCGGCTCCGGGAATTCCATACGCTCGAGGATGATCGGTGCGTTCGGGTCACACAGGGTGTCACCAGTGGTCACGTCTTTCAGACCGATGGCAGCAGCGATGTCACCAGCGCGTACTTCTTTGATCTCTTCACGCTTGTTGGCATGCATCTGAACGATACGGCCAAAACGCTCGCGCTTGTCCTTGACGGAGTTCAGCACGGTGTCACCGGAGTTGATCACGCCAGAGTAGACACGGAAGAAGGTCAGGTTACCAACGAACGGGTCGGTAGCGATCTTGAACGCCAGAGCAGAGAACGGCTCGTCATCAGAAGCGTGACGCTCGTCTTTGGTCTCGCCGTCCATTTTCAGGCCGTCGATAGCAGCAACGTCGGTCGGAGCCGGCAGGTACTCGATCACGGCATCCAGCATTGCCTGTACGCCCTTGTTCTTGAACGCGGAGCCACAGGTTACCAGGATGATTTCGTTGTTCAGCACGCGCTGACGCAGAGCACCTTTGATCTCTTCCTCGGTCAGCTCTTCGCCGCCCAGGTATTTTTCCATCAGGTCTTCAGACGCTTCAGCAGCGGCTTCAACCAGATTCATGCGCATTTCTTGCGCCTGTTCCAGCAACTCGGCCGGGACGTCTTCGTAATCGAAGGATACGCCCTGATCAGCTTCATTCCAGTTGATGGCTTTCATCTTGACCAGGTCAACAACGCCCTTGAAGTTCTCTTCAGAGCCGATGTTCAGCTGAAGGGGAACCGGAGTACCTTTCAGACGGGTCTTGATGTGCTCAACGCAGCGCAGGAAGTTGGCGCCGGTACGGTCCATCTTGTTGACGAACGCGATACGGGGAACCTTGTACTTGTTAGCCTGACGCCATACGGTTTCAGACTGTGGCTGTACGCCACCTACGGCACAGTACACCATCACGGCACCGTCCAGAACACGCATTGAACGCTCTACTTCGATAGTAAAGTCAACGTGGCCCGGGGTATCGATGATGTTGATACGGTGCGGTTGGAACTGTTTACCCATACCGGACCAGAAAGCGGTGGTCGCGGCGGAGGTGATGGTGATACCACGCTCTTGTTCCTGTTCCATCCAGTCCATGGTGGCAGCGCCATCGTGAACTTCACCGATCTTGTGACTTACACCGGTGTAAAACAGTACGCGCTCGGTAGTAGTAGTCTTACCGGCGTCAATGTGAGCGGAGATACCGATATTACGATAACGCTCAATGGGGGTTGTACGAGCCATTGTCATCCTCTTACTAAGGCGCTTGTCCCTAGATAATTAAAGGTGCGCAGAGTCAAAAGACCCTGCGCAAGCGGATTACCAGCGGAAGTGAGCGAAGGCTTTGTTCGCTTCAGCCATACGGTGAACGTCTTCACGTTTCTTGACAGACGAACCCTTATTGTCAGCGGCATCCAGCAGCTCGCCAGCCAGACGCTGAGCCATTGATTTTTCACCACGTTTACGAGCGGCATCAACCAACCAGCGCATTGCCAGGGCATTGCGACGTACCGGACGAACTTCTACCGGCACCTGATAGGTTGCACCACCGACGCGACGAGATTTAACCTCGACCGCCGGACGAATGTTATCCAGAGCTTCTTCGAATACGGCCAGGTGCTCTTTGCCAGATTTGGTGGCAATGATGTCCAGGGCGCCATAAACAATGGCTTCTGCAACAGATTTCTTACCGTCAACCATTACTACGTTGACAAATTTAGCCAGCAGCTCTGATCCGAACTTGGGATCTGGCAGGATTTTACGCTGACCAACAACACGACGTCTTGGCATTTCAAATTCTCCGTAACTTCAGGGATTACCCAAAACTAGAAAGCTATCTAACTAGAAACGAATTAACGTTTGGCCTTACTTAACGGAGAACCATTAAGCTTTAGGACGCTTCACGCCATACTTGGAGCGAGCCTGCTTACGGTCTTTAACACCGGCACAGTCCAACGCACCACGAACGGTGTGATAACGAACACCTGGCAAGTCTTTTACACGACCGCCACGGATCAGAACAACAGAGTGCTCTTGCAGGTTGTGACCTTCACCGCCGATGTAGGAGGTGACTTCGAAGCCGTTGGTCAGACGTACACGGCACACTTTACGCAGTGCAGAGTTAGGCTTCTTCGGGGTGGTGGTATATACACGAGTGCATACGCCACGCTTCTGAGGGCACGCTTCCAGCGCCGGCACGTTGCTTTTCACAACGAGCTTGATGCGTGGCTTGCGAACCAACTGGTTAATAGTTGCCATCAAAAGGCTCCTGATAATGACTTCATAAACGTGTGGAAAATCCTCCCCGCAGATACGGGGACGCGAAATTTTATGCCCTGTTGTCTGGGGAGTCAAGATTTATACAATTTGCGTCACAAAAGGGCAATTCGGATCCGTTTGATTTCACGACATCACCTTGAATTTTCTTGGAAATGTGCTTCTCAGCCACCCCAGGTGCGCGGGGAACCTTTTTGCGCAATCAGTGCCACCAGACCCGCCATATCGAGCACATTGCCCACCCGATGCAGCAAACCGCGAGCTTGCAGATCTTCCTGCATCACATAAAGCGGGATACCCGCCAGCCGCGCGCTCCACTGGGGAGCCGATGCCGCAATCACGGCATCCTGCATCAGTACCAGCTCATCCTCGGGCTGAAGGTATGAGAGCGCCTCTGCCAGAGCCTGACTCTGAAAGGGAGAGTTCAATATCAGATGCAACATGGAGACCTCAAAAGCTGATGTGAGTCGAACATTGTGCCCAGCGCCGAGCCAGTTCCTGGCGCGGCAGACTCTCGACGGGGATCAGCAGATCATCCACTGTCACGCCACGCTCTGCCAGCGAGTCAGCACAAACATAGACCTCTTCGATGTCGTAGAGTTCCAGCATTTTGAAGGTGGGCGCGTAGTGGCGCTGCAAAATGGCAGCAGGCTGCTGCTCCTTGAGCAGTTGCAGCACACCGTCCCCAATCAGGAAGAGCGCCAGCTCATCGGTCATGGCCGAGGTGGCCAGCAGGGCATCCAGTCCTTCCCGGCCGGCGGCATGGCCATGGGGGCCACGACTGCAGATAAAGGCGATTTTCTTGCTCATGACTCCCCCTAGAACTGAACCAGCCGATCGGCGGTGAGCGCAGCCTCGGCCAACTGGCCCAGACCGCTCAGGCAAAATGGCGCTTGCAGATTGAAGTGCTCCTGCCCTGCCCCCTTGGCTTCCTGTTCATCGAGCACACCGCGTCGCATGGCGGCAGCGACGCAGACGTCGATACGGATCCCCTGCTCTTCTGCCAGCTCTCGCCACAGACGCACCAGGTCGGTCTCATCGGATGCAGGCAGATGCAGACCGTTGCCGTTGCAGACCCCGTCCTGATAGAAGAACAGGTGGGACAAGGTATGCCCCTGCGCCAACAGGGTGCGGGCAAAACGATAGGCAGTGCTAGCCGACTGGGTGCCATAGGCAGGCCCCGTGACCAGGATGGCAAAACTCAGACTCATAGCAGGACTCCTGTGCTGACCCGGTCCATTTTACGCCAAAAACAAAAAAGCCCCTGCCAGGAGGGGCTTGATTCGATCTGTTGATCAGAGATGGGCAATCGCCTCAACTTCGACCAGCACATCTTTCGGCAGACGGGCCACCTCTACGCAGGAGCGGGCTGGCGCAGCATCACCAAAGTAGCGGGCATAGACCTGATTGAAGGCAACGAAGTTGTTCATGTCGCTCAGGAAGCAGGTGGTTTTGACCACTTTGCTGGCATCGGCACCGGCAGCGTGCAACACGGCGACCAAATTCTTCATCACCCGCTCGGCCTGCTCTTCGATGCCGCCGGCCACGATCTCCATGGTGGCAGGATCGAGCGGGATCTGCCCGGAGGTGAAGATCATCTCGCCAACCTTGGTAGCCTGAACATACGGACCAATCGCGGCAGGCGCCTTGTCGGTTGCAATCACTTCTTTAGCCATTCATCTATCCCCTTCTGGAATGAGTTACTCGTTCTCGTCTTCACCCTGCTTGCGCTGTCGGATGTAAAGATAAACGGTATGTTTTGAAATATTGAGTTTGTCCGCCACCAGATTGATCGAATCCTTGATGTCGAAAATGCCCTTCTCGAACAGCTGGGTCACGATGAAGCGATTCTTGGCATTGTTAGCCACGGTGGGATCGCGGTTGATCTCGTCGATGGTGTTATCCACCGTCTGGGCAACCAACTCTTCCACGCTATTGGCGAAGGTCTCTGGTGACTGACGCGCCGCCTGCTGGGGCGTCGGGAAAAATTCGGCCACGAACTCGTGGAAAGGCGCATTGATGTGCAGGTTGATGCAGATAAGCCCCACTACTTGCCGCTCGCTGTTGCGAATGGCGATGGTGCTCGACTTCATCAGCGCGCCGGTACGGCTGCGAGCGAAATAGCTCTGGGTGTAATCCTGGCCGGTGCTCTCGATGTCCTTGAGCATGCGCAGGGCGAGATCGGTGATGGGCGCCCCGAGGGTGCGTCCAGTATTGAAGCCGTTGGCGATCTTGATCACCGACTCGTGCAGATTTTCCAGGGAGTGGAGAACCACTTCACAATGCTTGCCGAACAGCTCGGCCAAGCCATCGATGAGCCCATCGTATGAGCGCAACAATTCCCTGTCTTCATCTGTAAAAGTGCGGCTGATCAGCTGTTCTTCGGGAAGCATGGCTTCCTCGATACCGACAGTCATGTTCTACCCCTGTAATAACCATTCAACTTTCCCGAGTTTTAAATTGCAGGGGAGTAAAGTCAACTTTTTTTGATTTTTTACTCTACAACTTTGCTCTGGATCATCCTGAAACCCGCGCTGCGTCTACCTTTGCCGAGGAATTGGCCAACAAAAAGGGCTCCTTGAAGGAGCCCTTTTTAATCACGGATGACGAGTTACTCTTCGTCGAAGCTACCGGCTGCGTTCAGCAGATCCGCCAGGTTCTGCTCCGCTTCATCAGCGGTCACCTGCGGGGTACCAACAGCACGAGCTGCGGCAGCACGCTGGTTGATCCGGCTGTGGTGGTAGGCAAAGCCGGTACCAGCCGGGATCAGACGACCCACGATGACGTTCTCTTTCAGACCACGCAGTTCATCACGCTTGCCACCTACGGCGGCTTCGGTCAGAACGCGAGTGGTTTCCTGGAAGGAAGCCGCGGAGATGAAGGACTCGGTGCTCAGAGATGCCTTGGTAATACCCATCAGTACATGACGGTAGGTCGCAGGGGTCTTGCCCTCGGCAACCAGCTTACGGTTGGCAATCTTCACACGAGCCACTTCAACCTGTTCGCCTTCGATCAGATCGGTATCGCCCGCGCTCAGGATCTCGCACTTGCGCAGCATCTGACGAACGATGACTTCGATGTGCTTGTCGTTGATCTTAACGCCTTGCAGACGGTAAACGTCCTGCACTTCGTTGGCGATGTAGTTGGCGACCGGGCTGATACCGCGCAGACGCAGGATGTCGTGAGCAGACTCAGGACCGTCCGCCAGCACTTCACCCTTCTCAACTTTTTCACCTTCGAACACGTTCAGGTTACGCCACTTCGGAATCATCTCTTCGTAGACGTTGCCACCATCGGTCGGGGTGATGACCAGACGGCGTTTGCCCTTGGTCTCTTTCCCGAAGGAGATGGTACCGGAGATCTCGGCCAGAATTGCCGGTTCCTTCGGTTGACGTGCTTCGAACAGATCCGCAACGCGCGGCAGACCACCGGTGATGTCCTTGGTACCGCCGGACTCTTGCGGGATACGCGCTACCGCGTCACCCACGCCCACGTTGGCACCATCTTCCAGGTTCACGATCGCCTTGCCCGGCAGGAAGTACTGGGCGGCTACATCGGTACCCGGGATCATCACGTCTTTGCCGTTCAGGTCGACCAGTTTAACGGTCGGACGCATCTCTTTACCGGCGCTCGGACGCTCGTTGACGTCCAGAACAACGATAGAAGAGAGACCGGTCAGCTCGTCGGTCTGACGAGTGATGGTCACGCCATCGATCATGTGTTCGAACTGCAGACGACCTGCCACTTCGGTGATGATCGGGTGGGTGTGCGGATCCCAGTTGGCAACGGTCTCGCCAGCGCTCACGGCCTGGCCGTCCTTCACTTCCAGCACGGAACCGTAAGGCAGCTTGTGGCTTTCCTTGGTACGGCCCATGTCGTCCATGATGGTCAGTTCGGTAGAACGTGAGGTGATAACCAGTTTGTCATCGCTGTTGTGAACGAACTTGGCGTTCTGCAGCTTGATGGTACCTGTGTTCTTGACCTGGATGCTGCTTTCAGCAGCGGCACGAGATGCAGCACCACCGATGTGGAAAGTACGCATCGTCAGCTGGGTACCCGGTTCACCGATGGACTGGGCGGCGATAACACCGACAGCCTCACCCTTGTTAACCAGGTGACCACGGGCCAGATCACGGCCGTAGCAGTGAGCACAGTTACCGAAGTCAGTTTCACAGGTGATGGCAGAACGCACCTTCACACGGTCAACGGAGTTGCGTTCCAGCAGGTCACACAGCTGCTCGTCGAGCAGGGTGTTGCGAGCAACCAGGATCTCGTCCTCGGTACCCGGCTTGATGACATCTTCTGCCACCACACGACCCAGCACGCGCTCACGCAGCGGCTCGACCACGTCGCCACCCTCGATCAGCGGAGTCATCCACAGACCGTCGGTAGTGCCGCAATCGTCCTCGGTGATCACCATGTCTTGCGCCACGTCTACCAGACGACGAGTCAGATAACCGGAGTTCGCAGTCTTCAGTGCGGTATCCGCCAGACCCTTACGAGCACCGTGGGTAGAGATAAAGTACTGCAGTACGTTCAGACCTTCGCGGAAGTTCGCGATGATCGGGGTCTCGATGATGGAGCCATCCGGCTTGGCCATCAGGCCACGCATACCGGCCAGCTGACGGATCTGGGCGGCGGAACCACGCGCACCAGAGTCGGCCATCATAAAGATGCTGTTGAACGAGGCCTGCTCTTCTTCTTCACCCAGCGAGTTGACGTTACGCTCTTTGGACAAGTTCTCCATCATGGCCTTGGAGACGCGCTCGTTGGCGCTGGCCCAGATATCGATAACCTTGTTGTAACGCTCGCCCGCAGTTACCAGACCTGACAGGAACTGGTCCTGGATCTCGGCAACTTCGGCTTCGGCTGCCGCGATGATGTCTTTCTTGGCATCCGGGATGACCATGTCATCGATACCAACGGAAGCACCGGACAGGGCCGCGTAGTGGAAACCGGTATACATCAGCTGGTCAGCGAAGATAACGGTGTCCTTCAGGCCCTGCTTGCGATAGCAGGTGTTCAGCAGACGGGAGATGAGCTTTTTGCCCAGCGCCTTGTTGGATACGCACTTGATCCAGTTCTGCGGATTGGCATCCAGATCAGCCTGTTCTGCAGCAGTCAGCACCTTCGGCTCGTCGATCAGGGCGTATTCCATACCTTTCGGCAGGATCAGGCTCAGGATCGCACGACCAACGGTGGTGTTCTTCATCTCGGTGTGTTCACGCAGAGAACCGTCTTCCTGACGCAGGTATTCGGTAATGCGTACTTTCACACGAGCATGCAGATCGGCCAGACCGGCGCGATATACTTTCTCGGCTTCTTTCGGGCCGGCCAGCACCATACCTTCGCCTTTGGCGTTGATACGGGCACGAGTCATGTAGTACAGACCCAAGACCACGTCCTGAGAAGGAACGATGATCGGCTCACCGGAGGCAGGCGACAGGATGTTGTTGGTAGACATCATCAGCGCACGCGCTTCCAGCTGGGCTTCCAGGGTCAGCGGTACGTGGACCGCCATCTGGTCACCATCGAAGTCCGCGTTATACGCAGCACAAACCAGCGGGTGCAGCTGGATTGCCTTGCCTTCGACCAGAGTCGGTTCGAATGCCTGGATACCCAGACGGTGCAGAGTCGGTGCACGGTTCAGCAGAACCGGGTGTTCGCGGATCACTTCGTCCAGGATGTCCCAAACGACAGCTTCCTCACGCTCCACCATCTTCTTGGCGGCCTTGATAGTGGTCGCCAGACCGCGGGTTTCCAGCTTGCCATAGATGAACGGCTTGAACAGTTCCAGCGCCATCTTCTTCGGCAGACCGCACTGATGCAGACGCAGAGTCGGGCCTACGGTGATAACGGAACGACCGGAGTAGTCGACACGCTTACCGAGCAGGTTCTGACGGAAACGACCCTGCTTACCCTTGATCATGTCGGCCAGGGATTTCAGCGGGCGCTTGTTGGAACCAGTGATGGCGCGACCGCGACGGCCGTTATCCAGCAGCGCATCGACGGACTCTTGCAGCATACGCTTTTCGTTGCGCACGATGATGTCCGGAGCAGCCAGATCCAGCAGACGCTTCAAGCGGTTGTTACGGTTGATCACGCGACGGTACAGATCGTTCAGATCGGAAGTCGCGAAACGGCCGCCGTCCAGCGGTACCAGCGGACGCAGGTCCGGCGGCAGCACAGGCAGCACTGTCATGATCATCCACTCCGGCTTGTTGCCGGACTGCAGGAAAGCTTCCATCAGCTTCAGACGCTTGGTGGTCTTCTTGCGCTTGGTCTCGGAGTTGGTTTGATCCAGCTCCTCACGCATGGTTTTGACTTCACCTTCCAGATCGATAGCGCGCAGCAATGCCAGGATTGCTTCGGCACCCATCTTGGCGTCAAATTCGTCGCCCCACTCTTCCAGCGCATCCAGGTACTGCTCTTCAGAGAGCATCTGGCTGCGTTCGAGGTTGGTCATGCCCGGCTCGATTACGACGAAAGATTCGAAGTAGAGCACACGCTCGATGTCGCGCAGGGTCATGTCCAGCAGCAGACCGATACGGGACGGCAGGGACTTCAGGAACCAGATGTGGGCAGTCGGGCTGGCCAGCTCGATGTGGCCCATACGCTCACGACGGACCTTGGTCTGGGTCACTTCAACGCCGCACTTCTCACAGATCACACCACGGTGTTTCAGGCGCTTGTACTTGCCGCACAGACACTCGTAGTCCTTCACCGGTCCGAAGATACGGGCGCAGAACAGACCATCACGCTCCGGCTTGAAAGTCCGGTAGTTGATGGTCTCAGGCTTTTTGACCTCACCGAATGACCAGGAGCGGATCATGTCAGGAGAGGCCAGACCGATCTTGATACTGTCAAACTCTTCGGTCTTGGTCTGAGCCTTCAAAAACTTGAGTAAGTCTTTCACGTGTTTCCCCTGTCAGGAGTCTAACCTCGGCGCCCCGGCTGCCAAAACAGCGGGGCGCCCACGTCAATTCTCGAACAATAAGAGCGAGCTCTTACTCTTCGTCCAGCTCGATGTTGATACCCAGAGAGCGGATTTCCTTCAGCAATACGTTGAAGGATTCGGGCATGCCCGGCTCCATACGGTGGTCGCCATCCACGATGTTCTTATACATCTTGGTACGGCCATTCACATCGTCAGACTTGACGTCAGCATTTCCTGCAGGGTATATGCCGCACCGTAAGCCTCCAGGGCCCACACTTCCATCTCACCGAAACGCTGACCACCGAACTGAGCCTTACCACCCAGCGGCTGCTGGGTAACCAGGCTGTAAGAACCGGTAGAACGCGCGTGCATCTTGTCGTCGACCAAGTGGTTCAGCTTGAGCATGTACATGTAACCAACGGTTACTTTACGCTCGAAGCGGTTACCGGTACGGCCATCGAACAGATCAATCTGACCGGATTCCGGCAGATCGGCCAGCTTCAGCAGGGCTTTGATTTCGCGCTCTTTGGCACCATCAAACACTGGAGTAGCGACCGGCAGACCCTTACGCAGGTTACCCACCAGGGTACGTACGTCGTCGTCAGACAGTTCGGCGATGTTCACTTGCTGGGTGTCCTTCTCGCCCAGGTCATAGACCTGCTGCAGGAAGTTGCGCATCTCGTGCAGCTCGCGCTGCTCTTTGACCATGCGATCGATCTTCTCGCCGATACCCTTGGCCGCAAGGCCCAGGTGCACTTCGAGGATCTGACCGATGTTCATACGGGATGGTACGCCCAACGGGTTCAGTACGATGTCGACAGGACGGCCGAACTCGTCATGAGGCATATCCTCGACCGGACAGATCTTGGAGATAACACCCTTGTTACCGTGACGGCCCGCCATCTTGTCACCCGGCTGGATGCGACGCTTGACTGCCAGATAAACCTTGACGATTTTCAGTACGCCCGGCGCCAGATCATCACCCTGGATAATCTTGCGACGCTTGTTCTCGAATTTCTTGTCGAACTCGGCTTTCAGCTCAACGTGCTGTTCAGCGATCTGTTCCAGTTCGGTCTGCTTGCCTTCGTCTTCGATGGCCAGTTCAAACCACTTGGAGCGATCGAGCTTGTTCAGACGATCTTCGCTGTAACCGGCGGCCAGCAGCAGGTTGCGGGAGCGGCCGAAAATGCCGTCTTCCAGGATCTTGAACTCTTCGGTCAAGTCCTTCTTCGCTTCCTTCAGCTGCATCTCTTCGATTTCTTTGGCGCGCTTGTCTTTTTCCACGCCATCGCGGGTAAAGACTTGCACGTCAACCACGGTACCGTACACACCGTTCGGTACACGCAGGGAGGAGTCCTTCACATCGGACGCCTTCTCACCGAAGATGGCGCGCAGCAGCTTCTCTTCCGGCGTCAGCTGGGTTTCACCTTTCGGGGTTACCTTACCGACCAGAATGTCGCCGCCCTTCACTTCAGCACCCACGTAGACGATACCGGACTCGTCCAGCTTGGACAGAGCGGCTTCACCCACGTTCGGGATGTCAGCAGTGATCTCTTCCGGACCCAGCTTGGTGTCACGGGAGATACAGGCCAGTTCCTGGATATGGATGGTGGTCAGGCGATCTTCCTGAACAACACGCTCGTTCACCAGGATCGAGTCTTCGAAGTTGTAACCGTTCCACGGCATGAACGCGACGCGCATGTTCTGACCCAGCGCCAGTTCACCCAGATCGGTGGACGGGCCGTCAGCCAGTACGTCGCCAGCCATGACCGGCTCACCCAACATCACGCAAGGACGCTGGTTGATACAAGTGTTCTGGTTGGAACGGGTGTATTTGGTCAGGTTGTAGATGTCGATACCGGCTTCGCCTGGCATCAGCTCATCTTCATTGACCTTCAGGACGATACGGGAGGCATCGACATAGTCGATTACGCCGCCACGCTTGGCCACTACGGTTACACCGGAGTCAACGGCCACAGCGCGTTCCATACCGGTACCTACCAGCGGCTTGTCAGCACGCAGAGTCGGTACAGCCTGACGTTGCATGTTTGAACCCATCAATGCGCGGTTCGCGTCATCGTGTTCCAGGAACGGGATCAGAGCGGCTGCCACAGATACGATCTGCTGCGGGCTCACGTCCATATACTGGATCTGGTCGGCGTTCATAAAGGTGGATTCACCTTTGTGACGGCACGGGATCAATTCATCTTTCAGACGGCCATCTTCGGTGGTCGCGGCGTTAGCCTGTGCGATCACGTACTTGCCTTCTTCAATAGCAGACAGGTAGTCCACTTCGTCGGTGATCACACCGTCAATGACCTTACGGTACGGGGTCTCGAGGAAACCGTACTCGTTGGTACGAGAGTACACGGACAGAGAGTTGATCAGACCGATGTTCGGACCTTCAGGAGTCTCGATAGGGCACAGACGGCCGTAGTGAGTCGGGTGTACGTCTCGGACTTCAAAGCCGGCACGCTCACGAGTCAAACCGCCCGGGCCCAGCGCGGAGATACGACGCTTGTGGGTCACTTCGGAGAGCGGGTTGTTCTGGTCCATAAACTGGGACAGCTGGCTGGAACCAAAGAACTCTTTGACTGCGGCGGAGATCGGCTTGGCGTTGATCAGATCCTGCGGCATCAGGGTGTCCAGGTCGCCCAGGGAGAGACGCTCCTTGACCGCACGCTCGACACGCACCAGACCGACGCGGAACTGGTTTTCAGCCATTTCACCGACAGAACGGATACGACGGTTACCCAGGTGGTCGATATCGTCCACTTCGTCGTTACCGTTACGGATGTCGATCAGGCGCTTCATCACATCGACGATGTCGTCTTTGGTCAGTACACCCGCGCCAGTCTCGTCTTCACGACCCAGACGGCGGTTGAACTTCATCCGACCTACGGTAGACAGGTCGTAACGCTCGGCGGAGAAGAACAGGTTTTCGAACAGCTGTTCTGCAGCTTCGCGAGTAGGCGGCTCGCCCGGACGCATCATGCGATAGATCTCGACCAGCGCTTCCAAACGGTTGGAGCTGGAGTCGACACGCAGGGTCTCGGACATGTAAGCACCGTGATCCAGTTCGTTGGTGAACAGAACCTCGAAATGCTTGAAGCCGGCTTGGGACAGGTTGGCGATCGCTTCCAGGCTCAGCGCCTGGTTGGCGGTCACGACCATCTCGCCAGTTTGTGGATGTGCGTAGTCCTTGGCAGCAACTTTGCCAACAACATACTCAACCGGTACCTCAATCTGGGTAACGGCGTCTTTTTCCAACTGACGGATGTGACGCGCAGTCACACGACGACCGGTCTCAACCACCACGGCGCCATTGGCCACGATGTCAAAGGTCGCTGTTTCACCACGCAGACGCTCCGGCACCAGATCCATCATCAACTTGCCATCTTTCACTTCAAAACCGATGGTCTCGAAGAAGGTGGCCAGGATTTGTTCGGAAGTGAAGTCCAGGGCGCGCAGAATAATGGATGCTGGCAGTTTGCGACGACGGTCGATACGGACAAACAGGTTGTCTTTCGCATCGAACTCGAAGTCCAGCCAGGAGCCACGGTAGGGGATAACGCGAGCGTTATACAGTACCTTACCGGATGAATGAGTTTTGCCTTTATCGTGGTCGAAGAAGACGCCCGGGCTGCGGTGCAGCTGGGAGACGATAACCCGCTCGGTACCATTGATAACAAAGGTGCCGTTCTCGGTCATGAGCGGAATTTCGCCCATGTATACTTCTTGTTCCTTGATGTCTTTGACGGTGCCGGCAGCTGCTTCACGGTCGTACAGAACCATACGAAGCTTGACACGCAGCGGCGCGGAGTAGGTCACTCCACGGATCTGGCATTCTTTTACGTCAAATACCGGCTCACCCAGGCGATAGCTGACATACTGAAGCTCAGCACTACCGGAGTAACTGGTGATCGGGAAAACGCTACGGAAAGCGGCCTCTAGGCCATATTCACCTTCCGGGTCAGCCTCGATGAACTGCTTGAAGGAGTCCAGCTGAATGGACAACAGATAAGGCGTGTCCAGTACCTGGTCTCGCTTACCGAAGTCCTTACGAATGCGTTTTTTTTCGGTATAAGAGTAAACCATAGGGTTCCTCAGCTCGCTGATAAGTGACCCACTCTGTCCCGCGGGACAGCTCTGTCTCAACACCGTTTTGTGTTGGCCCGGACGAAAGAAGACAGTCCGGATTGCTGGTGCACCGAGAGTCGTAAACGGTGTGAAATGCTCTCAGTCTACAGCGCAAAAAGGCTGGTGAACAAAAATTCACCAGCCCTAGCCTGTTTTATCAGGCTAATCTACATAAATGCAGATTATTTGATCTCAACAGAAGCACCGGCAGCTTCCAGCTCTTTCTTCAGAGCTTCAGCTTCGTCCTTGGACACGCCTTCCTTCAGGTTAGCCGGAGCAGCTTCTACCAGATCTTTGGCTTCTTTCAGGCCCAGACCGGTAGCGCCACGAACGGCTTTGATAACGGCAACTTTGTTGGCGCCAGCAGCAGTCAGAACTACGTCGAACTCGGTCTTCTCTTCTACTGCTTCAGCAGCAGCCGGGCCAGCCATTACGGCAGCAGCGGCAGAAACACCGAACTTCTCTTCCATAGCTTCGATCAGCTCAACAACTTCCATTACGGACATGGAAGCAACGGCTTCGATGATTTGGTCTTTAGTGATAGACATGACAAAAATTCCTGATGTTGAATAAACTCAAACACTAAATAGGCGAGAATCAAGCAGCAGCTTGTTTCTGGTCGCGAACAGCAGCGATAGTACGAACCAGCTTGCCAGCAGAGGCTTCTTTCATAGTCGCCATCAACTTCGCAATTGCTTCTTCGTAAGTCGGCAGCGTGGCCAGACGATCAATTTGTGCTGCGGCGATAAACTCACCGTTAAAAGCGCCAGCCTTGATTTCGAACTTTTGGTTCGCTTTGGCAAACTCTTTGAACAGACGAGCAGCAGCGCCCGGGTGTTCGTTAGAGAAAGCAATCAAGGTAGGACCGGTAAATGCGTCGTTCAGGCACTCGTATTCGGTACCTTCTACCGCGCGACGCAGCAGGGTGTTACGCACAACGCGCATGTACACACCGGCTTCACGAGCGGTTTTACGCAGGACGGTCATCTTGTCTACAGTTACACCGCGAGAATCGGCAACAACTGCAGAAAGAGCGCCTTTGGCAGCTTCGTTGACTTCAGCAACAATTGCCTTTTTGTCTTCGAGTCCCAATGCCATTGGCTTAACTCCTGGATTGAATCCGGGTCTATTGACCCAGTACTGACACATCCCCCCTACCTTTACAACAGAGGGGAACGATGCGGTAGCAGGATTCCAGAAGAGAAAGAATCTTTCTCGCTGGGTTTCCGGCACCGTCTACGCAGGAAACATTAAGGCTTTGCAGCCTCCTGCGGTCTTGGACGGAGGTCGAAACCCCCAACCAATCAAGGCGCAAAATTATAGATTAAATTTTGCGCCTTGTAAAACCCATCAATTAGGCCTGAGCTTCCAGAGAAGCTTGGTCTACGGCAACACCGGCACCCATGGTGGTGGAGATGCTGACTTTCTTGATGAATTGACCTTTGGCGGAAGAGGGCTTGCCTTTTTTCAGGGCAACCAGCAGAGCTTCCAAGTTTTCTTTCAGCTGAACTTCGTTGAAAGAAACCTTACCCAGAGTGGTATGGATGATACCATTCTTGTCGTTACGGTAACGAACCTGACCAGCCTTGGCGTTCTTGACAGCTTCGGCAACGTTAGGAGTTACAGTACCAACTTTCGGGTTCGGCATCAGGCCGCGCGGGCCCAGGATTTGACCCAGTTGACCAACAACGCGCATGGCATCCGGGGATGCGATAACTACGTCGAAGTTCATCTCGCCTTTCTTAACCAGATCGGCCAAGTCATCCATACCTACCAGGTCAGCACCGGCAGCTTTAGCTGCTTCGGCGTTGGCACCTTGGGTAAATACGGCAACGCGTACATCACGACCGGTACCGTGCGGCAGTACAGTAGCACCACGTACGTTCTGGTCAGATTTACGAGCGTCGATACCCAGGTTGACAGCAACGTCAACGCTTTCAACGAACTTGGCGGTAGCCAGTTCTTTCAGCAGGGCAATGGCTTCGTTGATGGAGTACTCTTTGGTACCGTCAACTTTTTCGCGAATAACGCGCATACGCTTGGAAAGTTTAGCCATTGTCTTAATCCTCCACTACCAGACCCATGGAACGAGCGGAGCCTGCGATGCAACGTACTTTTGCATCCAGATCGGCACCAGTCATATCCGGCTCTTTGGTCTTGGCGATTTCTTGCAGCTGGGCAACGGTCACCTTACCAACCTTGTCTTTGTTCGGCTTGGAAGAACCAGACTTGATGCCAGCAGCTTTCTTCAGCAGGAAGGAAGCAGGCGGAGTCTTGGTTTCGAAGGTGAAGGAACGGTCGCTGTAAACGGTGATCACGACCGGAGTCGGTGAACCTTTTTCCAGCTTCTCTGTACGAGCGTTGAACGCCTTACAGAATTCCATGATGTTAACACCGTGTTGACCCAGTGCAGGACCAACGGGAGGAGACGGGTTGGCTGCACCAGCAGCAACCTGCAGCTTGATATAAGCTGTGACTTTCTTAGCCATTAGGAAAATACCTCAAAAATGGGTTCTAGCGCCTCGGAGACTTGCTCCTGCAAACGGCTCCCCAACTAATAAAGGGGCAGCGAATTATAGAGATATTCGCTGCCCCTGACAACCGTTAAACGTACAGAATTCAATCAGCCTTTTTCGACCTGACCAAAATCCAGTTCAACAGGAGTAGAACGACCGAAGATCAGTACAGAGACCTTCACGCGGCTCTTCTCATAATCTACCTCTTCAACGGTACCGTTGAAGTCGGCAAACGGACCATCAGCAACTCGCACCATTTCACCCGGTTCAAACAGGGTTTTCGGACGCGGCTTGTCGTGGGCATCCTGCAGACGGTTCAGGATGGCATCGGCCTCTTTGTCGGAGATCGGTGCCGGACGGTCGGAAGTACCGCCGATGAAGCCCATTACACGCGGTACGTTACGCACCAGGTGCCATGTGGTTTCATCCATGATCATCTGGACCAGGACATAACCCGGGAAAAACTTGCGCTCACTCTTGCGCTTCTGGCCAGCACGCATCTCGACCACTTCTTCGGTCGGGACCAGTACTTCACCGAACATGTCTTCCATGCCATGCATCTTGATATGTTCGCGCAGGGACTTGGCTACACGGCCTTCATAGCCGGAAAAAGCCTGCACGACATACCATCTCATACGTTGTTCAGTCATGGCTTATCCTTACACACCGGTAATCAGGTTGACCAACCAGACCAAGGCACCGTCCAGAACGAACAGCAGCAGCCCCATCACGGCGGTCACCGCCAGCACAATCAGGGTTGTCTGAATGGCTTCCTGACGGGTCGGCCATACGACCTTGCGGACTTCCAGGCGAGACTCACGGGCGAATGCCAGTGTTGCCTTTCCCTTGGTGGTTTGCAGGGCTACTGCACCAGCAGCAGCAATGACAACGACCACACCCAGGGCGCGGACGGCAGCGACAACATCGTTGAGCAGGTAATTACCCACTACAGCGGCCGCCAGGATAATGAAAACCAGGCCCCAAAGCAGGGTATCCTTGCTTCCGCCCTGGCTCTCAGAACTAACACTCATACAACCCACCTGTATCTGACGTAACCAAAGACACAAAAGCCCCGTACGAGACGAGGTATATGGCAGGGGCGGCAGGACTCGAACCCGCAACCATCGGTTTTGGAGACCGCTGTTCTACCAATTCGAACTACGCCCCTACACAAGAAAGCCCCTATTATAGGGGCTTTGCTTTATTTATGTAAGCCAAAGATTAAGCGATTACGCTGGCTACAACACCGGCACCTACGGTACGGCCACCTTCACGGATAGCGAAACGCAGGCCGTCGTCCATCGCGATCGGAGCAATCAGGGTAACAACCATTTTGATGTTGTCGCCCGGCATTACCATCTCTACGCCTTCCGGCAGTTCGATGGTACCGGTCACGTCGGTAGTACGGAAGTAGAACTGCGGACGGTAGCCTTTGAAGAATGGGGTATGACGACCACCTTCTTCTTTGGACAGTACGTACACTTCAGATTCGAACTTGGTGTGCGGCTTGATAGAACCCGGCTTGGCCAGTACCTGACCACGCTCTACGTCTTCACGCTTAACACCACGCAGCAGCGCGCCGATGTTCTCACCTGCACGACCTTCGTCCAGCAGCTTGCGGAACATTTCAACACCGGTACAGGTGGTAGAAACGGTATCTTTGATACCAACGATTTCTACAGTCTCACCTACTTTAACGATACCGCGCTCTACACGACCGGTAACTACGGTACCACGGCCAGCGATAGAGAATACGTCTTCGATAGGCATCAGGAACGGCTGGTCAATCGCGCGCTCCGGCTCCGGGATGTAAGTATCCAGGTGGCCAGCCAGCTCGATGATCTTCTCTTCCCACTGAGCGTCGCCTTCCAGCGCTTTCAGTGCGGAACCACGAACTACCGGCAGGTCATCACCCGGGAAGTCGTACTCGGTCAGCAGTTCACGAACTTCCATCTCAACCAGTTCGAGCAGCTCTTCGTCATCAACCATGTCACACTTGTTCATGAACACGATCATGTACGGGATACCAACCTGACGACCCAGCAGGATGTGCTCACGAGTCTGCGGCATCGGGCCGTCAGTCGCTGCTACTACCAGGATCGCGCCGTCCATCTGGGCAGCACCGGTGATCATGTTTTTAACGTAGTCGGCGTGACCCGGGCAATCTACGTGGGCGTAGTGACGGGTAGCGGTGTCGTATTCTACGTGGGAGGTGTTGATGGTGATACCACGCTCACGCTCTTCCGGTGCCTTGTCGATCTGGTCGAAGGCGAAAGCTTTACCACCGAAGTGCTTGGCCAGCACGTTGGTGATAGCTGCAGTCAGGGTGGTTTTACCGTGGTCAACGTGGCCGATGGTACCCACGTTAACGTGCGGTTTATTACGCTCAAATTTTTCTTTAGACATGATCGTCCCTCTAAACTAACGCTGAGTACGCGGTGGCAAGCTAACCACAGAACAGTTTATATGATGGATTTGAATCTGGTGGGAAAGAGAGAGGTACTGATGGCTGGTTCGCTTGCCGAACTCACCCTAGGGTGCGGCTCTGCTAACGCCTGAGCCATATCAGCATCTTGGAGCGGGCAGCGGGAATCGAACCCGCATCATCAGCTTGGAAGGCTGAGGTAATAGCCATTATACGATGCCCGCATTTCTCTAACCCAAAGAACTCAAACCGCAGAGAAATATGGTGGAGGGAGAAGGATTCGAACCTTCGAAGGCAGAGCCGTCAGATTTACAGTCTGATCCCTTTGGCCGCTCGGGAACCCCTCCAGACGCCAGATTGTCACAACGGTAATTCTGCTTGCACCCGTTGTGTTTATCGCTTTTGCACGGCAAATAGACGATAGACAGTCAAGCGTCGCGCATTTTATTGTAAGGTTTTGGGGGATGCAACCATTGAACCCGGCAAAATATGCTTTATTGCTGGGAAGTTTGCAAAAAAGCGGGGGCAAACAAGCCAATCCTGCTGCGTCCCTTGTCGCTCCCCCACCCTTGGTGTATGGTCGCCGTGCCCAAGAAACAGTGATGACACCATGACGACAGAGCATAACCCCTATCTGCAATTCACCCGCGAACAATGGGCGTTATTGCGCGATTCGGTCCCCCTGACCCTGACCGAACACGATCTGCAGACCCTGCGCGGGATCAACGAGAAGGTGTCATTGCGGGAAGTGGAAGAGATCTATCTGCCTCTCTCCCGCCTGCTCAATCTCTATGTCAAAGCCAAACAGCGTCGCAGCCGGGTGCTGGAGCAGTTCCTCGGCCAGTCCCGCGGCAAGGGCACCTACATCATCAGCATTGCCGGCAGCGTGGCGGGGGGCAAAAGCACCACGGCCCGTATTCTGCAGGCCCTGTTGGAGCGCTGGCCGGAACATCCACGGGTGGAGCTGGTCACCACCGACGGCTTCCTCTATCCCAACAAGGTACTGGAAGAGCGCGGCCTGATGCGCCGCAAGGGGTTCCCGGAATCCTACGACATCCGCCATCTGGTGGAGTTTGTCGCCAACATCCGCGCTGGTCACGAGAAGGTCGAAGCGCCGGTTTACTCCCACCTTATCTACGACATCATTCCCGATGAGAAGAAGGTGGTGGAGCAGCCGGACATCCTGATCCTGGAAGGGCTCAATGTGCTGCAAAGCGGCATGGATTACCCTCAGGAGCCCCATCGGGTCTTCGTGTCGGACTTCGTCGACTTCTCCATCTATGTGGATGCCGATGCCGAACTGCTGCGTACCTGGTATATCGAACGCTTCCTGAAATTCCGCAGCGGCGCCTTCTCGGATCCCGACTCCTACTTCCATAACTACGCCAAGCTGGCGGAGAGTGAGGCGACCCAGATCGCGAGCAACATCTGGCAAGATATCAACTATCTGAATTTGCAAGAAAATATCCTACCAACGCGTGAGCGAGCCAACCTGATCATGACCAAGGGCCATGAGCACGCCATCGAGCAGATCAAACTGCGCAAATGATGACAGCCATTGCCGGATAACGAAGAGGGGGCCCGCAGGCCCCCTCTTCTGTTTGGCATCATGAGTGGCCTTGCAGGCCCTCAGTCGCCCCCACGCAGGGAGAGCTCGCCCCCTAGATAGAATTTGATCCCTTCACCTGTCTCCAGTCGCAGGGCGCCGCGATCGTCGATGCCACGAGCGATGCCGCGGATCTCCTGATCCCCCATCAGCAGGCGCACCGGGCGACCGGCAAAGTGATCGAGCCGGTTCCACTCATCGACAAAGCTTGCCAGCCCCTGCTGCTCAAAGGTGTGCAGCGCCCGCTGCAAATGGACGATCATCCGGGCTGCCAACTGATTGCGATCGACCAGCTCGGGATTGATGTGGCGCAGCTCGGCCCAGGCCTGATCGATCTTCTCACCTTCGCGGGCAGGCATCGCCAGATTGAGACCGATGCCGATCACCAGATGACAGCTGGCCCCGGCGCTACCGCTCATCTCTACCAGAATGCCCGCCAGCTTGCGGCCCTGATAGTAGAGGTCGTTCGGCCACTTGAGCTCGACCCCCTGATAACCAAGGGACTCCAGCGCTTCAACCACTGCCACGCCGACCGCCAGACTGAGCCCCATGGCCGCCGCCATGCCTTGTTCTAGTCGCCAGTACATGCTGAGGATCAGCTGGCAACCGAACGGCGAAATCCAGGGTTTGCCACGACGACCGCGCCCAGCTGTCTGACACTCGGCCAGACAACTCTCGCCGGAGCGCAGCTCATTGACCCGATCCAGCAGGTGTTGGTTGGTCGAGCCGATGACAGGAAAACAGTGCACCGGCGCCATCGGGGCCAGTACCTGCAAGGTAGCCTGATCATAGAGCGCCATCGGTACCGCCAACCGGTAGCCTTTGCCGGTCAGGCTAAAGAGATCCAGCCCCAGCTCCTTGAGCGCCGCCATGTGTTTGCTTACCGCAGCCCGGCTGATGCCGAGCTGCTCACCCAGCTGTTCGCCGGAGTGAAACTGGCCGTCGCTAAGCAGAGTGATCAGGGTCTGTCTGATGGGAGTAAGGGTCATGAGAGCACCTCGTCGAGCCAGGTTTCACCGTGCGCACCCATAAAACGCACCTCGTGCTCCAGCACCACGCCAAACGTCTGCTCCACGCTGTCACGGACATGAGCCGCCAGCGCGATCAGCTCCATGGCACTGGCGCCCCCCAGATTGACCAGCACCAGCGCCTGCTCCTGATGAACAGCAGCACGGCCAATGGCGAAACCTTTCAGACCGCACTGATCGATGAGCCAGCCCGCCGCCAGCTTGGCCTGCCCTTCTCCAGCCGGATAGCAGGGCATCTGCGGGTAGCGCGACTTGAGCGACTCCGCCAGCGCGGCAGGCACCACCGGATTTTTGAAGAAGCTGCCGGCATTGCCGAGTACGGCGGGATCCGGCAGCTTGGCCATGCGGGTGGCACAGACGGTATCGAAGATGGCCTGCGCCGAAGGCGCGTCACCGAGGGCTGCCAGCGGGCCATAGCCCAGCACCGGTTGCCACGCCTTGGGCAGTTTGAGTCCGACGGCGGTGATCAGGTGAGAATCCTGATACTCGTGTTTGAAGATGCTGTCGCGATAACCGAAGCGGCACTCTGCCGCCACGATCCGTTCAATCTCGCCACTCTGCCAGTTGAACGCCTCGACATAGGCGCAGAAGTCGGCCAGCTCAACGCCATACGCACCGATGTTCTGCACCGGCGCCGCACCGACCGTGCCGGGAATAAGCGCCAGATTCTCCAGCCCGAACCAGCCCTGTTGCAAGGTATGGCGCACCAGCTGATGCCAATCTTCACCGGCCGCCACATGGAGCAACCAGTGATCGCCACCATCTTCAGCGGTAATCCCCTTGAGCCGGTTGAGCACCACCAGACCGAGAAAATCGGTGGTGAAGAGCATGTTGCTGCCGCCGCCCAGATTGAGGCGCGGCAGCTGGTTGAGCTGCGGATCGGCACGCAGGGTCGCCAGATCGGCAACCTGCTCCACCTCGGCCAGCCAGAGGCAATACGCATCGAGGGCAAGGGTGTTGAGCTTCAACAAGGAGGCGTTGGCATTCAGTTTCATCGGTCTATCCCGGCTTGGTGCAAGGGCGCAGTCTACCTCAAGTTGCACCATGACGAAAAACCCGAGCCCTTTTCGGGGGAATAGCAGTGGTTTAGAGTAGGCGACTTCAACTGCTGAGGAATAACTCATGAACAACCAGTTTGCCGTCATCGGCCTGGGCCTGTTTGGCAGCGCGCTGTGCGAAGAGCTGCAACGGCAAGATGCCGAAGTACTGGCCATCGATATCGACGAGAGCAAGACCCGGCAAATCGCCGCCCTCTGCAATCACGTGATCGTGGCGGATGCCACCGATGAGGCCACCGTGGCCGAGCTGGGACTGGCCAATTTCGATATCGTCTTCGTTGCCATCGGTGACAACCTGGAGACCAGCATCCTCACTACCCTCGTCTTGAAAGAGGCAGGCGTGAAGAAGGTGTGGGTCAAGGCACGCGACAAGTTCCACGCCAAGATCCTGCAGAAAGTGGGCGCCGACAAGGTGATCAACCCGGAGTGGGACATGGGCCGCCGGGTCGCCCAGAGCATGCTGGACAACCGGCTGTTCGACTATCTGGAGCTGGGCCACGACATGGTGCTGACCGAGTTCGTGATTGGCCTGCAACAGAATGGCCGGGAACTGGGCGACTTCCACCTGCTGCAACAGAGCGATTTCCAGCTGCTCGCCATCAAGCGTGGTGATGTGCTGCACAACGTACTGACCGGCAAGATGGAGCTGCAACTGGGCGACATCCTGATCCTGGCGGGCAACAAGCACGCTATCGACCACTGGCTCGAAACTCTATGATCAACTGGCGCAGCAGCTACGCCTTCGCCCTCCATCGGGAGCAGGACTCTCGCTGGAGCGAAGCCCGGCTGATCCTCGGCAGCTTTCTGATCATTCTGCTGATTGGCACCATCTTTCTGGTGCAACCCTCCAGCCACAATGGCGAGGTTACCTTCGTCAACGCCCTGTTTACCGCCACCTCGGCCATCAGCGTGACAGGTCTTGGCGTGGTGGATACCGGCACCGCCTTCACCCTGCAGGGGCAGATTTTCCTGCTGATGCTGATGGAGATCGGCGGTCTGGGCCAGATGACCATGACCCTGCTGCTGATCGCCATCTTCAGCAAGCGGGTCGGTCTGCGCCAGCAGGTACTGGCCAAGGAGGCGCTGGGACAGGAAGGCTCGGTCAACATCATTCAGCTGGTCAAACGGATCGTGCTGTTCGCCTTTATTGCCCAACTGATCGGCACCGGCATCATGGCGATCCGCTGGGTGCCCGAGATGGGGTGGGTGCACGGCCTCTATGTCAGCTTCTTCCACGCAGTATCGGCCTTCAACAACGCCGGGTTTTCGCTGTTTGCCAACAACCTGATGGACTATAGGGACGACCCCATCATCAGCCTGACCATCGCCGGTCTGCTGATCCTGGGGGGATCGGCTTTACCGTCATCGTCGATCTGGTGCGCAACCGCCGCTGGCGCAAGCTGAAGCTGCACAGCAAGCTGATGCTGCTGATGACCCCGGCCCTGCTGCTGGCCGGTACCCTGATGTTCTGGCTGCTGGAACACAACAACCCCGGCACCCTCGGCAAGGCCGGTGTCGGTGGCCAGCTGCTGGCTGCCTTC
Source organism: Aeromonas sp. 3P (assembly GCF_051919745.1). Classification (NCBI taxonomy): domain Bacteria; kingdom Pseudomonadati; phylum Pseudomonadota; class Gammaproteobacteria; order Aeromonadales; family Aeromonadaceae; genus Aeromonas; species Aeromonas sp. 3P. The sequence continues at coordinate 2,512,218 of NZ_JBQBED010000001.1, forward strand.
TTCCAGTCTGCCAGTGCCCGTACCGCCGGTTTCAATACCATAGATATCGGGCTGATGACCCCGGCGGCGTTGCTGTTCCTGATGATGTTGATGTTTATCGGTGCCGGTGCCACCTCGACCGGTGGTGGTATCAAAGTCACCACCTTCGCAGTCGTGCTGCTGGCGACCAAGGCATTTCTGACCAAACGGCCCCATGTCACCGCTTTTGGCCGCACCCTGTCGCCCCAGATCGTGACACGCTCGCTGGCCATCATCATCGTCAGCACCATGGTGCTGATGCTGGCGATGTTCCTGCTGATGGTGACCGAGGATCTGCCGTTCGACAAAATCATGTTCGAGACCATCTCGGCATTTGCCACCGTCGGCCTCTCTACCGGCATCACAGCCTCCCTGAGCGAGCCGGGCAAGCTGATCCTGGTACTGGTGATGATCTGCGGCCGTCTCGGCCCGCTGACCCTGGCCTTTATGCTGGCCCGCCCGGTCGAGACCCGCATCCGTTATCCGGAAGAGAACGTCTATACCGGCTGACCAGCCATGAACACGGGGCAGCCACTGGCTGCCCCGTTTTTTTATTCGGCTTGTTGCTGCGCCTTGAGCCAGCGCCCCGGGCTCACCCCCAGCTCCCGCTCGAATGCCCTACCAAAGGCAACACTGCTGCTGTATCCCGCACCCAGCGCCACCTGCGCCATAGGCTCCCCCACCAGCAGTTGCTGGCAGGCGCGCGCCATGCGCCAGCGGGTCAGATAACCCAGCGGCGCTTGACCGACCCGCTCCTGAAACCTCGCGGCAAAGCGGGCCCGCGACATGCCGGCCTCCCGCGCCAGCGTGGCCACCGTCCAGGGTTCATCCCCACGCTGATGCATCACCGAGATCGCCTTGGCCAACTGGGGATCGGAAATACCTGCCAGCATCCCCTGCTGACACACCCCTTGCTCGACCAGATGACGCAGCAGCAGGATCAACAGTACCTCCAGCAAGCGGGAGATCAGCGGATCCTGCCCGTAGCGGGGGTGAAACGCCTCGTCAAACAGCTGACTCAGCACCGGCGTCAGGACAGGCAACTCACGTAGCGGCAGCACCAGCGAGCCCGGTAATGCCAGTTGCAACGGCGATGCGCCCCCCTTGCCGAATACGACATTGGCGCACACCAAATCACACCCCCCCAGCGTTCTGGGTTCAAGCTTGTGAGGACGTCCCCGAGGGAACAGGATCAGGGTCGGCTCCTCGAGCAGCAAGCTGGCGCCCCCCTCTTCACGCAGCATGACGGCACCGCTGCGCAGCAGATGAAGATGTCCGCCACTCGGATAATCATCACTGGAGGAGTTCTGGCACAGGTTGCCGGCGAAGAAGATCTTGGCTTCGGGGGAGGCATGAACCAACAGGGCAGAGAGCGGATCCATATTTGAGACGAATAGTATTTATTTGCAGACGATGAGTGATAAACCGTATCACGAATGACGGCACACTGTCTCCCGTACCTTCACTACCACAGGAGAAGATCATGAGCCGTATCCAACCCGTATCCCAGCCGCAACCCGCAGCCGCCCAGACCCTGGCCACCCTGCAACGCAATCTGGGCATGGTGCCCAACCTCTACGCCACCCTGGCCCACTCGCCAGCCCTGCTCAATGGCTTCCTGGCCTTTGCCGAGGCTCTTGGCAAGGGGCGTCTCACTGCCCCACAACGGGAGTTGCTGGCACTGGCCATAGGTCAAGCCAACGCCTGCCAATACTGTTTGTCTGCCCACACACTGCTCGCGGGCAAGGCTGGATTCTCGGCACAGGAGATCCGGGCTGCCCGACTCGGCCAGGCCTCGGCTCCCCTTGATCACGCCCTGCTGCAACTGGCAACAGCGCTGGTCAACCAGCGCGGGGTGATCAGTGACGAGCAGCTTGCTAGCGCCCGGGCCGCAGGCGTAGATGACGAGCTGCTGCTGGAGGTGCTCGGCCAGGTGGTGGTCAATACCCTGACCAACTATGGCAACCACCTGGCGGCGACCGAGATCGACTTCCCGCCCGTCACTCTGACCCCTTAAACAAGGAGCCCCCATGCAGCAACATGACAAAGGCTTTCTGGTCGCTCTGGCGGGCGTGGTATTGACCCTGCTCTGGATCGGCGTCTTCAAGTTTACCCCGACAGAGGCAGCCGCCATCAAACCACTGGTAGCGAGCCACCCCTTGATGAGCTGGCTCTATGGCCCCCTGTCGGAACAGAGCGTATCGAACCTGATCGGGGTGGTCGAGATAGTGATCGCCATCGGACTGGTCGTGGGTCTGTGGCAACCTCGCATCGGTTACTGGAGCAGCATGGGGGCTATCGTCACCTTCCTGGCGACGCTGAGCTTCCTGCTGACTCTGACAGGTGTCTGGAAAGTGGTTGATGGCGTGCCAGTCACCGAGTTCTTCCTGTTCAAGGATCTGGTGTTTCTCGGTGTGATTCTGCACTACCAGCACAGGATCCGTGCCAGCTTGTCCACTCAGGCAGCCTGACAACAATGCCTTTGGCGCCCAGGATGGGCGCCTTTTTTCGTTATGCAGCCCTGGTCTGGCGTTTGCTGGCCGTCTTGCGCGGTAGGGGCCCGCCAGTCGTGCTGGTTGCCGGACTCTTGCGCCAGGTAAAACGCCGCTTGCTGGTGCCCGGCACCTCCTTGGGCAGGGCGCTGAAGCTGGCGCCGGAGTCCTGCCGCGCCCCCTCGATCAGGCCGTTGAGCTGCTCGGTGAGCGGCCCCATAAACTGCTGGTAGCTGCCGTGGCGCTCGGCGATCTGGCCGAGGCTCTGCTCCCACAGCGCCGTCATATCCGGCGTGGTAGCTGTCGCGGGCAACGCCTGAACCAGCGCCCGTCCGGTCGGGGTCGCCTTGATGCTCTTGCCCTGACGCACCAGAAAGCGGCGCTTGAACAGCAGGTCAATGATACCGGCCCGGGTCGCTTCTGTGCCGAGCCCATCGGTGTCGCGCAGGGTCTTGCGGATCTCGGGATCCTGCACATAGCGGGCGATGCCGGTCATGGCCGCCAGCAGGGTGGCATCGGTGAACGACTTGGGCGGCTGGGTCATTTTCTCCTGCAGTTCGCCCCGCTCGCAGAGCAGTTGCTCTCCCTCTTTCAGGGCAGGCAGCGTGCCCGCCTTCTCTTCGTCGTCATCCTCCTCCACCCCGAGCAGCGCCTTCCAGCCCGCCTTGAGGATTCGCCGCGCCTTGGCCTGAAACAGGCCACCGGCGATGCGCAGCAGCACCTTGCTGTCGTTGTATTCGAACGGGGGATAGAACTGCAGCAGATACTGTCGGGCAATCAGGCCATAGAGCTTTGCCTCGTCGGCCCCCAGCGTGGCGGGGTTGCCCTGCTTCTCGGTGGGGATGATGGCGTGGTGGGCATCCACCTTGCTATCGTTCCACGCCTTGCTGCGGATCTTGCCGTCTGCCTCGCTCACCGCCTTGGCCAGCGCAGGCGCTGTGGCGGCGATGGCGCCGCGCACCTGCTCGGCCCGCTTGAAATGGTCGGTCGGCAGATAACGGCTGTCGGAGCGCGGATAGGTGATGAGCTTGTGACGCTCGTAGAGGCTTTGGCAGATGTCGAGCACCCGCTTGGCATCCATGCCGAAGCGCTTGGCGGCATCGATCTGCAGGCTGGAGAGGTTGTAGGGCAGCGGCGCCGCCTGCTTGCGGGCCTGCTCCTCCACCGATTCGACTTGCGCAGGCTGGCCGTTGATCCGGCTCACCACCTTGTCGGCCAGCGCCCGGTTGAGCACCCGCCCCTCCTCGTCCTGCCAGGGCAGACAGGCTTCCGATGGCAGCCACTTGGCGGTGAAGCGCTCGTTGCCCTCGGTCAGCAGATGGGCCAGCACCTCGTAGAAGGGTTTGGGCACGAAGGCCTCGATCTCGAGATCCCGCCGCACCACCAGCCCCAGCAGCGGGGTCTGCACCCGGCCAACCGAGAGCAGCTCACTGCAACCCGCCTTGCGTCCGAGCAGGGTGTAGGCGCGGGTCATGTTGATGCCATAGAGCCAGTCAGCCCGACTGCGGGCCAGTGCGGAAACCGCCAGCGGCACGAACTCCTTGTTGTCTCTGAGCTTGTCGAGGGCGCGGCGCACCGCGGGCGGGTTGAGATCGCTGATGAGACAACGCTGCACCGGCTTGGTTTTCGGGTAGCCGAGAAAGTCGATCACCTCGTCCACCAGCAGTTGCCCTTCCCTGTCTGGGTCACCGGCGTTGACCACGCAGTCGGCCTGCTTGATCAGCCGCTTGATGACGGTGAGCTGGGTTTTGGTCTTGGGCTTGGCCACCAGCTGCCACTGGGCGGGGATGATGGGGAGATGCTCCATCCGCCACTGCTTGAAGGCGGCGTCATAGACATCGGGCTCGGCCTGCTCCAGCAGATGGCCGATGCACCAGGTGACCACATCCCCCTGGGCTGTTTCGATAAAACCGTCGCCCTTCTTGTGGGGCTTGGGCAGGGCATCGGCAATGGCGCGGCCCAGCGTGGGCTTCTCGGCGATAAAGAGTCGCATCGGTGGCTACCTGCAATACTGTATATGCAGACAGTATACAACTGCCACCGCGAAAGCCCAACTGCCCCTACTCGTCGAACGGGTGATCGTGGATGGCGGCAAACAGCCGCGCCTGATTGAGCAGCGGCGCATAGTGGAAGGCATTTTCGCCATCTTCCGCCAGCAGGTAGTCGGTCAGCTGTTCGCGCACCGCCTCTTGCAGGGTCTCCAGCTTCCACGGTTTGGCAAGGTAGTAGTGCAACCCGCCGCGATTGACCGCTTCGACGGTGGCCTCCAGCCCCGCTTGTCCGGTCAGCAGCAATTTGCGACTGGCGCGGGTAGTGGCACGCCGGTTCAGCTCCACCAGAAAATCGACCCCCAGGGTTCCCGGCATGATGTGGTCACAAAGGATCAGCGCCAGCTTGTTGCCGTCGCGCTCCCACTCCTCCACCACCGCACGCGCCTCATCGACGCTCTCGGCGGCTTCCAGTTCGAAGTGGGAACGGAACGGGGCGAGATCGTGGATCACCGCATCCAGCACCTCCCGCTCATCATCCACACACAGGATCAGATAGTGTTTGTTCATTGCTCCTCCTTGGCGACATGGTTTGGCACGCCGCGCGATTGATGCTGGCCACGGCTCAGGCCGCATGCTCCTTGTTGTGATGAGGTTCGCCCCCGTAACCGGCCTGCCCCATGCCGTCCAGCGGCAGACAGACCCGCATCCGGGTGTAACGGCCCGGTTCGGAGGCCACCTCGATCCGGCCGTGGTGCTGCTGAACTATCTGCAGCGAAACGCTCAGACCAATCCCGAGGCCGAAATGTCCCTCCCGCTTGGTGGTGAAGTTGAGATCGAAGATCCGCTGCCACAGCTCGGGCTCGATGCCGCAACCGCTATCCTCGATCTCCACCATGACCCACTCGGGATCCAGCAACCCGGTGCGAATAGTGAGTCGCCCCGGGCCGCTCATGGCATCCAGACTGTTGGCGATCAGGTTGGTCCACACCTGTTGCAGGGCGATAGGGTGACAGCGCACCAGCGGCAGCGGCTGGTACTCCTTGCAGAGCTCATGATGCTTGAGGCGGTTTTCGAAAATCATCAGGGTATCTTCCAGCCCCTCGTGCAGGTCTACCAGCGAGGGCTCGGCCCGATCCTGCCGGGCATACTGCTTGAGGCTCTTGACCAGATCACCGATGCGACGGGCACACACTTCGATATTGCGCAGGAAGCTGCCAGTCTGCTGGAACAGCTCCAGCCGGGAGAGCAGCGCCTCCCGCTCGGCGGCGGTGCGGCTGGCAAACCAGCGCTGCCAGTTCAGCTCGTCATCCAGATTCATCTGCACCGCCAGCCGCGCCTGCTGACGATCGCCAAAGCGCCCCTCCGCCTGCCGGGTCTTGTCACGGATCTCGCTGGTCGAGACCGGCTGGGAGGAGAGCGCCTGACAGAGGGTCTGGTTGCCCAGCCCCTTGATGGAGGCAGGTAGTTCGAGATTGACCAGATCGGGGATGGCGGCCCGCAGGGTCTCGCTGCCACGGATAATGGCCGCCACCGGGTTGTTCAGCTCGTGGGCGACACCGGCCACCAGCTGACCCAGCATCGCCATCTTTTCGCTCTCCACCAGCTGGGCGTGAGCGGCGTCGAGGGAGTTGAGGGTCTGTTGCAGCCGCATCTCGGTGCGGATGCTGTTTTGCAGACGGCGGTTGAAGTGGCGCAGCAGCAGGTTGGTAAAGGAGGGGAGCAGTTCGCTGCGCGCCTGCATCACCCGGGAGAATTGCAGCTTGTCGAGCTTGATCACCTCGGCACCGGTCAGAGTCACGCCGGTGGTGAAGGCGGGTTCTCCAGTCACGAAGGACATGCCCCCCACCAGCGAGCCGGTGCGGTAGTGCACCACCTCCTGATCGATCCCCTGCTCGTCCCGCTTGCGCAGCACCACCTCCCCCTTGGCGATAAACCAGAGAAAGCTGTTGGGCTCCCCCTCGCGTGTCAGCACATGGCCCGGGCTGTAGTGGCGGCAGACCCGCTCCTCGTCATTGCCCTCGAAAAACTGGTAGAGGCCGTCGATCACCACCCGCGACAGCTCTTCATCGCTGCAGTGGGTGTAATCCATAAAGCCCTGCCGATAGGCTGCCAACTGGCGATCGACGTGGGCTCGCAGCAGCTTCTGGTTGTCGAGCACGGCAGCATAGCTCAGCAGGTCCGCCTCGGGACGCTGCAATACAAAGTGGCTCGCCTGCTCGATCACCGCCCGGCGCAGGCTGCCATCACGCCAGGGGCGTTGCAGGTAGTAGTCGAGACGACCGAGGTTCACTGCCTCGATGATCGATTTCATCTCCGGCTGACTGCCCAGCAGGATCTTGCGGCACGCCTCGTGACGGCTGCCGAGGCGGATCAGAAAATCGGCCCCTCGCCCATCCCCCAGCTCGCTGTCACACACCACCACGGCGGGTGGCTGCCCCTTGCGATCCAGTTCGTCCAATGCCAGCTCCGCCGACCCCTGACCGACCACCACCACCAGCGCGAAATGGCCGAGCAGCGGAGCCAACTCCTGTTCGAATTCGGCCAGCAGTTGCACGTTGGCGGCGACACACAGCAGTGAGAAAGGGCTCATCAGCGACACTCCGTTGAGGCTCACTGCTCACTATATCAGCGAATCTTGTGGGGTTTTGCGAGGGGGCTAACAGCTGTCGCGGAAAGTGCACAAATAGATAAAACAGAAAACAATTGAATTTAATTCGATAAATATATCAACAACAAAACAAAAGACAGAATGTGACAACAATCAAAAATATAAACCATGATGGAGGTCAACGCCTTATCCCTATCATTACTACTACTATTGGACTAGTACTATGTAGGTAATTATTGACCGTAGGAAAACGCCGCCATGATTGGAAAACTGATAAGAAAAACCTGGTTCTGGCTCCTGCTGCTCGGGGCCCTGCTGGGTGTCGCGGCACTGGGTGTCACCGTGACCGTGCTGCACAAGACCAGCTCCACCGAATTCTGCGTCTCCTGCCACTCCATGCAGACTCCGCTCGCCGAGTATCAGGGCAGTGTCCACTTCCAGAACACCAAGGGGATCCGCGCCGAGTGCGCCGACTGCCACATCCCGGGCGACCCCACCTCCTACCTGTGGACCAAGATCCGCGCCGTGAAGGATATCTATCACGAGGCGATCGGCACCCTGGATACCCCGGAAAAGTATGAAGCCCACAAGCTGCGGATGGCCCAGTCCGTCTGGGACGAGCTGAAAGCCAACGACTCCGCCACCTGCCGCAGCTGCCACAGCTACGAGGCGATGGACATTCTGGCCCAGCGCCCCAATGCCCGCGCCGAGCACCCGGTCGCCATCAAGGAGGGCCAGACCTGTATCGACTGCCACCGCGGTGTCGCCCACATCATGCCTGACATGAGCGGCCTGGCTGCCGCCGGTGCCAGCGAGCTGGCGCAGGCTGCGGCCCAGACTCCGGCCAACGTCACCACCCGCTACGCCATCGCCACCACCCCGCTGTTCCTCGATGCCGCCGCCAAGACCGACGAAGGCACCCTGATGCCCTCCACCAAGGTGGAAGTGCTGGCCAACGAAAACGGCCGCGCCAAGGTGCAGATCGAAGGCTGGCAACAGGATGGTGTGAGCGAAGTATTCTACGCCGCACCGGGCAAACGGATCCTCAGCGTACTGGTCGGCGATGCCGCCAAGAAAGCGCTGGTCACCGGCCAGAGCGAAACCGACAGCGCCACCAACCTCACCTGGCATCAGGTCAAGCTGACCGCCTGGGTCGACCAGAGCCAGCTCATCGGCGATCAGGGCAAGCTGTGGCAATACGCCTCCACCCTGATGTCCAACAACTGTACCGGCTGCCACGGCCTCACCGCGCTGGATCACTTCAATGCCAACCAGTGGATCGGCGTCATCAAGGGGATGGAATCTCGTACCTCCCTGACCCCGGAACAGGCTCGCATGTTGACCCAGTATGTCCAGAAACACGCCAGTGACATGAGCGCGGCCCACTAAGGCTGGCACAGAGGATAACCGTTATGACTTTTTTCAATGACAAGAAGACCAATCTGTCCCGCCGCAACCTGCTCAAGGGGCTCGGCGCCTGCGCAGCCCTGCCCCTGCTCGGCGGCATTTTTCCCAAGAGTGCGCTGGCACAAGCCATCAGCACCGCATTGAGTCAGTTCCCGACTCTGGTGCCCGCCCAGAAGGGCATTCTGACCGGCGCCCACTGGGGTGCTTTCGAGGCGATCGTCGAAGATGGTCGCATGGTGCGCGTCCAGCCGGTGGCCGATGATCCGGCGCCGAACGATCTCATCGACATGGCGCCGTTCCAGGTGCACGCCAAGAACCGCATCAAGTACCCCATGGTACGCAAGAGTTGGCTGGAGCACGGCCCGGGCGCCAAGCCCGAGCTGCGCGGCGCCGACGAGTGGGTGCGGGTGAGCTGGGAGAAAGCCATCGAACTGGTGGCCGGTGAAATCCAGCGGGTTCAGAGTGACTTCGGTCCGCAGGCGATCCACGCCGGTTCCTATGGCTGGAAAAGCGTCGGCATGTTCCACAACAGCCGTACCCTGCTGCACCGCCTGATGAACCTCTCCGGCGGCTTCACCGGTTATGCCGGTGACTACTCCACCGGCGCGGCTCAGGTGATCATGTCCCACGTGATGGGCTCCATCGAGGTGTACGAGCAGCAGACCGCCTGGCCCAACGTGGTCGAGAACGCCGAACTGGTTGTACTGTGGGGGGTCAATGCTCAGGTCACCCTGAAGAACAGCTGGAACATGCCAGATCACGAAGGTCAGGCCGGCTTCAAGGCGCTGAAAGAGAAAGGCACCCGCGTCATCAGCATCGATCCGGTCTACAACGAGACCGCCAAGCTGGTCGGCGCCGAGTGGATTGCCCCGAACGCCTACACCGACGTGGCCATGATGCTGGGTGTGGCCCACACCCTCTACAGCGAGAAGAAGCACGATCAGGCCTTCCTCGATCGCTACACCGTCGGCTTCGACAAGTTCCTCGCCTATCTGCTCGGCAAGGATGACGGTCAGCCGAAGAGCGCCGAATGGGCGAGCACTGTCTGCGGCGTCGATGCCAAGGTTATTCGCCAGCTAGCCCTCGATATGGCCGCCAAGCGCACCATGATCATGGCCGGTTGGGGCATGCAGCGTCAGCAGCACGGCGAACAGCCGAACTGGATGCTGGTCACTCTGGCCTCCATGCTGGGCCAGATCGGCCTGCCGGGCGGCGGCTACGGCTTCAGCTACCACTACTCCTCCGGTGGCAGCCCCACCGCCAAGGGCGGCATTCTGGCGGGGATCTCCGCCGGCAATGCACCGAAGAACAGCCCGGCCCCGATCCCGGTGGCCCGCATCGCCGACTGTCTCGCCAACCCGGGCAAGACCATCGATTTCAACGGCCGCAAGGTGACCTATCCGGACATCAAGCTGGTCTACGTGGCGGGCGGCAACCCCTTCCACCACCATCAGGACACCAACAACCTGCTGCAGGCGTGGCGCAAGCCGCAGACCGTGATCGTTCACGAGCCTTACTGGACCGCTACCGCCAAGCACGCCGATATCGTGCTGCCGGTCACCACCAGCTACGAGCGCAACGATCTGGAGATGGGCGGCGACTACTCCCAGCGCTATGTGTTCCCGATGCACCAGTGCGTGCCGCCCCAGCACGAGTCCCGCAACGACTTCGACATCTTCAGCGCCATCGCCGCCAAACTGGGTGTGCAGGAGCAGTACACCGAAGGGAAGGATGAGATGCTGTGGCTCAAGCAGATGTACGACGGCATGGCGGCGCAGGCCCGCGGTGCCCGCGTGGCGCTGCCGCCGTTCAACATGTTCTGGGAGTCCAACAACTACATCCGCTTCCCGATCCCCGAGGCCAACCGCCAGTGGATCCGTCACGCCGATTTTCGCGAGAATCCGCTGCTCAATCCGCTCGGCACCCCGTCCGGCAAGATCGAGATCTTCTCCAACACGGTGGCGGGGATGGGTTATGCCGACTGCGCTGGCTATCCCAAGTGGTATGAGCCCAAGGAGTGGGTGAAGAGCGAGGTGGCGGCACGCTATCCGCTGTCGCTCAACACCTCCCACCCGACCCAGCGGCTGCACTCCCAGCTCGACAACACCCCGCTGCGGGACAAGTTCGCCATCGCCGACCGCGAGGCAATCATGATCCATCCGCTGGATGCCAAGGCTCGTGGCATCGCCCAGGGGGATCTGGTGCGCGCCTTCAACGAGCGCGGCCAGATTTTGGTGGGCGCCCTGCTCTCCGAGGATGTGCGCCAAGGGGTGGTGCGGATCTGCGAAGGGGCCTGGTATGACCCGGCCAAGCCGGGCGAAGCGGGCAGCATCTGCAAGAACGGCAACGTCAACTGCCTCACCTTCGACGAAGGCTCGTCCAGTCTGGCACAGGGCAACTGCGGCCACATGGCCCAGTTGCAGATCGAGAAGTACACAGGACCTGTGCTGGCCAACACCGCCCACGCGGTACCGGCCAACGGCTAAGGCGATTGCCACCCAATAAAAACGGCGCCATCAAGGCGCCGTTTCTTTATCTGTCTGCCAAAGAGCACACATAGTCCGGACAGATTTAAAAATCCCCCTCTTCCATATACTCCTGCGCGCACTCCACCAGCTGCGGCCACAGCTCTTCCGGCACCCAGGCGTCCGGGTCATCTTCATCGCCATCGTACTGGCTCCAGAAGTAACGGCGCAGACCGGAAGCAAAGTCGTCGCTGATCTCCGCCAGCTCCGAGAGTGGCCCCAACCAGGCGATGCGGCGCAAGCCGGAGGCGAGATCGTTGATAGCATCCATCAGGGTGCGATCGTCAAAGCTCTGCTCCACCAGCAGGGTGAAGCGCTCACGCGCCTGTTCAGTCTGCTCCTCGTCCAGCTCGCCCACATCGGCCAGCAGATCGACATAATCTTCCAGCAGATAGGCAATCAGGCCATCCCGATCTTCAAACCACTGGATCTGGGCGCCCTTGACCCCCAGTACAGAGGCATCGAATGAATCGTCAAGATGGCACAGGGCCCACGGATCGTCGGTCATGGTTCTCTTCCTCAGGCTAAAACAAATGCCATATCTTATGCCTAGCTCTCGACCCTTGCCACCTTGGGCAACGAGAGGGAGGCGGCCAGCCCGCCCAGTTCGGCGCGGCCCATAATAAAGCTGCCTCGATAGGCTTCCGCCAGATCGGATACGATGTTGAGACCGAGACCGGAACCCGGCACCTTCTCGTCGAGCCGCACCCCGCGCAGCACCGCCTTGGCGATCTGATCCTCGCTCATGCCGGGGCCGTCATCCTCGATACGCAGGGTGATCCAGCCCCCCAGCTCGGCGCTGGAGATACGCAGCTCGCTGGCTGACCACTTGAAGGCGTTCTCCAGCAAATTGCCCACCATCTCGTCGAAATCCTGCTCCTCCACCCCGACCGCCAGATTGGCGGGCACTTGCAGATCCACCGTCTTGCCCGGATAGAGGCGGGAGAAGGCGCGGCAGATATACTCTACCCGCGCCCGCACCGGGGTCGAGACCCCGAGGATCTTGGCGGCGCCGGTCACCCGCGCCTTGCCGAGGTGGTAGTCGATATGGCGCTGGATCTGGTCGAGCTGCTCGCCGATGGCGGCCTGATCCTCCGGCGGCAATTGAGCCACCTGATTGCGCATGATGCTGAGCGGCGTCTTGAGGGCGTGGGCCAGATTGCCGGTGTGGGATCGCGCCCGCTGCAGCAGCTCGCCGTAGTGGTGCAGCAGCCGGTTGATATCCTCCACCAGCGGCTGGATCTCCAGCGGATAGCGCAGCCGGAAGCCCTCCTGATGGCCCTCGTGAACCCGCCCCAGTTCGCGGCGCAGCAGGTGCAGCGGCCGCAAGCCGTAGACGATCTGGAACATGAAGCCGAGCACCAGGCCGGCGGCGGCAAAGCCGAGGCCGAGGAAGAGGCTGATGCGGGTCTTGTTGAGGGTCTGGGTCAGGGCACTGCTGTCCTTGGCCATCACCAGAGTGAAGACCCGATCCGAACCGGGCAGCAGCACGGTACGGGTCATGATCAGCAGCGGCTCCTTGTTGGGCCCCTTGCCGACGAAGAGGTCGGGATCGCCAAAGGCGGACTTGAGGCCGTCGCTCTTCAGATTGGTATCCCACAGGGAACGGGAGCGCCCCACCACATCGCGGCCCAACTCCAGCTGCCAGTAGTAGCCGGAGTAGGGTTGATTGAAACGGGGATCGGAGAGGGAGCCGGTGACCACCGGCAGGCCGGTTTTGGCCACTTCCAGCCGGGAGAGCAGATCATAGAGCTGCAGGCGCAGACCGTCGGCCTCCGCCTCCTGCCAGTAGTTGCGCATCATAGTCTGCAGGCTGAAACCGGTGGCGAACAGAAACAGCCCGCACCACACCAGCGCGATGGCGACCAGCCGCCCCCGCAGGGTTCTGACCAGCCTCATTCGTTGATCCGGTACCCGAGGCCGCGCACTGTCTCAATCAGATCGGGGTTGGTTTTCTTGCGGATCCGGCCGATGAACACCTCCACGGTATTGGAGTCACGGTCAAAATCCTGAGCATAGATGTGGTCGATCAGCTCGCTGCGTGATACCACCTTGCCCCTGTGCTGCATCAGGTAACCCAGCACTCGGAACTCGTGGGCGGTCAGCTTGATGGGGGTCCCTTCGTACCACACCTGCGACGCCGCCATGTCGAGCCGCACCCCGCCGATCTCCAGAATGGAGCTGGCGTTGCCCGCCGCCCGGCGCACCAGTGCATGGACCCGCGCCACCAGCTCGGCCACCTGGAACGGCTTGGTAAGGTAGTCATCGGCACCGGCGTTGAGCCCCTCGATCTTCTCGTGCAGCTGGCCGCGGGCGGTCAGCACCAGCACCGGGGTATCGATCCCCTTGCTGCGCCACTCCTTCAGCACGCTCAGGCCATCCCGACCAGGCAAGCCGAGGTCGAGAATGATGGCATCGTAAGGTTCTGTCTCTCCGAGAAAACCGGCCTCGTTGCCATCGTGGCAGAGGTCGGTGACAAAGCCGGATAGGCGCAGCTGTTCGGCCAGCTGGCCAGCCAGAATTTTTTCGTCTTCAACAATCAGAATTCGCATGAACAGGCTTCCACACAGGGGTTATTCATCATCCTCGACCGGGGGCTTTGGCGGTTCGAACAACCGCTCCAGATGGTGGCCCTTGGCCCACACCAGCTCAAGGTTGTCAGCCCGATAGGCCACCTTGATCACGCTATTCTCCCGATCGATGACTCGCAGTTCATAGAGCCAGATACCATCCTCTTCCCCCAGATCCACCCGCAACACCCGCACCGGCAATCTGGCCGCCACCTCCATCATTTCATGGAAGGGCCGAACCCGTCCCTCATGGACAGCTTGCTGCAGCTGGGCTTCATCAGGCGTGACCGCCTGTGCCAGCAACGGCAGCAATAACCCAAGCAGAGGGAGCGCTCTATTCATGGATGATTCATCTCCAAAAACCTAACATAATGGCGTTTATAGTCTGCCAGCCATGAATCCGGAATGAATATGATCCCGCGCAGTTTCCTGCTGATCCTTTGCCTGTTGAGTGCCACAAGCTGGGCGGCCCAGAGCCGTCTCGACATGGCCGGGCTGGTCAAACTCCTGCTGGCGCAAGGGTATCACGACATTCGGGAAGTGGAGCTGGAAGGGGACAAATTCGAGGTCAAAACCCTCAATCGCCAGGATCAGAAGGTGCATCTCATCGTCGATGCCTACACTGGCGAGATCAAACAACAAGAGGCCGATTAGGCCTCTTTTGCATTCCAGCGTCCCCGCATGGGGCGCAGCAGCTTCTCCCGCCTCGGCCAGAGCAGGGCGCAGGCCAGCAGCAGGTAGATGAGGGGCTCCCCCCAACCGCTCTTGAGCGACCACCAGTAGTGCACCGGCACCAGCAAGGCGATGACATAGACCCAGTTGTGCAGCTTCTGCCATGCGGCGCCCATGCGGCGCTGCAATGCGGGCAGCGAAGTGATGCTTAGGGCGGCCAGCAGCAGCAATGCCACCATCCCCACCACTATGTAGCTGCGCTTGACCAGCTCGCCGCCAATCAGCCCCCAGTCAAACTGCAGATCCAACCCCAGCCACGCCATGAAGTGGAGCAGCGCCCAGGCAAAACACCAGAGCCCGAGGGGGCGGCGCAGCTTGATGAGCTGCCCGTGCCGCCAGCGCTTGGCCAGCGGTGACACCAGCAGGGTGAGCAGCAGCAGGTTGAGCGCCCCCTTGCCGAGGTAGTGGATAAGCTCGGGCACCGGATCGCCCCCCAGCAGGCCTGCCGGAATGGCAAACCCCAGCCAGAGCAGGAAGCCGAGAGAGCCCAGATGCACCAGCACCCGCAAGCCGCTGATATGGGCCGGTTTCAATCTCAATACCATTGGCGCAGATCCATCCCCTGATAGAGCGAGGCGACTTCATCACCATAGCCGTTGAACATCAGGGTCGGCTGACGCTTGGCGCCAAACACTCCGCCTTCGCCGATGAAACGCTCGCTGGCCTGACTCCAGCGCGGGTGATCCACCTGCGGATTGACGTTGGCGTAGAAGCCATATTCGTTGGGAGCCAGCAGGTTCCAGGTGGTCGGCGGCATCTCCTCCACCAGCCGGATCGAGACGATGCTCTTGATGCTCTTGAAGCCGTACTTCCACGGCACCACCAAGCGGATCGGCGCGCCATTCTGGGCGGGCAGGGTCTTGCCATAGAGCCCCATCGCAAGGAAAGAGAGAGGGTGCATCGCCTCGTCGATACGCAGCCCTTCGACGTAGGGATACTCGATGCCGCCCCCCAGACTGGAGGCCTGCCCCGGCAGCTGTTTCGGATCAAACAGGGTTTCGAAGGCAACAAACTTGGCGCGACTGGTGGGCTCGGCACGGCGGATGATCTCCGCCAGCGAGATGCCGTTCCAGGGCAGCACCATGGACCAGGCTTCGACACAGCGCAGTCGGTAGATCCGCTCCTCCAGCTCGCTCTTGTTGATGAGGTCCCACACATCGAGGGTAAAGGGCTTGGCCACCTCCCCCTCCACCTTGAGGGTCCAGGGTTCGGGCTTGAGGTAATGGCCGTTGCGAGCCGGGTCGGACTTGTCGGTGCCCAGCTCATAGAAGTTGTTGTAACTGGTGGCCTTCTCTTCCGGTGTCAGCACCAGATTGGCCGGGCGATCGGCAGGCTTGCTGTTGATCGGTTTGGTGGCTAACTGGGGAGCATCCTCTTTACCGCGCAGCAGATCGAGCACACCGGCATGAGTGGGAAACGCCAGGGTGGCCGCGCCCAGACCCAGCCCTTTGAGAATAAGGCGGCGGTCCTGATAGACGGCTTCCGGGGTGACATCCTGTTCGGTGAGGGGGTGGACGGTACGACGCTTGATCAACATGAAAAACTCCCGGGGCTGAGTGAGGCAGTATGGATAAGACCCGCCCCGGCAGATTTTTATTTCACACAAATTTACATCATGTGGTGCAGGGGCAGTGCCTTGGCCATGGTGCCGACCAGAAACAGGACTACGAACACCAGCAGGGGAACGATCACATTTGGCGCCATCAGACTCACTCCATGAGCAGGACAGGGCCTCTAACTATGGCCGACTGTCAGGCCGGTCACCAATGAATTTTTTTCGCGAGCGCAAGCGTATTCCTGAGTTGAAAAGGGTGATGCAGATCACACACAATTCGGCCCCCGCTTGCCGCCCCGATTGCCGGGGGTAGGCTGCCCATTTTGCGAAGCCAACTGAAGAGTCGCCCCATGAGCCCACTGATCGCCATCGCCATCACCACTGGAATTCTCTCCGCCGTCTGGGGCTGGATTGCCGTCGCGTTCGGCCTTATCTCCTGGGTCGGCTTTCTCGGCTGCACCAGCTATTTCGCGTCAAGCGGCGGCTACAAGGCGCTGCTGCAGACCATCTTCTGCAACACCAGCGGCATGCTGTGGGCACTGCTGCTGATCCATGGCGACAGCCTGTGGGGAGCGGGCGTGGCGGGTTATGTGATGACGGGGGTAGTCGCAACCCTGATGTGCGTGCAGGCCAAGCAGCAGTGGCTCGGCTACATTCCCGGCACCTTTGCCGGTTGCTGTGCCACCTTCGGGGCGGCTGGCGAGTGGCGGCTGATCCTGCCCTCCCTCATCATTGGCGCCTTGTTCGGTTACCTGATGAAGGCGAGCGGCCTCTGGCTCTCCCATAAAACTCAAAAAGCCGATGCCGCTCCGGCGGTGGTTGATCCCGCCTGATTTATCCCTTCGATTTGAAGTTTGCAGCTTCGATACCGTGCCGATTCAATAACTTGTAGAAATCGGTACGGTTTCTGCCCGCCATGTTGGCCGCTAGGGTCACGTTGCCCTCGGTGGTGCGCAGCAAACGGATCAGATACTCCTTCTCGAATTCGGCCCGCGCCTCGTTGAACGAGGGGATGCCACCGCCACCACCGCTCAGGGCGGACTCCACCATGGAGACCCCGATCACCGGACTGCAACAGAGGCTGGCGAGCTGCTCCACCACGTTGCAGAGCTGGCGCACGTTGCCGGGCCAGGCAGCGGCCGCCAGCATCGCCAGCGACTCGGGCGAAAAACCCATGGCGGCGCAGTCGCTGTGGCGGCTACGGTAATCGTCGAGCGCCTGACGGGCCAGCAGGGGGATATCCTCGCTGCGGGCACTGAGAGACGGCAAGGTGATATTGGCAACGTTGAGACGGTAGAAGAGATCTTCCCGAAAGCGCCCCTCCTCCATCGCCTTGACCAGATCCTGATGGCTGGAGCTGAGCACCCTCACCTCCGGCGTACCCTGGCCATACTCCTCCATCACCTGCAGCAGCTTGGCCTGCAGGGATTCGGAGAGGCTGCCAATCTCGTCGAGAAACAGGGTCGCCCCCTTGGCCTGCTCGAACAGCCCTGACTGGCCATCTTCACCAAACAGCTGCAAGTCGAGTGACGCCCACGGAATGGCGGCACAGTTGATGGTATGGAGCGGCTTGTCGCGCCGCTGGCTGGCCTGATGCAGCGCCTGCGCCATCGCCCCCTTGCCGGAGCCTGACGGCCCCATGATCAGCACCGGCACCTCCATGGTCGCAATGCTATGGGCCTGGATCAGCAGCTGTTCCAGCTGGGGATTACGAGTCAAGATCAGCGACTGCCACTCCTGCTGCTGTTTCGGCCGCGTCAGACTCAACGCATGTTCGATGGTGGCGAACAGCTCATCCTTGTTGATGGGTTTGGTCAGAAAGCTGAAGACCCCGGAGCGGGTCGCCTGAATGGCGTCCGGGATAGTGCCGTGGGCGGTCATGATGATCACCGGCAAACCCAGCCACTGGGCCTGGATCCGCTCGAACAGCGCCAGACCGTCCATGCCGGCCATCCGCAGATCGCTCAGCACCAGATCGGCCCGTTGCTGACGCAACCGGTCGAGGGCTCCTTCCGCGCTGTCGGCGGTATCCACTTCATAACCCTGACTACGCAGCCGCATGCTCATCAGTTTGAGCAGGCTGACGTCGTCATCCACCAACAGGATCCGGCTCATGGTATTACCTCACGATTCTCGTTCAGCTTGCGCTGGTTGAGCTGGTCGTCGATAGCGGTCAGCTGCTCGATCTGGCGGCGCAGCCGCTGGATCTCCTGACTCTGGTCATCGCGACGGCTGTCGCGAGCCAGCAGCTGTTCGCCGAGGGCGATCCAGCTACGTAAAAAGGCCTGCGCATCGAGACCCAGTTCGGGCAGCATCTGCTTCAGGCGCGCCAGACCGGCGGTGCGATTGGCCACAGATTCGGCGGGGTGGGAGTCCACCATGGCCAGACTGACCCGGCTCTCCAGATCGTCAGCCCCTTTCAGACGCTGGCGCTCCTGCACCCGTTGCTGGGGGTGACTGGCCAGCAGCCAGTCGGAGTATTGCAGACGCACCTGCATCTCCTTGTTGGCAAACTCCATCCGCTTGGCAAAAGCGATATCGGAGGACTCCCGCTGTGCCTGTTGCGGCAGCAAGGAGCAACCCGCGAGCAGCCCTGCCATCAGAGCTGGAAATACGCGTTGTATCTTCATAGTCCTCATTTCAACGTCAACCTGAAACAGACATCCGCCTGTTCATCCTCTACCAGAACCAGTTCCCCCCCCAGGCTGTTGGCAGACTCGCGGGCGATGGAGAGGCCCATGCCCGAGCCTTTCAAGAGACCTTGCCGCACAGTGCTGCCCTGCTCGAAGGGTTCAAAAATACGTTGCTGATCGGCCACGGGGATCTTGGGCCCCTCGTTGGCCACTTCCAGCCAGCTTATCTGTTCATTCTGCCCTGCCCTGATCCAGATATTGCCCCCGCTGGCGCCGTAACTGACGGCGTTGGAGAAGAGGTTATCGAGGATCAGCCGTAGCCGGCAGGGCTCCGCCCACAGGGTAACCGGCACGGTCGGCAAGTGTACACGGATCTGCTTGGACTCCAATGCCAGCCGGTACTCGGCAGAAAGTTCCGACAACATCGGCAGCAGGGGGACGGGCTCCAGTTCGAAGGCCTCCTGCTGACTGAGCCGGTTGAAGTCGAGCAGCCGCTCGATCAGGGTCTGCAGGCGCCGACTGTTCTCGTCGAGCATCTGGCAGATCTCCAGCTGATCCGGCGTCAAAGGCCCGACCAGCTGCTCGCAGAGCAGATCCGTCCCCTCCCGCAGCACCGCCAGCGGGGTCTTGAGCTCGTGGGAAACATGACGCAGGAACTGGTATTTCTGCAGCTCCAGCTCCTTGAGTTTGTCGTGCAGCCAGACGATCCGCTCCCCCAACAATACCAGCTCGGCAGGGCCGTCAACCGGCTTGGGATCGGGTTCGACCCCGGCACCCAGACTCAAGATGCGCGACTCAATCTGTCGTACCGGGTGGATGATGAGGTAGGTGAAGATAAAGACCATCAGCAGGCTGAGCGCCGCCACCGCACCGCTCACCCACCAGAGCTCACTGGTCAGTCCGGCGATGGTGAGCTGCACCCGATCCATGTGTTCGTCAACCCGGCTGCGGGTGACTATTTCGAGCTGCTTGTTGGCATCGTTGAACTGCTCGAGCTTGTCCCCCGCTACCGCCGCCCGGGCCAGCGCGGCATCCTGCAGGCTGTCGAGCCAGGCCAGCCCCTGATCGAGCCCGCTGTAAAGCTGGCCGTCGGTGATGGAGTTGCGGTGTTCCGCCAGCAACACCCGATAACCATCGAGTTGCTGCTGGTAGCTGGTGAGACTGCGGCGATCCCCCAGCACCGCGAAGCGGCGCAAGGTGCGTTCGATATCGATGGCTTGCGCCGTCAGCAGGGTGGCGCGGCGGGTATCCTTGACCGCCCGCTCCATCTCGTCGCTGGTGAGCTGACTGAGGTGGGCAAGGGAGGTGCTGTTGTGCCAGATCATGCCGCCCAGCGGCATCAATACCAGCACAAATCCCATCAATACCACCTGCAGCAGGAGCGTGGGCGAACCTTGGTCATCATCTCTTCTCTTGCATTCTCACCGGTGCGCCAGCATAGCCGCACCGCCCCAAAAAACAAAACCGGCCAACAGGCCGGTTTGTATTATCTGGATTGTGGTGATTCACGCCAACGCGACAGAGGCCAGACAGATAATCATGATCATCGCCAGCGCGCCCGAGGCGGTCAACAGCGCCCATTTCAGCTCCACACTCATGCAAACCTCCTTTCTGCCAATCAGTGCCGGATCACAATAGATAAGACAATGTTAAGCCATAGTTAATCCGATAACCGTGAGCTGCGTATACATTTCAGATGAGCCCAACCCCGGGAAGGTGAGCATGTTCTATCTGTGTAGCATTGGTTCCAATATTGACCCGCATATCCATGTCAGCCGGGTGCTGGCCGAGCTGCTTGCCAACGTCGGCCCCCTGCGGCTGAGTTCGGTGATCCGCACCAAGCCGGTGGGAATGCACTCCAGCCACGACTTTCTCAACTGCCTGCTGGTGGTGGAGAGCCCGCTCGATGCCGCCAGCCTCAAGCAGTACTTTGTCGCCCTTGAAGTAGCTCACGGCCGGGATCGCAGCGATCCGCTCTGCAAGGTGCACGACCGGCCGCTCGACATCGATATTCTGGCCAGCAACAGGAGCGGTGACTTTGCCTCGGCAGAGGTCGATTCCTATCTTGCGGAGCTGCTGGCCGAGCTCTACGGCCATGGCGAGGTGCATGACCCCAAGGTGGCGCTGCAAGTGACGCTCCCTGCCCCGTCGGGCAAGCTCAAACCCGGCAAGGGCTTGCTGACCCGGCAGGTCGGGCTGGAGCCGCTGGTGCTTGGCAAATCTTCAGAGAGTGGCCAGCGCGCGCCCGCCATCTACCTTGATGCTGGCCCCCGTCATATAACTGTTCCCCATCAGTAACTGCACCGCCTGCCAGATGGGCTCAAGCCCCCCCTCCCGCGCCAGCGGTGTTTTCGCCAACACCTGCTGGCGCCATGCCTCGTCATGTTCATCGAGAAACAGAATGGGGCCCGGCTCTATGGTGTTGACTCGCACCGCAGGCGCCAGCTCCCGGGCAAAACTCGTGGCCAGCGAATGGGCTCCCGCCTTGGTGGCCACATAGCTGGCAAAACGGGGGGCCGGGGCATGAATATAGATATCGGTGATATGAATGATGCTGGCGTTGGGATTGCTGGCAAGCTGGGGGGCCAGCGCCCGGTTTAGCTGGAAGGGGGCTGCCATATGTACCCGGTAGAACTGCTCGAACTGGACCAGTTGCGCAGCCGGATCAGTTGCCTGCGGCTCGAAGGCCGAGGCGTTGTGGATCACCAGCGTCAGATCCTGATGGGCAGCCAGCACATCGATCAGCTTGCCAACGTCCTCTTCCCGACCAAAATCCGCCTGCACCAGCTCGACCCCCAGTGCTGCCAGCGTAGCCAGCTCCGGCCGCTCGCTGCGATAGCTGCCCGTCACCTGCCAACCCGCCGCCACCAGCTGTTCACAGAGATAAAATCCGAGTCGGCGGCCGCAGCCCGTAACCAATGCACGCATACGATCTCCTTTCCCTTTCATGGTCTTGCATGAACGAAGCCCGCCTGCCAGCGGATCACCGCCGATGGCCAGTGCCTATCAATCCCTGCGGCACAAGCCATTGGTCGCGGGCCACCCACCCACGTCATAGTGGCGGCATCCCCCTCTTGCGGAGTCACCACCATGCTGAAAGTACACCACCACATGGGTCGCCTGACCCACTCCCTCACTGCCGGACTCGGCCTGGCAGAAGCGCTGGATCGCCTGCATCAATCGGGTCTTGGCGGCCTGCCGGTACTGGATGAGCAGAAACGGCTGATCGGCTTTCTTTCCGAACAAGATTGCATCCCCAGCCTGCTCACCGGCAGCTACCACTGCGATACCCGCACCCGGGTGGAGGATCTGATGAACCGCTCGCCCCTCTCGGTCGGGCCGGATGAGAGCATTCTGGATCTGGCTCGCCAGATGGCCGATGCCAAACCCAAGATCTACCCGGTGCTGCAACAGGGCAAGGTGATCGGCATCATCAGCCGCCGTCAGGTGATGCAGGCCCTCAACCAGCAGATGAAGGTGTGCCAGCAGACCTAGATCTGGTAACGCCCCTTGTCACCGATATCGAAGTGCAGGGGCATTCGCCACTTGGCCAGCGCCAGCAAGGTCAACAGGGCCCCGCAGACCAGCGCCACCAGTGCGGCGGCCCACTCCACCCGCAACCACTCCAGCAGCCATAACGCCGGCAGCAATACGGGCACCAGCTTGATGCCGGGAATAGCGAAGCAAAACTGCTCCTTGAACGCCAGCCCGGAGAGGGTCGCCAAGGCCGCGCCCAGCACCAGCGCATCTGGTGCCCCCACCGCTGCCAGGGCCAGTGCACCCCAACCAAAACCCTGAAGAATCAGGCGAATCCGCTTGTCGTAGATATGCAGCGAGAAGCCGCAGATTGCGCTTGCCACTGCCAGCGACATCAACCATTGTGCCGACGGGAGCAATGCCATCCCGCTCAGCAGCGCCGCACCGCGGCAAAGCAGCAACAAGGCTGCCGCACTCAAGCCAAGGCGGTAGAGCGAGACGGTCAACTTGTCGATCCCGTCCAGCGGGCTCTCGATTTCAGGATTTGCCATAAACAGTCGCTTCTAACGGATCAGGTGCCATCCAATATACTGGAATCAGGTCTTGGAATATCTTCAAACGGGCTCAGGAGACGTAGTTTGCGTGTGATCCCCCTGTTTTGGTTGCTGTTTCCACTCGGATTGCCCGCCAAAGAGCTGGTGATCTGCGGCACCATGGAGCCCCCGCTCAAGTATCTCGATGCCGATCAGAAACCCCGCGGACTCGATATAGACATAGTCACCGCCATCTTCGACAAGCTGGAGACGCCCTTTCGGATCGAGCTGGCCGACTCCGGTGCCCGCCTCACCCGCAATGCCGAAACCGGCGCCTGCGATCTGGTGATGACCCACTCCTACAAGGCAGAGCGGGAGAGTTATCTCATCTATCCCCAACAGGCCCATCTTCGCCACAGCTGGCACTTCTTCGTGCGCAAGGCGGACCTGATGAAGATCCGCTACGAAACGCTGGCCGACCTCAAACCCTGGCGCATCGGCGTGACCAAGGATTTCTCCTACACCCCTGAACTGGCAGCGGCCATGACCGACCCGACCTATCAGTTCCAGGAGATCACCATGAACCAGCTGCAACTGCGCAAACTGCTGGCCGGACGGATCGATACCGTGCCCATGCCGCTGGTCACCGCCTTCACCCAGATCAAGGAGGAGGGGCTGACAGGCAAGGTCGATTACCTGCCCAAACCGCTCAAGAGCAGCCCCTACTTCAACACCTGGGCCCGCGCACGAGCGGATGCACAGACCCCGGCCCTGATGGCGGCCTACGATGCCGAACTGCTGCGCATGAAGCGAAACGGCAGCCTCAAGGCCCTCTACGACAAGTACGCCATCCCCTATATCGAACCCTGATCAAGGGGTCAGGGTTTCACATCCCGCAGGATAGGGTTTTGCAGCGAAATCAGAGTTTCAGTGGACTGGATCTCGTCGATGGTCTGGATCTTGTTGATCAGCACTATCTGCAGCTCGTCGATGGAGCGGGTCATCACCTTCATGAAGATGCTGTAGTGGCCCGTGGTGTAGTAGGCCTCCACCACTTCGTCCAGCGCCTGCAGCTTGGCCAGCGCCGAGGGGTAATCCTTGGCACTCTTCAGATTGATCCCGATAAAGCAGCAGACGTCGTAACCCAGCTTCTTGGGGTTAACCTGCACCCGTGTCCCCTCGATGATCCCCGCCTGTTTCATCTTCTCCACCCGCACATGGATGGTGCCCGGGCTGACCGCCAGTTGTTTCGCCAGTTCGGCGTAAGGGATCCGCGCATTCTCCATCAGAGCGGTGAGGATGGCCTGATCGAGATTATCGATCCGGTAATTTTCCGGCATTTTTTTGCACTCCCGCTAACGATACCTCATTAAATGACGGCTTATTTTGAAGAAAAAAATACACAAAGCCTATTTCTATTATCGATTATTGAATTTAGTTGGCAATCCGTTGAAGAATCACCACATCCAACGGGGTTTGAAACAGGAATTCAGCATGAAACAGCACTACATTCGCAGCCAACAGCAAATCAGCTTCGTCAAAGAGATGTTCTCCCGCCAACTCGCCCAGCAACTGGGTCTGATGGAGGTGCAAGCCCCCATTCTGAGCCGAGTCGGTGATGGCACTCAAGACAACCTCTCTGGCCACGAGAATGCAGTGCAGGTCAAAGTGAAAACCCTGCCGGATCACAGCTACGAAGTGGTCCATTCACTGGCCAAATGGAAGCGCCAGACCCTGGGTCGCTTCGGTTTCGGCCCGGGCGAAGGGATCTACACCCACATGAAGGCACTGCGTCCGGATGAAGACAAGCTCACCCCCATCCACTCGGTCTACGTGGATCAGTGGGACTGGGAGAAGGTGATGCCGAGCGAGCGCCGCGATCTGGCCTATCTGCAGGAAACCGTGCGCGGCATCTGGGCCGCTATCAAGGCCACCGAGCGCGCGGTCTGTGTCGAGCATGAGCTGACCCCCTTCCTGCCGGCGGAGATTCAGTTCCTGCACAGCGAAGAGCTGCTGGCCCGTTACCCGGAGCTCGATGCCAAGGGGCGCGAGCGTGCCATAGCCAAAGAGCTGGGGGCGGTGTTCCTGATCGGCATCGGCGGTGCCCTCTCCCACGGTGAGCGTCACGATGTGCGCGCCCCCGACTATGACGACTGGAGCAGCCACAGCGAGCTGGGTCTGGCGGGTCTGAACGGTGACATTCTGGTGTGGAACCCGGTGCTGCAAGACAGCTTCGAGATCTCCTCCATGGGGATCCGGGTCGATGCCGAGGCGCTGCGCCGCCAGCTGGCTATCACAGGCGACGAGGATCGCCTGCAGTACGACTGGCATCAGGATCTGCTGGCCGCACGGATGCCGCAGACCATCGGCGGCGGCATCGGCCAATCCCGTCTGGCCATGTTGCTGCTGCAAAAAGAGCATATCGGCCAGGTGCAGGTCGGCGTCTGGCCAGCCGAGATGAAAGCTGCCGTGCAAGGCATGCTGTAACGAATGAAGGCCATGCCGGCGCCATCTCAGCCGGCATGGCAACAGGCAGGTGGCCGTCGGGGTTGAGCGAGCGCATCCCCGGCAGGCTGTAAGACGCAAGGCCGTTAGCGGCTTTGTTTCGAAATCGGGGGCTTGCCCCTGCGACCCGCTCAACCCACGTCAGGTCGCGTCACTACATTCCTCCCGGCAATCTTCGGATTGCCGTTTTTTTTGCGCCCGAATCCCCGCCACCAGATATGACAACGCCAGCCCGAAGGCTGGCGTTGCAAACATCGGCACGAGATCGGTTACTGGGTCATGGTCAGACCGTTGCTGTCGGCCCCCAGCACCAGCTTTTTGCCCGGCACGATGCGACCGGAGAGCAGGGCCTGTGCCAGCGGGTTCTCCACCTTTTGCTGGATCGCCCGCTTGAGGGGCCGCGCCCCGTAGACGGGGTCGAACCCGGCATGCACCAGCTTCTCGAGCAGCGCTTCGCTCACCTCCACCTCGTAACCCTGGGCCTCCAGTCGACCCATCAGGCTCTTGAGCTGGATGCGGGCGATGGACTTGATGTGATCCTCGCCGAGGGGATGGAACACCACTGTCTCGTCGATCCGGTTGATAAATTCCGGCCGGAAGCTGCGGGTCAGCACATCCATCAGCATGGCCTTCATCTCGTTGTAATCCTTCTCGGAGTGGTGCTCCTGAATCAGATCCGACCCGAGGTTGGAGGTCATGATCACCACCGAGTTGCGGAAATCGACGGTGCGACCCTGACCATCGGTCAGGCGGCCATCATCAAGCACCTGCAACAGGATGTTGAACACATCGGGATGCGCCTTCTCCACCTCGTCCAGCAGGATCACCGAGTAGGGACGACGGCGCACAGCCTCGGTCAGATACCGCCCTCTTCATAACCCACGTATCCGGGAGGTGCCCCCACCAGACGGGCCACGCTATGTTTCTCCATGAACTCGGACATATCGATCCGTACCATGGCATCCTGGGTATCGAACAGGAACTCCGCCAGCGCCTTGCACAGCTCGGTCTTGCCCACCCCGGTGGGCCCCAGGAACAGGAAGGAGCCTATGGGGCGATTCGGATCGGAGAGACCAGCACGGGAGCGACGAATGGCGTTGGAGACCGCATCGACCGCCTCTTCCTGACCAATCACCCGGCTGTGCAGCTGATCTTCCATCCGCAGCAGCTTGTCGCGCTCCCCTTCCAGCATGCGGGCTACCGGAATACCGGTCCAGCGGGCCAGGACGTCTGCGATCTCCACGTCGGTGACCCGGTTGCGCAACAGGCTGGTCTCCTGCATCTCGGCCTGGGTGGCGAGATCCAGCTGTTTCTCCAGCTCGGGAATGCGGCCGTACTGCAGCTCGGACATCCGGCCCAGGTCGCCTGCGCGGCGCGCCACATCGAGATCCTGACGGGCCTGCTCCAGCGCAGCCTTGATATGCTGGGTGCCGGCAAGGGCGGCCTTCTCGGCCTTCCATACCTCGTCCAGCTCGTTGTATTCCCGATCCTTCTCGCCAATCTCCTGATTGATCAGCTCCAGACGCTTGCGGCTGGCGTCGTCGTCCTCTTTCATCAACGCCTGCTGCTCCAGCTTGAGCTGGATGATGCGCCGCTCGAGGCGATCGAGCGCCTCCGGCTTGGAGTCGATCTGCAACCGGATGCTGGCTGCCGCCTCGTCGATAAGGTCGATGGCCTTGTCCGGCAACTGACGATCAGCAATGTAGCGGTGGGACAGCTGGGCCGCCGCCACAATCGCGGGGTCGGTGATCTGCACATGGTGGTGCAGCTCGTAACGCTCTTTCAGGCCGCGCAGGATGGCGATGGTGTCCTCCACGCTCGGCTCTTCCACCAGCACCTTCTGGAAACGGCGCTCCAGCGCGGCATCTTTCTCGATGTACTGACGGTACTCATCCAGGGTGGTGGCGCCGACGCAGTGCAGGTCGCCACGGGCCAGCGCAGGTTTCAGCATGTTGCCCGCGTCCATGGCCCCTTCGCCCTTGCCGGCGCCGACCATGGTGTGCAGCTCGTCGATAAAGAGGATGACGTTGCCCTCCTCCTTGGCGAGATCGGTCAGTACGGCCTTGAGCCGCTCTTCAAACTCACCGCGATACTTGGCCCCGGCCACCAGCGCCCCCATGTCCAGCGACAGCACCCGCTTGTTCTTGAGCCCTTCCGGCACTTCGCCGTTGATGATGCGCTGGGCCAGCCCCTCGACGATGGCGGTTTTACCGACACCGGGAGCACCGATCAACACAGGGTTGTTCTTGGTGCGGCGTTGCAGCACCTGAATGGTACGGCGGATCTCGTCATCACGGCCGATCACCGGGTCGAGCTTGCCGAGTTCGGCCCGCTCGGTCAGATCGATGGTGTACTTCTCCAGCGCCTGACGGTTCTCCTCGGCGTTGGCATCTTCCACCTTCTTGCCGCCACGCACCTTGTCGATGGCCGCTTCGAGTTTCTCCTTGGTCAGCCCCTGAGCGCGCAACAGCTCGCCCAGCGTTCCCTTGTCGTCGAGGGCTGCCAGCACGAACAGTTCGGAGGAGATGAACTGATCCTTGCGCTGCTGGGCCAGTTTGTCGCAGACGTTGAGCAGGCGGCCGAGGCCGTTGGAGAGCTGCACGTCCCCTTCCACACCGCTCACGCGCGGCAGGCGATCCAGCTCCTCACCGAGACGGGAGCGCAGGGCGTTGATATCCATCCCGGTCAGGGTGAGCAACGGACGGATAGAGCCGCCATCCTGATTGACCAGTGCGGTCATCAGGTGAACGGGTTCGATGAATTGGTGGTCACGACCCAGCGCAAGAGACTGGGCATCGGAAATAGCAATCTGGAATTTGCTGGTCAGGCGATCGAGGCGCATTGCACTCCCCCTTCAAACAGGCAGACGCCGCTTGCGCGGCAAACAACATAACTTTCTGAGATGAAAGATGAGGCCCGTACGGGCTATTTCAAGGGCATGGGCTGGTTATTTTTTCTGCAAAGCGGGGAGAGGGTAGGATCCCCGCCTCTCTCATACGGATCTGGTCTTGAGAGAGACGGGGTATTACTTGGCGGGTGATTGCTTAGCTGGCCAACCAGATGAGGGAGGCCATCCGGCCGGTCTGGCCGTCACGACGATAGGAGTAAAACTGCTCGCTATCGCTGAAGGTGCAGTATTCGCCGCCATAGACGGCGGTAACGCCAGCGCGGGCGAGGCGCAACCGCGCCAGCTGGTAGATATCTGCCAGCCATTTCCCCTCATTGGACGAAGGGATGAACGCCGCTTCTGCTTCGGCCTGCTCGGCCATAAAGGCCTCGCGCACCTCGCCACCCACTTCAAACGCAGTGGGGCCGATGGCCGGGCCCAACCAGGCCAGGATCTCGCCCGGCTCGCAGCCCATGGCGACGATGCTCGCCTCCAGCACGCCCTCTTTCAGGCCACGCCAGCCTGCGTGGGCCGCTGCGACCACAGTACCCGCCCGATCGCAGAACAGCACCGGCAGACAGTCAGCAGTCATCACGATGCAGGCCAGATCCGCCTCATGGGCGCAAGCTGCGTCGGCATCCGGCGCCAGCTCATAATGGCTGCTGACCGGATGAACCACGGTGCCGTGCACCTGATTGAGCCAGTTAAGGGGCCCCGGGATGGCGGCCGCCTGCTGCAAGCGGGCGCGATTGGCCTCGACTCGCGCCGGTTCGTCACCCACGTGGGCCCCCAGATTAAGGCCAGCAAAGACCCCTTCACTGACGCCGCCATCCCGGGTGGTCGACAACGCCCTGACACACGCCGGGGCTGGCCAGTCGGGTTCGATCCATTTCATCTGTGACTCCTTCAATTCACCGATATAAAAACGGGGCTCCTGCAAGGGAACCCCGTTTGGCATCTATTCGGGCCGGATGACGCCAGAAACCGACGCAGCAGGCCCGATCACATCAGTTCCAGACCAGATCGTCTGGATTGGCGAGAGTATCCGCGCGCAGCACTTCCATCAGCTCCACCATGTCTTGCGGTGTAGCTGAGTGCCACTGCATCACTTCTCCCGTGATGGGGTGAGCCAGTTGCAGCATGGTGGCATGCAGCGCCTGACGGTTGAAGTTACGCAGTGCCTGGGTCAGCTCGGGGGTCGCGTTGCGCAGCGGGCGCAGACGGCCACCGTAAGCGGGATCTCCCACCAGCGGGTGTTTGATGTGGGCCATGTGGACACGGATCTGGTGGGTACGGCCGGTCTCCAGACGCAGACGCAGACGGGTATGGCCACGGAACTTCTCGTGAACCCGGTAGTGAGTCACGGAAGGACGACCATTGGGCACCACGGCCATGTGGGTACGCTGGGTCGGGTGACGGCCGATGGGCGCATCAACGGTGCCGCCGGCGGTCATGTGACCGATGGCGATCGCTTCGTACTCACGGGTGATCTGGCGCGCCTGCAGCGCTTCCACCAGATGGGTCTGGGCGGGTACGGTTTTGGCAACCACCATCAAACCTGTGGTGTCTTTATCCAGACGGTGCACGATACCGGCGCGGGGTACCTCGGCAATGCCGGGGTAGCGGTGCAGCAGGGCGTTGAGGATGGTGCCATCCGGCGTACCTGCGCCCGGGTGAACCACCAGACCGGCCGGTTTGTCGATCACCAGAATGTGTTCATCTTCATAAACGATGTTGAGCTCGATATCCTGGGCATCCCAGCGAGTATCATCTTCCAGCTCGACATTCACATGCACCTGCTGCCCGGCCAGAATCTTCTCGCGCGGGGTGTTGGCAACCTGACCGTCCAGGGTCACTCTGTCCTGTAAAATCCACTCCTTGATGCGGGTGCGGGAGTAGTCTGGAAACAATTCGGCCAGGGCCTGGTCGAGTCGCTGCCCGAATTGGTGATCCTGGAATTCGCCTGTCAGTTCAATATGCTGGCTCATGTATGGTCTCTTGAGCGGGGGGTATCAATTCGAAATAATCCGGGTATTCTAGCTTTTCTTTTAGCCAAGCATAACGGATACTTTGCCAATTTCGTGGAAATGGACCGGATGTTGTTGATGGGAAAGAAGTCTCACCTGCTGATGTCGCTCGCCTTGGTCGCTACCTTGATCACAGGCTGTTCCAGCACCAAACCCAAGGTACCCGACGAACCGCCGGAGACCCTGTACCAGAAAGCACGCCTCAAACTGGACGTTGGCAATTACGTGCAAGCCACTGAATTGCTGGACGCTTTGGACTCTCGCTATCCGTTCGGCGCCTACTCCAACCAGGTGCAGCTTGACCTCATCTATGCCTACTACAAGCAGGATGATACCGCTCAGGCGATCGCCAATATCGACCGTTTTATCCGCCTCAATCCGGCGCATAAAAATATTGATTACGTCTTCTATATGCGCGGCCTGACCAACATGGCGGCGGATTACAACTTCTTCCAGAGCCTGTTCGGTATCGATCGTGACGACAAAGACCCGGCTTATGCCCGTCAGGCATTCCAGGACTTCAAGACCCTGTTGCAGAACTACCCCAACAGTGTCTATGCCGCCGATGCCCGCGCCCGCATGATTGGCCTGAAGAATCGTCTGGCCCGATATGACCTGAGCGTGGCCGAGTATTACGTGAAGCGTGATGCACTGGTCGCGGCCGCCAACCGGGCCAAGCTGATTGTCGAAACCTACCCCGACACAGCCGAAACCGAGAAGGCGCTGGAGATCATGGTCGAGTCTTACGACGCTCTGAAGATGCCGCAGCTGGCCAAGCATGCCCGCGAAGTGCTGGCCAAGAACTACCCGGAGAACCGCCTCGGCCGTGGCTGAGTGATACGGATAAACCGGTAACAAAAAACCGATGCCTTGGCATCGGTTTTTTTATCGCTGCAATTTACCCTCAGCTATTACCCGCAGATTGCTCTGCAGAGCAGAATCTGCGTAACGACGCAGTCATCGCAACGCTTACTTCGCGACATTACCCGCCACGTTCAGGGCATCCCAGGTGCGGGAGAAGGGCGGCGCGTAGGCAAAGTCCAGCATGCCGAGCTGCTCGGTGGTCACTCCCATGGTGATGGCAACCGCCAGCGCGTCGATGCGGTGGACCGCCCCCTTGCGACCGAGGATCTGGCCACCCAGCAGCCGCTTGCTGCCCGCCTCGTAGACCAGCTTGACGTGGATGTCGGACTGACCCGGGCAGTAGTTGGTGTGGCACTTGTCCTTGATCACCACTGTGCGATAGTCGATGCCCATCGCCTTGGCTTCCTGCTCGGAGAGGCCGGTACGGCCCGCCTCCAGCCCCAGCACCTTGAGCGCGGCAGAGCCGAGGGTGCCCGGGAACTCCTGCTCGGCACCCGCCAGGTTCTCGCCTACCATGCGCCCCAGCTTGTTGGCGATGGTGGCGAGCGGTACATAGACCTGCTGCTGCTTCACACTGTGCCAGACGCTGGCACAGTCACCGGCCGACCAGACGTTGGCCAGCGAGCTGCGTCCCTGACGATCCACCTTGATGGCGCCGTTACCGAGCCGCTCGATGCCGGTATCGGCCAGAAACTCGGTGTTGGGCTTGACCCCGGTGCAGACCACCACGATATCGGCCTCGTACTCGCCATGGCTGGTGCGCACGCCGGTCACCCGACCATCCCCCAGCAGTGCTTCAACTCGCTCACCCAGATGAAGAGAGACCCCCTGCTCGCGCAGTTCGGTTTCGATGTGCTGGGTGATCTCGCCATCAAACGCGTCGGGGATGACCCGATCCGCCAGCTCGATCAGACGCACCTCCTTGCCCTGATGGACCAGCGCCTCGACCACTTCCAGCCCGATAAAGCCGGAACCAATCACCACGGCGCGGCGATTATTCTTGTCTTGCACCGCAGCTTTGAGCGCCAGCCCGTCGGCCATCCGGCGCAGACCGAATACCCCTTGCTGCTGCAGACCGGGGATGGGGGGCATCACTTCGCGGGCACCGGTGGCAATCATCAGCCGATCGTAGCGATCGGTGAAGGTGTCGCCGTTGTGCTCCACCTGCAGGGTCTGGGCAGTTGCGTCAACGCTCAGCACCCGATGGCCAATCTTGACCTCGATCCCCTTGGCGGAGAACTGCTCGGGGGTGAACTCGGCCATGTAGCCGGGCTCCTGAAACTCGTCGCCGACGAAATAAGGCAGGCCGCAGGCACCGAAAGAGATCACTTCGGAGGCCTCATACACCACGATTTCGGCATCTTTGGCCAGACGGCGTGCCTTGGCGGCCGCGCTCATACCGGCGGCTTCGCCACCGATGATCAGAATTCTCATTGTTTTTCCTCTCAATGGCGCAGGGAGGGCATGCCCTCCCTGCGGTCTATGACGGGAAAGGGTCGCCCCTTTCCACAGGCAGATCAACCGACGCAAATCAGACGGTGGACTCTTCGCCGTCCAGACTCACTTCGTGATCGCTGTTGAACACATGCATGTCGGTCTCGCCCATCAGGCGGCTGGTGACCGTCCCTGCGGTGATGGAGCCGGAGACATTGAGGGCAGTGCGGCCCATGTCGATCAGCGGCTCGATGGAGATGAGCAGACCGGCCAGCGCCACCGGGAAATCCAGCGCGGAGAGCACGATCAGCGCGGCAAAGGTAGCACCGCCGCCAATCCCGGCCACCCCGAAGGAGCTGACGGTAATGATGGCGATCAGAGTCATGATGAAGCCCGGCTCCATCGGGTTAACCCCGACGGTCGGGGCAATCATCACTGCCAGCATGGCCGGATAGATACCGGCACAGCCGTTCTGGCCGATGGTGGAACCGAAGGAGGCGGCGAAGTTGGCGATCCCCTCCGGAATACCCAGCGACTTGGTCTGGGTCTGCACGTTCATCGGGATGGAGCCCGCACTGGTGCGCGAGGTGAAGGCAAACGCCAGCACCGGAGTGATCTTCTTGAGGAAGCGCAGCGGGTTGATGCCGACCATGCTCACCAGCAACAGGTGCACGACAAACATGATCGCAATGGCGCCGTAAGAGGCCATCACAAAGCTGAGCAGGTTAAGAATATCCGCATAGTTGGAGCCGGAGACCACCTTGGTCATCAGCGCCAGTACGCCGAACGGGGTCAGGCGCAGCACCAGGGTCACCATTCGCATCACGATGGCATGAGCCACAGCCACGAAGTGGCTGAAGCTGGCGAAGATCTCCGGCTTCTTGCGGGCGATGCCGGTAGCGGAGAGGCCAATGAAGATGGAGAAGATCACCACGGCGATGGTGGAGGTCTTGCGCGCCCCGGTCATGTCGAGGAAGGGGTTGGCGGGAATGAACTCCAGCATCATCTTGGCGAAAGACATGCTCTCGACGCTGCCGAGGGTGGTCTGCAGCGCGGCACCACGGGCGCTTTCGGCGGCACCGGAGGTGAGCCCTTCAGCGGTCAGGCCAAACAGGTTGGACATCAGGATGCCCGCCCCGGCGGCGATGGCGGTGGTGAAGATCAGCACGCCGATGGTCATGGCGCTGATCTTGCCCAGCGCGGTGCCACCATTGAGCTTCAAGATAGCGCTGATGATGGAGACCATGATGAGCGGGATGATGATCATCTGCAGCAGCTTCACATAGCCGCTCCCCACGATATCCAGATAGTCGATGGTCTGAACAATGACGGGCGAGCCTGCACCGTAAAGCAGTTGCAAAGCGGCGCCGAACAGAATACCGAGCCCCAGACCGGCAAATACCCGGCGGGTGAAGCTCACATGTTTTTCCTGTAACCGGTAGAGAAAGAACAGCAAGATGGCGGCGATGGCCAGATTGCCGATAACGCTAAATGTCATGGTATGACTCCCCAAAAAGTGGGCTTGGGCCCGAGAAACAAGAGCAAGCGCCATGCTTGCCCTGGCAACCGTGTCAGACGGTCTGCGCCGTCGTGACAAGAACAAGGGGGTCTATCGCCCCCTTGTCACAGATTCACTGCTTCTGCTGTTTCGCTCGCATGATGTTGATGATTTCGATGTCTGTATCCAGCATCCCCTCTTTGGAGAGGCGGCCCAGATTGGCGATGGTCTGGTCCACATCGTCGGAGACGATCCCCTCGCTCTGGGGCACATGCAGGTTGTTGATAGCCATCAGCGAAGACTTAACCGCCGCCGAGGTGGAAGTGGAGACCTTCATGGAGCAGGCGCTGCCCGCGCCGTCGCAGATGATGCCGGAGACATCGCCAATCATGTTGTTGATGCAGTGGCTGATCTGCTGATACTGGCCGCCCAGCAGCCAGGTGATGGCGGCACCGGCCCCCATGGCGGCGGTACTGGCGGCGCAGAGGGCCGACAACTTGTTCTGATAGGTCTTGATGTAGATGGCCACCAGATGGCTCATCACCAGTGCCCGGGTCAGCTGCTCGTCGCTCGCCTTGAGGAAGCGGGCAGCCGCGACCACCGGCATGGTGGCGGCAATGCCCTGATTGCCGGAGCCGGAGTTGGACATGGCGGGCAGCATGGCGCCATCCATCCGCGCATCGGAGGCAGCAGAGGAGAGGCGCATCGCCAGGGTCATCAGGTCATCGGAGAGCAGCTTGCGCTCCACCTGTTCGGTGAGGATCTTGCCGATCTTCAAGCCGTAACCCTGCAACCCTTCGTCCGCCAGCGCCTGATTCATGGTGGCGGCTTCGCGGATAAAGTCGATCTCCGCCAGCGGCACTTCCAATGCAAAATCGACGATCTCCCGCAGGGTCATGGCCGGTTTGGCGGATTTGGCTGGCTGGATCTGCACGCCGGGGGCGCTGTTCTGCTCCATCAGCACCTCGCCATCCTTCTCCATCAGGATGATGCGGGTGTGGTCGGTGCAGATCACCACCCGGGCACTATGGCCCTCCACTTCGGCCAGCACCTCGGCGTAGAGCACGTCCGGCACATCCTTAACATCCACCTTGATCACCGGCAGCAACGTCTTGGCCGCTTCCACCTGTTCTGGTGTGAGGGTCTTGAGCACCTCCAGCCCGGCATCGGGATTACCCCCTGTTATGCCGACCGCAGCGGCCACCGGCAGGCCGATCATGCCGGTGCCCGGTACTCCGACCCCCATGCCGTTCTTGAACAGATTGCCACTGACCCAGACGCTGATGCGGGTCGGGGTCTCCCCCAGCAGCTTGCGGCAGTTGGCCGCCGCCAGCGCCACCGACATCGGCTCGGTACAGCCCAGGGCCGGCACCACTTCACGCTTGAGCAGGGTAATAAAGTCGGTCCATTGTGCTTTCATCGCAGTGTTTCTCATGTTCAGGGTGCCCGCAGGCAGTTATTGCTTGTTCAGATCCGCTTTGTGATTACGGATATGCAGATAAACAGTATGACGGGAGATGCCGAGCATCCGGGCAACCAGCTGAGCCGCCTCCTTGATCTCGAAGATCCCCATGTCGAAGAGCCGGGTCACTATCTCCTTGTTGCGCACCGTGCAGGAGAGCGAATCGTCCCGATCCACCTTCTCAATCACCTGAGTCACCAGATCGTCCACCGAGCTGGCAAAAGTCTCGTTATTGAGCGGAGCCGGTGCCGCTGGCAGCGCAAAAGTATCGAGCAGGCAGCCAAGGGAGGTATCCAGACTGAAGTTCACGCAGAGCATGCCGATGGGCTTGCCCTGCCGGTTGCTGATAGTGATGGAGGAGGACTTCATCAGCGTCCCGTCGCGGGTACGGCTGAAGTAGCTGCTCCACTGGCTGCCCGCCTCCCCCTGCAAGCGGTTGAGGGCAAAGTCGGTGACCGGCGCCCCCTCCCGACGACCGGTGACATGGCCGTTGGCAATCTTGATAACCGATGCATCCAGCGTATCGAACGCATGCAACACCACCTCGCACCCTGCGCCAAACAGCGCGGCCAGCGCCTCGACCGCGGGCTCGAAACTGGCGATCAGATGACGTTCTTCATCCGTTAACGAATTGATCTGGTCAGTGGTGGCTGCTGTGGACATATATGAGTAACTTTGAGTAAACCGCAGTTGATTCTACTATCAACAAGATCAACTAATGTTGAGCAGCATCCCCTTTTTGTTCGCCATTATGCCCACCTTTTAACAAAGTGCGACAAATTGTGAAGCGGCGCACAGCAGGGCGGCAACTCAGAGGTGATAGCGGGCCAGCAGCTGCTTGTAGGCGGGAGTCTGTTTGAACGCCTTGAGGGCAGAGGAGAAACGGATAGCCAGCTGGTCGTGGCCGGGCTTGTGGGTAAACGCGAGGAAGTTGCGGTTGTCGTCGGTCAGCAGGCGCGAGCCGTGGCTCACCTGATCCTGCAACCCCTGGGTATGCAGCAGATAACGACCGACCCGCTCGTTGAGCACCACCCCGTCCAACCGACCGGCCATCATCAGATGCAGCTGTTTGATGGCATTCCCCTCCCCCGTCATCGGCATCCGGATAACGCCGGGATCGGTCAGAAAATCGGGGCTGTAGGCATAATCTTCCTGAATACCTATCCGCAGACCCTTGAGGTCGGAGAGCTGCCTGAAATCCACCGGACGAGCCGATGGATAGAAGAGCACTTCGCCGCTGTAAGAGAGCGGCTCTTCGGAATAGTGGAGCCAATGCTGGCGGGAAGGTTCAAAGAAGACATCAAGCACCGCATCCCCCTGCCTGAGACGGGCCTGCTGCAGAACCCGCTTCCAGGGCAGCACCCTGATTTCGGTGCGATAACCCATCTGGCGCAACACGGTACAGGCCAGATCGAGATCGGCGCCAGCCAGCTCGCCATTGTCACCACGCATCACATAAGGGGGCCACAGCTCGGTCAGCAGCGTCAGGGTCGGCGGCTCGTCTGTCGCCACAGCCGAACCAGCACCAAACAGGAAGGCCAGCAGCCAGCCGTACAACCCGATCCTTCGCCAACCCTGACACCACATCATGGAGATCCCTCATGGTCCGTATGGATTGAGGATATACAAGGGATGAGCAATAAAAAAGGAGGCCGAAGCCTCCTTGATATTCACTCTCTGAATGGCACTTACAGCGCTTTCAGGATTGCCTCGACGCTGGCCTTGGCATCGCCAAACAGCATCTGGGTATTTTCCTTGAAGAACAGCGGGTTCTGGACGCCGGCGTAGCCAGTGTTCATGGAGCGCTTGAAACCGATGACGTTCTGCGCTTTCCACACTTCCAGCACCGGCATACCGGCGATCGGGCTGCCCGGATCTTCCATCGCAGCCGGGTTAACGGTGTCGTTGGCACCAATCACCAGCACGGTGTCGGTATCGGCGAAGTCGTCGTTGATCTCGTCCATTTCCAGAACGATGTCATACGGGACTTTCGCTTCCGCCAGCAGCACGTTCATGTGGCCAGGCAGACGACCGGCAACCGGGTGGATACCGAAGCGCACCTTGACGCCGCGGTCACGCAGCTTCTGGGTGATTTCAGCCACCGGATACTGGGCCTGCGCCACCGCCATACCGTAGCCCGGGGTGATGATGACGGAGCTGGAGTTCTTCAGCAGGTCAGCCACTTCCTCGGCGCTGGTTTCGCGGTATTCGCCCATCTCCTGATCAGCCGTGGAGGCCACGCCATCGGAGCCGAAGCCACCGGCGATCACGGAGATGAAGGAGCGGTTCATCGCCTTACACATGATGTAAGAGAGGATGGCACCAGAGGAACCTACCAGAGCACCGGTGACGATCAGCAGGTCGTTGGAGAGCATGAAGCCCGCCGCCGCTGCCGCCCAACCAGAGTAGGAGTTCAGCATGGAGACCACCACCGGCATGTCTGCGCCACCGATGGAGGCAACCAGATGCCAGCCGAAGGCGAAGGCGATCAGGGTCATCACCAGCAGGGCGAAGGTAGAGCCGCCCGCGTTGACGAAGTAGACCATCAGCGCCAGCGAGGCGACCACGGCCAGCAGGTTCAGCTTGTGGCGGTGTGGCAGCATCAGCGGCTTGGAGGAGATCAGACCGCGCAGTTTGCCGAAGGCAACCACGGAACCGGTAAAGGTTACGGCACCGATGAAGACGCCGAGGAAGATCTCGACCAGGTGGATGTTCAGCATGGCGCCGGTCAGGTGCTCGACCTGAGCAACGCTGTTGGCCTGCTCGAACGCCGCACGGGCGGCTGCCAGGGTGGCATCCAGATTGGAACCGACGGAGACGACGACCTCAGCAGGTGCGGAGGGGTGCAGATCGATGAAGCTGTTGAAGCCCACCAGCACTGCCGCCATACCCACGAAGCTGTGCAGCACGGCCACCAGCTCGGGCATCTCGGTCATTTCGACCTTGAGTGCCAGACGCACGCCGATGGCACCGCCGATCACCATGGCCAGAATGATCCAGTGAACGCCACTGGTCTCCGGGTTGAATACGGTGGCGAGCAGGGCGATAGCCATACCCGCGATACCGAACAGGTTGCCATGCTTGGCCGTTTCTTGCTTCGACAGTCCCGCGAGACTGAGGATGAAGAGCACGGCGGCAACGATATAGGATGCTGTTACCAGTCCTTGAGACACGTTAAACCCCCTTAATCCTTACGGAACATCTTCAGCATGCGCTGAGTGACGGTGAAGCCGCCGAAGATGTTGATACTGGCAATCAGCACGGCGATGAACGCCAGCGCGGTGACCAGGGTCGACCCTTGCCCGATCTGCAGCAGGGCACCGACCACGATAATGCCGGAGATGGCATTGGTGACCGACATCAGCGGCGTGTGCAGGGCGTGAGAGACGTTCCACACCACGTAGTAACCGACCACACAGGCCAGGATGAATACGGTGAAGTGGGAGAGGAAGGCTGCCGGGGCAACGGAGGCGATCCAGCCGAAGGCGGCGATGCCGAGGGCACCGAACACGAACTTCTTGTTGGAGGGCTTGGCCTCTTCCTTCTTGGCGGCCGGTTTGGCGGCGGCCGGTTTCTGCGGGGCAGCAGAGACAGAGATGGCGGGCGGCGGGAAGGTCACTTCACCGGCCTGGATCACCGTCATGTTGCGCTGAACCACATCTTCGAAGTCGATGGCAACGTTGCCGTCCTTCTCCTTGCACATCAGCTTCATCAGGTTGACCAGGTTGGTACCGTAGAGCTGGGAGGATTGGGCAGGCAGACGACCCGGCAGATCGGTGTAACCAATCACCTTGACGCCGTTGGCGGTGACATGCAGCTCACCCGGCACCGTGTATTCACAGTTGCCGCCAGCCTGAGCGGCCATGTCCACGATGACGGAGCCCGGCTTCATGCTGTCGACCATCTCTTTGGTGATCAGCTTGGGAGCCGGCTTGCCCGGGATCAGGGCGGTGGTGATGATGATGTCAACCTCTTTGGCCTGCTGGGCGAACAGCTCCATCTCGGCCTTGATGAACTCATCGGACATGACTTTGGCGTAACCATCGCTGGATGCGCCGTCTTCGCCACCGAAGTCCAGCTTGAGGAATTCCCCACCCATGGATTCGATCTGCTCGGCCACTTCCAGACGGGTGTCGAAGGCACGCACGATGGCACCGAGGGAACCGGCCGTACCGATGGCAGCCAGACCGGCTACGCCGGCACCGATCACCAGTACCTTGGCAGGCGGCACTTTACCGGCAGCAGTGATTTGGCCGGTGAAAAAGCGACCGAACTGGTGCGCAGCTTCAACAACGGCACGATAGCCACCGATGTTGGCCATGGAGGAGAGGGCATCGAGGGACTGGGCACGGGAGATCCGCGGCACCATATCCATCGCCATCACATTGATGTTGCGCTCGGACAGCTTCTTGACCAGCTCAGGGTTCTGGGCAGGCCAGATGAAGCTCACCAGAGTGGCGCCATCTTTAATTTGTGCGATCTCGGCATCGGTCGGCGCATTGACCTTGAAGATAAGGTCGGCTTGCCAGACATTCGGCACCACGCTGGCACCGGCAGCCTCGAAGGCGGCATCATCGAAGCTGGCCGACAGGCCTGCGCCGGTCTCGATGGCGACCTCGAAGCCGAGCTTTTTCAGCTGCTCGACGGTAGCCGGGGTCGCTGCGACCCGGGTCTCACCGGCGAGACTCTCTCTCGGTATTCCAATCTGCATGACTATTCCCTGATGGTTAATAAACAATCGCTGCCCAGTGTCTCACTTCTGACGAAACAAGACATGACCAAAGTGCAGGTCCAGGGCTCTTTGTTATGAAAATCAGTAGGCTTTACCTCAACCTCCTGTCATGGTCAGGCCCCCGCTTTTCAGGCGCGAAGGTGATTAGTATCAAATTTTGGAGTTTTATTACAACCGCAGTCCCGACGGCACTCGTACAGAATTCAGCCCATCCCTGGCTACGATTAAAAAAAACAAACCAAATTAGAGGCTTATACCAGTAAAAACGGCTGAAAAAAGTGATCCAACCAGTCAAAAAAAATGTTTTACCGGCCCTCTATCTTAGCGTTTTTTGTTCTTACGAAATCCGCTTTCGTCTCACTTCTCGCAGCGAAACGCCGAAAAGTAACATTTTCCCAACAAAAGCGGGGCCGCTCAGCCGCCAGATAGCGGGAGAGGGCCCCGGCAATTCAATCGTTTCGCCCGTTTGGCACCGATTGGCGGCCCTTACCAGGCCGCTTCATAAATATGCTGGCTCTGCACCAGATCGATATCGCTGTGCTCGCCCAGACGGGTCATGCCGTGCTCACCCAGCTTGCCGATCAGGGTGTCGATACCCAGATCTTTCAGACCGTAGTCGCGCAGTCGGGTCTTGACCCCCATCCGCTCGAAGAAGTCTCGGGTCGCGGCGATGGCATCATCGATGCGCTCCGCTTCGCTGCCGCTGTTCAGACCCCACACCCGCTCTGCGTATTGCAGCAGCTTGGCATGCTTCTGTTTGCGCTTGGCCTGCAGCAGGGCGGGCAGCACCACCGCCAGAGTCTGGGCGTGGTCGAGGCCGTGCAGGGCAGTCAGCTCGTGACCCAGCATGTGGGTGGCCCAGTCCTGTGGTACACCGGCACCGATCAGGCCGTTCAACGCCATGGTGGCGCTCCACATGATGTTGGCGCGTACCTCGTAGTTGTGCGGCTCGGCCAGCGCCTTGGGGCCCTCTTCGATCAAGGTCAGCAGCAAGCCTTCAGCGAAGCGATCCTGCACCTTGGCATTGACCGGATAGGTGAGGTACTGCTCCACGATGTGGACGAAAGCATCCACTACCCCGTTCGCCACCTGACGCTCGGGCAGGGTGTAGGTGAGCACCGGATCGAGCACGGCGAAGCGCGGCATCACGAACGGCGAGAAGAAGTGCACCTTGTCGCCACTGCTGCGACGGGTGATGACGGCGCCCATGTTCATTTCGGAACCGGTCGCCGGCAGGGTCAGCACGGAACCGAGCGGGATGGCGGAGCGCACTTCGCTGCCGACAGTCTCAAGAATGTGCCAGGGATCCTTGGCCAGATCGTAGTGCGCGGCAGCGGCGATAAACTTGGTGCCATCGAGCACGGAACCACCGCCAACGGCGAGCAGGAAGTCGACCCGCTCGGCACGGGCCAGCTCCACGGCCCCCATCAGGGTCTCGTAGGCCGGGTTCGGCTCGATGCCGCCAAATTCAAACAGGGTCATGCCAGCCAGCTCGTTGCGGATCTGCTCCAGCAGGCCGCTGCGTACCACGCTGCCGCCACCGTAGGTGATCATGACGCGGGCATCGCTCGGAAGCTGCTCGCGCAGCTGGGCGATCTGCCCTTGGCCGAACAGGATTTTGGTCGGGGTATGGAGAGTAAAGTTGTTCATCGACATTGCCTTCTTCTGATAGTCAGGGCGGCTAGGCCGCGAAATCGTGATTGCATTTTTCTCCAGAACCAACCTACCATCAAGACAACATCCTGCTTGATTCTTGCCTATTTCTACAAAGCAGCGAAAACCGGAACTGTCGAATCAAAGAGCGCCCATGCAAAACCGTTACAGCGACCTCGCCGCCAGATTGACCCGCCACGTCACCTCACCCGGCATCACCCCATCACCGGTGAAACAGGTCAACCTCATCTATACCACCGAGCACCATGGCCGCACCCCGGTGCTCTACCAACCGCGGATGATCGTTATCCTGCAGGGGCACAAGGTGGGTTATCTGGCGGATCAGGTGTTTCGCTACGACCCCAACCACTATCTGCTGATGACCCTGCCGCTGCCCTGCGAGTGCGAGTGCTTCGCCTCCCCCGAGCAGCCGCTTATCGGGTTTACCATCGAGATCGATCTGGTCATCCTGCAAGAGCTGCTGCTGGAGCTGGGCGATGCCCTGCCCGCCCCCGCGCCGCAAAAGAGCGGCGTCCACTCGGTTCCCCTGTCGGAAACCATGTTTT
This sequence comes from Aeromonas sp. 3P, assembly GCF_051919745.1. Taxonomy (NCBI): domain Bacteria; kingdom Pseudomonadati; phylum Pseudomonadota; class Gammaproteobacteria; order Aeromonadales; family Aeromonadaceae; genus Aeromonas; species Aeromonas sp. 3P. The sequence goes on from NZ_JBQBED010000001.1 coordinate 2,554,387, forward strand.
GCGCCGCTGAGCGACTGATCGAGCTGATGGACAACCCGCTGCACGCCAGGGTGTTGGGACCGCAGACGGTGCGGGAGATGCTGTTTCACGCCCTCACCGAGGGGGGCGGCCCGGCGCTGCAGGCGCTCGCCAATCGCCACAACCATGTGGGCCAGATCGCCCGGGTGCTGCGTATGATAGAGTCCCGTTATGCCGATAACCTCACCATGGAGGAGCTGGCGCGGGAGGTGAACATGAGCGTCTCCGCCTTTCACCACCACTTCAAGGCGGTCACTGCCACCTCGCCGCTGCAGTACATCAAGTCGTTTCGCCTGCACAAGGCGCGGATGATGATGCTGCACGATGGCATCAAGGCGGGCACCGCGGCGGCCAGAGTCGGTTACGAGAGCAACTCCCAGTTCAGTCGGGAGTACAAGCGCTTCTTCGGCAGCACGCCGACGGATCAGGCCTCCCGCTTCCGGGATGGCCAGCTGCGCATCATCGAGGGATAACAAGAGAGGGATTACTTATGCGTTCACTGCTTTGCCTTTTCACCGCTTTACTGCTGACGGCCTGTACCGGGATTGCCGATGGCATCCGCCCCGTTACCGGCTTCCAGCTCGATCGTTATCTCGGTACCTGGTACGAAATCGCCCGCCTCGACCACAGCTTCGAGCGGGGGCTGGAGCAGGTGAGCGCCACCTACAGCCTGCGGGACGATGGCGGCGTCAAGGTGCTCAACCGCGGCAAGCAGAGCGATGGCAGCTGGCGCGAAGCCGAGGGCAAGGCCTACTTCATCGGCAACCCGGACGAGGCGCGGCTCAAGGTGAGTTTCTTCGGCCCCTTCTACGGCGGCTACAACGTCATCGACCTCGACCCCGATTACCAGCTCTCGCTGGTGACCAGCTACAACCACGACTACCTCTGGATCCTCTCCCGCTCACCCAACCCGCCCAAGGCGAAGGTGGATGCGCTGGTCGCCAAAGCGAAGTCGCTGGGCTTTGCCACCGACCAGCTGATTTGGGTCAAGCAGAACCCTTAAGCCAGTCGTGAAATAACAAAGGGCAGCCCGCGGGCTGCCCTTTCTGTTGCTGGCGTGGCGGGATGATCAGAGCCGGAAGCGACCGATCTCCTGCTCCAGCCGCTCGGTCAGCGACTTGAGCTCGGCCGCCTGCGCCGCCTCGTTGCCCGCCTGCTCGGCCAGCTCTTGCGAGACGTGGCGGATATTCTCGGTATTGCGGCTGATCTCGCCGGTCACCGAGGTCTGCTCCTCGGCCGCCGCCGCGATCTGGGTCGCCATGTCGCTGATGGAGCCGATCGCCTCGTTGATCCGGGCAAGGCTCTGGTTGGCCGCTTCCGCATCCTCGACGCTGGTACCCGCCAGCTGACGGCTGGTCTCCATGCCACCCACGGCACGACGTGTGGTCTGCTGCAGGGTCTCGATCATCTGCTGGATCTCGTCGGTGGAGTCGTGGGTACGACGTGACAGCACCCGCACCTCGTCCGCGACTACCGCGAAGCCTCGTCCCTGCTCACCGGCCCGCGCCGCCTCGATGGCCGCGTTGAGCGCCAGCAGATTGGTCTGCTCGGCGATGCCGCTGATGGTCGCCAGAATGCCGCTGATCTTCTGGGCATGGCTGTCGAGCTCGTTGATGATCTGGCTGGCATCGGCCACTTCGTCCGCCAGACCGGTAATGCTGCGCTGACTCTGGCCAACCTGGGATTGACCGGCGACCGCCAGCGCAACCGCATCGGTGGCGGTAGTGGCGGCAAACTCGGCGTTGCCGGCGATCTCCTGGGTAGCGGAAGCCATCTCGGTCACCGCGGTCGCCACCATCACGATCTCGTCCTGCTGCTGGCGTACCCGCTGACTGCGGGCCTGCGCCCCGGCCGCCTGGGCACGGGACTGTGCCGCCAGCTCGACGGTCACATCCCGCAACCGGCTGACGATGCCGTGCAGCCGCGCCACGAACTGGTTGAAGTTCTGGGCCAGCTGACCCACCTCATCCTTGCTGTGAGTGTTGATGTGAACGGTGAGATCCCCCTCGCCGTGGGCAATGTCGTGCAGGGCGTGCGCGACCCGACCGAGATCGGCGAACAGGTATTTGAAGGTGGCGGTGAGCAGGGCGCTGAATACCAGCATCAGCACCACGGTCAGCCCCACCAGCTCCCACAGCAGGCTGCTGAGCGGCGCCTCCAGCACATCGCGATACATCACCATGGCCAGCAACCAGTCGGTGCCCGGTACCGGTTGTACCGCCAGCAACACATCCCGCCCGTCGAGGGTGGCGGCGTGCAGCTCGCTGTTTTCACGGCCCCACTGCTGGAAGGTGGCGGCAGAGAGTCCCGGCGCCAGCTCGGCGATGGGCTTGAGCGCCAAATCCTTCTGCGGATGGCCGACGATGAGGCCGCTGCTGTCGAGCAGCATGGCATAGCCTTCACCCTGCACCTTCATCGCCAGTACTTCGTCGATCAGCTTGTCGAGCGCCAGGTTGGCCCCCACGGCACCGACCAGCTCGCCCTGATGGCGTACCGGCTCGGAGAGGGTGACCACCAGCTTCTGCATGGTGACGCTGACATAGGGGGCGGTGACGATCAGCTGCCCCGCCTTCACCGCATCCTGATACCAGGGGCGCTCGCGCGGGTCATAGTTGCCGGTGTTGAGGGAGGGATCCTGCCGGGTCATCACCCCCTGCGCGGAGCCAAAATAGGTGAGCCCGAAGCCGCCGGAGGTATAGGCCTGCTTCAGGTGCGGCACCAGCTCGGCTTGGGGGTTATCGCTGATCAGGTTGACCAGCGCATGGACGGTGTTCTTGCGATCCGTCATCCATTCGCCGATGGCGACCGAGTAGGCGTGGCCATAGTTGACCGCCTCGCTCTGGATGGCGCTCATGGTGCGGGATTTTAGGGTGTGAAAGGCAACGATGCCGAGCAGTGATGCCATCAGCAGCACTACGCCAAGACTGGTGGCCAGCAGCTTGTCGCGCAGAGAGAGGGTCATGACGACGAATCCTTGTTGTTGTGTCAGGCAGGGAAAACCCTGATGTATCAAAGGCTATCGGCCGCAATATGAACAGACTTTAGTGAATCTGTATATTTTCCCATCTATCAACAACAGAACGCGCTATTCGTGTGAACCAGATCGCTATTCCATGCTACTGACTCTTGTAACAACAAAGCAGCAGGCCGCCCGAAGGCGGCCTGTCACTTACCCCTGATATGCACCGGCGGAGTAGGTCAGCTCATAGCTGTGGCTGTAAATCTCGACGATATTGCCGAATGGATCTTCCATGTAGACCATGCGGTAGGGCTTCTCGCCCGGGTAGTACTCGCGCACCGGCATCCGCTGCTTGCCGCCCGCCGCGACGATGCGCGCCGCCAGCCCCTCGACATCCGGATCCTGCACGCTGAAGTGGAATACCCCGGTCTTCCAGAATTCGAAGTTGTTCTCACGGCGCTCGCTGTTGGGAAACTCGAACAGCTCGATGCCGATCTTGTCGCCGGTAGAGAGGTGGGCGATGCGAAAACAACCCCAGCCCGGGCCGAACACGTCGTTGCACATCACGCCGATGGCAGAGTCATCCTCGCTGATGGTGGTGGCCGGCATGATGAGATACCAGCCCATCACCTTGGTATAGAACTCGACCGCTTTGTCGAGGTCAGTCACCGTGATGCCGATGTGGGAGAAGTTGCGCGGGTAAGTCATACGTCACCTTGAAATTGTGTGTGGGAAACAGGTGACATGATAGGAAGGGGCGACATAATGAAAAATAAGGTCAAACTAATGGAAGGCATAAATTAAATTTATGGTTAATCCACTCTGGCTCCACACCCTGGTGGTGGTGCATGAAACCGGCAGCTTTACCCGTGCCGCCGAGCGGCTGGATCTCACCCAGGCCGCCGTCAGTCAGCATATCTCGCGTCTCGAGGCCGAATTTGGCCCCCTGCTGCTGCGCAAGCCTCGTCAGCTGGAGCTCACTCCGCGCGGGCTGGTGCTGCTCGACTTCGCCCGCCAACAGGCGCAGGCCGCCGAACAGCTGCGGGCGCGCCTCTCGGACGATGACCCTCAGCGCGGCGCCATCACCCTGTCCACCCCGGGCAGCATCGGTCTGCTGCTCTATCCCCTGCTGCTCGACCAGCAACAGGAGCACCCCGGACTCACCATCCAGCACCGTTTCGCCCCCACCCCCGACATAGTGCAGGCGGTACTGGCGGGGCGTAGCGATCTGGGACTGGTGGATCAACCGCCGGAGCACCCCAGCATCGCCGCCGAGCCCTTCGCCCGCGAACCCCTCTGTCTGGTGGTACCCAACGACGGCGAGGAGCAGAGCTGGCAGCACCTCTGTCAGCTCGGCTTTATCGACCACCCGGATGGCCGCAGCATGGCACAACGCCTGTTGGGACGACGCTACCCCGGCCAGCGCGTTGACGAGATCCCGCTGCGCGGCTTTACCAACCAGATCGGCCTGATCCTGGAGCCGGTCGCCCGCGGCCTCGGCTTTACCGTGCTGCCCCGCTTCGCCGTCACCGCCTTTGCCCAGCAGGAGAAGATCCGGGTGCTCCAGAGCCGGATCGAGGTGATCGACACGCTCTGGCTGATCTACCGCGCCGAGTGGCCGCTCCCCGCCCGCCACCAGCGGCTGGTCGCCGTCCTGAAACAGCGGGTTGCTGCACATTGAACGCTCTTGCGGCAGACATCGAGATCAATATGGCCACAGTCACCGGGGCTAGCGGCTAGAAGGAGAAGAAAAAGGAGAGAGGGATAAATTGGCGAACGCCGGAAATGCGAAAGGCCAGCTCAATGAGCTGGCCTTTCTGAAAATGGCAGGGGCGGCAGGACTCGAACCCGCAACCATCGGTTTTGGAGACCGCTGTTCTACCAATTGGAACTACGCCCCTGCAACAAACGAGGCGTAGTATACAAAGCGGGTTTCAAAGGTAAAGGCTTTTTTCACACTTTTAATGCAATTGCACAAATCCCGAACAAGTCGCGCCGATTTGTGCAGCAACGAGGGGTAACTTGCTGTATTTCCAGACTCAGCGGGGTAGGAATGGGGCATAAATGGGGGTAGGGTGAAAGCAGGTACCGGGAGGCTGCTTATGCTCAATTACCGACTGCTACAACAACTTGCGCCCCTCAACTTCAGGGATGAACGCAAGACAGAGTCCCTGCCCGCCTATCTTGAACGGGTCGCGCCGCTGGTACCCTTTATTCCTGAAAATGTGCTCTCCCAGTGGATTTACCGTCATTGGCGCGGTTTTGAGTCCAACTGGAGCTTTATCGATCTCGCCAACCATCAGTTCACCTGTGAAAGCTGGCCCACCGCGCAACTGGTGGATCAGGTGGACTCCCGCCATATGGAGGTGATCGAGCGCTGGGGCGAGATGCTGCGCAGCAACCGGTATGTCCGCCGCTCCTGGCTCGGCGAGAAGATGCTGAACGACGGCACCTGGCCCGAACCTGTCATCGTACTGGCGCCGGAGGAGGGAGCCAGCTACCCGAACGGGCAACCGTTACCGCAACCCTACTGCCTGCTGGAAGGGCACCACAGACTCGGTTATTTGCGCGCCATGGTCCGCGATGGGGAATCGCTGCAAGAGACGCACAGAGTGTGGATTTGTCGTCATGTTTCCGCCACTTAAACGTTTTTCATGCTGAAATTGGCATCAGAAATAAAATTTTGACAATTAAAAAAGCGGCCCTATAATCTGTCCGGTTTTGAAAAAGGTCGGGACGAAACGATGCAGTTTTTGATTCAGAAAACAGCCTTGCAGACGGGTGGTGCGCACCAGAGCGGCCCCGTTGTTTCCGGTTCCCACCCCAACGATCCCCAGTTATTTTTAAAAAAAGCCCCTGTTTCAGGGGCTTTTTTTTGTGCCCGAAAAACCTCCAATGATGTCAAAGGGAATGCAGACGATGACCAATCCACTCTATAAGAAACATGTCATCTCCATTTCGGACCTGACCCGGTCAGAAATGGAACTGGTAGTCTCAACCGCACAACGGTTGAAGGCTGAACCTGACACCAGCCTGTTGAAAGACAAGCTGGTTGCCAGCTGCTTCTTCGAAGCCTCCACCCGCACCCGCCTCTCGTTCGAGACCGCGGTACAGCGCCTTGGCGGCAACATCATCGGCTTCGCCGACGGTGGCAACACCAGCGCCAAGAAGGGCGAGACGCTGGCTGACTCCATCAAGATCATCGGCTCCTACTCGGATGCGGTGGTGATGCGCCACCCGAAAGAGGGTGCGGCCCGTCTGGCCTCCGAGTTCTCCCGCGTGCCGGTCATCAACGGCGGCGACGGCTCCAACCAGCATCCGAGCCAGACCTTGCTCGACCTGTTCACCATCCACGAGACCCAGGGTCGTCTGGACAACCTCAACGTCGCCTTCGTCGGTGACCTGAAATATGGCCGCACCGTGCACTCGCTGGCCCAGGCCCTCAGCCTGTTCAACTGCCGCTTCTTCTTCATCTCCCCGGAAGCGCTGGCGATGCCGGACTACATCTGCGAAGAGCTGGAAGAGAAGGGTATCCAGTTCAGCGTCCACCAGACCATGGAAGAGGTGATGCCGGAGCTGGACATCCTCTACATGACCCGCGTCCAGAAAGAGCGCTTCGACGAGACCGAATACAAGCACATGGCCGCCAAGTTCATTCTGGAGCTGGCGACCCTGGAAGGGGCCAAGCCCACCATGAAGATCCTGCATCCCCTGCCCCGCGTCGACGAGATCGATGTGGCGGTCGACAAGACTCCCCACGCTTGCTACTTCCAGCAGGCGGAGAACGGGGTCTATGCACGCCAGGCGCTGCTGGCACTGGTACTGAACGAAACTGTCTGAGCTTAGGGGAATATCATGTCTGACAAGAACCAACTGCAAGTCGAAGCCATCCGTCACGGCTCCGTCATCGATCACATCCCCGCTGGCCAGGGCATCAAGATCCTCAAGCTTTTCCAGCTGGTCGAAACCCAGGAGCGGATCACCGTCGGCTTCAACCTGAAATCCGGCGCGCTGGGCAAGAAGGATCTCATCAAGATTGAGAACACCCGCCTGACCGAGCAACAAGCCAACCAGCTGGCGCTGTTCGCCCCGAAAGCGACCGTCAACATCATCGAAGACTTCAATGTGGTGAAGAAGCACCAGCTGGAGCTGCCGGAGTTCATCGCCGGGGTGTTCCACTGCCCCAACTCCAACTGCATCTCCCACAACGAGCCGGTAGACAGCTACTTCCGGGTGCGCGAAGTGAAAGGCGTGGTGCGGATGAAGTGCAAATATTGCGAGAAGTCCTTCACTCAGGACATCGTCAGCGAGCGTTACTGATATCTGATTGGGCCCCGCGGGGCCCATTTTTGAACCCTGTCACATCACCAAATTTCCAGTCAGCTATAATTTGCCATCGCAAGATGGTAATGCCCGCTCATTCCCTGCATATAGATGGATTATCAGTGTTTTTGCCTGATAACTGACTGCTATGGCAGATATCGCGCGTTTACCTCCGATCATCATCAAAGGAATTCGCCGTGGTCAAAACCCTCAGTCGTCCCGTTGCTCAAGAGCCCGACCTGGCCCAGCTGGATGCCTGTCGCCAGATCATCGGTCAGCACTGCTACAGCACCCAGGAAGAGATCCGCCGCGAGCTGTCGGAGCGCGGCTTTGCCGACATCAGCCAGTCCACCATCTCCCGCCTGTTGCGCCGCCTCGGCGTTGCCAAGGCGCAGAATGCCAACGGCAAGAAGGTCTACACCCTGGTCGATGAGCAGCTGGAACCCGCCGGCAGTACCCGCTCGATCCACGACATGGTGCGCGAAGTGGTACACAACCAGCAGATGGTGCTGATCCACACCACTCCGGGGGCCGCCACTGTGGTGGCTCGCCTGCTGGATCGCAACGCCAATCCCGAGATCATGGGCGCCGTCGCAGGCAATGACGTGGTGCTGGTCGCGCCGCGCCATATCAGCCGCACCCGACAGGCCCATGCCGCCGTGGTGCGCACGCTGGCGCAGGCCCGCTAAGCCATTTCCCCTAAATACATCGAGGCGACCCGCGGGTCGCCTTTTTGTTGCTTGCTATTTTGTGTCCATCACTTCTTGCGCCCATAAAAAAACGGGAGCCCGCAGGCTCCCGTTTCATCTTGCTTGTTATCCCTCAGGAGAGCACGGCGCCCAGGCTCAGGCAGACCACGATCAGCACGGTCAGGATACCGAGCAGCGGAGCCACCCATTTCAGCCAGCGCACATAAGGCACCTTGGCGATGGCCAGACCACCCATGACCACGGCGGAGGTCGGGGTCACCAGGTTCACCAGACCAGAGGCAGACTGATAAGCAGTCACCACCAGATCGCGGCCCACGTTGGCGAAGTCGGCCAGCGGCGCCATGATCGGCATGGTCAGTACGGCCAGACCGGAGGAGGACGGCACCAGGAAGGAGAGCACCACTTCCAGCACGAACATCACGTTGATAAAGACGATGGTGGAGAGGCCGGTCACGATCCCTTCTGCACTGTGCAAAATGGTGTGAGTGATCATGCCGTTATCCATCACTACCACGATACCGCGGGCGATACCGATGATCAGCGCCACCCCCAGCAGGTCGCGAGCACCGTCGATAAAGTTGGAGGTCAACTCCTCCTCGCTCATGCGGGAGATAAGACCAACGATGATGGCGGCAGCCAGGAACACGCCGGAGATCTGCGCCATCCACCAGCCCAGCACGGCCACACCGTAGATCATCACGGCGAAGGCGGCGACGAAGATACCCAGCACGATTTTACGGGTCAGGGTGAACTCCAGCATCTGGTCGCTCTTGTTGCCAAGGAAGTGGGCACGGTTCTCTTCCCACTTGTCAGCCACCAGGGATTTGCTCGGATCGCTGCGCACCATCTTGGCGTAACGCATGACGTAGGCAACACAGAGCAGCCAACCGGCGACCAGCATGGCAACGCGCAGCCAGATACCATCGGTGAAGGAGATACCGGCGGCGTTGGCGGCAATCACTGTCGCAAACGGGTTGATGGTGGAACCGAGAGTACCGATACCGGCGCCCAGCAATACGGTTGCCGCTGCCACCACAGGGTCGAAGCGGGCGGCCATCATCACCGGCACCAGCAGGGTGTAGAAAGGCAGCGACTCTTCGGCCATGCCGTAGATGGTGCCGCCTGCGGCGAACAGCGCCATCAGGATCGGGATCATCCACTCTTCACGGCCACGCAGACGGTCGGTCACACGTTCGATACCGGCATCGATGGCACCTGTCTTGGTCACAATGCCAAGAAAACCACCGATGATCAGGATAAAGAGGGAGACGTCGATGGCGCCTGCCTCATAGGTGTCGTGGTTGTAGAGGCCATCGATAGGTGCCAGCAGCACGTCGACGATCCCCTGGGGATTCCCCTCCACCAGTTTGTAGGTACCCGCCACCGGCACTTCTTTGCCGAGGGCTTCGTTCATGGTCATCTCGTATTTGCCGGCCGGCACTATCCAGCTCAGGGCGGCCACCAGGGCGATCAGCACAAACAGTATCGTGTAGGCTGACGGGAACTTGAATTTGGTCATGGTCCAGCTTCCTTCTGTGGGTGTGGTATCCATGCAGGCTGCGGGTTGTAGGGTTAGAGGTATTATGCCGCTGTCACATGGTCGAAAAGCCGGGGGTCGCCCCCCGGCACCACTACTGCGACCTTAGTCGCCCAGCGTAGCAACCATCACTGCCTTGATGGTGTGCATCCGGTTTTCGGCCTCGTCGAACACGATGCTGTGCTCGGATTCGAACACGTCCTCGGTCACTTCCAGGCCTTTCATGCCATATTTGTCAGCCACTTCCTTGCCCATGGTGGTCTCGTCGTTGTGGAACGCCGGCAGGCAGTGCATGAACTTCACATCCGGGTTCTTGGTGGCGTTGATGACATCCATGTTGACCTGATACGGAGTCATCAGTTTGACGCGCTGATCCCAGGCTTCTTTCGCTTCACCCATGGATACCCAGACGTCGGTGTAGAGGAAGTCAGCACCCAGCACACCCTCTTTCACATCTTCGGTCAGGGTGATGCGTGCGCCGGTCTCTTCGGCGATCAGGCGGCACTTGGCAACCAGCTCCTCTTCCGGCCAGAAGGCTTTCGGCGCGACCAGACGGATATCCATACCCATTTTGGCGGCGCCGACCATCAGGGAGTTACCCATGTTGTTGCGGGCATCACCCAGGTAGGCGAACTTGATTTGATCCAGACGCTTGCCCTTGCCGTGCTCCAGCATGGTCATGAAGTCGGCCAGGATCTGGGTCGGGTGGAATTCGTTGGTCAGGCCGTTCCAGACCGGGACACCGGCGTAGGCGCCCAGCTCTTCCACGATCTCCTGGCCGTAGCCGCGGTATTCGATACCGTCATACATGCGGCCCAGTACACGGGCGGTGTCCTTCATGGACTCCTTGTGACCGATTTGGGAACCGCTTGGGCCAAGGTAGGAGACTTGCGCGCCCTGGTCGAAGGCCGCCACTTCAAACGCACAGCGGGTGCGGGTGGAGGTCTTCTCGAAAATCAGGGCGATGTTCTTGCCGACCAGATGCTTGCGCTCGTAGCCACCGTATTTGGCTTTCTTCAGGTCGATGGCCAGGTCGATCATGTATTGGATTTCGCGCGGGGTGAAGTCCAGCAGTTTCAGGAAGTTACGGTTACGCAGATTAAAAGCCATGATGAGTTCTCTCTATATATGTTTCAGACCAGTTCGGGCAGTAGTGTTGACTACGCATTCTCAGTACAGATATCGGTAATTACGCATGTACGGTGCGGGTGGCGACGATATTGGTGCCGGCTTCACCCTTGAGGATGGCGAGGCCATCTTCCAGCGAGCCGATGCCGACCATGCCGCCGGTCGCTTTGACAAATTCACAGGAGGCTTCGACTTTCGGTCCCATGGAACCTGCATCGAACTTGACCCCGGCCAGCTCGTCCGGGCTGGTGACTCGCAGCGGACGCTGGGTCGGTTTGCCCCAATCGAGATAGACGGCATCGGCGTCGGTCAGGATCAGCAGGGCGTCGGCCTTGATCTGCTTGGCCAGATAAGCGGCAGACATGTCCTTGTCGATGACAGCTTCGATACCGGTCAGGCTCTGACCATCCCAGGTCACCGGGATACCGCCACCACCGGTACAGATGATGAGGTGGCCCTGGGCAATCAGGGTTTCGATGGCGTCGCCTTCAACGATGCGCTGGGGCAGCGGGGATGGCACTACACGGCGGAAGAACTTGCCGTCAGCCTTGACCACCCAATGCTTCTCTTCTGCCAGAGTGCGGGCTTCAGCCTCTTCGTAGACGGGGCCGATAAATTTGGTCGGATTGGCAAACGCCGGATCCTTGGGATCAACCTGCACCTGAGTCAGCAGCGCGGTGACATTGCGGCTCGGCATCAGGTTTTTCAGCTCCTGGATCAGCATGTAGCCGATCATGCCCTGGGACTCGGCACCCAGCACATCCAGCGGATAGGGGGATACCTTGGTATAGGCGCTGTTTTGCAGGGCCAGCAGGCCGACTTGCGGGCCGTTACCATGCACCAGTACCACGTTGTACTCCTGAGCGATCAGGGCGATGGTCTTGGCGGCAGTTGCAATGTTCTTGCGCTGGATATCCGCTTCCAGTGGCTCACCACGACGGAGCAGTGCATTGCCACCCAGAGCGACGACGACAGTTGGTTTTTTCATAGTGGTTAATCTCGAGTTTGGTTCTGTGTGGCGCCAGCTTCTGCCGGCGCCACGCCGTCTCATCAGATGCTGTCGCGTTCCATCGGGCAGCTCATGCAGCGGGCGCCGCCGCGGCCACGGCCCAGTTCATCACCCGGGATGGAGAGAACTGTGATACCGGCTTTGTCATACTTCTCGTTGGTGTAGGTATTGCGCTCGTAACCCACCACCACGCCGGGACGTACGGTCAGTACGTTGTTGGCGTCGTTCCACTGCTCGCGTTCGGCTTCGAAGCTGTCACCGCCAGTGGTGATGATCTTGAGCTGATCGACGCCCAGTGCTTTCTCGATAGCGGTGACGAAGTAACCCTCTTCCTTGATGTTCATGCCAGTGGCGCCGCCCGGAGTCAGGCTCCAGCACTGCACATCCTTGCGGATCACTTCCGGATAGACGGAGAAGGTGTCGATATCCATGTGGGTCATGACGGTATCCAGGTGCATGCAGCTGCGGTGTTTCGGCAACTCCATGGCGATGACCTGCTTGGCCTGACCATGTTTGAACAGGCTGCGAGCCAGGTGCTCGACACCTTGCGGGGTGGTGCGCTCGGACATACCGATCAGCACGGCGCCGCGGCCGATCACCAGTACGTCGCCACCCTCGATGGTGGAGTTGTCGTAGTCACGCTCCTCGTCACCGAAGTACTTGATGAAGTCCTGACCGGCAAACATCGGGTGCCAGCGATAGATGGCCTTCACATGGTTGGTTTCGCGGCGACGAGCCGGCTTGGCCATCGGGTTGATGGAAACGCCACCGTAAACCCAGCAGGAGGTGTCACGAGTGAAGAGGTGGTTGGGCAGCGGCTCGATGATGAAATCGGTCGGAGCGTGCATGCCCACTACCATGTTGACACCGCTGTAGGGCATCTCGGAGTAAGTCAGGCCGCCGGAGAGAATGCGGGCCAGTTCGCGGTGCGGCATGTCAGCCAGGAAGCAGCGCACATCGTTGGCAAAAGAAGAGCCGAGGCGGTAGTCGGAGACCTGATGTTGCAACAGCCAAGTTTTGGCTTCCGGCACATCAAGTGTTTCAGCCAGCAGATTGGTCAGCAGGAAAACTTCGACATTCTGATCGCGCAGTACCTGAGCGAATTTGTCGTGCTCCTGACCGGCGCGTTCAACAGACAGGACGTCATCGAACAGCAGATCCTGGCAGTTGGAAGGAGTCAGACGCTTCAGACTGAGGTTGGGGCGGTGCAACATGACACGGCGCAATTGGCCAACTTCAGAACCTACATAAAATTTGCTCATGATTATATTCCGTCTAGCAGTGGTCCCTGCGAGTGATTGAATAGATTCCTTCTATTCATGCTCGTGGCTAAGGCGGGATATTCTTTATGTAGGGTAATCGGCTTATGTTCTATCCTGCCCTTGCCTTTCGAGACCGAGGTTAGCCCTGCGAATCACGACAAACTTAGACATTGATCACATTCACTCAGAACTGAATATATTCACCGTCCAATCTATGACCCCGGTAGCAAATTGCGCATTTTCCACACAAAGCTCACCGAATAACCATGCAAAACCACCCCGCTATATTTCAGGTTGATTCATTTTTTATTCATGCCAGTTCACTGGGATGATTAAATGCAAATAACAAAAACCGTTAAAGATCATTACAATAAGCAAGATTACAAATATAATTTGAATATTACTCCCTAGGTATTGAATACATCGCCGTGACGGGAGGAATGCGGGAGAAATAAATACTCACATCGACCATATTCACTGCATAAATCTTTTCTTGTTCCAGATCATGGCATTGATGCCAACCCCATCAGGCCAGGCCTCATCAGTCACCACCTCTTTGTGCGGTTCAACTTAATATGCACAAAGTCCGCATCAAGGTGGGCAGCCATCCTCGTCGGTCACCACAACGCCTTTTGATACTTTTTTCATTAATTGAATTTATTCGTCTCACCTTGCACTGGCGCCAACCTCAACTTAACTCAGAAAGTGATCCAGATCACACAGGAATGGCACTACCAAGGAGTTGTTATGAAGATGAAACCCATGCTGTTGCTCGCGACTTTGCTGCTCTCTGCGCTCCCCACCCTCAGCCAGGCTGAAGGAGCCCCTGCCATGCCCATGGTGGTATGCCATGTCGACAAGGCCCCCCAGATGCTGGTGCCTGACTATGTCTGCCGCTGGCAGGGAGGCAGCGTTCATTACTAGTCGAAACAACGAGAGGAGCATCACTCCTCTCGCCTTGTGATGAGACTGGCCCCTCCTATACTGAAATCAGCGGTTTTCTCATGGATAGGGGAACGTCATGATCTTGTTGGTCGGTGGAGAGAAGGGGGGGAGTGGCAAGAGCTGCCTGGCACAAAATCTGGCGGTCTACCTCAGATCCCAATTTCAGGGGGAGGTGTTACTGGTCGACTGCGACCCGCAGCGCACCACCTCTGACTGGATTCAGGAGCGCAACGACAACCCGGAGCTACCACAAATCAACTGCGTACAGCTCTATGGCAATATTCGCAACGACCTGCTCAGCCTGAAAAACCGCTACGACTACGTCATCGTCGATTGCGGCGGGCAAGACAACCGGGCGCTGCGCTCTACCATGGCTGTCGCCACCCACGCCCTGATCCCCTTGCGCCCGAAACGTCGCGACCTCAAGACCCTGCCCCACATGGAAGATCTCATCACCACCTGTAAGATGGTCAACCCGACCCTCAATGCAGCCGTAGTGCTGACCCAGTGCCCCGCCCTGCCCAATCAGGTAAAACGCATTCTGGAGGCGAAAGAGGTTTGCTCCTCGTTCGGTGTCGACGTCCTGAACGCCATCACCTATGGCCGCAACGTCTATGACGACAGCGAAGAGAAGGGACTGTCGGTGATGGAGATCGAGCCGGATGGCAAATCCGCCGAAGAGATCCGGGCCATCGCCAAAGAGTTCCTGCAAGTGGGGGTGTGAGATGGGTCTGGCCGATCTGAAGAAAAAGCACCAGCTGCATCACCAGAAGAAGTTCACCGTCGACGAATTTATCGAAGATGCGGAGTTCTACGCCAAGGGCAAACCCAAGGTGGTCAGCCTTGAACTGGGACTGCATCGTGACGAAGCCCTGTCGGCGCTGGCCTTTATCGAGAGTGGTGAGCACCTGAAGCCCAGCTACAAAAAAGCCACCTTCTCCATGAGCACGGTGGCCATCGACGAGCTGGGTAACCTGACCCAGCAAGACGGCATGAACAAGTCCCTGTTGCTGCGCCTTTTTACCCACTACTTCTCTTCGCTCACCCCGGAAGAGCGCCAGACCATCTATGAGCGGCTCAACCAGCGCTCATAATTTCTCCATTCAACCGCTCTTTGTGTGCCTCACCAACTCACCCTGAATGACCATCATCAGACTGCAACATCTGTTTCTGAAGCAACCAAAACGCCATGTAAGAGATCTGCCATCCCAGGTGTAAGCCAACAGCCGAAAAGATCCCCGAGATAATCGGAAGATAAGATCTTAAAACATGAAGATGAACAGCTTAACTAGCTGTTTATAAATGAATAAATCGAAACTAACCACTTTCGAAATAGCTAATGACAAAAACGTTTTCCAATCTGGCGTTGTAGCCGGTTAGAAAATCCTTATAGTTACTCATGCACGGACGCAATGAAGTCGGTCAGGAAGATTGGCTGCCAGGGTTGGGCAAATGGACTCACCACAGGATGTGGTAAAGGACACCTCCCAGGACGGAGAAAGTGCGACGGGACAGGATGACTCGTCAGGCCAAGATGGCTAAAGGACACCCCAAAGGATTGGGAAGGGGAAACCTAAAGGAAGAGGTAAACAGTCAGGGATTGCAGGGAGCAACTTCGTTCAAGGATCTGAGCGATACGACTACCGGGGGCGACGCAAGTCGCCCCCATCTTTTTATCTGCGTTTCACCACGACCATTGCTTGATTCCCAATTGCTTTCCTCAGCGCAGAGACTTCTTACCAGAACCTTCGCGACCCGCTGCATAAGCAAAAATACATATGAAAGGGCGCCACGATGGCGCCCTTCTCTGTTTTCTAATCGGCAAACAAGCTTATATCACGCGAGAGAACTGCTGCTGACGCGCCTTGTTGCGCAAGTACACGTCGAAACACATGCAGATATTGCGGATCAGCAGCTGCCCCGTGGAGGAGACCTCCAGACCATCCTCCGTCATACGCACCAATCCATCGTTGATGAAGGTCTGCAGCAGCTTGAGATCGTCGGCAAAATACTCTCTGAAATTGAGCCCGTGCGCCTGCTCGACAGCGGCAAAGTTCAGACGGAAATCACAGATAAGCCGCTTGATCACCTCACGGCGGATCAGGTCATCCTGATTGAGCGAGCAGCCTTTCCATTGGGCATGACCCAGCTCTGCAACCTGTGCGTAATAAGTCTTGAGCTCTTTCTGGTTCTGGGAGTAGGCATCACCGATCATGCTGATGGAGGAGACCCCCAGCCCCAGCAGATCGCAATCACCTTGAGTGGTATAGCCCTGGAAGTTGCGGTGCAGCTTGCCCTCGCGCTGCGCGACCGCCAGTTCGTCATCGGGTTTGGCAAAATGGTCCATGCCGATGAACTGGTAACCCTGACCGGTGAGGAAGGCGATGGTGTCCTGCAGCATGGCCAGTTTCTCCTGCGGCGCAGGCATGTCGTCTTCTTTCAGCTTGCGCTGGGCGGCAAAGCGACTCGGCAGATGGGCATAGTTGAAGATGGAGAGGCGCGCCGGAGCCGTTTTGAGCACCTCTTCCAGCGTATGATGGAAGCTGGCACGATCCTGATGCGGCAGGCCATAGATAAGGTCGAGGTTGGTCGAGCGGAAGCCTAGTTCACGGGCCCGTTCCAACATGGCTTTAATAAAGTCGTTGTCCTGCTCGCGGTTGACCGCAACCTGCACATCCTTGTTGAAGTCCTGCACCCCGAGGCTGATGCGGTTGAAGCCGACGTCTCGCAGCACATCCAGCATGGTAATGGCAATCTCGCGCGGATCGACCTCGATGCTGAACTCCCCCTCTTCGGCGAAATGGAAGTGCTCACGCAGCATGGCCATCAGACGGCGCGTTTGCGCTTCATCCAGATAGGTGGGTGTACCGCCACCCCAGTGCAGCTGGGTAACCAGACGATGCTTGAAGAGCGGGGCTTGCGCCTTGATCTCCTGCTCCAGGTAGTCGAGGTACTCGTCAGCCTTGTGCTGATGACGGGTAATGACCTTGTTGCAGCCGCAGTAGTAGCAGAGCTTGTGACAGAAAGGGATGTGCACGTAGAGCGACAGATTGCGCTCGGGATACTGGCCGGCAGCGCGGACAAAATCCGGATAGCCGAAGCTCTCGTTGAACTCCAGCGCAGTGGGATAAGAGGTGTATCGCGGGCCACTGTAGTTATATTTTTCGATCAGGGCCTGATCCCACACAATCTGTTCTGCTTGCACGCTCGCTTCCTCTCTTGTTGTTATTGTTGGCTCACCGACCTAACTGAAAATCCTTCAGCTGGGCCACATCCTTGAGGATCTGAGCCTCCAGCTCGGCCTCGTAGCCGCTGCGTTCGAGATCCATCTTCATCACTTCATTGCGCTTGAGGGCGCGTCTGGCCTCATGAGTCGGCATATCTTTCACCTTCTCATACAGCCCGTACAGACCCGGGAACTCGGCAACGAACGCCCGCCCCCCCTTGATCTGCAACGCATCCAGCAGATTGGTCAGCCGAATGGCGCCTTCGGAGTAATCGCACTGCCCCTCCTGCACCGCATGAGCAATGACCCGCACGCTCTCCAGAATTCGTTCATTGCGAGCGGTAATCGCCTGCCACTGCATCGCTTGCTGTCGTCTCAGCCTGGCCAGCAGCATGCCTGCATAGATGGCCAATCCTGACAAAATCAGGCCGCCCAACAGGGCGGCCAGCATCCATCCACTCATCACTTTTTCTTCGGCTCAGGCTTGGGTTCCGGCTTGAAATCGACCTGGTTGAAACGGTCCCACAACTCCTCTTCGGAGGCCGGTTTCTGCTCGTCGAACTCGGCGTCATCGCCATCATCAAACGGCAGATCATCATCTTCATCATCGTCGTTGTCGATGATGCCCAGCTCATCCATCAGCTCCTGATAACGGTCGACACGCTGATCAACCCAGGCCTGCTCGGCCGCTTCCAGGGTTTCACCGGCATCAAGACGATCCAGCAGATCATTCAAGCGGTCATCGTTTTCGATGGAAGCCAGCTCCTGCTCGGGCGTCATCACCAACTTCTTCTCTTTCACCGCCTTGGGTGCTGCCGGCTTCTTCTGTTTGTCATCCACCACCAGAACTACCGGCTTGCGGGAACCGATACGCGGATCTTTGGACTGGCTGTTGCCAGACTTGTTCTTCGGCTGTTCAACTTGCTGACGAGAACCAGCCTTCAGGCCCTTGCGCTTGGCAGCCCGTTTACGCTCACGGCCTTCCTGAGCACTGACATCAGATTCTTTGCGCTTGCCAGTAGGCTTGCGAGTGGGTTGTTTGGCAGACATGAATGGCTAACTCCGAAAAAAAAACTGGTTTGACCCGTACCCGGGATGATCTCACCCGGTGGGATACGATGCGAGGAACAGTAAGGCTGGAACAAGAGCAGGATCCCGCACCAATCAGGCCCAATCAGGCCACTGAACACCGCAGGATCGGTATCCTCTGGGCATGTTGCTGGTATTTTGACACAGAATGGCTAATCGGGTTAATGACCCAAAAGAAAAAAGGCAGCCGAAGCTGCCTTGATATGTTCATGCGTGCGCCATCCTGAATGGCAAAACAATCTGTTTCGTCCTCTCCGTGACAACTTGTCGCCGCATCATATCGTTGTGTGGTCATCCTGACCTTATATTGGTCGTTCCTGAATGTGCGTGTGCCTGTTTGACCCGTCTCGACCGCATCCTGCCATCGTGCCGGGGAGTCTGCATCCCGCAACCCCATCCCGCTCCGGAGATGGTCACCATCCTGATCCTTCAATCCTTTGCCAGCTCATCCGAGCCCATGGCATCCCGCCACGCCAGCCATCCTCTGCTCACAACACCCTGTCGTGAAACCGCCACCCAATCCGTGGATGAATCCATTAAGCCTACTGTACCAACTCTATAAAGCGGCTCAATCCACTCAAAACATTCTCAACATGTCGAAAAATATCAATACTTATATAATCTGTTGATAAATAATGATTATTTAATATTTTATGCAATTTTATGAGCCTTGGCCTGCCTTGAGAATGGGAGATCTCTTACAGAACGGGGGGATTAAACCGAGAATTATCTGAAAGCCATAAAAACAACGGGGAGCCCAGGCTCCCCGTTTCAACTTAAATCGACCGTATCGACTATATCAGTGCAGACCCGCCACATATTTGGAGAGGGCTTCGATATCCTGATCAGTCAGTTTCTTGGCAACGTCCCGCATCATGCCATTCGGATCGTTGTCACGCGTCCCGGCACGGAATGCGGTGAGCTGAGCCTTGATATAGGCAGGATGCTGGCCGGACAGGTTTGGATACTTCGCCTGTTCGACACCCGAGCCACGGGGACCATGGCAAGCCGTACAAGCTGCCAGACCGCGACTCATGTCACCACCCATATAGAGTGCCTTGCCCGCTTCGACCACGTCGTCAGGGACAGCGATAGGGGTAACCTTCAGGCTGGAGAAATAAGCCGCCAGGTCATCCATGTCCTGTTCCGACAAAGGTAACGCCATCGGCCCCATCACTGGCGCAACCCGGCCAATTTGACCAGAAGCGGCAGCCTTCAGTTCAACTAACTGCTTTTTGATATATGATGCGTGCTGACCAGCAATTTTGGGGTACATATCAACCAGGCTGTTTCCGTCCGGTCCATGACAAGCCGCACAAACGGCAGCCTTGGTCTGTCCCGCAGCGGCATCGCCCTTGGCTTGTGCCATCCCCGTTACGCCAACCATCAGAGCAAGAGTAATGACTAGGTTCTTCATGGCGTTCCAACTTTTCGTTATTAGGCTTCCAGATCCCATGCCGCTGAAGGCATGTTAAAATAAACGCGTTTAAGCGACGCTATTTTACACCATTTTACAAAAAAGTAACTCTATAACCCTCTATCTCCATGGGGAATTTACGTTGGATACACAAACTCTGAATTTCAATAAGGTGCATTTTGTGACCAGCGCACCCGACATCCGTCACCTGCCAAATGATGGGGGTGTCGAGATCGCGTTTGCCGGCCGTTCCAACGCCGGTAAGTCATCTGCATTGAACACCTTAACCAAACACAAGAACCTGGCGCGCACCAGTAAGACACCCGGTCGTACCCAGCTGATCAACCTGTTTGAGCTGGAACCGGGCAAGCGTCTGGTCGACTTGCCGGGTTATGGTTATGCGCAAGTTCCGCTGGAAATGAAGCTCAAGTGGCAAAAGTCACTGGCAGAGTATCTGCAGCGCCGTGAGTCATTGAAAGGTCTGGTGATCCTGATGGACATCCGCCACCCGCTCAAAGATACCGACATGAACATGCTGGAGTGGAGCTCGCACCGTCAGTTGCCCGTCATGCTGCTGCTGACCAAGGCTGACAAATTGAGCCCCGGCCCGCGCAACAACCAGGTGATCAAGGTGCGCCAGGCTGTTGCCAACCTCGGTTCCCAGATCCAGGTTGAAGCGTTCTCCTCCCTCACCAACATCGGTGTGGAGAAGCTGGCGCAAACCCTGACCGAATGGTACGTCAGTGGTGACGATACCGACCTGCTGGACGCTGATGAACAACAACCTGTCGAGGAGTAATCCACTCCTCGCTCTCCTTGCAATTGGCGGAGAACTCCTCCGCTGATTGAAAGGGTTTCAGATTGCCGCTTTCACCTGCCTCACGACAAACACCCCGCATTCGCCTCCCCAGTTATATCCATTACCGCTTACAGTTCATATAGATAGGCAGTTAATTCACGAGAGAAATTAACCTCTAAAGACGTTGAGAGCGTTTTCAAATTCGTTCTTTCAAAACGAACCAGAATTACAAAAAGAGACAAAGATGAAATTTAATTACAAGGCCTAACCGAAAGGGATAAAAATGAGGCCGGACGACAGTGATGCCATCCAGCCTGAAATAATAAGTTCAAAAAATTGGGAAGAAGCTGAATCTTGAGTACCAGACGACAGGTATTCCTCAAGAAGCAGCCTCATTCTATCAAATGCATCGCCAATTTAAAGCATTTACTCTAAATGATGTGCATAAAAAAACACCCCGACGAGAACCTCATCGGGGCAGCTATTCAGCCACATTCAATTACGTGAAATAAAAGGTCTGAAAGATAGAACATCTTACCTCTGTACCCTACGCAGACAACTGTACAGCAAAGCAGCAGAAAGTGAAAGTAATTTATGTAATTTAGTTTCACAACTTACAGATTAAGAAAAAATCTTTTATCTTCATACAGATAAAAAAATCCCCAGTACGAATACCGGGGAGTTATAAAGGTGACTAGCTAGCACTTCCTCAACTATCTAGTTAGTCAGCGTCATTTCAAAGTAGTTCCGCTACAAAACAAAAAAACTTTGAAAAATCAGAGATAGATAGCGCCATCTTCAGCAAACTCTTGTTCTTCAATGAGTTTTTCAGCCATGTCTTCAATATCAAAACGTACACTTTCGAAGGCTCTGACGATGTCATCCTCTCTCGTCAGCGCCAGACCTGTCATTCTCTCCAGTCGCCGCTGACTGATGTAACAATCTATCAGCGCCCCCATCTGCTGGGCAGGAAAACGCACCCGCTGTTCGTCAGCCTGCCACTCCATCAGATCGGGAAACAGAATACCCTGGTTCATATCACCCCCAAGTTACGCTTCAACTCTCTCAATACCTGTTTAGTCCCGGGACGAATTCCGCGCCACACGGTAAACGCTTCGGCGGCCTGTTCCACCAGCATGCCGAGTCCATCCATGGTTTGACGGGCCCCATGCTGTTTGGCCCAACTGATAAACGCCGTATCCGAGGCGCCATACATCATGTCGTAGATGGCAATATCAGTGTGGATCAGGGCAGGGGCCAACGGCGGTAGCTCTCCTTGCAGGCTGGCAGAAGTCGAATTGATGACGAGATCGAACGGCCCTGCCAGCTGCTCATAGGTCTGGGCGGTCACGGGCCCCAGATCGTGGAATTCAGCAGCCAGCTGCTGCGCTTTTGTGTGGGTGCGGTTGGTGACCACCAGTTCGCTCGGCAACTCAGCCAGCAGCGGCGCCAATGCACCACGAGCCGCGCCACCGGCACCCAGCAGCAGGATCCGGCTATCCGCCAGCATCACACCATGGGACTTGAGATCGGCGACCAATCCAGCGCCATCGGTATTATCCCCCAGCAACACGCCATCATCGGTCAGCTTGATGGTATTGACCGCGCCCGCCCGCTTGGCCCTCGGGCTCAAGCAATCGACCAGAGTGAATGCTTGCTCCTTAAAGGGAACGGTGACATTGCATCCCTTGCCCCCTTGGTCAAAGAAGGTGCGCAGGGCGTGGGCAAACTCGTCGACGGCGGGTTCAGCCAGCCCATACTCCAGCTCTTGCTGGGTTTGTCTGGCAAACAGGGTGTGAATGAAGGGGGACTTGCTGTGGCGCACCGGGTGGCCAAAAACCAGATAACGATCCATCAAAGAGTTCCATCAGAGGGCAATATTCCGATTTAACGGGTTTTCGCACTCGGGAACAAGCCGAATATCGGTCACTAAAAAGGGGCCATCATGGCCCCTCGGGTCACAGCCATTCTCGCGGCGTGAGATAGTCGGTGTAAAGCAAGGCTTCAGGAGTGCCTGCCTCCGGCTGCCAGTCATACTCCCAACGGGCCAGCGGTGGCATCGACATCAGGATCGACTCGGTACGTCCGCCGGTCTGCAGCCCGAACAGGGTGCCACGGTCATACACCAGATTGAACTCCACATAACGGCCGCGACGATAGAGCTGGAACTCCCGCTCCCGCTCGCCATAGGGTAGAACCTTGCGTCGTTCAATGATCGGCAGGTAAGCATCAAGATATCCCCGACCTACCGCCTGCATAAAGGCAAAGCAGTCTGCAAAAGGCCAGCGATTCAGATCGTCGAAGAAGAGACCGCCCACCCCCCGCGTCTCGTTGCGGTGCTTGAGAAAGAAGTAGCGATCGCACCAGGATTTGAACTCGGGGTAGATCTCATCACCGAACGGCTGGCAGAGATCACGGGAGACCTGATGCCAGTGCTGCACATCCTCGGCAAACGGGTAGAAGGGCGTCAAATCGAAGCCACCGCCAAACCACCAAATGGGCTCTTCACCTTCCTTCTCGGCGATGAAGAAACGGACGTTGGCGTGGCTGGTCGGCACATAGGGGTTGTACGGATGGATCACCAGCGACACGCCCATCGCCTCGAACTTGCGACCGGCCAACTCTGGCCGATGGGCTGTAGCAGAGGCAGGCATGGCATCGCCATACACATGGGAGAAGTTGACGCCCCCCTGCTCGATCACCGCACCGTGGCGCAGCACACGGGTGCGACCACCGCCACCGCCTTCACGGCTCCAGGCATCTTCCACAAAGTGTCCACTGCCATCGGCCTGCTCCAGACCACGGCAGATCTCGTCCTGCAACTGCAACAGGAAGGCCTTGACCTGGGCCACATCCGGTTTGCTCATCTTGTCTCCAGTCAGGCAGGATCGTGAACGCCCTGTCCATTTTTATAGTTAAATCAATCCGATGAGCTCACCGCTCAGCGGATTGATGGCAAATCATGACGTATCCGCCTGCTCAGGAGGGGCGAATAATGGCGCCGGTTCTGGCGTCCTTGATCTCGGAGGGGTTGGCTTGACCACCCACTTCACCGGGCAGGATATAAGCTAACTTGCTTGCCAGCCGCTCACCAATATCGGCCACCCGACGGGCAGGCTCCTCACCGGTCAGGTTGGCGCTGGTAGAGACCAGCGGCTTGCCAAAGGCACGGCACAACGCCTGCACCTGAGGATGAGCCGTCACGCGTACCGCGATGGTCTCGAACTGCCCGGTCAGCCAGGCCGGCGTCGTTGCACGGGCAGGCATGATCCAGGTAAAGGGGCCGGGCCAGCTGACTTCAACCCGAGCAAGTTGTTCATCGCTAAGCTGGCTCAGATCGATGTAATCCTGCAATTGCGCCAAATCGGCAGCAATCAGGATCAACCCCTTCTCTACCGGACGCTGCTTGATGGCCAGCAGCCGCTGCACCGCCACTTCGGAGTCGGGATCACATCCCAGACCAAACACTGCCTCGGTCGCATAAGCAATCACCCCTTCCTGCTGGAGGGCGGCAACAGCCTGTTCAAATTCATTTGGCATAGGAAAAATGCGGCAGCTTGGCTGCCGCCTCGTCACTTAGTAGCAAGTTGAATCCATACGGCGGCGACCACAACAAAGTGACGTTTTGCTGTAGCACAGGAAAAATACGACACATCCGGATCGCCACCCGTTCACTTACTTGAGTTGAGCCTGCAGGGCGGCATCCTTGGCCATCACCTCTTCGGCATTCTTCTGGCGTTCGGCCCGAACCTTGGCCGCCAGTTCATCATCGGCTACTGCCAGCATCTGGGCTGCCAGATAACCTGCGTTCTTGGCACCGGCTTTGCCGATCGCCACGGTCGCCACCGGTACACCACCCGGCATCTGCACGGTGGAGAGCAGCGCATCCAGCCCCTTGAGCGGGCCACCATCGATGGGTACCCCGATCACGGGACGAGTCGTGATGCCGGCTACGGCACCCGCCAGATGGGCCGCCAGACCGGCAGCACAGATAAAGACCTTGCAGCCACGGGCCTCGGCATCGGTCACATACTGATGGGTCACAGCCGGCGTGCGGTGCGCGGAGGTGACTTTAACTTCCACTGCGATATCAAATGACTTGAGCACCTCGAGGGTGGTTTGCATCACGGGGAAATCAGAATCAGAGCCCATCAATACGGCAACAAAGGGTTTATTCATGGTGGGAATTTCCTTACTCCAAGTGGGGGGTTGAAGTTCACCGAAAACGTTTCAATCCGGTTGCGGCGGCGGGATTATACCTGCTCACTTTGGTGGCCGCATTTCTTTTGCGGACAGACCCAACGCAGAGTTCCCCTCACTTTTTTTTCCACCATGATGCCCCAACCACACGCGGGGCAAGGCATGGGGATCGGTTTGTCGTTCACCACATATTTGCAATGGGGATAGCCATCACAGGAGTAAAACTGCTTGCCGTAGCGGGAGGTACGGCTCACCAGATGACCCTTGCCGCACTCGGGGCAGAGGATCTGGGTATCATCGCTCTCCTGCAGGGATTCGATGTGCTGACAGGCCGGATACTGGGTACAACCGACAAACAGACCGTAACGCCCCTTCTTGATCGCCAGCGGCTCTCCGCAATCGGGACAGGCAGAGCCTTCGAGCACCTTTTCGATGTCGCGGCCGGATGGCGTCAGGGAGCGAATGTAATCACAGGCAGGATAGGCAGAACAGCCGAGAAAGGGGCCATGTTTGCCCTGGCGGATCACCAGCTCGGCCCCGCACTGCGGGCACGGCTCGCGCTCGAAGGCATGTTCGTGGGCTGAAAAGAGGTGATGATCGATTTTTGACATGGGTCGCGCCTTGAAATCCAGATGGCCTGAATTCTACCAGCGCGGCACCGGACTGTCAGTGAATGACGCCGTCTGACTCATCAAACACCAGCTCTTCCATCTGCTGGTAGGCATTTTCACTGCCCGGTACGTTGAACAGCACCATCATGACGACCCACTTCAGGTCATCCAGCTCGATATCCGGCTTGTCCAGCTCGAGCAGGCGCTCGATACAGATCTCGCGGGTTTCGGCATTCAACACCTGGGCCTGTTCCAGAAAGAGCAGGAAGCCGCGGCACTCGGTGCTGAGGCGTGCCAGCTCTTGCGGAGCATAGATACGCATCGAGCCTTGCGCGCTGGCGGTAACATAGACCTCCCGCTCGCTATCGTGCAGATTGGCCAGCCGCTCCAGCCAGTCGAGCGCCTTGTCGATCTCTTCTTTATCGAAACCGGCCCGGCTCAACTCGTCGGTGAGCTCATCCTGCTCGACCATCACATCTGCATCGCTGTGGATGTAGGTCTCGAAAAGGTACATCAATACATCAAACATGATTCGCCCTCCTCGCTCTGACGTATCCACCGGCTACCGCCATCACTGCACCGGCCAGCTCCAACTCTACCAACCTGCCCAATACCACTTCGACAGGAAGCTGGGCCCGCTCGGCAACGGTATCCACGCTCGTGGTCTCATAATCTACGTTATCCAACAAATCGGCATAAGGCAATTCGCTATTATGCGGTTGCTCAGATGGTATGACCGACGAATGTGGCCGTGCGACCCACTCTGGCAGCTCTTCCACTATATCGGCCGCACTCAGCACAAGTTTGGCCCCCTGCTGAATTAATCTGTTACACCCTATCGCCTGGGCGTTTTGCGGGGCACCGGGTACCGCAAACACTTCGCGCCCCTGTTCAAGCGCATAGCGGGCTGTGATCAGCGAACCGCTCTGCTCGGTCGCCTCCACCACCAGAGTTCCCAGCGACAGACCACTGATAATACGGTTGCGACGAGGAAAATGTTCAGCCAGCGGCCCTTTATCCGGCGCCAGCTCGGAGATAAGCAAACCACCACTCTCCAGAATCTGGCCTGCCAGCCCCTGATGGCGTTTGGGGTAGAGGCAATCCAGCCCAGAACCCAACACGGCAAGGGTGATACCGCCACAAGCCAGCGCTTGCTGATGGCAAACACCATCGATACCGAGCGCAAGGCCCGAGGTGATGGCTAACCCGTATCCAACCAGCTCGCTACAGAGGCGGGAGGCATTATCTTTGCCTGCATAGGTAGGGTGGCGTGTCCCCACCATTGCCAGCTGGGGTAACGACAGCGCAGCAAGATCGCCACGACAGTAGAGCAACAGGGGGGCCGCGGGAATCTCCCGCAACAAGGGTGGATAAATCGGGTGATCTTGCGGAATAAGGAGATTGTCAGGCAAAGCGGCCCAAGCCAGGCTCTGCTCAACTACTGGCGAGGGCCAGCGCAGTTGTTTGATCTGCTCTGACGACAACCCCATACCATGCAGTTGCGCTTCATCGCTCTGAAACAGGGCCTCAATACTTCCCCCAGCCCGTTCCAACAGACGTGCAGCGGTCACCGGACCGATACCGGTGACCGCATCGAGAGTTAGCCAGAGCGCCAGACGCGCGTCGGGGTAGTTCACGTCAGAAGTGAGTGACCTGATAGCCCGCACTCACCATGTCGTTACTCTGCATGATGAGACCGTAACTCAGCTTGTCATACACCTTGAACAACATGACACGGGCAATCGCTTCAGAGGGCAGTGGTGCCTTCTTGTTGCTGCTGTAAAACACCCGGTTAAAAACCGACGAGAGCTCCTTGTACTGCACATCGCCATTCTTGGTGACCAGAGCAGCACCGGGCCGTCTGACATCCAGTACATCCCCGGCGACCAGTTGATCGCGGCCACCCCGGTTGATCAGCACCACATCAAACTTGCCACCGCCCCGTGTCTTGTTCGGCAAATCGATGATATAGCCCGGCGTGATGGCAGGTGCCGCTTTCGGTGTGAAGACGGCGGGCATGTTCTCCTGAGCGGGCAGCGGCATCACCTTGTCGCCCTGCAGCACCTCCCGCTGGTTGTGAGTGAGGGTAACTTCAGTCCGATCACCATCAAGACGTGCCACGGCCCGCACCACACCGGCAAAGATCGCCTCCTGGCCCAGCAGCTCACCGGTTTCGCGATCCTTGTAGACCACTCCGGGGTGATAAATGCCATAAACCTGCCCCGGCGTCAGGGAGCCCTGCACATAGAGGGTGTCCCCCTCCAGCATGCCGATATGTTTCTGATCCGACCCCAGCAGATAGGGCAAGGTTTTCTGCTGCTGGTTGTCTGCCAGAATATGGTCAGTTTGCAGGAAGGGGCCGATCTCGCTGATAGGCAGGGTCGGAATGGGGTTGGCTTTGTTCTCGTAACGGGTTTTCGGGCCGAGACGGATGACTTGCTTGCCCCCCTGCATCGCCTTGCCGAGTCGGGGTTCACCATTGACCCAGCTCAGATGCAGCACATCACCGGGGTAGATCCAGTGAGGATTGGCAATCTGCGGATTGATGTTCCAGAGACGGGGCCAGAGCCAAGGTTCGGAGAGATACTTGCCGGAGATATCCCACAGGGTGTCGCCTTTTTGCACTACATAGCTTTCGGGGTAACCCGCTTTCAGCCTCAGCTGATCGGCCAGTGCTGCCTGACTCACGGTCACCAGCAGGCAGGCGAGGATGGTTTGCTTCAGATACATAACACTCCCTGTTACTTCTGTACGCAAAGTGTTGCTGTTTTTTGTCGGCGTAAATGACTAGAATTACGCCAATATTGACTGCATTTATACGAAACTAAAGAAAAAACTATGGCCATTCTAGATGTATTGCGTTTTCCCGATGAGCGCCTGCGCACCGTTGCAGCCCCTGTCGAGACCTTTACACCCGAGTTACAACAGATTGTAGATGATATGTTCGAAACCATGTACGCGGAGGAAGGCATTGGCCTGGCCGCGACTCAGGTCGACATTCACCAGCGCATCATAGTGATCGATGTCTCTGAAAACCGTGAAGATCCTCTGGTATTGATCAATCCGGAGGTCATCGAGCAGTGCGGCAGCACCGGCATTGAAGAGGGTTGCCTCTCCGTGCCCGGCAGCCGTGCTCTGGTGCCTCGCGCCGAACAGATCAAAATCCGCGCCCTGGATCGCAACGGCAAGCCGTTCGAGCTGGAAGCCGATGATCTGCTCGCCATCTGCATCCAGCATGAGATGGATCATCTGGTCGGCAAGCTGTTTGTGGATTACTTGTCCCCGCTCAAGCGCCAGCGCATTCGCCAGAAGCTGGAAAAGATGGCCCGTGAAGATCGCAAAGTCCTCTGAGGATCTGCCCCATTGAATAAGCTGAAACTGATTTTTGCCGGTACTCCCGACTTCGCCGCCCGTCACCTGGCGGCGTTGTTGTCTTCCGACCACGAGGTCGTTGCCGTTTATACCCAGCCTGACAAGCCTGCTGGCCGTGGTCAGAAGCTCACCGCCAGCCCGGTCAAAGAGCTGGCACTGGCCCACAACCTGCCGGTTTACCAACCGGCCTCTCTGCGCAAGGAAGAGGCGCAAGCCGAGCTTGCTGCACTGGGTGCCGACCTGATGGTAGTGGTGGCCTATGGTCTGATCCTGCCCAAGGTGGTACTCGATACCCCGCGGCTGGGCTGCATCAACGTCCATGGCTCCCTGCTGCCCCGCTGGCGCGGTGCCGCACCGATCCAGCGCTCTATCTGGGCGGGCGATGCCGAAACCGGCGTCACCATCATGCAGATGGATGTGGGACTGGATACCGGCGCCATGATCCGCAAGGTAAGCTGCCCCATCGCCGCCGACGAGACTTCCGCCAGCCTCTATGACAAATTGGCCGAGCTGGGCCCGCAGGCTCTGGTCGACACCATCAATGCCATGGCCGCCGGTGAAACCGCTGCCGAGGCACAAGATGATGCGCTGGCCAACTACGCCGAAAAGCTCTCCAAGGAAGAGGCCCGCATCGACTGGTCGATGGAGGCTGTTGCCATCGAACGCTGCATCCGCTCGTTCAACCCCTGGCCCATCAGCTGGTTTGAAGTGGCTGACCAGACCGTCAAGGTATGGCAAGCCGCCGTCATTGACAGTGACCACGACCAACCCGCCGGCACCCTGCTCAAGGCCGACAAGCAGGGGATCGATATTGCGACCGGCAAAGGGGTACTGCGCCTGCTGACCCTGCAACCGCCCGGCAAGAAGGCCATGTCCGTTTCGGATCTGCTCAACTCTCGCCGCGACTGGTTTGAACCCGGCACGCAATTGAATTGAACTGGATTGAATTGACACAAGCGGGGCCCAGGCCCCGACTTGCGCATCTAAGGTAACTCTATGAAAACACGTGCACAGGCCGCTCTCGTTATTCAACAGGTGCTGGATCAGGGTCAATCCCTCTCCGCTGTTCTGCCTGCTGCCCAGGAGAAGGTTGCACCTCGCGATCGCGCTCTCCTGCAAGAACTCTGCTACGGCACCCTGCGCTGGCTACCCCGCCTCGATGCGGCAGTCAACGAGATGATGGACAAACCGCTCAAGAACAAGAGCCGCATTTTCCACTACCTCATCCTGGTCGGTCTCTATCAGCTCATCTACACCCGCATTCCGGCTCACGCCGCGGTGGCCGAGACCGTCAACGCCGTCAAACTGCTCAAGGGCACCTCCCTGCGTGGCCTCATCAACGGCGTGCTGCGCAACTTCCAGCGCAGCGCCGAAGTCATTCTGCTGCGTATCGACCGCGTTCCCAGCATTCGCCTCGGTCATCCGGAGTGGCTCACCAAGCGTCTGCGTCAGGCTTATCACGATGAGTGGGAATTCATTATGGAGGCGAACAACCAGCGTCCCCCCATGTGGATCCGCAACAACAGCCAGCGCCAGAGCCGCGATGCCATGCTGGCTCGCATGGCCGAAGCCGGCATCAATGCGGTGGCCGGTGAGGAGGGCGAGGATTGCATCCTGCTGGAGCGTCCCTGCGATGTGACCAAGCTGCCCGGCTTCGAGGTCGGTGACTGCTCGGTACAGGATGGTGCAGCACAACAGGCTGCCGCCCTGCTCGACCCGCAACCGGGTGAATGGGTGCTGGATGCCTGCGCCGCCCCCGGCGGCAAGACCGCCCACCTGCTGGAGCGTCAGCCCAAGCTGGCTGGCGTGGTTGCCGTCGATGCCGACGAGAACCGCCTCAAGCGGGTGCAGGAGAACCTGGATCGCATCGGCCTGACCGCCAAGGTGATCCACGGCGATGCGGCGGCACCGGAACAGTGGTGGCCGGAGGGTCAGTTCGACCGCATCCTGCTGGATGCTCCCTGCTCCGCCACCGGTGTCATCCGCCGCCACCCAGACATCAAGTGGTTGCGCCGTGATCAGGACATCCGCGAGCTGGCCGAGCTGCAGCGCCGTATTCTGAACGCCCTCTGGGGCAAGCTGAAAAGCGGCGGCACCCTGCTCTACGCCACCTGCTCCGTCCTGCCGGAAGAGAACCGCGAACAGATCCGCGCCTTCCTTGCCGCGACCAAAGATGCCAAATTGGTACCGCTGCACGAACAGGACACCCCGGACTGCCCGGGTCGCCAGTTCCTGCCGGGTGAAGCCGAGATGGATGGCTTCTACTACGCCAAGCTGGTCAAGCTGTGACGCTGACATGCTTCTTCCGGGGCAATCGCCATGCAGGTGAAATGCCCCTTTACTGCCTCAACGTGAGTAGACGTTCCCTATGAAAATCATCATTTTGGGAGCCGGCCAGGTCGGCGGCACTCTGGCCGAGAACCTGGCCGGAGAGAACAACGACATCACCATCGTCGATACCGACAGCGAGCGCCTGCGCGAACTGCAGGACAAGTTTGACCTGCGGGTGGTCAACGGGCATGGCGCTCACCCCAAGGTGCTGCGCGAAGCGGGGGCTCAGGATGCCGACATGCTGGTCGCCGTCACCAACAGTGACGAGACCAACATGATCGCCTGTCAGGTGGCCTACTCCCTGTTCAACACCCCGAATAAGGTGGCACGGATCCGCTCGCCAGCCTATCTGACCGAACGGGATCGCCTGTTTCTGCCGGAATCGGTGCCGGTGGATCACCTGATCGCGCCGGAGCAGTTGGTGACCGACTATGTGCGTCGCCTGATCGAATATCCGGGCGCCCTGCAAGTGGTTGATTTTGCAGGTGGCCGCGTCGGTCTGGTAGCGGTCAAGGCCTACTACGGTGGCCCGCTGGTGGGTAACGCCCTCTCCACCCTGCGCGAGCACATGCCCAACATCGAGACCCGGGTAGCGGCCATCTTCCGTCAGGGCCGCCCGATCCGTCCGCAAGGCACCACCATCATCGAAGCGGATGACGAGGTCTTCTTCGTCGCCGCCGCGGGCCATATCCGTGCCGTGATGTCTGAGCTGCAGCGCCTAGAGAGCCCCTACCGCCGCATCATGATCGTCGGTGGTGGCAACATCGGCGCTGGTCTCGCCCGCCAGCTGGAGAAGCGCTACAGCGTCAAGCTCATCGAGCGCAATCAGAAGCGGGCGGAGCAGCTCTCCGAACTGCTGGAGAACACCATCGTCTTCTGTGGCGATGCGGCGGATCAGGAGCTGCTGGCCGAGGAGCACATCGACCAGATCGACGTATTCATCGCCGTGACTAACGAGGATGAGGCCAACATCATGTCGGCGCTGCTCGCCAAGAAGATGGGCGCCAAGAAGACCATGGTGCTGATCCAGCGCGGCGCCTACGTCGATCTGGTGCAGGGTGGCTCCATCGATATCGCCATCTCGCCCCAGCAGGCCACCATCTCGGCCCTGCTGACCCATGTGCGCCGGGCCGATATCGCCAACGTCTACAGCCTGCGTCGCGGCGCGGCCGAGGCGATCGAGGCGATTGCCCACGGTGACGAGAACACCTCCAAGGTGGTCGGCAAGACGGTAGGCGAGCTCAAGCTGCCGCCGGGCACCACCATAGGTGCCGTAGTGCGCGGAGATGAGGTGCTGATAGCCCACGATCGCACCAAGATCCAGCAGGATGACCACGTGGTCATGTTCCTGGTGGACAAGAAGTACATCCCGGAAGTGGAGCGGCTATTCCAGCCAAGCCCCTTCTTCCTGTAACGTCTTCATGCGCACAGGCTGTCAAACCAGACCCGGCTCAGCTCCCCCAAGGGGATGGTCCGGGTCTTTTGTTAATCAACGACCAGGTTATCGAACATGATCAAGCTGCGTCCCATTATCTTCACCCTCGGGCTGGTGCTCTCCAAGCTGGCGCTCTTCATGTGGCTGCCCACCTTGCTGGCACTACTCACCGGGTCAGAGGGATTTGTCGAGTTTCTCAAGTCCGTGCTGATCACCCACGGCGCCGCCCTGCTCTGCCTCCACTATGGTCGCAAGGCGGAGTTTCATCTGGGGGTGCGGGAGATGTTCCTGCTCACCACCTCGGTCTGGGTGGTGGCCTGCGCCTTCGGCGCCCTGCCTTTTGTTTTCATCACCCACATCAACTTCACCGACGCCTACTTCGAGACCATGTCGGGGGTGACCACCACGGGCTCCACCGTGCTCTCCGGCCTCGACAACATGGCCCACAGCATCCTGTTGTGGCGTTCCATCCTGCAGTGGCTGGGCGGGGTCGGCTTTATCGTGATGGCGGTAGCCGTGCTGCCCTACCTCAACGTCGGCGGCATGAAGCTGTTCCAGACCGAGAGCTCTGACTGGTCAGACAAAAGCGCCCCGCGTGCCAAAACGGTGGCCAACAACATCGTCGTGGTCTATCTGGTGCTCTCCATGCTCTGCTTCATGGCCTACTGGGCCAGCGGCATGAACATGTTCGAGGCGATCAACCACGCCATGACCACTCTCAGTACCGGCGGCTACTCCACCTCCGATCAATCCATGTCCCACTTCTCCAACTCGGCACACTGGATTGGCACCCTGTTCATGTTCCTCGGCGGCCTGCCCTTCCTGCTCTATGTGCAGAGCCTCAACCACAGGGACAACAGCCTGTTCAAGGATGCCCAGGTGCGCGGCTTCTTCTGGCTGGTGGTCTGGGTCACCGTCATCATGACCTTCTATCTGTGGGAGAGAGACCTGTTCGGCTTCTGGGATGCCCTGCGCATCAGCTGCTTCAACATCGTCTCGGTGCTCACCACCACCGGCTACGGCCTTGGTGACTTCGGCACCTGGGGGCCGCTCGCCAGCATCGTCTTCATCGTGCTGCTGGCTCTTGGGGCCTGCTCAGGCTCCACTGCGGGCGGCCTCAAGATCTTCCGGGTACAGGTGGCGTTTGCCCTGTTCAGAAAGCAGATGCGCCAGCTGATGCACCCCTCTGCCGTATTCCCCCAGAAGTACAACGGCCGGACGGTCAATGACGCCATCATCCGCTCGATGATCTCATTCGTGCTGGCCTACTTCGCCATCATTCTGGTGATAGCCGCACTGTTGGGCGCCATCGGGCTTGACCCCCTGACGGCTATCTCCAGCTCCATCACCGCTGTCGCCAACGTCGGCCCGGGCATGGGCCCGGTGGTCGGCCCCAGCACCAACTTTGCCAGCCTGCCGGAATCGGCCAAATGGCTTTTGTCATTCGGCATGCTGCTGGGACGACTGGAGATCCTGACGGTCGCCGTGCTCTTCTTCCCCTCCTTCTGGCGCCAGTAACCCCTTACTGCAAGCCAGCAAAAAGCCGCAGCGTTCATCCGCTGCGGCTTTTTTATCTCATCCACCCCCACGACCTTCGCTCAACGCTCATCAGCCCCATTACCGGATGGCCTGAACGAGCTCATCAGGATGGCCAGAGCGGATCACAAGCATAAAAAAACGGACCCAAACCAGAGGTTTGGGTCCGTTTATCAGTGAACCGTCAGCGGCCGCGAGGGCTGCCGAGACTCAGCACATGGCATTAACCACGGCCAGAGCGCTTACGATCCAGCTCGGTCAGCAATTTCTTGCGGATACGGATGTTCTTCGGAGTCACTTCTACCAGTTCGTCGTTATCGATGAACTCGAGAGCCTGTTCCAGAGTCATGCGGATCGGCGGAGTCAGCACTTGAGCTTCGTCGGTACCGGAGGCACGCATGTTGGTCAGCTGTTTGCCTTTCAGGCAGTTAACAGTCAGGTCGTTGGAACGGGAGTGGATACCGATCACCTGGCCTTCGTACACTTCGGTCGCGTGACCGATGAACAGACGACCACGGTCTTGCAGACCGAACAGGGCGTAAGTCAGTGCTTTACCGGTAGCGTTGGAGATCAGCACGCCATTCTGACGCTCGCCGATGCTGCCACCCTTGTGCGGACCGTAGTGGTCGAAGGTGTGGTACAGCAGACCGGTACCGGAGGTCATGGTCATGAACTCGGTCTGGAAACCGATCAGGCCACGGCTCGGGATCATGAAGTCCAGACGGACACGACCCTTGCCATCCGGGGTCATGTTGGTCATTTCGCCTTTACGCAGACCAAGTTGCTCCATCACGGAACCCTGGTGCGCTTCTTCAACGTCCACAGTTACGGTTTCGAACGGCTCTTGCAGAACGCCATCAACGGTACGCAGGATTACTTCCGGACGGGACACCGCCAGTTCGTAACCTTCGCGACGCATGTTTTCGATCAGGATGGAGAGGTGCAGTTCACCACGACCGGATACACGGAACTTGTCCGGATCATCGGTCTCTTCCACGCGCAGGGCCACGTTGTGGACCAGCTCCTGGTTCAGACGCTCCAGAATGTTACGGGAGGTCACGAACTTGCCCTCTTTACCGGCGAACGGTGAGGTGTTGACCTGGAAGGTCATGTTCACGGTCGGCTCGTCAACGGAGAGCGGCGGCAGGGCTTCAACGGCACCGTTGTCACAGATGGTGTCGGAGATTTTCAGCTCGCCCAGACCGGTGATAGCGATGATGTCACCCGCTTGCGCGTCGGTAACTTCAGTACGGGACAGACCCAGGTAACCCAGCACCTGACCGACTTTACCGTTACGGGTCTTGCCGTCGGCACCAACGATGGTGACTTGCTGGTTGGTCTTGACGCGACCACGAGTGATACGGCCGATACCGATAACGCCCACGTAGGAGTTGTAGTCCAGCTGGGAGATCTGCATCTGGAAACCACCTTCGGCATCAGCCTTCGGCGCTTCAACGTTGTCAACGATGGCCTGGAACAGCGGCTCCATGTTCTCGGACTCGACGTCCTGATCCATGGTGGCCCAACCGTTCAGTGCAGAGGCGTAAACAACTTTGAAATCCAGCTGTTCGTCAGTCGCGCCCAGGTTGTCGAACAGGTCGAATACCTGATCCATTACCCAGTCAGGACGAGCACCCGGACGGTCAACCTTGTTGATGACCACGATCGGCTTCAGACCCTGAGCGAACGCTTTCTGGGTCACGAAACGGGTTTGCGGCATCGGGCCGTCTACGGCGTCAACCAGCAGCAGCACGGAGTCAACCATGGACAGTACGCGCTCTACTTCACCACCGAAGTCGGCGTGACCCGGGGTATCAACGATGTTGATGCGGTAGTCATTCCAGCGGATCGCAGTGTTCTTGGCGAGAATGGTGATGCCACGTTCCCGTTCCAGATCATTGGAGTCCATGATCCGTTCCTGGCCTTCCGTGGAGCGGTCCAGGGTGCCGGACTGCTGCAGCAGCTTATCAACCAGAGTCGTTTTGCCGTGGTCAACGTGCGCAATAATCGCAATATTGCGTAAATTCTCTAACATTCTCGCCTCAATCACCGGGTAAAATTGGGCGCTAATTGTACTCTTGCCTTTGTGATCTGCCTAGCAGAATTGCAGTACATTCGCGCATAACAACAGATCTGGATCATAGACCTCTCTGACAAACCCTGCTTAGATGGGCAGTGACCGTATTTCGCGCACCATTACAGTGCACCAAAACGATCCACCATCGCACTAAATTGATGCAACGCGAGTCGAGATCGCCTGATTTTGGGGAGCCTCTTCAGCGAGATTGCCCTGAAATCAAGCTGTCACAAACTTGGCACGATACTGGCTTATGTGAATACGACGACGCATTCACCCAGAGAGTTTTAACACCGGAGGTTACTTAGCATGTCAGCCCAGAACGTTTTGGCCCTGATCCAGGAACACGAAGTCAAGTTTGTTGATCTGCGCTTTACCGACACCAAGGGTAAAGAGCAGCATGTATCCATCCCTGCTCACCAGGTTGATGAAGATTTCTTCGAAGACGGCAAGATGTTCGATGGTTCCTCCATCGGCGGCTGGAAGGGCATCAACGAATCCGACATGGTACTGATGCCGGACGCAGCCTCCGCCAAGCTGGACCCGTTCACCGAAGAGACCACCCTGAACATCGTTTGTGACGTGCTGGAGCCTGCCACCATGCAGGGCTACGACCGCGATCCGCGCTCCATCGCCAAGCGTGCAGAAGATTTCCTGAAGTCCAGCGGCATTGCTGACACCGTGCTGTTCGGGCCGGAGCCGGAATTCTTCATGTTCGACAACATTACTTTCTCCAACACCATGGGCCACAGCTTCGTGAAAATCGAATCTGAAGAAGCCGCATGGAACTCCGGCACTGCCTATGAGCATGGCAACAAGGGTCACCGTCCGTTCGTGAAAGGCGGTTACTTCCCGGTTGCACCGGTCGACTCCTCCCAGGATATCCGCGCCGCCATGTGTCTGGTGCTGGAAGAGATGGGCCAGGTCGTTGAAGCTCACCACCACGAAGTGGCTACTGCCGGTCAGAACGAAATCGCTACCCGCTTCAACACTCTTACGCTGAAAGCTGACGAAGTGCAGGTACTGAAGTACGTGATCCACAACGTGGCCCACGCCTACAACAAGACCGTGACCTTCATGCCGAAACCCATGTTCGGTGACAACGGCTCCGGCATGCACTGCCACCAGTCTCTGGCCAAGAACGGCGTCAACCTGTTCGCTGGTGACCTGTACGGCGGTCTGTCCGAGATGGCTCTGCACTACATCGGCGGTATCATCAAGCACGCCAAGGCCATCAACGCCTTCGCCAACCCGACCACCAACTCTTACAAGCGTCTGGTTCCGGGTTATGAAGCACCGGTCATGCTGGCCTACTCTGCCCGCAACCGCTCTGCCTCCATCCGTATCCCGGTGGTACCGAGCCCGAAAGCCCGTCGTATCGAAGTGCGCTTCCCGGATCCGGCTGCCAACCCGTACCTGGCCTTCGCAGCCCAGCTGATGGCCGGTCTGGACGGTATCATCAACAAGATCCATCCGGGCGATGCCATGGACAAGAACTTGTACGACCTGCCGCCGGAAGAAGCCGCAGAAGTGCCGACCGTTGCCGGTTCTCTGGACGAAGCCCTGGCCGCTCTGGATGCTGACCGCGAGTTCCTGACCCGTGGCGGCGTGTTCAGCGATGACTTCATCAACTCCTATCTGGAACTGAAACAGCAGGATGTTGACCGTGTGCGCATGACCCCGCACCCGCTGGAGTTCGAACTGTACTACTCCGTCTAAGTCTCAGCAGACTGGCCGTTTAAATCTTGTCAGCTTGCTTAATCGTGACAAAACCCGCCATCTGGCGGGTTTTTTCTCTGATAGGATTAAGCAAAATACCGTCAAGGAGAGATGGATGAACAACAAGCATGGCATAGGGGTGCTCAGCCTCCTGTTGCTGACCTCGTTCGCTGCGGACGCGGCCAAGGTCTACTCCTGGGTCGATGGCAATGGCATCACCCACTACTCGGATGCGCCACCACCCGGCAAAAATGCCAAAGAGGTCGATCTGCGGGTCGCCCCGCTGCTGGGCAGCAGCGCGCCCAGATCGGTGCAGGTGGATAACTTCAACAGCCTGACCGGCGCCGATGCCAAGAAAGAGAAAGAGGCGGCCAAGCTGACCATCGAACTGCTCTCCCCGGAACAGGGCAGCACCCTGCGCGACAACACAGGCAACATCGTCTTTCAGGGCACCATCAGCCCCAAACCTCCGACCCAGTATGATGTGCGCCTGACCCTGGATGGCAAAGCCGCCCCCATCGTCAGCAACAGCCTCTCTGTCCGCGTCGAAAACATCGATCGCGGCGCCCACGAGGCTCAGCTCGAGCTGCTCGCCAAAGACGGTACGATCCTTGCTAAATCCAGTGCAGTCACCTTTTACCTGCATAGAGCGAGCGTGACGCCGGCTCCCAAACCCACCCCCAAAGCCGACTAGGGGTGATATAGCGCACCGATGCGGGTAAACTCTATGCACCATATCGGTGCATAACAGGTGTGTAGCACCGTTTTAGGGAGAAACCTGTGCCAACCCGCTCGGACAACGCCAAAACACTCTTGGATAATTTGCTGACCGCCGTGATCCTGATGGATGAGCGGCTCTGCATCCAATTCGTCAACCCGGCGGCTGAACAGCTGCTCTCCCTCAGTGAACGCAGGCTGATCGGCATCGAACTGCCCCATCTGCTGGAACATATCTCCCTCGATTTGCAGCGGCTCAAGCAGTGCCTCGTGTCAGGGCAAGGCTTTACCGATAGCGAAGTGACTCTGGTGGTAGAGGGAGAACCGCGACTGGTGGAGCTGAGCGCAACCCCGATGGCCGACCACGAACAACGTCTGCTGGTGGTGGAGCTGCGCAAGATCGACCAGCAGAAGAAGATCAGTCAGGAGCAGCAGCAACATGCCCAACAGCTGGCGGCCAAGGAGCTGGTGCGCGGGCTGGCCCACGAAATCAAGAATCCCCTCGGCGGCCTGCGCGGCGCGGCCCAGCTGCTGCAAAAAGAGCTGCCGGATCCGGCGCTGCGCGAGTATACCGGCATCATCATCGAACAGGCCGATCGGCTGCGGGTACTGGTCGATCGGCTGCTCGGCCCCCAGCGCCCCGGCCGTCACCAGATGCACAATGTCCATTCGGTGCTGGAGCAGGTACGCCGACTAGTGGAGCTCGAACTCCCTCCCTCTGTTCGCATCGAGCGGGATTACGACCCCAGCATCCCCGAATTCGAGATGGAGCCGGATCAGCTACAGCAGGCGTTTCTCAACATAGTGCGCAATGCCGCCGAAGCACTGGGCGATCAGACCGGGCTTATCCGCATCAAGACCCGCACCGCGTTCCAGATCACCATCCACGGCCAGCGTTACCGGCTGGCAGCGGAGATCAAGATCATCGACAACGGCCCCGGTATTCCGGACGCCATTCGCGACACCCTGTTCTACCCGATGATCACCGGCAAGGAGGGGGGCACCGGGCTCGGCCTCTCCATCGCCCAGAACCTGATCGACCAGCACAAGGGGCGAATTGACTGCATCAGCTGGCCGGGTCACACCGAATTCACCATTTTTCTACCGCTTCGCAAGTAAGGGAACCCCATGACCGCCAAAGTGTGGATCGTCGATGACGACAGTTCTATCCGCTGGGTGCTGGAGCGCACTCTCGGCAGCGAAGGCTTCAACTGCGAGAGCTTTGCCGATGGCGAAGCCCTGCTGCACGCCCTTGAGCTGCGCTCGCCCGATGTGATCCTCTCCGATATCCGGATGCCGGGCATCGATGGTTTGAGCCTGCTGGAGCAGATCCACCGCCGTCAGGCCGATCTGCCCATCATCATCATGACCGCCCACTCGGATCTCGACAGCGCGGTCAACGCCTACCAGCGCGGCGCCTTCGAGTACCTGCCCAAACCATTCGACATAGACGAAGCGGTGACCCTGGTGCGCCGCGCCGAGAATCACCTCAAGGAGCAGCGCACCAAACGCAAGTCTCGCCAGCAAGAGGCCGCCGCCACTCCCGAGATCATCGGTGAGGCGCCGGCGATGCAGGAGGTGTTCCGTGCCATCGGCCGCCTGTCGCGCTCCAGCATCTCGGTGCTGATCAACGGCCAAAGCGGTACCGGCAAGGAGCTGGTCGCCCATGCGCTGCACAAGCACAGCCCGCGCGCCCACAAGAACTTCATCGCCCTCAACATGGCTGCCATTCCGAAAGACCTTATCGAATCCGAGCTGTTCGGTCACGAGAAGGGGGCCTTTACCGGCGCCAACAACATCCGCCACGGCCGCTTTGAGCAGGCCGACGGCGGCACCCTGTTTCTCGACGAGATCGGCGACATGCCGCTGGATGTGCAGACCCGGCTGCTGCGGGTATTGGCCGACGGCCAGTTCTACCGGGTCGGAGGCCACCAGCCGGTGCAGGTGGATGTGCGGATCATCGCGGCCACCCACCAGAATCTGGAGAAGCGGGTCGCCGATGGCGAGTTTCGCGAGGATCTGTTCCACCGCCTCAACGTCATCCGCATCCACATCCCCGCTCTCAAGGAGCGCCGTGAGGACATCCCACAGCTGGCCCGAC
The DNA here is from genome assembly GCF_051919745.1 of Aeromonas sp. 3P. NCBI lineage: Bacteria > Pseudomonadati > Pseudomonadota > Gammaproteobacteria > Aeromonadales > Aeromonadaceae > Aeromonas > Aeromonas sp. 3P. The sequence continues at coordinate 2,594,908 of NZ_JBQBED010000001.1, forward strand.
ACTTCCTGCTGCGCGCCGCCAAAGAGCTGAACGTCGAGGCCAAGAGCCTACACCCGGATACCCAGGCCTATATCAGCCGCCTGCCCTGGCCGGGCAACGTGCGCCAGCTGGAGAACGTCTGCCGCTGGCTCACCGTGATGGCCTCGGGGCAAGAAGTGCTAGTCGGCGACCTGCCTGCCGAGCTGCTCACCCCCATCACCCACAACGCCGAACCGGGCAACCGGCCATGCCTGGTTGCTGGCAGCAGCAGTTGCAGGAGTGGGTGGCCAGCAAGTTGGCGCTGGGAGAGACAGACATCCTGGCCGATGCCATGCCCCAGTTCGAGCGGATCATGCTGGAGACGGCACTGGAACACACCCACGGCCACAAGCAGGAGGCCGCCCGCCTGCTTGGCTGGGGTCGCAACACCCTCACCCGCAAGCTGAAGGAACTCGATCTCTCCTGAGTCCCGGGGAAAAACGATTCCCATCACGCCCTGACAAATCACCGCCTGCCAGAACCCCGTTTAACCATAAACGGGGTATCTTTTTTGAAAGCCCCGCCTAGAATGGCAGGCTTTCAAACCTGACTCGACGAGGGCGCCCCCATGATTGACAGATCTCTCCCCCTGACCGACCTGCACCGCCATCTGGACGGCAACATCCGCCCGCAAACCATCCTCGAGCTGGGTCGCCAACACAACATTCAGTTGCCCGCATTCGAGCTGGAAGCGCTGCGTCCCCACGTACAGATCGTCGAGAACGAGCCGAGTCTGGTTGCCTTCCTGAAGAAACTGGACTGGGGTGTGGCCGTGCTGGCAGACTACGACGCCTGCCGCCGGGTCGCCTACGAGAACGTGGAAGATCTGCTGCGCGCCGGTATCGACTATGCCGAACTGCGTTTCAGTCCGGCCTATATGGCGATGGCCCACAAGCTGCACCCGCAGGGTGTGGTGGAAGCCATCATCGACGGCGTGGCCGCGGGCAGCCGCGATTTCGGTATCAAGACCAACCTGATCGGCATCATGAGCCGCACCTTCGGCACCGAGCAGTGCAATCAGGAGCTGGCCGCCTGTCTGGCCCACCGCGACAAGCTGGTCGCCATCGATCTGGCCGGTGACGAACTGGGCTTCCCGGGCGAACTCTTTGTCGACCACTTCCGCAAGGTGCGCGATGCGGGCATGCGCGTCACCGTACACGCCGGTGAAGCCGCTGGCCCCGAGAGCATGTGGCAAGCCATTCGCGAGCTGGGCGCCGAGCGTATCGGCCACGGCGTCAAAGCGATTCAGGATCCGGCCCTGATGGCCTATCTGGCCGAGCACCGCATCGGCATCGAATCCTGCCTCACCTCCAACATCCAGACCACTACGGTAGCGAGCCTGACCGAGCACCCGATCCGCCAGTTCCTGGCCGCCGGTGTGCTGGCCTGCCTCAACACCGATGACCCGGCGGTGGAAGGGATCGACTTGCCGCACGAATATGAGGTGGCCGCTCCGGCCGCTGGCATGACCGCCAGCGAAATCCGCACCGCCCAGCAGAACGGCATGACCCTGGCCTTCCTGAGCGATAGCGAGAAAGCCGAACTGAGCGCCCGCGCAGCCAGCCGCTGATCCACACCGGCACTGCAAATAAAAACGGCCCACTTCGGTGGGCCGTTTGCTTTGCGGATTTCAGATGATGGGTAAGCACTGGGCAAGCAGGCAGATAGCAAAAGGCCCAAACCGGGTTTGGGCCTTGGCTGATGACGGTGCAGGTAAAAACTACTCCTGCTCCTTGTCACGCTCCAGTGCCCGCTCCACCAGCGGCTCTGGCAGGCTCTTGGTCACCTCCACCCCCAGCTCGCGGAAACGCTCGACCTGGGCAATCAGGTTGCCACGGCCGTTGACCAGCCGTCCCATTGCCTTGTCGTAGCTCTCCTGCGCCTTGTGCAGGCTGCCGCCCATCTGCTGCATCTCCTCGACAAACAGCCGCAGCTTTTCGTAGAGGCGACCGGCCCGTTCGGCAATCTGGCGGGCATTCTGGTTCTGCCGCTCATAGCGCCACAGGTTCTCGATGGTGCGCAGCGCCACCATCAGGTTGGTGGGGCTCACCAGCAGGATGTTGTTGTCGAGACCGTCACGCACCAGCGAGGGATCGGCTTCCATGGCAGTGAGGAAGGCGGGTTCCACCGCCACGAACATCAGCACATAGTCGAGGGTGCGCACCCCGGGCAACTGCTGGTAATCCTTGCGGCCCAGCTCGCGGATATGGTTGCGCACCGAGGCGACGTGCTCCTTGAGCGCCACCGCCTTCTCCAGCTCGTCATCGGCGTTGTACCAGCGTTCGTAGGCGGTCAGCGACACCTTGGCGTCGATGATGATGTCCTTCTCCTGCGGCAGGTGGACAATCACGTCGGGCTGGTAGCGCTTGCCCTTCTCCACCTCGATATTGACCTGGGTGTGGTACTCGTGGCCCTCGCGCAGACCGCACTCGCTGAGGATCCGTGCCAGTACCACTTCCCCCCAGTTGCCCTGCTGCTTGCTGTCACCCTTGAGGGCGCGGGTCAGCGCCGCCGCCTCCTCGGTCATGCGGGCATTGAGCTCGGCGAGGCGCTCCAGTTCGAACTTGAGACTGTGGCGCTGGGCCGTCTCCTGGGCGTGAGTCTCCCCTACCTGACGGCGAAAGCCCTCGAGCTGCTCCTTGAGCGGTGTGAGCAACAGATCGAGGCTGTTCTGGTTCAATTCGCGGAAGTTGCCGGAGTTTTGCTCAAAGATCCGGTTGGCGAGGTTCTCGAACTGCTGGCTGAGGCGCTGCTCCGCCTCCTGTTGCAGTTGCAGCTTCTCGGCGGCGGCCAGCCGTTCGCTGCGCAGGGTCGCTTCCGCATCCTTGAGGCGGGCGGTGAGCTTGATCAGCAGGGTCTGCTGCTGATCCAGCTTCTGCTGGCCCTGCATCCGCTCATCCTGCAACTCGTCGAAGCGATCCTGCAGCGCTTGATGCCGATCCTGCGCCAGCATCAGCTCCTGAGCCTGCGCCGTGGCGGCCCGCCGCCCGATCAGCCAGCCCAGTCCGAGGGCCAGCACGGCGGCAGGCAGCAAGATCCCCCAGAGCCCGGGGTCAATCATTTGCGGCTCCGCTGACGCAGGAAGAGTTCGAGATAGCGGTTAACCAGAATCCAGATCACCACGTAGATGAGGTAGGCGGCCAGCACCACCCACTTGTGGGTGTTGACGCCGGTATCGAGCTCGGCGAACTCGATATCCTTGATGCGGCAGTAGGCCCACATCAGCAGGGGAAAGACATAGAGCAGGGACGCACGCCAGAGAAATAGCCACATATGTTTTCATTCAACCACGTAAAAAGACCCGCCTAGCTTACACAAGGGCAACTGCGCTTGCGATCCTGACGGCCGCTATTCTCTGGCCTGCTTCCCGAAACTTCGATAAAATTAACCCCTAATAGGTATCAGGGGCGAGCATGACTCACTATTTCCTCCGTTGGCTGACACAAGGTTGGCAAGCTTCCCGCAAGCCCGCCGTGGTTTGCCATGAAGCGCGCCCGCCATGGGCCATCGAGGAGTCCCAGTACCTCTCCCTCTGCACCCGCTGTGGCGAGTGTTTCAAGGCCTGCCCGCGCGGTCTGCTCAAACCGGCCACCCAGGAGGAGTACGAGGGGAGTCCCATCGCCGGTACGCCAGTGCTCGATCTCGCCTGCGGCCAGTGCAGCTACTGCGGCAGCTGCGCCAGAGCCTGTCCCACCGGCGCACTCGACCTGCAGCTGGGTCGTCAGGTGCAGACCCGGGTACAGATTGAAGAGAGTTGTCAGGCACGGCAGGGCTTCTACTGCCTGCTCTGTGAAGATGCCTGCCCGCAACAGGCGATCAAGGCCACCGCCGACGGCATCAACGTCAATATGGATGCCTGCAATGGCTGCGGTGCCTGTGGCCTCGCCTGCCTGCACGGCGCCATCACCCTGATCCGCCAGCCAGGCAGTCGTTAAAAACCACCTGCGTACAAAAGCAAAAGGGGCCATCAGGCCCCTTTCACATCTTGTTCGATATTCCACGCCCCGTCAGGCCATGGTCACAATAGTCTCTTGCTCGATACCCAGCAGGTGGCAGAGACGATTGGGATCGCGCACCGCATCAGCCAGAGTGTACTCACCCAGCACTTCGAGGAAGGCGTTCATGGCGCGGCGCAGAATGCCCTGAATGCGGCAACCACCGGAGAGACGGCAGTTCTCGCGCTTGCAATCGACCGGACAGAGCACATGCTCCATGTCCATCACCACATCCCGCAGGTTAATGGAGACCGCTGAGCGACCGAGGCGGATGCCACCGTGCTTGCCGCGTACCGTCTCGATATACCCCTTGATGCCAAGCTGGTGCACAATTTTGACCACGTGGTTGCGAGAGATGCCGAAGGTATCGGCCACTTCGGTAATGGTCGATAGACGATCCCCCGGCTGAACCGCCAGGAAGGTCAGGGTACGCAGGGCGTAGTCGGTAAATCGTGTCAGTTGCATGGTCGCACTTGCCTCTTACTACAAGCCAGGAATCAGGACGACAACGTTGAGCTAAGAGGCAGGAGACAACCGGTTTGCCTCTGTTTGCCCATTGGTTCGCCAGAGGAGGGCCTGTCTCTTAATCTGAGTTGCGGATTGACAGGTTAAGAGCAGCACAACCGGGTGTCGATGAAGATGCACATAAATCGACACTTTCTTTGATTGATCGCAAACTTGCCGGGTTAGCACGGCGTTTACCCGCTTTATGGCGGGTAAATCTCCCGAATCATCCCCCTCACCAAGCCCCTTCGACCAGCAGCCATATGGCCTGCGAACCGCCCCTCAATCGACCAGTAGAGAGGTGGTTCAGTGGGGCTGTTTCAGCCAGTTTTTCAGCGCGACCGATGGGATGGAGCTCTCGGAGGCGACGGCAAACGCGCCCCAGTCCACCGCGCACTGCAACGCATCCTTGATGGCCATGCCCCGCGCCAATCCGTGTATCAATCCGCCGGCAAAAGCATCCCCTGCCCCCGTGGTATCGACCACAGATACTGGCCGGGCGGCGACCCGGATCTGCTCATCGCCGTGGATGGCCACGGCGCCCGCCTTGCCTTCGGTCAACACCAGCCATTCGAGCTGCTCCCCCGCCAGCTGGCGGGCATGTTGCCAGGGGTCGCTCACCTCGCCGAGATCGGAGCGGGAGGCTACCAGCACATGGCAGGGACGGCGCGCTTGGCCGCCCTTGGGATACTGGGCTACCACGAAGCTCTTGCCGAGCATCTGGCGCATGTAACTGATGATGGCGGTACCGGGATAGTTCACATAGAGGCAATCCACCCCATCCAGAGGCAGATCGCCGGGCAGGTCGGGACGCCGCGGGCGGCGCAGTATGGTGCGCTCGCCAGTGGAGTCCACCAGGATCAGCAGCTCGCCGGTCTCACCGCCAAAGCGCTCCACATGGCTGCAATCCAGCCCGTAACCGGCCGCCTGCTCCAGCAGCCAGTCGCCGGTCTCGTCCAGCCCGATACGGGAGGCGATGGTCACCTCGTGACCCGCCCATACCAGCCCGATGCCGGTATTGGCGGCGCCACCGCCGAGCCTGCGCCCCTGATCCACATATTGCAGCCGGGCCCCCGCCACCAGCGGTTCGGAGAGGGAGAGCACATGATCACAGTTGAGATTGGCAAGCAGCAGAATGCGGGACATAGAGACCTCGGACGATGGAGATAGCCCAAAAGAGACAGGCTGAACCCCGAGTAGAGCCCAGCCTGACAGAAGAGACAACCGGCAGCGATCGGGAATCCGATCGGGATCAATAGATGGGCAGCTCCACCCCGGCCAGCAGCTCGTCGATGCGCGCCTGACTCGGCTGCTGCATCACGCTCTGGATCACCTCTTTGGTGAGGTGGGGCGAGAAGGAGCTGATGAAGTCATACATGTAGTTCTGCAGCAGGATGCTCTTGCTGAAACAGATCTGCGCCGGGCAGGGCTTGAACAGGTGCTCCAGATTGATGGAGACCAGCCCGGGGCTGTCGGTGTCGTTGGCCACCAGCGAGGAGATGATGCCGATGCCAAAGCCCAGCTCCACGTAGCGCTTGATCACTCCGGCATCCATTACCGTCATGTAGTAACTCGGGGTCAGCCCCGCCGCCTGAAACACCTCGTCCTGCACCTGACGGCCAGTGGCGCCACTCTCGTAGCTGAGGATCGGGTAGTGGCAGAGCTGCTCCAGGGTCGGCTTCTTCACCTTGGCCAGTGGGTGATCCTGCGGCACCACCAGCGAGAGGGTCCAGAGGTAGGCGGGCAGCGCGATCAGCTCCTTGTCGAAGCCAATCTCGTGGGCAACGATGGAGAAATCGGAGTAACCCTTGCTGATCTGCTCCTTGCTCGCCGACATCACCGGATGGAGGTGGAACGAGATTTTGGGGTACTTCTTGGTGAAGTAGGTAACCGATTTGGGCAGCAGATAGCGGGCGATGGTGTGGGTGGTGTGAATGTTGAGGGTGCCCACGGTCGGATCCAGATACTCACGGGAGATCGCCTTTATCTTGCTCTCGATGTTGAGCATCGCCTCGGCACACTTGATGATCTCCTCGCCCACCGGGGTGATGCGGTGCAGATGCTTGCCACGGCGCTCGAAGATCCGCACTCCCAGCTCGCTCTCCAGCAGGCCGATCTGCTTGCTGACCCCGGGCTGGCTGGTATAGAGCGCATCGGACGCCACCGAGACGTTGAGGTTGTGGTCCCGGATCGCGATCAAGTACTTCAATTGCTGTAGTTTCAAGGCTTCACACTCTCACACTGGTTTGGCTCAGACAGGTTTGGCTCAGGCCGGGACGGCAATCAAGCCAGACAAACAGGCCGCCACATGGGCGGCCAGTGTACCATCCGATCCCGACATCTCAGCGCTTGATCCTTCATTTTGCTACAAAATCTAGCATCCGAAGGGGGTCGCTGACAAACCGGGCTCAGGCCGCGCCGGCCCGCAGCGGCAGGATCCCCAAAAACTGCAGCAACCACTGCATCATGGTGGTCGAATCCACCTCCCCCTCCAGCGAGGAGAGGCTGCTCTGGTAACGCTCGTCGGGCAGCAGGCCACGGCGCCGTTCGATCAGCGCCCGGTTGTACTCCACCGAGAACTCGGGGTGCCCCTGAATGGCCACTATGTTGTCCCCCTGCAGGAACATGAAGTTGGGACAAAAATCGTTGCCCGCCAGCCGGGTTGCTCCGGGGGGGAGCAACGCCACCTGATCCTGATGGCTCGCCAGAATGCGGATCTGATCCCTCGCCGGCGCCATCCAGGGGGCATCTTCCAGCATGGGGTGAACCGATACCCCCAGCCCCCACCCCTTGGTGGATTTAACCACCTCGCCCCCCAGCGCCTGGGCGATCACCTGATGGCCGAAACAGATCCCGGCCAGCTTGACGTCGGCATCATGGGCATGGCGGATCCAGCCGCGCAGTGCCTGGATCCAGGGGATATCGCTATAGGCATCGTGGCGCGAACCTGTGATGAGCCAGGCATCGCACTCATGCAGATCCTCCGGCAACTCGCCATCGATGGCTGACCAGACCCGAAACTCCAGCTCGGGTGCCAGCGGCTGAAACCCCCTGATAAACATCTCGGAGTAGACGGGGCCAAAACGATCCGCCAGATCGGTGTCCAGCCGGTCACAATCGAGAATTCCCAATCGCATCTGTTGTTCCTTTACAGAGTTCGCCCCCGCCAATCATCGACCGGCGGGGGCAAGAGGTTAGGCCATGAGCACGTGCCAGCACGTCACTTCATGGTCGGCATGGAGAACTCGGCACCACTGCGCAGGCTCTGGGGCCAGCGCGCCGTCACCGTCTTCATCCGGGTATAGAAGCGAACCCCGTCCGGCCCGTGCATGTTGAGCGGCCCGAAGATGGAGCGCTTCCAGCCGCCAAAGCTGTGAAACGCCATCGGCACCGGAATGGGAACGTTCACCCCTACCATACCGACCTGCACCCGCGCCGTGAAGTCCCGCGCGGTGTCGCCGTCGCAGGTAAAGATGGCGGTGCCATTGCCGTACTCATGTTCATTGATGAGTCGCAGCGCCGTCTCGTAGTCCGGCACCCGCACGATGGAAAGCACAGGGCCGAAGATCTCCTCGCGGTAGATGCGCATCTCGGGGGTCACCTCGTCAAACAGGCAGCCCCCGATAAAGTAACCCTCGTCGTGGCTCAGCGTGCGACCATCGACCCGCAGCGCGGCCCCTTCGGCCACCCCCTGATCCACGTAGCCGCGCACCTTGGCCAGATGCTCCTTGCTGATGAGCGGCCCCATCTCGTTCTCCGGGCTCTGGCCCAACCCCGGGCCCACCCGCAGTTTTTCCACCAGCGGCGTCAGCTTGGCTACCAGCGCATCGGCGGTCTCGTCACCCACCACCACCGCCACCGAAATGGCCATGCAGCGCTCGCCCGCGGCCCCATAAGCAGCCCCCATCAGGGCGGAGACCGCCTGATCGAGATCCGCATCCGGCATCACCACCATGTGGTTCTTGGCGCCGCCCAGCGCCTGTACCCGTTTGCCGTGGGCCGAGGCGGTGGCATAGATGTACTGGGCGATTGGGGTGGAACCGACAAACGAGACAGCACCCACTCGCGGGTCGGTCAGCAGCACATCCACCACCTCCTTGTCACCGTTCACCACGTTGAGCACGCCGTCCGGCAGGCCGGCCTCCTTCAGCAGCTCGGCCATCCGCAACGAGAGGGAGGGATCCTTCTCGGAGGGTTTGAGAATAAAGGTATTGCCGCAGGCGATGGCGACCGGGAACATCCAGAGCGGCACCATGGCCGGGAAGTTGAACGGGGTGATACCGGCGCAAACCCCCACCGGCTGCATCATGGAGTAGCTGTCCACACCGCGACCGACGTTGAGGGAGTGATCCCCCTTGAGCAGATGGGGAATGCCGCAGGCAAACTCCACCACCTCCAGCCCGCGGGTCAACTCACCCTGCGCATCGGAGAAGACCTTGCCGTGTTCGCGACTGATGAGCTGGGCAAGCTCGTCCCTGTGCTGCTCCATCAACTCCTTGAAGCGGAAAAAGACCCGGGCCCGCACCAGCGGCGGAGTTTGCGACCAGTCGGCAAAGGCGCGCTCGGCAATGGCGATCGCCTCCTGACACTCGGCGGCGCTGGACAGCCCGACGCTCCCCTGCTGCTTGCCGCAGGCGGGATTGAAGATGGCCCCCTGGCGCTCGCTGCGACTCTCCTGCGGCTGGCCGTTGATGAAGTTGCTGACCCTGTATGTCATGTATCCTCCGTGATAACTGATGCGGTAAATGCGCTGAGCAAATCAACGCAAGGCCCCGCCAGTGCGGGGCCATCAAATGGGTTAAGGTTGTGCCTGCAGGGCATCCTGCAGCAGGGTGAAGAGATCGTCGATCTGGCTGCGCTCGATGATGAGGGGCGGCGACAGGGCGATGATATCGCCGGTCACCCGGATCAATACCCCCTTCTCGAAGCAGCGCACGAACACCTCGTAGGCGCGCTTGCCCGGCGCATCCGGCATGGACTCCAGCTCGATACCCGCCACCAGCCCGTAGTTGCGCACATCCTTCACATGCTTGCAGCCCTTCAGCGAATGGGCAGCCTCCTCCCAGTAGCCCGCCAGATCGGCGGCGCGGCTGAGCAGGTTCTCGTTGCGATAGATCTCGAGGGTCGCGAGCCCCGCAGCCGCAGCCACCGGATGACCAGAATAGGTGTAGCCGTGGAACAGCTCGATAGCCCCCTTTCCTGCCGCCATCATGTCGTCATAAATGTGCTTCTGCACCAGCACCGCCCCCATGGGGATGGCGCCGTTGGTGAGCCCCTTGGCGCAGGTGATCATGTCGGGAATGACATCGAACTCCTGCGCGGCAAAGGGAGAGCCAAGGCGACCGAAACCGGTGATCACCTCGTCAAAAATCAGCAGGATGCCGTGCTTGGTGCAGATCTCCCGCAGCCGCTTGAGGTAGCCTTTGGGGGGCATCAGCACGCCAGTACTGCCAGCGATGGGCTCGACGATCACCGCCGCAATATTGCTGGCATCGTGCAGAAAGACGATCTTCTCCAGCTCGTCGGCCAGCGCCACATCCTCCTCGGGCAGCCCTTTGGTGAAGGCGTTCTTGGCGATGTTGAGGGTATGGGGCAAATGATCCACCCCGGTCAGCAGGGAGCCGAACCACTTGCGGTTACCGGGAATGCCTCCCACCGAGATGCCGCCAAAGCCGACCCCGTGATAGCCACGCTCGCGACCAATCAGCCGGGTGCGGGTGCCCTGACCGCGAGCCCGCTGCCAGGCCAGCGCGATTTTGAGCGCGGTATCGACCGACTCGGAACCGGAGTTGGTGTAGAAAACGTGGCCAAACCCCTTGGGAGCGATCTCTACCAGCTTGTTGGCCAGCTCGAACGGCAGGGGGTGGCCCATCTGGAATGTGGGGGCAAAATCGAGGTGGGAAATCTGCTGGGAGACCGCCTCGGCAATCTCGCGCCGACCATGGCCCGCGTTGCAACACCAGAGTCCGGCTGTGCCATCCAGTATCTTGCGGCCATCCTCTGAGTGATAATACATCCCCTCTGCCGACTTCAGGATACGCGGCGCCGCCTTGAACTGCTGGTTGGCGGTGAACGGCATCCAGAAGGCGGACATGTCGGAGGGCGTATTGATGTCGCTGATCGGTTTCATGGTCACCTCATCCTTAAGGTGTTTAGCAACTGTCGGCCAATGCCTATTAAATTAAACACCTGAATCCATAAAAAAGGGCCCGTTATCGCCCTGTCTGGTGCCACCCCTAGCTAGAAGCATCAGCAGGGTGGTATAAGATATTTAACACAATTTTAATAATAGTAAACAGCCAAGGAGTGTCTATAGATGGATATCGGTCACCGCCTCAAGGCGGTTCGCACCAAGGCAGCCCTCTCCCAGCGCGAGCTGGCCAAGCGCTCCGGTGTGACCAACGGATTTATCTCCCAGATCGAGAAAAATCAGGTGAGCCCCTCTGTCGCCTCCCTGCGCAAGGTGCTGGAAGGGATCCCCATGTCGCTGGCCAGCTTCTTCACCGAAGAGACTGAAATGGGCACCGAAGTGATCTTCCGCGCCGCCGATATGCCGGATCTCGGCACGCATCCCATCAGCTACCGGCTGGTCGGGCACAGCCGAGCCAACCGCGCCATCGGCATGTTGCAGGAGGTGCTGCCACCTGGCGCCGACACCGGCGACGACATGCTGAGCCACGAGGGTGAAGAGTGCGGCATCGTCATCAAGGGCGAAGTTGAAGTGACCGTGGGCGAGCAGATCTACCTGCTGGGCGCCGGGGATGGCTACTACTTCGACAGCCGCACCCCCCACCGTTTTCGCAATAGTGGCGAACAGGAGTGCGTGCTGATTTCGGCCAACACCCCCGCCAGTTTCTGACATTCAGACACGCATCGGCAGGGGAGCAATGTTTAATGAATTGTTACAAGATGGATTTACAAGCGGCAAGATGTTTAGCATATTGACACGCGGAATCTGACTTTTGCCGGTTCAAGGAGTGAACATGAGTGACCTGACCCTGGCCCAGTGGCAACACAAGGCCTCCCATCTGACCCTGCCCTCGCAAGCCTTTATCAACGGCAGCTATCGGGATGCTGTCAATGGCGCCACCTTCGATTGCATCAACCCGGCCAACGGCAAGCTGCTGACCAAGGTAGCAGCCTGCGATGCCGCCGATGCCGAACTGGCGGTACAGGCTGCCCGTGACGCCTTCAACGACAAGCGCTGGAGCGGCCTGCCGCCGAAACAGCGCAAACAGATCATGCAGCGCTTCGCCGAACTGATGCGTCTCAACAAGGTGGAGCTGGCGCTGCTGGAGTCGCTGGATATGGGCAAACCCATCGGCGATGCCATGGGCTATGACGCCCCCGCCGCCGCCAACTGCATCGCCTGGAACGCCGAAGCGATCGACAAGATCTACGATCAGGTCGCCCCGGTGGAGGAGTCAGCACTGGCGCTGGTGACCCGCGAAGCGCTCGGGGTGGTTGCCGCCATCGTTCCATGGAACTTCCCGCTGGTGATGGCCTGCTGGAAGCTGGGCCCGGCGCTCGCTACCGGCAACTCGGTCATTCTCAAGCCTTCCGAGAAATCCCCCCTGACCGCCCTGCGTATCGCAGGTCTGGCCAAGGAGGCGGGTATTCCGGACGGCGTGTTCAACGTGCTGCCGGGCTTTGGCCACACCGTGGGCGAGGCGCTGGCCATGCATATGGATGTGGATTGCATCACTTTCACCGGCTCCACCAAGATCGGTAAACATCTGGTGGAGTGCTCCGGCAAGTCCAACCTCAAGCGCGCCTTTATGGAGTGCGGCGGCAAGAGCCCCAACATCATACTGGCCGACGCACCGGATCTGGACGCTGCGGCCAAGAGCGCCGCTGGCGCTATCTTCTACAACCAGGGCGAGGTGTGCACCGCCGCCTCTCGGCTGCTGGTGCAAAACAGCATCAAGCCGCAATTTATGGAGCGACTGCTGGCCCATGCCCGCGAGTGGATCTCGGCCAACCCGCTCGATCCCGCTACCCGCATTGGCGCCATGGTGGATCACATCCAGATGGAACAGGTGCTGCGCTATATCGAGATTGGCAAGCAGGAGGGGGCCAAGCTGCTGCTGGGCGGCAACCGCACCAACATGGAGAGTGGCGGCTTCTATATCGAACCCACCATCTTCGACGACGTGACTCCGCAGATGCGCATCTTCCGCGAGGAGATCTTCGGCCCTGTGCTGGCTGTGACCGGCTTCGATACGCTGGAAGAGGCCATTGCGCTGGGCAACGACACCGACTACGGCCTGGCCGCGGCGATCTGGACGGCGGATCTCAACAAGGCGGTGAAAGGTTCCCGCGCCCTGCGCGCCGGTACTGTGTTCGTCAACAACTGGGACGGTGGCGACATGACCATGCCGTTTGGCGGCTTCAAACAGTCCGGCAACGGTCGCGACAAGTCACTTCATGCGCTGGAGAAGTACACCGAGCTGAAAAGCACCTGGATTCAGCTGGAATAACACGACAAAGCAGCAGTATCGGATCAAAAAGGGGGAGAAATCCCCCTTTTGCATTTTTGGCCTTCCATCACCGGGCTCAATCCTTATAATGATAAAAAAGCCAACATGTTAAATATAAAGACAAAAATGCTATTTTTTCTGGGAAGCGTACTTTTTCTGGTGATCGGTTTGCCCCTGCTGTTCTTCGTGCTGGGGCACGGCGAGGCCTACGTGACCTGGGGCCCCTGGATCTCCGCCATCGCCCTGATGTTGTGGTTGTTGATGGACGTCGACAAGATCCGCCGCGGTAAAGGCTAACCGGCCAGCCACACTCCTCCTATCCCTCAAACTTCGTTTATTCGCTTCTTTCCCCGCAAAAGGATCGCTACACTGATTTTTTGCGATGTTTTCCCGCATCCAACGCTTCAGTAAAGGTCATCCGCATGCCGCAACAGATCCAGCGTCAGGGCGTCATCTACGCCCTGTGCGCCTATACCCTTTGGGGCATAGCCCCCATCTATTTCAAGACCATCTCTGCCGTCCCGGCCGCCGAAATCCTGACCCACCGGATGATCTGGTCCTGCGTGCTGCTGATGGTACTGACCCTGGCAGGGCGCCAGTGGCACAAGGTGCAGGCGGTGCTGCGCCAGCCAAAAGTGTTGCTCACCCTTGCGTTTACCTCGGTTACCGTCGGCGGCAACTGGCTGCTGTTCATCTGGGCCATCAACAACGGCCATATGCTGGATGCCAGCCTCGGCTACTACATCAACCCGCTGTTCAACGTACTGTTGGGAATGGTGTTTCTGAGCGAGAAGCTGCGCCGCCTGCAGTGGTGGGCGGTGGCGCTGGCCTTTGCCGGCGTGGCCATCCAGCTTATCGCCTTTGGCTCCTTGCCCTGGATTGCGCTGGTGCTGGCATCGAGTTTTGCCATCTATGGACTGGTGCGCAAAAAACTGGCCCTCGATGCCCTCACCGGTCTGCTGATCGAAACCATGATCATGCTGCCGCCAGCGGCCATCTATCTATGGGGCTTTGCCGACAGCCCCACCAGCCATCTCACCCAAAACGACTGGCACCTCAACCTGCTGCTGATCGCCGCAGGCGCCGTCACCACGGCCCCCCTGCTTTGCTTCACCGCCGCCGCGACCCGGCTCAAGCTCTCCACCCTGGGCTTCTTCCAGTACATAGGCCCCAGCCTGATGTTTATCCTCGCAGTCACCCTCTATGGGGAAGCGCTGGCGATGGACAAGCTGCTCACCTTCGCCTGCATCTGGAGCGCACTGGTGCTGTTCAGTCTCGATGGGTTACGAAGCGGCAAAGCCGCGCCAAACCGGACCTGACCCCTCCCCGCCCCCCGACCCCGGCTCACCAGCCGGGGCTCTTTTTCGTGCCACCAGCGGCCTCCAGACTGCGACTTCCCCTTCTCCAGAGCCGACTCGCCATCAACAGACCACACACGAGTCTCACTATCCCGCCAGAGAGCTATGCTATCCATGAACAGAGCCAAATGGAGGCAATATGCTCAAGCACATTCACGACAGATCCCTGCTTTTTGGTCAGGTTCTGGGGATCATGGTCATTATCACGCTGATCTCCATCAGCTTTTTCGGGCTTTATTCGGTCCGGAGCGCAGCCGATCAGATGGGACAGGGGAAGGATGTGGTAGCCGATATTCTGCCGCCGCCTCTCTACCTCATCGAATCCCAGTTGCAGGTCTACACCCTGCTCCATGCCAAACCGGAGGAGCGGGAGGCTCTACTGCAAACCCTCGCCCGACTGCAGCAAGAGTTCGAGAGCCGTAACCGCTTCTGGCAAGAGAGCAGCCTGAACGAGCCCCTCAGGGAGCTGCTGCAGGGGGAGCAAAAAGTGCAGGGGAAACTGTTCTGGCAGTTGCTCAACGACAAGTTTGTCCCCGCCATCAAGGCGGGGGATCTGGCGCAGGCGGGCGCGCTTGCAGCACGCCTGCACACCCTCTATAACGCCCACCGGATAGGGGTGGACGCCACCGTCATCCACGGCAACGAGTATGCCGCCGAGCAGATGGCCCATCTCGCCAACACAACCCGACTCTGCTACGGACTGCTGTTGTGCGCCGCACTGCTGGGGGCCGGACTCATCTTCTGGCTGGGACGCCCCACCCAACAGCGGCTGCTGGCCGCAGGCAAAGCCACCGCCGCCATCGCCGAAGGGGAGTTGAACCGCCCCATGCCGGAGCCGGGCCTTGATGCCATCGGCGAGCTGATCCGCCAGATCGGGGCCATGCGTGACCAGCTGGCAACCCTGGTGGAGTCCCTGCAACGCAGCGCCAGTACGCTGGATGATCGCGCCACCAGCCTGACCGCCATGGCACAACGGCACACCGATGACAGTCAGGCTCAGGTCGGGGCGGCCCACCATATCGAACAGGCCATCGAACAGCTCACCCACTCCATTGAACAGGCGGGTAGCCAGCTGCATCAGGTAGGGGAGCAAACCCTGCAGTCAGCAGAGCGGGCACAAGAGGCGACGATTGCCATCCACACAGTGGAACAGGTGATCGGGGAACAAGTCACGGGAGTGAAGCAGGTCTCCCATACCATTTCGGATCTGGCAGGCCTCTCGCAGCAGATTGCCGGGCTGGCGGGCGCCATTCACGATATTGCGGAGCAGACCAATCTGCTGGCGCTGAACGCTGCCATTGAAGCGGCGCGGGCAGGTGAACAGGGACGCGGTTTTGCCGTGGTAGCTGATGAAGTGCGCTCGCTAGCGACCCGCACCGGCAGCGCCACCACCGAGATCAACACCATCATCGGCAAGATCCAGGATGTCAGTCTGCGCGCCGCCAGCGAGATGGATACCGAGCTGGCCCGGGTCGAACAGGCGGTCACTCACACGATGACAGCGCGCCAGAGCGTCGCCCGGATCGCGCAGAGCTGCGAGGAGATCAACCAGCGCATCGCTCAGGTCGATCAGTTGATGAGCGATGAGACCCGGCTGGTGCAGGGGATCCACCATCAGGTCGGCGAGATGTCGCGGTTGGCGGCCAAGGCCAACCAGAGCGCCAGTCAGGCCGCCGAAGAGGCGACCATGGTCGCCCAGCACGCCCGCATTCTGACCAGGCAGACTCATCACTTCCATCTCGACACCACCCGCCATTGATCCCCGGCGCTGACGGGAGTCAGCGCCCCCCTTTTTCTCTGCATTGGTTAAATGGGTAGCATTAGACTCCATGAGGGAATAGGATCCGCCCCTCTGAAAACCAACTGCAAGGATCAACTGACATGACTCGAAAATGGTCGCTCCCCATCGTGGTAATCGCGGGGGGAGCGTTACTCTGGCTTGGCAACACCTTTGGTATGAAATGGGCTCTGATGGCCCTGATCGGATTCGGCTTCGGCTTCACCCTCTCCTTCAGCCGCTTCGGCATCGTATTCGGTTGGCGCGAAATGCTGACCAAACGCAACAGCTACTACGTACGGGTTCACCTGCTCACCATCGCCATCGAGATTCTGCTGTTCACCACCTTCCTCTCCTTTAGCCACGCCCTGTTTGGCGATGCCATGGTGGGTAACGTGATGGCTATCGGCATTCCTTTCATCGTCGGAGCCTTCCTGTTCGGCATCGGCATGCAGCTGGCTGGCGTCTGCGCCACCGGCACTCTTTACTGCTGCGGCGAGGGACAACCCCGCTTCTGGCTGGTGCTGATCTGCTACGGCATCGGCACCCTTATCAGCAACCAGTTCCGCCCCGAACTGGAGGCTACCTTCTCCAGCCATGTGGTATTGGCCCGGGATCTGACCGGCAATCTCTGGAGCGGCATGCTGCTCAATCTGGCGCTGGTCGCTGCGCTGTTCCTGCTGTTTCGCAACAGCGAACTCAAGCGCACCGGCGAGCTCAAGCCCCTCTTCAGCAGCGGCAACCTGTTCTGGCGCGATGGCCGCTTCACCGTGCTGACCGGCGGCATCATCATCGCCCTGCTCAACTCGTCCGTGGTCGCTCTGCACGGCTCGGCCTGGACCATCACCGGCGCCGTCTATGACATGGCGCTGCGCGGCGCCTCCCTGTTCGGCCTGTTCGAGGGCAACCCCAAGCTGGCCCAGCCGCTCTTCATCAATCCCATGGTCGGCATGTTCTGGCTCGGCATACTGGGGGCCATGCTGGCGCGCTGTTTGAGTGGTGGCGGCAACTTCGCCCCGATGCGGCTCGGCAACAGCCTGGCCTCCATCATCGGCGGCCTGCTGATGGGGATGGGCGCCATGTACAGCGCCTGCAACCTCGGCGGCTTCTTCGACGGCACCGCCTCCGGCAGCCTGCACGGCTGGGTCTGGATGCTGATGGCCCTCGCGGGCAGCCTCATCGGCATTCGCCTGCGCCCGCTGTTCGGGCTCTGAGGCACGACATCGTAAACACCCCATAAGAAACGGGAGGCCAAGCCTCCCGTTTTTACATTTATTGCTCCCGTCGCTCTGCTTATTGGACAGGCTGGGAGACCCCTTCCAGATGAATTTCCACCCGGCGATCCGGTGCCAGACAGGCGATCAGCTCTTGCTTGGAGCGGCTGGCACAGCTGTTGCCAGTGACTGGATTGGACTTGCCACGCCCCTCGACCCGTACCTTGTCGGCATACAAGCCTTTGGATACCAGATAGCTGGCCACGCTCTGGGCACGCTTCTCGGAGAGGGCCAGGTTGTAGTTGTCGGAACCGATGCGGTCGGTATAACCGATGACAGTTGCGACGCCATCTTTCGGATTGGCCGCCACAATCTGGCTGAACAGGGCATCAAGCGCCTGATTGGCAGCCGGCTTCAGGGTCGCCTTGTTGAACTCGAACAGCACATCGGAACTCAGACTGAAGGTCTTGGGCTCAACCACGGCTACAGGTGCCGGTTCAGCGGCCGGAGCGGGCGCCGGTGCAGCGACCTCGCCACCTTGCTGACCGAAGCGATAGAGCATACCAACAGAGAGCAGACCATTATCCATTTCTATACCGGAACGATCTGCCGATGTGCTGCCCAACGGGGTGGTGTATTGGTATTCAAGACGAGCAGCCCAATCTTTATCGATGGCATATTCAACACCAAGTGCGCCAACAAACGCGGCGCCATGGTATTTGTGTCCATTATTGTCAAATGAAGCATCGTTGGCTGGGGTAGCGGAATCTTTATACCAACCGGAATAAGAGCTCTCCGTCCAGGCATACGCGCCGCCCAAGCGACCATAGACATCCAATACAGATGTAGCAGGGAAACTAATCTTCATGGTGGCTTGTATCATTTGCGCTTTAGCTTCACCGTGCAACCCGGCAGACAGGGTTCCCAAGGACGCAGTTTTATCAAGCTGATACTTACCAAGCCAGTCATAACCCAACTCAAAACCCAAGTTCTGATTAAGCTGATAGCCGACAAAACCACCCAAACCGAGATCACTTTGTTTATCACTGGGTGATACAAAATCGACTACATCCTTAACTTGTTGGTTGTAATCAACACCATAGTAATTGGACCAACCGGCCTTGCCACCGACGTACCAGGTATTGTCCTGAGCGGCGGCCTGTACGGCTCCGGCCGCCAGCAAGCCACTGACCAATACGGCAAGCATGGATTTATTCATATTTTCGCCTCTGCAATAAGTCGTTATGGGCGCCTGAGTGCGCACTTTCCCTGTGTGAAGCCGTCAGGCGGCCTCTCCGCTATTCAGGGTATCCCATCCGAACGCAGCCTCAAATGACCAGCAGCTCAGGAGTGTGAAGCGGCCTGCATTATCGCGGTATCGTCGGTCAAAATGGTCTTTGCCAGCATTCTGGCCTGCTCCAGCGCCAGTGGCTGCTGATAACTGTGAGCCATCACGATCGCCCCCTCCAGCAACAGACAAAGCTCGGTGGCCTGTGCCAGAGAACAGTTGAGCTGGTTTATCACCCAGCCCAGCAACGCCTGCTTGTGGGCCATCACCAGCTTGCGCACCGGATGGCGCGGGTCGGCAAACTCGGCGCTGGCGTTGATAAAGTTGCATCCATAGAAATCAGAGCGGCCAAACCACTCTGCAAAGCCGTCAAACAGCTCCTGCAGGCGAGCTTCACGTCCGCTCACACCGGCCAGCCGCTGGTCAAGCAAGGCGAAGAACTCCCGGTCACGAGCGAGCAATACCTCCTCAATCAAGGCATCCTTGGTCGGGAAGTGGCGATAGAGGGTGCGCTTGGTACTCCCCGCCTCGGCCCAGATGCGATCTATGCCGGTGGCATGAAAGCCATGACGGTTGAACAGACGGCAGGCCGTCGCCACCAGTTGTTGACGCTTCTCGCTCATCATTTGCCTCTTGAAGTATACCGAACTGTCTACCTAATGTGCCTAATCAGTTATGGCAAACCAAGAGGAAAACATGATGACGACATGGTATGGCCCACTATGGGCTGGCGTGGGCGCCGCACTCACCATCGGCATATTGGGATGGCTCAATCTGAGCTGGTACGTCGCGCTGGTCATGGCTCCTTTCGGGGCCAGCTGTGTGTTGCTGTTTTCCCTCCCCGATAGCCCGCTGGCGCGCCCCAAAAACGTGCTGGGTGGTCACCTGCTGACGGCCTGCGTCGGACTGGTGATCGGAATGCTTCCGCTCCCCGCAGAAGTGCAGATGGCTCTGGCAACCGGGCTGGCCATCGCCCTGATGCAGGGACTGAATGTCATCCACCCTCCAGCTGGCGCCAATCCCTTGCTGATCCTGATGACAGGACAAGAGCCAGCCTTCCTGTGGCAAACGGTACTACCCGGCACCCTGCTGCTGATGGCGCTGGCTTATGGATTTCAATGGCTCAGACAGAAGTGGCCAATTACAGCCTAAAAACAGAGGGAGGCCAACGCCTCCCTCTCTCCTCATCGCAGCATCAACTAGCCAGAAACAGCCGGTAGGCGGGGTCGTCGCTCACCTCTTTCCAGCCGTAGCCAATCTCGTGCAGGTAGTCGTGGAAGGCGGCCACGTCCTCGTCCGGCAGCTCGAACGCACAGAGCACCCGGCCGTAGTCGGCGCCGTGGTTGCGGTAGTGGAACAGGCTGATGTTCCAGCGACAGCCGAGGGTCTCCAGAAAGCGCATCAGGGCGCCCGGCTGCTCCGGAAACTTGAAGCTATAGAGCCGTTCACCGAGGGGCCGGGCCGGGCGGCCGCCAATCATGTAGCGCACGTGATTCTTGGCCAGCTCGCTCTCGGTCATGTTGACCACCGGATAGCCGTTGCCACCGAGCTGATCGATGATCTGGCCCAGCTCCTCGTCACCACCGGTGAGGCGCACCGAGACGAACAGCGACGCCTGCTCGGCATCGGCGTAGCGGTAGTTGAACTCGGTCACCATGCGCGGGCCAAGCTGACGACAAAAGTCGAGGAAGGCCCCCTTGCGCTCGGGGATGGTCACCGCCAGCATGCCCTCGCGCTTCTCGCCGATCTCGCAGCGCTCCGACACATAGCGCAGGCTGTGGAAGTTGACGTTGGCGCCGGAGAGAATGGCCGCCATCCGCCCCCCTTTGACTTGCTCCCGCTCGCTGTAGGCCTTGAGGCCCGCCAGCGACAGGGCCCCCGACGGCTCGGCGATGGCACGGCAGTCGTCGAAGATGTCTTTCAGCGCGGCGCAAATCTGGTCGTTGGAGACGGTCACCACCTCGTCCAGATACTGGTTGCAGAGGCGGAAGGTCTCCTCACCGATCCGCTTGACCGCTACACCGTCCGCAAACAGCGAGACCCGCTCCAGATTGACCGGCTCGCCCGCTGCCAGTGCGGCCTTGAGGCAGGCGGAGCCCTCCGCCTCCACCCCGATCACCTTCACATCCGGCAGCAGCTGCTTGATATAGACCGCCACCCCGGCGGCCAACCCGCCGCCGCCCACCGGCACAAAGACGTGGGTGAGATGGGTATCCTGCTCCAGCAGCTCCTTGCCGATGGTGCCCTGCCCGGCGATCACCTCGACGTCGTCAAACGGCGGGATCAGGGTGTATCCCTCCAGCTCGGAGAGGCGGCGACTCTCGCCATAAGCCTCGTCGAAGCTGTTGCCGAACAGCATGACGTTGCCGCCCTGACGGCGCACCGCGTCGATCTTGATGTCCGGCGTGGTCTTGGGCATCACGATGATCGCCTTGATGCCGAGTTTGGCGGCCGACAGAGCGACCCCCTGGGCGTGGTTGCCGGCAGAGGCAGCGATGACGCCGCGCGCCTTCTGATCCTCGGTGAGGGTAGCGATCTTGTGGTAGGCGCCGCGCAGCTTGAAGGAGTGGACCGGTTGCAGATCCTCCCGCTTCAGGCTGACGTGATTGCCGAGCCGCTCGGAGAGTTTCTTCAGGGTTTGCAAAGGGGTGACCCGCGCCGCCTCATAGACGGGTGAGAGCAGCACCTTGCGTAAATAATCAGCCGCAGAGACCATGATTTATTCCCCCAACAGGGTGCGATCACGCACCGCGCCCTTGTCGGCACTGGTGGCGAACATGGCGTAGGCGCGCAGGGCAAAGGAGACCTGACGCTGACGATCGAGCGGCTTCCAGCCCCGAGCCTCTACGGCGACGCGGCGGGCAGCCAGCACGCTGTCAGCCACTTCCAGCACCATGCTGCGGGCCGGGATGTTGATGCTGATGATGTCGCCATCCTCCACCAGACCTATGGTGCCGCCGGAAGCAGCCTCCGGCGAGACGTGGCCGATGGAGAGACCCGAAGTACCGCCGGAGAAGCGGCCATCAGTGATCAGGGCACACGCCTTGCCGAGTCCCATGGATTTCAGATAGGTGGTGGGGTAGAGCATCTCCTGCATGCCCGGGCCCCCTTTCGGCCCTTCGTAGCGGATCACCACTACCTCGCCCGCTTTCACGG
This sequence comes from Aeromonas sp. 3P, assembly GCF_051919745.1. Classification (NCBI taxonomy): domain Bacteria; kingdom Pseudomonadati; phylum Pseudomonadota; class Gammaproteobacteria; order Aeromonadales; family Aeromonadaceae; genus Aeromonas; species Aeromonas sp. 3P. The sequence continues at coordinate 2,616,698 of NZ_JBQBED010000001.1, forward strand.
TACCGTCGAGGATGCCGCTCACCGCGCTCTCCTGACTCTCGAACACCCGTGCCGAGCCACGGAAGGTGAGGTTCTCCTCATCCACCCCGGCAGTCTTGACGATGGCGCCGTTGACCGCGAGGTTGCCGGAAAGCACGGCGAGGCCGCCCTCTTGGCTGTAGGCGTTATCCAGCGAACGGATGCAGCCTTCGGCGCGGTCCAGATCCAGCTCCGGCCAGCGGCAATCCTGACTGAACGCCTTGGTGGTGCGGATGCCGGCCGGGCCAGCGCGGTAGAAGTCCACCACCTCCTGACTCGGCTGGCGGCTGACGTCATATTCATCGAGCTGTTCGACGAGGGAGCAACCCAGCACGGTACGGGTATCCCCATGCACCAGACCCGCTTTTTCCAGCTGGCCCAGAATGGCGACCACGCCACCGGCACGGTGCACATCTTCCATATGGTATTTCTGGGTGGAGGGCGCCACCTTGCAGAGCTGCGGCACCTTGCGCGACATGCGGTCGATATCGGCCATGGTGAAGTCGACGCCCGCCTCCTGCGCCGCCGCCAGCAGGTGCAGCACGGTATTGGTGGAGCCGCCCATGGCGATATCGAGCGCCATGGCATTCTCAAACGCCGCCTTGGTGGCGATATTGCGCGGCAGTGCCGAGGCATCGTCCTGCTCATACCAGCGCTTGGCCAGAGTCACGATGCGCTGGCCCGCCAGCTTGAACAGCTGCTCGCGATCGCTGTGGGTTGCCAGCATGGAGCCGTTGCCCGGCTGGGAGAGGCCTAACGCCTCGGTCAGGCAGTTCATGGAGTTGGCGGTAAACATGCCGGAACAGGAGCCGCAGGTGGGGCAGGCACTGCGCTCCACCTGTTCGCTCTGGGCGTCCGACACCTTGGGGTCGGCACCCTGGATCATGGCGTCCACCAGATCCAGCTTGATGATCTGGTCGGAGAGCTTGGTCTTGCCCGCTTCCATCGGGCCGCCGGAGACAAAAATGACCGGGATATTGATACGCAGGGCGGCCATCAGCATCCCCGGGGTGATCTTGTCGCAGTTGGAGATACAGACCATGGCGTCGGCACAGTGGGCGTTGACCATATACTCCACCGAGTCGGCGATCAGCTCGCGCGATGGCAGGGAGTAGAGCATGCCGCCGTGTCCCATGGCGATGCCGTCATCCACGGCGATGGTGTTGAACTCCTTGGCAACGCCCCCCGCGGCTTCGATCTCGCGCGCCACCAGCTGGCCCAGATCCTTGAGGTGGACGTGGCCCGGCACGAACTGAGTGAAGGAGTTGACCACGGCGATGATAGGTTTGCCGAAATCCTGATCGGTCATTCCGGTGGCACGCCACAGGGCGCGGGCCCCGGCCATGTTACGTCCGTGGGTGGTGGTGGCGGATCTCAACTTCGGCATTGTCTCTACTCCCTGAATGCCCATATGGGCTCGATGCGTTATGCGGTGATGATACGAGTGGATCGGAATCGATCCTGGTGAAGACTCCTCTGGGCAGCCCTCACCGGAATCGACTCGGGGAGGCATGACGCCTCCCCTCTCTTATCAGTCATTGACGGGCGTCAGCCAGCCCCACTTGTCCTCGGTCTGGCCGTTGAACAGGCCAAAGAAGGCGTTTTGCAGCTGCTCAGTCACCGGACCACGGCTGCCAGCGCCCACCTTCATCCGATCGACGGAGCGCACCGGGGTCACTTCGGCGGCGGTGCCGGTCATGAAGATCTCGTCCGCCACATAGAGCGCCTCACGGGGCAGTGCCTGCTCGCGCACCTCGTAACCCAAGTCACGCGCGAGCGTCATGATGGTGTCGCGGGTGATGCCGGGCAGGATGGCGGCGGTAGCGGGCGGTGTGAACAGCACGCCATTCTTCACCAGGAACAGGTTCTCCCCCGCCCCTTCGCTCAGATAGCCGTTCACATCCAGCGCCAGCCCCTCGGCAAAGCCGTTGCGCTTGGCCTCGCGGCTAATCAGCTGGGAAGAGAGGTAGTTACCGCCCGCCTTGGCGCCGGTGGGGATGGTGTTGGGAGCGAGCCGATTCCAGGAGGTGACGCAGACATCCACCCCGTTTTTCAGTCCCTCTTCGCCCAGATAGGCGCCCCACGGCAGGGCGGCCACCATCAGGTCGGCCTTGGCATCCAGCGGCGGATGCAGCCCCAGCCCCACGTTGCCGACAAAGGCCAGCGGACGCAGGTAGCCGCTCTTCAGGCCGTTCTCGCGCACCACGGTGCGGCAGGCTTCATTCACTTCGGCCTCGCTGTAGGGGACGTCCATCCAGTAGATCTTGGCGGAGTCGAACAGGCGGCGGGTGTGCTCCTGCAGACGGAAGATGCAGGTGCCCTTGGGGGTATCGTAGGCGCGCACCCCCTCGAACACCGAGGAGCCGTAGTGCAGGGCGTGGCTCATCACGTGCACCTGGGCATCCTGCCAGGGCACCAGTGTGCCGTTGAACCAGATGTATTGCGGGTGAGAGGCGGATTGGGAAGACTGTGACATTAGCTTTGCTCCTTAAGCTCTGATCCGGGGTTGCTGTTCCAGTGCATCGACCCGGGAAACGTCCACCAGCTTCACCAGCTGGCTCCACAACTGCTGGATGGGACGCACCGACTCGACAGTAACCGTGATCCGCAGCTGTTGGCAATCCTGCTCCATATTAAGGGCGCAGAGAGCGAAGCCGCGGTGGCGCACCACCCGCAGCACCCGCTCCATCACTTCGGGTCTGGGCTGGGCATGGATATGCAGGGTGTGCTGTGCAAATGCTGGCTGGGCAAGGGTGTGCGGGTTCATGGGCGTTGCTCCATCATCTGGTGGTTGGCGACTCCCGGCGGAACCAGGGGCCAGACGTTTTCTTCCTCTGAAATAGCCACATGCAGCAGGTAGGCACTCTCGCTTGCCAGCAGGCGATCGAGGGCGCCGGCTATCTGCTCCTTGCATGTGATGGTCTCACCCGGAATGCCGAAAGCGGCAGCCAGGGCGACGAAATCGGGGTTGTCGGAGAGGATGGTCTCGCTGTAGCGGCCGTCGAAGAACAGCTCCTGCCACTGGCGCACCATGCCGAGGCGCTGGTTATCCAGCAGCACCATCTTCACCTTGAGCTGGGCGCGGCGGATGGTGCCAAGCTCCTGCACGTTCATCATGAAAGAGCCATCACCGCTCACCAGCACCACTTCATCCTCCGGGCGCGACATCTTGGCGCCGATGGCGGCGGGCAGACCGAACCCCATGGTGCCGAGACCGGCGCTGGAGAGGTGGTTGCGCGGGCTGGTGAAACGCATGTGCTGGGCCACCCACATCTGGTGCTGACCCACGTCGCAGGCGACCACGCTGGTATCAGGCAGCCTGGCGGAGAGCTGTTTGAGCAGGGCCGGGGCATAGATGGCCTGACCCGGATGGTCGTAGCGAAACGCATATTCGCGGGCCATGGCGGCGCAGTGCTCACGCCAGGGGGCGATGTCGAGAGTCATGGCGAGGCGTGGCAACACCTGCTTGAGATCCGTGGTGATACCCACCTCGGCGGCACGGCGCTTGCCGAACTCGGCGGCATCCACATCGAGATGGATCACCTTGGCCTCGGGAGCAAACTCCTCCAGCTTGCCGGTCACCCGATCATCGAAACGAGCCCCTACCACCAGCAGCAGATCGCACTGCTGCACCGCGTAGTTGGCCGCCTTGGTGCCGTGCATGCCGAGCATGCCCAGATAAACAGGGCTGTCGGGGTCGAGCGCACCAATTCCCTTGAGGGTGGTGACCGCTGGCATGCCGGTGACGGCAGCAAAGTCACGCAACTGCTGCTCGGCATTGGCCATGCCTACCCCGCCACCGACGTAAAGCACCGGACGCTCGGCGGCAGCCAGCAGGGTGCGGGCCGCGGCCAGCTCCGTGGGGTTGAGCACCTCCGGCTCTTCCACTGCAAACAGCGGGCTCTGGGCAGGCACCGCGGCCAGTTGCACATCCTTGGGGAGATCGATCAGCACAGGGCCGGGGCGACCTTCGGTGGCGATGGCGAAAGCTTCTGCCAGCACGCGCCCCAGATCGGCGGCATCGGTCACCATGAAGGAGTGCTTGGTACAGGAGAGGGACATGCCGAGCACATCGACCTCCTGAAACGCATCGGTGCCGATGGCGGAACAGGGCACCTGACCGCTGATGGCCACCAGCGGCACCGAATCGAGCAGCGCCTCCGCCAGACCGGTCACCAGATTGGTGGCGCCGGGGCCGGAGGTGGCGATGCAGACGCCCACCTGACCAGAGGCGCGGGCATAACCAACCGCAGCCATGGCGGCGCCCTGCTCGTGGCGGCAGAGCTGATGGGCCAGACCACCGTCATACAGAGCATCGTAGACCGGCATGATGGCCCCGCCCGGGTAACCAAACACCTGGGTCACACCCTGTTTCTTGAGAGCCTGTACCAAAAACTGCGCGCCGTTCATGTGGAAAATCCTGTCCTTTGGTCGAAAAAAAACCCCCGAGCTGTGAGGCTCGGGGGTCGCTTGTTTCGTTCTGTCCGGTGGTGGGTCTATCCCTTGTTCCGTGCAGCTAAACGAGCCCCGAGCGGTGAGATAATAATCACCACTAGGACCACAATAATGCTGACGAAACGGGAGGCCATGTTCATAGTTACAACCGGAAATCCTGTGAAATTGGGGCGATTTTCACCGCGAATGGCTATTAGAACTAGCACGGTGATTTTTATTGGGCAAGGCTTTTTTCTGTGACAACCCACTGATTTTGGCTATTCCCCAGCCGGAACTTTGGAATAAAAAACCAACAACAAGCAGTTAGTCAGAACATATATCAACTCAAGGACGGGATTTATGTCATTAGCTGTGGTTTATAGCCGTGCCAGCCTCGGGATCGCGGCCCCGCAAGTTACAGTGGAAGTTCACCTCTCCAACGGCCTGCCCGCCTTCAACATGGTCGGCCTACCGGAAACCTCGGTGAAAGAGTCGCGAGATCGGGTGCGCAGCGCCCTGCTCAACGGCAATTTCGAGTTCCCGAGCAAACACATCACGGTCAATCTGGCCCCCGCTGATCTACCCAAGGAGGGGGGCCGTTTCGATCTGGCCATCGCCATTGGGATTCTCGCTGCTTCCAAACAAATACCTGCAAAATACCTGCTCGATCACGAATTTTTAGGGGAATTGGCCCTGACCGGCGAGATCCGCCCTGTGCTCGGGGTGCTGCCCGCCGTGCTCGCCTGCCGGGATGCGGGGCGCACCCTGCTGGTACCGCGGGAGAACGGCCCGGAAGCTTCTCTCATTCAGGATGCCGAGGTGCGTACCGCCCACCAACTGCTGGCCGTCACCGCCTGGCTGGCCGGCCAGTACGAGCTGCCACTGCCGGCTCAACAAAGCGCGGAGAGCCTGCCCGATGTACCGGATCTGCAGGATGTGATCGGCCAGTCACAGGCCAAGCGGGCGCTGGAGATCGCCGCCGCCGGCAGCCACAACCTGCTGTTCATCGGCCCGCCCGGCACCGGCAAGAGCATGCTGGCCAGCCGTCTGCCCGGCATTCTGCCACCGCTGAGCGAGCAGGAGGCGCAGCAGACCGCCGCCATCCACTCCATCGGCGGCCTCACCCCGCGCGCCGGTCACTGGCACCACAGACCCTATCGCACGCCCCACCACAGTGCCTCGGCGGTGGCGCTGGTGGGCGGTGGCAGCCACCCGCGGCCCGGCGAAATTTCGCTGGCCCACAACGGGGTGCTGTTTCTCGACGAGCTGCCCGAGTTCGAGCGCAAGGTGCTCGACTCCCTGCGCGAGCCGCTGGAGACGGGCCACATCACCATCAGCCGGGCCGCCCGTCAGGTGGATTTCCCCGCTCGCTTCCAGCTGGTGGGCGCCATGAACCCCAGCCCCTGCGGCCACTATGGTGACGGCCAGACCCGCTCCAGCCCGGATCAGATCTTGCGCTACCTCGGCAAGCTCTCCGGCCCCTTTCTCGACCGCTTCGACCTGACGGTGGAGGTGCCGCTGCTGCCCAAGGGGAGCCTGACCGGCAAGGCGGAGCGGGGGGAGTCGAGCCAGCAGATCCGTGATCGGGTGCTGGCGGCACGGGAGCGGATGCTGAGCCGCAACGGCAAGCTCAACAACCTGCTTGATAGCCGCGAGATAGAGGATATTTGCCGACTATCACCGCAAGATGCCGAATTTTTGGAGAATGCCATCCAGAAGCTGGGGCTCAGTATCCGGGCCTGGCACCGCATTTTGCGGGTGTCACGCACCATCGCCGATCTGGCGGGGCAATCCGCCATCGGCAAGGAGCATCTTATCGAGGCGCTCGGTTATCGCGCCATGGACCGGCTGCTGTCGCGACTGCGCAGCAGCTGACAGGAGGGAAAAGGGTGAGTCCAACCCCGTAACGGCTCTGAATGGTCTCACGGGCAATCGGCTGATATTATGGCCACAGATCTGACCACTTGATGGCCCTTTATCGACAGCAAGACGGACCCGACTCATGCCCAAAAAGCTGACAGAGCGACTGCGCGGCAGCCTCTCCACCCTGCTCTATTTTTTCAACACCCTCTTCTGGTTTGTCCCCATCTTCTCGCTGGGTCTGCTCAAGCTCCTGCTCCCCCTCAAGGGGTGGCGCACCCTCTGCAACTGGCTGCTGGATGGCTGTGCCAGCTGCTGGATCGGTTTCAACAATCTGATCCAGAAAACCATCATCAAAACCCCTTTCGAGGTGGTCGGAGTGGACAAAGGGCGCCGGAATGAGTGGTATATGGTGATTGCCAACCATCAATCCTGGGTCGACATACTGGTACTGCAGCGGGTTTTTAACCAAAAAATCCCCTTCCTGAAGTTTTTCCTCAAGAAAGAGCTGATTTGGGTACCTTTTCTCGGTCTGGCATGGTGGGCGCTCGACTTCCCCTTCATGCGGCGATATTCCAGAAAATTTCTGGAAAAACATCCCCATCTGAAGGGAAAAGACATTGAAACGACCCGTAAGGCCTGCGCCAGGTTCCGCCACATTCCGGTGAGTGTGATGAACTTCGTCGAAGGCACCCGCTTCACCGGCAGCAAGCATCAGAAGCAGGGCTCGCCCTATCGTCATCTGCTGCTCCCGAAAGCGGGGGGCATCGCCTTTACTCTGGCCGCTATGGGTGATCAGTTGCATCAACTGGTGGATGTCACCATCGCCTATCCGGACGGCATCCCCAGCTACTGGGACTTCATGTGTGGCCGGGTCGGGCAAATCAAGGTTCAGGTCCGCTATTTGCCGATCGACCGCAAGCTGGTGGGGGATTACTTCAATGACCCCGAGTTCCAACAAGAGTTTCAACAGTGGTTGAACGGGATCTGGCACGAAAAGGACCAGACCCTGAGCCAACTGCTGGCAACCAAGGCGCAGTAAACATTCATGCTATCCCTGCTTCCCGGCCCGCTGGTGCTGATCATCAGCGCCGGCCTGACCATCCTTTTCACCGCCTTGTGCGCCAGCCTGATCCTGCTGGTGTCGCTGGCCAAACTGCTGCTGCCGATCCCGGTCTTTAGCCGCGCCTGCAGCCGCCTCAACAACCGCTTCATGCGCCTGTGGCTGGCCTGCAATGCGCTGGTGATCCGCCTCACCACCCGCATCGACTGGCAGGTGGAGGACAGCACCAGGCTGCGCAAGGATGGCTGGTATCTCATCATCAGCAACCATATGAGCTGGACCGATATCGTGGTGCTCGGCCACCTGTTCCGCGATAGGCTGCCGGTGCCCAAGTTCTTCATGAAGCACGAGCTCATCTACATCCCGCTGCTGGGGCTCGCCTGCTGGGGGCTCGATATGCCCTTTATGCGCCGCTACTCACGGGAGTTTTTGCTGAAGAACCCGCACCTGCGCGGCAAGGATATCGAGACCACCCGCAACGCCTGCGAGAAGTTTCGCCATATCCCCACTACCGTCATCAACTTCGTGGAAGGGACCCGCTTCACCGAGCAGAAACGGGACGCAGCACGCTCCCGCTACCGTCATCTGATGCCGCCCAAGGCGGCGGGGCTGGCCTTTACACTGGCGGCCATGGGCGAACAGTTCGACAGCCTGATCAACGTCACCATCCGCTATCCGGACAACGCCGAGACCCCGTTCAAGGACTTCCTGATGGGACGGGTAAAACGCATTCAGGTGCGGATTGAGGAGCTGCCGGTGAATGAGCAGCTGATAGGAGATTACTTCAACGACAAGCAGTTCAAGCGCGGTTTTCAGGAGTGGCTAAACCAGCGCTGGCAGGAGAAGGACGAGGTGCTGGAGGGGTGGCAGAGCGGTCAGGCGCCGCTGCCGGTTGCCGCCAAATCCGGGGAGGAATCCAAAGAGAGTGCCGAGGCCAACTCGACCAACTGATCTTCGGAAAAAACGGCAATACCGTGGCGGCGTAGCAGGGTGGTAGTCTTGCCCTCGCCCGCCACAGAAACCCCTTCAAAGCGGCCGTTATAGATACGGCCGCTGCCACATGAGGGGCTCCCCTCTTTCAGCAGGGCGAAGCGAATGCCCTGCGTCTGACAGATTTCCAGTGCCAGCTCGGCGCCGCAATCAAACTCGGCAGTCACATCCAGTCCGCTCGCCGTCACTACGCGCTCGCCCTGCCGCTCGGCAGGAGGGCGCGGGGTCGGCAAACCGCCCGCCACTTCGGGGCAGAAGGCCAGCACCCGCCCCTCAGCACCCAGCGCACTCAGCCAGTCGCTGACGATCCCCTTGCTCTGACCGTCGTAACGCACCGGCTGACCCAGCAAGCAGGCACTCACCAGCACCTTGTGCACGCCGGTCTCACTCATGCTTCCGCTCCATGCATCACCTGATCGAACATCACGCAGCAGGGACTCTCCAGCCGATAGAGAATGGCGGGGCGCTGTTTGCCGGTACGCTTGCGACCGGTATCCACCAGAATGTCGGCGCGATGGATCCGCTTGCGAAATGCCGCCGTATTCATGGGTGTTTGCAGGATGATTTCGAAGGCGCGCTGCACCTCGGATAGGGTGAACTCGGGCCCCAGCAGTTGCAGCGGCAGGGTGCTGTAGCGGCTCTTGATCCGCAGCCGCTCCAGCCCCTTGGCGATAAGCTGGACATGGTCGAAGGCGAGGCTCAGCCCCGGCAGGTTGGCGAGCGGATGCCAGCAGCCGTGGATCGCCTCCACTTCCGGATCCACTAGGCAGAGATAGACCAGGGTCGTGGACCAGCCGCGGGGATCCCGCTCCAGGTTGCCGAGGGTGCAGACCTGCTCGCTGTAGCAGTGACCGAGCCCCCACTCCGCCAGCAGGCGGCGCTGGGCGGCATCCAGATCCCGATCCCGGGTCTCGTCGATGCGCAGCGCCGGCAGTTGCCAGCAGTGGGCAAAGGGGGGGCGATCGCGGGTCTCAAGCAGCAGCTCGAGCCGCTCCTCATGCAACCGCAGCACCACCATATCCAGACTCATTCTCAGCATGCCGATCGCCCTGCTCGCCTTCCATTAATGTTTGGTAGATAATATCACACGAATAGTATGTGCAGGAGCCAATCATGGGAACCGTCGCCAGCCTGGATATTGATGCGCAGAAGGGCTTTACCCCCCTCTGCCCGAACGAACTGCCCGTTGCGGGCGGTGATGATATTGTGGCTGCGCTCAACGCTCAGGCCACCCTCGCCACGCTGCGGATCGGCAGCAAGGACTCTCACCCCGCCAATGCCGACTGGGCCGTTTCTGACCCCGCCGGCATGCTGCTGCCGCTGGATCTGCCCAACGCCGACCTCACCTGGCCGGTGCACTGCGTACCGGGCAGCAAGGGCTTCGAGCTGCTCGACGGCCTGCCCGCTCCCATCGACTATGACTTCTTCGTCTGGAAGGGGGTCGAACCGGATCTCCATCCCTACGGCACCTGCTTCCACGACCTGGCCGAACGGCGCAGCACCGGACTCATCGAATTCCTGCAAGCCCGCAAGGTCGATACCGTACTGGTCGGCGGCCTCGCCACCGACTACTGTGTCAAAACCAGCGTGCTGCAACTGCGCCGCGCCGGTTTCCGGGTGATCGTCCATCTCGATGCCTGCCGTGGCATCGCGCCCGCGACGGTTGCCAGCGCCCACACCCAGATGATTGAGGCTGGCGCCGAACTGGCCCAGACCCTGATCGATGTACAACGCCTGCTGGACGCCTGATATGCCACCGATTCTTACCAGCCTGCTCGACACCGATGCCTGCACGTTACATATGCGGCAGGGGAGCACCATCGTGCTCACCAGTCTGCGAGGAGCCTGATATGCCTCCAATCCTCACCAGCCTGCTCGACACCGACGCCTACAAGCTGCATATGCAGCAGGCGGTGTTCCATCGCTATCCGGATGCCGAGGTGGTAGCCGAGTTTCACAGCCGCAATGAAGAGGATCTGCTGCCCATGATGGGGCAGATCGAGGAGCAACTGCGCCTCGCCGGATCCCTGCGACTGACCAGGCCAGAGCTCGATTTTCTGGCCGAGCGTCCCTTCTTCACCCCTGACTACCTCGACCACCTGCGCCGCAAGCCGCTCGACGCCTCGCTGCTCAAGGTGTTCGAGCAGGATGGCCGCATCAATGTGCGGGTCGAGGGCCCCTGGCAGGATGTGATCCTGTGGGAGATCCCGGTGCTCGCCATCATCAGCGAGATGCGCAACCGCTTCCGCTATCCCCAGTTCGGCGTCAGCCATGCGCTGGAGCGGCTCGATCAGAAGATCGACAAGCTGGAGAAGGAGCTGAGCAGCGACGAGATGAGCGAGTTTAACCTCATCGACTTCGGCACCCGCCGCCGCTTCTCTCACGCGGTACAGGATGCGGTAGTGGGCCGCCTCAAGGAGCGGCTGCCGGCGTTTCGCGGCACCAGCAACTACATGCTGGCCCAGAAGTACAAGCTGCCCGCTGTCGGCACCCAGGCCCATGAGTGGTTCCAGGCACACCAGCAGCTCGGCTTCCCACTGGAGCACAGCCAGCGCGCCGCCCTCACCAGCTGGCTGGACGAGTTCACCGACCATCTCGGCATCGCCCTGACCGACTGCATCACCATGGATGCCTTCCTGCGGGACTTCGACTTCGAGCTGGCCAGCAGCTATCAGGGCTTGCGTCACGACTCCGGCGATCCCGTGGTGTGGGGCGAGAAGGCGATCAGCCACTATCAGCGCCTCGGCATCGACCCCACCGACAAGACCCTGGTCTTCTCCGACGGGCTCAACCTCGACAAGGCGGTGCAGCTGTTCCGTCACTTCCGTGGCCGCATCAACACCAGTTTCGGCATCGGCACCAAGCTCACCTGCGATCTGCCCGGTGTCAGCCCGATGAACATCGTCTTCAAGCTGATCGAGTGCAATGGCGGCCCGGTTGCCAAGATCTCCGACAGCCCGGGCAAGACCCTCTGTCGGGATGCGGAGTTTATCCGCAACCTCAAGCAGGCGTTCCACGTCGGGGTCTGATCTTCGAGATCGCCAGAAAACAAAAAGCCCGCCGGTTCGCACCGGCGGGCTTTTTTATCGACTCAAGGGGTATCAGTCTTTCTTGGCCAGCAGGAACTGCACCAGCTTGTTGAACTGCTCTTGAGAGGTGATGGATTCAATCTTCACCATGTACTTGCCGTTCACCAGGAAGGCCGGTACACCGCGAATGTTGTAGCTCTCGGTGTTGCGATCGAACTGGGAGACCATGCCGGAGACGGCGAAGCTGTCGACGGCACCGTCGAACTCTTCAGCCGGTACGCCGTTGTCCACGAAGATCTTCTTCACATCGTCACGGCTCATCGGCGGCTGACGCTGGGTGTGGATCTTGTTGAAGATGGCCGGAGTCAGCTTGGCTTCGGCATTGAGCAGGCTGGCAACGGCGTAGGCACGCTGCATCTCGGGGCCCATCTCGCGGCCGAGGAAAGCAACCGGGTTCTTCTTGAGGGGCACACCCTCTGGCAACCCGGCCTTCAACTGTTCAACGATCGGTTCGAAGGTAGCGCAGTGCGGGCAGTAGTAGGAGAAAAACTCCATCACTTCCGGCTGGGCACTGCCAGTCTGTTTGACCACATCGTAGTTGACGCCTTCCTTGAACTCGGGGGCGGCGTGAACCATGGGGATCATCAGCATGGCAGCAAGGAAAAATAGAACTTTTTTCATGATGTTTCCTGTTAAGGGATCACTGTGAGGCACGCCCGGCGAACCGAAGCAGTGCCAAGCCTATTGTTTCGCCATGCTGACGTCAATGGTCAGGGCCGGAGATCGAGTCCCCCTTGCCGCGCAAGATCCCTTCTATTTCACCAGTTTGGCATCAGGCTCAGCGGTGGCGCCTTGAGTGCCTCCAGCTGATCGTGCAGGGTCGCTATCTGTTGACGCCAGTAGTGATCGGTATTGAACCAGGGGAAGTGACGGGGGAAGGCGGGATCTTCCCAGCGCCGCGCCAGCCACGCCATGTAGTGAACGATGCGCATCGCCCGCAGCGGCTCGATCAGCGCCAGCTCCCGCGAGTCGAACTCCATAAACTCCTCGTAGCCCGCCAGCAGGGTATCGAGCTGGATCTGCTGCTCGTGGCGCTCGCCGCTGAGCATCATCCAGAGATCCTGAATCGCGGGGCCGGTGCGGCAATCATCGAGGTCGACAAACATGGGACCGTCACGCCAGAGGATGTTGCCCGGGTGGCAGTCGCCATGCAGGGAGATCTGCGCCACATCCAGGGTCATGGCGTCGCTGACATGCTTGATCAGTTCGTCGAGCACCCCGAAGAATTGCTTCGCCAGCCCGCTCGGCAGCCACTCGCCAGACGCCAGCAGCTGACGCGGTTCATGCAGCATGCTCTCCACATCGAGCCGCACCCGATGATGAAACGGCTTGCTGGCGCCGATCTGATGAATGCGACCGAGGAAACGCCCCGCCCACTCAAGCTGGTCGAGATTATCCACCTCGAACTGGCGGCCACCGACGCTCTGCCAGATGGCAAAGGGGTAGCCCTCGTGCTCCAGCAGGGTCTCGCCCGCGAAGGCGAGCGGTGCGGCGACCGGGATCTCAGCCTCCGCGAGACGGGTGGCAAACTCGTGCTCCTCGAGGATCTGGGCCCGGCTCCAGCGGCCGGGACGGTAGAACTTCACCACATAGCGGCGACGATCCTCATCCTGAAACTGGTAGACCCGGTTTTCGTAGCTGTTGAGCTCGATAAGGCCGGAGTCGAGCCGCAGGCCACTGAGATCGAGCGCATCCATGATGAGGTCGGGATTGAGGTCGGAATAGTTGAAACGCATGTCATCCACCATAAGAAAGGGGCGCCGTTGCGCCCCATTCTATCACTACTGACCGGCATTGCCGTGCTCGCTGGTGACCGGACTGGTGTCACGCCCGGCCCGCAGTCACGCGCAGTTACAAGCGGCTGATAAACTTGCTGCCCTGGCGCAGGTTGCCCTTGCTGTCATCGGGCGCTGCCCCCTCCCGTTTCAGCACGAACTGGATATCCAGCGCCGGCCGTTTCAGGTTGTAGGGATCGACCGCCAGACTGACCGGCAGGGTGTAGATCTCGCCCGCCTTCAGGGTCACTTCACGGGGGCCGAACCACTGATACTCGGGCAAGCCCTCCACATCCAGCTGGTAGGTCTGGGACTGCAGGGTCTTGTTGAGGATCTTGAGGGTGTAGGTGTTCTCAATCAGCCCCTCGCTGTTTTCGCGGAACAGCTGGTTGCGATCCCGCAGGATATCGAGCCCCATCGGCATGATGGACATGGCGTTGTAGACAAAGACCCCCAGCATCACCGCCATCACCAGCCCGTAACCAATCAACTTGGGCCGAGCCACATGGGTGGAGTCGTTGGCCAGCTTGTGCTCGGTGGTGTAACTGATGAGCCCTTTCGGGTAGCCCATCCGCTCCATGGTCTGGTCGCAGGCATCGACGCAGGCACCGCAGTTGATGCACTCATACTGCAGGCCATCGCGGATATCGATACCGGTCGGGCAAACCTGCACGCAGAGATCGCAGTCGATACAGTCACCCAATCCCATCGCCTTGGGATCCGCCTTGCGGGAGCGGGCGCCACGGGTCTCGCCACGCTTGGTGTCATAGCCGACGATGAAGGTGTCCTTGTCGAACATGGCGGACTGGAAGCGGGCATAGGGGCACATGTGGATACACATGATGGCACGCATCCAGCCCGCGTTGCCGTAGGTGATGATGGTGAAGAAGATCACCCAGAACAGCACCCATCCGCTGGCCTGCAGAGTGAAGAGGTCCGGCACCAGTTCAGTTACATCCTGGAAGTAGGCGACGAAGGTCAGGCCGGTTACCAGCGAGATCGCCAGCCAGGCCAGATGCTTGGCTCCCTTGCGGGCCAGCTTCTCGCCGCTCCAGGGCGCCTCGTCCAGCTTGCGCCGTTTGTTGGCGGGCCCTTCCAGCTTCTCTTCAAACCAGATGAACATGAAGGTCCAGACCGTCTGCGGGCAGAGATAGCCACACCAGACCCGACCGAGGAAGGTGGTAATAAAGAAGAGTCCGAAGGCGGCGATCATGAAGAGCCAGGCGAGCAGGGTCAGATCCTGCGGCCAGATGGTGGCGCCAAAGATATGGAACTGCTGATGACCGAGGTCGAACAGCACCGCCTGTCGCCCGTCGTAACGCAGCCAGGGCAACAGCACGAACAGCGCCACAAAGAACCAGCCCATGGCCTTGCGCATCCGCTGCCAATACCCTTTCTGGGCCCGCACATAGATGCGGTTGCCCGGGTTGAATCTGTCGTCGCTGGCTTTGAACGTATTGGGGTTGAAGGTCCCGGTTACGCCCTTGTCGGTGACGTCCTTGATATCGATTTTATCGTGGTCGGCCATTGCAAGACATCGCTCCCTTATTTGTTATGGAGCGGATTATATCTTAAACAGCATGCTAATTGTGTGGATTAGATGTATCTAATATTGGGGTTGGATCGCAATTTTCGGCAACAAAAAAGCGCATCACCCCGAGGTGATGCGCTTCCGATAAAGATTCACTTGATTCCGCGGGCCTTGAGCAGTGCCTCTTTGAAATCGGGCACATGATCCTTGGCCAGACCGGGGATCATCGCCTGCTTATCGGATTCCCGCATCTTGAGGTGATAGATCAGCATGTCGTCGGTCAGCTCGGACAGAGGCCCTTCGAATCCCGCTTCTTGGGCCAGTTTGGCAACAAACTGCACCAGGCTGAGATCCTGTTCCTTGATCCAGGCAGGCTGCAACAACTCCAGCAGCTCTTCGATACGATGACATTGCATAGACAACCTCTTTAATCTGTCACGTTAAATTCAGGCAACCTTACCCATCAAGGCTACTTCGATTCGATCCCGCCCATTATGCTTGGCCTGATAGAGTGCCGCATCCGCTTTTTGGATCAAATCGGCGATTTTCATGCTGTTGTCCGGTATCAGTGTCGCAACACCAAAACTACATGTGACCCGACCGGAGACCAGTGACTTCTGGTGCGGGATGGCCAGCTCCTTGAGCGCCTGCCGGACATTGTCCGCCACCTGCAATGCCCCCTGCATGCCGGTGCAGGGCAGCAGCAAGGCAAACTCTTCGCCCCCGTAACGGGCCGCCAGATCGTCCTCGCGCCGCTCCACCTCGGCCAGCAAGCCCGCCACCTGTTGCAGGCAGTCATCCCCCAGCTGATGGCCGTAGAGATCGTTGAACTGCTTGAAGTAATCCACATCCACCAGCACCAGCGACAACGGCGCTCGGGCGCGGTGACAGCGCCGCCAGGCCCGCTCCAGAGAGTCGTCGAGATGGGCGCGGTTGGCGATGCCGGTCAGGCCGTCGAGGCGGGAGGTGAGACGCAAATGCTCGGAGACAGCCTTCAGCTCGGCCACCAGTTCGGCGTTGGAGAAACGGTGGTGGAGCGAGGCGATCTGATCCCGCCGCATCCGGCGCAACAGGGTCGGCAGAAAGACAAACAGATAGCCCGCCAGCATGCAGGAGACAATCCGCTCCTGCTCGTTGCCATTGCCCAGCTCGAACAGCATCGCCATGCCCAGCGGCAGGGCGGAACCATAGAGGGTACGGCGGCTGCCAAACAGCATGATGGCGCTGCCGGTAAGAATGAGGCTGGAGAGCATCATCATGGCGGCCCGGTAGGTATCGGGCAGCTTGTCCATGTAGAGCAGCACCCCGAGAGCCCAGATGATGGAGGTGATGGTGGCTCCGATAAAGAGCTCCCGCTCCAGCACCGGCAACGGCGTCTGGTGCAGGCGGGCTCGGCGCCAGCGCAGGTGCCAGCCCCGACCCAGCAGCCACAGGAAAGTGCCTGCCAGCCAACCGAGCGCTTCGATGGCGGGTAGATAGTCGTGAAACAGTAGACTCCAGCCAAATGCCAACACGCCCAAACAGGGGAGACTGAACGATGCATGGGTATAGAGCTGGGCCATGATGGCCTGCTTAACCTGGCGTGTCACACTCTGGGTCAACTGAGTACTCCTGTACAAGAGCCGAGCAGTCTACCATTACCCCCTGACCCGCAACAATAAAGCGCCGCTTATTAAGAAGTTAATCAATCAACAACGATTTCTTCTGCGCTGGCAGGTGAGCCCTTGCTCACCCCTTCTCCAATTCGTCGAGGATCGGGCACTCGGGATTTTCATCCCCGTGACAGCAGCAGACCAACCCCTCCAGCGAGCTGAGCATCGCCTGCAGCCCGGCGATGCGAGCGCGCAGATCGACGATCTTCTCCTGCGCCAGCTTCTTCACCTGGGCGCTGGTTCTGTGCTCGTCACGGTAGAGCGCCAGCAGCTCCTGACACTCCTCCAGATTGAAGCCGGTCTCCCGCGCCCGCTTGACGAAACGCAGCTCGCGCAGCGCCCCCTCGGTGTAACTGCGATAGCCGTTGTCACTGCGTACCGGGGCTGTGATGAGGCCAATGCTCTCGTAATAACGGATGGTCTTGGCAGTCAGCCCAGTGGCCTTGGCAACCTTGCTGATATTCATTTATGCCTCCTTACTGATCGGGTTGGATGCTGGCCCGTGCGCCGCCCTGGGCTGCCAGCGTTTCAATAACAGGGAATTGCTCAAAACGGTAATGCTGCTCAGGGCCATGGCAGCCCCCGCCAGCTCGGGGCTCAGGTAGCCCAGCGCCGCCAGCGGAATGCCGATGATGTTGAACACGAAGGCCCAGAACAGATTCTGCTGTATGGTGCGCCAGGTGGCCGCCGAGATATCGATGGCATCGGCCACCAGCCGCGGATCAGAGCGCATAAGGGTGATGGAAGCGGTCTCCATCGCCACGTCGGAGCCGGAGCCCATGGCGATACCGACATCCGCCGCCGCCAGCGCCGGGGCGTCGTTCACCCCGTCCCCCACCATGGCCACCAGCCCGCGAGTTTGCCCCCGCAGCGCCTCCACTTTCTCCACCTTGCCCGCTGGCAGCACGGAGTCGAAGGCCCCGTCCAGCCCCAGCTTGGCGGCAATATGGGTCACCGGCGCCGGTGCATCGCCGCTCACCAGCCAGCTGGCGATGCCGCGCTGGCGCAGGGTGGCGATGGCTTCCGGGCTCTCGGGGCGCAGGGTATCGGCCAAAGCAGCGATACCAACCACAGCACCGTCGATGGCAACCCAAACCCGGGTCGCCCCATCGGCGGCTTGTTCATCCTGTTTCGGCTGATCAATGCCGAGCTGGGCCAGCAGGGAACCATTGCCGATGGCGACCCTGTGGCCCGCCACCTGACCGACAATACCGGCCCCAACCCGCACCTCCACTGCCTCCGGCTGGGGCAACGCCACTTCTGTGCCGACGGCCTCCCGCATCGCCAGTGCCAGCGGGTGTTCGCTCGCCTGCTGCAGGGCGGCGGCCAGATGCAACTGCTCGTCATTGCCGCTCCAGCTGGCCAGCACCGGCTTGCCCTGAGTCAGGGTGCCGGTCTTGTCGAAGATCAGCGCCTTGATGGCGTGGGCCTTCTGCAAGGTATCTACATCCTTGATCAGGATGCCGTGGCGCGCCGCCACCCCGGTACCGGTGACGATGGCCGCAGGCGTTGCCAGCCCCAGCGCGCAGGGACAGGCGATCACCAGTACTGCCACCGCTGCCAGCAGTGCCTGACCGAAGTCGTTGCTGATGGCGTACCACACCAGCAGGGTAAAGAGGGCGATGGCCATCACCACAGGTACGAAGATGGCGGAGACCTTGTCCACCAGCTGTTGCAGCGGCGCCTTGCCCATCTGGGCACTCTCCACCAATGCGATGACCTTGCTGAGGCTGGAATCCTCCCCCACGGTAGTGGCTTCGATCTCCAGCACGCCGGAGCGGTTGATGGCGCCGCCCAGCACCTTGTCGCCCTCGCCGCGCGGCACCGGCAGGCTCTCGCCGGTGAGGATCGACTCGTCCAGCTCGCTGGCGCCACTCACGATTCTGCCATCCACCGGTACCCGCTCACCCACCAGCACCCGCAGCCGATCGCCGCGTAGCACCTCATCGATGGCGACGCTCTGCCAGCTCTCGCCACGCCAGACGGTGGCGGTTTCCGGCCGCAGCGCCATCAGTTCGCGAATAGCGGACTGGGTGCTGCGTCTGGCCCGAGCTTCCAGCAACTTGCCGAGGGAGATCAGGGTGATGATGATGGCGCTCGCCTCGAAATAGAGCTTGCCGCTGGCGGCCATCCCCAGCGTCAACAACAGATAGAGACTGTAGAAGTAAGCAGCGCTGGTGCCGGTGGCAACCAGCACATCCATATTGGCTGCGCGGTTCTTGATGGCGAGCCAGGCGCCGCGATAGAAGCGGGCACCGATCCAGAACTGCACCGGGGTGGCGAGCAGCAACTCGAGCCAGGCGGGCAGATGCCAGGGGAACAGTCCGGCCATGGCCAGCATCCCCGCCAGCAGCGGCAACGTCAGCAAAGCCGAGACGATGACCCGGGTTTGCGCCTGACGGGCAGTGGCGGCCTCCTGCGCTTCCCGCTCCAGCAACTGCTGGCGGCGGCCGCTGGCCGAGCCTTGTGCCAACTGGGCGCCAAAGCCGAGCGCCTCGATCTGCTCGCGCAAAGCGGCGGGCGTCTGCATCCCGGGCACCAGCACGATCCGGGCCTGTTCGATGGAGAAGTTGACCTCGGCTGAGATAACGCCGGGCAGCGCGACCAGCATCTTGTTCAGTCGAGCCGAACAACCGGCACAAGTCATACCGGTAATTTGAAACAAAAAGGTCTCGCTACCGTAGTCATAACCCTGACTTTTGATGCTGTCGAGCACCGCCGGCAGGCGGTCAGGGCTGGCCAGCTCGATGGCTGCCTGCTCCAGCGCGAAGTTGACGGTGGCCGATACCCCTTCAAGCTTGTTGAGGGCGGTCGTGATGCGGCCTGCGCAGTTGGCGCAGCTCATGCCGCTGAGCGGCAACTGCAGATGAATGGGTGATTGAAGATGAGTGGTCATGTTGTTCCTCCCCGGAACCCGTCGGCACCACAAAACGCCGACTGGCAAACCCTAACCTTTACTGTAAGGGCAAGCTCAAGCCACATGATCCACTTTTTGCAGATGAAAAAACGGCGCCCGTTTGCTGCCAGAGAGCAAAAAGGCGCCGCATTCAGCTATTGCGCGGTGTGAGCGGAACTCAGATACCGTACTGGGCGCGGTAAGCCTTCATGGCCGCCAGTTGCGCCGCCAGCTCCGGCTGCTCGGCCTGCTTCTCTTCCAGCTTTTCTTCCAAATAAGCGATCAGGTCGCTCATCTGGATGATGGCGATGATGTGGGCGCCGTAGTCACGCTCCACTTCCTGAATGGCGGAGAGCTCGCCCTTGCCCTTCTCCTGACGATCCAGCGCGATCAGCACGCCCGCCAGCGAGGCGCCGTTGGCCTGGATCAAATCCATGGATTCGCGGATGGCGGTACCGGCAGTGATGACGTCATCCACCAGCATGATGCGTCCCTTAAGCGGGCTGCCCACCAGATTGCCGCCCTCGCCGTGATCCTTGGCCTCCTTGCGGTTGAAGCACCAGGGCACATCCACATCGTGCTGCTCCACCAGCTGTACCGCGGTAGCGGAGGCGATGGGGATCCCCTTGTAGGCCGGGCCAAACAGCACGTCAAACTCGATACCGGCATCCATCAAGGCAGCGGCATAGAAGCGGCCGAGGCGGGCCAGATCGCGGCCGCTGTTGAACAGACCGGCGTTGAAGAAGTAGGGGCTTTTACGACCGGATTTCAGGGTAAATTCACCGAATTTGAGGACCTGTTTCTCCAGGGCGAACTCGATAAATTGACGCTGGTAGGCTTTCATTCTGGCTCCTTGCTTGGCTTGTCGTTGTCTTGTGTGGGGGTATAAAAAAACGCGGTCAATGCCGCGTTTTTAAAATCAGGAGAGCGACTGCTTCTGCAGCGCAATGATGTCGGCGATGCCGCCCTTGGCGAGCGCCAGCATCTCCAGCAGCTCCTCATGGGTGAAGGGCTCGGCCTCCGCGGTGCCTTGCACCTCGATGATGCGACCATCTTCGGTCATCACCACGTTCATGTCGGTCTCGGCGGCGGAGTCTTCGATGTACTCCAGATCGCAGATGGCTTCACCCTGATACATGCCGACGGAGACGGCGGCGATCATCTGCTTGAGCGGGCTCTGCTTGATCATGCCCTTCTCGACCATCCAGTTCAGCGCATCCACCAGCGCCACGCAGGCACCGGTAATGGAAGCGGTGCGGGTGCCGCCATCGGCTTGCAGCACGTCACAGTCAACTGTGATGGAGTGCTCGCCCAGCGCAGTCAGGTCTACCGCCGCGCGCAGGGAGCGGGCGATCAGACGGGAGATCTCCAGAGTGCGGCCACTCTGCTTGCCGGAGGCCGCTTCGCGGTTCATCCGGGAGTGGGTGGAGCGCGGCAGCATGCCGTATTCGGCAGTTACCCAGCCCTGATTCTTCCCTTTCAGGAAGCGCGGCACGCTGGTGTCAACGCTGGCGGTGCAGAGCACGCGAGTGTTACCGAACTCCACCAGCACTGAGCCTTCTGCATGTTTGGTGAAATTGCGGGTAATGGTAACTGGGCGAAGTTGCGCGGCACTGCGATCGCTTGGACGTGACATGGAACGGACCTCTGGGCTGGCTCAAATTGGCGGGGGATTATAAGTGATCCCGCCCCAAATATCAGCCGCTAAAACCAACACTTCGGCTGACGCCCTGCCCCCAGCTGGGTATAATCCCGCCACACTTCATCAAGCCCGGAACAATCAATGATTCACAGCATGACCGCCTACGCCCGCAAGGAATTCAAGGGCGACTGGGGCACAGCCGTTTGGGAAATTCGTTCGGTAAACCAGCGCTATCTGGAAACCTACATTCGCCTGCCGGAGCAACTGCGCAGCCTGGAGCCGGTACTGCGTGAGCGTTTCCGCGCCAAGCTGCAGCGCGGCAAGGTGGAGTGCAACCTGCGTTTTGAAGCCGCTCAGGCCGCTGCCAGCCAACTCCATATCAATGAAGAGCTGGCCAAGCTGATCATCGACAGCGCCAACTGGGTAATGAAAGAAGCAGGCCAGGGCCAGCTCAACCCGGTCGACGTACTGCGTTGGCCGGGCGTCATGGCTGCCGCCGAACAGGACATGGACGCGGTTGCCACCGAGCTGCTCGGCGGGTTTGACCAGACCATGGAAGATTTCCTCGCCTCCCGCGCCAGCGAAGGGGCCAACCTCAAGGCGCTGATCGAACAGCGTCTGGCCGGTATTCAGGTGGAAGTGAAGAAGGTGCGCGTCCACCTGCCGCAGATCATCGAGTGGCAGCGCCAGAAGCTCACCGACCGTCTGGCCGAAGCCAAGGTGGAGCTGGATCCGGCCCGCATCGAGCAGGAGATCGTGCTGCTGGCCCAGAAGATCGACGTGGCCGAAGAGCTGGATCGTCTGGAGATGCACATCAGCGAAACCAACAAGATCATGAAGAAGGGTGGCGCCTGCGGTCGTCGTCTCGACTTTATGATGCAGGAGTTCAACCGCGAGTCGAACACCTTGGGCTCCAAGTCCATCAATGCCGAAGTGACCCAGTCCGCCGTCGAGCTGAAAGTCCTCATCGAGCAGATGCGCGAGCAGATCCAGAATATCGAGTAATGGGTCACTGACCATCCGGTTGCTACCTGCAAAAGAGCCCTTGATTCCTCAAGGGCTCTTTTATTTTCAGGCCATCGCACCTGTCGCCCGCCGCCGGTGAGTCAACGGCAGGGGAGCACCCTAGCCTATCGGCATCACCAGCGCCGGTTGGTGAGGGTCGCTCAGCCGCTCGGCCAGATAATCCACCAGCAGCCGCACCTTGGGGGAGAGGTGGCGATTGTGGGGATAGAGGGCCCAAATCCCCTCGGCCGGGGCCCGCAGTTCAGGCAGCAACTCGATCAGCTCGCCTCGGGCCAAATGGTCGCTCACGTAGTAGTCCGGCAGCTGGATAATGCCGATCCCCTTGAGCGCCGCGTCCAGCAGGGCGTGACCGCTGTTGCACTGCAGCAAGCCGCGCACCCGCACGCTGTGGGGGCGGCCATCCAGGGTGAAGTGCCACTCGTCGCTGTTGCCCACCAGACAGGTGTGGCGGGTCAGCTCGGAGAGGCTGTTGGGCATGCCGTGGCGGGCGGTGTAAGCCGGTGAGGCGCAGACATAGGGCACCCGCTGCGCCAGCTTGCGCGCCACCAGCGTCGAATCCTTGAGGTGGCCGAGCCGCAGCGCCAGATCGTAGCCCTCGTGCACCAGATCCAGCAGCTGGTTGGTGAGGTTGAGGGTCACCTCCAGCTGGGGGAAACGCACCATAAAGTCGTTCACCAGCGGGGCTATGCGGCTCTCGCCGTAGGAGACGGGGGCCGTGATGCGCAGGGTGCCTTGCGGCACCGCCTGATGGCGCCCCACCGCCAGCTCCGCCTCGTAGAGGTTGTCCAGCAGCTGACGACAGTGGCGATAGTAGATCTCGCCAAGCTCGGTGAGCCGCACCTGACGGGTGGTGCGCAGCAGCAGCTTGGCCTGCAGCCGATCCTCCAGCTGCGCCACCTGACGGCTCACTTGCGCCACCGATACTCCCAGCTTGCGTGCCGCCGGAGTAAAGCCCCCCTGCTCCGCCACGCTGACAAATTCACAGATCCCTTCCCAGCCGAACATTATTACCTGTGTGTAAAAGTGATTTGAGATTTGCCCTCATTATCACCAAATCGGCGGGAAACTACACTGAATGCCCGAACTCATCTCTGTTCACCCTGCTCAACAAGAAGGATGTCATTCATGGCACAGGTTCAAAGTATCAAGTGTAAAGCCGCCATCGCCTGGGGCCCGGGCCAGCCCCTCTCCATCGAAGAAGTAGAAGTCATGCCGCCGCAAGCGGGCGAGGTGCGGGTGCGCATCGTCGCCACCGGCGTCTGCCACACCGATGCCTTCACCCTCTCCGGTGAGGATCCGGAAGGGGTCTTCCCCTGCATTCTCGGCCACGAGGGGGGCGGCATCGTCGAATCGGTCGGCGAAGGGGTCACCAGCGTCAAGGTGGGCGATCACGTGATCCCGCTCTACACCCCCGAGTGCGGCGAGTGCAAGTTCTGCAAATCCGGCAAGACCAACCTCTGCCAGAAGATCCGCGCCACTCAGGGCAAGGGGCTGATGCCGGACGGCACCACCCGCTTCTCGAAAGATGGCCAGCCCATCTATCACTACATGGGCACCTCCACCTTCAGCGAATACACGGTACTGCCGGAGATCTCCATCGCCAAGGTGGACCCGGCCGCCCCGCTGGAAGAGGTCTGCCTGCTCGGCTGCGGCGTCACCACCGGCATCGGCGCCGTGATGAACACCGCCAAGGTGAAGGAAGGTGAGAGCATCGCCATCTTCGGGCTGGGTGGCATCGGCCTCTCCGCAGTGATCGGTGCCCGTCTGGCCAAGGCCGGTCGCATCATCGCCATCGATATCAACGAGAGCAAGTTCGAGCTGGCCCGCAAGCTGGGCGCCACCGACTGCATCAACCCGAACGATTACGACAAACCGATTCAGGAGGTGATCGTTGAGCTGACCGATGGCGGCGTCGACTTCTCCTTCGAATGCATCGGCAACGTCAAGGTGATGCGTGCAGCGCTGGAGTGCTGCCACAAGGGTTGGGGCGAGTCGGTCATTATCGGCGTCGCCGGAGCGGGTCAGGAGATCAGCACCCGTCCGTTCCAGCTGGTGACCGGTCGGGTCTGGCGCGGCAGCGCCTTCGGCGGGGTACGCGGTCGCAGCGAACTGCCGAGCTATGTGCAGCGCTACATGCAGGGTGAGTTCCGCCTCGATGACTTCATCACCCACACCATGGCGCTGGAGCAGATCAACGAGGCGTTCGATCTGATGCACCAAGGCAAAAGCATCCGCACCGTCATCCACTACTGAGCATGATCACCCCGCCCGCCATCGTGGGCGGGGTGCAGGAGTCCTTCGATGAATCTGGAGATTATCAGCAGCAACAAGAGCTTCGGCGGCTGGCACAAGCGCTATCGCCACCACGCCAGCGTGCTCGGCTGCGAGATGAATTTTGCCATCTATCTGCCGCCCCAGGCCCTCACCGGCCAGAAGGTGCCGGTGCTCTACTGGCTCAGTGGCCTCACCTGCACCGATGAGAACTTCATGCAGAAGGCGGGTGCCCAGCGTATCGCCGCCGAGCTTGGCATCGCCCTGGTGGCGCCGGACACCAGCCCCCGTGGCGACGGCGTAGCGGACGATCCCGGTTATGACCTCGGCATGGGGGCAGGCTTTTATGTCAACGCCAGCCAGATCCCCTGGCAGGCGCACTACCAGATGTATGACTACGTCACCCGCGAACTGCCTGACTTGATAGAGACCCACTTCCCGGTCTCGACCCGACGCGCCATCAGTGGCCACTCCATGGGCGGTCACGGTGCGCTGATCGCCGCGTTGCGGGAGCCGGGTCGCTACCGCTCGGTCTCGGCGTTCAGCCCGATCTGCCACCCGAGCCGCTGCCCCTGGGGCCAGAAGGCGCTCGGCGCCTATCTCGGCAGCAATCCTCTATTGTGGCAGGAGTGGGATGCCTGCCAGCTGCTGCGCCACCAGCCGGTCACACCGCTGCCCACCCTGGTGGATGTGGGGCTGGATGATCCCTTCCTCGCCGAGCAGTTGCATATCGATGCGCTAGCCGAGGTGGCGGCCAGCAAGGGGTGGCCGCTGGAGCTCAACCGCCACGAGGGCTATGACCACAGCTACTACTTCGTGGCGAGCTTTATCGAGGCGCACCTGCGCTTTCACGCCAGCCACCTCTGATCAAAACAGGCCCGTTGCGGGCCTGTTTCAGTTGTGGTGATCGGTTGATATCAACTGCCCGCTCGGGTCACTCCGCCGGAGCCTGCGATCTGCTGCTCCACCTTGGGATCGCCCCAGTAGGCGATGTTGCCTGAGCCGGCGATGCCGACTTTCAGCGTCTCCTGCGCCCGTACCGCCACATCACCACTGCCGGCGATATTGACCTCTACCTCGTTGCCGCGCATCTCGCTCCCGAGCACATCGCCAGATCCGGCAATGTTCAGCTCGATGGCCTGTGCCGAACCGCTGCCCAGCTCCAGACTGCCGGTTCCAGCGATATTTCCTTCCAGCCGTTTCAGCTCCAGCTGACTGGCGACGATGTCACCGGTACCGGCCACTGACAGCACCAGCTCATCGCCCTTGAAGCCGCTCAGATTGCCGTTGCCGGTCCCGGCCAATGCCAGTTCGTTCAACACAGGCAAGGTGATGGTCAGCTCCAGCGGCTCGGTAGGATCGAGCCGGTAACCCTCCTTCACCTCGATCTCCAGCTTGTCGCCGCTCTCGGTCAGCACCAGATAGGGCAGCAGGTTCTCCTGCCCCTTGATCAGGATACCGCGCGGCTCCCCCGCAATCAGATGGAGGGTGGCAGGCACCCCCGCCAGCACCCGGGTCACCCCGTCACCAAGCGCCTGCTGGCGCTCGACCACAGCTCCCGTTCCGGTCACTCTGGTCTGATCCAGCCAGTGACAACCACTGAGCCCTGCCATCAACATGACCACCATCATCCATTTCATCACTACTCTCCTCCTTATGTGTTGGCCATCCAGGGCCAATTGGTTTTCATGCTTTGCAAAGCGTGAGCCAAAAATTAACTTAATGATTCAAAAGGAAATAACCATTAAACCCAGAACAAACCGAAGAATTAAGAGAGCCATTTAGACCATATTTTGGTGAAAATAACCATTCTCGAACGGATATGATTTTGGCTGATTGGCGGGTCGTCCTGCCGGTCGCTAAGCTGACAAGCCGTGGAAGTTTTTGATTGCCGTACCGGTCTGTTGAGCCAATAGTGGTACTTCGTGCGTACCAAGCTCTCCATTGCGGTAATGTCATTACCACTGTCTTGTCAGTCTTCACTGCCAACAAGGAGCCAGAGCGTGACCCAAGCAAGCCCTCTCTATTCCACTGCCACCGGTCTGCCGGAGCCGACTCGCACCCCGTTGCTGACCGGCAGCGAT
The DNA here is from genome assembly GCF_051919745.1 of Aeromonas sp. 3P. Lineage (NCBI taxonomy): Bacteria > Pseudomonadati > Pseudomonadota > Gammaproteobacteria > Aeromonadales > Aeromonadaceae > Aeromonas > Aeromonas sp. 3P. The sequence continues at coordinate 2,643,029 of NZ_JBQBED010000001.1, forward strand.
CACGAGCAGAAACGGCGCGAGCTGCTCGCCTACTTCTGCCAGACCTTCGATCTCTACGACTCACTGTTCGACTGTCTGGCCGATGAGCGGGCCTGGTTCAACAAGGCGATCCCGCTGCGCCATCCGCTCATCTTCTACTACGGCCACACCGCCGCCTTCTTCATCAACAAACTGCTGGCGGCGCGCCTGATCGACCAGCGGCTGGATGCCCGCATCGAGGCCATGGTTGCCATCGGGGTGGACGAGATGAGCTGGGACGATCTGGACGAGACCCACTACGACTGGCCCAAAGTCAGCGAGCTACGCAGCTATCGGGCCAAAGTCCGTTCGCTGGTGTGCGATTTTATTCGCCAGATGCCGCTCACCCTGCCCATCGACTGGCAGAGCCCGGCCTGGGTCATCCTGATGGGGATAGAGCACGAGCGCATCCACCTCGAGACCTCCAGCGTGCTGCTCCGCCAGTTGCCACTCGCCTGGGTGCGGCCGCAGCCTTATTGGCCCGCCTGTACCGAAGTCCGCCACCGCATTGATCAGGTACCCGCCAACAGTCTGCTGCCGGTGGCCGGCGGCAAGGTGCGCCTTGGCAAGCAGGACGCCACCTACGGCTGGGACAACGAATATGGCGAGCGCCATATCGAGCTGGCCCCGTTTCAGGCCAGCCGCATGCTGGTGAGCAATGCCGAGTACCTCGCCTTCGTCCAGGCGGGGGGCTACGGCCAGCAACAGTGGTGGGATGAAGAGGGGTGGAGCTGGTGCCAGTACGCCAAGGCGCAGATGCCCACCTTCTGGGTGGGTGACCCCGCCGAGCCCGAACAATTGCAGCTGCGGCTGATGACCGAGCAGGTCGCCATGCCCTGGGACTGGCCAGTCGAGGTGAATCAGCTGGAGGCGGCTGCCTTCTGTCGCTGGCAGGCAGCTCGCACCGGTCTGCCAATCCAGCTGCCGAGCGAGGCGGAGTGGCAGCTGCTGCGCGAACAGCTACCCGGCGATCAGCCGGACTGGACGGAAGCCCCCGGCAATATCAATCTGGCCCGTTTCGCCTCCTCCTGCCCGGTGGATGCCTGCCCGCAAGGGGAGTTCTTCGATCTGGTGGGCAATGTCTGGCAGTGGACCAGCACCGCCATCGACGGCTTCGACGGCTTTAAAATCCACCCGCTCTACGACGACTTCTCCACCCCCACCTTTGATGGCAAGCACACCCTGATCAAGGGGGGCAGCTGGATCAGCACGGGTAACGAAGCGCTCAAATCATCCCGTTACGCCTTCCGGCGTCACTTCTTCCAGCATGCGGGTTTCCGCTATCTGGTCTCCCGTTATCAGGAACCCGTTATCGTGAATCCCTATGAAACCGACACGCTGGTCGCTCAGTACCTCGACTTCCAGTACGGCCCGAGCCACTTCGGGGTAGCCAACTACGCCAAGACGCTTGCTGATCTTGCTGGCGAGCTGTGCAGCAACCACCAGCGGGCGCTGGATATCGGCTGCGCCACCGGTCGTGCCAGCTTCGAACTGGCTCGCCACTTCCAGCATGTGGACGGGGTGGACTACTCAGCCCGCTTCATCGACGTGGCGCTGGCCCTCGCCAGCCAGGACAGCTTCCGCTACGCCATTCCGCTGGAGGGTGAACTGGTGGAGTATTGCGAGGCACGCCTGTCGAGCCACGGGCTGGGGGCGAGTCAGGCTGAGCGCATCCACTTCAGTCAGGGGGATGCCTGCAACCTCAAGCCCAAATATGACCACTACGATCTGGTGCTCGCCTCCAACCTGATCGACCGGCTGCGGGAGCCCGCCCGCTTCCTGCGGGATATCGCTCCCCGGCTGCGCAGCGGTGGCCTGCTGGTGCTCACCAGCCCCTATACATGGCTGGCGGAATATACCCCGCCCGCCAACTGGCTCGGCGGCATTCGTGAAAACGGCGAGGCGCTCACCACCTATCAGGCGCTGCAACGGCTGCTGGCGGCGGAGTTCGAGGAGCACTGCCCGCCGCGGGATGTGCCTTTCGTCATCCGCGAGACCGCCCGCAAATACCAGCACACGGTGGCGCAGCTAACCGTCTGGCGCAAACGCTAATCCGCCGGTCGGCATGCAGATGAGAAGAGGGAGGCCAACGGGCCTCCCTCTTGTTATGACAGAAAAAACGTCGCGAGTATCAATGCCCCTGCTCGTGATAGCGGCGCGCCAGCACGGCGCAGACCATCAGCTGGATCTGGTGGAAGATCATCAGCGGCAGCACCATCACCCCGACGCTGGCGGCCGGGAACATGACGTTGGCCATCGGCACCCCGTTGGCGAGACTCTTCTTGGAGCCGCAGAAGACGATGGTGATCTCGTCCGCCTTGTCGAAACCGAGGCGACGGCTGATCCAGACGTTCCAGCAGAGCACCAGCGCCAGCAAGACGCAGCTCAGCAGCACAATACTGGCCAGATCGTACCAGCCTACTTGGTGCCAAATCCCCTGTACCACCGCCTCGCTGAAGGCCACATAGACCACCAGCAGGATGGAGCTCTGATCCAGCTTGCCGATGAGCGGCCGATGGCTGTCGACCCAGCGGCCAATGAGCGGGCGCGACAGGTGGCCCACCACGAACGGCAGCATCAGCTGCATCATGATGGACTGGATGGAGTGCCAGGTGTCGATCCCCTCCCCCTGTACGTGGATCATCATCCCCACCAGCACCGGCGAGAGGAAGATGCCGAGGATGCTGGAGGCCGAGGCGCTGCACACCGCCGCCGACACATTGCCCCCCGCCATCGAGGTAAAGGCGATGGCCGACTGCACGGTGGCAGGCAGAGCGCAGAGATAGAGGAAGCCGAGGTAGATAGCCGGGCTCAGCCAGCTCGGCACCAGCGGGGTGAGCAGCAGCCCGAGCAGCGGAAACAGCACGAAAGTGCTGAGCATCACCACCAGATGGAGCCGCCAGTGACCGAGGCCCGCCAGCAGGTTCTGGCGCGACAGCTTGGCGCCATGCATGAAGAACAGGAGCGCCACCGCCAGCTTGGTCAGCAGACCGAACCAGACGGCCACCTGCCCCTCGCAGGGAAAGAGGGAGGCCAGGGTGACCACCGCAATCAGCACAACAGTAAAGGGATCCAGACGCAAAAGGTCTCCATCAGAAGGGCATCCTGCAGCCATGGCGACAGTCAGGATTGGGGAGGACAAGAAACAGAGCGGGAGATGTCTGGCACCTCCCGCTAAAACGAACCTCCAGCTTACCCCGATAACGGAGAGGCGCAAAGTTGAGCGGCGAATAATTGTTCATCAATGCTTAACGCCGTCGCCATATTGCGCAGCAAAAGTTGACGATAAGCCAGCCCTGAAAGCTCCCAAACGGCTAAAAATGGATAAAAAACGGGCGACCCAAGCCGCCCGTCCCGCTTTTTCGCTCAGCCGATCAGCGCTGGCTGGCCAGCTTGCCGTTGCCCGTTTTCTTCTCATTGCCGGCAAGCTTGCTAGCCTGCCGCGTCTCGAAGCGGGAGATCCACCAGTAGGCCAGTGCCGAGAAGACAGCAGTCATAAAGACGTTGATGAAGAAGGCGCGCACCAGATCCACCCCGGCCGGGAAGGCGGAGGCGCTCATGCTCACCACGAAGATGGCGATCAGCACCGACACCACGCCCATCCCGAACTTGCGCGACCCCATGCGGAAGTCACGGGGGGTATCGTCATGTTTCCAGCGGAACACGAAGTAGGCCACCATGATGAAGATCGGCGGCAACATGGCGGTACCGGCGGTGAGGTTGATGGCGGTGTTCATCATCTGCTGTACCGACTCGGAGCCGAAGCCGTTGACCACCAGCATCGCGAACACGAAGACAAACTGCCACCAGGCGGCGCGCACCGGCACGCCGTGCTTGTTGAGCTGGGTGGTCTTCTCGCCGTAAACCCCCTGCGGGATCTCGGAGAAGTGGATCTTCACCGGCGCCGAGGTCCACATCATCATGGAGCCGAACATGGCGATGAACAGCACCACGCCGACGAAGCGGCCCACCAGCGCCTCGGAGAGCCCGAAATACTGCGCCATGCCGGTGAAGATCTCCACCATGCCGCCGGCATAGGTGAGGCTCTCGCGCGGTACGAACACGTTCACCAGCAGGGAACCGACCGCATACATGGCACCGATGACGATACCGGCGCTGATGATTACCTTGATAAAGGACTTCTGGCCCCCCTTCACGTCATTGAGGTAGGCCGCCGCCGTTTCGGCACCGCCTGCCGCCTGGAAGATCCAGCACATGATGCCCAGCGTCGCCCAGTTGACGGTGGGAGTCATTGCCTCCAGGGTGATGGGCTGGGCCGGCACATGATCGCCACTCAGGGCCATGAGGGCGCCCAGCACATAGATGGCGAACAGGGCAAATACCCCGTAGGCCACGATCTCGGCAATCTTGCCGAGCCAGCTCGCCCCCTTGGTGGAGATGTGGGTTGCCGCCGCAAACAGCACGATGGAGATGATCGAGGTGACCATGGGCGAGAAGCTGTACTCATAACCCAGCATGGCGTAGGAGGCGTAGGCGATGACGTTGGGCAGCAGGGAGACAAACCAGAACAGGTTCACGAACCAGTAGAGAAACGAGCCCAGATAGGCCATCCGGGTGCCGAGCGGTTTTTTAAGCCAGTCGTACATCCCCGACTCGGAGTTTTTGTTGGCCGAAACGAACTCGGCGATGATGAAGACGAACGGAATGAAGTAGACGATGGTCGCCAGCAGGAAGATGGGGGCGGAGCTGAGCCCCAGCTCGATGTTGTTGTTGACGATGTTGCGCACGTTGAACACGGCGGCAAAGGTCATCGACAACAAGGCAAACTTGCCTATGGTGCCGCGTACGGATTCAGACATGGTGTCCTCCAATGGACTCGCGCTCCCTGCGGGGAACGCTGTGACTCTGTGATGTGTTCGGCAAGGGTCTGTCGGCCCCGCCCTTTACTCTCTTGTTATGATCGGGCCACGAGGACGACCTCGTTGGTGAACCGGTACCGTCTCCCGCACCGGCTCGCAATACCATTCAGACGATCGGGGTGCCCGGCGCCATCGGCACCCGCGGTTGCAACAGCACGCTCTGGCTCTCGTCCGGGGTCTCGGCGCAGAGCAACATGCACTCGGATCGCTCGCCGCGCATCTTGGTGGGCTTGAGGTTGGTCAGTACCACCACCTCGCTGCCCATCAGCTCCTCTTCGCTGTAGTAGGGCACCAGACTGGTGACAGTCTGCAGCGGCCGCTCGCCACCCACATCGATCTGGACGATGTAGAGTTTGTCGGCACCGGGGTGACGCACCACCTCCAGCACCTTGCCCACCTTCATCTCGACCCGTTTGAATTCGGCAAACTCGATCGTCTCGCTCATGCTCTTTTCCTTTTCTGGTTCAACGGTTTGCGGGTGGCCAACGGCCACCCGGTTTGATTGAGAGTCAATGCAGTGGCTATGGTGTCTGCATGGCAACCTGCGCCGTCGGCTGGGCCTCTTTCGCGCGTGCTTCGGCGCTGAGGGAGGCTTCGTAGCGGTTGTACTTCCACCAGGCGAAGCCGAGGAAAATCACGATCCCGCCGACGTTGTAGAAGATGATGGTCATGATGTCGGCGCCGGTCGGGAAGGTGGAGGCGAGGAAGCCCACCGAGAAGATGGCGATCAGTACCGACACCACGGCGATGCCGGTGGTGCGCGAACCCATCCTGAAATCCCGCGGCAGGTGGTCGAGCTTCAGCCGCAGATTGAGGTAGGCCAGCATGATGAACAGCGGCGGCAGCATGGAGGCGGCGGCGGTCATGTTGATGACGGTGTTCATCAGATCCTGCGCTGTGTTGGAGCCCAGGGTCGGGATCACCATCAGCGGCAGCACGATGAGGTACTGGATCCAGGCAGCGCGGGCGGGTACGCCGTTCTCGTTCAGCTCGACGGTTTTCTTGCCGAAGATGCCGGCCGGGATCTCGGAGAAGAAGATTTTCACCGGGGTCGCGGTCCACATCAGCAGGGAGCCGAACATGGCGGTGAAGGAGACCAGCCCGACGAAGCGGTTCATCAGGATCTCCGGCAAGCCGAAGTAGGCCGCCAGCCCCTCGAACACCTGCACCGAGCCGCCGGTGTATTTCAGGGTGTCGCTGTGGACGAACACGTTGATCAAGAGCGATGCGATGGAGTAGAGCACCCCGATAAAGATCCCGGCGACGATGATCACCTTCACGAAGGATTTGGAGCCCCCTTTCACGTCATTGACGTAGACCGCCACTGACTCGGCGCCACCGGCTGCCATAAAGATCCAGGTAGTGATGCCGAGGAAGGCCCAGCTGAAATCGGGGACCATGGCCTCTACCGTGATGGGGTCAGCCGGCTGTACGCCGCCCACCAGTGCCGCACCCGCCAGCAGAATGTAGGAGAGGGTCAGCAGCAGCATCAGGGACGAGGTCACCGAGGTGATGGGGCCCAGCATCTTGGCACCGTTAGTGGAAACGTAAGTGGCAAAGGCAAACAGCACCATGCTCAACGCCGTGGTCGCCACCGGAGTGAGAATGTACTCGTAGCCGAGAAAGGCATAGGAGGCGTAGGCGATAACCCGCGGCAGCAGCGAGGTGAAGAAGAAGAGGTTCACGAACCAGTAGGTGTAGGCGGAGATAAAGGCCCAGCGCCCGCCGAGGGAGCTCTTCACCCAGGCATAGACGCCCGCTTCGGAGTTCTTATTCAGTGACACAAATTCCGCAATGATCAGGCAAAACGGAATGAAGTAAAAAATGGTGGCCAGAAAGAACATCGGGGCCGAGGCCAGACCGATCTCGATGTTGTTGTTGATGACGTTGTTGAAGCTGAATACCGCCGCGAAGGTGAGCGACAGCAGACCAAACTTGCCTATCGTATTGCGTTTGGAATCAGACATGGTGCATCTCCAGACCTGTAGTTATCTAGCGAAAGAGCGGGGCATGGGTTGTAGGGTGAGCCCCGCCCTTCCGGCTTTTATCAGTGCAGAACCGGCGGCTTGTTATTTGTTCTTGAAGTAGCCGCCTTCGACGGTGACCTTGATGATCACCTTGCGCACCGGCCCGTCGCCGACAAACCTGTAAGCCTCGTCGTTCTCGAAGATCACCACCTGCCCGTTGCCCACCTGCTGGCGCTCACGCACCTCACCGGCCAGCCACTCGCGGTCTGTGGTGTCGTCATAAGCCTGCTCGACCGCCAGCTCCGATTTGGGGGCCCACTCCACCGTCTCTGCTCCTTCCAGGTAGTAGTGAACGTCGAAGTAACGGCGCTGCCCCTCGAACAACGAGGCGGCCGGGCTGGCCCCCTCCTGCAAGCGATAGGTGAGGGAGTCACCGATGGAGTGGCAGATGCCGGGTTTGAGGTTTGGCAGGTTGTTGATGGCCTCCACGCAGCGGCCCCACTTCTTGCCCTCCCGGTAGATGTTTTTGAACAGAGTCAGGTTGTCCAGGGTGATCATGCGAGGTTCCTCCCGCCGTTGATGGTGAGATCGAGCCCGGCCAGCGCAGCCGGATTGAGGTTGCCGCGAGCGATGGGCAGCAGGGTCAGGCCGAAGCTGAACGGCTCGAAGCGCACCCGCCAGGAGTCCAGCACCTCGGAGCCCCAGGAGTTGGAGCCGAGCCCCAGTACCTTGTGATCCAGATTGAGGGTGAGATAACCGCTCGGTTCCAGCTCGTTGATGTGCTGCGCCGCGTGGATATGCTCCCAGCTGTAGGGCCAGACGCTCAGGTTGATGGGGGCATCGGGCCGCACGTAGAGACCGGCGCCGTGGCGGTTGGTCAATGTCGCCCAGCGCACCTGCTGGCGGTTGCCGTTGTCCTGCGGGAAGGGGTAGTGCTCCCACATCTCGCCGACTGTGCTCTGGAAGCTGTCGATCCAGTTGCTCTGGCGGCTGTCCTGATAGTTCTCGCCCGGCCCCATGCCGTAGTAGTGCACCCGGTCGAGATCCTGACGAATGCCCAGCTCGAAGCCGATCTTGGGGATGATGTCGTCATAACCGCCGTAGGGCTGACCGGAGAGTGCCACGTGCAGCTGACCGTTCGGGCTCAGGGTGTAGACGTAGCGGCAGCGCATGCCAAAGTCGAACACCGGCGGCGCAATCAGACTCTCGACCGTTACCTCGACCGCCTCGCCCAGCTGACGCCAGCTCAGAGTGCGGAAGTGCTCCTGCATGATCTGCAGGTGGTTGGGGTGCCACAGGCTCTCGTACTCCTGCTTGTGGTTGTCAATCATCGGCTTGAAGAAGGTGAGACGCGGCGAGCGCTCAATCAGCTCGATACCATCCTGCTGCCAGCTCACCAGCTTGCCGTCGAGGCGCGAGAAGCGCAGGGCGAAGCCGCTGCCACTTAGGGTTAGGTCAAGGCGCTCATCGGCGATATGCAACGGGGTGGCGTTGGGATTGGCAAAGGGCTGCAGCTGGCGAGTCGACTCTTTCAGCTGGAACTGGTACTGGCCCAGCTGGTGCTCCGCCGCGCTATAGCGGGTGGCACTGGCCTTGATGACCCGCAGCTGGACGAAGGTTTCCCTACCATCGAGGGATGGCAGTTCGAGTTGCAGCTCTGTGGTGGCACCGGGGGCAACCCCTTCCAGCCGGATTTGCTGGCTGGCCAGCAGTTCGCCCTCGGCCTTCACTTCGACCAGTAGACGGATATCGTCGAGAGTGGAGAACCAGTAGCGGTTTTCCACCGCCAGCTTGCCGCTGGCCAGATCCAGAGCGCGCACCTTGACCGGGCAGATCACCTGCTTGTATTCGCGCAGGCCAGGCCCCGGGGTCTGATCCGGATAGATGAGGCCATCCATGCAGAAGTTGTAGTTGTTGGGGTAGTCGCCGTAGTCGCCGCCGTACTTGTAGACGGCACGCCCCTGCTCGTCCTGATCCAGAATGCCGTGATCGCACCACTCCCAGATGTAGTGGCCCTGAATGTGGGGATGGCGGTCGAACACCTGCTGATATTCGCTGAGGCCACCCGGGCCGTTACCCATGGCGTGGGCGTATTCGCAGAGGATGCGCGGCTTCTCCATCGGGAACTCGCCGAAGCAGTTCATCTGGGAGACGCGCGAATACATGGTGCTCACCACATCCACCACCTCGGCATCGCGATCCTCTTCGTAGTGCACCAGCCGGGTCGGGTCGATCGCCTTGCAGCGCTGGTACATGGCTCTGATGTTGCAGCCGTAGCCGGACTCGTTGCCAAGCGACCAGATGATGATGGAGGGGTGGTTCTTCTGGGCGTGCACGTGGCGCTCGATGCGATCCACGAACACCGGCTCCCAGAAGGGGTCGTCGGTGATGCGGCTGAGATCGCCGACGTTGGCAAAACCGTGGGTCTCCACGTCGGTCTCCGCCATCACGAACAGACCGTACTGGTCGCACAGCTCGTAGAAACGCGGGTCGTTCGGGTAGTGGGCGGTGCGCACCGAGTTGAGGTTGTGCTGCTTCATCAGCACGATATCGCGTTCAACACGATCCATTCCGACCGCACGGCTCTTGAGATGGTCGTTGTCGTGGCGGTTCACCCCGTGCAGCTTGAGGTAGTGGCCGTTGACGTAGAAGAGGCCATCCTTGACCTTGATTTCACGCACCCCGACCCGCTGCGGGATCACTTCCAGCAGCTCGCCCTGACTGTTGTAGAGGGAGAGTTGCAACTGATAGAGGTAAGGATCTTCGGCGCTCCACAAATGGGGGTTGGCCAGATCCAGCGTGAAGCGGCAATCACACTTGCCGTCGATGGCGAGATGATCGAGGGAGCCACTGGCGATCTCGCGGCCTTGATCCAGCAGGGACCAGACCAGACGGTGATCACGGGCGGGCGCCCCCAGATTTTCCAGCTGGATATCGCAGCTCAGGGTGGCACTTTGATTGTCATCGGCCAGCGCGGTGCGGATAAAGAAGTCCTGCACATGGGTGGCCGATTTGCCCACCAGATAGACGTCGCGGAAGATCCCCGCCATCCACCACATGTCCTGATCTTCGATGTAAGTGGAGTCAGCCCACTGCATCACCCGCACTGACAGCAGGTTCTCGCCAATGTTGGCGTAGGCGCTGATATCGAACTCGGCGGTAAGGCGGCTCCCCTTGCTGAAGCCGACATAGTGGCCGTTCACATAGACCTCGAAGTAGGTCTCCACCCCGTCAAACTTGATGATCACCTGCTCGCCGCCCCAGGCCGGGCTCAGCGTGAAGCTGCGCTGATAGGCGCCGGTGGGGTTGTTGGTCGGCACGAAGGGCACGTCGATGGGGAAGGGAAAACCTTCGTCGGTGTACTGCAGCTGGCCATGTCCTTCCATCTGCCACATGTTGGGCACAGTGATCTGGCCCCACTCGCTCATGGGGCTGTGATAGAAGGCCTCCGGTACCTGCAGGGGGTGGTCGAAGTAGTGGAACTGCCACTGGCCGCCAAGGCTCAGAAAACGGCGGCTCAGCTCGCGCTGCATGGTGGCCGCCAGCGCGTGGTCGGCATAAGAGAAGAAGTAGGCACGCGGGGCCAGCCTGTTTTCACCAACGAATTGGACGTTTTCCCAGTTATTCACATGTCCTCCCGGAACAAGGCAACGTTAACTGGGTAAACTCTAGATAAACATTTACTAAATATAAGCTTTGGATTGGTAAAGTTTTAACCTGATCACAATGAACAGATGGTTTTGTGAGCGAGATCAGAAGCGGGAGATAAAGGAGGGCAAGATATGGATGAGTGGCATAGATGTTGATAGCCGTTGGCTGAACTGCAATAAAATCAACTATAAAACAATACGATATGACGTCACGGGATGATATGGGAAATAAGTTTACTTGGGAGAGGAGTCGCACCACCGCAAGATGGCACGACTAAAAAGCAGAGTATTTTACTAAAATCAGCGAGTGGTGCCACGCAGGGTCAACTTGCTCGGTACCAGTACCCGAAGGGGAATATCACGCTCGTCACGCAGCCGCTCAACCAGCAAATTGACCCCCTGGGAGCCCATCAACTCGGAGTGGATCCGCACCGTGGAGAGCGGCGGGAAGGTGAACTTGGCGGTCGGGATATCGTTGACGCTGATAAGCTCGATCTGCTGGGGAATCGCCAGTCCCTTCTCATGAATGGCACGCAGCACACCGATGGCGATGGAGTCGGAGGCGACAAACAGCGCCTTGGGCCAGTCACCCGCCAGCATCTCCTTCGCCAACTGGTAGCCGGAGGCACTGGAGAAGTCCCCACGATAGAGGTCGTTCTCCTGCACCACCCCCAGCCGCTGACCATAATCCCGGAAGGCCAGTTCGCGCAGATCCGGATTCTCATCCTGGCCACCGATATAACCGATGCGCTGGTGTCCCTGAGCGATAAAATAATCCACCACTTGCTGGCTGATCAGGGCGAGATCCACATCGACCGAGTCGAACTCTCCCTGTGAACGGCAGTCGACAAACACCAGCTGGCTGGAACAAGACCTTAGCTGGACGAGACGTTCGGCTGTGAGGGTACCGACCACCAGAATGCCATCCACGGCGCTCAGTTCGCGCCCTTCACCGCAGTTGTAGAGATGAGTCAGTTCGATATTGAGGCGGGCACTTTGGGTCTCGATGCCATAACGGATAGCGAGATAGTAAGGGTCGTTGACCTCGGTACTCTGGGGATAGGCATAGACCACCAGAAAGTGCAGCTTGCTCTTGTGTACCCCCTTGCGGGCGCTGCTGGTCTTGTACTCCAGCCGTTCGGCAATCTCGAAGATCCGCTGCTTGGTCTCTTCCTTGACGCTCAGGCTGGGATCCTCGTTCAGTACCCGGGATACCGTGGCGAGAGAAACCCCCGCTTCCTGTGCAATTTCCTTCAACGTAGCCATCAATACCTCGCTGGCAGCATCACGTGTTAATCGGCAACGGCTAAAGAGTAACGGGCAATCCCTTGATAGCCCAGCACTTTTACTAAAATGCCGGCGGCATGGCAGATTTTTGGAAGTCAGAAATGCAAAAAGGCCTCCCGAATGGGAGGCCTCTTCTAAATAGGTGCCTGACAGTGTCCTACTCTCGCATGGCGAATGCCACACTACCATCGGCGCTACCGCGTTTCACTTCTGAGTTCGGCATGGGATCAGGTGGTTCCACGGCGCTATGGCCGTCAGGCAAAAGCTTTTAAAACTAACTTGAAAATGGTGCTGATACCCAGAATCGAACTGGGGACCTCATCCTTACCAAGGATGCGCTCTACCGACTGAGCCATATCAGCACACTAACCGGTAAAGACCACGCTGGGCGTAATCTTGAAATTGGGTGCCTGGCAGTGTCCTACTCTCGCATGGCGAATGCCACACTACCATCGGCGCTACCGCGTTTCACTTCTGAGTTCGGCATGGGATCAGGTGGTTCCACGGCGCTATGGCCGCCAGGCAAATTCTTAATCCAGAAAGCTGACGTGAGTAACGAGGTTGCCTATTGGCTTGTCGCTATCACTGAATTAGTTAGTAGTTCGCTTGGTATTTGCTACAAGGCCCAGAACACTTCTTGGGTGTTGTATGGTTAAGCCTCACGGGTAATTAGTATGGGTTAGCTCAACACGTCGCCGCGCTTACACACCCCACCTATCAACGTTGTGGTCTCCAACGGCCCTTTAGGACCCTCAAGGGGTCAGGGATGACTCATCTCAGGGCTCGCTTCCCGCTTAGATGCTTTCAGCGGTTATCGATTCCGAACTTAGCTACCGGGCAGTGCCACTGGCGTGACAACCCGAACACCAGAGGTTCGTTCACTCCGGTCCTCTCGTACTAGGAGCAACTCCCTTCAATCATCCAACGCCCACGGCAGATAGGGACCGAACTGTCTCACGACGTTCTGAACCCAGCTCGCGTACCACTTTAAATGGCGAACAGCCATACCCTTGGGACCGACTTCAGCCCCAGGATGTGATGAGCCGACATCGAGGTGCCAAACACCGCCGTCGATATGAACTCTTGGGCGGTATCAGCCTGTTATCCCCGGAGTACCTTTTATCCGTTGAGCGATGGCCCTTCCATTCAGAACCACCGGATCACTATGACCTACTTTCGTACCTGCTCGACCTGTCCGTCTCGCAGTTAAGCTGGCTTATGCCATTGCACTAACCTCCTGATGTCCGACCAGGATTAGCCAACCTTCGTGCTCCTCCGTTACTCTTTGGGAGGAGACCGCCCCAGTCAAACTACCCACCAGGCACTGTCCGCGAGCCCGATTCAGGGCCCTGCGTTAGAACATCAAACATACAAGGGTGGTATTTCAAGGACGGCTCCAGCGCAACTGGCGTCACGCCTTCAAAGCCTCCCACCTATCCTACACATGTAGGTTCAATGTTCAGTGCCAAGCTGTAGTAAAGGTTCACGGGGTCTTTCCGTCTAGCCGCGGGTACACCGCATCTTCACGGCGAATTCGATTTCACTGAGTCTCGGGTGGAGACAGCATGGCCATGGTTACACCATTCGTGCAGGTCGGAACTTACCCGACAAGGAATTTCGCTACCTTAGGACCGTTATAGTTACGGCCGCCGTTTACCGGGGCTTCGATCAAGAGCTTCGCTTGCGCTAACCCCATCAATTAACCTTCCGGCACCGGGCAGGTGTCACACCCTATACGTCCACTTTCGTGTTTGCAGAGTGCTGTGTTTTTGATAAACAGTCCCAGCCATCTGGTCACTGCGACTCCCAACTGCTCCATCCGCAAGGGACTTCACTGTCAAGAGCGAACCTTCTCCCGAAGTTACGGTTCTATTTTGCCTAGTTCCTTCACCCGAGTTCTCTCAAGCGCCTTGGTATTCTCTACCCGACCACCTGTGTCGGTTTGGGGTACGATGACTTGTAATCTGAAGCTTAGAGGCTTTTCCTGGAAGCAGGGCATCAATGGCTTCCACACCGTAGTGTGTTCGTCTCGTGTCTCAGTGTTGTGTCTCCGGATTTGCCTAGAAACACCACCTACGCACTTTCACCAGGACAACCGTCGCCTGGCCCACCTAGCCTTCTCCGTCCCCCCATCGCAATTACAAGTCGTGCAGGAATATTAACCTGCTTCCCATCGACTACGCCTTTCGGCCTCGCCTTAGGGGTCGACTCACCCTGCCCCGATTAACGTTGGACAGGAACCCTTGGTCTTCCGGCGAGGAGGCTTTTCACCCCCTTTATCGTTACTTACGTCAGCATTCGCACTTCTGATATCTCCAGCATACCTCTCGATACACCTTCGCAGACTTACAGAACGCTCCCCTACCACTCACACATAAGTGTGAATCCGCGGCTTCGGTGCCTGGTTTGAGCCCCGTTACATCTTCCGCGCAGGCCGACTCGACTAGTGAGCTATTACGCTTTCTTTAAATGATGGCTGCTTCTAAGCCAACATCCTAGCTGTCTGAGCCTTCCCACATCGTTTCCCACTTAACCAGAACTTTGGGACCTTAGCCGGCGGTCTGGGTTGTTTCCCTCTTCACGACGGACGTTAGCACCCGCCGTGTGTCTCCCGGATATTACTTACTGGTATTCGGAGTTTGCATGGGGTTGGTAAGTCGGGATGACCCC
>NZ_JBQBED010000001.1:2662500-2707500 GCF_051919745.1 Aeromonas sp. 3P
ACGGTGCCCCCTTCGGAGTCTTTTTGATGATCGGCAGGCCCAGCTTGGTGAAGAGGATCTCCCCCAGCTGCTTGGGCGAGGAGAGGTTGAACTCCTGTCCGGCCCGCTCGTGAGCCTGCTTCTCCAGCTCCGCCAACCGCAGCTCGATCTCCTGGCTCTGCTGGTGCAGCAGCTTGGGATCGATGGTGGTGCCGAGCAACTCCATCCGCGCCAGTACCGGCAGCAGGGGCAGTTCGATCTCGCTGAATACCTTGGCGAGACCCGGCACGGCCTCCAGCTGACCCCACAGGGTCTGGTGCAGACGCAGGGTGATATCGGCATCTTCCGCCGCATAGGGGGCCGCCTGCTCCAGCTCGATCTGGTTGAAGGTGAGCTGTTTCACCCCTTTGCCCGCAATATCTTCAAAGGAGGTGGTCTCGACCCCGAGGTAACGCTTGGCCAGCGAATCCATATCGTGACGACTGGCGGTGGAGTTGAGCACGTAGGACTCGAGCATGGTGTCGTAGGCAATACCCTGCAGGTCGATGTCGTGGTTGAGCAGCACGTTGCGATCGTACTTGAGGTTCTGCCCCACCTTGAGACGAGTCGGATCTTCCAGCAGCGGCTTGAGCTTGCCGAGCACCACGGCCTCGCTCAGCTGTACCGGTGCCCCCAGATAGTCGTGGCCAAACGGCACATAAGCAGCCTTGCCCGGCTCAACCGCGAAGGAGACGCCGACGATCCGCGCCTCCATGTAATCGAGACTGGTGGTTTCGGTATCGAAGGCAAACAGCGGTGCCGCTTTCAGCTGTTCCAGCCAGCCGTCAAACTCGGCTTCGTCCAGAATGCAGCGGTAGTCGGTTTCGATGGCGGCAACCGGAGCGGCGCTCTCATCGCCAGCTTCGTCCTGTCCGGCGCTCTCGCTCCCCTCTCCACCACCGGATTCCAGCTCCTTGATCAGGTTGCGCAGCTCGTATTCGCGATAGACCGCCAGCAGGGACTCCTTGTCGACCGGCTTGAGCAACAGCTCTTCCAGACTCTGTTCCAGCTCGACATCGGTCTTGATGGTCGCCAGTCGATAGGAGAGACGAACCTGCTCCTCCTGCTCGCGGAACTTGTCGGCGAACGCCTTGGAGCCACGGAAGCCGAGCGCAGCTACCTTGTCGAGGTTGGCGGCAATCTCGTCGATACTGCCAATTCCCTGCAGCAGAGCCAGTGCGGTCTTCTCGCCGACACCGGTCATGCCGGGAATGTTGTCGACCTTGTCCCCCATCAGGGCCAGATAGTCGATGATGAGCTCGGGCGGTACGCCGAACTTCTCGATCACCCCTTCCCGATCGGTCTTCACATCTTTCATGGTGTCGATCAGGGTGACATGGTCGGAGACCAGCTGCGCCATATCCTTGTCACCGGTGCTGATCAGCACCGGCAGCTGCTTCTCGGTCGCCTGGCGGGCCAGGGTGCCGATCACGTCGTCGGCTTCAACCCCCTCCACCATCAGGAAGGGGAAACCCATCGCCTTGATCATCTGGTGGATCGGGGCAACCTGGCTGCGCAGATCGTCCGGCATGCTGGCGCGGGTCGCCTTGTACTCGGGATAGATGTCGTCGCGGAAGGTCTTGCCCTTGGCATCAAACACCACGGCCACATGACAGTCAGGATATTGCTTGCGCAGGCTGCGCATCATGTTGGCCATGACACGGACGGCGCCGCTCGGCAAACCGGTCGATGTGCGCAGATCAGCCTGCTGGGAGGCGAAGAAGGCGCGGTAAAGATAAGAGGAGCCGTCGACCAGAATAAGGGGGTTGCTAGGGGCCATGAAATCGTCCTGCCAGAGATAAACAGCCGCTAGGATGCCACAGGGCCCCCCTCACACCAAGGGGCGCAGCAACAGCACACAGCGCCTGATAAAGGGACTCAAGCTGTGGATAACTCTGTGTTCAAAAATGGGGCGCATCAGAGCGCACAGTGATAAAACTGTGCGTAAGAATATAAAAAGCCATTAAAAACAATATATTGAGATCGTAAAAACCGATCGCAAGACAGTTAGAATGATCTCGATCAATGTGGAAAAAGATTTAAGGGAGTAGGTACGGCAGGATCCAAAACGAAACAATCCTAGCACAGCAAGATGACTTGACCAGCGGAGGGCGAGCGATAACCATACAAAAGTACAACAATCCATCCTGGCTCACATTTTCAACAACGAGGAGTTTGCCATGAAAAAAGTGGCCGTGATTTTGAGTGGCTGCGGTGTCTTTGACGGGGCCGAAATCCACGAGGCCGTCATCAGCCTGCTGGCGTTGGCCCGTCAGGGAGCCGCCGTCCAGTGCTTCGCCCCGAACGTGTCGCAACTCCATGTCATCAACCACCTGACCGGTGAAGTGAGCGAGGGAGAGAGCCGCAATGTGCTGGTCGAAGCGGCCCGCATCTGCCGTGGCCAGATAAAGGATGTGGCCGAGCTGGATGCGGCCGATTACGACGCGCTGCTGGTGCCCGGCGGCTTTGGCGCGGCCAAAAACCTGTGTGACTTTGCTATCAAAGGAGCCGAATGCCAGATCCAGCCCGATGTGCTGAAAGCGTGCCAGAGCTTTGCCAAAGCCAACAAACCGGCCGCCTATATCTGCATCGCACCCGCCATGATCCCGCTGATCTATGGCGCCGGGACGCTGGCGACCATAGGCCATGACGAGGGTACCGCCAACGCCATCGAGGCGATGGGCGGCAGCCATCTCAACTGCCCGGTCAACGAATTCGTGGTGGATCAGGAGCGCAAGGTGATCTCCACCCCCGCCTACATGCTGGCCAACAATATTGTCGAAGCGGCGGATGGCATCGAGAAGACTGTCAAACAACTGCTTGCGCTGTAATCTCAACCCTGCCAAAAACAGACGGGCCGCTCATGGAGCGGCCCGTTTTCAATTCTGCCTGAAGGCGATGAATTAGATGGTTTCGCCCATCTGATCCATTTTGCCCAGCAGGGCACGCAGACGCTCCTGCCATGCAGTGTGCTCGTTGCGCAGCTGATGGTTCTCGTCTTGCAGCTTGCTGTTCTGCTCTTTCAGCTCGTCCAGCTCCATCTTCAGCAGGGAGATGTTGTCAACGGCGGATTGTACTTTGGATTCAAGTTGCTCAAGGACTTCTAGTGACATATGCATACCTGTTTGTTCAATTGCGATGCCCCACAGAGGGCGATTCAAGCGCGTGAAGCCAGCATACCCCGAGCGCATCGGCACAAACAAGCCAGTGCGCTGTAAAATGCGCCTTCCATAGATGTATTGTCTAAATATGCGTCTATTTTTCTCGCATCCTGCGCCCTAGCCGCGACAACACACTGAACCGTGCGTAAAAAGCCCCGCCACCCGCGCATCATTGGCACCCTCCTGACGGCGCCGCCGTTATCCATGTAAGGCGATATAAGCCCCCAGCAACAGACAGGCGACGACATACATCAGCAGGCCGTAGAGCAGGTTCCAGCGCAGGATCAGCCCAGCACTGAGGTTGTAGCGGGAGGCCAGCGCCAGATTGGAGCCGGAGAGCGGACTGGTGCCGGTGGCAAGCCCCCATCCCAGCAGGAAACACATGCCGAGCAGGCTGGGATCCGGCGCCAGCGGCCAGAGCAGTGGCGCCAGCCCGGAGATACTGATGAGCGGATGCACCCCGACGATGGCCACCAGCAGGATCAATAGCAGGGTGACGGATGCCTCAAGCCAGCCAAAGTGGTTGAACAGCGGCAGGCCGTGACCGGCACCGAAATCGATGACCGACAGCGCACTGTTGATGCCTGCCGCCAGCAAACCGGCCCCCAGAAACAGCACCAGCTGACCGCCGATGGCGGGGAAACGCTCCACCACCTGCCGCTTGAGGGCCGCCTTGCGCCCAACCCTCGGCATAAAGAGCAGCGCCAGCAGCGGGGCCACCAGCGCGATCACCGCCAGAATGCCGAGCTGGGGCCAAATCTGCTTGATGAGCAGCACCAGCAGCGCCAGCGTGACCGGCAACCCCAGAGTCTGCAGCCGCAGCGGATAACCGGCAAAGTCGGCCACCCCGATCCGCTCCACCTGCCAGGCAGTCAGCCCCATCGCCAGCAAGGCGGCGAGGATCCCGAACGGCAGAATATGGGAGAGCTGCAAGCCCGGCGCATAGGTGAGCGCCACCGCCATGGCGACAAAGAAGGGTGACCAGAAGGCAGCGGCACAGAAGATCCGGCTCAGCACCATCACCTGACGCCGCTCCAGGGTGCCATTGCGCTCCAGTCGATCGCCGATGATAAAGAGCACCGAGAGGTTGATGACCGCCCCCAGCAGATTGAGGCTGGCCATGGTGCTCCACAGCCCCTTTCGCCCGGTCCAGGAGGTGGTGCCGGTCAAGAGACCCGAGGTGGCGAGGTTGAGGGTGCTCACCGCGGCAAACATGGTGAGCATATTGATGTTGGGCAACAGCCAGTCACCGGCGGTGAGGGGCGCGCCCTGCCACCAGGAGAAGATCAACAGCAGCAGGGCGGCACCATACAAGGCCAGCGCCTGCCGCTTGGCGGCACCCACCAACCAGGGCCAGGTGAGCAGTGACGCCCCCCAGGCCGCAATGGCCGCAGGCCAGGGGGATAGCCCCAGATAGAGATGCAGCAGGTTGAGCAGCCACATCCCCAAAATCAGATAACCCGACCAGCGTTTGGCCATCGACTACTCCGGCCGGGAGATCAGAGACACTGATCCATATCCAGTGAAGGCTTGTCGCACTCCGGACGGCCGACGATCTTGGCGGGTACGCCAGCGACCGTGGTATGAGGCGGCACCGGGTTGATCACCACGCTGCCCGCGCCAATTTTGGCACCCACGCCCACTTCGATATTGCCGAGCACCTTGGCGCCCGCCCCTATCATCACCCCTTCGCGGATCTTGGGATGGCGATCGCCGCTCTCCTTGCCGGTACCGCCGAGGGTCACGCTCTGCAGGATGGAGACATCATCTTCAATCACTGCCGTCTCGCCCACCACTATGCCGGTGGCATGGTCAAACATGATCCCTTTGCCGATGCGGGCGGCCGGGTGCACATCCACCCCGAACACCACCGAGATCTGGTTTTGCAGATAGAGGGCCAGCGAGCGGCGCCCCTGACGCCACAGCCAGTTGGCGACCCGATACCCCTGCAGGGCATGGAACCCCTTGAGATAAAGCAGCGGGGTGGAGAAGAGATCGACCGCCGGATCCCGCTCCTGCACAGCGCAGATGTCAGCCGCCACTACCGTCAGCAGCTCGGGCTCGCTGCGCAGGGCCAGCTCGATCACCTCGCGCAGGGCGATGGCGGGCATGGTGGCGCTGTCGAGTTTGTTGGCCAGCTGGAAGCTGAGGGCCGAACGCAGATTCTTGTGATTGAGAATGGTGGAGTGGAAGAAGCTGGCCAGCATCGGCTCCTGGGCCGCCATGCACTCCGCTTCTTGCTGAATTTTGTGCCAGGTTTTGGCAACCAGTTCATCCATGTTGCAGCCTACTGTTGTTCTGGGTGAGGGCTCTGTTGTTCTTTTGTCAGCACCGAGATGGGGTCCATGTGGATGATGACATCCATCCGCTCGAATGCCTGGCGTACCGCCAGTTCGGCTTCATCGGCGATCTGATGGGCCTTGACCAGGGGGATCTGATCATCCAGTTCAAGATGCAACTGTACGAATCGGGTCGGCCCGGATTGACGGGTGCGCAGGTCATGTACGCCGTGTACACCTTCTACGGCACAGCAGAGCGCCATTATTCTCGCTTGTTCTTCCGCTGGCAACTGACGATCGAGCAGCGCCTGCACCGACTCGTAGCCGATGTGTCCCGCCCCCCACAACAGGAACAGCCCGATCAGGATGGCAAACAGGCCATCGGCCCAGTACCACCCCTGCCCCGCCAGCACCAGCGCCAGCAAGACACCGGCATTGAGCAGCAGATCGGAACGGTAGTGCAGCATGTCGGCCTTGATGGCCACACTGTTGGTCTTGCGTATAACGAAACTCTGGAAGCTGACCAGCAGCAGGGTCAGCACGATGGAGCCACCACTGACCCAGAGACCCGCCTCCAGCCGCAGGATAGGCGCCTGATTGAGCAGGGATGAAATTCCGTGCATCACCAGCAGCAAGGCAGAGCCGGAGATAAAGGCCGACTGGATGAGGCCCGCCAGCGACTCCGCCTTGCCGTGACCGAAACGGTGCTCGTCATCGGCGGGGGCAAGCGCATAGCGAATGGCCAGCAGGTTGATGATGGAGGCACTCACATCCATGAAGGAGTCGGTGAGCGACGCCAGCAGGGTCGACGAGTCAGTCATCAGCCAGGCGATCAGTTTGCCGATGATCAGCAAGGTAGCGGTGGTGACCGCCGCTATGCTGGCAAAGGTCACCCAACGGGAATATTGTTGATGGCTCAAAACCGGCTTTCCTCTGGCGATGAAAAACTTATTATACCCTGACCCCGGCGTCAGTTTGGCGCGAAAATCTGCGGAATAACACCAGATGAACAGAATACTCCTGGTCGACGACGATCTTGAATTGACCCAACTGCTCACCGAAATTCTGACCCTGGAGGGATTTCAGGTCACGGTCGCCGAGGATGGTGAAGAGGGGCTGCAACGGCTGGCGGAGCAGAGCTTCGATCTGGTGCTGCTGGACGTGATGATGCCCAAGCTCAACGGCTTTGCCATGCTGACCAAGCTGCGCAAGACCCACGACACCCCGGTGCTGATGCTGACCGCCCGCGGTGACAGCCAGGATCGGGTCAACGGTCTGGAAGCGGGTGCCGACGACTATCTGGCCAAGCCATTCGATGACAGGGAACTGCTGGCCCGGGTACGCGCCATCCTGCGCCGTACCCAGAGCGCCCCGCCCCAGCGCGGCAACTCCTCCGACGAAGTTCACTTCATGGATATCGTGCTGCAACCCGGCCTGCAGCAGGCCCGCTGCGGCGAACAACTGCTGGAGCTGACCGCCACCGAATTCGGGCTGCTGGAGTGTCTGCTGCGTAATCCCGGCCAGATCGTCAGCAAGAGCCACCTCTCCGAGCAGGTGCTGGGCAAGAAGCTGGAACCCTTCGATCGGGCCATCGACATGCACCTGAGCAACCTGCGCAAAAAGCTGCCGGACCGCACCGATGGCCAGCCCCGCTTCAAAACCGTACGGGGGCGCGGGTACCTGTGGCTAGAGCAAGAATAGAGCGCATCAACTCCCTCAACGGGATCTCGACCCACATCTTCCTCTGGTTCTGGTTCATGCTGCTGGTGATGCTGGCCGCCGTGATCAGCCTGCCGACCCTGGATCCCCGCAACCAGATCCCGCTGCCGACCCATGAAGTGGCGCGGATGCAGAACAACGTACAGGCCCTGCTCAACGCTGCCGAGCCGGATCAGGATTTCGATCTGGCCAAGGCGATGGACAAGATCGCCATGCTGCCGGTGGACAACGTCTACCTGCGCGATGAGCGGGGACAGATCCAGTCCACCACCCATCCGCGCAAGTTCGTGGTGCGCTTCATGGTGGATGCCGACGACCCGGCCAACCCCATGCTGGGCAACGAGGATCGCAAGGCGATCGCCGGCCCCTTCCTGATGGAACACCACGGCCATCGCTACCACGTCTATTTCGGCCTCAATGCCGAGAACCCCTACCTGTTCCTGTTCATTCAGGTGCTGGATCACCCGATCCGCATTCTGGGCATCTCGATGCTGGTCAGCACCCCGCTCTGCCTGCTGCTCGCCTGGCGGCTGACCCGCCCCATCCTGCAGTTGCAGAAGTCGGTCTCCCAGTTGGCGGCTGGCAATCTGGAGGTGCAGATCCCCAATCTGGGACGGGGCGACGAGATCGGCCAGCTGGCGGATAACGTCAGCCGTATGGTGGAGACGCTCAAGAGCATGATCCAGAAGCAGAAACAGCTGCTTTCCGATATCTCCCACGAGCTGCGCAGCCCCCTCACCCGGATGCAACTGGCGCAGGCGCTGATCCGCCGCAAGCAGGGTGACAGCGCCGAGCTGGCGCGGATCGAATCGGAGATCGGACGGCTGGACAAGCTGATCGGCGATCTGTTGGATCTGTCGCGGGTGCAGCAGCATGTGGAGGCACCGGTGGTGCACCCGCTGGCCGACCTGCTGGAGCCCATCCTCGAAGATGCCATGTTCGAGGCAAACCAGAGCGGCAAACAGCTCAGACTGCCGCCACTGCCCGCAGAGTCGATCCAGATGTGGCCCGAGCTGCTGGCCCGGGCGGTGGAGAACCCCCTGCGCAACGCCCTCAAATATGCCCGCGAGTTCATCAAGGTGGACTGGTATCGGGAGGGACTGGAGTGGGTGATGACCATTCGGGATGACGGCCCCGGGGTGCCTGACGAGCAGCAGGCGCTGCTGTTCCAGCCCTTCTTCCGGGTCGATGATGCCCGCAACGCCAAGACTGGCGGCACCGGGCTGGGGCTGGCCATAGCCTCGGAGGCAATACAGCGCCACGGCGGCACCATTGCGGCCAGCAACAATCACCCGACCGGGCTGACCATCACCATCCGCTTGCCCATCGCCTGATCCTTTTCATCCGGACGGGCGCTGGGTATGCTGGCGCCCCTTCTTGGCTTTACATCTCTTTGCAGGAGCTCGTCATGCTCGATATCGTCCTCTACCAGCCGGAAATTCCGCCCAACACCGGCAATATCATCCGGCTCTGCGCCAATACCGGTTACCGGCTCCACCTGATCGAGCCGCTGGGATTTGAGTGGGATGACAAGCGGGTAAAGCGGGCGGGACTCGACTATCACGAGTTTGCTGAGGTGAAGCGCTGGCCGAGCTATGAGGCTTTTCTGGCCGCCGTGGCGCCCAAGCGGGTGTTTGCCTGCACCACCAAGGGCCGCACCGCGCACTCGGCAGCACAATATGCCCTTGGCGACGCCCTGCTGTTTGGCCCGGAGAGTCGCGGCCTGCCCATCAAGATCATCGAGAGTCTGCCATTCGAGCAGCGGCTGCGCATCCCTATGGTGCCCCAGAGCCGCAGCATGAACCTCTCCAACGCGGTATCTGTCTTTGTCTACGAGAGCTGGCGCCAGCTCGGCTACGACGGTGCCATGTAAGCGCCACCGATGATCAGTGGCGGGCGTCGAGCAGATGCCCGCTGCGCTCCAGCCGCCAGCAAGTAACCCCCAGCGACAGACCTCGCCCCACCATCAGCGCCGCCATCGCCGCCCATAACGCGGCCACGCCCCAAGACTGACAGAGCCACCAGATCGGGAAGAAGCCGCCAAACGCGGCCAGCAACATGCTGTTGCGCATCTCCCGCGCCCGGGTCGCCCCGATAAATACGCCATCCAGCAGGAAACACCAGACCGCCAGCAAGGGCATAGCGATCAGCCAGGGAAGCTGACGATGTGCCTCCGCCACCACGGCCGGAATGTCGGTGATATAGCCGATAAGGTGGGCACCAAAGAGGGCAAACACCAGGGTAAAACCACTGGCGATGAGGGCGGCCCAGCCCAGATTGAGCACGATGGCCTCCCGCAGTTTCTGCCGATCCCGCTGACCGATGGCTCGTCCTACCATGGCCTCCACCGCATAGGCAAAACCATCGAGCCCATAGGAGATGAGCATCAGGAAGTTGAGCAGCACCGCATTGGCGGCCACCGCCACATCCCCCAGTCGTGCCCCTTGCAGAGTCATGAAGGCGAAGCAGAGCTGCAAACAGAGGGAGCGCAGGAAGATATCGCGGTTGAGGCCGAGCAGCCGCACCATGGGCGCGAGCTGTCGCCAGCGCTGCCAGCCATCCTGCCACACCGTCGGCGCCAGTTGCCCCAGCTGACGGCGTACCAGCCAGATGCCGACGGCCAGCGCGCAGTAGTCCGCCATGACCGAGGCCGCCGCCACACCCCGTACCTGCCAGCCAAGCCCCAGCACAAAAAGGGCATCGAGCGCCATATTGACCAGATTGGTGAGGATCAACATCACCATCGGGCTGCGGGCATCCTGCATCCCCAACAGCCAGCCCATGATCACCAGATTGCAGAGCGCCGCCGGAGCGCTCCAGATCCGCACCGCCACGTATTGGCCCGCATAGAGCTGCACCTCGGGCGAGCCGCCACTCAGGGCGATCAATCTCGGCAACAGGGGGAAGAGCAACAGAAGCAGCATCAACCCCAAGGCGATAGCCAGCCCCAGTACCCGCAGCAGGGTATCAAGCTGGGCACGACCGTCGGCGGCGCCGTGCGCCTGCGCCGTCAGCCCGGTGGTCGACATCCGCAAAAAGCCGAGCAGCCAGAAGATGAGGTTGATCAGGGTCGCACCGACCGAGACGCCCCCCAGAAACCAGGCCTGACCGAGATGACCGATCACCCAGGTGTCCACCAGCCCCAGCAAGGGGGTGGTGATATTGGAAAAAACCATGGGCAGAGCGAGCGCAAAGACGGCGCGGTGGCGAGAGGGATCTCGCCAACAGGGAGCAACAGCTGGGGTCACGCTCAGTGGCCGGCCAGCTTCAGAATGCGGGCGAAGTCAGAGAGCATAGTGGCCATCTGCACTCTGGGCACCTGACCCGGCGCCACTTGCGGACGGAATACCGCCTGCAGCTTGCCCTTGGGATTGATGAGCACGATGGAGGCGGAGTGATCGATCAGGTAATCCTTCTCCCCCTGATTGGCGATGGAGTAGATCAGCCCCAGATTGCGCACGAACGGGAACAGCTTGTCGTGGGGGGCGGTGGCCGCCTTGAACTCGGGATTGAAGAAGGCGGTATAGGTCTTGAGGCGTGGAATGTCGTCACGCTGGGGATCCGCCGAGATAAACACCACCTGACTGTCGGGCGCCATCTTCTTCAGCGGGTCATAGACGGAGCGCATATCTGCCAGGGTGGTGGGGCAGATATCGGGGCAGAAGGTGTAGCCGACGAACAGGAAGGTCCAGTGCCCCTTCAGGTTGACAGGAGTGAACGGCTGGTTGTCCGCATCGGTAAAGGCAAAATCATTGATGTCCCGCCCCGCCGGATAGTAGTCGGCCTGTTCAGGCTGCTCTGGCTGCGTGGCGTAGAACACCAGGATCAGGCAGGCTGTCAGCAGCAGAAAGAGCAGGGGATAGCGGAGCTTCATCATAACAAGAGACCCTTTCAGTTCGAGGCAGATGGCCAGCAGTGACCGGACAAGAGGGGGGCATTGTACCCCAGCGAGCCGCCAAGGTGGTTCAACCTTGTGCAACGCCCTGTCAGGAGTCGACCATTTGGCATAATTAATCGCCAGTTGCGGCCATAAAAAAACCGGCCCCCTCAGGTGCCGGTTATGGATGGATTTGTTTGTCTCTTCTGCTCAGGGGCGAGCGTTGCGTCCCTGCTGCAACATCTTGCCGATGGCCCGCACGCCGATGGGAATCACGGGGGCCAGCCAGCCCTCTTCCCCCTGGCGATCACCTTGACCCCGTTTGAACAGCAGCACCAGACGCACCACCTTCTCTTTCGGGCATCCCAGCCAGAGCGTCCAGTGCGAACCACGATGGTGCAGCCAGAGACCGTAAAACCAGGTCATCCGGCTACCTTTGACGAAACGGGTGATTGACGATTCCGCTGGCGCAGCCCCAGCCTCTGAATCCCATGGCGATCTTGATGCCATACCAGTCCTCCTTGACCGACAGGTCATGTTGCTTCGTCGGCCTGAACTGGGAACAGGCCCGTCACGACTATCTGCAACCATTACGAGTGGTCCCCTTTGCCTGACAAGGCTCGGGATCTCCCCACTCCCCCTTCATATCCCGTGAAGGTGTACTGCCCTATTCTCGTTGTTACCGGCCCTCCCGTACCGACGCATTGCGATGGTCAGAGGGAGGTGCCAAGCCCTGTCTCGGCGACAGGGCACTGATCTGAGCATATATCTGAAATGGATGATTGGTAGCCGGTCGCGCAGGACAAAAATGCCGCCGCCGATGATCTGTTTGATATGACAAGGAAAGTGTGCCAGAAACAGCACGGCCTCCCGAAGGAGGCCGTATGGCAAACGCAGTTGGCGGGGATGATTACATCCAGTCGGCGTTGCGGATCACTCCGACCGCCAGTCCTTCGATGGTGAGCTGCTGGCAGGATAGATCTACCTCGATGGGAGAGAGCTCTTCATTCTCCGGCAGCAGCCATACCTGACGGCCCTTGCGCTGGAAGCGCTTGACGGTGACATCCTCATCGAGACGGGCAACCACCACCTGACCGTTGCGCACCTCCTGGGTCTTGTGCACCGCCAGCAGATCGCCATCCAGAATGCCGATATTCTTCATGCTCATCCCCTGCACCCGCAGCAGAAAATCAGCGCGCGGGTGGAACAGGGCGGGATCCACCTGATAGTGGCTCTCGATATGCTCCTGAGCCAGAATGGGTTCACCGGCGGCAACCTTGCCGATAAGCGGCAGGCCGCTCTCTTCCAGCACCTCTTCCTCTTCGAGCAACAGGCGAATGCCGCGGGACGTGCCCGGCATGATCTCGATGACCCCTTTTTTGGCCAGGGCCTTCAGATGTTCTTCGGCTGCATTGGCCGACTTGAAACCAAGCTTCTGGGCAATCTCGGCGCGAGTCGGCGGCATGCCGGTTTCGCTCATATTCGCCTTGATCAACTCCAGCACTTCGGCCTGGCGGGGAGTAAGGGGTTTCATAGAATGGGCACCTGTCTTTTTATACAGCACACTGGCAGTATATACAGTGCAGTGACCAAGGCAAGGCAGAGCTGACATTTGTCGCGACAAACTGCTCATTTATCGCTGTTTTGATCCTGCGCAGCTGACTCATCGTACCTCTCGGCGACAAGGGGCCGCCGATTTGCTATGCTCACGCCGCATTTTTTTGGAGAGCAGACGCACATGTCCCTAGGACAGAAGATTTCCAGAGCCATCTTGCAATGGCCGGTCAGCGGCTTGGTCAATCACAAGAGCCTGCCGGAAAATCCCATCACAGAACTCAATCTGGATCCGGCCAGACCCATCGTCTATGCCCTGAAAACCAGTTCAATCACCGACCTGATGACCCTGCAGCAGTGCTGCGAGGATCTCGGTCTGCCCGGTCCCTTCACGCAGCTGGAACTGAACGGCCAGCTGCTGCCGCGCTATGTCTGTCTGGATCGTCCGCCTCCCCTGTTTGGCAAACGCAGCAAACCGCTCCCCTTCCTGCAGGAGTTCCACCAGCTGCTGGATCTGCACAAGCAGGATCCCGCACTGGATATCCAGGTGGTGCCCGTCACCCTGTTCTGGGGCCGTGCTCCGGGTCGGGAAGGCGAGGAGGCCTCCGGCCTCAACATCATCAGCAGCCTGGCGCCGAACCGGCTGAAGAAGGCGCTTATCGTGATCCTCAAGGGTCGCGAGAATCTGGTGCGCTTCTCGCCGCCCCTCTCCCTGCGCTACATGGCGGACAAGCACGGCACCGACGAGGCCATCGCCCACAAGCTGGCGCGAGTGGCCCGTACCCACTTCAGCCGCCAGCAGCTGGCCGCCACCGGCCCGAAACTGCCGAACCGCAACCTGCTGTTCAAGCAGCTGCTCGACTCCGCGGTGATCCAGCAGGCGATTGAAGAGGAGGCCCAGCGCGAAGGGATCAGCCTCGAGAAGGCGCAAAAGCGTGCCCATGGCTACATGGACGAGATCGCCTCCAACTTCTCCTACCGGCTGATCCGCCTGGGCGAGAGCTTCCTCGGCTGGCTGTGGAACAAGCTCTACCGCGGTTTGTCGGTCAATGGCGCCGAGAAGGTACGCCAGTTGGCGCAGGAAGGGCACGAGATCGTCTACGTTCCCTGCCACCGCAGCCACATGGACTACCTGCTGCTCTCCTACGTCATCTACCACCAGGGGATGGTGCCGCCCCATATCGCGGCAGGCATCAACCTCAACTTCTGGCCGGCGGGCCCGATTTTCCGCCACGGCGGCGCCTTCTTCATTCGCCGCACCTTCAAGGGCAACCCGCTCTACAGCACGGTATTCCGGGAATACCTCAACCTGCTGTTTGCCAAGGGTTACTCAGTGGAGTTCTTCACCGAGGGTGGCCGCTCCCGTACCGGCCGTCTGCTGCCGCCCAAGACCGGCATGCTGGCGATGACCCTGCAGGCAATGATGCGCGGGCTGGACAGGCCGGTCACTCTAGTGCCGGTCTATCTGGGCTACGAGCACGTGATGGAGGTGAACACCTACCACAACGAGCTCAAAGGGAGCCGCAAGGAGAAGGAGAGCTTCCTGCAGGTGCTCGGCATCCTGCGCAAGCTGCGTAACTACGGCCGTGGCTTCGTCAACTTCGGCGAACCGCTGACCCTCAACAGCTACCTGAGCGAACATATTCCCGACTGGAAAAAGCACATCGGGGAAGAGGAACGTCCGGAGTGGATGGCGGGCACCGTCAACAATCTGGCCGAACTGCTGATGACCCGCATCAACGGCGCGGCCGCGGTCAACGGCCTGACCCTGAGTGCGCTGGCGCTGCTGGCCGCCGAGCGCCACGCCCTGACCCGCGACGAGTTGCAGGCCCAGCTCAACACCTATCTGGATCTGCTCAAGGCGGTGCCCTACAGCCCGCAGAGCACCATTCCGGATGAGGATGCCAAGACCCTGCTGGATCAGGCGATGGAGCTCAACAAGTTCGAGGTGAGCGAGGACAAGCTGGGTCAGATCATCAGTCTCGACCGCTATCAGGCGATCCTGCTGACCTACTACCGCAACAACATCCTCCACCTGTTCGCCATGCCCTCTCTGGTGGCTGCATTGATCGAACGGTGCGAAGGGATCTCCCGCAGCGAGATCATGGCCCGTTGCATCGACATCTATCCGCTGCTCAAGACCGAGCTGTTCCTGCGTTATGAAGAGGATGAGCTGCCAGCGCTGGTCGACAGCCTGCTCGACGCTCTGCAGACCCAGCAACTGATCGAGACCCGCGATGACGGCTACTGGGTCAATCCGGCCAACCAGATGCGCCTGCTGCTGCTGGCGGAGAGCATTCAGGAGACCCTGCAACGGTACGCCATCGTGCTGACCCGGGTGTTGGCCCAGCCTCACATCGAGGCGGAGCAGCTGGAGGCGGACGGCCTGATGATGGCAGAGCGCCTCGGCACCCTGCACGGCATCAACGCCCCCGAGTTCTTCGACCAGAAGCTGTTCAGCACCCTGATCCACACCTTGCGCAAAGAGGGTTACCTCTCTCCCGAGTGCAAGCCGGATCTTGGCCGCTTCCAGGCGCTGGCCGACAACATAGTGCCGCTGCTGAGCAACAAGATCCGCCGCACCATTCAGGCGGGCAATCAGCTCTAATCAGCAACGCAAACAAAGAAGGCCGCATGATGCGGCCTTCTTTTTTATCGGAGTCTGCGCGGGAACATGTCACGCCAGCAGGTAATCGAGCACCAGACCGGCAAACACCAGCGCCCCCACATAGTTGTTGTTGAGAAACGCCTGGAAGCAGGCTTCCCGCTGCCGCTCGCGAATGAGCCGCTGCTGATAGACAAACAGCACCGCCGCCCCCAGCAATCCCCAGTAATACCAGCCCCCCAGCGTCATCAGCTGCCCGACCGCCAGCAACAGCAGCAGCGTCGAGAGTTGCAGTACGCCGATGATCCGTTTGTCGTAACGACCAAACAGGATGGCGCTGGATTTGAGGCCGATCTTGAGGTCATCATCCCGATCCACCATGGCGTACTGGGTGTCGTAAGCCACGGTCCAGAGCAGGTTGGCGAAGAAAAGCAGCCAGGCCACCAGCGGCAGGGCATCCGCCTGGGCCGCATAGGCCATCGGGATCGACCAGGAGAAGGCCATCCCGAGCACCAGCTGGGGATTCGAGATAAAGCGCTTCATGAAGGGGTAACTCACCGCAAGCAGCAGGGCGACAAACGACAGGCCGATGGTGAGCGGATTCATGGTCAGCACCAGACCAAACGAAATGAGCGCCAGCACGAAGAAGAGCGCCAACACCTCCCACGGTTTGACTCTGCCCGTGGGCAAGGGGCGACCGGCGGTCCGTTTGACGTGGCCATCGAAGTTGCGATCCGCATAATCGTTGATCACGCACCCTGCCGAGCGCATCAGAAAGACCCCGACCACAAACACGGTCAGCACCCAGAGATTGGGCAGGCCACCAGCGGCCAGCCAGAGCGCCCACAGGGTTGGCCACAGCAGCAGCAGAGTGCCTATGGGTTTGTCGACGCGGGCCAACTGCATATAGGCAAGTCCCCGCTCCTTGGTTAACAGATTCACTCCAGCTCCTTGTCACAGACGAGAGAGGGCAGAAACAGCTCATGCACCAGCAGTGGCCACTGCCCCAGAAACAGACGGGAACGACGCCCCCAGACAGTGGCGGCCGGGCAACGGGGATTGGCGGCAATATCGAAACGGGCCAGCTGCAGGTGATCGCGGCGGGCAGGCTCATGGCCAAATACCCGCTCACCCAGCGGCTGCTCGCCAAGCTCGGCAATGCCGCTCCCTTGCAGTGCGTCATCGGCAAACAGGGTCCAGCCCAGCACGGCGGGTCCACGATCCCCGTGCAGGATCACCTCGCGGCAGGTGCCGGCCGGCGAGGCCGAATCCACCAGCCACTGCTCATCGGCAGTAAGGGCGACCGGGTGATTGCCCAGCCACTCCACCGAAAAGTGGCGATTGTGCTGACGCAGCCGCCGGGTCATGGAGCCGGGCTCCAGCAGCCAGGGGCGCAAGCTGGCGGGCAATTCGCAACATTCGGGGGCCAGCCACCCGCTTAACGGCGTGAGGGGAACAGTCAACTCGGACTTCACAGCTTCACCATCCAGAGATTTCCGTGTTCAGGTTAAAATCCGGTTTATTATCCGTAAATCAATAGCGAAATGTAAGAACATCCGTGCTTGACGGCCCCGATGGCAACATCAAAAATGGGTTATCTCTTGCTGATGAGCCATCTACATGAAGATCTTCAAAATTCTGCTGGTGTTGTTACTGAGCTGTGGCGCCCTGCAGCAGCAAGCTCTGGCTGAAGATGAACCGCCCGCCGAGGGCGCAGAGGGGGCCGCCAAGCCTGGTTTCTCCTACCACGCGCTCGATCCCGACATCATCACCAACTACCTGAGTGATAGCAAAACCCTCGGTTATATCCGGGTCACGGTAGAGCTGATGGCGGAAAACGAAGCCGACCTCAAGCTGCTGGAGCAGCATGACCCGCTGATCCGCGATGCCATCATCCGTCTGATTGGCAGCAAAAATGCCGATCAAGTGAAGTCCCTGACCAACCGAGAAGAGCTGCGCAAGGAGTGCGAGACAACCGTCAACGAACTGCTGGTGAAAGAGACCGGCAAGAAAGCGGTGCGCGAGCTTATCTTCACCAAGTTCCTCTACCAGTAATCCCTCCCGAAACAATCGCTTATTGGCATATCGGCCAATAAGCGAGCTTTGTCGGTTTATTCGAAATGAAAATCGATTACAATACGGCCGTCAAGTCGTAGAGGTAGTCGTTATGGGCAGCAAAACCCTGTGTGAATGGCGCCGTCACGAGATCCCCACCGATCTCAAGGCGTTGCGCAAGATAGTCCGCAAACCCAAGTTTGTCTGCAGCAAGTGCGCCCGCAGTGCCAATGACAAGGGTTACCTCTGCCAGCCGCTGCGTTTGAAAGAGGAGTAACGCCCCTCCCTGTCAGGGCGTTATTGATCGGTCCACCCCTGACGCCCTTGTTCGAACAATCTGCGCGCCTGGATATCATTCGGGCAAACGCCGCGATACTCCTCGCCGGAACGGCCAGCCAGATAGAGGTGCTCGGGGCGGCAATACCATGCCAATCCCTTCTGATGTCCCTGCTTCCACAGTTCGGGATCCACCTTCTTGCCACACTGGCCCTGATGGAACTCGATCCGCTCGGTGGTGAAGCCCAGCTTGCCATCCGCCTCCCCCACCTCACTCCACACCTTCTCGCAGGGATCATCGTTGGAGACACAGCCACCCAGCAGGGCAGCCAACAATATGATGGAGAGTCGCATAGTCATCCTTGAGCGTCATTTGGGCAGTTCATTCTACCCAGCGGCCCGCCCCTGACCAAGGGCGAACACTCAGCCATGTGAGCGCGGCAAAAAAATCAGGCGGGCCCAAAGCCCGCCTGTTCGTTCAATGCCGCGGTTCACTGGTCATCGAAAGTGTCATCATCCTGCCAGCTTTCATCTTCCCACTGATCCAGCTCTTCTTCCCAGGAATCCGGCTCCCAATCATCATCAGAGGAGTCGTAATCCGGCTTGTGTCCACCCATCTTCACTCTCCTTGGATAGTTCACCCGCTCTCCAATTTTATCCGGAATTGTCGGGCTCGCCAGTCAGAGATAGTTCAAAGTTTGACCAGAGTGCGACCGGCGATCTGGCCTTGCGTGATGGCCTCGGCGGCCTCCACTACCTGCTCCAACCCAATCTCGGTAACCGCCTGTTCAAAGAAGCTGGCAGGAAGATCCCGTGCCAGTCGCTGCCACGCCAGTTGACGGCGCGCCAGCGGGCACATCACCGAATCGACCCCCTGCAGCCTCACATTGCGCAGGATGAAGGGCATCACGCTGGTCGGCAGATCGAAGCCGCCCGCCAACCCACAGGCAGCCACGGCGCCGCCATAGTTCATCTGGGCCAGCAGCTTGGCCAGCACCTGACTGCCGACGGTATCGATGGCACCGGCCCACAGCTGCTTCTCCAGCGGCTTGGCAGGCACCAGCAGCTCGCTGCGCGGCACGATGCGGCTGGCACCCAGCGCAGTGAGCATGGCGCCCTGCTCTTCCGGACGACCGGTCAGCGCAGCCACCTGATAGCCAAGGGCCGCCAGCAGGGCGACCGAGGTGGCCCCCACACCGCCTGCCGCACCGGTGACCAGCACCTCGCCGCTATCTGGAGTAATGCCCGCCTCTTCCAGCGCCAGCACGCAGAGCATGGCGGTGAGACCGGCGGTACCGATGCACATGGCCTGCCGTTCATCCAGCCCGGCGGGCAATGGCACCAGCCAGTCCCCCTTGACCCGTGCCTGTTCGGCCATACCGCCCCAGTGCCCTTCGCCCACGCCCCAACCGGTCAGCACCACCTTGTCGCCGGGCTGATAGCGGCTGTCGGCAGATTCGAGCACGGTACCGGCAAAGTCGATGCCGGGCACCAGCGGCCACTGGCGCACTATCTTGCCCTTGCCGGTGATGGCCAGCCCGTCCTTGTAGTTGATGGAGCTGTAAGCGACCGCTACCCGCACTTCACCTTCCGGCAATTGGCTCTCGGCCAGCCGGGTCAGAGTCGGAACAGTCTTGCCGTCTTGGTTTTCCAGTAACAGAGCCTTGAACATGATTGCCTCTTTGATGACGTGTGAAACGGGGATCAGCTGCTTTGACGCTTTTGCAGTTGAAAATCGAGAGCCAGAGCAGTGCCCATCACGGGCTCCCCGGCCAGTTGGCGCAGGATCAGCTCGGCAGCCTCCTGCCCCATTTTGCGATAGGGGATCCTGACCGAAGTAAGGGTCGGATAACAGGCGCGCGCCACATCCAGATCGTCAAATCCGGCGATGGCGAGTTTGCCCGGCACATTCAAATGGCGACGCTGGCACTCGAACAGTACCCCGGCCGCCAGTTCGTCGTTAACGCAGATCAGCGCGTCCAGCTCGGGCCAGCGCAGCAGAAATTCACCCAGCATGGTGGCACCGGTGCTGAAGCTGGGCCGCTCCGAGGTGTTGATGATGGCATCGGGGGAGAGGTAGTTGTCGAGCAGCGCCTTCTGCCAGCCCTGCATCCGCTGTTGCAGCATCCACTGCTCCTGACGGGCACAGAGAAAACCTATATTGCGGTAGCCCCGCTCGATAAGGTGGTGGGTGAGCTGATAACCGGCATCGAAGTTGGAGACTCCCACATTCATGTCGATGGGACTGCGGGCCATGGCACCCACTTCCACCACCGGCAGGCGGGAGGCTTTCAGGCGAGTACGGATCGTCTCGCCGGGATCGCCACCAAACAGTACCACCGCCGCCGGATTGTGCTGCAAAAAGCTGGTCAGCAGGCGCTCTTCCTGCTGTTTCAGATGCTGGGCATCCCCCAGCATGATCTGGTAACCCTCCTCGAGCAGGGTCTGTTGCAGGCCAGCGATCATCTCGCTACAGCCCGCTTCCGCCAGACTCGGGACGATGACTACGATGGTCTGGGAAGTCGCAGAGGCCAACGCCCCGGCGGCCCGATTGGGGATATAGCCGAGCTCTTCCACCGCGGCTTCGATGCGCTCGCGCATCCTGTCGGAGACCATCTCCGGCGTGCGCAGGGCACGGGAAACCGTCATGGCCCCCACACCGGCCAGCTGGGCCACATCGTTGAGGGTCACCCGACCCGTGCTACGGCGCTTTTTCGCTTCTGACATCCATCCCATCCTCGGCTTGCGGCTGCTCACTTTAAGGCAAAAGAGCGCCACTGACTATTTGCTCAGGGCCGATTCTACTCTCTTTCCCCTACCGCAGGGGCAGGATGGCTCCCGTTAATGGGTGAAGTGATAGCGCTATCACAGTTTGATGTTAGCGCTATCTGATAGCGCTAACTTTCGCGATCACCCTCACAGTTTCACCACTGCAAGATCGATAGATTGGCGCCATCTTAACTAGCCGGATCACCACCATGCTGACTCAACTGCTGACCGAGGATGTCATCCGCATCGAACCCGCAGCCCGCGACTGGCGTCATGCCATCGAACTGGCGACGGTGCCCCTGCTGGCCAATGGCACCATCGAGCCCTCCTACGTGGCGGCACTGTTTCGCTCTCATGAAGAGCTCGGCCCCTACTACGTGCTGGGCCCCGGTCTGGCGATGCCCCATGCCCGCCCCGAGGACGGCGTCAACCGGCTGGGTCTGGGGCTGACTGTCATCAAGCAGGGGGTCAACTTCGACTCCGAGGGCAACGACCCGATCCGGCTGCTGATCACCCTGGCAGCCAGCGACAGCAACTCCCACGTGGAGACCATCGCCCAACTGGCCGAGCTGTTTATGAATGAAGAGGACGTGGCGGCCATTATCGCGGCCGACACCAAAGACGACATCCTGCGCATTCTGGCGCGCTATTGATCTGCGCCACTGCGCACCTGACAGAGGAAGAGACAATGAAAATTCTGGTTGTATGCGGTCACGGTCTGGGCACCAGCCTGATGATGGAGATGAGCATCAAGAGCATCCTGAAAGAGCTGGCAGTCACCGCCGAGGTGGATCACCGCGATCTGGCCTCCGCCGGCAGCGAAACCGCCGAGATCTTTGTCGCCACCCGCGACATCGCCGAGCAGCTGCAATCCATGGGGGTCAACGGCCGTCTGGTGGCCCTCGACAACATGGTCGACAAGGCCGCGATGAAAGAGAAGCTCGCCACCGCCCTGCGCGAACTGGGCGCCCTCTAAGGATCCTCCATGCGGCCTGCGGGCCGCATCTTCCGTTGCCAGGAGCTGACCATGGAATTTTTCAACTTTCTGATGTTTGACGTGCTGTCCGAGCCCGCCGTGCTGGTCGGCCTGATCGCGCTTATCGGCCTGATTGCCCAGAAGAAACCGGTGACCGAGTGCATCAAGGGCACGGTCAAGACCATCATGGGTTTCGTCATTCTGGGGGCCGGTGCTACCCTGGTGATCAACTCGCTGGGTGACTTTGCCGTCATCTTCCAGCACGCCTTCGGCATCAAGGGGGTCGTCCCCAACAACGAGGCCATCGTCTCCATCGCCCAGACCTCGTTTGGCAAGGAGATGGCGATGATCATGTTCTTCGCCATGCTGGTGAACATCCTGATCGCCCGTCTGACCCCGTGGAAATTTATCTTCCTGACCGGTCACCACACCCTGTTCATGTCGATGATGGTGGCAGTGATCCTCTCTGCCGGCGGCATGAGTGGCGCGCCGCTGATAGCGGTGGGCAGTCTGGTGGTCGGCGTAGCTATGGTCTTCTTCCCGGCCATCGCCCACCCCTTCATGAAGCAGATCACCGGCTCCGATGACGTGGCGCTGGGCCACTTCTCCACCTGCTCCTACGTGCTCTCCGCCCTGATCGGCGCCAAGTTCGGCAACAAGGCCCACAGCTGCGAAGATGTGCAGGTACCGAAGAGCTTGCTGTTCCTGCGCGATACCCCGGTGGCCATCTCCTTCACCATGGGCATCATCTTCCTGGTGACCTCCGCCTTCGCTGGCCCCGAGTTTGTCTCCAGCGTCGCCAAGGGCAAGCACTGGTTCATGTTCTCCCTGATGCAGTCCATCACCTTCGCCGCCGGTGTCTACGTCATCCTGCAGGGTGTGCGGATGGTCATCGCCGAGATCGTTCCGGCCTTCAAGGGGATCTCCGACAAGCTGGTGCCGAACGCCAAACCGGCGCTCGACTGCCCCATCGTCTTCCCCTACGCCCCCAACGCTGTACTGATCGGCTTCCTGTCGAGCTTTGCCGCCGGTCTGGTGGGGATGGCACTTCTCTACGTGATGGGG
Source organism: Aeromonas sp. 3P (assembly GCF_051919745.1). Classification (NCBI taxonomy): domain Bacteria; kingdom Pseudomonadati; phylum Pseudomonadota; class Gammaproteobacteria; order Aeromonadales; family Aeromonadaceae; genus Aeromonas; species Aeromonas sp. 3P. The sequence goes on from NZ_JBQBED010000001.1 coordinate 2,684,855, forward strand.
CTGACCGTCATCATCCCGGGCGTGGTACCGCACTTCTTCGTCGGCGCCGCTGCCGGGGTCTTCGGCAACGCCACCGGTGGTCGTCGCGGCGCCATCCTGGGCTCCTTCGCCAACGGCCTGCTGCTGCTCACCATTCTGCCGGTGTTCCTACTGCCGGTGCTGGGCGACCTCGGTTTCGCCAACACCACCTTCAGCGACTCCGACTTCGGTGTGGTCGGCATCCTGCTGGGGCTGATCGTTCGCTAATTCCGGTCACCGCCAAAAACAAAACGGAGCGCATCGCGCTCCGTTTTTTTATGGCTGAGATGTATGAAAGGCTGAAACTCAGTCGTTCTCCAGCGCAGTGAGGCAGTGCGAGAGAGTGCGCGCCAGCGCACCCTGATTGCGCAGCACCACGGCGCGGGCCTGCTCCCCCATCTCGCGGCGGGCACTTGCATCAGCAAACAACTGGCTCACCTGCTCGCCCAGCTCGGCGGCATCGGCCACGATGGCGGCGCCACCCTGAGCCACCAGCTGGCGGGTGATGTCGCTGAAGTTGAAGTAGGCGGGCCCAGTCAGGCAAGGCTTGCCTAGCGCCGCCGGCTCCAGCAGGTTGTGACCGCCAATCTTCACCAGACTGCCGCCGACGAAGGCCACATCGGCCGCCGCCAGCATCAGCGGCAGCTCGCCCATGGTATCGCCGAGATAGACCTTATCCTCCGCACGCACCACAGCACCATTAGTGCGCCGCACGCAGCCATGAGAGGCACACAGTTCGGCCACCCGGTCGAACCGCTCGGGGTGGCGCGGTACCAGAATGAGCAGCGCATCGGGATGGCGTTTGAGCAGCAGGTCGAAAGCGGCCAGCACCTGCTCATCCTCACCCTGATGGGTGCTGGCGGCGATCCAGACTGGCCGATCCGCCCCCAGTTGCTGGCGCAGGGCGCGACCTTTGGCCTGCACCTCGTCACCAAACTGGATGTCGAACTTGATGGAGCCGGTCACTGCCAGCCGTGAACGATCGATACCGAGACGAGCGAAGCGGTCGGCGTCATCCTGATGCTGACAGAGCAGATGGGTCAGCGGCCGGCTCAGGGCATCGAAAGCGCCGTGGAAACGGGCATAACGCTGGCAGGAACGCTCGGAGAGGCGGGCATTGATGATGGTCACCGGCAGATGGCGCGCCTCGCAGGCGGCCAGCCAGTTCGGCCACAGCTCGGTCTCCATCACCCAGAGCGCGCGCGGCTTGAAGGTGTCGAGAAAGACGGCAATGGCCCAGGGGTAGTCGAGCGGCGCGTAGCGATGGATCACCAGATCCCCCAGCTTGGCAGCCTGATCGGCGCCGGTGCGGGTGGTGGTGGTGAGCAGGATCGGCAGATCGGGCCGCTCCGCTTTCAGGGCGCGAATGAGCGGCGTAATGGCCAGCGTCTCCCCCACGCTCACCGCATGGATCCAGAGCGGGGCCTCCTGTCCGGTGGCGGGCAGCCGCCCGAGATGCTCGGCCCAGCGCTTGCCAAAGCCTGGCTTGCCTTTCTTCGGCTTGTAGAGGGCCAGCAGCGCCAGCGGCAATCCCAGATGGATCAGCAGGTTGTAGAGCAGACGGTAGGGCATCTTACTGACTCTGCTCCAGCTTCTTGCAGGCATCGACCACCTGCTCCGGCGCCAGGTCGATCAGGCACTTGAGATGGCCGAACTTGCAGGTGCGCTTGAAGCAGGGGCGGCACTCGATGTCGGTGTGGACGATCTCGACCCGATCCGCCAGCGGCGGGGTATAGAGCGGCGAGGTGGAGCCATAGACGCCCACCAGCGGCCGGTTGAGGGCGGCGGCGATGTGCATCAGGCCGGAGTCGTTGGAGATGACCCGGCTGGCCAGCGCCATCAGATCGATCGCCTCGTGCAGGCTGGTCTTGCCCGCCAGCACGTGGCAGTTGGGGCGAGTCAGCAGGTTGACCCGATCCCGGATGGTGTTGGCCACCGGCACATCCTTGTTGGAGCCGAAGATCCACACCTGCCACCCCTCGTCCAGATGCTGCTGAGCCACCACGGCGTAGTGCCCCTCCGGCCAGCGCTTGGCCGGGCCAAACTCGGCACCGGGGCAGAGCACCAGCACCGGGCGGGCGCGATCCAGCCCCAGTCGCTCCAGCGCCTTGCTCTGGTTGACCAGATCGACGTGCAGAGAGGGGTGGGGAATGGTCGGAATATCGGCCCGGCTCTTCATCTGCTCCTTGGGATAAGCGAGCGCCAGATAGCCCTCCACCATCAGCGGGAAGGCGGACTTGTTGCTGCGCATATCGTTGAGCAGGCCGAAGCGGTGCTCCCCTTTCCAGCCGGTACGCACCGGAATGCGGGCAAACCAGGGGATCAGCGCCGATTTCATGGAGTTGGGCTGGACGATGGCCTGATCGTACTTCTCGGCCGCCAGCTGCTTGCCGAGGCGGCGGCGCGCCACCAGCTTGAAGTCACCGTGGCCAAGGGGCATGGTGATCGCCTTGTCCACCTCCGGCATCCGCTCCAGCAGGGCGCAGCACCAGGCGGGGGCCATCACGTGCAGCTCGCACTCGGGATGGTTGGCCTTGATCGCCTTGTAGAGACTCTGGGACATCACCATGTCGCCGACCCAGGAGGGGCCGATCACCAATATTTTCATTACGCGTCTTCTCTCGGGTCTGGCCCGGCGGTTAATCATCACTGGGCGAGATTATGCCCCAAGAATGGTCGGATAAATAACAGAAGATCCTTACCTACCCGCCCTGACAGGGGAGACCAGCCGCCACCCGGGTCATGCCCCGGCCACGCTTTTAGGCTAGAATGGGCGCCAATTCGAGCATGTCCCGCCAGACGGGCAACAACCGAGAGCCCCATTTCGTGAAAAAACCGACTCTGGCTGCCGTTCTGATCGTCAAGAATGAAGCCGACAACCTGCGCAAGTGCCTCGCCTCCCTCGACGGACTGGTGGACGAGATCGTCATTCTGGACTCCGGCAGTCAGGACGAGACCCCGGCCATCGCCGCCGAATTTGGGGCCCGTTTCTTCGTCAACGCCAAGTGGCCCGGCTTTGGCAAACAGCGCCGACTGGCCCAGTCTCATGTGCAGTCCGACTGGGTGCTGTGGCTGGATGCCGACGAGCGGCTCACCCCCGAGCTGAAAACCGCCATCGCCAACGTGATGGCCAATCCGGCCAGCGACACCATCTACTCGCTGCCGCGCCTCTCCTGGGTCTTTGGCCGCTTTATCCGCCACAGTGGCTGGTATCCGGATCGGGTGCTGCGCCTCTATCCCAAGGCGCTCACCGGCTACAACGAGGCGCTGGTGCACGAGAAGGTGGAAGTGCGCGCCAACATGAAGATCGTCAACCTCTACGGCGACCTGCACCACTTTACCTATCGGGATCTGGAGCACTATCTGGTCAAATCCGCCGGTTATGCCCGCGCCTGGGCCGATCAGCGCACCGCTCGCGGCAAGAAGGGCTCCCTCAGTCAGGGGCTGATGCACGCCGTCGGCTGCTTCATCAAGATGTACCTGCTCAAGGCGGGCTTCCTCGATGGCAAGCAGGGGTTGCTGCTGGCGATCCTCTCCGCCCACTCCACCTTCGTCAAATACGCCGACCTCTGGGTGCGCCAGCAACCGCAGCAGCCGGAATAACCGTCATACGAAACAGGGCCCCGAGGGGCCCTGTTTGCATTGCTGCATACGTTACTTGCGCCAGAAAGGCGCCGCCCAGCGGGCCATCACCGGAACCATGGTCTTGGGATCGAGCTGACTCATATCCTCCGGGTGGTCGCTATCCTCCGGCGGGCTGAAGGCAAGGTGGCGCCCTTCGCTGTTGAGGGGCTTCCAGCGCAGCGGAGTAGCGGAGCGGCGCATCGGGAAGAAACCGATGGTCGGCACATCGAGCGCCCCGGCAATATGGAGCGGGCCGGTACTACCGGCGATAAACAAAGCGGCGTTGGCCAGCACCTGACAGAACATCGGCAGACCATCGCTGGAGCGGTAGATCCAGCCGTTGCCGCCGTGGGCCAGCAACTCGGCCGCCAGCTGTTCGGCCATCTTCTCCTCACCCGGGCCTGCGGTCAGCACGCACTGCAGCTCGGGGCAGGCCTGATTGAGCTTGATGATGATGCGGGCATACTGCTCGATGGAGAGATTGTTGGCCGAACCGCCGCTACCGGCATGCACCATCAGCCAGGGGCGGCTGGCATCGAGCTTGAGCTTGAGTGCCAGCTGCTCGCGCACCTGCCGCAAGGTCTCCTCATCGAACCGCAGGAAGGGGGTCTGGGGCTCCACCACGGCCACCTGCTGATCGGCCAGGAAGCGGCGGATCAGCTCCAGGTTGTACTCGGACTCCGGCTTCTGGGAACGGGAGCGGCGTTGCACCAGTCGCTGGTTGTAGAGCACCTGCGCCAGCTTGGTCGCCGGGGCCAGCCGATAAGGGATGTGTGCCTTCCACACCAGCATGGCGTTGCGGGAGTTGGAGAAGAGGCAGATGGACGCGTCGAACGCCGCCGCCTTGATCCGTGCCAGCAGCGCTCGCTGTTGCTCCTTGTCGGCACGCACGCCCGGATCGATGATCACCTCGTCAATCCAGGGGCAGAGCCGGGCCAGCGGCGCCGTGTAGGCCGGAACCAGGGCAGTCACATGACACTCCATGGAGCCTTTGAGCATGGCGAAACTCGGCCACGCCAGCATGAAGTCACCAATCTTGTCATTGCGAACGACCAGAATACGTTTCATAAAAAATCCCTTTGCTCCCTGTCACCAATGCAGGGAGGCTTGATGCGCGATGGCGTATTCTTGCCTGATGCACTGCTATTCTCAAGCGACGACCTTATAATGCGACCAAATTTCCAGGTTGCAGGACCGCAAAGATGACTACCAGGGTGATTTATCCCGGGACGTTTGATCCCGTTACCAATGGCCACGCCGATCTCATCGGCCGCGCCGCCAAGCTGTTTGACGAGGTGGTGGTCGGGGTCGCCAACAGCCCGAGCAAGCGCCCGCTGTTCGATCTGGCAGAACGTGTCCAGCTTGTCCAGCAAGTGACCAGCCAGCTTCCCAACGTCAAGGTGGTGGGCTTCTCCGGCCTGCTGGTCGATTTCGCCAAAGAGCATCAGGCCAACGTGCTGATCCGCGGCCTGCGCGCCGTCTCCGACTTCGAGTACGAGTTCCAGCTGGCCAACATGAACCGCCGCCTGATGCCCACGCTTGAGAGCGTCTTCCTCACCCCGGCGGAGGAGAACTCCTTTATCTCCTCCACCCTAGTGAAAGAGGTGGCGCTGCACGGCGGTGATATCCGCCAGTTTGTCGACCCCGTGGTGGCGCAGGCCATCGCCGCCAAACAGCAGCAGCGCTAATCCCTCCCCTGATTGGCAGAAACGAACAAGGGCTACCCGCGGGTAGCCCTTGCCGTTTCTGTCTCGCTATGGAGAGGTCAGCCTGCTTGCCAGTTACTGACGGGCAAACCGCTCATTCATCTCCTGCACCAGCAGATCGAGCCACTCGTAGCGGCGCCGATACATGGCCCGCTTCTTGGAGGCGATCTCCTCCAGCGGCTTGCGCGGCTGGGCTTGCAGAGCGACGAAGTTGGCATCCACATCCTGCGCGCCGAATTCCTGCCACAGCTCGTCATAATCGGCCTGCAAATTGGCTTTCTGCTTGCTGCTGTAGCGCTTGGCCTGAAACACGTGGGCCCGCTTGCGCACCGCCAGCACCTCTGCCGCCCCCATGGCCTGCGCCAGTTGCAGCACCAGCTGCACCAGCAGGGATTTGGGCCGCAGGCCATGCCCCTCTTTGGTCAGCTCGCGCACCCGATCCTGGGCATTGTCGACCGCAGGCTCCGGCCCCTGCATGGAGCCGATCATCAGAATCAAACGATCCACGCTGCCCGCCAGCGAAAAGGCGCAGCTGTAGAGGCGCTGCCCCTCGCCGTTGACGATGGAGAGCGCCAGCTCGGCCTCGCGGCGGAAGGTGCCATCGTGGCGCAGCAGAATGCGGCAGCCGCTCTGTGGATAGTGCCCCAGCGCGATCCCCTCGCCCAGATAGAGCGGGTCGATCAGCTGCGGGTAGCACTCCAGCAGCAAACGGTAGTGATTTTCCAGCATCTCGGCCCGCTCACGGGCGCTGGCACAGGCGAAGCGATAGGGTCGCATCGGCTTGTCGAGCAGCTCGGGATAGACCGCCGGCAGCGCCTTGAGCGAGTCGCACTGAAACAGACTGAAGACCCGACTCAGCGACTTGCGATAGAGCAGGCTGCGCAGCACAAACTTGCCGCGATTGAAGGTTTTCCGGTCACATCCCTCGGGGTAGAGGAAGCGGGCCATAGATTTTGCGCAATAGCGCTCCTGCCGGGATAAATATTCCCAGTCTATTGATTTAACTGTCATTTTTATATTCTCAAACCGCCTGAACGGTCGGGATACTAGTGACAGCTGTGCAAATCTTCAACAGAGTGGAAATACGCTGTTACAACTTCCCCCGGATCGGGGCAAAAAGTGCGCTCAGCGCTGGCAATGACTGCAAAAAACCGTGGTGCGCTGGCCCATTCTTGTCTCGGTCAGCAGGGTGTGACAGTGGAAACAGGGCTGACCGCCACGGCCGTAGACCTGCAACTGCTGCACGAAATAGCCCGGCTTGCCGTCGGCACTGGTGAAATCCTTGAGGGTGGTGCCGCCCTGTCTGATGGCTTCGGCCAGAACCCGCTTGATCTCGGCCACCAGGGTTCCCAGCCGCTCGGCACTGATATTGCCCGCCGCCCGTTTGGGGTGAATGCCGGCAGCATAGAGCGCCTCGTTGGCGTAGATGTTGCCCACCCCGACCACCACCTGATTGTCCATCAGGAACTGTTTGATGGCGGTGCTGCGCCCCTTGGCGCGCCCCTGCAGGTAATCAGCACTGAAGGCATCGGTGAGCGGCTCTGGCCCCAGCTTGGCGAGCAGCGCGTGGGCTTCGGCCGGTTCCCGGGTCCAAAGCAGGGCGCCGAAGCGGCGCGGATCGTTGAGCCGCAGCAGCTTGCCATTCTCCAGCTCGATATCCACGTGGTCGTGCTTCTCGGCTGGCATGCCGATATCCAGCACCCGCAGGCTGCCGGACATCCCCAGATGAAGGATGGCGGTGCCGAAATCGGTCTCCAGCAGCAGGTATTTGGCGCGGCGACGCACCCGATGGATGGTGAGGTCCACCAGCTCCTGAATCTCACCGGGGATCGGCCAGCGCAGGCGGCCATCCCGCACCACCACGCGCGTCACCTTGATACCGGTGAGCCAGGGTGAGATCCCCTGACGACTGACTTCAACTTCTGGCAATTCAGGCATGGGCACCTCGCAAGGAAAAGGAACTCAGGGGGCAGGACGCAGCAGATCGCGATACTGCTCGGCAGTGAGGGCGAGCCAGAGACCGGAGGGCAGCTGAGCGCCATATTGGCCGCTGTTCTGATAGAGGCCGATCTCGACCGGATCGCTCTGGCCGGCAATCCACACCTTGATGGTCACCGGGGTACCGCGCACCACCTCGCCGGGGGGCAGCAACCAGCTCTGCCAGCGCGCCAGACGGGCATCCAGCTGCGCCGTGTCGAGCCCCAGATCCGGCATGCTGCGCCAGCCCTGACCAATCCGCTCAATCTGCCAGCTCGGTCCCTGCCAGGTGAGCACCACAGACGCATCCGGCAGCAAGGGGCGAGCCCGCTTGGCGCTGTTCTCCTGCTGGGCAGTCTCCATACGATGCAACAGGGTGATCACGATCAGCACCACCACAATGATCACGTTATTCCAGCCTTTGCGGCTCAATTTGAACATGGCAAGCCTCCCTTTGAACCGGCAGTGTACTGAATTCGGCGCATAAAAAAACCCGGCACGAAGCCGGGTTTTTGGGAATGCAGCATCAAGTAATTACTTGATTTTGCCTTCCTTGTAGATCACATGCTGACGAACAACGGGATCAAACTTTTTGATCTCCATTTTTTCGGGCATGGTGCGCTTGTTTTTGGTAGTGGTATAGAAGTGACCAGTACCGGCGCTGGAGTTCAGGCGAATTTTCTCGCGAATACCTTTAGCCATGATCTAATTCCTTATACCTTAACACCGCTGGCGCGCAGTTCAGCCAGAACCACTTCAACGCCACGCTTGTCGATGATACGCATGCCTTTTGCGGATACGCGCAGGCTTACGAAGCGTTTTTCACTCTCAACCCAGAAACGGTGAGTGTGCAGGTTCGGCAGGAAACGACGCTTGGTGGCGTTGTTAGCGTGCGAACGGTTGTTACCAACTGCCGGGCGCTTGCCGGTTACTTGGCATACTCTAGACATGTCAGTCTCTCCAAATCTTACTTCATTGCTCGAGCAAATATCTGCCCCGCTGGCCTTCGATTGCGGGGCAAACAGAAGGCGGCATTTTATACAGCATCCGTGATCAAAGATCAACTAATACGGTGCTAGAGCACAGTTATAGCCAACCGCGCTCGGCAAAAGAAACCGTGATGCCATCACCGATCACCAAGTGATCCAGCACTCTGATATCGATCAGGGCCAAAGCGGCCGTGATCCGATCCGTGATCTGGCGGTCGGCCCTACTGGGCTCGGCGACGCCGGACGGGTGATTATGCGCCAGAATCACCGCGGCTGCATTATGTTTGAGCGCGATCTGCACGATTTCTCTTGGCCAGACGCTCGCCGAGTCGATGGTGCCGAAAAAAAGCTCAACAAATTGAATGACTCTGTGTTGATTGTCGAGCAACAGCAGGGCAAACACCTCACGCGGCCGATCCCGCAGCTGGGCCTGCAGATAGTCGCGGGTCAGCTGGGGCGAGGTGAGGGCATCACCCCGTTGCAGCTGCTCGGCCAGATGGCGTCTGGCCATCTCCAGCACCGCCTGCAACTGGGCATATTTGGCCGGGCCAAGGCCGTGCGCCTCGCAGAATGCCCGTTGATCCGCCCCCAGCAAACTGCGTAAAGAGCCGAATTGATTCAATAGATTACGTGAAAGATCCACTGCACTCAGGCCATTGACGCCAGTGCGCAGAAAGATGGCGAGCAGCTCGGCATCGGAGAGCGCCGCAGGCCCCTGACGCAGCAACTTCTCTCTGGGGCGTTCATCTTCCGGCCACTCTTTGATGCTCATTTGTCTCTCCCTCATCCCTGTTGAGAAAAAACATAGCAAAAAATTGCGCGCGCCCGACCACACCCCTTGATGCCAACCCCTGTCGTCATCCATTGCCTGTGGTATCTTAGCCGACCAGTCAGAATGAGCCGGATAGAGAAACAGCAGATGAGATTGGCCGATAAACGCATCCTGTTGGGTGTCAGTGGCGGGATCGCCGCCTACAAGAGTGCCGAGCTGGTACGCCGCCTGAAAGATCAGGGCGCCGAAGTGCGGGTGGTAATGACCCGCTCCGCCAAGGAGTTCATCACCCCACTGACCCTGCAGGCGGTCTCCGGTCATCCGGTGGCCTACAGCCTGCTGGATCCTTCCGCCGAAGCGGGCATGGGCCATATCGAGCTGGCCAAGTGGGCCGATCTGGTGCTGATCGCCCCCGCCAGCGCCAACCTGATGGCGCGGATGGCTGCAGGCATGGCCGACGAACTGCTGACCACCCTCTGTCTGGCCACTCCGGCGCCCATCGCGCTGGCACCTGCCATGAACCAGCAGATGTATCTCAACGCCGCGACCCAGGCCAACCTCAAGACCCTGGCCAGCCGCGGCATTCTGCTGTGGGGGCCGGATGCAGGAAGCCAGGCCTGTGGCGATGTGGGCCCGGGCCGGATGCTGGATCCCCTCGAACTGGTGGATCGCTGCTGTCAGCAGCTGGCCGCCGAGCCCTTGCTGGCAGGCGTCAAGCTGCTGCTCACCGCAGGGCCAACCCGCGAGGCGCTGGATCCGGTGCGCTACATCAGCAACCACAGCTCCGGCAAGATGGGTTACGCCATCGCTCGTGCTGCCCGTGAAGCGGGCGCCGAAGTGACGCTGGTGAGCGGCCCGGTAACGCTGGCTACACCAGCTGGCGTCACCCGCATCGATGTGGAGAGCGCCGAGCAGATGCATCAGGCGGTGATGAGCCGGGTCGGCGAGTGCGACCTCTTCATCGGCTGCGCGGCGGTGGCCGACTATCGCCCCGAGCAGGTCGCCAGTCAGAAGATCAAGAAGACCGGCGACAACGACCAGATGGTGGTGACGCTGGTGAAGAATCCCGACATCATCGCGGCCGTTGGTGCCCTTTCAGACAAACCCTTCACCGTCGGATTTGCCGCCGAAACAGTGGATGTGGAACAATACGCCCTCGACAAGTTGCAGCGTAAGCGGCTGGACATGATCGCCGCCAACGATGTGTCCCGCGAGGGGCAAGGCTTCAACGCCGATGACAACGCCCTGACCGTGTTCTGGCAAGGGGGCAAGGCCCCGCTGCCGCTGGCCGACAAGCTGACGCTGGCCCGTCACCTGATCGCCCTGATTGCGCGCCACTACCGGCACTGAGCGTCCCAAAAGAACAAGACTCACGGCGCCCCGCCTTGCCAAGAGGGGCGCCAATACAAGATCCAACTGAAAAAGCGATTCATGACTACACAAATTGAACTGAAGATTCTGGATGCCCGTATCGGTACCGAGTACCCGCTGCCCGCCTACGCCACACCGGGCTCTGCCGGCATGGATCTGCGCGCACTGCTGGATGCGCCGCTGACTCTGGCTCCGGGTGATACCACCCTGGTGCCGACCGGTCTGGCCATTCACATCCAGGATCCGGGTCTGTGTGCCACCATCCTGCCCCGCTCCGGCCTCGGCCATAAGCACGGCATCGTGCTGGGCAACCTGGTCGGTCTCATCGATTCCGATTACCAGGGTCAGCTGATGGTATCGGTCTGGAACCGCGGCAAAGATGAGTTCACCATGCAACCCGGCGAGCGCATCGCCCAGCTGGTGATCATGCCGGTAGTTCAGGCCAGCTTCCAAGTGGTCGATGAGTTCAATCAGAGCGAACGGGGTGAAGGCGGTTTTGGTTCTTCTGGTCGCCAATAACAGACCACACCAGCCCGATGGGCGGTGCTTAATAATAGAATCAAGCCATTGTTTTTTTAGGGGAATCCATGGCAAGCAGTAATCAGAAACAGAGTCGGCGCGATCAGATCCTGCAGGCGCTCGCCCATATGCTGGAAACCAGTCCGGGTCAGCGTATCACCACGGCCCGTCTGGCGGCCGAGGTCGGCGTCTCTGAAGCAGCCCTCTATCGACATTTTCCCAGCAAGGCGCGGATGTTCGAGGGGCTGATCGACTTTATCGAGGATTCCCTGCTGTCACGGGTCAATCTGATCATGGCGGAAGAGAAGGACACCATGGCGCGTTGCCACCATATCCTGCAGCTGCTGCTGGTGTTCGCCGAGCGCAATCCCGGCATTACCCGCATCCTCAATGGCGACGCCCTGCTGGGTGAGCACGATCGGCTGCGGGATCGCATCAGCATCCTGTTCGACAAGCTGGAGACCCAGATCAAACAGGTGCTGCGCGAGAAGCGGCTACGCGAAGGTCAGGGCTTTCAGCTCGACGAGACCATGCTGGCCAATCTGCTGCTGGCCTACACCGAAGGCCGCATCAGCCAGTTCGTGCGCTCCGAGTTCAAGCTCAAGCCGACCGCCGGTTTCGAAGATCAGTGGCAATTTATCCGCAGCCAATTGCTGCAGAGCTGATGGTTTTTCGCATCATTCAGCAAAAAGAAGGGAGGCTTTGGCCTCCCTTCTTTTTTGTGTCAGGTTTTTATGGCAGAAAAGAAGTACCAGATGCGACCCGTACTGTCGCGCTGCGGTGTTAGATTTATCCACCATAAACCTTTTAGAACCTGACAGGACATCCTATGGAACCCGAAATCATTACCGAAGCGCAGACCTGGCTGGTCAATAATCAGGGACTGCTGATCGAATACGGCGTCAATATCGCCGCCGCCCTGCTGACCCTGCTGGTCGGCTATATCGCCGCCAACATCGTCAGCGGTGGCGTGGTCAAGGTGATGCAGGCCCGCAAGCTGGACACCACAGTCACTCACTTCGTTGGCAGCATCCTCAAATACGCCATTCTGGTGTTCGTGGTGATCGCCGCACTGGGACGTGTCGGCGTGCAGACCGCCTCCTTCGTCGCCATTATCGGTGCCGCCGGTCTGGCCATCGGTCTGGCGCTGCAAGGCTCGCTCTCCAACTTCGCCGCTGGCTTTCTGCTGATCATCTTCCGCCCCATCAAGGCAGGCGAGTTTATCGAAGTGGCTGGCACGTCTGGCGTGGTGCAATCCGTTCAGCTGTTCACCACCACCCTCACCTCCGGTGACAACAAGATGGTGGTAGTACCGAACTCCGCCATCCTCAACGGCACCATCGTCAACTACTCCCGCATGGATACCCGCCGCGTCGACATGACCTTCGGTATCGGCTACGGCTCCGATCTGCGCAAGGCCAAGCAGATCCTCGAGCGTCTGGTGAATGAAGAACCGCGCATCCTGAAAGATCCGGCCGCTACCATCGCCGTCGCCGCGCTGGCCGACTCCTCGGTCAATATCGTGGTGCGCCCGTGGGTCAAGACCGGCGACTACTGGGGTGTCTGGTTCGACTTCCACGAGAAGGTGAAGCTCACCTTTGATGCCGAAGGGATCGAAATTCCCTTCCCGCAGATGGTGATGCACATGCAAAAACCGCAGGCGTGATCGCGGTAAAGCAGCAACCCACAATGCCAGCCTTCGGGCTGGCATTGTCATTTCCGGCGCGCCATCCGCTGCATAATCAGGCCGGCGGAATGAAAACAATTTCAGAGCCGCGGGCTAGCCCCAATCATGAGCGAGCGCAAGATCCCCCTTGCTTTCGTGACTCATAATCCCGATGTTCTGGTTGTATACTCCCGACGGTTGCCCCATTGCGGTAAAAGACAATCGGTAAAACTCTGTTACACGGGCCGCTCGGCCGGCTCGCTATAATGCTCGGATAATAAGGTTTGGCGGGACCTTGCCTGCAAGGTTCAAACACAACTTGGCATTTCAGGAATCCTATGAAAAACATCAATCCAACCCAAACCCAGGCCTGGCAGGCACTGGAAGCCCACTTTGCAGCAAACAAAGAGACCCGACTCAAGGATCTGTTCGCGCAGGACCCGAAGCGCTTTGACAAGTTTTCCCTTACCTTCGGTGGCGACATCCTGGTTGATTACTCGAAGAACCTGATCACCGAAGAAACCCTCAAGTTGCTGGTTGATCTCGCCAAAGAGACCGATCTTCGCAGCGCGATCGATGCCATGTTCAATGGCGAAAAGATCAACATGACCGAAGGGCGATCCGTACTGCACGTGGCCCTGCGCAACCGCTCCGACCGCCCCATCGAGTGCGACGGCAAGGACGTGATGCCAGAAGTGAACGCCGTACTGGCCAAGATGAAGGGCTTCTGCGAGAAGATCATCTCCGGCGAGTGGAAAGGCTACACCGGCAGGGCGATCCAGCACGTGGTCAACATCGGTATCGGTGGCTCCGATCTGGGCCCGGTAATGATCACCGAGGCACTGCGTCCCTACAAAAACCACCTGCAGATGCACTTCGTCTCCAACGTCGATGGCACCCATATCGCCGAGACCCTGAAGAAGATCGATCCGGAAACCACCCTGTTCCTGGTGGCCTCCAAGACCTTCACCACCCAGGAGACAATGACCAACGCCCTGACCGCCCGCGACTGGTTCATCAAGATCGCCGGTGACAAGGCCCACGTTGCCAAGCACTTCGCTGCCCTCTCCACCAACGGCAAGGCCGTGGCCGAGTTCGGTATCGACACCAACAATATGTTCGAGTTCTGGGACTGGGTTGGCGGCCGCTACTCCTCCTGGTCTGCCATCGGCATGCCCATCGCCCTCTCCGTCGGTTTCGAGAACTTCGAAGCCCTGCTGCAAGGCGCCTTCGAGATGGACATGCACTTCGCCACTGCCTCCTATGAGCAGAACGTGCCGGTGCTGCTGGCGCTGATTGGCCTGTGGTACAACAACTTCTACGGTGCCGAATCCGAAGCCATCCTGCCGTACGATCAGTACATGCACCGCTTCCCTGCCTACTTCCAGCAGGGCAACATGGAATCCAACGGCAAGTACGTGGATCGCAACGGTAATCCGGTTGACTACCAGACTGGCCCCATCATCTGGGGTGAGCCGGGTACCAACGGCCAGCACGCCTTCTACCAACTGATCCACCAGGGCACCAAGCTGATCCCCTGTGACTTCCTGGCGCCAGCCATCAGCCACAACCCGATCGGTGACCACCACCCGAAACTGCTGGCCAACTTCTTCGCCCAGACCGAGGCGCTGGCCTTCGGCAAGAGCAAGGAAGAGGTTGAAGCCGAGTTCCTGGCTGCTGGCAAAACCCTGGAGCAGGTCAAGGATCTGGTGCCGTTCAAGGTGTTCGAAGGCAACCGCCCGACCAACTCCATCCTGTTCAAGAGCCTGACCCCGAAAACCCTGGGTGCCCTGATCGCCATGTATGAACACAAGATCTTCGTACAGGGCGCAATCTGGAACATCTTCTCCTTCGACCAGTGGGGCGTGGAGCTGGGCAAACAGCTGGCCAACAAGATCCTGCCGGAGCTGGGCAACAACGAGGCTGTCACCAGCCACGACTGCTCCACCAACGGTCTGATCAACACCTGGAAAGCGTGGAAAGCCTGATTTATCCAGCCTTTCTGAATGCAAAAGCCCCGCTCGATGAGCGGGGCTTTTTTATGACTGTCAGGCTGATTGTTCTGGCTGGCCGGTCGGGTGTCCAGTCCGACCGGCGACGGGGATCGTCATCCCCGCCCCTTCATCATCCAGCCCGATGCCGGCTTAACCGCCGACGGCGATACGTTTCATGTCCTTCATGTAGCCGCGCAGTACCTGACCGATTTTCTCGATCGGGTGGTTGCGAGTCGCTTCGTTGGCCGCCAGCAGCGCCAGGTTATCCACGCTCTGCCCTTCCGCCTTGCTGGCACCCAGATCACCCGCCTTCAGGGTCGGCATGAAGTGCTCGCGCAGCAAGGGCACGGCGGCATTGGCGAACAGGTAGTTACCGTACTCGGCAGTATCGGAGATGACCACGTTCATCTCGTACAGGCGCTTGCGAGCAACTGTGTTGGCGATCAGCGGCAGCTCGTGCAGGGATTCGTAGTAGGCGGACTCCTCGTAGATACCGGAAGCCACCATGGTCTCGAACGCCAGCTCGACACCCGCCTTGACCATGGCCACCATCACCACGCCATTGTCGAAGTACTCTTGCTCGGCAATCTTGCCTGCAAACGCCGGGGCGTTTTCGAAAGCAGACTTGCCGGTCTCTTCGCGCCAGCCAAACAGCTTGGCATCGTCTTCGGCCCAGTCGG
The DNA here is from genome assembly GCF_051919745.1 of Aeromonas sp. 3P. Lineage (NCBI taxonomy): Bacteria > Pseudomonadati > Pseudomonadota > Gammaproteobacteria > Aeromonadales > Aeromonadaceae > Aeromonas > Aeromonas sp. 3P. The sequence continues at coordinate 2,700,171 of NZ_JBQBED010000001.1, forward strand.
CCATCATGCCGCGAGAGAATTCACCGGCGATGATGTCGTCCATGTGCTTCTCGAACAGCGGGCGCATCAGGGTCTTGAGCTGCTCGGAGAGCTCGAAGGCGCGCAGCTTGGCCGGGTTGGAGAGGCGATCCATCATCAGGCTGATGCCACCCTGTTTCAGGGCTTCGGTGATGGTCTCCCAGCCGAACTGGATCAGCTTGCCGGCGTAGGCCGGGTCGGTGCCTTCGGCAACCAGCTTGTCGTAGCAGAGCAGGGAACCGGCCTGCAGCATGCCGCAGAGGATGGTCTGCTCGCCCATCAGGTCGGATTTCACTTCCGCCACGAAGGAGGACTCCAGCACGCCGGCACGGTCGCCGCCGGTAGCAGAGGCCCACGCTTTCGCGATGGCCATGCCTTCGCCTTTCGGGTCATTTTCCGGGTGAACGGCGATCAGAGTCGGTACGCCGAAACCGCGCTTGTACTCCTCACGCACCTCGGTGCCCGGGCACTTGGGAGCCACCATCACGACTGTGATGTCGGAGCGGATCTGCTGACCCTCTTCCACCACGTTGAAGCCGTGGGAATAGCCCAATGCGGCGCCCTGCTTCATCAGCGGCATCACGGTTTTCACTACGTCGGAGTGTTGCTTGTCCGGAGTCAGGTTCAGCACCAGATCGGCGGTCGGGATCAGCTCTTCATAGGTACCGACCGCGAAGCCGTTGTCGGTAGCCTTCTGCCAGGAGGCGCGCTTCTCGGTGATGGCAGCCTTGCGCAGGGCGTAGGAGATATCCAGCCCGGAGTCGCGCATGTTCAGACCCTGGTTCAGACCCTGGGCACCACAGCCCACAATCACCACCTTCTTGCCCTTCAGCACGTTGCAGCCGTCCGCGAACTCTTCGCGCTGCATGAAACGACACTTGCCCAGCTGGGCCAACTGCTGACGCAGGTTCAAGGTGTTGAAATAGTTAGCCATGGTGATTGCTCCGTTCGATTGATTCCATGCCGGATAGCGGCGTTGTCTGAACCACTATAGCGCGGGACACTTATTGCCTGAACTGATATATTCGAAACAGTACGTTGCAATAATTGAAACGTTAATCCTTCATAATTGCCTGCTAAATGTACCGCGAGATGGCAGAAACAAGCCGCCAACCGCTGGATATCGGGCACACATGCCGCGCCAGGAGCTGAAAGATGGACCTTCGCAATCTCGAGCTGTTTCTCCACCTCGCCGACTCCCTCCACTTCGGCAAGAGCGCCGATGCCATGGCGGTCAGCCCCTCCACCCTGAGCCGCGCCATCCAGCGGCTGGAGCAGGAGACCGGCTGCATCCTGTTCGAGCGGGACAACCGCTCGGTTCGGCTCACCCCCGCCGGCGAGAAGCTGCGCGAATTTGGCGGCGGCCTGTTGCAGGAGTGGCGTCAGCTCAAGCAGGAGCTCAAACGCAGCGATGAACCGCTGCAGGGGCGGCTGCGGGTCTTCGCTCGGTCACCGCCAGTTACTTTCTGCTGCCCGAGGTGCTGGAGCGCTTTCGCCGCCGCTACCCCCAGCTGGAGATCAAGCTGGAGACCGGCGACCCGGCGCTGGCGGTGGACAAAATCCTGGCCGACGAGGCCGATCTCGCTATCGCCGCCCGTCCCGACGCTCTGCCCGCCAAGCTGGAGTTCGCCAGCCTGCAACTGGTGCCGCTGGTCTTTATCGCGCCGCGCAATGCCCCGCAGCTGAACCAGTGGTTCCGTCAGGGCGAGCCGGACTGGGAGCAGCTGCCAGTTATCCTCTCCGAGCAGGGGCTGGCCCGCAAACGCAGCGATCAGTGGTTTCGCAACAAGGGGATAGCGCCCAACATCTATGCCGAAGTGGCGGGTAACGAGGGGATTGTCGCCATGGTGGCGCTCGGCTGTGGCGTAGGATTGGTGCCGGCGGCGGTGATCGACCACAGCCCGCTCGGCGACAAGGTGCGGATCATCGACCTCAAACCCGCCTTCAAACCATTTGATGTGGGGATCGGGGTGCTCAAGAAGCGGCTGGAAGAACCGCTGATCCGCGCCTTCTGGGATACCGCGCAGAATCAGGGCTCACTGCGCTGACACCGGTTTATAGATAAGGGCCGGATCGGCCATCATGACGCGACTGGGCTGCGGCAAGTCGGGGTTATGCAGCTCGAGGCGCACCCGCTCATCCAGTTTCAGCCGCCGAATGGTACTGCCGAATCCCTCTTCAAAGACCCGGTCAAAAGCACCAGACTGCCGCGCCCGCAGCAGGCCAAGCTCGATGCGCTGGGCCAGCTCCGGATATTTTGGCGAGACAAAGAAGAGCAGCGCCAGCGGATAGCGAAACACCAGACGGGGCTCGATGGCGAGATCCGGATGCTGCCTGAGCTCATCCTCGACCTCGATGACCGAGCGCAGGAAGCAGTCAAAGCGCTTCTTGCGCAGCATGTTGAAGAGCGCCTCATAAAGATTGCCCACCGTCACCTTGAGGCCGTTAGCCCGCAGCAACTGGGTGTCTGGCCAGGATCTGTGCTGACCGATGGAGAGCCCGGCGCGATGCCAGTCTGCCAACGACCCGATCGAGGCAAAACGTCCCTCATCCCCCTGCCGAACCAGACACACCCGCCACCCCAGCAGCCCCTTGGCCAGCGGAATGTGGATTGCCAGCAACTCCCGTTCTCGCTGACCATCCGGGGCAAAGACGCCGACCTGAACCAGCTCACCGCTGCGCAGCTCCTTCACCGCCCGCCCCTGCTCCATTTGCGGGCTGGATACCAGCTGATAGGGGCCATATTCGGGCACGGTGAGATCGAGGGAGAGGCGCAACAACTGGACGACGGCGGGGTTGGGGTGATCCAGCAGCAGATTCCAGGCGCGGATAGGCTGCTCGGTTGCCGTTGCGCCAACCGTCCACAGTGCCATGCACCACCACCAGACTCTGATCATCCTGCGCACCATCCGTGCCTCATGCTCCTCGCCATACTATAACGTCAGCCAGCGCCTCCACTGTGCCCTCTCTGAAAGATGTGTGAGCGCTCTCGTGTCAAAAGTGACAATAGGCAAACCCGTCAGGTCATCGCAGACTGGGCGTTAATCAACACACGCCAAGGCGCAGGGAGGAGAGCCATGAAACAGCATCTGGTAGAGATCAAGGGTTCAACCCTGTTTGACGAGTATCTGCAAAGCATAGGCGTGCCCAGCACGGCGCTCGACCGGGAGCAGGATATCTATCTGCAGGAACGCCACCTGGGAGCCATTCGCCGGGTGCAGGGCGAACTGCGCTTTTATCTGCGTGCCAATGCCCTGAACAAACGGTGATCAGGATCCGGTCACAGAACCCGCAGCAAAGGCGTATTAGACTGGTATCTTCCCCCTTTTGTCGGGAGTGCCCATGAAAGCAAGCGGTCTGGATCGGCTGTTCAAACCCCACTCAATCGCCGTGATCGGCGCCTCGACCGACCCGCTCAAGGCGGGTCATGTGATCGTGCGCCACCTGCTGGCGGGCCAGTTCAAAGGGCCCATCCTCCCCGTCACTCCGCGCAACAAGTCCATCGCCGGTGTGCTGGCCTATCCCGATATCGCCAGCCTGCCGCTAACCCCGGATCTCGCCATCATCTGCACCAGGCGGGAGCGGGTCTTGCCGTTGCTGGAAGCGCTCGGCCATAAGGGGGCGGGGGCGGCCATCATACTGGCCGCCGACTTTTCCCCCGAGGAGCGGCTGGAGCTGAAACGGGTCTGCCAGCAATATGGCATTCGCCTGCTCGGCCCCAACAGCATGGGGATGCTGCTGCCCGGCCAGGGGATTAACGCCAGCTTTTCACCCATTGCCGCCAAGCCGGGACAGGTCGCCTTTCTGTCGCAATCCGCCGCCGTCAGCACCACCATTCTGGATTGGGCCAAGCAGCATGAACTGGGCTTTTCCGCCTTCATCTCCCTTGGCGATCACTGCGACATCGACTTCGGCCAGCTGCTGGATCAGCTCTCCCGCGACAGCGTCACCCGCGCCATCTTGATCTACATGGACAAGTTGCACGACGCCCGCCACTTTCTCTCGGCGGCGCGAGCAGCCTCGCGCAACAAGCCGATCCTGGTGCTGAAAAGCGGGCGCCACGATCCGGCCCACGGCCTCGACAACGTCTATGATGCCGCCATCCGTCGCGCCGGCATGTTGCGGGTACGGGATACCCACGAACTGTTTGCCGCGGTGGAAACCCTCAGCCACTCCATGAACCTCAAGGGAGAGCGGCTTGCCATCATCTCCAACGGTCGCGGGCTGGCCAATATGGCGGTGGATGTACTGCTGGAGCGGGGCGGCAAGCTGGCTCGCCCGCCGCTCGATATTGGTAGCGATGCTACCATCACCACCTATCAGGAAACGCTGGACAACGTGTTGCAGGAGGATGGCATCGACGCCATTCTGATCATCCACGCCCCCTCGCTCACGGCGCCAAGCGCGCCGCTGGCCAGCCATCTTATTGCCCATCTGAAACAGCATCCCAGAGCGCGCCGTTTCAACATCCTCACCAACTGGGCGGGCGAATACTCGGCGCAGGAGGGGCGCAAACTCTTTACCGAGGCGGGCTTCCCGACCTACCGCACGCCGGAAAGCGCCATGGCCGCCTTCATGCACATGGTGGAATACCGCCGCAACCAGAAGCAGTTGATGGAAACCCCGGCATCCCTGCATGGCAACCAGCTCAATGTAGATCTGTGCCAGCAGCTGATCCGCCAAGCGCAGGAGCGCAAACAGCTAAGATTGGATACCCATCTGGTGCACCCGATTTTACAAGCCGCCGGTCTCTCGACCCTGCCAACCTGGATCGTCACCGACGCCATCGAGGCGACCCTCACCGCCGAGCAGATCGGCTATCCAGTAGCGGTAAAACTGCGCTCGCCCGATATCCTGCACAAGTCTGCCGTGCACGGGGTGGTCCTCAATCTGCGCACCTCGGCCGAAGTGGCGCAAGCTGCAGATGCCATTCTGGACAGGGTCAAACAGCATGATCCGGGCGCCCGCATCGAAGGCTTGCTGGTGCAGCGGATGGCTCGCCGCAGCGGCGGCCTCGAGCTGCGGGTACGCATCCAGCAAGACGCCATCTTTGGCCCCGTCATTCTGTTGGGTGAGTCGGGTGCGGAACCGCAGGAGATGGTCGCGGCGCTACCGCCGCTCAATCAGGCGCTGGCTCGTTACCAGATCATAGGAGCCCTCAAGAACCGCAAGATCCGTGAGCAGGCCACACCGGAGCGACTGGATATCGATGCCTTGGGCCAAGTGCTTTGCCAGCTCTCCGAGCTATTGCTCGCCTTTCCTGAGATTCAGGAACTGGACCTACACCCGCTGCAAGCGTGCGGCGCAGAGATGGTGGTGCTGGATGCCAGCCTCACACTGGCTGACCCCGCCATCCCGACCAGCAACCGACTGGCGATCCGCCCCTATCCTACCGAACTGGAGGAGGGGGCCTGGCTTAAAGATCAGCGCCATATCCTGCTGCGCCCAATCCGGCCGGAAGATGAACCGGCTCACAAGCAGTTCGTACTGCTGGTCTCCGATGAAGACAGGTACAAACGCTTCTTCGCCGATGTGGGTGAACTGGGTCATGAAGAGCTGGCTCGTATGACCCAAATCGATTACGACCGGGAGATGGCCTTCGTGGCTGTGGGGCAAGATGGCGAGCTGCAGGATCAAATCCTCGGCGTGGTACGCGCCATTTCGAGCCCGGACCAGAGCGATGCCGAGTTTGCCATTCTGGTGCGATCGGACTTGAAAGGGGTGGGGCTCGGCAAATTGATGATGGAGAAGATCATCCGCTACGCCAAAGAGCAGGGGATTGGCCAGTTATCCGGCATGACCATGCCCAGCAATCGCGGCATGGTCAACCTCGCCAAACGGCTTGGCTTCAAGATCGACGTGCAGATGGAAGAGGGGGTGGTCAATATGGAACTGCTCTGTAGCCAGCAAGCGACAGAAGCCTGATTTGACCACCTGAAGAGGCGTCAAAATGGCTGCAAATGAAACTGGCAAGGCTCAGATATAGCCCGAAAATGGTGGAAATAACCGGCTATCTGGCACTCTTACTTGGCAGGGAAAAGCCAGAGATTGGTGGTTTAACGCGCTAAAAATACAAAAGCCCGGTTATGAGGCCGGGCTTTGTGTTGGTTCCGGTGTGCAACCATCGGGGTCAGTGGGTAAAAATGCCCATAGCAAAAAGGCCTTCCCATCAGGGAAGGCCTTCAAATTAGTGGCGGAGCGGACGGGACTCGAACCCGCGACCCCCGGCGTGACAGGCCGGTATTCTAACCGACTGAACTACCGCTCCGCATTCGGTTAGCTTTCGCTAAATTTTCTGCTGCTTCTTCTGAGGTGTCATCCTCGCAGCCAGTGACGTGATTCTTCACATCGCTGTTTAATTGGGTGCCTGGCAGTGTCCTACTCTCGCATGGCGAATGCCACACTACCATCGGCGCTACCGCGTTTCACTTCTGAGTTCGGCATGGGATCAGGTGGTTCCACGGCGCTATGGCCGCCAGGCAAATTCTTAATCCAGAAAGCTGACGTGAGTAACGAGGTTGCCTATTGGCTTGTCGCTATCACTGAATTAGTTAGTAGTTCGCTTGGTATTTGCTACAAGGCCCAGAACACTTCTTGGGTGTTGTATGGTTAAGCCTCACGGGTAATTAGTATGGGTTAGCTCAACACGTCGCCGCGCTTACACACCCCACCTATCAACGTTGTGGTCTCCAACGGCCCTTTAGGACCCTCAAGGGGTCAGGGATGACTCATCTCAGGGCTCGCTTCCCGCTTAGATGCTTTCAGCGGTTATCGATTCCGAACTTAGCTACCGGGCAGTGCCACTGGCGTGACAACCCGAACACCAGAGGTTCGTTCACTCCGGTCCTCTCGTACTAGGAGCAACTCCCTTCAATCATCCAACGCCCACGGCAGATAGGGACCGAACTGTCTCACGACGTTCTGAACCCAGCTCGCGTACCACTTTAAATGGCGAACAGCCATACCCTTGGGACCGACTTCAGCCCCAGGATGTGATGAGCCGACATCGAGGTGCCAAACACCGCCGTCGATATGAACTCTTGGGCGGTATCAGCCTGTTATCCCCGGAGTACCTTTTATCCGTTGAGCGATGGCCCTTCCATTCAGAACCACCGGATCACTATGACCTACTTTCGTACCTGCTCGACCTGTCCGTCTCGCAGTTAAGCTGGCTTATGCCATTGCACTAACCTCCTGATGTCCGACCAGGATTAGCCAACCTTCGTGCTCCTCCGTTACTCTTTGGGAGGAGACCGCCCCAGTCAAACTACCCACCAGGCACTGTCCGCGAGCCCGATTCAGGGCCCTGCGT
>NZ_JBQBED010000001.1:2712500-2780000 GCF_051919745.1 Aeromonas sp. 3P
CGCATTGGCCACCTCCAGCTGCTCCTGATGAGCATGAATAAAGCTGAACAGGCTGGGGTGGAAGTTGCCATAACGAATGGAGGCGCCGATCAAGACCTTGGCATACTTGCTGAGGTTGCACATCGGCAAGGTGTGCAGGTCGTGCATCACCACTTCGCATCCCGGCATCTGCTCCAGCATGACATCGACTATTTTGCGGGTTTGGCCATCCCGAGAGGAATAAAGCACCAGAATCTTGTCCATAACAACCTCAACTACGCCAGAATGCAGGAGTAAACAGTACCAGAAGCGTGAAAATTTCCAATCGGCCAAACAACATAGCCAACACCAGTACCCACTGGGCCGCTGGCGAGATATTGCCGAAGTTGGCTGATACCTCTCCCAAACCCGGGCCTACGTTGGTGAAAGCCGCAGCCACAGCGGTGAATGCGGTCACTTCGTTCAGCCCCGTCATCAGCAACAGCAGCATGAACATAAAGAAGAGAATAATATAGGTGGCGAAGTAGCCCCACACCGCCTCGACGATGCGCTCGGGCACCGCCCTATTCCCCAGCTTCAAGGTATAGATGGCTCTGGGGTGAACCAACCGCTTCAACTCGCGCATCCCCTGCATGAACAGGATCATGAAACGCATCACCTTGATGCCGCCGCCGGTACTGCCTGCACAACAGCCAATAAAGGCGGAGAACATCAGCAGCATGGGCAGGAACGAGGGCCAGTCGGCATAGGTCGTGGTGCTGTAGCCGGTGGTGGTACCCAGAGAGACCGCCTGGAACAGCCCGTGGTTGAGCGCCTCTTGCCAGGTGGCGTAGTGTCCGTGGGTCAGCAAGGCGACAAAGCAGATCATCACCAGAGTCGCCTGGATGGCCAGAAACACCTTGAGTTCAGAATCGTAAAGGTAGCGACCGAGCCGCACCGGGCGGTGAGAGAAGACGGTAAAGTGGAGCGCAAAGTTCACGCTGGCCAGCAGCAGGAACACCACGGTAATCAGGTTGATGACCGGACTGTTGAAGAATCCGATGCTGGCATCGTGAGTGGAGAAACCACCGACCGACAGAGTAGAGAACGAATGGCAGACCGCATCGAACAGCGTCATTCCGGCGAGCCAGTAGGCCAGCGCACAGAGCGCGGTCAGCAGCAGATAGATGAACCAGAGCGCCTTGGCCGTTTCGGCGATGCGCGGCGTCACCTTGGTATCCTTTACCGGCCCCGGGATCTCGGCGCGATAGAGCTGCATGCCCCCGATCCCCAGCAGCGGCAGTATGGCCACCGCCAGTACGATGATCCCCATGCCCCCCAGCCACTGCAGCAGCTGGCGATAGAACAGAAACGCCTTGGGCAGATTATCGAGCCCGGTCAGTACCGTTGCGCCAGTGGTGGTCAGGCCGGAAAAAGATTCGAAGAAGGCCTCCGAGACCGACATATCCGGCACGTCGCTCATGATAAAGGGCACCGCCCCCACACTGCCCAGCACGGTCCAGAACAGCACCACGATGAGGAAGCCCTCTTTCGAGCGCATCTCCTTCTTGTGATAGCGGTTGGGAAACCAGAGCACCACCCCGAGCAGCAGGGCGATCAGAAAAGAGCTGACAAACTCGGCACCACCACCATCCCGATAGCCAAAGGCCACCAGTGCAGGCAACAGCATGGTCGAGCTGAACAGCGCAACCAGCAGGCCAACAATGCGAATAATGCTAAGGATGTGCATTACAGCTCCCTTTCCCCAATTAAAGAGCGATGGATTCTAGCCATCTAAGGGGCTGAGGGATACCCGCCCATGAGTCCGGTCGGTCAATTCACGGTCCACCTGAGCCCAAACCAAGGACTCCCACGCCACCTGCAAGGTGACCTGCTGACCGTAATCCGCCGCCAGCAATTCGCCGTTGTGACTGCTGATCAGCGACTCGACTGTCCCCATGTCACCGTAATCGCAGTGAATGAGGGAGGGAGTGCGCGGCACCTTGAGCAGGGTGGGCAGCTGCTTGAGGGCGGCACCGACGCCGCCCCCATAGGCTTTGACCAGTCCACCGGTGCCAAGCTGGATGCCGCCGTAGTAACGCACTACCACGGCGCAAATTTCACCGATCCCCGAGCCCATCAACTGGGCCAGGATCGGCTTGCCCGCGGTACCGGACGGTTCGCCATCATCGCTGAAGCCATAAACCTGACTATCTTGCGGCGCGCCCGCCACAAAGGCCCAGCAGTGGTGGCGAGCGGCCGGATGTTGGCGCTTGATCTCGTTGACCCACCCCTTGGCCGCCTCGACGGTCGGGGTGTGGGCGATCAGGGTAATGAAGCGACTCTTCTTTATCTCTTCGGTCAACTCCAGCGGGGCAGCCGGAATAGAGTACGCTGCCGCCATCAGAGCCCTGCTTGTCTGGTCATGTTCTCCACCCCATTGGCGTGCAGCACCACGTTGTCTTCGATGCGGATGCCGCCGAACGGACGCAGCGCCTCCACCTTGTTCCAGTTGACCCGCTTGCCCTGTTCGCCCTGACGCAGCGGCTCCAGCAAACTGTCGATGAAGTAGAGTCCCGGCTCGATGGTGAACACCTGACCCACCTCCATCACCCGGGTGCAGCGCAGATAGGGGAACAGCTCGGGCGCCGCCAGGTGGGTGCCGCGCTCATCCTGCATGAAACCACCCGCATCGTGCACCTGCAAACCGAGGAAGTGGCCGAGGCCGTGGGGGAAGAAGACATTGGTCACCCCGGTGTTGATCATCTCGTCTACCGACATGTCCACCAGCTCGGTGGTTTGCAGCAGGCGCGCCAGCTTGTGGTGCATCTGCAGGTGCAGCTCGCTGTAGCGGCGACCCGGTTTGATCTCCTTGATGATCTCCTGCTGCTGCTCGTCGAGGGCGGCAATTAGATCGGCAAACTCGCCACGACGCCACGCCCAGGTACGAGTGATGTCGGAGGCATAACCGTGAAAATCGACGCCGGCATCGATCAGGAAGGAGTGGCGCTCCGCATCCGGCACCCGCACGGCGGACAAATGGGTGTAGTGAAGGATAGCCGCATTGCGGTTGATGGCGACGATATTGCCGTAGGGCGCCTCATTGGCCCCCTGCCCGACCGCTTTCATGTAGGCCAGATTGATCTCGAACTCGCTCGCCCCCGCCATAAAGGAGTCCTTGGCGGCGATATGGCCGCGCACCCCAATCCGGTTCGCCTCACGCAGGCACTCCAGCTCGTAGGGGGTCTTGTAGGCGCGGTGATAGTGCAGGTAGTTGAGTACCGCCTCGGGATTGGGCTGGGTCAGACCAAGCAGCTCGGCTACTTCCAGATGACCGCCCAGATAGGCCCACTCCTGCTTGTTGCCCGGCAGATGATCGGCGACTTGTTCCGGTCGGGTCAGGAAGCGGATATCGAAGAACTCGACCCAGAAGGCATTGGGCAGATCCGCCACCTTGTGCCAGAAATCGACCGGACGATAGAACAGCAGGATTGGTTTGTTCACCCCGTCCACCAGCAGCCAGCAGTGGGGATTGTCCAGCACCGGCAACCAGGCCTTGAAGTGCGGGTTTACCTTGAACGGGTAATCCTGATCATCGAGGAATATACGGTGGGTCTGGCCGGAGTGGATGGCCAGCCCGCCAAGTCCCTGTTGCTGCAGGATATCGCGGGTGCGTTGCTGCAAAGTATCGAGATGCTGGGCAAAAAGTTGGCTGTAGCTGCTCATGGCGTCCTGCTCCGAGGTGAATGTGATTGCAGCATAACATCAAGCGCTTGGCGGCTCGACCCGTCAAGCAGCCGCTTCGTGAGGTAACGCATACGTTACAAACGTGTTTGTTATCAACAGAGAACCAGCCGTTAACAAATCAAAAACAATTCAATACACTGCCGGTAGATACATGAAGTCAGGGATTACTCATGGACAACCTCTGCCTGTGGCAACCGGATCCGCTCGGGATTCAGCAATCCAACCTCTACCGTTTTATGGCGGAGGTGAACCGTTTCCACGGCTTGCAGTTGCAGAACTACCCGCAGCTTTATCAATGGTCGGTGGAGAAGACCACCCGTTTCTGGCCGCTGGTATGGCAGCACTGCGGCGTCAAGGGCGAGCTCGGCAACATAGTGGCGGAGAACCGTCAGGATATGCAGCGCACTCGCTGGTTCCCCGATAGCCGCCTCAACTTCGCCGAAAACCTGCTGCGCCGTCAGGACGAGAGCCCGGCCATCATCTCCCGCATCGAAGGTAGCCCAAGCCGTACTCTGAGCTGGGGTGAACTGGGGGAACAAGTTGCCCGGCTGGCTCAGTGGCTGCGTCATCAGGGGATTGGTCGTGGCGATGTGGTCGCCGCCTATCTGCCCAATATCCCGGAAACCGTGGTAGCCATGCTGGCAACCACCAGTCTGGGGGCGATCTGGACCTCCACCAGCCCCGACTTTGGCGAGGCCAGCGTGGTAGAGCGCTTCGGCCAGACCCGGCCGCGAGTGCTGTTTGCCGTGGATGGCTATCGCTACAACGGCAAGGCCATCAATATTCAGGACAAAGTAGTAGGGGTCGTCAGCCAGATCGGCAGCATAGAGCAGACGGTGATGATCCCCCTGCTCGGCAACCCGCTGCAGCTTGGCCACAACTGGCAGCAACTGCTGGCGAGCCAGCCGGACGCCAGCCTCCAGTTCGAGCCGATGGCCTTCAATGACCCGCTCTATATCCTCTATTCATCCGGCACCACCGGCAAACCCAAGTGCATCGTGCACGGCATCGGCGGCACACTGCTGCAACACCTGAAAGAGCACCAGCTGCACTGCGACATCAAACCGGGGGAGCGGATCTTCTACTTCACCACCTGCGGCTGGATGATGTGGAACTGGCTGGTAAGCGCCCTCGCCTCCGGCGCCACCCTGGTGCTCTATGACGGCTCGCCGTTTTACCCGGATGGCAATGTGCTGTGGGATCTCGCCCGCGACGAGCAAGTCAGCTTGTTCGGTACCTCGGCCAAATATCTTGATGCGCTGCACAAGCAGGGTTATGCCCCCATCAAGAGCCACGACTTGCCGTACTTGCGGCTGATCTGCAGCACAGGATCTGTGCTGTCGCCGGAGGGGTTCGACTACGTCTACCAGCAGATAAAACAGGATGTGCAGCTCAGCTCCATCTCAGGTGGCACCGATATCTGCTCCTGCTTCGTCATCGGCAATCCACTCAGCCCGGTCTATCGCGGCGAGAGTCAGGGGCGCGGCCTCGGTCTCGCGGTGCAGGTATTCAACGAGGCGGGCCAGCCGGTGCAGGGGGAGAAGGGCGAGCTGGTCTGCACCAAGCCGTTCCCGGCCCAGCCCATCTACTTCTGGGGCGACGAGAATGGCGACAAGTACCACGCAGCCTACTTCGAGCGGTTCGACAACATCTGGTGCCACGGCGACTGGATCGAGCTGACCCCGACCGGCGGCATTCTGTTCTACGGCCGCTCCGACGCCACCCTCAACCCGGGCGGCGTGCGCATCGGCACCAGCGAGATCTATCGCTATGTTGAACAACTCGACGAGGTGGAGGAGAGCATCGTCATCGGCCAGCAGTGGCAGCAGGACGAACGGGTGGTGCTGTTCGTCAAGCTCAAGGCGGGCTGCAAGCTGGATGAGCCGCTGCGCGAGCGGATCCGCCAGCAAATAAAGCAGCACTGCACCGCTCGCCACGTGCCCGCCCGCATCCTGCAGGTGGATGCCATCCCACGCACCAAGTCCGGCAAGATCGTCGAACTGGCGGTTCGCGAAGTGGTGCACAACCGGCCGGTCAACAATACCCACGCCCTCGCCGATCCCGAGGTGCTGAACCAGTATCGCAACCGGCCGGAACTGGCCAGTTGATAGCAAACTCACAGTCATCCGAGGCGCCGCAAGGCGCCTCTGTTTTGCCCGTTTTGTGATGAAGAGCTTTTACTCGAGATCTGTTAAACAAATGTTTTAAATAGGTGTTGAAAATGTCTCCTTTTGGATCAATAGTGAGCCTCGCCCCCTGCTGGGGATTAAGGAGCACCACTCCCCACTGAGTGGGAACAAGGAGACACTCTCATGATCTACCAAGGCGAAACCCTGTCGGTCAGCTACCTCGAAAACGGCATTGCCGAGCTGAGGTTTGATGCCCCGGGTTCAGTCAACAAGCTGGATCGCGCTACCCTGCTCTCCCTGAGCGAAGCGATCGCCGCATTACAACAAGAACGTGAACTAAAAGGTCTGATCCTCACCTCCGGCAAAGACGCCTTTATCGTCGGTGCCGACATTACCGAATTCCTGGAACTGTTCGATCTGCCGCAAGAAGATCTGCTCGGCTGGCTGAAAAAGGCCAACGACATCTTCAATGCCATCGAAGATCTGCCGGTTCCGACCCTCTCTGCCATCAAGGGCCACGCTCTGGGCGGCGGCTGCGAGACCATTCTCTCCACCGACTTCCGTCTGGCCGACACCACCGCCAAAATCGGCTTACCCGAGACCAAACTCGGCATCATGCCGGGCTTTGGCGGCACCGTCCGTCTGCCACGAGTGATCGGTGCCGACAACGCGCTCGAGTGGATCACCACCGGCAAGGATTACCGTGCCGATGACGCCCTCAAGGTGGGAGCCATCGATGCCGTGGTCGCCCCTGACGCGCTGCAGAGTGCTGCACTGCAGATGATCAAGGACGCCATCGCGGGCAAACTGGACTGGCAGAGCCGTCGTGCCGCCAAGAAAGCGCCGCTGCGCCTCTCCAAACTGGAAGCCATGATGAGCTTCACCACCGCCGCCGGCATGGTTGCCGCCGTGGCGGGCAAACACTATCCGGCACCGATGACGGCGGTGAAAACCGTCGAGGCCGCCGCAGGTATGGGCCGTGACGAAGCGCTGGTTGTTGAAGCACAGGGCTTTATCAAGCTGGCCAAGACCGACGTGGCCAAGGCGCTGGTCGGCATCTTCCTGAACGATCAACACATCAAGGCGCTGGCCAAGAAGGCGGCCAAGCAGGCAAGCAAGGCCACTGGCCACGCCGCCGTACTGGGTGCCGGCATCATGGGCGGCGGCATCGCCTACCAGTCTGCCAGCAAGGGTATCCCGGCGGTGATGAAGGATATCAACGAGAAGGCGCTGGCACTTGGCATGGGCGAAGCCACCAAGCTGCTCAACGGCCAGCTCGAAAAGGGCCGCATCGATGGCATCAAGATGGGCCAGGTGCTCTCTGCCATCACTCCGACCCTCAGCTATGACAACGTCAAAGGCGTGGACGTCGTGGTCGAAGCCGTGGTCGAGAACCCGAAAGTGAAGGCCGCCGTACTGGGCGAAGTGGAAGGGATCATCAGTGATGATGCCGTGCTCGCCAGCAACACCTCCACTATTCCCATCTCCCTGCTGGCCAAGGGGCTGAAGCGCCCGCAGAACTTCTGCGGCATGCACTTCTTCAACCCGGTGCACCGCATGCCACTGGTGGAGATCATCCGCGGCGAGCAAACCTCCGATGAAACCATCAACCGCGTGGTGGCCTATGCCGCCGCCATGGGCAAGTCCCCTGTGGTGGTCAACGATTGCCCGGGCTTCTTCGTCAACCGGGTGCTGTTCCCCTACTTCTTCGGCTTCAACAAGCTGGTCGCCGATGGCGCCGACTTCGCCGCCGTCGACAAGGTGATGGAGAAAGAGTTCGGCTGGCCGATGGGCCCCGCTTACCTGCTGGACGTAGTCGGTATCGACACCGGTCACCATGCCGGCGACGTGATGGCGCAGGGTTTCCCGGCACGTATGAGCAAGGACGGTCGCACCGCCATCGACGTGATGTACGAGGTCAACCGCTTCGGTCAGAAGAACGGCAAGGGCTTCTACGCCTACGAGCAGGACAAGAAGGGCAAGCCGAAGAAGGTGGCCGACGCAGCTAGCTACGAGCTGCTGGCCCCCATCGCCAAGCCGAAACAGGATTTCGACAAGGAAGCCATCATCGCTCGCATGATGATCCCGATGATCAACGAGGTGGTGCTCTGTCTGGAAGAGGGCATTGTCGCCACGCCAGCCGAAGCCGACATCGCGCTGGTCTACGGTCTGGGCTTCCCTCCCTTCCGCGGCGGCGTGTTCCGCTATCTGGACACTATCGGTCTGGATCGCTACGTGGCCATGGCCGACCAGTATGCCGATTTGGGCCCGCTCTACCGCGTCAGCGACAAGCTGCGCGAGATGGCCGCCCAGGGCAAAACCTTCTACTGATTGCGGAAAGGAGATCCATTCATGAAAGACGTAGTCATTGTCGACTGTATCCGGACCCCGATGGGCCGGTCCAAGGGCGGCGCCTTCCGCAACGTGCGTGCAGAAGATCTGTCCGCGCACCTGATGAAATCCATCCTGCTGCGCAACCCCAACCTCGACCCGAACGAGATCGAGGATATCTACTGGGGCTGCGTGCAGCAGACCCTGGAGCAGGGCTTCAACATCGCCCGCAACGCCGCACTGCTGGCCGGTATTCCGAAGCAGGTGGGAGCGGTCACCGTCAACCGTCTGTGCGGCTCCAGTATGCAGGCGCTGCACGACGCCTCCCGCGCCATTCAGGTGGGTGACGGGGATATCTTCATCATCGGCGGCGTCGAGCACATGGGTCACGTGCCGATGAGCCACGGCGTTGACTTCCATCCCGGCATGGCCAAGTCGGTGGCGAAAGCCTCCGGCATGATGGGGCTGACCGCCGAGATGCTCGGCAAGCTGCACGGCATCAGTCGTCAGCAGCAGGACGAATTTGCCGCCCGCTCCCACCGCCGCGCTCACGCGGCCACCGTGGAAGGGCGTTTTGCCAAGGAGATCGTCGGGCTGGAAGGCCATGACGCCAGCGGCGCCCGCTTCTTCTACGACTACGACGAGGTGATCCGCCCGGAGACCACGGTCGAAACCCTGAGCCAACTGCGCCCGGTGTTTGACCCGGTCAACGGCACCGTCACCGCCGGCAGCTCCTCGGCGCTGTCTGACGGCGCCGCCGCCATGCTGGTGATGAGCGCGGATCGCGCCAAGGCCCTCGGCCTCACGCCGCGCGCCAAGGTACGTGCCATGGCCATCGCCGGCTGTGACGCCGCCATCATGGGTTACGGCCCGGTGCCGGCGACCCAGAAGGCGCTCAAACGTGCCGGTCTGACTGTCGGTGATATCGACCTGTTCGAGCTGAACGAGGCGTTTGCCGCCCAGTCTCTGCCTTGCGTGAAGGATCTGGGTCTGCAGGATCTGGTGGACGAGAAGGTCAACCTGAATGGCGGCGCCATTGCGCTGGGTCACCCGCTCGGCTGCTCCGGCGCCCGCATCTCCACCACCCTCATCAATCTGATGGAGGAGAAGGATGCCACCCTGGGGGTTGCCACCATGTGTATCGGTCTGGGTCAGGGCATCGCCACCGTATTTGAACGAGTGTGATAACCAGCCGGATCGACGGGATGCACTACTGAGAGTTGTCCCTTTTCGGGGCCAGTCTGACTGGCCCCTTTTCAAGTCTGTGACGATCGCCACACGGGGTGCTCGTCAGTGGTCAGAAGCTGTCTGTTGGCCGTCCCGTTTGGGTCGGCCTTTTTTCGTTTTAATCTTATCAATAGGCTGTTATTGCCTTAAACCTCACATTAGATAGGGGGCTTGCTTGCTTTTTACTCCCCCGACAGGTTCAATCTGCACAAAAAAATGGGTGGATGCACATACATATGTCAATGAGCAAACAACTGCTGATCGTCGATGACGACCAAGAGATCCGCGAGCTGCTCAATGAGTACCTGACCCGGGCGGGCTTTCAGGTATTGACGGCGGCGGAGGGCAACGAGATGCGTCAGCAACTCGCCCAGCACAGCCCGGACCTGATTATTCTGGACATCATGATGCCCGGCGAGGATGGTTTTACCCTCTGCCAGCAGATCCGTCGTGACTCCCAGGTGCCCATCATCATGCTGACCGCCGCCTCCGACGAAGCGGATCGGGTGATCGGCCTCGAACTCGGCGCCGACGACTATATCGCCAAGCCGTTCAGCCCCCGCGAACTGCAGGCCCGCATCAAGGCGCTGCTGCGCCGCGCCGAATTCCGCCAGCCGGAAAAAGAGAAAGAGCCGAGCCGCCGCCTGCGTTTTGCCGAGTGGACCCTCGACACCCTGAGCCACCAGCTGACCCATGACGATGGCAGCCTGCTGGATCTCTCCGGCAGCGATGCCATGCTGCTCGGCATGTTCCTGCAACAGCCCGGCGTGGTGCTGGATCGCGACACCATCTCGGATGCCACCCGCGGCCGCGAAAGCCTGCCGATGGAGCGCGGCATCGACGTGCAGATCAGCCGTCTGCGCCAGAAGCTGGGCGATAACGGCAAGAGCCCGCGCATCATCAAAACCATCCGCGGTAGCGGCTACATGCTGATCGCCGAGGTGCACGAGCTGCCATGAGCAACAAGTGGTCCTGGGGGGCGCTGGTGCCCCGCTCCCTGTTGTCACGGATGATCCTGCTGCTGTTGCTGGCCATCCTGCTCTCCCAGACCATTCTGACCGGCATCTGGATGCAGCAGATCCAGAAGCGGGAACTGGAGGGGATGCTCAGCACAACCCGCAACCTCGCCATGTCTGCCGCCTCCACCGTCAACTTCTTCAAATCCCTGCCGCTGCAATATCGCCACATCGCGCTGGACCAGCTGCGCAACATGGGGGGCAGCCGCTTCTTCGTCTCGCTCAACGAGGAAGAGATACACATCAACGCCATCCCCGACAGCGAACGCAAGACGCAGGTGCTGGAG
The DNA here is from genome assembly GCF_051919745.1 of Aeromonas sp. 3P. Taxonomy (NCBI): domain Bacteria; kingdom Pseudomonadati; phylum Pseudomonadota; class Gammaproteobacteria; order Aeromonadales; family Aeromonadaceae; genus Aeromonas; species Aeromonas sp. 3P. Next base: position 2,723,196 of record NZ_JBQBED010000001.1, read on the forward strand.
GAGGTTCAGGGAGTGCTGACCCGCAAGCTCTCCGACGCCATGGCGATCAAGGTGGACTTCTCCCGACCCGATGACCTCCACGTCTTCAACAACGACACCCTGCTGGCGGATCTCCCCTCCTCCTGGGCCCGCTACACCCTGTCGCTGGAGCCGCTCAATCCGCCGGTGCTGGTGACCCAGATCGAGATTGAAAAGGGGGAGTGGCTCTATCTGGCGGCCCTGCTGCCCGCTCCCTACATGACGCTGGATGACACCGTCATGCCAAGCAACCAGGTGCGTTTCATCGCCCTGATGACGGTGTTCCTCTGCTTCTTCACCTTTATGCTGGTGCGCTGGCAGACCCGCCCGCTACGCCGTCTCGCCAAGGCGGCGGTGAATCTGGGCAAAGATATCGACCAACCTTCGCTCAAGGAGGAAGGAGCATCGGAAATCGTGGCGGCGACCCGCGCCTTCAACATCATGCAGCACCGCATTCGTCGTTATATCGACGATAGAGAGCGGCTGTTCAGCTCCATCTCCCACGACCTCAAGACCCCCATCACCCGGCTGCGGCTGCGGGTCGAACTGCTCGATGACGAGGTGCAAATCGCCAAGTTCAACAAGGATCTCGACGAGCTGGAGCTGATGGTGAAAGGGGCGCTGCAGACGGTCAAAGAGACCGACATTCACGAGAATATCGAGGAGATCGACATCAACGCCCTGCTTGAGCAGATGGCGGAGTCGATGAACCTGCACGACGAGCGGCTGACCATCGAAGGGCACTGCAAGTGGCCCTATCGCGGCAAGCTGCTGGCGCTCAAGCGCTGCATCGGCAATCTGGTGGACAACGGCATCAAATATGGCCAGCGGGTGCGCATCATCATCATGGATGACGAGGAGATGCTGATCCTCTTCATCATGGATGAGGGCCCCGGCCTGCCGGACGATCAGTTCGAGCGCATCTTCGAACCCTATTACCGGCTCAGCACGGATCAGGCCGGCACCGGCCTCGGCCTAGGCATCGCCCGCAACATTGCCCACGCCCACGGCGGCGATCTGGTGCTGGAAAATCGTCCGCAAGGTGGCCTGCAGGCCACGCTCTCCCTACCAAGGCAGTAACCTTATGAAGTGGTTGTCTTTTTCTGTCATCGCCCTGCTCTCTGCTCCCGTTGCCGCCTCCCAGGTGGAGGTGCTGCACTGGTGGACATCCGGCGGCGAAGCGAAAGCGGTCGAAGTGCTCAAATCCGAGTGGACCAAACAGGGCAACCAGTGGAACGACTTTGCAGTGCAGGGCGGCGGCGGCAAGAGTGCCATGACGGTATTGAAGAGCCGGGCACTGGCCGCCAACCCGCCAGAAGCGGCCCACCTCAAGGGCTACGAGCTCAAGGAGTGGGCCGGGCTCGGCTTCCTGCGCGATCTCACCCCCATGGCCGAACACCTCGGCTGGTACAGTCAGATGCCGCCCATGGTGCGTGCCACCCTCAGCCAGAATGGCGCCCTGATGGCGGTGCCCACCGGTATCCACCGGGTCAACTGGCTGTGGCTCAACCGCAAGGTGTTCGAGCTCAACAAGCTGACTCCGCCCACCGACTGGGCCCAGTTTGTCATCGTCGCCGACCAGCTTAAAAAACGGGGCATCACTCCGCTCGCCATCGGCAACGAGCCCTGGCAGCTGGCAGTGTTGTTTGAAACGGTGGCGCTCGGTGAGGGGGGTAAAGAATTCTATCGCAAGGCGTTCCTCGAGCAGGACAGCGCCACCCTGACCGGCCCCGACATGGTGCGGGTGTTGACCCGCTTCCAGCAGCTGCGCGCCTACGTGCCGCAAAAATACGCCGGTCTGAAGTGGCATCAGGCCACCAATCTGCTGGAGAGCGGTGGCGCCGCCATGCAGGTGATGGGGGACTGGGTGAAGGGGGAGCTGAGCGCGGGCAACTACCGGCCGGGTGAGGATATCGCCTGTCTGCCGAGCCCGGGCAGCGCCGGACTGTTCAGCTACAACCTCGACTCCATCGCCATGTTCAAACAGCGGGATCCGGCCCAACTGCAGGCGCAGGGCGATCTGGCCCAGCTGCTGATGACGCCGCAATTCCAGGAGGAGTTCAATCGGGTGAAGGGGTCGATTCCGGCGCTGACCAATCCCGACATGAGCAAGTTCGACCGCTGCGCCGTCCGCTCCTATCAGGATTTCCTGCTGGCGGAAAAGCAGGACAACCTGCTGCCCAGCATGGCGGAAGGGATGGCAACGCCGACCAATATGCGGCAGGCGATCCTCGATGTACTGAGCAACTTTTTCAACGACCCCAAGGCCAACCCGGAGCAGACGGCGCTGCATCTGGAGCGGGCGATGCGCTCGACCCGCTGATCCGGGCACATTGCCAAACGACAGAAATGACAAAGGCGGAATTGCTCCGCCTTTGTTGTTGAATCGTCATCCGATTCAGGATTGATCGTTCTCGTCCTCATCCTCGTCATAGTAATCGCTGAGCTCGATCCAGAGCCCCAACCCGACCATCACCATGGAGCCGAACCAGGTACCGGTGTTCCCGATCGGGCTGCCCATCACTATCATGGCGAAGGACAAGAACCCCATGCCTGCATAGGCTTGTAATCTGCCGTAGGAGACCTGCATATTCACCTCCTTGTTGAATATGGTTCAATTTTTATATTACTCGTCCGGCGCAAGCTGGATAGGGCCGAATAACATTTCGGTTACATATGCTGGTTGATGGGGCGTTTGTTTGATTATTTTTTAGCCCTGAGTATCATTGGCAGCCGAATAGGTTGAAGGTTGATAATAGATGAGTGATTTATTCTGCGATGCGACCCACGAGTTGGACGCAATCGGGCTTCGTTGCCCGGAACCCGTTATGATGGTTCGCAAGAAAGTGCGGCTGATGGCGGATGGCGAGACCCTGCTGGTCAGCGCCGACGATCCTTCAACCACCCGCGACATCCCCAGTTTCTGCCGCTTTATGGATCACACCCTGGTCGCCAGCGAGACAGAGCAGGCCCCCTACCGCTATCTGATCCGCAAGGGTCAATAAGCCCCCGTACCGGAGCACTCCATGACAACCATTACCCGAATCGGCACCACCCAGCGTTGGTCAGACGTGGTCATCCACAATGGCACCCTCTACGTGGTGGAAGTGCCCGTCAGCGAAGAGGCCGACATCCACCAGCAGACCCGCGAAGTGCTGGCAAGCCTGCAACGCCTGCTGGAAGCCAACGGCTCCGGCATCGACAAGATCCTGATGGCCAATATCTATCTGAAAGACATTCGGGACATCGCTGCCTTCAACGAGCAGTGGGATGCCTGGATCCCGGCTGGCACCGCACCTGTTAGAGCCTGTGTACAAGCCCGTCTGGCCCATGAAGGCTACAAGGTGGAAGTGCAGCTGACAGCGGCTGTCTAAGAGGCGCTTATCCCCCTCATCCCCGCCCCTTCTCCCACGAGGGGAGAAGGGAGCAAGCAACAAGGCGCCATTGCTCGCAACGGCGCCAATAGAAAGGCCCCACCATCACTGGCGGGGCCTTTTCGTTACCGAAACCTGAGCGACTTAGGCGGTCGGGGTCAGGGTAATGGTCACGCGGCGGTTCTGGGCTTTGCCAGCGGCGGTGCTGTTGGTAGCAACCGGCTGATCCGGGCCCACGCCGGTGGTGGAGATGCGGCTACCTGCTACGCCCTGACCAATCAGCTGGGCGGCAACGGCATCGGCACGATCGCGGGAGAGCTTCATGTTCAGATCGCGGGAACCTGTACTGTCGGTGTGACCGACCACGTTCAGGCGGGTCTTGTCGAACTCGGCAACGACCATGGCCACGCCGGAGAGGGTGTTGGCACCGGCCGCTTTCAGCTGGGAGCTGGAGCTGTCGAAGGTGACGTTGTTCGGCATGTTGAGGATCAGCTCATTGCCATTGCGGGTCACGCTGACGCCGGTGCCCTGCAGCTTCTCGCGCAGCTTGGCTTCCTGCACGTCCATGTAGTAGCCGATACCGCCACCCAGGGCCGCGCCAGCAGCAACGCCGGTCAGGATGCCCTTCTTGCGGTCACCCTTGCATGTAGTAGCCGATACCGCCACCCAGGGCCGCGCCAGCAGCAACGCCGGTCAGGATGCCCTTCTTGCGGTCACCCTTGCTGGAGGAGAGCGCACCTACGGCCGCACCGGCAGCGGCGCCAGCCAGCGCGCCCCAGGCACCTTTGGAGGTCTGGGATTCACCTGTGTAGGGGTTGGTGGTACAGCCGCTCAGGGCAACGGTCAGTGCCAGAGCAGGCACCAGGATCTTGGCTCGCATGAAAAAACCTCTGTGAAAACAATCCGGCACCATGCCGGGGGCCGGATTGTAACGCGCTGGCACGCCATTGTCTGACGCAAGCCTGAACAGATGGCGAGAGTGGTGTTTTTTTGGCCAATCGGCGGGCGGTCAGCGCGGTAACTGACACTCGGCGTGGCAAGGACAGCTGACCAGATGATCGTTCACCATCCCCACCGCCTGCATAAAGGCGTAACAGATGGTGCTGCCGACGAAGTTGAAGCCGAGCTTCTTGAGCGCTTTCGACATGGCATCCGACTCCGGCGAGGTCGCCGGAATATCGCCGTTGCCCTGCCGCTGATTGACGATGGGGGCGCCGCCCACAAAGCCCCACAGGTAGTCGGCGAAGTCGATCCCCTGCTCCTGCAACGCCAGATAAGCGCGGGCATTTCTGATGATCGACTGCACCTTGAGCCGGTTGCGGATGATGCCGGTGTTCTGCATCAGCCGCTCTACATCCTGCTCGTCGAACCGGGCAATCTGCACCGGATCAAAGTCGGCATAGGCGCGGTAGTAGCTCTCGGTGCGCTTGAGGATGGTGATCCACGACAGCCCCGCCTGCTGGCCGTCGAGGCAGAGCTTGGCAAACAGCTCACGCGAGTCATAGACCGGCCTGCCCCACTGTTTATCATGGTATTCAATGTATTCCGGGTCTTTGGTCACCCAGGCGCAGCGCAGTTCCATTTCCTCTCCCTCGTCATTTCAGCGGTTTGCCCGACCCTGCCCACTCTGCAGGCGGCACTGCTCACATCATATACCGGACATCCCGCCCGACCAGCCACAGCGCAGCACCATCCCGCGAATCCGCTGCAATTTCGCCTATTATCCGACCATGCCAGACGGTATACTCCCTCGGTTCACATTCAGCAAATCTTGCTCTGATTTTCACTTCGCGCGAAAAAAATTATGCAAAAATTCGATGTCAAAACCTTTCAGGGCCTGATCCTGCAGCTGCAGGACTATTGGTCCCGCCAGGGCTGTACCATCATTCAGCCGCTGGATATGGAAGTGGGTGCCGGTACCTCCCACCCCATGACCTGTCTGCGTGCCCTGGGCCCGGAGCCCATCGCCTGCGCCTACGTGCAACCGTCCCGCCGTCCGACTGACGGCCGCTACGGTGAAAACCCGAACCGCCTGCAGCACTACTACCAGTTCCAGGTGATCATCAAGCCTTCCCCCGACAACATTCAGGAACTCTATCTGGGCTCCCTGAAAGAGCTGGGCATGGATCCCGAGATCCACGACATCCGCTTCGTGGAAGACAACTGGGAAAACCCGACTCTGGGTGCCTGGGGTCTGGGTTGGGAAGTGTGGCTGAACGGCATGGAAGTAACCCAGTTCACCTACTTCCAGCAAGTTGGCGGCCTCGAGTGCAAGCCGGTCACCGGCGAGATCACCTACGGTCTCGAGCGTCTGGCCATGTACATTCAGGGCGTGGACAGCGTCTACGATCTGGTCTGGTCTGACGGCCCGCTGGGCAAGACCACCTACGGCGACGTGTTCCACCAGAACGAAGTGGAGCAATCCACCTACAACTTCGAACACGCCGATGTGGAGTTCCTGTTCCACTGCTTCGAGCAGTACGAGAAGGAAGCCCAGAACCTGCTGGCACTGGAAAAACCGCTGCCGCTACCTGCCTACGAGCGCATCCTCAAAGCCGCTCACTCCTTCAACCTGCTGGATGCCCGCAAGGCCATCTCGGTCACCGAGCGTCAGCGCTACATCCTGCGCATTCGCACCCTGACCAAGGCCGTGGCAGAGGCATACTACGCCTCCCGCGAAGCGCTGGGCTTCCCTATGTGTCAGCGCAGTGAGAACAAGCAAGGTTAAGGAACGGACATGGCACAACATACATTTCTGGTAGAGATCGGTACTGCTGAGCTGCCGCCCAAAGCCCTGCGCTCCCTGGCCGAAGCCTTTGCCGACAACTTCAAAGCCGAACTGACCAAGGCCGACCTGGCCTTCGGCGACGTCGAGTGGTTTGCTTCACCGCGCCGTCTGGCGCTGAAGGTAAGCGAACTGGCTGGCGAACAGCCGAGCAAGAGCGTCGAGAAACGCGGCCCGGCCGTGGCTCAGGCGTTCGATGCTGAAGGCAAGCCGACCAAGGCTGCCGAAGGCTGGGCCCGTGGCAACGGCATCACCGTTGAACAGGCCGAGCGTCTGGTCACCGACAAGGGCGAGTGGCTGGTTCACACCGCCAAGGTCGAAGGCCGTCCGGCCAAAGAATTGCTGGGCGAACTGGTTGCCTCTGCACTGGCCAAGCTGCCGATCCCGAAAATGATGCGCTGGGGCGACAAGACCATCCAGTTCGTGCGTCCGGTCTTCACCGTGACCCTGCTGCTGGATGGCGAGCTGGTTCCCGCTCACATTCTGGGTATCGACTCTGCCCGCACCATCCGCGGTCACCGCTTTATGGGCGAGAGCGAGTTCACCATCGACAACGCCAGCCAGTACCCGCAGATCCTGCAGGAGCGCGGCATGGTGATTGCCGACTTTATGGCCCGCAAGGCCAAGATCAAGGCTGACGTCGAAGCGGCCGCTGCCGCCTTCGGTGGCGTAGCCGATCTGGACGACGCCCTGCTGGAGGAAGTGACCGCACTGGTCGAGTGGCCTGTGGTGCTGACCGCCAACTTCGAAGAGAAGTTCCTGGCCGTTCCCGCTGAAGCACTGGTTCACACCATGAAGGGTGACCAGAAGTACTTCCCGGTCTACGACAAGAACGGCAAGCTGCTGCCGAAGTTCATCTTCGTCACCAACATCGAGTCCAAAGACCCGAGCCAGATCATCAGCGGCAACGAGAAGGTGGTTCGCCCCCGTCTCTCTGACGCCGAGTTCTTCTTCAAGACCGACCTCAAGCAGACTCTGGCCTCCCGCCTGCCGCGCCTTGAAACCGTGCTGTTCCAACAACAGCTGGGTACCGTCAAGGCCAAGGTCGAGCGCATCGAGACCGTTGCCGGCTTTATCGCCGAGCGTATCGGTGCCGACGTGGCTCAGGCCAAGCGTGCCGGTCTGCTCTCCAAGTGTGACCTGATGACCAACATGGTCGGCGAGTTCACCGACACCCAGGGTGTCATGGGGATGCACTACGCCCGTCACGATGGCGAAGACGAAGCAGTGGCCGTGGCCCTCAACGAGCAGTACATGCCGCGCTTTGCCGGTGATGCCCTGCCGTCCGGTCTGGTTGCTTGCGCCGTCGCGCTGGCCGACAAGTTCGACACTCTGGCCGGTATCTTCGGCATCGGCATGCTGCCGAAGGGTGACAAAGACCCGTTCGCCCTGCGTCGCGCCGCCATCGGTGCCCTGCGCATCATGACCGAGAAGCAGCTGGATCTGGATCTGGTTGAACTGGTGGAAGAAGCGGTACGCGTCTACGGCGACAAGCTGACCAACAAAACCGTCGTCACCGACGTGGTCGACTTTATGCTGGGCCGCTTCCGTGCCGCCTATCAGGACGAAGGCATCGGTGCCGACGTGGTGCTGGCCGTACTGGCCCGCCGCCCGACCCGTCCGCTCGACTTCGATCGTCGCGTCAAGGCCGTCAGCCACTTCCGCTCTCTGGATGCCGCACTGGCTCTGGCTGCCGCCAACAAGCGCGTGAGCAACATTCTGGCCAAGGTCGAAGGCGAACTGCCGACTGCCGTCAAACCGGAACTGCTGATCGATGCCGCCGAGAAGGCGCTGGCCACCCAGGTTGCCGAACTGCAAGCCGAACTGGCCCCGCTGTTCGCTGCCGGTGACTATCAGGCTGCCCTCACCCGTCTGGCCGCCCTGCGCGAGCCGGTCGATACCTTCTTCAACGAGGTGATGGTGATGGCCGACGACGAAGCCCTCAAGGCCAACCGTCTGGCACTGCTGAACAACCTGCGCAACCTGTTCCTGCAAGTCGCGGATATCTCCCTGCTGCAGTGATTCTGGTTGAGTAAGTGATATAAAAAACGGCGCCGTTAAGGCGCCGTTTTTATATCCTTATATATTTTTCCTATAGCCGAGCTGGTTGCAAAATTTTATCCAACTGCTTTTGTACATTTTCAAATTGCTTTGAAAATAGTTCTGCATCAAGAAAGTAACTTGGGTATGCCTTTTTCAAAGTTTTAATCGACTCGGAAGTTACTAACACCACTTGGATATTTCTCCCAGCATGCGCCTCCGCTTCTTTCAAGGAATAATCAATATTTGCTTGTTCAATATCCTTGAGTTCATAGCTTTTTATATTCGCCATCCTCTTATCTAAATCAAGAGTGATCAAGTGATAGTGACCACTGGCATTGTCGTCTTTTATCTGACGAGCAACAACACGAAAGCCAGAAAGTTTTTTGATAACATCAAGAGATTTTTCTTGTTTTAATAACTCTTCAAACGTTTCCTGATCGGACAGATCCGCAAACTGAGGAATCCTTGGCGTGCTCTCAAGAATGGCGAATGCAGAACTGGCCAACGCAAAAAAATCAAGCCACTTATCTGGGCCTTCGCTAGATTTTAAAGAATGATTTAAAAAAGTCCCCATCGTTTCCACTGCTGTAGCCCAAGCATGCTGTAACTGAGTTCTAACTTGCAGCTCTATTGAAAAACCATCAGGACAAACAAATATTTGATGGACACTTCTGTAACCTGATTTTTTGGGATAGTTAATATAATCCTTACCACCTTTAGCCACAGAAAAGTCTTCCACTCCTTTTTTATATAATTTCTCTACCTCTCTGACCTTCTGCATGTTTTTAACGACAACTCTAATACCCCCAATATCCTGCATCCTAGAAAGCATCATCTTGGGATTTCTAGTTAACTTGGATAGTATTGATGGTGTTCTTTTTAAACGTTGTGACACAAGAGCAGATGCATCAATTTCATCTACCCAGTTAATTAGAGATGTATGGAATTTATCTAGTGGTTGCACATGGCATGCACGCCAGCTATCTAACACTGTTTTTGCATGATCATGTATCTCAGCCCCTTGATTTAAAAGAGATGCGCCAGCCTTATTGACAGCCTTTTTAGAAAATTCACAAACATTTTTAGACATTATCTCGCACTCTTTATTAAGGATGCCATATATATACCTAAACAGTAATAACAAAACAATCATTTGAGGCTAATTTTTACTTTAAATACTTATAACCAATATATTCTGTCCGTAGGTTCGATTAGCCGTCAGGCGTAATCGGACGCTCGCGTAAATAGATTCTCCCGCCATAACAGCCAACCGATTTCCCCCTACGGCTGGCCGCCCCTGAATCACGGCAACAACCGTAATCAAAGCCTCTCGTTCGTCCGATTACGCTGCGCTAATCGAACCTACAGGGCATTGGCTGGCGCTATATGCCGGTTGATCAAGATCGGCCATTGCCCTTTGCAGGCCGTGGATGGGCCAAGCTGCGGCATCGGGGCACACTGCAAACATGCATAAGTAAAAATTTGGTCATTCTTCGAAAACCCATAAATTTTGTTTATACAAACTACCTCGGCTGAGTTGGCAGCCACCAGTGGCGTTTACGGGTGCCAGCAGGCCATCGCCCGATCTCTGGCAAACGAGCGGAGTCATCCTCACCTGCCATTGCCACCAATCTTGCAAGAAGCCGGGTAAATGCCGGTACGTAAACCCCCAGGTTTGATTCGCCGTCAGGCGTAATCGACATTCGTGTAAATCGACTCTTCCATGATAACGGCAAGCCCTATCCCACCTCTGACTGGCCGCTGGAACAACTGTGTCTCGTGTGTCCGATTGGGCTTCGCTCATCAAACCAGCATCAGACGGTGAGATGCGGTGTATGCAAATGGGCACCGAGCGTCACGAAACGCAACATTTATCGAACATCACTCTCAACCTGCTGGTATGCAGGTTGAGTTTTTGTTGATAGATATATTTACAACTGTTGCAAATCGCTTTCTTTTTAAGCTAAAACATCCCATATTACTTGGCTCACCCTATTATCTAGTTGAACCACAAGCTATAGATATATATATTAATTACATTAAATGCAATTAGGCTACAGCATGGAAAAACTGGATTTTATCTCCTGGCAACTGGAACGAACGAGAGGAAAACGATTCGAGAATTATGTCATAACTCGAATTTGGCATTTGCTGAATGATTTGGAAATCAAAATCATCACTCAACAATATGTAGCAAGGCCATATGGTAGAGCGTTGACAGACCTATACTTCCCTCAATTATCACTACATATTGAAGTCGATGAGCCTCACCATTTGACGCAAGTTGAACAGGATCGGCTAAGAGAAAATGACATTATCAATGCCACTGGACATCAGATTATAAGAATTGACACCTCAAGAGGAATTGACAAACTCCACGAGGACATAGATCAAGCTATTCTTCTTATCAGGAAAATGAAACAGCAGAAATCCAACTTTATTAAATGGGATATGGAAATGGAACAATCATCCAAGACATATATAGAACGCGGTTATATTGACTTAAGTGATGATGTGGCCTTCGATAAAATAGTGAGTGCAGTAAACTGCTTCGGTCATAACTATGCGGGGTGGCAACGAGGGGGTGCCTCGCACGGGATAGAAGAAAATACTATCATTTGGTTTCCCAAGTTATTTCCAAACGGGGAGTGGGAAAATAATATATCTGATGATGAAACCACTATTTACGAGAGGAATATCGATAATGAAAAAGCTAAAGCCCACATATTAAAAACAATAGACGATGGGATCCACACCAGAATTGTATTTGCGAAAGTAAAAGATAATTTTGGCAAGACAAAATATAGATTCAAAGGAAAATACGTTCTTAATATTGAACAAACCAACTTCACAACGGGCTTGGTTTGGGAACGTATCGCAAGCAGGGTCAAGACATATAAACCCAAAGACTGAGGTCAATTCAGGTCATACGCTTGCAGGTTGAGTGAAGCCATCCTTTCCCCTGAGCCCCACGTTGGGTCGGGCACCGCCCGATCCAGCGAAAGATACCCCCCCCCCTCTCCCAGATAGCAGGAATTACCCTGCCGGAATCGATGAGCTGTTATCATTTGAGTCAGTCCCCAGCGCCGCCACGCCCCGAGAGGAGAGTCATGGATATACCTGCCGCCCCGTCCCCCGCCATCTGCCAGCTGTGTCAGGAGAAAGCAGATCTCGACTTCGACTTCACCATGGCCTTTCAGCCCATCATCGATTGCAGCCAGCGCACCATCTTCGGCTACGAGGCGCTGGTGCGGGGGCTCAACAACGAGCCGGCGCAGAGCGTGATTGCCCGGGTCAACGATGGCAATCGCTACCGCTTCGACCAGCTGTGCCGGATCAAGGCCATCGCACTGGCCGCCCGGCTCGATATGCGGGGCATGCTCAGCATCAACTTTCTGCCCAATGCGGTCTACCGCCCGGAGCGCTGCATCCGCACCACCCTGCAGGCAGCCCGCGAGCATCTCTTTCCCATCGAGCAGATCATGTTCGAGCTGACCGAGGTGGAGCAGGTGCAGGATAGCCAGCATCTCCGCAGTATCGTCGATCACTATCAGGCGCTCGGCTTCAAAACGGCGATCGATGACTTTGGCGCCGGTTACTCGGGCCTCAACCTGCTGGCCGATTTTCGCCCCGACATCGTCATGCTCGATATGCACCTGCTGCGCGGCATCGACCAGGACCCGACCCGGCAAGCCATACTGCGCCACTGTCTGGCCCTGTTTGCCGAGCTGCAGATCACCCCGCTGGCGGAGGGGATAGAGACCCGCGAAGAGATGGCCTGCCTGCGGGAGATGGGCGTCAGCCTGATGCAGGGCTATCTGTTTGCCCGCCCCGGCTTTGAAAACCTGCCGGAAGTAGATTTCGCCAGCTTGTAAGCCATATCAACCGCGGCTGCGCAAACATCCGGCTCCATAGCGCTGGATGACAAGCGGTTTAGCCAGCACCACTGCTATGATGCTGGCACCTGTTCATCAACGACCGAGATATCATGAAACGCAAAACCATGGCCCTACTGGTGGGCACCCATCTGCTGGTCGCGGCGGCAGGCTTTGCCGCTGGTGTCTACACCCTGCCGATCCTGATCGCGCCACCCGCACCTGATACCGAGCAGGTAGCGGCCAGCCAGCAGCAAGCGAGATTCCACGGCACCTTTCGCCGGGATCTGAAAGACAGCGATCGGCTGCACTGGGGGGAGGGCAAGGTGAGCATAGGGCCGGATGCCGTCAGCCTGATGGGCAAGCTGGCACCCGGGCCGGACTACCAGCTCTACCTCTCCCCCGAGTTTGTCGAGACCGAAGCCGATTTTGCCCGCCTCAAGGATCAGATGGTGCGAGTCGGACCGGTGAAGACCTTCGACAACTTTATCGTGCCGCTGCCCGCCACGATCGATCCGGCCCGCTACAGCAGCGTGATCGTCTGGTGTGAAACCTTCGGCCAGTTCATCACCGCCGCCCGTTATCAGGATGAGAGTCCGGAGCAGTAACCTCGCCCCAGACCCGCACCATGAAAAAGGGCTGACATCGCTGTCAGCCCTTTGGCTATCCGATCCGCTCGTCATTAACGCTCCGGCTTGGTCATCTCCCGCAGCAGCTGATCGATGCAGCCCACTACCTGCTCTGAGTTCTGCTCGATCTCGCGATAGAGCGCCTCTGCCTCTTCATGCTTGTGCTGATTTTTCAGCTCGATAATCTGCTGGATCACCTGATGCAGTCTGGCGTGCGGGGCGGCGATCGCCCTGAAGGCGGGTTGATCGCCACAGCATGCCTGCCCTTCGCTGAAGTACCAGTGGCCAAGGCGGCACTCCTTGTCGCTGACCGCCTCGCTGCGCGACAGCACCTCCTGCCCATCCAGATAGGCCCGCACCCGAGTCTTCCAGCCCATATGAGCGGCGCGGGCGCGACTCAGCACCATCCGCACGTTGGAGCCATCCTGGAACTGCCCAGCCAGATCCCCCAGCTTGTCTACCAGGGTCGCCACATGGCTGGCGATATGAGCGGTATCCCGCGCCACCAGCGTGGTGGCCTGGGAGATCTCGTGGACGCTGACGATATTGCGGGTGATCTCGTCGCTCACCGACGACTGCTCCTCTGAAGCGGCAGCGATCTGGGTGTTCATGTCGCGAATGCTGTTGACCGCCCCCTTGATCCGGCCGAGGGCTTCTCCCGCCTGATTGGCCCGCTCTACCGACTCCCCCGCCCGCGAGACGCTGTGTTCGATCATGGTCACCGTGGTGCCCACCGCCCGTTGCAGTTGCTCGATGGTGCCGCGGATCTCGGCGGTGGAGTGCTGGGTGCGCCCGGCCAGCGAGCGCACCTCGTCGGCCACCACCGCAAAACCGCGCCCCTGTTCACCGGCCCGGGCCGCCTCGATGGCGGCGTTGAGGGCCAGCAGGTTGGTCTGCTCGGCGATGGACTGGATCACCGCCAGCACCGAGCCAATCTGCTCGCTGGCCTTGGCGACCTCTTTCACTGTGTTGCCCGCGCTGGCGATCTCCTCGGCCAGCTGTTCGATCATGTTGACGCTCTGCTGCACCACCTCATCGCCGGTGACCGCCTGATTGTCCGCTTCGTTGGCCGCTTCGGCCGCCTGTGCCGTGTTGTTGGCCACCTCGTGTACCGTACTGGTCATCTCGGTCATGGCGGTAGCGAGCTGGGTGGTCTGCTCCTGCTGGCGCGTCATGCTACCAAGGTTGCCTGCCGCACTGCGCGACAGCCGCTCGCTCTCGCCAGCCAGTTCGCCCAGAGTGGCAGTGAGCTGGCTGATGGTGTCGCGGATCTTGGCTACAAAAGCATTGAACGCCGACCCGAGCCGACGGATCTCCTCCGGCCCCGCCACCGGCAGCTTGCTGCCGAGATCGCCGGAGCCATTGGCCAGCGCCTCCAGCGCCTTGACGCTGTCGAGCAGCGGACGGCTAAGACGCGCCAGCAGCAGCACCAGCGCCACCGCAATCAGAGCGGTGCCAAGTAGCACGATCATTACCATCTGCCAGCTCTGGCGTACCAGTGCGGCTGCAACCTCACTGTGATCACGCGCCAACTCGATCACCCCGACCGCCTTGCCGGAGAAGTCGCGCAACGGTGCCGCCATAACCAGAAAATCGCTCCCCTGCTGCTTGATGGTGGTGAAGCGGCTCTCTCCCGCCAATACCTCCTGATACCAGTCCACCGACTCACCAAGCATGGAGGTACCAGTCAGCATAACGAGCTTACCCTGTTCAAACAGATAGATGGCAAGGCGACTGTCCTTGCCCAGCAGATCGGCAAACAGCGAGGTGTCGAGGACGCGGCCAAACTCCACCGAGCCGACCGACTGGCCATTGAAAGTGACCGGCACTACGCCGCGGATCCCGGTGCCACCCTGACCGGTCTCCAACCCGCCGACCGGTTGATGATTGCGGTTCACCTCGACCACAGCCAACCGTGTAGTAGAGAGGTCGTCGCCATGATTTGCGGGCTTGTGTACCCGATAAAGGGAAATAGCCGGGGGAATGTGAAAGTGAAACTGCTGGATCCCCTGCGCCTTGAGGGCGGGCCAGAGCGGCTCAAACAGATTGGCGAGGGTCTGCCAATCCTTGTCGGCCACAGCCCTGGCTGCATCCGGCCGCTGGGCGATCAGGGTTGCTGCCAGCACGGTTTCATGGCTGGTGTTTTTGATCACCGCTTCCACATTCTGGAGCTGGCTCCGCAGTGCAGCCTGCTCGGCCGCGAGCGCCCGCTGGCGATTTTCAAACAGATTAAAGGTAAGCAGCACCACGGCGAGCAATACGATGCCGCCGATTGCCAGCAGCGTGATCTGGTGACCCAGCTTGCGAGGGGGGAACATAAGACACCATCCTTGACAGTCATACCCAACCTACAGGATGGAACGGTTAAGTCGGGAGTCCATCAGAACTTAACCCTTTGTTGATATTGATCAAACGATTAACAAGCAAAATGCGAGGCAGCTCAAACGGGGGGAATATTCACTCACAAGGCCGAGATCGGCACTGCGAGCCACAGGTTGAAAGTAACCCGCCCATAAACAAAAACCCCCTCGTGACAGAGGGGGTTTTTCGTTTTGGCAACGGGTGCGGATTAACGCAGCGGTTTGACCGAGCGGCGGACAATCAGCTCGGGCTGTACCGTCATCGACTCCACTTCCAGCTCCTTGTTGCGGATCCGGCTGACCAGATGCTTCACCGCCAGCTGGCCCAGTTCGGCCTTCGGGTGACGAATGGTGGTCAGCGGCGGGCTGGAGAAGCGCGCCATCTCCACATCGTCGTAGCCGATGATGGAGATATCGTCCGGCACCTTGACTCCGGCTTCCCAGGCAGCGCAAATCGCGCCGATCGCCATGGGATCGTCGAAGGCAAAGACCGCGGTCGGACGAGGCTGCAGGGCCAAGATGCGCTGCATGGCATCGAAGCCGCTCTGGCTCTCGTAGTCCCCTTCAAAGACCTGTTCATCTTTAAGGGTCAGACCGTGCTCGCCCAGCGCATCACGTACCCCGTCCAGTCGCTGCTGGGTGGTCGGCTTGGAGAGCTGGCCAGTGATGCAGACGATGTCGCGGTGCCCCAGCTCCAGCAGATGGCGAACGGCCATGCGGGCGCCGATGCGGGCGTTGTCGTTGATGACGTTGGCGAAATCGCACTCCGTGCCCCAATCCAGTACCACCTGCGGCACGTTCTTGTGGATGCGCAGCATGTCACGCAACGGGGTGTCGATATCGGTACCCAATACCAGCAGGCCATCCACCCGTTTTTCCATCAGCATTCTCAGGTAATGCTGTTGGCGAGGCGGCTGGTTTTCGGTGTTGCAGAGGATCAGGCTGTAGCCCTGTTCGAAGCAGTACGCTTCAACCCCTTGCACCACTTCTGCGAAGAAGGGGTTTACGCTGGTGGTCACCAGCATACCAATGGTCTTGGTCGAATTTATTTTAAGACTGCGCGCTACCGAGTTGGGCGCGTAGTTGAGTTCTGCCACCGCCTCAATCACTTTCTGGGTCGCGTCTTCGCTGACCCGCCGAGTGTGGTTGAGCACATGTGAGACGGTGGAGATGGATACGCCTGCGCGCGAGGCGACATCCTTGATAGTGGCCATCTCTGTCTCCTGACTGTCAAAGGCGGAACATTAGCAGATTTCCCGAATAAAGGCTTGGTTTTAACGAGCTCTGCCACGGAATTGTCAATGCCGGCTAATTTAGGCGCTCATTTCTGTTTGCGCAAATGGATTGTGGTCAAAATGGGAGCGCTGTCAGAGTAAAATATCGCCAGATTAATCCTCTGGCGTTTGTCAGAATCGCCTCTCGTTACCAAGATGTTAAGTCAATAAATCAAAATTAAACTCTGATTATCCTAAAATAACAGGTCATTTATTTCAAAATCCGCCTATCCGACCCCCTCTGGTTAGTATCTTTAACAGCTTGTTATTGCCCCGTGAGGAATGATAGAACCATACCTATAGCCGGATGCACGGGATGTAGATCCGGAATGGCACACGGAAATGAAACAATCCACTGATTAAGGGACGAATCAATGCATAAGTTGAGCAAAATCACAGTTGGCGCAGCGGTTTCTTTGGCTCTGTTTGGATCGATCTCCATCGCCCACGCGGCAGACACCATCAAGATCGGTATCGCAGGCCCGGTCACTGGCCCGGTCGCCCAGTACGGGGACATGCAGTTCACCGGCGGCAAGATGGCGGTCGAGCAGATCAACAAGGCTGGCGGCATTAATGGCAAGCAGATCGAAGCGGTCGTCTATGACGATGCCTGCGATCCCAAACAGGCGGTGGCCGTTGCCAACAAGGTGGTGAACGACGGCGTCAAGTTCGTGGTCGGTCACCTCTGCTCCGACAACACCCTGCCCGCCTCCGACATCTATGAAGACGAGGGGATCCTGATGGTCACCCCCGCCTCCACCAACCCCAAGATCACCGAGCGCGGTTACCAGCTGACCCTGCGCACCATCGGCCTGGATAGCGATCAGGGCCCGACTGCCGCCAAGTACATCATCGAGCAGGTCAAACCCCAACGCGTGGCCGTTATCCACGACAAGAAGCAGTACGGTGAAGGGATCGCTTCCAGCGTCAAAGCCGCGCTCGACAAGGCTGGCGTGAAAGTGGTGGCCTTTGAAGGGATCACCGCCGGTGACAAGGACTTCTCCGCCCTGATCGCCAAACTGCAGAAAGAGAACGTCGATTTCGTCTACTACGGCGGCTATCACCCTGAGCTGGGTCTGATCCTGCGTCAGGCTGGCGAGAAGGGGCTGAAAGCCAAGTTCATGGGCCCGGAAGGAGTCGGTAACAAGGATATCTCCGCCATCGGTGGCCCGGCTTCCGAAGGCCTGCTGGTGACCCTGCCGAACAAGTATGATCTGGTGCCTGCCAACGCCCCGCTGGTGGCGGCGTTCAAGGCCAAGGGTCAGGACTCCTCCGGCCCGTTCGTCTGGACTACCTATGCCGCGGTGCAAACCCTGGCCGCCGGTATCGCCAAGGCGGGTGAAGATGACCCGGCTGCCGTTGCCGCCGCCATCAAGGCCGCACCGATCGATACCGTGATGGGCCCCCTGACCTGGGCACCGAACGGTGACCTGAAAGGCTTCGAATTCGGTGTGTTCCAGTGGCACGCTGACGGTACTTCCAGCCAAGTCAAATAATCTGCCGATCGGGGGTGAGTACGCTCACCCCCTCCTCTCTTTGCGGGCAAGTACAGGGAACGCAGTATGTCCGAACACCTCCTCTATCTGGTTCAGCAGCTGCTGAACGGATTAACCATAGGCAGCACCTATGCGTTGATCGCCATTGGCTACACCATGGTCTATGGCATCATCGGCATGATCAACTTCGCCCACGGCGAGGTGTATATGATCGGCTCCTATGTCGCTTTTATGGTGATGGCGGGGCTCATGATGATGGGCATCGACAGCACCTTTCTACTGCTGGGGGGCGCCTTCCTGGTCAGTATTATCATCACCGGCACCTATGGCTGGAGCATCGAGCGGGTCGCCTACCGGCCACTGCGCGGTGGCAACCGGCTGATCCCCCTCATCTCCGCCATCGGCATGTCGATCTTCCTGCAGAACATGATGCGAATGGCGCAGGGCTCGCGCGATATCGCCATGCCCAGCCTGATCTCAGGCGGTTGGACCCTGGGGGGTGAAGATGGTTTTCAGGCCAGCCTCTCCTATATGCAGCTGATCATCTTCGTGGTGACTTTCATCACCATGCTGGCGCTGACCCAGTTCATCGGCCGCTCCCGCATGGGCCGCGCCTGCCGCGCCTGTTCGGAAGATATCAAGATGGCCAACCTGTTAGGGATAGACACCCACGTAGTCATCTCCATCACCTTCGTGCTGGGGGCCGCGCTGGCTGCCGTCGCCGGGGTGCTGCTCGGCATGTATTACGGCGTCATCAACCCCTACCTCGGCTTTATGGCCGGTCTGAAGGCCTTCACTGCCGCTGTATTGGGCGGTATCGGCAGCATTCCGGGCGCCGTACTGGGCGGCCTGCTGCTCGGCGTGGTTGAAGCGCTCACCGCCGGTTATCTCAGCACCGAGTACAAGGATGTGATGGCGTTTGCCCTGCTCATTTTTGTGCTGCTCTTTATGCCGACCGGCATTCTGGGTCGTCCGGAAGTGGAGAAAGTGTGATGAAACATCAATTTATCCACGCCTGTATCGCCAGCCTGGTGCTGCTGGTGCTCTCTTTCTGGCTGCTCGGCTTCAAGCTGGAGACCGATGGCTCCAGCCTGCAGGTAGTGAGCCGCCTCGATGTGTCGCTGGCCTGGCTACTGGGGGGCGCCACCCTCGTTTTCTGGTTCCAGATGCTGCGCGGCCAGATCGCCAAGCTGTTTCAGGCCTCCATCAGCGGCTTCTCGGTCGGCTTCACCAAGCTGGTGCTGCCGAGCCCGGAAGAGGCGCCCAAGCTCTATAACCTCACCGCCGTGCTGGTACTGCTGTTCGCAGTGAGCTGGCCCTTTATGGCCTCTCGCGGTGCCATCGATCTCGCCACCCTCACCCTGATTTACATCATGCTGGGGCTGGGGCTGAACGTGGTGGTCGGCCTCGCCGGTCTGCTCGATCTCGGCTATGTCGGCTTCTACGCGGTCGGCGCCTACAGCTATGCCCTGCTCAACACCTACTTCGGGCTGAGCTTCTGGGAGTGCCTGCCCATCGCCGGGCTGATGGCCGCTACCTTCGGCTTTCTGCTCGGTTTCCCGGTGCTGCGGCTGCGGGGGGACTATCTGGCCATCGTCACTCTGGGTTTTGGCGAGATCATCCGCATCCTGCTCAACAACATGACCACCCTGACCGGCGGCCCGAACGGCATATCCGGCATCCCCAAGCCGACGCTGGGGGGTCTGGAGTTCAACCGCACCGTCAAGGATGGCGGCTTTGATACCTTCCACAACTTCTTCGGCATTACCTACAACGCCAACCACAAGGTGATCTTCCTCTACCTGATGGCCCTGGTGTTGGTGGTGGTGACCCTGTTCGTCATCAACCGCCTGCTGCGGATGCCCCTTGGCCGCGCCTGGGAAGCGCTGCGGGAAGACGAAATCGCCTGCAAATCGCTGGGGCTCAACCCCACCATCATCAAGCTAACCGCCTTCACCATAGGCGCTACCTTCGCCGGCTTTGCGGGTAGTTTCTTTGCCTCGCGGCAGGGCTTTATCAGCCCGGAATCCTTCGTCTTTATCGAATCGGCCATTGTGCTGGCGATTGTGGTGCTGGGTGGCATGGGCTCCCAGATCGGGGTGGTGCTGGCGGCCATCGTGATGACGGTGCTGCCGGAGCTGGCCCGCGAATTCAACGAGTATCGCATGCTGATGTTCGGCCTCTTGATGGTGTTCATGATGATCTGGCGGCCACAGGGATTGCTGCCAATGACCCGTCCGCATCTGGAGTTGAAGAAATGAGTACACATCAGAAGTTAATGGAAGTCTCTGATTTGTCGATGCGCTTCGGGGGCCTGCTGGCCGTCAACGGGGTAAAACTGGATATCGACAAGGGCGAGGTGATCTCCATCATCGGCCCCAACGGCGCGGGCAAGACCACCATCTTCAACTGCCTGACCGGCTTCTACAGCCCGAGCGGCGGCACCATCCGCTACAAGGGTGAGGAGATCCAGGGGCTGCCCGGCCACCTCATCGCCCGCAAGGGGATTGTGCGTACCTTCCAGCACGTGCGGCTGTTCAAGGAGATGACAGCGGTGGAGAACCTGCTGGTTGCCCAGCACCAGCACCTCAACACCAGCTTTATCGCCGGTCTGTTCAAGACCCCAGCCTTCCGCCGGGCGGAGCAGGAGGGGCTGGAGCGGGCCGCCTTCTGGCTGGATAAAGTGGGCCTCAAGGATCTTGCCAACCGCGCCGCCGGTAACCTGGCTTACGGTCAACAGCGCCGCCTCGAGATCGCCCGCTGCATGGCGACCCGGCCCGAGCTGCTGATGCTGGACGAACCGGCTGCCGGCCTCAACCCGAAGGAGACCGACGAGCTGGACGAGCTGATCATCAGCCTGCGGGACGAATTCGGGGTCTCGGTGCTGCTGATCGAACACGATATGAAGCTGGTGATGGGCATCTCCAACCGTATCTTCGTGGTCAGCCAGGGCACCCCGCTGGCCCATGGCAAGCCGGATGAGATCCGTAACAACCCGGCAGTGATCAAGGCCTATCTGGGCGAGTCGTAAGGAAAACAAGATGTTAGAACTTCGCAACGTATCGACCCACTACGGCAAAATTCAGGCACTGCACGATGTCAGCGTCGAGGTGAAAGAGGGGGAAATCGTCACCCTGATCGGTGCCAACGGCGCTGGCAAAACCACCCTGCTGATGACCCTCTGCGGCGAACCCAAGCCCAGCAGCGGCTCCATCTGGTTTGAGGGGGAACAGATCAGCTCCCTCACCACCGCCCGCATCATGCGCAAGGATATCGCAGTGGTGCCGGAGGGGCGTCGTATCTTCGCCCGCCTGACGGTGGAGGAGAACCTGCTGATGGGCGCCTTCTTCGTCGACAAGGCAGAGCAGCATGGCCTGCTGGATCAGGTATTCACCCTGTTCCCGCGCCTGCACGAACGCCTGCAACAACGGGCAGGCACCATGTCCGGCGGCGAGCAGCAGATGCTGGCCATCGGCCGTGCCCTGATGAGCAAACCACGCCTGCTGCTGCTGGATGAACCCTCGCTGGGGCTGGCCCCCATCGTCATCCAGCAGATCTTCGACACCATTGAGCAGTTGCGCCAGAAGGGGATGACCATCTTTCTGGTGGAGCAGAACGCCAACCAGGCGCTCAAGCTGGCCGACCGCGGCTATGTGCTGGAGAACGGCCACGTGGTGCTGCAAGACACGGGCGCCGCCCTGCTGGCCAACCCGGCAGTGCGACAAGCTTATCTCGGCGGTTAACCCACTGCCCCGCATGCCATATCGACAAGGGAGCCGCTGGCTCCCTTATCTTTTGTGGGGTTAGTTTGCGCCCAAGCTTGCGGTACACTGGCCCGTAATCAACCTATTCGCAGGACATCCCGATGGACCAGTTTGCCCATATCAATGCCCATAATGCCCACCAGAAACTGAGCGCGGGTGAAGCCCGTCTGGTGGATATTCGCGACCCGCAATCCTTTGAAGCGGCCCACGCGGTCGGCGCCTTCCACCTCACCAACGGCACGCTGGTGCGCTTTATGAATGAAGTGGATTTCGATACCCCGGTCATCGTGATGTGCTATCACGGCAACAGCAGTCAGGGGGCCGCCCAGTACCTGCTGCAACAGGGTTATGACGAGGTCTACAGCATGGATGGCGGCTTCGAGGCGTGGCGCCGGGAGTTTCCCATCGAGGCAGGCGAGGCATGATCCAGCTGCTGGTGCTCGACAATGCCCGCATGGCGCAGGCGCTGGTGGACTATCTGGCGACGCTGGGCATCTCCTGCGAGCTGACCCAGTCCGAGCTGGGGGTCACCATCTGGCTGGCGGACGAGCAACGCCTCGCTCAGGCCCAGCTGGAGGTGAAGCGCTTTCTGGCCGAGCCGGGCCACCCGCGCTACATGGAGGCCTCCTGGCAATCCGGCCGCGCCGATGCCCGCATCGACTACAGCAAGGGAATGACGGATCCCATCACCGACTTCCTCCATCAGGCAGGGCCGCTGACGCTGGTGGTGATCATCGCCTGTCTCGCCATCTACGGGATCGAGGCCATCGGCCTGCCCATTTTTGATCAACTGGCATTCCACCCGACGCTGGCCCAGTTCACCGACTGGCAGGCGTGGCGCTATTTTACCCCCGCCCTGATCCACTTCTCGGTGCTCCATCTGGTGTTCAACTTGCTGTGGTGGTGGTATCTCGGCGGCCAGATCGAGCAGCGCCTCGGCAGCGGCAAGCTGCTAATCCTGCTGCTGGTGGGTGCCGCCCTACCCAATATCGCCGAGTTCTTTGCCAGTGGCCCGCTGTTTGGCGGCCTCTCCGGCGTGGTCTATGCCCTGCTCGGCTACTGCTGGCTGCGCAGCAAGCTGCAACCGGCCTGTGGCCTGACTCTGCCACCGGCGCTGATGGGCTTTATGCTGTTCTGGATGGTGCTCGGCTTCTTCGACATGCTCGGCACCAGCACCGCCAATATCGCCCACCTGACCGGCCTGCTGGTCGGCCTGCTGCAAGGCTGGCTGGATCGCAACCACCAGCCGGGCTGATTTTTCAGCAGCCGCAGAAACGAGAACGCCGCCCCGAAGGGCGGCGTTTTTTTACGCGATGGGCAGTTACTGCTTGATCAGGGTGTCGTCAGTCACCTTGACCGCCGCACCGCCACTCATAAAGAAGCTGGCGAACTGGGTCTGGATCTCGGTGGTGACCGCGCCAGCCTGATCGAAGTTCTCGTCAGGAGCCAGCAGCGAGCTATGGCCCCCTTTCAGGAAGCGCGCAGCATGGTGACCCGCCGGGAGCACGCCGGACCCCTTCAGCTCTTGCAAACCCAGCACCCGGAACAGCGGCTCGGTGCCACCCAACGGTGCAGAGGCGATGCTGTTGGGGATCACCTGATCCGGCAGATTTAGGGCGCCATCACCCACAATTTCGGTGGCGAACAGCGGGAAGCTCTTGGCGACGCCACTGCCCAGATTGATCGGATCCGCAGAGTCCAGCACTGACTGGGCGGCAAAGGTATAGCTCTGCAAGGTGCTCGCCGCACCCGCCTGCGTGGCCGCATCCAGACTGGGCAGGAACTCGTTGACGAAGCAAGTGGCGGCAGCCGTTTTGCAATTCGGTGCATAGGCGGTAAAGCCCGCTTTCAGCGCCGGACTGCCCGAGGTAAGCACGCTCATCTTGATGGTCGGCCCGAAGCTCGGCGAGTTGAGCAACAGCGGCGCGATGCCGCCACCCGGCATCGCCAGACCACCGGTATCGAACTTGAACAAGGCATCAGCCTGAGCACTGCCGGTGGTCTGGTTGGCGACAGCCAGCAGATTGGCCCCGGTAATGGCACCAAGTGAGTGACCGAGGAAGTGAACTTTCAGACCGGCACCACCCAATTGGCCACCCAATCCCTGGGTGTTGGCCAGACCGACAGCCAGTCGCAGTCCCAGCAGATCGGCCACGCTCTGTTTCAGATTGTCCCGCGCCACCGTCAGATAGTTGAGGTTCAGATAGGGGAGCGGGTTCTCCGATGTGGTCACCGTCGCCATGCTGTTGCTCAGGGCGTAGCCACGTTCGCCGTGCAGCGGGTGATCGATCACCACCACAGCAACCACCTTGTTCACTGATGGGTCTAACCCGGCACCTATCTGGCCCAGCGCCAGCGCATAGGCGTTCTCCTTGATGGAGGTGACGCCGTGCTGATAGATGATCACATCAGTGACAGTGCTCAAGTTGGTCGTCGGTGCGAAGATCCGCAGCGGTACCGATTGTACTTCGCTCAGGGTCGGCAACGGGTTGAAACGGCCGATATTGCGCTCGGCATCCAGCGGCTTGCCACCGGAGGTGAGAGTCACCCCGATCAGCTTGCTTGCCTCGGTCAGCAGTTCACTCTGACGGCTCGGGTCGGCGATCAGCTCACCCAGCAATGCCGGGTCCACGCCCGCCCCGACCAGTCCACCGATCACCTCGCTATCGCCCGCTTTCAGCGCGTTGGCGATGGCATAGAGGCTTGGAATGGCGCCGTGCCAGGATTGGGTCTTGGCCTTGTCCCAGGAGCCGGCTATCGCCGGGGTTGAGAGGAAGTAAGGGAGTTTGACGGTACCGGTATACACCTTGGTTAGCTGGGCAACCCCGTTAAGCGGCGTACCAACACCAAAGGCGGCTGTCAGTGCATCTTTCTGATCCTGCGGCAAGAATGGCTCATTCGCCAGCTGGGTCAGAAAATCCACCCCGCCATTAAGACCATTGATGGTATAGGTTGCTGGCAGGCTGGTGTTGCCCTTGGCATCCTGTTTCCACAGCGCCGCGGCGTCCAGGCTCGGGCTCTTCAGCACGGAAGCGGCGGCACTCTTCACCGCCAGCAGCACATCGGCACCAGATTGGGTGGCAAACCAGTCGGAGAAGATCACCCGATCGCTGGTGATCCCGGTGGCCGCTTTGAACAGACCTTCCTGCAGCGAGATCAGGCCGTTGATGGTCTGCTCCTGAGTAGTTGCGCCAGCTGTCGATTTGAAGCTGCTGTAATCGCCGCCCGCCTTGAGCGGTGTGCCGCGACTGTCCTTGAGGGCATCGGTCGCCACGATCATGTAGTAAGAAGAGGGATTGAGCGGCTTGAGCGGAACCAGATTGAGCTTGCCGTCCCCACCGGTGACCACAAAGTCGGTCCCATAAACCAGTGGCTTGCCGCCCTTGACTCCGTTGGGTTGCAGAGTGACCGGATCCAGCGTGAGCTCGAGCAGGTAGAGGGGCGCAACGGCAGAGGCATACTCGCTGGCCGCCGGTGCCGGCACAGAGACACCGGTCACGGTCGCCGGTACCAGCTGGACGGGTTGGGTGGTTGACCAGCCATCCAGGGTGGAGAGGGCAGATACCGGGTTCGACAGATCAGCAGTTTCTGTCGAAAACTTCAGGGTACCGTCGCTGGCACGGGGGGCCAGCACGCTCGGGCGCACCCGTTGGCGCCACTCAGGACGTAGTCGAGGGAGCTGGTGGTGTCTCCCTTGTTGTCATCTCCACCGCATCCGGCCAGCAGGGCGCTGACAACAGCTGCATAAATTAGCTTCTTCTTCATTTTTTATTCTCTTTTTATAAGGTTGTTATCCATCACAAGCCAACGGGGTCATCACGACCTCGACTGCAAAACGTTAACATAAAACCAACACCAAATAAGACTCATGCCGGACAGTTCTGGCTCAGCTTTGTGGTGCATGTCATGGTTTCAGGTTAACAAAGGGGCGCAAGGGTAGCAGTTGTGGCCCCATCACTAGACCCGACCAGCCAGCGGGCACCATCACGACTAAAAAGCCGCCGTGATCTCGGCAAAGTGAGGGAATTGTCGGTAGAATGTCCGCCAACGCTTAAGGAGGACATCATGATCGACCCGAAGAAACTGGAAGAGATCGCCAAGCAGGTGCACAACTCCCTGCCGCCCGGCATTCGCAGCATGGGTGAAGAGGCCGAGAAGAAGATGCGTCAGGTACTGCAAGCCCAGCTGGGCAAGCTGGATCTGGTCAGCCGCGAAGAGTTCGATGTGCAGACCAAGGTGCTGCTGCGTACCCGTGAAAAACTGGCCGCCCTCGAAAGCAAGCTGGCTCAGCTCGAGCAGCAGCTCGGCGCCAAAGGCGAATAACGAAAACCCCAGCTCGGCTGGGGTTTTTGCTTTGAATTGAACCTGTAAAAAGCATCACACCTGAAGCAGATACCAGGCCCGCTTGCCGCGTGCCTTGGCCTCATACATGGCCCTGTCGGCCACCTCCAGCGCCTGCCGAAAGCTCAATGGCTCCTCCTCCCACAGGGCGATGCCGATACTCAGCCCCACCCGTTGCGGGCAACCGGGTTTGGGCACATAGCCGTGCATCCGGCTGATCAGGGCGTCAGCCAGTTGCGCCAGGCCATGGCTCGACACATCCCGGTGCAGATGCACCACAAACTCGTCGCCGCCGTAACGGCCACATAGCGCCGAGCCAGGCATAATAAGGCGCAGCCAGTCCGCCATCTGCTGCAACACCAGATCGCCGCAGGCGTGGCCCAGCTGGTCATTGATCCCCTTGAAATCATCCAGATCGATAAAGAGCAGCGCCCCCGCGCCTTGCGGCTGCAGCTGGGCAAACGCCTTGCCAAACCCCTGCCGGTTTAGCAAGCCGGTCAGTGCGTCGCTGTTGGCTCGCTCAGCCAGTCGCTGCTCATAGGCCTTGCGCTGGGTAATATCGATATGGGAGCCCATGATCCGCAGCGGCTTGCCATCGCCATCCCGATCGACGACCCGACCCCTATCCCACAGCCAGGTGACCTCGCCTTGCGGATTGATGGTGCGGTATTCGGCTTCATAGAAGGGGGTTTTCCCCTCAAGGTGGGCAAAGTAGCTGCCCATGGCATGGGCGCGATCGTCGGGATGGAGCTTGGCGCTCCACTGATCGAAATGAGGGGCCATGTCACCGGCCTGAAAGTTCTGCAGATTGAAGACCCGCAGCTCGCCGGTGGGAATGGTGCCCTGCCAGAGACAGATGCCGGTGCCATCGAGGGCGGCATTGAGCTTCTCCTGCAACAGGCCATTTTCATGCTTCAAAGCGGCGATCTCTGCCTGCAAACGGGCCATTTCACCGCCATGAGGGGACGGGATCAGCGTTGCGACCCGCTCGACAGAGCCGGGCTCTCCCCTGTCATCCTCCGCAGATGCCCTGCCCTCTTCACTCAACACTGCGCCTCCTTGTGCTTGCTCTATGGATGCTCTTGTCAATCCCCCACAAAGATGCCATCAGCTAGGCTCGATTAGTAGCCATTCATAGCCAAAATATTGAAAAATAATGGGATAACGCCGCAATAATCCAACCATTCGGTACGATCAGGTACTGCGGCAGCCACAAAAACAAAAGCCCCCGGCAAAACCGGGGGCTGCGTCATCCAGACGGGGATCCCGTCAGATAAATTCGTAGGCGTCACCAAAGATGCGCTCCGGCTCGGCGCCAAGGATCTTGAACTCCTCCCGCGCGGCACCCGCCATCTCGAAACGGCCAGCGACATAGATGTCGTAGTCGTGGAGACTGACGAAATCATCCATGATCGCCTTGTGCACCAGTCCGCTCTTGCCGGTCCAGTCAGCCTCCGGCTCCTGCACCACCGGGATAAAGGTGAGCGGCGCATAGTCACGCTCCCACTGCTGCATCTGCTCCAGCTCATAGAGCCAGTGAGCCTGACGCACACCCCAGTAGAAGAACACCGGACGCTTGCTGCCCGTGTCGATCAGGTACTCCAGAATGGAGCGGGCGTAAGAGAAACCGGTGCCGCCCGCCATCAGGATCAGCGGACGGGGGGATTCATCGCGCAGGAACGCCTTGCCAGCCGGTAATTCAACCTCGATCTCCCCCTGCTCGCGCATGCGGGCCAGCACCTGACCAGCGTAGGCGTTCTCGGGAGTGGCACCGATTTGCAGCTCCAGCACGCCCGGGCGGGTCGGCGAGTTGGCGATGGAGAAGGGGCGCTTGTCCGAATCGCTCATCACCACCAGCAGATACTGGCCCGGCTTGAAGCTGATCGCTTGCTGCGGCGTCAGGGCCACATGCCAGATGGTGTCGACATATTCGCGCAGTTCCTCTACGCGGCATTTGATACGTTGCATTCTTGTCCTTGTGGCGGGCTCGCTCGGCCCGCTTCGCTCATTGTTTCACTATGGAGTGACGACCAGCAGCCCTGGCCCCGTCAGTCGAGAATACTCAAATCAGTGCGGATCGCATCACTTTTTGCAGCAAAGCTGTCATGTTTGCCTCATCCGAGGATATTGAGCTCATCCCAGATGGCATCAACCTTCTGCTTCACCGCCTCATCCTGAACTATGGGCTGACCCCACTCCCGATTGGTCTCGCCCGGCCACTTGTTGGTGGCATCCAGCCCCATCTTGGAGCCGAGGCCGGAGACCGGCGAGGCGAAGTCCAGATAGTCGATCGGCGTATGCTCGATCAAGGTGGTGTCCCGTGCCGGATCCATCCGGGTGGTGATGGCCCAGATCACATCCTTCCAGTCGCGGGCGTTGACATCATCGTCACACACCACCACGAACTTGGTGTACATGAACTGGCGCAGGAAGGACCAGACCCCCAGCATCACCCGCTTGGCGTGGCCCGGGTAACGCTTCTTGATGGTCACCACCGCCATCCGGTAGGAGCACCCCTCCGGCGGTAGATAGAAGTCCACAATCTCGGGGAACTGCTTCTGCAGCAGCGGCACGAACACCTCGTTCAGCGCCAGACCCAGCACCGCCGGTTCATCGGGCGGACGGCCGGTGTAGGTGCTGTGATAGATGGCATCGCGCCGCTTGGTGATGTGGGTGATGGTGAAGACCGGGAACTCGTCCACCTCGTTGTAGTAGCCGGTGTGGTCGCCATAAGGGCCTTCAGGCGCCATCTCACCCGGCTCAAGATAGCCTTCCAGCACGATCTCGGCGCTGGCGGGCACCTCCAAATCGCAGCTGATGGCCTTGATCACCTCGGTACGGCTGCCGCGCAGCAGACCGGCAAAGGCATATTCGGAGAGAGTATCCGGCACAGGCGTCACCGCGCCGAGAATGGTCGCCGGATCGGCACCGAGTGCTACCACTACCGGGAATCGCTCACCGGGATGGGCCTCCTGCCACTCACGAAAATCGATGGCACCGCCACGATGATCCAGCCAGCGCATGATCAGCTTGTTCTTGCCGATCTTCTGCTGGCGATAGATACCGAGGTTCTGGCGCTTCTTGTAGGGGCCACGGGTGATGGTGAGGCCCCAGGTGACCAGCGGCGCCACATCGCCGGGCCAGCAGTGCTGGATCGGGATCTGGTCGAGATCGACCGCATCTCCCTCCTGTACCACCTGCTGGCAGGGGGCAGAAGAGAGGCGTTTAGTCGGCATGTTGAGCACCTGCTTGAAGATCGGCAGCTTCTCCATCAGCTCCTTGAATCCCTTGGGCGGCTCGGGCTCCTTGAGATAGGAGAGCCAGACCCCGACCTGACGCAGGGCGCCCACATCGGGCTGGCCCATGCCCATGGCAACCCGATCAGGGGTACCGAACAGGTTGGTCAGCACCGGCATGGTGTAGCCTTTGGGATTTTCGAACAGCAGAGCCGGGCCACACGCACGCAGAGTGCGATCGCTGATCTCGGTCATCTCCAGATAGGGATCTATCTCGCGGGTGATGCGCTTGAGTTGTCCGTTTTGTTCCAGCTGCGCGATGAAATCACGCAAATCCTTGTATTTCATGCAAGTTCCCAACCGGGTTCAGGAGGTCACGCATTATAACCCTGGCTGCCCATCGGGTGTACCCGAATCGGGCAGCAGACTCGGTGCAATGGGTGGCATGTCACGCTGGCCGAGGCGTCTGGCCAGCGCAGAGAGCAGTTGTGGCTCGTCCACCTCCATCAACAGACCGGCCACCAGCGCCCCGTATTGGCGGTTGGAGAGCTCCGCCAGCAGGTATTTCTGGGCTTGCGGTGGCAAGGGGGAGAGTGCGCTCAGCTGCCGCAGGGCGGCTCCCTTCAATCCCTCATTGCCACTGGCGGCAATCAGCAGATCGCTGGCAGCACTGCCGTGATGGAAGCGGTTGATGGTAGAGAGTGCACGCAGCGCATCCTGATCTGCCGGCCGCCGCCACAGCATGCCATAGAGCGCCGGTTCGCCGGTGCGCTGCAACAGATGGAACAACAGATGATTGTCGGGCAGATAGATATTCTGGCTGGCCAGCACTTGCGCCTCCCGCATCCAGATCGGTTGCGGCAAGGTATCGAGGGCCAACAACAGGGCTTGCTGCTGCATGGCGAGATCGGGGTTACTGCTGTAGTAGATGGACTTTAGCTGGAAGCTGCCCTGGGCAAGCTGCTGCCGATAGCGCTGCATCAGTGATTGCAGCTGCCACTCCCCCAGCAACTGACGGGCCTGCGCGGCAAAATCATAGACAGGTTGCTGCACCAGAAAACCGTCGACCTGCTGCTCCATGAGCCACTCGGGTGCCTTGTCGGCCTGAGCCTCGACCCACTGTTGCAACGCAGGGGATGCAGGGGAGGTAGCGGGAATATCCCGCAGCAGCTGCAACAGCAGGAACTCCCGCCGCTCGCGACTCAGGGTCGCCAGCAGAGAGTCGATGGCTGCAAATTGACCCTCCTGCAGACGGCCCGCCAGATAGCGCTGGTGAGTCTGCAACGTCTCGGCTGTCACCGCGATCGGTGCACTTTGCGCGCAGGCTGGCATTGCACTCAGCAACCCCAGCAATAACCAGAAAACAGGCTTCATGACGTCTCCATCCATGTGACATCGGGATCTCATACTACTAGGGCGACCGGAAAACAGATAAACAAAAACCGCGACCAGGGCCGCGGTTTCGTCATTTTCTGACCGGACTTACTTCTGCTGGCGCCGCATGGCGTCGAAGAACTCGTCGTTGGTCTTGGTCATCGCCAGCTTGTCGATGAGGAACTCGATACCGTCGATCTCGCCCATCGGGTGGACAATCTTGCGCAGGATCCACATCTTCTGCAGCTCGTCACCTGAGGTGAGCAGCTCTTCTTTACGGGTGCCTGAGCGGGTGATGTCGATGGCCGGGTAGACGCGCTTCTCGGCAATCTTGCGCGAGAGGTGCAGTTCCATGTTGCCGGTACCCTTGAACTCTTCGTAGATAACCTCGTCCATCTTGGAGCCGGTATCGATCAGCGCGGTGGCGATGATGGTCAGGCTGCCGCCCTCCTCAACATTACGCGCGGCGCCGAAGAAGCGCTTGGGACGGTGCAGGGCGTTGGCGTCCACACCACCGGTCAGGACCTTGCCCGATGACGGGATGACGGTGTTGTAGGCACGGGCCAGACGGGTGATGGAGTCCAGCAGGATCACCACGTCTTTCTTGTGCTCGACCAAGCGCTTGGCCTTCTCGATCACCATTTCGGCAACCTGAACGTGACGGGAGGCAGGCTCGTCGAAGGTGGAAGCGATCACTTCACCCTTCACCATGCGCTGCATCTCGGTCACCTCTTCCGGACGCTCGTCGATCAGCAGAACGATCAGTTCACAGTCCGGGTGGTTGTAGGCGATGCTCTGGGCGATGTTCTGCAGCAGCATGGTCTTACCGGCCTTGGGCGGCGCCACGATCAGGCCACGCTGGCCTTTACCGATGGGGGAAGCCAGGTCCAGTACACGAGCGGTGATATCTTCGGTAGAGCCGTTACCCCGTTCCATACGCAGACGTTCGTTGGCATGCAGGGGGGTAAGGTTTTCAAACAGGATCTTGTTGCGGGAGTTTTCCGGACGGTCGTAGTTGACCTCGTTGACCTTGAGCAGCGCGAAGTAACGTTCGCCCTCTTTCGGTGGCCGGATCTTGCCGGAGATGGTATCGCCGGTACGCAGGTTGAAGCGGCGAATCTGGCTCGGGGAGACGTAGATATCGTCTGGGCCTGCCAGATAGGAGCCGTCTGCACTACGCAGGAAGCCGAAACCATCGGTCAGGATTTCCAGCACACCGTCGCCAAAGATATCTTCGCCACCCTTGGCGTGTGCCTTGAGGATTGCAAAAATAATATCTTTCTTGTGCGCCCGAGCCAGATTTTCCAACCCCATGGATTCGCCAAGCTTGACCAGCTCGGACACAGGAGTGTTCTTTAATTCAGTCAGATTCATAGTGGTGAAAGTCTGTAAGCAAGGATTGAATGAGGAGACAGTCTGCTGGATTGATGCTGATCGGATTTGATTGCCAGGCTGTAGTTAGCAAAGAGTCAGGCAAAAAGGTTAGCAAACGAGCGATAAATTAGCACCAATCGGGGTGAGCGTCTAGGTGATAAAACACAAGGAGCGCATTATTGCAATGCGCTCCTCTTTGATTATTACAGGTTGCCGTCCAGGAACTCTTTCAGCTGAGTCTTGGACAGTGCACCGACCTTGGTCGCTGCCACTTCGCCATTCTTGAACAGCAAGAGGGTCGGGATACCACGAATGCCGTACTTGGGCGGAGTATCAGAGTTATGGTCGATGTTCAGTTTGGCTACGGTCACGCGACCTTCGTACTCTTGGGCAACTTCTTCCAGGATCGGGGCAATCATCTTGCACGGACCACACCACTCGGCCCAGAAGTCGACCAGAACGGCGCCATCGGCTTTGATTACATCTGCCTCGAAGCTGGCATCGCTCAGCTGAACAATCTTGTCACTCATCTCCAACTCCAGTCAGTAATTAAGGCTTTATTGACATATCAACAAAGGCAATAGTTGCCCTATTTGAAATGATCCTGTTTATTATTGCAAGCCTAACCTGATAACCTACCGCCATGAGCAAAACACACTTAACGACCGACAAATTCGCCCAAATGGGCCTCGAACCCGAAGTTCTGGCTGGTCTGGAATCAAAGGGATTTCACTATTGCACGCCCATCCAGGCACTGTCTCTGCCACTGCTGGTAGAAGGTCATGACCTCGCCGGTCAGGCCCAGACAGGAACCGGCAAGACCATTGCCTTCCTGGCCGCGACATTCAACTATTTGCTGACTCACCCGCTGACCAAGCCCCGTCTGGTTAACCAACCCAGAGCCATCATCATGGCACCCACCCGGGAACTGGCAGTACAGATCTATAACGATGCCGACAGCATCGCCGCTTCTACCGGCCTGAAACTCGGCCTCGCCTACGGTGGCGAAGGTTACGACAAGCAGCTGGCCGTGCTGGAGCAGGGCGTCGACATCCTGATCGGCACCACTGGCCGCATCATCGACTACTTCAAGTCCAAGGTGATCGATCTGAGCAACATTCAGGTCGTGGTACTGGACGAAGCGGATCGCATGTTCGATCTGGGCTTCATCAAGGACATCCGCTTCCTGTTCCGCCGCATGCCGCCCGCGACCGAGCGTCTGAGCATGCTGTTCTCCGCCACCCTCTCCCTGCGTGTGCAGGAGCTGGCCTACGAACACATGAACCACCCGGAACATGTGCAGGTAGAGCCGGAGCAGATGACCGGCGTGCGGATCAAGGAGGAGCTGTTCTACCCCTCCAACGAAGACAAGATGTTGCTGCTGCTCTCCCTGATGGAAGAGGAGTGGCCGGAAAAAGCGATCGTCTTCGCCAACACCAAGCACGTCTGTGAAGACGTCCATGCCTGGCTGGAAAACGACGGCCACCGCGTAGGTCTGCTGACCGGTGACGTGCCGCAGAAAAAGCGGATGAAGATCCTCGAGGATTTCACCAAGGGTGCGCTCGATATTCTGGTCGCCACCGACGTGGCCGCCCGTGGTCTGCACATCCCTGACGTGACCCACGTCTTCAACTATGACCTGCCCGACGACGCCGAAGACTATGTACACCGTATCGGTCGTACCGGTCGTGCCGGCAAGAGCGGTCACTCCATCAGCCTGGCCTGTGAAGACTATGCCTTCAACCTGCCGGCCATCGAGGAGTACATCCACCACGCCATTCCGGTCAGCAAGTACGACCGTGAAGCGCTGCTGGATGACGTGACCCCGCCGAAACGGGTGTTCCGCAACCGTCAGCCGGTGAACCGCAACATGCGGGATCGTCAGGGCGGTGGCAACAGCAACAACCGTCGTCGTCCGCCGCGCAAGAGCTAAGGACAGGCCCGTTGCACAACTCGCCTCTCTATGCCGCTATCGACCTCGGCTCCAACAGCTTTCATATGCTGGTGGTGCGCGAGGTCGCCGGTGCCCTGCGCACCGTCGCCAAGGTCAAGCGCAAGGTTCGCCTCGCAGCCGGGCTCGATCCGGAATTTCGTCTCAGCCGTGCCGCCATGGAGCGAGGCTGGGACTGTTTGCGTCTCTTCTCCGAACAGTTGCAGGACATTCCGGCCGACAACATCCGGGTGGTGGGCACCGCAACCTTGCGGCTTGCCACCAACGTCGACGAGTTCCTCAGCGAAGCGGAACGGGTACTCAACCACAGCATCGAGATCATCTCGGGCGAGGAAGAGGCCAAGACCATCTATGAAGGGGTCTCCTGGACCTCCGCCGGGGAAGGCAACCGGCTGGTGATCGACATCGGCGGTGCCAGCACCGAACTGGTGATCGGCGAACATAGCGAAGCAAAACTGCTCAACAGCCTGCACATGGGCTGCGTCACCTGGCTCAACAATCACTTTGGTGATGGTGAGCTCTCCGAAGCTCGTTTCGAGCAGGCGATTGCCGCCGCCAAGGCGGTGCTGGAGAAGGTGGCGGAAGATTACCGCGCCCTCGGCTGGCGCACCTGCGTCGGCGCCTCCGGCACGGTACAGGCGCTGCAAGAGATCATGCTGGCGCAAGGGAAGAGCGAGCGGGTCACCCTGCCGAAGTTGCAGGAGTTGATGGGTCAGGCCATCGCCTGCGGCAAGCTCGACCGGCTGCAACTGGAAGGGCTGGCGGCCGAGCGGCTGACCGTGTTCCCCTCCGGCCTCGCCATCCTGATCGCCATCTTCGAAACACTCGATATCGAGAGCATGACCCTCGCGGGGGGCGCCCTGCGTGAAGGACTGATCTACGGTCTGCTGGGCAACAATCACGACTGTGATGCCCGGGATCGTACCGCCGACAGCCTGATCAGCCGCTATCAGCTGGATAAAGAGCACGCCGAACGGGTGCGCGATACCGCCGTCGAGGCGTTCAACCAGCTGCAACCGGCCTGGCGACTCTCCAAACGCTACGGTCGCCCGATCTTGCGTTATGCCGCCCTGCTGCACGAGATCGGCCTCTGTATCGAGTACAAGAAGGCGCCGCAACACGCCGCCTACATCATCGACAACATCGATATGCCGGGCTTTACCCCTGCGCAAAAGAAGCTGTTGTCGGCCCTGCTGTTCAACCAGCGGGACGAATTCAAGCTGGAACCGCTGGAAAAGCAGGGTGCTGTCACCGGTCGTCAGGCGATCCGGCTGGCCCGTATCCTGCGCATCGCCCTGATCCTCTGCATGCGCCGCACCCAGGGCACTGTGCCCAGCTTCACCCTGCAGGCAGAAGAGGAGTCACTGACCCTGACCCTGCCCAAGGGCTGGATGGATGAACACTACCTGCGCGCCAGCGAGCTGCGGCTCGAGGTGGAACGCCAGCAGAAGATGGGCTGGCCGACCCGCGTACAGGAAGCCTGACTCAGCAACCCGCCTGTTTTGGAGCCGATCATGCCGGATTATCAACCCATCAGCTGCGATCTCTACGACTGGCTCGAAATTGCTGCCAGCTGGCAACTACCGGTGACCCTCACCAGCCGCGATGGTCGCCAGCGGGATGACAAGATCCGCACCATCGAAGCCAGCGAAGGGGTCGAGTATCTGCTGCTGCACAGTGGCGAGCGGCTCAGTCTGGCAGAACTGGCGACCCTGCGCCTGAACTGGCAAAGGGAAGAAAAGCTGATCCGCTTCGCGCCAACCAACTGAATCCAATACGAAAAAGGAGGGCCAACATGACGTTGGCCCTCCTTTTTGCATCTGCGGCTCACACCGGCCGTTAACCCGCTGCCAGCGCCGCCATCACATAGACATCGAAGCGGTTGCTCTTGGTTTCGATGGCCATGCTGGGCTTCTGTTCATTGAGCCAGCCGGCGTAGTCGGGGCGTTTCACCACCACCCGCTTGTTCGCCATCTTGAGCGCGGCAGGCAGCAGGGCATCCGCATCAAGATCCGGCCCCACCAGCGACTGGAACACCCGCATCTCCTTTTTCACCAGCGCCGACTTCTGCTTGTGGGGGAACATGGGGTCGAGGTAGATCACCTCGGGCCGCTCCGGCAGCGCCAGCAAGTTGTCCACCGCCGGACCTTGCAGCAGGTGCATCCGCTCGCTGACCCAGGGGCCAATCTCGGGATCCTGTGCCGCCCGCGCCAGCCCGTCCTGCAACAGAGCAGCCACCACAGGGCTGCGTTCGATCAGGGTCACCTTGCAACCGAGAGAGGCGAGTACGAAGGCATCGCGCCCCAGCCCGGCAGTGGCATCCACCACGGTCGGTGTGGCACCGGCCTTGAGCCCCACCGCCTTGGCGATAGATTGACCGCGACCGCCACCAAACTTGCGACGATGTGCCACCGCCCCTTCCACGAAGTCCACATAGACGGCACCCAGCTTGGGCTCGTCCAGCTTGCGCAGTTCCAGTCTCTCTTCAGTCAGTACCAGCGCAAACGGAGCCGGAAACTCCACGTCGGCAAGGCGTAAACGCAGGGCGTCGAGCTCGCCATCACGGGCGGGGACTTCACTGAAAACCTGAATATGGGGCATAGGAGACAGACTCATGGCACGTACAGAAGCGGCCATGATAACAGAAGCGGTGGATCAGCTCACGACAGTGAGGTTCATCCCCTGACGGTTGAGAGCGAGGTAATCAATGAGATCGTCATAGGCCAGCGGGCGGCTGAGCAGATAACCCTGGGTGAAGGCGCACCCCTTCTGGCAGAGGAAGTTGAGCTGCTCGCGGGTCTCTACCCCCTCGATCACCACCTGCATGCCGAGGTTGTGCACTATGTTGATGATGCCATCGAGCAGCATCCGATCCTGCTCGTTGAAGGGGATATGGCGCACGAAGGAGCGGTCGATCTTGACCAGATCTACCGGGAAGGTGCGCAGATAGTTGAGGGCCGAGTAGCCGGTACCGAAATCGTCGATGGCCAGCTTGCAGCCCGCCTCGCGCAGGGCATCGATCCGCACTCTGTGCTGATCGCTGCTCTCCATCAGCAGAGATTCGGTGATTTCGATGACGATGTCGGCAGGATCGAGCCCGAAGTGCTGGATCACCTTGAGCCACTCGCTCGCCTCGGGGTCGATTGTCTGGAACTCCATGGTGGAGCGGTTGATCGACATCTGCAGATCCGGGAAACCGGACTGCTGTAATCGCGCCAGATCCCGGCACGATTGCCACAATACCAGCGCCCCCAGCCCCTGAATCAATCCCGCCTCTTCCGCCAGCGGAATAAACTCGGCAGGGGATACCTGCCCCCAGTGGGGGTGATACCAGCGCACCAGCGCCTCCAGCTTGGCGACCCGTCCGCTGCGATTGTCCCAGATGGGCTGGTAGGCCATGGTCAGCTGCTCCAGCTTGATCGCTTCGGCCAGATCCTGCTGCATCTGGTGGCGCTGGCGCACCTCTTCCCGCATGGATGAGCAGTAGGCACCGAGCAACCGTCCCTGTCGCTTGGCCGCAAACAGCGCCTGTTCGGCATTGCGCAGCAGCTCGTCGCTCTCGCTGCCATCGACCGGACAGAGAGTCATGCCGATGGTCGCGGTCACATAGAGATGCTGGTTGGCCAGCATAAAGGGGCGGGCGAAGCTGCCGATCACCTGCTTGGCAAACACCTCGGCCTGACGGCGGGTGACGATGCCGGGCACCAGGAACGCGAACTCGTCACCGCCGATGCGGGCCACCAAATCTTCGGTGCGCACCCGGCTCACCAGTCGATCCGACACCTCCCGCAACAGGGCATCGCCAGCATGGTGATCCATGCTGTTGTTGACCGCCTTGAAGTTGTTGAGGTCGAGCACCATGAGCGCGAAGCGCTCGCCCCGCTCGCAGAAGCGGGTGAGGCAGCGGCCAAACAGCCAGCGGTTGGGCAGGCTGGTGAGGTTGTCGTAGTTGGCCTGGGTCGCGATCTTCTGCTCGGCCACCTTGGTCTGGGAAAGATCGCTGAAAATGGCGATATATTGCTGAATTTTGCCGGCTTCGCGCAGGGTGCTGATCATCAGCTGCTGCGGATAGAGCTTGCCGTTCTTGCGCTTGTTCCACACCTCGCCACGCCACACCCCCACCCGCTCCAGCGCATGGTACATGTCGGCATAGAAGGTCTGATCGTGCAGCCCGGACTTGAGCATGCTGGGACGTTGGCCCCGCACCTCGTCGCTGCTGTAGCCGGTGATCTGCTCGAAGGCCGGGTTGACCGAGATGATGCGGCTGTCGGCATCGCACACCAGAATCGCTTCGGAGAGGTTGTCGTAGACCCGGTGGGAGAGCTTGAGCTGCTCCGCATGGCGCTTGAGGGGATCGATATTCTCCAGCAGCACCATCAGGTAGTCCGGCTGCTGCTGCTCGTCGCGGATCAGGGTGACAGTCACCCGCCCCCACAGGATCTCGCCCCCCTTGCAGAAGTAGCGCTTCTCCTGGGTGAAACTGCTGCGCTCGCCGCGCCGGATCTCTTCGTAGCACTCAAGGCTGCGCTGCCAATCCTCCGGGTGATTGATGTCGGAGATGGAGCGATGAAGCAGCTCGTCGAGGGGATAGCCCAGCATCTTCTCGATGGCCGGGTTGGCCCAGAGAATGCGGCCGGTGAGATCGAGCTTGCCGATCCCCACCGGGGCCTGAAACAGCATGCTCTGCAGCACATGGGGGGTATCAGGCAAGAGTTGCGGCAGCTGGCGTTGCAGCATCAGCGCCAGTTCGCGACCGGCCAGCGGCCCCAGCAACCGGAGCAGCCCCATCACCTTGGTCATATTGGCCTGAGGCTGACGATAGAGCAGGCAGCAGATACCTATGGTTTCGCCATCCGCATCCTTGAGGGCGATCCCGGCGTAGGCCTGGGCTTGCCACGCATCGGCAAGCGGCATCGCGGGGAACAGCTGCAACAGACGATCGCTGAACCAGGCTTCCCCCTCCTGCCAGGTAATGGCATCGGGAGAGTCAGTCAGTGGCAGCGTCAGGGTATCGGGGTCAAGAGAGGAGGGATGGGCAGCCTGAACCGTCAGATGGGTAGCATTTGATTCCCTGCTGGCGATCAGGACGACATCAGCCATCACAGCAGCGGCGATTTCACTCACAAAGGTATCGAAATATCCCTGGCCGCTCGAATGAGCCAGACTGGAGATGATTTGATAGACGGAATCGAGTGCTCGCCTCATGGCAAGTGGCTTTCTCTCCTTGAAGGTTAGAACACGACTCTACTGAAGAGCCGTGGGCAGTGCAAATATGCAATCAGCAAGATATTAAAAAGCCTTGAAAAAAGGGACCAAAAGGTTCCTTTTTGTCGCAGAAATCACGACTCGATCCCACTATGCCGCAAAACAGTGTACCTGCTTGAAGCTCACACAGGCTGCGGGTCAGGAATCTCAGGCAGCGATCCCGCTGTGTCGCAGCAGTGCATCCACCTTGGGCTCACGACCACGGAAGGCTCGGAACAGCTCCATCGGCTCCTTCGAGCCCCCCTTCTCCAGAATATTCTTCAGGAAGGATTGGCCGGTCGCCGGGTTGAAGATCCCCTCCTCCTCGAAGCGGGAGAAGGCATCGGCAGAGAGCACCTCGGCCCACTTGTAGCTGTAGTAGCCCGCCGCATAGCCGCCCGCAAAGATGTGGGAGAAGCTGTGCTGGAAGCGGTTGAACGCCGGTGGCGTCATCACGGCCACCTGACTGCGTACCTCGTCCAGCAGCGCTGGGAGCTGTGCCGGATTGGCCGGGTCAAACACCTGATGGAGACGGAAGTCGAACAGGGCGAACTCCAGCTGACGCAGCATCTGCATGGCCGCCTGGAAGTTGCGGGCGGTCAGCATCTTCTCCAGCAGATCGGCAGGCAGCGGCTCGCCGGTCTCGTAGTGGCCGGAGATAAAGGCCAGCGCCTCGGACTCCCAGCACCAGTTCTCGAGGAACTGGCTCGGCAGCTCCACCGCATCCCACGCCACGCCGTTGATACCGGCGACACCGGCCACATCGATGCGGGTCAGCATGTGGTGAATGCCGTGGCCAAACTCATGGAACAGGGTGACCACTTCGTTGTGGGTGAACAGCGCAGGCTTGCCATCCACCGGGCCGTTGAAGTTGCAGGTCAGGTAGGCCACCGGTTTTTGCAGCGAGCCATCCTGACGGTAGCGACGACCCAGACAGACATCCATCCAGGCCCCGCCCTGCTTGTGCTCGCGGGCATAGAGGTCTAGATAGAAGCTGCCGCGCAGCTCGTCGTCGGCATCGAAGATATCGTAGAAGCGCACGTCCGGGTGCCAGGTGTCGATGCCGAGGCGCTCGCGCACCTTCATGCCGAACACCCGCTTCACCACTTCGAACAACCCCTTCACCACCTTGCTGGCGGGGAAGTAGGGGCGCAGCTGCTCATCGGAGATGGAGAACTTGTGCTGCTTGAGCTTCTCGGCGTAGTAGGCGAGATCCCAGGCTGCCAGCTCGGTCTGACCATGCTGATCGGCGGCGAAGGCGCGGATCTCCTCCAGCTCGGCCTTGCCTTGTGGCAGGGATTTGGCCGCCAGATCGGTGAGGAAGCTCACCACCTGTTCGGTCTTGTCCGCCATCTTGGTGGCCAGGGAGAGCTCGGCATAGTTGGCGAACCCCAGCAACTGAGCCAGTTCGCGACGCAGGGTGAGCAGCTCGCTCATGATGGCGGAGTTGTCCCACTTGCCCGCATTGGGGCCCTGATCGGAGGCGCGAGTGGTGAAGGCTTCGTACATCTCGGCGCGCAGCTCGCGGTTGTCGGCATACATCATCACCGGCAGGTAGGAAGGGATATCCAGCGTGAACAGCCACCCCTCTTTGCCTTTAAGTTCAGCCATCTGACGGGCAGCGGCACGCACGCTGTCGGGCAGACCGGCCAGCTCGGCTTCATCGGCCACCAGCTTGTGCCAGCCCTGGGTTGCGTCCAGCACGTTGTTGCTGAAACGGGAGGCCAGCTCGGAGAGGCGGGCCTGAATTTCGCCGTAACGCTGCTGCGCCTCGGTAGGCAGACCGATACCGGAGAGGCGGAAGTCACGCAGGGTATTCTGGATCTCCTTGCGCTGGGCGCCGCTCAGCAGCGGGAAATCATCGCTCTGGGAGAGGGCCAGATAGGCCTGATAGAGCCCTTCATGCTGACCGACATAGGTCTGGAATTCGGAGAGCAGCGGCAGGCAGGCATCATGGGCCTCGCGCAGTGCTTCGCTGTTGAGTACGGAGTTGAGGTGGCTGACCGGTGACCAGATCCGTGACAGACGGTCATTTACCTCTTCCAGCGGGGCAATCAGGCTATCCCAGGTATGGGGATCACGCTGGGCCAGCACATCGCTGATCTTCTGCTTGCAGTCAGCAATCGCCTGAATCACGGCAGGCTGAACCTGCTCCGGCTTGATCTGGCTGAAAGGGGGCAGCGAATCCATTGTCAGCAAAGGGTTATTCATCCCGGTTACCTCTTGTTTGGTCTTGAACAGACCGCTTTAGCAGCTCTGTATGGCTTTCTAACATGTGGCCAAGCCACGCAATAATCAAGCGGGAATCCGCCGCAACCCTGTACTTTTCCAGCCATTGCGACCCGGATCTCTGCCGTTGCTGCAGTTTTGCCATCAACAGCCAGTAACAGGATGAATATGTGGGCCTTTTTTGGCTCTTATCGCTACTTTCAAGGGGCAAAAAGCCACCATTTACCGGCGCCACAGCTGCCAGCCAAGTACCGTCATGCTCAATCATGGAAACGAACAAAATGTGGTGGCTGTAATAAATTATCAATATTTTTCAGTTAATTAGAATCAAAACCAACTATTGATTAATTTATTTTCAAGCATCTATCATAGGCAACCTGCCATGCAGGTCACTTGATTCTCTGTGCTGCACAGAAATCGGGTGAAAAAGGCAAAGTGACCCGAAAGGGCGCGACGCAAAGCCACCGGTCTAAGGGAAAACACCTATGACAGCGGGGCTGCCCCCGGGGACGTCCGGTCACAACCGACGCCCCATTTGCACCGTACGGAGAGACGATGAACAAACTCAAATTATCCCTGCTTGGCTGCCTGCTCGGCATGGGCGCCCCCATGGCATATGCCACCAGTGCCGGTCAGGCGATGGTCAACCCCCAGTCCGGCGTAGTGGTCGGCTATTGGCACAACTGGTGTGACGGCTCGGGCTACAAGGGCGGTATCGCCCCCTGCGTCAAGCTCGATCAGGTCAACCCGCAATACAACGTGGTCGATGTTTCCTTCATGAAGGTCTATGGCAGCGATCCCATCCCCACCTTCAAACTCGACCCGGCCATCGGCATGAGCGAAAGCCAGTTTATCGAGCAGATCGCCGAGCTGAACCGTCAGGGCCGTGCCGTGCTGCTGGCGCTGGGCGGTGCCGATGCGCACATCGAGCTGCGCAAGGGTCAGGAGCAGGCCTTTGCCGACGAGATAATCCGTCTGGTGGAGACCTATGGCTTCGACGGGCTGGATATCGATCTGGAACAGGCCGCCATCACTGCCGCCGACAACCAGACCGTGATCCCGGCGGCCCTGCGTCTGGTCAAGGATCACTACCGCGCCCAGGGGAAAAACTTCCTCATCACCATGGCACCGGAGTTCCCCTATCTGACCCAGACTGGCGCCTACATCCCCTATATCCGCAATCTGGAAGGCTACTACGACTGGATCACCCCCCAGTTCTACAACCAGGGTGGCGACGGTATCTACATCGATGGCATCGGCTGGATTGCCCAGAACAACGATGCCCTGAAAGAAGAGTTCATCTACTACATGGCGGATTCGCTGAGCAACGGAACCCGCGGCTTCTACAAGATCCCCCATGACAAGCTGGTGTTCGGTATTCCGACCAACATTGACGCCGCCGCCACCGGCTATGTGCAGGATCCGCAGAAGCTCTACAACGCCTTCAACCGCCTGAAGAGCGAGGGGCAACCACTGCGCGGCGTGATGACCTGGTCCATCAACTGGGACATGGGCCGCAACGCAGCCGGTCAGTCCTACAACGAATCCTTCATCAAGAGCTACGGCCCCTTCATCCACGATCAGGAGATCACGCCGCCGGTCGACAACGGCAAGCCGGTGTTCAGCGGCCTGAGCGATACCCGCATCAAGCAGGGCACCACCTTTGATCCGCTGGCCGGTGTCAGCGCCAACGACAAGGAAGATGGCGACCTGACTGGCCAGATCCAGGTGGAAGGTTCGGTAGACAGCCAGCGCATCGGCCTCTACCCCCTCACCTACAAGGTGAGCGATCGCGACAACAACGTCACCGAGCAGGTACGCACCATCGAGGTCTACAGCATGAAGCCGGTGTTCAGCGGTGTCACCGACACCACGCTGGAGCTGGGTACCCCCTTCGATCCGATGACCGGCGTCAGCGCCCATGATGAAGAAGATGGCGACCTGACCGCCCAAATCAAGGTCAGCGGCAACGTCGACAGCAGCAAGGTCGGCCGCTACACCCTCACCTATCAGGTGAGCGACAGCGCCGGTCAGCAGGTAACCCAGCAGCGCAACGTGACCGTCAGGGAGCAGGGCGCCGTCTGTGAAAACAGCTGGGATGCCAAGAAGGTCTATGTGGGCGGCGACATCGTCAGCCACAACGGCAAGAACTGGCTGGCAGGCTGGTGGACCCAGAACGAAGAGCCGGGCACCACGGGTGACTGGGGCGTCTGGCGCGTACAGGGCGACAGCGACTGCGGCGGCACAACGCCACCCGCAGAAGGCAGCAGCGACTTCACCGTCAGCGCCATGGCGAGCGAGTACACCATAGTCAACGGTCAGGTCAGCATCCGCTTCAACGTGACCACCGCCAACCTGGTACAGGTCACCGCGACTCTGGAGCAGAGCGGCCACAGCCACGGTACCACCAGCAGCCAAGTGAACGGCACCAGCCCCCTGATACTGCAGGGCAGCAATGTCACCGATGGCAGCTACGACGTCGTGATCACCGGTCTGGCAGATGGCCAGCAGCCGGTGGTGCAGCGCTTCCCGGTTGCGCTGACCGAAGAGAGCAGCGGGGGGAGCGAAGGTGACTACCCGGCCTACGCCCCCAACACCAGCTATCAGGCCGGTGATCGGGTCAGCAATGCCGGTGGCAACTATGAGTGCAAACCCTGGCCCTACAGCGGCTGGTGTGGCGGCTCGACCAGCCACTATGCGCCGGGTACCGGCAGCCACTGGAGCGATGCCTGGACCAAGCTGTAATCATCCGCTCGTGACCAAAAGAGAGCCATAACGATAGAGGGGGAGCCATCGGCTCCCCCTCTCGTTTATCTCTTCAACCCGGCTTAACGGGCATCTTCCTTCAGCCACTGCGCTACGCGCTTGGCGAAGTAGGTGAGGATGCCATCGGCCCCGGCCCGCTTGAAGCAGAGTAGAGACTCCATGATGGTCTCCTTCTCTTTCAGCCAGCCGTTCTGGATCGCCGCCATGTGCATGGCGTACTCGCCGCTGACCTGATAGGCGAAAGTCGGCACGCCGAACTGATCCTTCACCTGACGAACCACGTCCAGATAGGGCATGCCCGGCTTGACCATCACGCTGTCGGCCCCTTCCTGAATATCCAGCGCCACTTCGTGCAGGGCTTCGTTGCTGTTGGCCGGATCCATCTGATAGGTGGCCTTGTTGCTCTTGCCGAGGTTGCCGGCAGAGCCAACCGCATCACGGAATGGGCCGTAGTAGCAGGAAGCGTACTTGGCGGAGTAGGCCATGATCTGGGTGTTGATGAAGCCATTCTCTTCCAGCGCAGCGCGGATGGCGCCGATGCGGCCATCCATCATGTCGGACGGCGCGACGATATCGACCCCGGCCTCGGCGTGGG
This sequence comes from Aeromonas sp. 3P, assembly GCF_051919745.1. Classification (NCBI taxonomy): domain Bacteria; kingdom Pseudomonadati; phylum Pseudomonadota; class Gammaproteobacteria; order Aeromonadales; family Aeromonadaceae; genus Aeromonas; species Aeromonas sp. 3P. The sequence goes on from NZ_JBQBED010000001.1 coordinate 2,767,924, forward strand.
AGAGCGCCTGCTTGATCAGGATCTCGGTGGTGATGTCGTTCAGCACATAGCCTTCGTCATCGATAATGCCGTCCTGACCGTGGGTGGTGAACGGGTCGAGTGCCACGTCGGTGATCACCCCGAGCTCCGGGAAGCGAGCCTTGAGGGCGCGCACGGTGCGCTGGGCCAGCCCGTTCGGGTTGTAGGCCTCTTCCGCCATCAGGCTCTTGCTCTCCAGCGGAGTGACCGGGAACAGGGCAATAGCAGGTACGCCCAGCTCCACCAGCTCGGCTGCTTCCTCCAGCAACAGATCGATGGAGAGACGCTCCACCCCCGGCATGGAGGGAACGGCTTCACGGCGATTCTCCCCCTCCAGCACGAACACCGGATAGATGAGATCGTTGACGGTCAGTACGTTCTCGCGCACCAGACGACGGCTGAAATCATGTTTGCGCAGACGGCGCAGGCGGCGGCCCGGAAAGGCGCCCGGAAGAGTTGTAGCCATGAATCACTCCTGGAGAGGAAGTTGGAAGAACGCGGCGGAGGTGGCCCGGGTATTGGCCAGCAAGGCCTCGGGCGCTTCACCACGACAGGCCGCCACCACCTGAGCGATGTGCGGCAAAAAAGCGGGTTCGTTGCGTTTCGGGCGCGGTTTCAGATCTCGCGGCACCAGATAGGGGGCATCGGTCTCGATCATCAGCCGACCGGCTGGAATGCGGGCCACCTGCTCGCGCAGCAGCTGGCCGCGGCGTTCGTCGCAGAGCCAGCCCGTCACCCCGATATGCAGCCCCAGCGCCAGACACTCGTCCAGCTCCTCATCGGAGCCGGTGAAGCAGTGCAGCACGGCTCCCAGTAGTTTCGGCAACCAGGGACGGAGGATCTCGATAAAACGGGCGTGGGCATCGCGGCAGTGGAGAAACACCGGCATCCCGAGCTCGGCGGCCAGTGCCAGCTGGGCGTCGAATACCGCATCCTGCACCGGACGGGGGGAGAAGTCGCGGTTGTAGTCGAGGCCGCACTCGCCAATAGCCACCACCTGCGGCAAGGCTGCCAGCTCGCGCAAGGCGGGCAGGGTCGCCTCATCGACACTCTTGGCATCGTGAGGGTGTACCCCGGCGGTGGAGAAGCAGTAGCCCGGCCAGCGGGCGGCCAACCCGGCGCTCTCGCGGCTACCAGCCAGATCGGTACCGGTGAGGATCAGCGCTTCCACTCCGGCGGCGCGGGCACGGGCAACCAGCTCAGGCTGTTCACCGGCGAACTGGCTGCTGGTCAGGTTTAAACCGATATCGATCATGGAATGAGACGTTCCGAACAAAAGGAATACATATCAGGTATTTGAAAACCATCTACCGAATGGGGTCTTACCATACGCCTCGAATGGGAGCATGAAAAGAGGAAGGGAGCCTAAGCTCCCCTCGTTCTGCTATTCCTGCGGACTTAGTCATCCTCTCGCCGTCCGGCAAACAGGTGACGAACAGAGCCTCAGCTCTCCACATCCGGTTGTTCCTGTTGCTCTTCATCCTCTTTCTTCACGTAGAAGCGGGCGAAGAACAGACCTATCTCCCACAGCGCCCACATCGGAATGGCGAGCAGGGTCTGGGAGAAGACATCAGGCGGCGTCAGCAGCATGCCGACCACAAACACCCCGACGACAACGTAGGGACGTTTCTCCTTCAGGTTTTGCGGTGTGGTCACGCCGGTCCAGCAGAGCAGTATGGTGGCCACCGGAATTTCGAACGCCACCCCGAACGCGAAGAACAGGGTCAGTACGAAGTCCAGATAGCTGGCGATGTCGGTCGCCACCGTCACCCCTGCGGGTGCTGTGCTGGTGAAGAAACCGAACACCAGCGGGAACACCACGTAGTAGGCGAACGCCATCCCCGCATAGAACAGCAGGGCACTGGAGACCACCAACGGCATGATCAGGCGCCGCTCATGCTGGTACAGACCGGGGGCGATAAAGGCCCAGGCCTGATAGAGCAGATAGGGGATCGCCACGAAGAAGGAGACCACCAGGGTCAGCTTGATCGGCGTCAGGAAGGGGGTCGCCACATCCGTCGCGATCATGCTGGTCCCTTCCGGCAGCTGGCTGAGCAGCGGCTGGGCCACAAAGTCGTAGATGTTGTTGGAGAAGTAGATCAGCGCCAGAAACACCACGAGGATGGCGGTAATGGAGCGCAGCAAACGGGTTCTCAGCTCAACCAGATGGCTGATCAGGGGTTGTTCGGCCTGACTCATGGCTTCACCTCCCCTTTTACTGCGGAGTCGCTGACCGGCACCGGCTCACTCTCCCGCTGGCTGTTGACCGGCGGCACGTCGTGGCTCAGCTGCACCGCAGGCTCCACCGGTGTGGCAGGCTCAGCCTGGACGACCGGCTCGGGGCGCGGCGGACGGATCTCGTTCTCCACCTGATAGGGGCGATTGACCGACTGGGCCGCCGCTTTGAGCTGTTCGATGGACTCCTGCAGCTCGGGGCTCAGGTTGCTCATCTGCAACTGTTCCGCCTTCTTGAGGTCGTTATGCAGCTCTTGCAACTTGAGCTCCTGCTCCAGCTCGGACTTGACCGAGTTCGCGGTCGAACGAATGAGGCGGATCCAGTGGGTAGCCGTACGGATGGCAACCGGCAGCCGCTCGGGCCCCAGTACCACCAGTGCTACCACACCGATAACGACCAGCTCCCAAAAACCGATATCGAACATGGCTTAGGCCTGGTCTTTGTCTTTCTGCTTGGCGGTCTCACTGCTCTGAGTGGCCGCTTCGTTCAGCTGTTTCGGGGGAAACTCGGCATCTTTCTGCTCGGCCTTGGCATCAGCCGGCTCGTCGGAGAGGGCTTTCTTGAACCCTTTGACCGCCGCGCCCAGATCACCGCCAATGCCGCGCAGTTTCTTGGTACCGAACAGCAGCACGACGATGACTGCAATGATCAACAATTGCCAAATACTGATACCACCCATGATTTTCTCTCCAGAACAGGCGCCTGACGGCGCGGTTGTTGATTAATGGGAACGGGTTCGCAACCAGCCGACCAGCCAGCAGAGGGCTGCACCGGCGAGACTGGCTTGTCCCCACTCAATGTGTTGTTTTTGGGTCAGCAAGAATACACCCGCCAATAGCAGGCTGGCTCCAACCCCTAAGAGGTAGCGGGCCTGCCCCTGCCGACGGCTGTGACGGCGGAACTCGGCAAACATCTGGTCGAAATGACGCTGCTGATGACGGGTCTGACGCAGAGTCTCATAGACCAGCTCCGGCAGCTCCGGCAGCTTCTCCGCCCAGAATGGCGCCTTCTCCTTGATGGCGTTCAATACCGATTTTGGCCCCACCTGTTCGTGCATCCAGTTCTCGAGGAACGGCTTGGCGGTCTGCCACAAATCGAGCTGCGGGTAGAGCTGACGCCCCAACCCTTCCACATAGAGCAGGGTCTTTTGCAGCAGCACCAGCTGCGGCTGCACCGTCATATGGAAGCGACGCGCGGTGTTGAACAGGTTGAGCAGCACGTGACCGAACGAAATTTCGGAGAGCGGCTTCTCGAAGATGGGCTCCAGCACGGTGCGGATGGCGAACTCGAACTCATCCACCTTGGTGTCTGCCGGTACCCAGCCCGACTCCACATGCAGCTCCGCTACCCGGCGATAGTCACGGTTGAAGAAGGCGAGGAAGTTCTCCGCCAGATAGCGTTTGTCTTCCCGATTGAGGGTACCGACGATACCGCAGTCGATGCCGATCCAGAGCGGGTTTTCCGGATGTTCGTAAGAGACGAAGATGTTGCCCGGGTGCATATCGGCATGGAAGAAGCTGTCGCGGAACACCTGGGTGAAGAAAACCTCTACCCCGCGCTCGGCCAGCAGCTTCATATTGGTGCCGTTGGCTTCCAGCGCCGGTATATCGGAGACCGGAATACCGTAGATGCGCTCCATCACCAGCACCTGCTCGCGGCAGAGGTCGGTGATGATTTCAGGCACATAGAGCGCCTCGGAGCCGGTGAAGTTGCGGCGTAGCTGGATGGCGTTGGCCGCTTCGCGCATCAGATTCAGCTCGTCGAGGATGGTCTTGCGATACTCCTCCACCACCTCGATGGGGCGCAGCCGCGCGCTCTGGGGCACGAAGCGGGCCACCAGACGGGCCAGCGCCTGCATCAACCGCAGGTCAGCCTCGATAACCGGCTCGATGTCGGGACGGATCACCTTGATGACGATCTCGCGGCCACTCTCCTTCAAGCGGGCGGTATGCACCTGGGCGATGGAAGCCGACGCCAGCGGCGTCTCGTCGAAGTCGTCAAACAGGGTTTCGATGGGACAACCCAGGCTCAGCTCGATCTGCTGGCGCGCCGCCTGACCACAGAAGGGGGGCACCCTGTCCTGCAGCAGGGCCAGCTCCTCGGCGATATCCGGCGGCAGCAGGTCGCGGCGGGTCGAGAGCATCTGGCCAAACTTGATGAAGATGGGGCCGAGAGCCTCGAAGGCGAGGCGGATGCGGGCACCGCGGCTGAGATCCGGTTGTTTGTTCTTGAGCCAGAACAGGGAGCGACGGGCCAGACGACCCAGCCAGGGTTGATAGCGGGCTGGCACCAGTTCGTCGATGCCCTGCTCCAGCAGGATGGTGATGATGCGATAGAGGCGTTTGAACTCCTTCGGGGTCATCAGGTCACCTGCTGTTCGAAGCGGGCCAGCCGCAGTTCGACGGCCTTGAGCTGCTGGGCCAGCACCTCGACGTCATCGTTGAAACTCGCCACTTCCAGCGGGCCGGGGGCGAGGCGGGCCTCTTCGGTCAGATATTCCGCCAGCTGGCTGCGGGTGCGGCACAGCTCGCGGCCGACCAGACGACGCGCCTGACGGGCACCGCTGAACAGGGTGTGGGCAACGACATCGCCGGTATAGCGCGACAGCTCCTCTTCCCAGTCGATATCCAGCTCGCCCAGCAGCACGCTGAATGCCTGTACCAGCTGGGGATCACCGCTCAGATCCAGCTTCTCCTCGCGGATATAGCGGGTCAGGGCGGAAGGGTCTTTCAGCAGACCGAGGGCGGTCAGGGAGAGACTGAGCACCGCATCGGCCTCCCCTTCATGCTGGGCCAGCACATCCAGCCGACGCTCGGAGAAGACAAACCAGAGCGGCTTGAGTTCACGCAGCTCCAGCTTGAGCACCTTGCCCACCAGTTTGCGCAGCCGCTCCGGGCTCTGTTTGTCCAGCACCAGCAACTGGTTGAGGCTGGTTTCGATCACCGCGGTGACCATGGCATCCATCGGCATAGGCAACCTTAAAACTTGTAACCGCGGTGCAGGGCGACCACACCCTGAGTCAGATTGAAGTACTCCACCTGCTCGAAACCGACATTTTCCATCATGCCAGCCAGGGTTTGCTGATCCGGGTGCATACGGATGGACTCTGCCAGATATTTGTAGCTTTCACTGTCGTTCGCGACGATTTCGCCCATTTTCGGCAGCAGTTTGAAGGAGTAGAGGTCATAGAGCTTGGCGATCACTTCGCTGACCGGCTTGGAGAACTCCAGCACCAGCAGACGGCCACCCGGCTTGAGCACCCGGAACATGGAGGCGAGCGCCTTGTCCTTGTCGGTGACGTTGCGCAGACCGAAGCCGATGGTAATCACGTCGAAATGGTTATCCGGGAAGGGGAGCGCCTCGGCATTGGCCTGCACGTAGGAGACGTTGTTGGCGACCCCCAGATTGCGCAGCTTGTCGCGGCCCACTTTCAGCATGGAGTCGTTGATATCCGCCAGCACCACCTGACCGGTCTCGCCGACGATGCGGGAAAACTTGGCGGTCAAGTCACCGGTACCACCGGCCAGATCCAGCACCTTCTGGCCCTTGCGCACACCGGAACAGTCGATGGTGAAGCGCTTCCACAGGCGGTGGATGCCGAACGACATCAGATCGTTCATCAGATCATACTTGGCTGCCACCGAATGGAAGACACCTGCTACCAGAGTTTCCTTCTCGGTCGCGGCCACGGTTTTAAAGCCAAAATGCGTTGTCGTTGCTTGTTCTGACATCCCTTAAACACCCATAGAGCAAAGAATGGCCGCCAGTTTACCAGAGCCACTGGCGTCCGGACACCTTAAACCCGGCTCGCAACCAACTGCATGCCCAGCACCACCATGGCCAGACAGAGGAAGAGATTGAGACCGATATTGAGCAGCGCTTTCAGATAGGCCCCATGTTGAGCCAGCACTACCGTATCGAGGGCAAAGGAAGAGAAAGTAGTCAGGGCACCGAGGATCCCCACCATCAGCAGCGGCTTCATCGGGTGTTCTACCACATGACCATGACTGATGAGGGCGAACGCCACCCCCATGATGAAAGAGCCCACCACGTTGACCACCAGAGTCCCGTAAGGAAAGTGGCGCCCCAGCAGCAAGGCCATCAGTTCGGCAATCCCAAAACGAAGGCAGGCGCCGATGGCGCCCCCTGCAGCAACATAGAACCAGGTTTGCATGGTGTCACTCCCTCAGGGTCAGGCCGCCATTATGTCGCAATGGCGGCCCTTGTGCCCAGAGGCGGAACTAATCGTCATCCAGCCTGATTGAAATCTCAGCGGCGAAAATCGATGGGCTCTGGCTGACCCAGCACGATCTCGGTCTGGGCCGGGCGGGTCTGGGCAATCACCTTGCCGTGGCGGATCGAGTAACGCACCGGCACCTGACGGCGCACCGCATCGAAGCCATTCTCGGCAGGCAGGATCAACAGGTTGGCCGGTTTGCCCACCTCGATGCCATAGCGATCCTGCACGTTCAGGGTGCGGGCGCTGTGGCTGCTGATCAGCTTCAAGCCGTCGTTGATCTGCTCGTAGCCCATGATCTGGCAGACATGCAGCCCCATGTGCAGCACCTGCAACATGTTGGCAGTGCCCATGGGGTACCAGGGATCGAACACGTCGTCGTGACCGAAGCAGACGTTGATGTTCGCCTCCAGCATCTCCTTCACCCGGGTAATACCGCGGCGTTTGGGATAGGTATCGAACCGCCCCTGCAGGTGAATGTTCACCAGCGGATTGGCCACGAAGTTGATGTCTGCCATCTTGAGCAACCGGAACAGGCGGGAAGCATAAGCGCCGTTGTAGGAGTGCATGGCGGTGGTGTGACTGGCCGTCACCCGATGGCCGATACCTCGCTCGTAGGCCAGGGTTGCCAACGTCTCGATAAAGCGGGACTGCTCGTCATCGATCTCGTCGCAGTGCACATCGACCAGAACCTGATACTTCTCGGCAAGATCGAAGATGTAATGCAGACTTTCGACCCCATATTCCCGGGTAAACTCGAAATGGGGAATAGCACCGATCACATCGGCCCCCAGCTTGAGCGCCTCCTCCAGCAGTGCCTTGCCATTCGGGTAGGAGAGGATCCCCTCCTGCGGGAAGGCAACGATCTGCAGCTCCACCCACTCCTTCATCTCCTCCCGCACCTCCAGCATCGCCTTGAGCGCCACCAGATTGGGATCGGAGACATCGACGTGAGTACGGACAAACTGGATGCCGTTGGCGATCTGCCACTTCAGCGTCTGGATGGCGCGCTGTTTCACATCCTCATGGGTCAGCAGCGCCTTGCGTTCGGCCCAGCGCTCGATCCCCTCAAACAGGGTGCCGGAGAGGTTCCAGCTCGGCTCACCCGCCGTCTGGGTGGTATCGAGGTGAATGTGGGGTTCAATAAAGGGGGGGATCGCCAGACCGCCCTCCCCGTCCAGCACCCGACCGGCGACGGCATGCTCGCCATGGGGTTCGATGGCGGTGATGACCCCATCCTGACAGCGGATCTGCCACAACCCTTCCCGATCGGCCAAACGAATATGTTGAATCAGCATTTGTTAGCTTCCTGTACCAGAACCGGCCGCTGGGTGAGGCGAACCAGAATGAAATAGGTGAAGGCGGCGCCCAATACCGCGTTGAGTGGCACTATGCCCGGCAGCCACTTGCCGACAGCCACCCCGACTGCCGTAGCGACCAGCGCCTGCCAGCGCACCGTCTCGAACTGCTGATCGGCAAATTGACGGTAACGCTCACGATTGAGCAGGAAATCCATGATGATAATGCCACCGATCGGCGGAATTGCCGTACTCAAAAAGGCCAGCCAGCCGACAAAGTTGTTGTAAAGCCAGAGGGCGCAAGCCGTACCGATGAGGCCGTTGATCACGCTGAGGGGCTTGCTCTTGAGACCGGTAATGTTGGCAAAACCGAGGCCGGAGGCGTAGAGAGCGTTGTCGTTGGTGGTCCAGATATTGAGGCCCAACACCAGGATGGCGGGGATCAACAGTCCCTGCATCAGCATCACTTCCGAGATATCGGCCTGACCGGTCACGGCCGCACCGGCTGCGCCGAAGACGAACATTAGCGTGTTGCCCAAAAAAAACGCCACCATGGTAATCATGACGGCGCCCCAGGGTTTGCGACCAAATCGGACAAAGTCGGCGGTCAGGGTTCCTGCACTGATAAAGGAACCGACCACCATGGTCAACGCCGTGGTGAACTCGATGGGATTGCTTGGTTGTACCTGCTGCAGTGCAGCCATGCCACCGGTCGAGGTCACCGCCAGCCAGACCGAGTAGCCGCCAAGCAGTGCAATGGCCGGTACGGCCACAAAGCTCAGCACCATCAGGGCGGAGATGCCGAAGTAGACGGTCACCGTCATCAAAATGCCCGAAATGGCGATCAGCCAGTTCACATCTATGCCGGTCGCCTTCTGCACCGGCAGGGCAAACATCGCCACGCCAACGCCAAACCAGCCGACCTGAGTACCGCCGAGCAGCAGGGATGGCAGCCAGGAACCTTTCACCCCAAAGGAGTAACGAGCCAGCAGATGGGTAGAGAGACCGGTTGAGGCACCGATATAACCGAGACAGGCTGTGTAGATACCCAGCAGCAAGTTGCCGAGCAGTACCGCCTTGATGAAGTCATCGAACACCAGCCCGGTGCCCAGCGCACCACCGGTCCACATGCTGGCAGAGAAGAAGGTCAGGCCTAGCATCACCAGCATCAGCGACAGCACACCTTTGCGCCCTTTGGCGGGTACCGCCCCCAAACAGTATTCGTTATCCTGCGCCATGCTCTCTCTCCACGTAATAGGCAAAACGCGCCGGATTTTACATGTAAAACGTTTTACGTCAATCAATCATGGTTAAATCTATGGATAAAACCATCAATAGCAGTCAAATGAGTAACACATTAGGACTCAAACCAGCAGATAAACAGTGTCGGCTGCAAGCAGAAGGGGGTTCGGGAATAGGGAATGTAAGGGGATATCAAAAAATGACGGATGCAAAAAAGCCTCCCTTTTCAGGGAGGCTTTCTATTTAATGGTGCTGATACCCAGAATCGAACTGGGGACCTCATCCTTACCAAGGATGCGCTCTACCGACTGAGCCATATCAGCACACTAACCGGTAAAGACCACGCTGGGCGTAATCTTGAAATTGGGTGCCTGGCAGTGTCCTACTCTCGCATGGCGAATGCCACACTACCATCGGCGCTACCGCGTTTCACTTCTGAGTTCGGCATGGGATCAGGTGGTTCCACGGCGCTATGGCCGCCAGGCAAATTCTTAATCCAGAAAGCTGACGTGAGTAGTGATGTTGCGCTTGGCTTGTCACTATCACTGAATTTGAGTAGTTCGTTCTATTTGCTACAAGCCTTAGAACACTTCTTGGGTGTTGTATGGTTAAGCCTCACGGGTAATTAGTATGGGTTAGCTCAACACGTCGCCGCGCTTACACACCCCACCTATCAACGTTGTGGTCTCCAACGGCCCTTTAGGACCCTCAAGGGGTCAGGGATGACTCATCTCAGGGCTCGCTTCCCGCTTAGATGCTTTCAGCGGTTATCGATTCCGAACTTAGCTACCGGGCAGTGCCACTGGCGTGACAACCCGAACACCAGAGGTTCGTTCACTCCGGTCCTCTCGTACTAGGAGCAACTCCCTTCAATCATCCAACGCCCACGGCAGATAGGGACCGAACTGTCTCACGACGTTCTGAACCCAGCTCGCGTACCACTTTAAATGGCGAACAGCCATACCCTTGGGACCGACTTCAGCCCCAGGATGTGATGAGCCGACATCGAGGTGCCAAACACCGCCGTCGATATGAACTCTTGGGCGGTATCAGCCTGTTATCCCCGGAGTACCTTTTATCCGTTGAGCGATGGCCCTTCCATTCAGAACCACCGGATCACTATGACCTACTTTCGTACCTGCTCGACCTGTCCGTCTCGCAGTTAAGCTGGCTTATGCCATTGCACTAACCTCCTGATGTCCGACCAGGATTAGCCAACCTTCGTGCTCCTCCGTTACTCTTTGGGAGGAGACCGCCCCAGTCAAACTACCCACCAGGCACTGTCCGCGAGCCCGATTCAGGGCCCTGCGTTAGAACATCAAACATACAAGGGTGGTATTTCAAGGACGGCTCCAGCGCAACTGGCGTCACGCCTTCAAAGCCTCCCACCTATCCTACACATGTAGGTTCAATGTTCAGTGCCAAGCTGTAGTAAAGGTTCACGGGGTCTTTCCGTCTAGCCGCGGGTACACCGCATCTTCACGGCGAATTCGATTTCACTGAGTCTCGGGTGGAGACAGCATGGCCATGGTTACACCATTCGTGCAGGTCGGAACTTACCCGACAAGGAATTTCGCTACCTTAGGACCGTTATAGTTACGGCCGCCGTTTACCGGGGCTTCGATCAAGAGCTTCGCTTGCGCTAACCCCATCAATTAACCTTCCGGCACCGGGCAGGTGTCACACCCTATACGTCCACTTTCGTGTTTGCAGAGTGCTGTGTTTTTGATAAACAGTCCCAGCCATCTGGTCACTGCGACTCCCAACTGCTCCATCCGCAAGGGACTTCACTGTCAAGAGCGAACCTTCTCCCGAAGTTACGGTTCTATTTTGCCTAGTTCCTTCACCCGAGTTCTCTCAAGCGCCTTGGTATTCTCTACCCGACCACCTGTGTCGGTTTGGGGTACGATGACTTGTAATCTGAAGCTTAGAGGCTTTTCCTGGAAGCAGGGCATCAATGGCTTCCACACCGTAGTGTGTTCGTCTCGTGTCTCAGTGTTGTGTCTCCGGATTTGCCTAGAAACACCACCTACGCACTTTCACCAGGACAACCGTCGCCTGGCCCACCTAGCCTTCTCCGTCCCCCCATCGCAATTACAAGTCGTGCAGGAATATTAACCTGCTTCCCATCGACTACGCCTTTCGGCCTCGCCTTAGGGGTCGACTCACCCTGCCCCGATTAACGTTGGACAGGAACCCTTGGTCTTCCGGCGAGGAGGCTTTTCACCCCCTTTATCGTTACTTACGTCAGCATTCGCACTTCTGATATCTCCAGCATACCTCTCGATACACCTTCGCAGACTTACAGAACGCTCCCCTACCACTCACACATAAGTGTGAATCCGCGGCTTCGGTGCCTGGTTTGAGCCCCGTTACATCTTCCGCGCAGGCCGACTCGACTAGTGAGCTATTACGCTTTCTTTAAATGATGGCTGCTTCTAAGCCAACATCCTAGCTGTCTGAGCCTTCCCACATCGTTTCCCACTTAACCAGAACTTTGGGACCTTAGCCGGCGGTCTGGGTTGTTTCCCTCTTCACGACGGACGTTAGCACCCGCCGTGTGTCTCCCGGATATTACTTACTGGTATTCGGAGTTTGCATGGGGTTGGTAAGTCGGGATGACCCCCTAGCCCAAACAGTGCTCTACCCCCAGTAGTATTCGTCCGAGGCGCTACCTAAATAGCTTTCGGGGAGAACCAGCTATCTCCGAGTTTGATTGGCCTTTCACCCCCAGCCACAGGTCATCCCCTAACTTTGCAACGTTAGTGGGTTCGGTCCTCCAGTTGATGTTACTCAACCTTCAACCTGCCCATGGCTAGATCACCCGGTTTCGGGTCTACACCTTGCAACTAGACGCCCAGTTAAGACTCGGTTTCCCTACGGCTCCCCTATACGGTTAACCTCGCTACAAAATGTAAGTCGCTGACCCATTATACAAAAGGTACGCAGTCACCCCGAAGGGCTCCCACTGCTTGTACGTACACGGTTTCAGGTTCTATTTCACTCCCCTCACAGGGGTTCTTTTCGCCTTTCCCTCACGGTACTG
>NZ_JBQBED010000001.1:2785000-2900000 GCF_051919745.1 Aeromonas sp. 3P
ATGCTGGAGGATTTCTGCGCCTTGGCCTGACTGGCCTGGGGTCTGTGCACCTCGAGCCCGGCTTCACGCACGAAGGAGGTGGTGACAATAAAGAAGATCAGCATGATGAACACGATATCCAGCATGGGGGTCATGTCGATCTGCACTTCGTCACGCTGGCGTTTGGATTGCCGTCTCATTGCATTACCTTCTCTTCTCGCAGGCCGTCCCGGGTCTTGGCCAGCGCACGCTTGGCCTGACTCTCGAGCCGACTGAGTAACAACACGCCGGAGAGCGCCACCACCATGCCCGCCATGGTGGGGATAGTGGCGCGGGAGATCCCGCCCGCCATGCTCTCCGGGTTAAAGCGGTTGGCCGCAGCCAACGCATCGAATACGCCGATCATGCCGGTCACAGTGCCCAGCAGCCCCAGCATGGGGCAGAGCACCACCAGGGTGCGGATGAAGATCAGATGACGGTTCAGTTCCAGCTCCGCCTGTGCCAGCCAGCGGCTGCGGATCGCTCGGGCGTGCCAGCTGTGGCGCTCGCTGCGGGCCTGCCAGCGGCCGAGCAGCTGTTGCTGCAAGGGGCCAAAACCCAGATTGAGGTAGAGCAACCGCTCGATCATCAAAATCCACATCAGCACCAGCAGGGCCAGAATGACCCAGAGCACAGGGCCGCCACGGCCCATGAAGCTCTGCAGCTGTTGCCAGATGTCGAGCATCATGCTGCTCGCTCCATCCCGCCGTTATTGCTCTCGGCGCGCTCGGCCAGAATGCCGGCTACCTGCTGCTCCAGTACATTGGAGAGCTCGGTGAAGCGCGATTGCAGCAGGCTGTGGGCCAGGATCAGCGGAATGGCCGCCACCAGACCCTGTACCGTGGTAACCAGCGCCATGGAGATGCCGCCCGCCATGATCTTGGGATCGCCGGTACCAAACTGGGTGATCGCCTGGAAGGTGCCGATCATCCCGGTCACGGTACCGAGCAGACCCAGCATGGGGGCGATGGCCGCGATCACCTTGACCATGCCGATGCCGCGCTCCATGCGAGGAGTCTCCTGCAGGATCGCCTCATCAAGACGCAGTTCGAGGGTCTCCATGCTCAGCTCGGGGTGTTTGTCTGCCACCGTCAGCACCCGGCCGAGGGCGTTGTCGGCGTGATACTCGCCGCTCTTGAGCTGGCGACGAACCCGACCCAGCTCACGGGAAAGGCTCCACAGCCGTACCGCCGCAATTCCCAAACCGATGGCGGCCAGCAGCACGATAATGGCGCCGACCTGACCACCCTGTTGCACCTGCTGCCAGAAGGTGGGCGCCTGCGCCAGCATTGCCAGCAGAGTGCCATGAGAAGGATCCAGCGGCAGCGCTTCCCCTTCCTGACCCTGATAAGCCGCAACGGCAGAGAGCACGCTACCGGGCAGACCCAGTACCGGGCTCAAGCCTTCGGCAGTCGGTTGCAGGAAGCCTTCGCTCCCCAGCAGGGCAAAACTGCCAACCCGGGTCAGCGACTGCTCGCTGGCAGCCCCCTGGGCATCGAGCACCTTGCCGTTGAACTGAGCAATCCGGCCAGATTCGCGGATCTCCTGCAGCAGCGTGACGGGCAGCAGGGCGAGGGCGGCGCGATCCGGCACCTGTTTATCCTGTGCCATGGCTTTCAGCGGGGCGAGACGCTCCGGGTACTGGCCCTCGACGGCGGATTCGCTCAGCAGCTTGACCGCATCGCTGGCGCCCTGACGGGTGACCGCGAAGATCTCGTTCATGTCGCCGGAGGCTTGCTCCCACTGGGCGTTAAGCTCGACCAGCTGCTTCTCGTTGCTGGCGAACTTGCCAGCCAGCTCCTTGCTCAAGCGCTGGGCCTCGGCCAGTCTGGCGCGGGCAGTGCCGAGCTCCTTGGCAACGGTCGCCAGATCTTGCTGAGCCTGCTGTTCACGAGCCAGTTCCTGCTGCTGCCACTCATCGGCGACAGCGGCGTTGGCACCGCAGGAGAGGGCAATAAGGAGGGGGAACCACTTCATGGTGACTCTCATGATTGGGCCTCCTGACTGCGGCTGACAGAGAGGGGGACATTGAGCAACTGGGGAACTTTCTTGTCGGCGGCCACATCCATCGCCTCGGCGATGGGGGAGAGCCACTGGCTATCGAGGGCTTGCCACTGCTTCGCCTCGGCAGACCAGCGCCATGCCTGACTGCGATCGGCCGTCATTGCCAGCAGGGAGACCCGGCCCAGCGCCAGCACATCGACCCGACGCGGGGCACCATCCAGCTCCAGCTCGGCGGAATAGCTGTCCATCCGGCTGCCGTACTCGGCTTCAATCTGATAGGCCTGCAGCAGCTGACGGAATTTCTCTGCCTCGCTAACGTCTGCGCGAGCTAGGGTCGCTTTTAACTGTTCAACCCGCGCCAGCCGATCTTCCTTGCGCAGCGGGATGTCGTTTTGCACCAGCTGTTCCAGATCTGCCTGCATCTGCAACATCAGCGGGATCAAGCCCTGACGGGTCTCTTGCACCGCTTCAAGCTGCTGGCTCAATTTACCCAGCTCATTTTGCTGATCGGCCACCAGAGATTGCATGTAGCGGTTGTAGGCTTCTAGGTCGCGCAGTTGCAGCTGGGCGTTTTGCAGCTCCAGTCGTGCGGCAACAGCGGCATCGGCGGCTTTTTCCACCCGCTGCTGGGAGGCTTTCCCGGCAGCTATGCTGTTCTTGAGGGCGGGAGCAACCAGCTCATCCCCGATGGCAGCAAAGTGGACTGACAGTGGCAGCAGGGCCACACCCCATAATTTGTTCATTGAAATACATCTTACTAATGATAACTATTATCATTATCTCAAATGCGGGGCGGACTGGCAACGAGAGGATTTTCTTGGCCTTTATGCACAAAAACAGGATAATTTTTAAGCACGCACGGAATAAGTGGCGCCAATAGCCACCGCACAAATATAAATAACGATAAAAAATCTTTTCGATCAGTGTGATAGAGATCGAAAAAGGAGAAAGTAATGCTCAACGATGCGATCTGGGAACATATCGACAAGTTCACCAAGGCAACAAAAACCAGCGATATCCAGCAACTGCTGGAGCGCTTCAGTCATCAAATGGGCTTTGATTACTTTCGGCTGCTGATTATTTTCCCCATCAGCATGCAAAAATCCCACGTGGCACTGTTCAACAACTGTCCGACCACCTGGTTTGACGCCTACAGCGAAAACCAGTATCTGACCCAGGATCCGGTGGTCTATCTGGGGCTGAAACAGACCCAGCCGATCTTCTGGAACAAGCTCGACTGCGACTCGCCCTGGCTGCCCAGCGCCAGCCGCGACGTGATGAACCTGGCGGCTGATTTCGGGGTACGCAATGGCGTCTCCTTTCCGCTGCACACCCCGCAGGGGGAGCACGGCATCCTCTCTTTCATCACCAAGGACAAATCCAACTCCGATCTGATGTTTGAAAATGTTCCGCTGCTGTCGTTTTGTGCCAGCTACATCTTCAACTCCGCACTGCAACTGATCAAAAGCAGACCGGATATGATGAAATACCTGACCGAACTGTCGGATCGGGAGAAGGAGTGCCTGTTCTGGGCCAGCGAGGGCAAGACCTCCTGGGAGATCGCCACCATCCTCGGCATCAGTGAGCGGACGGTCAACTTTCACCTGACCCAGGTGACCAACAAGACTGACTCGAAGAACCGCAGTCAGGCCATCGCCAAAGGGATCACCAGCGGCATCATAGTGCCCTCCCTCGACGAGGTCACCATCACCAACCTGCGGCTGTCGTAACCCCTCAGCCGAAACAAAAAGAGCCGCAATAGCGGCTCTTTTTCATTTGAGAGAGTGACTTATCAGATAGTGACTTACTCAACGGTCACCGATTTTGCCAGGTTGCGCGGCTGGTCCACGTCAGTGCCCTTGATCAGGGCAACGTGGTAGGAGAGCAGCTGCAGCGGCACGGTATAGACGATGGGGGCGATCACCTCTTCCACATGGTTGAGGTTCATGACCCGCATGGTCTCGTCGCTCTTGAAGCCGGTATCGGCATCGGCGAACACGTAGAGGATACCGCCACGGGCGCGCACCTCTTCCACGTTGGACTTGAGCTTCTCCAGCAGATCGTTGTTCGGCGCCACCACAATGATGGGCATTTCGGCATCGATCAGCGCCAGCGGGCCATGCTTCAGTTCACCAGCGGCGTAAGCTTCGGCGTGGATGTAGGAGATCTCTTTCAGCTTGAGCGCCCCTTCCATGGCGATAGGGTACTGGCTGCCACGGCCGAGGAACAGGCTGTGCTGCTTGTCGGCAAACTCTTCGGCCAGGGTTTCGATATCCTTGGCCAGCGCCAGGCTCTCTTTAATACGCAGCGGCAAGGCTTGTAGCGCCTTGACCAGTTCGGCTTCGGCGGCTGCGCTCAGGTGGCCACGGCAGTGACCAACCGAGGCCACCAGCATCAGCAGGCCAGCCAGCTGGGTGGTGAACGCCTTGGTGGAGGCCACCCCAATTTCTGCCCCCGCACGGGTCATAAAGGCCAGATCCGATTCACGCACCAGCGAGGAGCCCGGCACGTTGCAGATAGCCAGCGAGCTCATGTAGCCGGATTCCTTGGCCAGACGCAGCGCCGCCAGGGTATCGGCGGTCTCGCCACTCTGGGAGAGGGTCACCAGCAGGCTGTTGGGGCGCACTACCGATTTGCGATAGCGGAACTCGGAGGCGATCTCCACATCGCAGGAGACACCAGCGATCTCTTCGAACCAGTAGCGAGCCACCATGCCGGAGTGATAGGAGGTGCCGCAGGCGACGATCTGCACGTGCTCGACCTTGTCAAAGATGGCGCGCGCGCCGTTGCCGAACGATTCGACCACCACGCGATCGCTGCCCAGACGCCCTTCCAGGGTGTTGGTGATCGCTTTGGGTTGCTCGTGGATCTCCTTGAGCATGTAGTGACGGTATTCACCCTTGTCACCGGCATCGTGGGAGAGTTCGGACTCCTGCTCTTCGCGCACCACGGCGTTGCCATTGGTATCGAAGATATGCACATCGCGACGGGTCACTTCGGCCACATCACCCTCTTCCAGGAAGATGAAACGACGGGTCACCGGCAGCAGCGCCATCTGGTCGGAGGCGATAAAGTTCTCGCCGATACCGCGGCCGATCACCAGCGGTGAACCGGAGCGGGCCACCACCACGCGGCTGTCGTCGCGGCTGTCCATCACCACGGTACCGTAGGCACCGCGCAGCTGCTTCACCGCAGTTTGCATGGCGGCCAGCAGGCTGCCGGCGCTCTTCAGCTCGTGATGGACCAAATGGGCAATCACCTCGGTATCGGTGTCGGAGCTGAACACATAACCCAGCGCCTTCAACTCTTCCCGCAGTTCTTCGTGGTTCTCGATGATGCCGTTGTGCACCACCACGATATGCTCGGAGACGTGGGGGTGGGCATTGCGCTCGGAAGGCTCGCCGTGAGTGGCCCAGCGGGTATGGGCGATGCCGGTACCACCATGGACGGACTGCTCGTCGAGCGCCTTGGCCAGCTCGGCCACCTTGCCCAGACGGCGAACCCGCTGCAACGGCTGGTTGGCGCTGAACACGGCCACACCGGCTGAGTCATAACCGCGGTACTCCAGACGGCGCAGGCCCTCTACCAGAATTTCAGCCACATCACGTTGGGCGACAGCCCCGACGATGCCACACATACACTTCTCCTTGAGATGCAAATCGTAAAGTCAGTTGGATGGTTCAGAGCTCGATGTCAGCAAGTGACCGGGGCGCAGATAAGCGTCACCCCCTGGGCTTGAATCTGTTCTCTGGCCTCGCTGGCCAGCCCCTCGTCGGTCACCAGGGTATGGATGCTCGACCAGGGAAGTTCGAGATTGGGGATCTTGCGGCCGATCTTTTCCGATTCGACCATCACAATGACCTCCCGCGATACCTCGGCCATCACCCGCGACAGGCCCACCAGCTCGTTGAAGGTGGTGGTGCCACGTTCCGGGTCGATACCGTCGGCACCGATAAAGAGCTGGTCGAAGTCGTAGGAGCGCAGCACCTGTTCCGCCACCTGCCCCTGGAAGGATTCGGAGTGAGGGTCCCAAGTGCCACCGGTCATTAACAGGGTAGGCTCATTTTCCAGCTCGCGCAGGGCTCCGGCCACATTGAGGGAGTTGGTCATCACGATGAGGCCGCGCTTGTTGCCCAGCATGGGGATCATGGCGCTGGTGGTGCTGCCGCTGTCGATGATGACACGGTTGTGATCACGCAGCCGCTCGGCCGCCGCACGGGCAATGGCTAACTTTCGGTTCGAAACTTGTTCAGGATTGGCCTCGACCACCATCTCGCTCGGCAAGGGGACGGCGCCACCGTAACGACGCAGCAGCAGACCGCCGGTCTCCAGTACCGCCAGATCTTTACGGATAGTCACTTCGGAGGTAGAAAAGTGTTTGGCGAGGGCGTCGACGCTCACTTCACCCTGCTCTTGTACCAGGGTCACTATGGTGTGTCGGCGTTGTTGAGTATTACGTTTGGTCATTTTTAAGTTTCGATTCGAAAGAACATCGAAATATTAGCCCCTTTTTCGGAAAAATAAAACAGCAAATAGGATCCGATTTAGTTCGATGCCAGAATGGGGTGCCAATTTGCGACGAGGATGCCATGCAAAAGAGAGTCATCTGGCTGGTGGAGGATGAGGCCAGCATCGCCGACACCCTGATTTACGCCCTGCAGACCGACGGGTTCGAGGTGGAGTGGTTCATGCTGGGCCAGCAGTTGCTGACACGACTGGAACAGACGCGACCCGACTTCCTGATCCTCGATGTGGGGCTGCCCGACATCAGCGGCTTCGAACTCTGCAAGCAGGTGAGGGCGCTGACCGATATCCCCCTGATGTTCCTCACCGCCCGCAGCGAGGAGATAGACCGGCTGATCGGGTTGGAGATCGGTGCCGACGACTATGTGGCCAAACCCTTCTCGCCACGGGAGGTGTGTGCCCGGGTGCGGGTCATCCTGCGCCGCAGCCAGCCCGTCGCCCCCCAGCCCAGCACCCTGCTGGTACTGGATGAGGAGCGGGCCCGCATTCACTTTCGCGGCCAGCCGCTGGCCCTCACTCGCTACGAATATCTGCTGCTCAAGACCCTGATGCTGGCGCCGGGGCGGGTCTACTCCCGCCAGCAGCTGATGGATCTGGTGTGGCAGGATGCGGAGGAGAGTCTGGATCGCACCGTCGATACCCATATCAAGACCATCCGCGCCAAGCTGCGCGAACATGATCCCGAGGCCAACCTGATCCTCACCCATCGCGGGCTGGGCTACAGCCTGGAGCTGGCATGAGACTCGGGTTGCAACTGCTGTGCGGCCTGCTGCTGATCTTCGCGCTGGCCGCCTGGTTCGTGCTGGAGATCTTCGTCGAGGAGATAAAACCCGGGGTGCGCAGCGCCACCGAGGATACTCTGGTAGACATGACCCAGCTGCTGGCGCCGCTCGCCCTCGATGATCTGAAAGAGGGCAATATGATGAACGGGCGGTTGGCCAGCGCCTTCGCCCGCCTCAACCAGAATCCCATCAATGCGATGATCGATGGCCACCTCAAGCAGCAGGCGGAGTACCGCATCTATGTCACTGACCAGAAGGGCATGGTGATTTACGACTCCGACGGCACGGATCTGGGCAAGGACTATTCCCGCTGGAACGATGTCTACCGCACCCTGCGCGGCCAATATGGCGCCCGCAGCACCCGCACCGATCCCGACGATGCAGCCAGCTCGACCATGTATGTGGCGGCACCGCTGCGGGAAGGGGCAGAGATCATCGGCTCCCTCACCGTCGCCAAACCCAATCGCACCCTGATGCCAGCCATCGAGCGCGGGGAACAGGAGCTACTGCGGGCCGGCGGCCAGATGCTGCTCATCTCGCTGCTGATCGGCAGCCTGCTGGTGTGGTGGCTAAACCGCGCCATCGGCAAGCTGGTGCACTACGCCGACTCGGTCAGCAAGGGGGAGGCGGCACCGCTGCCACGGCTGCACACCGTCGAGCTGGATCGGCTCGGCCGCTCGCTGGAGACCATGCGCCACCAGCTCGATGGCAAAAGCTACATCGAAGCCTATGTGCACAGCCTGACCCACGAGCTGAAGAGCCCGCTGGCCGCCATTCGCGGGGCAGGGGAGATTTTGGCCGAAACGCCGCCCCCCGAAGTTGCCAAACGGTTTATCGGCAACATCAATCAGGAAACCGCGCGCATGCAGCAGCTGATCGAGCGAATGCTGCAACTGGCGCGGCTGGAGTCGGGGCAGGGGCTGGATCGCCAGTCGGTGGAGCCAGCGAAACTGGGCAAGCGCACCCTAGACGCCCGCCAGATCATCGCCCAGCGCCGTCAGGTCGAGTTGGTGGCCGAGCTGGCCAGCGCGCCGAAACAGAAGTGGGATCCGCTGCTGGTGGAGCAGGCCATCGGCAACCTGCTGGACAACGCCATCGACTTTTCTCCCGCCAACGGGCAGGTAACCCTGAGCGGCAGCCAGCAGGAGGAGGGCTACTGTTTTCGGGTCACCGACAGCGGCCCCGGCATTCCCGACTACGCATTGCCGCGCATCTTCGAGCGCTTCTACTCCTTGCCGCGCCCGAACAAGGGCAAGAGCAGCGGTCTGGGGCTCAGCTTCGCCCATGAGGTGGCCCACCAGCATGGCGGCCGTCTGACCCTGAGCAACCGGCCGGAAGGAGGCGCGCTGGCGGAACTCTGGCTGCCGTTCGCCTAGTCACCCCCGCAACTTCACATTCCCCACACAAAGCGGCATTAGACTGCCGCTTTCTCTCATCCATTTGCTCAAGGAAATGCTATGTCCCGCCTGCTTCTCTCCAGCCTGCTGGCTGCCGGTCTGCTCGCAGCCCTGCCTGCCTCCGCCACCAGCGGCTGCTTTCTCTATGCTGACGGCAACGGCCAGCCCCTCTCCAGCGAAGGGGACTGCTCCAGCCAGCTGCCACCCGCGTCCACCTTCAAGATCCCGCTGGCGCTGATGGGTTACGACAGCGGCTATCTGGTGGATGAAGAGCATCCGGCACTGCCTTACAAACCGAGCTATGATGGCTGGCTGCCCGCCTGGCGTGAAACCACCACCCCGCGCCGCTGGGAAACCTACTCGGTGGTCTGGTTCTCCCAGCAGATCACCGAATGGCTGGGGATGGAGCGCTTCCAGCAATATGTCGACCGCTTCGACTACGGCAATCGGGATCTCTCCGGCAATCCGGGCAAACATGACGGCCTGACCCAGGCCTGGCTCAGCTCCAGCCTCGCCATCAGTCCGGAGGAACAGGCCCGCTTCCTCGGCAAGATGCTGAGCGGCAAGCTGCCGGTCTCGGCGCGGACCCTGCAGTACACCGCCAATATCCTCAAGGTGAACGAGATCGACGGCTGGCAGATCCACGGCAAGACCGGCATGGGCTACCCGAAGAAGCTGGATGGCAGCCTCAACCGCGATCAGCAGATCGGCTGGTTCGTCGGCTGGGCCAGCAAACCGGGCAAACAGCTGATCTTCGTCCATACCGTGGTGCAAAAGCCCGGCAAGCAGTTCGCCTCCCTCAAGGCGAAAGAAGAGGTGCTGGCTGCCCTGCCTGCACAACTTAAAAAGCAGTGAGCTCGCTTCCCGCCAGATAAACCCCGATAACTACGGTCAGCCCACCAGCGACGGGCTGACCGCCATTCGTAAACGAGACAAACATGAAATTATTTCTATTGCTGCTCTGGCTTCCGGCCAGCATGGCGCTGGCTGCCTGTGATCTCTCCGACCGCCTGAGTAGGCAGGGAGAAGTCACCCATGATCGGCTAAACCACCTCGAATGGCAGGCGTGCAGCCTCGGCAGCCAGTGGCAGGAGGGGAAAGGGTGCGTGGGCACACCGGCCCTGCTGACGCTGCTTGAAGCCAAAGATGAAGCTGCCCGCCTTGGCGAGGGGTGGCGACTCCCCACCATCGAGGAGCTCTTCACCCTGCTCGACGAAGATTGCCGGGCGCCGATGACAGACCCGCGCTTCTTCTCCGATATCCATGACAACGGGGAAAATTCAGCCCCCTACTGGACCTCCAGCTCCATTGAGGAGATGCCGGAACTGGTCTATTACATCGACTTTATGCACGGACTCATCGACGGCCACACCGATCGTTTCGCACAAGCCGCCCGACTGGTGCGCTCCCGCCCCTGAACAATCCCGCGGCGCCTGATGGCGCCGTTTTTCAACAGTTCACCGCCACTTCACACAAGCCCATCACCACTTCACGCCGGACTGACAGACTCACTCCATCCAACAAGGAGACGTGTCATGGTCAAACAGATATTCACCCACAAGATCTTTCTGCTGCTGTTGCTCAGCCTGCTGTTGATGGTGCCGGTGCAATCCATCATGGAGCTGAACCGGGAGCGTCAGGCTTACCGCAGTCAGGCCATTCACAGCATCATGGCCAGCAACAGCGGCCCGCAACGACTGATGGGGCCCATTATCGTGCAGCCCTATACCCGTTCGGTGACGGTCGAGCAGGAGGGCAAGCGCTTCGTCCGTCAGGAGCAGATCTACCGCTACCAGCTGCCGGAGCAACTGGATATCAAGGCCAACATGGAGGTCACCCCGCGCAAGCTGGGCATCTATCAGGCACAGGTCTATCAGACTCGGCTCACCCTCTCCGGCCGCCTGCCCACCCGACAGAGTCTGCTGAATGACGCGACCTCACCGCTTGATGAAGCGGCCGAGCTGGTGGCGGGTAAACCCTACCTGAGTCTGGTGCTCTCCGATGCCCGCGGTATCAACAGCGTCCCCGAACTGCAACTCGGCACACAGCGGATCCCGTTTGCCCCCGGCGCCCGCCTCGGTGATGCGCTCGCGGGTATCCATGCCCCGATCGACAGCCTGCCGCAACAGGATGGCACCTTCCATCTGGAGCTCAATCTACAGGGGATGAACGCCCTCGACATAGTCCCGCTGGGCAAGGAGAGCACCCTGCAGCTGGCGGGCAACTGGCCCCACCCCAACTTTATCGGTGACTTTCTGCCGGGCAGTCGCACCCTGAGCCCACAAGGGTTTGAGGCCAACTGGCAAACCAGCTGGTTCGCCAGCGACATGGAGACCCGCTTCAACCGGATGATGAACGGGGGCGATAGCAATCTCTCCACCTTCAGCGTCAGTCTGGTGCAGCCGGTGGATCACTATCAGCTCAACGAACGGGCGGCCAAATATGCCCTGCTGTTTATCGGCCTCACCTTTATCAGCTTCTTTATGTTCGAGCTGCTCAAGGGGCTGCGGGTTCACCCGATCCAGTACGCGCTGGTGGGCATGGGGCTGGCCATCTTCTATCTGGTACTGCTGGCGCTGACCGAACACCTCGGTTTTGGCTGGGCCTATCTGGTGGCCGCGCTGGCCAGCGTGCTGCTCAACGGCTTCTATCTGAGCCATGTGCTGGGCGGCCCGAAGCAGGGGATCGGCTTCGCGGCGCTGCTCGGGCTGGTCTATGCCATCCTCTACAGCCTGCTGCAGGCCGAAGAGATCGCCCTGCTGCTCGGTGCCCTGCTCTTGTTCGCCACCCTGACGCTGATCATGATGCTGACCCGCAAGCTCGACTGGTATCAGGTGATGGGGCAACAGAGTGTCGAATCCCGCCCAGCCGGACATGACAATGACGACTGAGGGCACAACCTCCGTCAATCTCTGACCTAGACAACAAAGGCTTCAGTCGGTTCTTCTCGAAAACAGCGGAACCGGCTGGGCCTTTGTCCGCCAATTTCCTAGCATGCAACCATGTTCCACAGGCGGACGATCACATGAAAATGCATCCGGGCAGGATCCTGCTCTATTCCGGCTTGCTATGGGCTCAGGGAGCTCTGGCCGGCACCCTCACCATTCATCCCGAACCGGTCGAAGACCTCTTGCACAATCCCGGCGTCGGTATCGAAGAGTTTCACAACAGCTGGGGTCATCCCCTCTCTCTGGCTGAACATCCGGTCAGCACGGTCGACTACTTCCGCTTCTACTGGAGCGAGCTGGAGCCACGGGAGGGCGAATACAACTTTGCTCTGATCGACAGGGCCATCGATCAGGCACAGCACGCCACCCCGAAACAGTCGATTGCCCTCAGGGTCATGACCCTTGATGAGCCCTTCTCGGGCAGCAAGATCCCGGAGTGGCTTATCAACAAGGGGATTCGGGGAGAGTGGGGGAACAACCACCAGACCTTTGTGCCCGACTACAGCGACCCGCTGTTCCTCGCCCGTGCTACCCGGCTGTTTCAGGCGCTGGGAGACCATTACGATGGCAATCCGGCGCTGAGTCATGTCGACATCGGCATGATAGGTTCATGGGGGGAGTGGCACATGAGCAACTTCCCCGGCCCGACGCTGGAACAGCGCTACAGCAGCGAGCAGCTCAAACCCTATGTTGACCTGCAGATGGCCGCTTTTCCGCGAACCCCCAAGCTGATGCTCATCAACAACCTGCCCATGTTCGAGTATGCAGTGGGCAAGGGATCTGGCTGGCGGGCAGACTGCCTCGGCGACTGGCACCACTTCTCCCAAAGCTGGAGCCACATGCGCAATGCCTACCCGGAACGACTGGCGAGCGCCCGCGCCAATGTGGCGAACTTCGATTCCAGCTGGCAGAGGGCTCCGGTCAGTTTCGAGGTGTGCGGCAAGCTGAGCGAGTGGCCAGGCCAGCAGCAGTACACCATGGAGGAGGTCAAGGCCACCTTTGACTGGGCGCTGGCCCAACACGCCTCCACCATCAATCTCAAGTCGGATCCGGTTCCCCCCCAATATCGACCCATCGTCGACAATGCCCTGCGCAAGATGGGCTATCGCATCGTGCTGGACCAGCTGACCCTCAAGGGAACCATGAAGCCGGGGGCTACCCTTACCCTCAACGGCGACTGGCACAACGACGGAGTAGCGCCGGCCTATCGCAACTGGCCGCTCACCTACCGGCTGGTCAACGAGGAAGGGCAGGTCGGCGCCATGCTGGTGACCCGCAACGACATGACCCGCTGGATCCCGGGCAGCAAGGCTACCACTCGCGACAGCCTGACCCTGCCGGGCCGGATGGCACGCGGTCACTACTATCTGGAGCTGGCCTTCATCGGTCAGGACAAGCAGCCCGCCCTGCAGCTCGGCATTGCCGGTCTGGAAGAGAGTGGCTGGTATCGTCTGGCCGAGATCGACATCCAGTAACGCAAGAGGGCTCCCGCAGGAGCCCTCTTTCATCACATCAGCACACTCTTTTTGAACAGATCCCACACCCCGAACGAGAAGTGCTTGAAGATGTCGATGCCAAGGGCCGACTTCACCAGATAGAGCAGCAGCACCATGCCGCAGATCGCCAGCAGCAACAGCAGGGTGGTCAGCAGCACCTTGAGGTGAAAGCGAAAGCCGCTCTCCCGCCCGCGGTAGCGGCGATCCCGTCCCATCAGCACCACCAGATAGCAGCGCCAGCGACCGATGCCGAAGGCGCTGTTGACGTTGATGGCGTGCGACTTGCCATCACTCATCAGCCGCAGCGCATGCTCGATACCGTCGCGCTGGGTTTCACTCAGGCTCTCGGCCACCTCGGGGGGGAGAGCACGGTAGAAGCGGTCGATCGCCCCCTGCGGTTTCTGCGGTAATTGGCTCATTGGTTTTCTCCTGCGGGCAGGCCCAAAGCCTTGCGGTAGACCTCCATGGTCTGGCCGGCGATCCGCTGCCAGTCATACCGCTGCAGATAGTCGCTGTAATCGACCTTGCCGCGGGTCATCTGGGCGCTGAGTCGCTCTGCCAGCGCACTCACATCGCCGACCGGGAAATAGCACTCCTGTTGCAGCGCCACCGCCAGATTGGCGGGAATGTCGCTCACCACCACCGGCAGGGAGAAGGAGAGCGCCTCCAGCAGGGCGATCGGCAACCCCTCGTGATAAGAGGGCATGGCAAACAGGGCCGCCTGTGAAAAGACGCTGATCAGCGCCTCGCCATTGAGGAAACCGGTGCGGATCACCCCCGGAGTTTCATCCGCTATCCGCTGCAAGCGCTCGCTGTAGGGGGTCGGGTGATCCGTATCCCCCACCAGAACCAGTGGCAGCTCGGTATCAAGCTGGCGATAGGCTGCGATGAGATCGTGCAGCCCCTTCTCCTCGACGAAGCGGCCCACCGCCACCAGATAGCTGCCAGCGGTCAGTCCGAAACGGGCCAGCGTCAGCTCCCTCTTGTCCGCTGCCGGCAACTCGACCCGTTTCACCCCGTTGTAGATGAGGTGGGCATCCTGGCGATCGTACTGGCGGCGGATCGCCTCGTTGATCACTTCGGAGATGACGATCACCTCGCAGGCATAACGTACCGCCCAGCGCTCGCCAAGGCTTAATACCCACTTGGCCAGCGCCCCCCACTTCTGGCGGTCATAGTCGGGGCCGTGATGGGTAAAGACCACCCGCTTGCCAAGCAACCTCAGCAGCGGCACCACCAGCCCCGGGCCGATGGCATGGACATGCACCAGATCGCAGGCATGACGGCGGCAGTAAAAAGCCGCGAGCAGAGAGTGGAGGATTGCCTCCAGCGACTTCTTTTTGGGGGCGGGCAACGCCTTGAGAGCCACCCCTTCAAACTCGCCGCTTCGGTAATTCACATAGGGGGCGCGAGCCAGCACGGTCGCGGCCACTTCGAACTGGCGGTGCAGCTCCGGATAGAGGGACTGACAATGGGTTTCGACACCGCCCAGTACATGGGGGATCCCCCGGGTACCGAGTACGGTCACACTAATCTGCTTCATGATCTTCTCGAATGATTCTGGCGGGATTGCCCGCAACAACGGCGCGAACCGGGACGGAACGAGTAACGACGGCGCCGGCACCGACACAGGCATGATCACCAATGGCGATGGCCCCGATGACGATGGCGCCGGTGCCGAACTCGACCCCGTCCCCCACGGTGGGCGAGAGGAGCTGGCCGCTTTGGCGATCAGGCTTGTTGCCCAGGGTACAGTTGTGGCGCAGGGTGCAGTCACGCCCCATCTGCACGCCGTCACCGATGACGATATTCTGCGGGTGATAGAGGCGTAGACCCCAACCCAGCCGGGCTCTTGGCGAGATATCGAGGCCGCACAACAGCTTGAATCCCTTGAGCAGCAGCAAGCCGGGTAACGCCAGAAAGCGGCCTCCCTGATAACGGGTCTGTGCCAGCCGGTAACTGAACAGGAACAGGCGCGCCGTCTTGCTCGGATTGAGCGCCAGTTCGGCTTTCAACTCGTGCCAGAAACTCATCTCTGTTTCTCCTCCAGCAACGACTGGTAGAGCGCCAGCAGAGCTTGCTGGTGGCTGGCGAGGGAGTAGTTGTCGATCAGCCGCTGGCGGGCCGAACGCCCCATGGCCGCCGTCTGCTCCGGCTCGGCCACCAGCCTGTCCATGCAGCGGGCCAGCTCGTCGGCATTGCCCGCCTCGAACAACAGGCCATCGAGACCGTCGCGGATCTGCTCCGGAATCCCGCCAATTCGAGCCCCGATCACCGGTTTGCCATAGGCCATCGCCTCCAGTACCGACATGGAGCAGTTCTCGTACCACTCGGACGGCACCACCACGGCCTTGGCGTGACGCAGCAGATCGAGCAACTCCTCCCCCTGCCTGAACCCCAGCAGTTCGGCATTGGGATAATGCTGCCCGAGGTGCGCCTGCAGCGGGCCACCGCCCACAATTTTGAGACCCGCCGGCCGCGTCATGCGCTGATGGGCACGGGCAAGCGTTTCGACCCCTTTCTCGGCCATCAGGCGCCCGAGGAACAGAAAGTACCCCCGATCCTCTCCGCTTTCGCGGCTCGACTCGACATCTATGCCATTGAGGATCACCTCGATGCGGGAAGCGGGCAGCCGGGTGCGAAGCATCCCGGCCATGAAGGCGCTCGGCGCCACCAATGCATCGACCTGCTCATAGTTGCGGCGCCACTGCTGCCAGGCGGCCTCGGCAGAGAGCAGCAGGCTCTTGCCCCATGATCCCTCCTGCCACTGATGGCGAAACAGCTTGAGCCAGGAACCCTCGATCCGGGTCAGATCGAACGGCTCGCCATCGACCAGCATGCTGTAGTTGGGACAAGCCACCTTGTAGTCGTGGGCTGTCAGCACCGTCTTGCAGCCCAGGGATTTGGCCACCCGGATGATTGCCGGGGTGAGCTGGTGGTAGATGTTGTGAAAGTGAACGATATCGGGCCGCTCGGCACGGATAAGCTCCGCCAGCCGATCACAGGCCTCCTGATTGTGGATGAAGCGAACGGCGATCTTCAGCCGATCGAAGAGCCCGTGCCGCTGGTGATAATCGACGTTGGCCGGAAAGTAGCCACTCTGGGGCGAGGGGAGGTTATCCGGATGCTGCATGGCAAAGTCGATCACCTGATGACCCGCCTGACGCACCATATCCCGCTCCTGAAAGAGTACTGTCTCGGCGCCCCCCTTCATGAAAAAGAACTTGTTGGCAAAGAGCACCTTCACGGCAATGACTCCTGGATCAGACGATGGGCGGGCGCCTCGCGCGGAGAGCGCTGGGGCAACAGCAGGCCGCGCACCAGCCCGGCTGCATAGATGGAGAGGTTCATGACACTGCGCAGGGCATCTTGCAGGGAGCGGTTCTTCAACCACTTGAGAGCGATGAAGCCACCCAGCGGTGCCAGCGCCAGCAGCGGCAACCAGAACGGCAGCCCGGCTGCGAAAAGCAGTACGCAGAACAGGAGTGTCAGCAGGTAGAGCCCGAACAGCAGCTCGGAGCGGATCACCGACAGCACCTCGCGAAAATAGGGCTGCCCCCACGCCGAGCGCACCAGCTCGCCGCTGGCAAACAGATACCCCATGCGCCAGCGGTAACGGATCAGGGCAAGGGAGTCCATGGTGTGGGAGGTGTGAAAGAAGAAGGGGACATCGAGCCGCTCCAGCCGATAGCCCGCCTGACGCAGCCGGATACCCAGCTCCGCCTCTTCGTAACCGTGCAGGTTGCGATTGGTGAGATAGCCGATCTGCTCGATAGCGCTGCGTCGAAACAGGCCGCCACCACACAGCCAGCGCGACTCGCCCAGCGGATAGATCTGGTTGATGCGCTGCTTGCGCGACTTGAACTCATAGCTGTGGGCATCATCCATCTCGGCCCGCCCGGCCACGCCACCGCATTCGGGGTGGGAGTGCATGTGCGCAAGGGCGGCCGGCACAAACTCCGGCTCCAGCTTCATGTCGCCATCGAGCAGCAGCAGGAACTCCCCTTCGCTGAAGAGGTAGCCAAGCTGTGGCCCCACGCCGCAACAGCGATCTGCCGGGTCGGTCAGGCTCACCACAGTCACCCCCAGCTGGCAGGCAATCGCCTGGGTGCGGTCGGTCGAGAGACTATCCGCCACGATAATCTGGTGGGAGTAGTCGGCCAGAGCGCTCCTGATGCTGGCTATGGTGTCGGCAATCCCTGCCTCCTCGTTGTAGGTCTTGATGATGACGGAGATAAGGGGGGATGGAGTCATGACACCTCACAGGAACGGGTGGCCTGCCGAACCGAAGAACGGATCACCAGGGCGGCACCCAGCACGAAATAGAAGAGAAACTGCTGCACCGGGATTAGCATCAGCAGCTGGCTGTAAGGCAAGCTCAGCAGGCAGGCGATCCCGAACGCGATGAAAGCGGGTTGATAGCTGAGCAGACGCACATCTGCCGCGCTCAGCAGCTGGCGATCCAGCAACGGACGGGGACGGCAGCACCAGAGCAGCAGAACGATCAGCACGATGAAGATCAGGGTGCCCATCAGTCCCACCTCCCACAACAACACGCTGAGGGACGTGGAGTCGAGCAGCACGTTGAACAGGGGGTTGAGAAAACCGGGCAGGGTGCTGCCATGGTTGGTGGTGTTGAGGCCATAACCAAACAGCAGATTGCTGAGACCGTGGTGATCACCGTTGCTGGCCCAGAAAAAGAGCGTCGTCACCCGCCCCAGCTCGCCGGTTTCCGGGTTGATGTGGTTGGGATCGAAGATATAGCCGAGGGAGTCGATAAACAGCGCAATGGCCCCCTGTTGTCCGGCCCCCTCGAACACGGATGAGTAGGAGGCAGCCAGCACCAGAACGGCCACTGCCACCAGCGCAGTCATCGCCAGCGCAATCAGCAGCAGACGCTTGAGGTCATAGCTCTTCATCCCCCTGACATAGCTTGGCGAGAGCCAGACCCAGGCCAGTAGCAAGGGGGACAACAGGATGACGAACTTCACCTCGGCCAGCACACAGATGGCAAAGGCGGCAAGAATGTGAAAAGCGACCGAACGACGCGAAATGAGGCCGTGGCGAAACTCGGAGAGCTTGATCAGCATCACCAGCAGGCAGAAGAAGCCGAGTGCACCGGTATTGCCGCCCCCCATGGGATCCCCCCCGAAGGTGCCGACCACTGAGTCCCACTTCTCAAACTCGCCGCGCATTGCCACCCGTTTCGGCACCACCACCAGCACCTGAAACAGCACCACCGGGATCTGCAGGTAGAAGACCCACTCCACCAGCTTAATGATGCGGTAAATCTGTGACTCGCGGCAGAAGCCTAGCAACAAGCAGGGAAGCAGCAGAGAGAGCGCCAGCTCGTTCTTGAAACCGATGATAGTCACCATGCCCCCCTGCTGAAGCAGGGTGCCCAGCAGCGCCAGCACCAGCAAGCCACAGTAGAGCAGCAGCAGCACCTTCTCCTGATAGTCGAGCCGCAGCGGGCTGTAACGCGTCTGCAGCGGCAGCAACATCAAGGTGGCAATCGCCAGCAGGAAGGGCAGCCAGAGGAAGGCTGTAATGCCGGTGACGTACTGGGCCAGGCCGCAGATCACCAGCGACAGCAGCAGATTGGCCTGCATGATGAGGGCACTGTTCACGAGGCCAGCTCCATCCGCCCCTGCAACTCGGCAGCCCGGCGGTTGACCCGCAAAAAGACGAAGCCGTAGCGCACCGCAGTCAGCAGAGAGAAGGCCAGCACGCAGAGCTCGTACTCCTGATGCAACCAGGGCAACAGCACGAAGGCGATCACTACGACCAGCAGCTGCTCAAGCTGGATCCGCAAAAAGTAGCGGGGCGAGCCGAACACCAGCTCGATTACGGTCAGCGGGCAGATGGCCACCGCAGTAAACACATAGGGCAACATGTAGCGGGAGGTATCGATGGAGGCGTTCCACTCCGCATTGAAGAACCACTTCATCACCAGCGGATAGCAGATGAGGATCCCGAGGGTGGCCGCACTGCCCATCGCCAGCAGCAGCCGCTTCACCTTGCGAAACTCCTCCCCGTTGAAACGGCGCAGGCGGAAATCCTCCGACCATCGCGAGAAGATGGAGTGGCGGATGGCGTTGCCGACAATCACCACGGGCGCCAGACAGAAGCGGTTGACCACGGCAAAGTAGCCCGCCACCAGAGGGGAAAACCAGAAGTTGATCAGCACGGTTGGCAGATTAGCCGTCACCATCGCCAGCACTTCGGCACTGCCGACACCTGCCAGATGCGCTTTATGGCGGGAGAAGAAGTGCAGCAGGTGGCGCGGGGCAGCCTCCCTCAGCATGGCACTGTGCCAGGTAAAGGCAGACCACAACCAGCCCCCGATCACCACCAGCAGCAGACAGGCCCATAACTGATAGAAGTGCGCCATGTCAGGGGCCAACAGCAGACAGAGCAGCACCACGGCGGAGGCCGAGATACGCTGCAGACCGAGCCGCTGGTAGTGGCCGGCCCGCAGGGCCAGATTCTCGGCGATGAGGATCAGCCCGTGGGTCACGGTCAGCAGGTAGAGCGGCCAGAGCGGCAGCGAGAAAAAGCAGACCACCACCAGCACATAGGGGATGGGGAACAGCCAGACCTGCAACAGGGAAAAGATCAGGTTGCCGGGCAGCTCGGCCTCCTCCAGCTTGGGCAACAGCAGTTGCGAGGCAAAGGTGGCAAGCTGGGCACCGATCAGCACCAGACTGTAGCTGAGGGCATAGAGCCCGACCGCAGCCATGTCGAACTTGTGCGACAGTGACCAGACCGAAAACGCCCCGATCAGCTGGGATAGCACGGAAGCACCCCCTATGGTGGTGATGCTGCGCAGCAGTTTCATAGCGCGCCCCGGGTGGGTGCACCACAGAATCTCAGGTTCTCCGCCCCTTCCAGATCGCGCTCGGCGACCTGGGTCAGCACTGTCCCCAGTACCGCCACTCTGGCATCCCGCAGTTGTGCCAGCACGCTCAGCACCCGACTGGCCGGCAGCTGGCCGGACTGGATCACATGAATGGCACCATCCAGCGGCTGCCCCAGCAGCAGGGCATCCTTGCCGACCTCCAGCGCAGGGGTGTCCACTATGATGCGGTCAAACTGCCCGGCCAGAGTTGCCAGCAGTTCGCTCCAGCGTGGCGAGCCAAGCAGTGCCAGCGGGGAGGAGACCGGCTGGCCAGCCGGCAGCAGGGTCAATCCCTCTTTTGGCACCAGACAGGCAGCCAAATCGGCTTCGCCTGCGAGCAGCTCGGCCAACCCCGGTCTGGCTGCCTGCCCCAGCAACTGGCGACCAAGGGAGCCCCGGCGCAGATCCCCATCCACCAGCAGCACTCGCTCATGGCGGGCAAAGCTGGCGGCACAGAGAGCCACCAGCGTCGACTTGCCCTCACCAGCACGGGTCGAGGTGATCATGATGCGCTGCAGCTGACCCGGCTCCAGCCGCATGATGGCGTAGAGGTCATCGGCACTGGCACCTACTCTGGGATTGACCGCCCCCACCCGCAGCAGAGCACTCTGATCCTGCAGGGCCGCCAGCCGCGGGATTTCACCAAGCACCCGACCACCGAGCTGGGAGACCAGCTGGCTCAGACGATTCAGGGTATTGCGCAGCGCTCCGGCAGTGATGACTACCAGCACGGCAACCATGCCCGCCATGATCACCACCATCAGCAGAAACAGCATCTTGTTTGGTTTGGCAGGCAGCAAGGGCACCGATGCCGCGTCGTAGAGGATGGCATTCGACTCGTGCAGCTGAGCGTTCAGGCGGGTCTCTTCCTGACGGCGAAACAGCTCGTTATAGAGCTGACGGGTCTTGTCGATATTGTTCTTCAGGTTGTTGTACTCATCCTTCTTGACTGCCAGCGAGGAGAACTCCCGCTTCTTCTCGTCAAGCTGGGCGAGGTACTCCTGCTCCTTGCGCTGGCTGCTCTGGTAGCGATCCTCGATACCGTCGGCAATCTCCCGCATCAGCTGGTTTGACTGGGTATTGAGCGCCTTGATGCGCGCTTCGGCCTGCAGAATACGGTCATGCTTGGGGCCATAACGCTTGGCCAGCTCGGAGAGCTCCTGCTGGGCCTTGATGAGGGCGATGCGCAGATCCTGCATCTGGGGGTGGTTGGAGACCTCGGGCAGGGAAGCCAGCGCCGCCGGATTGCGGCCGTACTCCTGAATGGACTGGAATTCGGCCTGCGCCGCCAGCCGCCGCTCGCGGGCATCCGCGTACTTGTTGGTGATGATGCCGAGCTCTTCGGTTTGCAGACCATCTACGCCGCGAAACGTCAGCAGATCATTGCGGGCAAGAAAATCGCCGAGCTGCTTCTCCTGCTTCTCCAGACTGGCCTTTATCTCCACCAGCCGGCTCTGGTTCCAGTGCGATGCCGTGGTGTTGGCATCGACCCGCTCCTCCACATTGAGATCGATGTAGGTCTGGGCCACCTCATTGGCGACGCTGGCGGCCAGCTCGGGAGAGCGGGATTCGAACCCGATGCTGACCAGCTGGGTATCGCGCACCGGCGAGACGGTCAGGTGTCTGGCCAGATACTCCAGCGCATGCTGGTGGCGTGAGGAGGCATCCTCCTGATGTGCGGCACTCCAGAGCCCCTTGATGCGGCTCAGCCAGCTGTCGGGATTGGGCTGTCCGTTGAATTCCGGCAACTCGGCCAAACCCAGATGAGTAACCACCTTCTCGGCTACCCGGCGTGACTTGAGCAGCTCGAACTGGGTGTTGTAGTACTCGCGGCGGCTGGTATCGACCCGATAGACGGGCTCGATAGGGGAAGCGCTGTTGGCATCTGCCTTCAGCAGCAGGGTCGCACTGGATTGATAATAGGGCGGCATGCTGAGAATAAAGGGGGCTGCCGCCAGGGTCACCACGGCGGCAAACAATACCACCCTCCACCAGTTTGCCTTGAGCACCCGCCAAGGGCCGCTGAAATCGAGGCGACTCTCTAGCGCACGGCCATTTTCAACCAACAATGAAGTCATGAAGAGCGTCCTGGATCAGAAGAAACTTTGTTCGATGGTGATGATGTCGCCGGGATTGAGCTGCCGTTGCAGGCTCACCTCTTCCAGCAACTGATCGCTGCCATTGAGGCGCAGGCTGATATCCCGTCTGGCGGCGCGATCGGTGAAACCACCCGCCAACGCGACAGCCTTCTCCACCGTCAGGCCGGGCTGGTATTCATAGCCACCCGGGTGAGCCACCTCGCCAGCAACAAACACCTGGCGGAAAGTGGTCACGTTGACCGTCACCATGGGGTCGAGCAGCACGCCGTGCTTGAGCCCTCTGGTCAGCAGCTCGGCCACCTCAGTGGTGGTGTGCCCCATCAGCAGCACCTGACCCAGATAGGGGTAATTGACGTGGCCACTGGTATCGACCTTGAACTTCATCGACAGATCCGGCTCGCCATACACCCGGATTTCGACCTCGTCCCCCGGCGCCAGCCGGTAGGCGGAATCGTTGCCTTGCGGGCTCTGGCCAGCCCAGACCGACAGGCTGAACAACCAGCCAAGCAGAAGCACCATCACGCTTTTGTTCATGTTAAATGGCTACCTTGAGTGAAAGAGAAAGCTGTTGTTTGTCGTAACCGAGGGCCCGGCCATAACAATTGCCACCGATGTCGATGGGCTGCCCGGCAAAGCTGGAACCGGAGTCGGCCTGCTGGTAGTGGAGCCCCAGATTGACGGAGGGACGAATGTCGTAGCTGATGCCCATGCCCCAGCGATGGATGTCATCCTGACGGTGGCGGTTGTCGTTACCACAGACCACCGACTGGTGATAATCATCCCGGATATCGTGATAAGAGAGCATGGTCGCCACTCTGGGTGACCAGTGGTGCTGCCACTCGGCGCCATATAGCTGGCTGCTGACGTAGCCGCCGTCACCACCCGGATCACGAATGGTCCGGCTGGAGAGCAGCGCGAGCTTGCTGTAATCGAGCGGTTGCCACTCCAGACGCAGATCCCAGTTCAGCCCTTTGAAACTCTCCGCCTGCGGATCGTTGACGAAACGCTTGTAGATCCCGCCGATATTGGCATCGATCCGGGTCTTGCCGGTCAGCTGGCTCATCACCCCTGTGATGAGAAAAAACTCGTCGGAATCCTTGCGCGGATTGGCCGGATAGCGTCGCAGATTGGTCTGCAGGGTGTAACGAAAACGGCTGACATGGCTCACCTGATCGAACAGCTCGACAATGGCGGTGTTCTCCTGCCACTCCTGCTCGGCCATATAGCGCTCAAAGTCATGCAGGTAGAGGTGCTTGTCGAGATAGCCCAGATCCTTGTGGGAGAGCGCCAGCTCCAGCTTGCCTCTGGCATCGGGAGCGCCGTAACTGTAGCGGCCACCCACTTCGCTGCGTTTGAAGCGCAGCGGCTCATTTATCTGAAATCTGCCGAATGTGGCATCACCACAGAGCGCACGACCTTTCTTATCAGCGTCGCTGGGACAAGGAGAGGCATCTCCCTGCAACATAAAGCCTTCGGTCAGCCCCTCGCCACGCGCCTCATGGCCCAGCCGATACTGGTACATCAGCTTGAAGGCGTTGCGCAGGGAGAAGCGCCAGCTGCCGTCAAACTGGAACTGGTGATCGGCATAGTCATCCGCATGGCTGCTGCCATAGCGACGATAATCACCCAGATAGCTGAACTGATAGCGATCCAGGCCGCGTTCGCCCACCATGCGAAATTCCGGGGTGATCCCGACGAAATCGGAGCCAATCGCCTGACCATTGTCACGCAGCCACAACAGGTTGCTGTCGTGGCCGTAACGGCTCTCCACCTCGGTCTGGATCTCCAGACCAAGCGGCCCCTGATGGGATACGGGGGTGACCTCGGCGCGGACTGAAAGAGAGGGGGAGAGCAGCAGTCCGGCGCAAACGAGGCTAGTAAGCGGATGCACCGACAAACCCTTTGAATACAGTCAGGAAAATGACTTTGAAATCCAGTCCGAGCGACCAGTACTGGATGTACTTGAGATCGAACTTGACCCGCATCTCCATCTTGTCGAGGGTGTCGGTTTCACCACGAAATCCATTTATCTGGGCCAGCCCGGTAATCCCCGGTTTGACCTTGTGGCGCAGCATGTAACGCTCCACCAGTGAGCGGTACTGCTCATTGTGCGCCACGGCATGGGGACGCGGCCCCACGATCGACATGGAACCCTGAATCACATTGAAAAATTGCGGCAGCTCATCCAGCGAGGTACGACGCAAAAACGCACCGAATGGCGTCACTCTGGGATCGCCTCTGGTTGCCTGAGTCACCACGGCATCATTCTCCATGACGCGCATGGAGCGGAATTTCCAGACCTGGATCCGTTTCCCCCCCAGGCCGTAGCGATCCTGCTTGAAGAGCACAGGTCCGGGTGAAGAGAGACGCACCCCGAGCGCCACCAGCGCCATGACCGGAGAGATGAGCAGCAGGATGAGTGAACCCAGCACCAGATCTTCAATCCGTTTGAGCAGGGCGGCGCCACCTTCAAACGGGGAATCGAAAAAGCTGAAGGTATAGATATCGCCCACCCGATCGATGTGGGATACGGTCAGGCCGTACTCGTAGAAATCGGGTACCAGATAGGTATCGACCGTGGTATCGGAGAGTTCGTAGAGGTAGTTATTGATGCGCTCTCGGGCAGTCAGGGGCAGCGCCAGATAGACTTCGTCGACCAGCCCTTTGCGGGCCAGCTCGAGCAGCTCGTCGACATCACCCAACAGAGGACTGCGAGTCGGGTAACCGAAGCGCTCTTCGCTGCGGGCATCGAAAAATCCGAGCATCTGGATAGCGTGACGCGGACTCTCCCAGAGGGATTTCTCCAGCGCCAGTCCGGCCGGAGTCACGCCAATGATGGCCACACGACGACAACAGGAAGCACCGCTGAACCAGAGGGTCACCAGTTGGTACAGCACCCGATAACCGGTGGAAATAAGGCAGGCCATGGCAAGCCAGAGCACAGCCAGCTCCAGCGGGAAAGGGTGGTAAGGTTTGAAGAGGGGAACCAGATAGACCAGCAGGTAGAGCAGGGTCGCGGTTACCAACCAGGAGAAGATGAGGCGCAGCAGAGACTGCGCCAAATATTTACGAACCCGGCTGCAATAAAGCCCGGTATTCTGGGAAACCAGAAAGAAGACCACCATGCCCAGCGTGGTCAGAGACATCTCGTCCAACCCATGAAACAAACCAAAGTGCCGCGAGAGCAGCACCATTGAGACTGAAATTCCCACCAAATCGACAAAGCGGGAAAACAGACTGTGGCTCGCATCTGCGAGCTTGATAATTCGCTTGTTCATGGGTCGCCTTCATACTGATATCACTTATCAGTTTTCTTGACCGGACGAGCCCAGTTCTTGATATGGCGCTGGGGTACCCGGGTAATCACGAGTTCATGTTCGCCCACGTCCTTGGTAATAGTAGAGCCGGCACCCAGGGTGGCCCCCTTGCCGATGCGAACAGGCGCTACTAGTTGGGTATCAGAACCGACGAATACATCATCCTCGATGATGGTCTGGAATTTGTTGACCCCGTCGTAGTTGCAGGTGATGGTACCGGCTCCGATATTCACCCCGGCACCGATCTCGGCATCACCCAGATAGGTCAGATGACCGCACTTGGAACCGACACCAAGACGGGCCTTCTTCATCTCGACGAAGTTGCCAACGTGCGCATCCTGCTCCAGAACCGCCCCCGGACGCAAGCGGGTAAACGGACCCACTGAGCACTGATCCGCCACCTGTGCACCCTCGATGACCGAGTAGGGTTTCACCTCGGTGTGATCGCCAATGACACAATCTTTCAGTACGCAACCGGCTCCGATACGAACGTGATTGCCGAGAGTCACCTTGCCCTCAATGATGACGTTTGCATCAATAACAACCTCTTCACCAATTTCCAAAACCCCACGCAAATCAAAGCGTGCGGGGTCGATCATGGTTGCACCTGCAATCATAAGTTTCTCGGCCTGCATCTGCTGATAGCTACGTTCAAGCTGAGCCAATTGCACCCGATTGTTGGCCCCTTCCACTTCAGCGGCGCGCTCCGGATGAACGGCGGCAATCGGGCAATTATCGCCGCGAGCCATCGCGATCACATCGGTCAGATAGAACTCGCCCTGGGCGTTTTTGTTGTCGAGACGAGACAACCATTGACGCAACTGGCCCCCATTGGCCACCAGCACGCCGGTATTCACCTCACGGATCGCCAGCTGTTCGGCATTGGCATCCTTCTGCTCAACGATACCGACCACCAGACCGTTTTCACGGACGATGCGGCCATAGCCGGTGGGGTTGTCCAGCACCACGGTCAGCAGTGCCATCCCGTTTTCCGCTTTGGCGGCGAGCAAGCGCTGCAGGGTCTCGGGCTGGATCAGCGGGGTATCGCCGTAGAGCACCAGCACGTCGTCTTCATCCTTCCAGAACGGGATGGCCTGGGCGACGGCGTGACCTGTCCCCAGCTGCTGAGCTTGCAGCACCCAGTTCACATCAGCCGCCACGATCCGCTCTTTCAGCAGCTCGGCACCGTGGCCATAGACCAGATGCAGCTGCTCGGCACCGACCTGACGTGCAGTATCGATCACATGGGAAACCATAGGTTTGTTGGCTACCGGGTGCAGTACCTTGGGCAGGGAAGAGCGCATGCGGGTACCTTTACCCGCAGCCAGGATCACGACGTTGAGGGACATAAATTGACCTTTGGAACATGAGGAAATACTCGGCGGAGTCTATCCAACGGGTAAAAAAAAAGCGACCCGAAGGTCGCTTTTTACATCACCGTTATTAGCGGTAATTCTTTTTGACGATATCGATGACTCGCAGTTGAGCCATCGCCTTGGCCAGCTCGGTGGCGGCCTGGGCGTAGTCGATATCACCATGGGAGCTGTGGATCCGCTCTTCGGCTGCGCGCTTGGCTTCCTGGGCTTTCGCCTCATCCAAGTCGTCAGCACGAATCGCGGTGTCCGCCAGCACGGTCACGGATTCAGGTTGTACTTCCAGCATACCGCCGGAGATGTACAGCACCTCTTCAGTTCCGTTCTGCTTCACCAAGCGGACCAGGCCCGGCTTGATGGCAGTCAGCAACGGAGCATGACCGTGGCGGAGACCCAACTCACCTTCGGAGCCTGATACCTGAGCAGATTGCACGCGACCGGAAAACAGTTTTCCTTCGGCGCTCACCACGTCCAGGTGAAAGGAGATCATCTCTGCCATGGGCCCTCCTGTCGAGGCTTACAGTTTCTTGGATTTCTCGACGACTTCGTCGATACCGCCAACCATGTAGAACGCCTGCTCGGGCAGATCGTCATACTCGCCTTTCAGGATGCCCTGGAAACCACGGATGGTCTCTTTCAGCGGCACGTATTTACCCGGAGAACCGGTAAACACTTCTGCTACGAAGAACGGCTGGGACAGGAAACGCTCGATCTTACGGGCACGGGCTACGGTCAGTTTGTCTTCTTCTGACAGTTCATCCATACCCAGGATGGCGATGATGTCCTTCAGCTCTTTGTAGCGCTGCAGTACGGTTTGAACGCCACGAGCGGTCTCGTAGTGCTCTTTGCCAACCACCAGCGGATCCAGCTGACGAGAGGTAGAGTCCAGCGGGTCAACGGCCGGGTAGATACCCAGTGCCGCGATTTGACGGGACAGTACGACGGTCGCATCCAGGTGGGCGAAGGTGGTCGCCGGAGACGGGTCAGTCAAGTCATCCGCAGGAACGTAAACGGCCTGTACGGAGGTGATGGAACCGGTCTTGGTGGAGGTGATACGTTCTTGCAGAACACCCATCTCCTCGGCCAGGGTCGGCTGGTAACCTACTGCGGAAGGCATACGGCCCAGCAGTGCGGATACTTCGGTACCGGCCAGGGTGTAACGGTAGATGTTATCTACGAAGAACAGTACGTCACGACCTTCGTCACGGAACTTCTCGGCCATGGTCAGGCCGGTCAGCGCAACGCGCAGACGGTTTCCGGGCGGCTCGTTCATCTGACCGTAAACCAGAGATACTTTGTCCAGTACGTTGGACTCCATCATCTCGTGGTAGAAGTCGTTACCCTCACGGGTACGCTCACCTACACCGGCGAACACAGAGTAACCACTGTGCTCGATCGCGATGTTACGGATCAGCTCCATCATGTTTACGGTTTTGCCTACACCGGCACCACCGAACAGACCAACTTTACCACCCTTGGCGAACGGGCATACCAGGTCGATAACCTTGATGCCGGTCTCCAGCAGATCGTTGCTGTTGGACTGATCTTCGTAGCTGGGGGCAGCGCGGTGGATAGACCAGCACTCTTCTTCACCGATCGGACCTTTTTCGTCGATTGGCTCACCCAGTACGTTCATGATCCGACCCAGAGTCGCAGTACCGACCGGAACCTGGATGGATTTACCGCTATTCACTACTTCCAACCCACGACGCAGACCGTCGGAGGAGCCCATGGTGATGCAACGAACGACGCCGCCACCGATCTGTTGCTGAACTTCCAGCACCAGACCCTGGCCTTGACCTTCGCTAACGACCTTCAGTGCATCGTACACCTGGGGCACGGCATTCTGCGGGAACTCGATGTCCACCACAGCGCCGATGATTTGGACGATGAAACCGTTACTCATGTCAAATCCTCTAAACCTTTGATAACCCTTGCCTTACACCGCAGCAGCACCGGATACGATCTCTGTCAGCTCCTGGGTAATACTGGCCTGACGGGCCTTGTTGTATACCAGTTGCAGATCGTTAATCAGGTTACCGGCGTTGTCAGTCGCGGCTTGCATGGCAACCATTCGGGCTGCCTGTTCACTTGCCAAGTTTTCCACTACACCCTGGTAAACCTGAGATTCGACGTAGCGAACCAGCAGGGTATCCAGCAGCTTCTTGGGATCCGGCTCATAGAGGTAATCCCAGTGGTGTTTCTTGGCGAGCTTGCTGTCTTCAGTTACGGGCAAAGGCAGCAGTTGATCGACCCGTGGTTGCTGCACCATGGTGTTGACGAACTTGTTGTACACCAGATACAGCTTGTCAATCTCACCGTTGTCGTAAGCCTTCAGCATGACCTTGACTGAACCAATCAGGTCATTGACGCTCGGACTATCGCCCAGTCCTGCGACATGAGCTTT
Source organism: Aeromonas sp. 3P (assembly GCF_051919745.1). Taxonomy (NCBI): domain Bacteria; kingdom Pseudomonadati; phylum Pseudomonadota; class Gammaproteobacteria; order Aeromonadales; family Aeromonadaceae; genus Aeromonas; species Aeromonas sp. 3P. The sequence continues at coordinate 2,814,267 of NZ_JBQBED010000001.1, forward strand.
AACCTTGGCGCCGTGCCGTTCAAAGAAGTTGGAGGCCTTGTTACCGATCAGTGCCAGGTCAACCTTGGCACCTTTCGCGCTCCATTGCTTCATATCATTGAGGGCAGCCTTGAACAGGTTGATGTTCAGACCACCACACAGGCCACGGTCGGTGGAGACGACGATGTAACCCACTCGCTTGACCTCACGTTCGATGAGGTAGGGGTGCTTGTATTCCAAGTTCCCCTGAGCGATATGGCCGATCACCTTGCGCATGGTTTCAGCGTACGGACGGCTGGCAGACATGCGTTCCTGCGCACGGCGCATTTTGCTTGCTGCCACCATTTCCATAGCGCCGGTGATCTTCTGAGTGTTTTTCACACTCCCGATCTTGTTACGTATCTCTTTTGCGCCGGCCATCTCTTACTCTCCATCAAGTGGCAGCTCACGCTGCCACACACGCTTACCAGGTCTGGGTTGCTTTGAAGCTATCCAGCAACGCAGTCAGCTTGCCAACGATCGCGTCGTTGTAGTCGGCTTTGGCATTGATTTCAGCCATCAGCTCGGCATGCTGGGTATTGGCGTAAGAGAGCAGAGCGGCTTCGAAGTCGACGATTTTGTTCAGCTCGACATCGGAGAGATAGCCTTTCTCGGCAGCGAACAGCACCAGAGACTGGTGAGCCACGCTCAGCGGAGAGTACTGCTTCTGCTTCATCAGCTCGGTCACTTTCACACCGTGATCCAGCTGCTTGCGAGTCGCCTCGTCCAGATCGGAAGAGAACTGGGCGAAGGCCGCCAGTTCGCGATACTGGGCCAGCGCGGTACGGATACCACCGGACAGCTTCTTGACGATCTTGGTCTGAGCAGCACCACCTACACGGGATACAGAGATACCCGGGTCAACCGCCGGACGAATACCGGAGTTGAACAGCTGTGAAGTCAGGAAGATCTGACCATCGGTGATGGAGATCACGTTGGTCGGAACGAACGCAGATACGTCACCAGCCTGGGTTTCGATGATCGGCAGCGCGGTCAGAGAGCCGGTCTTGCCTTTCACTTCACCCTTGGTGAACTTCTCTACGTACTCGGCGTTAACGCGAGCAGCACGCTCCAGCAGACGGGAGTGCAGATAGAAAACGTCACCCGGGTAAGCTTCACGTCCTGGCGGACGGCGCAGCAGCAGGGAGATCTGGCGATAAGCTACGGCCTGTTTGGACAGGTCATCATAGATGATCAGCGCGTCTTCACCGCGGTCACGGAAGTACTCACCCATGGAGCAACCGGCATACGGAGCCAGGTACTGCAGAGCAGCCGCTTCGGAGGCAGAGGCAACCACCACGATGGTGTTGGCCAGGGCACCGTGCTCTTCCAGCTTGCGCACCACGTTGGCGATGGTGGAGGCCTTCTGGCCAATCGCAACGTAGACACACTTAATGCCGGAATCTTTCTGGTTGATGATGGTGTCGATCGCGATGGCGGTCTTACCAACCTGACGGTCACCGATGATCAGCTCACGCTGGCCACGACCGATAGGGATCATGGCATCGATGGCTTTCAGACCGGTCTGGACCGGCTGGTCAACAGACTTACGCTCGATAACGCCCGGTGCGATCACTTCGATCGGCGAGAAGCCGTCGTTGTCGATCGGACCTTTACCGTCGATCGGCTGACCCAGGGTGTTCAACACCCGGCCCAACAGACCACGACCTACCGGCACTTCCAGAATGCGGCCAGTACCTTTTACTTTCATTCCTTCTGACAGACCGTCATAGGAACCCATAATCACCGCACCGACGGAGTCACGCTCCAGGTTCAATGCCAGAGCGTAGCGGTTGCCCGGCAGCTCGATCATCTCACCCTGCATGGCATCAGCCAGGCCGTGAATACGAATGATACCGTCGCTCACAGAGACGATAGTACCTTCGTTACGCGCTTCGCTCTTTACATCAAACTGCGCAATGCGCTGCTTGATCAGCTCGGCGATTTCAGTGGAATTCAGTTGCATGCTCTAATACCCCAATCAAGATTGCAGCGCGTCAGCCATGCGATCCAGCTTACCGCGGACTGTGCCGTCGATTACCAGATCACCGGCCTTGATGAGCACCCCGGCCATCAAGGACGCATCGATGCTGCAATTCAGCTTCACTTTGCGCGCGAGACGTTGTTCCAGAGAAGCCTGAATATTGGCTTTCTGCTGGTCGGTCAGTTCGATCGCCGAAATCACGTCAGCCTGAACCTCTTTATCCAGTTCAGCTTTGAACGCTACAAATTCAGCAACGACCGCCGGCAGCACACCCAAGCGACCATTCTCGGCCATCACCCGGATCAGGTTCTGGCCATGCACGTCGAGTTGCTCACCGCAGACACCGACAAACAGCGTTGCCAGCTCTTCGGCGGCCACAGAGCCGTTTACCAGGTTGTGCATGGTCTCGTTTTCCACTACTTGCGCAGCGAAACCGAGCATACCCAGCCACTGGTCAACCGCCTTGTGCTCAACGGCAAACTCGAAAGCAGCCTTGGCGTAGGGGCGAGCGATTGTAGTCAGTTCAGACATAGCCCCGTTCCCGTTACAGTTCTGCTACCAGTTTGTCGACGATGTCGCTGTTGGCAGCCTGGTCGATTTGACGCGCCAGGATCTTCTCTGCACCAGCAATGGCAAGAGCAGCAACCTGCTTACGCAGTTCTTCTTTGGCACGATGACGTTCAGCTTCGATCTCGGCACGGCCCTGAGCCAGGATTTTTTCCCGCTCAGACTGGGCACCAGCGGCAGCTTCATCAATGATCTGGGCTTTACGTTTGTTAGCCTGCTCAATGATTTCAGCAGCCTGCAGCTTGGCTTCTTTCAGCTGATCGGTGGCGTTGGCCTTGGCCAAATCCAGATCTTTCTTGGCACGTTCGGCAGAAGAGAGACCGTCAGCAATAGCTTTCTGACGGGCTTCGATGGCAGCAATCAGCGGCGGCCATACGTACTTCATGCAAAACACTACGAAGAAGAAAAAAGCAATTGCTTGGCCGAGGAGGGTGGCATTGATATTCACAGCCGATGTCCTCTTAAGTTAGTTAATGGGTTATGCCTGGAGAGTCGTAACGACTTAGCCAGCAACCGCAAACATCACGTACAGACCCAGACCAACGGCGATCATCGGGATCGCATCCACCAGACCCATTACGATGAAGAACTGGGTACGCAGAACAGGGATCAGATCCGGTTGACGAGCAGCACCTTCCAGGAACTTGCCACCCAGGATACCGATACCGATGGAAGCGCCGATAGCAGCCAGACCCATCATCATTGCAGCAGCGATGTACAGCAGGTCCATGTTCAAGTTTTCCATGAGGATCTCCAGTTATTTAGATGTAATTGATTGTATAAAAAGGATTATTTGAGTTGCATCAACCATGGTCTTCCTGCGCCATCGACAGATAGACGATGGTCAGAACCATGAAAATGAATGCCTGCAAAGTGATGATCAGGATGTGGAAAATTGCCCAAGGCACGGACAGGATCCACTGTGACCACCAGGGTAACAAACCAGCAATCAGGATAAAGATCAGTTCGCCAGCATACATGTTGCCGAACAGTCGAAGACCCAGAGAAACAGGTTTGGAAATCAGCGTAACAGTTTCCAGGATGAGGTTAACCGGGATGGCCGCCGGGTGGTTGAAAGGCTGAAGCGTCAGCTCCTTCACAAACCCGCCGATACCCTTGACCTTGATGCTGTAATACAGGATCAAGAAGAACACGCCCAAAGCCATGGACATGGTGATGTTAACGTCAGCAGAGGGAACCACACGCAGATAGGGAATACCCATCAATTGTGCAGCGTGAGGGATAAAGTCAACGGGGATCAGATCCATGAAGTTCATCAGGAAGATCCACACAAACACCGTCAGCCCCAAAGGTGCGATGACCTTGTTGCGACCGTGAAAGATGTCTTTGACGTTACCATTCACAAACTCGACCAGCATCTCCACAAAGCACTGCAGCTTACCCGGCACCCCGCTGGTAGCGTTAACGGCTACTTTGCGGAACAGCAGGATAAACAGGGCGCCTAGCACGACGGAAAATACCATTGAGTCGATATTGACCGTCCAGAACCCGGACCCGACTTGAAGGTGGGTCAGGTGGTGGGAGATATATCCCTGAGGAGTCAGGACTTCTCCGGTTGCAGACATGAGTTTTCCTAATAGTGGTTGTTAAGCGTGAATGAAACCATCCACTGTACAACGAGGGCGAGGATATAAGTGGCGAAAAACGAGACGGTAACGACCTCGACTCCCGCACCAAACATCAGGGCGAATAGACCTGTTGTAGAAATGAGCTTAATCCCTGCCCCACCATAAAAGTCCCGCAAAACCAGGCCCACACTCTCGGTTGTCACCTCGCGGCGCAGCACCCAGACAGTAAACAAGGCTTGAGGAACCCAGTACATCCCCCCTCCGTAGAGGGCGGAATAACCGGCGCTGGCACCAGTCAGGTAAAACCAGACGGCACTCATCGCCAGGATCAGGATGAGCTGACAAACGAGCATAACCAAGGCCAGTGTCAAACCTTCCAAGGCTATTTTCTGCTTCACCAACCTACCCCTGAACATTACAGAACTGTAAAAAATCGGGATCCGAAGACCCCATGTTAACAGCTCTTAAAGCCGGTCAAATTATACCCTTGAGGGCAGCTATTGCAATATGACAAAAATCCTTAATTTTTGCGGCTTTCCGCGGCAAATCAGGGTTATGGTCATATCAAAAGGAATGGATGTTTTATTACTACAAAAAGCGTAAAAATCACGATTCCGACACGCCAAAATAGCCCAATATACGGTCCAAATCGGACAAATTCTCGTAACTTATTACTAACTTCCCGCTATCCCGCTTGCCAGGCTGAAGTTGCACCTGATTGCCAATTTTTTCTGCCAGTTGGCGCTCCAGGTAGCCGATCTGCGGATCACGGGCCGGTTCGACCCTGGCTTTTGCCGGTTCGAGCGCTTTTTGCACCAGCTTCTCGGTATCGCGTACGGTCAGCCCTTTCTGGGCAACCAGCTTGGCCAGTTCAGACTGGGCCTGCCCGCTCAGGGCCAGCAGGGCACGGGCATGGCCCATGTCGAGGTCGCCATGCTCGACGAAACGCTTCACGTCGTCGTTGAGCTGGTTGAGACGCAACAGGTTGGTCACCGTGGTGCGGGACTTGCCCACCGCCTCGGCCACCTGCTGGTGGGTGAGTTCAAATTCGGTCAGCAGTCTTTGTAGAGCGACCGCCTCTTCGATGGCATTAAGGTCTTCCCGCTGAATATTCTCAATCAGCGCGATGGCGACGGCAGCCTCGTCGGGTACATCCTTGACGATACAGGGCACCACCTCGAGCCGCGCCAGCTGGGACGCGCGCCAGCGCCGTTCACCGGCGATGATTTCGAAGGATTGTTCGCCGAGAGGGCGTACCACGATGGGCTGGATCACCCCTTGGGCGCGGATGGAGTTGGCAAGCTCTTCCAGTGCATCCTGGGACATGTCCTTGCGGGGCTGGTACTTGCCGGACTGCAACCACTCCACCGGCAGCTTGCGCAGCTCGCCCTGATTGGTGGGGGCCATGGCCTCTTCAGTACGTTGATCGCTCATCACCTGTTTCTGGCGGGCAGCCGTGCTGGTACTGAGCAGGGCATCCAGCCCCTTGCCCAGTCCACGTTTTTTCGGAGTCATATGCTCTCTCGGTCTGCGATGGTCGCCTGACGTTCCTGCTCCTGGCGGCGCAGGATCTCGCCAGCCAGTGCCAGGTAGGCCTTGGCGCCCACCGATGATTTGTCATAGTGCATGGCCGGGGCACCGAAACTCGGGGCCTCAGCCAGTCTAACGTTGCGGGGAATGATGGTGCGGTAGACTTTGTCGCCAAAGTGCTGTTTTAGCTGATCGGACACATCATTGGCCAGCCGGTTGCGGTGATCGAACATGGTGCGCAGCACCCCTTCGATCTTGAGCTCCGGATTGACCACGGCGGCCAGCTTGCTGATGGTGTCGACCAGGGCGGTGAGCCCCTCCAGCGCGTAATATTCGCACTGCATGGGCACCAGCACGGAGTCGGCGGCGGCCATGGCGTTCACGGTCAGCATGTTGAGAGAGGGCGGGCAGTCGATGAAGACGTAGTCGTATTTGTCCCGCACCGAGGCCAGCGCATTGCGCAGGCGGATTTCGCGGGCGAAAAATTCCATCAGACGGATTTCAGCCGCGGTCACGTCGGCGTTGGCGGCAATCAGGTGATAGCCCCCGGTGGTTTCGGGGATGATCACTTCGCTGATGGGGGCATCCTCGATCAGCAGCTCATAGGCGGTGCGCTCGACGTCATACTTGTCGACACCGCTGCCCATGGTGGCATTGCCCTGCGGATCCAGATCGATCACCAGCACCTTGCGCCGGGTGGCAGCCATGGAGGCGGCCAGATTCACACAGGTGGTGGTTTTACCCACTCCACCCTTCTGGTTGGCTATGGCGATGACTTTTCCCACACGATCCCCTAAATGAAACTGCGACCCTATTCGGGCTGGATATGTTTGAATTCCAGCAGATGACGTTCGCCTTCCAGCTCCGGCACCCGCAACTCATGACAGGCTACCAGACGGATATTGGCAGGCAACTGGGCCAGCTCCTGCTCGGGATATTGTCCCTTGAGCGCCAGGAAGCTGCCCTGTTCTGACGGCAGGTGGTGACACCAGCTCAGCATGTCCTCCAGAGAGGCAAATGCCCGACTCAGTACACCATCAAATCCCACCTCGGGTTGATACTCTTCAACCCGGGATTTGACCGGCGTCACATTGGTCAGACCCAGCTCCTGGATCACCTGGCGGATGAAGTTGATCCGCTTGCCCAGACTGTCGAGCAGGACGAACTGCTTGTCCGGATTGATGATCGCCAGCGGCAATCCCGGCAGGCCGGGACCTGTCCCCACATCGATGAAGCGCTCACCGTGCAAGTGGGGGCTTACCACCAGACTATCGAGGATATGCTTGACCAGCATGGCGTCCGGATCTCGCACCGAGGTGAGATTGTAAGCCTTGTTCCACTTGTGCAGCAACTCGACCAACTGCACCAGTTGGCTCTTTTGGGTATCGGTGATAACAATTTCGGCCTGCTTGAGCAGGCCGTTCAATCTTTCCAACATGGGATTCCTCAGGCGGTTTTACGCAGCAGGCCGTGTTTTTTCAGGTGAACCAGCAGGATGGATATGGCCGCCGGGGTGATGCCGGAGATGCGGGAAGCCTGACCAATGGTCTGCGGCTTGGCATCGTTCAGCTTGGCTTTCACCTCGTTGGAGAGGCCGTTCACCTCGCGATAGTCCAGATCCAGCGGCAGCAGGGTGTTCTCGTTGCGCAGCTGCTTTTCCACTTCATCGTGCTGACGCTCGATGTAACCGGCGTACTTGATCTGGATCTCAACCTGTTCGGCCGCGGCAGGATCGGTCACGGAAGGGCCGACCCCTTCGATGGCCATCAGCGCATCATAGGTCACCTCGGGGCGACGCAGCAGCTCTTCCAGACTCTGTTCGCGGGTCAGCGGGGTGTTGACCAGGGCGTTGACTGCCTCCAGTGACGGATGTTGCGGGTGGATCCAGGTTGAACGCATGCGCTGACGCTCCAGCTCGACCTGTTCCATCTTGGCGTTGAATTTGCTCCAGCGCTCGTCATCCACCAGACCCAGTTCGCGACCGATGGCAGTCAGGCGGATATCGGCGTTGTCTTCCCGCAGCAGCAGGCGATATTCGGCGCGGCTGGTGAACATGCGGTAAGGCTCGCGGGTCCCCAGGGTGGAGAGATCGTCCATCATCACTCCCATGTAGGCCTGATCCCGACGCGGGTTCCAGGGATCCTTGTCCTGGGCACGCAGGGCCGCGTTCAGGCCGGCCATCAGGCCTTGTGCCGCCGCCTCTTCGTAGCCGGTCGTGCCGTTGATCTGGCCGGCAAAGAACAGATTTGGAATGCACTTGCTCTCCATGTTGGCCTTGAGATCCCGCGGATCAAAGAAATCGTACTCGATGGCATAACCCGGGCGGGTGATGTGGGCGTTCTCGAAGCCGCGCACGGAGCGAACGATCTGCACCTGCACGTCAAACGGCAGGCTGGTGGAGATCCCGTTCGGGTAAAGCTCGTGGGTGGTCAGGCCTTCCGGCTCGACGAAGATCTGGTGCGCCGTCTTGTCGGCGAAACGGGTGATCTTGTCTTCGATCGACGGGCAGTAGCGCGGGCCGATCCCTTCGATGACCCCGGCGTACATGGGGCTGCGATCCAGGTTATTGCGGATCACTTCGTGGGTACGCTCGTTGGTGTGGGTGACGTAGCAGGGCACCTGACGGGGATGCTGGCTGGCATCGCCAATAAACGAGAAGACCGGACGAGGATCGTCGCCGTGCTGCTCCTGCATTACGGAGAAATCGACGCTGCGGGCATCGATGCGCGGCGGGGTGCCCGTCTTGAGACGATCGATGCGCAGCGGCAGCTCACGCAGGCGCTGGGCCAGAGCGATCGAGGGAGGATCCCCGGCACGGCCGCCCTTGTAGTTTTCCATCCCGATGTGGATCAAACCATTCAGGAAGGTACCGACCGTCAGCACCACAGTTTTGCCGCTGATGCGGATCCCGCTTTGGGTGACCACACCGGCAACACGATCCCCGTCCATGATCAGATCGTCACAGGCTTGCTGGAAGATCTTCAGGTTCGGGTAATTCTCCAGCATCTGGCGAACGACGGCCTTGTAGAGCAGGCGATCCGCCTGGGCACGGGTGGCTCGCACTGCCGGGCCCTTGGAGGAGTTGAGGGTGCGGAACTGGATCCCGCCAAGATCGATGGCACGTGCCATGATCCCGCCGAGTGCGTCAACTTCCCTGACCAGGTGTCCCTTGCCGATCCCGCCGATCGCCGGATTACAGGACATGTGTCCCAGCGTATCGATATTGTGGGTCAGCAACAGGGTGTTCATGCCCATACGGGCTGCCGCTGTTGCTGCTTCGGTTCCGGCATGACCGCCACCGACGACGATCACATCAAATTGTTCATGGTATTGCATTGGGATCACCTTGATCTGCACGCCTGAAGATCTTTATTTGCCTGGGCTAAAGGGCGGAACATTCTATCTGTTTCGCGTCCTGAGGGGAACGTCTACTTAACGTTCAGTATGAAGGGAGGATCCACTAATTAGATCTTAAGGATCTTTAGATCGATCTTTTACTGGATCTCTTATTAGGATCCGCCCTTTCTGTTGATAAGCACTTTTTGATCATAAAGATCATTAATTTAAGGACGATCCTAGCTTGTGGAAAAGCTTGGATCCTGGCCCGGTGAACGAGGGGATAACCAGGACTTTTATACACAGAGGTCTGTCGGTCTGGATCTAATACATGGATAACTATAGGTTTTGCAGAGCTTTACACCGTAGTTATGCACATTACCCCTGGGCGTTGTGGGTAACCTTGTAGAACAACTCCCCCGGATCAATCTGTTAATAACATGGTGGATAGTCGATCTGGGGATAAGTGGGGAGATCAAGCTTTTTTTCAGGATCTCCCGCACGCTGATCAGGCGATCATCGTCATCCAGTCGCGGATCCACACTTCTGCGGCATCTTCGGGGATCTCGTGTTGGGTCACATCGATGTCGAGCCGCTCGCCGATCCGGCTGGCACCGCACTCGGCCAGCAGCCGATCCAGCGTCTTGCCACCCTGGCAAAAGGTGTCATAACTGCTGTCGCCAAGGGCGATCACGCCATATTTCAATGAATTAAGATCCGGATGCTGCTCGGCAAGATCCTTGGCGAAGGGTTGCAGGTTGTCGGGCACATCCCCGGCACCATGGGTGGAAGTGACCACCAGCAGGATGGATCCCGCATCATCCAGCACCTCTGCCAGCTTGGCCGGGTTGTGGATGCGGGTCTGGTGGCCAGCCTGTTCCAGCAGGTTGGCGACGTGGTCTGCGACATATTCGGCGGCGCCCAGCATGGAGCCGACGACGAGATTGAGTTTGGCCATGGAATGGATCCTGATTTCAGACAAAGAAACGGAAAGCCGGATTCTACCGCCAAAGGGTGTGGATAAATATGGATAAAGCTTGGGGATAATGGATCCAGTCAGATAATGCAGCCGGATCCATCCTGCCGATCTTTTTTCTGCTTCTTTATATTCCTCTTCATTTTCTTCTCCGCTAATGGCTCTCCTGATGACGCCCATCCCCCGCGAAATCCTGCCAACGATGCAGCTAGATAACAATGTAGATGCAAATGATTAGCAATTATTGAATCGATTCGATCACGGCTCCTGTAGTACGATTGCGCTGCTTTATTCGCCCATGGAACAGGGTGATGTCGTGACAAACGACCACAAATAACAATTAAAACAACATAACTCATTGATAAACGAGACTTTAATATGATTGCGCAAAAATACACTACAGGCCCCGGCAAGAAGGGCGCCTTCGGCGTGCTTTCGCTCTCCGGTTTGCTCGTCTCTCTGCCGCTGATGGCCGAACAAACCACCGCTGAGCTGCCCAAAGCCAGCGAAACCATGGTGGTGACCGGTACGGCCATGAAGGTGGAAGTGCCTATGGCCGAGACCCCTCGCGCCGTCTCCGTGGTTAATCGCGAGGAACTGGATCAGCACGCCGTGTTGCAGCTGGATGAAGCGATTCGCTACCGTTCCGGCGTATTGACCGGTCTCTATGGATCCGACAACAACACCGACTGGTTCAAGGTGCGTGGCTTCGATGCCGCCTCTTATCTGGATGGCAACCGCTTGTTTGGCACCGGCTACTACGTCTGGACGCCGGAACCGTTCGGTCTGGAGAGTGTGGAAGTGCTGAAGGGGCCAGCCTCGATCCTTTACGGTGAGGCGCCTCCGGGCGGGGTGATCAATGCCATCAGCAAGCGACCGACCGCCACGCCGCAAGGGCAGGTAGATCTGCAGCTTGGCAGCCGGGATCATCGTCAGGTCGGGGTGGATGTCTCTGACGCGCTCTCCGACAACAGCCGCTACCGCATGGTTGCTCTTTATAAAGAGCGTGATGGTGTGCTTACCGGTACTTACAACGATCGGGTTTATCTGGCGCCCAGCATCACCTTCGATCTTTCGGATCGTACCAGTCTGACCCTGCTGGCCAGCTTCCTGCACGACGAAGGGGTCCCGACCAACGGCTTCTTCCCGGTCTATGGCACCCTGAATACGTCAGGTGGCCAGATTGATCCCTCCACCAACCTGAGTCAGCCGGATTACGATAGCAACCGCAATGCCCAGATCTCCACCGGTTATGAGCTGGCCCACCAGCTCAACCAGACTTGGGAGTTCAAGCAGAACGTCCGCTTCAACTATAACGATCTGCTGCTGCGCCAGACCTATATCTTCCCGACCTATGAAGGCACAACCGCCAGTCGTGGCCTGGTTTACCGCGATGGCAATACCAAGAGTGCCACCATGGACAACCAGATGGTGGGCTACTGGAACACCGACAGCACCGAGCAGACCTTGTTGCTGGGGGTTGATCTGCAGCGTCATGTCAATGAAGGGGTCGAGGCCGACAACTACGGTATGGGCTCCATCAATACCATGAACCCGGATTACAGCGGCTTCCCCGGTTTTGACGAATCGACCGCCACTCACCAGAAGAGCAGCAAGGGCCAGAGCGGCCTCTATGCCCAGCACCAGATCCGCTGGGACGATCGCTGGTTGCTGACTGCCGGTGGCCGTTTTGACTATGTGGAGACCCACAACACCAATACCAGCAAGGACGAGCGCCAGTACGATCACGAGCTATCCCTCTCGGGCAGCCTGATGTATCTGGCTGACAACGGCCTCTCTCCCTACTTTGCCTATGCCGAGTCGTTCGAGGTGCTGCCGGGGATCGATCCTAACACCCGAAACTCCTACAAGCCGCTCAAGGGCAAGCTCTACGAGACCGGCGTGAAGTATGCGCCTGCCTTCCTCGACGGTTACATCAATCTGGCGCTGTTCGATCTGGCCCAGACCAACTCGCTGGTCTCTACCGGTTCCGGCCAGCAGACCCAGGCGGGTGAAGTGACCTCTCAGGGGGTTGAGCTGGAAGGGAGCGTGCAGGTGACCGATGCACTGCGTCTGACCGCTGCTTATACCTACACCGATGCCAAAACTAACGACACCGGCAGTGGCGATCGACGTGCCAGCCTGATCCCGCGGCACCAGGCCTCCTTCTGGGATAACTACAAGGTGCAGCAAGGGGTGGCTTCGGGTCTGGAGCTGGGGACCGGTGTGCGTTATATCGGTTCCAGCGTGGGTATTGGCGCCGTGAATGCGGACTATACCCCCATCTACGGCTCTGCCGAGGTGCCGGCCCATACCGTCTGGGATGCGATGATCGGGTATGACTTTGCCAAGAACTGGCGTGCCCAGCTCAACGTCAACAACCTGCTGGGTGAAACCTACGTGGCCAGTTGTGACTACTACTGCTACTACGGCGAGCCGCGCAGCGTAGTGGGCAGCATCAACTACCGCTGGTAATCGAAGTCGGGCGGGAACCGGATTCCCGCCCTTCTTTTCACCCGCAGTTGTTCTGATCTCTCTGGAATACCGGTCCGTTATGGAACTCTTGTCTCTGGTTTATCGCCAATATCGTTGGCCTTTTATCGCCATTACCCTGCTCAGTCTGCTCAGTGCCGTCAGCGGGATTGGCGTCATTGCTTTTATCAATCAGTCTCTTATCGAATCTATAGGTGATCCGCTGCCGATCCTCGGTCAGCTGGTCGGCCTGATTGTGTTGCTGCTGGTGATCACTCTCGGATCTCAGCTGGCCCTGACCACTCTCGGTCACCATTTTGTCTACCGGTTGCGCGGCCGTCTGCTCAAGCAACTGCTGGATACCGATGTCGCCCGCATTCGCCAGATAGGTCAGGGGCCGCTGCTGGCCTCCCTCTCCAGCGATATCGGCCAGATCACCATCGCCTTCGTGCGCCTGCCGGAGCTGGTGCAGGGACTGGTGCTCACGCTTGGTTCTGCCCTCTATCTTGGCTGGCTCTCTCCTGCATTACTCGGGGTGACCGCACTCTGGGTCACCGTCACCATGGTGGTGGGCTGGTTGCTGGTGAACCGTGTTTATCGCCATCTCTCCCACATGCGTCAGGCCGAAGATCGGCTCTATCAGAACTATCAGGCCATCATCGCCGGCAGCAAGGAGCTGGCGCTCAACCGCGAGCGGGCTCACTTCGTTTACCACCAGCTCTATGAGCAAAATGCCCGTGACTACCGCCAGCAGATCATTCGCGCCGACACCTATCACCTGAGCGCGGTGAACTGGTCGAATATCATGATGCTGGGGGCCATCGGTCTGGTCTTCTTTCTGGCCAACGGCCTTGGCTGGGCCAACACCAATGTGGCCGCCACCTTCGCCCTGACCCTGCTGTTCCTGCGCACCCCGCTGTTGCAGGGGATTGGCGCCCTGCCGACCCTGCTTGCCGCTCAGGTGGCGTTCGACAAGATAGCCGCCCTCAATCTGGCCGAGCCGGATGCGGACTTCCCGCTGCCGCCCGCCATCCGCCCCTGGCAGCGTATCGAGCTGGAGCAGGTGAGCTTTCACTATCAGGGGGAGGGCGGTTTTGCCGTTGGCCCCATCGATCTGGTCATCGAAAAGGAGGAGCAGATCTTCATCATCGGCGGCAATGGCTCCGGCAAGTCGACGCTGGCCATGCTGTTGACCGGCCTTTACCAGCCGGTATCGGGCCGCATCCTGTTGGATGGTGAACCCGTCACCGATCGCAACGGCTATCTGGCGCTCTTCTCCGCCATCTTCACCGACTATCACCTGTTCCAGCACCTGCTGGGGCCGGAACCCAAGGATGAGCTGGTGGCCGAGTGGCTGGAGCGGTTGCAGATGGGCCGCAAGCTCACCATCGAGGATGGCTTTATCGCCGATATCGAACTCTCTCAGGGGCAGCGCAAGCGGGTCGCCCTGCTGCTGGCGCTGGCCGAGCAGCGCGAGGTGATGCTGTTTGACGAGTGGGCTGCGGATCAGGATCCCCAGTTCCGCCGCATCTTCTATCAGGTGCTGTTGCCGCGCCTCAAGGAGATGGGCAAGACGGTGATTGCCATCAGTCACGACGATCACTACTTCCCGCTGGCTGATCGCCTGCTGGAGATGCGTCAGGGTCAGCTCACCGAACTGACCGGGGCGTGCCGCGCCGCAGTGAGCCGCGATGCGATCGCCCATCTGGATTGTGAGGTGCCGGCTTGATGCCGGCACCGATGAGACTGGCGGCAAGCCAGCACAGGAATTGCTTATGTTTGAGATGAAATCAGCGAGTTTTGTGGTGAACGACCGCACGCTGCTGCACCCCACCGACCTGCGTTTCGAGCAGGGACAGGTCTATGGCCTCATCGGCCACAATGGGTCGGGCAAATCGACCCTGCTCAAGCTGCTGGCACGCCAGCAACCCCTCAGCGACGGCGAGATCCTGTTCGATGGCAAGCCGCTACCCGACTGGGGCAACCGGGAGTTTGCCCGTCAGGTGGCCTATCTGCCCCAGCATCTGCCGAGCGCCGAGAATCTGCTCGGGCGGGAGCTGGTGGAGATGGGCCGCTACCCCTGGCGCGGCCTGCTGGGCCGGATGGGGGCGGAGGATCACCGTCAGGTCGAGCGGGCCATCGCCCTTACCCATACCGAACGCTTTGCCGATCGGCTGGTGGATACCCTCTCCGGCGGCGAGCGGGGGCGGGTCTGGCTGGCGATGCTGCTGGCGCAGGAGAGCCGCTTCATCCTGCTGGACGAGCCGCTGGCCGCGCTGGATGTGGCCCATCAAGTGGAGGTGCTCACGCTCGTCAAGCAGTTGAGCCGTCAGCTCAACCTCGGGGTCATCATCGTCATTCACGACATCAATATGGCTTCCCGCTTCTGTGATCGGCTGGTGGCGCTCCACTCCGGCAGCCTGCTTACCCACGGTGAACCTGAGGGGCTCATGACCAGCGAGACCCTGCACGCCATCTATGGCATTCCGATGGAGGTCATTCGCCACCCGGCTCATGCTCATCCCATCGCCATCGTCTGACCGGGGGCATCCTTGAACCTTTTATTGAAGAAGATGGCTCCCTGCCTTATCAGCCTGTTGTTACCACTTGTGGCGCAGGCCGACACATCCCCGATCGCTTCTGCGCCGCTACCCCGTATCGCCACCGTCGACTGGACCATAGCCGAAACCCTGCTGGCGCTCGGGGTGACGCCGCTGGCTGTGGGGGATGCTGGCCCCTATCAGGCCTGGGTCGGTGAGCCACGGCTGCCCGCCGGAGTGGTGGATATCGGCCTGCGCACCCAGCCCAACCGCGAGTTGCTGGCGGAGCTCAAACCCGATCGCATCCTCATCTCGCCGCTGGCGGCCCCGCTGGCGCCAACTCTTTCCCGCATCGCGCCGGTGAGTACCATCGCCCTCTATGATGGGCAAACCGATCTGTGGCAGCGGCTGCACGAGGTGACCCTGACTCTCGCCCGTATGGTGGGCAAAACCGCCGAGGGCGAATGGCTGCTGGCCGGGCTGGATCGGGATCTCGCCAGTATGCAGGCCGGATTGCCTGCGGATCTGCCGCCCCTGCTGGTGGTGCAGTTTATCGATGAGCGCCATGTGCGGGTGTTTGGTCGCCACAGCCTGTTCGATGCGGTGATGACGCGGCTTGGGCTGCGTAATGGCTGGCAGGAGCAGACCAATGACTGGGGTTTCTCGGTGGTCAGCATCGAGCAGTTTATGACCTTGCCAACCGCGCGGCTGGTGGTGGTCGATCCCATCCCGGTAGGGGTGAGCGAACGGCTGCAGGAGCCTGGGCTGTGGCAGCATCTGCCGCTGGTAAGGCAGGCGCCCGTGCTGCATCTGCCTGCGGTCTGGAGTTTTGGTGGCGTATTGGCCGCCCGCCGTTTCGCCGGTCTGCTCAGCGATGCATTGTTGCAAGATGCCGAGCGTATGGAGGCGAGCCGATGAAGCGACTGCTCACATCGCCGCTGCTGCGGCCGGTCTCGATCCTGCTGGGGTTGACCCTCTCGCTCGCGTATTGGGAGCTGGCTCGCCAGCTGCCCGCTGCGCTCTGGTGGCAGAGCCTCTTCGCCCCCAATCTTAATGACGTCAGCCAAGCGGTGGTGCATTTCAGCTGGTTGCCCCGCTTGGCGGTCACCCTGCTGGCCGGGGCGGCGCTCGGGCTGGCGGGCACCCTGATGCAGCAGGTGCTGCGCAACCCGCTCGCGTCACCGACCACCTTGGGGGTGGCCTCCGGTGCCCAACTGGCGTTGATGATGGTGACCCTGTTTGCCCCCTCCTGGCTGTTGCTGGGGCGGGAGTGGATCGCCATGGCCGGTGGCTGCCTCGCGATGGCACTGGTGTTTGCCCTGGCCTGGCGTCGTCAGCTCAATCCGGTGGTCATCGTCTTTGCCGGGCTGGTGATCAACCTCTATCTGGCGGCCATCAGCATGGGGCTCTTGCTGTTCTTTCAGGAGGAGCTGAAAGGTTTGCTGGTGTGGGGCAGTGGTTCGCTAGTGCAGAATAGCTGGAGCGGGGTGAGTTACCTGTTGCCCCGCCTGCTGGCAGCTGCGGTGCTGGCCGTTGTGCTGGTACGCCCGCTGGCGGTGCTGGAGCTGGATGATGCCAGCGCCCGCAGTCTGGGGGTCTCCCTTCAACATCTGCGTTTTGCCGGACTGGGGCTGGCGGTGTTTGTCACCGCTTGCGTGGTGAGCGTGGTGGGGCTGATCGGCTTTATCGGGTTGGCAGCGCCCGCCATGGTGCGGTTGCTCGGGATCCGCCAGCTTGGCCAGCGGCTGCTGTGGGCTCCAATCCTCGGCGCCCTGCTGCTGGCGGCGACCGATCTGTTGCTGCAGAGTCTGAGTCGCTTCTGGCCAGTCTTGATCCCCACCGGCGCCATGACCGCCCTGCTGGGGGCGCCGCTGCTGCTCTGGCTGATCCCGCGCCTAGGTATCAAGTCGGGTACGCCTAAGGCAAACGCTGGCCTGCTGGTGGCTCGCCATCCGGCTCCGGCTCGCCTTATCGGCCTGTTGCTGGTCGGGCTGCTGCTGGCCGTGGTCGCCACCCTGCTGTTGGGGCAGGGAATGACGGGCTGGAGCTGGCCAAGCTGGCTCCGCTGGCAGGCCCAGCTGGAGTGGCGGTTGCCGCGCACTCTGGCGGCGGGAGCTGCTGGCGTGTTGCTGGCGCTGGCGGGCACCCTGTTGCAGCGGGTCAGCAACAATCCTATGGCGAGCCCGGAGCTGCTGGGGGTGAGCGGCGGCACCTTTATGGGGGTGATAGCGACGGCGCTGTTGCTGCCTGCATTGCCCCTGCCGCTGATGCTGTCCGGTGGCTTGCTCGGTGCCTTCGGCTGCCTGTTGCTGCTGGTGGTGATTAATCGCAAGCACGGCTTCCAGCCGGAGCGGATCCTGCTCTCAGGTATCGCCATCACAGCGTTGTTTGAGCCGCTGCAGGCTATCGCGCTGGCCAACGGTGACCTGCGGGTGCAGCAACTGCTCTCCTGGATGTCCGGTTCCACCTATTACGTCACCCTGCCGGTGGCCTGTGGGCTGGTGGGGCTGGCGTTGTTGATGCTGGCCGCCTGCCTGCTGGTGAGTCGTTGGCTCGATCTGCTACCGATGGGGAGTGCTGTAGCGACTGCGCTTGGCATTCGCCTCAACCGTGCCCAGCTCGCCATCTTGCTGCTGGTGGCCGTGCTCACTGCCAGCGCCACCCTGGTGGTCGGGCCGCTCTCGTTCGTCGGTCTATTGGCGCCACATATGGCCAAGCTGATGGGGTTGGTGCGGGCACGCTGGCACCTGCTTGGGGCCGCCGCTTCCGGTGCCCTGTTGATGGTGTCGGCTGACTGGGTTGGCCAGCAGGTCCTCTTCCCGCAGGAGGTGCCGGTCGGGCTGGTCTCCACCTTGTTAGGGGGCGCTTACTTCATGTGGTGCCTGCGTCGCCTCTAGGTTCGCGGACAAAAAACGCACAATAAAAAGCCCGGGATTAGCCCGGGCTTTTTATTGTTTGCCGAACCGGCTTACTTGCCGATGCAGAAGCTGGAGAAGATACGGCCCAGCAGATCGTCGGAGCTGAATTCGCCGGTGATCTCGGAGAGGGACTCCTGCGCCAGGCGCAACTCTTCGGCCACCAGCTCACCGGCCACGAACACTTCCAGCTGCTCCTTGGCCACCAGCAGGCGCTCGGCGGCGCGCTCCAGCGCATCCAGATGGCGGCGGCGGGCCATAAAGCCTCCTTCGGTGTTGCCCTGGAAGCCCATGCAAGCCTTCAGGTGCTCGCGCAGGGCAGGCAGCCCCAGCTCGGTCTTGGCGGAGATGCGGTAGACGGCGTGGCCCTGCTCCTGACTCGGTGCCAGATCCTCGCCGGTCAGGTCGGCCTTGTTGCGAATGACAGTGAGGCCGATGTTTTTTGGCAACCGATCAACAAATTCCGGCCAAATTTCCCGCGGGTCGACCGCGTCCGTGGTGGTGCCATCCACCATAAACAGCACCCGGTCGGCCTGTTCGATCTCGGCCCAGGCGCGCTCGATACCGATCTGTTCCACCTTGTCCTGGGTGTCGCGCAGACCGGCGGTGTCGATGATGTGCAGCGGCATGCCATCGAGATGGATATGCTCGCGCAGCACATCGCGGGTGGTACCGGCGATCTCGGTGACGATGGCCGACTCACGGCCCGCCAGGGCATTTAGCAGGCTCGATTTGCCGGCGTTGGGACGACCGGCGATCACCACCTTCATCCCTTCCCGCAGCAGGGCGCCCTGTTTGGCTTCCCCGCGGACATCGTCCAGCTCGGACATGATGGCGTAGAGGTCGCCCGCCACCTTGCCATCGGAGAGGAAGTCGATCTCCTCGTCCGGGAAGTCGATGGCCGCTTCCACATAGATGCGCAGCCGGATCAGGCTCTCCACCAGTTGCTGAATTTTGCTGGAGAACTGCCCCTGCAGGGAGTGCATGGCGCTGCGGGCGGCCTGTTCGCTGGAGGCTTCAATAAGGTCAGCGATAGCTTCGGCCTGGGCCAGATCCAGCTTGTCGTTGATGAAGGCGCGCTCGCTGAACTCGCCGGGCCGGGCAGGACGAATGCCGTCGATTTTCAGAATGCGGCGGATCAGCATGTCCATGATGACGGGGCCGCCGTGGCCCTGCAGCTCCAGCACATCCTCGCCGGTGAAGCTGTTGGGGGCTTTGAACAGCAGGGCGATGCCCTGATCCAGTACCTGGCCTTGCTCATCCCTGAACGGCAGATATTCGGCGTAGCGCACCCGCGGGAGCTTGCCGAGCACTATCCCGGCGACCTGTTCGGCGGCGGGGCCGGAGACCCGGACTATGCCGACGCCACCACGGCCTGGCGCGGTGGCCTGGGCCACGATCGTATCTGTTGTCATCTTGCTTGGCTCGTTTGTTCGCTGATAGGAAAACGTAGTGGGGACATTGTAATAAAAAAGGCGGCCCGAAGGCCGCCTCTTTTGTCATCACGGGAAGATTAGCTGCGTGAATGCAGTCCTTTCTTCTCCAGCTGACGATAGATGATGGTCTGCTGGATGATGGAGATGACGTTGCTCACCAGCCAGTAGAGAGTCAGGCCAGCCGGGAACCAGAGGAACATGAAAGTGAAGATGATCGGCATGAACTGCATCACTTTCTGCTGCATCGGGTCGGTTACGGTGGTCGGGCTCATCTTCTGCAGATACCACATGGAGGCACCCATGAGGATTGGCAGCACGAAGAAGGGGTCCTTCACTGACAGGTCAGTGATCCACAGGGCGAACGGCGCGTGGCGCAGCTCAACAGACTCCATCAGTGCCCAGTAAAGGGCGATGAAGATCGGCATCTGAACCAGGATCGGCAGACAGCCACCCAGCGGGTTGACCTTCTCCTTCTTGTACAGCTCCATCATGCCCTGAGACATCTTCTGGCGGTCATCGCCGAAGCGCTCGCGCAGGGCCGCAATCTTGGGTTGCAGCATGCGCATCTTGGCCATGGAGGTGTACTGGGCCTTGGTCAGCGGGAACATGATGCCGCGTACCAGCAGGGTCAGCATGATGATGGCCAGACCCCAGTTTTGGACGAAACCGTGGAACACGGTCAGCAGCCAGTGCAGCGGTTGGGCGATGAACCACAGCCAGCCGTAGTCGACGGTCAGGTCGAGGTGGTTAGCCACCTTGGCCATCTGGTCTTGCAGCTTGGGACCAACCCACAGCTTGCTGGTCACTTCAGCCTGTTGGCCGGCAGCCACGTCAACCAGCGGCGCCTTGTAACCGATGATGGCCTGGCCTTTGCCCGGGATCACACGGCTGTAGAAGCTGTTGGTATCGTCGGCATTCGGTGCCCAGGCAGAGACGAAGTAGTGTTGCAGCATGGCGACCCAACCACCCTTGGTGGTCTTGTTCAGGTCGGCATCCTTCATCTCGTCGAAGGTGTACTTCTTGTAGCGGGTATCTTCAGTGGAGAAGGCACCACCACGGTAAGCGCTGGCTACCATGGCATGACCTTCCTGATCCTTCGGTGTGGCTACGGTCTGCTTCAGCTGACCATAGAACTGCACCTGAACCGGCTCGGCAGATTTGTTGTCGATCTTGTAATCAACGCCAACGGCATAATCGCCACGCTTGAGGATGAACTCCTTGGTGAAGACCACGCCCTTGCTGTCGGTCCAGGTCATCGGAACGACGACTTGATCCTGACCATCGGCCAGCTGATAGCTGGTCTGGGCGGCTTCATAGGTAGGACGACCTTCGGCCTGACTGTCCGGACCGTTGCGACCCACCAGACCGCTCTGGGCGATATAGAGGTGCTCGGGCTTGCTGGTCAGCAGCACGAACGGTTGGTCCTTGCCCTCTTCCAGTTTGTGAGACAGCAGTTCGGCAGACACGATGTCGCCACCCTGGGTATCCAGGGTCAGCTTGAGCACGTCAGAGGAGACGGTGATCAGCTTGCGTGCGGCAGTCGCATTGGCTTGCTCGGAAACCTGAGGAATATCACCGGTCTGACCGGCTTCAGGTACGAAATGTTCGGTTTGGGCCACGGTAGTCGGGGCCGGCTTCGGAGCCTTGTCGGACTCCCACTGTTGCCAGAGCAGAAAGCTCACGAACAGCAAACCGATCAGGAGTAGATTGCGTTGTGATTCCATAGTTTTCAGTTTCTTCGCTTTGGTTGCGGAACCGGGTCATAACCACCCTCGGATAAGGGATGGCATTTTAATAGACGTTTGCTGGCTAACCAAACGCCTTTTATGAAACCGTGAAGTCGGATGGCTTCTATCGCAAATTGGGAACAAGTTGGGGTAAAACGGCAGCGCGGCCCGAGCAGAGGGCTAATGATTAGCTGATACAGGCGTATCAGTTTGATAGCTACCCATTGCAACGGCGTGACAGGGTGCGCCATAGCTTTTCCAGTAACTTGAACAGTTCCTCGTTATCCATCTCTTTCACACCGGCCTTGGCGATCACCACGATGTCGATAGCGGGCAGCTGATGTTGTTTGAGGCGGAAACTTTCCCGAACCACCCGTTTGACACGATTACGCCAAACGGCACGCTTGAGTGCTTTTTTGGGCACAGCGAGACCAAGACGAGGGTGTTCGAGCGAATTGGGAGAAGCGAGAAGGGTAATCTGCGGAGAGGCGGCCCGGACAGGCTCGGCGAAAACGCGTTTGAAGTGTTCGGGAGTTAACAGACGTAACTCCCGAGAGAAGGTGTGCTGGGTAGGCATTAGACTACCAGGCGGGCACGACCCTTGGCACGACGAGCGGCCAGAACTTTACGACCGTTGGCAGTTGCCATGCGGGCGCGGAAACCGTGAGAGCGCTTGCGCTTCAGGTTGGACGGTTGAAAAGTACGTTTCATGATTCGATTCCGTATTTCTGTACAGTTTTGATTGTCACACTTAGCCGACGCGCCAGCTATAGCGTGTGACGACTAGCAAAAGAGGCCGAATTCTAAACAGAGTTCGGCTTTTAGTCAATCCGCCGTTCCCTCTCATCCTGCCGTGGTCTTGAAAAGGCCGCTGCCGAGC
Source organism: Aeromonas sp. 3P (assembly GCF_051919745.1). Classification (NCBI taxonomy): domain Bacteria; kingdom Pseudomonadati; phylum Pseudomonadota; class Gammaproteobacteria; order Aeromonadales; family Aeromonadaceae; genus Aeromonas; species Aeromonas sp. 3P. The sequence goes on from NZ_JBQBED010000001.1 coordinate 2,836,237, forward strand.
GTGAGGATCCAGAGGATCAAGGGCTCCGGATTATACTGGCAACCCGGGGTTAAACAAGGGATCCCTCAATAAAAAAGGCGGCCAGGCCGCCAAAGAGAGAGCTATTTAAGGACTTTCCGCAAGAACTCCCGGGTACGGGGATCCTTGGGATCGACCAATATCTGATCCGGCGGGCCCTGCTCGACGATCCGCCCCCCTTCCATGAAGATCACCCGATCGGCAACATCACGAGCAAATTCAATCTCATGAGTCACCACCACCATGGTCTGGTGCTGGCGGGCCAACTCTTTCATCAGTCCCAAAACCTCGTCGACCCATTCCGGATCGAGCGCCGAGGTGGGTTCGTCAAACAGGATCACCTTGGAGTGGGCCGCCATGGCCCGACCGATGCCGACCCGTTGCTGCTGGCCGCCGGAGAGGGAGGCCGGATAGGCATCCTGCTTGTCGGCGAGACCAATGTCCTTGAGGATGCCGAGCGCTGTGGCGCGGGCCTCCGATTTTGGCTGCTTCCAGACGGTGATCAGCCCTTCGGCGATGTTGTCGAGCGCCGTCTTGTTGGCAAACAGGGCGTAGTTCTGGAACACGAAGGAGGCCCGTTTGCGCAGCTCGATCGCCTGCTGCTCGCTGGCATTTGCCAGATTGAGCTGCAGATCGTCGATGGCAAGCGAACCTGCATCCGGGGTCTCCAGCAGGTTCAGGCAGCGCAACAGAGTCGACTTGCCGGTGCCGGAGGGACCGATGATGACGACAATTTCCCCCTTTTTGACCTCCAGATCGATGCCATTGAGCACCTGATTGCCGTGATATGCCTTGGAGAGGCCGGTTAGCTTGATCATGAGAGCCCTCCTTTAAACAGGCGCAGTGTTAAAACGGACTTCCGGCGTGCATTGCAAGCGGGTCAGTTGCTTTGTCATGGCAAACCCCTAATAGGCACGGTTGAGACGAATTTCCAGCAGGTGCTGCAAGCGGGTAAAGAAGATCACCACCACCCAGTAGATCAGCGCCACCGCCATAAAGCTCTCGAAGAACTTGAAGGAGGAGGAGGCTTCCATCTGCGCCTTGCCCATGATCTCGGCCACTCCCAGTGTGAAGGCCAGCGAGGTGCTCTTGATCATGTCGATGAAGTAGTTCATCAGCGACGGGGTGGCGATGCGTGCCGCCTGCGGCAGGATGATCCGCTGCATCGCCTGATAACGGCTCATGCCGATACTGAGCGCCGCTTCCATCTGGCTTTTGTGAATGCCGAGGATGGCTGCTCGGATCGACTCGGCCATGTAGGCGGCGAAATGCAGGGTCAGACCGACGATGGCGGCAGTAAAGGCATCCATCCCCACGAAGATCGGGAACAGTTGCGGCAGTCCGTAGTAGAGCAGGAACAGCTGAACGAGTAGCGGTGTACCCCGAAAGAACGAGATATAGAGCATCGCCAGCCAGTGAATCGCGGGGACGCGAAACACCCGTACTATCGCCAGGGCCAGCGAGAGTACGAGTGCCAGCACGAATCCCCACAGGGCCATCTCCATCGTGGTGCCCAGATATTTGAGCAGGATGGGAAACAGCCCCAGCGTGTATTCGAGGTCAAATTCCATCATTTATTTGTCGGTGATGTCGGAAGCGAACCATTTCTCGGAGATCTGACGCAGGGAGCCATCCTTGCGCATGGCAGTCAGGGCCTCGTCGACCTTCTTCAGCAGCGCCTGTTTCTCCGGGGTCTTCAGGAAGGGCAGGGCGTTCTCGATAGTCTCGAACGGTGCGCCAGCCTGTTGCAGCGGCAGCTTGGACTCTTTGATCAGCTGGGCGGTGGAGACGCGGTCCATCACGAAGGCATCGATGCGACCCAGGGCAACATCCTGCTCGAAGGCGGAGTCATAGGTGCGGATATCGATCTTCTTGTTCGGGTCGTTCTTGCGCAGCAGCTCTTCGAAGTTGGAACCCAGGTTCACGGCCACCTTCTTGCCTTCCAGATCCTTGATGCCGTGGATGGTGTTGTTGCCCTTGCGTACCACAATCTGGGCGCCGTCATAGACGTAAGGCTGGGAGAAGTCGTACTTCGCCTTGCGCTCGTCGGTGATGGTGATCTGGTTGGAGATAGTATCGATGCGGCCGGTTTCCAGCATGCCGAACAGGCCGGAGAAGCTGGCGGTCACGAATTCGACCTTGTAGCCGGTGCGCTCGCCGATCTGGTTCCACATATCCACTTCAAAACCCTGCAGCTTGTCCTGCTTGACGAAGGTGAACGGGAAATATTTGCCGGACATGCCGACCTTGATGGTCTCCTGGGCAATGGCCTGACCGGACAGGGTGGCGAGCAGGATGGCTGCGCCGGAAATAAGCTTGATGGAAGTTTTCATGGGTTTTCTCTCTCTCAATGTCTTGTATTTGTAGTTGTAATCACTGCTTTGGCGCTGATGTTATTGGAATAAAATTTAAAAAATAAATGACATTTGGTTATATGAAATAACAGGAGTGCAGCACGAGATCCGCCAGTTGCAGCAGTGGATCAAGCTGTGGGTAACTTTGGGGATGAAATCCGATCCAAAGGCGCTGGATCCTTGAAAGTCAAGGATCTTATTTGCTGGATCCACCGGGCGATGGCTGGAGATCCGGCAGCTAAAAACGTAGAATAGCCGGTCTTTAGTTAATCAATCGACAGGAGTTTAGAGTGACTGCTTCGCTATGGCAGCAGTGCCTTAACCGGCTGCAAGATGAGTTGCCCTCGGCAGAATTCAGCATGTGGATCCGGCCGCTTCAAGCGGAGTTGAGTGACAATACTCTGACCCTGTATGCACCGAATCGCTTTGTTCTGGACTGGGTACGAGACAAGTATCTCATCCGGGTTAACGGCATCATCAACGAACTCTGCGGGGTCGATGGCCCCGCTCTGCGTTTTGATATCGGCAATCGTCCTCACCCCGTTACCGTCGCTGCAAGCAGAGCGCCGGTACAGGGTGCCGCGCCTGTGAATAACTTGCAGAAGAGCTGGGAAAGCAAGGCTGAAACCAAGCCTGAGCCGAACCACAAGAGCAACACCAACGTGAACTATACCTTCGAGAACTTCGTCGAAGGTAAGTCCAACCAGTTGGCGCGTGCGGCTGCCCGTCAGGTGGCGGACAATCCGGGTGGTGCTTACAACCCGCTGTTCCTCTATGGCGGTACCGGCCTGGGTAAAACCCACCTGCTGCACGCCGTTGGCAATGCCATCAAGGAGAGTAAAAAAGATGCCAAAGTCATCTATATGCACTCCGAGCGGTTCGTCCAGGACATGGTGAAAGCGCTGCAAAACAACGCCATTGAAGAGTTCAAGCGTTACTACCGCAGCGTCGATGCCCTGCTCATCGATGACATCCAGTTCTTCGCCAACAAGGAGCGCTCCCAGGAGGAGTTCTTCCATACCTTCAATGCCTTGCTGGAAGGTAACCAGCAGATCATCCTGACCTCGGATCGCTATCCGAAGGAGATCAACGGTGTCGAGGATCGCCTCAAGTCCCGCTTCGGCTGGGGCCTGACCGTGGCGATCGAGCCGCCTGAGCTGGAGACCCGCGTCGCGATCCTGATGCGCAAGGCGGACGAGAACCAGATCCATCTGCCGGACGAAGTGGCCTTCTTCATCGCCAAACGTCTGCGCTCCAACGTCCGTGAACTGGAAGGCGCCCTCAACCGGGTGATCGCCAACGCCAACTTCACCGGCCGTGCCATCAACATCGATTTCGTGCGCGAAGCGCTGCGCGACCTGTTGGCACTGCAGGAGAAGCTGGTCACCATCGACAATATCCAGAAGACGGTGGCGGAGTACTACAAGATCAAGCTGGCGGATCTGCTCTCCAAGCGTCGTTCCCGCTCTGTTGCCCGTCCGCGCCAGCTGGCGATGGCACTGGCCAAGGAGCTGACCAACCACAGTTTGCCGGAGATAGGTGATGCCTTTGGTGGCCGTGACCACACTACCGTTCTTCATGCCTGCCGCAAGATCGAGCAGCTGAAGGAGGAGAGTCACGACATCAAGGAGGACTATTCCAACCTGATCCGTACCCTTTCTTCCTGATAACGGAATCGAGTGGACAGATGCAGCGCGAATATTCCAACCTGATCCGAATCTTTTCCTCCTAATCACAACGGAGAGCACAGATGCAGCTCGAAATTAGCCGTGAGGCCCTGTTACGTCCTCTGCAACTGGTGTCCGGCGCCCTCGGCGGCCGACCGACCCTGCCGATCCTCGGCAACGTGCTGCTTGATGTCAGCAACGGTCTGCTGTCACTGACCGGTACCGATCTCGAAGTAGAGATGATCGGTCAGGTCTATCTGAACGGGGCCAGCGAAGATGGCCGCACCACAGTACCGGCGCGCAAGCTGCTGGATATCTGCCGTGGTCTGCCGGAAGGCGCCGAGATCCGTCTCAATACCGAAGGCGAGCGCCTGATCATCCGGTCCGGTCGCTCCCGCTTCAACCTCTCGACCCTGCCGGCGACCGAGTATCCGAACATCGAGGATTGGGAATCCGTGCTCGAGTTCGATATCAGCCAGCTGGAGCTGAAGAAGCTGATCGATGCGACCCAGTTCTCCATGGCCAGCCAGGATGTGCGTTACTACCTGAACGGCATGCTGTTCGAGAGTGAAGGTCACGGTCTGCGTACCGTGGCGACCGACGGTCACCGTCTTGCTACCTGCCGCCGCGAGGTAGTCGGGGAATCGCTGCCCGATCATCAGGTTATCCTGCCGCGCAAAGGGGTACTGGAGCTGGTGCGTCTGCTGGAAGCAGAAGATAAGCCGGTGCGGCTGCAGATCGGCCGCAGCAACCTGCGTGCTGCCCTCGACGGCTTCATCTTCACCTCCAAGCTGGTGGATGGCCGCTTCCCGGATTGGCGCCGCGTCATTCCGCGCAACAGCGACAAGGCCCTGATCGCCGGCCGTGAGGATCTGCGTCAGGCGTTTGCCCGCGCCGCCATCCTCTCCAACGAGAAATTCCGTGGGGTGCGTCTCAATCTGCAGGAAAACCTGCTGCGCATCACCGCCAACAACCCGGAACAGGAAGAAGCCGAAGAGCTGCTTGACGTACAATATACCGCTGGCGAGATGGAGATCGGCTTTAACGTCTCTTATGTGCTCGACGTGCTGAATACGTTAAAATGTGACCAAATTCGGATTAGCCTGAGCGATTCCATCAGCAGTGCCATTATTGAGGATTTTGAACATCAGGATGCTCAGTACGTGGTGATGCCGATGCGGATCTAGTCGTGTCTCTGGTCAAACTCCAGCTCAGCGACTTTCGCAATATCCAGCAAGCCAGTCTCAAGCTGTCGCCCGGCCTCAACATTCTGGTCGGGTGCAATGGCAGCGGCAAGACCAGCGTGCTGGAAGCCATTCACTACCTTGGTCTGGGGCGCTCCTTTCGCACTCATTTGACCGGGCGGGTCATCCGCCAGGGGGAGAGAGCCTTTACCCTGTTTGCCCAGTGCGAGCTGGAAGGGCGTCAGGTACCGATCGGTCTTGCCAAAGACAAGAGTGGCGAGACCCAGCTCAAGATTGCCGGGGCGCAGGCCCAGCGGCTGGCCGATTTGGCGGAGCTGTTGCCGGTGCAGTTGATCCATCCCGATGGCTTCAACCTGCTGACTGGCGGGCCTCAGGCTCGCCGCGCCTGGCTCGATTGGGGGGTCTTCCATCAGGAGCCGACCTTCTTTGCCCTGTGGGGGCGAGTGCGGCGGCTGCTGAAACAGCGCAATGCGCTGCTGCGCCAGAGCACCCAGTACCGCCAGCTGGCGTTCTGGGATCAGGAGCTGGTGCGGCTGGGTGGTGAGCTGGCCGAGTTTCGCGCCAGTTATTGTCAGGCCATTACGCCCCTGATCAAGGAGATGACGGCGGATTTTCTGCCGGAATTCGATATCAGTCTCGGCTTTTACCGGGGCTGGGAGAAAGATACTCCCCTCGGCGATCTGCTGGAGGCGGGGTTTGAGCGGGATCGGGCGCTGGGCTATACCGGTGTCGGTCCACAGAAAGCCGATGTGCGCCTCAAGGCGAACGGTGTACCCGCTCAGGATATTTTGTCCCGGGGTCAGCTGAAGTTGCTGGTCTGCGCCATGCGACTGGCCCAAGGGCTCTATTTGAATCAACATAGCAGCCGTGGCTGTATTTTTTTAATTGACGATTTTGCCTCTGAACTGGATGTCGACAAGCGCCGCTTGCTGGCCGCAAGGCTGAAGCAGTGTGCGTCCCAGGTGTTTATCACCGCCATCGACACCGGTCAGCTCGCAGACATGATGGATGCGAATGACTGTAAGTTGTTCCACGTGGAACAGGGTAAAATCTCCGAAACGTTAGAGAAGGCAGAGAGTAAGCTATGAGTGAAAATACTTACGACTCCTCGAATATCAAGGTGCTGAAGGGCCTGGATGCGGTCCGCAAGCGCCCGGGGATGTATATCGGCGATACGGATGATGGCTCGGGTCTGCACCACATGGTGTTCGAGGTCGTCGATAACTCCATTGACGAGGCGCTCGCTGGCTACTGCTCCGATATTCTGGTCAAGATCCATTCCGACGGTTCTGTATCTGTGCGTGATAATGGCCGGGGTATCCCGGTAGACATGCACGAGGAGGAGGGCCGCTCCGCCGCAGAGGTCATCATGACCGTGCTGCACGCTGGCGGTAAGTTTGATGACAACTCCTACAAGGTATCCGGCGGCCTGCACGGCGTGGGTGTCTCCGTCGTTAACGCCCTCTCTGACAAGCTGTTGCTGACTATTCGTCGTAACGGTCACGTCTATGAGCAGACCTATCATCTGGGTGAGCCGCAGGCGCCGCTCAAGCAGATTGGCGACAGCACCGGCACCGGTACCGAAGTTCGCTTCTGGCCGAGCCCTGCCATTTTCAGCGATACCCTGTTCCACTACGAGATCCTGGCCAAGCGCCTACGCGAGCTCTCCTTCCTCAACTCCGGTGTCTCCATCCGTCTGCAAGACGAGCGTGATGGCCGCGAGGCGCATTTCTGCTACGAGGGTGGCATCAAGGCATTCGTTGAGTACCTGAACCAGAACAAGACCCCGATCCACCCGAAGGTGTTCCATTTCACCACCGAGCAGGATGGTATCGGCGTTGAAGTGGCGATGCAGTGGAACGACGCCTATCAGGAAGGGGTCTACTGCTTCACCAACAACATCCCGCAGCGGGATGGTGGTACTCACCTCGTTGGTTTCCGTACCGCGCTGACCCGTACTCTGAACTCCTATATGGACAAAGAGGACTACAGCAAGAAGGCCAAGTCTGCCGCCAGTGGCGACGACGTGCGTGAAGGTCTGATTGCCGTTATCTCCGTCAAGGTGCCGGATCCCAAGTTCTCCTCCCAGACCAAGGATAAGCTGGTCTCTTCCGAAGTGAAGACCGCGGTCGAACAGGCGATGGGTGAGAAGCTGGCCGACTTCCTGCTGGAAAACCCGGGCGATGCCAAGATCGTGGTCAACAAGATCATCGATGCGGCCCGTGCCCGCGAAGCGGCCCGCAAGGCTCGTGAACTGACCCGCCGCAAAGGCGCGCTGGACATCGCCGGTCTGCCCGGCAAGCTGGCCGACTGTCAGGAAAAAGACCCGGCGCTCTCTGAACTCTACATAGTGGAAGGGGACTCTGCTGGCGGTTCCGCCAAGCAGGGTCGCAACCGGAAGAACCAGGCCATCCTGCCGCTCAAGGGCAAGATCCTGAACGTGGAGAAGGCCCGTTTCGACAAGATGATCTCCTCCCAGGAGGTGGGCACCCTGATCACCGCACTGGGTTGCGGTATCGGTCGTGACGAGTACAACCCGGACAAGCTGCGTTACCACAACATCATCATCATGACCGATGCGGACGTCGATGGTGCGCACATCCGTACCCTGCTGCTGACCTTCTTCTATCGTCAGATGCCGGAAATCATCGAACGTGGCTACGTCTATATCGCCCAGCCGCCGCTTTACAAGGTGAAGAAGGGCAAGCAGGAGCAGTATCTGAAAGACGAAGATGCGCTGCTGCAGTACCAGACCGCCATGGCGCTGGACGGTGCGACCCTGCACGTCAACGAGTCCGCTCCGGCCATCGGTGGCGAGGCGCTGGAGCGTCTGGTCAACCAGCACCGCTCGGTGACTCACCTGATCACCCGCATGTCTCGTCGTGCGCCGGAAGCGGTACTGACCCAGCTGATCTATCAGCCGGAGTTGAACGAAGCGCTGCTGAACAGCGAGAGTGATCTGCTGGCCTGGTGTCAGGGTATGGAAGCCGTGCTCAACGAGAGCAACCACGGTATCCAGTACCAGATCCAGGTTCGTCGTGACGAAGAGCGCAGCCTGTACGTGCCGCATGCCGTGGTACGTCAGCACGGTGTCGACCGCGAATATCCGCTCAGCTACGACTTCCTGCAATCCGGTGAATACCGTCAGCTGGTTTCGCTGGGCAAGGAGATCGCCAACCTGATCGAGGAAGGTGGTTTCATCAAGCGTGGTGAGAAGGTGAAGCCGGTTGCCAACTTTGTGGAAGCCGTCGGGTGGTTGATGGGCGAAGGCAAACGCGGCATCTACATCCAGCGCTATAAAGGGCTGGGTGAGATGAACCCGGACCAACTGTGGGAAACCACCATGGATCCGGAAGCCCGCCGCATGCTGCGCGTCACCATCGACGACGCCGTCGGTGCGGACCAGCTCTTCTCCACCCTGATGGGTGATGCCGTTGAGCCCCGTCGTGACTTTATCGAGACCAACGCCCTGCGCGTAGCCAACCTCGACGTCTAATCGACGCAGTCAGTTCGATATAAAAAGCCGCTCCTTGTGAGCGGCTTTTTTTTATTTTCAGGGGCGGGGAAATGGCACGTTCCACGTGAAACATGAAACTGCTTGGTGTTGATGGTTATAACTCAGCTCAGTTCTGGTGCCAGGCAGTAGAGTCGCAGGCGATGGCCATCGGGATCAAGAGCCATGCCGGTATAGCCAAACTCCATCCGGGTTGGTTGCTGGATGATGGTCAGGCCACGAGCTTGCCACTCTGACAAGCCAGAATCGACACTGGTTTCATCAGGCAGCGAGAAGGCCAGTTCCATGGCGCCAGCACTTTGGGTAACGGCTGGCTCGACGGTGGTACTGGACCAGAGCGCCAGTCTGGCGCCTGACTCGAATACGAACATGGCAAAGGTAGGTGACTCTTCCACCGGTTCACGCCCGAACAGCTGGCGGTAGAAGAGCGCACTGCGGGTCGGGTTGGCAACGTAGAGGATGGTGAACTGGGGAACTAACATGGTGATGCTCCTTGCTGATGAGATGGCGCATTGGCGCCGACCCCGTCAGCATGGTGCTACCTGCTGTCAGTTTCTGTCAGCAATGAATTTCGGTTGCGGGATCTGCTGGGTGGTGCGCCACTTCTTCAGCAGGCTCTCTCTGCTTTTTGGATAGCGGCAATCTTGCGGTTGCATCCGGGTGATGCGATCGACCCGAAAGTGGCGAAAGCCCTGACGCAGTTCGCACCAGGCTACCAGTACCCGCACCTGTTCGAAGTAGCCGAGGGCAAAGGGCCAGACGGTACGCTCAGAGGCCTCATCCTTGAGGTCACGATAACTCAGGGTCACCTTGCGTTGCTGGCGGATGGCGCAGCGCAGCGGGGCTTCATCGGTGAGTCGGTCGCTGCGGGAGGTGCCGATCAGCAGGGCATTGCTCTGGAGCTGCTGGCGATAGTCGGCGGGCAGCACGGCTTCTATCTTGGCCAGCGCACTGCTGGCCGATGCACTCAAGGCTCCGTCACCGTGGGCGACTACCCAACGTGACCCCAGCACCAGCGCATCCAGCTCCTCTTCACTGAACATCAGTGGCGGCAGCATGAAGCCGGGACGCAACACATAGCCGATCCCCGATTCGCCCTCGATATGGGCTCCTTGTGCCTGCAGGGTGGCGATATCCCGATAGAGGGTGCGCAGGCTGATGCCAAGCTGGCTGGCCAGTTCCGCGCCAGTAATGGCGTAACGGTGGCCGCGCAGCAGCTGGAGCAGGGCCAGCAGGCGTTCGGAACGGGACATGGGATGACTCCTCGGGATTTCTGGTTAGCCTGCCATAGCGGAGTGAGCGGGTATAGAGGATGTCATCAGACATTGTTGCCACGAAAAGATCGTCGCCACTCGCTGGGGGAGATGGCAAAGCGGGCTCGAAAGTGATTGCGCAGGGAGGTGGCACTCTTGAAGCCGACCAGCTCGGCGATGCGATCGATGGAATGGCCGCTTACCTCCAGCAGCTCCTGACTGCGCCTGAGCCGCTCCGCCAGCAGCCATTCACCCACCGAGAGGCCGGTAGCCTGATGAAAACGGCGGGTAAAGGTGCGGCGGCTCATCAGGGTGTGGGCCGCCAGAGAATCCAGGGTGTGGGGTTCGGCCAGATGGGCACGCAGGTGATCGAGCAACTGGTTCATCCTGACATCGCGAGTGGAGGCGGGCACCGGCTGTTCGATAAACTGGGCTTGGCCCCCTTCCCGGTGAGGCGGGATCACCAGCCGCCGCGCCACCTTGTTGGCGATGGCCGAGCCGTGGTACTGGCGTACCAGATAGAGGCAGCAGTCCAACCCGGCGGCAGTGCCTGCCGAGGTGACCAGCCCATCGTCATCCACATAGAGGGCGTTGGTATCGAGCTGCACGCAGGGAAAGCGGCGGCAGAAATCCTGTTCGTACTCCCAGTGGGTCGATGCTTTGCGACCATTAAGTAGTCCGGCGTAGGCGAGCACATAGGTGCCAAGACAGAGCCCGACCAGCCGGGCACCTCTGGCTCTGGCGGCAATCAGGGCATCGAGCAGTGCTGCGGGTGGCTGTGCTGCCGGGTCGTGCCAGAAGGGGATGACGATGATCTCCGCCTCGGCCAGCACCTCCAGCCCATGAGGAGCCTGAATGGTGAAGCCTTGCGCCGAGTGTGCATGATGGTTGCCATCACCGCAGCAGATCTTGAGCTCGAACAGCGGCTGGCGCGGCAGGATGTCGCCGAAGATGAGACAGGGGACGGCGCAGTGAAAAGGGCTGAAGTGATCGAAGGTCACCACGGCAACGATCGGGGTGGTCATGGTGTTGGCTCCTCTCTGCGCGCAGACCACTCATCATAAGCGTTTGGCTGTGAAAGCCGAAGGGCCATGTCTGACATGGCTCTCTTGTGGATCATAGCGATATCGCCTCGCCATCTTGCGGCACCCGTACCCGATCCATCATGCCCCGGTCCACCAGATAGTCGCGTAGCTCCTGGCGTGACAGCACGGCGTGGTTGACCGCCTCCATATGACTGGCGATCAGCGTGGCTTGCGGTGCGGCCTGATAAACGGCGGCGACATCTTCCTTACCCATGATGATGGAACCGAGTCCGGGCACCTGTGCATCGCCACAGTTGAGGATGATGACCTCGGGTTGATGCTGTTGCAGGGCTTGCTCGACCCGGGGATGCCAGATGGTATCACCGGCCAGATAGAGGCACTGTTCATCGGGGTGGGAGAAGACCACGCCGCATACCTCTCCCATGCGCTCGCCCAGTACCGCCATCAACTGGTCGCTGCCGTGCTGGCCACCGGTCTGTTGCAGGCGAATGCCGGCAAACTCGGGCTGGTCGCTCAGCAGCCGCACATCCTCAAAGCCACTGGCACGAATGGCATCGGCATCTTTCTGATGTTGCACCAAGAGCGGCAGATGCTTGGGGAGCAGGGCTCTGGCGGCATCATCCCAGTGGTCGGGATGGTCGTGGGTGACGATCACGGCGTCCACATCGACCAGCTCATCGATCGGTAGCGGCAGCTCGACCAGCGGATTGCGCAGATGGCTGTTGGCGGTGCCTTCAAAGCCGGGGAAGGCTCCCTTGGCCGAGAGCATGGGGTCGATCAGAAAGCGGGTGCCGGCATAGTCGAGCAGCAAGGTGGCGTTGCGAACCTGGGTAATCTTCATGAGATGGCTCCATGTTGGCTGGTGGATATGCAACCAATTATGGAGTGCGGAGCGCATTGCCATCAGTGGCCCACGGGTCGATTATCATCACTATCGGGCCAACAGGTTGATGTTCTACAGGTCGGTGCGGCCATTTAAAAAATTCGAAAAAATCCCCTTGAAAGGAAAAAGTGAGCCCCTATATAGGTAACAAGGCCGGAACGCTCGACAGAGGTTTCGACCAGGCGCCCGTCCATAAGGAGGGCAAACAATCCGTTATCGCTCACAAGAGGGTAATACTATGCGTTCTATCGACTTTTCTCCGCTCTATCGTTCTGCCATCGGTTTCGATCGTCTGGCCAATCTCATCGAATCTGCGGCCAGCAATGGCAATGCCGGTTATCCCCCCTACAACATCGAGCAGTTGGGTGACAACGACTACCGCATCAGCATGGCGGTGGCGGGCTTTACCCAGGAAGAGCTGGAGCTGAGCTTCCAGGAAAATCTGTTGACGGTGAAGGGCAACAAGCAGGCCGATACCGAGCGTAACTATCTCTATCAGGGGATTGCCGAACGTGGTTTCGAGCGCCGCTTCCAGCTGGCCGACTATGTGCGGGTTAAAGGGGCCGATCTGAAAAACGGCTTGCTGCACATCGAGCTGGTGCGTGAAGTGCCCGAGGCGATGAAGCCGCGCAAGATCGAGATCAACGGCTGATAGCCTGAATTCACTGAAATTTTAAAATTCCCCGGGTGCCGATGACGGGCCTGTGGAGAGTTGAACCTGTTGCTTATTAGAAGGATAGGATTATGCGTAACCTCGATTTTTCTCATCTCTATTCCAACGCCGTCGGCTTCGAGCGGATGGCCCGTGAGCTGGAAGGTCTATTCGAGCAGAAGACCGCCGCTTACCCCCCGTACAACATTGAAAAGCGCGATCAGGATGGCTATCGCATCACGGTCGCCGTGGCTGGCTTCGAGCGCGAAGAGCTGGAGCTGGAGACCGAAAACGGCACCCTCAAGGTGAAGGGGCGCAAAGGGGCTGCGGCCGGTGAGCGTCAGTTCCTCCATCAGGGGATTGCCGAGCGCGACTTCGAGCTCGCCTTCAAGCTGAGCCAGCACGTGGAAGTGCAGGGCGCCAAGCTGGAGCATGGTCTGTTGACCATCGACCTGGCTCGCGAGTTGCCGGAGGCGCTCAAGCCCCGCGCCATCCCCATCGGTAAACCCGAGCAGCTGGCGCTGCCCGGCTAAGCAAACCGGATTGCGATAAACAATAAAGGCCTGCATCTGCAGGCCTTTCTGTTTTTGGCTGGCCGGACTGATTTAGCCGGCGTAGAGGGCATTGATTTCATCGGCCAGAATGGCGATGCCGCGACGAACCAGCTCCTCACTCTGGGAGTAGTTGAGGCGGACGCACTCCTGGCTGTGGCGCCACTCGGAGTCGTCGATGCCGGGGAAGAAGTAGTGACCCGGCACGATCAGCAGGTTCTTCGCCTTCAGTCGCTCATAGAGCTCCTGACAGTGGATCGGCAAATCTTCAAACCAGAGCCAGAGGAAGAGAGCCCCTTCAGGCTTGTGGATATGGAAGCGCGGGTCGGGGATCGCTTCGCGCAGCAGCTGCACCGCCAGCTCCGCCTTCTGCTGATAGAAGGGCTTCACCACCTGTTCGCTGAGGGCGATGATCTCGCCGCTCTCGATCATCGGGATGGTGATGGCGGGCCCCAGACTGCCCGGCGCCAGATTGATGATGCCGCTCAGGTTGGTGATGGCCTGGATGATCTTCTCATCGGCGATGACGATGCCGCAGCGGGTGCCCGGCAAGCCCAGCTTGGAGAGGCTCATGCAGAGGATGGTGTTGGCGTTCCAGAACGGCTTGGCTTCGCTGAAGATGATACCCGGGAAGGGGACGCCGTAGGCGTTGTCGATCAGCAGCGGAATCCCCTTGTCGCGGGCGATCTGATCGAGGTGTTCGATCTCTTCATCGGTCAGCACATTGCCGGTGGGGTTGGTTGGGCGGGAGACGCAGATCACCCCGATATCGTCGCCCACCTGCAGGCTCTCGAAATCCACGTGGTATTTGAACTGGCCATCGGGCAGTTTCTCGATGGTGGGCTTGTAGGCCACGAAGTAGTCGTCGGCCAGCGCCGAGTCGGCATAGCCGATGTATTCGGGGGCGAGCGGGAACAGCACCTTCTTCTTGCGGCCATCAGCAAATTCACCGGCCAGCAGGTTGAACAGGTAGAAGAAGGCATTCTGGCTGCCGTTGGTCAGGGCGATATTGCGGGCTGAGATATCCCAGCCCAGCTCCTTGCTGAGCAGTCCGGCAAGCGCCCTGGTGAACCTGTCTTTGCCTTGCGGGCCATCGTAGTTGGCCATCGCCTTCACCAGTTCGCCGTTGTCGAGCAGGGTTTTGGCCTCGGCCTGAAAGCGCTCCAGCATGGCGGGGATGGGGGCCGGATTGCCACCACCCAGCATGATGGCGTCCGGATTGGTCAGCCCCTGATTGAGGTCATCCATGAGTTGGGTAATCCGGCGTGGCGAGTGAACTTCTCGCCGAACAAGGAAAATTCCATTCAGTGACAGATCCAGATTTGAGTTACGGGGATGTAGCACCATAGCTCAGTTTAAAAGCGGGTGTCGATCAAAAAGATGGGACGTTCCACGTGGAACATGGTGCAAAAATCAAGCGTGGTTAAAAGCACCAACTGTTGGTTTAAAAATGACCGAGCGGGATGCATTTTGCGACTCAATTTGGTATCGAGATATAGTTAATTTAAACAAAATCATCATGTTATGAATTGCGTGAGGATTGGCACAACTATTGGAATAGCTATCTGGTCATCTCAACCATACCGGAGCAAACCACAGGGCGGGATCGCACTTTGTTAACAAACTTTGAACTGGCAGATCGTCTGTGATCTAATCGCTCCCCTAGTCCAGAGGAGCTCAAGCCATGACACTCATTGAACATCTCACTCTCGTTGAAGAAACCCGTTCAGATATCAACCGCAAGCATGATTTGGTGGACGTGATGTTCCTCGTCATCAGCGCCATCATGGCCGGAGCTGAGGGCTGGCGTGATATCCAGACCTTCGGCGAGTCGAAAGTCGATTGGTTGCGCTTATATCGCCCCTTTACTCATGGCATTCCGCGTCGTCATACCATCGCTCGCATCCTACGGACCATCGTCGTCGAGTCCTTGCTCGAAGCCTTACTCGGTTGGGTCAATGAGCGCCGCACCCACAGCGGCAAGCCCCTCATCGCATTCGATGGCAAAGTGTTGCGCGGGGCCTATCGCAATGATGCCAAGCAGGCGCTGCAACTCGTCACCGCTTATGACACCGAAAATGGGCTGGTGCTTAGCCAAAAAGTCACCCCCTCCAAGCGTGGCGAACTCGGCACCGTCAAGGCGATGCTGGATGTCCTCAACTTGAAAGGGGCGGTAGTCACCCTGGATGCACTGCATTGCCAGCGCGAGACACTGGAGAAAATCAGTGAGAAAAATGCCCATGTGGTGGTGCAGGTGAAACACAATCAGCCCTTGCTGCGTCAGGCGGTGCAGTCCCAATTTCAGGCGCTGTTCGATGCGGGAAAAGAGAAGGTCGTGGTCGAGCACAAAGAGTGCGGCCATGGCCGGGAAGAAGCGCGCTATGTGTTTCAGTTGAAGGCCAAGTTACCGCCTGAGCTGGCCGCAAAATGGCCGACGATTCGCAGCATTATCGCCGTTGAACGGCACCGGACTATCAACGGGAAAGGCACGGTGGATACGTCCTACTATGTCAGTTCACTGTCTCACAAACATAAGCTGCTGGGTCACTATATCCGGCAGCATTGGCGGATAGAAAACAGTCAGCACTACATTCTGGACGTGGTGTTTGGTGAGGATGCGTCCCGGATAGCCATGGAGGATGCCGTGGAGAATATGGCCCTGTTTCGACGATTCGTGATGAACATTCTCACTCAGAGTCAATGTGGCGCGCCAAGCCAGCGAAACAAGTTGAAAAGAGCGGGCTGGGACGATGATTATCGGGCACAGTTATTCTTTGGTTGAAAATCAAGCAAAGTGCGCTCCCGCCCTGGAGCAAACCAGATGAAAAGCCTGATCGTTACCCTGATTGTGAGTGCCCTGAGCCTGAACGTGATGGCCAACGAAAACCCGCGGCCCGAGCTGGAGAGTGCCCAGCTGGAGCAAGATGTGCAGAGCGAGTTGCAACAGGCATCACATGCCGTGGTGCAGGATGCGCTGCACAATCTCAAGCCGCTGGCGCTGGATACCCTGGTGGTGGAGGCGAGTCAGGCTGTGGCGACTCACCCCGAGAGCTGAGGTAGCGCAGGGGGGTCTGTCCCGAATGTTGTTTGAAGAAGCTGATAAAGGCGCTGTCGCTGGAGAACTCCAGCGCAACGGCAATCCGGCTGATGGACTCGCTTTCTGCCAGTAGCTCCATGGCGCGCAACAGCCGCCACTGCTGACGCCACGCCTGATAGCTCATGCCGGTCTCCCGCATGAAGATGCGGCCAATGGTCTTGTCACTGGCACCCACCCGCTCGGCCAGCCGGTTGAGCCGATCGGGCAGGGCATCTCCCCGTTTCAACTGCTGTAGCCAGTCGCCCAGTCTGGGATCGGTTGGCAGCGGCAACTGCCACGACTCCCGCGGCGCCTGCCCCAACTCCTCCATAAACAGTGCCACCGTCCGTTGTTGCTGCTCTTGCGGTTTGTCCCACGGCCAGAGCGCCATCCGCTCGATCAGTTCGTGCAGCAGCGGATTGACCGCCAGCACCTCCACCGTGCCGGGCAACTCGGGGTGCGGCTGGAAGTAGAGTGAGCGGTAGGCCACCACACCGCGCATCAGTACCCGGTGGGCGGTGCCTGCAGGCAGCCAGGCGGCACGGGTGGGCGGCAGCAGGCAGACTCGGCCTTCCAGCTCCATGGTCATGCAGCCGGATTGGGCGAACAACAGCTGGTGGCGCTGATGCTGATGCATGCCCGAGTCGTGCCAACCGAGGGCGGAGGCAATGCCGATCACGCTGCCGGTCAGCTGGTCGGGCTCAAAAGGGTGATCGGGAAGAATAAAGGCCATATGTCCGATTTTTGATGTTTATAGTCCTACTTATTGTAATCAGACAATCGACATCTCTCTAGAATGGCGACCTCTTGTGAAGGAGGTTTGTCATGAACAACAAGTTGCCACCGCTCTGGCTGGTGGTGGGATTGATGATGTTTCCCCAAATTGTGGAGACCATCTACAGCCCGGTCCTGACCCACATTGCTACCCAGTTTCAGGTGAGCGAAGGGCAGGCATCCCAGACCCTGTCGGTCTATTTTCTGGCGTTTGCGGTGGGCGTGGTCTGCTGGGGACGGCTCTGCGATCTGATAGGGCGGCGTCCCGCCATGCTGGCGGGTCTGCTCACCTATGGTGTCGGCACCTTGCTGGCGCTGCTGGCCAACCAGTTTGAAACCCTGCTGCTGGCCCGGGTTATCTCGGCCTTTGGCGACGCCGTGGGTTCTGTGGTGACCCAGACCATGCTGCGCGACAGCTATCAGGGCAGCGATCTGGCGCGGGTCTTCTCGGTGATGGGCATAGCGCTCTCCCTGAGCCCGGTGCTGGGGTTGCTCAGTGGCGGCCAGCTGGCGAGCGGGTTCGGCTATCTCGGGGTGTTCAGCGGTCTGCTGGTCCTGGCGGTAGGTTTGCTGCTGGTGACCTGCTGGCAGTTGCCGGAAACCCGTCCGGCCACCAGCCAGCGGGTCGCGCTCTGGCTGCTGGCGCGCCGGATGATGAAGGATGGCGGACTCTGGCGCAGTGCCATGCTGGTCGCCCTGTTCAACACTATGCTGTTTGGCTACTACAGTCTGGCCCCCTTCCTGTTTGC
Source organism: Aeromonas sp. 3P (assembly GCF_051919745.1). Classification (NCBI taxonomy): domain Bacteria; kingdom Pseudomonadati; phylum Pseudomonadota; class Gammaproteobacteria; order Aeromonadales; family Aeromonadaceae; genus Aeromonas; species Aeromonas sp. 3P. The sequence goes on from NZ_JBQBED010000001.1 coordinate 2,853,979, forward strand.
CGGATTGGGATTGAGCACCGGCGAGTTTGGCTATTCGGGGATCTTGCTGGCGCTGGCGACTCTGCTCGGCAGCTTGCTCAACAAGCATCTGCTGGGGAGGGGGTGGCTGCCGTCATCTCTGGTCAGGTTGGCTTGCGCTCTGGCGCTGGTTGCCGGGCTGCTGGTATGGGTGACTCAGGGCAACCTCTGGTTTCTGTTGCCCATGATGGGTGTGGTGGTGGCCTTCGGGCTGGCTATCCCCAATGTGCTGAGTCAGGCGCTGCTGGCCTATCGCGAGGTAGCGGGCAGTGCTGGTGCCCTGTTCGGGCTTGGCTACTACCTGCTGCTTAGTCTGGGGTTGGCGGTGGCGGCCGGATTGCAGGAGCTCGGCCTGTTGCTGAGTGGCTGCGGTCTGCTGGCGCTGATTTGCAGCGGGCGTCGTTCCACGTGAAACGTCAGTTGCCGATAAAGCGGTAGCCGATACCGGATTCGGTCTCGATAAGCGTCGGTTGCTGGGGGTTATCCCCCAGCTTTTTGCGCAGACTGGCGATGACGATGCGCAGGTAGTGGGTGTCCTCCTTGTGGCTCGGCCCCCAGATGTCGTTGAGCAGCTGGGTCTGCATCACCAGCTTGCCGGGGTGGCACACCAGCGCTTGCAGCAGGGCGAACTCTTTGCGGGAGAGAGGGATCTCCTCGTCTTTCATGGTTACCTTGTGGCTGCTGACATCCAGCGTCAGGCCGCATTGGGGGAAGTGGCGTCGCTCGCCGCTGCTGACGCCAGCACGTTGGCGCAACAGCACGCGAATACGTGCCATCATCTCACCGATGCCGAACGGCTTGCTCATGTAGTCGTTGGCACCGGCATCCAGCAGTCGCACCTTCTCCTGCTCCGAATCACGGGCCGACAACACCAGTACCGGATTGGGGTGGTGTTCGCGAATGGCCTGCAACACCTGAATGCCATCGCCATCCGGCAGACCGAGATCGAGGATCACCAGATCGGGGTTGAGGTGGCGATACTGCTCCAGCCCTTCATTGACCCCCACCGCCTCACTCACCTGATGCCCCTCGGCAATCAGGCTGATCCGCAGAAAGCGACGGATCGCCGCTTCATCATCTATGACCAGAATGTGCGCCATCAGACCTCCGGTGAATTGAGCGCGAGCGGCAGGGAGATGCGCATGCAGGTGCCGTTGCCATTGGGGCCGGAGAAGGCCCAAATCTTGCCGCCGTGGGCCTCTATCATAGCGCGGGAAATGGCGAGGCCAAGCCCGGTGCCACGGCTGCCGCAATCGCCCACCGGTTGGGTGTAGAAGAGATTGAAGATCTTCTCCCGATCCGACTCGGCGATACCGACCCCGATATCGATGATGTCGATGATGAGGTCTGGCTCGGCCACCATTACCTTGAACTCGATGGGGGTGCCTGCCGGCGAGTAGCGAGAGGCGTTGTCGAGGATGTTGACCAGCACCTGTTCGATCAGGGCGCCATGGACATAGAGCTGGGGCACATGCTGATCGAAATGGACCAGCAGCTTGTGCTGGCGCCAGGAGGAGTCGAGCCGCTTGCGGGCGCTTTCCACCAGATCCGCCAGATCGACCCAGTCCCGTTTCAGCTGGAAGTCGGGGGAGCCGATGCGGGTCATATCCAGCAGATTCTGCACATAGCTGTGCAGGCGGCGAGCCTCCTCCTGTACCGAGTGGAGCAGTTCGTTGCGATCATCCGGCGGGATCCGGTCACCATATTCCAGCAGAGTGCTGCCGGCACCCATGATGGTGGCCAGCGGCGTCTTCAAGTCGTGGGAGACCGAGGAGAGCAGGGCGGCCCGCATTCGATCTGTTTCCGCCTGCAACTGGCTGTCGGCCAGCCGCTCGTTGAGGTCGATCCGCGCCAGCGCAGCGCGAATGTCGGTGAGCAGCGCCTGCAGCTGATGCTCGGCGGAGGAGGAGAGCGGATTGGCCAGTGTTATGCCGATCACCAGGTCATCGCTGAGGTGGTGATACTGGGCCTCGGCGGCATTGAGGGTGGCAGTGTGGGCTCCGGCACTCTGCTTCTGGGCCAGACACCAGTCGATGGCCGCCTTGTCGGTCTGGCCGGGTCTGTGTTTCTCGTTGCCGAGGCGGTCGTGAAAATCCTTGTCGATCACTACGGTCGGCTGGCCCAGCGCCAGCGAGATCGCTTGCGCCCCTTGTCTGAGCACCTCCTCCGGGCTGTTGGCGGTCGCCAGCCCCTGACTGAGGGAGAGCAGGGCATTGCCCAGCTGCTGGGTCTCGCGCAGGCCTATCAGCTGCTGGCGCTGGCGGGAGGCGAGGCGCCCCGCCGTCATGCCGACGATAAGCAGCACGAACAGGGTGAGCAGGTCGCTGTGGTTGGCGACGCTCAGGGAGAAGTAGGGGGCGGTGAAGAGCAGATTGTGGGCGATAAAGCCCAGCACCGCCGCCAGTGTGGCGGGAACCAGACTGGTGGTGAGGGCCGTCGCCAGCACCCCCAGTACAAAGATGAGCGGCAACGCTGCTGGTGGCAGCCAGTAGGAGAGCCCCCAAGCGGCGGCTGAGGTGATCCCCATGATCACCACTGCCAGCATGCTGTGGTGTATATCCTTCGGGGTCGGGACGCGCATCCCCACTCTGTGTTTCTGCTTCTCGGTATCGACCAGGGTGATCTCCAGCCCCTGCGCCTGCTTGAGCAGGTGCTGCACCAGCGAGCGACGCCACGGCGCCTTGTGCGGTTTGCCGAGCAGCAGCTGGGAGACCTGCTGCTGCTCGGCAGTCTCCAGCAGGGTATTGGCGACCGCCGGACTGGAGAGGGTCAGCACCTTGGCGCCCAACTGGGAGGCGAGCGCCAGCGCTTGCTCCACGTCGGCCGAGCTGCGGCCATTGCTATCCACGTGCACTACCAGCCAGGGTAGCTGGCGACGCTGGGCAAAGCGGTGGCCATAGCGCACCAGCGCAGCCCCGTGCTGGTTGCCGAGGCAGACCATCAGCTTGCCCCGCAGCGGCAAGGTGCTCTTGCCCGCCGCCTGCCATTGCAGTTGCAGATCGCCCTCCACATGGCTGGCGGCGGTCTGCATCGCCAGCTCCCGCAATGCAGTGAGGTTGTTGAGGGAGAAGAAGGATTGCAAGGCGGCCTTGGCCTGATGGGGTACATAAACCTTCCCTTCGCGCAGGCGGCCGAGTAGCTCCTTGGGGGGGAGGTCGATAAGGATAATGCTGTCTGCATCGAGCAGAACCTGATCGGGCAGGGTCTCTTTGACCCTGACCCCGGTCAGCTGCCACACCAGATCGTTGAGGCTCTCCAGATGCTGGACGTTGAGTGTGCTATAGACGTCGATACCTGCGTTGAGCAGCTCCTCCACATCCTGCCAGCGCTTCTCGTGGCGGCTGCCGGGGGCGTTGCTGTGTGCCAGCTCGTCCACTACGGCGATGGCCGGTTTGCGGGCGAGCAGGCCGTCGAGATCCATCTCTTCCAGTCGCTGCTGGCGGTGCATGTGGATCTTGCGCGGCTGGATTGCGAGTTTGTCGAGCAGGGCCAGTGTCTCCTGCCGGCCGTGGGTCTCCACCACGCCGATCAGGATGTCGACCCCCTCCTTGGCCTGTTCCCGCACCGCCTGCAACATGGCGTAGGTCTTGCCCACGCCGGGGGCGGCCCCGAGAAAGACTTTCAGCTTGCCCTTGTGCTCTTGCTCCAGACTTGCCAGCAGGGCGTCAGCCCTTACCTCATCACGCATCCCCATGCTCCTGCATCAGACTCGTCAGCAGGGCGTCAGCGCTTGCTACATCAGCCATTGTTATCCCTATCGAGCCAACTGCCCGTTTCGAAAATGGAGGTCAACGCCAGATCGGCAAGGAGCGCCCTCAGGCGCCCTTTTGATGATCCAGTTGCAGGTTCAGCTGGAGAATGTTGACCACCTGCGGGCCAAGGATACCAGCTTGTGTGGCCGACATGACCTGCTCCGTCAGTTGGGCGGGATCCAGTCCACGTTCTTTGGCGACGCGGTCCACCTGAGCCAGTACCGCATCCAGCGGCAGGTGGGGATCGAGGCCGGAGGCGGAGCGGGTCAGCATGGCGGGGGAGCTGGTTCCCGGCTGTGCCTTGGCGGCCTGTTCGGCAAACTCTGCCCGCAGCGGTGAGCTCATCCCCAGATTGCTGGCGCTGCCGCCTATGGTGTTGAAATCGCTGGCGGAGGGACGGGGATGGAAATAGTCGGCCCGCTCGAATTTCTGCCCCAGCAGGGCGCTACCAATGAGTTGCTGCTTGCTGTCGGTGAGCTGGCTGCCGTTGGCCTGCCAGGGGAACAGCAGTTGGGCCAGCCCGGTCACCGCCAGAGGATAACCCACGCCCAGCAGCAGGGTGAGGGTCAACAGGGTTCTGATTGCTATCATGATTCTCTTGCTCCAAAAGGATGGCTGGGGATGCGGGTCTGACCCGCATCCCGGTTATGTCGTTACACCAGACCCAGGCCGGTAATAACCAGATCGATCAGCTTGATGCCGATAAAAGGCACCAGCAGACCACCGACCCCGTAGATCAACAGGTTGCGGCGCAGCAGACTGGCGGCCGAGCCTTTCAGGTCGACACCACGCAGGGCCAGCGGCACCAGCGCCACAATGATCAGGGCGTTGAAGATGATGGCCGACAGGATGGCGCTCTGCGGGCTGCCCAGCTGCATCAGGTTCAGTGCCCCCAGTTGCGGGTAGGCGGCGATGAACAGGGCTGGCAGGATGGCAAAGTACTTGGCGACGTCGTTGGCGATGGAGAAGGTGGTCAGGGCACCACGGGTCACCAGCAGCTGTTTGCCGACCAGCACCACGTCCAGCAGCTTGGTGGGGTTGGAGTCTAGATCCACCAGGTTGCCCGCCTCCTTGGCGGCCTGGGTACCCTCGTTCATGGCCAGACCCACGTCAGCCTGCGCCAGTGCGGGCGCATCGTTGGCACCGTCGCCGCACATGGCAACCAGACGACCATCGGCCTGCTCCTGCCGGATATAGGCCAGCTTTTTCTCCGGTGTCGCCTCGGCGATGAAGTCATCCACCCCGGCTTCGGCGGCGATGGCGGCGGCGGTTTTCGGGTTGTCACCGGTGATCATCACGGTACGGATCCCCATATGGCGCAGGATCTGGAAGCGAGCCTTGATACCGGGCTTGATGATGTCCTTGAGGTAGACCACCCCCAGCAGTTTCTCCTGAGTGCAGACCAGCAGCGGAGTACCACCCTGACGGGCGATGCTGTCGACTGACTTGAGCACCAGCTCCGGCACCGCCTTGCGGTCGAGGCTGAGGTAGTTCAGCACGGCATCTACCGCCCCCTTGCGATATTGATGACCGTTGCGATCCAGTCCGCTCAGCCGGGTTTCGGCGCTGAAGGGGATCACCTTGTCGCTCTCCAGTTGGCTCGGCTTGGCCATGCTCTTGCTGGCCAGAGTCTGGATGGATTTGCCCTCCGGGGTGTTGTCACCCAGCGAGGCCAGCATGGCGGCTTGTGCCAGCAGGGCGGGGTCGACGCCCGGTGCCGGGATCAGCTCATCCGCCATCCGGTTACCGAAGGTGATGGTGCCGGTCTTGTCCAGCAGCAGGGTGCGCACGTCACCGGCCGCTTCGACGGCACGGCCAGACTTGGCGATGACGTTCAGCTTCACCAGTCGATCCATTCCGGCAATACCGATGGCGGAGAGCAGGCCGCCGATGGTGGTCGGGATCAGGGTAATGAAGAGGGCAATCAGGTAGAGGCGCGGTACCTGGGTGCCGTTGTAGTCGAGGAACCAGGGCAGGGTGGCGACCACCAACAGGAAGATCAGGGTCAGGCCCACCAGCAGGGCGTCCAGCGCCATCTCGTTGGGGGTCTTCTGGCGCTTGGCCCCTTCCACCAGTGCGATCATCCGATCCAGCGTACTTTCGCCCGGATTGTTGCTGACGCGTACCCAGATCTCGTCGGAGACGACCGTCGTGTTGCCGGTCACGCCGCTGCGATCGGTACCCGACTCGCGGATGACGGGGGCTGATTCGCCGGTGATGGCCGCCTCGTTGACCGAGGCGATGCCGGCGATCACTTCGCCGTCGGCCGGGATCATCTCGCCGCTGCGTACCAGCACCAGCTCCCCCTTCATCAGGCTGGTGGCGGGTACCCACTCGCCCTGACCATCTTTGGCATTCGCCACCCGGCGGGCCTTGAGCTGGCTCATGCCCGCTTTCAGGCTGTCGGCTCGCGCCTTGCCGCGCCCCTCGGCCAGGGTTTCCGCGAAGTTGGCAAACCAGAGGGTCAGCCAGAGCCAGGCGGTCAGCTGCCAGGCCAGTGAGGGAGCAACGCCGGAGAGAGGCTGCCCCAGCAGGGACTCCACCGTCGCCATGACTGCGGCCAGCCAGAGGGTGAACAGGATGGGGCTGCCAAACAGCGCCTTGGGATTGAAGCGATAGAGGGCCTCAACCATTGCTTGGATGATCTGTGATTTCTGTTTTTTGCCCTTCACCAACATGGTGTCGGTGCTCATTGCAGTGGACTTGCTCATTGTAAAGCTCCCAGCATCAGATAGTTGGCCATTGGCATCCGGATGGTGACCGACAGGGTCGGGTTCATCAGAGTGCCCCTCCGATCAGGCTCAGATGTTCGGCCACCGGGCCCAGTGCCAGCACCGGCAGGAAGGAGAGGCCACCTATCAGCAGGACGGTGATGATCAGCAGGGTAACGAACAGCGGACCGCTGATGGGGAAGTCCCCTTCACTTGTCTCCTGACGGGGCGCACGGGCCAGCTGACCGGCGATGGCCAGTACCGGAATGATGTAGCCGAAGCGACCGAGCAGCATGGCCAGACCGATGGCGATGCACTGCCAGTTGTCACCGGCGGCAAAACCGGCGAAGGCGGAGCCGTTGTTGCCGGCAGCCGAGGCATAGGCATAGATGAGGCGTGACAGACCGTGCGGGCCATCATGGCCGATGATGGTGCTGGCATCCGGCATCAGTAGGGTGACACCACCGATCACCAAAACACCGACCGGCATGACCAGCATGCTGGCGACGACCCACTTCATTTCGGTGATGCCGAGGCGTTTGCCCAGATAGGTCGGGGTACGTCCCACCATCAGGCCGCACAGGAACACGGTCAGCAACACGAACAGCATCATGCCGTAGATACCGGAGCCGACCCCGCCGAAGATGACCTCACCCAGCAGCATGTTGATCATGCCCACCATGCCGCCGAGCGGAGTAAAGCTGTCGTGCATGGCGTTAACGGCACCGTTGGAGGCGGCAGTGGTCGCCACTTCCCAGATGCTGGAGAGCACAGGGCCGAAGCGGCTCTCCTTGCCTTCCCAGTTGCCAGTCATGTTGCTGGCGTCAGTGGTGAGCTGGGCGAGGGCGTGATCCGGTTTCAGCTCCTGGGAGAGGGAGACGAAGAGCCCCAGCACCAGCATGAGGGTCATGGCGCCGAGAATGGCGCGGCTGTGGGCCATGTCTTTCACATAGCGGCCCAGAGTAAAGACCATGGCGGCAGCGATGGTGAGCAGGGCGACCATCTCCAGCCAGTTGGAGAGGGCGGTCGGGTTCTCGAACGGGTGGGCGGAGTTGATGCCGAAGAAGCCGCCGCCGTTGGAGCCGAGCTGCTTGATGGCAATTTGTGAAGCTGCCGGGCCGAGGGGCAGCAGCTGCTCCTGACCTTCCACACCGTGGAACGGCAGATAGGCGGAGAGGCTTTGCGGCACCCCTTGCCATACCAGCACCAGCGCCATGATCAGTGCGATGGGCAGAAGCACATAGAGGCAGAAACGCACCAGATCCTGCCAGAAGTTGCCAAGGTTGATGGTCTGCTGGCGGGCGATGCCGCGGAACAGGGCAATGGCTACGGCGGCGCCCGTCCCTGCGGAGACGAAGTTCTGGGTGGTCAGGCCCACCATCTGGCTGAAGTAGGAGAGGCTGGCCTCACCGGAATAGGCTTGCCAGTTGGTGTTGGTCATAAAGCTGACTGCGGTGTTGAAGGCGAGTTGCCAGCTCAGACCCGGCAGTTGTTGCGGGTTGAGGGGCAGCAACCCCTGCGCCATCAGGATCAGGAACAGCAGACCGAAACCGGCGCCGTTGAAGGCCAGCAGGCTGAGGGCGTAGGACTTCCAGTCCTGCTCCCGTCCATCGGTGCCACAGCAAGCCAGCGTGGTGCGCTCGACCGGTGCCAGCCAGTGGATTTTGCCTTCAAATACCCGGTAGATGTAGTTGCCCAGCAGCGGTGCTGGTAGCAGAACCAGCAGCACGAAGGCTACCGGATAGATTATTTCTTGCCACATGTTCTAGTTCCTCACTCGTGGTCACGGTGCGTCAGGGCACGCATTGGATTGCTCACGAGGCTCGGCAGTTTGCTGGCCACCGGGTAGATAAATTTTTGCTGCATATAGGTAGTCCCTCACTCGTGACTGCGCGTGAGTGCGCGCATCAGATAGGCCATCAAGGCGAGGACGAGCAGCAGATATAGCCAATTCATATCGACTCCATTGAGATAATTAGCTGCGAGAGCCGATGTAAGACCATATCGACTCTGTTGGTGTCATTGACGCTGAAAAGGGTATGTAAAACAGGCGTAAAGGCGCCATAAAGCGCCATGTGGCAGGCGTAAAATCGGCGTAAAGAACGACGGATTTGCGAGAGAAATGGCGAGGAGTGATCAAAAAACCCGGCCTGAGCCGGGTTTGGGTGAAGGGGTTACATGGCTGTAGACGCCGGCTGCTCGTGACAGGCCAACTTCATCTGCCCTTAGCGCATAGTGACGAACTCTTCCGCGCTGGTCGGATGGATAGCCACGCAGTTGTCGAAGTCCGCCTTGGTGGCACCCATCTTCATGGCGACACCGAAACCTTGCAGGATCTCGTCCATCGCAAAGCCGATGCCATGCAGACCGACCACCTTCTCTTCCGGGCCGACGCAGACCAGCTTCATCCGGGTGGGCTGGCGATGCTGGGTCAGCGCAGAGTACATGGCGGTGAACTGGCTGCGGTAGACCTTCACCTGGTCCTCGCCGTATTGGGCGATGGCTTCAGGTTCGGTCAGGCCTATGGTGCCGATGGGCGGGTGGCTGAACACCACGGTCGGCACCAGATCGTAGTTGAGGTGCTCGTTGGGCTTGTTGTTGAACAGCCGCTCGGAGAGGCGACGGCCCGCAGCGACGGCCACCGGGGTGAGCTGGATGCGACCCGTGTTGTCACCCACTGCATAGATGTTGGCGACGGAAGTGTTCTGGAACTTGTCGGTCGGGATAAAGCCCTTCTCGTCCAGCGCGATGCCTGCGGCAGCCAGATTGAGGTTGTCGGTAGCCGGTACCCGGCCGATGGCCCAGATCAGGCAGTCGACGGTGAGATGGCGACCATCTTCCAGTTGCAGGGTCAGGCTGTTGTCAGCGTTCTTGAGCACGGCTTTGGGAATGGCGTGGGTGTGCAGCTTGGGCCCTTCCTGCGCCATGATTTCGACCAGTGTCTCGTGGATCATGGGGTCGAAGTTGCGCAGCGGCGCGTGCTTGCGCACCACCAGATGGGTCTCGGAGCCGAGCGCCTGCATCACCCCTGCGATCTCGACTGCGATGTAGCCCGCACCCACTACGGCAACCCGCTTGGGTTGGCTTTGCAGGTCAAAGAAACCGTCGGAGTCGATACCCAGCTCGGCACCCGGGATCGCCGGAATTTCCGGGCGGCCACCGGTGGCGATCAGGATGTGATCAGCCGTGTAGTGCTCGCCATTAACCTCGATGGTGTTGCTGCTGACGAAGCGGGCGAAGCCCTTGATGACGGTGATCTGGTTCTTGCCCAGCACGTTCTGATAGGACTGGTGAATGCGGCCGATGTAGGCCTGGCGGGACTCGACCAGCTTGGCCCAGTTGAAGTGGTTGAGGGTGGTGTCAAAGCCGTAGTCGGCACCATATTTCAGGGCATCGGCGATCTGGCCTGCATACCACATGGCCTTCTTCGGTACGCAGCCTACGTTGACGCAGGTTCCACCCAACTCTTTGGCTTCAATCAGGGCAACTTTCTTACCGTACATGGCAGCACGGTTGGCAGAGGCGATACCGCCGCTGCCGCCGCCGATGGCGATATAGTCAAAATGCTGTGCCATTGCGAGGTTCTCCGCTCATTAAGAATGCAATCACAGCATGATGGGGATAAAGCGGCTGGCTCACAAGAGCCAGCGCTCAGTTATGTTGGATCGGCAGGCGAATATGGAACTGGGCGCCCTGGCCCGGTTCGCTGGCACAGCTGATACGGCCTTTTAGCAGTTGTACTACCAGGTTGTAGATGATGTGAGTGCCCAGACCGCTGCCCCCCTGACCCCGCTTGGAGGTGACGAAGGGATCGAAGATGCGCGGCAAGATTTCGGGCGGGATGCCGCGGCCGTTGTCCGAATAGTCGATAAACAGCTCCTCTCCCTGCTGTTCCACCTTGATGGTGATCTTCTTCGGTTTGTCCCAGCTGTCGAACCCGTGGTTGATGGAGTTGAGGATCAGGTTCGAGTAGATCTGGGTAAAGCTGCCCGGGAAGGAGAAGATTGACAGCTTGGGATCGCACTGGATATCCACTTCGCACTGGCTCTTCTTCAGTTTGTGGCCAAGCGAGACCACCACCTGATGGAGGTTGTCGGCGAGGCTGAAGTTGTAGCGTGCTTCCGATGACTGGTCGACAGCCACCTGTTTGAAGCTGGCGATCAGCTCGGAGGCGCGCCGCAGGTTGCTCTGCAGCAGTTGCATCGACTCGTCGAGGTTGATGGTGAACTCGTTGAGATAGGAGCGCGACAGCTGCTTGGAGTCGATATGGGACTTGAAGTCGGCGACCCGCTCCTGCAGGTAGGAGGAGGCGGTCACGCTGATGCCGATCGGAGTGTTGATCTCGTGTGCCACCCCGGCCACCAGCGAGCCGAGGGAGGCCATCTTCTCCGACTCCACAAGGGTCTGCTGGGCCTGTTTCAGGTCGTCGTACGCCTTGCCGAGCTGGTTGTTGGCTTCGCTCAGGCTGCGGGTACGCTCCACCACCTTGCCTTCCAGCTGTTCGTTGAGCTGGATTATCTCCCGCTCGACCTTTTTCAGCTGGGTGATGTCGTAGCCGAAGCCGATCTGGTACTTGAGGTTGGGGCCATCGTAGAAGGGGACGAAGGTCCATTGCAGTACCAGCTCATGGGCCTGCTGGTCATGCATGATGACCTCTTTGTCAGCCAGTGAACCTTCCGCCGCCAGAATATCGTTCAGCTCTTCCCGTTGCGCCGGGCTGACAAAGAGATCCAGCCAGTTGTGCTGCAACAATTCTTGCTGGTGGTAGCCGGTCAGCAGTATGGCTGCCGGGTTGATGCTGGCGATGGTCAAATCCGGTTCCATGCAGCAGATGACCATGTTGGCGGAGTTGATCAGGGTGGCGGAGAAGTCCCGCTCCTTTTGCAGCTGTTCGACCGCCTGATGGCGGGCAACCAGCTCGTCACGCAGCCGGGTACGCATCTGGTTGAGGGTGGAGACCAGGGTATCCAGCTCATCGGGTTTCTTGCGTGGCTGCGGGCGGCCTTCCAGCTCCAAAGCCATGTCGAGCCGATCGAGGTTGAACTTCTGGGCGTAGTTGGCGATGCGGTTGATGTGCCTGACTACAAGATAATAAATGATGATCAGGATGCAAAATGAGACCACCAGGGTCTTGATGGTCTGGCTGACCATGATCAGCACCGATTTTTCGATGAGGCGCTGGTAGATCTGCTCGAGAGAGGCGGCAACGAACAGCTTGCCGACGATTTCACCCTGATAGGTGAGGTTGAATTCGCGGGAGATATCATAGCTCTCCCGCTCGACCCCCTGGGTCAGCAGCGGGACTTCGGAGTTGCCGAGCATCTCCTTGACCATCACGAACTGCATGTTGGGCAGGTTCATGATCCCTTCAATTTGCACTTTGACCTGCTCTTCATCCAGGTTCCACAAGCTGGCGGCGATGGGTTGCAGGAACGAGGCCTCGATCTGGCCGATGCTGTCTTCGATGACGGCAACATCCTTGCGGTAATCCCAGGCGAGTTGCAGCGCCGTAATGATCATCGCCAATACGGTACTGCAGACCAGAATGTAGGAGAGCAGGCGATATGAGAGTCCGTTGCGGCCTACGGCCCTGGCGGTCTTGGAGAAGAGTCCTGACATGGCGTCCTTGCGGTCTGGATGTGGTGTTTTTTAGTTTAACTGCTTCATGCACTTATGTCGTCTTTCCTGCGAAGCATAAAAAAGGCCCCGTATCGGGGCCTTCGCATGTGATTGATGATTAATGTCCGCCGTTTGCTTTGGGCGGAATGGTTTCATCGAATACCGGCAAGGGTTTGTGCTCGGAAGCCAGATAGGTGTATATCACCGGAAGCACGAACAGGGTGAACAGGGTACCGATGGCAAGACCTGCCACGATGACGATACCGATGCTGAAACGCTGTGCCGCACCGGCGCCTGCGGCGTAGAGCAGCGGGATCAGACCGGCAATCATGGCGGCAGTGGTCATCAGGATCGGACGCAGACGCACCTTGGCGGCCTGCATCACGGCTTCCATCCGGTTCATGCCGCGCAGCAGCTGCTCTTCCTTAGCTACTTCACAGATCAGGATACCGTGCTTGGTAATCAGACCCACCAGGGTGATGAGGCCCACCTGGGAGTAGATGTTCATGGTCGCCATACCCCATGCCAGGGCAATCAAGGCCCCGCTGATGGCGAGCGGTACAGAGACCATGATGACCAGCGGGTCACGCACCGACTCGAACTGGATTGCCAGCACCAGGAAGATGATGGCCAGTGCCAGTGCGAAGGTGGCATAGAGCGCATTGCCTTCGGTGACGAACTGACGGGCTTCACCCATGAAGTCGTAACGATAACCTTGCGGCAGCTTCTCGTCAGCGGTGGTCTGGAACCAGTTGATCGCATCACCCATGGCCACGCCCGGAGCCGGAACGGCGCCTATGGTGGCGGAGTTCAGCTGGTTGAAGTGAGGCAGGGCGCGGGGCTCGCCAACCACTTCAATGCTGATCAGGCTGCCGAGCGGGATCGACTTGCCGTCTGCGGCCCGCACGTAATAGCCCTTGATGGACTCCGGATTGAGACGGTATTTGCGCTCGACCTGCGGGATCACCTCGTAGGAGCGGCCATCCAGGTCGATACGGTTGACGTAACCGTCCGCCATCATGGTGCCCATGGTGATTCCGATATCCTGCATGGTGATGCCGTAGGCACCCGCCTTGTCCTTGTCGATGCGGATCTTCATGGTGGCGGAGTCGTAGTTCAGATCGAGATCCGAATAGACGAACTGACCGTTACTCTGCGCCGCTGCCAGAATTTCACCGGCCACCAGGAACAGGCTTTCGAAGCTGTTCGGGGTGGTGATGACGAACTGGATAGGCAGACCACTCGATGCACCCGGCAGTTCCGGGAACTGGAAGGTGGTGATGGCCATACCCGGAATGTCTTTCACCAGATTGGCGACCCGGTCCAGTACCTCTTTCTGGCTCGCTTCACGCTGGCTCCAGGGCACCATGGAGGCGATACCGAACGCCTGGTTGGCGTTGAACACCCCTGAGAAGACCTGGGAGAAGGCGATCTCGGGCTGGTCGTCCAGGATCTTGTTCACATCCGCCATGGTGTTTTCGATGTAGTCCAGGTTGGCGTTGGACGGTGCGGTACCCAGCACGGCCATTACCCCCTTGTCCTCTGACGGTGCAAGTTCGCTCGGGATGAACTTGAACAGCAGCGGCAGGCTGGCGAAGACGATGACGGCGAACACCACGATGACGGGGCGCTTTTTCATCACGGCGTGCAGCATGCTGTCGTAGCGATCGGTCATCCGCTCCAGAAGGTGGTGGACTGTGCTCTCGAACTTGCCTGGCTGCTCGTTGGCCTTGAGCATCTTGGAACACATCATCGGTGACAGAGTCAGGGCGATGATGCCCGAGACGAACACGGCGCCAGCCAGGGTCAGGGCAAACTCCTTGAACAGGGAGCCGGTGATACCACCCATCAGGGCAATAGGCGCGTATACCGCCGCCAGCGTAACCGTCATGGCGATAACCGGCACCGCAATTTCACGGGTACCGATAATGGCGGCCCGGAACGGTTCTTCCCCCTCCTTGATATGACGGTCGACGTTCTCCAGCACCACGATGGCGTCATCCACCACCAGACCGATCGCCAGCACCATCGCCAGCAGGGTCATCAGGTTTATCGAGAAGCCGAACATATCCATCATCATCACCACGCCGATAAGACTGAGCGGAATGGTGATGATCGGGATGATGACCGCGCGGAACGAACCGAGGAACAGGGTGATGACCACCAGAACGATGGCGGCTGCCTCCAGGATGGTCTTGATAACCTCGTGGATGGACTCGTTGATCGCCACGGTGGAGTCATACATCACGTTGAGACGCATGGTGCTCGGCATGTTGCGCTCAAGGCTCGGCAGCAACGCCAGCACATCGTGGGCGATGTTGATGGGGTTGGCTGTCGGCGCGGCGTTGACCGCCATGACCACGGCTTCGCGGCCGTTGGCGCTGGCGCGATAGATGTCGTGGCTCTTCTCGAGGGTCACCTTGGCAATGTCGGAAAGGCGGATCACCTTGCCGTCACGGGTAGCAACGACCAGACGCTTCAGTTCGTCGACATCCTTGACCTGGGTCTCGGCGTTGCCGTTGAACAGGGTAAAGTAACCGGTCGCCTGACCTGTCGCGGACTGATAGTTGTTGCTGTTGAGCACCGTCATCACGTCACTGGCAGTCAGGTTGAAGGCCGCCATCTTGGCCGGATCCAGCCATACCCGCAAGGCAAACTCGACACCGCCGTAGAGGTCAACCTTGGAGACCCCGCCGACAGTAAAGAGCTGCGGCTTGATAACCCGCTCCAGATAGTCGGTGATCTGGCTGGAGTTGAGCTCCGGGCTGGTAAAGCCGAGGTAGAGCACCGCCGTGGTTGAACCGGTGGAGGAGGTGACCGACGGGTCTTCCGCCTCTTTCGGCAACTGGGAGCGCACCGAGTTCACCTTCGCCAGGATGTCGGACAGCGCGGCGTTGGGGTCGGTGTTGAGCTTCATGTACGCAGTGATGGTGGAGCTGCCCAGCTGGCTGGAGGAGGTCATGAAGTCGATGTTGTCGGCTTGCGCGACCGCCTGTTCCAGCGGCTGGGTGATGAACCCCTGGATCAGATCAGAACTGGCGCCATAGTAGCCAGTGCTGACGGTGATCACCGTGTTGGTCACCTCGGGGTATTCCCGTACCTGCATCTTGAAGATGGCCTGAAAGCCCAGCAAGGCGATCAGGAAGCTGAGCGAGATCGCCAGCACAGGCCGTTTTATAAATATGTCAGTAAATCGCATCGCAGATCTCCGCGCTTACAGCATCGGGGTTTGTGCCGGAACGGCCAGGGCATCGTTCTCGACCACATGCACCTTGGTGTCGTTGCTCAGGCGAACCTGACCCGACAGTACGATCTGGTCACCGGCCTGGATGCCGGAGAGCACATGCACATCGTTGCCACGGCGCTCACCGGCCTTGACCACAACCTGCTTGGCTCGCAGCACTTTCACCTTGTTACCCTCTTTGTCGGTCTCTTCGCCCTCTTTGAGCACGTAGACGTTCTGACCGTAAAGGGTGAAGGAGATAGCGGTTTGCGGGATCACAATCTGATCTTTCACCGTCGGCAGAATGATGCTGGCGCGGGCGAACATACCGGAACGCAGCTGACCGTCGTTGTTCGGAATGTCTGCCTGTACCTGGATCAGGCCGCTCTGGAAGTTGACCGCAGGCTCTATGGCGGTGATGTGACCGTCAAACTGGGTTTGTGGATAGGCATCCACATTGATCTTGATGGTCTGGCCCAGCTTGATTTTGGAGATATCGGTCTGGGGCACGGTGAAGCGCAGGCGCATCACGCTGGTATCTTCCAGGCGCACGATATCTGTGCCCGGCTGCAGATACTGACCGAGGAACACATTGCGCAGGCCGACCACGCCGCTAAAGGGCGCACGGACTTCACGACGGGCAATGGTCGCCTTCAGACTCTCGATATCTGCTTCCAGCGAGCGATAGGCAGCTTCAGCTTCATCCAGCTGTTCTTTGGAGATGGAGCTGGTTTTGTAGAGGTTCTGGAAACGATCGAACTTGGCTTTTGCCGCCGGCAGCTTGGCCTGGGAGGCGCGCAGATTGGCCCGCTCCACGGTGGAGTCCAGGCTCAGCAGCAGCTGGTCAGCCTTGACCGGTTTGCCTGATTCAAAGGTGATGGCGTCAATGGTACCGGCCAGTTCGGTGGAGAGGGTCACCCCCTGATTCGGCTCGATGAAGCCGATCGCTTCGATGGTCGGTACCCAATCCTGCGCCTTGGTCACCATGGCGGTGACGGGGAACTCGGGTTCCGGCCGGTTGGCCATGTATTGGGCAATCATCTTCTGTTTGAACAAATTGAAGCCGATGACGCTGCCAAACAAGGCGATCGCTATCAGCAACATAATGGCCATCCACTTTTTCATGAACAGGCTCCTGAGGTGGAAAGATTGGGGGATAAAATGGCATTCCAGCTGGCCCGGATCGCGGTTTCCAACTGCGATTCGGTCAGCGTGATGTTGTGCACCCTGCACTGCAGGGCCAGATGCATGACACTGTCCAGACTCAACACCTGGAGTGCCCGTATCGGTAAATCAATAAACAATCCTTGTTCAACGCCCTGTTCAAAAAATCGGTCCAGAGGCTCCCAGGCGGCCAGAATGACAGGATTGGTCTCCAATTCTGCCCCTAGCGGAGAGCTCTCGTACTGCAATTTGCACCGGATAGCGTTGGGTTCGTTAACAAAAATGGCATGAATATTGAGCCATAATTGGCGAAATTGTTGAAATGAAACTTTATCGATTGCTACATCGGCCATGACCATGGGCACACACTGCAAGATAGTGTGCTGGTGCAGTTGCCGGATCAGATCATCCTTGTCGCCGAAGTAGCGATAGATGGTGCCGGTGGCAACATTGGCCTTCTTGGCGACTTCTGCAATCGACAGACCATGAAAACCCCGTTCACCCAGCACCTCATGGGCCGCGTTGAAGATGCTCTCTTTTTTATCCAGAATCATCAGTGTGACTTTCGATTGAATGAACGTTCATTCATTCTAGATGGGCATCAAATCAAGTCAAGGCAGCAAGGCGATTTGCGACAGCGATCTGCCCCTTTTCGGCTGGCAGCAGGGGAATAGTGGAAGAAAAGTGCGCAATATGCTTGAAAAAGCAACGAACAGTGTTTCGGTGACAGAAAAGTGTAGACAAACCAGCAACCATCATTAATAATGCGCCCCGTTCGACAGCGTAGCGCCCGTAGCTCAGCTGGATAGAGCGCTGCCCTCCGGAGGCAGAGGTCACAGGTTCGAATCCTGTCGGGCGCACCATCAAAAGTGCGTCGGTTAAACGGGCGTTGTTGTGGAACGAAAACAGCTGTGGTGGCTGTAGCTCAGTTGGTAGAGTCCCGGATTGTGATTCCGGTTGTCGTGGGTTCGAGCCCCATCAGCCACCCCATTTTACAGCTTGTCAGGTACGCGAAGGTGGCGGAATTGGTAGACGCGCTAGCTTCAGGTGTTAGTGCCCCCCGGGTGTGAGGGTTCGAGTCCCTCTCTTCGCACCATACTTGCTGTATGACGAGGATGACCATCAGGTCGTCTTTGTTTTTTTGAAGTAAACTATTTTGAAAGAAATAGCCTCGGTGATTAGCGCAGTCCGGTAGCGCATCTGGTTTGGGACCAGAGGGTCAAAGGTTCGAATCCTTTATCACCGACCACATTTAGAAAAACCTCGCTTCGGCGGGGTTTTTTGCTTTCTGGCCTCCGCCGTGCCAGTACTCTCTCCCTGTTACGTCTGTTTACACTCTATTTGGGCAGCGCGCCCCGCCTTTCGGTTATGCTTCAGCCTCGAGTCACTGACAACCGGATGTCATCGGCCCATTTCAGGCATTTTTCCATGAATAACAAAATTTCCTTTGCTTGCTCTCCCGCCCCGCTGCCTCGATGTGGCCGGGCGACGCCATACCCCCGGCACGCCGCTGCGGCTGGCTGAATGCTACGGCGGGGCGAACCAGAGCTTCAGCTGGCAGCGGCCCAATCCCTGGCTGGAGACCCTGAAAAAACAAAGCCTCACATGGTGAGGCTTTGTTGATTCGAATGTCGGGATTGAAGAGGATCAGGCGGCGCTGACGCTCTCCAGCTCGAACAGCTTCTCCAGATAGACGGCGACGCCATCTTCGTCAGAGGTGAGGGTCTGCTCGTACGCCGGCAGCGCCATTTTCAGGCGGTCATGGGCGTTGCCCATCACGATGCCGCGTCCCACCATGGTCAACATCTCGAAGTCGTTCATGCCATCGCCGAAGGCGATCGCCTCCGACATATCGAACCCGTTCTGCTCCAGCACGGCACGCACCGCATTGCCCTTATGCACCCCGGCGTGCATCACTTCGAGGCAGTCCGGCAGGGAGAAGGTGACGTTGAGCTGATCGCCATAGCGCTGGTTGAGGTGCGCCTCGATCTTCAGCAGTTTCTCGTGGTCGCCGATGTAGAACACCTTGTTGATCTGCTCTTTCGGTTCCTGCTTCAGGTCATCGACCAGACGGTAGGTGAACCCTGACTCGTCGTGGAACTGCAGCAGCCAGGGCAGCTCCTCTTCCACCACCCAGTCATCACCCTGATAGACATTGAGGTGGATAGAGGGGTCGCGCTCCAGCGCAATCAGTTCGGCGGCGATCTCGGTCGGCAGCGGCTGGTTGAAAATCAGCTGATCCTGTTTGTCATGGACCACGGCGCCATTGGAGGTAATGAGGTAGATGTCCATCCCCAGCGCATCGCGGAAGCTGCGAACGTCAACGTGATGACGGCCGGTGGCGACCACGAATTTCACACCTTGTTCTACCAGGCGGTGCAGGGTATCCCGGGTACGGGGAGAGATCTGGTGCTGCTTGTTGAGCAGAGTGCCATCGAGATCGGATACAACTACCTTGAACATCATTACCTCGGCATCGATTGAAAACAGGGGCAGTTTACCTTAGCCCGCACTGTCACCCCATTTATTTAGGGTTACAAAAAATAGCCAGCTCAGAAGCGGGCGAAAAAGTCGACCATCGCGGTCAGGGCGGGCTGGCGTTTGTCATCGGATTCGATAAACAGTTCGTGCCAGGCTCCCTCGATGCGCAGCGGTTTGCCCCCTTCACACTTGGCAATGGTGCAGAAGCGATCCTGCGCGGCATTGTCCACCACGCTGTCGTTGCCAGCTTGCAGCACCAGCAGCGGGGTTTTGATGGCGCCCGCATCGGCAATGGCGGCATCGGCACCTGTGATCCCCTGATAAATCCAGTGGGCGGTGGCGCCACCCAGCTTGATCTGCGGGTGCTGTTCGTAGAGTTGGCGGAAGGCTTGATAGCGGGGCTGGCTGTGAGTCAGCTCGTTATCAGCAAAGCCGTGATCCTGATAGGCGCCCTGACCGGGGCCGTAGGGAGGCTCGCCAATCCAGCCGCCGACCGTGCCTATGGTGCTCGCCAATCCCTTGGCCAGCCACTTGGGCAGACCGCCGAGATTGATGCCCAGCATGGGGGAGGAGAGCACGGCCGCCTTGATATCATCGGGCCAGCGTTCCAGATAGCGGGCCGAGATGGCGCCGCCCATGGAGTGGGCCAGCAGGAACAGCTTGGCAGGCTGGTCCGCCATGATGATCTGGTCGTGAAACCGCTTGAGATCTACCACATAATCGTCGAACTGGTCGACATATCCCTTCTGCGGGTCATCCAGCATCCGGCTAGACATCCCCTGACCGCGATGGTCGATAAGGTAGAGGCTGTAGCCCTGACGCCAGAGATCCCACGCCAGCTCCTGATACTTGAGGTAGCTTTCGACCCGGCCATTGACGATGAGGATGGCGCGATCAACCTTCTCCTGCCGCAGCGCGGCATAGCGGATGGTCACCCCGTCCTTGCCCTTGAACTCTCCTTCAACCGCATGCTGGCGCCAGAAGTCGGGTAGGGTTTGCTGGTAGAGGCTGGGTACATCGGCTTCGCTGGTGAGCTGATAGGTATTGGTCACGGCAAGGGCTCCGGCAGAAAACAGGGTCAGGGCCAACAGGGAAAGAGAGAGGGGGTTCATCAGGCACACTCCTGTTGCCAATGGTGATAAAGGGAGGCGATATCCCCCGAGCAGAGCAGCGCCATGCTGGCTTGCAAGCGGGGCAGGGGCCAGTCCCACCACTGCATCTCTTGCAGCATGGCGATCTGCTCATCGCTGAAGCGGCGGCGGATCGGCTGGGCCGGGTTGCCGCCGACTATGGTGTAAGGGGCCACATCCCTGGTCACGACGGCGCGGGTGGCGATGACGGCGCCATCACCTATGGTGATGCCGGGCATGATCATCGCTTCCGAGCCGATCCAGACGTCATTGCCAATCCGGGTGTCCCCCTTGCGCTGAAAGCCGCTGCGGGCCCCTTCGCCAAAGGTGTCGGGGTTGAACGGGAAGGTGGAGACCCAATCCAGCCGGTGGCCCTGATTGCCCGCCAACATGAAGGTGGCGCCCGAGCCGATGGAGCAGAATTTGCCGATGATCAGCCGGTCCACCTCGCCCCAGAGGCCGCTCTCCCAAGTGTCGCGGGTCGAGCCATCGCCGAGCAGGTAGCGGACGCAGTGATCCTCGAACGGCTTGCCGTGGTAGTAGCCGGAGTAGTAGCTGTAGTCGCCGGCCTCTATGTTCGGGTTGGTCAGGTGATCTCGGATGATTTGCGATTCCAGCCAGCTGCCAAAAGGGTTATCCATCACTCCTCCTGCGGATCGTCCTGTTCGCTCTGCTGCGCCCACCCTTTGCGGGTCAGCTGCATCCGTTGCCACCACTCTTCGTCCGCCAGAATTTCACCGGCCGGGCCGAGCTGGGGGTAGGGCATCTCTTTCTCTTTGCAGAGCTGGGCATAGATAGGATAACCCCCCTCGAACAGGATGCTGTTCTGCTCCTCCAGCGTGAGCGGGCAGCCGCGTTGATAGCAACCGGCCAGCTCGCGCTGGCGCTGCGCCTCGTAGAGGATAGCGGCGGCAGCCACCGAGACGTTGAGGGACTGCACCATGCCCACCATGGGGATGACGATATGGTGGTCGGCCAGCGCCAGCGCCTCTTCACCGATGCCGTGCTTCTCCTGACCCACCAGAATGGCGGTCGGTTTGGTGTAGTCGATAGCGCGAAAATCGACGGAGCTGTCGGAGAGGTGGGTTGCCAGGATCTGCATGCCTGAAGCTTTCAGCTCGGCAACGGCGCTGCCGATGTCCGGGTGCAGTTTTACATCCACCCAGTTCTGGCTGCCGCGGGCGGTGCCCTTGCGTTTGTGGATCCAGGTTTTGGGCCAGACGGCGTGTACCCGGTGGATGCCGATGGCATCGGCGGTACGCACGATGGCGGCCAGATTGTGAGGTTTGTGTACCTCTTCCATACAGACGGTCAAATCGAGCTGACGCTGGGCCAGCATATCGGTGATGCGCTTGAAGCGTTCGGGGGTCATGGCTTGTCTCTATAAAAGCAGCAGGCGGCTTGCGCCGCCTGTGTTCAGTTCTTCTGTCGGCTCACCTTGAGCACGTTGGGCATCACGCGGATCTTGCGCATGATGTTGGCCAGGTGGATGCGGCTCTTGGTGGTGATGAGCAGGCTGACCTGATAGACCCGGCCATCCTTCTCTTCGGTGCTGATGGCGTGAATATTGGCGCCGGTGGCGGCAATCACGTTGGCCAGCTCGGCCAGCGCACCCTGATGGTTGACGATCTCGATGCTGATGCCGGTGCGGAACTCCTGTTCCTGCTCCTTGTCCACTTCCCACTGCACCGGCAGGTACTTGTCCGGCTCCTTGCTGTAGCCCTTGATGTTGCGGCAGGCTTCCTGGTGGATAACCAGACCCTTGCCCGGACTGATATGGGCGATAATGGCATCTCCCGGGATCGGGCGGCAGCAGTTGGCGAAGGTGACCAGCATGCCGTCGGCACCCTTGATCGGCATCTTCTTGCTGCTGGTTTTGGGCTGCTCTTCCGGCGGCAGTTCATCCCCCAGCATGCGGCGCGCCACCATGACGCTCATGGCGTTGCCGAGGCCCACATCGGCCAGCAGCCCCTGCAGATTTTCGTGCTTGGTATCGGCCAGCACCTGCTTGATGCGTGGCTCGGGAATATCTTCGATATTCTTGGCGCCCAGCGCATGGTTGAGCAGGCGGCGACCCAGCACCACCGACTCTTCGGTGCGCAGGTTTTTGAGGAACTGGCGGATCTTGGAGCGTGCCTTGGTGGTCACCACAAAGTTGAGCCAGGCCGCGTTGGGGCGGGCGCCCGGCGCCGTGATGATCTCCACCGTCTGGCCCGAGTGCAGCGGGCTGCTGAGCGGGTAGGGGTGGCGGTCGACCCGCGAACCGACGCAGGCGTGGCCGATGTCGGTGTGCACCGTGTAGGCGAAGTCCACCGGCGTGGCGCCAGCGGGCAGCTCCATGATGCGTCCTTCCGGCGTGAACACGTAGATCTCGTCGGGGAAGAGGTCGGTTTTGACCCCTTCGATGAATTCAAACGAGCTGCCGGCGCTCTGCTGCAATTCCAGCAGGCTCTGCATCCAGCGCTGGGCGCGGATCTGGGCTGTGGTGCCCGAGCTGTCGCCATCCTGCTTGTAGGCCCAGTGGGCGGCAACCCCTTTGTCGGCCATCTGATCCATGAACTCGTGCGGATCTGTACCTCGACCGGCACTCCGTGCGGCCCCACCAGCGAGGTGTGCAGCGACTGGTAGCCGTTGGTCTTGGGGATGGCGATGTAATCCTTGAAGCGGCCGGGGCGCGGTTTGTAGAGGCTGTGCATCTGTCCCAGCACCCGGTAACAGGTATCTATGTCCTTCACCTTGACACGAAAGGCGTAGATATCCATTACCTCATGAAATTGCAGCTCTTTTTTCTCCATCTTGTTGTAGATGGAGAAGAGATTCTTCTCGCGGCCACTGACCTGATGCTCGATCCCCGCCTCTTTCAGGCGACCGCTGATTTCGCTCTGGATGGAGTCGATGATCTCGCGACGATTGCCACGGGCGCGGCGCACCGATTCGCGCAGCACGCGGGATCGCATCGGATAGAGCGCCTCGAAGCCCAGCTCTTCCAGCTCGTTCTTCATGGTGTGAATACCGAGGCGGTTGGCGATG
The DNA here is from genome assembly GCF_051919745.1 of Aeromonas sp. 3P. Classification (NCBI taxonomy): domain Bacteria; kingdom Pseudomonadati; phylum Pseudomonadota; class Gammaproteobacteria; order Aeromonadales; family Aeromonadaceae; genus Aeromonas; species Aeromonas sp. 3P. The sequence continues at coordinate 2,877,107 of NZ_JBQBED010000001.1, forward strand.
GGGGCGAAGATTTCGAGGGTTTCCCGAGCGATGCGGCGGCGCTTGTCAGGGCGCAGGGAGCCCAAGGTGCGCATGTTGTGAGTGCGGTCGGCCAGCTTGATCAGAATGACCCGGATATCCTGGGTCATCGCCATCACCATCTTGCGGAAGTTCTCGGCCTGCGCCTCTTTGCGATCGCGAAACTTCAGCTTGTCGAGCTTGGAGACCCCGGCCACCAGTTCTGCAACCGCATTGCCAAACTGTTCGGCCAGATCGGCCTTGGTGACAGAGGTGTCTTCGATGACGTCGTGCAGCACGGCGGCCATCAGGGTTTCATGATCGAGGCGCATGTCACCCAGGATTCGGGCAACGGCAACGGGGTGGGTGATATAGGGTTCGCCACTGGAACGCATCTGGCCCTGGTGGGCATCACGGGCCACCACATAGGCTTGCTTGAGCTTCTCAACCTGCTCTGGCGGCAGGTAGGAACTGGCTATTTCTTTAAGGTTTTCAAATAAATACAAGACAGTCCCCGCAGCGGTGAAACGGCAATTCGTGGAATTGAGGGTATAGCCCTGAGTTTGCGAGGTTTTCGAGCGGTTGTAAATGGGGATGAACAGTCGGCACCCGGGCGGGTGCCAACCGGAGGAATAACTTAACCGCGGCCTTCGGCGATGGCAGCAACGGCAGCCAGCTCGGCGGCTTCCTGCTCTTGCTGTTCGTAGCGGTCCTGGGTGTCCATCACTTGATTGTTCACCAGACCCAGCTCGATCTCACGCAGGGCGATCACAGTCGGCTTGTCGTTCTCTTCGTCGACCAGGGGATCTTTGCCTTGTACCGCGATTTGACGAGCGCGGCGCGCGGCGACCAGCACCAGGTCAAAACGGTTACCTACCTGTTTTACAGCATCTTCTACAGTAACGCGTGCCATGCAGGACTCCAGTGTTTGGGCTTTCTGTATTTAGAAAAGCAGTGTTTAAAAATGACGCAAAAGTTTACTTGTTTTTGGCTTACTCTGCCAGTAGCTGTTGCAGCAAGTTTTTTTGAGCCTGTTGCTGGTGACGCATCTCCAGCCGTTGGCACTCAATAATGGACCTGAGCTGGAACAGCGCCTGCTCGAAGTCTTCATTGATAATGACATAGTCATACTCGTCGTAGTGCACCATTTCGGCAATGGCTTTCGCCATTCGGCCGGCAATCACTTCGGCGCTGTCCTGACCGCGCCCAATCAGGCGGCGTTCCAGCTCTTCGCGGCTGGGGGGCAGGATGAAAATGGATTTGGTCGGCATCTGCTCGCGGATCTGGCGGGCACCTTGCCAGTCGATGTCGAGGAATACGTCGATCCCCTTGGCCAGACAGGCTTCGATGGCGGCGCGTGAGGTGCCGTAGTAGTTGCCGAACACTTCGGCCCACTCCAGAAAATCACCGCGTTCGATCAGTGCCTTGAACTCTTCCACCTGAACGAAGTGGTAGTGTACGCCGTGCTCTTCGCCCGGGCGGGTGGCGCGAGTGGTGTGGGAAACCGACAGCTGCATCTTGCCCGCAGCGTTATGTTGGGTCAGCAAGGCATTGAGCAGACTGGATTTACCCGCGCCGCTCGGAGAGGAGATGATATAGAGAGTGCCTTGTTGCGCCATATTATTACCTTTAATCGAAACCGCTGTTTTGGTTGTAGCAGAGACTGCCGTCTTGTGCCCGAAAGGGAGACAGCCAAACGCAAAACGCGGAAAATTCTTGAGTCAGAAGGATGTAAAGGCGGCGAATTTTACCAGAATGCGGCGAATAAAAAAACGGCCGGAATCATATTCCAGCCGATCAAAGTATTCGTAGCTTGCTGCGGAAGCGTAACCCACATCAGCCTGCATTGTGCCTTTGGCTGAGGGCAGAGGCTATCAGGTTATCCCTGCCTGATGGCTCGGAATTCCCGAGGTGCCCTGTCACTACGGCAGCTGACGATCGGCACAGAGCCGATCGAAGGCGGCGATCACCTGCTCGCTGGTGATTTTTCGCATGGCCTCCGGATCCTTGAGGCGGGTGCGCCAGCTCAATTCGGCCAGCGGCTTGCCGGTCTCCTGCTCGACCAGCTCCTGATAGACGCTGACCACGTAGTCGCGGCAGAGATATGGGCCGGTGCGGGCCGGATTGTGGTGGGCATAGAGACCGATCACCGGCGTGCCCACTATGGTGGCCATATGGGTGGGGCCGGTATCGGGGGCCAGTACCAGCCTCGCCTCGCCAATCAGCGCCAGCAGCTGCTTGAGGTTGGTCTGCCCCACCAGATCGACCGGCTTGCTCTGGCTTAAGCGCTGGATGTCGGCAGCCAGATCCCGCTCCAGTTTGGCCGGCCCGCCACAGAGATAGACCTGAAAGCCCTTGCTGGCGGCGTGATCCGCCAGCGCGGCATAGCCTGCGGCCGTCCAGTTCTTGAAGGTCTTGCTGGCGGCGGCGCAGATCAGCAGGGTCGGTTTGCCGCCAATCTTCTCCCTTGCCCACGCCTGATGTTCGGCGCTGATGGGCAGCTGCCAATCCGGGGTCAGATCCTGGATGCCGAGCTCTTTGGCGAAAGCGAGGAAACCGTCCAGCACATGGGGGGAGGCAGGCGAAGGCACCTTGTGGTTGGTGAACAGCCACTGGCCGTCGTTGGCCCGTTCCCGATCAAACCCGAGTTTGACCTTGGCGCTGATGCCGAGGGTGGCGATGCTGGCTCGCATCGCTGCCTGCAGGTGGAGCAGGGCATCGAATTTGCGTCCCTTGAGGGTCTGCCAGAGATCGCGATAGCCGCGCCATCCCTTGCTCTTGTCGAAGGGAATCAACTCGACGCCGGGCAGATCGGCAAACAGGGTTGCCTCGATTTTGCCGGTGATCCAGGTGATACGGGTCTGTGGCCACTCCCGCTGGATGACGCGCACCAGTGCCAGTGCGTGGCAGCAATCCCCGATGGCGGAGAGCCGCAGGATGCAGATGGAGGAGGGGGGCGTTTGAAATAGCGGCATGTTGTGGCGCACGGCTGGCAAAAAGGGTGGATGGCATTATGCAAACTCCCCTCTGGATTGTAAAATTGCGCACAATCGTCAGCCAGGATAGGCCGGGCCCAGCGCCATGACCTGTCTCTGCACGTCGTTGATTAAAGGCCACTATTGCGGGCATGCCAGAGCGGCAGCCTCATCGCCAATTGAAAAATTGCGATCCATGACCCACCGAGCGGGATCTCCACGATGCGAGTACAGACCGAACACAACCAGATCTGCTGGTATGCCGAAGGGGCCTTTCGCGACCCTTCTCCCCAGTTATTCGATCCTGCCTGGTGGCAGAACAACCGTCAGGTGGTAGGGACCTCCATCGGACGGGGAGTGACCTGGTTCGTCAAGGATGAGTCCCGCCATCTGGTGCTGCGCCACTACTATCGCGGCGGCATGGTGGGCAAGGTGGTGCGGGATCGCTTCTGGTTCGAAGGGGTCGAGTCGAGCCGTGCCATGGCCGAATACACCCTGCTGGCCAAGCTGTGTGAGCTGGGGTTGCCGGTGCCGCGTCCGTTTGGTGCCCGCATGGTCAAACAGGGCCCATTCTATCGTGCCGATATCCTGATTGAGCGAATTCGCGGTGCCAAGGATATGGTGGCGCTGCTCAAGCAGGGGCCGGTGGCGACCGAGGTGTGGCACAAGATAGGCCAGACGGTGCGCCAGCTGCACGATGCCGGGGTCTATCACGCCGATCTCAACAGCCACAACCTGCTGCTCGATAAAGAGGGCAAGGTGTGGGTGATCGATTTTGACAAGGGGGCGATCCGCTCCCCCGGCGAGTGGCAGAAGGCCAATCTGGAACGCTTGCTCCGTTCATTCAATAAAGAGTCTCAACTGCATACCAGTTTCCACTTCGTACCGGAGAACTGGCAGACCTTGATGAACGGGTATCAGGGAAAAGCACTCTGACCCTGTTGCTCGGCGTGAACGCCAATGTTACTTATTGAGCAGGTATTCAGATCCTGTTTCGAGGCGCCCCATGGAAATGCTCAAGACACCTTTGGTCGATGTGACTGTCCGGCTTGATCCGGGTCTGCTGTCTGATGCCATGGCGCTGCTGGAGGCGGGGATCTGGAGCTGGTCAGCCCAACATGGACTGCAGCGTGATCCCTCCTGCCTGCGCCTGTTGGGATTGGGAGAGTGTTGGCCGGATGATCTCGGCTGGCTGGATCGGGTTCATCCCGACGATGTTGCCCGGCTGGAAGATGCCCTGCTCGCCTGCCAGAGCGGCCGCAGCAGCGGTCTGCGCCTCGAATACCGCATTCTGCATCATCACGGTCACTACATCCGGCTGGAAGAGCGGATGCGTCGCGATGAGCGGGGCTATCTGCTGGGGGTTGTCCGTCACCTCGATCCCGCAGCCGTGCTGGTGGAGGAGCGACATGGCACCGATCCGCTGACCGGTTTGGAGAGCCGTGGCCGCTTCGAGCAACTGCTGGAGGATCGGCTGGCGACCGAGAGTGGCACTTTCAGTCTGCTGCAGTTTTCGGTCGATCATATGGCCAAAATCCAGCAATTGTTTGGCGAAGCTGCTTGCGACGCCATGCTGGCCAAGCTGGCGCGTATCGTACGTCACGAACTGCGGCGGGAAGATCCCTTCGCCCGCTGGGATGAGGACGGTTTTATCCTGATGCTCTCCCAGACCGAGCGGATGAGTGCGCTGGAGATCGCCGAGCGGCTGCGCCTCGAGATTGCCGATGCCAGCCTGCTGTCACAGCGGCCGGTCACCGTCAGCATCGGGCTGGTGCAGAGTCAGGCTGGCGAGCAGCTCGATCATCTGCTGGCCCGGCTGGCCAGCTGTCACAGTCAGGCCAGACGGGAGCACAACACCGTCGTCGGCTGAGTGAGGTCAGGGTTGGCCGCTTTTGTCACGCTGGCAGACCCAGAGCGAGGCCAGCATCAGCAGGCCGCCGATGGTCAGTCGGGTCAGATCAGTATCCTTGCCCCAGAGCAGCAGATTGACCAGCAAGCCGGCCGGAATGAGCGCATTGTTCATGATGGCCAGCACCCCGCTGGTGACCAGCGTCGCCCCCTTGTTCCAGAGGAAGTAGCCGAGGCCGGAGGCACCCACCCCCAGCCAGAGCAGAATACCCCACTGCAACCCTGACGTCGGATATTGCGGCTTGCCCAGTAGCCACCAGGCGGGCAGTGCGATCACCAGCGCCCCCAGATAGAAGCAGCCGAACACCGCCAGTTGCGGCGGTTGCTCCACCTCCCGTGCCAGCAGTACCTTGTAGCCCACCTGACCCAGGGCGAAACAGAGGTTGGCCCCCTGCACCACCATAAATCCCAGCACATAGCTTTCGGTCAGGCCGTCGAAGCGGATGACGGCAGCCCCGAGCACCGCCAGCAGGGCGCCCCACAGATAGGTGGGCTTGAAGCGCCCCTCCAGCAGATCGTGGAGCAGGGTGACGTAGATGGGGGTGAAGATGGTAAAGACCAGCACTTCCGGCACCGTCAGCAGCAGGAAGGAGTGGTAGTAGAAGAGATACATGATGCCGAGCTGGATGGCGCCGAGGGCCATCAGCTTGGCCGCCAGATCGGGGCGCAGCCAGCGGCGGCGCAGGAAGGGGAGAAACACCAGACTGGCGAGGGCGATGCGGGTCAGCACCGAGAAGTAGGCATCCACCTGGCCAGCGAGGTAGACCCCGATCAGGCTGAAGGAGAATGACCAGAGCAGGGTGACCCCTATCAAGTAGTTCATGTGTTTGATTTATCATCAGTTGTCAATTTTAAGGGGGCTATGATGGCCGAGATGGAAGCGGCAATCCAGCGTTTATGGGCGCGATTGCCACAGGTCGGAGCATTTTCCTTTACCGCCAGCAATGGCGAGGGGTCGGCGACCGACTGGAATGGTCGGGGCGAGGGGCGTGTGCAGGTGACCGATCATCAGGGGGGCTGGCTGTTTAACGAGCAGGGTCGCTACACCACGCCTCATGGCAGGGAACTCGCCATGCACAACTGCTTCTGGTGGCAGCGCAGCGAACGGGGGATCCGTCTCTCCCATCTGCGTTATGAAGCGCCGGTCGCACTGTTCGAGCTGCTGCAGCAGGGGGATGGCCGCTGGCTGACCGCCGAACCCCATCTGTGCGGGGCGGATCACTACAGCGCCGAGTTGACCGAGATCGACGGCGGTTTTCTGCTGAGCTGGCAGATCACCGGGCCGCGCAAGAACGAGCGACTCAGCTATCGCTATCTGATCTGACGCCGGCTGGCAGGCATAAAAAAACCGGCGCAGAGCGCCGGTAGCAGGGGACAAATCGGAGGTTTTTTAAAACAGTCCCAAAAACAGGAGAGATAGACTCTCGTCACACATTCAGAGATGGACTTCAGGCATTCAGGGCATAGCTCAGCATGGCTTGCAGCTTGCTATCGAAGAACCAGGGCAGCAGTACCATCAGCAGGCCCAGGATCCCGGCCAGCCGCTGGCGATATTGCCAGCCGGCAATCAGTACCAGACCACCGCACAGTGTGGTCAGGATGCCTGACATAGGGAGACCTCGCGCTGCATGCGACGCTGTTGCGCCCACTGGTTCATGGCGACCGAGCCGAGGATCAGGGCCAGAGCAACACCTGTGGTGGGGTGGATCTGCTCGCCGAGGAACAGGGCACCCAGCATCACACCGAACAGCGGCACCAGATAGTTGCTGAAGGAGGCGAACGTCGGGCCGGCCTTCTGGATCAGCGCCATGTAGAGGAAGTAGACCAGACCGGTACAGAGGGTACCCAGCACGGTGATCGCACTCAGGGCCTGGGTGCTCGGCAGGGTCAGGCTGCCGAGATCAACCATGAAGGGGGCGACCAGCAGCAACTGGATTGCCGAGGAGATCAGGATATTGCGGGCGACCACGACCGGATGGTCCTTGGCGAAGCGCTTGATCATCAGCAGGCCGATGGCGAAGCAGCTGGCACCCAGCAGGATGGCCATGGCACCGAGCAGACCGGCGTTCATGCCCTGGGAGAGTTTCGGCCAGAACAGGGTGAGTACACCGGCAAAGCCGATGATCACGGAAAGCAGACCGGTTTTGGTGATTCTTTCACCAGAAATAAACAGTGGTGCAGCCAGAATGGTCACAAACGGGATACAACCCATGACTACGGCGGCGATGGCGCTATCCACATACTGTTGGCCCCAGGCGACCATGATGAAGGGGATGGTGGCATCCAGCAGGGCGATCAGCATATAGGTGCGCCACGGGGTGTGCTCACTCTTGAGCCGCATGAACAGGCAGAGCAGACCCAGAGTCAGGCTGCCGCACAAGGCACGACCGGCAGCCACCAGAATGGGGGGCAACTCGGCAACGGCTTGGTGCATGAAAATGAACTGTGAACCCCACAGCAGGCCAATGGCCAGCAATAACAGATAGCTACGCATTTGAATCTCCGATGTATTAAGCCAGCGCATTCTAGGCAATCTGTTACTATGGTAAAAATGAATTGTTGGCATTTAACTATGGCTAATATCGATGGATAGCTCGCTCGCCCGTCTCGACCTCAACCTGCTCGCCGTATTCGACATGCTGATGCAGGAGCGCAATGTCACCCGTGCCGCCGAACGGCTGCATCTCTCCCAATCCACCGTCAGTCACGCCTTGGGGCGGCTGCGAGTGGCGCTGGATGATCCGCTGTTCGTGATGAGTCGGCGCGAGATGATGCCGACCGAGCGAGCCAAGGCGCTGGCCGGTCCGGTGCGCCAGGCGCTGGCGATGCTGGAGCAGGGATTGCGGCAGGCCAAGGGGTTTGATCCCGCCACTGCGCGGCGGATTTTCCGTATCGCCACCCCGGGCTCGGTGGAGCATGGGTTGGTGCCGGTGCTGGTGGAGAGGCTCCATCGGCAGGCCCCTCACTGTCGGCTTGAGGTGTGCGAGCTGGCCGATAGCAACTACGAGCGGGAGTTGGAAAAAGGTGAGCTGGATCTGGTGATCGGTTTCGCCGGGGCGAATCATCTCTCACCCCGTTTGTGGCGGGAGGAGTGGTTCAACAACCCGCTGGTCTGCCTGTCGCCCCTTGGCAGCGAATTGCCCGATGTGCTGCACCGGTCGAGCTGGTGAGCCGTCCCCACATCCACACCTCCAGCTGGGGTCACAGTCAGGCGATGGTGGAACTCTGGCTGGCTCGCTTCGGGGTGGAGCGGGAGCTGGGCGTGCGGTTGCCGAGCTTTATGGCGGTGCCGCCACTGATGGCGACCGGCCGCTATCTGGTGGTGGTGCCCGAGATGATCGGGCGCCACTTCTGCCGCTACTACCCGCTGCGGATGCATCAACTCGACCCCGCCATCCCCATCGTCTACCTGATGACGGGCCACCCGCTCACCGCCCACGACGAGGCGATCGGCTGGTTCAAGAGCCTGCTGCACCAGCTGGTGTTCGACCTCTATGGCGACGATGCACTCGGGACTCCCGCTCAGCGGATGCTGGCGAAGTAGTCGAGCCCCATGGCGCTTTTCACCTCCGCCAATACCTCATCGGTGATGATGCGGGCCTGCTCGGTGCCCTGATAGAGCAGTTCCAGCAGCATCTTCTTGTCGGCAATGGCCGCGGCACGGCGCTCCCGCATCGGGGCGAGCAGGGTTTGCAGGCAGTCATTGAGCACCTGCTTGCAGCGCATGTCCCCCAGTCCGCCGCGCCGGTAGTGCGCCTTCATCTCGGCGACCAGCGCCTTGTCCGGATGGAAAGCATCGAGATAGGTGAACACCGTATTTCCCTCCACCTGACCCGGATCGCTCACCTTGAGGTGGTTGGGGTCGGTATACATGGCGAACACCGCCTGTTTGACCTCTTCCGCCGACATGCCGAGTTCGATGGTGTTGCCGAGGGATTTGGACATCTTGGCCTTGCCGTCGATGCCGGGCAGGCGGCCGGTGTCGCTCAGGATCGGCTGGCACTCGGTCAGCACCTGTTTGCCTACCAGAGAGTTGAAGCGGCGGACGATCTCGTTGGTCTGCTCCAGCATCGGCAGCTGATCTTCCCCAACCGGCACATGACTGGCGCGAAAGGCGGTGATGTCGGCGGCCTGACTGACCGGATAGACCAGAAAACCGGCCGGCAGCGTGCGTTCGAACCCTTTCTGCTGGATCTCTGCCTTGACGGTGGGATTGCGCTCCAGCCGGGCGACGCTGACCAGATTGAGGTAGTAACAGGTGAGCTCGGCGAGGGCGGGCAGGGCGCTCTGCAAACAGAAGGTGGTCTTGGCCGGGTCGAGGCCGACCGCCAGATAGTCAGCCATCACCTCCAGCACGTTGTCTGTCACCTTGGCCGGGTTGTGGCCGTTGTCGGTCAGCGCCTGCAGATCGGCGATCATCACGAATTGACGGTAGTGGTGCTGGGCTTCGACGCGCTGGCGCAGGGAACCGACATAGTGGCCGATGTGCAGTTTGCCGGTGGGACGATCGCCAGTCAGGATTACGGGGTTGTGCATGTCACTCTCTCCAGTTGGGTGAGCCGGGAGGCGACAAAGGGATAAAAACAGTTGACCGCCTCTCGGCGGTCACGGTGTTTTCTTTGGGAAATCTTGAATAGAAACGCGGTGCCGCCTGTTTAGGAGCAGCACCACCAGTAGTTGTGATTGAATGCGGTCATGTTCATAGCAAATCAAACTACGCCGGTTTCATTACTTCTGCAAGGGGACGACCAGCAGATCGCAGGGCACGGTATTCATCAGCTGACGGGCGCTCGAGGTGAGCAGGCTCCAGAAGCTCTGGCGATGGCCGCACACCAGCAGGTCGATCTCGTACTCCTTGACCGCCTGATTGACCCGCTCGCTCAGATCGCCGCAGATCACCAGCTTCTTCTCGATGGGATAGTCCACCGAGGCCAGAAATGCCTCCAGCTTCTCTTTCGCTTCGGCGATCACCTGATCCTGCACGTTGTCGATGTCGATATCGATCATCTCGGTGTAGAGATCCTTGAGGTCCACATCGACATGGATAACCGACAGCTTGGCGCCGTTGGAGCGGGCTCTGTCCACCGCCTTGTCGATCACCTTGCGGTTATCTTCAGAGAGGTCGATCGCAGCCAGAATATGCTTGTAATAGGTTGTTCCACTCATGGGGGTTCTCCTTACCGATCCTTCAGCCCACTATACCAATCTCTGCTGAAACTAAAATGGTGCCTCAGGCACAGTTTTGGGATTTAAATGAGTTTAATGACGTGTGACACAGGGTCCGCCACTCAGTTATTAACCACTATTTGCCTATAAATTAAACAAGAGTTTGACGCCGGTCACACCCCTCGGCTTGCCGATCAGGGGGGAGAGGCATAGGATGGGCCCGTGCTTCGCAACGAACACAAAACAACAAAAAGCATCTGAATACCGCTTTGGGGAGCCACGTGCTCCCTTTTGTTTTTCTGCCTCAATTCCCGCGGCTTTTCTGACTGATAGCGATCCGGCATCAAGTTAATCTCTTTCGATTTGGTTATGCTGTAGCCAGTTTCTTTGGAGGCCTTCCCATGATCATTCATCCCCAGATTCAAGGTTGTGTTGCCCGCAACTGTCACCCCATCGGCTGTCGCGCCGCCGTGCAGCAGCAGATCGAACGTATCAAGGCCGCTGGCCCGTTCAATGGGCCCAAGCGGGTGCTGGTGCTGGGTGCCTCCTCCGGGTTTGGACTGGCGTCGCGCATTGCACTCGCCTTTGGTGCCGGTGCCGACACCATTGGTATCTCCTTCGAGCGTGGCCCCTCCGACAAGGGGCTCGGCAGCGCCGGTTGGTACAACAACATCTGGTTTCGCAAGGAGGCGGAGCAGGAGGGGCGTATCGCCATCAACCTGATTGGCGATGCCTTCTCCGACGGGATGCGCCAGCAGGCCATCGATACCATCCGCCAGCAGCTTGGGCAGGTGGATCTGGTGATCTATTCGCTGGCGAGTGGCATCCGGGTGCTGCCCGATGGCACGCAGGTGCGTTCGGTGCTCAAGACCACCGGCCAGCCGTTCAGCGGTTGGGGGCTGGATCTGGAGCGCGATACCCTGGTGCAGCAGTCGCTGGCACCTGCCACGCCGGAGGAGATCCGCGATACCGTCACCGTGATGGGGGGCGAGGATTGGCAGCTCTGGATGCAGGCGTTGCAGCAGGCCGGTTGTCTCGCCCCCGGTGCGCAGACCGTCGCCTACTCCTACATCGGCCCCGAATCCACCTATCCCCTCTATCGGGATGGCACCATCGGTTATGCCAAGGAGCATCTGCACGCCACCGCCGAGACCATCAACCTGCAGCTGGCCGAGATTGGCGGTCACGCCTGGGTGTCAGTCTGCAAGGCGCTGGTGACCAAGGCGAGCGCCTATATTCCGGTGCTGCCGGTTTATCTGGGCCTGCTGATGTGGGTGATGAAGGAGCGCGGTGTGCACGAAGGCTGCATCGAGCAGATGCAGCGACTGTTCGCTGCCAAGATGTATGGGCCCAATGGGGTAGTAGCCGATGGCAACCGGCTGATCCGGATGGATGACCACGAGCTCGACCCGGCCATTCAGGCCGCCGTTTCGGCGCTCTGGCCCAAGGTGACACCGGAGAATTTCCACGGGCTGGGGGACTTTGCAACGGCTTCGAGCTGCCGGGCGTCGATTATGCTGCGCCGGTGGATGTCGCCTCCCTTGGGGAGCTGACCCCCTGAGCTGAAAGAAACGGGATCTCCCTCTCGTTGGCGGGTTGATTCGCGGCGGGAGTGTGGCGACAATCGATACCAAATCACTGAGGAGAAACAAGATGCTGGCCCAAGCCATGATCGAGAAGTTGAACGAGCAGATTAACCTGGAGTTCTACTCCTCCAATCTCTATCTGCAGATGAGTGCCTGGTGCGAAGACAAGGGCTTTGAAGGGGCGGCGACCTTCCTGCGCCAGCACGCGGTCGAGGAGCGCCAGCACATGGAGCGTCTGTTCACCTACGTGAGCGAGACCGGTGCCATGCCAAAACTGGGTGCCATCGATGCCCCTCCCCACGAGTTCAAGTCGCTGGGCGATGTGTTCCGTACCACCCTGGAGCACGAGTACCACATCACCAAGTGCATCAATGGTTTGGCCCACGTAGCCTTCACCACCCAGGACTACTCCACCTTCAACTTCCTGCAGTGGTATGTGGCCGAGCAGCATGAAGAGGAGAAGCTGTTCAAGAGCATCGTCGACCGTCTGGGTCTGGTGGGTGAAGATGGCAAAGGCCTCTACTTCATCGACAAGGAGCTGGCCGAACTGGCCAAGGGCGCCCCTGCCAGCATCATGGACAGCAACGCCTGATAGTCGTGGACACTTAGTGTTCAGCCAGTACAATAACGGCCCTTTTAAGGGCCGTTATTTATTCTGGTGGGCAGCCACTATGGTTGTGTTCCGTCAGAGGCAATCTCGGTTCTGGCCAGGTGCCGTTTCTATTTTGATAAGTGAGTGATGATGAAGCAGGTCGATGTGGTGGTGATCGGGGCCGGTGCGGCCGGATTGATGTGTGCGGCGCAGGCGGGCTACCGTGGCCGCTCCGTGCTGGTGCTCGACAACGCCAAGAAGCCGGGCCGCAAAATCCTCATCAGTGGCGGTGGCCGCTGCAACTTCACCAACCATCAGGCGGGCGCTCACGCCTACCTGTCGGAGAATCCCCACTTCAGCAAGTCGGCGCTGGCCCGCTACACCCAGCAGGATTTCATCGATCTGGTGGATCGCCACGGGGTCAACTATCACGAGCGCACTTTGGGGCAGCTGTTCTGTCTCGAGAGCGCCAAGGATATCGTCGATGTGCTGCTCACCGAATGTGACTGGGCCGGGGTGACCCTGCAGTTCCAGACCGAGATCCTCACTGTCAGTAAGCAGGATGAGGGCTTCGTGCTGACGACCAGCAAGGGGGAGATCGGCTGTCACTCGCTGGTGGTGGCGACCGGCGGTCTCTCCATGCCCAAGCTGGGCGCGACCCCGTATGGCTTCAAGCTGGCGGAGCAGTTCGGTCTCAAGGTGCTGCCGACCCGCGCCGGTCTGGTGCCCTTCACCCTCCATCAGGCGGAGAAAGAGGCCTTCGCCGATCTGGCGGGCATCAGCCTGCCGGTAGCTGTGACCGCCGAGGATGGCACCCGCTTCAAGGAGGCGATGCTGTTCACCCACCGCGGCCTCTCCGGCCCCGTCATCCTGCAGATCTCCTCCTACTGGCACGCCGGCGAGAAGATCCACATCAACCTGTTGCCGGAGCTGGATATTCCGGCTGCCCTGCGTGAATGGGCGCAGGCTCACCCGGCGCAGGAGCTGAAAACCGTGCTGGGGCGCGAGCTGCCCAAGCGCTTCGTCGACAAGCTGGTGGAGCTGGGCCAGCTGGTCAGCAAGCCGATGCGCCAGTACAACGAGCGGGAGCTGGAAGCGGTGGCCAACCTGCTGGGTGACTGGCAGATCCTGCCCAACGGCACCGAGGGGTATCGCACCGCCGAAGTGACCCTGGGCGGCGTCGATACCAACGAGCTCTCCTCCAAGACCATGGAAGCGCGTAAGGTGCCGGGCCTCTACTTCATCGGCGAAGTGGTGGACGTGACCGGCTGGCTCGGTGGCTACAACTTCCAGTGGGCCTGGTCCTCCGGCTGGGTGGCCGGTCAGTACTGTTGATGTCACAGGGGCTGGTTTATCCGGCCCCGATTTATTGGTCAGGGTTAGGGTGATCGGTCGGGTTGCCGCAAGGGGGCGCAGATGCTTGAGAATCAGATGATGTTGTTGGCGGTGTTCGAGCGGGCGGCGCTGATGCTGATGACCCTCTTCTTCCTGACCCGCACCCGGCCGTTCCAGCGGCTATTCCAGAAGCGGGATCACACCCCGGCGGAGCTGGTGCTGGTGGCCACCATCTTCTGTCTGTTTGCGGTGTTCAGCACCTACACCGGTATTCCGGTTGAGGGGGCGCTGATCAACGTGCGGATCATCGCCATCATCTCCGGCGGCATTCTGTTCGGCCCCTGGGTCGGCATACCGGCCGGGGTCATCTCCGGCCTGCACCGCTATCTCATCGATATGGATGGCCACACCTCCATCCCTTGCCTTATCGCCAGTATTATCGCCGGTCTGCTCGCTACTTGGCTGCACCTGCGCTGCCGCAAGTCGCGGCTCTGGCTCTACGGCATTCTGGCGGGAATGCTCTGTGAAGGGCTCACCATGCTGCTGATCTGGCTGCTGACCGAGCCCCACGAAGTCGGGGTGGAGATCGTCAACCATATCGCCTATCCGATGATCGCCGGGGCGCTCTGCATCGGTCTCATCATCAAGCTGGTGCAGGATCTGGATGACGAGAAGGAGCTGATTGCCGCCAAGCAGGCCAAGCTGGCGCTCGATATCGCCAACAAGACGCTGCCTTTCTTCCAGAACATCGATCGCCACTCCCTCAGTCAGGTGTGCGATGTGATCCGGCGCGACATCAGCGCCGATGCGGTGGCCATCACAGATACCCATGACGTGCTGGCTTATGTCGGGGTGGGCAAGGACTATTACGAGCTGGATGAGCACCACGCCATCAGCGGCATGACCCAGCAGGCGGTGCTGCTCGACCAGATCATCATCAACAACGATTTGCGCCAGTATCACCTCTCCGATTTCCACTCGGTCATCATTATTCCGCTGCGGGAAAACGGCTCGGTGAGCGGCACTCTCAAGATCTATTACCGCCGCACCCACAGCATCACCAGTTCGCTGCGGGAGATGGCGGTGGGCCTCTCCCAGCTCATCTCCACCCAGATGGAGGTGTCGCGCATCGAGCAACTCAAGGAGATGACCCGCAAGGCGGAGTTCACCGCGCTGCAGAGCAAGATCAACCCGCACTTCCTGTTCAATGCCCTCAACGCCATCTCGTCGCTGATCCGCATCCGGCCCCAGCAGGCGCGCCAGCTCATTGCCAATCTGGCGGATTATCTGCGCTACAACCTCAACAAGGGGGATGAACTGATCGACATTCAGGAGGAGCTGCAGCAGGTGCGTGACTACGTGGCCATCGAGCAGGCCCGCTTCGGCGACAAGCTGGAGGTGGTGTTCGAGGTGGACGACGTGCACATTCAGGTGCCGAGCCTGCTGTTGCAGCCGTTGGTGGAAAACGCCATCCTGCACGGCATCCAGCCCCGCAGCGCGCCGGGTCGGGTCACCATTGAGGTGAAGCAGCTGGCGGGCGGCATCCGGGTATCGGTGCGCGATACCGGTTACGGCATCAGTCAGGCGGTGATCGACGGGGTGGCCGCCGGTCGGGTGGAGAGCCGCAGCATCGGTCTGATGAACGTGCATCAGCGGGTCAAGCTGCTCTATGGCGACGGCCTGCACCTCAAGCGGCTGGAGCCGGGTACCGAAGTGAGTTTCTATCTGCCGGATCAGGAGTCGATGCCATGTTGAGTGCCATCATGGTTGAGGATAAGTGTGTGCCGCGAGAGGTGTTGTCATGCTGAAAGCCATTATTGTCGAAGATGAGTATCTGGCCCGCGAGGAGCTGGCCTATCTGGTGGGGCAGCACAGCACAATCGAGATAGTGGCGAGCTTCGAGGATGGGCTGGAGGCGTTCAAATACCTGCAGGATCACGAGGTGGATGTGGTGTTTCTGGATATCCAGATCCCCTCCATCGATGGCCTGCTGCTGGCCAAGAACCTGCACAAGTCGAGCCATCCGCCCCACATTGTCTTCGTTACCGCCTACAAGGAGTTTGCGGTGGAAGCGTTCGAGCTGGAGGCGTTCGACTATATCCTCAAGCCCTACAACGAGCCCCGAATCATCAATCTGCTGCAAAAGCTCGAGCATGCGGGCAAGTCGCAGCCAGTCACCACGGGGGAGGCGAGCGGCGAGGGGAACAGCCCGCACAATCGCACCGTCAATCTGGTGAAGGGGGAGCGCATCATCGTCACCCCCTGCGAGCAGATCTACTACGCCGAGGCCGACGAGAAGCTCACCTATGTCTACACCCGCGACGATCGCTACGTGATGACCATGACCATCAGCGAGTTTGTCAGCCGCCTGCCTGCCGAGGGGTTCTTCCGTTGCCACCGCTCCTACTGCGTCAACATCAACAAGATCCGCGAAATCGTCCCCTGGTTTAACAGCACCTATCTCATCCGACTCCATGATCTGCCGTTCGAGGTGCCGGTCAGTCGCAGCAACATCAAGGCGTTCCGTCAGCTGATGCGGCTCTGATTGTCATTCATTCCCGCCGATCTGCATTTCATGCCTTAATCGATCGGCGCGAACTGCGTCTTGCCTATAGTGGCCTCAATTTCCTTAAGGCCATCGACCGAGACGCATCATGACCATCGATCTGAATCGCACCCGGTACCTGACACTGATCGGTACCATTATCACCCAGTTCGCACTGGGTTCCGTCTACACCTGGAGCCTGTTCAACGCCCAGCTCTCCGACAAGCTGGACGAGCCGGTGAGTCAGGTTGCTTTCGCCTTCGGGCTGCTCAGCCTGTCGCTGGCGGTCGCCTCCTCCATGGCGGGCAAACTGCAGGAGCGGTTCGGGGTGCGCAACGTGACCCTGGGCGCCGGCGTGCTGCTCGGCATCGGCTTCTTCCTCACCGCCCATGCCAGCAATCTGGCGATGCTCTACCTCTGCGCCGGCATTCTGGTCGGTTTTGCCGACGGTACCGGCTACCTGATGACTCTCTCCAACTGCGTGAAGTGGTTCCCGGAGCGCAAGGGGCTCATCTCCGCCTGCTCCATCGGTGCCTATGGTCTCGGCAGTCTCGGTTTCAAATATATCAACCTGCTGCTGCTCTCCAGCTCCGGCCTTGAGACCACCTTCCAGTTGTGGGGCTTGATTGCGATGTCCATGGTGCTGGTGGGCGGTATGCTGATGAAGGATGCGCCCAAGCAGGCCGCCTCCGTGCAGCAGAGCGAGAGTCGTGACTTCACCCTGGCCGAGGCGATGCGCAAGCCGCAGTACTGGATGCTGGCGCTGATGTTCCTCACCGCCTGCATGAGCGGCCTCTACGTCATCGGTGTGGCCAAGGATATCGGCGAGAAGATGGTGGGTCTGCCTGCTGTAGTCGCCGCCAATGCCGTCGCCATCATTGCCATGGCCAACCTGGGTGGCCGTCTGGTGCTGGGTATCCTCTCTGACAAGATGTCCCGCATCCGGGTTATTACCATCGCTCAGCTGATTACCCTGGCGGGCATGGCGCTGCTGCTGTTCGTGCCGCTCAATGCCAATCTGTTCTTCGTGGCGGTTGCCTGTGTGGCCTTCAGCTTCGGTGGCACCATCACCGTCTACCCCTCGCTGGTGAGCGACTTCTTCGGTCTCAACAACCTGACCAAGAACTACGGCGTCATCTATCTGGGCTTTGGTCTGGGCAGCATCATCGGCTCCATTGTGGCCTCCCTGTTTGGCGGCTTTATGGCGACCTTCCACCTGATCCTGGTATTGCTGGTGGTGGCGCTGGTGCTCTCCCTCACCATCCGCCTGCCGGCACCGGTAGCGGTGGAGCGGGCCTGATAAGCCTCCCTGCCACAGCAAGCAAAAACAGAGACCCGGGCCATGCCCGGGTCTTTGCATTTCCGATGCTCGATCAGCGTGGCGCTAGCCCCAGCAGCTGGCGGGCCTGACGGCAGCGCTCCTCCACCGTTGACCAGTCGTCATCGGTTACCGTGATGTGGCCCATCTTGCGGCCGGGGCGGGGGTCGCCCTTACCGTAGAGGTGCAGCTGCAGGCCGGGCAGCGCCAGCAGGGCAGCCCAGTCTGGCGTGCCGTTTTGCCAGAGATCCCCCAGCAGGTTGATTAACAGGGCGGGGCGTACGGCGATCTGCTCCGGCAGCGGCAGATCGCACAGGGCGCGCACCTGCAACTCGAACTGGTTGCATCCAGCGTTGTCGAGGCTGGGGTGACCCGAGTTATGGGGACGGGGCGCCAGCTCGTTGACCAATAGCCTCCCCTCCACCAGAAAGAATTCCACCGTCAGCACCCCGACGTAATCGAGGGTCGCGATCAGTCGCTCAGCGATTCCTTTGGCTTCGCGCTCCAGCGTTGGCACGTTGGCCGGGGAGCGGGTCTGATCGAGGATGCCGCCGCTGTGCCAGTTCTGTACCAGCGGCAGGGCGCTGATGGCACCATTCGGACTGCGGGCCAGGGTCAGGGCAAACTCCCCCTCCAGTGCCAGCCGTTTTTCCAGCACGCAGGGCACGCCACTGGCTGCCATCGCGCTCGCCAGCTCATCCAGATCGCTCACCTGCCACTGTCCCTTGCCGTCGTACCCTTCGCGGGCCGTCTTGAGAATGGCGGGTAAGAGTTCGCTGGCCTGTGCGGGGATAGGCTCTTCCGGCAGTAGCGCCAGATAGGGGGCGACCGTGATGTCAGCTCCGCGCAGAAAGGCTTTCTCCTCGCGGCGATCCTGACAGATGCGCACCGCGCTGGCGCCCGGGCGTACCGGCTTTTGTTTTTCGAGCAGGGCGAGGGTTGTTGCGGGCACGTTCTCGAACTCGCAGGTAATGGCATCGCAGCGGAGTGCCAGTTGGTGCAGGGCGGTCTGGTCGTCATAGGGGGCGACAATATGGTGATCGGCGGCGGCACCGGCGATGCTGGCGGGATCGGGATCCAGCACCACTACCTTGTAGCCGAGGCGGTGGGCGGCCATCACGAAGTAGCGACCGAGCTGGCCGCCACCCAGCATGCCGAGGGTTGCGGGTGGCAGGATCATGTCGGCTCCTCCAGTTGCAGTGCCAGCACCCGATCTCGCTCGTGGGTGCGGAAGTCGTCGAGCTGCTGCCGGTAGCGGGGGGCGTCGCCGTCTTGTGCAACGGAGAGCAGAGAGACCGCAAACAGGGCTGCGTTGGCAGCCCCCGCCTCGCCGATGGCGAAGGTGGCGACCGGCACCCCCTTGGGCATCTGCACGATGGAGAACAGGGAGTCCATCCCCTTGAGATGGCGGGAGGGGATGGGCACCCCCAGCACCGGAAGAGTGGTCTTGGCGGCGACCATGCCCGGCAGGTGGGCGGCGCCACCGGCCCCGGCGATGATGGCGCGCAGGCCGCGCTCGCGGGCTGTGGCGGCATACTCGAACAGCAGATCCGGGGTGCGATGGGCCGAGACTACCTGCGCCTCGTACGGCACGCCGTGCTCCTTGAGGATGCGGGCGGCGGCCTGCAGCACGGGCCAGTCGGAGTCGGAGCCCATTACCAGGCCGATCAGGGGAGGTGTGTTCATTTTCTCTGAATCCTTGATGTTAAACGTTTGCTTTCAGTGAACAAAAAGAGCCGGCAAGCCGGCTCAGAATTTCTCGGGGCGCACGATTTCGACCTGTTGCAGGAAGGCGATCATGGCGTAGTCGGGGTAGTAGCGACTCTGCAGGTGGGCCAGCAGCCGCTCCGCCTGCTCCCGACTGCAGATCGCCTCCAGCCGGATGTTGCCGCTCTCGCTCCAGCTGGCGTTGCGCTCGCCA
The DNA here is from genome assembly GCF_051919745.1 of Aeromonas sp. 3P. Taxonomy (NCBI): domain Bacteria; kingdom Pseudomonadati; phylum Pseudomonadota; class Gammaproteobacteria; order Aeromonadales; family Aeromonadaceae; genus Aeromonas; species Aeromonas sp. 3P. Next base: position 2,896,450 of record NZ_JBQBED010000001.1, read on the forward strand.
TGATCCCCCCGGCCGCGGGCATCTGTGATGGTGTAGCCGCGCAGCCCCTCGCGGGTGAGGGTGCGCAGCAGGGTCGGCTCCAGATTGGCTTCCGTGATGACTGTCAGCAGGGTGCGGGTCTCGGTCTGCATGTGGCTACTCCGTGAAGTGGCGGGCCCAGCTGTGGTAGAGCGGGATCCCCAGCATGATGTTGAACGGGAAGGTGACCCCCAGTACGGCGCTGAGGGACAGCCCCGGGTTGGCCTGAGGCACGGCGATGCGCATGGTAGCCGGCACGGCAATATAGGAGGCGCTCGCCGCCAGGGTGGCCAGCAGGGTCAGGCCACCGAGGGAGAGCCCCATCAGCTGGCCAGCCGCCAAACCCAGTCCCGCCGAGGCGAGCGGCATCAACAGGGCGAAGCCGAGCAGGAACAGGCCGTGGCGGCGCAGATCCTGACACTGGCGGGCGACGATGAGGCCCATCTCCAGCAGGAACAGCGCCAGCGCTCCCTTGAACAGGTCGACAAACAGCGGTTTGAGCGGGGCAATCCCATCCGGTCCGGCCAGATAGCCGATGGCCATGCCGCCGAGCAGCAGGGTTACCCCTTTGCCGAGGAAGGTCTCGTGGGCCAGCATGCGCCAGCGAGTCTCGCGACTGATGCCCCGGGCCAGCACTATGCCCACCAGAATGGCGGGGATCTCCATCACCGCGAGGAAGATGGAGAGCTGGGATTCAAAGCTGATGCCCCGCTCGGTGAGCCAGTTCACCCCGACCGCAAAGGTGGCGACGCTGACCGAGCCATAGTGGGCGGCGGTGGCGGCGGCATCGACCCGGTTCATCTTGAGGCTCAGCACGGCAAAGCCGAGCAGGGTTTGCACCACGCCGAGCAGGATCACCAGCGCCAGTTGCGGCAGCAGAGGCTGCAGGGATTGCTGGGCCAGACCGACGCCGCCCTTGAGGCCGATGGCCAGCAGCAGAAAGAGAGAGAGGGTGTCGTAGAGGGCAGGAGGCAGTTTGAGCTCGGAGCGCACCAGACCGGCCAGCAGACCAAACAGAAAGAAGAGTACAACAACGTCCAGCATGATGGTTCGCAGGGCAGTTCAGATAATGGTTGCATGCTAGAGCCCGCAATGTTTCGATAAAATCAGATTCTCGCTGATGGTTGTTCGGTAAAAACTGATAGGGAACGGCATGCTCAACTACAAACAGCTCTACTACTTCTGGCATGTGGCGCGCAGTGGCAGTGTGACGCAGGCCGCCGAACAGCTGCATCTCACGCCGCAGACCATCAGCGGTCAGGTGGCCGAGCTGGAGCAGTCCCTCGGGGTGGCGCTGTTCAACCGGGTGGGGCGGCGTCTGGTGCTGACTGCTGCGGGTCGGCAGGCGCAGGAGCAGGCGGGGGCCATTTTCTCGCTCGGTGCCGAGCTGGAGCATACCCTGCGCCACGCTAGTCAGGAGCTGACTATGCAGGTGGGGATCGCCGATTCGGTACCCCGCACCTTGGCGTTCGAGCTGCTGGCCCCCGCCATGGCGCTGGCGACTCCGTTGCGGCTGGTGTGTCACGAGGAGCGGGCCGAGCAGCTGTTCAGCGAGCTGGCCCGCCACAAGCTCGACATGGTGCTGATCGATCGCCCGCTTCCTCCCGACAGCGGCGTGCGTGGCTATAACCACGAGCTGGGGCGCAGCCCGCTGGCGCTGTTTGCCAGTCCCGAGTTGGCGGCGCGGGCGCGGGATGGCTTTCCCGCCTCGCTGGAGGGGTTGCCGTTGCTTATTCCCGGAGAGAAGTCTGCCACCCACGATCGGCTGCTGGAGTGGTATCGCCAGCAGGGCATTCATCCCCATCTGGTGGGACAGTTTGATGACTCCACCCTGATGAAGTCGTTCGGCAAGGCGGGGATGGGGATCTTCCCGGCGCCGCTGGCGATGGCTGACGAAATTGGTCGCCTCTACGGGGTGGAGCGGATTGCGACCCTCACCGACGTCACACTCTCTTACTATCTGGTCTCGGCAGGACGCCATCTATCCCACCCCGGGGTGCAGGCGGTGATGGAGGGGGCTCAACAGCGGCTGGCGGCGCTGGTGGGGAATAAATAGAAATCTGGATGGCTATACATCCAGCTTGGCTCTGCCTATAATCCTCCCGCTTTGGCGCATCATGCTTAATAGGGAATCCGGTGAGAATCCGGAGCTGGCGCGCAGCGGTAAGGGGGAACGAAGCGACATCAGGGCACTGCCGTCAGGCGGGAAGCCGTCGCCGTAGGCTATCAGCCCCCGAGCCCGAAGACCTGCCAGAGTTCGTATTTCGGGCCGAGAGAAACCGGCCACGAAGTAGATACTTACGCGAACTTAAGGATCTCTCATGTCGAAGAAATTTCTGGCGGCTGCCCTGTTGCCGACGGCGGCGTTTGCCCAAACTACCATCCCCATCAATCCAACTCTGGTCATTACGGCCAACCGCGTGGAACAACCGGTCAGCTCGGTGCTGGCGCCCGTTGTGGTGATCGATCGTGCCGAGATCGAATCTCGTCAGGTGCAGAGTTTGCCTGATTTGCTGAAAACCCTGCCCGGCGTGCAGATGGCGACTCTGGGAGGCCGGGGGCACATCAGTAGCCTGTTTGTCCGTGGAACCAACTCCAACCACTCTCTGGTCTTGATGAATGGTCGCCCGATTGCCGCCATGGTGGCGGGCACGCCCGATCTCAGCCAAATCCCGCTCGGCAATATCGAGCGCATCGAATATATCCGTGGCCCACGAGCGGCTGTGTATGGTTCCGATGCCATCGGCGGGGTGATCAACCTCATCACCAAAACATCCGCCAAGAATGGCAGTGAGACACATTTGAAGGGCGGCGCTGGCAGCCATGGCTATGGTCAGGGTGAGCTAAGAACGGTTCAGTCATTGGGCCAAAAAACCGATATGAACATGCTGATCGGCTACGAACGTACCGATGGTTTTGATGTCGTAGCCAATACCAAACAGCCTGATCGTGATGGTTTTGCCAGCCGTAATGGCCAAATGGGTTTGAACCACGCGTTTAATGATGCCTGGAGTGCGGACTTCAATGCTCAGGGCTATGACAATCTCACTGACACCGATGGCAGCACGGATCAGAGTCGGGTACAGGCTTTCCAATATGATGGTGGTGTCAAGTTCCAGGGTCAGGATCTGAGCAGTCGACTTGAAGCCAGTTACGGTGAGAACAAGCTGAAGACTTGGCAGGAGGCTAAAGGAGAGGCTAGCGGTGAGCCTATTCATACTGGTTTAACCCGTTTCTCCTGGATCAATAGTTGGAACGGTATCGAAGGGGTTAATCTGACCGGTGGCGCAGATTGGCAGCGTGAGGAGATGAAATCAGACTCCCGCGGCTATGGAAAAACCTTCAACGCTCCTGATCGTGACAATACCGGTCTGTTTGCTGTGGGAAGCTATCGTTGGCAGGCGCTGTTATGGGAACTGTCAGGTCGTACCGATGACAACCAGCAATATGGTCGTCACAACACCTGGTCTGCCGCCAGCGGGCTGGATATCGATGAGAACCATAATGTCCGGTTGAGTTACGGTACTGGCTTC
>NZ_JBQBED010000001.1:2905000-3072500 GCF_051919745.1 Aeromonas sp. 3P
TACACGAAAACAACCTTGATGTGAAATCGAGTAGGGCGGGACACGTGACATCCTGTCTGAATATGGGGGGACCATCCTCCAAGGCTAAATACTCCTGACTGACCGATAGTGAACCAGTACCGTGAGGGAAAGGCGAAAAGAACCCCTGTGAGGGGAGTGAAATAGAACCTGAAACCGTGTACGTACAAGCAGTGGGAGCCCTTCGGGGTGACTGCGTACCTTTTGTATAATGGGTCAGCGACTTACATTTTGTAGCGAGGTTAACCGTATAGGGGAGCCGTAGGGAAACCGAGTCTTAACTGGGCGTCTAGTTGCAAGGTGTAGACCCGAAACCGGGTGATCTAGCCATGGGCAGGTTGAAGGTTGAGTAACATCAACTGGAGGACCGAACCCACTAACGTTGCAAAGTTAGGGGATGACCTGTGGCTGGGGGTGAAAGGCCAATCAAACTCGGAGATAGCTGGTTCTCCCCGAAAGCTATTTAGGTAGCGCCTCGGACGAATACTACTGGGGGTAGAGCACTGTTTGGGCTAGGGGGTCATCCCGACTTACCAACCCCATGCAAACTCCGAATACCAGTAAGTAATATCCGGGAGACACACGGCGGGTGCTAACGTCCGTCGTGAAGAGGGAAACAACCCAGACCGCCGGCTAAGGTCCCAAAGTTCTGGTTAAGTGGGAAACGATGTGGGAAGGCTCAGACAGCTAGGATGTTGGCTTAGAAGCAGCCATCATTTAAAGAAAGCGTAATAGCTCACTAGTCGAGTCGGCCTGCGCGGAAGATGTAACGGGGCTCAAACCAGGCACCGAAGCCGCGGATTCACACTTATGTGTGAGTGGTAGGGGAGCGTTCTGTAAGTCTGCGAAGGTGTATCGAGAGGTATGCTGGAGATATCAGAAGTGCGAATGCTGACGTAAGTAACGATAAAGGGGGTGAAAAGCCTCCTCGCCGGAAGACCAAGGGTTCCTGTCCAACGTTAATCGGGGCAGGGTGAGTCGACCCCTAAGGCGAGGCCGAAAGGCGTAGTCGATGGGAAGCAGGTTAATATTCCTGCACGACTTGTAATTGCGATGGGGGGACGGAGAAGGCTAGGTGGGCCAGGCGACGGTTGTCCTGGTGAAAGTGCGTAGGTGGTGTTTCTAGGCAAATCCGGAGACACAACACTGAGACACGAGACGAACACACTACGGTGTGGAAGCCATTGATGCCCTGCTTCCAGGAAAAGCCTCTAAGCTTCAGATTACAAGTCATCGTACCCCAAACCGACACAGGTGGTCGGGTAGAGAATACCAAGGCGCTTGAGAGAACTCGGGTGAAGGAACTAGGCAAAATAGAACCGTAACTTCGGGAGAAGGTTCGCTCTTGACAGTGAAGTCCCTTGCGGATGGAGCAGTTGGGAGTCGCAGTGACCAGATGGCTGGGACTGTTTATCAAAAACACAGCACTCTGCAAACACGAAAGTGGACGTATAGGGTGTGACACCTGCCCGGTGCCGGAAGGTTAATTGATGGGGTTAGCGCAAGCGAAGCTCTTGATCGAAGCCCCGGTAAACGGCGGCCGTAACTATAACGGTCCTAAGGTAGCGAAATTCCTTGTCGGGTAAGTTCCGACCTGCACGAATGGTGTAACCATGGCCATGCTGTCTCCACCCGAGACTCAGTGAAATCGAATTCGCCGTGAAGATGCGGTGTACCCGCGGCTAGACGGAAAGACCCCGTGAACCTTTACTACAGCTTGGCACTGAACATTGAACCTACATGTGTAGGATAGGTGGGAGGCTTTGAAGGCGTGACGCCAGTTGCGCTGGAGCCGTCCTTGAAATACCACCCTTGTATGTTTGATGTTCTAACGCAGGCCCATGAATCTGGGCCGCGGACAGTGCCTGGTGGGTAGTTTGACTGGGGCGGTCTCCTCCCAAAGAGTAACGGAGGAGCACGAAGGTTGGCTAATCCTGGTCGGACATCAGGAGGTTAGTGCAATGGCATAAGCCAGCTTAACTGCGAGACGGACAGGTCGAGCAGGTACGAAAGTAGGTCATAGTGATCCGGTGGTTCTGAATGGAAGGGCCATCGCTCAACGGATAAAAGGTACTCCGGGGATAACAGGCTGATACCGCCCAAGAGTTCATATCGACGGCGGTGTTTGGCACCTCGATGTCGGCTCATCACATCCTGGGGCTGAAGTCGGTCCCAAGGGTATGGCTGTTCGCCATTTAAAGTGGTACGCGAGCTGGGTTCAGAACGTCGTGAGACAGTTCGGTCCCTATCTGCCGTGGGCGTTGGATGATTGAAGGGAGTTGCTCCTAGTACGAGAGGACCGGAGTGAACGAACCTCTGGTGTTCGGGTTGTCACGCCAGTGGCACTGCCCGGTAGCTAAGTTCGGAATCGATAACCGCTGAAAGCATCTAAGCGGGAAGCGAGCCCTGAGATGAGTCATCCCTGACCCCTTGAGGGTCCTAAAGGGCCGTTGGAGACCACAACGTTGATAGGTGGGGTGTGTAAGCGCGGCGACGTGTTGAGCTAACCCATACTAATTACCCGTGAGGCTTAACCATACAACACCCAAGAAGTGTTCTAAGGCTTGTAGCAAATAGAACGAACTACTCAAATTCAGTGATAGTGACAAGCCAAGCGCAACATCACTACTCACGTCAGCTTTCTGGATTAAGAATTTGCCTGGCGGCCATAGCGCCGTGGAACCACCTGATCCCATGCCGAACTCAGAAGTGAAACGCGGTAGCGCCGATGGTAGTGTGGCATTCGCCATGCGAGAGTAGGACACTGCCAGGCACCCAATTTAAGAACCCCGCTCATCGAGCGGGGTTTTTTATTGCCTACAATTCAGTAAATCGCCTTAATATTGACCTTTTATTCCCTCTTCTCTGCCGTTTTCCCTGTTTTTCCTCCCCTATTTTCTCCGGTTCTGCCATCGCCGCTGGCGTTGGTTGTCGTTATAATGGCCGCCCTCAAGCAAGGTGGTGGTATGAAAGCAGAATATCTACAGCGATTCGGGGGCATTGCCCGTCTTTATGGTCAGAGCGCACTGCGTTCCTTTAGCCAGGCCAAGGTCTGTGTGGTGGGGATCGGTGGCGTGGGCTCCTGGGCGGCCGAGGCGCTGGCCCGCGCCGGCATCAACCAGATCACCCTGATCGACATGGATGATATCTGCATCACCAACACCAATCGCCAGATCCACGCTATGCAGGGTACGGTTGGTCGCCTCAAGACCGAGGTGATGGCCGAGCGCATTCGCGCCATCAATCCGGATTGCGAAGTGATCGAGGTGGACGATTTCGTCACCGCCGACAACCTGGCCGAGCATATCAAGCGAGAGTTTGACTATGTGGTGGACGCCATCGACTCGGTCAAGGCCAAGGTGGCGCTGATTGCCTTCTGCAAGCGCAACAAGATACCGGTAATTGTGGCCGGTGGTGCTGGCGGGCAGATGGATCCGACCCAGATCACCGTGGCCGATCTGGCCAAGACTATTCAAGACCCGTTGGCGGCAAAGGTGCGCTCCGACCTGCGCCGGTTGCACAATTTCAGCAAGAATCCGGCGCGCAAATTCGGGGTGGAGTGTGTCTTCTCAACCGAGCAGCTGAGTTATCCGGATGGTAATGGTGGCACCTGTCAGGCCAAGGCGGCCAGCGATGGCACCATGAAGATGGATTGCGCCTCCGGTTTTGGCGCCGTGACGCCGGTGACGGCAACCTTCGGGCTGGTTGCCGCGTCCCGGGTATTGAAGAAGATTGCCGAGCGGGGGGCCCGCGCCGAGAAAGAGAGCGGGAATGAAGATGCAGGGTCGATTGGTGAAGCCTAATCGACCACTGAACAGAGCGGGTTAGACAGCCTGTTCCCGGATCGCCAGCACGATAGCTCTGAGCCCGTTACCTCGTGACGGGCTCAAGTGTTTCTCAAGTCCCAGTTCGGTGAAATACCCTTCCATATCAAATGCCTGGATCGCCGCAGACGATTGGTGGTTGAGTGCCGCCAGCACGATGACGATAAGGCCCCGCACGATCCGGGCATCGGAATCACAGGCAAAGTGCCAGCAGCCATCCTCGCTTTGTTCTCCCTTCAGCCAGGCCTGGCTTTCACACCCCTTGAGGCGGAACTCCTCCTGCTGCCATTCGGCGGGTAGCGCTGGCAGCTGCTTGCCGAGCTGGATGATGAGCCGGTACTGGTTCTCCCAGCCATGAGCGGCGGCAAACTGCTGGCGGATGGTGTCGGCGTTGGGCTCAAGGCCAATCTGGGTATAGCTTGCGAGGTCACTCATTCGGTTGTCTGCCTTAGAAGAAGTCACTGAGTTTGTGCAGGGCGGCCAGCAGGGCGTCGACATCGTTCCGATTGTTGTAGCAGGCCAGCGAGGCGCGCATCGTGCCGCCGATCCCGAGCGACTCCATCAACGGCATGGCGCAGTGATGGCCGACTCGCAGGGCGATCCCCTGCATATCGAGCAGGGTAGCAGCATCTTGCGGGTGGATGTCGTCGAGCAGGAAAGAGACCGAACCGGCGCGTTGGCCGGGTTCGCCGATCAGACGCAGCCCCGGCACCTGCTGAAGGCCAGCGACCAGATAGTCGGTCAGGGCCTGCTCATGCTGGTCGAGCCATTGCCTATCTTGCGCCATCACAAAGTCGATGGCGGCAGCGAGGCCGATAGCGCCAGCGATATGGGGAGTGCCCGCTTCGAACTTGAAGGGCAGGGTATTGAAGGTGGTGCCGCTGAAACTGACCCGATCGATCATCTCGCCACCTGCTTGCCAGGGCGGCATCCGTTCCAATAGCTCGGTGCGGCCCCACAACACGCCTATGCCGGTCGGGCCATAGAGCTTGTGACCGGAGAAGACGTAGAAGTCGCAACCGATGGCCTGCACATCCACCTCGAGATGAGCCACCGCCTGGGCGCCGTCGATCAGTGTCACGGCGCCAGCTGCCTTGGCCGCTGCCACCATCTCTTTGACTGGATTGACGGTGCCAAGGGCATTGGATACGTGGGCCACGCTCACCAGCCGGGTACGTGGCCCCAGCATGGCGTGATAGGCGGCCAGATCGAGATCGCCCCGCTTATCGAGTGGGATAACCCGGATGACTGCGCCTGTGCGTTGGGTGACCAGCTGCCACGGGACGATATTGGCGTGGTGCTCCAGCGTGCTGAGGATGATCTCGTCCCCCGCTTTGAGCTCGCTCATCCCCCAGCTCTGGGCTACCAGATTGATCGCTTCTGTGGTACCACGGGTCCAGATAACTTCGTGGCTGCGGGGCGCATTGATAAAGCGGGCGACCGTCTCGCGGGCAGCCTCAAAGGCGCGGGTAGCGCGGCCACTCAGAGCATGGGCGGCACGGTGCACATTGGCGTTGTCGGCCCGATAGTAGTGAGCGATGGCATCCAGTACCGCTTGCGGTTTCTGGGTGGTGGCGGCGTTGTCCAGATAGACCAGAGGGTGGCCGTTTACCTCCTGCGTCAAGGCCGGAAACTGGCTGCGCAGTTGGTCGTGCTGTTGCTGATTCATGCTCCCCTCATCATCTGGAAAAAGTCATCATCTCGAAAGGTCGGCCATGATCCTGAAAATAGCGCCCGAACACAAGGCGCGATAAGCCCGATTGGCGGTTGCCTGCCGTGCAGCAGGTACGGCTCGTCGGGTGATTTCTGGTACAATGCCGCCCCTCATCATAAGCCAAGAGATCCGGCCCATGAAGCTCAACCCCAATCAGAACGAAGCGGTCAAGTATGTCTCCGGCCCTTGCCTGGTGCTGGCGGGTGCCGGATCGGGCAAGACCCGCGTCATCACCAACAAGATTGCCTATCTGGTGCAGCAGTGCGGCTACAGTGCGCGCAACATCGCTGCGGTCACCTTTACCAACAAGGCGGCGCGGGAGATGAAGGAGCGGGTCGGCCAGACCCTGGGTCGCAAGGAGGCGCGGGGGCTGATGGTCTCCACCTTCCATACCCTGGGTCTCGATATCATTCGTCGGGAGCACAAGAGCCTGAATCTCAAGGCGAACTTCTCCCTGTTCGATGACACCGACCAGCTGGCGCTGCTGAAAGAGTTGACTGAAGACGAGCTCGACAACGACAAGGACAAGCTCTCGGCCCTTATCAGCCAAATCTCCAACTGGAAAAACGACCTTATCCTGCCAGCCCGCGCCATGCGCATCGCTCGCGGGCCGGAAGAGGTGTTGATGGCCCAGCTCTACGAGCGTTATCACCGCCAGATGGTGGCCTATAACGCGCTGGATTTTGACGACCTCATCGTGATGCCGACCCTGCTGCTCAAGAGCAATCAGGAGGTGCGCGAGCGCTGGCAGAACAAGATCCGCTATCTGCTGGTCGATGAGTATCAGGACACCAACACCAGCCAGTACGAGCTGGTGAAGCAGATCGTCGGCGAGCGTGCACGTTTTACCGTGGTAGGGGATGATGACCAGTCCATCTACTCCTGGCGCGGTGCCAAGCCGCAGAATCTGGTGCTGCTAAGCGAAGATTTCCCCAGCCTCAAGCTGATCAAGCTGGAGCAGAACTACCGCTCCAAGCGGCGGATCCTCAAGTGCGCGAACATCCTGATCGCCAACAACCCGCACGTCTATGACAAGGCGCTCTTCTCCGAGTTGGATGAGGGGGTGAAGCTCAAGGTGCTGTTCGCCAAGAACGAAGAGCACGAAGCGGAGCGGATCGCCGCCGAGATGATGGGCCACAAATTTATGAACCGCACCCGGTTCAAGGATTACGCCATCCTCTATCGGGGCAACCATCAGTCGCGCATCTTCGAGAAGGCGCTGATGACTAACCGGATTCCTTACCGTATCTCCGGCGGCACCTCGTTTTTCTCCCGCACCGAGATCAAGGACATCATGGCCTACCTCAAGCTGCTGGTGAATCCGGACGAGGACACCGCCTTCCTGCGGGTGGTCAACCTTCCGCGCCGCGAGATTGGCCCCACTACCCTCGAAAAACTGGGTCAGTATGCCAATCAGCGCGGCAAGAGCCTGTTTGCTGCCAGCTTCGAACTGGGGCTGGAACAGCATCTCTCCGGGCGGGGCCTGACTGCTTTGCAGGCCTTCACCAACTGGCTGGTTCGCCTTGGCGATCAGGCGTTGCGTGGTAATCCGGTGGAGGCGGTGCGGGACATGATCAAGGAGATCCATTACGAAGAGTGGCTCTACGAGACCTCGCCCAGCCCGAAAGCGGCCGAGATGCGGATGCAGAACGTTTCCACCCTCTATCGCTGGATCACCGAGATGCTGGAGGGGGATGAGCTGGAGGAGTCGATGACGCTGGCTCAGGTGGTCACTCGCCTCACCCTGCGCGACATGATGGAGCGCAACGAGGGGGAGGACGATGCGGATCAGGTGCAGTTGATGACCCTGCATGCCTCCAAGGGGTTGGAGTTCCCCTATGTCTATATGGTGGGGATGGAGGAGGGCTTGCTGCCCCACCAGACCAGCATCGACGAGGACAACGTAGAGGAGGAGCGGCGCCTCGCCTACGTGGGCATCACCCGGGCCCAGACCGAGCTGACCTTTACCCTCTGCAAGGAGCGGCGCCAGTTTGGCGAGTCGGTACGGCCCGAGCCGAGCCGCTTCCTGCTGGAGCTGCCGCAGGATGATCTGGATTGGGAGAATAAAAAAGTAGTCAGCCCTGAAGAGCGTCAGCAAAGAGGTTTGGATGCTCTTGCTCAGATAAGAGCACAACATAATTTGAAAAAGGGGTAGGGCGATTCTTCTCTACTTCTTGAGTTATCCCCAAGGGGAAAACCAGAAGAAGGTGACTGCCGAGGAGCGCCAGCAGAAGGGGCAGGTTGGTGTTGCCAACCTGCGGGCGCTGTTCAAGAAGGATTAATCCTAAGGATTTGCCGGGGTCAGTAGCGGTACTATGTCTGCTCCCGGCATGGGCGGTGAGATATAGCGCCCTTGCCCCATCCGGCAGCCGATATCAATCAGCTTCTGCAACTGCTGCTGGTTCTCGATCCCCTCGACCACCAGGGTGTAATCGAGATCCTGACAGATATCCCGCATGGCGCGGATCAGCGCCAAATCTTTGGGTGATTGCAGCATCCGCTGGGTAAAGCTGTCATCCACCTTGATGTAATCCACCGGGAAGTGGAACAGGGCGTTGAGGGAAGAGAAGCCGGTGCCGAAATCATCGAGGCTGATCTGGATACCCTTGGCCCTCAGGTCATGCAGGGATGCCAGCGCATCGGAATCTTGCCGCGACAGCTCCCGCTCGTTGAATTCAAAAATCAGATAGCCGGGGGCGACCCCCTCCTCTTCGATAATTCCCATCAGCCGCATGATGTGGTCATGGTTGACCAGATGCTTGCCCGACAGATTGATGGCGATCTTGAACTTGCCCTGCCCGGAGATTGGCAGCCAGTTCTTCAGCTGTTGGCAGGTGTGGCGCAGGATCTGGTAATCCAGCTCCAGAATCAGGCCGCACTGCTCCGCCAGCGGAATAAAGTCGAACGCATCCTTCAGAATCCCTTCCTCGGTCAGCCAGCGCGCCATCACCTCCAGTCCGGTCAGGCGGCTATCCTGCAGCCGGATCACCGGCTGGAAGTAGGGGACGATACGCCCCTCCCGCAGGGCTCTGGCCAGCATCTCTTCCGGCGAATTCCAGTTCTGGTTGATGCAATCATCCGAGTAGCTGACGATGCGACTGCGACCATTGCGTTTGGCCTGATACATGGCCAAATCGGCCTGATGGAGCAGCTGGCTGATATCTGAGGTTTGCTCGGATACGCTCGATACCCCAAGGCTGACGGTAATGCTCAGCTCGTTGCCGAGTAGCCGGAAAGGGTAGGAGAGACGGCTGATAATGCGGTTGAGCACCGGGCTGATGTCATCGTCGCTCTTGCTGCTGTCCAGATAGATGACAAACTCGTCGCCCCCCAGTCTGGCCACCAGATCATTTTGCCGGATACAGGTTTGCAGGCGGCGGCTGACCTCCTTGAGCAGCTGATCCCCAGCGCTGTGGCCCAGGGTGTCATTGATCTGCTTGAAGTGATCCACATCGATGAATATCACCGCAAATCCCGGCGATTTGTAGCGGTTGTAGTGGGTCATGGCGTGGTTGAGGTGGTTCATCAACAGCGCGCGGTTGGGCAGCTGGGTCAGCGGGTCGTGAAGCGCATCGAATTGCAGCCGCCGTTCCAGCTCCTGATGCTGCTTGAGCTGCTTTTGCAGCCTGAGGTTGGTCTGACGCAGCTGTTGCAGCCGCTGGTTGATGGAGTCTTCGGTATTGATGTCGTTGAGCTGCTGGCGGATCCGTCTCAGCTCCAGCAGCAGGGTGAGCTGACCACGCAGGAAGTCGAGAAACAGCTTGTCGTCGGTCTCCAGCGGTTGAGCCGTGCTGATGATGAAGTGGGCGAAGTACTGTTGTTGCAGCCGCAGCGGCATGCTGTGCCAGTAGCGTGACTCCCTGCTCACCTCGATATTGCTGGTGCTGTGGCACAAGCCGCTGATGAACTCGTCTCCCTGATGGGGATGGGCAGGGTAGATCTTTTCCAGCTTCTGACTGGTTAGCCTGACCAGCAGCATGTCCTCGATGGTGAGCATCTGACGCAGTACAGCTTCCAGTTGGGAGAAGAGCGCCTGGGCCGGCAGGGTATTGGCGAGCCGCATGATGCGGCTGATGCTCTCGATTTTCTTTTTCCAGTTCGGGTCTTTGCGGATTAGCGGCGAAGGCAGCTCGGTGAGATGGGATCCCGCCTGGGTTTCGGTCAGCCGTTTGGCCAGACACTCCAGCAGCAGACGCAGGGTTGGCAGGTCGGCAGGGGTGCCGCGAGCCAGCAACCACTGTATCTGGCCATGCTCAATGGGGAAGACGCACCACCCTTCGGCTTCATCCAGCTGGGTGAGCTGATCGGTGATGCGGGACTGCTCACGGCCCAGCTGTTGCTTGAAGATGTCGCTGACCTTGTAGGCGTAAAGCCAGTTCAGACCGGTATCGGAGAGGCCCAGCATGCCGAAATGTTGCAGCGGGCAGAGTTGGTCAATCTGCTGGATCAGGGCATCGTAATCGTCAGACGTGGCGGTTTGTGGCGCCGGGAAGTCCATAATGGCAGAGACCAACGCCAACAGAGGAGTTGAGTAGTGGGGTTCGATGGATTGGGCCGACATGTGCAACTCCCGATATGTCTACCTTACAAGAGTAGTCGGAAGCCGATAGATTGAAAGGGCCGCAATTGCGGCCCTTTCAAATACTTACAGCTTGTCGATCATGTAGTGGATGGCGTTTTCAATCTCTTCATCACTACAGTTCGCACAGGTGCCGCGCGGAGGCATCATGCCGGACTTGCCGGTAAAGCCTTCAATGGCATGTTTCTTGAGAGTATCAATGCCCTGGGCGATGCGAGGATCCCAGGCGGCCTTGTCACCCCGTTTGGGGGCACCAGCGGCGCCGGTGTCGTGACAGGCAAAGCAGGCGCCCTTGTATACCGTTTCGCCATCGCGGGGACCGGAAGAGGCGGCCGCCGTCGGTGCAGCACTCGCGCCGGCAATACCTTCCAGATCCTTGGCGGTATAGACCTGACCGATTGGTTTGATCCGCTCGGCAATGGCCTCCGGTGACATCTCATCGGCAGCAAGCACTGCCCCAGACAAGCTGGCGGCCGTCATCCCGACAGCCAGCAAATAGCTCAGTTTTTTCAACACGCTCATATACTCCCAGCAGTCTTTTATTATCCATGTAAACGACGGGATTATAACCGAATAGTTACAGCCATTTAAACGCTTGTGTGTGAAGTGTTAAACACTCTGCGTACAAAGTTTTGGCCGATATCACGGCAATTCGGGCGGTGGAGATAAAAAGAAACCCGGCATTCGCCGGGTTTCGGTTAACCAAGGGGTGAAACGGCCTATTTATCCCAGCTCAGGATCACCTTGCCGGAGTGGCCGGAGCGCATCGCATCGAACCCCTGCTGGAATTCGTCGATATGGAATCTGTGGGTGATGATGGGGGAGAGATCCAGCCCGGACTGGATCAGGCTGGCCATCTTGTACCAGGTCTCGAACATCTCGCGGCCATAGATCCCTTTGATAAACAGCCCCTTGAAGATCACCTTGTTCCAGTCGATGGCCATGGTGGAGGGGGGGATGCCAAGCATGGCGATCTTGCCGCCGTGGTTCATCTTGTCGAGCATCTCCTGGAAGGCGCTCGGGACGCCGGACATCTCCAGCCCCACGTCGAAGCCTTCGGTCATGCCCAGCTCGCTCATCACGTCGGCCAGCTTCTCCTTGGCCACGTTGACCGCGCGGGTGGCGCCCATCTTGCGGGCCAGCTCCAGCCGGTATTCGTTGACATCGGTGATCACCACGTGGCGCGCACCCACATGGCGGCAGACGGCGGCAGCCATGATGCCGATGGGGCCTGCCCCGGTGATGAGCACATCTTCACCCACCAGATCGAAGGAGAGGGCGGTGTGCACCGCATTGCCGAACGGGTCGAAGATGGCGGCCAGCTCGTCCGGGATGTTGTCCGGCAGCTTGAAGGCGTTGAATGCGGGGATCACCAGATACTCGGCAAAGGCACCCGGGCGGTTGACGCCAACGCCAATGGTGTTGCGACAGAGGTGAGTGCGCCCGGCGCGGCAGTTGCGGCAGTGACCGCAGGTGATATGCCCTTCGCCGGAGACCCGATCGCCGATGGCGAAGCCGCGCACCTCCTGACCGATGGCGACCACTTCCCCAACATATTCGTGGCCGACCACCATGGGTACCGGAATGGTCTTCTGGGACCACTCGTCCCAGTTGTAAATGTGGATATCGGTGCCGCAGATGGCGGTTTTGCGGATCTTGATCAGCAGGTCGTTGTGGCCGAGCTCGGGGGCCGGCACATCCGTCATCCAGATGCCGACCTCTTTGTGCAGTTTGGAGAGTGCTTTCATGGCTGTTCCTTCAATATGAATGCTAAAAAAAGGGGCTGCAGCCCCTTGATTCAAATCAGATAACGCCGAGTTCACGGCCGATGCGGATAAAGGCGTCGATCGCCTTGTCCAGCTGCTCGCGGGTGTGGGCGGCAGACATCTGGGTGCGAATACGCGCCTGACCTTTGGGCACGACCGGGAAGGAGAAGCCCACCACATAGATGCCGGCTGCCAGCATGCGGCTCGCCATTTCGGAGGCTAGCTTGGCATCCCCCAGCATCACCGGAATGATGGCGTGGTCGGCGCCAGCCAGAGTGAAGCCGGCGGCGCTCATCCGCTCGCGGAAGTAACGGCTGTTCTCTTTCAGACGTGCGCGCAGGTCGTGACCTTCCGCCAGCATGTCGATCACCTTGATGGTGGCAGAGACTATGGAGGGGGCCAGCGAGTTGGAGAAGAGGTACGGGCGGGAGCGCTGACGCAGCCAGTCGATCACCTCTTTCTTGCCGGAGGTATAGCCACCGGACGCGCCGCCGAGCGCCTTGCCCAGGGTGCCGGTGATGATGTCGACCCGATCCATCACACCGCAATATTCGTGGGTGCCACGACCATTTTCACCGATAAAGCCGACGGCGTGGGAGTCATCCACCATCACCAGCGCATCGTATTTGTCGGCCAGATCGCAGATGGATTTGAGGTCGGCGATGACCCCATCCATGGAGAAGACGCCGTCGGTGGCGATCAGCTTGAAGCGGGCGCCATCGGCGTCAGCCTGTTTGAGCTGGGCTTCCAGTTCGGCCATGTCGTTGTTGGCGTAGCGATAACGCTTGGCCTTGCACAGCCGCACGCCGTCGATGATGGAGGCGTGGTTGAGGGCATCGGAGATGATGGCATCTTCGGCGCCGAATAGGGTCTCGAACAGGCCGCCGTTGGCATCGAAACAGGAGGAGTAGAGGATGGTATCTTCGGTGCCGAGGAAGGCAGACATCTTCTGCTCCAGCGCTTTATGCTGGTCCTGGGTGCCACAGATGAAGCGCACCGAGGCCATGCCGAAGCCGTGGCTGTCGAGTCCCTGATGGGCGGCAGCGATCAGATTCGGGTGGTTGGCCAGCCCCAGATAGTTGTTGGCACAGAAGTTCAGTACCTGCTCACCGCCGACGGCGATGCTGGCCTGCTGGGCGGAGGTGATGATGCGCTCCTGCTTGTACAACCCTTCAGCTTGCACCTGGTTCAGTTGCTCGGTCAGGTGACGATAGAATCCGTTAGACATCCTCGATCCTTAGTGGCTATTTCAGCTGCGTATCAACAGAGGGCGACATTTTACTGCAATCTGTTGCGGTAAATTCAAATGATTGTGCTGATATTCAACAAATGTGAAACAGATCTCACCCTGCTGGTTGGGCCAGCTGACGGTAGTGCTGTTCCAGCTGCTGGATCTGTCCGGCCACCTGGGGTTGCACATAAGGGCGCAGCAGGAACAGCACCTTCAACACGCCCTGATAGAGCAGCGGTTTGGTGATGCGGGTGTTGGGGGCCTGGGCAATCTGGAAGGGGATCCAGCAGGTCACCACCATCTTGATGGTCTGTCCCAGATCCGGCAGGTCTTCATCGCTGACATCTATGATGCCCCCTTCGCGCAGGCTTCTGAGCAGCGCGACCACGGAGGAGCGCATCTGTTCCTGGGCTTTGAGGTACTTCTGTTGCAGCGGTTCGTCACGGCTCAGGATGTCCGGCAGATTGGCGTAGAAGAAGCGGAACTGCCACATCAGATAGAAGATGGCATCCAGATAGCCCATCAGATCCTGCAGGGTGATCTCACGGTTGCGGGTCGGGACGAAGCTCTCGCTCAGGTGGCGGGCATACTGGTCGAAGATGGAGTGGATGATGTCTTCTTTATTGCGGAAGTGGTAGTAGAGGTTGCCCGGGCTGATGCCCATGTGCGCCGCAATATGGTTGGTGGTGATGTTGCGTTCACCCTGATCGTTGAACAGCTCGGTCGCGCTGTGAATGATCCTGTCTCTGGTTTTCATCACTCATTCCTCCAACAGGTTCCGCTCGGGGCAGTTTTGAACAAGGTCGAATCCCCGGACGGCCCGTGATAAACTTTTCGGCAATTTCAAATTGGCTCACTATACACAGCTTTAACAAGCAGTCACATGTAGCCATCAACGTACGAGAGGCAAACTCCATGATCGTAGTAACTGGCGGTGCTGGCTTTATCGGCAGCAATCTGGTCAAGCAGCTGAACGCTCAAGGACGGACCGATATCGTGGTCATTGATGACCTGACCGACGGCACCAAGTTCGTCAACCTGGTCGATCTGACCATCGCTGACTACATGGACAAAGACGAGTTTCAGGCTCGGATCGTCTCCGGTGACGAGTTTGAAGAGTGGGACAACGGCATCGAGGTGATCTTCCACGAAGGTGCCTGCTCTGCCACCACCGAATGGAACGGCAAGTTCATCATGGAGGTCAACTACGAGTACTCCAAGGATCTGTTCCACTACTGCATCGAGCGTGAAATCCCGTTTATTTACGCCTCTTCTGCCGCGACCTACGGTGGCCGCAATGACAACTTCATCGAAGATCCCAAGTTCGAACAGCCGCTCAACGTCTACGGCTACTCCAAGCAGCTGTTTGACCAGTACGTGCGCCGCTGGATGCCGGAGATCAACTCTCAGGTTGTCGGCCTCAAGTACTTCAACGTCTACGGCCCGCGCGAGCAGCACAAAGGCTCCATGGCTTCCGTCGCCTTCCACCTCAATACCCAGGTGAAGAAGGGTGAGAATCCCAAGCTGTTCGAAGGTTGCGATGGCTTCCCGAACGGTGGCCAGATGCGTGACTTCATCTATATCGACGATGTCTGCAAGGTAAACCTCTGGTTCTGGCAGAACCCGCAGCACTCCGGCATCTTCAACTGCGGTACCGGCCGTGCCGAGCCGTTCCAGAACGTGGCCGAAGCAGTGATCAAGCATCATCAGAAGGGAGCCATTGAGTACATTCCCTTCCCGGATCACCTCAAGGGTCGCTACCAGAGCTTCACCCAGGCTGACATGACCAAGCTGCGCAGCGTGGGTTATGACGCCGAGTTTAAAACCGTTGCCGAAGGGGTAGCGGATTACATGGCCTGGCTCAACCGCTAACGGGTGAGCACAACGCGGCAGTTTGAGCGCAAAACCGGAAGTGGGCACTCGCCTGCTTCCGGTTTCTGGTCTCTGTGGCTGCTTGCCATTCCTCTCTTCTCTACCGGGTAACCGCGCGATGAATATATTGATGGCACTCTCCCAGCTCGAGGTAACGGGAGCTGAGGTCTATGCCACCACGGTCGGTAACGAACTGACCCGGCGTGGTCACAACGTCTTTTATGTTTCTGATACCCTGACCAAGCCGACGCTTGGTCCCGTCTTCAAGCTGAGATTCAACAAGCGCAGCATTCTGCGCCGCTTCTGGCACGTCTTTTACCTCATCTATCTCATCAAGAAGCACCATATCCAGTTGGTGCATGCTCACTCCCGCGCCTCCGGCTGGAGCAGCTATGTCGCTTGCAAACTGACTGGCACCCCGATGATTACCACGGTTCATGGTCGCCAGCCGGTGCACGCTTCGCGCAAAGCATTCCATGCCCTTGGGCTTAGGGCGGTTGCCGTTTGTGAGGATATTGCCCATCAGATTGTCGACAATCTGGGGGTGGATCCCGCGATCGTGCAGGTGCTGCGCAACGGTATCGAAACCGACAAATTCCAGCTTGTGCCAGCGCCGGACAACCCAAAGCCGGTGATTGCCATCATTGGCCGTTTGAGCGGTCCCAAAGGGGAGCTTTGCTACCGCCTGCTCGACGAAGTACTCGATCTGGATGCCTGCAAGGTACGGATTGTCAGCGGTACCAAGGTGCCGGAGCGCTTTGCCCGTTTCGAAGATCGTACCGAGTTTGTCGGTTATGTCGATGATGTGCCTGCTCTGCTGGCTGGCAGCGATTTGGTGATCGGCGCCGGTCGGGTTGCGATGGAAGCACTGCTCTGTGGTCGGCCCGCCTTTGCCATTGGTGAAGCCAGGGCCATTGGTCTGGTGACCGAACAGAATCTGGATGATGCCCTGGCGAGTAATTTTGGCGATATCGGCCCCAAGGATCTGGCTATCGATTTTGCTGCCCTGAAGGGAGAAATCGAGACCGCCCTGGCCAGCAAGACGGTGCCGGAAGTCATTCGGCAGCGCATTCAGGATGAGTATGGCTTGCAGGGGGTAGTATCTGGCCTCGAAACCATCTATCAGGATGCCGTAGTCGAAACCCTGCGCCGCGAGATGCCCGTCATCATGTACCACCGCTTTATCGAACAGGATAGCGAGAAAGGGGTGCACGGCACCTGGATGCCGATCACCATGTTCGAGAAGCATCTGCGCCTGATGAAGTGGCTCGGCTACGAGACCCTGACTTTCCGCGATTTGGCGGACAAAGGCTTTATCCACCGTCTGCAATACGGCAAGAAGTACCTGATGATCACCGCCGATGACGGCTATCAGGACAACCTGACCCGCATGCTGCCACTGCTGGAAAAATATGGTTACAAAGCTGTGGTGTACGTGGTCACCGGCGAAGGTTATAACCGTTGGGATGTGGATCATCCGACCAATCCGGATACCAAGGTCTCATTGATGAGTGGTGAGCAGGTCAAGGCGCTGGCCGCCAGCGGTCATGTGGAAATTGGTGGTCATACCCTGACCCATCCCCGCTTGAGCAAGCTCACACCCGAACAACAAGCCCATGAAATTCAGGAGAATAAACGCCAACTGGAGGCCCTGCTTGGCCATCCGTTGCTCTCGTTTGCCTACCCTTACGGAGATATGAACGAGAGTGCCAAGGAGCAGGCTATCGCTGCCGGGTATCGTTTTGCCGTTGCTACCAATAGCGGCCCCAAAGCGATGCACCAGGACCCCTACCAGATCCGCCGGATCGCTATCTTCCCCCGTACTGATGTATTCGGGCTGTGGCGCAAGATCCGCGGGAATTATGTTTTTAGAAAATGAAAGAGAAAAAAATGAATTACAAAAAAATAGAAAGATATTTACTTTGTTTGTTTGCTGCTTCCATATTTACTAGTAAGCCAGCTATTTATATTTCATCGGCACTAATGATAGTGTTTTTTATTGGGCGATGTGTTTTTGACAGAGAATATTATAATGTGGTGAAACGCGATGTTGTTTTATGGGGGCCAATCGCGGTGTTCCTATTCGGGGTCTTCGCGAAAATAATATCTCCTGCTTCCTTTGTGGATATAGGTCATTTTTTTTATAAGGGGATGTTTTTATTGGTTTTCCCGGCCTTAGTTATTTCTTTGCGAGAGAATAAAAATAGACGATTAGCATTCTCGATATCGATGTTGGGTTTTCTTCTATCTGTATTATGGTCTTTTGTCCAAGCATTTGTTCTGCTTCCACATACTTGGAGTGGTGAGCGATTTGGTGGGTTCTGGGATATAGGTCGGTGGGCTGAGATCACAACGTTTGTCTTTGCATTTATGTTGCCAAAATTGTCTGATGATATGACGGCATCAAAGAAAATTGTCATTGGATTATTTTTGTTTGTGACTTTCTTGAGTCTTATAATATCTGGCGGTCGTGCTGGTTGGATTGCTGCATCATTTTCCCTTGTGGTGTATATGATCTTTATGAATCGGAAAATGTTGTATGTTTTTACTCCGGTTGCATGTGTGTTGATTTTTTCTCTTTATCTAGCAATGCCCTCACAATTTAATGCTGTAGCGGGAAGGGCTACATCTGTAACTGAGACTACAAGCAAGGATTATTCTAACTTTAGCCGTATTCTCATGTGGGGGAATGGCGTTTCTCTTCTGCATGAAAATTTATCACATTATCCTCGAAAGTTTCTATTTGGTATAGGGTTCAATAAGTTTCAGACAGAATACTCGGCCTATTTGAACAAAATTTCGAATACTGAGGATCTGATAAAATTAACGCAAGGTAATTACTCCTTAAATGACTTGCATAATTCTTATCTTGATTCGGCAAATAAAATGGGTTTTTTGTATACGTTGTTTTTCTATGGCTCATTAATTTTCATTGTGTATCTTTTTTATAAGAAAGAATCTCTCATTAAGGGTTGCATATTAATTGCTCCATTTTTAATTTTGGGTGTTTTCTATACAAATTATCTTGAGTTTCAAACCTACATATTTTTCTTTGTTGTTGCATTAGCCTACTCGGAGGTTGAGCAATATAATGTTGATAACCATAAGGTGAGAGCATGAAAGCTAGTGTTATTATAGCTTTTTACAATAATTTAAAAGCATTGAAAATTATTCTGTCAGCTCTTAACAATCAGTTTGAAGATAACTTTGAGGTTATTATTGCTGATGATGGCTCCAGGGAAGATGTTGTTTCAGAAATAAAGTCTATTCAGACAGGATTTAGTTATCATATAAAGCATGTATGGCATGAAGATAAAGGTTTTAGAAAAAACAAGATACTTAATCAGGCTGTGTTACTTGCATCAAATGAGTACATAATATTTATTGATGGAGATTGCATTCCACAAGTTAACTTCGTTCGTGATCATTTGGAAAATGCAGAGGTTGGTTGTTTTTTAAATGGAAGAAGGGCGGACTTGTCACCATCATTTAGTCAGAAAATAACACTTGTCAGGCCAGAGTCATTTTTTAAAGAGAACGTATTTTTTATGCTTGCAGAATATATTTTTCTTGGGAAAGGGAAAAATATAGAGAAAGGGATGAGAATTACTAATCGATTTTTGAGTAGATGGTTGAATAGGAAAAACAAAGGGGTTGTTGGATGTAATTTTTCTCTTTACAAGAAAGATTTGACTTATATTAATGGATTCGATGAGCGGTATGAGGCTGCGGGGGTCGGAGAAGATACTGATGTTGAATTCAGATTGAAGTTGGCTGGTTTTAGATGCAAAAATATTTTTTATTTGGCTAATCAGGTTCACATGTATCATAAAGAGCTTCCTAGAGATCGAGTTAATGATGAGATATATGCATCTGTTGTTAAATCAGGGGAGTATTTCACCCCGTGGGGAATAGAAAAAAAGGCAGTTGATTAAAATGAAATTTCGGCTATTTAAGACTATTAAAGATCAATTTTTCATAGGGCGAGATTTATTTAGACGGCGTCTGGCAAGAATACTGTTTGATAAAGAGAGAAATTGTAACAAACATAATCTTTCAATATCTAGAGGTAATGGGAAAAAATTTCTGGTTATTCGTTGGGATGCCAAACTAGGGGATTCTATAGTTTGCTCTTGGTTATATAGGGAGATTAAAAAAGAGAATAAAAACAATCAACTTATAGTAATTTGCAATTCTAACATACAGAAATTGTATGAGAATATTTGGGGAGGTGATGTTTTTGTTATAAAAAAACGGCCTTCTTATAGAGAGTTGCGTCTGTTGGCAGAGAAAATAGGTTTTGTCGATTATGCTCTTCATTTTGGTGAGAAGCTAAAAATGAGAGACATTTATTTTCTAAGTAAGCTCTCTACAACATGCATTGCGGGGATGGATGATGACCTTGATTTAATAAATATTAAACTTGGTCAAGTTACATCAGAAATGCATTTTAGTGAGAAGTTTGTTTATTTTTTAAATGGAATTGGATTTTTTAATGTTGATGCGAAATATATCATTCCTGACTTCCCATTAGTTGAAAATAAAATAAGTTCATATCGGTGGCCACAAAAGAGCAATACTATTTGTTTTAATCCTTATGGGAGTGGGTCATCTCGAAGAATGAACTCTGAGTTGATAATTTCTCTGTGCGATTTCATGCTAAGAGAAACGGGTTTTTCTATCGTATTGTTAGGTATGCGTGATCAAGTTAAGGTAATTGAACATATGATAGCTAAAACCATAGATCCTGGACGAGTTTTTTGTTTACCGCCAGAGGACGTGTCAATTGAGTCACTATTCTCTCAGCTACGAATGTCAATTGGGTTGGTATCCGTAGATACTGCTACGATACACATCGCTTCCGGTCTGAATTTACCAACATTGGCAATTTATAATTCTAAAAGTGGTGAGCCAGATCAAAATTTTTTAAACTGGCATCCAAATAATGAGAAGGCTGATGTTGTTTTTACTAAGGATTTGAGTGGTCGTGGTGTAAACTCGCTTTCTGTTGATGATTTTGAAAGTAGATTCAAACAGTGGGTGAAGCGATTTCTATCATAAAAAAAAATAAATTATTTTATTTCGGTGTGATGTTTATTGGTCTCTTGATCAGCATATTATATTCGAATTTACAGAAGCTCACCGGCGATCAGACCCAGATGCTCTACAAAGGTTACCTTGGGGCCTATGAGGGGGTCTGGCTCAGCTATGGCAATGCGGCGAGTGCGGTGGGCAATGTGCCGGGGAGTTTGTCGGCCTGGCTGATCGGCGGGCCGCTGCTGCTGTGGGATTCTCCCTATTCCCCCATGGTGTTGCTGCTGGCGATGCGGTTGGTCGGATTCCTGCTGTTTGATGCAGTGATCCGTCAGGTGTTTGATGACAGGGTGCGTCTGCTGTTTCTGGTGATCTGCTGGCTCAACCCCTGGTTCCAGTACGAGAGTCTGCTCTACAACCCCTCCTATCTGTTCCTCTTCTCGGCCATGCACTGCTGGTCTGCCTGGCATATGCGCGAGCGGGCCTCCTTCTGGCACATGATTGTTCACCTGCTGGCCATCGGCATGGCGATGCAGCTGCACTACTCCTGGCCGCTGCTGGCGGTAATGTCCACCTATCTGTTCTGGCGCCGCATTCTCAAGGTGAGCTGGAGCGGGGTGGTGGTGGCTGCCCTGCTGATCGGTGCCTCCCTGATCCCTTATGCCATGGAAGTGATGAGCAACAGCCATATTACCCAGAACGTCGATCCCGAGGCACGCCAGCGCTATATCGGCTGGGGGCTGGTGCACGTCTATCCGGTGCTGAAATCAGTGCTCTACTGGCTGCGCTACGGCTCCTGGCTGTTTGCCAGCAAGCTGGTCAACGACACTCAGTTCATCTGGCTGGCAGGCCACGAATACCTGCAGATGGTAGCGATCTGGGTGTGGCGCATCGTGATTTACGGCGTGGGTTCCGCAACTGTGTTGCTGGCGGCCAAGGCCAACTGGCAGCTGTGGCGCGAACTCAAGCCGCGTCTGCTGCGCAGCGACCATGCTCCAGTGGATGGTGAAAGCTGGCTCGGCCTCTATGCGCTGGCGGCGGTGCTGGCGGTACTGGTGAGTGCGGCGCTCTCGCCCATCATCTTCAACTACTGGCACCTGATGCTGATCTTCCCCTACGCCCTGTTTCCGATCCTGCTGCTGCTGGTGCGCTGGAGCCGTCGTCATCCGCAGTGGGTTGGCAAGGGGCTGCTGGCGGCCACCTTGTTCTGCACCGCTGTGAACCTGATCGCGGCGTGCGACAGCACCAAGTTCTCCTATCAGGCGGACTACAAAACCCAGGTGCTGGAGTATCTGCAAGAGATGAAGCTGCAACCCAAGCAGTGAGTCATCCACGGCCAGCTCCCCTATCTCGGGGGGCTGGCTGTCACTATTCGAAACGGTCCATATGGGCGAAGTTTTTGGCTTCGGCAACCCAACCCTCACGCCCCTGCTTGTCCCGAATTTTTACCCACCACTGGTTCTGCGGTGACCGGCCGTATCTGATCTCTTTGCGCGCATAGTCATAATCGAGAATGTAGGTTTTGCCCATGTACCAGAACAGGCTATTGCCTTCGCCCAGTCCGCCGAGGATATAAAGCCTTTCCCCTGCCTTCATATTCAACAGCGGCCCTTTGCCCTCCTTGCTATAGCCCAGCTTGACCGATCTGAGTATCTCGACGATCCCCGGTTGTTCGGTAATGACGACCCCGGTCAGCCCTTCCACCTGCTGGCCGCGGGGTAGCCGGAACAGCGCTTTGGCCGTCAGGGATGGCTCGGCTCTGACGATCACCTCTTGCTTGGTGGTCCACGCCTGATAGGTACAACCCTCAAACGGGCAGCGACCCCAGTCGTAATAGGGCAGGCGCGGCTTTTCATCAGAACTTACGGTCGCAGCAAACAACGACAACAACAGCAAAAACAGTCTCATGAATCTACCTGTCCGGCGGGGCGCTCATCCGCCGGTTTAATGAATGGGGCCGCACTATATCTCAAGAGACCAAAATCCATCAAAGCAGCGGAATTATTGATTTTCACTTCAATAAAACGGGGCCCATTGGTCATGGGAGTCGGGGGCGCAAGAGGTCGAAGCGCGGCGGGAGCGGATAGCCCGCTCATTTGCCTTGTGCCATGCTGATGGCTATCAGGGCATCGGGTCGGCACCTATGGGCATCTCTCGTTCGGGCACGCGTTTGTCATTACTGCTATCGGCACTTCTTCTCCCTCTTATGACCATCAGCCAGGCCGTGGCGATCAACGCGCCACTGCGGGGATGCGTTTTCCAGCTGGCGCCGCTGGTCACCATCGATCAGCAGGGCAAGGTCTCCGGGCCGGTGATCGACTACTTTCGCAGTCATATCGAACCCGCGATCGGGCATACCATCGAGTGGCAGGGGCTCAATGTGGCGCGGCTGCTCAGCAACCTCGAGAGCGGCGAGTGCGATCTGACCCCGCTGCTGAGTTACAGTCCCGAGCGTGCTCGTCACTTTCGCTATATCGACCCCCACCTGTTGCTGCTGTGGCCAGTGCTGGTGGTACTGGTGCCATCGCGACTTCACTCGGTCGAGCGGCAGGAAGATCTCTTCGGCACCACCATCGGCTGGTCGAGTCAGGCGATCGTGCCGCTGCTGTTGCAGCATCCGCAGATCCACATCGACACCCTCTCCCAGCTCAGCTGGGAGCATGGCAACATGCAGAAGTTGCTGCGTGGGCGGATTGATGCCGCGCTCTTCTCCAACGATATCTCCGCCAACCATTTTCGTGCCAAGCTTCCTGCGGCGACCCGCCTCATCTACCTGCCGGTCACCCCACTGCAGGTGCATATCGTGCTGAACAAGTCGTTGGGGGATGGCAATCCCGAGCTGGTGCAGCGTATGCGTCAGATGGTGGAGCGGGTGCCGCTCGCCTCGCTGGTGGAACCAACCCCGCGGCTGTGGGGGCGTTGAGAGGGGGTTGCGTGCAATAATCTACAAGTCCAAGGCCCGCTTCTGGTGTATCTATAACCCATGAATACCACCGATTCCCTTATCCGCTACTGGCAATCCCCGCACCTGCCGGGGGTCGAGCTGTCACACTCCCACCACAGGGCGTTCAGCTACGGCCGCCATGTCCATCTCGACTACCATATCGGGCTGGTGCAGCGGGGTGGCCAGAAGTTTATCCACAAGGGGAACAGTCACCATCTGGTGCGCGGGGTGCTCTCTACCGTTAACCCGGACGAGGTGCACGACGGCCTCAGCCTGCTGCCGGAAGGGTACGAGGTGCGGGTCTTCGCCATCGATCCGCTGCAGCTGGCGCTCTGGCTGCCGGAGCAGCCGGAACCCTTCTTCGACAAGGGATTGCAGAGCCGCCCCGACCTCTATCAGGGCTTTGCCCAGCTACACGGCTATCTCGACAACCCCAAGGCCGATGGCCTGCTGATCGAGAGCCAGTTGCTCGCCCTGCTGGGGGAGCTGCTGCATCTGGCCCCCGAGGTACACCAGCTTGCCGATCCCCAGTTGCGATTCCTGCGCGACTACCTGATGGCTGCCCTCGACGAGCCCCACTCGCTGGAAGAGCTGGCGGGGCTGCTCGGGCTCGACCGTTTCGCCTTCCTGCGCCAGTTCAAGAAGCGCAGCGGCATGACCCCCTACGCTTGGCTGAAACGGCTGCGGCTAGAGCAGGGCAAGCGGCTGCTGGCGAGCGGGATGGCGGTGAGCGAGGTGGCGCTGGCGGTCGGCTTCTTCGATCAGAGTCACTTCCACCACGGTTTTCGCCAGGCATTCGGTCTGACGCCCGCCGAATTTCGTGCCCAGATGCAATCTTTTACAAGCCGCGCCCCCCGCTGATCCGCCATGCTGGCTCTCCGTCGTTAAAGCGAGAGTTGTTATGCTGACCAGTCTGTTCGTTACCCTCGGCCTGATGCACCTGATTGCACTGGCCAGCCCCGGCCCCGATTTCGCCCTGATCCTGCGCACCAGCCTGCACCGGCCGACCGCCCTTGGCGCGGCGCTGGGCATCTCGCTGGCGATCATGGTGCACGCCACCCTGAGCCTGACCGGGATCAGCATGCTGATCGCCAGTCACCCGCTGCTGTTTATGGTGATCAAGTGCTGCGGCGCCCTCTATCTGGGCTGGTTGGGGTGGGGCGCCCTGATGGCGGCTCGCCAGCAGAGTAGTACCGTGATGGCCAGTGCCGCCAACGAGCTGCGCGGCTGGGGCAGGGGTGTGCGCACAGGCCTTGCCACCAACCTGCTCAACCCCAAGGCGCTGGTCTTCTTTATCGGTCTGCTGGCCGCCATGGTGACGCCAGAGGTGGACGGGATGACCCGCAGCCTGCTGGTGGGTGAGCTCTTCATCATCTCCCTCTGCTGGTTCGGGCTGCTGGCGTGGAGCCTCTCCACCGATCGTGCCCAGCGCTTGCTGCTGCGGGTGCAGCGGCCGCTCAATCTGGTGACCGGCGTGCTGTTTGCGGTGGTCAGCCTCTCCATTCTGGCGAGCATGGGGGCCGAGCTGGTGGCCTGACGAGTCGACGCATGGGCCTATACTCCAACAAGGTTTACCTGTCAGGAGTGCCCGGCCATGCGTCTACTGCCTCTTTGCTGGTTGTTGGGGGTGACCCCGGCGCTGGCGGCCCCGGTTCAGCTCAAATTGCTGGAGTGGGGCTATCTGCCTGCGGGTTATGAACAACAGTTTGCCGACTACGCCAAAGCCCATGGGGTGGAGGCGACGGTCAGCCGGATCGAGCCGCTGCTGACCGATTTCGACAGCGTCTACCGCTCCCTGCGCACCCGCAGCGCCGATGTGGTGCTGCCGACCAGCTACTTCTACAAGGCCCATCACCAGCCGCTGTTCAAGCTGTTACTCCCCATCGATTTCAGTCGCCTGCAGCACTACGCCGAGGTGAAACCCGCCCTCAAGAACACCGAGTATGACAAGCAGGGGGAGCGCAACTACTCGGTGCCCTTCTCCTACGCCATGTTCAGCCTCGCCTATGACAGCAAGCAGGTGCCGCAAGTGCCCACCAGTTGGCAGGTGCTCGCCAACAGCTCGCCGCCGGGTCAGTTTGCCGAGTTCTGCGACCAGTTCGAGCCGCTGCTCTTTTCGGTGCTGCTCTCCCTTGGCAAGTCGCCCGCCCTGTTTGCCAGCGGCGAGATGCTGGCCGACAAGACCTTGCAGCAAGAGGTGGAGCTGCAGCTCTCGCAGCGGCTGCGAGCCAGTCGTGGCTTCTGGTTCAATCAGGCCAACCGCTGTGAGGATCTGCGCCAGCAGACCTTTGCTACCACCTGGGGGCTGGAGCTGGTGGAGTGCAACAAGCAGAACGAGCAGCAGTGGCGGATCGCCATGGTGCAGGAGGGGGCCATCTATGCCCTCGATGCGATCTCCATCGCCCGTCATGTTGGCGATGATCCTGCACGGCTCAAGGCCGCCTACCTGCTGGTGGATTTTCTGCTGAGCGCGCCGCTGCAACGCCAGATGCTGGTGGGCACGCCCACCATTTCGGCCAGCAATATTGCCTCCCGGCCACCCCTCAGCCCACAGGAGCAGGCGGTGCTGCCGGATCGCCCGCTGCCTGAGTTTGACGAGCGGCTGCTGGTGCCCGCGTTGCCCGCCCATATCAAGAATCGCTACAAACGGATGGTGCAGCAGGCGATCGTCGCCAGCGGCAAAGAGGGGCTGGTCAAGCAGTGCCCCTGGGACCTCGATAACTGATGAATGAGCCTGCCGCTTCTCCGGCGGCAGGCAAGTGTGCGCAAGATAGCTGATGATCGGTCATCGCCCGTTCCAGGATATTCCCCCGTTCAACTCACGCCGCTCGCTGGCCCACATCGTTTGAAAAAACTGAGCGCTTACCGCAGCCCCATTTAGCCGGATTAAACAACCGAACACTCGCCAGATTGCCGCTCATACCCTGGCTGACCCTGTACAAAAGTGCCTCAATTGTGACAACTTGGATGTGAGCTGAACAATCCTGATCTGTCCCTTGTGGGAAGGTGATGAATAGGTTATTTCTCTGTGACATTGGCGGCATCCGGCACGGGTTCTCCAGCCATGTGGTGCGAAATCCACAGCAAAAACAAACAGTAAAATGCAGGAGCAAATATGAAAAAGGTCGTGATGGTTGCCGTGGCTGCGGCCCTTCTGGGTGGCTGCGCCGTCAAGAATCAGGTATCCCACAGCTTGCAGGCGATCCCGCTGACAGCCTTCCAGCAGAGCGAGAGCAACCCCAATCAGCGCGTCTACAAGGAGCCGGGCGTTGACCTGCGCCAATACAATGAAGTGCTGCTCGATCCGCTGCAGTTTATCCGGCAAGAGAACGGTCAATGGTATCTGCTGACCGCCAATGAACAGAACCAGATTGGCCGCTATTACCACGACAAGTTCCAGAGCGAGCTGATCAAGCAGGGCGTCAAGATCGCCACTGCCCCCGGCCCGAAAGTGATGCGGATCCAGGCCGCCGTCACCAACTTCGACTTGACCCGCCCCGACCCCAAGCTGCGTGACCTGCTGCCAGCCAAGATCGCCATCAACGTCACCCGCGAAGTGATCGGCAAGGAGCCCTATCTGCTCAAGGTGGGCAGCATGGCCCAACTGCTCGACTCCCAGAGTGGCAAGCTGCTGGTGCGGGTGATGGATGCCCGTGAGAGTACGGATACCACCCACAAGGATGAGCCCATCACCGCCGGGGAGATGGAGAAGATGATCGACCAGTGGGCGGCCAGCCGCGCCAAACAGCTGGCGGACAATCTGGGGCGCTGAACGATTGGTGCGTCCAAGCGGGGCGCAGCGGGAGCCTTTTGGGCTGCAATAATGGCAAGATGTTGATAAGGTGGTCATTTTGCAGGCAGGAGAAAATGATATGAAACGCGTGTTGTTACCCATCCTTGTTGCTGGCCTGTTGAGTGCCTGTAGCACCTCGTCACCCACGCCGGAGTGTGCGCCGATGGCGGGTGGCTGGCAGAGTCAGCCGTTGCCCAATGCTGAAGGGGAGGCTGCGTTGGCCAGCGTGCTGGCTCGCATGAACACGGCCGCCAAACTGCAGAGCATCCGCGAGGTGCGCAGCCAGGTGGTCTCCGGGGTCAACTACGACATCGAGTTCCAGCTCGACAACGGAGAGGTGTGGAACACCCGTGTCTATCGGGATCTTGCCGGCAACTACCAGATGACCCGCCCGGCTGCACAGGGCGAGCTTCCTCCCTTGCCTTGCGTCAAGGCCAAGTAATTCCTGCTTGTTGAGCCCCTCGTCAGAGGGGCTCATCTGACCAGAAAATTTCTGCTTTTCTCCCCGCATTCTGACAGTCAGGATGACCCCTCCCGTGACTGCATCCTCATAGAAAAGGAACCGCTATGAATCGCCACCCCTGCATCAAACACTGGAGCGAGCTGCAAGAGCAGACGCCGCGCTACTACTCCGGCAGTCAGGAGCCCCTGTCGCGCGGTTGCGCCCTCGGCAAGCACTTTGGCTTCAGCCGCATCGGCATCCACCACGAGATCGTCGAGCCCGGCCACCGCACCAGCTGGCCCCACGCCGAAAAGACCGAGGACGAGTTCGTCCACGTGCTGGAAGGCACCCCCGATGTCTGGCTCGATGGCGTGCTCTATCGGCTGCAACCGGGCGACTCGGTCGGCTTCAAGGCCGGTGACGGGCTGGCCCACGCCTTTATCAACAACACCGAAGAGACTGTCCGGCTGCTCTGCATTGGCGATACCGATCGGGAGGACAACCGCATCCACTACGCCGTGCACCCCGAGCGCAATATCACCCTCGGCAAGCTGCACTGGGATGACGTGCCCGAGCGTGAGCTGGGGGATCACGATGGCCTGCCCGACAAGCTGCGCGAGAGCAACGGTCCCTTCTAGGGCGCAGCCTTTCTGCGCACCAGCCCTGCACCATCCGGCATAAAAAAGCCTGCCGCGTGGCAGGCTTTTGCTATCTGTTTGCCGCCAGTGGCGTGCAGCGCTTATTGCAGGTTGAGCCCGCCCAGATAGTCGCGCTTGCCGAGATCGACCCCGGCGCGGCGCAGCAGGGCGTAGGCCATGGTGAGGTGGAAGTAGAAGTTGGGAATGCCGTACTCATGGACGCAGGTATGGCCATCCATCCCCTTGCCGCCCGCCCAGTGGGGCACGTAACGGCCGCTGGCATACTGGCTGTAGTCCGCCTCCAGCTTGCCTTGCAGATAGCTGATGGTCTTGCCGATATGGGCGCGCAGATCCGCCATGGTTTTGGGATCATCGCCCATGGCCGGCAGCTCGCTGTGGCTGGCGGTGGCGACCACGGCGCGGGCCGAATCGCAGCAGATCAACACCTGCTTGGACAGCGGCAGCATATCGACGATCAGCCGCTCGCCGAAGAAGTTCTCCACGTTGAACTGCTTCGCCTCGGCGTGGGCCTCGGCCTTGGCCAGGCAGTGATCCAGATTGGTCAGCATCTTGATGAACTGGGCGGTAATGTCGCGATTCATGAGCACTCTCCATCTTGTTGAAACAGCGGCCCGCTTGCGCGGCCACAGTGAATGAGACTGGCTAATCGGCCACCAATATACCCCAACCGCTGCCGGGTTCGAGCCCACCACGACGAAAAGGGCAGGGCAGTGCCATTGCGCGCGACAGCCGCTGGCCATGCTCGCTTTTTCGCCCCATGAGTCTCTCTCTGCCCCTTTTTTGATCTGTGACATAAATCACCTTTTTTCAGAGGCGTAGGCTGAATGCCGTTGTCCTGGACAGACGCCTGCGCATCCGCCAGGACACAAGAAAAGGAGAATGAAATGAAGATCTATGACCGTAACCGCAATGTGCTGAACCTGGGTCAGCGCGTGATGATTGCCGCCACTGGCGCAGTCGATTTTCTGAAAGAGGCCCACACCGATAATATGACCCCCTATCAGGCGGAGCATGAGAAGTGCGTGCTGCTGGCAAACTCCGGTGAGCGCTACGCCCCCATCGAGTTGATTAGACTAGGCTGATCCCTTTCCCTGTCACCCTACTCTTTACAATTCACCCGGCCGTCGCGCCCCATCTGGCGGCCGGGTTTCTGAGTTCCCCCCTTCATCCCACCAAATGCTGGAAAATTGAACCGGGTCACACCCCAACCGATTTGAGCGATTGTCAGCCAGCGCAGGCTCATGCGAACCTTTAAACCCCGTTAACTCACTAAAAAATAACGACTATGTTCAGGCAAATAATGATGAGTGCCGCCCTGCTGTCGGCGGCGCTGCTTTCCGGTTGTGCTTCCGTACCCATGGCCGATGCCACCGCAGACGCCCAGGCCAAGCAGTTTGTGGCGCCCAAGGATGCGGCCAACCTCTATATCTATCGCAACGAGACCTTCGGTGCGGCGGTGAAAATGCCGCTGCTGGTGGATGGTATGGCGGTTGGCGATACCGTGGCCCACACCTATATCCTCAAGCAGGTGACGCCGGGCAGCCACACCATCACCTCCAAGTCGGAGAACGATGCCACCCTGACCCTCAGTACCGAGGCGGGTAAAAACTACTACGTCTGGCAGGAGGTCAAGATGGGCCTGCTGATGGCCCGCTCCAAGCTGAGCCAGGTCAGTGAGGAGGAAGGCAAACAAGGGGTGATGGAGAGCAAGTTGGTCAAGTGACCAAAGGCTTTCACCAAAAACAAGGCGTAGCTCCACCAGTTACGCCTTTGCCCGAAAGTGGGTGTTCCAGATTTCCTGTCCATGTAGGTTCGATTAGCGAAGCGTAATCGGACGATCGCGCAATGGAATATCCGCACCATCATGGCCCGTAAGCAGATCGACGTGAGGTAAGACTATGCTTGGCTTTTCGGTCTCAACGAGGGGAAAAGGATGGCCAATTGGCGGCGGGCATGGTGGCCCGGAGGAACCTGGTTCTTTACCGTCAACCTGCTGGAGCGGCGCAACAACCGGTTGCTGGTGGAGCAGATCGACCTGCTGCGCCAAAGCGTTGCCAAGGTGCAACAGGCTCACCCCTTCGCCATTCATGCATGGGTGGTGTTGCCCGACCATCTCCACTGCATTCTCTCTTTGCCGGAGGGGGACAGCGATTTCCCCCTGCGTTGGCGGCTGATCAAAAGCCACTTTTCCCGCACCTTGCCAGTGAACGAGCGGCGCAGCCAGACCCGGTTACGCCACGGCGAGCGGGGCATCTGGCAGCGCCATTATTGGGAACATCTGATCCGGGATGAGCAGGATTACCGCCACCATATGGATTACGTCCATATCAACCCGCTCAAGCATGGTCATGTCACCCGGGTGGCAGATTGGCCGTATTCCACCTTCCATCGTTACGTGGCGAGTGGCGTCTATCCGCAGGATTGGTGTGGGTCGGTGGATGGGGCGTTGGGGGGATTGGAGTAAACCTATCAAGGGTTAAACGTCCGATTACTCGATCGTCCGATTACGCTTCGCTAATCGAACCTACGGCCCTGCGTCATTTAACTATATGAATATATTGTGTTTTTGTGCTTCTCTGAACGTTGGGGTATCACAAATAGTGATATATTTTCATTGACGGCTAGGTCACGATTGTCCATGATTCCGGTTACACATTTGACTCACAAATTGTAAGTTAAGGGTGTAAAAAAGGGCCCGAAGGCCCTTGGTTAGATCTGGTAATACTGCACTTTGGTTGCTTCTGGTGTGCGAGACCAAAAGTAATCGTTGAAATCGTGCGGGACTACACTAAGCAGAAGTAAAAACACAAATCCTACAAGCTTTTGTCTTAAAGCGTCTAGGAACCCTGATATGAGCCACCTGATCCATTTTGGAAGGGTGGCTTTATCATTTGTAGTCTTTGGTGTTGAACGACGTGAACGTCGTGGCCTTTTTGGCATGGATGACCTCCATTATTTGCCATGGGATGGGCACAGTTTCGCCCGGGATAGGTTTTGATACTTCACTTCTCAACATGAGTTGCTCCTTAGTTGATGTAAAACCACTATATGTGGTGCTCCTGTCGCTTCGTAACACAAGATAATGGTGCAGAGACAGAGTTGCAATGTGTGGATAACTGACGCGCTGTGGATAAATTGTGAGTCCCTTGCTATCTGTTAGTATCCACTCACACTGAGCGGGTTTTCATTCGTCCGCTCCGCTAAATACAAGTCTCCCGATCGAGGATGGAAAATTTAAATAACTTTTTTTGCTTGCGATAAGGGTGCTTTTTTAATAGCAAAATTAAGTTGAATATACCTTATCCAATATGGGGCAAATATTGTTCTTCCACAGTTTAAACACAGCTGTAGGTTCGAATAGCGAAGCGTATTCGGACGATTGCGTATTTAAAGTTGTCGCGATAGGCAATATAAAAATCAACCCGGCCTAAGCCGGGTTGGTTGTATCAAAAGGCGGGAAAAATCAGAGTGCTTCTAATCTCGCATACGCCGTCACCAGCCACTTGGCGCCGACGTCGTCGAACTGGATCTGCACCCGGCTCTGCTGGCCGACCCCTTCGAAGTTGAGTACCACCCCTTCGCCGAATTTCGGATGGAGCACCCGCTGGCCGAGCTTGATGCCGCTGGCGTCGAAGCTCTGCTGCACCTCGTTCTGGCTAAAGCGGCCGTACTGGGTGGGGCGGCTGACCTGAGTGCGCAGCCGGATCTCTTCCAGACACTCGGCGGGCATCTCGCGGATAAAGCGGCTCGGTTTGTGGAACATCTCGCGGCCGTAGATGCGGCGGCTCTCGGCATAACAGATGTAGAGCTTCTCCATGGCGCGGGTCATGCCGACGTAACAGAGGCGGCGCTCCTCTTCCAGCCGGCCCGACTCCTCGGTGGATTGCTGGCTGGGGAACATCCCCTCTTCCACACCGACCAGCAGCACCAGCGGGAACTCCAAGCCCTTGGCGCTGTGCAGGGTCATCAGCTGCACCGCATCGGCATATTCGTCCGCCTGATTCTCGCCGGATTCCAGCGCCGCGTGGGCGAGGAAGGCGGATAGATCGCTCATATCCTCCAGCTCGTCCGGGCGCTGGTACTGGCGGCAGGCGGTGACCAGTTCGTCCAGGTTCTCTACCCGCGCCTGGGATTTCTCGCCTTTTTCCGCCAGATACATCGCCTTGAGGCCGGAGTTCTGGATGGCGATATCCGCCTGCTGGTGCAGCGGCAGCATGGCGACCTGCTCCTCCAGCGCGTCGATCAGCTCGACAAAGCCGCGCACCGCGTTACCGGCGCGACCGGTCAGCACCTTGTCGTTGAGCAGGGCCTTGGCCGATTGCCACAGGTTGAGCCCCTGATCGCGGGCGTTGCCGCGCAGGATCTCGAGGGTGCGATCGCCGATGCCGCGGGTCGGGGTGTTGACCACCCGCTCGAAGCTGGCGTCGTCGCCGCGGTTGTTGATAAGCCGCAGGTAGGCCATGGCGTCTTTGATTTCCTGCCGCTCGAAGAAGCGCAGGCCGCCGTAGATGCGGTAAGGCATGGCGTCCTGCATCAGCGCCTCTTCCAGCACCCGCGACTGGGCGTTGGAGCGATAGAGGATGGCGCAGTCGGCCAGAAGGCCGCCTTTTTCCTTCCAATCCTTGAGGCGGCCGACTACGAAGCGCGCTTCGTCCACCTCGTTGAAGGCGGCGTACAGCGAAATCGGCTCGCCCTCGGCCCCTTCGGTCCACAGCTCCTTGCCAAGACGCTCGGCGTTGTTGGCGATGACGCTGTTGGCGGCTTTCAGGATATTGGCGGTGGAGCGGTAGTTCTGCTCGAGGCGGATGGTCTCGGCGCCCTGATAGTCGGTCAGGAAGCGCTGGATGTTCTCGATTTTGGCGCCGCGCCAGCCGTAGATGGACTGGTCATCGTCACCGACGATCATCACCTTGCCGCTGTTGCCCGCCAGCATCCGCAGCCAGGCGTACTGGATGCCGTTGGTATCCTGAAACTCGTCCACCAGGATGTTCTGGAAGCGGTCGCGGTAGTGCTCGAGGATGTGCGGCTTGTTCAGCCACAGCTCGTGGGCGCGCAGCAGCAGCTCGGCAAAGTCCACCAGACCGGAACGATCGCAGGTCTCCTGATAGGTCTTGTAGATCTGCTGATAGGTGCGGGTGACGGGGTCGCCGTAGAGGTCGATGTCGCCGGGGCGCAAGCCCTCATCCTTCTTGCCGTTGATGTAGCCCATCACGGCGCGGGGGGCCCAGTGCTTCTCGTCGAGGTTGAGCGCCTTGAGCACCCGGCGGATCAGCCGGTACTGGTCGTCGGAGTCGAGGATCTGGAAATCCTGCGGCAGGCCGGCATCCAGATGGTGGGCC
Organism: Aeromonas sp. 3P; assembly: GCF_051919745.1. Lineage (NCBI taxonomy): Bacteria > Pseudomonadati > Pseudomonadota > Gammaproteobacteria > Aeromonadales > Aeromonadaceae > Aeromonas > Aeromonas sp. 3P. Next base: position 2,938,216 of record NZ_JBQBED010000001.1, read on the forward strand.
CGCAGCAGGCGGTGGGCGATACCGTGGAAGGTGCCGATCCACATGCCGCGCACGCCGTCGCCGATCACTTTTTCGACCCGGCCGCGCATCTCGGCCGCCGCCTTGTTGGTAAAGGTGACCGCGATGATGGAGAAGGGTGAACAGCGTTCCACCTGCATCAGCCAGGCGATACGGTGCACCAGCACCCGGGTCTTGCCCGAACCGGCACCGGCCAGCACCAGCAGGTTGCTGCGGGGCGCCGCAACGGCATCTCTTTGCTTGTCGTTGAGCCCGTCGAGCAGGGTTGAAACGTCCATCACCACTCCTGTTTATTTATACAGGCGGGGATTATACGGAAGTTCCGTCGATCCTGAAATGCATGATTCCCTAGGTGGCACAGGTTGTTGTTTTTGATAGTGGCGTTTTCGGAGCAGCCGTTGTTCACCTGTTGGGGTGAGCGTTAGGTCTTCTCCTGCCAGTTCATGGGTGGCTATCTGATAACTCATCTCGGCTGCGACCACGTTACCTTCGGGCAGCGTGCCGTGAACTCGATAGAGGCGCAGTTTCATTTCGTTCAGATAGGCTTTTTCAAAATAGAGTGGGCAGTCGCCCAGCAGTAATACACCCTGCTCGTAGTGTGATCGCTGGTTATTGACAGCGCGTATGGAGAATAGGCTGAGCAGCGAGAGCTTTTTGGGAAGGAGCTCACGATGAAATTCGCGGGCGTAAATACGATAAACAAGTATCCCTTGCTCATCGTATACAGCGTTCGAATAGTCACGGTAGTGTTCAGTCACTCCGAGCGCCAAGGCGCCCGGAGTGAAGCTGATAAGCATTGTGGCAAGCAGTGCCACAATGCTCGGGCTATTGAGATTACTGAAGTGCAGCACAATCTACGACGTCAGACTGGCCGTTTTCGGTACGACGGCACTCCAGGAAGACCTTGCCGAAGGTAGAGCCTTCACGGGGTTTCAGAGTGACTTCGGTATGGTAGGGAACAACCGGAGTGCGAGTGACGTGCATGATGTAGCTTGCCGTTTGATCGAACTCGTTTTGGACGAAGTCTGAGGTGTATTCAACTTTGAAACTCAGTTGCGGCATGATCCAGAAGTTATTCTCCTGAATGGCAGCAACTTCTGCTGGGCTCAACCCGCAAACCGGGTTGCCCATCATCTTGGAGTACTCTTCGGAGTAGGAACCCATGTTCTCTTCGCAGGTGCCTTCGCCAACGAGTACATCGACGTCATTACGATCCAGCCCTTCGCTGAAGAAGGGGTTCAAATCCAGTTTGACGGAGATGCCGTTACCATTGGTGGAATCGACGATGACGCTCGCTTGCTGACCGTTCAGGTGTTTATCCAGTGCTTCAGCCAGCTTGAGGGTGTTCTTGGCCTCTTCTGCATCGAGATGCAGAGATGTCAGGGCATTCCCCAGATTGGCAGTCAGCTTGGCGGCTTCAGCCAGTTGGGTACGAGCCAGCTTGAGACGGTCGGCCTGATTGATTACAAAAAATTGGGGGTCTTGCCAGAGCAGAGCGGGATTCACATCAGCATCACTGTACTCTGCGGTGATCTGTGTATTCAGGAGAGAAAATTTCCAGCTACTTTGATTCCCCTGAAACCATGGGTAGGCTGGATTATCGTAGATGTGTGCAATGCCGGTCTCTTCAAAATTAAGAATGGGTACTGACAACTCTTCAGTTTTGGGTTGCAGGTGACGATCATCACCATAGTGGTATGCGGCCATGATATTCAGACCAGAAGCCATAGCGATGGCGCTGGCACGCAGGGCGCGAACCTGATCGTAGGAGAGGGTCAGTTCATCGCTATCGCCGTAGGTTGCCTTGTACTCCGGGTTAACAATGTTGCCCAGACTGTTGGCGGTTTCCTGCATCTTGACGGCATATTTCGCCAGCAGGTCTGCTACGTCCTTGGTATTGCCAGTGGCCTCTTTGGCGGCCAGGCGAGCATGGTTAACCACTGCATCCAGCACTTTCGCCAGCATGGTGGTATAACCCTGTCCAGTCTGTGATGGTGTAACATCGAAGCGCTTGCTGACGATTGGGTCGTTGGTCACTTCCATCATGGCGATAATCGCCAGCATGATCTGGCGATCGGTTGTGCCTTGCTCATCTGCTTCGGTGCTTAAGCGATCTTTATAGCCGCGCAGCGTATTTTCGAAGTCAGTCTGTTCCCAATGCTTGCTCTGTTCCACTAGGTCGCGCAGTACATAATCTACGGCGGCAGACTTGCCATTAGCTTTGGCCAGCGAGTCATTCATATGTGCTTCGGCTGCTTTGATATCAACCACTTTTTTGTCGAGCTGTGCCTGTTTCAGGGCTTCATTCAGGCTGGTTTCAAAATCAATGTCGTTATCAAAGTTCAGGTTGCCGAGCTTTTTGGTATCTTCTGGGTTCAGGATAATGCCATTGCGGATATCACCATCTGTGTGCATGGTTTGCAGCAGGGCGGCGATACGAATGGCGCGATCTTTGTCACCCTTTTCGGCGATGGTGTATGGGGTTACCTGGGTCTGTCCCTTTTTAACCTGAGTTTCCCCAAGCTGGATTGAGCCCAGTTTGAAGGTACAGGTGTCACCGTCATTAAAGAGGAACTGGCCTTGCTCATTGGTTAACGCGCTGTAATTGCCGCATTTGTAGTTCAAACCGGCTACCGCACTATCAATAAAGGTGGCGGTCAACGCAGGTTTGGTGGCGTTTCCACCATTGCCACTGTTATTGCCATTATCTGTGCTGGCACCGTCGCCACCACCGCCACAACCTGCCAGCGCCAAGCTGGATAACGCCGTCACAACCGATAAAGCCAGAATATTTTTTTTCATTTTTATTTTCCTGAAACAACGATGCATATGTCACCGGCACCTGGCTGAGGAAGTCAGAATGGGTGGCATGAATTGATGCAAAAGAAGCCCAATTGATGTTTTTGTTAGTTTCATTTGAGATCCATGCGGCGGGCATCATACAGGGGCTCATATTGTTTTCAACTTGATCTGGATCTCGAGTTCATATGAATTGTGAGCTTGCTCAACAAAGTGGAGGTGGGGGCTGATTGTTGGTTAGGGAATGTTGACTGGAGAGTATTAGAGAGAGGGTCTGTGAGTGTTGGTCGTTTCCAGCTGTAGCCAACTCTTGCTCGAGCGGTTTGTGGGGATTTTGCGAGCCGGATCACGGGCTTGCCGGGGGGCTGGATGAATAAGAGGGGAAAACGGTTTACAGTAACTTGCTGAACAATAAGAGAAATGTCGTTTGGGTCTTTTGGTTGTTAGCATAAAAAACTGAAAAGTAGCTAAAAAACAACTGCTTATAAGGTTATTTGCTTAGAATTCAAACCGTTAACGCAAACGTTTTTCCCTTATCATTTGCTTGACCCGCATCGGGGCTGACTTAGAGTAAGCCTGCGTGCTAGATAGCCTGCTCTGACAGGCAAGCAAGTTCCCTCACTTAATAACAATCAAGGATACGATCGTGACTAAAGTGCTCAAGCTGGCCACCGTGGCCTCCCTCACTCTCGCTGCTCTTTCTGCTCAGGCTGCTTCCGAGCCAGCCGTCATTTATGACACCGCGGGCAAGTATGACAAATCATTCAACGAAGCCGTGTTCCGTAACGGCGTCGAGCTCTACAACAAGGACAAGGGCGTCAAGGTCAAAGAGTTTGAACCCCAGAACGAAGCCCAGCGCGAGCAGGGTCTGCGTCGTCTGGCCAGCCGTGGCAACGGCCCGATCGTGGCGGTCGGTTTCAACATGGGTTCTGCGGTAGAGAAGGTTGCGACCGAATTCCCGAAAACCCAGTTCACCATCATCGACATGGTGGTCGACAAGCCGAACGTCCAGTCCGTCATCTTCAAGGAGCATGAAGGTTCCTTCCTGGTGGGCGCGCTGGCTGCCATCGCTTCCAAGAGCGGCAAGGTCGGCTTCGTGGGCGGCATGGATATCCCGCTGATCCGCAAATTCCAGTGCGGTTACGAGCAGGGTGCCAAGTTCGTCAATCCGAAGATCGAAGTATTCCAGAACATGGCGGGCTCTACCCCGGCCGCGTTTGCTGACCCGGCCAAAGGTGCCGAGCTGGCCAAGTCCCAGTTCGCCAAGGGGGCTGATGTGGTTTACGCCGCAGCTGGCGGTACCGGTATCGGTGTCTATCAGGCAGCCAAGGACAGCGGCAAGTTCGCCATTGGTGTGGACTCAAACCAGAACCACCTGCAACCGGGCACCATGCTGACCTCCATGGTCAAGTCTGTGGGTCTGGCCGCTTACCAGACCTGGGATGACGCTGCCAAAGGCGAGTGGAAGCCGGGTATCAAGAACCTGGGTCTGGCCGAAGGCGGTGTGGATTGGGCGCTCGACAAGGACAACGAGAAGCTGATTACCCCGGAAATGAAAGCCAAGGTAGATGCCATCAAGGCTGAAATCATCGCTGGCAAGGTCAAGGTTCATGACTACATGAGCGATAACACCTGCAAATACTAATTAGATAGTTGCTACGACTCTCAACGCACCACCGGCCCGCACGGGCCGGTTTTTAGTCTTATTTCATGAAACGCAGGGCTGCATCATGGACCAGACAGATCGCTATGCCATCGAATTAAGAGGTATCGATAAGCGGTTCGGCGAAGTGTACGCCAACAAGCTGATCGACCTTAAGGTTCGCAAAGGCAGTATCCACGGCATTGTCGGCGAAAATGGCGCCGGTAAGTCCACCCTGATGAGCATCATTTATGGTTTCTACCATGCCGACAAAGGCGAGATGCTGATCGACGGGAATCCTTTTAAACCCCATGGCTCACAAGATGCGATTGCCGCAGGCGTGGGCATGGTTCACCAGCACTTCATGCTGGTCAATAACTTCACCGTATTGGAAAACGTCATCCTCGGCGCTGAGAACGGCTGGCACCTTCAGCAGAGCGTGGCGTCGGCAGAGAAGCTGCTCGGCGAGTTGGCGCGGGATTATGGCCTCGACGTGCCGCTGCACGAGAAGGTCGAAGATCTGCCGGTTGGCTTGCAACAGCGGGTCGAAATTCTCAAGGCGCTCTATCGCGGCGCCCGCATCCTGATCCTCGACGAGCCGACCGGGGTACTGACCCCGCAAGAGGCGGATCACCTGTTCGAGGTGCTGAAAAAGCTGCGGGATCAGGGGGCAACCATCATCCTTATCACCCACAAGCTGAGGGAGATCCTGGCCATTACCGATCAGGTCTCCATCATGCGCCGTGGCGAGATGGTGGCACACGTCGCCACCAAGGATACCGACAAGGAGCAACTGGCCGAACTGATGGTGGGCCGCAAGGTGCGCCTCAAGGTCGACAAGGGGCCAACCCAGCCCGGTGAAGCCAAGCTGAAGATCGAAGGGCTCAGCTACGTCGATGCCAGCAAGGTGGAGCGGGTCAAATCGGTCAGCTTCGAGGTGCGGGCCGGTGAAGTGGTCGGCATCGCCGGGGTCTCCGGCAACGGTCAGTCCGAACTGCTCAGTCTGCTTGGCGGCATTCTCAAGCCGAGCAAGGGTGGCTTTACCATCAGCAGCCGCAGCGGCGTGCACAAGGTGAGCGCGGAGCACCCGGCCGATCCCGAGCTGGTGCGCAACTACGGCCTCGGCCATGTGCCGGAAGATCGCCACAAGATGGGGCTGATCAACCGCTTCGAGGCGAAAGAGGCCTTCATTCTCGGTTATCACCGCCGTCCGCAATACAACAAGGGTTGGCTGCAGAACAAGGAGGCGATCCAGCAGGATTGTCAGGCCAAGATGGAGAAGTGGGACGTGCGCCCGCCCCATCCCGATCACAAGACCGCCAACTTCTCCGGTGGCAACCAGCAGAAGCTGGTGATCGCCCGTGAAGTGGAGCAGGACCCGGATGTGCTGCTGATTGGCCAGCCGACCCGCGGGGTCGACATCGGCGCCATCGAGTATATCCACCAGCAGATCATCGCCATGCGTGACAAGGGCAAGGCCGTCTTGCTGGTCTCGGTGGAGCTGGACGAGATCATGAGCCTCGCAGACCGGATTCTGGTCATTGCCGATGGTCGCATCGTCGGCGAGCTGGATGGTGCCAAGGCGGATGAGCGCACCATTGGTCTGATGATGGCGAACATAGTGCCGGACGAAGTTGCCAAGGAGGCCCACTGATGAGCCAAGTACGTATTCCTGCCTGGGTCTCCGTAGGCGTCTTGTCTGCGGTCAACATCCTGCTGGCCTTCCTGGTGTCAGCCATTCTGTTCTACTACCTCGACATCAACCCGGTCGATGCCGCCAAGATCATGTGGTACGGCGCGTTCGGCACAGGTGAAGGGGTCGGCTTCACCCTCTACTACGCAACCGGCTTTATCTTTACCGGTCTGTCGGTGGCGGTCGCCTTCCACGCCGGTCTGTTCAATATCGGTGGTGAAGGTCAGGCCTATATCGGCGGGCTCGGTGTCGGTCTGGTCTGTCTGATGCTCGGTGATGTGCTGCCGTTTGCCCTGCTGTTGCCGCTCTCCATCATTGCCGGTGGTCTGTTCGGTGCGGCCTGGGCCTTTATTCCGGCCTGGCTGCAAGCCAAGCGCGGCAGCCATATCGTGATCACCACCATCATGTTCAACTTCATCGCCGCCTCGCTGATGGCCTATCTGCTGGTGGAGGTGTTCAAGCCGCCCGGTTCGATGGCGACCGAGAGCAAGGTATTTGCCGAGGCAAGCTGGCTGCCCAAGATGAGCGGGCTGGCGAACCTGTTCGGGATGGAGATCCCCAACAGCCCGCTCAATATCAGCTTCTTCTGGGCGCTGATCTGTGCGGCGCTGGTGTGGGTCTTTATCTGGCACACCCGCTGGGGTTACGAGATCCGCTCGGTCGGCGCCAGCCAGAGCGCCTCCGCCTACGCCGGTATCTCCTATCCCAAGGTGGTGATCCTGGCCATGGTCATCTCCGGCATGCTGTCGGGCTTCTTTGCCCTCAACGTGCTGCAGGGGGAGCTGCACCAGATCAAGCTCAACTTCGTGGAAGGGTTCGGCTTCACCGGTATCGCGGTGGCGCTGATGGGGCGCAACCATCCGGTCGGCGTCATTATCGCCAGCCTGCTGTTCGGTTTCCTCTATCAGGGGGGCGCAGAGCTCAGCTTCGAGTTCGGTGTCGACCGCAACATCGTGGTGGTGTTGCAGGGTCTGGTGATCCTGTTCTGTGGCGCCCTTGAGCACATGATGCGTCCGCGCATCGAGCAGCTCTATCTGGCGTTTGCCAACCGCTCAGCCGCGCAAGCTAAAGGAGTCTGATCATGTTTGAAATTCTGATCCTGATGCTGGATGCGACCATCCGTACCGCGCCGCCCCTCATTCTCGCCGCCATGGCGGGCATGTTTTGCGAGCGCTCCGGGGTGGTCAACATCGCGCTGGAAGGCAAACTGCTGGCGGCGGCGTTCGCCAGTGGTGCGGCGGCGGCGGTCTCCGGTTCTGCCTGGATAGGTCTGGGTGCCGGGGTGGGAGTCTCCATCCTGTTTGCCCTGATGCACGGCTTTGCCACAATCACCCACCGCGGTGATCAGGTGGTGAGCGGCATGGCCATCAACATTCTGGCGGCCGGTCTGACCGTCACCCTGGGCCGTTACTGGTTCGATCAGGGTGGCCAGACTCCGGCGCTCTCCGGTGATGCCCGGTTCGCCCCGATCGATCTGCCCTATGCCAAGGAGTTGTGGGATGTGCCGGTGATCGGCCAGCTCTACAGCGAGCTGCTGAGCGGCCACTCCCTGCTGGAGTACGTGGCGTTCGCCTGCGTACCGCTGGCCTGGTGGGTGATGTTCCGTACCCGCTTCGGTCTGCGGCTGCGGGCGGTGGGCGAGGCGCCGGCTGCGGTCGATACCGCCGGTATCTCGGTGGTGCGGATGCGCTACACCGCGCTCCTCATCGGCGGTCTGCTGGCCGGTATCGGTGGCACCTATCTGGCGGTGGCCCAGACGGCCCAGTTCATCCCCAACATGAGTGCGGGCAAGGGCTTTATGGCGCTGGCGGCCCTGGTGTTCGGCAAGTGGCGTCCCTGGAATGCCATGGCCGCCTGCCTGCTGTTCGGCTTCCTCGATGCGGTCGCCATCCGCCTGCAAGGGGTCAGCATCGGTGGCTTCGCCATTCCGGTGCAGGCCATCGAGGCACTGCCCTACATCCTGACCGTGTTCCTGCTGGCCGGTTTTATCGGCCGCGCGGTGGCACCCAAGGCACTTGGTACACCTTATGTGAAGGAGCGGGAGTAGCGCCTTTTATCGCGATATTCCCGATCACACAGATAACAGCAGGCCCACTTCGGTGGGCCTGTTTTTTATGGTTTGAGTGGCTGGTTACAGCAGGAACAGGGTCGCCAGCCCGAGGAAGATAAAGAAGCCGCCGGTATCGGTGATGGCGGTGATCATCACGCTGGCACCGACTGCCGGGTCGCGGCCGAGTCGGGTCATGGTCATGGGGATGATGACTCCCATCAGGGCGGCCACCAGCAGGTTGAGCATCATGGCCAGGGTCATCACGGCGCCGAGCGCCGCATCCTGATAGAGCAGATAGGTGGCGATGCCCATGGTGCCGCCCCACACCAGCCCGTTGATAAAGGCGACGCCAAGTTCCCGCAGCAGCAGGAAGGAGAGGTTGCCTGCCTGAATGTGCTGCAGCGCCAGCGCCCGCACTATCATGGTGATGGTCTGGTTACCGGTGTTGCCGCCGATCCCGGCGACGATGGGCATCAGGGCCGCCAGTGCCACCAGCTGGGAGATGGTGTGCTCGAACAGGCCGATCACCCGCGAGGCGACAAAGGCGGTGCAGAGGTTGATGGCAAGCCAGGCCCAGCGGGTCTTGACCGCCTTGGAGACGGGCGCGAATACGTCTTCATCCTCGCTGATACCCCCCATCCGGCGCAGGTCGGTGTCGCTCTCTTCATAGACCAGGTCCACCACCTCTTCGACGGTGAGGCGGCCCATCAGCTTGCCCTTGCCATCCACCACGGCGGCGGAGAGCAGGTCATCCCGCTCGAAGGTGCGGGCCGCCGCTTCATCGTTATCCTCCGGATCGAAGGTGACCGGATCCCGCTCCATCACGTCGCTCACCAGGGTGGCGGGCTTGTGCAGCAGTACTGTGGTGAGGGCCAGCTCACCCAGCAGGTGGTTGCGCCGGTCGATGACGAACAGCTTGTCGGTGTTGGCGGGGATCTTGCCGCGCAGGCGCAGATAGCGCTGCACCGTGGCGAGCGTCACCTCGGGGCGGATGGTGATGATCTCGAAGTCCATCATGGCGCCGACGGTGTGCTTGCCGTAGCGGATCACCTCCCGCACCCGATCCCGGTCGGCGGGGGCCATATAGGTGAGCAGCCGCCCCATCAGGTTGCGCGGCAGGTATTGGCCCAGATAGATCTGGTCGTCGATATCCAGGGTGCGCAGGGCGTGCAGCAGCTCCTTGTCGCTCATCCCGCTGATGAGGCTGTCCCACACCGTCTCGGAGGCTTCGACCAGGATCTGGCCGCGCTTTTCCTCCTCCACCAGTACCCACAGGGCATGACGCTCATCGGGCGGCAGCGACTCCAGCGCATCGGCGACGTCGGCGGCGGGCAACCCGTTGACCAGCGCGGTGAGTTCGCTGGTCTGATCGCGCTGCTCGGCATCCTGCACCACCTGCGGATCGAGCAGGCTGTCGGTGAGGGCATCATCGCGCAGCAGCAGGGTGAGAATGCGGGATCTGTCATCCGCGCGCTGCCGGGCGCTGTTCTTGATGGGAAGAGACATGGGATGAATTCCTGAGATGGTAGCCAAGGGCTCAATGCCCATAGGATACCAGACTTAAAACAACAGGTTATGACCGTGATAGGAGAAGAGAGAGGTAAAAGTGAGGCCACCTGCTGGTGGCCTCATGGTGAGTTGCCGAGGATACCTCAGGCGAGGGCTCGCTGAGCCTGTGGTGCCTCGCCAAACCAGGCGAGCCGGTCGGCCAGGGTCACCACCGAGCCCACCATGATGAGGGCAGGACTCTCGACCCCCACCGCCAGCGTGGGCAGCTCATCGAGGGTGCCGCGAATGACCCGCTGGCAGGGCTGGGTGCCGCGCTCGATCAGCGCCACCGGGGTGTTGCCCGCCTTGCCGTGGGCCAGCAGCTGCTCGCGGATGGTGGCGCAGGATGAGAGCCCCATGTAGAACACCAGAGTCTGTTTGTCCTTGGCCAGCAGCGGCCAGTCGAGATCCCTGGCGCCCCCCTTGCCGTGGGCGGTGACGAAGCGCACGCTCTGGGCGTGGTCGCGATGGGTCAGCGGAATGCCGGCGTAGGCGGCGCAGCCGCTGGCCGCAGTGATCCCCGGCACCACCTGAAAACCGATGCCGCTGCCGACCAGCGTCTCCAGCTCTTCGCCGCCCCGGCCGAAGATAAAGGGGTCGCCCCCCTTGAGCCGCACCACCCGTTGCCCCTTCTTCGCCTCCTCCAGCAAGAGCTGGTTGATCCCCTCCTGCGGCACGCAGTGGTTGCCCGCCTGCTTGCCGACGAAGATGCGCTTGGCATCCCGGCGCACCAGCGCCATCACCTCGTCGGAGACCAGCCGGTCATAGACCACCACGTCCGCCTGCTGCATCTGGCGCAGGGCGTGCAGGGTGAGCAGACCAGGATCGCCGGGGCCAGCACCCACCAGCACCACTTCGCCTCCGGTCTGGCTTTCATTGGCAAACAGGCTGTCGGCCAGCTGGTGGGCAGAGGCGCTATCGCCCCGCGCCAGCGCCTGACCGAGCCGATCCGCCCCGAGCAGCCGCTCCCAGAAGCGACGCCGCTCGCCCATGCTGGCGAAGCGGGCCTTGACCCGTTCCCGCAGGCTGCCGGCGAAGGCCGCCACGGCCCCCAGATGTTGCGGCAGCAGGGCTTCCAGTTTTTCCCGCAGCAGCCGGGCCAGCACCGGTGCCTTGCCGCCGGAGGAGATGGCTACCATCAGCGGCGAGCGATCGATGATCGACGGCATGATGAAGCTGGATCGTTTCGGGTCATCCACCACGTTGGCAAAGATCCGCGCCTGATTGGCGCTCTGGTAAACCAGCGCATTCACCTCGCGCCGATCGGTGGCGGCCACCACCAGCCACTTGCCCGCTAGTTGTTCCGGCATAAATTCACCGGCCAGCCACTCGATGCTGCCGTTGGCCGCCAGTTCCGCCAGCTCGGGGTCGAGCTTGGGCGCTACGACTGTGAGGTGGGCACCGGCATCCAGCAGCAGACGCGCCTTGCGCTCTGCCACCTCGCCGCCGCCGACCAGCAGCACGGGTTTGTTGTCGAGTCGGCAAAAGATGGGCAAGTAGTCCATGGGGCCTCCGGATCAGGCGGTTCGGGTCTGGTTGGCGGAGCTGGTGGTCTCGCTCACTGCGACCGGGCGCTCAGCCTTGGGGGTGGCATACCAGTAGCCGAGGCCCATAAAGAGGACGCCGGAGACGGTGTTGCCCAGGGTCACCCACAGCAGGTTGTGGCCGATGCCGCCCAGGGTGTAGGCCTCGGAGTGGGCGCCAAACCAGGAGAGGGCGAACAGGGTCATGTTGGCGATGGAGTGCTCGTAGCCGGAAGCGATAAAGGCCAGCAGACACCACCAGATGGCGATGAAGCGGGCCGCCCCTTCGGTGCGCAGCGCCATCCAGATGGCGAGGCAGACCAGCCAGTTGCAGAGGATCCCCTTCATAAACAGGGTCAGCGCCGGGGCCTGGGTCTTGGCCAGCGCCACCTTGTGGGCCAGGCTGCCTGCGTCCGGCAGCAGGCTGCCGCCGTAGGAGTAGATGAGCGCCACCACGATGGAGCCAATCAGGTTGCCAGCCCAGGTCTGCGGCAGGATGCGCAGCAGGTCGGCCATGGTGATCTTGCCGCTCTTCACCCCAAAGGTGAGGAACATGGTGTGGCCGGTAAACAGCTCGGAGCCAGCAATGATCACCAGCGTCAGGGCGATGCCGAAGGTGGCTCCCATCACCAGCGGCCGGATGGCGGGATCCACCAGATTGCCGAGGGTGAAGATGAGGATGATGCCGAGGCCCACATAGGCCCCCGCCATGGCGGAGCTGAGCCAGAAGCCGAGCTTGTCGCTGCGCTCGAAGCGGTTGATGCGGGCCGCGTTGGCGGCGCACTTGTTAATGGTTTCCGTGTACATCTTGTGAGTCCTTGAAAGGGCTGCCCACAGGCAGCCCGAAAGAGAGTGAAATCGGCTTAGACGGCGACCCAGACCTGCTGGTCGCGCACTTCAACGGGGTAGCTTTGAACCGACATGGCGGGATTGTCGAAACAGTGGCCATCGCTCAGGCGAAAGCGCTGCTTCTTGAGCGGGCTGGCGACCCAGAGCTTGCCGTCGTGTTCGCAGATCAGGCCCCGTGACAGCACGTTGGCAGCGAAGAAGGGATCCCGGTTGTCGATGGCGAACACCTCGGCGGCCGCGCTCGGGCGGAACAGGGCGATCTGGCGACCCTCGATCAGAGCGCAGACACCGGTTCCCGGCAGGATGTCGTTGAGTTGGCAGGCAAGTTTCATCATTTGTTTTCCACCTCGATCTGGTAGACGGGGATGCGTTCGGCCGGAGTGGCGGGTCTGTGCTGGTCGCGCTCGGCAACGAACTGAACGTCGGGATCGCGCTTGTCGCTGTTGATGAAGTGGCTGAATCGCTGCAACGCCTCCTCTTCATTGAGGGTGCGCGACCATTCGCACTCGTAGCTGTCGATAAGACGCTGGATATCGCGCTCCAACGTCTCGGCCAGTCCCAGCTTGTCATCGACGATCACCTCGCGCAGGTAGTCGACGCCCCCTTCCAGATTGCCGAGCCAGACCGAGGTGCGCTGCAGTTTGTCGGCGCTGGTGACGTAGAACATCATAAAGCGGTCGATCAGCTTGATGAGGGTTTCGCGGTCGAGGTCAGACGCCAGCAGATCGGCGTGGCGCGGCTTCATGCCGCCGTTGCCGCCCACATAGAGGTTCCAGCCCGCGTCGGTGGCGATGATGCCGACATCCTTACCTTGGGCTTCCGCACATTCGCGGGTACAGCCGGAGACGCCGAACTTCATCTTGTGCGGGGTGCGAATGCCCTTGTAGCGGTTCTCGAGGAAGACCCCGAGGCCAACGCTGTCCTGCACGCCGAAGCGGCACCAGGTGCTGCCGACGCAGGTTTTGGCCATGCGCAGTGCCTTGGCGTAGGCCTGACCGGTCTCGAATCCGGCTGCCAGCAGTTTGCGCCAGATGGCGGGCAGGTCATCCTTCTGGGCCCCGAACAGGCCGATGCGCTGGGCGCCGGTGATCTTGGTGTAGAGCTTGTAGTCGCGGGCCACTTCGGCCACCGCCAGCAGCCCTTCCGGAGTCACTTCGCCACCGGCCATGCGCGGGATGACGGAGTAGCTGCCGTCTTTTTGCATGTTGCCGAGGAAGATGTCGTTGGTGTCCTGCAACGGGATGTTACGCGGGCTCAGCACATGCTCGTTCCAGCAGGAGGCGAGGATGGAGCCGACGGTCGGTTTGCACACCTCGCAGCCATAGCCCTGACCGTGTTTGGCCAGCAGCTCGTCGAAGCTCTTGATCCCCTCCACCTTGACCAGATGGAACAGCTCCTGACGGGAGTGGGGGAAGTGGGCGCAGAGGTGGTTGTTGACCTCGATGCCCTGCTTCACCAGCTCGGCGTTGAGCACCTGGCTGATGAGCGGCACGCAGCCGCCGCAGCCGGTACCGGCCTTGGTGTGCTGCTTGATGGCGGCAAGGGTGGTGTGACCCTCGGCCACCGCCTTGGCGATGTCGCCCTTGGAGACGTCGAAGCAGGAGCAGATCTGGGCGCTTTCCGGCAGGGCATCCACCCCCAGCGTCGGCTTGGCACCGGCGTAGGCGGGCAGGATCAGGGTGTCCGGGTGGCTCGGTAGCGGCAGGGCGTTGAGCATCATCTGCAGCAGGTTGCCGTAATCTTCCACGTCACCCACCAGCACGGCGCCGAGCAATCGGCTGTTGTCTTCGCTCACCACGATCTTCTTGTAGACGCCAGCCTGATCGTCCTGGAACACATAGCTGTGGCTGCCCGGGGTGCGGCCATGGGCATCACCGATGGAGCCGACGGAGACGCCGAGCAGCTTGAGCTTGGCGCTCATGTCCGCCCCTTCGAAACGGCTGTCGCCGCCCTGCAGATGGTCGACGGTGATCTGGGCCATCTTGTAGCCCGGCGCCACCAGCCCGAAGAAGCGGCCCTGCCAGGCGGCGCACTCGCCGATGGCGTAGATGTCGGGGTCGGAGGTGAGGCAGTGATCGTCGATGACGATGCCGCCGCGCTCGGCGATGGCGAGATCACCGTAGCGGCCCAACGTATCTTGCGGACGAATGCCGGTGGAGAAGACCACCACATCCACTTCAAGCTGGCTGCCGTCGGCGAAGGCGAGGCGGTGTTTCGCCTGTTCGCCGCCATGCATCAGGATCTCGCTGGTGCTCTTGCTGGTGTGCACTTGCACGCCCATGGATTCAATCTTGCGGCGCAGTAGCTGGCCGCCCTGACCGTCGAGCTGCTCGGCCATCAGCACAGGGGCAAATTCAACCACGTGGGTCTCGAGACCCAGCGCCTTGAGGGCACCTGCCGCTTCAAGGCCAAGCAGACCGCCCCCAATCACCACCCCGCTCTTGCTGCTCTTGGCGGCGCTGCGAATGGCTTTCAGATCCTCGATGGTGCGATAGACGAAGCACTCGTGGTGCTGACTGCCCGCAATGGGCGGCACCCAGGGGTAGGAGCCGGTGGCCAGCACCAGCTTGTCGTACCCGACCACAGTGCCCTTGTTGGAGTGCACTTCGCGGTTGGCCCTGTCGATTTTTTTCACCGCTTCGCCGAGCAGCAGGCGGATGCCGTGCTTGTCGTAGAAGCCGGGTTTGACGAGGGAGAGATCTTCGCTGGTGTGATGGGAGAAGTAGGAGGAGAGATGGACGCGATCGTAGGCGGGACGGGGTTCTGCACCGAAGACGGTGATCTCGTAGCGGCCCGGGTCGGCCCGCTCGATCAACTCTTCGATGATGCGGTGCCCCACCATGCCGTTGCCCACAACGACCAGTCTGACTTTGCTCATGATTGCCTCTAGTTTGGAGTAATAAAACATCATTCTGAGGCTAGGCTACCCAGTCAGTCGGGGCGGGCAATTGATGCAAATCAAGTGTCTATTTATATATCTCGTCAGGGGTAATTCAATAAAATTCAAAGATATACAAAAATAGGTATACCAGTTGATGATTTCTGCGCGGGTGTAGAGTGAGGGGTGTCTGAGAGCAAGCCCGCTTTAGCAAAAGCCGGGGAGTGAAAACTTCTGTCGGAAAAAAACCGGCCTCGTACTGGGCTAGACCGGCATCAATGGGCATCAGCTGAGCAAGGTGGCGCGTCAGGCGATATGGCGGCGGAACATGGCGAGCGCCAGCGACAGGGTGACGCCAGCGATGGCGAGCAGTGGCCAGAGCAGGGGCCAGGCGGCCGACCAGTCGAACCCCTTGAGGAAGACCCCCTTGAGCAGCACGATGAAGTGGGTGAGGGGGTCGATGGCCGCCAGCCACTGGAACACCTGCGGCATGTTCTCCACCGGCGAGATGTAGCCCGAGAGGATCACCGCCGGTACGGTGAAGGAGAAGACTCCGAGAAAGGCCTGCTGCTGGGTCGAGCAGAACGACGAGATGAAGAGCCCGATCCCGGCCAGTGCCAGCCCGTAGCAGACCATGCCCGCCATCAGCAGGCTGAGGCTGCCGGCAAAGGGGAGGTGAAAGATAAAACGGGCGGCCAGCGCGACTATGCACCCTTGTCCCACCGCCACCATGATGCCGGGCACCGCCTTGCCCGCCATGATCCAGCCCGCGGTGAGGGGAGAGACCAGCAGCTGATCGAAGGTGCCCTCCTCCCGCTCCCGCGCGACCGAGAGGGCGGTAACGATCAGACAACCGGTGGTGGTGATGATGGCCACCAGCGCCGGCAGGATATGCCAGTGGAACTCGACGTTGGGGTTGTAGAGGTTGCGCACCGCCAGCTCGGGTTGCCCCTTGCCCTCACTTTGCCAGCGGGCAATCACCTGACTGATGTAGCCCGCCGCCACCTGACCGCCGTTGGAGCGGCGGCCGTCGATAATCAGCTGCACCTTGGCCGGTTCGCCACGCGCCAATCGGCGGGAGAAATCACCCGGAATAATCAGCCCGAGCAGCGCCTGCTGTCCGGTGATGGCCTCGGTCATGCCCGCCTCGCCTTGCACCGAGATGATGGTGGTGAAGGCGGGCATATGGGTGAGACGCTCCAGCAGCTCGCGGCTCTGGGCACCGCCATCCTGGTTGTAGATGGCCAGCGTGTTGCCGGTCACCTCCAGAGTGGCGGCGAACGGGAAGAGGGCGGTCTGCAGCAGCACCGGCATGATGAGCAGAAAGCGCCCCTGAGTATTGCCCATCAGGGCCTGCAGCTCTTTTCGGATCAGCCACCAGAGTCGGATCAGCATGGGTTACTCCAGAGTGCGCCGCGTCTTGCGGGCGGTCAGGGCCAGCCAGAAACCGGCCAGCAGCAGCAGACAGAAACCGTTGACCAGCAGGATCGAGAAGACGCTGCCCGCCTGATAGAGGGTCTGCAGCGAGCTCGCGAAGTAACGGGCCGGAATGAGGTGAGTGATGGCCCGAAGCCAAGGCGGCATGCTGGCGATCTCGAACACGAAGCCCGACAGCATCACCGCGGGCAGAAAGGCGGCGATCAGCGCTGCCTGCGCGGCATTGAACTGGCTGCGCATCACGGTGGAGAGGAACAGCCCGAGTCCGAGCGCGCTGCCGAGAAAGACGCTGGTGACCAGAAAGAGCAGCAGCAGGGAGCCGCGCCATGGCACGCCCATCACCGCCACCGAGAAGAGCAGGCAGAGCAGCATGGCGATGATGCCAAGGCCATAGTAGGGCAGCAGCTTGGAGAGCAGCAGCTCCCCCTTGGTGACCGGGGTGGCGAGCAGCGCCTCCATGGTGCCGCGCTCCCACTCCCGCGCCACCACCAGCGAGGTGAGCAGGGCGCCTATGATGGTCATCACCACCGCAATGGAGCCCGGCACCAGAAAGTTGCGGCTCACCAGCGCCGGATTGAACCAGGCGCGGCTCTCTATCGACACCTGCATGGCGACCCCCTCGCCAGCGAGCCACCCCTGCCAGATCCCCTGCACATAGTTGGTGACGAAGTTGGCGGTGTTGGGCTCGGAGCCGTCGGTCAGCAGCAGTGCCTGCGGCGTGCCATTGCCCTGACCGGCCATAGTGCGGGAGAAGTCGTCATCGATCACCAGCAGGCCGCGGATCTCGCCACGGGCCAGACTGGCGAGCAGGGACTCCTTGCTCGGCCCGCTGTGGATCTCCAGTGCGGTAGAGCCGCGCAGGGTTTGCTCCAGCCGCACCGCCGGGGCGCCGCTATCGGTACGCCAGATGCCGAGACGCAGATGGTCCACATCCAGATTAATGGCGTAACCCATCACTACCAGCAGTACCACCGGCATGATGAAGGCGATGAGGATGCTGCTCGGGTCACGGACGATTTGCAGCGTCTCCTTGCGGCAGAGGGCCAGCAGTCGCCGACGGTTGATACTCATGCGTCCTCCTCGCTGGCCCGCTCGACCAGGGTGATAAAGGCCTCTTCCATTGTTGGCAAAGAACAGGTCGGCAAGGAGCCGGTTGGCAGAGAAGTCGCCGCCTCTTTGGCGGCCAGCCCCTTGAGATCGTCCGGAGTGCCGAGCGCCAGCAGCTTGCCGCGATAGATGAGGGCGATGCGGTCGCAATACTCCGCCTCATCCATAAAGTGGGTGGTGACCAGCACGGTGACGCCGTGGTCGGCCAGCGCGTTGATGTGCGACCAGAACTCGCGCCGGGTTACCGGATCGACCCCGGAGGTGGGCTCGTCGAGAAACAGCAGCGGCGGTTCGTGCAGCAGGGCGCAGGCGAGTGAAAGACGCTGGCGCAGGCCGAGCGGTAGGGATTCCGCCTTCTGATCGAGCCAGGGGGTGAGGGCAAAAGCGGTCACCATGGCGTCGATCCGCGTCTGCTGGTGGCGGCCGAACAGGCCGTAGATACCGGCGAAGAAGGAGAGGTTCTGCGCCACGGTGAGCTGCTTGTAGAGGGAGAACTTCTGCGCCATGTAACCGAGGCGCTGACGTGCCGCCGAGGGGCTGTGGGCCAGATCGATGCCGGTCACCAGCGCCTGTCCCTCGCTCGGGCGCAGCAGGCCGCACTCCATCTTGAAGGTGGTGGACTTGCCCGCCCCGTTGGGGCCGAGCAGGCCGAAGATTTCGCCGCGGCGCACCGCAAAGCTGACATCATCGGTGGCGGCAAAATCGCCGAACCGCTTGGTGAGGTGGCGCGCTTCGATCACCGCCTCGGGGGAGACCCCCTGCGGCAGTTCTGCTTCGCGCATCCCGGCCGCCAGACTCGACTCTCCGCCGGGACCGCCGCCGAGCAGGTCGATAAAGGCATCCTCCAGCCGGGCTGGGCCGGTTGAAAAGCGCCGTTGGCGAGATGCAGCTCCGCCAGCGGTGGGGGTGTCATGCCCGGGTGCAGCAGCAGGCGAACCCGCTCCCCTGCCACCGCGCCATCCATCACCGCCGGGTGAGCCAGTGCCCGGCGCAGCAGGGCGCGCCGCTCGCGGCCATCCAGTTGCCCCGCCTCCAGCAGCCAGCAGCGGCTGGCCATGGCCCCCATCAGATCGGCTGGCGTGCCGCTGGTACGCACCTCGCCATCTGCCATCAGCAGCACGTGGTCGCACAGCTCCGCCTCATCGAGATAGGCGGTACTCCAGAGTACCGTCATCCCTCCCTTGGCCAGCTCGCGCACCATCTGCCAGAGGGCGCGGCGGGAGATGGGATCGACCCCGACCCCCGGTTCGTCGAGCAGCAGCACATCCGGGGTGCCGAGCAGGGCGCAGGCTAGCCCGAGTTTTTGTTTCATCCCGCCAGAGAGCTTGCCCGCAGGCCGCGCGGTGAAGCGGGCAAGATCGGTGAAGGCGAGCAGCCGCGCGAAGGTGGGTGTGCGTTCGGGCTCCAGTACGCCGCGCAAGTCAGCGTAGAGGGTGAGGTTCTCCAGCACGCTGAGATCCTCGTAGAGGCCGAACTGCTGGGGCATGTAGCCGAGGCGCTGGCGCAGCAGATCCCCCTCGCTTACCGGATCCAGCCCCAGCACCCGGATGGTGCCCGCTTCCGGGATCAGCAGACCGGCCAGCAGGCGTAGCAAAGTGCTCTTGCCGGCGCCGTCGGGGCCGACCAGCCCGGTGATGCCGCCAGCCGGAATGGTGGCCGAGATGGCGTTGAGGGCGACCCGCTCGCCAAAGCGTTTGGTGAGCCCCTCAAGGGAGATGGCGCAGCTCATGGCGCCAGCCTGACGGTGACCGGCATCCCTTGGCGCAGGGCCGGGTCGGGGTCCTGCACCACGATACGCAGCCGGTAGACGAGGTGAGTGCGCAAGTCAGGCGTCTCCACCGATTTCGGGGTGAACTCGGCGGTCGGCGAGACAAATCCCACCACCCCGTGATAGGGCTGATCCGGCCGCGAGTCGGTGGTGAGGGTCACTTTGGCGCCGCTCGGGAAGTGGCCGAGCCAGGGCTCCTCCACATAGGCGCGCACCCAGACTGGCGCGGTCAGGGAGAGGTTGAAGGCGGTCGCTCCACTCTGCACCATGCTGCCGTTCTCGATGGCGCGACTGATGATGATGCCGTCGCTGGGGGCGGTCAGGTTGGCATCTGCCAGCGCCAGTTCGGCACTGGCGAGCGCCGCTTTGGCCCCTTCCAGTTGGGCATCGGACTGGGCAATTTCCTCCGGGCGGTAGCCGGTTTCGAGCTGGGCGAGCTGTTCGCGGGCGGAGCGCACCTGCGCCTGGGTCTGATCCCGCTGGGAGCGGGCGGTATCGAGCTGACCGCGTGAGATGGCGCCGGTGGCTGCCAATGCGCTCTGGCGGCGCCACTGCTGGTCGGCCTCCAGCGCAGCGGCTTCGGCGGCGGCCAGTGCGGCCCGGGCTCGGTCGGTCTCTTCGCTGCGATAGCCTTTGTGGATCAAGGCGTTGGCGGCAGTGAGCGCGGCCAGATTGGCGCAGGCGCTGTCGCGGCTGTGGGTGAGGGGAACCGGATCGAGGCGGGCCAGCAGTTGACCGGCTTTTATCCTATCCCCCTCATCGACCAGCACCTGATCGACGCGGCCGCCGACCCGAAAGGCCAGATTGACGTCGCGAATATCGACATTGCCGTAGAGGATGGAGCCGTCGGCGGGGCGCCCCTGCCACCAGAGGTAGCCGCCGATAACGGTTAGCAGCAGGGCTGCGATGGCAATGCGTTGCTTCATGCCGCGTCTCCTTCTTTCATATCGCTGGGGCGCAGGCCGCGCAGTGCCCATACCAGCCGCTGTCTGGCAGCCTCGGGGTTGTCTATCTGGCTGAGAAAGGGGGCGGCCTGTTCGGGCAACCAGCCGAGCTGACGACCGCTGCCGGCGATCACCAGCGGCAGACCGACCGACCCCATGATGAAGATCATCAGCTGGAGCGGGTGGCCCGTGACCAGCGACCCTTCCGTCTGTGCCTTGCGCACCTGTTCGATCAGCAGCAGGGGATGGCGGCGCGGCAGGCTGAGCAGAAAGCGCTGGGCCGCCCCTTCGCCTGCCAGTGCATCGCCAAACAGGTGGTTGATAAAGCCGCGCTGGCGCGCAACCAGCCCGATCAGCGCCTCCATGGTGGCCTCGAACATGGCAATGGCAGAGGGGTAGGAGCCTTTGGCTGCCACCGCCTTGAGCTCGTCATAGAGGGGGGCATACCAGAGCTCGACCAGCTCGTCGATAAAGGCGTCGCGGTTGCCGAAGTGGTAGACGAAGGAGCCGAGGTTCACCTCTGCCGCCGCCGCCAGCTCGCGCACCGTCAGGCCGCGCAGCCCCTTCTCGGTGGCGATGGCGAGGCCGGTATCGAGCAGTTTCTGCCGGGTTGGATTCATCTTTCTGGTTCCTGTTGCACAGATTGTGATCTGATTTATACGTATGTATAAATCAATTGCACAGAAGTAGACAGATCTTTTTTTGAGCGAATTTCAGCGGAGATGAAAAGGACGCCTCCACATAGGGAGGCGTCCATGATGTCGCTTATTGGCTGGTGTCCCAGTCAGGAAACTCGAGATACCAAGTGTCGTGGGTATTGCCGACAATAGAACCACGTTTACCGATCTTTTTTCTTAATGTAGCGATGCAAGTAGATTCAAAATCCAAGCTGTATCTTCTTTGCCGAGATATTGAGTCAAGCCATTGCCAATCGCTGCTGCCTGGATTGATGCTCAGGCGAATTTTTTGTCCTGAGCCTCCGAGTTGGATTACTCCGCCACCCTGTGATCTGCTCAAAATAAGTGGCACAAGGGGGCCGTCCTCATGGATCTCAATGAAATCAATCTGACGACCATTCACTGTCACAATATCCGGTTCACGTTCAGTCATTGGCATGCTCCATTAGATAGAAAAACCAATAATATCAGTGCTTTAGTTGACAGTCTCGTCAATGGCTGGAGAGGGTGGTTAGGGGCTTAAAATGCAAAACGCCCCCATTTCTGGAGGCGTTTTTTTACAAACAGAACTGCGCTTACAGAATAAAGCGGCTCAGATCTTCATCCTCGACAAGCGCACCGAGGTGGGCGTTGACGTAGTCGGTGTCGATGACAAAGGTCTCGCCGGACTTCTCGGAGGCGTCATAGGAGATATCTTCCATCAGGCGCTCCATCACGGTGTGCAGACGACGGGCACCGATGTTCTCGGTACGCTCGTTGACCTGCCAGGCCGCTTCGGCCAGACGGCGGATGCCATCCTTGGTGAACTCGATGTTGACCCCTTCGGTGGCCATCAGCGCCTTGTACTGATCGGTCAGCGAGGCGTTCGGTTCGGTCAGGATGCGCTCGAAGTCATCTGTGGTCAGGGCGGTCAGCTCGACGCGGATCGGCAGACGGCCCTGCAGCTCGGGGATGAGGTCGGACGGCTTGGCGATCTGGAAGGCGCCGGAGGCGACAAACAGGATATGGTCGGTCTTGACCATGCCGTGCTTGGTGTTGACGGTGCAACCTTCAACCAGCGGCAGCAGGTCGCGCTGTACCCCTTCACGGGAGACATCGGGGCCCGAGCTCTCACCGCGCTTGCAGATCTTGTCGATCTCGTCGAGGAAGACGATGCCGTTGTTCTCGACCGCAGCGATCGCTTTCTGCTTCAGCTCTTCCGGATTGACCAGGCGGGCCGCTTCCTCTTCGATCAGCGCCTTCATGGCCTCTTTGACCTTGATCTTGCGCTTCTTCTTCTGGTTCTGGCCCAGATTCTGGAACAGCCCCTGCAGCTGGTTGGCCATCTCTTCCATGCCCGGCGGGGTCATGATTTCGACGCCCATCGGGGAGGCGGAGAGCTCCAGCTCGATCTCCTTGTCATCCAGCTGACCTTCCCGCAGTTTCTTGCGGAAGATCTGGCGGGTGTTGGAGTTGTCGGCTTCTCTTCCTCACCCCAGGTGTTGCGGGGGTTGGGCAGCAGGGCGTCGAGGATGCGCTCTTCGGCGGCTTCCTCGGCGCGGTATTTCATCTTCTCCATCTCGGTTTCGCGCACCAGCTTGATGGCGGCATCGGTCAGATCGCGGATGATGCTGTCCACTTCCTTGCCGACATAGCCCACTTCGGTGAACTTGGTCGCTTCCACCTTGATGAAGGGGGCGTTGGCCAGCTTGGCCAGACGACGGGCGATCTCGGTTTTGCCGACACCGGTCGGGCCGATCATCAGGATGTTCTTCGGGGTCACTTCATGGCGCATCTCTTCGTTGAGCTGCATCCGGCGCCAGCGGTTGCGCAGGGCAACGGCAACGGCGCGCTTGGCATCGGCCTGACCAATGATGTGTCTGTCCAGCTCGTGGACGATTTCTCTCGGGGTCATCTCGGACATGATGGTGTTCCTGTATCCGGGGCGGGCAGTGCCCACCCCTTGGGAAATTGGGTTGGCTGGCGCCTTATTTGGCGGCCTTACTTGGCAGCGTAGTCCAGCACTTCGATGGTGTGGTTGCCGTTGGTGAAGACGCAGATGTCGCCCGCAATCTTGAGGGACTTCTCGACAATGGTCCTGGCATCCAGCTCGGTGTTTTCCAGCAGCGCGATGGCGGCGGATTGGGCGAAGTTGCCACCGCTGCCGATGGCGATGAGATCGTGCTCCGGCTGCACCACGTCACCGTTGCCGGTGATGATGAAGGATTTGTGTTCGTCGGCCACGGCCAGCAGCGCTTCAAGGCGGCGCAGGGCGCGATCGGTGCGCCAATCTTTGGCCAGCGCCACGGCGGCGCGCTCCAGATTACCCTGATGGGCCTGCAGTTTTGCTTCGAAACGTTCGAGCAGTGTGAAGGCGTCGGCGGTACCGCCAGCGAAACCGGCCAGCACCTTGCCGTTATAGAGGCGATGAACCTTGCGGGCGTTGCCCTTCATGACGGTGTTGCCAAGAGAGACCTGGCCATCGCCACCGATGACGACCTGACCGTTGCGGCGAACTGAAACTATGGTAGTCACTTTACTTACCTCGCTTGAGCCGAATGACGGCCTGACTGTGCATGGCAAGAAAGATGGGGATGGCAAACGGGCTTTTCAACCCTGCCCTTGGTCGGGATAAACGGGGTAGTAAAGAGCGTGGGTGCGAGTGACACCAAAAGAAGTGACACCAAAAGAAGTGACACCAAAAGAACAGGGCCGGGTGTTGCCACCCGGCCCTGCGTCATCGGTAAGCGGATTACCCTTTCTTGGGAATGCAGCCGCTGATGCCGGAGCTCTGCAGCTTGCTGTTGGCCGCGTCGGCGGCCGCCTTGCCGTTGAAGGGGCCCACCATCACCTTGTAGACGGTGCCGTTGGCGCCATTGATCACCTGCAGGCTGGAAGAGAGGCCGGCGGTGAAGGCGATACGCGCCTTGAGCGACTCTGCGGAATCCTGCGAGCGCAGGGCGGCGCACTGCATCATATAGCGACCGCTGTCGGCGGCTGCGGTCTGGGCTGGCGGAGTGGCCGCTTTGGCCTTGGCCGCTTCGGCCCGCTCCCGTTCCAGCTCGGCGCGGATCTCCCGCTCCATCCGTTCCCGTTCGGCCTTGCGGTCGATCACCTGCTCTTGCG
This sequence comes from Aeromonas sp. 3P, assembly GCF_051919745.1. NCBI lineage: Bacteria > Pseudomonadati > Pseudomonadota > Gammaproteobacteria > Aeromonadales > Aeromonadaceae > Aeromonas > Aeromonas sp. 3P. Next base: position 2,962,254 of record NZ_JBQBED010000001.1, read on the forward strand.
CGCTGGCAACCGGTGCACCGGAGGTGGAAGGGGTGGTCGCCGGATTGGGCTGATAGGGCTTGGGCTGGCCGATGGGCGTTCCCGGTTGGGGAATGTCGGTCGGCACCGGCTGCGGCAGTTTTTCCGGCTGCAGGGTCATGGTATCTGCCGGCGGTGGCGGCAGCACACCCGGCTGGGTCGGCGGCTCTATGATATCGACCTGCTTGTTCTCAAGCCGTTCGATGTAGCTCCACTTCTCCTGAGGCAGCCCGTTATTCTGCGCTTTTGGCTTGTTGGCTTTTACCTGCTCCTCAATGGTGGGGGCGTCGTTGCCCTTGCCATTGATCATGTAGAGGAAGCCACCAAAGCCTGCCAGCAGTGCCACGACCAGCAGCACTGGAATAACAGGAAAGCGGCGAGGGGCCGCTTTCTTGGTATTGCGGCCACCCGCCCGACGTCGCGGGCGGCTGCCGACATAATCCCGGGTTGCCATCTATTACATGCGCTCCAGGGTATGGATGCCCAGTACGCCGAGGCCCAGTTTCAGCACCTTGGCGGTGGCGGCACACAGCAGCAGACGGCTCTGACGGGTCGCTTCGTCCACGCCATCCTTGTTGATCGGGCAGGCTTCATAGAAGGTCATGAAGTTGCCGGACAACTCGTACAGGTAGGTACAGAGCAGGTGCGGCATGCCTTTGTCGGCCACGCCGTTGACCGCGTCGGAGAACTGGATCAGCTTCTGGGCCAGCACCTCTTCGGCCTCTTCGTTCAGGGTCACGTTGCCGGTCAGCGTCTCGGCATCGATGTTGGCCTTGCGGAAGATGGACTGGATACGGGTATAGGCGTACTGCAGGTAAGGGGCAGTGTTGCCTTCAAACGACAGCATCAGATCCCAGTCGAAGATGTAGTCGGTAGTGCGGTTCTTGGAGAGATCCGCATACTTGACCGCGCCCATGGCGATGGCGTTGACCACGTTGGCCTTCTCTTCGGCAGAGAGGTCGCTGTTGCGGCTTTCCAGCAGGGCAGCGGCGCGCTCTTCGGCTTCGTTCAGCAGGTCAACCAGCTTGACGGTGCCACCAGAGCGGGTCTTGTAGGGACGACCATCCTTGCCCAGCATCATGCCGAAAGCGTGGTGCTCAAGCGGTACGGATTCCGGCACATAGCCCGCCTTGCGGGTGATGGTCCAGGCCTGCATCAGGTGCTGGTGCTGACGGGAGTCGATGAAGTACATGACACGGTCGGCGCCCAGGGTCTCATAACGGTATTTGGCACAGGCGATGTCGGTGGTGGTGTAGAGGAAACCGCCATCGCTCTTCTGGATGATGACGCCCATGGCCTCGCCATCCTTGTTCTTGAACTCGTCCAGGAAGACAACGGTGGCGCCTTCGCTCTCGACCGCCAGCCCCTTGGCTTTCAGGTCTGCCACGATCTCCGGCAGCATGTCGTTGTACATGGACTCGCCCATGATGTCCTTGTTGGTCAGGGAGACATTCAGGCGGTCGTAGTTGATCTGGTTCTGTTCCATGGTCATGTCGACCAGCTTCTTCCACATGGTACGGCAGTACTCATCGCCGCCCTGCAGCTTGACCACGTAGTTACGGGCGCGCTCGGCGAAGGCTTCGTCTTCGTCGTAGCAACGCTTGGCCTGGGTGTAGAAGGCTTCCAGATCCTTGAGCGCCATGTCGCTGGCGTGCTCGTTGGACATCTTTTCCAGATAGGCGATCAGCATGCCGAACTGGGTGCCCCAGTCACCGATGTGGTTGGCACGGATCACTTTGTGGCCGAGGAATTCCAGCGCGCGCGCAGCCACGTCACCGAGTACGGTGGAGCGGATGTGGTGCACCGCCATCTCTTTGGCCACGTTGGGGGCGGAGTAGTCCACCACCACGGTTTGTGGAGCGGGCAACCGTACGTTGGCGTTGGCAGAGGTCACCATGGCCTCGACCTGACCGGCCAGCCAGCGCTGGTCGAAGAAGAAGTTGATGAAGCCGGGACCGGCGATCTCGACCTTGGCGATCAGGTCGGAGGCGGGCAGGTGCTCGATGATGGCCGCCGCCAGCTCACGGGGATTCTTGCGGGCCGGTTTGGCCAGCAGCATGGCCAGGTTGGTAGCCAGGTCGCCGTGAGCTTTTTCCTTGCATCGGTCTACTTGCACGCGGGCTTCCAGGTCCGCCGGCAGGACGCCTGCTGACTTGAGATTGGCTACCGTTTGTTCAAGTAGATGATGAATATGCTCTTTCATAACTGACCACCAAGGTTGCGCGTCGAAAAATGACTGATATATAAGGGCGTGAATTTTACCCGCATCGGCCCGAGAAAACTATAGGGATGACCCGCCGCTCGCTGTCGGGCGGATATTTCACTGCGTTTAGCGCCATATTCCAGAATATTGGGCGGAAATTACGGTGCTTATCCATTTCTACTGCATATCGAAGCGGCTTGTCCAGGCTATTTTCCCCTGATTGTTAAGGGTTTTTCCTTTCCGATGACGGGAATGATCTCCTCCCTCTGGCCCGGCGTATCAACAGAGGTTCCCAACCGAGGAGTTTGCGATGCGACTGGCGCTGTTTCCCCTATCTGCCCACCTGCTGCCCGGCGGCGTCATGCCGCTGCGGATCTTCGAACCGAGATACCAGCGGATGATCGCAGAGGCGGGGGAGTCCGGCTTTGCCCTCTGCATGGTGGACCCTCGCCAGCCCGACGCCCTGCGCAACATGCTGCCCATCGCCACCCGGGTCACCATCATCGATTTCGACCGGCTGCCGGACGGCATGCTGGGGATCACGGTGCAGGGGATGGAGCGGGTGCAGATAGAGGATCTGTGGCAGGAGCAGGATGGCCTGCGTATCGGCGAGGTGACGCCGCTGACGGCCTGGCCGCCCCGCCGGCTCCATCCCGATCAGCAACCGCTGGTCGAGGCATTGCGGGAGGTGTTTGCCGACTATCCAGACTATGCCGCCCTCTATCCCGCCCCCCGCTGGGACGATGGTAACTGGGTGGCCCAGCGCTGGCTGGAGGTGCTGCCGATCCCCCCTGAACAGAAACAACTGCTGCTGGCCGCCGCCGACAATCAGCCCGCCATCGCCTTACTAAAGGGGGTACTGGTGGCCAGCCACTGATTTTTTCTGACCCGCTGATCCGCCAGCGCCGCAGCGCCGTACAAGTCATTACCACAGCATGTTCGACAGCACACCAAAGGGATGGCGCAATGGCATATACTGGCCAACCACACTCGACCATACGCAGGACCTCGCCCGTGATGGATAACCCGGATGGCGACCTCAAATCTCTGCTGATCAGGGTGGCAGAGCAGGCCGACAAGGCTGCTTTTGCTCGCCTGTTCCAACACTTTGCGCCGCGCATTCGCAGCTACGGGCTGCGCCATCTCGGCAGCGAGGCCAACGCCATGGAGCTGGTGCAGGAGACCATGCTGCTGGTGTGGCAGAAGGCACGCCTCTACCACCCCGAGAAGGGGGCGCCGGCCACCTGGATCTACACCGTGATGCGCAACCAGTGCTTCGACATGCTGCGCCGTCGTCGCGCCAGCAAGGAGGATCTCTGTGCCGAGGAGCTGTGGCCCGTGCTGGAGTTTCAGGCCGAAGAGGAGCATCTGAGCGGGGGGGAGGATGCGGTGCTGACCCGTCAGATGGCCCACTATCTGGGCACCCTGCCGGAGCCGCAACAGCAGGTGGTGCGCGGCATCTATCTGCAGGAGTTCTCCCAGCAAGAGCTGGCGGAGCGACTCGGCGTGCCGCTCGGTACCATCAAGTCCCGCCTCAGACTGGCGTTACAGAAACTGAAAGAGCAAGTGGAGCAAGGCCATGATTAAAGCCCATCCGACCGACCCTATGCTGCGTGCCTTCGCCGCCGATGAGCTCCCTCTGCCGCTGGCGGTAGGGCTCTCCGCCCACTGTGAACTCTGCCCCGATTGTGCTGCACGACTGAAGACATTCGAAGAGGAGCTGGCGCAGCAATATCTTGCCTCGCCAGCAGAGCCCGAGCTGGCCTCCCGCGATGAAGTGGGACTGGACGCCGGATTCGACGCCATGCTGGCGGATATTCTGGCCCAGCCGCTTGCAGAGCCCCTCTCCGAGCCAACACATGACCAACCCCGAGCCCAGCCCGGAGAGCTGGAGGTAGCCGGTCACGCCTACCGTTTGCCACGGGTGCTGGCCCGTTATCGTTCGCCCAAGTGGCGCCATATCGGGGCTATTCGTCAGCATAGTTTGCCGCTGGACGAGATGGGGGCGCGCGCCAGTTTGCTCCATATCGAAGCGGGCGGCCGCATCCCTGAGCACACCCATCAGGGCTATGAGCTGACCTTGCTGCTGGCTGGCAATATTCAGGATGGCGATACCCTTTACAAGGCGGGAGATTTCATCTGGCGCGATGCCAGCCACTCCCACAGCCCGCACACGCCGGATGGCTGCCTTTGCTACACGGTGCAGGATGCGCCGGTGCAGTTTACCAAGGGGCTGTCGCGGCTGCTGAACGGCATCAGCCAGCACCTCTACTGAGCACCATGACGCCATAGAAAAAGGGACCAAGTTGGTCCCTTTTGTCATTTCATGGCTGGCTGCCGGTCAGGCGACAAACACCAGATAGACGGCGAATGCCACGACAAAGCGGTAGATGGCGAACGGGATAAAGTCGATGCGGCGGATCAATGTCAGGAAGGTCTTGATCGCAAACATCGCCACCACGAAGGCGGTGATAAAGCCCACTGCAAACATCGGGAAGTCGGCCATCGAGAGGAAATCGCGGCTCTTGTAGAGATCAAGCCCGCTGGCCGCCACCATCATGGGCACCGCCATGATGAAGGAGAACTCGGCGGCTGCGTGACGACTGATCCCCATCAGCATGCCACCACTGATGGTGGCGCCGGAGCGGGAGAAGCCGGGCCACAGGGCCAGACACTGGAACAGACCGATGCCAAACGCCTGCTTGTAGCTGATGTCATCCAGGGTTTCAGCTGTGACGGCCGGGCGGAACTTCTCGGCGATGATCAGCAGGATGCCGCCCGCAACTAGCGCGTACATGACGGTCTGCGGACCAAACAGGTTGGCCTTGATCCAGCTGTGGATGGCCAGACCGACCACGATGGCGGGCATCATGCCGAGGATGACGTGCACCAGCGACAGGGTGGCGTGATCCCGGGACGGCTTCTGGCCAAAGTGGATGCCAATCAGGCCAAACAGGCGACGCCAGAAGACGGCGACCACGGCGAGGATGGAGCCAAGCTGGATCACCACTTCGAAAGTGGCAGCCTTGGGCCCTTCAAAGCCCAGCAGATGGCCGACGATAATCATGTGGCCGGTGGAGGAGACGGGGAGGAACTCGGTCAGCCCCTCGACGACGCCCAGAATAAAGGCGACCAGCAGGCTATAAGTGTCAGTCATCGAACAAACAATCCTTAACTTCGTTGATGTAAAACGCCCCGGGAGGGTCTCGGGGCGGCTTATCTTGCTCGATAGTGACTGCTGAGGCTATGTAAAAATCATGAAACCTTTAAGTCAGTCGCGGATAAAACGGTAGCGGGTCTGGTGGTAATAACGCCCGCCCGGCAGCAGCCAGGGGTTGCCCAGCTCGGGGCGATTGGGGCTGTCCGGTAGCTGTTGCGCCTCAAGACAGAAGCCGTCGTGATCCCGGTGCGACTGGCCGCTACGGTTCGGGGTATTGGCCAGCCAGTTTCCGGTGTAGAACTGTAGCGAGGGCTGGTTGGTATAGACCTCCATCGCCAGCTGCTTGTCGCCAGAGACTATCCGAGCGGCCCATTCTGATGTCGGGCCGTTGAGCACAAAGGCGTGATCGTACCCCTTGGCCTGTTGCTGCTGGGGATGGCTCAGCCAATCCTGTCCGACAAGGCGCTCGCGGCGCAGATCGAACGGCCCCTCCACCGGAGTGATGGCGATCGGCAAACCGCTCGGGTCGGTCGGCAGGAAGTGGTCGGCATTGATGCTGATGAGGTGGTCACGGACATCGTCGCCATCGGTTTGCCCATCGAGATTGAAGTAGGCGTGGCTGGTGAGGCTGACCGGAGTTGTGGCATCCGTGCTGGCGATGAAATCCACCACCAGATCGCTCTGCTCCAGCCGGTACTCCAGGGTGACCCGCAGATTGCCGGGAAAGCCCTGATCCCCCGTTCGGGAGAGCAGCGCCAGCTTGACCCGATCCGCTTCCAGCTCCTTGATTTGCCACTGCTGGCGATGAAATCCCGCCTGCCCGCCATGCAGGCAGTTGGGTGCCTGATTGGCATCCAGCGACCAGCGCTCGCCATCGCGTAGCAGTTCGGCGCCGCCGATGCGGTTGGCAAAACGCCCCGCCACAGCGCCCAGCCACACCTGCTGGGCGGGATAGGTGTCGTCGGCACAGCCCAGCAGCACTTCACGCCGTTTGCCCGCCACCGGCAGGGTGAGGGAGGTGAGGGTGGCGCCGAAATCGAGGCCGCGCAGCCGCAGCCCCTCCTCGTTTTCCAGTTCGAATGGCGTCATGGTGCTGCTCATAGCTTGCCTGCACCGGCGCTGGCAGAGCAGACGTAGCAGTCGGCCTTGAGGCCCGAGATGGCCGGATACTCCGCTTCGACGGCGGCAATCACCTCGGCCACCTTCTCGGGGCGCAACAGGGCGACCACGCAGCCGCCGAAGCCGCCGCCGGTCATCCGCACGCCGCCATCTGTGCCGATTTTAGCCTTGATGATCTCCACTAGACCGTCGATGGCGGGCACTGTGATCTCGAAGTCATCGCGCATGGCGGCGTGCGACTCGGCCATCAGCTCGCCGAGGCGGGTCAGGTCGTGGCTCGCCAGCGCATCGGCGGCCGCCAGGGTGCGGGCATTTTCCCCAACGATGTGGCGGGCACGGCGATAGCAGGCCTCATCCAGCCCGGCTTTGCCCGCTTCCAGTCCGGCCAGATCGAGATCGCGCAGCGCCTTGACCCCGTAGTGATGGGCGGCCGCTTCGCACTGCTGGCGGCGGGTGTTGTATTCGCTGTCCACCAGACCGCGGCGCACATTGGAGTTGACGATCAGCACAGCCAGATCCGCTGGCATGGGGATGAGGCGAGTCTCCAGCGAGCGACAGTCGAGCAGCAGGGCGTGGTCAGTTTTGCCGCTGGCGGAGATCATCTGATCCATGAGGCCGCAGTTGCAGCCGACGAACTTGTTCTCCGCCTGCTGGCCGTTGAGGGCGATCTCGGCCTGGCTGATGTCGAGCCCCAGCGCCTCCTTGAAGGCCTGACCGATGGCCACTTCCAGTGAGGCTGAGGAGGAGAGCCCCGCCCCCTGCGGCACGTTGCCGGAGACCACCAGATCGAGGCCGCGCAGGGTATAGCCGCGCTCCTGCAGATACTTCACCACGCCGCGGATGTAGTCGCTCCAGCGCTGGCTGGGGTGGTGCTCGATGGGCTGGTCGAGGTCGAACTGGTCGCGCTGGTTGTCGTAGTCGGCGGCGATCACCTGTACTTGCCGGTCATCGCGCAGACCGATGGCGACGCAGGTCTCGTAGTCGATGGCGCAGGGCAGCACGAAGCCGTCGTTGTAGTCGGTATGTTCACCGATGAGGTTGACGCGGCCGGGGGCGCGCACCAGCAGATCGGGCGCTTTGGCAAATTGCTCGGCAAAAACGGCGCTGACGCGTTGGCTCGGGGTCATAGGGCCTCCTCATTGGTTTGATTGGTCTGGTTGTAGTGAATGGGGCTCAGAGCGCGCAGCCGCTCGGCAGCCTGCTCCGGAGTCAGGTCGCGCTGGGTTTCGGCCAGCATCTCGAAGCCGACCATGAATTTGCGCACGGTGGCGGAGCGCAGCAGCGGCGGATAGAAGTGGGCATGCAACTGCCACGCCTCGGGGCACTCCGACTTGGGCGGTGCAAAGTGCCAGCCCATGGAGTAGGGGAAGCTGCACTCGAACAGGTTGTCGTAGCGGCTGGTGAGTTCCTTGAGCGCCACCGCCAGATCCTGTTGCTGGGCCTTGGTCAGGTTGAGCATGGAGGGGACGTGCGCTTTGGGCAGCAGCAGGGTTTCGAACGGCCAGGCGGCCCAGAAGGGAACTACGGCGAGCCAGTGTTCGGTCTCCACCACGACGCGCGAGCGATCCGCCAGCTCCCGCTCCACATACTCCAGCAGCATGGGGCGGCCATGCTTGGCCAGCCAGTCACGCTGGTGCTGTTCTTCACGGGCGATCTCGTTGGGCAGGAAGTCGCTGCCCCAGATCTGGCCGTGGGGGTGCGGGTTGGAGCAGCCCATAACGGCGCCTTTGTTTTCAAATACCTGCACCCACTCCCACTGGGCTGACAGCTCGGTGACCTGATCCATCCAGGTGGTGATCACCCCCTCGATGGCGGGCAGCGGCAGCTCGGGCAGGGTCTTGCCGTGATCCGGCGAGAAGCAGATCACCCGGCTGGTGCCGCGGGCGGCTTCCAGTTTCAGCAGGGGATCGCTGGCGCTATCGGCGGCCGGGGTATCCTGCATCAGGGCGGCGAAGTCGTTGGTAAAGACGAAGGTGCCCTTGTAGTCGGGGTTGATGTCGCCGGTGACCCGGGTGTTGCCCGCGCAGAGGAAGCAGTCGGGATCATGTACCTGTTTGGGGGCCTGACTCACTTTCTCCACCTGCCCCTGCCAGGGGCGTTTGGCCCGATGGGGGGAGACCAGCACATACTGGCCGGTCAGCGGGTTGAAGCGGCGATGGGGATGATCGACGGGGTTGAACATCATCTCTCCTGAATAAGGTATTGAAAAATAAGGTCGTCTATTAACAGGGAGCAGGCAGGCCTACTCCTCGTAACCGTTCGGGTTGGCGGATTGCCAGCGCCAGCTGTCGGCGCACATGGCGTCTATGTCCCGGGTTGCCTGCCAGCCCAGCTCGCGCTCGGCCTTGGCCGGATCGGCCCAGCAGGCGGCGATATCGCCCGGGCGACGCGGTTCGATGCGAAACGGCAGCGGCTTGCCGCAGGCATTGGAGAAGGCGGCGACCAGCTGCAATACGCTCTGGCCCTGGCCGGTGCCTAGGTTGTAGGTGTGCACGCCACCCTTGCCGGCGCAGTGTTGCAGTGCCTTGACATGCCCCTCGGCGAGATCCATCACGTGGATGTAGTCGCGCACGCCGGTGCCATCAACAGTTGGGTAATCGTTTCCAAAGACCGACAGGCAGTCGCGACGGCCGATGGCGACCTGAGTGATATAGGGCATCAGATTGTTGGGAATGCCTTGGGGGTCTTCCCCCATGGTGCCCGACTCGTGGGCGCCGACCGGATTGAAGTAGCGCAGCAGGGTCATGCTCCAGTGCGGCTCGGCCAGCTGCAGATCCTCGAGGAGCTCCTCGATGATCAGCTTGGAGCGACCGTAGGGGTTGGTGGCGCTGCGGGGGAAATCCTCGCGGATCGGCAGACTGGCGGGATCGCCGTAGACGGTGGCCGAGGAGCTGAACACCAGATTGTGCACGCCAGCCCGCTTCATCGCCTGCAGCAGGGTGAGGGTGCCACCGAGGTTGTTCTCGTAATAATCCAGTGGAATGCGGGTCGATTCACCGACCGCTTTGAGGGCGGCAAAGTGGATCACCGCATCGATCTGCTGTTCGGCAAAGATCCGGTCCAGCAGGGCTGCATCGCGAATATCCCCTTGATAGAACACGGGTTGCTGGCCGCTGATGGCGGCGACTCGGGCCAGCACGCTGCGCTTGCTGTTGCCGAGGTTGTCGACTACCACGGGATTCATGCCTGCCGCTTGCAGGGCCAGACAGGTGTGGCTGCCGATATATCCGCAGCCGCCGGTGACCAGAACGTTCATCTTGCTCTCCACTGAAAAGTGTCTGGAAGCAGTCTAGCCGAGGGTGTGGCGACCAAACTGTGAGCTTGCTTGCAAAACAGTGTAAACGATTACACTGTTTTTGTGATCATCCTGACGGCAGATATGCGTTTCACCCCTGTTTTCAAAGGGTTTGCTGGGTATAATGGCGCTCTATTGCACAGTGAAAGAAGTGAAAACAGCATGAGCACCATCAAGGATGTCGCCCGTTTGGCCAATGTGTCGGTGGCAACGGTTTCACGGGTGATGAACAACTCCCCCAAGGCCAGCGCTGCGTCTCGCGAAGTGGTGCAGAAGGCAATGGCCGAACTGGGCTACACCCCCAACGCCAACGCGCGGGCACTGGTCAGCCAGACTTGCGACACCATGGGGGTGGTGGTCGGTGACGTGGCCGATCCCTTCTTCGGTGCACTGGTTAAGGGTGTCTCCGGCATCGCCGTCGAGCAGAACCTTCACCTGCTGATGGGTAACGGTTTTCACAAGGCGCGTCAGGAGCGTGAAGCGATCGAGCTACTGATCGGCAAGCGTTGCGAGGCGCTGGTGGTGCACAGCAAGGCGCTGAGCGACGAGGAACTTTACGATTACGCCATGCGGGTGCCCGGTATGGTGCTGATTAACCGCGATATTCCGGCCCTCAGGGGGCGCTGCATCGCCCTCAACAACCGGCTGGGTGCCGCCACGGCGACCCGTCATCTGATCGAGCTGGGCCACCGCCATATCGCCTTTATCAGCTCGGATCACGCCATCGAGGATGCCACCTTGCGTCTGCAAGGTTATCAGGATGGGCTGATGGAGGCGGGTCTGGCAGCCGATCCCGAGCTTATCGAGAGCGGCACACCGAACGAGGAGGGGGGGGAGCGTGCCATGCTCAACCTGCTGGCCAAGGGGCTCAAGGTGACCGCCGTGGTGGCTTATAACGATGCCATGGCGGCGGGCGCCATCTCTGTGCTGGCCGACAACGGCCTGCGAGTGCCGGAGGAGGTCTCGGTAGTGGGCTTCGATGACATCATCTATGCCAGATATTTGCGCCCCAAGCTCTCCACCATGCGCTATCCCATCGAGTTGATGGCGGCCCAGGCGGCCAAGCTGGCCATTCAGCTGGCGGCGGGGGAGAGTGACGCGACCCAGAGCCGGATCTATACCCCCACCCTGATCAATCGCCACTCGGTGGCACCGGTTCGGGCCGGATAGCCCCCTTTTGCGGCCCTGTTCGGGGCCGTTTCTTGCACAGTTATTGTTTTACCTATTTTTAATCATTTTTACTCCGCTTTACTTAACAAAATTAGTGTAATCGTTTACATCTGTGTGAGCGAGATCGCCGTTCCCTGCGTCATACTTCTCTAGACTGAATACGTTTTCCAATCAGCAGGGAGAGAGTGAATGCTCAGGGAGATAGTGGCGCGTCAGGATTGGCAGACTCAGGCCATTACGTCGGTAAACCGGCTGGCTGCCCATACCCCCATGTTCAGCTGGCGCAGCGAAACGGATGCCAGGGGTGATCTGGCTTCTTCCTCCCGTCTCTTGCTCGATGGCGAGTGGCGCTTCTCCTTCTTTGCCGCTCCCGAATTGGTGCCAGAGAGCTGGCTGGCGCAGGATATGGTGGATGCCACTCCCATTACCGTACCGGGTAACTGGCAGCTGGATGCCGCCTATCCAGCTGCGCGGCCGCTCACCGATGGCCCCATCTACACCAATATCAAGTACCCCTTTCCCTGCGATCCGCCCCGGGTGCCGGCAGAGAACCCCACCGGTTGCTACTCCCGCGAGTTCGAACTGTCCGCCGACTGGCTGGCCAGCGGTCAGAGCCGGATCATCTTCGACGGGGTGAGCAGCGCCTTCCACCTCTTCTGCAACGGCCGCTGGGTCGGTTACTCCCAGGACAGCCGCCTGCCCGCCGAATTCGATCTGACTCATTATCTGCAGAGCGGTCGCAACCGGCTGGCGGTGCTGGTGCTGCGCTGGTCCGACGGCTCCTATCTGGAAGATCAGGATATGTGGTGGCTGTCGGGGATCTTTCGCTCCGTCAGCCTGCTGCACAAACCGTCCCGCCATCTGATGGATATGCGGGTGACGCCCGAGCTGGATGCCTGCTATCGGGATGGCCGTCTCAAGATTGCCCTGCAGGTGGCCAATGCGGCCGGTCTGTCGGTGGAGGCCAATCTCTATGACGGTGGCGAGCGGGTCGCGACCCTGCGCCAGCCGATCGGCACCCAAGTCATTGATGAAAAAGGGGCTTATGACGATCGCGCCGAGCTGTGGCTCGATGTAGCTGCGCCGTGCAAGTGGAGCGCCGAGACGCCCCATCTCTATCGCCTTACCCTGACCCTGCTGGACGAACAGGGCCAGGCTATCGAGAGCGAGGCATGTGATGTGGGCTTTCGGGTGGTGGAGATCCGTGGCGGTCTGCTGCGGGTCAATGGTCAGCCGCTGCTTATTCGCGGTGCCAACCGCCATGAACACCACCCCACCAAAGGCTATGCCATCGATTGCGCCACCATGGAGCGGGATCTGCTGCTGATGAAGCGGCACAACTTCAATGCGGTGCGCTGTTCCCACTATCCCAACCACCCCGACTTCTATCGCCTCTGCGATCGACTCGGTCTCTATGTGGTGGACGAGGCGAATCTGGAGACCCACGGCATGACCCCCATGGGGCGGCTGGCGCGGGATCCCGCCTGGAGCAACGCCTTTCTGGAGCGGGCTACCCGCATGGTGGCGCGGGATTTCAACCACCCCTCCATCATCATCTGGTCGCTCGGCAACGAGTCGGGTTACGGCCCAGCCCACGATGCCATGTATGGCTGGATCAAGCGCAGCGACCCGAGCCGTCCGGTGCAGTACGAGGGGGGCGGGGCCGATACTCCGGCGACCGACATCATCTGCCCCATGTATGCCAGAACCCATCAGGATCAACCCTTCCCGGCGGTGCCCAAGTGGGCGCTGGCCAAGTGGATTGGCCTGCCCGGCGAGCACCGGCCGCTGATCCTCTGCGAATATGCCCACGCCATGGGCAACAGCCTGGGGGGCTACGCCCACTACTGGCAGGCGTTTCGCGATCATCCACGCCTGCAAGGCGGGTTTGTCTGGGATTGGGTCGATCAGGGGCTCGACAAATACACCGCCGATGGTCGCCACTACTGGGGCTATGGTGGCGACTTCGGTGATGTGCAAAACGATCGCCAGTTCTGCTGCAACGGCCTGCTGTTCCCGGATCGCACCCCCCATCCAGCCCTGTGCGAGGCAAAGCGTGCCCAGCAGCCGTTCCGCTTCACTCTGCTTGAGCACACCCCGTTGCGGGTGCGGATCGAGAGCGAATACCTGTTCCGCTCCACCGATAACGAGCGGCTCTGCTGGCAACTGTGCGAGAACGGCCATGTGCAGCAGCAGGGGGAGGTTTCCCTCACGCTGGCGCCGCAAGGGGTGATCGAGTTGACCCTGAGCGAGATACTGCCTCCCTTTGCGGCAGGCTCACTGGCCTGGCTCGATCTGGCCATCGTTCAGCCACAGGACACCCTATGGTCGCAGGCGGATCACAAGGTCGCCCGTCAGCAGTTCACTCTGCCGACCCCCCTTGCCCTGCCTGCTCCCGCCGCTGCCGCCACCCTGAGCGAGCAGCCGGATGGCTGGCGGATCACCGCCGCAAACAGCCAGTGGTGGCTCGACAAGCAGAGCGGTCGCATCACCAGTTGGCAAAAATCGGGGCAGGAGCAGCTGCTGGCGCCGATCATGGATCACTTCTACCGCGCGCCGCTCGACAACGACATCGGCACCAGCGAAGCGGATCACGCTGACCCCAACTCCTGGATTGCCCGCTGGCAGGGCTGTGGCCTCGGTCAGTGGCAGCACCACCGTCTGGGGATCGCGGTCGCCGGAGGGGATATCCGGGTCAGTAATGGCTACTTCCACCACGATGAGCTGCTGCTGGTGAGTCACTGGCATCATCGCTTTACCGACGATGGCGCCATGAGCCTGGAGATAGAGACCGAGCTGGCGCAAGCGCTGCCTTCGCTGCCGCGGATCGGTCTGCTGCTCCATCTGGCCGAGGTGCCAGCGCGAGCCGAATGGCTAGGGCGTGGCCCGCACGAAAACTATCCGGATCGCCTGCTGGGCGCCGATCTGGGGCGCTGGAGTTTGCCGCTGGAGGCCATGCACACCCCTTATGTTTTCCCGAGTGACAACGGCTTGCGCTGCGATACTCGTCAGCTGCAGCTGGGCAGCACGACGGTGAGCGGCAGCTTCCATTTCAGTGCCAGCCGCTTCAGTCAGCAACAGCTGGCCGCTGCTCGTCACCAGAGCGATCTGGGGGCCGAAGAGGGGCTGTGGGTCTGCCTCGATGGCGCCCACATGGGGGTGGGCGGTGATGACTCCTGGAGCCAGAGCGTGCGTCCCGAGTATCAACTGCTCGAGCGTCGTTACCGTTGGGGCTGCACTCTCCGCTAATCCAGCTATTGAAGCGACTGTCTAGCCAGTGCGCCATTTTGACAACAGACCAGTAACGACTAGCCTCAATGCTGTGGGAAAGATTGAGTCTCAAATCTGATTTTTATTTATATGTATTTGAAAAATAAATATAAAGTTTCAATGTAACAGAGTGTAAACGTTTTCATTTTGTTGTCATGATCACAGAAGAAATGACAACAAACTGATTACATTGATTGGCGCTTGCTCAATTGCTCGCCACCCTACAACACAGATAGACACATCGGAGCACACATAATGAAAAAACTGACCACAGTTGCCGCCCTGCTGATGGGCATGATGGCTGGAGCCAATGCCCAGGCTGACACCCGTATCGGGGTAACCGTCTACAAGTACGACGACAACTTCATGGCGGTCGTGCGCAAGGCCATCGAGAAGGAGGCGGCAGCCACTCCAGGGGTGGAACTGCTGATGAACGACTCCCAGAACGACCAGTCCAAGCAGAACGACCAGATCGACGTGCTGCTGGCCAAAGGGGTGAAGGCGCTGGCCATCAACCTGGTTGACCCAGCTGCGGCCCCGGTGGTGATCGAGAAGGCCCGCGGTGAAGATATTCCGGTGGTCTTCTACAACAAGGAGCCGAGCGCTACCGATCTGGCCAGCTACGACAAGGCCTACTACGTGGGCACCGACTCCAAGGAGTCAGGGATCATCCAAGGTCAGCTGATTGCCAAACACTGGAAAGCCCATCCGGAGTGGGATCTGAACAAGGATGGCGTGATCCAGTTCGTGTTGCTGAAAGGGGAGCCGGGCCACCCGGATGCCGAAGCTCGCACCTCCTACGTGGTCAAGACCCTGAACGATGGTGGCGTCAAGACTGAACAACTACACATGGATACCGGTATGTGGGATACCGCCATGGCGAAAGACAAGATGGACGCCTGGATCTCCGGCCCCAACGCCAACAAGATCGAAGTGGTCATCGCCAACAACGACGGCATGGCAATGGGTGCAGTCGAGTCACTGAAAGCCCAGGGCAAGACTGCCATTCCGGTATTCGGCGTCGATGCGCTGCCGGAAGCGCTGGCCATGGTCAAGAGCGGTGCCATGGCGGGTACCGTGCTGAACGATGCGGCCAACCAGGCCAAGGCCACCTTCGAGCTGACCAAGAACCTAGCTGAAGGCAAACCGGCCGGTGAAGGCACCAAGTGGAATATCGTCGACAAGGTAGTACGTGTTGCCTACGTCGGTGTGGATAAAGACAACCTGTCCCAATTCGAGTAATTCCCTCCTCCAGGGCAAGGGAGATCCCCTTGCCCTTTTTTCAACCAGATGTGATGGCTGATATGACAACACAGCAACAATCAGAATGGCTGTTGGAGATGATTGACGTCAGTAAGAGCTTTCCCGGCGTCAAGGCACTCGATAATGTCAATTTACGGGTCCGTCCTCATTCTGTGCATGCGTTGATGGGCGAGAACGGAGCGGGAAAATCCACACTGCTCAAGTGTCTGTTCGGCATTTACGAGAAGGATCAGGGCAAGATCTTCTTCAAGGGGCAGGAGATCAACTTCACCTCCTCCAAAGAGGCGCTGGAAAATGGCGTCTCCATGGTGCATCAGGAGCTCAATCTGGTGCTGCAGCGTACCGTGATGGACAACATGTGGCTCGGCCGCTACCCCACCAAGGGGTGGTTTATCGACCACGGCAAGATGTATGACGACACCAAGCGCATCTTCGATGAGCTGGATATCGACATCGACCCCAAGGTGAAGGTCGCGACCCTGTCGGTCTCCCAGATGCAGATGATCGAGATCGCCAAGGCGTTCTCCTACGATGCCAAGATCGTCATCATGGACGAACCCACCTCCTCCCTGACCGAGAAAGAGGTGAACCACCTCTTCAAGATCATCAACAAGTTGAAGGATAAGGGGTGCGGCATCGTCTACATCTCTCACAAGATGGAGGAGATCTTCCAGCTCTGTGACGAGATCACCATATTGCGGGATGGCCAGTGGGTGGCAACCCAGCCGCTCAAGGGCATGACCATGGATCAGATCATCGGGATGATGGTCGGCCGTGAACTGACCCAGCGCTTCCCGGAAAAGACCAACCAGCCGAAAGAGGTGATCCTCGAGATCGAACACCTGACGGCGAAGAACCAGCCCTCCATTCAGGATGTGACCTTCAACCTGCACAAGGGGGAGATCCTCGGCATCGCCGGACTGGTCGGGGCCAAGCGCACCGACATCGTCGAGACCCTGTTCGGCATTCGTGATCGCAGTCAGGGCAGCATCAAGCTGCACGGCAAAGAGGTGGCCAACCACAACGCCCACGAAGCGATCCGCAACGGCTTTGCGCTGGTGACGGAAGAGCGCCGCTCCACCGGTATCTACTCCCGGCTCGATATCGCCTTCAACTCCCTGATCGCCAACATGGACAGCTACAAGGGCTCCATGGGGCTGCTCAGCGACAACAAGATGAAGAGCGATACCCAGTGGGTGATCGACTCCATGCGGGTCAAGACGCCGACCCAGCAGACCCAGATAGGTTCTCTCTCCGGGGGTAACCAGCAGAAGGTGATCATCGGTCGCTGGCTGCTGACCCAGCCGGAGATCCTGATGCTCGACGAGCCCACCCGCGGCATCGACGTCGGGGCCAAGTTCGAGATCTACCAGCTCATCCTGGAGCTGGCGAAGAAGGACAAGGGGATCATCATCATCTCGTCAGAGATGCCGGAATTGCTGGGGATCACCGACCGCATCATGGTGATGAGCAATGGCCGGGTCGCCGGGATCGTCAATACCAAAGAAACTGACCAGAGCGAGATACTGCGCCTGGCATCTCTGTACCTCTAGAGACAGGAAGACATTTATGGAGTCGGCTAAAAATTTCAATCTGATGCAGGCGCTCAAGGAAAACGCCATCTATCTGGTGCTGCTGGTGCTGCTCATGGTCATCGTGATCCAGGAGCCCTCCTTCCTGAGCCTCACCAACTTCAGCAACATCCTGACCCAGTCCTCGGTGCGGGTCATCATAGCGCTGGGGGTGGCGGGCATCATCATCACCCAGGGGACGGATCTCTCGGCCGGTCGTCAGGTCGGTCTGGCGGCACTCATCGCGGCAACCATGTTGCAGGCGCTGACCAACGTCAACAAGGTGTTCCCGACATTGGGAGAGGTGCCCATTCCGGCGGTGATCCTGCTGGTGTGTGTGGTAGGTGCCCTGATTGGTCTGGTCAACGGTCTCATTGTGGCCTACCTGAACGTAACCCCCTTCATTACCACCCTGGGCACCATGATCATCGTTTACGGTATCAACTCCCTCTACTTTGACTCGGTGGGTGCTTCGCCGGTGGCCGGGTTTGACCCCCGCTTCTCCAGCTTCGCCCAAGGGTTTATCCGGATAGGAGGATTCAAGCTCTCCTATCTCACCTTCTATGCGGCCATCGCCAGCGTCTTTGTCTGGGTGCTGTGGAACAAGACCCGCTTTGGCAAGAACATCTTCGCCATCGGCGGCAACCCCGAGGCAGCCAAGGTCTCTGGCGTCAACGTGGCGGTCAATCTGGTGATGATCTATGCGCTGGCTGGGGTCTTCTACGCCTTCGGCGGCATGCTGGAAGCGGGCCGGATCGGCAGTGCCACCAACAACCTCGGCTTCATGCGAGCTCGATGCCATCGCGGCGTGCGTGGTGGGCGGCGTGTCGTTTGCCGGCGGGGTGGGAACGGTCGCGGGTGTGATCACCGGCGTACTTATCTTCACCCTGATCAACTATGGTTTGACCTATATCGGGGTCAGCCCTTACTGGCAGTTCATCATCAAGGGCGGCATCATCATTTTGGCGGTGGCATTGGATTCCATGAAGTACGCCAAGAAGAAATAACGATTGGCAGGGAGGGTTGGCGTTGCCAGCCCTCTCTTCTGGAGGGAACCCATGCCATTCAAGGTCAAGATTTACCTCTTGCTGCTCCTGGCCATTCTGGTCACCATCGGCACCGCCGGACTCAGTGTGAATCACTTCATCAGTGGCTACATTCGCACTCAGGCCACCCACAACATCAACGAGCAGATCACTCTGGTCAAAGAGAAGCTGGCCAGCGACATCAATCAGAAGATCCTGTTGGCTGCCAACCTCAACTTCGGGGTGACCAACGTCAAGAAGACCCTGCAAGAGACCGGCTTTCACAACATCGTCAAGGTGATCGGCGACATGGCATTCGACGTGAGCGGTGTCATCAACGACAACGCCAAGGTCGATGCCCTGCGCAAGCTGATCCCCGCCGCCAACAACCAGATCACCGTCAGCCCGCTGCAACAGGTGGATGGCAAGCCGGTCATCACCATTCTGGTGCCGCGCGGTGCCGATTCCGCCTATCTCTACTACCTCGACATGAGCGAGTTCAAAAGCCTGCTGGAGAAGATGAGTGGCGATGGCCGCTACTTCTCGCTGGCCGACAGTCAGGGCAACAGCCTCTATAACAGCAAGCCGCAGGGGGAGAGCGAAGCGCGCCCCAACCAGCTGGATATTCGCGGCAGCAGCTGGACGCTGACTGGCTACATCGATCTTGACTACATCCGGGCCATGACCAGGGCCCTCAACGGCCAGATCATCATGGCGCTGTGTGGCGTGGCGATCGTGGTGATGGTGCTGGCAATGCTGGCGCTCAATGTGGCCTATCGCCCCATTCTCTCGTTGCGGGATCTGGTGCTGGAGCTCTCCCGCGGCAGCGGCGATCTCACCCGCCGACTGGCGGTGACCAGCAAGGATGACCTGGGCCAGATCTCGGCCGGGATCAACCGCTTTATCGAGCGGCTGCAGGAGATGATGGGGGAGGTGCGGCAGGCGAGCGGCCAGCTCAACAGTGGTATAGAAGGGCTGGCCAGCCAGACCGGCGCCGCCCAGTCCCTGCTGGCGGAACATGTACGCGAGACCGAGCAGGTGGTGACTGCCATCAACGAGATGAGCCGCACCGCGGTCTCCGTCTCCGAGAGTGCGGCCAGCACCGCCCAGCTCACCGGCCAGAGTCAGCAGCTGGCGAGCCAGTCCCGTCAGGTGGTGGATCAGGCGATGGCCAGCGTGATGGCGCTGGTGGACGAAGTGGAAGCCACTGCCCGCTCCATCGAGGCGATGCAGCAGGATGTGCAGCAGATTGGCTCTGTGCTGGGGGTGATCGGCAGCATTGCCGAACAGACCAACCTGCTGGCCCTCAACGCCGCCATCGAGGCGGCCCGCGCCGGTGAACAGGGGCGTGGCTTTGCGGTGGTGGCAGACGAAGTGCGCTCCCTTGCGGCCCGCACCCAGCAGAGCACAGCCGAGATCCAGACCATGCTGGCCAGTCTGCAGCGGGGCACCCGAACTGTGGTGGATGCCATGGGTAACACCAAGCAGAGCTGTCAGGGGGCGGCCGAGAACACCACCCGGGTCAACGAGTCGCTGGATCTGATGGCAGGGGAAGTAGTGGAGATCAACGATCTCATCAGCCATATCGCCACGGCGGCGGAGCAGCAGAGCGCGGTGGCCGAAGAGATCAACCGCAACATGAGCGCCATCGCCGAGGTGATCCGCCAGCTGACTCACAATGGCGAAGCGACGGTTGCCAGCTCCGCGGCGATGCAGCAGACCTACGACCGGCTGCGGGAGATCGTGGGTCACTTCCAGCTGGAGTGAGGCCGATGTTCAGTCAATAACAAAACAGGGCCATCCGGCCCTGTTGTTGTTTTCCTGTCTGCCTGAATCAACCGGCCTTGCGGCGCAGATAGACCCCGGCTTCCATGTGATGGGTCCAGGGGAACTGGTCGAACAGGGCGAAACGGGCGATCTCGTGGGTTTCGCCCAGCACGGCCATGTTGGCCTGCAGGGTATCTGGGTTGCAGGAGATGTAGAGGATGTTGTCGTACTCCTGCACCAGCTTGACGGTGGCATCATCGAGACCGGCGCGGGGCGGGTCGACGAAGATGGTGTTGCACTGGTAGCTCTTGAGATCGACCCCCTTGAGGCGGTTGAACTCCCGCTCGCCACGCATCGCCATGGTGAACTCTTCGGCCGACATGCGAAGGATGATCAGGTTGTCGACGCCGTTGGCGGCGATGTTGAACTGGGCGGAGTCGACGCTCGGCTTGGCGATCTCGGTGGCCAGCACCTTGCGGAAGTTCTGCGCCAGCGCGATGGAGAAGTTGCCGTTGCCGCAATAGAGCTCCAGCAGGTCCCCTTCGCTCCCCTTGGTCACATCCAGCGCCCAGGCCAGCATCTGCTCGTTGATGGCGGCGTTGGGCTGGGTGAAGCTGTTCTCCACCTGTTTGTAGGTGAGCTGGCGACCCGCCACGTTGAGCTGTTCGATGACGAAGTCATCCCCCAGACAGATCTTCTGCTTGTGGGCGCGGCCAATCAATTGCAGCTCGAACCCCTTGGCGCGCAGATCGGCCTGCAGCACTTCGGCGGCTTGTTGCCATTCGGCCTCCAGCTTGCGGTGATAGAGCAGGCTGACAATGATCTGGCCGGACTGGGTGGAGAGGTAGTCAATCTGGAACAGCTTGCGGCGCAGCACCGGGTGTGGGCGCAGCCCCTCCAGCAGCAGCGGCATCAACTGGTTGATGAGGCGGCTGGCGGTGGGGAAGTGGTCTATCTTGATGATCTCTTTGGTCGCCGGGGCATACATGCAGTGGAAGAGGTCATCCCCTTCGTGCCAGATGCGAAATTCGGCGCGCATCCGGTAGTACTCCGCCGGCGAGCTGTGCACTTCCAGCGCCGGGAGGGTGAAGCCGGCAAACAGCTCGGTGAGGCGAGCGCGCTTTTCGTCGAGTTGGGCCTGATAGTCGGCCGCGGTTCTAGGCGCCGGAGCGTTCGCGGAAGGCTGTTGGGACTGGGTCATAAATACCTCACATGCACACCGGCCGGGCCGGGTCGAAATCGGGGGAAGGCAACAGGCCACCCAAAGGGGCCCGATTTTAAAAGCCAGCCGCAGATTGTCCAGCATTTTATGGTCAAGAAGTGTTCAGTCAGGCCGATAGCTGATCTACAGGCATGGTGGGAGGACACATTATGCAAATCGAAGGCGTGGGCGCAGCCCAACCCAAGGGAGTGGGTGTTTCTCCCAAATCGCCCCAACAGGCGGAGCAGAAACAGGTCAAAAGCGAGGAGGAGGTCTCCTTGCACAAGCCGCCCAAGTGGGCGCAGGTGCTGATCCAGCAGGCGTTGCAGTTCTCGCTGGAGATCAACGGCCAGGGCTATCAGGCGCCGAAGGTGAAAGAGCCCGAAGAGATCACCCCTGAGACCCTGTTCGACTTCCAGTCGGTGGCGGACAACGTGTTGCAATTCGTGACCGGACGGCTCGGCGCCGCGCGGGCCGATGGCAAATCCGACGACGACCTGACCGGGATGATGGAGCAGGCCCGCAAGGGGGTCGACAAGGGCTTTGACGAGGCGAAGAAGCAGCTCGGCAAGTGGGCGACTGACAACGACGATATCAAAACCGGTATCGATCAGAGCTACAAGCTGATCCAGAAAGGGCTCGAGGAGTTCGAGAAGGAGTTCTTCGGCAAGATTTCTCCGACCGACATGGGACAGGCCGAGATGGCCAGTCGCCAGCAGGGGTATCTGGAGATCCAGACCAAGGATGGCGACAAGGTGGTGCTGCGATTCAACGACAGCTGGCAGACCAAGTCCCAGACCAGCGAGAGCGGCAGCCAGTTCAGCCTCAAGTCGAGCCAGAGCTTCAGCTTCTCGCTGGAGGGGGATCTCAACAGTGACGAGATGGAGTCCATCGGCAAGCTGGTCAAGGGGATCGACGAGCTGGCGGGGAACTTCTTCTCCGGCAACTTCGAGGATCTGCTGGACAAGGCGGGCGAGCTGAAACTGGATGACAGCCAGCTGGCCTCCTACTCCCTCAAGCTCAAGCAGAGCGTCAAGCTGAGCCAGACCTATCAGGGGGCGCACTCCCTGCAGGATCTGATCAAGCCGTTTGCCGACTACCTGCCCAAGCTGGATCAGGTGCAGAAACAGGCGGATACCCTGCTGCCACCATCCCAGCAACAGGCGCTGACCCCGGCCGTGCTGGCCGCGAGAGGAGAAGAGGAACCAGCGCAGGTCGATCGCTTCACCAGCTTCAACCAGCGGATGCTGGAGGCGCTGCGGATGATCAACCAGTTCCAGCCCTCCACTGAGCCCACCAGTAAGAACGCCTGAGCCACAGCGCGTTACGCAAGTAATAACCTGCCGTTTGCCAGCCCTTCCCGGGGCTGGCACACTGGCCTTTTCTCCAATCCGGTTGCCCCATGAACCCCAAGAAGCCAAGAGACAAGCGCGAGCTCTGCTACCCCTTTATCTTCGAAACCTCGTTCAAATGTGATTTTGAAATCGCCACCGACGAGCTCTGCTGTCAGGTCGGGGCCGTGCTGTCACACCTTGCGCCGGATGCCGATACCGAGCCCATGCTGGTGGATCTCGCGGCGTTGCAGCGACTTATCTACAACCTAAACGGCTCGGTACGCGGCAAGCTGGGGATCTTCGACGCAGACCTTGAGTGGCTCAAGGCCCGTTACGACCACTACAACGAGGCGAGTCGCGGGAGCGTCACCGGTTTCGTGCTGCCACAGGGGCCGCAGCCCATCCCCACCCTCCATCTGTGCCGCTGCGGCAGCAAGAAGGTGGTGCGGCTGCTGGTCCGGTTGGAAGAGAGCGGGGTGGCCTTCGATCCCATTCTCTATCGCTTCGCCAACCTGCTGGCCAACTTCTTCTTTGTGCTCACCGTCTACCTCAAGCAGCGCTGGCAGGTGCCGGAAGTGCCTTACGTCAGTATCAACTACTGAACACAGCCAAAAAAGCTTTTGTTTTGCATGAAGATCAAACACGATCATCCCATTTGTCGGTCGCCGGGATGGTTCCGGTAGCGCAGCGGGGAAGGTCATGACCATGCTTCATCTCAGTGGCAGTTCGTTCTTAATGCCGGGCAACCTCGCCTGGCGCCCCTTGGCTGAATACGGTCAAGTGCAGGTAGCCCCCCATGGTCAGTGGTTGCAGACCCTGATGCACCAGAGCGCCGATGCCGCGGCTGGGACCCACATCATCATCTGGCTGTGGGAAGATCTGGTGCCCGCCCAGACCCTGCAGGAGTGGGGTCGTCTGACGCAGGACGAGCAGCAGCTGGAGGTGGCCGCCTTCGTCGATGCGCTCTGCCTGCCTCTGTTGCAGCATCTGCAGCGCCGCCCGCAGGATCATGTGCTGGTGGGGGCCTGCAGCCATGCCCCGCTCTCCGTCTATGGCCCGGCCCCTGCCGTGCTCGCTGCGCTGGCCAGTGCGTTTGAGCTGCAGATGGCCCGCCTGCGCCAGCAGCAACCCGGCCTAGATGACTTGCACCTGCCGCTCTGGCTGCAACAGCATGGCCGCCAGCACTGCTTCGATCGGCGCAACCTCTATCTGATGTCCTGCCCCTTCTCCATGGCCGGTCTGGCCAGCCTGGCGCAGTGGATTCTTCCCTTGCTGCAGCGACTGCAGCGACCCGCCCACAAGGTGCTGGTGCTCGACTGCGACAATACCCTGTGGGGCGGCGTGGTCGGCGAAGACGGTGTCGGCGGCGTCCTGCTGGGACAGGACGGGATGGGCCGGCTCTATCAGGCTTTCCAGCAGGCGGCCAGTCATTGGCACGGGCAGGGCATCGTGTTGGCGCTCTGCTCCAAAAATCTGGCGGACGATGTGTGGCGGCTGTTTGATGAGCATCCGGGTATGGTGCTGACACAGGCGCAGATCGCCGCCGCCGAAATCGGCTGGGAGCCCAAATCCCAGGGGTTGCGGCGGCTGGCCGCACGCCTCAATGTCGGGCTGGACAGCCTGGTCTTCTGGGATGACAGCGAGCTGGAGCGGGCCGAGGTGCGGGCTAACTGCCCCGAGGTGATGGTGATGACCCCGCCGGCCGATCTCTGGAGCTGGCCGGATACCCTGCTGACTCTGCCGGCCCTGTGCAGTCGCCACCAGAGCCGAGATGATGGCCTGCGGCAGCACTCTTATCAAGCCCAGGCCGAGGCCGAGGCGGTGCGCCGGCAACTGGGCGACGAGCACGCCTTCCTGCGGCAATTGGCGCTGCAGGCCGACTGGCAGCCGCTCTCTCTGGGCAACCAGTTGCGAGCCGAACAGCTCAGCCAGAAGACCAATCAGTTCAACCTTTCCGGCCGCCGCTATCAGGCGGCAGAGCTGGCCCGGCTGGCAAGCGAGGGGGGCGACGTCTGGCTGGCCAGCCTGCGAGACCGGTTCGCCGATCACGGCATGACGGCGCTGCTGGTGGTGCGCCCGCTCGATGCGGGAAGAGTGCTGTTGGACACCTTGGCCATCAGCTGTCGGGTGCTGGGGCGTGGCTTTGAATACTGGCTGCTGGCCCAACTGGTTGATCGGTTGCTGGCGCAGAACGTGACCGAGCTGGTCATTAGTTTGGTTACTACGGAACGCAACTTGCCCGCACGGGATTTTCTGGCGAATCTGCCAACTCGGCCGATAAACATTCCAGCGGGATTGATACCGCTGCCGGACGAGGTCTTCCTTAGTCTGGATCTGACTTCTCTTTCTCTCCCGTTTTTGGAGTTTTATGCCAATGAATGACCTTCTTTTGCTGGTACGCCAGCAGTTTCCTCAGGCAAATGTCAACGCGCAGTCAGCGCTAGGAAGCTTTCCCGAGTGGGATTCTCTGGGCCATTTCAATCTTCTGTTACTGATCGAGCAGCACTATAGCGTGCGTTTCGAGCCGAACGAGCTGGTCGAATTGAAGAGTCTGGCCGACATCCAGCAAGCCCTGCAGAGCAAAGGGGTTGTCGTGTGAAGCTGGCGCTCGAGCATACGCTGACCGAGCTGGGGATCCCTCAAGGCTGCGCCCTGATGGTGCACTCCGATGCCATGGTTGTGGCCCAGTTTGCCGGGATGGGCAACGCCGCGGGTATCGCGGCTTTCTGGACATGCTTGGAGCAGTGGCTGGGCGGACACCTGCTGGTGCCGACCTTCAGTTACAGCCCGATGGCGGACGAGTGCTTCGACCCTGTGCAGACCCCGAGCAAGGTGGGGCTGATGACGGAGCTGTTCCGCCAGCGCGAAGGGGTGGTGCGTACACTGGACCCCATCTTCAGTATGGCGATTAGCGGTCCGCAGGGGCCTGCGCTGGTAGCCCGGGAGTGCCACGACTGTTTCGGTCAGGAGAGCCCATTTGGCTGGCTGGCGGAGCAGGATGGTTGGCTGATGGGGTTGGGTTGCCCCCCTAGTACCACCTTTACTCACTATGTAGAGCAGAGATTGGTCGTATCCTATCGCTATCACAAGGGGTTTGTGGGTCAGGTGCGCGTCGATGGGCGCGTGCGGGAGTGGCTGGCCGACTACTATGTGCGCGACCTGTCGCTGGCCAGCGAGATCGACCTTTCCCGGCTGGTAGCCTTGTTGCAGGAGCGGGGGGGCTGGCGCCAAGCGTTGTGCCATCGGGTGCCAGTCTGGGCTGTCTCGTGCCACGACTTTATGATTGCTGCTGGTGAGCTGCTGGCGGTAGCACCATATGCTCTGATCCGGGCGGGAGGGGAGCCCCATGCAGTTTGAGCGTATCGGACTGGTGGTGCCGAACCTCGCCTTTAGGGGGCAGCCTATTGCTGTGACGAATTGGGGGTGAGCCGCTTCTTTATAGCGGTATAGCGGTGGAAGAGCAGCAAGACGAGCATGGTTTGTGTTACGAACAGGTAGCCCCGACAGGTTAGGATAGTCCGGAGGTTCTGCTACTCAAGACTCCGTGCAACGTTATCAACCACATTGCCTGTCGGGTAGTCTGCAAGCAGGAGTGGATCGTCTGATTGAGGGAACTGCGATATCTTCCTTTGGAACCTGCCAGGCTGCCATCGCAGTTGGTGGTGCCTATATCTAATTTTGCTTGAACCCATCTAGACATATTGTGGAGTTGATTGAGGAAGCCTCATGATATCTAAAAAAATTATTGGTTATTTGCCAACGGACTGGGACGATCAGACTCAACTTGGCGAGAAATTGCATCATTTATTGACCCTGTTATTTCCGCTCAATCGCAGTTTGACTGGTGATGGTGTGAGGAAAACATTAGCCTTGTTTCGCGAGCATTGTTTACCTGAACTGCAGATTCATGAAGTTGCTAGCGGAAGCACATTTTTTGATTGGACTGTGCCGGATGAGTGGAATGTCAGAGCGGCATACATCATAGGTCCCGATGGGCACAAGGTGGTTGACTTCAATGATAGTAACTTGCATCTGGTGGGGTATTCAGAGCCAGTGCGCTGTACCCTCTCCTTGGCTGAACTACAGTCCCACTTGTATTCATTGCCTGAATTACCGGATGCCATCCCTTATGTTACTTCTTATTATCACCGTCACTGGGGCTTCTGTTTACCACATAAAGTTCGAGAGGCGCTACCGGAAGGCAACTATGAGGTGGTAATCGATGCAAGTTTGCAGCCTGGTTCACTTACTTATGCTGAGTGGGTGTTGCCAGGAGATAGCCAGCAGGAGGTTCTGTTATCCAGTTATATTTGCCATCCATCTATGGCCAACAATGAGCTATCTGGTCCCGGTATCGGGGTGTTTTTGATGGCTTGGCTAGCCTCATTACCCCGGCGTCGTTATAGCTATCGGCTAATGCTTGTTCCAGAAACACTAGGTGCAATAGTTTATCTATCGCGTCATTTGGAACATTTAAAAAAACATACAATAGCTGGTTTTAACCTGACCTGCATGGGGGACGAGCGGTGTTACTCCTTTTTGCCATCTCGGCAGGGTAATTCTTTAGTTGATCGTATAGGTCGTCATGTGTTGCATCATATCGCCCCTGATTTTATACAATATAGCTATCTTGATAGAGGCTCGAATGAGCGCCAGCTGTGTGCACCAGGAATTGATTTACCTGTTACGACTATAATGCGTAGTAAGTATGGCTGTTATGCTGAATATCATACATCACTGGATGATATGTCGCTTGTCACGCCATCTGGCCTAGCTGGCAGTTTCGCCGCTCTGCGGCGAGCCATTGAATGTTTGGAGCTGGATCAAAGATACAAGGCTGCGGTGCTAGGGGAGCCCCAGCTCGGCAAACGTGGTCTTTATCCTAATCTTTCGATGCGTAACTCGGGTGAACATATCCGAGATATGATGAATTTATTGGCCTATAGTGATGGGGAATTAACCCTGTTTGAGATCGCGGAGGTCATTAATGTACCATTTTGGCGAATAGAGCCACTCGCAAGATTATTGCTTGATGCTGGTGTGTTACTTCGTATTTCAGGTGATGTACAGACAGGATGAAAATTCATTATTATTCATGTGACTTGTGGGATGACAGTGTTCCGATATCAGATTGTTTATCAAACATGGCATGCTCTATGTGACATGAAAATATAATGTTATTGACCTTGATTATGATTTAAGGAAAAAGTTATGAAGTGTCCATATTGCCACAGTGATAATACATCAACCTTCCTTGAACGAAAAATGCCAACCGTTTTGTCTGCATATTCTGGTGAATTTCCTGTCAAGGTGGCAGAAATGCAAGTCAGTGTTTGCAAGGACTGTTTGCTCGGCTTCGCATCAAAAAAATTATCCTCAGAAGAGTTGGCGGAGATATACGATAATTATTTATACATCTCTCCTCTTAATAATATCGGCATAACTAAATACGATGGAATAATTAATACTATTAGACGCTATTTTAGTTGTGATGATGAAATACTAGAGGTAGGTTGTTCAGAAGGATATCTTCTCACAAAACTGGGTGAAATTGGCTTTCATAAGGTTAGGGGTATTGAGCCGGGGCCTCAAGCTGATAGTGCAAAGGCATTAGGATTAAATGTAACAAAAGGTTATTTTGACGCATCTCATGCAAATAAAAAAATAGATGGATACTATTTAATGCATGTTTTTGAACATTTTGAAGATCCATTTTCGATCTTCCAGTTAATGTCGGATACCTTGAAGGATAGTGGTAAGATAGTAATTGAAGTACCAGATTTTGGTGGTTTTCATGTTCAGCATCTTTTCTATTACAATATCTATTTCATGCAACTTCTATCTCACGACAACAATTTAAAAATAATAGATTACTGTATCGAGGATGATAACCTCAGAGTTGTTTTGGCAAAAAAAGATAATGCTAAATATAGTGAGATTGATGTGGTTTTTGACAAGGCTGGCTATATGTCAAGATTGGTTGACATTAAGAGCCATTGTGAATCCTTGCGGCAGAGAGTTCACGATTTTCTAAGAAAAAAAGAGAAGATAGTTTGGTGGGGCGCCGGTTCTGCATCGGTAATCCTATTGAACGGAATAGAGAATGATATTCTTTGCAATACAACAATTATTGTTGTTGATGGGGACGAAAATAAGGCTGGACTCATGATTCCTGGTGTTAATTTAAAAGTCCACCATTTTAATGAAATTAAAGGTATGCATATAAAAAATCTGGTTATTGCATCCAGCTTTTATAAAGAAATACTTAATTCAATAAGACTTGGTGGAATAACATACGATAATGTTGAAATTTTCAGTCATGCTTAATAAGTAGTCTCAAATAGAGGCCGGCAATCTCTATTTAGCATGACCTTGTGAAGTACGATTTTGGTCTGCTATCACAGATAGACCTGTATATACAGGTCTATCAAATGGAAAAGTGAGGTGGGGGCGGAAGTGTTTCCACCTTTCAAGTGGATATTCCCCTTATAGTCAGCTGGAGATCAGCACTCTCGCCGAGTTGGCCGGGATGGTGAGCTGCACCTCGCCCTGCACCACCTCGAACTTCTCGCCATTGAAGGCATCGGTGAAGCGGCTGGCGGGACTCGCGGTCTGCCACAGGGGCAGGCCGATGGTGCGCGGCTCGCTCGGGTGGCGGTTGCAGGCTACTACCACCTGATCGCTTTGCAGGGTACGGGCGAACACATAGCTGTGGGGCCCGGCGTAGAGGGTCTGGATATCGCCGCGGCGCAGGGAGGGGCGCTGGCGGCGGATCTGGATCAGCCGACGATAGTGGTCGTGCAGCACGTGATCCCAGTCTGTGGTATCCCACGGGAAGCAGCGGCGGCAGTCCGGGTCGTTGCCGCCGGAGAGCCCCACTTCATCGCCGTAGTAGATGGACGGCACACCGATATAGGTGAGCAGCAGGGTGGCGGCCAGCTGCATCCGCTGCTTGTCTTCACCCAGCAGGTGGAGGAAGCGGGCGGTATCGTGGCTGTCCAGCAGGTTGAACTGGGCCAGCTGGTTCTTGAACGGGATATGGGCCCGCGCCAGCTTGAGCCAGCGATCCAGCTCTTCGGCGCTGATCTTGATGGGGTGGTAGGCGATGTCCTGCCCCGCCAGGAAGGCGCGGACCGGGTGGGCGAAGCCATAGTAGTTCATGGCGCCATCCTCCTGATCCCCTTGCAGCCACTGGCTCGCCTCGAAGAAGTGTTCGCCGAGCACATAGGCATCCGGGTTCTCCTGCTTCACTGCCCCGCGAATGGCGCGCACGTGACTGCGATTGCCCTCGGCGGTGCCGCGCTCGCCCAGCATGTGGATGACGTCAAAGCGCCAGCCATCGATCTGGTAGGGGGCGCGCATCCAGTAACGGAGGATGGCGTCGTCGGCCCGATAGACGGCGTCTTGCACCTTCTCGCAGGAGAAGTCGAGCTTGGGCAGGCTGCGAATGCCCTTCCAGCTGACGTAATCCCCTTCTTTATCAAAGGTGTAGAAGCTGCGCCACGGGGAGTCCGGGTTGCTCTGGGCTCCCAGTGGCGGGCAGAACCAGGGGTGCTCGGTAGAGGTGTGGTTGACCACCGCATCGAGGATGATCTTCATGCCGCGCTGGTGCAGGTTGCGGGTCAGCTCAGCGAACTGCTCGTTGCTGCCGAGGTGGGCATCCACCTTGAAGTAGTCCTGGGTGTCGTACTTGTGGTTGCTCGGCGAATCGAAGATGGGGTTGAGGTAGAGCGCCGTTACCCCGAGAGATTGCAGATAGTGCAGCTTGGCATCGATCCCCGCCAGATCGCCGCCATAGAATTCGCAGGCGCCGTGGCCCTCTTCGTGGCGACTGACCGGCTCGCCCCACGCTTTGCTGATCACCGCTTTGCCGCGATATTCATACTCGTGATGCTTGACGCTCAGCGACGGATCGCCGTTGCAGAAGCGGTCGGGGAAGATCTGATAGAACACCTGATCCTGCACCCAGGCCGGTGGCTGGTGCAGGCTGTTGAAGCGAAAATGCTGCTCCCGTGGCGGCATGGACGCGCTGACGCCCGCCCCGTGCAGCCACCACTGCTCCTCGTCGGTGAGGCACTTGAAGCTGTAGAGGTGGATATCCTGTCCCTTGATGAGCGGCAGGGTCGCCTGCCACACCTGCAGCCGATCGCGGGTGGAGACTGCCGTCATCGGGATCAGGTACTCCTCGTTATCCGGCTCGTGGCGCAGCAACACCTCGCGGATCGGCGCATCCAGCTCGCTAAAAAGAGTCAATTGCAGTGCGTCGGCGCTCTCTTTGAACCAGGGCGCCACCTGGGGATGAAACAGAAACGGATGGGTCATGATGCTTATTGAGTCAGAAGATCGGCGAGGGCATTACCCTGTTCATGCAATGTTTCGAGCTGGCCTGCCAGCGACTTGGGATCCAGTCCCAGCTGATCGGCGAGCGGTTTGGGGAAGCGGGCGATGATGGCCTGGGCAGGCACGCCCGCGTTCCAGGCGAAGGAGATAAACACGGCGAGGCGGATCAGCACCGCCTCCTTGCTGACCGGATCGTGGGAGAGCGGGTCAAGCTGTTGGGAGATGGCATCGACGAAGGCCTCGGAGAGGTTCCAGCGCCGCGCCAGCTCGGCACCGAGCTGAGCATAGTCGTAGCCCAGCATCTCCCGCTGGGCCTCGACCCGGCTGCTGCCGTTCTGGAGCGCCATGTTGATGAGCTCGGCCTCCTCCGGCAAGGTGCTCTGGATAAGCAGTTCGCCGATGTTGTGGATCAGGGCGCAGGTAAAGGCGGTCTCGGGATCCATCACCTTGGCCTCCTGGGCCAGGGTTCGGGCTATGGTGGCGACCTGGAAGGTCTCGGTCCAGAACTTGTTCTTGTCGAAGCTGGGCGGGGCCTTGAAGGTGCCGATGATGCCGGAGGCGACCACCACGGAGCGCAGCCGGTTGAAGCCGAGCCGGATCACCGCCTGCTCAATGGAGGTCACTTCGTTGCCCCGGCGCAGGGCGGCCGAGTTGGCCATCCGCAGCACCTTGACGCTGATCACCTGATCCATGGCGATCTTGGCCGCAATCTCGTCGATGCGGGCATTCTCGTCGTTGAAGCTCTGCATCAACTCGTGCAGCAGCTTGGGAATAGTGGGGAGTTGTTTGATCTTGTCAAACAGGCGATCCATCGACATGGCTGAGGCAGCCTCCGTTGCGAACTCTGCCTCATATTGTGCCACAGCCGGACAACATGTTCCTGTTTGTGATGCGGCTTTGTGAGCGCTAGAACACCCAGTCGCGCAAGGTGTATTCCAAACGGTGCTGTTTGCCCTGCAGGATCAGGTTCTGACTGGTACCGCTCAAGGTCGCCCCCTCGGTAAGGGTGGTCAGCACGGCCTGTTCTATGGTGTCGAGCGGTGGCATGCAGGCCATTTCGGTACTGCCCAGACTGGTGACCCACAGTTTGTCATCTTCCAGATGGCCCTGACCGAAGTAGCGGTTGCAACCGGCGATGCCGTTGACGGTGAAGTGCTCGCCGATCTCGAAATCGGGGGGATTGTTGCGGGGTGCCTTGATCGGTTCGCCATCCAGTTTGCTCAGTACCCAGTGGTGGTGTTGCAGATCTTGCTGAACAAAGGCGGTCGAGCTGCAGCCAGCGAGCAGTAACAGGGGGATCAGCAAAAAGGGCAATCTGGGCATGAGGGGGCTCCGGTTGGGGGAGCGTCAAGAATACCCTTTTTGGGCCGTCGGGAGCAGGGCGGGAGAGGGGACGACCGACCGCTTCTGTCGCCCCTTGTCCCGCGCGACTGTCGCTTAATGGCAACACACGGGTGATGTTGCCATCGATTTACGCTATCTCAGGGCTCAGTTGGCGAACAGCCGCTCGGCATAACGGGCAAGACCCGCGGCCACCGAGCCGAAGTCATCCCCCCCCTCAAGCGGGATGGACGGGAGCTTCTGGCGGATAAAGCTGGCGATCAGCGGCGAGCGGGCGCTACCGCCGGTGACGAAGATGCGATCCGGCTGCACACCGGCGGCGGCAATCGCTTCGTCCATCAGATCGCCAATCTTCTCCAGCAGCAGGGCCGAGGCGTTGGCCAGCTGTTCGCGGGTCAGCTCCGCTTCCAGCCCTTTTTCCAGCTCGGCCAGCGACTGGCGATTGAGTTCCCGCTCCGAGAGGGCGATCTTGCCCTGCTCGGCACGCCACACCAGCTGGTGGCTCAGCTTGTGTGCCCGCAGGTTGGCCAGACGCCCCAGCTTGCTGCCGGGCTGGCTGTCGAGCTGCAGATCCTGCAGCTGGCGGGCGGTGTCGAGGCTGTAGAAGCGGCTCTGGGCGCTGACGTCGTTGATGGCGGCCGCATCCCAGAACAGCGGGTGGGGCAGCGGCTTGCCGGTCTTGAGGGTCTCGTGCATGCCGAGCAGCGGCATCATCCCTTCCACCGTCAGGCGGATGTCGAAGTCGTTGCCGCCGATCCGCTGGCCGCTGTGGCCAAGCAGATCGCCGCTGCGATCCAGCTGATCGCGGTAGCTGGGACCCATCCGCAGCATGGAGCAGTCGGTGGTACCGCCGCCGATATCCACCACCAGTACCACGGCGTCTTCGGTGAGGCGCGCCTCGAATTCAAACCCGGCTGCCACCGGCTCGTAGAGGAACTCCACCTGCTCGAAACCGGCCAGACGGGCCGCCTCGGTCAGGATGGCGATAGCTTGCTGGTTGCTCTCTTCCCCCGCCAGACCCTGGAAGTTGACCGGTCGACCGATCACCGCCTGGCGGATAGGGGCGCCGAGCTGCTGCTCCGCCTGTTGGCGGACATGGAGCATCATAGCGCAGACGATGTCTTCAAACAGGGCGATCTGGGGGGCCTTGAGGCCATAGGCACCGAGGAAGGATTTCGGCGATTTGATGTAGTAGCCGTCGTCCGGCTCTTCCAGATAGCGCTCCAGCGCGGCACCGCCAAAGCTCAGCTCGTCGATCAGTCCCTCTTCGCGCATCTGGCGGCGAACCATCTGGGCGCGGGTGACCACGGGGCCACGCAGCTTGAGGTACTCCGCCTGCTGGGCGGGGGCCAGCCCTTCGGCCAGCAGACCGGCGATAGCATCCCGGTGGGGGGCATGCAGGGTGGAGGGGAGATAGCGGGATGCGCCAAGATTCAGCAGCCTGGGGCTACCTTGTTCCATCACGGCCACGGCACAGTTGGAGGTGCCGTAATCAAATCCGATAAACATGGGCGCCAGACTCCTGAATAAAAAAGGGGGGCTAGCCTACCCGAAGGCGCCGGGTCTCACAACCCGGCGCGTGACGAAGAGAGGGCGAGCCCTTATTCCACTTCGTTGTCGCAGCGGCCCTGGCTCTCGATGGCGCGGATATTGCCGAGGGTGGTATCGGCGATGGCGTGCAGCGCCTCGCGGGTCAGGAACGCCTGATGGCCGGTGAACAGCACGTTGTGGCAGGCTGACAGGCGGCGGAACACGTCATCGGTGATCACCTCGTTGGACTTGTCGGAGAAGAAGAGATCCTCTTCCTCTTCGTAGACGTCCAGCCCCAGAGCACCGATACGGGAGGTCTTGAGCGCCTCGATGGCGGCGTTGGAGTCGAGCAGGCCGCCACGGCTGGTGTTGATGATCATCACCCCGTCCTTCATCTTGGCGAACGCCTCCTTGTTCAACAGGTGGTAGTTCTCTTTGAACAGCGGGCAGTGCAGGCTGATGATGTCGGATTGGCGGAACAGGGTATCGAGATCCACGTACTCGGCACCCAGCTCGATGGCTGCCGGATTCTGGTAAGGATCGTTCACCAGCAGGCGAACCCCGAAGCCCTTGAGGATGCGCAGGGCGGCCAGACCGATCTTGCCGGTGCCGATGACGCCAACGGTCTTGCCATGCATGTTGAAGCCGACCAGCCCTTCCAGCGAGAAGTTGGCGTCGCGGGTGCGCTGATAAGCCTTATGGATGCGGCGGTTGAGGCACATCATCATGCCGACGGCGTGTTCTGCAGTCGCCTCGGGGGAGTAGGCGGGCACCCGCACCACTTTCAGCCCCAGCTCTTTGGCGGCGGCCAGATCCACGTTGTTGTAACCGGCGCAGCGCAGGGCAATCACCTGGGTACCGTTGGCGGCCAATTCGGTCAATACCTCGCGGTCGGCATCGTCATTGACGAACAGACACACCACCGGGAAGCCGTGAGCCAGTCGGGCCGTTTTGGCCTCCAGCCGCACATCGAAAAACTCCAGGTCGAAGCCGTACTGGCTGTTGGCCTGGTTGAAATGCTCTTTGTCATAGCTCTTGGTACTGAATACGGCGACTTTCATGTTATGTGCTCCGCAGCGTGTGTGTCGTCAAATTACAACAAAATGGGTCAGCTATCACCGGACAAACCGGCTGGTTATTGTCCCCATGGCATAATGGGAACGGCGCTGACTGCACTCTTGTACGAACCATCCACCAGTTTGGTGCTGTAGGTCAGGTAAACCAGTGCATTGCGTTTCTTGTCGTAAAAACGCACCACTTTCTGCTCCTTGAACACCAGTGAAGTGCTGACATCGAACACCTCTTCCCCCGCCTTCAGCTTTTCGGGCAGGGTGATGGGGCCGATCTGGTGGCACGACAGGGAGGCGTGGGAGGGATCTTCCGCCAGTCCCAGCCCGCCTTTGACGCCACCAGTCTTTGGGCGAGCCAGATAGCAGGCGACGCCGTCGATGCGCGGGTCGTCGAACGCCTCCACCAGGATCTTGTGGTTGGGGCCAAACAGCTTGAAGGCTGTGCTCACTTCACCGACCGGGTCGGCCTTGTCGGCCAGTGCCGGGCCGGCAAACAGGGCCCCCAGCAGTAGGGGCAGGGCGCGGCGAAGGGCGTTATGTCGTGTGTGGTTATGTGTCATGGTCTCTCCTGTTGGCCCGGCACTCCTCAATAGGGAATGCCCAGGCGACGATAGAGGCTGGCAAGCACCCAGGCGGGGCCAATCAGCAGAAATTGCAGGTCGGCGAGGAAGGAGGGGCGCTTGCCCTCGATCTTGTGGCCGACAAACTGGGCTATCCAGAGCAGCACGAACGCTGCCACGGCCGGCCACAACAGCGGCCCCTGCCATTGGTGGCAGATCCACAGTCCCAGTGCGGTTAGCCCGGCCATCCCCGCGAACAGCGAAAACGACAGCTGCAGATAGAACAGCAGCACCGGAATAGCCGCCACTGCCGCCCAGTTGAGGATCTCTGGCAAGGGCCCGTGTGGCAGACACCAGAGCAGCGCCAGCGAGCAGAAATAGATGCCCGGCACCGCCAGCTTATGGATGGCGACGTTGACCGGATGGCGATGGCTCTGGCCGTACTCCACAAACCACTCCTGGATTCCCTTCATGGCACCTCCCTGGCGCACTTTGTTCTCGCTGCCTGACCTTCGTGGTCAGGCGTTCGTGATGCTTATCCTTGCGGTGGATACTCCCAATATTGGGCCGGAATGGATTTTAGCAACGGGGTCATATCCGGATTGGGCAGGGCGATGGTGACCCGCTGATCGAGGTTGGCGCTGGCGAGCGCTTCGCGGATCTTGGGGTTGTCATTGAAGAACTTCATAAAACTGCCATCGGCATAGGCCCGCTCCAGCCCGGTCTGAATCGCCTTGGCCAGCTTGGGGTATTCGGGGCTGACGAAGAAGAACTGGGCAAAGGGGTAGCGGATCAGCAGATGCTGCTCGATGGCGAGGTTGGGATACTGCGCCACCAGCTCGCTGCGCTCGGCGAAGATCTCCACCAGGGCGCGCGGGAAGAAATCGATCTTGTCGCCGTCGTTGATAAGGCGAAACAGGCTGCTGTATCGGCCGGAGAAGGTCGGGATGCCCGCATTTTCCAGAATTTTGTTATCGGCCCAACCGACCCCTTGCGCCGCCTTCAGCTGTTTGAGGTCGGCCAGGGTATTGATCTGGTTGAACTTCTCCTGAGCGTCCGCGTGGATGAATGACAGCCGCAATCCTTCCAGCCCGCGAAACAGCGGAATGGGGACGGCAATCAGGGAGGATTCGAGTGCGCTGGAGGTGCCCATCCAGAAGACGTTGATGGTCTTGCCCTTGCTCAGCTGCTGCTGGAGGGTGAACTGGTTGAGGTCGAGTTCGACAGGCTGGATGCGAAAGGGTTGCCCGGAGCGGGTCAGGGCCAGTTCCAGCAGCTTGTACTGGTACTCCTGGTCAAGATTGTTGACGGGACGGCTGGGGACCTTGACCGTCAGAACCTGTGCTTGTGCCAGCAGTGGCAGGCACAAACACAGCTTGATGAGCCATTTCACTCTCTGTTCTCCTGTAGATTCCGGAAGGTGTCCGGAGTCTAACAGAACTTGTCACCATCTTGCTGCGAGGCGTTGTGCAAGGTTTGAGCGCGGTGCCCTGCCTTGTTGGCGTCTGTTGCACCAGAATGGTGACGGTTCTTCGAAGAATCAGGCGACGCGACGGAACACGTGGGTATCGTTAAATTCCTTGGTGCTCTGGCATTCGACGCAGAAACGGGATTCCGGACGGGCATGCAGCCGCTTGAGGGAGATCTCGTCACCGCAAGATTCGCAGTAACCAAAATCCCCTTCGCTGATGCGCTTCAATGCGCCCCGCAGCTTGCGCAGGTGCAGCTTGTCGTGCTCGATGCGGTTCAGCTCCAGACGGCGGGCTTCCTCGATACTGGCACGGTCAATTTCATCAGCCATCTCGTTGGTGTCGGTGGCGATGGCCTGGCTGGCCTGGGAGTTCAGGCGCTCTTCGAGCTCGACGATCTGTCGCTCGATCTGCCCCTTGTAAAAGGCCAGTTGGTCTTCAGTCATGAAATCACACATACGATTAACTACCAGTCAGTTTACTAACCCAATTATCCCTGTTTATGGGGGCTGTCTGCCTACAGACCAAGCCCTTGTATCCCGATTTGCACCTGTTTCATGCAAGAGAGTGCAAATCAGGGCGGGCCTTGTACCAAAAAAATGCAGCCAAGCAAAGCAAATAGGATAAGGATTGTGCGCCCTTGCAAAAAAATGGTCCGTTCCTGCGGGGGATTGGTCGGGATCTGGCGCCTGCTTCACCCTCTGTTGGCATCGCCTTTGCAACAATGAGAGGGGGGGGCTTCGTACGGATTTGAGTGTTTAGTATTTGGTGCCGCCTTGGTCATTATATGCGCCGTTATTTATAGTTTTTTAAACACGCCCGCTTGACATTGCCCTTGATGGCGGGCTTTTATGGTGATGTTGATTACAATTTTATAACAAGGGTGTTCCATATATTAGACACCCTTGCCAATGGCAACCGTAAAGTCGGGGTTTAACATGGACAGTATCAAAGGCTGGATGGAGAGCAATCGCATCACGGAAGTGGAGTGCCTGTTCCCGGATTTCACCGGCAACGCCCGGGGCAAGATCATCCCAGCCAACAAGTTTTTGCGCGAAGGGGGCATGCGTCTGCCCGAGGTGATTTTCACCCAGACGGTGACCGGCGAATATCCGGATGACGACAGCATGATCGACCCGCTGGAGCGGGACATGCAGCTCTATCCCGACCCCAACACCATCCGTTTTGTCCCCTGGGCGCTGGAGCCCACTGCCCAGGTGATCCACGACTGTTTCGACGTCAACGGCAAGTTGATCGACATCGCGCCGCGCTCCGTGCTGCGTCGGGTTCTGTCATTTTACGAGAAGCAGGGCTGGAAGCCGGTGGTGGCGCCCGAGCTGGAATTCTATCTGGTCACCCGCAACGAAGACCCCGACTATCCGCTGGTACCGCCGGTGGGTCGCAACGGCCGCCCGGAGACCGCCCGCCAGTCGTTCAGTATCGATGCGGTCAACGAGTTCGACCCCATTTTTGAAGACATGTATGACTACTGCGAGGCGCAGGAGCTGGAAGTGGACACCCTGATCCACGAGTCGGGCGCCGCCCAGATGGAGATCAACTTCCTGCATGGTGATGCCATCGATCTGGCGGATCAGGTGTTCCTGTTCAAGCGCACCATGCGTGAGGCCGCTCACCGCCACGGCATCTATGCCACCTTTATGGCCAAGCCGATGAGTGACGAACCGGGGTCGGCCATGCACATCCACCAGAGTCTGGAAGATGTGAACGGCCACAACCTGTTTGGCACCCCGAGCGGCGGCAACAGCGAACAGTTCATGCACTTCATCGCCGGTCTGCAGAAATACACCCCGGCGGTGACCGCCCTGCTGGCCCCCAACGTCAACTCCTACCGCCGCCTCACCTTTGGCGAGAGCGCGCCGCGCAACGTCCAGTGGGGGGTCGAGAACCGCACTTGTGGCCTGC
Organism: Aeromonas sp. 3P; assembly: GCF_051919745.1. Taxonomy (NCBI): domain Bacteria; kingdom Pseudomonadati; phylum Pseudomonadota; class Gammaproteobacteria; order Aeromonadales; family Aeromonadaceae; genus Aeromonas; species Aeromonas sp. 3P. The sequence continues at coordinate 3,000,883 of NZ_JBQBED010000001.1, forward strand.
GGGTGCCCTTCTCCGACCCGAGCGCGCGGCGGGTGGAGAACCGTTTCGCCGGTGCCGATGCCAACCCCTATCTGGCGCTGGCCGCTACTCTGGCCTGTGGCTATCTCGGCATGATGGAGAAGCTGGAGCCGCTGCCGGAGATGAAGTCGAGCGCCTATGACCTGCCCTACAGCCTGCCCCGCTCGCTGGAGGAGGCACTCAGCCATCTCGAACAGTGCGAGCCCATCAAGGAGATGCTGGGGGAGCGCTTCACCCGCGCCTTCGTCGCGGTCAAACGCAAAGAGTACGAGACCTACTTCGGGGTGATCAGTCGCTGGGAGCGGGAGTTCCTGCTGCTGAACGTTTGATCCCCCTGTAACGGGGAGGCCGGAGTCGGCCTCCCCGATCCCTGTATCGAAGAGACCGGAACGCGAGTCAGGTGGCGGCTGCCGCCTGTGAGTAGTTGTGGCTGCGAGCATGCAAGCCCGCCTGACTACCCACCTGACTGCTTGACGACTGAATCTTGCTAAATCGAAGGAACCGAGGAGCAACAAATGCAGCAGACAACCCGTGAGTGGCAACAACTGGATGCCAGCCACCACCTGCACCCCTTTACCGACTTTCAGGCCCTGAACAAGAAGGGTTCGCGCATCATTACCAAAGCCAGCGGTGTCTATCTGGAAGACTCCGAGGGCAAACGCATTCTCGACGGCATGGCGGGCCTGTGGTGCGTCAATATGGGCTATGGCCGCCAGGAGTTGGTGGATGCCGCTACCCGTCAGATGCAGCAGTTGCCCTACTACAACCTCTTCTTCCAGACCGCTCACCCGCCGGTGATCGAGCTGGCGACCCTGCTGGCCGAGGTGACACCCGCCCATCTCAACCACGTCTTCTTCACCGGCTCCGGCTCCGAGTGCAACGATACCGTGCTGCGGATGGTGCGCCACTACTGGGCCAGCAAGGGGCTGCCTGACAAACAGGTGATCATCAGTCGCCATAACGCCTATCACGGCTCCACCGTGGCGGGGGCGAGTCTGGGTGGCATGAAGGGGATGCATGCCCAGGGCGGACTGCCCATTCCCGGCATAGTGCACATCGATCAGCCCTACCACTTCGGTGAGGGGCAGGGGATGAGTGCCCACGAGTTCGGGCTGGAGCGAGCCCGTCAGCTGGAGCAGAAGATTCTGGAGCTGGGGGTGGACAAGGTTGCTGCCTTTATCGGCGAGCCGATCCAGGGGGCGGGCGGCGTCATCATTCCGCCTGACAGCTACTGGCCGGAGATCCAGCGCATCTGCGATCACTACGGCATCCTGCTGATCGCCGACGAGGTGATCTGCGGCTTTGGCCGCACCGGCCACTGGTTTGCCAGCGAAGGGTTTGGCATCAAGCCGGACCTGATGTGTCTGGCCAAGGGGATCACCTCTGGTTATCTGCCGCTCGGCGCAGTGATGGTCAGTGACCGGGTTGCCAAGGGGCTGGTGGAGGAGGGGGGCGAGTTCAACCACGGCTTCACCTACTCGGGTCATCCGGTCTCTTGCGCCGTGGCGGTGGCCAATATCCAGCTTATGCAGAAAGAGAGCATAGTTAAGCGAGTGCATGATACTATCGGCCCCTATTTGCAGCGCCGTTGGGCGGAGCTGGCCGATCATCCGCTGGTGGGAGAAACCCGTGGCAAAGGATTGGTCGCCGCGCTGGAAATCGTTGAGGACAAGCAGACCAACCGGCGTTTCCCGGCTCAGGCAAATGCGGGGATGACTTGCCGAGAGTTCTGCTTTAACAATGGCTTGGTGATGAGGGCGGTAGGCGATACCATGATCATATCGCCCCCCTTGGTCATCACCAAGGAACAGGTTGATGAATTGGTCGATCTGGCCAGGCGCAGTCTGGATCTGACAGCCGCAAAGCTGAAGGGTTGAGGCCGGTCGGGCAGGTTGGCATGCGCATACAATTTGCTTAGGAGACAAGGATGATGTCTTTCAAAACAGGAGTGATCGCTGCCTCTGTGGCTCTGGTCATGGCAAGTGCCGGAGCAATGGCTGAAGAGAAGGTGCTGCACGTCTACAACTGGAGCGACTACATAGCGCCGGATACCCTGGATAATTTCCAGAAGGAGACGGGGATCAAGGTGGTCTATGACGTGTTCGACAGTAACGAGGTACTGGAAGCCAAGTTGCTGGCGGGTAGTTCGGGCTACGACATCGTGGTGCCATCCAACCCCTTCCTGGCCAAGCAGATCAAGGCGGGCGTGTTCCAGAAACTGGACAAGTCCAAGCTCTCCAACTGGCAAAACATGGATGTCGACCTGCTCAAGGCGCTCGAGCCGAGCGATCCGGGCAACCAGTACTCCATCCCCTATCTGTGGGGCACCATCGGCTATGCCTACAACGCCGAGAAGGTGAAAGCCGTGCTGGGGGCCGATGCCCCGGTCAACTCCTGGGATCTGGTGTTCAAGCCGGAGAACATGGCCAAGTTGAAAGAGTGTGGCGTCTCCTTCCTCGATTCACCGACCGAAATGCTGCCAGCTGCCCTGCAATATCTGGGCTTCAAACCGGATAGCCAGAAACCGGCCGAGCTGAAGAAGGCCGAGGAGCTGTTCCTCTCCATCCGTCCCTATACCGCCTATTTCCACTCCTCCAAGTACATCTCGGATCTGGCCAACGGCAACCTCTGCGTAGCGGTCGGTTACTCCGGTGACTTGCAGCAGTCCAAGGCGCGGGCAGCCGAGGCCAAGAATGGCGTCGCGCTCACCTACACCATTCCGAAAGAGGGGGCAGGCAGCTTCTTTGACATGATCGCCATTCCGGCGGATGCCAAGAACGTCGAGGCGGCCCACACCTTCATCAACTACCTGATGAAGCCCGAGGTGATCGCCAATATCACCAACGTGGTGCAGTTCCCGAACGGCAACAAGGCGGCGACCCCGCTGGTGGATGAGGCGATCCGCACCGATCCGGGTATCTACCCTGATGCGGCAACCCTGCAGAAGATCTACACCTTCCCGGATCTGCCGGCCAAGGTGCAGCGTCTGATGACCCGCAGCTGGACCAAGATCAAGTCCGGCAAGTAAGTAACGAATGCCCCTCCCGGTCCGCAGTTCGGCCGGGAGGGTAGTGATGCCATCCATCCGGATGGGCCGCGCGAATGGATGCGCAGACGGTCAACCACTGAAACAGGAGAACTGACACCGTGAATACAACCAGATTGCTAACCATAGCGCTGACCATGGGATTGGCGAATGTGGCCCAGGCTGCCCCTGTGCTGCACTTCTACAACTGGTCTGACTATATCGGCGAGACCACCCTCAGCGATTTCCAGCAGGCGACCGGGATCAAGACCGTCTATGACGTGTTTGACTCCAACGAGACCCTGGAAGGCAAGTTGCTGACGGGGCGGACCGGTTACGATTTGGTGGTGCCCTCCAATAATTTCCTGGCCAAGCAGATCAAGGCGGGAGCCTTCCAGAAACTGGATAAATCCCTGCTGCCCAATCTGGCCAACCTGGATCCCGTGCTGCTCAAGCAGCTCGACAAGGTGGATCCGGGTCATCAGTACGCGGTGCCCTATCTGTGGGGGACCAACGGCATCGGCTACAACGTCGACAAAATCAAGGCGGTGCTGGGAGTCGACAAGATTGACTCCTGGGCCACCATCTTCGAACCGGAAAACATGGCGAAACTCTCTCGCTGCGGCGTCGCCTTCCTCGACTCTGCCGACGAGATGATCCCTGCAGCTCTCAACTACCTCGGGCTCGATCCCAACAGTCATGCGACGGGGGATATCAAGAAAGCCGAGGCGCTGCTACTCAAGGTGCGGCCCTATGTGGCCTACTTCCACTCCTCCAAATACATCGGCGATCTCGCCAATGGCGACATCTGCGTGGCGGCCGGTTTTTCCGGTGACATCCTGCAAGCCGCTGCCCGCGCCGATGAAGCTGGCAAGGGGGTGAAAATTGCCTACAGCATTCCGAAAGAGGGGGGCAATCTCTGGTTCGACATGATGGCGATCCCGTCCGATGCCACCAATGTCAAAGAGGCGCACGCTCTCATCAACTACGTCCTGCAGCCCGAAGTGATCGCCAAGGTCAGCGACTATGTGGGCTATGCGAATCCCAACTCAAGGGCGGGCGAGTTTATGGATGAGGCGGTGCGCAACAATGAGGAGGTTTATCCCCCTCAGGCCGTGCTGGAGCGACTCTATGTGCAGGAAGCACATCCCCGCTCGGTACAGCGTCTAATCACCCGGAGTTGGACCAAGATCAAGTCCGGTACCTAACCTTGGTGCCCGTTCGGGGGCGCCAAATCGCTTTTATGGATCGGCCGCAAGGCTGGTATCACGTTGGGGAGTTTGGTAATGGCGATAGCCTCCAGTGCCTACAAGAAAGCCCTCGAGGGCAGTCAGCAGCGCAAAGAAGTGCTGGTGAAAATTGATCGGGTAAGCAAGCAGTTCGACGAAACGCTGGCGGTCGATAACGTATCTCTCAATATTCACAAGGGGGAGATTTTCGCCCTGCTCGGCGGGTCCGGTTCCGGCAAATCGACCCTGCTGCGGATGCTGGCCGGTTTCGAGCGCCCGACCGAGGGGCGGCTGTTCCTCGACGGGGTCGACATCACCGACATGCCCCCCTATGAACGCCCCATCAACATGATGTTCCAGTCCTACGCCCTGTTCCCCCATATGACGGTGGCCCAGAACATTGCCTTTGGCCTCAAGCAGGATGGCCTGCCCAAGGCCGAGATCGATGCTCGGGTGGAGGAGATGCTCAAGCTGGTGCAGATGACCCAGTATGCCCGTCGCAAACCGCATCAGCTCTCCGGTGGCCAGCGTCAGCGGGTGGCGTTGGCTCGTTCCCTGGCCAAGCGTCCCAAACTGTTGCTGCTGGATGAACCCATGGGGGCGCTCGACAAGAAGCTGCGTTCCAAGATGCAGCTGGAGCTGGTTGAGATCATCGAGCGGGTCGGGGTGACCTGTGTCATGGTGACCCACGATCAGGAAGAGGCCATGACCATGGCGGAGCGGATCGCCATCATGCACCTCGGCTGCATCGAGCAGATCGGCAGCCCGATGGATATCTACGAGACCCCAGCCAGTCGGCTGGTGTGCGAGTTTATCGGCAACGTCAACCTGTTTGACGGCCTGCTGGTGGAGGATGAGCAGGACCACGCGACTATCGCCTGCGCCGATCTGGAACAGCCCATCTATGTGGGCCACGGCATCAGCTCCCGCGCCGAGAACAAGAAGGTGACCTACGCCCTACGGCCAGAAAAACTGCTGATGAGTCTGCAAAAACCGGAGGAGATCGAGCACCCGGACTTCAACTGGACCAAGGGTGAGGTCTATGACATCGCCTATCTGGGCGGTCACTCGGTTTATCACATCCAGCTGCCCTCGGGCAAAATCGTTCAGGCTTTCATCGCCAATGCCGAACGCCACGGCAAGCGGCCAACCTGGGATGACCAGGTGTTCCTCTACTGGGAAGATGACAGCGGCGTGGTGCTGCAATCATGAAGTTCTTGCAACGACTGAAGCGGGTCGGGGGGCGCCGACTGGTGATCGGCATCCCCTTCTTCTGGCTGTTCCTCTTCTTCCTGCTGCCCTTTGTCATCGTGGTGAAGATCAGTTTTGCGGAAGCGGATGTGGCGATCCCGCCCTACACCGATGTGGTGAGCTGGGCCGACAATCAGCTCACCATCCTGCTCAACATGGGTAACTACCTGCTGCTGCAGGAGGATGAGCTCTATATCGCGGCCTATCTGGGCTCCCTCAAGATGGCCTTCGTCAGTACTTTGCTCTGCCTGCTGATTGGCTATCCGATGGCCTACTCCATCGCTCGGGCCAACAAGGAGACCCAGACAGTTCTGCTGCTGCTGATCATGATGCCGACCTGGACCGCCATTCTGATCCGGGTCTATGCGTGGATGGGGATCCTCAGTAACAACGGCCTGCTCAACAGCGTCTTGCTGGGGATCGGGGTGATCGACGAGCCGCTGCAGATCCTCAACACCAACCTGGCGGTCTATATCGGCATCGTTTACTCCTACCTGCCCTTCATGGTGCTGCCGCTCTACGCCAATCTGGTCAAACACGATCAGAGCCTGCTGGAGGCGGCCTCCGATCTGGGGGCCCGCAACCTGACCCGTTTCTGGCAGATCACGGTACCGCTCTCCAAGAACGGCATCATCGCCGGCTGCATGCTGGTGTTCATTCCGGTGGTGGGGGAGTTCGTTATTCCGGAAATGCTGGGCGGCCCGGAGACCCTGATGATCGGCAAGGTGCTGTGGCAGGAGTTCTTCAACAACCGCGACTGGCCGGTTGCCTCTGCGCTGGCGGTAGTGATGCTGGCGGTGCTGATCATTCCGATCATCCTCTTCAACCGTAACCAGGCCAAAGAGCTGGAGGGCAAGGCATGATGAGACGTTTCGGTTTTGCCAAACTGATGCTCTGGCTGGGGCTGCTGTTTATCTACCTGCCCATGATCATCATGGTGATCTACTCCTTCAACGCCTCCAAGCTGGTGACGGTGTGGGGTGGCTGGTCGCTCAAGTGGTACTTCGGCCTGCTCGACAACAAGCAGCTGATTGGATCCGTGTTCCGCTCGCTGGAGATCGCCTTCTACACCGCGATCGCTGCAGTGGCGCTGGGGACGGTGGCGGCCTTCGTGCTGACCCGAATTCCCCACTTCCGTGGTCGCACCCTGTTCGGCGGCATGGTGACGGCGCCGCTGGTGATGCCCGAGGTGATCACCGGTCTGTCGCTGCTGCTGCTGTTCGTGGCGATGGCCCAGCTGGTGGGCTGGCCCGCCGAGCGGGGCATGCTGACCATCTGGATCGCCCACACTACCTTCTGTACCGCCTATGTGGCGATCGTGGTGTCGGCGCGCTTGCGGGAGCTGGATCTCTCCATCGAGGAGGCGGCGATGGATCTTGGCGCCAAGCCGTGGAAGGTGTTCTTCCTGATTACCATCCCGATGATCGCCCCCTCGCTGGCGGCAGGCGGCATGATGTCGTTCGCCCTGTCGCTGGATGATCTGGTGCTGGCGAGCTTCGTCTCCGGCCCGGGCTCCACTACCTTGCCGATGGAGGTCTTCTCGGCGGTACGGCTCGGGGTGAAACCCGAGATCAACGCGGTGGCCAGCCTGATCCTGCTGTCGGTATCGCTCTTTACCTTCGGCAGCTGGTATCTGATGGCCAGGGCGGAGAAGCGCCGTCGCGCCGAGATCGCCATGACCACCCAGATGCAGGCCGTGGTCTGACGCCATGATAAGATCCGCCTACTCTCGTCAACCTGGAGGATGAGTATGCGGATCTCCCTTTTTAGCGGTCGTGGCACCGAGCTGGTGCCCGGCCTCACCAGTGCCATTCACAAGCAACCGATCTCTGCACCAGTTCGCTGTACCTTTGCCGGTCTGGAAGGGGATGAGCAGTGTGACCTGCGCCACCACGGTGGCCCGGATCGGGCGCTCCACTACTATCCGGCCGATCACTATCTCTGGTGGCAGACCTGGCAAACTGCGCTGGGTCTTCCTGCTCCCCGCACTCCCTGGCAACCCGCCGCCTTTGGCGAGAACCTGTCCGGTGTCGGGCTGACCGAGACGCAGGCCTGCATTGGCGATGTCTATCGACTTGGTGAGGCACTCATCCAGATAAGTCAGCCAAGATCGCCCTGCTTCAAGCTCAATCAGCGTTTCGGCTATGGCCAGATGTCGCAGGTGATGCAGCTAAATGGCCGTTGTGGTTGGCTGCTGCGGGTGCTGGAGGAGGGGATGATTACACCCGAGGTGACCATGGAGCTGGTAGACAGGCCTTACCCGGATCTGACGGTAAAGCGCACCGCCAATATCCTGTGCAATCAGGTGCGCAATGAAGCGGATCTGTTGCTGCTGCTGGAGAATCCGTCCCTCTCACCCAACTGGCGTCAGCATGCGGCGGATTGGCTGGAGCACGGCACAGTCGCTGACTGGCAACGTCGTCTGCTGGGGCCCGAGTCGCTGCGCTTGCCTTGAGGCAGAGTTAGCGGAATGTCACCATCCGGCTGCATTTCGGTAAATGGAGACGAAGAGTGCTGAATAGTTGAGCGAACGGCACTTTTTTTCCTGCCAAACGCAAAAAAGGCTTGTGTCGGGTCGGGGCTTTCGGTAAATTCCCGTCCCGCAGACATCGGTGTGTAGCGCAGCTTGGTAGCGCACTTCGTTCGGGACGAAGGGGTCGGAGGTTCGAATCCTCTCACACCGACCAAATTTGAAAAGGCCGCTCAATAGAGCGGCCTTTTTGCATTTTCCTTCCAGTTACTCGGTTTTTCATTAGCTGCTGACCTGTTACCTGGCCAAGTGATCTGACTTGCAGTATGCAGGGTCGAAGCAAGACCACGGACATTAAAAGGGCCACCGCTCGGTGGCCCATCGGTGGAGTCTTATCCTGACTCCGGCACTCTAGATTGTGGCAATCTCGCTATGGGTCTTGTCTATGGTGCCCTCCTTGCGCGCCAGGCGCTTACTCAGATATGCCAGTGCTGATGCCGCAAAGCCTTGAAACTGTGTTGAGGCAGCAAGGCCGCGTGCTTGGGGTACTCACTAATGAAATGTTCTATTCCCTCCATCAGTTGTGCACGTAATGAAATCACGGGCTCATGCCAGGCTTGCAGGCATAAATGGCCGGGGATCAACTGCTCCTGATAATCTTCCAGCAGCTGTTCTGGCCAGGGTTCAATACCGGAATTGCGTTGCAGCAAATAGTGGGCGGCGGGTTCACGGGCATAAATGAACTGAATTTGGGCCAGATCGCGTTGGCATAGCGTTTGACTGTTGATGTGACAGGTCAAATATTTTCCCGTTTTCAGATCCAGAAAGTGACCGCGTTGCCGACAGGGAACGATGCGATACCAAGGCAAGGGTGAGGAGAGAGAATACCCCTCAAGCTCCTGTTCCAACCAGTGGCGACACTCGGGTGTCTGCACCTCGTCGAGCATGGACTCGAGCTGTGTCAACAAGGCTCTGGATGGTTTGATGGCCAGTTTCGCACTCATCGCCTGCAATCCTCCCTCTGCACACAATCCCGACTATCAGTATGGACCTTGTTCGGCCAGAGGGGGTAAGGAATCTAATGATTAAAAGTGGATTAGCCGCGTGGTTTTTATGCACTAACTTGGTTCAACCCACCAGATAGGTACCGGTGCCGAAGGCGATGTGGGTGCCTTCTTCGTTGTGCAGCTCCATCCGGGCGACAGCCACCTTGCTGCCAGCCCGGATGATGTGGGCGGTGGCGATAAACTCGTTGCCGCGCCCCGGGCGCAGGTAGTCCACCCGCAGATCTATGGTGCCGAGGCGGGCGAAGCGCTCCTTGAGATAGCTGGGGGAGAACTCCTCCAGCTCGTCGATGCAGGAGGCGGCGACGATCATGCCACCCGCCACATCCAGCAGCGTGGCGGTGACGCCGCCGTGCAGGATGTTGTGGAAAGGGTTGCCGATCAGCTTCTCGTCCATCTTGATACGTAGCTCCACCTTGTCGAAGTCGTAGTGGGTCACCTGCATGCCGATCAGTTTGTTGAAGGGCATCTTCTCGGCAAACAGGTTGGCAATGCCACTGAGCGCCATCTTCTTGAGCATCTGTTTCATTCTCTGATCCCAATCCTTGTCATCAAAGCCGAGTAAAAACTCCAGCCAGTCTGCAACAGTTCCTTAACAGTCGCAATGGCAGGTTTATTGTGGGCGGCGGCTGCTTTAGAATGGCGACCCCAAAGGAGAGCCCATGACCGCGATTGCCGAAACCCTGCCAGATCCTCAGCCAGAGAGTCCGCTTGCCCTGCTGCAGGCGGTCTTCGGCTATCAGCAGTTTCGGCCGGGTCAGCTCGAGATCATCGAGCAGATCGTCGCGGGGCGTGATGCGCTGGTGCTCAAACCCACCGGTGGCGGCAAGTCGCTCTGTTACCAGATCCCGGCACTGCTGCGGCCCGGGCTCGGTGTGGTGGTCTCTCCCCTTATTTCGCTGATGAAGGATCAGGTCGACAGCCTGCGCGCCAACGGCGTAGCGGCGGTCTACATCAACTCGGCCCTGAGCCGGGAGGAGATGATTCAGAACTTCGCCGCCATGCGCCGCGGCGAGATCAAGCTGGTCTATGTCTCCCCCGAGCGCTTGCTGCAGCACGAGTTTATGGACCGGCTGGCCGAACTGCCGCTCGGGCTGTTCGCCATCGACGAGGCGCATTGCGTCTCCCAGTGGGGCCACGATTTCCGGCCTGAGTATGCGGCGCTGGGGCGACTCAAGCAGTGGTTCCCGCAGGTGCCGGTGGTAGCGCTTACGGCCACCGCCGACGAGGCGACCCGTAGCGACATGCTGCATCGGCTGGAACTCCACGACCCCTTTATCCACACCGCCAGCTTTGACAGACCCAATATCCGCTACAGCCTGGTGGAGAAGTTCAAGGCGGCGGAGCAGCTGCTGCGCTACGTGCAGAGCCAGAAGGGCAACTGCGGCATCGTCTACTGCTCCAGCCGCAATCGGGTGGAGGAGGTGGCCGAGCGGCTCTCCCGCCACGGCTGCAAGGCGGCGCCCTATCACGCCGGCCTGCCGCTCGAGCTGCGTCAGCAGACCCAGGAAGCCTTCCTCAAAGATGACATCGAGATAGTGGTGGCGACGGTGGCGTTCGGTATGGGTATCGACAAGCCCAACGTACGTTTCGTGGTGCACTACGACATTCCGAAGAACATTGAATCCTACTATCAGGAGACCGGTCGTGCCGGTCGCGATGGCACTCCCGCCGAGGCGCTGCTGCTCTACGATCCTGCCGATATCGGCCGGGTGCGCCGCTTGCTCGATAACATCGAGAATCCGCAGCAGTTGCAGGTGGAGCAGTACAAGCTCAACGTGATGGCGGCCTTTGCCGAGGCGCAAACCTGCCGCCGTCAGGTGCTGCTCAACTATTTCGGCGAGTACAACGACAAGCCCTGTGGCAACTGCGATATCTGTCTCGATCCGCCCAAGAGCTATGACGGCACCGAAGATGCCCAGAAGGCGCTCTCCTGCGTCTGGCGGGTGGGGCAGAATTTCGGGGTGGGTTATGTAGTGGAAGTGCTGCGCGGGTCGCTGAACCAGCGCATCAAGGATCACGGCCACGACAAGCTCTCGACCTACGGCATCGGCAAGGATCAGAGCCACGAATACTGGATGAGCGTGATCCGCCAGCTGATCCACAAGGGACTGCTGACCCAGAACATCACCCGCAATCTGGTGCTGCAGCTGACCGAAGCGGCCCGCCCCGTGCTGCGTGGAGAGGTGAAGCTGGAGCTGGCGGTGCCCCGCCTGCAGCCTATCTCCAGCCGCAAGGAGAAGCGCAATGGCCTGCTCGACAACGCCAACTACGACAAACGGTTGTTCAAGGAGCTGCGCGGCCTGCGCAAGCAGATTGCCGAGGACGAAGAGGTGCCGCCCTACGTGGTGTTCAACGATGCGACCCTGGTGGAGATGGCTCAGCTGATGCCGATGACCGAAGACGAGATGCTGGCTATCAACGGTGTCGGGCACCGCAAGCTGGAGCGCTTCGGCGAAGCCTTTATGGATCTGATCATCGACTACTGCCGGCGGTAGGGTCGATTAGGCAGCCTAATCGACCACGGTAAGCGCGGCTCGGAAGAACCTGGGTCAGACGCGAGGTTATTTCAGGCTGGCATAGAAGGCGGCTAAATTGTCGATATCCGCATCGGTCAGCGGCGCCATGAAGGGGTCCATCAAGGGCTCTTTGCGAGTGCCATCCTTGAACGCTTTCAACTGTTTCACCAGATAGGCGGCATTCTGACCCGCCAGATGGGGATAGTTGGGGATCATCGCCTTGCCTTCCACGCCGTGACAGGCGGCACAGACCGCTGCCTTGGCTTTGCCGGCCTCGATATCCGCAGCCTTGGCCTGATGACCCCACGCCAGTGCCAGCAAGGGCAGGGCATATACCCATTTTTGCATCTTCTTCTCCTTGAATTGAAAAATGATGGTTGCCAGTTAGCGCAAGCATGGCTGACGGCAGTATAAAGAGTGACACGAGCATACGCAGGGACGAATGGTACAACCATGAAGTTGATCAACACTTTTGCGACCGAGTTGCCCTGGGCCTGTGAACCTGTAGCCCCCCAGCCGCTACAGCAACCCCGGTTGCTTCATCTCAACCGGGCTTTGTTGGCCGAGTTGGGGCTGGGAGGCGTCAGCGAGGCTGACTGGATCGCCTGTTGTGGCGAGGGAAAACGGCTGCCCGGCATGCAGCCGGTGGCGCAGGTCTATGCAGGTCATCAGTTCGGGGGTTATAGCCCTAGGCTCGGGGATGGTCGGGCGCTGCTATTGGGTGAGCAGCTGGCGCCCGATGGCAGCCGCTGGGATCTCCATCTGAAGGGGGCAGGAAAGACGCCGTTCTCCCGTTTTGGCGATGGCCGTGCCGTATTGCGCTCCAGCATCCGCGAATATCTCGCCTCCGAAGCACTCCATGCCCTTGGCATCCCGACCACCCGGGCGCTGGTATTGGTGGGGAGTCAGGAGCCCGTTTACCGCGAACAGGTGGAGACCGGGGCGACCGTGCTGCGAACCGCCCCCAGCCATCTGCGCTTTGGTCATATCGAGTATTTCGCCTGGAGCGGGCAGGGGGAGAAGATCCCGCCGCTCATCGAGTATCTGCTGCGCCACCACTTCCCCGAGCTGGAGAGTGGCGTCGAACTGTTTGCCGAGGTGGTGCGTCGCACCGCGCGGCTGATTGCCAAATGGCAGGCGGCGGGTTTCTGTCACGGGGTGATGAACACCGATAATATGTCGCTGCTCGGGCTGACGCTGGATTACGGCCCCTATGGTTTTATCGATGCCTACGTGCCCGATTTTGTCTGCAACCACTCGGATCCGGCGGGTCGTTACGCGCTGGATCAGCAGCCCGCGGTCGGCTACTGGAATCTGCAAAAACTGGCGCAGGCGCTGGCGGGGCATGTCGACGGTGATGCGCTGGCTGCGGCGCTGGCCCAGTACGAACAGCAGCTGATGCTGCACTACTCCGAACTGATGCGGGCCAAACTCGGGCTGGCGGTGTGGGAGGAGGATGACCCGGCGCTGTTCCGCGAGCTGTTCCGGCTGCTGGCGGCTAACAAGGTGGATTACCACTTGTTCCTGCGTCGTCTCGGTGAGGTGACGCAAGAGGGAGCCTGGCCCGCGTCTCTGCTGGCCCTGTTGCCTGATCCGCGGGGTTGGCAGGCGTGGCTGGAGCGCTATCGGGCGCGGTTGGTGCGCGAAGGAAGAGTGGATGCGGTGCGCAAGGCGCAGATGGATGCCATCAATCCCAAGTATGTACTGCGCAATGCGCTGGTTCAGCAGGTGATCGATGCCGCCGATGCAGGGGATATGCAGCCGTTCGAGCGGCTGTTCGCCGCCCTGCAGTATCCCTATGATGAACAACCCGAATATGAGGATCTCGCCACCCCGGCGCCGGCATGGTATTGCGGTGGCGAGCTATCCTGCAGTAGCTGAGAGACAGGGAATGAGTTGGCAGATCAAACAGATAGATAACGAAGCCTCCGTGGTGACGCTGGATTGCCCGGCGCTCGACTGGGACACGTTTCCGGTGTTGGCGCAGGCCTTGCTGCGAGAGTGGGAACTGCAGTCGTTCGAGCAGGATGTGGGGGCCGACCGCCACAGCTGGCGGCTAGCGTTTGAAGGGAGCCAGTTCCGGCTGGAGTATGAACACTACAGCGGTTGCTGGCTGGAGGCGGTACGCCCGGCGGATCGGGAGGTGTTGCTCTGGCTCGCCAGGCAACACAAGGAGTAACCATCGCCCGCGAGGCCTGCTCTGCGGCTGGCCAATCCGGGCGCATATCATCGCATAAAGATTGAACTATCGATTTGGGGGCGTATAATCTCGCCCCTCGATTATCGCCAATGGTGGCGGTATGGGTTCCCTAACCCCATTAACCAAAAAGGTCACAAGATGAATCTGACCCCTGCGCAGTACCAAACGGCGCTTGTTCGCCTGTCGTTGTTCCACATCCTGATCATTGCCAGCAGCAACTATCTGGTGCAGCTGCCGATCACCGTGTTTGGCTTCCATACCACCTGGGGTGCGTTCAGCTTCCCGTTTATCTTCCTGGCGACTGACCTGACGGTGCGGATCTTCGGTGCCGGTCTGGCGCGCAAGATCATTCAGACCGTGATGCTGCCTGCGCTGGCAGTCTCCTATGCGCTCTCCGTGCTCTTCTTCGAAGGGAGCTTCCAGGGTGTTGGCAATCTGGCCGAGTTCAATCTGTTCGTGGCACGCATCGCGCTGGCCAGCTTTATGGCCTATCTGGTGGGTCAGTTCATGGACGTGGTGGTGTTCAACCGGCTGCGACTGATGAAAGCCTGGTGGGTTGCCCCGGCGGCGTCCACCCTGTTCGGTAATCTGGTCGATACCATCGCCTTCTTCAGTGTGGCCTTCTGGCGCACCACAGATCCCTTCATGGCGGAACACTGGGTCGAGATCGCAACCGTCGATTACGTATTCAAGTTGCTGATAAGCCTTGGTTTGTTCGTGCCGCTCTACGGCGTCTTGCTGCGTTACCTCAGCCGCAAGCTGGTGGGCGAGGCCGGATTATCCAGCCTGCAGACGGCCACCCGACAAGCCTGATGAAATTGACCACCCTTCGCGGTGGTCATTTTTTTGCACTTTCTGCAAATAGCGCTTGCCTAGTTAAATGAGAATGATTATTGTTAACTTGTTTTCCGGGAAAGACTTCATTCGTTCCAACGTGATGGACTTCTTGTGAAGGCACGACATTGCTCACATTGCTTCCAGTTAAGGGCCAGTTTATCTGGCCCTCTTTTTTTGTTTTTTTTCAGCAAATTGCAGCCATAAAAAACGGGAGCCAAGGCTCCCGTCGTTACGCTGTCTGTGGCTTACTCGATGTCGAGTGCCTCGGGTGAGAGGATCACCCCTGTGGTATCGGCGTAAAGGTGGTCGTCAGGCAGGAAAGTCACGCCACCGAAGTTGACCGGCAGATCGGTCTCCCCTACATCCTTGCTGTCGGCACCGACCGGAATGGCTGCCAGCGCCTGAATGCCGATATCCAGATCTTCCAGAATATCGACCTCGCGGACGCAACCGTAGCAGACAATCCCTTCCCAATCGTTCTCGGCCGCCGTGGTGGCGATGTCGCTGTCGATCAGGGCACGGCGCATGGAGCCACCGCCATCGATCAGCAAGACGCGCCCCAGTCCATTCTCTTTGACGAGTTCACGGATCAGGCCATTCGATTCGAAGCATTTGACTGTGGTGATGACGCCGCCGAAAGAGGCGCGGCCGCCGAAGGAGCAGAGCATGGGTTCGAGTACATCCACCATGTCCTGATAGATGTCGCACAATTCTGAAGTGTTGTATTCCATAGTGTCAAATCCACGGCTGGAAACAGGTGCAACCAGTATAAGGAGTGGGTGTGGCATTTCAATGAATATTCCTTGCACAGATCACCCGTCGCCGCTTTTCTGCATAAGCTCAATGCAGTCCATTGCCTGGTTTGCGAGAGGTCCATCGTGCTTATACGTCATAAATTGATCCTGAATACCGTGCTGGTGGCGATTGCCATGCTGGTACTGAGCGGTCTGTTTCTCTACTCCAGTCAGGTCAGTCGCCATCTGGCCGATGCCCAGCGCAATGTGGATCAGTTGGAGATCGCCATGCTCAATCTGCGGCGGGCCGAGAAGGATTTTGTGATCCGCAAGGAGATGACCTTCGTCGATCAGTTCAATAAAGTGCTGGCGAGTTTCCATGCGCTCAACCGCACTCTGAGTACCGATGACAATATCAGCGTGGTACATGGTGAGCTGGCCCGGCTGGATCAGCAGATGGGGGCCTATGGCAGCGCCTTCAGCGCCCTGGTCGCTCAGCAGCAGAAGATAGGGCTGGGGCCGGAAGATGGTCTCTATGGCAAATTGCGGGCCGCAGTGCATGAGGTGGAAGATGGCCTCAAGCAGCTGGATCAGCAGGGGCTGCTCATCACCATGCTGCAACTGCGGCGGGCGGAGAAGGACTTTATGCTGCGCTCCGACATCCAGTATCTGGATCGCTTCGAGACCTTGCACAAGAGCTTTCAGGATAGCCTTGCCGCTCTGCCGGAGGCGGATCGCGGCAAGCTGGAGCAGGCCAGCAAGCAATACCGGCAGGATTTTGTCGCCCTGGTGCAGGGAATGCAGGTGCTGGGTCTGAAAGAGGGTGAAGGGTTGCGCAACCAGATGCGGGATCTGGTGCATCAAACCGAACAGGGGTTTGCGACCGTCGACCAACACATTGTCGATGAACTGGAGCGGCAGACCGCTCGCCTCAACAGCCTGATGCTGGTCTGTGGCGGGGTGATTATCGTGCTGATCGGCATTATGAGCGTGTTGCTGGGGCGCAGCATCGACCGTCCCATTACTCAGGTGAATGATACCGTCAACCGCATTCGTAAGGATAATGACCTGCGCCTGAAGATAGATCTGCGCGGGGCAGATGAAATGGCCCAGCTGGCAGGTAATCTCGACGTAATGCTGGGCGGGTTTCGCGATCTGATCGGCGATGTGAAGCAGAGCGTGCACACCCTGACCGAAGCGGCGGATCACCTCTCGGCCAACGTCAAGCGCACCAGTGAAGGGGCGGCGCGCCAGCTGCAGGAGACTGATATGGTGGCGACCGCTTCCACCGAGATGGGCTCCACCATCGAAGAGATCGCCCGCAACACCGAGCAGGCGGCCAACAATGCACAGGCAACCAACAACAAGGCGATGGAGGGGCGGGCTGCGGTCGAGAATACTGTCGAGCAGATCCGCTCGCTGGCGGGCAATCTGGAGAGCTCATCTCGCGAGGTGAGCCAGCTGCAAAAAGAGAGCGAGACCATCGGCTCCGTGCTCGACGTGATCCGTGGTATTGCCGAGCAGACCAACCTGCTGGCCCTCAACGCAGCCATCGAAGCAGCTCGGGCAGGGGATCAGGGACGCGGTTTTGCGGTGGTTGCCGATGAGGTGCGCAATCTGGCCATCCGTACCCAAAAATCAACCCAGGAGATCGCCGGCATCATCAGCTCGCTGCAGAAACAGACCGGCAGCATCGTAGAGGTGATGGCGACCTGCCGCGAGCAGGGCAACCGCAGCTCGGATCAGGCCAGTACTGCAGGGGAGTTGTTGGGGCAGATCACTCAGGATGTTACCCATATCATGGACATGAGCACCCAGATTGCCGCCGCCATCGAACAGCAGAGTCTGGTGGCCAACGAGGTGAACCGCAACGTCAACAACATCCGCGACATCGCCCAGGAGTCGAGCATCATGGCAGAGGAAAATGCGAGATCCAGCGAGGGTCTCAACGAGCAGGCCCAGCTGCTCAACAAGGCGGTGGCAAAATATCGGGTTTAGTGAGCAGACTGGCATCCTTGTGAGGTTTTTGCACCAGAGTGGCAATGATTTGATCGTAATGGCTGTTATTGGGGGAATTCGCTCATATAATCGCCGCCACTATGATGATTCGGAAGGATTCGATGGCAAAGTTGCTGGTGGCCGTATTCGGGCTGCTCTGTTCCTGTCTGGTGTTGGCAGGGCCGGCGCCTCAGGCTACCCCACTCAAGCCCGGTATGGAGCCGCTACTCAGCTGGTTCAACGGGGCCTTTACGAGCCGGGAGCAGGCCAGTTACGACAGCCGCTTTACCAGTGCCGAGCTGCGCCTGATGGAGATCTGGCCCGGCTATCAGGGCTATCGCTGGGTCTATGCCGAGCAGTACCTGAGTCTGCGCTCCGTCCGTCCTTTTCGCCAGCGCATCTATCGCTTCTCACCCGCCCCTGACGGGCGGATCCTGATGGCAGAACTGACCATGCCCCGGGCTACCGATTTTGCCGGTGCCTGGCATGATCCTGCCCTGCTCGACAGTCTGACCCCGCAGCAGCTCTCCTTGCGCCACGGTTGCGAGATCTGGCTGACACGCACTCCCTCCGGCGAATATGCCGGTCACACCCGGGTGGGCCACTGCTCCACCGATTTTGGTGGTGCCACGACGCTGGTGCAGCATATCTGGATTGGCCCCGACAGCGTCAGATTGCTGGATCGCGCCTATGACAACGCAGGGAGCCCGCGCTGGGGCAGCCCGGGTGAGGGGTATGTCTATTTGCGTCGTTCCAAAGGGTTTGGCCAGTAGGGGCGAGTGCATCTGGCTGCGGGAACATGAAGGATGAAAAACAGGGATCGTAAAAAAGGCGCCCGATGGGCGCCTTTTTCAGAATTCTTCAGAAGTAAAATTACTTCTTGGTGGTCATCGCACCGAAACGCTTGTTGAACTTGTCTACGCGGCCGCCGCTAGAAACTTCTTTCTGCTTGCCGGTGTAGAACGGGTGGCACTCGGAGCACACGTCCAGGTTCAGATCTTTACCGATGGTAGAGAAAGTGTTGATGACGTTACCGCAAGAGCACTTGGCGGTGATGGCTACGTAGTCAGGATGGATACCAGCTTTCATGGACAACCTCAATTAATAGGCCGTGTCGCCATCCGATCTCTTGTCGGACACCACACGATTGTTGAACACAGTTTCAAAGGCTGCGAATAATATAGGAAATGCCTGAGATCAGGCAAGTGGCTTCGCAGAAAAAATAGGCAACCCCTGGTGAATTCTTCCCAAACGCTGGATCTGGTTCGTGTCGCTGTCCCGGTACCGTTACGCCGTCACTTCGACTATCTCTCTCCCCTGCCGTTACCTGCCCCCGGTTGCCGGGTCGAGATCCCTTTCGGTCCCCAGACCCTGGTCGGGCTGGTGGTGGATCATCCGGCTGACAGCCAGGTGCCCCGCAACAAGCTCAAGCCCATCAAACGGGTATTGGACACGGCACCAGTGCTAGGGCCGGATATTCTGGCGCTGATGAACTGGAGCGCCAGCTACTACCAGCATCCGCTGGGTGAGGTGCTGCCCCACGCCCTGCCGGTGCTGGTGCGCAAGGGGGAGCCTGCCGCTTATCGTGAACTGGAGTTCTGGTTTGCCACCGAGGCGGGCATGGCCATCGACCTCAACGAGCTCAAGCGGGCGGCCAAGCAGCAGCAAGCGCTCGCCTTGCTGCGCAAGGGGCCGCAGACCCCCTCCGCTCTCAAGCAGGAGGAGATCCAGAGCGCAGCTCTCACCGCGCTGGAGAAGAAGGGGCTGCTGGAGAAGCGTTCGCTGGAGCCGAGCCATGATGGCGATTGGGCTGCCCGCTTCGAGCCGGGGGAGGGGCTGCGCCTCAATGGCGAACAGGCGTTGGCCGTCTCTGCCGTTACCAGCCAGAGCGACAAGTTTGGTGCCTTCCTGCTGGATGGCATCACAGGTTCTGGCAAGACAGAGGTGTATTTAAGCATCCTCGAGCCCCTGCTCAAGGCGGGCAAACAGGCGCTGGTGATGGTGCCGGAGATCGGTCTTACCCCGCAGACCATCAACCGCTTCCGGCGCCGCTTCAACGTGCCGGTGGTGGCGATGAACTCTGCTATGAACGATCGGGAACGGCTTGACGCCTGGCTCGCCTGCCGCGACGGCGCCGCCGCCATCCTGATCGGCACCCGCTCTGCGGTGTTCACCCCGTTTCACAACCTCGGCATCATTATCATCGACGAGGAGCACGACGGCTCCTTCAAGCAGCAGGACGGTTTTCGCTACCACGCGCGGGATCTGGCGGTGATGCGGGCTCATCGTGCCGGTATTCCCATCCTGCTTGGCTCGGCCACCCCGTCGCTGGAGACGCTGCACAACGCCCGCACCGGCAAGTATCACCACCTCACCCTGACCCGCCGCGCCGGTAACGCCCAGACCGCCCGTCAGGTGATCCTGGATATCAAGAGCGTGCGGCTGCAGGCCGGGCTCTCTCCCCAGCTGGAGCAGCTGATGGCAGAGCATCTGGCGGCGGGCAATCAGGTGATGCTGTTTCTCAACCGCCGTGGCTATGCCCCGGCTCTGATCTGCCACCAGTGTGGCTGGAGCGCCGCCTGTGAGCGCTGTGATGCCTGGTACACCTGGCATCAGGCCGGACGACGGCTGCACTGCCATCATTGCGACAGCGTGCGCCCCTTGCCCCACCACTGCCCCGAGTGTGGCAGCAACGAACTGATCGGATCGGGAGTGGGCACCGAACAGCTGGAACAGCTGCTTACCACAGTGTTCCCGCAATATCCGGTGGTGCGCATCGATCGGGACAACACCCGTCGCAAGGGGGAGCTGGAGACCCATCTCGGCGACATCAAGGCGGGCAAGTACAAGATCCTGATCGGTACCCAGATGCTGGCCAAGGGCCACCACTTTCCGGATGTGACGCTAGTGGGTCTGCTGGATGTGGATGGTGCCCTGTTCAGCGCCGATTTTCGCGCCGCCGAGAAGCTTGCCCAGCTCTACACCCAGGTGGCGGGTCGCGCCGGTCGCGCCAGCAAACCCGGGTTGGTAGTGCTGCAGAGCCACCATCCCGAGCACGCCCTGCTGCAGGATCTGACCCAGAATGGTTACGGCCACTTCGCCGATACGGCGTTGAAAGAGCGCCGCCTGCTGGGGTTGCCGCCCTTCAGCTATCAGGGGCTGTTCCGCGCCGAGGCCAATGGCCGTGACGAGGTGCAGCTATTCCTCTCCCGTCTCGCCGATACCCTGCGCAGCGCCCGTTATCCCCACGTTCAGGTGCTGGGGCCCATCAGCGGCTTTATGGAGCGCAAGGCGGGCAAGTTCCGCATGCAGTTGCTGGTGCAGGGGCCGAACCGGGCACCGCTGGCCCAACTGCTGGATTGGGCGGTGAAGGAGCTGGAAGGCTGGCCCGAGACCAAAAAGGTGCGCTGGAGTCTGGATATCGACCCCACCGAGCTGAGTTGATGGTGGCACCGGCGCCGGTCGCTGGCAGTTATCGTCAGCGACCGATGGGTGATTTCATTTCAAGGCTCAGACCCGCAGATCGATCTGCTGCACCCAGCCTCCTTTACCCTGTTCGGTGAGATAGAGGCCGGATTGGCGCAGCACCCCCTGATTGCCGCTCTCCCCCAGATGGTTGAAGGGGGTGTCGAGGGGGCGCAGCAGGATGGCGCCGATCCCCAGCTCCACCAGAGCGATGGGGGTGTGATCCGGATGCCAGAACTGCAGGGCTGAAAACTGGCTATCGCCCTCATCCAGCACCCCGTTGCCATCCTCATCCAGGGTGGCCAACTCGCCGAAGCCATTGCCGGAGCGAGCGCCAAACAGCTCGCCCCCATCGTCTATGGTGCCGTTGCCATTGCGATCCAGCGCCACAAAGCCGCTCCCTTCCCGCAGACCCGGCAGGCTATCCTCCTTGCCATCCTGATCAATATCGAAAGTGATCCGAGCCTCGGTCAGATCGGCGATCTTGCCATCCAGACTGAGCACCAGCGGGTCTTTCAGGGCATTGAGGGTGGTGCGCCGCTGGCTCACCTCCAGCTGGCGCCAGTCGAGCACAAAGCCGAGATCGAGCTGAATAGTCTGACCATCCCGAGTCGCTACGCTGGCCGATGCCACCACCTTGAGCTGCTCCTGTTGCAGCAGGGTGTCAGTCACCTCCACCAGTTGATCCGGCTCGGCGGCTTGAGCAGCGGCGTCTCCTTGGGTCACTCCATCGCCTCCCTCTTCGGAGGGTTTGATCGGCTTGGGCAGCTCGATTTCGTGGCCCAGCATCGCCTCAATCATCAGCTTGATCAGCCGCTGGCGGTTATCCAGTCCATCGTCGGGAATACCATCCTGCTCTTTGCCGACGTCCGCTGCGGGCGGGGCGGGAGGTGTTGCTGCTTGCTGACTGGTGGCGGTTGCCTCGCGGTTTGCAGCGTCAGGGCGCTGGTGAGGGTCAGGGTGCTGCTGCGTTCGCCGGCCGCGGCCGTGTTGTTGCCCTCCGGTGGATTGACGGCGGGTGGCACTGGCCCGAGGTTGCGCACCTTGCGGCTCTGGGCCTGCTGTTGCCGGTATTGCACCTCCCCCTGGAGGTCGTAGTGATCGATGCGCATACGTTCGCCCTCGGCGCTATACATCTGGTCAGTTATCGACCAGTCAATGAGCAGGGCTTAACACCAAATCGGACTAATCAGAGAGGTGGTTAGTACTAGGTTGCAAGGTGGTGGCGTGGCAGGATGGCAAGAGACTGGATGGTGGCGCTCTAGTTGAACATTTTCAGGTAGCGCTGCGCACGCTGACTGACAAGCAGCATCGGTAAGGATAGGGAGAATTACATGAGAAATTGTCTGGTGATGGACGTGGCGGGCCATGGTGGATTCCTGTCTGGCGCCCCTTGCATCAATGATGCTGAGGGCTGCACTCATGCGTAATTGTCTGGTGATGGGAGCGGCAGGATATATCGGTTCCTATCTGGTGCCCCACCTGCAGACCCTCGGCTACAAGGTGATTGCCGGGGCGCGCCGTCCCTGTCGCTTGCCTGAGGGGGTGGAGTTTCGCCTCGCCGACAGCCTCAAACCCATCACCCTGCTGCCTGCGCTGGCGGGTATCGATACCGTCTTCTATCTGGTCCATGCCATGGGGGCGGGGGCCGATTTTCACCGTCTGGAGCAGCAGGGGGTAAAGAACTTCGCTGCCGCCGCTCGTGCCGCCGGGGTGCGTCGCATCATCTATCTCGGGGCAATCCAGCCCGAACAGTGCAACAGCCGCCATCTCAACTCCCGCCGCCACTGTGGCGAGCTGTTTCGCGAATCCGGCGTACCGACGGTGGAGCTGCGCGCCGGCATCATCATCGGGCCCGGTTCGGCGGCGTTCGAGGTGATGCGGGATCTGGTGTTCAACCTGCCGATGATGGTGACGCCCAAATGGGTGCGCTCGCGCACGCCGCCGATTGCGCTGTCCAACCTGCTGCACTATCTGGGCGGGCTGGTAGAGGCAGACGAGGTGGATGGCCGCATCTTCAATGCGGTCGGCCCCGAGCTGCTCAGCTATCAGCAGCAGTTGCAGAAGTTCGCCGCTCATATCGGCAAGCGCTGCCCCATCATTCCCATCCCGTTTCTGAGCCCGCGCCTCTCTGCCTGGTGGCTGCAGTTCGTCACTTCTGTGCCGCAGCCGGTGGCCAAGGCGCTGGTGGGCGGTCTCAAGCACGATATCCCGGCCGACGACGGCCCGCTGCGTGCCCTGCTGCCCCAGACCCTGCTCAGCTTCGACGAGGCGCTGGCGGAGAGTCTGGCGCTGGAGCAGAAGCTGGGTGCCGAACAGCAGGGGCAGGAGACCCCCCTAGGCCTGCGCTGGCGCCATCCCGAATATGGCTTCTACGACCGTACCGCCAGCGGCGAGGCCATCTGCCTCGCCTCTCCCGAGGTGGTGTGGCAGGTGTTGCAGCAACTGGGGGGTGAGCAGCGCTACTTCTACATGAACGAGCTGTGGGTGGTGCGCGAATGGATGGATCACCTGATCGGCGGCCCGGCCCGCACCCGTGGCCGCACCAATCCGGATCGCTTCGTGAAGGGTGACATGCTCGACTCTTGGCAGATCCTCGGGGTGGATGAGGGGCGCAGGCTCGATCTGTTGTTCAACATGAAGGCCCCGGGCGTCGGGCGGCTGGAGTTCAACATCCTGCCGGAGGAGTCTGGCCTGACCCGCATCCGGGTCACCGCTCACTGGCATCCGCAGGGCGCCTGGGGGCTGGCCTACTGGCTCGCCATGTTGCCGTTCCACCTCTTCATTTTTCAGGGGATGACCGAGGCCATCGCCCGTCAGGCCGAAGCGAGGGCAGGTATCCCGGTGATGGATTAACCCCTCTTCACACCATTCCCGCTGATAGAGTGCCCCGTTCGGGGCATTTTTTATGCGGCGGCCATGCCCGGTTATGGCAGATAGTGGTAGGCGTCTCATGGCAAAGGCTGGCATCATGCCGCGGTCTTGTTTACCGCGGATAGATAATCAGTCAGAAAAAGAAGGGATTATGAAGAAAAAACCGTCAATTTTGGGGGGCGCCTGCATCATTGCCAGCGTCTGCGTGGGAGCCGGCATGCTCGGTCTGCCGAGTTCGGGGGCGGGGGCCTGGACCCTCTGGTCGGTGCTGGCGCTGACCGTCACCATGGTGATGATGACCCTCTCCGGCTGGATGTTGCTGGAATCCTTCCAGCACCACGATATGCGGGTCTCCTTCAATACCGTGACTCGCGAGCTGCTGGGGGAGAAGCTCAATCTCCTCAACAACCTCTCGGTCTACTTTGTTGGCGGCATTCTGCTCTACGCCTATATCACCTCCTCCGGTGCCATCCTGCAGGGGATTCTGGGGATCGACAGCAAGCTCGCATCCGTGCTGTTCGTGGCGCTCTTCTCTGCAGTGGTGTGGCACTCGACTCGCGCCGTTGACCGCATCTCTGTGGTGCTGATCGCCTTTATGATCCTCAGTTTCGCCCTCGGTGTGGCCGGGCTGCTCGGCAGTATCAAGCTGCCGACCCTGCTCGATCTGGCGGGCAGCGAGAGTCGCTACGCCCCCTATGCCATGGCAATGCTGCCGGTGGCGCTCACCTCGTTTGGCTATCACCACTCTGTTGCCTCCCTGCGTGCCTATTACCAGAACGAGCAGCAGGCCAGATGGGCCATTCTGGGGGGAACCCTGATCGCGCTGGCGCTCTACGTGCTCTGGCTGCTGGGGATCTTCGGCAACCTGCCCCGTCAGGATTTTGCCCCTGTGATTGCCAAAGGGGGAGACGTGAGTGTGCTGCTCTCCGCGCTTTCAGGGGTGATCGAATCGGAGAAGGTGGCCAGCGCCATCAACGGCTTCTCCATGGCGGCCATTCTCTCCTCCTTTATCGGGGTGGGGCTCGGGGTGTTCGACTATCTGGCTGATCTGTTCAAGTTCGACAACAGCCGCGTCGGTCGCAGCAAGACCTGGGCGGTCACCTTCCTGCCGCCGCTGCTGCTCTCCCTGCTCTTCCCGTTCGGCTTCCTGCTGGCCATCGGCTATGCCGGTGCCGCCGCCACCATCTGGACCTGCATCATCCCGGCATTGCTGGTGCTGCGCACCCGGGCGCGGGCCGAGCGGGGCGAAGTGACCCCCCACTTCGTCACCCCCGGCGGCAAGCTGATGGCCTGGCTGCTGATCCTGTTCGGATTGGCGACCGCGCTGTTCCACTTCCTGTCGATGGCAAATCTGTTGCCGGTCTATCTGGGCAACTGAGTCAGGTCTACAGCACTGACAGAAAGGGCGGCAAGGCCAATTTGCCGCCCTTTTTGCTCCATTTTTATCCCACGCGGCAGAATCTATAACTAAAGTGGTAGGTGTGGGTGGGGTAAGGTGCTGAAATAACTGGTCTGATCTGGCTAGCGGCAGCATGATCTGCTGGGCATGCCCACCGCTTTCTTTTATGATCCCCGCCCTTCTGTGTGCCCCCTGTCGGCACCTCATTTGCACCAACCACATCGGGGTCCCCCATGTCCGATCTGCGTCAAGAAGCACTCGATTACCACGCCCTGCCCGTACCGGGCAAAATTGCCATCGCCCTGACCAAGCCTGCCGAAACCGCCCGTGATCTGGCGCTGGCCTACAGCCCGGGTGTTGCCGAGCCGGTGCGCGAGATCGCCGCCAACCCGGCCGATGCCTATCGCTATACCGGCAAGGGCAATCTGGTGGCCGTCATCTCCAACGGCACCGCCATTCTGGGTCTGGGTAATCTGGGGCCGCTGGCCTCCAAGCCGGTGATGGAGGGCAAGGCCCTGCTGTTCAAGCGCTTTGCCGGCATCGACGCCATCGACATCGAGGTGAAGCACGAGACCAGCCAGCAGTTCATCGACACGGTGGCGGCCATCGCCGATACCTTCGGTGGCATCAATCTGGAAGATATCAAGGCACCTGAGTGTTTCGAGATTGAAGAGGCGCTGATCGCACGCTGCGATATTCCGGTGTTCCATGATGACCAGCACGGTACCGCCATCGTCACCGCCGCCGGTCTGCTCAACGCGCTGGAAGTGCAAGGCAAGCAGATCAGTGACAGCCGCATTGTGTGCATGGGGGCTGGGGCTGCCGCCACCGCCTGCATGGATCTGCTGATCAAGTGTGGCGCCAGAGCGCACAACATCTTCATGCTGGATCGTCAGGGTGTTATCCACACCGGCCGCAGCGATCTCAACAAGTACAAGCAGCGCTTCGCCAACGAGACCCCGCTGCGCACCCTGATGGATGTCATCGAAGGGGCGGATGTGTTTGTCGGTGTTTCCGGCCCAGACGTGTTGCCCGCCGAAGCGGTCGCCCTGATGGCGCCCAATCCGGTGATCTTCGCCTGCTCCAACCCGGATCCGGAGATCAAGCCGGCGCTGGCCCACGGGGTGCGCAGCGACCTCATCATGGGTACCGGTCGCTCCGATTACCCGAACCAGATTAACAACGTGCTCTGTTTCCCCTTCATCTTCCGCGGTGCCCTCGATGCCCGTGCCAGCCGCATCAACGATGCCATGAAGATTGCCGCGGTCGAGGCGATCCGTGCGCTGGCCAAGGAGCCGGTGCCGGCCGAGGTACTGACCGCCGCCGGGGTGAGCGAGCTCGCCTTCGGCAAGGATTACGTTATTCCCAAGCCGATGGATGCCCGTCTGCTGCCGCGCGTAGCCCGCGCCGTGGCGCTGGCAGCGGTCGCCTCCGGCGTCGCCCGCATCGAGCTGCCCGCGGACTACATGCTGTAATCCGGCGTTGCAAACGGCCCCATAGCGGGGCCGTTTTTATTTGTGCTTCTGACGACAGCCAGAGACGCCAGTCGGGTGACAGGTTGGGGCTGATGGAGGCAAATCGGGTTCAAAGGTGGTCAAACAGCGCTCTCCTCTGACACAATATTGCCACTATGACGCTAACGAGAATCAAGATGCAGCAGCCTGTCAGTGGCCGTTTGGCCCACGCCCTCTCCTTCTTGCGCCATGATGGTCGCCACTTTGCCCAGTTTGTCTGGGGCCGTTTCCAGCAGGACAGATTGACGGTTACCGCCGGTTATCTGGCCTATGTCACC
Source organism: Aeromonas sp. 3P (assembly GCF_051919745.1). NCBI lineage: Bacteria > Pseudomonadati > Pseudomonadota > Gammaproteobacteria > Aeromonadales > Aeromonadaceae > Aeromonas > Aeromonas sp. 3P. The sequence goes on from NZ_JBQBED010000001.1 coordinate 3,027,758, forward strand.
CTGCTTTCGCTGGTGCCGATGATCGCCGTGGTCTTTGGCATGATGTCCGCCTTCCCGGTGTTCCAGAGCCTCAAGCAGGCGATGGAGCAGTTCGTCTACCACAACTTCGTGCCGACTGCGGGAGACATGCTCAAGGAGTACATCGACGGCTTCGTTGCCAATGCCACCAACACCACGGCAGTGGGGATTGGGGCGCTGGTGGTGGTGGCGTTGATGCTGATCTCCGCCATCGACAAAAACCTCAACTACATCTGGCGTTCGACCCAGGGCCGCCCGCTGGCGCAGGCCTTTGCCATGTACTGGATGATCCTGACCCTGGGGCCTGTGCTTATCGGGGCCAGTATCGCCATCTCCTCCTATATCTTCTCGCTGCGGCTGTTTGGCGCCGAGAGCCTGTTCGGTATCGGTTATCTGCTGTTGCGCGGTTTGCCGTTCCTCTTCTCGGTGCTCACATTCCTGCTGGTCTATACCGTGGTGCCGAACTGCAAGGTGCGGCTGATCCACGCCTTTATCGGTGCGCTGGTAGCTGCGACCCTGTTCGAGCTGGCCAAGCGCGGCTTTGCCATCTACATCACCAACTTCCCCTCCTATCAGGCCATCTACGGCGCGCTGGCCACCATCCCGATCCTGTTTGTCTGGGTCTATCTCAGCTGGCTGGTGGTGCTGCTGGGGGCTGAAACCACGGCCTGCCTCGGTGAATATGAGAAACCGGCGAGTGAGGAGCTTGGCTAAGCCATCGCCTTGGCCATCGGTTTATTGGTAGCATCGACGACCGCCCCTGTGAGGGGGCGGTCGTTCTGTTTTCAAAGGAGAGGGATGTGATTGCATTGATTCAGCGGGTCAGCGAGGCCAGCGTGACTGTCGAGGGGGAGGTGACCGGCGCCATCGGTCAGGGATTGCTGGTACTGCTCGGGGTAGAGCAGGGGGATGACGAGGCCAAGGCCGACAAGTTGCTGCATCGGGTCAGTGGTTATCGCATCTTTCCGGATCAGGAGGGCAAGATGAACCTGAATGTCAGCCAGATCGGCGGCAGTCTGCTGGTGGTTTCCCAATTCACGCTGGCGGCGGATACCAAGCGAGGGATGCGTCCCAGCTTCTCCTGCGGTGCTCACCCGAGCGAGGCCGAGCGGCTCTATGACTACTTCGTGGCCAAGGCCGCCGCCAGCGGCATCCCGACCGAAACCGGCCGTTTTGCCGCCGACATGAAGGTGGCGCTGGTCAACGAGGGGCCAACGACGTTCTGGCTACAGGTCTGAAGATGTTTCGTCCCGCGGTGTGACGTGGACGATTACGTTGATGAGCCCCGCAACCGGATAGGGGGTGGCGGGGCCAATCCACTGTTCTATCAGTGTCAGGGCGTGGGTTAGCTCCAGTGCGGTGCGCGGCAGCAGGTTGATCACCAGGGTGCCGCAGAGGCGGGGAGCCAGCGCCCGGTAGAGCCGCTCCTGAAACAGCAGCAGCGGGTTGCCATCCTGACTGAAGAGATCGAGCAGGATGAGGTCGTACTGCTGCTCGCTCTGCTCCAGAAAGGCGAGGGCATCGGCCTGATGGAGTGCGGGAGCAGCGCGTTTATCGCTCTCCTGATGCTGGAAAAACTGCTGATAAACGGTCAGCACCTCTTCGTCGAGGTCAACGCACTCGTGGCGGGCCGAGGGCCAGCGCTGACTCAGATGGCGGGTGAGATCACCGCCACCCAGCCCCAGTTCGAGGATCTGCTCAGCCCGCTCCGGCAGCAGGCAGGCGATGACCCGTTGATGGGGCAGACAGAGGGTCGCGGGGTCGGCGAGCGACATGGCGGATTGCACCACGCCGTCTATCTCCAGCCAGCGGTGCTGGTCATTTTCCTGTACCGTGAGGCGGCGCTGGGGTTTGACGCTGAGGTGCAACAAGTGATCGGCTTGGTACGCTTGCAGATTGAAGTCCATGAATTTGCACGGCAAGATGGTTTCCGACCAGTGTAACTCAAGGATGAAACTATGTACCGGGTAGTCACCCCTCAGACAGTCGCCGAGCTGGATGCCTACTACCAGTTGCGCTGGGAACTTCTGCGTAAGCCCTTCAATCTGCCCGTCGGTTCCGAGCGGGACGAATACGACACCGTCGCCATTCACCGGCTGATGCTGGCCCCCGATGGCACTCCCATCGCGGTGGGCCGCCTCTTTATCGGCGGCGACGAGGCGCAGATCCGCTTTATGGCGCTGCGTCCCGAATATCGCGGCCAGGGGCTGGGCGCCAAAATGGTGGAGGATCTCGAGCAGTTGGCCCGCAGCGAGAAGGTGAAACGGCTGGTGATGAACGCCCGTCAGGAAGCTGTGGAGTTCTATCGCAAGTGCGGCTTTCTCGAAGTGGGGGGCGGCCCCGTCTCCTTTGGCCGCATTCCCCATCGCCAGATGATCAAATCCCTGAGCCCGTTGCAGACTATCCAGTACCGGCCGGAGTGGTGTCAGGATCTCACCACCCGCTGGTCGCGCGGGGTACCCATCAGCGAGAAGATGGGGATGCACATCAGCCACTACGACGGCCAGACCTTCCATCTCAAGGCCAATCTGGCGGCCAATTTCAACGTGCATGGCAGTATGTTCGCCGGCAGTGTCTATAGCCAGTGCGTGCTGGCAGGCTGGGGGCTGATCTGGTTGCAGCTTAAAGAGGAGGGGCTGGTGGGCGAGCCGGTGCTGGCCGAGAGCACCATCAAATATCATGGCCCGGTCGATGAGGAGCCGGAGGCGCGAGTGGCCCGCGAGGGGATGCCCGCCGTGCTGCAGCCGCTCAAACGGGGGGAGCCTGCCACCTTCAGCCTCAAGATCCAGCTGTTCAGCGGCAGCAAGCTGGCGGCGGAGTTCCTCGGTCACTACGTGGTGCAGCCGCCCCGCCGTCCGGGCCAGTAACCGCGCCATTTCCCCATCAAACAACAAGGCCTCATCATGAGGCCTTGTCTGTTTTTACCCTTGCTGGCTGTCGCTTGTCTGCCCGGCTTGGGTCTGCACTTGGGCCTGGTTTTGGGCTTTCGGTGCGGGAGCCGGTCGCCAGAGCGGGGCGCTGTTGCCTTGCGGCGGATAGCGTACTCCCACTTCCCAGCCGCAGGCATCCTGCTTTTGCGGGAAGCTCCAGGCCAGCGTGGGTTCCGTCAGCGGCCCGCGCCACTGGCCGAGCAGTTCGGCGCAGCGGTTGCCGTTGAGGATCCCCAGATCCAGCTGCCACTGCTCGTTGACCAGATCGATCCCCCCTTGCAGCGCCAGCAGATGAGTGATGGTGGAGGCGCCAGCCTGCTCGACTTGTAGTTGCCCCTTGTCGATCTTGCCCTGCACCCTGATGCGGTAGAAGGGGGTGTCACCCTCCTGCATCGCCTGCCACAGCTGATCCGGCGTCAGGGTGGGCGGGGTCGCCCCCTTGAACCACTCATCCAGCAGCGGGTCTATCTTTACCTTGTCCCAGAACGGCTCGTCGGCATCGAGGGCAAAGCTGCCCTGCAGGCTCTGGCGCCACTCGCCCGCCGTCTTGCCGTGTTCGGCTTGCAGGTCGGCGCTCACGTCCGCTTTGCCGGCAAAGGAGACCGGAGAGTGGAATATCTTGCCCCATTGCTGCAGATCCAGCTTGGTCGCCTGCAGTTGAAGGCGGCTGCTCTGGCCCGGTTCGCGGCCCCACTGGCCACTCAGACTGAGGGTGCCCTCATCCGGCAGCGAGCTGGTGAGTTTTCCCAGTTGCCAGGAGCTGGGGGTCAGTTCCCCATCCAGCTCGCCGTTGCGTGCGCTGAGTCCATCCCACACCAGCTCGAACCACTTGCTCTCGATACGGGCACGGCCGAGCAGCGGGCCGGGTTGGTTATCGCGCAGGGCGAGATCGCTCAGATAGAGCTGCCAGCCGGTCAGCGACAGGGGCAGGGTATCGTCGAAGGAGAGCACCTTGAGCTTGTCGAACGCCAGCTTGCGGATATCGACCTGCTGCGGGCGCCAGCTCTGCCAATCCTGCCACCAACCCTGCGGCAGGCTGATATCCATGCCGCTCAGCGCCACGTCTTTCAGGGTCAGCTTTTGCTGCTGGGTATCGAGGGAGAGCTCGACATTGAACTCCCCTTCATAGGCCTTGCCCTGCAGTTCGCCGTCGATCTGCTGGGGCGAGAAGGCGAGCTTGCCCTTGATCTCCTCCAGCTGGAACAGACCACGACCCATGTCCCCCAGGGTGCCGGTCAGATAGCCGGTGGGCTGGTTGCCCGCCTGCCAGTTGAAGGCGGTGAGCTGGCCGCTGAAGTTGTTGAAGGAGAGCTCCTGATTGATGTCGTTGAGGCTGACGCCGTCCAGCTGACCACGATCCAGCGATACGCTTTGCAACGGGAAGCGCTGCGGGGAGCCTTGTTGTGTCAGATCGCCCAGCTCCACCCGCATGCCGCGCGCCTTGAGATCGTGCAGTTGCAGGGTGCGGGCGGGCCAGTCCAGCACCATGCCGGTCTCCAGCAGACCGTCAAACAGGTTGGTCACCAGCTTGTCGGTGCGCAGCACTTCCCCCTCGAGCCGTCCTTGCAGGTTGAGACGGGCGAAGGTGAATTGCGGGGTCTCCAGCTGGCCGATATTGAGGTTCAGGTTGGCCTGTGGTTGCCGTTTCGGGTCGATCAGCTCCCAGTCGCTCAGAGTGGCGTTGAGACCGCGCAGGGTCAGCTCGGGGCTCTCCAGACTGAGGCGATCGATAGTGCTGTCACTGATGGTGAGGGAGTGCACCGGCAGGTTCGGCAGCTGGTTGGGCAGCGGCAGCTTGATGGCGGGGCGAATGAGGTCGAGATGGGCGATCCGCACATCGCGGCTCAGCCAGTCGATGCTCTCGATCTCCAGATAGATCTTGTCGAGGGAGACGGCATCGCCGTAGCGCACCTGCTCCGCCAGCAGGGTGTAGGGGTGGAGCGGGTTGAATACCAGTCGTCCTATGGTGACCGGTACGCCGGTCTGCTGGCTGATCCAGCTGGCGATGGGGCCTTTGGCGCGCTCGGCGTCGAACAGGCCGAGGGCAACCCAGACAAAGAGCAGCAGGAAGGCAAAGGTGTAGAGCAGGCCGCGTAGCCAGGAATTCATAAGTGCTTTCCTCCTGTTTCTGTTATGTGGTCAGGCGTTGGAGTTGTGATCTCGCAGGCCGAGCCAGCGGCGGATCAGCGGGTCGACATGGCTCGGGTGCCTATCCATAAGGACATGTGCCCATCTTCTGCATCTACCTCGATCAGGCATTGGAATAGTGATCCCGTAAGCCAAGCCAGCGCCGTATCAAGGGTTCGACATGACTCGGATGCCTATCCATAAGGAAGCGCGCCATCTTCTGTACCTGCGGAATAAGCGGCTGATCCCGCACCAGATCGGCGATCTTGAGATCGGCCAGACCGGTCTGGCGGGTGCCGAGCAGTTCCCCCGGGCCGCGCAGTTCCAGATCGCGCTGGGCGATGAGGAAACCGTCGTTGGTCTCACGCAGCACCCCGAGCCGGCTCTGGGCCGTTTTGGACAAGGGGGCATGATAGAGCAGCACGCAGTGAGAGGCTACCGCTCCGCGACCGACCCGGCCGCGCAGCTGGTGCAGCTGCGCCAGCCCGAGCCGTTCCGGGTTCTCGATGATCATCAGGCTGGCGTTTGGCACATCCACCCCCACCTCGATGACGGTGGTGGCGACCAGCAGTTGCAGTATGCCTGCCTTGAACTCCTCCATCACCCGCTGTTTCTCGACCGGGCGCATCCGACCGTGTACCAGCCCGATGTGCAGGCCGGGCAGCAGGTTTTGCAGCTCGGCGGCGGTATCCTCGGCAGCCTGACACTCCAGCACCTCCGACTCCTCGATCAGGGTGCAGACCCAGTAGGCCTGCTTGCCCTCGGTGCAGGCGAGCTTGACCCGCTCGATCACATCGCCGCGACGGCTGTCGGGTAGCGCTACCGTGGTGATGGGGGTTCGGCCCGGCGGCAGCTCGTCGATGACCGAGGTATCGAGGTCGGCATAGGCGGTCATCGCCAGGGTGCGGGGGATGGGGGTGGCGGTCATGATCAGCTGATGGGGATGCACCCCCTCCCGCTCCCCTTTCTCACGCAGGGCGAGGCGCTGATGCACCCCGAATCTGTGCTGTTCATCGATGATGACCAGCGCCAGACGCTGGAACACCACCTGCTCCTGAAAGATGGCGTGGGTGCCCACCACCATCTTGACGCTGCCATCGGCGATGGCGGCCAGCGCCTCTTCCCGCGCCTTGCCTTTCTGCTTGCCGGCCAGCCAGCCGACTCCGATGCCGAGCGGCTCCAGCCATTTGGCGAAGTTGATGGCGTGCTGTTCCGCCAGCAGCTCGGTCGGTGCCATCAAGCCCACCTGACAGCCGTTGCCGATGGCCTGCAGGGCCGCCAGCGCCGCGACCAGGGTCTTGCCGGAGCCCACGTCACCCTGCACCAGCCGCATCATGGGGTGACTCTGTTGCAGATCCTTGCTTATCTCGGCCACCACCCGGCTCTGGGCGCCGGTGGGCTTGAACGGCAGGGCGCCGAGCAGCTGTTCGACCAGCGCGGGCGCAGGTTTGAGGGCGCGGGCCAGCTGGGTTTGTGCCTGAGCACGCACCTTCAAGACCGAGAGGTTGTGAGCCAGCAGCTCTTCCAGCACCAGCCGCTGCTGGGCCGGATGTTGACCGCTTTCGAGCAGCGGCAGCGCCACCGAGGGGGGCGGACGGTGCAGCAGTTTCAGGGCGGCGGCCAGCTCAATCTGATGGGGATAGAGGCCGGCGGGCAGCAGCTCCTCGACGCCATAGAGGTCGAGCTGGGCCAGCGCCTGATCGGTGAGGTTGCGCAGGGTGAGCTGGCGCAGTCCCTCGGTAGTCGGGTAGACGGGGGTGAGCGCCTCTTCGGTCTGGCCGGCTTGCTCCTCGCCGAGCAGCTTGTACTCGGGGTGGGCCATCTCCAGCCCGTATTTGCCGGGGCGCACCTCGCCAAAGCAGCGGATCAGGCGGCCCGTCGCCAGACTGTTCTTCTGGGCGGCGGTGAAGTTGAAGAAGCGCAGGGTGAGGGTGCCGGTGCCATCGCTGATGCGACAGACCAGCATGCGACGGCGCCCCATCACCAGCTGAGTGTCCTGGATCTCCCCCTCGACGGCGCCGTGCAGGCCGGGCGGCAGATCGCCGATGGGCCACACCTGGGTGCGGTCCTCGTAGCGCAGGGGGAGATGGAACAGCAGGTCCTGTACCGTGGCCAGTCCCAGCCGCTCGAGCTTCTCCAGCATCTTGCTGCCGACACCCTTGAGGCTATCGAGAGGAATTTTATCCAATTTCATCAATTAGATGCCCGAAAACACTGTAAATATGTCCAGATGATAGGGGTTGTTGAGGGGCCGATGCAAGCCGAGTTGCTGCTGGCTGGGCCGCCAAGGCGGGGGAAACGGCGGATATAACAAAGGCCTGCCGAAAACGGGAGGCCTTTGTGTGGTTGCCAACAGGCAAGGTGCGGGCGCATGGCGCCCAAGGTCAGATGATGCGTTTTAGCAGCAGGTGGGCCTTGACCCTGTGGATCCGTCCCAGCAGCTTGCGCACCTGTTCCGGGTAGTCCTGGATCTGCTCCACCTGATCGAAGTGGCTGATCCGCTTGGTGTTGGTCAGGATGTTCTCCCGCTCGGCATTGAACTGGGGACGCAGCAGGTGGCGACGATCGTGTACCAGCAGGCCGTTCTCCAGATCCAGCGCCCAGGCGCGGGGGTTGAGGTTGTTGCCGGTGAGCAGGGCCCACTCGTCATCCACGAAGATCCCCTTGAGATGGTAGGAGTTGCGCTCGCAACACCAGAGCATCAGGTTGAGGCGACCGTCGTCGATGTGGCGCTGGTTGCGCTCGGCAAACTTGCGCAGGTTGGTCTCGTAGAGATAGGGCAGGCCACCGATAGTGGAGAACTTCTCTTCCGGCGGAATGAAGAAGTCGTTGGCGGTCTTGTCGCCCACTACGATGGTGACTTTGCAACCGCGCTGCAGCAGATCCTCGATATCCTTGCTCAACTCCTTGGGCGGGTTGAAGTAAGGGGTGCAGATGAAGATCTCCCGCTCGGTGGCGCGCACCAGATTGCGGATCATCAGGTTGAGCTGATTGTTGCGCTTGCCCAGACCCACCATGGGGGTGACGGCCACCTCTTGAGTGTTGACCGGCATGGTGCTGAAGCGGTACTGGCTCTGGCGCAGGTTCTGCTTGAAGCGGCGGATTGGCCCCTTCAGCTGCTTGGCGCTGGGGATATCGCTGTGATCCAGTCGCTGCACCGCGTCGCTCTTCACGAACAGGTCATCCACATAGTTGACCATGCTGCGGGCCAGCTCCGGGCTGGTGATCTGGTGATAGCGATCGAAGCGGTAGCGATCCTGCTGGTGCAGGTAGATGTCGTTGAGGCTGGCACCGGAGTAGAGCACCACATCATCAAAGATGAAGCCCTTGAGGTGGAGCACGCCGAGCAGCTCGCGCCCCTTGACCGGCACGCCATAGATTTCGATCTGGTGCTCGTGTTCGGCAGCCATGGCCTGATACATCAGGTGGTTGCCGCCCTGCTTGCCCTTGCCGATCAGGCCGCGCTGGGCACGGTGGAAGTCGACGAACAGCTTGATGTCGAGGGCCGGATTGCGTTGCTTGGCGGCGTAGAGGGCGGAGAGGATCTCCCGGCCTGCTTCGTCATCCTGCAGATAGAGCGCGACCAGATAGATGCGCCGGGTGGCACTGGCGATAAGCGCAAGAATGCGGCGTTTGAAATCCTGGGCGCTGTAGAGCACTTCAAACTGATCCGCTGCGACGGCGATCTGGGGCAGGCGCGCCAGCAGTTGTCGATAATGGGCCGATGAATGCATAGATAAACCTGAAATCACGGGGTTAAGCGTTCCACTCGGAGCGATGAATAGGCGATTCTAGCAATCTAGCCCTCTCAGCCAAAGAAAGAATCATCAGAAAGATGAAAAAGGCCTCACGAGTGAGGCCTTTTTGTCAGCATTTCGCCCATGTCAGAGGAAGCTGTAGATGATCATCGCCATCACGCCGCCGGTGGTGCCGATGATGGTCTCCATCACGGTCCAGGTCTGCAGGGTCTGCTTCTCGGTCAGGCCGAGGTAGCGGTTCGCCAGCCAGAAACCGGAGTCGTTGACGTGGGAGAGCACGATGGCACCGCCGCCGATGGCGATGGTGACGGCAGCCAGCTGGGCACCGTTCAGACCGAGGGGCTCCAGCATCGGCAGCACCAGACCACAGGCGGTCAGCATGGCGACGGTGGCGGAGCCCTGAATCACCCGTACCGCAGCGGCCAGAATGAAGGCCAGCGCGACGATGGGCAGACCGGAATCGGCCAGCATGTTGCCAAGGGCAGCACCCACACCGGAATCAACCAGCACCTGCTTGAACACGCCACCGGCACCGGTAACCAGAATAATGACGCCAGCCGGCTGGATGGCGCTGTTGCAGACGCTCATCACCTCGTCGCGGGACATGCCACGGCGAATACCCAGCAGATAGAAGGCGGCCAGACAGGCGACCATGATGGCGGTGAAGGGGTGACCGATGAACTCCAGCCAGTTGTGCAGGGTGGAGCCCGCCTCGACAAAGCGACCGACGATGGTCTTGAGGCCGATCAGCAGCAGCGGCAGGCCGATGAGGCCCATGGCCAGCCCGAAGGAGGGCAGGGATTTGCTGTCATCGTGGACACTGTTCTGGGCATCGGCAGGCAGCGGTACATCGACGATCTTGCTGATGAAGTCACCGAACAGCGGGCCCGCCAGGATCAGCGCCGGTACGGCGGCGATCAGGCCGAACAGGATCATGTAGCCGAAGTCGGCACCCAGCTGGGAAGCGACCAGGATCGGGCCCGGCGCCGGAATAAGGAAGGCTTGGCAGGTGGCGATACCGGCCAGCAGGGCGATACCGATCTTCACCACGCTGCCGCCGCCACGGCGGACGATGGCGAAGGCGACACCGATCAGCAGCACCACGGCCACGTCAAAGAAGAGCGGCAGGGCACAGACAAAGCCGGTCAGAGCCATGGCCCAGTTGGCGCGCTTGACGCCGAACTTGCCGAGCAGGGTGTGAGCCACCCGGTCGAGGGCACCGGTCACTTCCATCACCTTGCCAAACATGGCACCCAGCGCCACCACCACGGCGACGAAGCCGAGGGTGCCGCCCATCCCTTTCTGGATGGTGGCGGCGATGTCGGCCGGGTTCATGCCGGCGGCGAGACCCGCCACCATGGAGACCAGGATCAGGGCTACCACGGCGTGGAGCCGGGCCTTCATCACCAGGAAGAGCAGCAGCACAATCGAGCCGGCGGCTGTCATGATCAGGGAGAGGTCAGACATTGTTATGCGTTCCTTTTTCCAAGTTCAGTCGTGACACCTTGCCGATCCGTCGGCAAACCATATCTTTATGATTTATTTAGATTTATGGCAAGGGCTCAACATCATATGCCCAGGTGACTATGGGTTTGCTCAGTCTGTGGCAGACTTCACATTTTCAATCGTTACCGGTAACATGTTACCGGTAACGTGTTAGATTAGAACCCATCAACAGCTGGTTTTTTGAAAAGTGGGACAGAGGTCAAATTATGGCGGGTAAGTGCATTATCGTGATGGGTGTATGTGGCAGCGGTAAATCCAGCGTGGGCCTCAAGGTGGCAGAAGCGCTGGGCGCCAAGTTCATCGATGGTGATGATCTCCACCCCAAGGCCAACATCCAGAAGATGGCTGGCGGCAACCCCCTCAACGATGAGGATCGCGCCCCCTGGCTGGAGCGGATCCGCGACGCCGCCTACAGTCTCGAGCAGAAGAACGAGACCGGCATCATCGTCTGTTCCGCTCTCAAAAAGAAGTACCGCGACCAGATCCGCGAAGGCAACGAGTCGGTCAGCTTTATCTTTCTCGACGGCAGCCAGCCGCTGATCCTCGAGCGGATGCGTGCCCGCAAGGGCCACTTCATGCGTGAAAGCATGGTACAAAGTCAGTTCGATACTCTGGAGCGCCCGGATGGCGAAGCCGGTGTATTCCACATTGATATCGACGGCACCTTCGAACAGGTGGTTGACCGCGCCGTCACAGCATTGGAGCAAGCCCAATGATTCATCAGGTAATTTCCGACGTCACCGCCCGCATCCGCGAGCGCAGTGTCGCCCGTCGTCAGGCATTTCTGGCCCGCATCCAGCGTCAGGCAGAGCAGGGCAAGACCCGCGCCGCGCTGGCCTGTGGCAACCTGGCTCACGCCGTGGCCGCCTGCAGCAGTGACGAGAAGGGTCGCATTCTCGATATGACCCGCGCCAACGTCGGCATCGTCACCGCCTACAACGATATGCTGAGCGCCCATCAGCCCTATCAGGGCTATCCGGATCAGATCAAGGCGGTACTGGCCGAACTGGGCCACAGTGCCCAGGTCGCCGGCGGCGTGCCCGCCATGTGCGACGGCGTGACCCAGGGTCAGCCGGGGATGGACATGTCCCTCTTCTCCCGCGACCTGATCGCCCAGGCGACCGCGCTGTCGCTCTCTCACAACACCTTCGACGCCACCCTGCTGCTCGGCATCTGCGACAAGATTGCTCCGGGTCAGATCATGGGGGCCCTCTCCCACGCTCACCTGCCGACTGCATTCGTACCGGCGGGCCCCATGGCGAGCGGCATCAGCAACGACGAGAAGGTGAGGGTGCGTCAGAAGTACGCCGCCGGTGAAGTGGGCCGTGATGCCCTGCTGGAGATGGAGTGCGGCGCCTACCACGCGGCAGGCACCTGCACCTTCTACGGCACCGCCAACACCAACCAGCTGGTATTCGAGGCCATGGGCCTGATGCTGCCGGGCTCTGCTTTTGTGCATCCCCATAGCGAGCTGCGCCGCGCCCTGACCGCCGAAGCGGCCCGCCGCATCAGCGCCATGATCCCGGGTTCCCCGGCCTATCGCCCGCTGAGCGAGGTGCTGGACGAGCGCTCGCTGGTCAACGGTCTGGTGGCCCTGCTCGCCTCCGGCGGCAGTACCAACCACAGCATCCACATGGTGGCGCTGGCCCGCGCGGCCGGTCTGGTACTGACCTGGGATGACATCAGCGATCTCTCCGACGTGGTGCCGCTGCTGGTTCGCATGTACCCGAACGGCCCGGCCGACGTAAACGCCTTCGAACAGGCAGGCGGCGTGCCCGGCCTGATGCGCCGTCTGGCGCAAGAGGGGTTGATCCACATGGACGCCACTCCGGTCTTTGGCGAGATGCAGGATTACCTCAGCCGTCCGGCACTGGTCGATGGCCAGCTGGTGTGGCAGCCGGTGGGCGAAAGCGGCGATGCCAGCGTGCTGTCACCTTCCGGTAGCGTGTTCCAGGCCACCGGCGGCACCAAGCTGCTGGCGGGCAATCTGGGCCGCGCCGTGGTCAAGGTCTCCGCCGTGGCTCCCGAGTATCGGGTGATTGAAGCACCAGCGCGGGTCTTCTCCTCCCAGCATGCGGTGGAAGCGGCCTACAAGGCGGGCGATCTCAATCAGGATGCCGTGATCGTGGTGCGCCACAATGGCCCGGCCGCCAACGGCATGCCGGAGCTGCACAAGCTGATGCCGGTGCTCGGCAACCTGCAGAAGGCGGGTTACAAGGTGGCGCTGGTCACCGATGGCCGTCTCTCCGGCGCCTCCGGCAAGATCCCGGCCGCCATCCACGTCACCCCGGAAGCGCTGCACGGCGGGGCCATCGGCCTGCTTGCTGACGGTGACCTGCTGCGGGTTGATGCGGTAAATGGCAGCCTAGACTGCCTGACCGATTTGAGTGGCCGTACCCAGGCCGAGATTGACCTCACTCTGGAACAAGAGGGGTGGGGCCGTGAACTGTTCAGCGTGATGCGTCGCGCGGTATCGAGCGCCGAGTGTGGCGCTACCATCTTTGACTAAGGAAGAGCTATGCAGAACTGGAAAGTGACCCCGGCCGAGGTGTTTGCCGCCTCCCCGCTGGTACCCGTGATGGTTATCAACGAGCTGGATCAGGCCCTGCCGATGGCCAAGGCGCTGCTCGACGGCGGCATCTCTGTCTTCGAAATCACCCTGCGCACCCCGGTGGCGCTCGATGCCATCGCCCTCATTGCCAAGGCGATGCCGGATGCCATGGTCGGTGCCGGTACCGTGCTCAACTGCGAGCAGTTTGACGCCGCCGTTGCTGCCGGTGCCCGCTTCGTCATCTCCCCGGGCATGACCCCGGCACTGCTGGCCCACGCGGCCAAGAGCACTGCACCGCTGATCCCGGGTGTGGCAACTCCGTCTGAAGTGATGCAGGCGCTGGAAGCGGGCTACGACCACCTGAAGTTCTTCCCGGCCGAAGCGAACGGCGGCACCAAGGCGCTCTCCGCCATTGCCGCGCCGCTGCCCCAGGTGAAGTTCTGCCCGACCGGCGGTATCGGCCCGAAAAACGTGGCCGACTATCTGGCGCTCAAATGCGTGGCCACCGTCGGCGGCTCCTGGATGCTGCCGGCCGATGCGGTCAAGAGCGGTAACTGGGAAGAGGTTACTCGCCTCTCCCGCGAAGCGGTTGAGCTGGTTAAACGTTAAGCCTCAGTTGTGCAGAAAACCAAACAGGCCACCCTCGGGTGGCCTGTTTGTTATCGGCGTGACTTAAGTGGGTGAGGGAAGGGATTACCCCAGACTCTCCCCGACATAGAGGGAGAAGCCGATATCCTTGCGGGTGTCGGGTTGGGATTGGCCGTTGAGACGTGCCAGCAGCATGGTGGCCGCCTCCCGACCGATCGCTTCCCGCGGGGTGGCGATACTGGCCAGCTTGGGGGTCATGGCGTGGCCGATATCGAGAGCGTTGCAACCGGCGATGGCGATCTGCTGGGGCACCGGGATCCACTTGGCCTGACACTGCAGCAGGGCGCCCACCGCCAGGTCATCGTTGGTGCAGAACAGGCCGTCGAGGTCGGGATAGCGCACCAGCGCCTGATCCAGCAGCTCGCCCCCCAGAGTGAAGCTGGAGGATTGTTCGGTCAGCAGATGCTGGCCGGTGAGGCCGAAGTCGGTCATCGCCTGATAGTAACCCTCCATCCGCAGCTGGGTGCGCACGTCGAGCCGCGCTCCCAGATAGACCACCTTGCGTCGGCCCCGGTGCAGCATCTCTGTTACCATGGCCCGGGCCGCGGCTCTATGGTCCATGCCGACCACCATGTCGATGGGGGTTTGTGGCAGATCCATGGTCTCCACCACCGGAATGCCAGCGGTGGCGATCATCTTGCGGGTGCGCTCGGTGTGCTGGCTGTCGGAGAGGATCAGCCCATCCACGTGATAGGAGAGCAGGGACGCGACCTGCTCCTCTTCTCGCTCCGGGCTGTAGCCGTAGTGGGCCAGCAAGGTCTGGTAACCGGCCGGTCGGGTTACCGACTCGATGCCATGAATCACTGCCGAGAAGACCTGGTTGGAGAGGGAGGGGATCAGGATGCCGATCGCCTTGCTGGTCGCGTTGGAGAGAATATCCGGCGCCCGGTTGGGGATATAACCCAGCTCTTCCACCACAGCCGCGATCCGCTCGCGGGTCCCCTCCGCCACGGTCTGCGGGTCGCGCAGATAGCGGCTGACAGTCATCTTGGTCACGCCGGTCTGGTCGGCGATATCTTGCAGGGTGGGGCGGCGCTTGCGGGTGGGGCTCATAGGGGTGTCCAGCGTGGATGTTACATGTAACATTACCGTTTTTGGCGGATAAAGTCAGCATATGAAGCCGTTTTTGCAGGAGTTTTCCGATGATCAGAGGCAAGCAGTTCGTGGATGTCCGGTTCGAGCAACAGGATGTGGAGGGGGAACAGTTCTCGGAGTGCCGCTTTATCGGCTGCAACTTCTCCTGGCTGGATTTGAGCGATAGTCGCTTCATCGACTGCAGCTTCTACGATCGGGAAAGTGAACGGGGCTGCCTGTTGCAGGGTTGTGATCTGCGCGAGGCCAGCTTCCTGTGCTGCGATCTCACCATGGCCGATTGCAGCCGCAGCCAGTGTCTGGGGCTGGAGATGCGCGACTGTCAGGCGGTCGGTATCAACTTCAGCCATGCCAGCTTCGCCAACCAGATCACCGCCAAAAGCTACTTCTGCGAGGCCCATCTGACCGGCAACAACTTCAGCTACGCCAGCTTCGAGGGCTGCCTGCTGGAGAAGTGCGAGCTGACCGGCAACCGTTGGCAGGGGGCCAACCTGTTTGGTGCCTCGCTGGCGGGTTCCGATCTCAGCGGCTCCGAGTTTGGCCAGATTGACTGGACCAGCTTCAAGCTGCAGGGCTGCGATCTGCGCCAGTGCGATCTGCCGGGGCTGGATCTGCGGCGGGTCGATCTGCAGGGAGTACAGATCAACGAGGATCAGCAGCAGACATTGCTGGAGCAGATCGGTTTGGTTGTTTTCCCCTGAGCCGAGCGAAAAAATAGGTAATTTTTCATCAAATGGGACCGACAGTGGGGGGGCTATGCTCCTGAAATGACAAAAGCCTGCGTGATGCAGGCTTTTGCTAGTGAGTGTGTGACGCGTTTGTCGGCCGGGTTAACTCAACCCTTGGCCAGCCATTTGGTCGGGTTGATCGCCTCGCCCTGATAGCGAATTTCGAAGTAGAGGCCCGGTCTGTCCTGACCGCCGCTGTCACCGACCAGTGCTACCGGTTCACCCTGTTCCACATTCTGGCCAACCTGACGCAGCAGCGACTGATTGTGACCGTAGAGGCTCATATAGCCCTTACCATGATCGATTACCAGCAGCATACCGAAGCCATCGAGCCAGTCGGCGTAAACCACTTGTCCCGGTGCGACAGCCTTGACCTGGGTTCCTTCGCTGGCGCCGATCAGGGTGCCTTTCCACTTGAGCTGGGCGGTGCGCGGTGAACCGTAGGAGATGAGGATCGGCCCCTGTACCGGCCAGCGCAGGCTGCCATTGGTCTTGAGACCACTGTAGTGACCGGCACTGCTGATGCCCGAGCCGCGCTCCGGTTTGCTGCTGGCTACCTCTTCGGCCGGTTCTGCCGGTTTGACGGTTTTGTTCTGCTGAGCGGCGAGTCGTTGTTGCTCGGCGCGGCGCTGTTCGGCCAGCTTGCGCTGACGCTCCTGCTCCGCTTTCAGCTTGGCCAACCGCTCCCGCTCGGCCCGTTCACGGCGTTCCTGCTCTTCCCGCTTGCGGCGCAGCTCCTCCAGCCGAGCTTTCAGCGCTTTCTCCGCCTTGACCAGCTTGGTGAGCTTCTGCTCGTCATCTTGTACCGACTGCTGCAACTGGTTGCGCACCTTGGCCCGGCTCTGCTGGCTGGCCAGCAGGGTCTGGTGATGCTCCTGCTGTTCGGCAAGCAGGGTCTGCAGTCTGGTTTCGGTCTCTTTGGTGTCCTGCTGGTTTTTCGCCAGCTTGTCACGGGTGGCGCGCAGGGCGTCGATGGCCTCGATGCGGGCCTTGTTGAGGTAGTCGTAGTAGTCGAGGGAGCGGCTCAGTTTGGCCGGATCCTGCTGATTGAGCAGCAGTTTGAGGTAGTCGTGGTTGCCCGCCTGAAAGGCGCTCTCCGCCTGTTTGGCCAGCAACTGCTTCTGATGTTTGGCTTGAACTTCCAGCGCCAGCTTGTCTTTTTGCAGGGTCGCCAGCGTCTGCTGGTTCTGCTTCAACTGCTGCCTGGTCTGGTTGAGTTTGGCGGCGGCGGCCGAGATGGCCTGCTCGTCAGCCTTGAGCTGGGTATTGAGCTTGGCAAGCTCCTGCTTGCTGAGCTTGATGGTCTTCTGTTGCTCTTTGATCTGGGACTGCATGGTCCCCAGCTGATGATTGGCGGCCAAAGCCGGTGTGCTGGCACCAAATGACAGGCAAAAAAACAGCGCGCCGGCCAACAGGCCGACGCGACTGGTTTTCTGTGAAATAACTTCGCATCCCCGCATGGGGAAGGATTATTTCAGAATCATCAGGGGCTTGCCAGTCATTTCCGGCGGCACCGGCAGACCCATCAGGGTCAGCATGGTGGGGGCCAGATCGGACAGTTTGCCACCTTCAACTACCTCGGCTTTGCGACCGAAATAGATGAGCGGAACCGGCAGATTGGTGTGGGCGGTGTGGGCCTGACCAGTCTCTTCGTCCAGCATCTTCTCGGCGTTGCCGTGGTCGGCAGTGATCAGGCACTCGCCACCCACTTCGGCCAGGGCGTCGGTGACACGACCGATGCAGTGGTCAACGGCTTCACAAGCTTTGACGGCGGCATCGAACACACCGGTGTGACCAACCATGTCGCCATTCGGGTAGTTACAGATGATGACGTCGTACTTGCCGCTCTTGATGGCTGCAACCAGCTTGTCAGTCAGCTCTTCGGAGCTCATTTCCGGCTGCAGGTCATAGGTCGCCACTTTCGGGCTGGCCACGATCTCGCGATCTTCGCCGGTGAAGCAGGACTCTTCGCCACCGTTGAAGAAGAAGGTGACGTGAGCATACTTCTCTGTTTCGGAGATGCGCAGCTGGGTTTTGCCCTGCTTGGCCAGCCACTCACCCAGGGTGTTGACCAGAGCGGTCGGCGGGTAGGCACAGGCAGTTTTGATGTCGGCCGCGTATTCGGTCAGCATCACGAAGTTCAGCTTTGGCTCGACTGCACGGGCGAAGCCGGTGAAGTCGGTGTCAACGAAGGCGCGGGTGATTTCACGGGCACGGTCGGCACGGAAGTTCATGAAAATCAGCGCATCGCCATCTTCCATCGGTGCCGCTTCACCGATGCGAGTGGCTTTGACGAACTCGTCGTTCTCGTCGCGAGCATAGGCGGCAGCCAGTGCTTCGGTGGCGTTCTCGGCGGTGAACTCGCCCTTACCCTGGGTCATCAGGTCATAGGCTTGCTGCACGCGATCCCAGCGGTTGTCACGGTCCATGGCGAAGTAACGGCCGATCATGGAGGCGAAACGACCCTTGCCCAGCTTGGCGAACAGGGCATCGAACAGCTCGATGGAGGACTGGGCGGAGCGCGGCGGAACGTCGCGGCCATCCAGGAAGGCGTGCAGGTAGATCTTCTCGGCGCCACGCTTGGCAGCCATTTCGATCATGCCCATGATGTGCTCTTCGTGGCTGTGTACGCCACCCGGGGACATCAGGCCCATGATGTGAACGGCTTTGCCGTTGGTCACGGCAGCGTCAACAGCCTTGGCCAGCTCGACGTTCTGGAAGAATTCACCGTCCTGGATGTCTTTGGAGATACGGGTCAGCTCCTGATAGACGATGCGACCGGCACCGATGTTGACGTGACCCACTTCGGAGTTGCCCATCTGGCCATCCGGCAGACCGACGTCCAGACCGGAGCCGGAGATCAGGGTGCTGGTGTAGTCACGGGCCAGACGGTCGAGGTTGGGAGTCTTGGCGGCAGCGACGGCGTTGTGCTCTTGCTTGGTGCTGTAGCCCCAACCGTCCATGATGACCAGAACCAAAGGTTTCTTAGCTGTTGACATAAGACTATGTCCTCTCGGATTGGAAAAAATGCGGGAAATGAAACTAGCGTAATATTACTACATCTGCCGAAATAGTCACCTGATAGCCAAGGGGCGCTCCCGCGGCCCCGCAAGCCACGCCTTTCCTGCCATGCTCGCTGCCCAATGATGATGGGAGCCTGCTCGCGCTTTGCCGCCAAGATGGCTGATCTTATCAATACCCCCATGTATACTCGGGCCCTTGTCTTGGTCCCTGGATAGTAGAAGATGCAAGAGTATTTGGATTTTGCGGCCCGCAACCCGCTGCTGACCGCAGCCTGGTTGGGCCTTGCTGGCACTCTGGTTTACACCACTGTGCGTGCCCGTTTGTCCCCGGTAAAAACCGTCAACAACCACACCGCGACCCTGCTGATCAATCGCGAGAATGCCACCGTGGTGGATATTCGCAGTCAGGAAGAGTATGCCAAGGGCCATCTGGCCGGTGCCCAGCACCTGCCGCTGACCCAGATCCAGAGCAATAATCTGGGCCCGGTTGAAAAGCATAAAGATGCCCCCATCATAGTGGTGTGCGAGTCGGGAATGACTGCGGGCGGCGCGGGCCGCCAGCTGAGCAAAGCTGGCTTCAAGCAGGTTTATGTGCTCGGCGGTGGCATGGCCCAATGGCGTGCAGAAAATCTGCCGGTAACCAAGAAACGCTGATTTAAGCAGGGCCTGAGCCCACTTATCCATATAACAAGGAATCAAACGAAATGGCTGACGAGATCAACAACCAGGAAGTACAACCGGAATTCCACATCCAGCGTGTTTACACCAAGGATGTCTCTTTCGAAGCGCCGAACACCCCGCACATCTTCCAGAAAGAGTGGCAGCCGGACGTCAAGCTGGATATGGATACCAAGACCAACATCCTGGCTGAGAACGTGTACGAGGTTGTTCTGACCCTGACCGTAACTTGCAAACTGGAAACCGAAACTGCCTTCCTGTGCGAAGTACAGCAAGCCGGTATCTTCACCATCGGTAACCTGCCGGAGCCGCAACTGGCTCACTGCCTGGCTGCCTTCTGCCCGAACATCCTGTTCCCATATGCCCGCGAAGCCGTGGCCAACATGGTGAGCAAGGGGTCCTTCCCGCAGCTGAACCTGGCACCGGTCAACTTCGATGCCCTGTTTGCCCAGCACATGGCGCAAGCACAGGCCCAGCAGGCGACTGCGGAAGCCTGATAATGGCTGACCAGATCGCTATCTCGGTCTTGGGGGCGGGGTCTTATGGCTCCGCACTTGCCATTTCTCTGGCGCGCAACGGTCATCCGACCCTGCTGTGGGGTCACGACCCTGCTCATGTCGCCGAGCTGGAACAAGACTGCTGCAACAAGGCTTTTCTGCCTGATGTCCCTTTTCCTGCCGATCTGCAGCTAACTGCGGATCTGCAACGTGCGGTACAGGCTGCCCCCGTGCTGCTGCTGGTCGTGCCGAGCCATGTATTTGGCGATGTGCTGACCCGGATCAAGCCCTTCTTGCGCCCCGATACCCGTATCGCCTGGGCCACCAAGGGTCTGGAGCCGGACAGTGGCCGTCTGCTGCAGGATGTGGCTCGTGAAGTGCTGGGTGACGAGATGCCGCTGGCGGTCATCTCCGGCCCCACCTTCGCCAAGGAGCTGGCTGCTGGTCTGCCGACCGCCATCTCGGTCGCTTCGACCCACGACGAGTTCGCCGACGATCTCTCCCACCTGCTGCACTGTGGCCGCTCGTTCCGGGTCTATACCAATCCGGATTTCGTCGGTCTGCAGCTGGGTGGGGCGGTGAAGAACGTCATCGCTATCGGTGCCGGTCTCTCCGACGGGCTAGGGTTTGGCGCCAATGCCAGAACCGCGCTCATCACTCGGGGTCTGGTGGAGATGCAGCGTCTGGGGGCGGCGCTGGGTGCCGATGCCAAAACCTTTATGGGGATGGCGGGGCTCGGGGATCTGGTGCTCACCTGTACCGACAACCAGTCGCGCAACCGTCGCTTCGGGCTGGCCCTCGGGGCTGGCAAGGATGTGAACACAGCCATGACCGAGATCGGTCAGGTGGTGGAGGGGTATCGCAACACCAAAGAGGTGCATCTGCTGGCGGCCCGCTGCGGCGTCGAGATGCCCATCTGCGAGCAGATCTTCAAGGTGCTCTACGAGGGTAAGAACCCGAAAGAGGCGGCCGTCGCCCTGCTGTCGCGAGACAAGAAGGACGAGTAATCTGCCGATTGCCCATGCAAAAGGCCCTGCCAGATGGCGGGGCCTTTTCTTTGCTGCAAGGGCTGCAAATCAGTAGTAGGAGTGGTCGCCGCGCTGGTGCTCGGTGGCGTCTTTCACACCGTTGAGCTCACCCGGGAACTTCTCCAGCAGCTGCTTCTCGATCCCCTCTTTCAGGGTGTAATCGACCATGGAGCAACCGTTGCAACCGCCGCCAAACTGCAGGATGGCCAGTTTGTCTTCGGTCAGTTCGACCAGAGTGACCTTGCCACCGTGACCGGCCAGCATGGGGTTCACTTCGGACATCAGCACGTACTCGATGCGCTCGATCAGCGGCGCGTCATCGGCCACTTTACGCATCTTGGCGTTCGGTGCTTTCAGGGTGAGCTGGGAGCCCATCTGATCGGTCACGAAGTCGATGGTGGCATCCACCAGGAAGGGGGCGCTCAGGGGATCGACCATGCAGTCGAAGCCGCTGAAGGGCAGGTGTTGATCTTCCGGGTCCACGGCATCGGGCGGGCAATACGATACGCCACACTCGGCATTCTGGGTTCCCGGATTGACCACAAACACCCGGATATTGGTGCCATCAGGCTGTTTTTCCAGCAGTTTACGGAAATGGGCCTGGGCGGCGTCGGAAATGCTGATCATCACTATCCTCATAAACCTGAGTGTACGACTAGGGTATTCATGATAACGCGGTTATTAATGCTTGGGTAGCATGCCGATGGCTACTTGTTGTGCCGCAGGGTACGACAGATCGCCCACACTTCCACCTTTGTGATGCCGCTCTCATGGAGCAAACGACTTAGCTGCCCAGCGGTGGCGCCTGTGGTTACGACGTCATCGAGCAGGGCGACATGACGGTATTGGTGGGAGCGGATCCGGAATGCCCCGCGCAGATTGCGCCGCCGCTGCCCGGCGCTCAAGGTTGTTTGTTGCGGGGTCGCCTTGATGCGTTGCAACAGAGTGTTGTCGCAGGGAATACCGGTGAACTCGCCAAGGGCTTGCGCGATCTCCTCCGCCTGATTGAACCCACGCCGCCACTGCCGCCACCAGTGCAGGGGAACCGGAATGATCGCCTCCGGCGGCTCGTTGTCATCCAGATGGTCGGCCAAGAGGCGTGCCAGTAGCGGCGCCAGCAGGATCTGGCCGGAATATTTGAGCCGGGGGATCAGCATGGGGTAGGGGGTTTGGTAGTCGCCAATCACCTGCAACCGCTCCCAGGGGGGAGGTCTGCGCTGGCAGCGACCACAGACCGGTATGCTCTCTTCTATATAGTCAGCCAGCGGTGCGGCGCAGAGGCGGCATCTTGGCTGTGACTGGTGCAGCGCCTGCCGACACCAGCTGCAGAGCAGGGGAGCGTTGTCGCAAGGCTGATGGCAGAGCAGGCAACTCCCTTGCCAGTCACCGTGGCTGCCGAGCAGCGGGCTTGCTTTAGCGAGCAGTCGCTTTAACATGCTGACCCCAAGAGCATGAACAGGGATCTTGAGTCTAGATGAGCATATCGGTAGAGCAGTTTGGCCAGGGGCCCGATCTGGTGCTGTTGCACGGGTGGGGGATGAACGGTGCGGTTTGGCATGGTGTTGCCCAACAGTTGTCGTCCCACTATCGGGTTCATCTGGTGGATTTGCCCGGCTTTGGCAACAGCCTGCTGGCAGACGAGGTGGATTACAGCCTGCCCTGGCTTGCCGAGCAGGTGGCCGCCATCTTGCCGCAGAAGTGCCATCTGCTTGGCTGGTCGCTCGGCGGTCTGGTGGCAAGCCAGTTGGCGCTGACGCATCCCGATCGGCTGCACTCTCTGATCACCATGGCCAGCTCCCCCTGTTTCATGGCCCGTGATGAGTGGCCGGGGATCGCCCCCAAGGTACTGACCGGCTTCAACCAGATGTTGGCGGGGGATTTTCGCCAGACCATAGAGCGCTTTCTGGCGATCCAGGCCATGGGCAGCGAACATGCCCGGGATGATATCCGTCAGTTGCGCCACTGGCTGGCCGAGCGCCCGGCGCCCCAGTTTGCCGCACTCGAGGCCGGGCTGACGCTGTTGGCCGACATTGACCTGCGCGAACCGCTGCGGGAGCTGGATCTGCCCTGGTTGCGGATCTATGGCCGACTGGATTCATTGGTGCCCAAGGCGGCCATTCCCCTGCTGGATGATCTCTACCCTGCCAGCCGCAGCGTGACCCTCAATAAGGCCTCACACGCACCTTTTATCTCCCACCCTGACGAATTCATTGAAATCGTTCGAGATTTTGTTGGCTAAAAAACAGCCGGCAAGCTTCATTAATCCTCTGGTCTGGCGGATAATTAAGCTGTGACCAGAGGAGTAACACCATGCGTATTGATTCTGCTTTCAACAGCGGGGTACAGGGATTTCAGCGAGCCGAGCAGATTGCCGACAAGGCATCCAATCAGATCGCCCGCCTCAACACCCCCAGCGGGGATCAGGTGCAAGTGACCGATGAGCTTGTCAATCTCAAGGTGGCCGAGCAGCAGGCTGGCGCTTCCGCCAAGGTAGTGCAGACCGCCAGCGATATGATGGGAACCCTGATCGACATCCGGGTGTGAGATGAACATCAATGTCAGTCTGCCCCCCCTTATCCCGACACAACTGCAACCCCAGGTGGAAGCGGCGAGGACGGATAATCGCCGGGCAGAACTGATCCCGCAGGCCCGTGCGGGCCAAGCCTCCGTTGCCGAATCTGAAGTCGGCTCCCAGAAAGAGAAATCCAAAGCCGGTCAGGCCTCCAGCAATCAGAGCTCCCAGAACAGCCGTGAAACCGGGCAATTAGCCCCGACGACACTGCCAGACAATCGCTTTGTCGAGGCCACCGGCGAGGATGGGCAGCGCAAGCAGCAAGACCCTAAACAGCAGGAGCAGCAACAGCGGCAAGAGCAGCAGGTTCAGGATCTTGTCGAGCGTGACAAGGAGGTGCGTACTCATGAGCAGGCTCACCAGTCTGCGGGTGGAGAGTACGCCAGCTCGCCCACCTATCAGTTTACGCAAGGGCCGGATGGCAAGCGTTATGCGACGGGTGGCGAAGTCCAGATCGATACCAGTGTCGTACCCGGTGACCCTGCCGCTACCATCGCCAAGATGCAGCAGATCCGCGCTGCAGCGCTAGCGCCTGCCGAGCCTTCCGCGCAGGATCTGGCCGTCGCGCGCAGCGCCGCCGCGAGTGAGGCCAAGGCACGCAAAGAGCTGATGGCCGAGCAGAGCGCGAAATCTGGCGGTGTGCTGAGTGCCTATATGGACAAGCGCAACAGCGTCATCGCGGGCCACTATCAACAGGCTGTCAGCCCGGCCTCTACCCAGTCCCTCAGTCTGCATATCTGAATCACCCTCGCCAAACTTTCAGCTCCTTTGCCTGTTTTGCAACTAACCTGAAGATCAGGCCCATTCCAATTTCACAGGAGCTGTCATGCATTTCGATGAAGTCAAAGCGGAAGATTTCACCACCTTCTCCCGTGTACCGCCCCCCCACCTGCAGATGGAGCAGTTTCTGATGCAGCTCGGAGGAGGGGGAACTGAAGGAACCAGTTTCAAGAAGAAAGTGATGCTGGCTGCTGGCTGGAGCCACACCGGCGTCGTCTCTTACGGCAAGTATCCGCAAGAGGCCTGCAAGGCATTCAACCGACTGCGGGAGGTGCTGGCCCAGCATGGAGAGCCCGAGAGCATTCTTGCTGCCCTGACGCAGTGATCCTGAGCTTCGCGTGTAAAAAAGCCCCTTGCGGGGCTTTTTGCATTCAGAGGTGTTCTGGAAGGTGTCGTTACTTTTTCGCTTTGGAGAGCGCCGCCGCGAAGGCGTTGCCCATGGCACCACCCATATGGGGGCTTTGGCGCGGCTCATTTCTTGGCTTGGTGTTGCCAGCACTGCTGTTGCGCGCTTCAGCCGGCTTGCGGGCGGGCTGCCCTGCCTTTTCGTCGAGGCGCATAGTGAGGCTGATCCGCTTGCGCGGGGCGTCCACTTCCAGCACCTTGACCCGCACAATGTCGCCCGCCTTGACCACCTCACGGGGATCCTTGACGAAACGGTCGGTCAGGGAGGAGATGTGCACCAGACCGTCCTGATGAACACCGATATCGACGAAGGCGCCGAAGTTGGTGACGTTGGTGACCACCCCTTCCAGTACCATCTCGGGCACCAGGTCGCTGATCTGCTCCACACCTTCCTTGAAGGTCGCGGTTTTGAACTCGGGGCGCGGGTCGCGGCCCGGCTTGTCCAGCTCGCCGATGATGTCGGTGACGGTAGGTACGCCGAATTGCTCATCGGTATAGTCGGCCGGTTTCAGGCTGCGCAGCAGGCTGCTGTTGCCGAGCAGGCTCTCCACGGTCTGCTCCAGCTTGGCGAGGATCCGCTCCACGACCGGATAGGACTCCGGGTGTACCGCCGAGCTGTCGAGGGGATTGCTGCCGCCGCGAATGCGCAGGAAGCCGGCGCACTGTTCGAAGGCTTTGGGGCCGAGTCGGCTTACTTTCAGCAATTGCTGACGGCTCTTGAATGCGCCGTGCTCATCCCGATAGGCGACGATGTTCTGGGCCAACGTCTGGGAGAGGCCGGAAACCCGGTTGAGCAGGGCGACCGAGGCAGTATTCACATCCACACCGACTGCGTTCACGCAATCCTCGACCACGGCATCCAGCCGGCGGGCCAGCTGGCTCTGGCCGACGTCGTGCTGATACTGGCCCACCCCGATACTCTTGGGGTCGATCTTGACCAACTCGGCCAGCGGGTCTTGCAGGCGGCGGGCGATGGAGACGGCGCCACGGATCGAGACATCGAGATCCGGGAACTCCTGAGAGGCAAGCTCGGAGGCGGAGTAGACAGAGGCTCCCGCTTCGCTCACCACTATCTTCTGCGCCTTGGCGGCGGGGTAGCGCTCGAACAGATCGCTGACCAGCCGGTCGGTCTCCCGCGAGGCGGTGCCGTTGCCGATGCTGATGAGCTCGACCTTGTGCTTCTGGCACAACTCGCTCAGGGTCTTGAGGCTTTGATCAATCTGGCGTTTTGGTTCGAACGGATAGATGGTGGCGTGATCGACCAGCTTGCCGGTGGCATCCACCACGGCAACCTTGACCCCGGTGCGGATGCCCGGATCCAGCCCCATGGTGCAGCGCATGCCCGCCGGGGCCGCCATCAGCAGATCCTTGAGGTTCATGGCGAACACCTTGATCGCCTCCTCCTCTGCCGATTCGCGGATACGGCCGATCAGCTCGGTCTCCATCTGAAGCGACAACTTGATCTTCCAGGTCCAGCTCACCACCCCTTGCAGCCATTTGTCGGCCGGGCGGTTCTGCAGATTGAGCTTGAGGTGGTGGGCAATGATCCCTTCGCAGGGGCTGGCACTCTCATCGTCACCGGTTACCAGCGCCAGATTGAGGATCCCTTCATTACGGCCGCGCAGCATGGCCAGCACCCGGTGGGAGGGGGCCTTGTGCAGTGGTTCGTCGTGTTCGAAATAGTCCTTGAACTTGGCCCCTTCCTGCTCCTTGCCTGCCACCACGCGGGCGCGCAGGGTGGCATTTTGCCACAGGTAGTCACGCAGCTTCTCCAGCAAGTCGGCCTGCTCGGCAAAGCGCTCCATCAGGATATAGCGGGCGCCGTCGAGGGCAGCCTTGCTGTCGGCAATGCCCTGTTCGGGATTGAGGAAGGTGGCTGCAGCGTGCTCGGGATCCTGCATCGGGTCGCTGAGCAGCAGGTTGGCCAGCGGCTCCAGCCCCGCTTCGATGGCCATCTGTCCCTTGGTGCGGCGTTTGGGCTTGTAGGGGAGGTAGAGGTCTTCCAGCCGGGTCTTGCTGTCGGCGCCATTCAATTCGCGCATCAGCTCGGGGGTCAGCTTGCCCTGCTCTTCGATGGAGCGAATGATCACCTGACGGCGATCTTCCAGTTCACGCAGATAGCCGAGGCGGCTCTCCAGAGTACGTAGTTGGCTGTCGTCCAGACCGCCGGTCACCTCTTTACGGTAACGGGCGATAAAGGGCACGGTCGAGCCTTCATCCAGCAGGCGCACTGCGGCCTGCACCTGCTCCGGGCGAGCATTGAGCTCACCGGCAATCTGTCTCTCTATGGTTTGCATCATGATGTTGTTGAGGGCCTCTGTGGTCGAGTCCGCGCTATCAGGCGCCAAGTGTGAGCACTATATGGGGTCGTGTTGCGGGATGCCACCCTGCGCCGGGGTCTGCACCAGTCAGACTGATAAAGTCGCAGGGGAGGGCGTTTATCTTGCCATTGCACCTGTGACTCAGGATGTGCCTGTGGCAAGCAGTCCGGCTATTTGGGGTAGCTGATCTCGTTGATATACCAGCAGACGTCACCAACTGGCGTACGGACGATGGCCTCATCACCGACCTCTTTCTTGAGCAGGGCGCGGGCCATGGGGGAGTCGATGGAGATGTAATCCTTGCGCTCGAAGATCTCGTCATAGCCGACGATGCGAAAGCGCTTGGTCTCGCCATCATCGTTTTCCACCTCGACCCAGGCGCCAAAGAAGACCTTGCCCTCCTGCGCGGGGGCATAGTCGACGATCCCCAGCTCTTCGAGGCATTTGCGCAGGTAGCGCACCCGCCGGTCGATCTCCCGCAGCCGCTTCTTGTTGTACTGGTAGTCGGCATTTTCGCTGCGATCCCCCAGGCTGGCGGCCCATGCCACCTTCCTGGTGACCTCGGGGCGCTCCTGACGCCAGAGGAAATCGAGCTCTTCTTTCAGCTTGTTGTAGCCTTCGCGGGTGATCAGCTTTGTCTTCATGGTGATGCGGACCTGGTCAAAGGGGGGGATTCATCGCTAACTGCTCGGGAATATTAGCTTTTGTCCTCTTGCTGTCGAGGGAAATCGTGATGGCTCGGCTGGCGCCATTCAGGGAGTCGCTGGCCAGCGCAGTGACTTGATGGCCGTCACGCTCTCGGGACGGGTAATAACCGGTAACATATTTGTGCTTTGCTCCCGCTATATCCCCCCCTAGTATTGGGGGCAGCTAAAGAATGAAGAGGCAAAGCAATGAGTCAGCAGCAATACAAGGTCCTGGTCGTGGACGATGACCTGAAATTACGTTCCCTGTTGGAACGCTATCTCACCGAGCAGGGATTCGTAGTGCGCGGCGTGGCCAATGGCGAGCAGGCCGATCGCTTGCTGACTCGTGAAAATTTCAGCCTGATGGTGCTCGACCTGATGTTGCCGGGGGAGGATGGGCTCTCCATCTGCCGTCGTCTGCGGGAAGCGGGCAACCAGATCCCGGTGCTGATGCTCACCGCCAAGGGGGATGAAGTGGATCGCATCGTCGGGCTCGAGATGGGGGCCGATGACTATCTGCCCAAGCCGTTCAACCCCCGCGAACTGCTGGCGCGGATCCGTGCCGTGCTGCGCCGCCATACCGTCGAGCTGCCGGGGGCTCCCTCTGCTGCAGAAAAGGTGGTCAACTTCGGAGCTTTTCAACTCAATCTCGCGACCCGCGAGCTGAGTCGGGATGGCGAGCCGATGGCGCTCACCAGCGGTGAATTTGCGGTGCTCAAGGTGCTGGTCAGCCATCCGCGCGAGCCGCTCTCCCGCGACAAGCTGATGAATCTGGCCCGTGGCCGTGAATACACCGCCACCGAGCGCAGCATCGACGTGCAGGTCTCTCGCCTGCGCCGCCTGCTGGAACAGGATCCGGCCCAGCCCCGCTATCTGCAGACCGTCTGGGGTCTGGGGTATGTGTTCGTGCCAGATGGTGACGGTGCATGAAAAAGGTCGGCAGCATGTTCTCACGCATGCTCTGGTTTCTGGCCGCCGTTCTGGTGGTCTATCAAGCAGTCTCCTACGTCACCTTCTACAACTATCTGCTGGCGCCAACCGTCAAGCAGATCAGTCACTTGCTGGCCAATCAGGTCAAGCTGATCTTTCCGGTCAACACTGAACAACTGGCGCTGAGTGAAGATGCCGAGGCGCTGGTCTATGTGACGACCGGTACCGATATCTATACCCAGAGCGAGGCGGTGCAGCATGGCTTCAACGAGGCCAAGCCATACCCCTATCTGGAGGAGAACATCAGCCGCGAGCTGGGTGGCCCGGCCAAGGTGCGGGTCGAGATCCAGGATCACTACATCATCTGGATCCAGCCGCCGCAGGCCAGCAAAATCTGGGTGCGGATCCCGCTGACCGAGATTGAAGATGACGATATCGAACCCCTCATCATCTATCTGAGCGTGCTGCTGGTGATCACTCTGTTTGCGGCCTGGCGCTTTGCCCGGCAGCTGGTGCGCCCGCTCGAGGATCTCGAAGCTGGCGCTGTTGCGGTGGCCAGAGGCCATTTCCCCGAGGCGCTGGGGGAGCTGGGTTCACGGGAAGTAAGGCGACTGACCCGCACCTTCAACCATATGTCGCACTCCATCAAGAGCCTGATCGAAGAGCGTAACCTGATGATGGCGGGGGTTTCCCACGATCTGCGTACCCCGCTGACCCGCATCCGGCTGGCGACCGAGATGATGTCCTCTGGTGACGAGTACCTCAAGGAGAGCATCAACGCCGATATCGATGAGTCCAATGCCATCATCGATCAGTTCATCGATTACATCCGTCCGGATGAAGGGCAGGATCTGGAGCCGATCGACCTGACCCAGCTGGTGCACGATACCTTGCTGATCTACTCGGAGCAGGGACTGGAAGTTGATCTGGCGCTGCCGCAAGAGGCGGTGCGGGTGGCCTGCAATCCGGTCAGTATCCGGCGGGTGTTGAACAACCTCTCAAGCAACTCGCAGCGTTATGGGGCGAGCCGTTTGCATGCCGAGCTCAAGGACGATGGGCACTGGGTGCGCCTGCGCCTATCCGATGATGGCCCCGGCATTCCGGAGCAGGACTATTCCCGGGTGCTCAAGCCGTTTACTCAGGGGAATGTGGCGCGGACCGTCGGCGGTAGTGGGCTGGGGTTGGCCATCGTGGCCAAGATAGTCGCCCAGCACCACGGCACTATCCGGTTGGGAAGCTCGGATCTCGGCGGCTTGTTGGTCGAGATGCGGCTGCCGAAACATCAGCCACAGGAGTGGATGGATTGAGAGAAGGTCGTATCCGTGGATACGCCCTTCTGCATGGTCAGCTCTTGGTTTCGACTGATGCTCGATAGCGTTTGCCGTACTTGAGCTGCTGGATCAACAGGGCGGCAACGATGAGCGCCAACCCGATTGGGGTGGCTGGATGGATGGCTTCGCCGATCAACAGGTTGAGCAGCACCAGTGAGGCAAACGGCGAGATAAAGATGAGGTTGCTGATGGGGGCCGTGTTGGTGGCATGGCGCAGCGCCATCAGCCAGAGCACGAAACCGAAGCCCATTTCGAACAGTCCCACATAGATGGCACCAGCCCATCCCTGCCAGGCGGTCATGGCAAAATCGGAGAGCAACCAGGTTGCAACGACGATAAAAGGCAGGCTGATCATAAAGCCGAGCAACAGGCTGACAATGGGATCCCCCTGATTGCGGGTGTTGAGGATCCAGTAGCTGGCCCAGATGAGGGTCGAGACCAGCGCCAGCGTCACGCCGAGGGGGCTGTCGAACTGCAGGCCGAATACATCGCCTCTGGTGGCGATCACCAGTGCGCCAAAATACCCCAGCACGATGGCGACGCCATCACGCCGACGCAGCTTCTGGCCGAGGAAGGGGACGGCCAGCAGACTGAGGGTAATGGCCCAGGTGTAGTTGAGGGTCTGTGCCTGCTGGGCAGGCAGCAGATCATAGGCTTTGAACAGCAACAGGTAATAGAGAAAGGGATTCAGCACGCCCAGAGTCAGATAGTAGAAAGGGCGGGCCTTGATGTAGCTCCCCAGCAGCGGCAGTTTGCCCTGTTTGGCGACGACGGCTGTCAGCGTGAGAGTCGAGGTGAAGGCGGCCACAAGCAACAGTTGCACAGGTTCGAAATAGGCGAGGGAGATCTTGAAGGCTGTGGCGACCGTCGACCAGAGGGCAACGGCGCAAAGGCCATACTGATAGGCTTTCTTTTGATCTTTGAGCATGGGATGTCGTTCCACTGACAGAGGTAAGCGCACAGTCTACCAGTCTGCTTGTAACATTGTCGTTACCTGGGTGTTGGCACAGAGTGCGTTGCCGCAAGCGAGATCCATCTGTCACATAAAACTGCGCATAATCTGTTCGCTCTCCCTTGCGCAAATTTGAAAAATCCGTATAATCCCCTCCGCTTACCCATGAGGTAAGCCAGACGATATGTCTGCTGCTGAGTTTCCTGTTTACAGGAGCCAGCCATACAGTCCTCCCGATATGGGGGGAAACGTGAAAAATCACACCTCTGGCGGGAGAAATCTCGGTCGGGCGGTGTTGATTTATGTTCTTTTATCTATTGGAGCTCTGTCAATGCAGAACCAAAGAATCCGTATCCGCCTGAAGGCTTTTGATCATCGCCTGATTGATCAATCCACTGCGGAAATCGTTGAAACTGCTAAGCGCACTGGCGCGCAGGTTCGCGGTCCTATTCCGCTGCCGACTCGCAAAGAGCGCTTCACCGTCCTGATCTCCCCGCACGTCAACAAAGATGCGCGTGATCAGTACGAGATCCGCACTCACAAGCGTCTGGTAGACATCGTTGAGCCGACTGACAAGACCGTAGACGCCCTGATGCGTCTGGATCTGGCAGCTGGTGTAGACGTCCAGATCAGCCTGGGTTAATTACGGAAAGAGGTTGATAACAATGACAATCGGTCTTGTAGGTCGCAAAGTGGGTATGACTCGCATCTTCACTGAAGATGGCGTTTCTATCCCGGTGACTGTTATCGAAGTTGAAGCTAACCGTGTAACTCAGGTCAAATCTGTAGAAACCGACGGCTACAACGCTATTCAGGTTACCACTGGCGCCAAGAAAGCCAGCCGTGTGACCAAGCCGGAAGCTGGCCACTTCGCCAAAGCTGGTGTAGAAGCCGGTCGCGGTCTGTGGGAATTCCGCCTGAACAACGGTGAAACTTTCACTGTTGGTAGCGAGCTGAAAGTAGATCTTCTCGCTGACGTTAAGCTGGTAGACGTTACCGGCACATCCAAAGGTAAGGGCTTTGCTGGTACTGTTAAGCGCCACAACTTCCGCACCCAGGATATGACCCACGGTAACTCCTTGTCTCACCGCGTTCCGGGTTCTATCGGTCAGAACCAGACTCCGGGTCGTGTATTCAAGGGCAAAAAGATGGCTGGTCACATGGGTGCTGAGCGTGTAACGACTCAGAACCTGGAACTGGTTCGTGTTGACGCTGAACGCAACCTGCTGCTCATCAAAGGTGCAGTACCGGGTGCAACCAACGGCAACGTGATCGTCAAACCTGCCGTCAAAGCGTAACGTCTGAGGAGATAGTAATGGAATTGGTAATGAAAGACGCCAAGAGCGCTCTTGAAGTTTCCGAGACTACCTTCGGGCGCGAATTCAACGAAGCTCTGGTTCACCAGGTCGTCGTTGCATATGCCGCTGGTGCCCGTCAGGGTACTCGTGCGCAGCTGACTCGCTCTGAAGTGTCTGGTGGCGGCAAAAAGCCGTGGCGTCAGAAGGGTACTGGTCGTGCCCGTGCTGGCTCCATCCGTTCGCCCATCTGGCGTTCCGGTGGTGTGACTTTTGCTGCTAAGCCGCAAGATCACAGCCAGAAAGTAAACAAGAAGATGTACCGCGGCGCTATCCGTAGCATTCTGTCCGAGCTGGTACGTCAAGAGCGCCTGATCGTTGTTGAGAAGTTCGGCATCGAAGCTCCGAAGACCAAAGAACTGATCGCCAAGCTGAAAGAAATGGAACTGACTGACGTTCTGATCGTGACTGCTGAAGTCGATGAGAACCTGTTCCTGGCTGCTCGCAACCTGTACAAAGTTGACGTGCGTGACGTTGCCGGTATCGACCCGGTCAGCCTGATCGCTTTCGACAAGGTTCTGATGACTGCTGACGCAGTTAAGCAAATCGAGGAGATGCTGGCATGATCCGTGAAGAGCGTCTGCTGAAAGTTCTGAAGGCTCCGCACATCTCTGAAAAGAGCACCATGGTTGCAGAAAAGCAGAACACTATCGTGTTCAAAGTTGCTGTTGATGCTACCAAGGCGGAAGTCAAAGCTGCAGTTGCGAAACTGTTCGAGGTCGAAGTTGAGACCGTCCGTACCCTGAACATGAAGGGTAAGACCAAGCGCGCAGGTGCACGCGTAGGCCGTCGTTCCGATTGGAAAAAGGCTTATGTGACCCTGAAAGCTGGTCAGGACATCGACTTCATGGGCGCAGCCGAGTAAGAGGAGTTCTCAAAAATGGCAATCGTTAAGTGCAAGCCTACTTCTCCGGGCCGCCGCCACGTCGTCAAGATCGTCAATCAAGAGCTGTACAAGGGCAAGCCCTTCGCCGCTCTGCTGGACAGCAAAAGCAAGTCCGGTGGTCGTAACAACAACGGCCGTATCACTACCCGTCATATCGGTGGTGGTCACAAGCAGCACTACCGTATCGTCGACTTCAAGCGCGACAAAGACGGTATCCCGGCTAAAGTAGAGCGCCTGGAATACGATCCGAACCGTACCGCTAACATCGCTCTGGTGTTGTATGCAGACGGTGAGCGTCGTTACATCCTGGCTCCGAAAGGCCTGAAAGCTGGTGACGCGATCGCTTCTGGTGCTGATGCAGCCATCAAGGTAGGTAACGCCCTGCCGATGCGCAACATCCCGGTTGGTTCTACCGTTCACGCTGTAGAGATGAAGCCTGGTAAAGGTGCACAGCTGGCTCGTTCCGCTGGTACTTTCATCCAGATTCTGGCTCGTGAAGGTAACTATGTAACTCTGCGTCTGCGTTCCGGCGAAGTACGTAAAGTTCTGGCCGAGTGCCGCGCTACCATCGGTGAAGTCGGTAACTCCGAGCACATGTTGCGTCAACTGGGTAAAGCCGGTGCAAACCGCTGGCGTGGTATTCGTCCGACCGTTCGCGGTATGGCGATGAACCCGGTTGACCACCCGCACGGTGGTGGTGAGGGTCGTAACAAGGGCATGCAGCCTGTGTCCCCATGGGGCCAGAAGGCTAAAGGCTTCAAGACCCGTAAGAACAAGCGTACCGACAAGTACATCGTACGTCGTCGTAACAAGTAATTGTTAACATAGAGGAATCACCATGCCACGTTCTCTCAAGAAGGGTCCATTTATTGACCTGCACTTGCTGAAGAAGGTAGAGAAAGCGGTGGAAAGCGGGGATAAAAAGCCGGTTAAAACCTGGTCCCGTCGTTCAATGATCATCCCGAACATGATCGGTTTGACCATCGCTGTCCATAATGGTCGTCAGCACGTTCCGGTTTTCGTTACCGAAGAAATGATCGGTCACAAACTGGGTGAATTCGCACCGACTCGTACTTATCGCGGCCATGCTGCTGATAAGAAGGCTAAGAAGCGCTAAGGGATAAATGATGGAAGCTATCGCTAAACACCGTTATGCCCGTACTTCTGCCCAGAAAGCTCGTCTGGTAGCCGATCAAGTACGTGGTCTGTCCGTAGACAAGGCTCTGAATATCCTGACCTTCAGCCCGAAAAAGGCTGCTGTGCTGGTTAAGAAAGTGCTGGAATCTGCCATTGCAAACGCTGAGCACAACGAAGGCGCCGATATCGACGCGCTGCGTGTTGCTACTATCATGGTCGACGAAGGTCCCTCCATGAAGCGCATCCGTCCGCGTGCCAAAGGTCGTGCGGATCGTATCCTCAAGCGTACCGCTCACATCACTGTAGTGGTATCCGACGCTAAGGCTGGGAGATAAGCAATGGGTCAGAAAGTACATCCTAATGGCATTCG
The DNA here is from genome assembly GCF_051919745.1 of Aeromonas sp. 3P. Classification (NCBI taxonomy): domain Bacteria; kingdom Pseudomonadati; phylum Pseudomonadota; class Gammaproteobacteria; order Aeromonadales; family Aeromonadaceae; genus Aeromonas; species Aeromonas sp. 3P. The sequence continues at coordinate 3,062,067 of NZ_JBQBED010000001.1, forward strand.
CCTGGGTATTACCAAGCCTTGGAATTCTACCTGGTTCGCGAACACCAAAGACTTCGCTGACAACCTGTACAGCGATTTTCAAGTACGCCAGTTCCTGACCAAGGAACTGAAAAACGCGTCCTTGTCCAAGATCACCATTGAGCGTCCGGCCAAGAGCATCCGTGTGACCATTCACACCGCTCGTCCGGGTGTTGTAATCGGTAAGAAAGGCGAAGACGTTGAGAAGCTGCGCAAAGCTGTAGCCACTATTGCTGGCGTGCCTGCTCAGATCAACATTTCCGAAGTCCGCAAGCCGGAGCTGGATGGCAAACTCGTTGCCGACAGCATCACTTCCCAGCTGGAGCGTCGTGTAATGTTCCGTCGTGCTATGAAGCGCGCCGTACAGAACGCAATGCGCCTGGGTGCCAAGGGCATCAAAGTGGAAGTTTCCGGTCGTCTGGGCGGCGCTGAAATCGCGCGTACCGAATGGTACCGTGAAGGTCGTGTGCCGTTGCACACCCTGCGTGCCGACATCGACTACGCAACTTCTGAAGCCCACACCACTTACGGTGTGATCGGCGTTAAAGTTTGGATCTTCAAGGGCGAAGTTCTGGGCGGTCTGGCTGCTGTTAACGCTGCCGCTGCTCAAGAGCAAGCTCCTGCAAAGCCCAAGCGTGACAACAAGCGCCGCGCTGCTAAGTAAGGAGATTCGGTAAATGTTGCAACCTAAGCGTACTAAATTCCGCAAGACCCACAAGGGTCGTAACCGCGGTCTGGCCACCTCTGGTAACGAAGTATCCTTCGGTACCTTTGGCCTGAAGGCGACATCCCGTGGTCAACTGACTGCTCGTCAAATCGAAGCAGCCCGTCGTGCCATGACCCGTCACGTTAAGCGTCAAGGTAAGATCTGGATCCGTGTGTTCCCGGACAAGCCTATCACCGAAAAGCCCCTCGAAGTTCGTATGGGTAAAGGTAAGGGTAACGTGGAATACTGGGTTTGCCCGATCCAGCCTGGCAAGGTTCTGTACGAGATGGACGGTGTACCTGAGGCTCTGGCGCGTGAAGCGTTTGCCCTGGCCGCAGCTAAGCTGTCTGTTCAGACCACTTTCGTAATTAAGACGGTGATGTGATGAAAGCCCAAGATCTGCGTCAAAAGAGCGTCGAAGAACTGAACCAGGAGCTGCTGGGCCTGCTGCGTGAGCAATTCAACATGCGCATGCAAGCGTCCACCGGCCAGCTGGCTCAGACTCACACTCTGAAACAAGTGCGTCGTGACGTCGCACGTATCAAGACTGTACTGACTGAGAAGGCAGGTGCGTAATGACTGACAAGATCCGTACTCTGCAAGGTCGTGTAATCAGCGACAAGATGGACAAGTCCATCACTGTTGCTATCGAGCGCAAGGTAAAGCACCCGATCTACGGTAAGATCATCAAGCGCACTACCAAGCTGCACGTGCATGACGAAAACAACGAGTGCAAAGCTGGTGACCTCGTGGAAATCCGCGAATGCCGCCCGCTGTCCAAGACCAAGTCCTGGACCCTGGTTGCCGTTGTAGAAAAGGCCTAATCGGTACTTTGTAGTCCAAGCGGCCCCTTTCAGGGGCCGTTTGTTTTTTAGGCTACCTTTTCTGAAAATCCTGTGTTATAGTTTCGCGCCTTTTGAAGGCAGCCAGATCCCATTAGGGATAAGAAGTAAACAAAGCGGAGCACTAAGATGATCCAGATGCAAAGTATGCTGGGTGTTGCCGACAACTCCGGCGCTCGCAGTGTAATGTGTATTAAGGTTCTGGGTGGCTCGCACCGCCGTTACGCCGGCATCGGCGACATCATCAAGGTTTCCATCAAGGAAGCCATTCCTCGCGGTAAAGTGAAGAAAGGTGATGTGTATAACGCGGTGGTCGTACGCACCCGTAAAGGCGTTCGTCGTCCGGACGGCTCTGTCATCCGTTTCGACAACAATGCGGCTGTGTTGCTTAACAACAACCAACAGCCAATCGGTACTCGTATTTTTGGCCCGGTGACCCGTGAACTGCGTAATGAGAAGTTCATGAAGATTGTGTCCCTGGCACCCGAAGTACTGTAAGGAGTCGAACGATGGCAGCTAAAATCCGTCGCGAAGACGAAGTGATTGTTCTTACCGGCAAAGACAAGGGCAAGCGTGGCAAAGTCACTCAAGTCCTGATTGCAAAAGGTAAGGTAATCGTGGAAGGCATCAACCAGGTGAAGAAACACCAGAAGCCGGTACCCGCACTGGGTCAGGCTGGCGGTATCGTCACCAAAGAAGCCCCCATCGATGTATCAAACGTAGCGCTGTTCAACTCTGCCACTGGCAAAGCTGACCGCGTTGGTTTCCGGATTGAAGACGGCAAAAAAGTCCGTTTCTTCAAATCCACCGGCGAACTTGTGAAGTAATTGGAGTTTAACGATGGCGAAACTGCATGATTACTACAAATCCGATGTAGTAAATGAACTGTCCAAGCAGTTCGGTTACAAGACTATCATGCAAGTCCCTCGGATCGAGAAAATCACCCTGAACATGGGTGTTGGTGAAGCGATCTCTGACAAGAAGTTGCTGGAAAATGCTGCTGCCGATATGGCTGCCATTTCCGGTCAGAAGCCGCTGATCACCAAAGCTCGCAAATCTGTTGCGGGCTTCAAGATTCGTGAAGGCTACCCGATAGGTTGTAAAGTAACCCTGCGTGGCGAGCGTATGTGGGAGTTCCTGGAACGGCTGATCTGTATCTCCGTACCGCGTATCCGTGACTTCCGTGGCCTGAACGCTAAAGCGTTCGACGGTCGTGGTAACTACTCCATGGGCGTGCGTGAGCAGATCATCTTCCCGGAAATCGACTATGACAAAGTCGATCGCGTCCGTGGTCTGGATATCACCATCACCACTTCCGCGAATACCGATGAAGAAGGCCGTGCTCTGCTGGCTGCCTTTAACTTCCCATTCCGCAAGTAAGGTTAGGGTTATGGCTAAAACATCCATGAAAGCGCGCGAAGCAAAGCGTGCCAAGCTGGTAGCCAAGTACGCGACCAAGCGTGCCGAGCTGAAAGCTATCATCGTTGACATGAACGCTTCTGAAGAAGCGCGTTGGGATGCTGTACTGCAACTGCAACAGCTGCCCCGTGATTCCAGTCCGTCCCGCCAGCGTAACCGTTGCAATATTACTGGTCGTCCGCACGGTTTCCTGCGCAAGTTTGGCCTGTCTCGCATCAAGGTGCGTGAGCATGCCATGAAGGGCGAAATTCCGGGCCTGAAGAAGGCTTCTTGGTAACGAATCTCGGGAGTTAGACTTATGAGCATGCAAGATCCGATCGCGGATATGCTGACCCGCATCCGTAACGGTCAGGCGGCGAGCAAAGTTGCGGTTTCCATGCCTTCTTCCAAGCTGAAAGTGGCTATCGCCAAAGTGCTGAAAGAAGAAGGTTACATCGCTGGCTACTCCGTAGCTGGTGACGTGAAGCCGGAACTGGAAATTGAACTGAAATATTTCCAGGGCAAGCCAGTTGTAGAACTGATCCAACGCGTAAGCCGTCCAGGCCTGCGTATTTACAAGCGCACTACTGATCTGCCGAAAGTTATGGGCGGTCTCGGTGTTGCTATCGTGTCCACGTCTAAAGGTGTGATGACTGACCGTGCTGCTCGCAAAGCAAGCATGGGCGGTGAGATCATCTGCTACGTCGCTTAATAGGAGGTAGGAAATGTCTCGTGTTGCTAAGGCACCCGTCACTATTCCTGCTGGCGTAGAGGTGACTCTGAACGGCCAGGAACTGACCATCAAAGGTGGTAAAGGTTCTCTGGTTCGCTCTATTCACGCCGGTGTAGAAGTGACCAAAGAAGACAATGTACTGAAGTTCGCCCCGCGCGGCAGCATCGCTGGTGCTGACGCTCAGGCCGGTACTGCCCGTGCATTGGTCAACAACATGGTAATCGGTGTTACCCAAGGCTTCGAGCGCAAGCTGCAGCTGGTTGGTGTAGGTTATAAAGCCTCCATCAAGGGCAATGCTGTTGCGCTGGCTCTGGGCTTCTCTCACCCGGTAGAGCATGCGCTGCCGGCTGGTGTGACCGCTGAGTGCCCGACTGCTACAGAAATCGTTCTGCGTGGCGTCGACAAGCAGCTGGTTGGCCAAGTCGCCGCCGATATCCGTGCTTACCGCGCTCCGGAGCCCTACAAGGGCAAGGGTGTACGCTATGCCAACGAGCAAGTGCGTACTAAAGAAGCTAAGAAGAAGTAAGGTAACACTATGGACAAGAAAGCAGCTCGTCTCCGTCGTGCTACTCGTGCTCGGAAAAAGATGCAGGAACTGGGAGCTACCCGTCTGGTTGTTCACCGTACCCCGCGTCATATCTATGCGCAGGTTATTGCAGCCAACGGTTCCGAAGTTCTGGCCTCTGCTTCCACAGTAGAGAAAGCCATCAGTGAAGCTCTGAAATACACCGGTAACGCAGATGCTGCTACCGCTGTAGGTAAAGCTATCGCTGAGCGTGCTATTGCCAAAGGCGTTCAGAACGTATCTTTCGATCGTTCCGGTTTCAAGTATCACGGTCGCATCGCTGCCCTGGCAGCTGCCGCACGTGACGCTGGTCTTCAGTTCTAAGCTAGGAGTCGAAGATGGCTAAAGTCGAATCTCAAGCCGGCGAACTGCAAGAAAAGCTCATTGCAGTAAACCGTGTTTCGAAAACTGTTAAAGGTGGTCGTATCATGTCCTTCACCGCGTTGACCGTGGTGGGTGATGGTAACGGCCGTGTAGGTTACGGTTACGGTAAAGCCCGTGAAGTTCCGGCTGCTATTCAAAAAGCAATGGAACAGGCTAAGCGTAACCTGAACAAGGTTGAGCTGAACAACGGCACTCTGCACCACCCGGTGCGTGGTGTTCACTCTGGCTCCACCGTGTTCATGAAGCCGGCCTCCCAAGGTACTGGTATCATTGCAGGCGGCGCTATGCGTGCTGTTCTGGAAGTTGCCGGTATCCACAACGTGCTGGCCAAGACCTACGGTTCCACCAACCCAATCAACGTTGTTCGCGCTACTGTAGACGCTCTGGTTCACGGTCAATCACCGGAACAGATCGCTGCCAAGCGTGGTCTGCGCGTTGAAGAAATTCTGGGGTAATGCGACATGGCTAACACTGTAAAAGTAACTCAAACTCGCAGCTCTATCGGCCGTCTGCCAAAGCACAAGGCGACTCTGCGTGGTCTGGGTCTGCGTCGCATTGGTCACACCGTTGAGCTGGAAGATACTCCTTGCGTACGCGGCATGATCAACCAGGTTTATTACATGGTTAAGGTGGAGGGCTAAGCATGCGTCTGAACACTCTGTCTCCGGCCGCTGGTTCCAAGCCTGAAAAACAACGTCGTGGTCGTGGTATCGGCTCCGGCTTAGGCAAGACTGGTGGTCGTGGTGTTAAAGGCCAAACCTCTCGTTCCGGTGGCGGCAAAGTTCGCAACGGTTTCGAAGGCGGCCAGATGCCTTTGAAAATCCGTCTGCCGAAGTTCGGTTTCTTCTCTCGCAAATCTTTGGTTTCTGCCGAAGTGCGTCTGAACGAAATCGCCCTGGTAGAAGGTGATGTGGTCGACCTGAGCACTCTGAAGCAAGCCGGTGTTGTTACTAAGAACATCGTGTTCGCTAAAGTTGTTCTGTCAGGCAACATTGACCGTGCTGTGACCGTTCGTGGTCTGTCCGTCACCAAAGGTGCACGTGCAGCCATCGAGGCCGCTGGCGGTAAAATCGAGGAATAATCAGTACAATGGCTAAGAAACCAGGATTGGATGTTAAAGCACAGGGTGGTCTGAGTGAACTGAAGAGCCGTCTGCTCTTCGTTCTCGGGGCGATTATCGTTTTCCGTGCAGGCTCTTATGTGCCGATTCCTGGTATTGACGCCGCCGTACTGGCCGAGTTGTTCCAGCAACAGAAGGGCACCATCATTGAGATGTTCAACATGTTCAGTGGTGGTGCACTCTCGCGTGCTTCTATTCTTGCGTTGGGGATCATGCCGTACATTTCGGCGTCGATCATTATCCAGCTGCTGACAGTGGTTCACCCCGCTCTTGCTGAACTCAAGAAAGAAGGTGAATCCGGCCGTCGCAAGATTAGCCAATATACCCGTTGGGGCACGCTGGTTTTGGGAACTTTCCAGGCCATTGGTATTGCAACCGGTCTGCCGAATATGATGCATGGACTCGTGACTAATCCGGGTCTAGGCTTCTATTTCACAGCGGTTGTGAGTCTGGTCACCGGTACCATGTTTTTGATGTGGTTGGGTGAACAGATTACCGAGCGTGGGATTGGTAATGGTATCTCGTTGATTATTTTCACAGGTATCGTTGCTGGTCTGCCGCATGCCATTGGCGCTACGGCCGAACAGGCACGTCAAGGGGAATTGCACATCCTGCTGTTGTTGTTGCTGGGCTTGATTGTTTTCGCAGTGACTTACTTTGTGGTGTTCGTGGAGCGTGGTCAGCGTCGTATTGTCGTTAACTATGCCAAGCGTCAACAAGGCCGCCAGGTATTTGCCGCGCAAAGCACACACCTGCCGTTGAAAGTGAATATGGCTGGTGTGATTCCTGCGATTTTCGCATCCAGTATCATCCTCTTCCCGGGGACCATTACCTCCTGGTTTGGTCAGGGTGAGGGTAAAGTAGCTGATATCCTGCAACAGGTCTCTATGGTCTTGCAGCCTGGTCAACCGCTTTACGAGATGCTGTATGCAGCAGCCATTATCTTCTTCTGCTTCTTCTATACCGCGCTGGTGTTCAACCCCCGCGAGACAGCAGATAATCTGAAGAAGAGTGGAGCCTTTATCCCGGGGATTCGCCCGGGCGAGCAGACAGCACGTTACATCGATAAGGTTATGACTCGCCTGACATTGGCAGGTGCGCTCTATATAACCTTTATCTGTCTGGTACCCCAGTTCTTGATGACTGCCTGGAACGTACAGTTCTACTTCGGTGGCACTTCGCTGCTGATTATCGTGGTAGTTATCATGGACTTCATGGCTCAGGTACAAACCCATATGATGTCTCATCAATATGGCGACGTCCTGAGGAAGGCCAACCTGAAGGGCTACGGCCGCTAAAGGTCGGCGTAGTTACGGAGTTAAGCAATGAAAGTTCGTGCTTCCGTTAAGGCAATCTGCCGTAACTGCAAAATCATCAAGCGTCACGGTGTGGTGCGTGTGATTTGCAGCGAGCCAAAGCATAAACAGCGCCAAGGCTAATTTTTTACGGTTAGTACTTGCAACAAATAGTTGTGCTGGCTAATATAGCCAGCCAACTTTTGTTGTGTATTGGTTGACCGCCACGTATCCGCTCACGGGCTTTGTGGTGGTCGTAATCTACTATATGTAGGAGTGAATAGTGGCCCGTATCGCTGGCATTAACATTCCTGACCATAAGCATGCAGTCATCGCTTTGACTGCGATTTATGGCGTCGGTCGTACCCGCTCCAAGGCCATCTGTGCCGCAGCCGGTATCGCTGAGAATGTGAAAATTAAAGACCTGGACGAAGCTCAGATCGAGAGTCTGCGTGAACAAGTAGGTAAATTCACCGTTGAAGGTGACCTGCGTCGTCAGATTTCCATGAACATCAAGCGATTGATGGATCTGGGTTGCTACCGTGGTTTGCGTCACCGTCGTAGCCTGCCTGTTCGTGGTCAACGTACCAAGACCAACGCTCGTACCCGTAAGGGTCCGCGCAAGGCTATCAAGAAGTAACGGGAAGGTAGAAAATGGCTAAAACTCCGACTCGTGCTCGCAAGCGCGTTAAAAAGCAAGTGAGCGACGGTATTGCGCACGTTCATGCATCTTTCAACAACACAATCGTGACCATTACTGACCGTCAGGGCAATGCTCTGTCTTGGGCTACTTCTGGTGGTTCCGGTTTCCGTGGTTCTCGTAAGTCCACCCCGTTCGCTGCTCAGGTAGCTGCCGAGCGCGCTGGTGAGATGGCCAAAGAATATGGCGTCAAGAACCTGGAAGTCATGGTCAAAGGTCCGGGTCCCGGTCGTGAGTCTTCCATCCGCGCCCTGAACGCGGCTGGTTTCCGCATCACTAACATTACTGATGTGACTCCGATCCCGCACAACGGTTGTCGTCCTCCCAAGAAGCGCCGCGTATAACGCTGTAGCTACTTGGTCTAGGATTGTTGGAGAAAGAAGATGGCAAGATATATCGGTCCTAAGCTTAAGCTTAGCCGTCGTGAGGGCACCGACCTCTTCCTGAAGTCAGGTGTTCGTGCGATTGATTCTAAGTGCAAGATTGACACCGCCCCAGGTCAGCACGGTGCGCGTAAAGCGCGTCTGTCCGACTACGGTGTTCAGCTGCGCGAGAAACAAAAAGTTCGTCGTATCTACGGCGTATTGGAAAAACAGTTCCGCAACTACTACCGCGACGCTGCCCGTCAAAAGGGTAACACCGGTGAAAACCTGTTGCAGCTGCTGGAAGGTCGTTTGGACAACGTTGTTTACCGTATGGGCTTCGGCGCTACTCGTGCTGAATCTCGTCAGCTGGTGAGCCACAAGGCCATCATGGTAAACGGTCGCGTTGTGAACATTCCTTCTTTCCAGGTTTCCCCTGAGGACGTGATCTGCGTTCGTGAGAAGGCTAAGAAGCAAGCGCGTATCAAAGCTTCCCTGGAAGTTGCTGGTCAGCGTGAGAAGCCGACTTGGGTAGAGGTTGACGCCGCTAAAATGGAAGGTGCTTTCAAGCGTCTGCCAGAGCGTTCCGACCTGTCTGCCGACATTAACGAACAGCTGATCGTCGAGCTTTACTCCAAGTAAAGCTAGCTTCTAAAGAGAGGACACAATGCTGGGTTCTGTAACAGATTTTCTTAAACCGCGGCTAGTTGACATCGAGCAAGTTAGCCCGACTCATGCGAAAGTGACTCTTGAGCCACTCGAGCGTGGCTTTGGTCACACGCTGGGCAATGCCCTGCGTCGTATTTTGCTGTCATCTATGCCCGGTTGTGCAGTTACTGAAGTCGAAATTGACGGGGTACTGCATGAGTACAGCAGCAAAGAAGGTGTACAGGAAGACATTCTTGAAATCCTGCTCAACCTGAAAGGTATCGCTGTGAAGCTGGAAGGCAAGGACGAGGTAACTCTGTCCCTGACCAAGTCTGGAACAGGCCCCGTTACCGCTGGTGATATCACTCACGGTGATGAAGTCGAGATCGTAAACCCGGAGCACGTAATCTGCCATCTGACTGGTGCCAATGCTGAAATCAGCATGCGCCTGAAAGTTCAGCGCGGTCGTGGTTATGTGCCTGCTTCTGCTCGTGTTCACAACGATGACGAAGAGCGTCCTATTGGTCGCCTGCTGCTGGACTCCGCGTTCAGCCCCATCGTTCGTATTGCCTACAATGTTGAGGCAGCACGTGTGGAACAGCGTACCGACTTGGACAAGCTGGTCATCGACATGGAGACCAATGGTACCCTGGATCCTGAAGAAGCCATCCGTCGTTCTGCCACTATCTTGGCCGAGCAACTGGAAGCCTTCGTGGATCTGCGCGATGTCAGCGTGCCCGAGAAGAAAGAAGAGAAACCCGAGTTTGATCCGATTCTGCTACGTCCTGTCGATGATTTGGAGCTGACAGTTCGTTCTGCGAACTGTCTGAAGGCAGAAGCTATCCACTATATTGGTGATCTGGTACAGCGTACCGAAGTTGAGTTGCTTAAGACTCCTAACCTCGGTAAGAAGTCCCTGACTGAGATCAAGGACGTGTTGGCCTCCCGTGGTCTGTCTCTTGGCATGCGCCTTGAGAACTGGCCGCCCGCCAGCATCGCTGACGAGTAATCCAGATTACGGGTTTCACAGATTTAGTTAGAAGGATAAGGTCATGCGCCATCGTTTGAGTGGTCGTCAACTGAACCGGAACAGCAGCCATCGTCAGGCAATGTTCCGCAACATGGCCAGCTCCCTGGTTCGTCATGAGATCATCAAGACGACTCTGCCTAAGGCAAAAGAGCTGCGTCGTGTAGTTGAACCGCTGATCACCCTTGCCAAGACTGATAGCGTTGCTAATCGTCGCCTGGCATTTGCCCGTACTCGCGATAACGCGATCGTGGCTAAGCTGTTCAATGAACTGGGCCCGCGCTACCTGGAGCGCGCCGGCGGTTATACTCGCATTCTGAAATGCGGTTTCCGTGCAGGCGACAACGCCCCTATGGCTTATATTGAGCTGGTAGACCGCCCGGCCGCTGCTGAAGCAGCTGCTGAGTGATAAAGAAAAAGCCGGGCTTGTCCCGGCTTTTCTTTTAATCCATTCTGATATTGCCTCAACTGCCTCAACTGCCTCAACTGCCTCAACTGCCTCAACTGCCTCAACTGCCTCAACTGCCTCAACTGCCTCAACTGCCTCAACTCATTATTCAACTTCTTCTATATAGGAAGTAAGAGTTGTTCCTGAACCTGGCGAAATGGTGAATTGTCTGTTCATTTCATCCGAAC
>NZ_JBQBED010000001.1:3077500-3357500 GCF_051919745.1 Aeromonas sp. 3P
GCCATCGCTCAACGGATAAAAGGTACTCCGGGGATAACAGGCTGATACCGCCCAAGAGTTCATATCGACGGCGGTGTTTGGCACCTCGATGTCGGCTCATCACATCCTGGGGCTGAAGTCGGTCCCAAGGGTATGGCTGTTCGCCATTTAAAGTGGTACGCGAGCTGGGTTCAGAACGTCGTGAGACAGTTCGGTCCCTATCTGCCGTGGGCGTTGGATGATTGAAGGGAGTTGCTCCTAGTACGAGAGGACCGGAGTGAACGAACCTCTGGTGTTCGGGTTGTCACGCCAGTGGCACTGCCCGGTAGCTAAGTTCGGAATCGATAACCGCTGAAAGCATCTAAGCGGGAAGCGAGCCCTGAGATGAGTCATCCCTGACCCCTTGAGGGTCCTAAAGGGCCGTTGGAGACCACAACGTTGATAGGTGGGGTGTGTAAGCGCGGCGACGTGTTGAGCTAACCCATACTAATTACCCGTGAGGCTTAACCATACAACACCCAAGAAGTGTTCTGGGCCTTGTAGCAAATACCAAGCGAACTACTAACTAATTCAGTGATAGCGACAAGCCAATAGGCAACCTCGTTACTCACGTCAGCTTTCTGGATTAAGAATTTGCCTGGCGGCCATAGCGCCGTGGAACCACCTGATCCCATGCCGAACTCAGAAGTGAAACGCGGTAGCGCCGATGGTAGTGTGGCATTCGCCATGCGAGAGTAGGACACTGCCAGGCACCCAATTAAACAGCGATGTGAAGAATCACGTCACTGGCTGCGAGGATGACACCTCAGAAGAAGCAGCAGAAAATTTAGCGAAAGCTAACCGAATGCGGAGCGGTAGTTCAGTCGGTTAGAATACCGGCCTGTCACGCCGGGGGTCGCGGGTTCGAGTCCCGTCCGCTCCGCCACTAATTTGAAGGCCTTCCCTGATGGGAAGGCCTTTTTGCTATGGGCGATTTTGTCCATAAGACCCACAGGTTTGCATACCAGAACGAACACAAAGCCCAGTCTCACGACCGGGTTTTGATGTTTTAGCCTGCTGGTGAGCTGCCGACATCCCACCACGATGACAATACCTTCCCCTGTTGGCGTTCTTGCTACTGTTTCCACCTCTGTATCGCAGCACATCCCATCTTGGCCATATTGTTCCGCTGCGAGCTGATAGAGCTTGAGGATTAAATCAGGCCATCTTGCAATGGTACGTCATCACTTCCTCTTGTTTGTGTAATCCCCTTGTTTGTTTATAGATTTATTCCATTAAAACAGTCTCTTATCAAGAATGAGCTGTTTTGCAGCAGGAATACCATACGAGGCGAACGATAATGATTATTATTTGAATTGTTGGGATGGGGTAGTTACAATGCGGGCTGATTAATAAAGTGCTTTTCAAATGAGCCTTTTTTGATGCTGCACCTGGCCGGATGCCAAGGCGTTGTAACGAATGAAGTAAGGGAATACGCCACCTTCCTACTAAAAACGTTCAGGCTAAAACATGACAACAGTGAAACCGAACAAGCTTGCCTTGCTGGTCTGCTCCCTTCTTGCGACCCAGGCCCACGCAGCCAAACAAGAGGTGATGGTCGTCACCGCTTCCGGCTTCCAGCAGAAGATTGAAGACTCTGCTGCCTCCATCTCTGTGATTACCCGTGAGCAGCTGGAGAAGCGGGCCTATCGCGATGTGACCGATGCCCTGAAGGATGTTCCCGGTGTTGTGGTGACTGGCGGTGGCAGCAGCAGTGATATCAGCATTCGCGGTATGGGATCGAAATACACCCTGATGCTGGTTGATGGCAAAAAGGTGGATAGTCGTGGTACTCGCCCCAATAGCGATGAAGCTGGTATCGAGCAGGGCTGGCTGCCGCCACTGCAGGCGATCGAGCGCATTGAGGTCGTCCGTGGTCCCATGTCATCCCGTTATGGTTCAGATGCCATGGGTGGTGTGATTAACGTGATTACCCGCAAGACCACCGGTCTGGCCTGGCAGGGGTCGGTTCACGCAGATTCGACCTTCCAGGAGAACAAGGATGCCGGTAATAGCTTCCAGACCGATGCCTATACCGCAGGTTCATTGATCGATGGCGTGTTGGGGCTGCGCTTCAATGGCCAGCTGGCTCATCGTGGCGAAGACAAATTTACCCAGGGTTTTGCCGAGCAGGAGACTCGCAGTGGCACGGCAGTGCTCAGCTTCAAGCCTGATGAGCAGAATCGCTTCGATCTGGAGGCCAGTCGCAGTCTGCAGGATCGGGATCGCACGGCCGGCAATTCGCTGGATGTCAAGGCGACAGATAGCCTCTATCGCTACGAGCGCACCAACTATGCGCTGACCCATGATGGTCAGTATGATTTCGGCTCTTCCAGCAGCTATCTGCAGCAGGAGGCCAACAGTAACCCCGTTCGCAAGATGGAGCTTACCAATACCATCGCCGATACCCATACCCAGTTTATTCTGGGGGATCATTACTTGAGTGTCGGTGGTCAGTATCGTTATGAGGATCTGCACGATCAAGGCAATGCCCTGACAGTGGCCAACCCTGCCGAGCAGCTGACCCGCTGGAGCTGGGCAATGTTTGTCGAGGATGAGTGGTCACTCACTGACAGCTTTGCCCTGACCGGAGGCGCCCGCATGGATCGGGACCAGAACTACGGCTCTCACTGGAGCCCTCGTCTCTACGGCGTCTGGCATCTGGATGATAGCTGGACGTTGAAAGGAGGCGTCTCGACCGGCTACCGCTCCCCTGACTTGCGGATGTCGGCGGCCAACTGGGGCCAGGCTACTGGCGGCCGCAGTCAGGATGGCGTACTGGTCGGCAACCCTGATCTCAAACCAGAGACCAGCGTGAGTGAAGAGATCGGCCTGCTGTGGAACGGTCATCAGGGGCTCAACGCCGGAGTGACCCTGTTCAACACCGACTTCAAGAACAAGATCTCCGAAGTGCGTCGTTGCACCAGCAAGAGCGATCCCGCCTGTACCCTCAATGGTCACAGTTATGACTTCATCAGCGATCGGGTCAACGTCGACAAGGCGAATATGCGCGGGGTCGAGGGGATGATGGATTGGGCTATCAATGAGGATTGGTCGGTCAGCTCCAGCTACACCTTCACCCAGTCCGAGCAGAAGAGTGGTCCACTGGCGGGTCATGCCCTCAACCAGAGGCCCCGCCACATGCTCAACGGTAGTGTTGACTGGCAAACCACCGAGGATCTCAGCCTCTGGTCACGGGTCAACTTCCGTGGCGAGACCTCCGAGTACCTGAGCCGGGTCAAGATGGCGGAGGGGACCCCTTCCTACACCTTCTTTGACATGGGCCTGGTCTACAAGGCCAACAAGCATCTGGATCTGACTGCCGGGGTCTACAACCTCTTCGACAAGACGGTGGATTACAGCAGCTATGGCACTGTGCTGGATGGTCGCCGTTACAACCTGGGCGTGACCTACAACTTCTGATAGGGAACCACTCATGCGGCCGCCATCTTCCGATGGCGGCCGTTTTTATTGCGTGTCCGTCAGAGGGCTATCCCTGATAGGCGGCGGCTTGCCAGGTATTGCGCCCCAGTCCCTTGGCCTGATACATGAGGGCGTCAGCCTGCCGTAGTAGCTGGTCGGCATCAGCCTCTCTCTCTGCGGCGACCCAGACTGCCCCGGTGCTGATGGAGAGGGCCACCTCGCCGCTGCTGGTGTGCAGGGTTTGCCGGTTGCTCTCCAGGCAGATACGCTCGGCCCACTCTTCTGTCTCTGCCAATGTGGCCAGCGGTAGCAGCAGGCAAAACTCTTCGCCGCCGATGCGGGCCAGCAGAGCCTCTTTGGGCAACAGGTTGGTCACAGTCGTGGCCAGCTTTTCCAGCAGCAGATCCCCGATGCCATGACCAAAGCGGTCATTGGTCTCCTTGAAGTGATCCACATCGAACAGCAACAGGGCACAGGGCTCCCCGCTTGCCAGTCGTTGCTCCATGGCGGGCATGAATGCCCGTCGGTTGAGCAGACCGGTCAGGGGGTCGGTACTGGCTTGTTTCTCCAGTCTGGCGTTGGCGCGGCTCAACTCGGTGGTACGGCTGGCAACGGCGCGGCGCAGTTGCACTATGTAGGCCACCATGATCAATGCCCCGGCCAGCAGTAGCCAGGGACCGAGATGGATGGGGTAGACGGTTTCGACATGCATCCATTTGCGGATGATCCGCTCCCGATCGCTCTCTTTGAGCTTGGCGAAGCCCTCTTCCAGCCGGTTTAGCAGGGCAAGGTCACCCTTTTTCACCGCAAAGCGGATCTGGTCGGTATAGAGGTGGCGAACCGGAATAAAGCGGGTGGGATCGTCCGAGGTATAGATGTAGAAGTTGGCGACCTGCAGATCGGCGATAAAGGCTTTTATGTCACCCCGAAAGGCCGCCGCCAGCAGGGTGTCATTGTCATTGAAGGTCTGCAGTCTGGTGCCGGGGAAGTAGCGTCTGGCGTAATACTCCTCGTAGCCACCGACTACCACACCGACCGTTTCATGGCGCAGGTAGTAGTGGACATCGGTGCCGCGCAATTCGCTCGAGAAGAAGAGCTGGGAGTCGAGCTGGGCGAGCGGCCGGCCATAGTCGAACAGTTTGTCCCGCTCCGTTGACCAGAGCAGTCCGGCGTGAACGTCCGCGTTCCCCTCATGGAGCAGATCGAGGGAGCCTTGCCAGTCGACCAGCCTGAACTCGATCTTCTGGCCGGTGACCCGGGCATATTCACGCCACAAATCGATCAGCAGGCCATCCGGCTGGCCCGACTCATTGATATAGGAGAAGGGCTGCCAGGCTTTGGAGTTGGTAATGATGATCGGCTCTTCCGGGGCTTTGGCCCAGGCAGGCAGAGCAAGGGCGAGCAGCAGGAGCCCCCACCCGATACTGACTATGACTCCTGTCTTGGAAGAGGCCATCCTTGCTCCAATCCGTTGCCGTATACCGTCCCGTGGTCATCGATTATCACCGCCTTTCTCATCGAAGAACAAGCGCTCAAATGATGAAGTTTGCATGATGCAAATGGCGCCATGACAAGGCTGGCGGATAGAGTAACTACTTACAGCGGCAGGCTGATCCGCGCCTCCAGTCCCCCCTGTGGCCGATTGAGCAGGGTCAGCTCGCCGCCGTGCTGATGGACCAGAGTGCGGGCGATGGAGAGCCCCAACCCGACACTGCCGGACTCGGTGTTGCGCGCTTCATCGAGCCGCACGAACGGCTTGAACACATCCTCCAGCCGCGCCGGATCGATCCCCGGCCCGTTATCGCAGACCCGGATCAACAGCTCCTCCTTGCGCCGCTCCAGCGACACTTCGGCGCTGCCGGCATATTTGATGGCGTTGCCGATCAGATTCTGCAGCACTCGGCGCAGGGTGTTGGCCCGACAGGCGTAGACCTCTTTGCCCTCCGCCAGACAGGTGACCGGCTGGCCGGTATCGGCATAGTCATCGCACAGGCTGACCAGCAGGCTGACCAGATCCAGCTCGCGGGTAGCCTCCTGCTGTCCCTCCTCGCGAGCAAAGCTGAGGGTGGCCGCCAGCATCTGCTCCATCTGTTGCAGGGTCTGCTGGATGCGCTCCTTGTCCTCACCATCGGCCAGAAACTCGGTGCGCAGCCGCAGGCTGGTGATGGGGGTGCGCAGATCGTGGGAGATGGCCGCCAGCATCCGGGTTCTGTCCTGCACGAAGCGGTCGAGCCGGGTGTGCATCCGGTTGAAGGCCTGAATCGATTCGCGGATCTCGGTCGGCCCCTCCTCTTTCAAGGGCTCGATATCCTCGCCCCGTCCGAGCCGCTCCGCATTGCCTGCCAGCTGCTTGAGCGGGCGGGTGGCACGGCGAAACAGCAGCACCATCAGTCCGATCACCAGACTGGCGACCAGCATCAGGTTGAAGGTAGTCTGCCACGACCAGCTGCCAGCCTCCTTGTCGACCAGCGAACTGAACTGCAGCCAGCCCCCCTGCGGCAGTTCGATGGAGCCATAGAGACGCATATCCCGCGGCGGCGGAGGGCCCTTGCGATCCCGCATCATGCGGGCATGATGTTCCCACGCCTTGCTGCGCTGAGTATCCTCTTTCAGCTCGGCGCTGATCTCGACCGTGAGGCCGGGGGGATAGTTGAGGCGCGAGCGCACCAGCTGCTCGAAGCGGGGGCTGCGGTTATCCGGTTGCAGCGGCTCGTCGGAGAGGCGCAGCAGCAGGGTCTCGCTGCGGCTCGCCTTGAGGATCTCGTCATAGAGGGACGGGGGGAGAGGGAGAGCAGCCTGACCACAGAGATGATCCGCTGCATGGCGTTGCGGCTGTTGACGAAGCCGAGCGCCTCCTCCCGATCCGTGCGGTAGATCTGGATACTGAGCAGCTGGATCAGGATCAACCCCGCCAGCGCCACCAGAATGATCTGGCCGGTCAGCCCCTTGGGCCACATCCGTGCCCATAGCCGTTTCAGTGCATTCACTACTTATACCTGCGTCACATCGGCCGAGAACATATAGCCGCCACCCCAGATGGTCTTGATCAGCTCCGGATTCTTGGGATCCCGCTCCAGCTTGCGGCGCAGGCGGCTCACCAGGGTATCGATGGCGCGATCGAAGGCTACCGCCTCGCGGCCACGGGCCAGATCCAGCAGTTGATCCCGGCTCAGCACCCGCTGCGGGCGTTCCAGAAACACCTTGAGCAGATCGAATTCGGCGGTGGAGAGGCTCAGGCCCACCCCATCCTCATCGACCAGCTCCCGGCGATTGACGTCGAGCAGCCAGCGATCGAAGCGCAGATCCCGGGTCAGGGTCTCGGCGGCGGGTTGGTTATCCGCCTGGGTGCGGCGCATCACCGCCTTGATGCGCGCCAGCAGCTCGCGCGGATTGAAAGGCTTTGCCAGATAGTCGTCGGCCCCCATCTCCAATCCGATGATGCGGTCGGTCTCTTCCCCCATGGCAGTCAGCATGATGATGGGCAGGTTCGATTTGACCCGCAGCTCGCGGCAGAGGGTCAGACCATCTTCACCCGGCATCATCAGATCCAGCACCAGCAGGTCGAACTCCCGCTCCTCCAGCAGTCGCTTCATCTCCTTGCCATCCCGGGCGCAACTGACCCGCAGGCCGTGCTGTTCCAGAAAGCGCTTCAAGAGATCGCGGATCTCGCTGTGATCGTCGACCACCAGAATGTGGGTGTTGCCCTGGTTCATGAATACCTCCCCTGCTTGGCGTTGGCACGAGTATACGAAAATCCGCCCGGCGGTTTGTGTCAAAGTGTGCCAGATCCGCACGATGCCACACTCTGCTACAAAAAAGGGCGATGCTGGCAAAGTTCAGACACCGATAGGGTGTTTACTTGAGGGCAAGGCAAGAGCGCCGAACCAGAATCATCCCTACAGGAGATAGACCATGAAAAAGCTGACCAAAACCCTGCTGACCGCTACCCTGCTCCTTGGCTTGCCGCTGGGTGCCTATGCTGCCAGTGAAGCGGCCCCCACTGGCCAGCCCGGTGCCATGGTGGATTGCCCGATGGACGGTGGTGGCATGATGGGTGGCAAACACCACGGTGGTCGCCACGACAAGATGGCCCGCATGCAGAACATGACCCCGGAGCAGATCCAGGCCAACCTGCAGCAACGTTATGATCGCATTGAAGATCCGGCCAAGAAGGCGGAATTCATCAAGAAGCTCAACGAGCGTGCCGCCGGTATGACCAAGCACGCCGAAGCGATGAAGCAGTTCGCCGAAGCGAACCAGTAACAGCTCCAGCTGTTATCAACCCAAGGGTGGCCGAGGCCACCCTTTTTGTGATCGTATCGATCCATTTTCGCTCGAATCCTTATCTTGCTGTCGCTTATGTGAGCGATGGCAAACGCGCCGTGAGCGAATTGCAAGATAATGCCCGCTCATATAACAAGCTGCAGTTAGCAGTGGCCGAAAACAGGAGAGGGTATGGGTTGGGATCTGGGGACAATCAAGGGGCGATATACCGCCGTTTTTCTGGGATTCATGGTGGCGGTCTGTGTGCTGACCGTAATCGGCATCCAGTTATGGGTCAAACCCGAGCTGCAACGGGCGGGTGAGCAGAATCTGGTGCTGCGGGTCAGCGAGATTGCGACCGACATTCGCGATCAGCTCAACGGGGTGCAGAGCCAGTCACGCAGTATCACTCAGCTGGTTGCCCAACTGCCGAGTGAGCAAATCGATGCTGTTCTCCCTGCTCTGATCGATCAATATGGCAATGCCATGGTGTTTGGTGGCGGCATCTGGCCGATGCCGGATCAGCGGGAAGCCGGTCGCATCAAGTTCAGTACCTTCTTTCATCGGGATGGTGCCAACAAGCTGATCCCCAACACCTACTGGAACTCGGCCGAGGCGCCCAACTATTTCGAGCAGCCCTGGCACAGAGCCGGGCAGCAGGCGGAGAAAGGCATGTGTGTCTGGGCGGCGGCTTACAAGGATGGTGCCAGCCAACAGCCGCGCACCAACTGTGCCATGGGGATCTATCGTGACGGTTCCCTTTACGGGGTGTCCACCATCGATGTGACGCTGGGTTTCTTCAATGATCTGGTCGCCAAAAAAGAGCAGGAGATCGGTGGTCAGGTGATGATCGTCGAGGCCGACGGCAAGATCCTCAGCAAGAATGGTCGTTTGAGCGGGGATGTGGTGCTGGGCAACCTCTCATCTCACGGGGACTATCCCTTTGCCAGCGCCATCGCTAGCCTGCTGGGGCCGGGTAATGGCGCCGCGTTGCAGCGCACTACCTTTCAGGATCTGGGTGAAGAGCAGACATTGCTGATGCAACCCATCGAAGGAACCCCCTGGCTGTTGGCGGCGGCGCTGCCGACCAGCACCCTGACCCACGACAGTCAGGAGGTGCTCAAGACGCTGGCAGCGATCCAGCTACCGCTAGTGGTGCTGCTGTTTGCGCTGATGTTGATGGCCATCAAGCAGCTGGGCTGTCGACTCGACACCCTCAAGCAGAACATCGATGCGCTCTCGGCCGGAGATGCTGATCTGACTGCCCGGATCCGGGTCAAGGGGCACGATGAGCTGGACCATATCGCTCAATCGGTGAACCGCTTTATCGCCTATCTGCAGCAGATGATGTTGCAGGTGACCGAGACCACAGAGCTGATTACTCGTGAATTGGCCCAGCTGGATCAGCAGACGGGGCAGGCCAGACGCATTCTCGGTGAGCATGCCGCCGAGACCGATCAGATAGTGACAGCCCTGACCGAGCTCAGCTCCACTGCCGACAGTGTGGCGCACCACGCGAGCGATTCCGCCAGCTTTACCGAGTCTGCCAATGGTCAGGCGATTCAGTCCCGTCAGGTAGTGGGTCAGGCCTCTGCCAGTGTGGCGGCGCTGATCGATGAAGTGGATCTTGCTGCGACCAAGGTATTGGGGATGCAGGAAGATGCTCGCCAGATCAGCAGTGTACTCAGCGTGATCGGCGATATTGCTGCCCAGACCAACCTGTTGGCACTCAACGCGGCCATCGAGGCGGCGCGGGCCGGTGAGCAGGGGCGCGGTTTTGCAGTGGTTGCTGATGAGGTGCGCGCACTGGCGGCGAGAACCCAGAATAGCACTGCCGAGGTGGGGAGCATGCTCTCCCGGTTGACGCAGGGGGTGGCCGAAGCCGTGGTGGCCATGGAGCACACCAAGCAGAGCTGTCAGGTGGCGACCGAGAATACCGAGCAGGTGACAGGCGGGCTCGACAAGATGGCGGATGCCGTGGTGCAAATAAACGATCTGGGTACCCAGATTGCGACTGCGGCAGAGGAGCAGAGCCGGGTGACTGAAGAGATCAACCGCAACATGGTCACGATCCGCGACATGGTCAATCTGCTGGTGGATAACGGTCAGAATACCGAACAGAGTTCGGCCACCCTGCTGGAGTCCAATCGCCAGCTGGTGGCGTTGGTGCATCGCTTCAAGGTGTAACAAACCGATAATGAAAGAGGGGGAGCCCGGTGCTCCCCCTCTTGCTATCTGCGCCGATACGGGTGTTCAGCCCACTCCACCGGCCGAGCGAACTTAGCCCTGAGCCTTGTCGGTCAGGTCTACTTTCTTGACGGTTTCGCCTTCGAACTTGATGACCACGTTTTTCTTGGCGGCGTCGGTATCTTTCAGCAGGGTTTTGGTGGTTTCTGCCAGCAGCGGAGAGGCCTTGTTCAGGGCATCCAGATCATAGGTCCACACTTCCAGACCGGATTCAGTCTTGGTGGTGGCAGGAGCGCCCAGCTTCTCTTTAATAGCCTGCTTGTTGGAGCCGCCTTCCTTGATATCCAGTGCCTTCTTGATGGCTTCGTTGGATGCGCTGTCCACTGCACCGGATACGGCGGTATTAGCTGCATCCTTGACGCTGCTGGTGACGCTGTCGGTCAGCGAATCCATCAGGCCGGCATTGGCAAACAGGGGCAGGGTGGTGAGGGCAACCAGCAAACTCTTTTTCATTTTCTACAGCTTCCATGGGTTCAATGAGGCGGCTATGAAATCAGCAAAGATATTGGGCGTCAAGTGAGGCATGCAATTAACATTTCTGTTAACTGGATCTCATTTCTCACCAGTCGCAAACAGTTTTGGTATCTCCCGCACCAGCCAGCTTTTGGCCTTGCCCATGGTGTCTCGCCGCCAGGCCAGCACCACCTGCAGCTGATGGCGGTACTCGGGGCTGATCACCTTGAGCCGACCGGCCCGGATGTCCTCCTCAATCCAGCTCTGTGGCATGGTGCCGACCCCGATCCCTGCCAGCAGGGCATCCCGTTTCTCCGTCATGGTGCTGACAGTGAGGCGCGGCTGCTTGTCCAGCAGGCGGTAGGTGAGAACCGGTTTGCGAAGGGCTGTGTCGGCCACCGCGATGGCGCGGTAGCGGCGCAGGGTCTCGTCGGCCAAGGGTTCGGGCTCCTGATGCAGCGGATGATCGGGATGGGCGACGTAGAGCATCACCTCGTCCTTGATCACCTGATGCTTGATGCCGGTCATCATGATGTCCGGGTTGATGGAGGAGATCAGCAGGTCGGCACGACCATCTTCCAGACACTCCCAGCTACCCGCCAGCACCTCGGCCCGCAGCCGCAGTCGGGTATCGGTCTGCTCGGCCAGCTTCTCCACCAAGGGGTAGAGGGCCTGCACCGGGACCAGCGCATCGACGGCGACTGTGATGTCGGTCTCCCAGCCACGGGCCAGCGCCCGGGTCTCTCCCACCAGATGCTCGGCTGCCTCCAGCAGCACTCGGCCGCGCTCCAGCAGCATGCGTCCCGCCGGGGTGAACTTGGTGCGGTGGCCACTGCGGTCAAACAGCATTGCATCCAGTTCGTCTTCCAGCTTCTGCACCGTATAGCTCAATGCCGAGGGCACCTTGCCCAGCTCGTCGGCCGCCGCCGCAAAGCTACCGCGGCGGTCGATGGCATCCAGCACCCGGATTGCCTCCAGGGTCAGCGCCCGTTCCTTGTTCGATTCCTTGGCCATTCCTCACCTTCAATTTTTTTGAATATGTTTGCCAGTTTATCTCGCTAACAAGTTAGGTCATGTCACTTTAATATTCAATCAACGCTTAGGCAGGAACGTCGAGCGGCCAAATATGCGGGTAGTTCCGCACTGTGACACACCAAATCGGTCTGTCTGATGTCGGTGAAAGAACAACACACTATTTGAATAACCTCTTGTATGGATGCATTGATTCTGGCCGAAAAGGCCTTGGCAATGACATATAAAACAAGAGAGTGAATGAACATGAAAAACGTAATCAAGATGCTGGCCGTTGCAGGCCTGATGACCACAGGTTTCGCCCAAGCTTCCGTACCGGCTGACTTCAATGCCATGCCCGGCGTGCTGTTTGTGAACTGGAACGCCACTGCCGCACTGGATGGCAAAGCCAATCCGATGCTGGAAGTGCGTGACGAGTCTGGCGATCTGCTGGCATCAGTCCACGCCAACCTGACTGGCACCCAGCAGGTGCGGATCCCGAGCCGTACCCAGGGCAACCTGACCGTCAGCCTGGCTGACCAGAGCAGCGAATACCGTATTCCGTTCGGTATCGGTAGCGGCAAACAGCGTTAATCAACCGTCCCGGTAGGTGAGGAGCAGACCATGATGCAATTGAGAGCCGCAGAAGCGCGGGGCAAGGCCAACTTTGGCTGGCTGGACGCGCGCCACAGTTTCTCCTTCGGTCACTACTATGACCCGGAGTGGATGGGATACTCGGTACTGCGGGTGATCAATCAGGATCTGGTTGCGCCGGGTGGCGGATTCGCCACCCACCCTCACGCCAATATGGAGATCCTCACCTGCGTGCTGCAAGGCACCATAGAGCACAAGGACAGCCTCGGCCATGCCGAGCAGATCCCGGCAGGGGATTTCCAGCTGATGAGCGCAGGCAGCGGGATCCGCCACAGTGAGTACAACCCCTCGCAGACGGATCCTCTCTCCCTGTTGCAGATCTGGATCGAGCCAAACGAGTTCGGCACGCCACCCGGGTATCAGCAGAAGAAGATCGAGTCCAGACCGGGCATGACGCTGGTGGCGTCACCGGATGGCGAGGCGGGATCGCTGCGGATCCGCCAACAGGCCCGCGTATGGCGGCTGGAGCTGGCCCCGGGCGAGACGCTCGAATGGGCACTGGCTGGCCGACACGGTTACCTGCAGATGATTTCAGGGGAGTTGACCGCCAACGGTCTGGCTGCCCGACCCGGCGACGGGGTACTCAGTCGTGATGAATACCGGTGGGAGCTGGTTGCGACCAGTGCCAGCCAAGCTCTGTTATTTGACCTACCCTGAAGCAGTCAGCGGTGATGTGACACAAACGAGGAATATGAAATGGACAAGATGAAAGATGTAGCACTGCTGGCGGGTCGTGTACTGCTGGCGCTGATGTTCGTAATGGCGGGCTGGAGCAAGATCGGCGGTTACGCAGGTACCCAGGGCTATATGGAAGCGATGGGCGTGCCGGGCTTTATGTTGCCGCTGGTGATCCTGCTTGAGCTGGGTGGTGGCCTTGCCGTCGTGCTGGGTCTCTTTACCCGCAGCCTCTCCGTGCTGCTGGCCGGTTTCACCCTGATGGCTGCCTTTATTTTCCACTATCAGCCTGCCGAACAGATGCAGATGCTGATGTTTATGAAGAACGTCTCAGTGGCCGGTGGTTTCCTGGCCCTGGCGGCGGCCGGAGCAGGGGCTTTCAGTGTGGATGCCCGTCTCGGCAAAAACTGGTAATGCCCTGAAGAGTCAAGTTTTCCAATGCCTTTTGGCCGGTGCAACTGCACCGGCTTTTTTCTGTCTGCGTTTTCCGGATAGGTGAGGTGGCGCGTCAAATCTGCGGAGCCCCTCATGGTTCAGCGGTTTGCCCGCCTGCTGGCCACAAGAGCCTTTTGCATCTTCCCCCTCGATCCCTGACAATTCCCTCTCTTGTGAAGTGACGGAAATGGCTCGCCTTTTCCCTCGCCCCCTCTCATCCACAGGCGGGAATTGCTCATGTTTACCCTCTACCACTCCAATCAGCTGGATCTGCTCAAAGAGCTGCTGGTGAGCCGCATCCGGCAGGCCCCCCTCTCTCACCCCTTCGATCGGGAGCAGATCCTGGTGCAGAGTCCGGGCATGGCCCAGTGGCTCAAGCTGGAGCTGGCCAAAGCCTTCGGCATTGCCGCCAATATCGACTTTCCGCTGCCCGCCAGCTTTATCTGGGAGATGTTCACCCGGGTGCTGGCGGATGTGCCGCGCCAGAGCCCCTACAACAAGGGATCCATGAGCTGGCAGCTGATGACCATTCTGCCTGCCTTGCTGGATCGTCCTGCTTTTGCCCCGCTCGCCGCCTATCTGGGCGGGGGAGATGAGGAGGATCCTGCCAAGGAGCCCGAGCAGGTGCGGTTGTGGCAGCTCTGCCAGAAGGTGGCGGATCTCTTTGACCAGTATCTGGTCTACCGGCCGGACTGGATCGCCCGTTGGGAAGAGGGGGAAGGATTGAGTCAGGAGCTGGCCGGGGTGAGCGGTCAGGATTGGCAGCCCGAGCTGTGGCGCGAGCTGGTGGCCCGCACCCTGGCGCTCTCTCCGAGCGGTTACCACCGCGCCAACCTCTACGAGGAGTTTATCCACGAGCTGGAGCGTACCGCCGATCTGCCGGGCAAGCTGCCGCAGCGGGTCTTCGTGTTCGGCATCTCGGCGCTGCCGCCGCGCTATGTGGAGGCGCTGCTGGCCCTCGGCAGCCGGCCGGAGGTGGAGGTGCACTTGTTCGTCACCAACCCCTGCCGCTACTACTGGGGGGATCTGCTGGATCGCAAGACCTTGGCGCGCCTCGAAAACAAGTTCAAACCCGGCACGGATATCGAGACCCTGCAGGGCCCCGCCAACCCGCTGCTCGCCTCCATGGGCAAGCTGGGGCGCGACTACCTGCATCAGCTGATGGAGCTGGAGGTGCCGCAAATCGAGGCCTTCGTCGATATCGACGAGGTGGATGGCAAGGGCAATGTCAGCCTGCTGCGCGCCATCCAGAAGGATGTGCTGGAGCTGGCCGAGCGAGGCGCCGGTCAGTTCGATCTCGACAGCAGCCATCACAAGAGCCCGATCGATCCGGCGGATGGATCCTTGCAGATCCACGCCTGCCACGGCCCGATGCGGGAACTTGAAGTGCTGCACGACCGGCTGCTGGCGCTGTTCGAACAGGATCCCACCCTCACCCCGAAAGATGTGGTGGTGATGATGCCGGATGTGAACAGCTACGGCCCCTACATTCAGGCGGTGTTTGGCGCGCGCGGTCAGATCCCGTTTGCGGTCTCGGATCGGGCGGCGAGTCAGGAGAGCCCGCTGCTGCAAAGCTTCCTCGCCCTGCTCAAGCTGCCCAACGCCCGCTTCGGGGCAGGGGAGCTGCTCGCCATTCTCGAGGTGCCCTCCGTGCTGCGCCGCTTCGAGCTGGATGACGACGAGTTCAACCAGCTGCGGGTCTGGGTGCAGGAGACCGGCATCCGCTGGGGGCTGGACGACGGTTACCCCGTCCGTTTCGATCTGCCGCCCATGTCCGGCAACAGCTGGCTGTTCGGCCTGCGCCGCATGCTGCTCGGCTTTGCCATGGGGGATGGCGAGCCGGTGGCGGGCATCCTGCCCTACGCCGATATCGAGGGTCAGCAGGGGCTGGCACTCGGCAAGCTCGCCTGGTTTGTCGATTCGCTGGCCGAGTTTTTGCCCCGCCTGCAACAGGCCCAGCCGCTGGCGGAGTGGAACGCCTGCCTGCTGGCGCTGCTGGAGCGCTTCTATCTGGCCGACGAGGATGAAGAGCGTCAGCTTCAGCTGATCCGCAGCCAGCTGGCCGAGTGGCAGACCCGGCTCGGCGAAGCCCGTTTCGAGCAGCCCATTACCGCCGATCTGCTGCAGGATTACCTCGGCAGCGTGCTGGGGGAGTCCCGCTCCAGCCAGCGCTTCCTCGCCGGTCAGGTCAACTTCTGCACCCTGATGCCGATGCGCTCCATCCCCTTCAAGCAGGTCTGCCTGCTCGGCATGAACGATGGCGTCTACCCGCGCACCCTGGCTCCCATGGGGTTCGACTTGATGGCGGTGGCCTCGCGGCGCGGGGATCGCTCCCGTCGCGATGATGACCGCTACCTCTTCCTCGAGGCGCTGCTGAGTGCCCAGCAGGGGCTCTATATCAGCTATCAGGGCTTCAGCGCGCAGGACAACAGCGACAAGGTGCCGTCGGTGCTGCTGGCGGAGCTGATCGACTATGTGCGGCAGGGCTTTGTGCTGGCGGGGGATGAGGATCTGGACGACGAAACTTCCGGCAAGCGGTTGCTCAACCACCTGATGGTGGCGCATCCGCTCACCCCCTACAGCCGCAACTACTTCTACCCGGAGGCGGGTTCGCGCCTCTTTACCTATGCCGCCGACTGGCTGCCCGCTCTCAATCCGGTGCGCGGTGCGGCCAACTTCCAGAGCGGCGAGCTGCCGCTCCCTCCCGAATGGGGCAAGGAGCAGGGGCTGGAGCTGGCGGAGCTGCTGCGCTTCTATCGCCAGCCCACCAAATATTTCCTCAACCGTCGCCTCAAGGTGTGGTTTGAGCTGAACGAAGCCAACATCGAGGACAGCGAGCCGTTCGAGCTGGATGGCCTGCAACATTATCAGCTGAAAGATCTGCTGCTCGATGCCCATCTGGCGGAAGGTGAAAGTACCGAGCGTCGCGAGCGGTTGCAGCTCACCGGCCTGTTGCCGCAAGGGTGGTTCGGCTGCCTGCTGCTGGACGATCTGGATGCCGAGATGGGCAAGCTGGCGGATCGGCTGCGGCCATGGGTTGCTGCCAATGAGTCAGAAAAGCAGGCGGTGGAGATCGATATCTCGCTGACTCAGGGCCAGCTGCAAGGGTGGATCGACACCCAGAAGGGGCGTTTGCTGGTGGTCAAACCCGGCAGCTTCAACGGCAAGGATCTGCTGCTGGGCTGGATCCAGCACCTCTGCCTCTCGTTGAGCGGCGCCCCCGGCGACACCCTGCTATTCGACGCCAAACAGAGTCTGCGGCTGCCCAAGCTCTCGGCCGACGAGGCACGGCCCAAGCTGGCGGCGCTGGTGGTGTGCTGGGCACAAGGGATGAAGCGGCCGCTGCCCTTCTTCCCCAAGACTGCATGGGAATGGCTCAAGGCGATCGAGAAGGATCCCGACAAGCCGGAGGCAGCCGAGAAGGCGGCCCTCACCCGTTTCAACGGCGGCTGGATGATCAAGGGGGAAGGGGAAGACCCTTATGTTGCCCGCTGCTTCCCCGAACTCGATGACGAGGTGCTGGGCCAGTTGCAGGCGCTGGCCCGCGAACACCTGACCCCGCTGCTCAAGACCCTGGAGGAGCTGAAATAATGGCTAACCCGCTCAATACATTGCGTTTTCCCCTCCATGGTGAACGACTGATCGAAGCCTCCGCCGGTACCGGCAAGACCTACACCATCGCCGGTCTCTACCTGCGCCTGCTGCTGGGCCACGGCCCGCTCATTGAAGAGGGGGCTGATGCCGGTCAGCCGAGCGCCCACGAGCGGCCGCTCTCGGTGACTGAAATCCTGGTGGTGACCTTTACCGAAGCGGCCACCGCCGAGCTGCGCGGGCGGATCCGCGGTCGCATCCACGAGGCTCGGCTCGCCTTTATGCGCGGCCATAGCAATGATGCCCTGCTGGCCCAACTGTTGGCAGAGGTGGCGGATCACGAGCTGGCGGCCCGTCGCCTGCTGGCTGCCGAGCGGCAGATGGACGAGGCGGCGGTCTTTACCATCCACGGCTTCTGCCAGCGGATGCTCAAGCAGAACGCCTTCGAATCGGGTGCCCTCTTCGAGACCGAATTTCTTACCGACGACAGCCAGCTCAGGCTGCAGGCGGTGAGCGACTACTGGCGATCCGAGTTCTATCCGGTGGATAAAGCCCTCGCCAGCGCGGTGCGCGCGCTCTGGCCGAGCCCCGCCGCCCTGCTGCGGGAGATGGGTAGCTGGCTCGACAACAGCGAGCTGGAGATCCACCCCGCGTTGGGGGACGAGACCCTCGCCGCCCGTCATCAGGCGGCCATGAGTCGCATCGCGGCAGTGAAGAGCGAATGGCTGGCACAGATGGACGAGATCCGCCGCCAGACCGACGGGCAAGTAAGCCGCTACACCGGCAAGAACTACGAAGGGTGGCTTGCCAAGATAAGCGACTGGGCACAGGACGAGGGCAGTGGCTACGCCATTCCCAAGGAGCTGGAACGCTTTGGCCAGACGGTGCTGGAGGAGAACCTCAAGAAGGGGGGCGCCGTGCCGACACTGCCGCTGTTCAGTCAGATAGACGAGCTGCTGGCGAGCCGCCCCGGTATTCGGGATCTGATCCTGCAACGGGCGGCCAAGGTGGTGCGTAGCCGGATGCAGGCGAGCAAGCGCCAAGCCCATCAGCTCTCGTTCGATGACCTGCTGAAAGACCTCGACGGGGCGCTTGGCTCAAGCCTTGGCGAGCGGCTCTGCGAGCGCATTCGCACCACCTACCGGGTGGCGATGATCGATGAATTTCAGGATACTGACCCCCAGCAGTACCGCATCTTCCATCGCCTTTACGGCGGCCACACAGACACGGCGCTGTTGATGATCGGTGACCCCAAGCAGGCCATCTACGGCTTTCGCGGCGCCGACATCTTTACCTACATTCAGGCGCGGCGAAATGTGAGCGCCCACTACACCCTCGGGCGCAACTGGCGCTCCAGCAGTGCGCTGGTGGGGGCGGTCAACGGCCTGTTCGAGCGGGCCAAGGATCCCTTTATCTACGAAGCGGATATCCCCTTCCTGCCGGTGGAGGCGCAGGGCAAGAGCAAGGCGCTGCTGCTCGATGGCGTCACCGCCCCTGTGCTCCACTGCTGGCAGCTGAGCGGCCAGCCCACCTTCAATCGGGGGGATTACCAGAGCAAGATGGCCCGCGCCACCGCCGCCGAGATCCACCGCCTGCTGACCCTGGCCCGCGAGGGCAAGGCGAAGATAGGCGATCAGGCGGTGAAGGCCGGGGATATCGCCGTGCTGGTGCGCACTGGCGCTGAGGGCAAGCTGGTGCAGCAGGAATTGGCGCGCCTCGCCATCGCCTCCGTCTATCTGTCGAATCGCGAGAGCGTGCTGGAGCAGGTGGAGGCGCGGGAGATTTTGTTGATTTTGCACGCCTGCCAGAACCCGAGCGAGGAGCGGAGCCTGCGGGCGGCGCTTGCGACCGGGCTGTTTGATCTGGATGCCAAGGCGCTCGATGGGCTGGCCAGCGACGAGCGGGCGTGGGAGAGCGCGGTGCAGGAGTTTATGGAGTACCGCAAGATCTGGCACCGCCGTGGTGTGCTGGCGATGCTGCGGGCCCTGCTGCACCGGCGCAATCTCGCCTCTTCGCTTTTGGCGAGCCCCTACGGCGAGCGGCGGCTGACCAACTTCCTCCATCTTGGCGAGCTACTGCAACAGGTGAGCAGCGAGCTGGATGGGGAGTACGCCCTGCTGCGCTGGCTGGGGGAGGCGGTGAGTCGCCCCAACGGGCAGGATGCGGAGCAGGTACTGCGCCTCGAATCCGAGCGGAAATTGGTGCAGATCGTCACCATCCACAAATCCAAGGGGCTGGAGTACCCGCTGGTATTCCTGCCCTTTATCTGCAGCCACAGAACCGCCGAGACCCCGCTCTATCACGAAGCGGATGAGGCGGGCAATCGCACCATTCTCGATCTGACCGGCGCCGACTCGTCGCTCGCCGAAGCGGACAGGGAGCGCCTTGCCGAAGATTTGCGGCTGCTCTATGTGGCGCTGACCCGGGGCGTTTACGCCACCTGGCTGGGACTGGCGCCGGTACGGGCGGGGGCGGGCAAGTCGGAGAAGACCGACCTGCACCACACCGCCATCGGCTACCTGCTGCAAAAGGGCGAGGAGGGGGATGCCGAAACCCTGGCGACCGCGCTGACCGAGCTGGCACAGGCGCTGCCCGGGGTGGCTGTCGGTGAGCCCTCGCTCACCCGTCCGGCCCCGCTGCCGCCAGAGGAGGAGCAGCTGGGCGAGCCGCAGGTGCGCCACTTTAGCGGTTCCCTTGAGCGGGACTGGTGGATCAGCTCCTACTCCGGGCTGGCGGCGCAGGGCCACGGTCACAGCAAGGGAGTCTTGGCCAATCCCGGCTTCGATGACGAGGTAGTCACCGAAGCAGCCGCTGCGCTGGCGGTGGAACAACCGGAAGAGGCACCCCAGCCCTCCATCTTCACCTTCCCGAAAGGGGCGCGCCCCGGCACCCTGCTGCACAGCCTGTTCGAGACCATCGACTTTCAAAGTGCCGCGGGAGAACCGTTGGCAGAGCATATCGCCACCTTGCTGGCGCAGGACGGCTTCGACGAGAGCTGGGCGCCAGTGCTGCAACAGCAGGTGGAGGCGGTGCTGGATACCCCGCTGGAGACTGGCTTTGGCGAGCCGGTGCGGCTGCGGGACTTGAGTGCCGAGCGCAAACAGGTGGAGCTGGAGTTCTTCCTGCCCATGGGGCGGGTGACGGCCCCGGCGCTGACTGCGCTCTGCCAGCAGCACGACTCGCTGTCGCGGGGCAACAAGCCGCTCAGCTTTGCCACCGTGCAGGGGATGCTCAAGGGCTTTATCGACTTGGTGTTCGAGTGGCAGGGGCGCTGGTATCTGCTCGACTACAAATCGAACCACCTCGGCATGAGCCCCGCCGATTACAGCCGTCCGGCGCTGGAGCGGGCGATGGCCGAGCACCGCTACGACCTGCAATACCAGCTCTACTCGCTGGCGCTGCACCGGCTGCTCACCCTGCGCCTGCCGGGTTACGACTTCGAGCAGCACTTTGGCGGCGTTTTCTATCTGTTCCTGCGCGGCATGCCGCAGGGGGGCATTTTCCATACCCGTCCGAGCCGTGAACTGGTGCTGGGGCTGGATAAGTTGTTTCGCGAAGGCAGTGAGCTGCCAGCAGCGGGATCCCAAGAATTGAACGAGGTAGAGGCATGAGCGGCACCATGATCAGCACCGCAGCCAGCGCAATGATGGTTGAACGGTTGAAAACACTGGCGCTGGCTGGCCGCATCCGCCAGCTGGATCTGCAATTTGCCCGGCTGGTGGCCGACCTTGGCGGCAGCCCCGAGCTGGTGCTGGGGGCTGCGCTCGCCTGCTTCGAGCTGGGGCGCGGCCATGTCTGTTTGCCGCTGGAGATGCTCATCGCCGGATCCCTGCGCCCGTTCGGGCTGGATCCCCAGCAGAGCCGGGATCTGTTGGCTGATCTGGCGGATCCTGCCCGCTGGCCCGCTCTGTTTGCGGCTAGTCCCTTGGTTGGAACCGAGCAGGATGAGGGCAACGCCCCGCGCTGGCCGCTGCGGCTGTGGCACGGTCGGCTCTATCTCACCCGTTACCACGATTTTGAACTGGGGGTAGCCCGCCATCTGCGCGCTTTGAGCGAGCGAGCGCCAGAAGAGGGGCATAAGCGGCCGGAGATTGCCCCGGCCCTGTCGCGGCTGTTTGCCCGCGACTACGGGCTGGTGTTCGCGGCGCTGCTCAAGGCCCGCCTCGCCCCCGACTTCTCTACCCGCCACTTTATCGAGAAGTATCTGGATCTGGTGTTCCCGAGCGAGGTGGATTGGCCCGCCATCGAGGCGCTGCTGGCCAGTGCGCAGGCGGCGAGCGACTTGAGCAAGCTGGATACGCTGGTGCCCGAGGCGCTCTGCTGCAACGGCCAGAAACTGGCTGCTGCCACCGCGGCAGCGCGCCCCTTTGCGGTGATCTCCGGCGGCCCCGGCACCGGCAAGACCACCACGGTCGCCAAACTGCTCGCCATTCTGGTGGAGACCGGCCTGCAAGCAGGCAAGGCCCCGGCGATCCGGCTAGTGGCCCCCACCGGCAAGGCGGCGGCGCGCCTCACCGAGAGTATCGGCTCTGCCCTGCAGGCCCTCGATCTGCCCCCCGAGTGGGTGGAGGCGATCCCCACCGAAGCGGGCACCCTGCACCGGCTGCTCGGGGTCATTCCGGGGCGCAGCCAGTTCCGCCACCACGCGGGCAACCCGCTGCACCTCGACTTGCTGGTGGTGGATGAGGCCTCCATGGTCGATTTGCCGATGATGGCGCGTCTGCTCGATGCACTGCCAAGTCACGCCCGCCTGATCCTGCTCGGCGACAAGGATCAGCTCGCCTCGGTGGAGGCGGGGGCCGTACTCGGCGATATCTGCAGCTTTATCGAACAGGGCATCAGCCCGGCGCAGGCGGACTGGCTCTCCTGCCAGACCGGCTACCGCCTGCAAGGCACGCCCGCGGGGGCTCCGGTGCGCGATAGCCTCTGTTTGCTGGCCAAGAGCTGGCGTTTTGATCAGCACTCCGGCATCGGCCAGCTGGCGCGCGCCTGCAACAGTGGCGATGCCACGGCGGTGGAATCAGTCTTGGGCGCAGGATTCGCCGATATCAGCCTGCACCCCTGGGCCGGGGAGGCTTACGACGCCCTGATTGCCCAGGGGGTGGCCGGTTACGGCAGCTATCTGAAGGCGGCCCGCGCGGGGGAATCGCCCGCCGCCGTATTCAAGGCATTCAACAGCTTCCAGATCCTCTGCGCCCTGCGCGATGGCCCGTTCGGGGTGCTGGGGTTAAACGAGCGGCTGGAACTGGCCCTGTCACGGGCTGGCCTGATTGCCCGCGATGGCGACTGGTATGCCGGTCGTCCGGTGATGGTGGTGCGCAACGACCACGGCGTTGGCCTCTACAACGGCGATATGGGGCTCTGTCTGCCCGATGAAACCGGCCGGCTCAAGGTCTGGTTTGAGCAGCCGGATGGCACCCTGCGGGCGCTTTTGCCCAGCCGCTTGCCGCCCCACGAGACGGTCTACGCCATGACAATCCACAAATCCCAGGGCTCGGAGTTTGCCCATACCGTGCTGGTACTGCCCGACAGCCCCAGCCCCCTGCTGACCCGCGAGCTGGTCTATACCGGCATCACCCGCGCCAAGGCGCGGCTCGATCTCTATGGCGATCGCGCCCTGCTGGCACAAGCAGTACGGAAAAAGACCGAGCGTTATTCCGGATTGGCGGAGAGGTTGGGGGAAGTTATATGATATATATCATCTTAAATAGAAAACTTTTATTTAAAGGAGAATGTTATGCTTAACAAAATAGTTGCTTTAGTAGTTGTTACTTTGCTTTCAGGTTGTTCAACCCAAATCGATGGGAGATATAAATCTCAAGTTGATCCAGATTATAGTTTTCTACATGATAAAGTTATGGTAGTTGCAGCATATGAAAAAGGAAATGTATTAGAAACTAAGTTTTATGTAAATAAAGTGACTAACGCCCTAAAAAGTAAAGGTTTTGTCAATGTATTTTCATATAATGAGGTGGATAAGATAAAAAAGCCGATTGAATTGGTTTTATTTGTTGATGTAAGTAAGGAAATGAGTTCATACCAATATAACAGCCCAGACTATGGCATG
The DNA here is from genome assembly GCF_051919745.1 of Aeromonas sp. 3P. NCBI lineage: Bacteria > Pseudomonadati > Pseudomonadota > Gammaproteobacteria > Aeromonadales > Aeromonadaceae > Aeromonas > Aeromonas sp. 3P. The sequence continues at coordinate 3,100,338 of NZ_JBQBED010000001.1, forward strand.
GTAGATAGTGGCTTTTCCACGGTAAATTGTACAGGGTTTGGTGCAACATTAAATTGTACTGAGAACAGACAGAAAACCCTTGGTGTAGTTGGTTCATCAACCAAAACAGATACAATAACAGGTTATTATTTTATCACATCATGGTTTGATATGAAGAACAAACAGAATGTCATGTTTACATTCTCTTCATCGTTTAAAGAAGGATGTTCAGATCAATCCATGTATAATTTTTTGATTCAACAGTCAATTGAACGATTGAGCTTTGATAAGCCAGAAGAGTATGATTTTTCCGTAGAAATGCCGAAAGATTATAATTGTTCAATATAAATTATTGTTTCTATAGCGTTGTCTTTTGGCTGCGCAGACTAAGCACCAACCTACACGATTGTGTAGGTTCTGGCTGAGCGTAGCGAAGCCCAACGTTTACCGCGTAATCTCTTTTTTCCTCCCCCTCATCCCCAGCCCTTCTCCCGCAAGGGGAGAAGGGAGATTGGGCTTATTTTGATATATTTCACACCACTGCTTTATCAGGCATGTGTAGGTTCGATTAGCGAAGCGTAATCGGACGATCGCGTAATTGAGTAATCGAGTATGTTGGGCTTCACAGGCTCAGCACCAACCTACCGATTGTGTAGGTTGTGGCTGAGCGTAGCGAAGCCCAGCGTTTACCGTGAAATCTCTTTTTTCCTCCCCCTCATCCCAACCCTTCTCCTCCTTTTTAATAAACGGGAGAAGGGATCAATGCCGTTACCGCTGTCCGATTACGCTTCGCTAATCGAACCTACGTGGCTGGCGATCATATTTCCGATGCCGCTTTATCCCCTCTCCCTTTGGGAGAGGGCTAGGGTGAGGGGCGCAGGTTGGCACAATGCCAATTTCGCCCGCTTTGTGAAATCCGGTAGGGTGCAATGAACGAAGTGAATTGCACCGCTGCTATTTATCTGCCAAAAGGTGTAATGCGCTGCGCTTATTACACCCTACATCGAACCAACACACGACAGGATGTCATTGCTTGAAACTTGAATTTAACACCATCGATCTGGATCGGGATTACGAGCTCTGTGTGCAGGCACGCAGGGATGCCTATTTTTGCAGCTTTCATACCCATGATGGTTTTGCCGACTTTATCGACGGCTATCGGGAGCGGATCCGCGAAAGGCTGGGGCAAGCGCAATGGCACTACCTGCATGTCTGGGCGGGTGAACAACGGGTGGGCCAGCTGGAGTTTCGCAGCTTTTCCGATGAACCCGAGACCGGCTATGTGCAGCTGATTTATCTGTTCCCTGAATATCGTGGCCGCGGGCTGGCCGCGCAGTTGCAGGCCTATATTCGCCAGCAGTTGCTGGGGGCTGGCTGCAAATGGGCGATCCTCTCCGTGAGTCGTACCAATGTGCGGGCCTTGAATCATTACCGGCGCTTTGGCTGGGTATTTCTGCGTCCCAATCCGAAACATCAGGAGACGGATTTTTATCGGCTGACTCTGGCCGAGTGACCTCTGTGATGGCCTCTGGGTATCCCCTCATTTATTCCCATCCCCCAAATGACTGAATCGTGAGTTAAATCCGGTAAATGGGGCGCGCTTGAGCCACACTTATGGCCACCCTGATTCAGCCTGCGCCGTGAGTGGCCGATAACCGGGTAAACGTTGGTGCGGTGGGGTTCTGGCTGACAGTTCTGTTGCAATATGCCAAGGTAGCGCCTCACGACAACAGCACGATTCCCCGTGGTGGCGCGGGGCGGAAGAACAAGGATAACTGCTATGGTGCAGGACAGTGACACGATCAGGATCTCGGATGTCAGCGAGGCCGTGGTGCATGGCATTCTGGAGGTGACCAGCGATGGCATCTGGGATTGGCATGCCAATACCGGTTTTGTCTATCGCAACCCCGGCTGGTACCGGATGCTGGGGTACGAGCCTCACTCCCTCGGCAATACCGTCTTCACCTGGGAGAACGTGATCCACCCCGACGATCTGGCGGCAGTGATGGCGAAGTTCGATCTCTGTCTGAGCGGCAGCGCCCACGAATATCGCGCCGAGTACCGTTGCCGCTGCCGGGATGGCAGTTACCTCTGGATTGAGGATTGTGGCCGCATCATTGAGCGCAATCCCGATGGGTCTGTGGCGCGGATGATCGGCGCCCATCGCGATATCCACGCCAGCAAGTTGTTGCTGGAACAGCTGGAGCGGCGCAATCAGTCGCTGGAGCAGCAGGTTGCCGAGCGTACCGCCGAGCTGGTGCGACTCAACGAGGCGCTGCAACAGAAAGCCGAGGAGAACCGTCTGCTGGCAGAGACCGATGCTCTGACCGGCGCCGCCAGTCGCTATCGGCTGGAGCGGGCGTTGCAGCTGGAGTGCGAGCGGGCGCGCCGCTTCCATCAGCCGTTTACGGTGATCGCCATGGATGTGGACAACTTCAAGCAGATCAACGACAGCTATGGCCACAACGCCGGGGATCAGACCCTGATCAACATAGTGGCGCTGGTGCGCCGCCATATCCGCGAGATCGATCTGCTGGCCCGTTGGGGCGGTGACGAGTTTATGGTGTTGTTGCCCAACACCGGCCGCGAGGATGCGCTGGTGGTGGCGAGCAAGTTTCAGGCATTGATGGTGAGCGAGCCCATCTGCCCCCACGCGCCCGCTACCATGAGCTTCGGGCTGGCGGAGTATCAGCAGGATGAGCAGAAGGAGAGCCTGATGGTGCGCGCCGATCGGGCGCTCTATCAGGCCAAGCAGCTGGGTAAAGACCAGATCTGCTAACGCGCAGGGCACGGAAAGAAGAGCAGTAAAAAGGGCCGCAGGTTTGAAACCTGCGGCCCTTTTGCATTGTTACTGACGCGGCGCGACTTAGAAGTGGTAGCGCAGACCCAGCTTGAAGGTATCCAGAGAGTAGTGCTCGTCACCCAGGCTCAGGGCGTTGAACTGGCGCTCGTAACCGATACCTGCAGAGAAGTGGTCGTTGAAGGCGTAGTCCAGACCTACTTCCAGATTGGGGTGTACCTTGCTCTTGGTTGCGCTCTCGTTTACCTGACCGCTGAAGCCGAGGAGGGTGGCGTTGCCGACAACTTCCACTTCGGTGCGGGTGTAGGCGATACCCGGTTTGGCATAGGCGCTGAAGCCCCAGGCCAGCGGCTGGCTCAGCTTGGCGGCCAGGCTGATGCTGCGGGTTTCGATGGTGGTGTCGGCAAAGCCGGTTGCAATCGGGGAGGTCACCCAGGTCAGCTGATCCATCTGTTGGGCGTGCAGGCCACCTTCAACGGCCAACCAGGGTTTGAAGCTGTAACCTACGATCAGGCTGCCGCCGTCGAGTTGGTCATCGATGAGCTTGGCGTCATAAACGCGCTGGAGGTCACCGTCGAGATCCATCTTGGAGGTGGTCAGATCCAGACCTGCATACCAGCCTTCGGCATGGGCGCCGCCATTCATGGCCAGAGCAAGCAGGGAGAAAGCGGCAATTTTATTAAACTTGTTCATGGATAAATAACCTTGTGTTGCGTGAACTGCGTGTGATTTATATTGCTCAATCCATGAAGATTTTTATATTTCCGTCATTGCTCTGCTTTCACAGAGGGGCCGCAGTATAGTCAGCACATTTCTGAATAACAAGAGAGTGATTTCCCCATTCTTCTAAATATTACTGGCTGCAAGCAGGGGCATTTTGTTTAATAAATGGTGTTATTAGAGTTTTAGCTTTATTGAGGTTTAAATAATTAACTGGTGAGGAAAATGACAGGCTGAGAGTTCGGTTTTAATTCTATGCGATTGATTTATATCGGCATTAAATTTTCATTCGAGCGTAGCCGTGATGAGTTGTCTAAAAATTGGCATCTCAGATGTCACTGATTGGCATCAGGTTCTTTTCGATGATTTTTTGAACGCATCACAAGGTGAAACCGTGAAAAAAAAATCTATCTTTTTGCCTGTTTTTTGCTCTTTTGAGGCTTGGGATTGTTCCCATTGAGGGTTTTGGTGGTCTTTTGAGGCTGTTTTGGCGTGGGCCATGCTACCCATCAGATACGCAGATGGGCTCTTGTGGGTGGTTTTTCATTTCTCCCGGCAGCACTCGTTGGGGTGGGCATAAGGTGTGATAAGCAGATATGAGGTGTGCGGTCTGATTAATTTTGTTTGCTTATATATACAAGCCATTTAAAAGATAGGTTTTTGGCGTTTTAAATAACTTTATTATATTCGTTTCCATATTTGGCGAAGCTTTCCAAGCAAGCCATTTAAATATATTGCATAGCAATAACACGGTATTGATGATCGTTTAGGATACCTTGCCAGAGAGATCGTGGTGGCTGGCGCATCAGTGGGCGGCGGGTGGCCGGTGACACTTCCCCTTGCCGGGGCCCTTGACCTGACCTGCGAATTCAGGGAAAAGAAAAGGGCGGTGCTATCAGCGCCGCCCAATGCCAGGAAAGAGAAAAAACCTTACGGTTTAAAAGATAAAAATTTGGAAGCAAACAATCGATTTCTCAACCAGGAAGGGTCTTGAATTCGATACGTTTCGATTATGCGCGATGTTCTATGCAGCACTAGCAAAATGTTTGCGGGTTGAAAGATATGCACTGTCTGGTGTCAGATTTTGCGACCTCATCGTTCAACTGGTCTGTCCTGATGGGCGTTGTAGGCGATTTTTTCTCTAGGCTGTTTTTTCGGTGTCAATATCTGAGCCTTGAAGGTAAAAACAGGTCAGAAGCTGACTCGGCATAACCATGCAATGAAAGTGCGATAACAAGGAAGAGTGGCATGACCTACAGCCAGACCCTGGCCAACAATATTCTCGACACCCTGAAGAAGACCCTGACCGACAAGGGGATCCGCTATCAGACCCTGGCAGAAGCCATGGGTGTCTCCATCGCGACCGTGAAACGGATGATGAACAAGCCCTCGCTGCCGTTCGATACCCTGCTGGAGATCTGCCATCTGGTGGGGCTCTCGTTCGAGGAGTTGCTGGATCGCACTCAGGACGCCCAGAGCCGCCGCGCCGTCTTCACTCAGGAGCAGGATGAGGCGTTTCACAACGAACCGGGGCTCTACGCCTTTCTCGCCAATATCTTCTGGCGCGACAAGACGCTGATCGATCTCAAGCGGGAGTACGGCCTGACCGATGCCTCCTGCTACCTCTATCTGCGCAAGCTGGAGAAGCTCGGCATTTTGCAGCTCGGTATCGACAACAGTTACCACTTCCTCATCAGCGAGCGGATCAGCTTCGAGCAGCACAGCCGCTTCGCCCGTCAGCAGGCACGGCAGGCAATGTCGGTGCTGGGGGAGTATCTGGTGGAGAACATGCACAAGTCGAACAACTATATGGCGCTCTGCCAGCTGCACCTCAACGAGGGAGAGGCGATGGCGCTGATCGACCGGATGAAGGAGTACTGGCATCAGGAGATCAAGCTCAACCGCCCCGCCATCGGCCAGCAGGAGCACGCCAAGACCTACACCATGTCGCTGCAACTGGCCGACTGCGGCTATCAGAGCTTTGACGACATGATCCCCAATATCGACAACTGATCCCGGCGGATCCTGCGGGATCCGCTCTGTTGGCTGGAGTCTAATCGGCGACCCGGGTTTGTTGCAGCTTGCCTGCGAGCGGCTGCAATGCTCGCGTATCCAGACAAATGCGGATGGCATCCGGCCGCCAGTGCTCGATATCGCAATCCACCAGACCGCCTCGCTCGTCGTAGTTGACCCGCACCAGCCGCAGCACCGCGCTCCCCTCCGCCAGATTGAGGGCGCGGGCGATGGCGCCGCGCGCCGCCGAGGGGGTGATCTCGAGACTCGCCCCACCCTGGCCTATGCCATAGCGCTGCTGATAGAGCTCGGTTAGGGAGCTGGCCAGCGGTGCGCTGGCGATATCGGGAAAGCGACTCGCCAGCAGGTGGTGGCTGACATGAAGCACCGGGCGACCGTCGATCAGCCGCTGGCGGCGGATTTCATAAAGTGGGGTGAAGGGTTCCAGCCCCATCCAGCGGCACAGCTCGCTGCTGGCAAGCTCGCTGCCGTGGGCCAGCACCCGGGTTTCGGCGGTGCGCTGCTGTTCGCCGATCCACTGGTGAAAGTGGGTGTGGATGGCGGGATCGTAGGTGAGGCGGGGTGGCGCCACAAACCAGCCGCGCCGCTCGGCCCGGTAGATAAGGCCGTCTGCTTCGAGGCTGGAGAGCGCCTCCTTGATGGTGATGCGGGTGGTGGCGAAACGCTCGCTCAGTGCCCGTTCGGCGGGCAGCTGCTGCCCGGCCCCCAATTGGCCGCTGCCGATATAGCGGCGCAGGGTCTGGCAAGTCTGTTCGCACTTGGAGGAGACGCGGCCATCGGCCATGCTCTGTTCGTTCACTCTCTGCTCGCTCAATCTCGGCTCGGTCACACTCTTGTCCCTGTTGCTTATTCAGAAGGCGGGTGGCTGGCCAATCCCTTACTGGAATAGTCCAGCCTCACTCGGGTTCAGAGTTGTAACTGCTGTGGATGACAGCGCCATGACAGGGTGATTGTCATCAAACTGCCATTAAAGCGCCCCGCCACCGTCACAATTCCCCTCTAGCATCCCTCTCGAACCTTAACTGACCTAGTCCAGAGGGATGGGATGATGAAAAGCGTGATCGCAAGTGCACTGGCCATGGTGGCCATCAGCCAACCGTTGTTTGCCACAAATAGCTATGCAGCCGAAAATATCGCGGATCTCGAAAAGGCCGCCCGCGGTGAAGGCCAGCTCCACAGCATCGGCATGCCCGACAGCTGGGCCAACTGGAAGGATACCTGGCAGCAGCTGGGCAGCATCTACGGCATCAAGCATCAGGATACCGACATGAGCTCGGCGCAGGAGATCGCCAAGTTCGCCGCCGAGAAGGCCAACGCCACCGCCGATATCGGAGATGTGGGCGGCGCCTTCGGTCCGGTTGCGGTCAAGCAGGGGGTCACCCAGCCCTACAAACCCTCCACCTGGGCCGATATTCCCAACTGGGCCAAGGACGCCGACGGTCACTGGATGCTGGCCTATACCGGCACCATCGCCTTCCTGATCAACAAGGATCTGGTCAAGGCCGCCCCCACCAGCTGGCAGTCCCTGCTGGGTGGCGACTACAAGGTGACCCTGGGTGATGTGGGCGTAGCCTCCCAGGCCAACAACGGTGTGCTGGCGGCGGCCTATGCCACCGGCGGCAGCGAGAAGAATCTGAAACCTGCACTGGAGCTGTTCGGTCAGCTGGCCAAACAGGGTCGTCTCTCCCTGAACGATCCCACCATCGCCAACATCGAGAAGGGCGAGGTAGAAGTCGGTGTGCTGTGGGATTTCAACGCATTGAACTACCGCGACCAGATCGACCCCAAGAAGTTTGATGTGGTGATCCCGAGTGACGGCTCCGTCATCGCCGGTTACACCACCATCATCAACAAGTGGGCCAAGAACCCCAACGCCGCCAAACTGGCGCGGGAATACATCCTCTCCGATGCCGGTCAAATCAACCTGGCCCGCGGCTACGCTCGCCCGATCCGCAGCAACGTGACTTTGCCGGATGATGTGAAGGCCAAGCTGCTGCCAGCCGAGCAGTATGCCAATGCCAAGCCGGTTCAGGATCACGCCGCCTGGGAGCAGAGCTCCAAAGCCCTGCCGCGCCAGTGGCAAGAAACCGTCATGATCAACATGCAGTAAGGGAATCCAGTGCAACACAAGGTGATAGTGGTACTTGTGGATGGTCTGGCAGCCGAGGTAGCCCACACCATGGGCTACCTCGGTGGCATGGTGGAGGCGGGGCGGGGCCTGCATACGACCCTGAATGCTGCCCTGCCGTCTCTCTCCCGACCCCTCTACGAGTGCATCCTGACCGGCGTGCCGCCGGTGGTGAGCGGCATCACCCACAACGGGGTGAGTCGCCTCAGTCTGCATGACTCCATCTTCCATCTGGCCCGCGCCGCGGGTAAACGCACCGCAGCGGCGGCCTACCATTGGGTGAGCGAACTCTACAACCGCAGCCCATGGCTGGCTGCCCGTGATCGCTTTACTCACGACGAGCTGCTGCCGATCCAGCACGGCTGCTTCTACTGGGATGACAACTATCCCGACAGCCATCTGCTGATGGATGGCGAGTGGCTGCGCAGCCAGTACGATCCCGATTTTCTGCTGATCCACCCGATGGGGGTGGACGATGTGGGCCACAAGTTTGGCCTCGATTCCCGCCAGTACCGCAATCAGGCGCGCCGCATGGACAGCCTGCTGGCCGATCTGCTGCCCCAGTGGCTGGTGGAGGGATATCAGGTGGTGATCACCTCGGATCACGGCATGAACAACGATCTGAGCCACGGCGGCACCCTGCCGGAAGAGCGCACCGTGCCACTCTGGCTGTTTGGCGATGCCTTTATCGAGCGCTGGCCGGATGGGGTAGTGATCGCCCAGACCCAGCTCTGCGCCCTGATGGCCGATCTGCTGGGCATCCCCCACGACAAGCCGGCTGCGCCACCGCTGCTCAAGGCGGCCTTTATGCGCGAGGTGCACTGATGATGCCTGCCACCACCGAGATCCTCGCGGATCGACCCGTGGCAACCAAGCAGAAGGTGCGCCGCCACTGGCTGCCCGCATTGGTATTGCTGCCGTTTATCCTCTTGATGATCCTATTCCAGCTCGCCCCCATGGTGTGGGTGCTGGTGGGCAGCTTTCAGACCCCCGATGGCTGGGGCCTCGACTACTACCGGGAGATTTTGAGCTCCCCCTTCTACCTGCAATCGTTCGGCAACTCGTTGCGCATTGCCGGTATCGCCAGTCTGGCGGGGCTTGTCATCGGCACCCTCGGGGCGGCGGCGCTGCGCCACAGTGGCGAGCGGGTCAAGCAGCTGCTGCTGGCTTTCGTCACCATGACCGGCAACTTCAGCGGAGTGCCGCTGGCATTCGCCTTTATCATCATTCTCGGCATCAATGGTGCTGTGACCCTGCTGCTGAAATCATGGGGATTGATCGACGGCTTCAACCTCTACTCGGGTAGCGGCCTTATCCTCATCTACACCTACTTCCAGATCCCGCTCGCCCTGCTGCTGCTCTACCCGGCGTTCGATGCGCTGCAGGATGAGTGGCCGCAAGCGGCCGCGTTGCTGGGGGCGAGCAAGGGGCAGTATGTGTGGCATGTAGCGCTGCCGGTGCTGACGCCTGCGCTGCTCGGCACCCTGATCATCCTGTTTGCCAACGCGGTGGGGGCTTATGCCTCCGCCTACGCCCTCACCACCGGCAACTTCAATCTGGTGACCATCCGGGTGGCCAGTCTGGTCTCCGGCGATATCTTCCTCGAGCCCAATATGGCGGCGGCGCTGGCGGTGATCCTGATGGTGCTGCTGGGGGTGGTGACGGCCGCCAACCAGTGGCTGCTGAAAAAGAGCTATGTGAACAAGGGGCAATCCCATGCATGATTTGACGCCGCGCTGGCCCAAGTGGGTGCTGGGTGGGCTGGTCGCCACCCTGCTGCTACCGCTGCTGGCTACCTTTCTCTACTCCATCTCCACCCGCTGGGGGGCGACCCTGCTGCCGGACGGCTTCACCCTCGACTGGTATCTCAAGCTGTGGGGCGACCCGCGTTTTCTGGCTGCATTTGGCCGCAGCCTCCTGGTCTGCTTCGCCACCCTGCTGCTGGGGACCGTGGTGCTGGTACCGACCGTGCTGGTGGTGGCCTACTACTTCCCAAAGCTGGATCCCTGGATGAACCTGTTGATCCTGCTCCCCTTCGCGGTGCCACCTGTGGTCTCGTCAGTGGGGCTGCTGCAGATCTACGCCGATGGCATTCTGCCCATCATCGGCACGCCGTGGATCCTGATCGGTACCTGGTTCACAGTGGTGCTCCCCTTTATGTATCGGGCGCTGGCCAACAGCCTGCAAGGGGTACCGCTCAGGGATTTGATGGATGCCGCCCATCTGCTGGGGGCAAGTAGTCGGCGCGCCTTTCTGTTGGTGGTGATCCCCTGCCTGCGCAAGGGATTGCTGGCGGCGCTGTTTCTCTCTCTCTCCTTCCTGCTCGGCGAGTTCGTGTTTGCCAACATGCTGGTGGGCACCCGCTACGAGACCCTGCAGGTTTACCTCTACAACATGCGCGCCACTTCTGGCCACTTCACCAGTGCGCTGGTGATGAGCTACTTCCTGCTGACCCTGCTGCTCACTTGGGCGGCCAACAGATTTCATCGGTGATCCAAGATGTTTCATTTAGAAGTCAATCAGTTGCATAAATCCTACGGCGAGACCCCGGTGTTCGAGGGGATCGAATTCGGCATCCGCAAGGGGGAGCTGGTGACCCTGCTCGGCCCCTCCGGCTGCGGCAAGTCGACCCTGCTGCGGGCGCTGGCCGGGCTCACTCCGGTGGATGGCGGTCAGGTGCGGGTGGCCGGTGAGGACATCACCTGGCAGGCGCCCCAGAAGCGGGGCATCGGCATGGTGTTCCAGAGCTATGCGCTGTTCCCCAATATGACGGTGTGGGACAACGTCGCCTTCGGCCTCAAGATGAAGCCCCAGCCGGGGCGCGAGCTATCGACCAGCGTGAAAGAGGCACTGGCGCTGGTGGAGCTGACCGGCTTCGAGCGCCGCTATCCGGCCGAGCTCTCCGGCGGTCAGCGCCAGCGGGTGGCACTGGCGCGCGCCCTGGTGGTGCGGCCACGTATCCTGCTGCTGGACGAGCCGCTCTCGGCGCTGGATGCCCGCATCCGCCGCAGCCTGCGCCAGCAGATCCGCGAGATCCAGCAGCGCCTCGAGCTCACCACCATCTTCGTGACCCACGATCAGGAGGAGGCGCTCACCCTGTCGGATCGGATCTTCCTGATGAACAAGGGATCCATCGTCCAGAGCGGCACGCCGGAGCAGATCTACACCCGTCCCGCCAGCGAGTTTGTGGCGAGCTTTATCGGCAACTACAACCTGCTGAACGCAGAGCAGGGCAAGTCCCTGTTCGGCCCCCGTTTTCAGGGCAAGCTGGCGCTGCGGCCGGAGTCCATCACCCTGCTGCCCGCCGGGGCGACCAGCAGCGAACCCAGCCTGCCCGGCATCATTCGTCAGCAGCAGTTGCTCGGCAACGTGATCCGCTATCAGGTGGAGTGCGAGGCGGGGCTGTTGACGGTGGATTGCCTCAACCGCTGTGCCGGCGATCTGCTGTCGGTCGGCAGCGCCGTGACCCTGGTGGTGGCCCGGGATCAACTCTGTGAGGTAGCATGACGCCTCGTTTCATTTTCGTTGTTATCGCAAGGAGCCCTCATGGCACTGGCACTGTTTGATCTGGACGAGACCCTGATTGCCGGGGATTGCGCCAGCCTCTGGCTGGAGTACATGGTGGCCGGGGAGCTGGCCCCGGCGGGCATGGTGGCCGAGGAGCAGGGGATGATGTCCCTCTACCATCAGGGCAAGATGGACATGCATCAGTACATGGCCTTCACCCTGCAGCCGCTGGCGGGCAAGTCGCGCCAGTGGCTGGAGCAGCAGTGCCACCACTTCGCCGAGCAGGTGCTGCGCGAGCGCCTCTACCCGGAGGGGTTGGCGCGCATCGAGTGGCACCGCCAGCGTGGTGACGAGCTGGTACTGATCTCCGCCTCCGGCGAGCATCTGGTGGCCCCCATGGCGAAGATGCTGGGGATGGATCACTGCGTCGCCATCCTGCTCGATGAGGAGGAGGGGATGCTGACCGGCCAGACCCGCGGCACCCTCAGCTTTCGCGAAGGCAAGGTGGCCCGCATCAACCAGCTCTTTGCAGGCAGGGACCATCTCTGGCAGGGGAGCTTTGGCTACAGCGATTCCCACAACGATCTGCCCATGCTGCGGGCAGTGAGCCATCCTCATGCGGTCAATCCGGCCCCCGCGCTCCGTCAGTGCGCCTCGGAGCTGGGCTGGCCGGTGTGGGAGTGGCAGCGCTGAGTCGTGCGCCACACAGGCTTAACGTGCGGCAAGGAGCACGATAAACAAAGAGAGAGGCAGGAGCCTCTCTCTTTGTTTTTGCTGACAGCGTTGTGGTTGATGTTGGCGGTGGTGGCTACCCCTCGTTGGTTTGTTGCCGGGGCTCGCCAAAGGCGGGAATGTCCTCCTCGGCACTCTGGTGAGGGGTGTGGCGCAGCGGGAAGCAGATACGGTTTTTCCCCTCCCGCTTGGCCTGATAGACCCCCTTGTCGGCCAGCTCCACCAGCTCTTTGGCCGAGAGCCCGGAGCGGCTGAAGGCCACCCCGCCGCTGATAGTGATAGTGAGATCGGGTTCGCGCCACTCCAGCTGCTCCACCCCGAGCCGGAACGCTTCCAGCAGGGAGGGGAGCATCGGCTGCTCTTCGCCGTAACGGAAGATCAGCACCAGCTCCTCGCCGCCATAGCGGCAGAACCAGCCCCACTCGTGGAACAGATTCATGCCCAGCTTGCTCACCCGCTTGAGCACCACATCCCCCGCCTGATGGCCGTGGGTATCGTTGACTCGCTTGAAATCATCCAGATCGAACATCACCACCCCGAAGGGAGCGCCACTGTTGAGCTGCTTCTGCAGGCACTCGTCGAAGAAGCGACGATTGTAGAGCCCGGTGAGCTTGTCCTGATTGGCTTGCAGCCGGATCTGGGCAAAGTCCTGGCTGGCGGCATCCATCTCTTCATAGACCTTGGCCAGCTCCAGCATGCGGCGGCCGTTGTAGGCGATACCGCCGGAGCGGCTGGCGCGGATCAGCAGGGTGATCTCCCCCAGCATGCGGCGGAAGTAACGGGACCAGAGCAGGGCCAGCAGCAGATAGAGAATGCAGGCGACGGCAATCATCAGCTGCACGTTGATGGAGACGCTGTCGATCACCTGTTGCATGCTGGCAGTCGGCTCGACGCTGAGCAGGATCCAGCGCTGCTCGGGGATGCGGTAGTAGGAGACCATCAGGCCGCTGGCATCATCGAGGAAAAAGCCCTGCGGCTGTTGCATCCGGGCCAGCCAGTCGGGGTGGGCGAGGGGTTTGAATACCCGTTCGCGATCCGGATGGGCCAGCACCAGCCCGTCATGGTTGAGCAGGAGCTGATAGCCATTACCCAGATGGTGACTCTGAGCATGCCGACTGTTTAGCCAGCTGGCGAGGGGGGTGAGCTGGGTATCCAGCGAGAGTACGCCAACCCGCTTGCCGTCAGGATCTTTAATTACCCGAGCCAGCGCCATGGTGAGAGTGCCCAAGGTGTAGTCGTAATAAGGATCAGTCCAGACAATCTGTCCGGGATGGCTGGCGGCCAGCAGATACCAGGGGCGGGTTCTGGGATCGAACTTCTCGTCGGCCTGCCAGGATGGGTGGATCAGCATCTTGCGATGCTCGGTGCCCACGTAGACGTAATCGAGCTCCATCACCTTGTGATAGGCCTGCCACTGTTGCAGGTAGCGCTCGCCGTTGCGGATCTCCGGACCGCTGAAATCCCGATAATTTACCTGCTGATAAATGAGCGTAAACTGGCGTTTGAGGGTCGCCAGATAGGGTTCTATCAGGGTATGGAAATACTGGGTGTTGCGAGCAATCAGATATTGTTGCTGCTCGTGGCGCAGGGTGCGCTCCATATGCAGGTAGTAGATGCTGCCGAGCAGCAACACAGGGATAAAGAGCAAGAGGAAGCCCAGCCGCATGCGGGTGATCAAAGACCAAGTGTTCTTGGGCTTGGCGGGGGACATGAACAGATCCTTTTCGTCTCGGGTGACACCAGCATATATGATGCTGTGCGGCTCGTCTAAAGGCAGAAAATGAGATGTTTCCGATGCTGAACCACACTCTGCTCTCAATGATTCATTATGGCAGCATAGCGGTGCTGATCCTTGCCCTCTGTGTCGAGTATCTGATCTTTCGGCGCGGCCTGAACATGCTGCGAGTGCGCCGCCTGCTGCTGGCAGATGGGGTGGCGGCGCTGGCGCTCTTCTCCATCTTTGCGACCGGGTGTCTGCTGGCCCTCGAGCATGCCAGCTCGGTGGCAGAGATCTTTGCCCATCCTTCCCACGGCCTCAAGATGGGGCTGTTTCTGCTGATTGTCGGCTCCCTCGTTTATCCCAGCCGCCTCTTCTATCGCTGGCGTCGCGCCCTGCGTCTGGGCAAGGCGCCGATGATCTCCATCCAGCAGCACTTCCGGGTGGTGTGGATCCTGCGGGGCAATCTGCTACTGATTGCCCTGTTGGCCGTGTTCACCAAGTCCTCGCTGCTGTAACACTCGCGGTGCTCAAAAGCAGTGCAAGGCAGAGCGTTGAGAGCGAGAGCGAAGACAAAGAGTGGAGACAAGAGGATAGGGAGGCGGGTATCTTGGATCAGATAACCCGTCACGCGCCGATTTAAGGAAGAATCGCCATGCGCTCCAATCTGATGTTGCTGATGGCTGCCACCATCTGGGGTATGGGCTTTGTCGCCCAGCGCCTCGGGATGGAGCACATGGGGCCCTATACCTTCAATGGCCTGCGCTTTCTGCTCGGCGCCCTCTCCCTGCTGCCGCTGCTCTGGTGGCTCAAATCCCGACAACCTGTTGCCGTCGCGGGTGACCATCGCCAGCTGCTGATCGGTGGTGTGCTGGCCGGGCTGGTGCTGTTCTGTGCCGCCTCCCTGCAGCAGGTGGGGCTGCTCTATACCACTGCCGCCAAGGCCGGTTTTATCACCGGGCTCTACATCATTCTGGTGCCGGTACTGGGGCTGCTGCTGCGCCACAAGAGCGGCCTCAATACCTGGATTGGTGCCCTGATTGCTCTGACGGGACTCTATGTGTTGAGCGTCACCGACGAGTTCACCATCGGCTTTGGCGATCTGTTGCAGGTAGTTGGTGCCCTGTTCTGGGCTGTGCATCTGCTGCTGGTGGATCACTACTCCAACCGGGTTGCCCCCATCAAGCTGGCTGGAGTGCAGTTCGTAGTCTGCGGCCTGCTCAGCCTCGCCACTGCTTTTGTTATCGAAACCCCGACTGTTAGCGGCGCCGTGGCCGGTTGGCAGGCGCTGCTCTATGCCGGGCTGGTGTCGGTCGGGGTGGGTTATACCCTGCAGGTGGTAGGGCAGCGGGGTGCTCATCCGGCCCACGCCGCCATCATCCTCAGTCTGGAGACCGTCTTTGCCGCCGTGGGTGGCGTATTGTTGCTGGATGAAACGCTGGACGAGCGCGCCATCGCCGGTTGCGCCCTGATGTTGGCGGGAATGCTTATCTCCCAGATCAGGCTGCGCTGGTGGTGGAAGTCGCGCCGCGACAAGTTGCCTGCGACCAAGTAAACCGCAGCCCGCTGCATAACAAAAACGCCCCGACAGTCGGGGCGTTTTGCATGATGGCGATTCGGATCAGGGGCGCTGATCCAGCTCGCGCTCCAGCTCCATGGCCTTCTGACGGGCCGGATGGGTGTTGAGGCGTTCCCAGTAGGCTTGCAGGTGCGGGAAGTGGGCCAGCTGACCGCTTTGCGCCAGCAGATCCACCAGGAAGGAGTTCATGATGTCGGCGCCGGAGAGGCGATCCCCCACCAGATAGTGGCGATTCGCCAGTACCTCATTGAGGTAGCCCAGCACCTTGGCACACTCCGCCTTGGCGTAGTCCGGCAGGAAGCGCATCGGGCTGCCATCCTTGCGCACGAACATGTCTAGCAGCAGCGGCAGAATGCCGGAGCTCTCGGCAAAGTGAAGCCACTGCAGGTATTCGGGATACTCCGGGCTATCTGGTGCCGGTGCCAGCCGATCAGCGGCATAGCGGACAATCAGGTACTCGGTGATGGCGCCCGATTCCGCCAGCACCCGGCCGTCGAACTCGATGACCGGCGATTTGCCGAGGGGGTGGATGGCTTTTAGTTCGGGCGGTGCCAGAAAGGTGGTGGCATCGCGCTGATACGCCTTGATCTCATAGGGCTGGCCCAGCTCTTCGAGCAGCCAGATGATGCGTTGGGAGCGGGATTTGTTCAGGTGGTGCAGGACTATCATAACGACCTCGATTCGGTGGCAGGATGGGGTATACGAGCGGACGAGGGGGCGGTTCACCGGTAGTAAAAAAAGAGCGGGCTGATGCCCGCTCCCTCGTTGACTGACTCAGGCCTCCAGCGCCTGATCCAGATCCGCCAGTATGTCCTCGATCGCCTCGATCCCCACCGACAGCCGGATCATCTCCGGTTTCACCCCGGCCTTGGCCTGCTCTTCTTCGCTCAACTGGCGATGAGTGGTGGAGGCGGGGTGGCAGGCCAGCGACTTGGCATCGCCGATGTTGACCAGCCGCTTGAAGATCTTCAACGCATCGTAGAAACGTACGCCGGCTTCATAACCATCCTTCAGGCCGAACGAGAGAATCGCCGAGGGGCGACCTGCCATGTACTTCTCCGCCAGCAGATAGTGGGGGTGACCCGGCAGACCGGCATAGCTGACCCATGCCACCTTGGGGTGATGCTTGAGGTGGTTGGCGACCCGCAGGGCGTTGTCGACGTGGCGCTCCATGCGCAGGCTGAGGGTCTCCAACCCCTGCAGCAACAGGAAGGCGTTCATCGGCGCCAGTGCTGCGCCGGTATTGCGCAGCGGCACTGTGCGTACCCGCCCGATAAAGGCGGCCGGGCCAAAGGCCTCGGTATAGACCACCCCGTGGTAGGAGGGTTCGGGTTTGGTCAGCTGGGGGAAGCGCTCGGCGTGATCCGCCCAGGGGAACTTGCCCGAGTCGACCACCACGCCGCCCAGCGAGTTGCCGTGGCCGCCGACATATTTGGTCAGGCTGTGGACCACGATGTCGGCACCGTGTTCGATGGGCTTGCACAAGACCGGCGTGGCGACCGTGTTGTCGACGATGAGCGGCACGCCGCGGGCATGGGCTGCCTTGGCCAGTGCGGCCAGATCGACGATGTTGCCCGCCGGGTTGCCGATGCTCTCGCAGTAGACCGCCTTGGTCTTGTCGTCGATCAGGGCGGCGATGGCTTCGGCACTGTCATCCTTGGCAAAGCGCACCTCGACCCCGAAATTCGGCAGCATGTGGGCGAACAAGGTGTAGGTGCCACCATAGAGCTGGGGTGTGGAGACAATGTTGTCACCGGCGGCGGTCAGCGCCTGAATGGCGTAGGTGATGGCGGCGGAACCTGCCGAGACCACCAGCGCGGCGATCCCCCCTTCCAGCGCGGCCATCCGCTGCTCCAGCACATCATTGGTGGGGTTCATGATGCGGGTGTAGATGTTGCCCGGCACCGCCAGATTGAACAGATCCGCCCCGTGCTGGGCGCTCTCGAACTCGTAGGCCACCGTCTGGTAGATGGGCACGGCGACCGCCTTGGTGGTGGGGTCGCTGGAAAAGCCGTGGTGCAAGGCCAGGGTCGCATCTTTCATCACACACTCCTTGTTGGATGTTGCTTGTCGCAGTTATAGATGGATAGACGTCCAATCTATCAGGCTCGTGGCCGATGTAAACAGCAAGATCCGGCAAAGCAGTGTCTCCCGCAGGGGATGCGTGTCCCGAGTGGTTGGCATGGCCCTCATTCAGAGGCGACGGCGATACTCCTTGTCATCGATCTGGTTCATATCCCACTGCATCAGGCGGTTGAGCTGCTGCATGGGATCCTCGATGAGCGGCAAGGGGCGTGGCAGGATCCGCTTGAAGTAACGGCGCAAGGTCTGCTGGATCCGGTTCGGTTTGATGGGGTTGGCGTGGCTCATGATGGTGCTCCTGTGCAGTGGTTCTCACGTTCATCAGCAGTATTGAGCTAAAATGCGGAAGTAAAAACTGATGACTTATAGCAACAGGATTTCCTCTTTTATGCCGACCGGTCGCCTCTATCAGCAATTTCAACGACTCGCCCAGCTGCTTGGCTGCGATGAGCGGGAGATCAGCCTCGCCGAGGTGGCGGATCTGCTCTGCTGCACCCCGCGCAACGCCCGCCTGCTGCTGCGGCGGATGCAGGATCAGGGCTGGCTCAGCTGGTCGGCGGAAGCGGGTCGGGGGCGGCGCTCCCGGCTCACCCTGCTCGATAGTCAGGAGAGCCTGACCCGGCGCCGCTTGCGGGATCTGCTCAGTCAGGGCCAGCTGGCGCAGGCGGTGCGGTTGGCCGAGGATCGCCTCGATCTGCTCACTCCGTTGCTGATCGAACAGCTCGGTCAGGCCACCCGCGAGGGGCGCCAGATCCTGCGGGTGCCCTACTACCGGCCGTTGCCGCAGTTGCTGCCCACCGGCCCGATGCGCCGCTCCGAAATTCACCTGAGCCGCCAGATCTTCAACGGCCTCACCCGGCGAAATGAGGAAAATGGGGAAATCGAAGGGGATCTGGCTCACCACTGGGAGTGTCTGGGCCCCTGTCACTGGCGTTTCTACCTGCGCCCGGCGGTGCGTTTTCACCACGGTCGCGAGCTGGTGGTGGAGGATGTGATGGAGAGTCTGTTGGCCCTGCGGGATCGCCCGCTGTTCGCCCATCTGGATCGGCTGGAGAGCCCCTGGCCGCGCACGCTGGATCTCTATCTCGACAGTCCGGATCCCTGGCTGCCCCACCTGCTGGCCGAACCGGTTGCGACCATTTTGCCACGGGAGCTCAAGGGGGAGACGGGCTTTGCCCTGCAACCTGTGGGCACCGGCCCTTACCGGGTGGCCGCCAACGATCCCCTGCATCTTTGCCTTGCGGCGTTTGACGACTACTTCGGCCTGCGCGCCCTGCTCGACGAGATCGATATCTGGATGCTGCCGGAGCTGGCGGAGCGACTGGAGACCCACCTGCAGCTGGGGCGCGACAGCCCTGAGCTCGGTACTATGCGCGGCGAGTCGGAGCTGGAGTCGGGCTGCTACTTCCTGCTGCAGGACGATCGTTCCGGATCCTTGCGGGATCCCGCCCTGCGCCAGTGGCTCGGCCAGCTGCTCAATCCGGTGGCCCTGATGGGGCGGGTCGCCCCCGAGTTGCAACGGGGCTGGACCAGCGCCCTCGGCCTGCTTCCTCACTGGCGCGAAGCGTTGCCCGCGCCCTTGCCCACACCTGCGCAGTTGCCGGGGAGACTGGTGCTCGCCTGCTTCAACCAGCATCTGGAGTTCAACGAGTGCGCCAACGCCATGAGCAGCCTGCTGGCCGAACAGGGGATCAGGCTCGAGGTGCGCACCCTCGATTACGGTCGCTGGGTGAGTGGCGAGGATGAAGACGTGGATCTCTGGCTCGGCACCCTCAACCTCGAACATGCCGGCCCCTTTGCCCCCTACGTCTGGTTGCAGGGCACCCCGTTGCTGCGCAAGGTGTGGAGCAGTCAGCATGAGTTGTGGCAAGGGTTGATGCAGTGGCGCGCCAGCGGTGAGGAGCCTGGCCCCCGCGCCCTGCTGGCAACGGTGCAGCAGCAGAGCTGGTTTGTGCCGCTGTTTCACCACTGGCTGGAGCTGGAGAGCCGGATCGGCGTGCACGGGGTGCGGATGACAGCGCTCGGCTGGTTCGATTTTCGCAGCGCCTGGCTGCGGCCCGAGCCGCCCCATCAGCCCGCAGAGGCGCCATAGTTCGTCCAATTTCTGTCGCGGCCGACGAGTGCTCCGTGGCCGCTTGCGTGAAAGATCCGTAAATCGGCCGCTGCTGCACAGTTTGTGTCACGCCTCTGTGCCATGCTGTTTCAGGTTATGGACAGCAGAGCAAATGAGGAAAACGATGAGCAACAATTCAGACAGTTCCGCAGGAAAATGCCCGGTCATGCACGGGGGAACCACCTCCGTCGAGACGTCCAGAATGGAGTGGTGGCCGAAGAGCCTCAACCTCGACATTCTTCACCAACACGATACCAAGACCAATCCGCTGGGGGCCGGTTTCAACTATCGGGAAGCCTTGAAGGGGCTCGATATGGCGGCCCTCAAGCAGGATGTGACCGCCCTGATGACCGACAGTCAGGAGTGGTGGCCCGCCGACTGGGGCCACTACGGCGGCCTGATGATCCGCATGGCCTGGCACTCGGCCGGGACTTACCGCATCGCCGATGGCCGCGGCGGCGGTGGCAGCGGCAACCAGCGCTTTGCCCCTCTCAACTCCTGGCCGGATAACGCTAACCTCGACAAGGCCCGTCGCCTGCTGTGGCCCATCAAGAAGAAGTACGGCAACAAGATCAGCTGGGCCGATTTGATCATTCTGGCGGGCACCGTGGCTTATGAGTCCATGGGGCTCAAGACCTTCGGCTTCGCCTTTGGCCGCGAGGATATCTGGCATCCGGAGAAGGATATCTACTGGGGATCGGAGAAAGAGTGGCTGGCGCCCAGCGGCAAGCCGGGCGGTCGTTACTCCGGCGAGCGGGATCTGGAAAACCCGCTGGCGGCGGTGATGATGGGGCTTATCTACGTCAACCCGGAAGGGGTGGATGGCCAGCCCGATCCGCTGAAAACCGCGCAAGATATGCGAGTCACCTTCGCCCGCATGGCGATGGATGATGAAGAGACGGTAGCGCTGACCGCCGGTGGCCACACCGTCGGCAAGGCTCACGGCAACGGCGATGCCAAACAGCTTGGGCCCGAGCCGGAAGGGGCCAGCCTCGAGGAGCAGGGGCTCGGCTGGATTAACCACCACAACCGCGGCATCGGCCGCAACACTGTGACCAGCGGCATCGAAGGGGCCTGGACCACCCACCCGACCCAATGGGACAACGGCTACTTCGAGCTGCTGTTCAAGTACGACTGGTGGTTGCAAAAATCACCGGCGGGGGCCCATCAGTGGGAACCGATCAATATCGCCGAAGAGGATATGCCGGTGGATGTGGAGGATCCGTCGATCCGCTGCAAACCCATGATGACGGATGCCGATATGGCGCTCAAATTCGATCCCGAGTATCGCAAGATTGCCGAGCGCTTCCGCGATGACCCGGCGGCCTTCTCCGACGCCTTTGCCCGCGCCTGGTTCAAGCTGACCCACAGGGATATGGGGCCGAAGAGCCGCTATGTCGGCCCCTATGTGCCGACAGAAGATCTGATCTGGCAGGATCCGGTGCCTGCCGGACGTGCCGATTATGACGTGGCGACGGTGAAGGCCAGGATCGCCGCCAGCAGCCTCTCCATCAGCGAGCGGGTGAGTACCGCCTGGGATAGCGCCCGTACCTTCCGTGGCTCTGATAAGCGGGGCGGTGCCAACGGCGCCCGCATCCGGCTGGCACCGCAGAAGGATTGGCCGGGCAACGAACCGGCGAGGCTGGCGAAGGTGCTGGCGGTCTATGACAAGCTGGCGGCCGAGTGTGGCGTCAGCGTCGCGGATCTCATCGTGCTGGGGGGCAACCTCGCCATCGAGCAGGCTGCGCAGGCCGCCGGAGTGACGGTGAGCGTGCCGTTTGCGCCGGGCCGGGGAGACGCCACTCAGGCCCAGACCGATGTGGCCTCGTTCGAGGTGTTGGAGCCGCTGGCCGATGGCTTCCGCAACTGGCTCAAGCAGGACTATGTGGTAACGGCGGAGGAGCTGCTGCTGGATCGCGCCCAGCTGATGGGGCTCACCGCCTGCGAGATGACGGCGCTGGTCGGCGGGATGCGGGTGCTCGGCACCAACCACGGCGCTACCGGGCACGGAGTCTTTACCGATCGGGTCGGGGTACTCAGCAACGACTTCTTCGTTAACCTGACCGACATGGGCTACCAGTGGCTGCCGAAAGCGAGCAATCTCTACGAGATCCGCGATCGCCGCAGCGGCGCCCTGAAATGGACGGCCACCCGGGTGGATCTGGTGTTCGGCTCTAACTCGGTGTTGCGCGCCTATGCCGAGGTCTATGCCCAGGATGACAACAAGGAGAAGTTTGTCTGTGACTTCATCACCGCCTGGAACAAGGTGATGAATGCGGATCGCTTCGATCTGCTCGGCTAGTCCCCAAGCCGTTTGGTTATCTGCACCAGCCCCACACAGCCAAGATGTGCGGGGCTTTTTACTGCCCGCTTTTCTGTGCAGCCCTACAATCCGCCGCGCTGCGACACCCGCTGGCCGGTCGCGCAGGGCCGTGGGCATCCCTGTGCTTGGGCCAGCAGTATCATGTAACATGCTGATCCGCTGGTGATGCCCGGCGGCCACCCATTGGCCACTGATGTCCCATGAACGGACAAGGACAGAAACAAAGAGACAAGGAGTCAACCCATGCTGGAAATGCAGATCCAACCCCGCTTTCAGGAGACGGATGCCCTCGGCCATATCAACAATACGGTGCCGGCGGTCTGGTTCGAATCGGCGCGGGATCCCCTGTTCCGGATCTTCTCCCCCGATCTGGATGTGCATAACTGGCATCTGATCATCGCGGGCTACACAGTGCAGTTCAAACGGGAGCTGTTCTACGGCCAGCCGGTCACCATCAAGACCGGCGTACGCCGCATCGGCACCAGCTCATTTACGGTCTGGCAGGAGGCCTGGCAGGGCGGCGAACTGGCCGTCACCGCCGAAACGACCCTGATCCATTTTGACTACCGGGCCCGCCAATCCCTGCCCCTGAGCGATGCTCACCGGGAAGGACTGCGGGCCTGGCTGACAGAGAGTTAACCACGGGCCGGATGGCCCATCACAGGAGTGTTATGTACAACTCAATGCGCAACACAGCGATCGCGCTGACCCTGGGATTCTGCTCCCTCCCTTCTCTGGCCGCTTCTCTCGCCGAGCAGTTTACCCTGATGGAGAAGGGGGCCGAGAGCGCCCTCGATACCCGTCAATTCAGCCATGACGGCGTCGATATCAAGGCCTGGATCGATGGCGCCCCCGTTATCATCGCCGTGCCCATCATGAACGAGCTGGGCAAGCTGGAAGGGGAGAGCCGCTACTACTTCAAGGGCGGCAAGCTGTTCGGGGTCAAAGAGCCCGCCGCCCAGTTCGCCTTTGACGACAGCGGCAAGCTGACCCAATGGCTGGACGAGAAGGGGCAGCCCGCCGAGTTCGTCAGCAAGATGAGCATGCAGCAGCGTCAGGAGTGGCTCACCAAGCGAGCCGCCGAGTTGAGCAAGCTGTTTGTGGTGAGCGCGACCGAACAGAAGGCGGCCAAGGGGGGCGTCAAGCTGAAGGGGGCGGATCTCGCTCACTGGCTCTGCAACGGCAAACTGATGGATCTCGCCCACGGCGACAAGGTGATCTTCGAGCAGGATAAGCTGAAGATTGGCGAGCAGGGGATCGAAGGGGAGGTCTCTCTGCGTCAGGAGAAGGGGTGGCAGGAGCTGAGCCTCAAGTGCGAGGTGCAGGGCACTCAGGTGACCCGCCTCACCTGGCAGCCGCTGCCGGGGGCCAACAAGCCGCAATAAGCGCAATAGCAAGGGGGCCCATCACGGGCCCCCTTCTCATTCGGTGTGTGGCTCCCCCAGCTTGAGCCGGGTGAGTGCCTCGACCCGGCGCCACTGTCCTGGCTCGAACCAGCGTGCCAGCAGTTCCTGCTGCTGTTCGGCCCGGGCCTCGTTCGGCAGTTGTCTGAGCTCGGCCAGAAAGCCGCTGAGCTGCTCCTCGAACCCTTGCCGGTTCTGCTCCAGCTGGCGCATCCGATCCACCGCTTCCGGCCCCCCCGTCTCCAGCAGCAGAGCCTCCCGTTTGGCTGGCTCCATCTGCGCCAGCTCTTGCAACTCCTCAAGCAGGCGGCTGTTGGCCTCCGCCTCGCGAAACCAGCCCGGTTGCTCCGCCAGCCAGAGATCCAACTCGCTGGCCAGCTGCGACTTGTCGCTGTCTCTTGCCTCCGCCAGCGCCCTGCGGCGCAGGGTCAGCTGCTCCATCAGTCGATCCTCGGCAAACAGCTGGGCCTGCTCCGCCGGGGTAAAGCTCTGCTGGCGCAGCTGCTCCCGCTCGTCAAACAGGATCTGCAGGCTGGCGAGGGAGATCTCGGTGGGCACCGTCAGGCTGCTCTGGGCGGAGACAAAGGTGCGATAGCGCGCCTGCAGGGCATCGGCGGTCTCCTGCTCGGGATCGTGCGGGTGGCTCTGTGCATGCTGGCTGGCTTGAGCGGGGGATGAGTCTGCCGTCGGTGCCGTGGGCCAGAGCAACACCCCGCCAAGCAGCAGGGTGATGGCGCAGGGCACGACGAGCAGGGTGGCTATCTTCATAGTCCCAGCTCCTTGAGACGGTTGGCATGCTGGCGATAGAGGGTGACCGGATCGGTCTCGAACAGATGGTGGATGCCGAAGGACTGGTTCACTTCGTCCAGATGGTTCATCCGGTAGTCGGTGCCGATCACCTTGCCGAGGTGGCTGCTGCAGACCCCGACCAGTCCGTCATTGGGCTCCTTGAAGAAGGCGCCGGTCAGCGCCAGCGCCGGATCCACCGGATCCAGCAGATTGGTCAGGTTGCCGCGCCCGCTCCAGGAGAAGTAGTAGACGCCGTTGCTGGCCTGCATCGGCCCCTCGCCGCAATAGCGGCTGGGCAGCCCCTCCGGGTAGCGCTGGTTGAACTGGCTGGCCCCCTTGCTGGTGAGGGCATCGAGGGCGGCGACCGGATCTGCGGCAGCTGGCTTCCCCCCGAGAGCAGTGAAATCATGCCGGAGAGGGCGTGGGCCGCGGCGGCAGCCAGCTTCTCGGCGGCGCTGCCGGGGGCGGCATTGGCCCGCACCAGATCGGCAATCTCAGAACCGTAGTTGACGCCGCCGACGCTGGTGGCGGAGGCGACCAGCTCGGGGGCGACCGAGGCGACATAGCGGATGGTAGGGCCGCCGTGGGAGTGGCCGATCAGGTTGACCTTCTCGGCGCCGGTGGCAGCCAGCAGCAGCTCAACCTGGGCGAGTAGCTGCTCCCCCCGTTGTTCCGAACTGGCGGTGGCCGATACCTGAGCCACGTAGACTTTGGCACCATCCCGGCTCAGGGCCTGGGGAATGCCGTAGAAGTAATCGACCCCGAGCAGCTTGTCGAAACCGAACAGGCCGTGCACCAGCACTATGGGGTAGCGGGTCTGGGTGTATCCGCTGGCGTGTGCCAGCATGGGCAGGGTGCAGAGCAGCACCAGAAGCCATCTCTTCATCATCAGCATCCTTGTTGATTCGTGAGGAACAGATTGTGTGGCGTACTCCATGTTCGCCGGTGCCAGTATGGTGGCTGCTGACGGGAGAGGCTGTGAGGGGGATCGCAACTCGGGAGTCAAAAGGGATTCAAGGGGCGGGCAGGGAGGCTGTGCTCCCCGCCCTGTGGCTTATTGCCACTCCACCAGGTGATACTGCTTCTTGCCCCGGCGCAGCAGCAGGTAGCGACCAAACAGCCGATCAGTGGCGCTCAGCTGATCATCTTGCTTGAGCACACCATTGAGACTGATGGCGCCCGCCGCCAGCAGCTCGCGGGCGATGCGTTTGGAGTTAGCCAGACCGCAGCTGATCAGCAGGCTGACCAGATCCGTCTCGCCGTTGACGGTGCTGCTCGGCATACCATCCTGCGCCAGCTGGGCCAGATCGCTCTCGCCGAGGCGAGCCACATTGCCGCTAAACAGCAGCTCGCTGATGCGCTGCACCGCCGCCAGCGCCGCCTTGCCGTGCACCAGCTCGGTCAGCTCGTTCGCCAACACCTGCTGGGCCTGCTTGCGCCCCTGCCGCTTGGCGTCTTCCGCCTCCAGTGCATCAATCTCGCTCAGCGACATAAAGCTGTAGTAGCGCAGGAAGCGGTAGACATCCTCATCCGCGGTGCCGAGCCAGAACTGGTAGAAGGCGTAAGGGGAGGTGAGCGCCGGATCGAGCCAGACCGCGCCCCCTTCGGTCTTGCCGAACTTGGTGCCGTCTGCCTTGGTGATAAGGGGCAGGGTCATGCCGTGTACCTGCGCCTGATGGAGGCGACGGGTCAGATCCATGCCGCTGGTGATATTGCCCCACTGGTCATTGCCGCCAATCTGCAGGGTGCAGCCGAGCCGCTGGTGCAGCACTGCAAAATCGTAGGATTGCAGCAGAGCGTAGGAGAACTCGGTGAACGAGATGCCCTGATCCGGACGGGCCAGCCGCTGGCGCACCGATTCCCGCGCCAGCATGGCATTGACCGAGAAGTGCTTGCCGATATCCCGCAGAAAATCGAGGGCGGACATCTGCCCCATCCAGTCGCCATTGTTGACCAGTTGCGGGGCCGACAGGCCCTCATCGGCGGGCAGCAGCGCCCTTATTTGGGCAGACAGGCTGGCGACCCAACCCTGCACGGTATCGGCACTGTTGAGGCTGCGCTCGGTCGCCTTGAAGCTGGGATCGCCGATAAGGCCGGTCGCCCCGCCCACCAGAGCCACCGGGGTGTGGCCCGCCAGTTGGAAGCGGCGCAGCATCAAGAGCGGCACCAGATGACCGATATGCAGGCTGCCGGCAGTGGGATCGAACCCGCAATAGACGGTGCGCGGGGTGGCAAGATGATCGGCCAGGGCCGCGGGGTCGGAATTCTGGGCCACAAGGCCGCGCTCAGTCAGCTCATCGAGCAGGTGGGGGTTGATCATGGGTGCTCCAACAACAGGGGGAAAAGCCGTCATCCTCGCCGTTCTGGCTGGTGGCAGATATGTCCCCTGAGGGACAGTTTTGCCACTCTCGTGCTAGCATGCAGCCATAGCGGGGAATCGCTCCCCGTCACCGGAAACGAGCCACCATGACCCAGCCATTCACCACAGATGCCTTGACCCGCCGCATGACCGAGGTGGTCGATGCCCTGCACAGCAGCGCCTTTCCGGCGGCGCTGGTGCGGCTGATCCAGCAACAGGTGGTGTTTGATTGCGCCCTGCTGCTCGGGGTGGGGCTGCGCCCCGTCTACCTCTACGACAACCTCAACCATCAGCGTGCTCTGTTGTTTGACCGCTACCTCACCAGCCACTTCAGTCAGGATCCCTTTATGCAGGCGCTGGAGCAGGGCTTGCCTGCCGGCGTCTGGACGCTGGCGCAGGTCTCCCAAGGGCGGCTCGATCCCGAATATCGCCACCACTTCTATCAGGCCACCGGCTGGCAGGAGGAGGTGGGGCTGATCCTGCCGGTGCGGGACGGGCTGACGCTGATGCTGTTTCTGGGGCGACTCGACAAGCGCAGTACCCTCAGCCGTGACGAGCAGGCAAGGCTGGAGCAGCTGTTCCCGCTGGTGCATTCGCTCTGTCGTCAGCAGTGGCGGCAGAGTCAGCCACTTCTGGCCCAGAGCACTGCGCAGCCAGACAGCGCCAGCCTCCGGAGTGCGGTGGAGCAGGCTATGTCGAGTGTCGGGGGGGATCGGCTTACCCGGCGCGAGCGGCAGGTGGCGGAGTTGCTGCTGCAGGGGCTGGATACCGAGGCGATTGCCGCGGAGCTCGGGATTGGCAGCGGTACGGTGAAGAATCACCGCAAGCACCTCTACGGCAAGTTGCGGCTCGGCTCGCGGGCCGAGCTGTTCAATCTCTTTCTGAACCACCTCATTACGGCTCCGGTGGAGGCATCACAGGCATCATCGGCGGGAGATAGAGAGGGCCCGCCATAGGGCGGGCCGGGGTTACTCGAGACGCGGGAGGGTGGGAGTGGTTTCGGGCAGGATACTGAGCAACTGGTAGCGCTTCATCAGCTGCTTGTATTCATCCCCCTGTCTGACCTTGTCCAGCGCCTGTTGCAGGCGGGCAACCTGTTGCTTGTTTGCCCTCAGGTTGAAGGCGAAGCAGTTATCCTGCTCTTCAATAATCGCGACGGTGACAAAATCCTCGCTGGGGAAACCCAGCTCCTTGGCCTGATGGCGCAGCATCACCTCGTTGCCCGCCACCAGATCGGTGCGTGCCATGATGAGCTGGCGCACCACCTGATCCATGCGCTCTACCGACATCATATTGCCCGGGCTGATCCCGCGGTTGAGCAGCAACTGCTCCCCGACATCCGCCTGCATCACACCAATCTGCAGCTTGGCGAGATCCGCTTTGCTGGCCACTTTGGGGGCATCCTGCTTGCGGCCGACCAGCGCGACCCTGGAGTGGCTGATGGGGCAGACCCAGAGGAAGTGGGGATCCCGCTCCTTGGTATGCGCTGTGGTAAAGAGCACTGCCTCTTGCTGCTGGGTCAGCAGATACCAGCCGCGGGCCCAGGGCAGAAAGTGGATGGGTTGCTCCGGCTCCCCCATTTCGCGCCACATCAGGCGCAGCAACTCGACCGCTAACCCCACAGGCTGACCATTTTTATCCTGGCCATTGAGTGGCATGTTCTGCTCCGAATAGTAGATAAGTGCCGGAGCAGGGAGCGCGATAAACAGGGCGAGAGAAGCGAGAGCAGGGAGCAGACGACGCATGATGTACTCCTTGTGCGGGTAGTTACCTAACAGTCTATGTGGCCTTTTCCATAACGTCATGATCCGGTAGCGGGATAAAAAACAGGCCACCTTGCGGTGGCCTGTCGGTTTATTTGAGCAGGGCTTCCATCTCCGCCTCTGCCTTGGCGCGAGCCTTGGCCTCCGCCGCTCTGGCGGCATCGGCGACGCTCTCTCCGGCCGTATGGGATGCGGCACTGACGGCCTGCCGGGCTGGTTCTGCAACGGCCTTGGTTGCCTCTTGCGTCGCGGTTGCTGCGGCACTGCTGACTGCCTGTTTGGCAGGAGCTGTAACAGCCTTGGTGGCCTCTTGCGTCGCGGTTGCAGCGGCGCTGTTGACGGCTTGCTTGGCAGGAGCGGCAATAGCCTTGGTGGCTTCTTGGGTCATGGTCGCAGCGGCGTTGCTGACGGCCTGTTTGGCAGGAGCGGCAACGGCTTTGGTGGCTTCTTGGGTCGCGGCCGCAGCGGCACTATTGACTGCTTCCTTGGCAGGAATGGCAACGGCTTTGGCCGCTTCTTGCGTCGCGGTTGCAGCGGCGCTGCTGACGGCTTGCTTGGCAGGAGCAGCAACGGCCTTGGTAGCTTCTTGCGCCGCGGTGGCGGTGGTGCTGCTCACCGCCTGTTTGGCGGGGGCAGTGACTGCGGTGGTTGCAGTGCGGGTAAGTGCGGTCGTGCTTTGGCTCACCGCTTGAGTTGCCTGTCCTGTGACGTTGGCGGCTGCACCGCTGATGGCCTGGCTGGCGCTGTTGGTCAGCGAGCCGGTGACGCCGCTGGTCACTGTGCCCAGAGCGCTGCCAAGGGAGAAGGGGGAGGCGCCACTCTGACTGGTCGCCGCCCCAGTCAGGGCATTGGCCGCCGGGGTGAGCTGGCTGGTGGGGGTCTGCCAGCCCTGCATGGCGGTTGGCCATGTCGGTGCCGTGCCCGCCAGATTTTCGCCGAAGGTCAGGGTGGAGCCATCCCCTTTTTGCAGCAATACAGACATCTGGTTGGTTTGCGAGTTCCACACCATCCCCGCCTGCTTGGCGATATCCGGCACCGGCGCATACTCGGAGACCACATAGAAAAGCGGCCCCTCCTGCTGTAACTTGTCGGCAGTCTTGAGCAACTGCATGGTGCTGTCGTAGTTGGGGCCAAGGATGGCGGTCATCCGATCCTTGATCAGGGGTTGTTCGAACAGATTGACCTCGTTCGGGTCAAAGCCGACCAGCGGCTTGAGCAGGGCCCACATCAGCTGGCTGGTGGGGCTCATCATCAGCAATGGGGCAACGCAGGCGGACAACATCAGGCTCAGACAGGCCGCCTGAAGCAACGGCATGATACGCATTGGGATAATATCCAAATAACGATTTGATAAGTAAGGTTATATTTTGTCAGGACGTGACAAATTCACCGGAAGTTTGCGCGTGGCAGTGAGAGACTGCCCGCAGGCGCTGGCAGGCTACCATATTGGTTCCACAATGCCAGCAGGCAGTATGATTGTCAGTCAAGTAAACCCCGGGGCTGGTCGATTCTTCGAGAGTGCTCCCCATCGCAACAGGATCCCTCTCATGAAAAATGTACTGCTCTGCCTGCTGGCCTCCCTTTGGCTCGCCCCCGCTCTGGCCGCGCCCAAAACCACTGTGGTGGGTGAATCTGCCAGTCCCGAGCTGGTGTTGCCGCTGGGCTCATTGCCCGAGCGGGTCTGCTGGTTTGCGGATCAGAAATATTCCGAAGGGGCCCGCATTCTGCAGGGAGATATCTGGCTGGAGTGCGGCCCGCAGAACGACCTCGAGAGCAATGGCCCGATGGTCTGGCGCTCTCCTGCGGTGGTGTTGCCTGCCACCCGTGGTGCGAAAGATCAGAAGACGATTTCCGTGGGTCAGTGAGGCTTTTCTTGATCCAGCTAAAGACATGGACGTGATCCCTGTCGCATAATGCAGCTCCTTTCTTCTCTTGGCTGGAACCTAAGAAATGGCTCGTCGCTCTTCCAATGCACAACGTCGTCGCAGTAGCTGGTGGTACAAACGCCTGTTGGCAAGGGAGCGGGAAGAGCGCGAAGCGCGTTCCGTCCGGGATTGATACAGCAGTGAAAACAGAGCCTTGGGCTCTGTTTTTTTTATTTATCAAATACCGTCATGACGAGAACGGGGGCCATCAGGCCCCCGTTTTGTTTTTGCAGATCTTGCCTGCCTGCGACTTAGCGCTGCAGGGCGGCCAGTGCCAGTTCGACCCGTTTGGCGTACTCGGGGTCGGCCTGCTCGAAGTGTTTGAGCTGGGCCGCGACGATGGCGTCATCCTCCACATTGATAAGGGAGCGGGCCAGGTTGGCGGCGAGCCGTGAACGCTGCCCCTCGTCCATGATGCGGAACAGGTTACCCGGCTGGCTGTAGTAGTCGCTGTCGTAGTCACGGAAGTCGTAGTGCAGGGCGGCCCCTTCCAGACTCAGCGCCGGTTCGTGCTGTTCGCTCGGCTGCTGGGTACCGAAACGGTTTGGCTGATAGTTGGGGCTGGCGCCGCCATTGCTGTCCGCCCGCATGGCACCGTCACGATGGGCACCGTGATGGAACGGGCAGCGCGGGGCGTTGACCGGCAGCAGACCGTGGTTGACGCCAAGGCGATAGCGCTGGGTGTCACCGTAGGAGAAGAGTCGCCCTTGCAACATGCGATCCGGCGAGAAGCCGATACCGGGCACCACGTTGGCCGGGGTAAAGGCGGCCTGCTCCACATGGGCGAAGTAGTTGTCCGGGTTCTGGTTGAGCTCCAGCACGCCCACCGGGATCAGCGGGTAGTCGCTGTGCGGCCACACCTTGGTCAGGTCGAACGGGTGGATGTTGTAAGTCTGGGCTTCGGCCTCTGGCATCACCTGCACATAGACCTTCCAGCGCGGGAAGTCGCCCCGCTCGATGGCATTGAACAGATCCGCCTGACTGGTCTCCCGATCCTGCCCGACGGCGGTGGCGGCCTCTTCGTCGGTGTAGAAGCTGTGGCCCTGCTCGGTCTTGAAGTGGAACTTGACCCAGAAGCGCTCGTTGGCATCGTTGATAAAGCTGAAGGTGTGGCTGCCGTAGCCGTTCATCTCCCGCAGGCTCTTGGGGATGCCGCGATCGCTGAACAGTATGGTGACCTGATGCAGGGATTCCGGATGGCGTGACCAGAAGTCCCAGGCTGCGGTGGCGCTGCGCAGGTTGGTGCGCGGATCCCGCTTCTGGGTGTGGATGAAGTCAGGGAATTTCAGCGGATCGCGGATGAAAAAGACCGGGGTGTTGTTACCCACCAGATCCCAGTTGCCCTGCTCGGTATAGAACTTGAGGGCGAAGCCGCGCACATCGCGTTCGGCATCGGCGGCGCCTTTCTCACCGGCCACGGTGGAGAAGCGCAGGAAGACCGGGGTCTGCTTGCCGATGGCGCTGAACAGATCGGCCTTGCTGAACGCTCTGATGTCGTGGGTCACGGTAAAGGTGCCGTAGGCGCCCGAGCCCTTAGCGTGAACCACCCGCTCGGGAATGCGCTCGCGGTCGAAGTGGGCGAGTTTCTCCATCAACCAGATATCTTGCATCAGGATGGGGCCGCGCGGACCGGCGGTGAGGCTGTTGTTGTTGTCGACGACGGGGGCGCCGTTGGCGCTGTGCAGGGTCTTGTCAGTCATGGCTTCTCTCCTTGTTGATATGGGGTCAGCCTACGGATCTGCGCCGTGCTC
This sequence comes from Aeromonas sp. 3P, assembly GCF_051919745.1. Taxonomy (NCBI): domain Bacteria; kingdom Pseudomonadati; phylum Pseudomonadota; class Gammaproteobacteria; order Aeromonadales; family Aeromonadaceae; genus Aeromonas; species Aeromonas sp. 3P. Next base: position 3,132,042 of record NZ_JBQBED010000001.1, read on the forward strand.
GGCCAATGGGCCTTTCCTCGTCCTTTGATAGGCAAGACAAATGGGTGTGGGTAGGGGATGTGTAACCGCGCCGGATATTGCATGATGGTGGCTTCGAGAAGGAGCTTCATATGCAGATTACTATCCGTCATGCCGAACCCGCCGATGCCCCCGCCTTGCGGGATCTATACGCCATGCCCAATGCCCAGGCGGGCACTTTGCACCTGCCTATGCCACCCCTTAGCCAGTGGCAGAAGCGGTTGGAGAGCGACAGCGTGGTGGCACTGGTCGCCGAGGTTGACGGCCTGCTGGTAGGCCAGCTATCGCTGCTGGTTGAGCCTAATCCGAGACGCAAGCATGTGGCCGGTATTGGCATGGGAGTGCGGGATGACTGGGCAGGCAAGGGGGTTGGCTCTGCCCTGATGGCCGCGGCGCTGGATCTGGCCGATAACTGGCTCAACCTGCACCGGATTGAGCTGACCGTCTATACCGACAATGAGGCCGCACAGGCGCTTTATCGCAAGTTCGGTTTTACCGAGGAGGGGCGAGCCCGTGACTATGCCTTCCGCCAGGGGCGTTATGTGGATGCGCTCTATATGGCCAGAGTCGCGGGGGGCGCCAGTCGCTAACGGTATGGTCGATTATCAGGCCAGATTGCGCCCGGTGATCCGGGCGCTGGAGCAGAATCCCGATCTCTCCATTGAAACGCTGGCAAGCAGTGCCTGCTTGTCTTTCTACCATTTTCACCGGGTGTTTACGGCTGTGGCGGGGGAGACGCCCGGGGAGATGTGTCGTCGTCTGCGCATCCAGCGGGCTGCTTGGCAGCTCTGCTATACCGATGCCAGTGTCACGGCCATTGCGTTGTGGGCGGGGCTCGCCAGCTCCCAGGCGTTTGCCAAGGTATTTCGCCGTTACTATGGTTACACGCCGGGAGAGTTTCGCCGCGACAAGAGCAAGAATGGACACTTGATGAGCAAGGATGGACACGCACTTGTGCTGCCTAATCCTTATGCTGAGGGTCACTCATCAGCAAGGAGCAATACCATGAAAACCATCGAGATGGACGCCCGCACTCTGGCTTATATGCGTGTCACCGGCCCCTATGGCGAGGGGTATGGTCCCGTTTGTAGTCAGCTGCATCAGTGGGCCAGCGCCCGCGGTCTGGAAGGTGGGGAGTGGATCTTCATCTATCACGATAACCCCGAGGTGACTCCGCCAGCCCAGTGTCGCACTGACATCGGGGTGACGGTGCCTGCGGGGACGGTGGGGATGGGTGCGGTCGAGATCCAGATTATTCCCGCCGGTCGTTACGCCCAGTCCCGTTATCTTATTACCGACCGCAGTCAGTATGGCCCGCGTTGGCAGGAGCATATCGGCGACATCGTTGCTGCCGGGCTGGAGTTTGGCAATGGTCCCTGCTTCGAGCTTTATCACAGCATGAGCGATGATCCTGTGCAGGACGATGTCAGCTTTTGCTCCAGCCTCAAGGGGTAGGACGCAGCAAGACGGAAGGGATGGTACAGAACGTCGCGCAGAAACGAGAGAGCCGGACAGTGTCCGGCTCTTTTGCATCTGGCGGATAGGGCGGCGGTTAGCGCTGGAACCCCTTCTGGGCGAACTTGGGACGGGCGTTCATGATCTGTTCCACCTGCTCGTCGCTCATCTTGCCGCGCGACAGCCCCAGCACCTTGTAGGTGAGCAGCGGTCGGGCGGGCAGGGCGATCATCAGGGCGCGGATCTGGTTCTCGTCATCCTTCTCCCGGGTCGGCTTGCCGTAGGCGTAGGTGAGGACGCCGGCATCCATCAGGTTTTTGACGGCGGGCTCGGTGATCGGCAAGTTTATGACGCTTTTACGCTGCAGCACGAACTCGCGCAGCACCGCCTTCTCGTTGAAGTCGAGGAAGCCGATCATCTGGGCCAGCTGGTCCTGCTGACGGCGCGCCTGCCACTCTTCGCATGCCCACTCCCAGGCGATCAGGAAGCCCTGACTGCAGAAGTAGGAGATGGCGATCAGCATACCGACCCCCAGCCAGGCCGCATGATCCGCAGCCCACTGGCTGACGGCCCCTTTCATAAGCCCGGCCGGAAACAGCAGAATGATGCTGCAGCAGAGCAACAACCAGACCATCAGCCAATTGAGGCGGTTCAGTTGATAGAAATGTTGGATCCACCGTTTCATTGTTCATCCTTCCCAAACTGTTGTGGATAGTGAACTACCTAGAGCAATCAGTGTGCCAACAGCGCAATAGCGGTGGGGAGGAGGGGCTGGCGAGGTTACATTCCCTTACAACTTATTGAATGAGTTGTCATTAATTTGCCTTGTGAGGCGGCGGTCGAGTTGCTAAAACGTCCCCTCAGTCATTGGGGAGTAGCAACCCGCCCGCATTCCGGGCCGGGCCCATGTCAACACTCTTGGATCCTCGCATCCATGGCATGGGCGGCGATAGGCACTATCGCTCTGCAAGACCTTTGGCCTCGATATGCACGCCAGCCGGGCGAGCCATGTCGGGTCCATCGGTTATTCTGCTCGCCTGGCGGTATCTATTATGTTGATTACCCTGCTGTTATTTCTCGTCTCTGCGGTCACCATCTACCTTGCCTGCGAATATTTCGTCAATGGCATCGAGTGGACCGGCCACCACTTCAAACTCTCCCAAAGCGCCACCGGCTCCCTGCTGGCGGCACTGGGTACTGCGCTGCCCGAGTGTATCGTGACCCTGACCGCCCTGCTGATGGGCAACACGACCGCCCAGCAGGAGATCGGCATTGGCGCCGCCCTTGGCGGGCCGCTGGTGTTGGCGACCATCGGCTATGCGGCAGTCGGCCTCACCCTTCTGCTTTGCATGGGGCGTACCGAACGGGCCATCGATGGCGAGGTGCAGCGCGAGATTGGGCGGGATCAGCGCTGGTTTATCGGCATCTTTCTGGTGGCGACCGCGCTGGGGCTGGTCGCCTTCACCGGCAAGAGCTGGCTGGCCCCGCTCTTCCTGCTGGTCTACTTCGTCTATGTAAGGCGCGAGCTGAAACAGAGTGACAGCCACGAAGTCGAATTGCCGGAGCCCCTCAAATTGGCACCCGATGCCGGGATCCCGCCCCTTGGCAAGGTGTTGCTGCAGACGTTGGCTGCGCTGGTGGTGGTAGCGCTGGCGGCCCAGCTGTTTGTCCATCAGCTGGAGAGCATGGGCGAGCTGTTTGGCCTCTCTCCGGTGCTGGCGGCCCTGCTGCTGAGTCCGGTGGCGACCGAGATGCCGGAGCTGATGAACGTGCTGATCTGGGTGCGGCAGGGCAAGAACCGGCTGGCGCTGGCCAATATCTCCGGGGCCATGATGATCCAGGGCACCATCCCCAAGGCGTTCTGTCTGCTCTTCACCCCCTGGCTGCTGGATGGCGCCATGATGGCCTCCTCGCTGGTGACGCTGCTGGCGGTGGGGTTGCTCTGGTGGGGGTTCAGAAAGGGAGTGATGACCGCCGGGCGGTTGGCGCTGGTGGGCTTGCTCTATCTCGGTTTCTGCGGCTGGCTGCTGGTGAGCTGAAACGGGAAGCGCGGATATGAAAAAGCCCCCTTGGCAGGGGGCTTTGTTGTATCGGTTGGGGCGGTGCTTACAGCGCGGCGATTTCGGCCTGCTGGGCTTCCAGCTTGGTCAGCTGGAGACGGTAATCTTCCAGCTTCTCGCGTTCTTTGGCGATGACCGCTTCCGGTGCCTTGGCGACGAAGGCTTCGTTGCCGAGTTTGCCTTCGATACGGCCGCACTCGCCCACCAGACGGGCAACCTCTTTGGCCAGACGGGCCAGTTCGGCATCCTTGTCGATGAGACCGGCCATCGGGATCATCAGCTCGGTGGCACCGATCAGCTTCTTCACTGACAGCGGGGCGGTTTCACCGTCCGCCAGTACGCGGATAGACTCCAGACGGGCCAGCGACTTGAGGAAGGCCTCGTTGTCGGCGGCGCGCTGGGCATCCTTGGCATCGCACTGGAGCAGCACGTTGAGGGGCACGCTCGGTGCCACGTTCATCTCGGCGCGGATGTTGCGGATGCTGACGATGAACTCCTTCACCCACTCCTGATCCGCCATCGCTGCTTCGTCCACCTTGGCGGCGTCGAACTCCGGGAAGGCCTGAATCATGATGGTGTCGGCGTGTACGCCAGCCAGCGGCGCGACCGATTTCCAGATGGTCTCGGTGATGAACGGGATGATCGGGTGCGCCAGACGCAGCAGGGTTTCCAGCACAGTCACCAGGGTATGGCGGGCAGCGCGCTGCTCGGCCTCGGAGCCCTTGGTCAGCACCGGCTTGGTCAGCTCCAGATACCAGTCACAGAACTGGTTCCAGATAAATTCGTACAGCACGCCAGCCGCGATGTCGAAGCGGTAGGTATCGAGGGCGGTACGGAAGTCACGGATGGCCACTTGCAGCTGGGACTGGATCCAGCGATCCGCCAGACTGAACTGCATCTCGCCGCCGTTGAAGCCACAATCCTGATCTTCGGTGTTCATCAGCACATAGCGGGAGGCGTTCCACAGCTTGTTGCAGAAGTTGTTGTAGCCGTCCAGGCGCTTCATGTCCCAGTTGATGTCACGACCGGTAGAGGCCAGCGCTGCCAGAGTGAAGCGCAGGGCGTCGGTACCGTGGGCATCGATCCCTTCCGGGAACTGCTTGGCGGTACGCTTGGCAATCTTCTCGGCCATCTGCGGCTGCATCATGTTGCCGGTGCGCTTCTCCAGCAGATCTTCCAGCGAGATGCCGTCGATCATGTCGAGGGGGTCCAGCACGTTGCCCTTGGACTTGGACATCTTCTGGCCCTCTTCGTCACGGATAAGGCCAGTGATGTAGACGGTCTTGAACGGGACTTGCGGCTGGCCGTTTTCGTCCTTGATGAAGTGCATGGTCATCATGATCATCCGGGCAATCCAGAAGAAGATGATGTCGAAGCCGCTCATCAGCACGTCGGTCGGGTGGAAGGTCTTGAGTGCCTCGGTGTTGTTCGGCCAGCCCAGGGTGGAGAAGGTCCACAGGGCGGAGCTGAACCAGGTGTCGAGCACGTCTTCGTCCTGACGCAGTACGGTTACGGCCGGGATGCTGTGCTTGGCGCGCACTTCATCTTCGCTGCGGCCCACGTAGACATTGCCGGCGTCGTCATACCATGCCGGGATGCGGTGACCCCACCACAGCTGACGGGAGACGCACCAGTCCTGAATGTCACGCATCCAGGAGAAGTACATGTTTTCGTACTGCTTCGGCACGAACTGGATGCGGCCATCTTCCACCGCCTCGATGGCGGTCTTGGCCATCGGTGCCACGCGCACGTACCACTGGTCGGTCAGCATCGGCTCGATGGGCACGCCACCGCGATCGCCGTACGGCTGTTGCAGTATGTGATCCTTGATCTCGTCCAGCAGACCCAGCTCTTCCAGCTTGGCCAGAATCGCCTTGCGGGCGGCGAAGCGCTCCAGACCGGCGAACTCGGCCGGCAGGGCTGCGTCATAGGCAGTGCTCGGGTTGCCGTTGGTATCGACAACTTCAGCCTCGGCACGCACGTGGGCATCCAGAGTGAAGATGTTGATCATCGGCAGGCTGTGGCGCTTGCCCACTTCGTTATCGTTGAAGTCGTGGGCCGGGGTGATCTTCACACAACCGGTGCCCTTCTCCATGTCGGCGTGTTCGTCAGCAACGATGGGGATCAGGCGGTTCACCAGTGGCAGCAGGATATGCTGGCCGATCAGCGCCTTGTAGCGCGGATCTTCCGGGTTCACGGCCACGGCGGTATCGCCCAGCATGGTCTCCGGACGGGTGGTGGCGACGATCAGGTAATCTTTGCCTTCGGCAGTCTTGGCGCCATTGGCCAGCGGGTAGCGAAGGTGCCACATGTGGCCCTTGATCTCGCGGTTCTCCACTTCCAGATCGGAGATGGCGGTGTTGAGTTTCGGATCCCAGTTCACCAGACGCTTGCCGCGGTACATCAGGCCATCTTCGTAAAGACGAACAAACACTTCCTGCACGGCGGCGGAGAGACCCTCATCCATGGTGAAGCGCTCGCGCTCCCAATCCACGGAGTCGCCCAGACGGCGCATCTGGCGGGTGATGGTGCCACCGGACTCTTCCTTCCACTGCCAAATCTTGTCGATGAAGGCATCACGGCCGTAATCGTGGCGAGTTTTGCCCTCTTCTGCGGCGATCTTGCGTTCAACCACCATCTGGGTGGCGATACCGGCGTGGTCGGTACCAGCCTGCCACAGGGTGTTCTTGCCCTGCATGCGGTTGTAGCGGATCAGGGTATCCATCAGGGTTTGCTGGAAGGCGTGACCCATGTGCAGGCTGCCGGTGACGTTCGGCGGCGGGATCATGATGCAGAAGGAGTCTTTGCTGGTGTCGCCGTGGGGCTTGAAGTAACCCTGGGCTTCCCAGTGCTGATAGAGCGCCTGTTCGATGGCGTTGTGATTAAAAGTCTTGTCCATGGTCTCGCCGTAATCTGGATGGATGGAGTCTGGTGTTGATTCTTTATGGATCAATTGGTTGCAGTCAGGGCTGCGCCGGATCCGGTGCGGCAAGGACGGGCTGGTCCCTCATCTCGAGGGCATGGCCTGCCTGGCGATAGTGCTTGTAGCGCTCGCGAGCTTGCTGCTTTTGTGTTTCGTCAGTGGGGACAAAATCTACCACTTGAGCGAAGTGTCCTGCAAACAAAGGTGTCGCAGTGGCCAGATTGATGAGGCGGGCGTAGCGCCGTTTCGGCGGCTGATAGCCGATCTCCACCGGAGCCATGCCGCTTTCGCCTTGCAGCTGGTGCGGCACGAAGCGCTCCGGCGGCAGTTGCCACAACAGCTCGTCCAGACGCAGAGCCTGGGCCTCATCGTTGCAGAACAGGTAGATATGGCCCGCGCCCCACGACTCGGCCGCAAGAGTGCAGGCCAGTCGCTCGACCGCAGAGGCCTGCGCGTCATCCTGTTCGCTCATCAGGTAAAAGGTCACTTGGCTCATCAGGTTGATCCCGTTTTGCGGTGACGGACTGTTGACCGCCTCATGAGGCTGACGGGGCGTTTCCCGTCCGCAGCTCACTGATTCAAGAATGAAACAAGGAAGAGGCGGGCCTCTTCCTTGTGGTTCAGGGTAACGCCAACCCTTCCGATGCAGCCATCGGCAGGGGCCGGAGAGTTACTCTTTCTCTTCGATATCCACGCCAGCCCGGTTCAGCAGGAACTGGGTCAGCAGGGGCACCGGACGACCGGTAGAGCCTTTATCCTTGCCACTCTTCCAGGCGGTCCCGGCGATATCCAGGTGGGCCCAGTTGTACTTCTTGGTGAAGCGTGACAGGAAGGCGGCCGCGGTGATGGTGCCGGCCGGACGACCGCCGATGTTGGCCATGTCGGCGAACGGGCTGTCGATCTGCTCCTGATACTCGTCAAACAGCGGCAGACGCCATGCGCGATCACCCGCCTGTTCGGAGGCGTTGAGCAGCTCGTGGGCCAGCGGGTTGTGGTTGGCCAGCAGACCCGAGGTGTGGTGACCCAGCGCGATGACGCAGGCACCGGTCAGGGTCGCCACGTCGATCACGGTTTCCGGGTCGAAGCGGTCGACATAGGTCAGCGCATCACACAGTACCAGACGACCTTCCGCATCGGTGTTGAGCACTTCGATGGTCTGGCCGGACATGGAGGTGAGGATGTCACCCGGGCGATAGGCGTTGCCACCCGGCATGTTCTCGCAGCCTGCCAGCACGCCGATGACGTTGATCGGCAGTTGCAGCTGGGCCAGCGCATGCATGGTACCGAGCACGGAGGCGGCGCCACCCATGTCGTACTTCATCTCGTCCATGCCGTCGGCCGGTTTGATGGAGATGCCGCCGGAGTCAAAGGTCAGACCCTTGCCGACCAGCACGATGGGCTTGGCATCCGGATGACCCTTGTATTCGATGATGGCCATCATGGCTTCGTTGTCGGAGCCGCGGGCCACAGCCAGATAGGAGTTCATGCCGAGTTCGGCCATCTCCTGCTCGCCCACCACCTTGGTGGTGATGTTGTCGTAGGCATCGGCCAGACGACGGGCCTGGGAGGCCAGATAGGCCGGGTTGCAGACATTGGGCGGCATGTTCGCCACGTCGCGGCAGACCCGCACACCCTTGGCCACGGCCAGACCGTGAGCGATGGCTTTTTCACCAATGGTCAGTTCCCGACGCGTCGGCACGTTGAATACCAGCTTGCGCAGCGGGCGACGTGGCTCGGCCTTGTTGGTCTTGAACTGATCGAAGCTGTAGAGGCCCGCCTTGGTGGTTTCTACCGCCTGGCGCACCTTCCAATAGGTATCCCGACCCTTGACGTGCAGCTCGGTGAGGAAGCAGACCGCTTCCATGGAGCCGGTTTCGTTCAGGGTGGTGATGGTCTTGTTGATGATCTGCTTGTACTGGCGTTCGTCGAGTTCCCGCTCCTTGCCGCATCCGACCAGCAGTACGCGCTCGCTGAGCACGCCCGGTACTTGATGCAGCAGCAGCATTTGGCCTGGTTTCCCTTCCAGGTCGCCACGGCGCAGCAGCGAACTGATATAGCCATCGCTGATCTTGTCCAGTTGTTCGGCAACCGGAGAGAGGCGACGAGGCTCAAATACGCCGACTACGACGCAGGCGCTCCGTTGCTTCTCTGGACTGCCACTCTTTACACTGAACTCCATGGAATCTCCTACATCCTAAAGACAAAAGGCACCTTTTATTGAATAATGCGGTGCTTGTTGGGGTATCAGAGGCGGAGCGAACAGCCACAGGCTCCGCAGTTCAAACTGGTAAAAATCCAATATACGGCCCTATTTTTCAGGCATTCGACTAAAAACACAAGTTTACTTGGGAATGACTGTGATCGTTTTCCGATATTTGTTCAGGGAAACCCTGAAAACCCAGCTGGCAGTGTTATTCGTATTGCTGCTTATCTTTGTCAGCCAACAATTTATCAAGATCATCGGTGACGCCGCCGATGGCGAGGTGCCGACACGTCTGGTCTCCACCCTGCTGCTGCTCAACTTGCCCAATATGGCGTTGTTGATGCTGCCTATCAGTCTCTTTTTAGCCATTTTGTTTGCCCATGGTCGCCTCTACGCCGAAAGCGAGATGACGGTGATGCATGCGGTCGGCTTCAGCCACCGTTTCGTGATGCGCAGCGCCATGTTGCTGGCCTTGCTGACGGCGGTGGTTGCGGCGTTCAACACCGGCTGGATCGCCCCGCAGGCCAAGGAGCGCGAGTATCAGGTGATCGACGAGTTCAAGGCGGATCCGGGTATCTCCTTCCTGCAGGCGGGCCGCTTTATGGAGCTCGACAAGGGGCGTCTGGTTGCCTATATCCAGGATTTGAACGACAACGGCTCAAAACTGCAAAAGATCTTCGTGCTGCAGCGGGCGGAGGGGAACAATCCTCCCTCGGTGGTGGTGGCGAGCGAAGGGGTGGTGACGGTCGATGAGAACGGTCTGCAGTGGCTGACTCTGATGGATGGTTCCCGCTACGAAGGGAACTTCTCCGGCAAACAGTTCCAGATCTCCGATTTTCGCGAATATGGTCTGGTGATCCGCCAGCAAGAGATGGAGCGTTCCAACCGCAAGGCAGCGGCCAAGCCGACCATGGAACTGTTCGGTACCCAGGACAACGCCATGATGGCGGAATTGCAGTGGCGTATCTCGCTGCCCCTCTCTATTCCGGTGCTCACCCTTCTGGTGGTGCCGCTGGCGCGGGTCAATCCCCGTCAGGGGCGCTACGCCAAGCTGTTGCCGGCCATCATGCTCTATCTCTCCTACTTCCTGCTGCTCAGCGCCGCCCGTTCGGCCATCGACAGCGGTCGGCTACCCTACTGGCCGGGGATGTTCCTGGTGCCGCTCGGTTACCTGCTGTTTATCGGCCTGCCCCTCAATCTGCAGGGCACCAGCTGGTGGAACGGGGTGAAAGGGCGCTATTTCAACAGAAAATCAGCATGATGCTGCAACATAGGAACTTCTGCTGATGTTTGGCATTCTCGATAGGTATATCGGTCGGGTCATCTTTATGTCGATCCTGCTGTGTGAAATCACGCTCGTTGGTCTGGCGGGGCTCATCAAGTATGTGGAGCAGCTCAAGTCGGTCGGTGACGGCAACTACGACATGATCAACGCCCTCTACTATGTGCTGCTCTCCATGCCCAAGGAGGCGGTGCTCTTCTTCCCGCTGGCGGCGCTGCTGGGTGGCCTGATTGGCCTGGGTCAGCTGGCGACCAGCTCCGAGCTGGTGGTGATGCAGGCGGCGGGTCGCTCCAAGATCAGTATTGTAATGGCGGCGCTCAAGACGGCGATCCCGCTGATGATCATGGTGGGGCTGATGGGGGAATATGTGGCCCCCATCGCCAAGCGAATGGCCGATGACATCAAGGCGGGCGCGCTGTCCGAAGGTCGTCTGACGGTTTCCGCCTACGGGGTGTGGGCTCGCGATGGCAACAACTTCGTCAATATCAACGGGGTGCGTAACGATGGCGCCCTCACCGGCATCACCCTCTATCGCTTCACCCCCGAGCGCAAGCTGGTCGATGTGGTGCAGGCGCAGGAGGGGGTGTTCGAGCGCCACCACTGGCTGCTCAAGCAGACCCAGGTTACCCGCTTCGACGACCCGGCGCAGATCCGCAGCGAACAGCATGACAAGATGGAGTGGAGCTCGGAGCTGACGCCCAAGCAGCTGGGGGTGGTGAGTATCGACCCTGAGAACCTCTCGGTCTCCGGTCTGCTCGACTACATCGGCTATCTCGATGCCAACAAGCAGGATGCCGGTCGCTACAAGCTGGAGATGTGGCGCAAATTACTGTCACCGCTCTCGGTGGTGGCGATGATCCTGCTGGCCTCCTCCTTCATCTTCGGCCCGCTACGCTCGGTGAGCATGGGCGCGCGGATGCTGATGGGGATCATGACCGGCTTCGCCGTCTATGTGAGTGATCGGGTGTTTGGTCCCATCAGTCTGGTCTATGCGGTACCGCCGATTCTGGCGGCTATTGCGCCCAGCCTGCTGTTTGGCGGCATCTCCTTCTACATCCTCAGCCGCAAGCAGTAATCCGCACGAGGTTATGAGGAAATGCAAAGAGGGCACCTGTTGGTGCCCTCTTTCGTTATTGCATTGATCCGGGATTACTTGTTAAGCAATTCCAGATTTGCCTCTTTGCTCAGCACGATCACTTCGCACTCGGCCCAGATATCCTGAAACGCCCGCGGGCGCTGGCGGTTGAACAGGCACATCAGGTTGCCCAGACCAAAGGCGGCAGTGGCGAGACGGATCAGCGCCTGGGTAACGCGGATGTGGCTGCCATCTTCGTTCTGAATGCGCAGCCGCCAGGCGCGCATGCCGACGGTCTGGCCAGCGCGGGTCCAGAACCAGGTGTAGAAACCACAGATGACGAAGGCGAGCCACAGGGTGTAGATCAGGCTTAGGTGGTGGCGGGTCAGCAACCAGACGGTATCTTCACCCGCCGGTACGCTGGCCATGCCGGTGACCAGCAACAGCTTGGCGACACCCATGCCGATAAAGCCGGCGATGATCAGCAGCGAAGTCACCACCAGCGCATCATAGATCAGGGCGCCGAGGCGACGCAGCAGACCCGCTGACGGGTATGGCTGAGTGGCGGGAGAGGGGGATTTTTGTTGGACTTTTTTAGGCTTGGCCATCGTTTTTATTCCATTAAGATGATGGCGGCATTCTATGTAACTGGCCCCGCATCGGCAATGCGTTGAATAAATGAACAAACGGGAGTGTTCAATCGAAAAACACCTTGCATGGCATCGCGCCATTCGTATAATCCCTCGCAGTTGCCCGGGTGGCGAAATCGGTAGACGCAGCGGATTCAAAATCCGCCGGTGAATAACCGTGTCGGTTCGAGTCCGACCCCGGGCACCATATTACAATTTCATGCCGTATCACGGCAGACCTGAAACCCGCATAGCTTAAGGCTCTGCGGGTTTTTTGTTATGTCTTGTCGTATCATTTGGTCTCATAGCATACCCCAAATACTGGGGGCCTTTCTGGGGGCTCAATGTTAAGCCACCAAAATTTAGGCCCCCAACTGTGGGCCAACTGTTAACCTGCAAGGCTGCTAGCTCGATGCTTCCGCCACAATCTGCAGTAACTTAGGCCCCCATCATTTGATATGGAGGCCCCCAGATGCCTTTAGATAACATAACAGTCAAGCAGGCTATATGGAGTGGCAAGCCGAGCGGCGACAAGCTAACGGATGAAAAGGGCATGTTCCTGCTGGTTAACAAGTCCGGCAAGTATTGGAAACTCAAGTATCGTCATGCGGGAAAAGAGAAGAAGCTCGCCCTAGGTGTCTATCCCGATGTGTCCCTGAAAGAAGCGCGAGCTAAGCGGGATGATGCCCGCCGCCTGATCGCCGAAGGGTATGACCCCAGTCTTGTCCGTAAGCAAGAGAAGATCGCCAATAGGCTTGCCAGTGAGAACAGCTTTGAGGCTCTGGCTCGGGAATGGCACCATAGCCAACTTGCCATTTGGAGCTCTGGCCACGCCACCCGAGTAATAGAGTCGTTGGAGGCGGATGCTTTTCCTGAGCTGGGATTAGTCCCTGTCACAGAACTGACGGCCCCTATGATGCTGGATACCTTGCGTAAGGTGGAAAAGAGGGGGGCAACGGAGACAGCAGGAAGGATATTACAGCGGTTTAGTGCCATCATGCGTTATGCCATCCAGACTGGGCGAGCCAAGTACAATCCGGCCCAAGATCTTAAAGGGGCCCTAAAAGCCACCAAGCAGGAGCACAGACCGGCCTTACCCCGAGTGGAGCTGCCTGAGTTTTACCGCCGCCTAGCAGTTGAACCACTGAACCCTGCGACCCGCCTTGCCTTCCATTTGCTGATGCTGACCATGACCCGCCCCGGTGAGGTGCGCTTTGCCCGCTGGGCAGAGTTTGACCTGGATCGGGCGGAGTGGCGGATCCCTGCTGAGCGGATGAAGATGCGAGCCCCCCATATCGTTCCTCTCTCTCGCCAAGCGCTAGCCGTGCTTGATGAGCTGCGCCAACTTACAGGACATTGTGAACTGCTATTCCCGAGCGAGCGCAGCCTGACCAAGCCTATTAGCGAGAACACCCTGAGCTATGCCATGGGGCGTATGGGCTATGCAGGCATTGCTACGCCGCACGGGTTCAGGGCGCTGGCCTCCACCACCTTGTAGTGGTCTAATCATCCCGGACACCATTTTAGGTGGTACAGTCGCCACCATGACCTGAGGTGTTCAATGACAAGATTACGTCGCTCATTTACTGCCGAATTCAAACTCGAAGCTGCATCCCTGGTGCTCGACCAGGGATATTCTGTCCCTGAAGCCAGCCGTTCACTGGATGTCGGTGAAACCGTGCTCCGTCGCTGGGTTCAGCAACTGCAATCCGAACGAACTGGCACAACCCCAATCGGCAAAGCACTGACTCCGGAGCAGCAAAAAATTCAGGAGCTGGAAGCCCGTATCAACCGGCTCGAACGTGAAAAGGACATTCTAAAAAAGGCTACTGCTCTCTTGATGGCGGACGAGTTCACACGTACGCGCTGATAGACCGATTAAGGGAGCAAGCCCCCATCACCTTGGTCTGCTGCGCTTTCGATGTTCCCACCTCCTGTTTTTACGATTATCTGGCCCGTAGGCGGGCGATTAACCGTGAGCGCATGCAACAGCGCTCTGAGTTGCGCCGGTTGTTCAAAGCGAGCAGGGATTCGGCTGGCAGCCGCGCCTTGATGTCGATGATGCGGGAGTTGGGGTATCAGATTGGTCGATTCAAAGTACGTAACCTGATGAAGGAAGCCGGGCTGGTATCCAAACAGCCGGGCGCACACCGCTATAAGGTGGCACAGTCTGAACGACCGGACATTCCCAATCTGCTGGCCCGCGAATTTGATGTCCAGCAACCCAATCAGGTGTGGTGTGGCGATATCACCTACGTCTGGGCAGGTGGTCGTTGGCATTACCTGGCAGCGGTGCTTGACCTGCACACCCGGCGGGTCGTGGGCTGGGCGATGTCAGATAAACCAGATGCAGAGCTTGCCATCAAAGCACTTGAGATGGCGTATCAGCAACGAGGTTGTCCGTCAGGCGTGCTGTTTCACTCTGACCAGGGCAGCCAATATGGCAGCGGGGCATTTCGGCAACGACTGTGGCGCTATCGCATGACCCAGAGTATGAGTCGGCGTGGCAACTGCTGGGATAACGCCCCGATGGAACGGTTGTTCAGAAGCCTGAAGTCAGAGTGGCTCCCGGCTATGGGATATATGAACTTGCGAGAGGCGAAGCGGGATATCAGTTACTACCTGATGGATTACTACAACTGGCGGCGTCCACATCAACACAATGACGGGATACCGCCAGCAAAAGCCGAAGAACGGCCTAACCAAGTGTCCGGATTTAGTTGACCACTACACCTTGAACGAGGAAGGGTTTGATCCTGATGTGATAGAGCGTCAGCTCGCACATGCAGAACGCAATAAGGTGCGGGCGGCCTACCATCGTGCCGAGTACCTGGACGACCGCCGCAAGTTGCTGCAGTGGCTGGCAGATTTTTATGAATCCCAGCAGGGTGGCAACGTGCGCCCAGTGAATCTTACATCAGTGGACTAACAACATTGAAAGGTGGCTCGATGACAACAACTCAGAATAAGCGGAACATTCTGAAACAACTTGAATACTGTAGATTAGATAGGGCTGCAGAGTTGCTAGGTTGCGATGTTTCAGATCTCATCCACTTTGGGGCTACTGAGAGAGTAGCAATATATTTATATTTAAAAGACAACCCTACAGCTTTGGTTTATTTTCCAAAAATAACAGATTCTTTTCCTCAGCATCAAGACTTATGTGAGAAAGGAATATTTACATTTGACCTTAATACATCCATGCGCCCTTTTGGCTTTGGAACAATAGAAAGTGATGATGATGGGAATATTATTTGTTTTGAATCTGAATCTGAGTTCAAAGCCGAGCTTTATGGACTTTGGCAGTTACCACCTTATATAGTGACTGACATTGAAAATGACATGCTTCCGGATATGGAATACCTTCTTATACGAGTGTCGGCTGTAACCAGTGATGGTGATTTTGCATATGCTGACTTGAAAGAGTGGGGGTTCCGCCCCACAGTTCATGACTGTTATCTTAAGAATGTCGATCTAATTCGGATAGATGAATGCTTTACCAATAACGGTAACACTAAACCTTTGCTAAGGATTAGTAAGTCAGCTAGCGAGCAAGAGGCACAATCTAGACCTCCGAAAGAAATTAAACCTAATGGTGTTGCAGAACGCCATGCAGTAAATCGTGAGATTATATTAGCTGCTGCGATCTATGCAAAGAGAACTTGGCCTGACGAATGTGGTACCACAGCGAAAGAGTGGGCGGCCACAATATTAAATCATGAGCATGTATTGTTCAGTGAAACAAATAGTGGTAAAGCCATATTGGCAGACCAGCAGATAGAGCGGATATTAGGCGCTGCTATGAATTCTGGTCGCCCTCACAAGAGCAAATGATTATACGAATTTCATGTTGGCTCGATTATACGTTGTTTAATGTAAGGGGGGTGATGTTTACCTGATGTTAGGTAAGTTGAATGATGTTTACCTAATGTTAGGTCGATTTATTGACACTTACCTTACATCAGGTAGGCCGATTAATGCTTACCTGATGTAAGGTATGGCCAACCTATCATCGATACGACCTCAACTTGTGTTTGAATACCCTTAACACGTTAAAACAATAAGGGAGTATTCAAGATATGTCGATGAACGAAGCCCATGCAACTAACCAGCATATATTACCAATGGGAGGTTATATCAGAGCTAAAGCATTAGCTCCTCTGCTGGGGATCTCCGTTGTGACCCTGTGGCGCTGGTCTGCCTCTGGCAAGATCCCTAAGCCTGTGAAGCTAAGTGAGCGAGTGACCGCATGGTGGATGGAAGATGTGCGCAACTGGATGAATACTCGTAATAATGGACAAGCAACATAGGGGCAGAGACTTTGAGTGTTCAATCTGCCGGGCTGCATGGTCTCTTTTTAATGAGGTGCTGAAAGCAAGGCTATAAGTTGAAACTGTAAAGAAGCCATGGCATTAGAAAAGGAGAAATATCATGGCAATGAAGGTCTATCGAATCAACGATGTTGTAGAAGGATGTGTGTTATCCAAAATAACCATATATCGACTAATGAACAATGGGCTGTTCCCGAAGTCAATCAAGTTGACTGGAAGAAGCTCTGTTGGATGGCGAAGATCAGATGTCGACCATTTGGTATCAACAGTTGGTTCTGAAGCTGAGGCTAGATATGAATAGACTATCTATCCGCAGAGATCTTTGTAATCTCATGGAATCGCCTGATGATACAATAATTGAGACTGAGAAACGGATTACACTTCTTCTTAAAACTGGTAATGAAAAGCATCAACAAATAGCTTGGAAGTTATGGTCTTGCTTAGAAGAGGACGATCATGATTGTAACTCTCTAGCATGCAAGCAGTGCACTAGAACTAAGAGAATGAAAGTCATCGAGTCAGTATTACCTAAGGTTATTGGTAATAACTATCGGTTTGTCACTGTGATCCTTTATCATGATGTATTGGCGAAGAGTGAGTTACATGCGCTAAAACCGCAGAAGTTGAAAGAGCAACTCTATCGGGATCTCAAGAAAGTAGGAATCACAAGTCCAGTATATGGAGCATTGGAAGTCGACTTTAATGAAGGAGAACAAGTATGGCTACCACACTTTCATCTTCTTGTTGAAGCAGATGAGGACAAGATGAAGTCGCTGAAGGCAAAGCTTAAACGTCGGCATAATATTGATTTATGGAATGGTAAGACACCTAGGCCCGTGAAAGAAGACCCCATCCGAGATGCTATCAGGCAGGTAAGTTATGTGTACAAGTTCATGTGGCAATCAACTCCACCCATAAGCGGGGATAAGCGAAGGGGGACGCTTGAAGTCTATTGTGCAGCATTAACTTACCTTGATTCATTGCGTATTGAGACCTTGCTAGTTGAGCATGGTGTCAGAAGGGGAAAGTAAGGAATGGCTATCTGATGTGGTTTAAGCATGTATATTATGTGTATGCACTACTGTCTACTGAGTTAAGGTAATAACACTACAGTGAAGGGTGAGAGGTAAGGGGGGGGGGCGAAAGTAGTGCTTCCTCTTACCTCACTGGTTTGGTTAACTTGCAAAATATTAGATATAGAGGTTATCGTGTGTGAACCAATCATGATTACGTCAAGCACCCTTCAGTCACTAAAATGAAGTGTACTCTGATTTACGTCGAATTTTTCCAGTGCGGGCGGCGTCTCTGGGAATGTCACACGTGAACAGAACTCCCGACGGACTTTCTCTATCTTCTTGATCATTGAATCGTAATAGTTTTCCCAAGCCCGAATCACAGCAATATTTTGCTTCTTGTACATTTCACACTGAGCTCTACCTAGACGTGCCGCTTCACTGTTGACCCGTTTCATAAAGTCAGTTTCGTCTTGTTTTAATTTCTCTTCCTTAGCTCGGAGGTCAGCAGTCTTCAAGAGCAGTAAGGAGTGTGAGCCATTTAACTTCACGTCACGCATTTTAAGTTCATGCTCACGATTATCCAGATCAGCACTTAAACCTTTTAACCGCGTAACCGTTCACCGGGACGGTGTTGACAGCACCAACTCCTCCGGGAACGGGTAGTCGGTTTTCTCGATGCAGGACCTGACAACTGCCCTCAGCCACTCCTGCGGGCAGCGGCCCAATCGCTTGGCCGTCTCCACCAACGATAGGATACGCTGCCTGAACTGCTCGCCTCGATGCGACCAGACGCCATAGCTTCCCTTGCGCCACAGCACATAGCCACGCAGCGCCCGCTCCGCTTCATTGTTGGTCAGCGCTATCTCGTCGTTTTCCATAAAACGCCATAGCATCTCATCGTCCTTGAGCAGTAACTGGCAGCGCCCACGGTAGCGCTTGGAACACAGTACACTGCCCCGCTCCAGCTGCCTTCGCCAGCTTTGCCGACATCGCTGCAACCTTCGCTGGTACTGCTCCCGGCTTAAGCAGCCTTGTTCATAGCCATGCCGGGTTCTGAACACCGTGTCAGCCAGCAGTACCAGCCGGGCTCCGATAGGCTGGTTGACGGCGTCGCTACTCTCGGCAATCGCCGCCACGTTGCGCAGCACATGCGCCCAGCACAGTTGGCGCTGGGCGCTGTCGATGAAGCGGTATCCCGCATACTGGTCGGTCACCAGCACCCCATCAAGCTCACTGCCCAGCAACCGCTTCGCTGCCTCCTGACCGCGGCCAAACGCCGTCATGAAGCAGACCGCGACCTTGCTCAGGGCCAGCCACATCCAGCGTCGCTCACCGCCCCGCTGGTGCCGGGTTTCATCGGCATGGATGATGGCGGCAGACTGCACTTGCTGTTTGATGGCTTGGTGGGTCGGGGTGAGCATGGCGCTGACCCGGCCTTGCGCTTCACTGATGGCGCCTCGGCTAAAGCTCAAACCGAAGTGCTGCTTGAGCTGCTGCTGTATCTTGCTGATGCTCTGGTGGAACTGACCACTCTGCAAAGCGATATAGCTCAGCAGATTAGCCCCCATCTGGCTGTGGCTCACCGTATCGGGCAGGGCTGCTTCACTGGTGGTGACGCACCCACGGCAGGTGCCCCGATACAGCTGATGCTCTGTCACCACATAGCTGACCTCGGGCAGGTCAAACACCTGATGAACCCGGTAGGGCTTGTCATGGGACACCACCTGCTCACCACAGCAGGCGCACTGCCGGGCAGGATAGTGTGGTATTGCCGTCAGTCGGTCGTCCTCAGGATGACGTTCACGCCGCTGCCCCTTGTGGCCAGGCTGGGCACCACGAGCCTTGCCGGAAGCGGGGCGCTTGCGCGCAGGCGGGGTCCCCGAGCCATCAGTGGAGGGGGGCTTGGAGGAGTTATTGCTGTTTTGGTTGAGGCGGTCTTCAAGCTCGGCGATGCGCGCCATCAGCTTGTAAATCAGCTCGTTGGCTTGCTCGAGGGTCAGCGGCAGGCCGGGTGGTGGCGTAATGGGTTTGCTCATGACGTGATGGTGCCAAGCTGGCGGGATCAGGCAAGGGGCAACAGTGGATCAAGGGATGATCGTCTCACTTTTTCCTGTCAATGCCATCTGGGTGAACAGTTACTTAACCGCAACTGTACTTCCTTATCCAACTCTGCCATTCGCTTCTCTACGGCCCTCTCCGCTTTTTTCAAAGCCGCTTCCCGAATGGATAGCTGATCTAGCAGTTGAAGACGGGAGGCATTGAGCGCAAGCAGTTCCTTTTGCGATTGCGTTTCCTTCTCTACCTCAAACAGGCGATCTTCCGCCTCTTCGATACGTCGCTCTAGGCCAGCCATCAGCGTTCTTTTGTTAGCAATCACAGCATCCATCTGCGTGAGCTCTGGCTGATAACCAGCGACCTGAGCTTCGTAGCGCTTAACTTGTTGTACTAGCTCCTGTACTTGATCTTTCAGTTTCCTGCTTTGTTCAATCAAACTGCGGATAGTCCGACGTTCTTGCTGTTGGAAGGCCTCAGCGATTGGCCCTACTGGCGCAGCTGTAAGCAACTTCTTCGGGCAATGGGCAAGGTAGGCACGCACGGAGTCCTTTGAAAGCACCTCGACATCTAACGAAAACTTACTGAAATCAAGCTCAATACAGGTCGCATTGATGCGTCGCAGATACTTCACTTTCGCTTCGTCACAGAAGTGGGTGACCGCGATTTCAATCAGGATTTTTTCACCTTTCACATAGCCGATCACATCGGGGATCCGGCTGCCTTCCGGGAACTCCAACTTCACAGTATCGAACGCCAAAAGCTCCTGCCTTGGGCTGGTGAAGCCGATTGGCAAACTCAACTGCATATCCTCGGCCAAAACTTCCTTCGCCATAATGTGGAGATCCGTCTCAGGCATCCAATGGCATTCCCGGACATTGGCATACGGTACATCCGACAAGGGGGTGGGTTGGTAATCCCCCCATTTTTTGGAGCACTCAAAAGTAGAGGTCATGCGGCCTGTGCCAAGCGCTGTTTCGGCGTGTAGCCGCCCAGCGCCATATTGGGCCGCTCATGGTTATAAACCCACAGCCAGTTCGTGGCAAATTCCTGTAACTCATTCAGTGACTCAAACAGGTAATGGCCCAACCAGTCGTAACGCACAGTGCGGTTAAATCGCTCTATGTAGGCATTCTGCTGCGGGTTGCCTGACTGGATATACCTCAGCGCAATCCTCTTCTGCTGCGCCCATTGCTTGAGCTCTTCGCTGATGTATTCCGGACCATTATCACAGCGGATTGCGGCTGGTTTGCCCCGCCACTCGATGACCTGCTCCAGCACCCGTTTGACTCGCGAGGCAGGCAAGGAAAAATCCACCTCGATGCACAGTGCTTCGCGATTGAAGTCATCGATCACATTAAACAACCGCACCGAACGACCATCGCTGAGCTGGTCATGCATAAAGTCCATCGACCAACAGTGATTCGGTTGGTCAGGGACTGCCAACGGCTCCGGCTTGGCGCGTACTAGCCGCTTCTTGGGTTTTATCCGCAGATTGAGCTCTAGCGCCCGATAGATCCGGTAGACCCGCTTGTGGTTCCAGCCAAAGCCTTTGACGTTACGCAGGTACAGGAAGCACAGTCCGAAACCCCAGTTGCGCTGGTTGGCGGTGAGGCGCAGTAGCCAGTCGGCAATCTCCTGGTTTTCATCAGCCAGCACGGGCTGATAACGGTAGCAACCCTCGCTCACCTTGAACACCTGGCAAGCCAGACGGATAGAAATGGCGTAATGAGCCACAGCCTTGGTCGCCATCTCCCTGCGGGCAGATGGCGTCACCACTTTTTTGCCATCGCCTCGGAGATGATCTCAGCCTTTAGGCGCTCCTCGGCATACATCTTCTTAAGGCGACGATTTTCCTCTTCCAGCTCTTTGAGGCGCGCCATGAGAGAGGCATCCATGCCACCGAATTTGGAGCGCCACTTGTAGAAGGTGGCGGAGCTGATGCCATGCTCACGGCAGAGCTCAGGGACGGGTGAACCAGACTCGGCCTGCTTGAGGATGGCGATGATCTGTGCATCGCTAAAGCGTGATGTTTTCATGTAGAACCTCCTGCGTTCAAGATACGAGAAAATTCTACTTATGAGCACCTCAGTTTTTCGGGGGGATTACCGGTTCGTGAGCAAAATGATGCCGATTGACTTCACCTTTCTTTGCAACAAGCGGTTCATTGCAGTCTATGCAAGTACACCCACACGCCTTACCGCTAGGTACATCCTCAATCGACACAATTCCTTTTGAAGCATCAAAAGCGCGGCTCATTTTGACTGGCATTGGCACTGACCTTCTTGTGAAAGATGTCTCAATTATCCCGTGAGTCTTATTGCAGGGCCAGATCCAACTGCAATGTATTCGGGTGTTGGATACGTGGTTTGTGTCATAACGTTTCATCCCAGTACAAGTGATTTGGGGGCCTTTATGGGGGCTCAAACACTATTACATAAACATTAAAGTGATTAAAATCATAATCTTATGCATCAAATTCGAGAGAGACCCCGGCACCATCAAATTCATGACGAAAGGCCATCAGCAATGATGGCCTTTTGTTTTTTTGCGTTTCTGCGCTTTTGGGGCGTTACTGTTGAGCTGGCAGTACTTCCCGTTACCTCTTGGTATCCCTTCTCTTTTCCTGCTCTCCATTATTTCCTTTTCTTGATGTGGCCGCTGACGGCATCACCGCCAGCGGCCTGCTTCTATGGCGTTTTTTTTCCAAACCTTGCTGCATCAGAACATGGTTGCCGTGCTATCCCAGCAGGGCAAACAGCAGGGTCCCGAGGGTACCTGCGAGCGTCAGCACGATGATGGCACTGGGTGTGCCGTGCAGCTTGGTCCACATAAACAGGCTGGTGAGGGCCAGCAGCAGCAGGGCCAGGGCGGCGATATCGCCAAACAGCTGCCAGCCGAGGCCGGTACCCATGCCGCGGTGCAGCCGGTTGAGGCTGGCGGCAAAGTTGGCCAGTTGCAGGTCGGTACGTACCAGCAGGGTACCCTCAACATAGCTGGCGGCCACGCTCTGGCTGAGGGTGACGCCGCGCATCTCCCACTTGGCGGGCAGGGTGAGCGGGCCGTTCGGGGTGGGCAGGGTCTGGGCCGGGGTGATCATGGTTCGTCCGTCGGCAAAGGTATCGGGATAGCGCTGTTGCAGCAGGCTTTTCAGCTGCTCCGGGCTGGCGAGTGGCGCCTTGAGCACTATCTCTTCACTCGATTTGTCAGTGTGGGGGCCGGGAATGGGCAACACGGCACGGTGTTGCAGCCAGAGGCCGGTGATGCCGTACATCAGCATCAGGGCGAGGGTAAAAAAACCGGCCCAGGCATGGAGGCGGCGTACCCATTTGTTGTTGTGAAGGGGAACTCTTCTGCGTTTCATCGTGGTTGCTTCATAAAAAACTGGCCAGCAAGGGCTGGCCAGTCGGGGTGGTTGTCACAGAGATCAGAAACGGTAGGTACCGGTCAGGCTCAGCTGACGGGGCGTACCCGGCATGATCTGGGTGGCACTGGTGGCGCTGACGAAGTACTCGTGGTCGGTCAGGTTTTCGGCGCTCAGCTCGGCTTCCCACTGCTGCCAGCGATAACCGGCGCGCGCATCGAAGCGGGCGTAACCGGGCAGTGTGGTGGTGTTGGCGTTGTCGGCGAAGCGATCGCCCACCGCCGTCACGCCGGTTTCACCGAACCAGCCCTGCTCGCCACTCTTGTAGCCGAGATAGAACTGGCCATTCTGACGGGAGACGTTCATCGGGCGTTTGCCCTGCAGATCCGCATCCGCCTTGACCTGCTCCGCATCCTGAATGGCGAAGCCGCCACGCAGGTAGATCTCGTCGGTCAGCTCGGCGCGGGCGCTTAGCTCGACCCCTTCGGTGCGCTGCAGGCCGGTGAGGATCACCTTGGTGGGATCCAGCGGATCCTTGGTGCGCTTGTTGTACATCTCCAGTCGATAGAGGGAGAGAGTGGTCGCCAGCTTGCCGTTCAGCCAGTCACTCTTCACCCCACCTTCGTAGAGGCGGGTGTGCTGGGGTTCCAGCCCGTTGTTCTTGTCACCCGGGGTGATGCCGATCAGCTCGCCGCCCACCGGAGTGAAGGTCTTGCTGTAGGAGGTGTAGAAGGCGTGATCCTCGAGGGGATTCCACACCAGACCAAGGCGCGGACTCAGGCTGTTGACCGAGACGCTCTCCTCCTTGTTGAGGTCGTAGCGGCGACTGGTGACGGTGAAGTCGTCACGGCGCAGCCCGCCCACCAGATGCCAGTCACCCAGGCTGAGCTGATCCTGCAGATAGAGGCCATTGCCGCGCACCTTGTGTTTGGCGTCGCTGGAGAGCTTCATGGCGCCATTGTAGGTAGGCAGTGAGCCGGGGTCGTAGAGGTTGCCAGACGGGATGGCGGTGGCGTTCTGGTAGAGCTTGGGTGTGCGCTCCTGCCAGTTCTGCTCGAAGCCGACCAGCAGGCGATGTTCCACCGGGCCGGTCTGGAACAGACCTTCGGCCTCGGTGTTGCTGATCAGGTTCTTCGCTTTCAGATCCTGCTGCCAGCGGGAGCGGGTCACCTGATCCCCTTTGACGCTGGTGACATAGGTGTTGTCAAACTGGCTGTCGAGGGTGGAGTACCCGAGCTGCTGGCGCAACTGCCACTGATCGTTGATATCCCAGGAGAGGCGGGAGCGGGTGGATTGCGCCACGTCATCGATGAAGTCGCGGCTGGTATCGCTGTAGACATACTCTCGCGGCACATCGGCCGGACGGCCATTGACCCCGGGAATGCCGCGATCCGGGGTGCGGTCATGTTCGTTGCGCTCGTACTGCACCAACCAGTTTAGGTTGTCGCTGATCTCCCAGTTGGCGGAAGGGGCCAGCAGGGTGCGCTTGCTCTTCACGCCGTTGCGGAAGCTATCTTTGTCCTCTTGCGCCATGTTGAGGCGCAGTTGCACCTGCTCACTCGCCTCGCCATTGAGGTCGGCAGCCAGCCGCTGACTGTCAAAACTGCCGACCCGGGCGGTGACGCTGGACTCCTGCCCTTTCTGTGGCTTCTTGCTGACCCGGTTGACGATGCCCCCCGTGCTGCCGCGGCCGTAGAGCACGGCGGCCGGGCCCTTGAGCACTTCTACCCGCTCGATGTTGCCGAGATCCCGGGTGTACTGCATGTCGTCGCGGAACCCGTCGAGATAGAAGTCGTTGCTGGCGCTGAAGCCGCGGATGTTGACCCCGTCGAAGCGGGTATCACCGCTGGCGTTGACCCCGGGAATGCCGCTCAGGGCTTCACTCAGCGTCGGTTGGCCGAAGGCGGTCAGCTCGCTGACCTTGACGCTGTCGATGGTCTGGGGCACCAGCTTGGCTGGCGTATTGGTACGGGTTGCGGTGGCAACTTCCTGATGCTGGGATCGTTTGCCAACCACTGTCATGGTTTCATCGGCGGCCTGGGCAGTGAAGCCGGTGCCCAGCAGTGCCAGCGAGACCAGCGTTCTGCGAAAGTGAGGGTGCTGCATATTCAATATTGACTCTTTGGATGTCGACCTGACGGCTCGAACATATTGATTTAATTATAATTAGCCTGACCCGCTTAAGCGGGATGCCAATGATATTGATTTTCATTTGTCTGGCAAGGTGAAAATGGAGGGGGCTTTGGGTGCGTGTTGTGTGGTCGGCAGAGCTCGGCTGAAAAGCAGAGCCATTACAGCAAACCGCGAGAACGAAGCGAGGGAAAAGGGCGTAGCGGAAGAAAAAGGTGCGAAATATGAAGCGATATCCGGCCCGATAGGACGGGCCGGATATCGGACTCAGCGAGTGCTCAGCAGTCGGCGGGTGAGGGGGATAGTCGCCAGCAGGCGATAGACCAGCAGAGACGATCCCAGCAGCAGCGGCACCTTGGCGATCTCCCACAGGATGGATGCGGCCTGCGGGCCAAACACGAAGAGCCAGACCACCAGCATCATGTGCAGGCAGTAGATCCCGAGCACTTTGGGGGCCTGACGTTCAAGCCAGCTGCCCTTGCCCCACTCGGGGTTGGCCAGCAGCAGTCCAAACAGGCCGAGAGCCCAGGGAAGGGAGCCGAGCAGGAAGTCGTGGCGGGTGAGCGGCACTGCGGCAAAGTGCTGCAGCGCCCAGGCTTCACAGCCATAGAGCACCACGCCCGCCAGCAGCAATTGCCAGCCGGTGCGGGCATCGGGCTGCCACTGACGCTGGCGCAGCAGGGCCCCGAGCGCCACAAACAGCAGGGAGAAGAAGGGGCCGTTACGGGTGAGCAGTGGCCACTCGGCGCCCAGCAGCGGCTTGGCATAGGAGCCCCCCAGCAGCGCCAGCAGGTAGAGGCCAAGACCCAGCCAGATGGCGAGTGATGGTCTGCCAAGCCGGTAACAGAGTGCCAGCAGGGCCACCGCCATGACCAGGGCTGGCAGGAACCAGAGGTGGATCATGCCGCCCACCAGCCAGCCATTGAGGGGGTCGCCGAGCTGGAATTGCCACTGCCCGCGCAGGGAGGCCAGATAGCCTTGCTGTACAGCATCCAGCGGATTGAACGGCACCAGCAGGTAGACCAGACTCCATACCAGCCAGAGCAGCAGCAAGGGGCGGCAGTAGCGCCAGGCAACGGTCAGCGGCGCTTCGTGGCTCAGTCTCGGTTGCAGAAAGTAACCGGCACAAAGGAAAAACAGCGGCACGGCAAAGCGGCATGACTGGTTGATGGTGCCGCTCAGCCAGAGCCAGGATCCACTTCCCCACAGGGTGGGATTGAAGGGATGGGCGAAGGGGGATACGTGAATGGTCATCACGGCCAGAATGGCCAGTACCCGCCCGCACTCGATACTGGAAATACGCATGGTGGCTCGTCGTTACAGGGGTTGTGATGGCACGCTAAAATTCTTACTGCTAGGTTACAACCAATTGATTCTATTAGTGTGAATCACACTGTTGAGTAGTTACGTTTTGTAACGGGATGGCGGAAGGTGTTACCTGTAGCGGGAACTAGATCCCATTTTTTGGGCGCGCTCATGCAGATAAAAAAAGCGAGGCAGGTGCCTCGCTTGGTTGGGGATCTCGATCTTACTGGTGAGTCAGCATGCTGCTCTGGTTGGCTGCAAGGGTGGTTCTGCCCGAGCTCTCCAGCCAGGTTTTGATCCGCTTGGCATCGGCGACCCGATCGTTGGTGGTCTCGGCATTGAGCAGCACCATGATCACCGGCTCACGATTGACCTTGGTGCCCAGCACCAGACAGCGGCCCGCTTCGCGGATATAGCCGGTCTTGGAGAGGGTGAACTCCCATTGCCCTTCGCGGATCAACCGGTTGGAGTTGAGGTAGTGCAGCTGACGCTTGTTGGTACGCACATAGCTCTGCTCGTCGGTGGAGTACTGGCGGATCAGCGGATAGGAGGCCGCTGCGGCGGCGAGTTTGGCGAGATCCTGCGCGGTGGAGACATTGCGCGGGTTGAGCCCTGTGCTGTCGGCGTAGCGGGTATTCCACATCCCCAGCATGCGGGCCTTGGCATTCATCGCCTCGACGAAGGCACGCTGGCCGCCGGGATAGTGGCGGGCCAGCGCCGAGGCGGCGCGGTTTTCAGAGGACATCAGGGCGATATGGAGCATTTCGGCGCGGCTGAGCCTGGAGCCGATGGCCAGGCGCGAGCCGGTTCCCTTGATGCGGTCGATGTCGGCATTGGTCACGGTGAGCATTTCGTTGAGGCGCAGGTTGGCATCCAGCACCACCAGCGCCGTCATCAGCTTGGTGAGTGAGGCGATGGGCATTACCCGGTTGCCGTTGCGCTCGGAGATCACCTCGCCGGTTCTGTGGTTGGCCACCACGAAAGCGGCCGAACTGAGGTTGGGCACATCCCGTCGCTCGAGAAAGCCGCTGCTGCTCTTGCTGCTGGCGGAAAAGGGGTTGGCATGGGCACTGTCCATAGTGGCCGGCAGCATTACTGCGCCAAGCAACAGGGGAAGGAGGGAACGCATCATCATGATCAGCTCTACCGGACGAAATACAGGGATATCTCGCTAAGTTATATGTCGTGAACTGGCGCTTCACAATCATTCTCACCTTGATATTGATAATTTACGGCGTTGAGCGTGCTTTGACGGCGAGGAGAGCGTAAAAGAGGTCTCCATGGAGTCTTTTTTTACATTGAAACTATGGGCTGGTCGTGATGGCGAGCGGAAGCCTGCGCTAAAAAAATCGGGACCAGAACGGTCCCGATTGGCATGCAGCATTGCTTGCCGTTTAGTGGGTATCTTCCTGCTTGATCTTGAAGCGCATGGCGATCACCACGAACAGCAGCGGGCCAATGATGGTCCAGACGCCGGTGGAGATATCGCCAGAGATAAAGGGGGCGACCACGGTAAAGACGTTGCCGAAGGCGACCAGGATCAGGCTGATGATGGTAGCCAGCAGCACCGAGCCCGAGCTCTTGAAGAAGATCAGGTCCTTGCCCAGCGCCGGGTTGTTGCGATAGCGATACCAGGCGTAGATGAGGAACATGTAGGGCAGGGTCATGCCGACGTTGGTCATGGTGATGATCAGCTCGTAGAGGGCGGCGGCCCCTTCCGGGTTGATCAGGGTAAAGATGGATTTGGCGGCAATGAACAGACAGACCACCCAGGCTTGCACCTTGAGGGCTTCAATGCGCACGCCATTCTCGTTCTCGCGCTGGAAACGCTCCGGCCAGAAGTAGCTCGGGGTGCCGGTGATGAACTGGCGCAGCGGCGCGTAGGAGAGGGCGATAAAGGCACCCAGATAGCTCAGGAACATGCCCAATCCGGCAAAGCGCATGAAGATCTGCCCCAACCACTCGCCACCGAGATGGCGCCCCAGCTCCAGCATGATGATGAAGAGGGCGGAGAGAGAGGTGATCCCCTCGGCCGGGAAGTCGCTCCAGCGCATGATGGAGCCGACCGCCAGAAAGCCGATGATGTAGCAGAGCACGATAAAGGCGCCGGAGAGGAAGATGCCGCGCTTGAGGTCGCGCTCCGGATCTTCCAGCTCGTCAGCCACCCCGGCCATCGCCTCGACCCCGCCGTAGGCGAAGATGGCGAACACCATAAAGCCGAGGAAGGGGATGATGTCGTTGAATGCGGCATTGGGAGAGGCTGCCAGTGATGCCTGGGTGAGGGGCTCCTGCAGTGTCATGCCGCTCACCGCGAAGGTGAAGACGCCACCGACCAGCAGCAACACGTTGAGTGCCACCACGGAGAGACCGCCGATGGCCGCCACTTTGGCGAAGCGGGCGCTACCCAGGGTGATGAGCTTGGTGACGGTGGCAACCAGCGCGATGGCGACCACACCCAGAATAAAGGGGCCAAAGTCGATGCCGGTACCCAGGGTGACCGGGATGACGGTGATGTCGCGGCCAAACAGCATGAAGGAGAGGGGCACCCACATAGAGAGCGCCTTGCCAAACATCCAGATGACGTAGGAGGCGAACCACATGGTCAGCCCGATAAAGGCGAATCGGGTCGAGACCGAGTGGCGCATCCAGGTAAAGATGCCGCCCGCCTCTTTGCGAAAACCGGTGCCGAATTCGATCATCATCAAAATGAACGGGATGAAGAAAAACAGACCGCCGATCACGAACATCGGAATGGCGGCATATCCCATTCGGTAAAAACCGATCCCGATATTAGTGACGCCAAATACCGATGTTAATATCATCAATATAAAGGCGCCCAACTTCAGCTTTTTTGCTGACATATTAAAAACTCCCTGATGGTGCTGGATTTAAAATAATCAAAAATTAAACGGACGAAACCGGACCCATTAATAACGCGGTAGCGCCATGCCATCCTGCTGTGGCGGGCGCGATCAGGTCATCTCTGACCGGGCTGGCTTACCCGTCAGGCGGTTAATGAATGTATGGGCGGAGCGGCATGGTCTGTGCCATGCGCGGTATTGGTCAGCGTTGCCGAAAATTAACTGTGAACGATTTTATCATTAATGCTGCTGGGCAGGTAAGTTTCCCGAATGAAGCTGTGGTTGAAATAAACAGACCTGCCAGTTAATTGATACGTTGCGGATGTAAACATTTACGCCCGGGCCGACACTTATTTTCATTATTGGTATTCGGCATATTTGGCGGAGTGAATTACGCCATCCTGCCTGATAAATACGCACCAATGGCGACAGCGCTTATCCTCCCAGCCGGGTCAGCAGCACGCCGCCGGTAATAATGGCCGCCGCCGTCAGCCGCATGCGCCCGAGCGGCTCTTTCAGCAGCCAGACAGAGAGCAGCATGGCAAACAGCACACTGCTTTCGCGCAGAGCCGCGACCACGCCAATGGGGGCTTGGGTCATGGCCCAGATAACAATCCCGTAAGCGAGCAGTGACATGGCACCTCCTGCAATTCCCGCCATCGCATGGCGACGGATCTGGCGCCATGCGTTGCGTTTCTGGTGGACGAGCAACACCAGCAGCATCGCCAACCCGGTACAGGCAAAGAGCCAGAGGGTGTAGCGTACCGGTTCACCCCCTGCGCGGGCGCCGGCTCCATCCGAGAGGGTATAGGTCGCCGTGAACATGGCCGTGATCAGTGCTGCCCGAACCGCTTTGCTGTCAAGGCGCTGCTGCCCGCCTCGCCAGGCCATCAGCAAGACCCCCATGATCAGCACGCAGGCGCCGATGATGCCGCCGTAACCGGGGTAGTCCCCCAGCAGCAGGGCACTTAACACCATGGCAAGCAGCGGGGCACTGCCACGGGCCAGCGGATAGATCTGGCCAAAATCGCCCTGATTGTAGGCATGGCTGAGAAACAGGCAGTAACCGATATGGAGCAGGACTGAGAGGCCGAGCCAGGGCAGCTCGGCAGCAGAGGGAAGCCCCATGGGCAGCAGCGCCACGGCGGCGATAAGCCCTGAGAAGATCGCCACCAGTGACACGCCCACCAGCCGCTCTTCGCCAATCTTGACCAGCGCATTCCAGCTGGCGTGAAGCAGGGCTGCCAGCAGAACGGCAAAAAAGACGGTGGTACTCATGGGAAAGGGCTCTCGGGCGATGGGGGTCAACAGCATACCCGCCCGGAGCCTGATTGGCCGAGATCTTTATCAAGGCTTCGGCTTTTCGGGGCTCGCCTCCTGCGTGGTGGCGTTACCCAGTTGCCCCAGCACCAGTTTGGGATGGGGGTCGGTCTGCAGCGGAATATCCTGCAACTCTGTTCCCTGCTGATGGCGATGGATGATCCCGGCGGCCATCTTGCCCAGCGCCTCGTAGCTGCTGATGGTGCCAACGCTGCAGCCGTGTTCGACGAACAGCTCGGCACTGCAGATGGTAGGGATGGCAGCTTCGTTGAGCGCATTCAGCAGGCGGGGGGCGATGGAGAGCAGATAGCTGTCTGCGGCCAGAAAGACGATGTCGTTTTTGGCATCCTGTTGCAGCCGCTTCAGTTCGTTGTCCAGCCGCCGTGGGTCAGGGGCCATTCGCCAGGTGACCATCTGCCACTGATAGCGTTTCGCTTCATTGAGCAGCATATCGGCCACCAGCAGGGTGTTCTGCTCACGGGGGTTGAAGGGTAGCAGCAGCCGTTTTCCGGTGGCCAGATGCTCGCTGGCGTTGGCCAGTTGCAGTGCCATCGGCACCATGTTGCTTACCCCGGCCACCATGCTGTTCTGGGCTTTATCTTCCGAGAGGATATCTGCCCCGACCGGATCGGAGACCACATTGAAAATCAGAGGTTTGCGGTTGGCCACCAGACTCTTGGTCATGGTGGTGGCGGTGGTGCCAAAGGTGTAGATGTAGTCGTATTCGGCCAGTTTCGGCAGCATCTGCTGGCGCAGCATGGTTGCCAGCGCCGTACGATCCTGAGCGGCGTTATAGGTGGTGATGGTGGCCTGATAGCCAAGGCGGGTCAGCTCTGCCCGAAAGCCCGCTTCGGCTGAGGTTTCACCGCGCCACAGCACCATGGCGATAGAGAGGGCGTGAGCGGGAAGAGCCAGCAGCAACAGCAGGACGAAAGGCAGCCTGACCATGATCATCTCTCCGGCGATACATCTACTATTGAGCCTAGGCCACTTTCTCCGGTCGTGAGTGACGCCCAGCAAAAAGCGCGATGGCAAGCCATCGCGCTTTGGGGACCCGCAAAACCGTGATTAGAAGTCGTAGCGGGCAGCCAGCTGGAAGTCATCCTTGTTGGCAGTCGCTTTGCCGGCAACGCTGTCCAGATTGTTGATGCGGTACTCGCCAATCACCCGCAGGTTCTTGTTGAATTTGTACTGGGCACCCAGGGTGTAGTAGTCAATGGCATCGGTTTTCTTGCCGCCAGTGACTTCCTGCTCCTGTTTGTTCCACAGGGCCATCAGACCGAAGCCGTTTTCGAAGTTGTAGCCCAGCGCGGCTTCCCAGCCGGTATGGTCGGTGCCACTTTGGACAAAGTCAGAGCCATCGGCATAGCTCAGAGCCGCATAGGCCGCCTTGTTGTCGAACTTGGCAGAGATCAGCCACAGTTTGGCGTCTTCGGTATTCTTTTCCTGACGTTGGCCAACGTTGTAGGCGGTACCCAAAGACAGATTGAACGGGAAAGTGTAAGCCACGGCTGCACCATAGGCTGGGTCAGCTGCGGAGGTCTTGTTGCTGCTTTTGTCTTCTTCTTGGCCACCATCAAATTTGTAGCTGGCATCAAACTGGAAGCCGTTGAACAGGCCGGAATACTTCAACACGGAACCAGCGCGGTTGGTGGCGAAGGTGTCAGTCTTGGCGCCCAGCGCTTCGTTGCCGTAGCCGTCGGAGAGGGAGACATCAGTCCAGTCGGCCAGGAAGCCCGGGGCCCCTTTCTGGCGACCGAAGGTCACGGTGCCCCAGTCAGCGCCGACACCGGCAAAGGCCAGACGGGTGCGCAGGTTGTCTGTGCTTCCATCTTTACCCAAGGTCTTTTCGCTGTCGTTGATATACATCTGCACTTCGTACTGGGCCAGCGCCTTCAGGCCGTTCTGGATCTGGGTCTCGGCCTTGGCGCCGAAGCGGACAAACTGGTTGGCCCCTTGCTTGGCGCTGTAATCCTTGGTGCCATTGATAGTATTCGGGTTTGTTGTATCGACCCCTTCCTTCTTGTCACCGAAGAATTGACCGGCGTAGATACGGCCATAGAGATCCAGCATGGAGGTGTCATTTTTGTACACTTCAACGGCTTGAGCCTGGAAGGCTGCGGTGAGAGCCAGTGCCACTACAGTCAGCTTTTTCATCTTAATCCCTTGTGGTGTTGCAAGCTTTTGTTTTGAAAACGGGGTCATGCTAGGCAGCGGGGATGACAGCGGGGTGACAGTTGGATGAAGAGTCGATGGCAATTGGGTTGCAATTGGATGAATTGGCTACATTCTTGCTCGCAGCGGCTACTTTTGTGCGCAAAGGTTTGCCCTTGTGGTAGAATGCCGCCCGTTTTCGAGCTCCATAGGTTGGATATGCGATGAGACGTGAACTGGCAATCGAGTTTTCCCGAGTGACGGAAGCGGCTGCACTGGCTGGCTACAAGTGGCTCGGACGTGGTGACAAGAATATCGCTGATGGGGCGGCCGTAGCGGCCATGCGCCACATTCTCAACCAGATCGAGATCGATGGTGAGATTGTGATCGGCGAAGGTGAAATTGATGAAGCGCCGATGCTCTATATCGGCGAGAAGGTCGGTACCGGACACGGCGACGCGGTGGATATCGCGGTCGATCCCATCGAGGGTACCCGCATGACCGCCATGGGGCAGGCCAACGCGCTGGCGGTGCTGGCGGTGGGCGACAAGGGTTCTTTCCTGAAAGCGCCTGACATGTACATGGAAAAGCTGATCGTCGGGCCCAAGGCCAAAGGCGCCATCGACCTGGATCAGGCTCTCGAGCTGAACCTGAAGTCCGTGGCCAAGGCGCTGGGCAAGCCGCTCTCCCGTCTGACCGTCATTACCCTGGCCAAGCCGCGTCATGACAAGGCAATCAAGGAGATGCAGGGTTTGGGCGTGCGGG
Source organism: Aeromonas sp. 3P (assembly GCF_051919745.1). Classification (NCBI taxonomy): domain Bacteria; kingdom Pseudomonadati; phylum Pseudomonadota; class Gammaproteobacteria; order Aeromonadales; family Aeromonadaceae; genus Aeromonas; species Aeromonas sp. 3P. The sequence goes on from NZ_JBQBED010000001.1 coordinate 3,164,985, forward strand.
TGTTCGCCATTCCTGATGGTGACGTTGCCGCCTCCATCCTCACCTGTCTGCCGGACAGCGAAGTCGACATGCTGTATGGCATCGGCGGCGCACCGGAAGGGGTGATCTCCGCGGCGGTGATCCGCGCGTTGGATGGCGACATGCAGGCCCGTCTGGTGCCGCGTCACCGCGTCAAAGGCGACAGCCCGGAAGTGCGTGCGCTGGGCGAGCAGGAAATTGCCCGCTGCGAAGCGCTGGGCATCGATGTCAACAAGGTGCTCAAGCTGGAAGACATGGCGAAGAATGACAACGTCATCTTCTCCGCTACCGGCATCACCAAGGGTGATCTGCTGGATGGCATCACCAGCGATGGCGTGATGGCGACCACCGAGACTCTGTTGATCCGTGGTAAATCCCGTACCATTCGTCGTATCAAGTCGATCCATTACCTGGAACGCAAAGACAGCGTGGTACGCGATATCATCCTGTGATGATGGCTCGCTGAACCGGCTGTGTTGTCTGAAGCCCGATCGCCCGTGCGGTCGGGCTTTTTGTTGTGTGCCAGCTACGTTTGTGCCGCCGCTTCGGCTATGGTGGCTCAGACCATCCCAAAGGAGTGGAGTCTATGGAGTGTCGTAGCGGCTGCGCTGCCTGCTGCATCGCCCCCAGTATCAGCAGTGCCATTCCCGGTATGCCAGATGGCAAACCGGCTGGCATCCCCTGTATCCAGCTCGATAGCGCCCTTGGCTGCAAGATCTTCGGTCAACCGGAGCGGCCGGCGGTGTGCGGCGGTTTTCGCCCCATGATGGATGTGTGCGGCAGCCACCGTGCCGAGGCTATCTGGCTGATCGGCGAGCTGGAGCGGCTCACCACCTGACGAGGGCAGGGCGAAGAGATAAAAAAGAGGCCGCATCATGCGGCCTCTCGCGTTTCTGTTTGCCGGGGATCAGACTCCCGCCAGTTCCAGTGCCTGACGATAGTACTCGTTGGCCTTGTTGGTGAGGCGGCGTTTGTCCATCAGCTGGCCGAGAGCGTGATAGGCGGCGGCGCTCGGCGCCCGCTCCACCTCCTGCTCCAGCAGCTTCTGGGCATCGTCCAGCTGACCGGCCAGCAGATAGAGCTGGGCCAGTGCGGTGTCCACCTCCGGTTGCCCCTGCTGTTTTTGCAGCAGCGTCAGCAGCGGCTGGTAGCTGTCGAGTTTCAGCTTGGGCAGGCGAGCCAGCAGCTGCGGCATCGGCTGTTTGCGCAGCGCTTCCTGCCACAGGGTGGCGGCTTCGCCGTCGGCACCCAGCTGGCGCAGCAGATCGCCGTAGCAGGCCAGTAGTTCTGGCTCGAGGCGCAGCTTGCGCGGCAGATCCTGCCATACCGCCTTGAGGGTCTCGAGGCTGCTGGCAGCCTGTTGCAGACGACCACACCAGGCCTGTTGCAGCAGATCTTCTTCCTGTTTCGGGGTCAGCTTGCCCACCTTGTGCAGGCTGGGGATAAGGTCGCACAGAGCGCTCCAGTCCTGACGGGCCAGATGCACCTGGCGCAGCTGATCCAGCACCATGGGGTGGCGCGGGTTGAGGGCGTAGACCGACTCCAGCATCGCCAGCGCGGTATCGTACTGGCCCTGCTCGATCTGCAACTGGGTCTGGGTCAGGGTGAGCGCCAGCTCGGCCTTGGGATTCTCCTCCTGCGCTTTTTGCAGGTATTGATCCCGGCGCGCATCGTCACCACGGGCCTGTGCCGCCTTGGCGGCGCTCAGGTAGTTGAGCAGCGGGGTGTCGCTGTTGCTGGCCCCCTTGATCATCAGCTTTTCAGCCTGACTGTAGTGCCCTTCGGCCATTGCCAGGGTGGCGGCGACGGTCTGTTGATTGGCCTTGCGGCGGCGGCGCGAGCCGTACCAGCCGAGGGTCTTGCGGCGCAGGCCGAATACCCGACCCAGCAGCCACTCGACGATCAGCAGGGCGCCGTAGAACAGCACGGCCAGGATCACCGCGCTGGTGACGGAGGATTCGATGGTGTAATTGCCAAGAGCAATCAGCACATAGCCCTTGTTACCGGAGGCTTGCGGGCCAAAGATCAGCCCTGCGACCATCACGGCAACCAGAATGATTATACGGATCATGGTGCCCTCCTCAGCTGCTGGCCAGAATGCGTTGCAGGCGTTCGGTCAGCACCTGCTCCAGCATGGCCTGGGTCTTGAACTGGGCCGGATAGTCGATCTGGATCTGCTCACCCTTGAGCTTGTCGATCTCGCCCTGCATGTAGCGGGTGGCGCTGTTGTCGGTGTCGAAATACTGGGTCAGCCAGCGCTGGGCCTTGTCCAGGCTGTCTTCGTAGAGCGCCTGCTGCTCGCGATAGACGGAGAGCTGGGCCTGCAACAGCTTGGTCTTGAGGTTTTCACGCAGGAAGATCTCCTGTTGCGGCGAGAGCAGCGCCTCGACCGCGCCATCGCGGCGACGGATGGTGACGAAGTTCTCGGTGAACTTGACCCAGTTTTTCTTCAGGTTGCTCTCCCACTCGTCGGGATTGGTGCTGACCGCTTGATCCGGCTCGGCCTTGGCTTCCGGCATGCTGACGGTGGAGAGGGGCAGCAGCTCGATCTGGTCGGACAGCGCCGCCAGCTTGAGGGTCAGCCCCTCGCGGTCGATGCGCGGCATCCCCTTGAGCTTGGCGATATCTTCGGCCAGTGCCTTGCGGATCGGCATCAGGCTGGGGTCGTTGAGGGCGGCGATCCGCTCGTCGGCATTGCCGAGCAGGGTGATGGCGGAGACAAGGTCATGCTCCAGCCACAGTTTGCGGCCCCCCATTCGTACCAGATACTCGGATTCGGCCAGCATCCAGTCGTTGGGGCGCTTGTCATTCAGGTCCAGTACCCGGTTCTGCAGACCCTGCATCTCCCCCTGCAGCCGTTGCTGGGTTTGATCCAGCGCGGCCAGCTGCTCGGCATCCTTGCTGCTGGTCTGGTCGATCTTGCTCAGGGCGCTCGCCAGCTGCTGCTTGAGCTGGGCCAGTTCAGCCTGCTGGGCCACGGCATTCTTGTGACCGTGCAGATAGAGACCGCCGGTCAGGCCAAGGGCCAGCAGGATGGCAACCCCTCCCAGTATGGCACCGGAGCGGCTCTTGCTGCCATTGACCGCAGCGGTCGGCTGGGGTTTTACCTGGGATTTGTTGTTCTGTCATTCCATCTTCCTCAGTTCCAGTGCGGCCGTCAGGGCCTGGTTGGATGCACCTTGGGCAATCGTGATATGGATAAAGCCCGCTGCGCTGGCCATCTCGGCCACGCGCGGGCTGGGGACCACCAGCAGGCGGCCAAAAAGCCAGGGCCGCTGGTGGTCGGGAATCAGCTCCAGCAGCCTTTGCAGCAGTTCACCACTGGTAATGAGCAGGCTGTCCAGCCCAGCTGCCTGCCAGTGGCGGGTCAATGTCTCCCCGTCTAGCTCGGGGTAGTGGCGCTCATAGGCCGCACAATAGTGCACCAGAGCACCGCGTGAGGCCAGTGTGCTGGCGATGAGATCCCGCCCGCCATTACCGCGCAGGATCAGTACCCGTTTGCCTGCGACCTGCTGCAGGGCGGGCAGGGCCAGCAGCCCTTCGCTACGCGGGTCATCCGGGCAACTTGCCGTGATGCCGATGGCTGCAAACGCATCTGCGCTGGCCTGACCCACCGCAAAGTACTCAATATGTGGCCAGGTCTGACCAGTTTGCAACAGAAAATCGTGTGCAAAATGAACGGCATGGATGCTGACCGCGATAACGATATCGGCGCTGTGCAACAGGTCGGGCAAGCGGGGGAGTTCACTGCCCGCCACGGTTTCCAGCAGCGGGCAGCAGAGTGGTGCATGGCCGTGCTGGCGCAGCAACTGCACCAGCTCGGCGGCCTGGGCGGCCGGACGCACCACCAGCGGGGTCATGCGCGGTAGACCTCGGCCAGGATCTCGTCGGCACCAGCGGCCAGCAGGCGCTGGGCCAGCTGTTCGCCGAGGGCCTCACCATCGGCCAGCGGGCCGCGGATCTCGTCACGGATTACCTGGCTGCCATCCGGGCTGCCCACCAGACCGCGCAGCCAGATCTGCTCGCCTTCGACCAGTGCGTAGGCACCGATAGGCACCTGACATCCCCCTTGCAGAGCGCGGTTCATGGCTCGCTCGGTCAACACCCTGGCGCGGGTCTCGGCGTGCTCCAGCGGCGCCAGCAGAGCGTGCAGCTCAGTATCGTCGAGGCGGCATTCGATGCCGACAGCCCCCTGACCGTTGGCGGGCAGACTCTGCTCCGGTTCGATAAAGGCGGTGATGCGGTGCGCCATCTCCAGTCGTTTCAGACCGGCGGCGGCGAGGATGATGGCGTCATACTCACCGGCATCCAGCTTGGCGAGGCGGGTGTTGACGTTGCCACGCAGGTCGCGGATCACCAGGTCGGGGCGCGCGGCGCGCAGCTGGCACTGGCGACGCAGGCTGGAGGTGCCGACCACGGCCCCTTGCGGCAGTTCGGCAATGGCCTTGAAACGGTTGGAAACGAAGGCATCACGGGGATCTTCCCGCTCGCAGATGGTGTGCAGGCCGAGCCCCTCGGGGAACTCCACCGGCACGTCTTTCATGGAGTGAACGGCGATATCGGCCCGTCCTTCCAGCATGGCGGTCTCCAGCTCCTTGACGAACAATCCCTTGCCACCGACTTTGGCCAGCGGGGTATCGAGGATCTTGTCACCCTGAGTGCTCATGGGCACCAGTTCGACCTGCAACTGCGGGTGCAGGGCTTCGAGCCGGTCTTTGACAAAGTTGGCCTGCCACAGGGCCAGAGGGCTCTTGCGAGTGGCAATTTTCAGGGTTCGGGCTGCCATATCAATCAGTTGTTTCATTTTTAGAAGGAAATCGATATTACCACCCTTTGCCCGGGCTTTCATGGCGGAGCCGGCAAAAGCGGGGCCAAGCTCAAAAATGCATGCTGAAAATGATTTTCATTAAGCAAGTGGTGTTGATTAATTCATTGAATGTATTGGAATTTAATGATTTCCCCTGATACTTGATGTGGTCATACCAGAAATAATCTGGCGTTTAGCTGAAGGCTTGTTTACCACCGCTGTTTGCATTGTTAACATGATCACACTTTTTTGACGTATCCCCCTTTTGGTGCGTCATTTTCACTTAGGTGATAGGCAGGGCATTGCAGGAACACATCGATACGCTGGTTGCGCGTTATGACGACATTACCCGTCTCAAGACGCAACGGGCGTTAGGCCTCATGAGTCGCTATGGGCAGCAGGTATTCCAACTGCTGCCTGTCATGCTGCACTTCAATCATCCCCTGCTGCCCGGTTATGTCTCCGGTGATGTCCCTCATGGCATCTGGAGCTTCAGTGCCACCGCCGAGCAGCAAGCCTTTATCGATGACCTCTGCCGCAACGCCAACTGCCAGAGTGGTCTGGCAACCCATGATCGAGCCATTCAGGGGCTCTACTCCATGGGCAGCACCTCCTCCATCGGTCAATGCTGTCACTCCGATCTCGATATCTGGGTCTGCCACGTGGCCGGTTTGTCGCAGGAGCGGCTCGATCTGCTGGAGCTGAAGTGCCAGCAACTCTCCAAGTGGGCCGAACAGCGCGGGGTCGATCTCAACTTCTTCCTGATCCCGGAAGACAAGTTCCGCCAGACCAACGATGCCCAGATGCAGGGGGAGAGCTGCGGCAGTGCCCAGCACCTGCTGCTGCTCGACGAGTTCTACCGCAGTGCCATGCGTATCGCGGGCAAACGCTTGATCTGGTATCTGGTGCCCACCGAGTGTGATGATCACTACGATGAGTATGTGAACGAGCTGTTCGAGAGCGGCAAGCTCAAGCAGGATGACTGGCTCGATCTCGGCAGTTTTGACCGTATTCCGGCCGAAGAGTATTTCGGTTCCGCCCTGTGGCAGCTCTACAAGGGGATCGACTCCCCCTACAAGGCGGTGCTCAAGTCGGTGCTGATGGAAGCCTACTCCCACGAGTATCCCAATACCCGCCTGCTGTCGATGATTGGTCGCGACTGGTTCCAGCACAACGAGGGGATGCACTACCGGCTCGACAACTACTGTCTGATGCTGGACAAGGTGACCAACTACCTCAAGTCCATCGGCGACATGGCGCGGCTCGATCTGGTGCGCCGCTGCTTCTACCTCAAGGTGTGCGACGGTCTCAGCCATCCCAAGGATGATCACTCCCCCGAGTGGCGTCGCGAGCTGATGAGCCAGCTGGTTTCCTACTGGGGCTGGAGTCAGGACAAACTCTATCAGCTCGATCATCGCCACGAGTGGAAGATCGAAGAGGTGAAGATCGCCCACGCCGAGCTGCTGGAAGCTTTGATGCAGAGCTACCGCAACCTGATCCAGTTCGCCCGCCGCAACAACATCAGCGAGTCGATCAACCCGGAAGATATCGGCATTCTGTCGCGCAAACTCTACGCCGCGTTCGAGAGCCTGCCGGGCAAGGTGCAGCGCATCAACCTCAAGATCGCGCCGGATCTGAGCGAGCCGGATCTCAGCTTCGTGCAGGTGCCTCACGGTCGCCTCAACCGCGCCGGCTGGTATCTCTACAAGCATTCGCTGGAGCCGGTGGACATCATTGGCCGCGCGCCGCTGGAGTTCAACGGCTACATCAGCAAGCTGGTCTCCTGGGCCTACTTCAACGATCTGCTGACCCCCCAGTCGCGGGTGCACCTGTTCAATCAGGGTTCGGATCTGCACATCGACAATCTGCACCAGTTCTGCCGCGATCTCTCCGGCTGCTTCCCCGAGAAGTACCCGCTGGCCACCAACCTGGCCCTCAGCCGGCCGTGCGAGATCCGTCAGCTCTCCATCTTCCTCAATCTGGAGATGGACCCGACCAGCCATTGGGTCGGTCAGGTGATCGAGTTTGACGCCAATACCGTGGATGTCTTCTCGTTTGGTCGCAATCAGGAGTGTCTGGTCGGCTCGGTGGATCTGGTCTATCGCAACTCCTGGAGCGAGATCCGCACCCTGCACTTCCAGGGGGATGAAGCTGTAGTCGATGCCCTCACCACCATCCTCGGCAAGATGCATCAGGATGCCGCCGCCCCCGAGATGATCGAGGTGTTCTGCTACAGCCAGCACTTCCGCTCTCTGGTGCGCTCCCGCTTCCAGACTCTGGTGGCAGAGTGTATCGACCTGCGCCTTGCCCGCGACAAGCAGCAGTTGGTCAAGACCATGGCCCTTGGCCGCGAGAAGTACGGCATCTTCTTCGAGCGGCGCGGGGTGTCGGTGAAGAAGCTGGAAAACGCCATCGATTTTTACCGTCACATCTCCCACAACAAGCTGGATCACCTGCCGCTGCGGCTCGACAAGACCCACAGCCAACATCTGCCGAGCATCGTCGATGCCTACGCCAGCGAAGGTTTGGTGCAGTTTTTCTTCGATACCCGTGATGCGGGCACCAACATCTATATCCTCGATGAGGCGAACCGGGTGGAGATCTACCAGCACTTTGCCGGCAACAAGGATGAGCTGGTGGCGGGGGTCAACCGCTTCTACACCTCCAATCACGAGCGGTTCAGCGATGATGGGCAGTTCATCAACTTCAACCTGCCCCAGTACTACGAGATAGTACAAGTGAATGGCGAGCTGGATGTGATCCCCTATCGCAGTCAGGGCACTCTGCGCGAACAGGTGCCGCCCGCTCGGGAAGTGGGCTGACCCGCCAGTTGGAATCGTCATAAAAAACGGCCTGCAGATGCAGGCCGTTTGCTTTTGCGGTTGCTCAGGCGCCGAGGCGGGCCAGCAGCCAGTTGCGAATGTCGCCGAGCTGAGGACGGCAGATCTCGTGACGCATCGGGTACTCGTGCCACTCGGGGGCGAGTCCGGCGCTTTCCAGCAGGTTCTTGGCATCCCAACCGAGCGACAGGCTCACCACATCGTCATAGATGCCGTGCATGTAGCAGATGGGCAGGGTGCGAGCGGCCTCGCTCATCTCGCCGAGCAATTTGTCGGGGGCGGCCAGATAGGTGGACATGCAGAGCAGGCCCGCCAGCTGTGCCTGATAGCGCAGCGCGGTGAAGGAGGCAATCACCCCGCCCTGAGAGAAGCCTGCCAGCACGATATGCTCGGGGGCAAACCCGTCGGCCACCAGCTGATCGAGCAATGCGGCAATCTGGTCGGCCGATTCCCGCACATGGGACTCCACGGCACGCTCGGCGGGATCCTCGAAGCTCTTTATGTCGTACCAGCCGCGCATCTTGTAGCCCATGTTGATGGTGATGGGGCGCTCGGGGGCATCCGGTAGCAGGTGACGCACCGGTAGCTCGGCGGGCAGGTCCAGCGCGTCCACCAGCGGGGCGAGACCAGCGCCGGAATCACCCAGCCCGTGTAGCCAGATCACCGCATGACGGGCGCCCTGCGGGTGCTGGTCAATCATGGGAACACCACCTCTTCACCCGCCTGGGCGGTGCAGGATTGGCTCAGCAGCGCCTTGAGCTCGTGGCCGAAGCGGTTGTCGATCCAGGTGTCACCCTGCAGTTCGAAGTGGAAGCCGTTCTCGCGGGTGGCGACCCAAATCTGGTGCAGCGGCTCCTGCTTGTTGATGATGACCTTGGTCTTGTTCTCGAAAGAGAGGGTCAATACGCCGCCGTTGCGTTCGCAGTCGATATCCGGATACCCCTCGTCGAGAGTGTCTTCCACATATTGGAAAAAGGCGTCGGTCAGGGCGTGATACTCGTGATCCTTCATCGGTTTATCCTGTTGCTTTTAACAATGTGAGTGCGATTATAGAGGGCCAAAAATTTTTTCGCAGCGAACCATTATGATCACCCAGTTCACCAAGTGTCTGCTTGCCACTCTTCTGTCCCTCGGGTTGGCCGCGTGCGGTCTGAAGGGGCCGCTCTATATGCCGCCCCCCGAGCAGCCACAGAGCCAGAGTACACCGCAAGCAGCACCGCCTGCGACCACTGAGGCTGCCACCGAGGCCGCGCCGCACTAATGCCGCACCCATTCTAGGAAGGAACCGCCCCCTTGGATCACTTTAACTACGACGCCGACGGCCAGCTTCAGGCCGAGCAAACCTCGCTGCAACAGCTTGCCGAGCAGTACGGTACCCCGCTTTACGTCTACTCCCGTGCGACCCTAGAGCGCCACTGGCACGCCTTCGACAAGGCCGCTGGCGATATTCCCCATCTAATCTGCTATGCGGTGAAGGCCAACTCCAACCTGGCGTTGCTCAACCTGCTGGCCCGACTGGGCTCGGGGTTTGACATCGTCTCCGGTGGCGAGCTGTCGCGGGTACTGGCGGCGGGCGGTGATCCGGCCAAGGTGGTCTTCTCCGGCGTGGCCAAGAGCGAAGCGGAGATGCGCCTTGCGCTGGATAAAGAGATCCTCTGTTTCAATCTGGAGTCGGAAGCAGAGCTGGAGCGTCTCAATCGGGTGGCGGGCAGCATGGGCAAAAAGGCTCGCGTCTCGGTGCGGGTCAATCCGGATATCGATGCCGGTACCCACCCCTATATCTCCACCGGCCTCAAGCAGAACAAGTTCGGCATTCCCATCGAGCTGGCGCCAGCCATCTATCGCAAGGCGGCCGCGATGGCGAACATCGAGATCGTCGGGGTGGATTGCCATATCGGCTCGCAACTCACTGAATTGAATCCCTTTATGGAGGCGGCTGACAAGCTGCTGCGGCTGATCGACGGTCTGGCGGCGGAAGGCATTCATATCCATCATCTGGACGTGGGGGGTGGCCTTGGGGTCAACTATGGTTCCGAGCAGCCACCCCATCCGACCGAGTATGCCGAAGCGCTCAAGCAGAAGCTGGCGGGCCGGGATCTGACCCTGCTGTTCGAGCCGGGCCGCGCCATCGTCGCCAATGCCGGCGTGCTGCTGACCCGGGTTGAGTATCTGAAACCGGGCGAGACCCGCAACTTCGCGCTGATCGATGCCGGCATGAACGACATGCTGCGTCCTTCGCTCTACGGCGCCTGGATGAACATCATCGAGGTGGATAGCCGTGCCGGTCATGCTCCCGCGCTCTATGACGTGGTGGGCCCGGTGTGCGAGACCGGCGACTTCCTCGGCAAGGAGCGCACCCTGGCCATTGCCGAGGGCTCCCTGCTGGCGGTGCGTTCGGCCGGAGCCTACGGCTTTACCATGTCATCCAACTACAACACCCGTCCCCGTGCCGCCGAAGTGCTGGTGGATGGTGCCGAGGCGCACCTGATCCGCGAGCGTGAGCAGTTGGCCGATCTCTGGCGCGGTGAGCACCTGCTGCCCTGATGCAGTAGATAGAGATGACAGAATTTTACAGCCCTGACAGCACAGGAGTGCGCGATGTGTACAGATTGTTCCAGGATGCTTGGGGCTGTGGCCAATGACTTCATAGTGGTTGATGGTGAGTATTTACAGCCCTAACAGCACAGGAATGCACGATGTTGACAGATTGTTCCAAGATGCATGGGGCTTTGGACAACGACTTCATGGTGTTTAGCGACCCTTGGTTCGGTGAATTTTTACAGCCCTAACAGCACAGGAATGCACGATGTTGATAGATTTTTCCAAGATGCATGGCTTGGGCAACGACTTCATGGTGGTGGATGGCGTCACCCAGAAGGTATTTTTCAGCAATGACGTCATCAAGAAGCTGGCAGATCGCCACTTCGGGATCGGCTTTGACCAGCTGCTGCTGGTGGAGCCGCCCTATGACCCTGAACTCGACTTTCACTATCGCATTTTCAATGCCGATGGCAGCGAGGTGGAGCAGTGCGGCAACGGTGCCCGCTGTTTTGCCCGTTTCGTGCGTCTCAAGGGGCTGATCAATCGGGATCGCATCGCGGTCAGTACCGCCCGGGGTCGCATCGTGTTGCAGCTGGAGGGGGAGAATCAGGTCACGGTCAACATGGGTGTTCCCCAGTTTGAGCCGGGCAAGATCCCGTTCCGGGCCCAGAAGGCAGAGAAAACCTATCTGTTGCGGGCGCAGGAGCATACCGTGATGTGTGGCGTGGTCTCCATGGGCAATCCCCACTGCGTCATCGAAGTGCCTTCGGTCGCCGATGCGCCGGTCGAGACGCTCGGTGCCATCATGGAGCGCCACGAGCGTTTTCCCGAGCGGGTCAACGTCGGCTTCATGGAGATGGTCAATGCTACCGAGATCAAACTGCGTGTATTCGAGCGGGGCTGTGGCGAGACCCTGGCCTGCGGCACCGGTGCCTGTGCGGCGGCGGTGATTGGCATCAGTCAGGGCAAGCTCAAGGAGCGGGTCACCGTCAGCCTGCCGGGCGGCAAGCTGACCATCGCCTGGAAGGGGCCGGGCCAGCCGGTCTATATGACAGGCCCCGCCGAGCATGTGTTTGACGGCCAGATAGAGGTTTAGCCGATAAAGGTTCAGGTACGGGGGGCGTTGGCCCCCTTTGCCCATGATGTCGGGGCAGCGAGCCCCATTTCTCTGATGGATCAACCAATTTATGAGCGAACTCAAACGGCAGGAGCAATCGGTGGATGAAGCCACTGTGCTGGAGTACCTGGCCCGTTATCCCGAGTTTTTCCAACGCCATGCCGCCGTGCTGGACCGGATCCGCATTCCCCATGAACGCAAAGGGTCGGTCTCGCTGGTCGAGCGCCAGCTGGAGCGTCAGCGCGAGCGGATCGAACAGCTGGAGCAGGAGATCACCGAATTGATGGGGATCGCCAGCGAGAACGAACGGATCTTCCGGGTCTATGCCGATCTCTACGGCGAGCTGTACGGTTGCCAGACCCTGTTCGAAGTGAGTGCCGTGATGGGCAAGGCCTTTGTCCAGCGGCTGCGCCTGACCGGGTTGCGGCTCTGGCTCAACCCCAAGAAGTTTGCCCTGAGCGGGCCCGAGCAGCGCTTTCTGGCACAGGGCAAGCAGCTCGAATCCCTGCTGGGTCAGCGTCTGCCGGGGCAGGATTACTACTTTGGCCGCCTGAGCCAGAGCGAGAAGCAGGCGCTGTTTGGCCACGATGTGCTGGTCAACTCGGTGGCCCTGATGCGGCTCGGCGATCTCGGTGTGCTGGCCTTCGCCAGCTCGGATCCCGGCCACTTTACTCCCCACAACGATACCCTGCTGCTGGGCCAACTGGGGCGCCTGCTGCAACTGCGTCTGCCCGAGTTGACTCATGGCTAGAACACCGGCCAGGGCGCCCGCCAAAGCTCCCGTCGTCACACCGCCACTGCCCGCGGCACTGGCGGACGAGCTGGCAGCCTTTATCGAATACCTGAGGGTCGAGCGTCAGCTCAGCCCTCATACCCGCAATAACTATCAAGCCCATCTGGAGGCGATGACCGCCGAGCTGGTAGCCCTCGGGCTCACTGACTGGGGTCGGCTCGAGGCAAGCCAGGTGCGCACTCTGGTGACCCGGATGCACAAGGCGGGCCTTGCTCCACGTTCCCTGTCCACCAAGGTCTCTGCCCTGCGCAGCTTTTGCGACTGGCAGGTGCGGCAGGGGCGGCTGACCGCCAATCCGGCCCGTGGCATCGTCACCCCCAAACAGGGGCGACCGCTGCCGAAAAACCTCGATGTGGACGAGATGCACCAACTGCTCAACATCACCGACGAGCAGGATCCGCTGGCGGTGCGGGATCGCGCCATTATGGAGCTGATGTACTCTTCAGGGCTGCGTCTGGCCGAGCTGGTGGGGATCAATCTGGTGGATCTGAAGCTCGACGACCGTCAGCTCAAGGTGACTGGCAAGGGCTCGCGGGAGCGGGTGCTGCCCATCGGCCGGATGGCGGTCGAGTGGTTGCAGAAGTGGCTCAAGGTGCGCCCGCTGCTGGCCGGGGACGAGAGCGAGGCGCTGTTTGTCTCCAGCCGCAAGCAGCGGCTGTCGGCCCGTTCGGTGCAAGCCCGCCTCGATGGCTGGGGCAATAAGCAAGCGCTCAACGCCCACGTCCATCCCCACAAGCTGCGCCACAGCTTCGCCACCCATATGCTGGAGTCCTCCGGCGATCTGCGGGCAGTGCAGGAGCTGCTGGGCCATGCCGACCTCTCTACCACCCAGATCTATACCCACCTCGACTTCCAGCATCTGGCCAAGGTTTACGACAGCGCCCACCCCAGGGCCAAGCGTGACCCGGATGCGCAGGACGATGAATAACGGGCCATGAGCCCCCGTTGCAGAGGAGAGTCCATGCACTTCTATCGCCGCTGGCAGCCGGTTGCTGCCATCTCGTTTGACCTCGATGACACCCTCTATGACAACGGCCCTGCCATCGTGCGTGCCGAGCAGTGGATGCTGAGCCATCTACGCAGCGAATATCTGGCCACCGCCATGCTCGACAAGCCACGCTGGCTGGAGTTAAAACGCGCCGTGTTGCTGGCCAACCCCGAGCTGCGCCACGATGTCAGCCTGGCGCGCCAGCAGACCATCCGTACCGCGATGGTCGAGGGGGGGATGGCCGACCAGCAGGCCAGTCGTGAGGCGGAGCAGGTGTTTGCTGCGTTTCTGGCTGAGCGCTCGAAGATCGAGGTGAGCGAGTCCACTCATCAGCTGCTGGCCAGATTGGCCGAACGCTACCCGCTGGTGGTCATCACCAACGGCAATCTGGATCTGGCGCAGGCAGGGCTGGATCGCTACTTCACGCTGGTCTGCAAGGCGGGGGCGGGCGCCAGAATGAAACCGGCACCGGATATGTTTGAGCAGACCCGCAGCGCCCTCAAGCTGCCAGCGGAGCGGATCCTCCATGTGGGGGATCATCCCGAGACCGATGTGCTGGGTGCCCGCTTGCATGGCTTTCGCGCCGCCTGGCTCAACGAACGGCAGCAACCGTGGCAACAGCTGCAACTGTTGCCGGACGTGGAGCTGACTGCACTGGAGGAGCTGGCCGAGCTGCTGCTCTGATGGCGCTGGCGGGTGGCCCGGCTCAGGCGGTAATGGCTGTCAGCGAATAGCGATATATGGCAAGGGATTACGACCGCTATTTTCGGCAAATCAGCCCGAGCAGGGTGTAGCGGTCGCGCTGGTTGACGCGGCAGTAGCTGATGCCGACGGGTAACGCCTGCTGCAGGGTGATGGCGCTGTTCTGATAGCGGCAGACCAGATAGAGCGGGCGCAGGCTGCTATCGAGCTGGCTCCAGTAGTGGATCTCGTCGCTGTCGCCATTATCCGGTTTGAGTTGGGCCAGTTCGGCAGGATCTCCGTCGAACAGGGCCAGCTTATCGAGCCGGTGGCTGAGGGCTTCGTCCGGTTTGCCATCGTCATTGCGGGTGAACGCCTGCCAGCCCTGCTGCGGGGTCAGCAGCTGCTGGCGAGTCTCGATGGTGGTGGGACAATCAAATTGCAGGCTGGCGGCAAGGGCCAGGGTGGTCAGTAACATGGCTGCGGTTCTCTCTTCATGTCCTCAATACGATGCCATGCTACGTCATCTTCCGCCGAACAGCTTCATCAGTTTATCAAGCAGATCAAGCTGTTGTGGTGGTTGCTTCATGGCTTCCGCCTCCCGCTCCAGCAGCGCCCGCTGCTCCTGCTGGCGGTCGCTCAGCACCCGGTAGAGGGGCTCGACCAGCGCCTCGCGCTGCATCACCAACTCCTGAAACATTGCCTGATTGATGCGATAGGTTTCGACGGTGGCCACCGCCCGTACCGTGAAGGAGCTGGGCTCGCCGGTGAGCAGGCTCAGTTCGCCAAAGAAGTCTCCCGCGTTGAGCGTACCAAGCTTCAGCTCTCGCCCTTCGACATTGACCACCATCTCGGCTTCCCCTTTGACCAGCACGAACAGCCAGCTGGAGACATCTCCCTGCTCCAGCATGATGTCGCCGCTGACGAAGGGGGCGAACTTCACCTGATCGGCCAGCTGGAGCAGCTCGTTCTCCTGCAACATGGCAAACAGCGGCAGCTTGCGCAGGGTATCGGTTCGTTCGGCGGTGTGGCGCTTGTGGCGGGCATCCAGATGCTGCTTCTCCTTGGCCATAAAGACGTTGAAGATCGGCGGGGTGAGGCGGCGATCGTTACGGCGCAGGGCTGCATCGATCAGGCTGCGCACCATGGAGTCGGTCGGATCGTCGCGAGCCAGGTCAGTGAGCCAGTAGCGCACCGCATAGCGGGCGATGCCCCCCTCGACATTCATCAGCAGGCAGTCCGGTTGCGGATGCTTGGCAACGCAGGGGAGCTTGGTCTCCCGCAGGGATTTCTCGATCAGCGCGATGATCTGGGTCGGCAAGGTATCCAGGGTCAGATCGAACCAGACCCAGCGCCGCCACTGTAAGGGTTCGCCACGGCGGCGCCCGAGCACGGTGAAGCGCTGTTTGAGCAGGTGGCTGTTGGGGATGACGACTGTCTCCCAGTTGCGGGTCTCGATGGTGGTGGCGCGCCAGTTGATCTCCACCACCCGGCCCTGGGTGGTGTCGACTTGCAGCCAGTCACCGATGGCGATGGAGTTGTCGAGCTGAATGGAGACCCCGGCCAGCAGGTTGCCCAGGGTGTCCTGCATGGCGAAGGCGATGACCGCAGTGATCACCGCCGAGGTGGTGACTATCTCCCCGAGCGCCATGCCTGAAGCGTAGAGGCGAAACAGACCCCAGCCGATATAGCCGATGGTGATGACGATATCGGCGATGATCCGCGGGATCCGAACATGGCAGAGGGGGAGCAGAAATTCGAACAGCAGGATCCCCCATATCTTGACCAGTATCAGGCCAGCCAGCAGGGTGGAGATCTCGATCAGCAATTGATGGGGCAGCGGTAGTTTGAACCAGCCCCCCTCCAGCTGGATCAGCAGGATCACCACCGCGCTTATCATCACGAAACTGAGCTCGGAGAGCAGCTCCCGTCGCTGTCCCGGACGGCGCCAGAAGTGGATCAGCATCAGGGAGAGGGTGAGCAGAGTCCAGAACGGGTGTTCGCCAATCCAGATCAGCGTCGGTAGCGCGGTGAGGTTTTCGCCAGCCATAGCAGCACCTTATTGTGGTTTTATTTCCAGCATAGCTGCTGCGGCGCGGGGAAATGGTGCGTTGGGGCGGCAATTTATTTATCCTGTGCAGAACCGGGCAAAGGAGTGCGATTGAGTGAAATTTTCAAAGAAAATCATCTGTTTGATGGCCCTGTTGCCATTGGCTGGCTGCGACCTGCTGGCCGAGAAGTATCGGGTCGAATTCCGGGATGGCTCCTGGCGTGAAATAGCCATTACCCCCTTCTCCAGCGAGGCGCGCTGGCGCGAGGGGTGTGCCACCGGCGAGGTGCTGAGCGACATGAAGGTGCCCATCAAGCGGGGTGATACGGTCAATGGCCGCGAGCAGTTGCTGATCGGCGGCGAGAAGTTCGAGCTGGATGACAACAACCTCTACCGCAGCAACGGCATGGTGTTTGGCCATTCGCCTGACCATATCCAGCGCGGGCTCAAAGGGATGGATATCTGCCGTACGCTGCGCCCCGAGCGGGGTGGACTGCCCAAGCTCAAGGCGCGCGGGTTTGGCGACTGAATCGATGAGGGATTACCTCGCTGCCATCAATGCACAGCGTTGGCGGCAGGCATCGCCAAAGGCTTGAAAGATCTTGATGGAGTGGGGGTTTTCATTGGCTTTCCACTCCGGATGCCACTGCACTGCCAGCAAAAAGGGTGACAGTGCGGGAGCATGAAGTGCCTCTATCAGCCCATCTTCGGCGTGGGCCAACGGCTTCAGACCCTTCCCCAACCGGTTGATGCCCTGCCCATGCAGGGAGTTGACCGGAATCTGTTCTTCCCCCATCAGTTCGGCAAACCAGCTGCCGGGCAGCAGTTTGATCTGATGGCTCGGCCCATACTGCTCGTCGACCGGATCGTCGGCATCCTCCCGGTGATCGTCATAACCCGGCTCGTTATAGACCTTCTGATGGATGTCTCCCCCCAGCGCCACATTGATCTCCTGCATGCCGCGGCAGATACCGAGGATCGGCAAGCCACGGGCGAGCGCTCCCTTGATGAGGGGCAGATCGAACAGGTCGCGATCCCTGTCCTGCTGTTTCTCCGGGGTGAGGTTCTCCTGACCGTAGAGGGCTGGATCGATATTGGAACCGGCTCCGCTCAGATAGACCCCATCGGCGAGATCCAGATACTGCTCCAGATCGGTGGTGCCGCAGCAGGTGGGCACCAGCAGCGGGACGCAGCCGCTTATCTCCACCAGCGGCATGATGTATTTGTGGGTCATCACCTGATAGGCGTGGCCGTTGCGGGGCTGGGCGCCCATGGTCATCAGTACGACAGGTTTACGGGGAGCGGGAGGCAGGGGATTTGGCATAGGGCACCTTGATTATCCTTGGCGTTGAAGTCTCATCCTTCGCCTTGGGCAGGCCCTTGCAAACCGTCAGGGCAAGGGCATGCCTCAAGGCATGGTCATGGGATCCCGCGTCGGGCCGGGTGGCAGAATCGTTGGTCAGCCTGGGCAGCGACAGCCTGGATCCTCTCTTCAGTCTGCCAAGGCTGTTCAATATGTCAAACAAAATGATACCAAATTGTTAATGTGTCTGTTTTGGTCTGCTCTGAAGCGGCGATTTAACGGGGTTGTTGAGATGGGCCGTTATGGCTGGGGTAGCAAAGTGGTGGATATATTAAACGCGCAGGGATGTGGAGAGGAAAAGGCATCAATAGAAGCACGCCTCCCCGAGGGGAGGCGTGTTTCGGGGATCACAGCAGGTCTTCGATCTCGCCGCGCAGATACTGGTACATCTCGCGGTAGGCGACCGGCGGCTTGTTTAGCTCCCGCTCCTTGTTGGCGGAACGGATCAGCTGGCGCAGCTTCTGGCGATCCAGCTCGTGGAACTGGGACATCAGCTCGTTGAGGGCGCTGTCACCTTCGGTGATCAGGCGCTCGCGCCACTGCTCCAGCCGATGCAGGCGGGCATTCACGGTGGAGTGACGGTTCTTGATGATGGAGAGCGCTTCGGCAATCGGCTCGATATCGCGGCTGCGCATCAGGCGGCCGATGAACTGCAGATGGCGACGGAAGGACTCATCCTTCTTCGGCTTGAGTTTGCGACCCAGCTCGACAGCTTCTGCAAGCTCTTCATCCAACGGGATTTTTTCCAGCTCGCTGTGGCTGAGGGAGACGATCTCTTCCCCCATTTTCTGCAATGCTTCGGCATCGCGCTTGAGCTGGCTCTTGCTGGGGCCCCAGTCTTCGAACTCGTTGTCGTCTTGATATTGACTCATCGGTCTCTTGATTCCTGTCATTCACGTTTGGCAGATATGTTACCAGCTTCTCCCGCTGGGCGCAGGGGTCTGATATGCTTACCCCCCTTTCCTTCTTTCATACAGATGTGAGTTATGGATCAGCAAGACCAAATCCGCCAGGATCAAGCCCATCTCGAGGCCGTGGTTGCCGAAGCCCTGGAGATAGCCAAAGGACTGGGCGCCTCGCTGGCCGAAGTCTCCATCAGCAAGCAGACCGGGTTGTCGGTGAACACCCGGGGTTGTGAACTGGAAAGCATTGAATTCAATAAGGATGGCGCCCTCGGCATCGCTGTCTATCGCGATGGTTGCAAGGGATCTTCCTCGACCACCGATCTGAGCAAACCCGCCATTCGTGCCGCCGTTGAAGCGGCCATCGAGATTGCCCGCCACACCTCGGCCGATGATTGCGCCGGTCTGGCGGACGCCGAGCTGCTGGCTTGGGATGCCCCCGACCTGCAACTGTGCCACCAAATCGAACTGGATCCCCAGCGCGGGATCGAGCTGGCTATCGAGTGCGAACGGCTGGCGCTTGGTCGCGATGCCCGCATCAAGCACTCCGACGGCGCCGGTTTCTCCAGCCATCTAGGCATCAAGGTCTATGGCAACAGCCACGGCTTCGTCAAAGGTTATGCGGCGTCGCGCAACTCCCTGAGCTGTGTGCTGATCGGCGAGCAGGATGGCGACATGCAACGGGATTACGGCTACTCCTCCAGCCGTACCCTCGACGGGCTCTGGAGCCCGCAGCGCATTGCCGACGAGGCTGTGGAGCGTACCGTCTCCCGCCTCGGTGCCCGCAAGATCTCTACCCGTCACGCGCCTGTGCTGTTCCACCCTGACACAGCCTCCGGTCTGTGGGGCCATCTGGTGATGGCCATCAGCGGTGGCAACCTCTATCGCAAGTCGAGCTTCCTGCTCGACAAATTGGGCAAGCAGATCCTGCCCGAGTGGCTCACCATTCAGGAGTTCCCCCACCTGCTGGGCGGGCTTGCCAGTACCCCGTTCGATGGGGAAGGGGTGCGCACGCGAGATATGGACATAGTGCGCAATGGCGAGCTGATGAGCTGGCTGCTTACCTCCTACTCCGCTCGCAAGCTGGGGTTGACCACCACGGGTCACGCCGGTGGCATCCACAACTGGCAGGTTTCCAATACCGGCCAGGATTTTCAGGGCATGCTGAAAGAGATGGGCACCGGTCTGCTGGTGACCGAGTTGATGGGGCAGGGGGTCAATATCGTCAATGGTGACTACTCCCGCGGTGCTGCCGGTTTCTGGGTCGAGAATGGCGAGATAGCCTATCCGGTCGAGGAGATCACCATCGCCGGCAATCTGGCCGAGATGTTCAGCCATATCGTGGCGGTAGGTCGTGACGAGGATGAGCGATCCAGTCTCAAGACCGGCTCGGTGCTGGTAGAGAATATGAAGCTGGCGGGTCACTGATCCCGGTTTCAACAGAACCGAAACCATGAAAAAGGCCCCCTCGCCAACGCGAGGGGGCCTTTTTATCGGCCAGCGATCAGGGGGCTATCAGCCCTTGATGCGCTCGATGCGGCCACCCAGACCCTGCAGCTTCTGCTCGATGTCTTCGTAGCCACGGTCGATGTGATAGATACGGTCGACGATGGTGGAACCTTCGGCCACGAAGCCGGCCAGTACCAGACTGGCGGAGGCGCGCAGATCGGTCGCCATCACCTGGGCACCCTTGAGTTGCTCGGTGTCACGGCAGATGGCCACATTGCCCTGCAGTTCGATGTCTGCGCCCATCCGTACCAGTTCGGGAACGTGCATGAAGCGGTTCTCGAAGATGGTCTCGGTGACCATGCCGGTGCCTTTGGCGACGGCGTTCAGCACAGTGAACTGTGCCTGCATGTCGGTCGGGAATGCAGGGTAGGGGGCAGTCTTGATGGTAACCGGCTTGAGCGTGCGGCCAGTCATGTCGAGGGTTATCCAGTCTTCACCCTTCTCAATCAGGGCGCCAGCCTCTTCCAGCTTGACCAGTACCGCTTCCAGCAGAGTCGGGTCGGTCTTGCGGCAGGTGATCTTGCCGCCGGTGACCGCTGCACCCACCAGGAAGGTACCGGTTTCGATGCGATCAGGCTGCACGCTGTAGTTGCCGCCGTGCAGACGCTCGACACCGTCGATGGTCAGGGTGTCGGTGCCCGCCCCCTGGATCTTGGCACCCAGGGTATTGAGGAAGTTGGCCAGATCGACCACTTCCGGCTCGCGCGCGGCGTTTTCGATCACAGTGCGGCCATCAGCCAGGGTGGCGGCCATCATCAGGTTTTCGGTACCGGTCACGGAGACCATATCCATCAGGATGTGAGCGCCTTTCAGGCGACCATCGACACGGGCCTTGATGTAACCATCTTCGATGGTGATCTTGGCGCCCATCAGCTCCAGGCCGTGGACGTGCAGGTTGACCGGACGGGCTCCGATGGCGCAACCGCCTGGCAGGGAGACATCAGCGGCGCCGAAACGGGCGGCCAGCGGGCCCAGCGCCAGAATGGAGGCGCGCATGGTCTTCACCAGCTCGTAGGGAGCGACGTGGTTGTTCACCGCACCGGTCAGCACGGTGACGTTGCCGTTGACCTTGGTGGTCGCGCCCAGCATCTCCAGCAGCTTGATGGTGGTGCCCACATCTTTCAGGCGCGGCACGTTGGAGAGGTGTACCTCTTCATCACAGAGCAGGGTCGCGAACAGGATCGGCAGCGCGGCGTTTTTGGCGCCGGAGATGGTCACTTCGCCGTTGAGAGTACAACGACCATCGATTTTGAATTTGTCCATTTTTACTTCGTTACCAAATCAGGAGGGCAATAGGAATTTACGTTCGCGTTTCCACTCGGCGTCGGTGAACGCCTTGATGGAGAGGGCGTGAATGGCGTTGCTGGCGATCTTGTCCATCAGCGGGGCATAGATGGCCTGCTGCTTCTTGACCCGGCTCATGCCGTCAAACATGTCACCGACGGCGATCACTTGGTAGTGACTACCGTCCCCTTTGACATGGACTTCGGACAATGGCAGAGCCTCAAGGAGTATCGCTTCAATTTCAGAGACTTGCATTATGCGTCCTCAGTTGTGAGCGGGGTTGACTGAAACAGCCCGGCCACCCCGTAGAGGTTGGCCAGGGTATAGAAATCACTGGAGGCGCCCACCAGTTGCGGTGTGGCGCCTCGCGCTAATACGGCTTTGGCCCATTTGACCAGCAGGGCCAGTCCGGCAGAGTCGAGGGTGGTGACGCAGCCGAGCTCAAGCTGGTCGTCCTGCCACCATTCGGCGCGGCGTTGCCACAGGTCATTGACCTGTGGCGCCTGCAGCTCACCGCTGAGAGTCATGGTTTCAACACCAGCGGCTTGGCGTTGTGTTCGCGCAACTGGGCGATCACCGCATCGATGCCGTTCTGGCGGATCAAACCGCCGAGCTCGCTCTGTTTGGCGGAGAGCAGGCTGATCCCCTCGGCTACCATGTCAAAGGCTTTCCACTCGCCGGTCTTGTTGTTCTTGCGCAGCTTGAACTCGAGGAAGATGTCCGGCTTGCCGGCCTCTTTCACGCTGACGTTGACGGCGGTGATGTTGCCGCTGGGAGCTTTGCCCGGCTCGACCTTGACGGTCTGCTTGTCAAAATGGGCCAGCGCATCGGCGTAGGAGCTCACCATGTACTCGGTGAACACCTCGACGAAGGCATTGCGCTGCGCTTCGGTAGTCTCTTTAATCTGGTTGCCAAGCACCTTGTAGGCGGCGAAGCGGTTGTCCACATAGGGCAGCAGCTCTTCGCGGATGATCACCCGCAGGTGATCCGGATTGCTCTTCACCTGGGCCTGATCGGCTTTCAGGCGGGCAAAGGTCTGCTTGGCAGCCTGATCCACCAGCGCGTTGGGGTCGGTGGCATCGACTGCGGCCTGGGCAGACAGGGAAAAGAGCATGCTGGTCATCAGGCCCAGCAGCAGGGCGATTTTCTTGAACATGGTTACTCCTTCTTGCTGTCTGACTTGCTGTCGGAGGATTGGCTGTAAAGGAACTTGCCAATCAGATCTTCCAGCACGATGGCGGATTTGGTGTCTTCAATCAGGTCGCCATCCTTGAGCATCTCGGTGCCCATCTCCTCATCGCTGAAGCCGGGGGCCAGACCGATGTACTGCTCGCCGAGCAGACCGGAGGTGAGGATGGAGAGGGAACTGGTATCGGCGAACTCGCCAGCGCTCTTTTGCATCATCAGGGTGACTTCGGGCACCTGGGTTTTCGGGTCCAGTACGATGTCGCTGACCCGACCGACCACCACGCCGCCGACCTTGACCGGCGACCGGACTTTCAGGCCGCCGATATTATCGAAATGCGCGCGCAGGGTATAGGTTTCTCCTTCCGGTTTGAAGCTCAAACCGGCCACTTGCAGGGCCAGTGCCAGAATGGCACCGATGCCAGCCAGCATGAAGGTGCCGACCAGGAATTCTACTTTGCTGAACTTCATCTTTACCTTATCCAAACATGACTGCAGTGAGTATAAAATCCAGGCCGAGCACGGCGAGGGATGAGTGGACCACGGTTCGGGTCGTGGCCTGACTGATCCCGGCCGAGGTCGGCTTGGCATCATAGCCGTTAAAGAGCGCAATCCAGGTGACCACCAGGGCGAAAATCAGGCTCTTGATGGCGCCCTGCATGATGTCTTCATGCCAGTCGACGGAGGCCTGCATGGCAGACCAGAAGCCCCCTTCGTCCACGCCGAGCCAGTCCACACCAACCAGCTTGCCGCCGAAGATGCCGATCAGGCTGAACATAAAGGCCAGCAGCGGCATGCTGATGACGCCAGCCCAGAAGCGGGGGGCAACCACCCGGCGCAGTGGGTCGACCGCCATCATCTCTAGGCTTGAAAGTTGCTCGGTGGCCTTCATCAGGCCGATTTCAGCGGTCAGGGCCGAACCGGCACGGCCGGCAAACAGCAGCGCCGTGACCACAGGACCCAGCTCCCGCAGCAGGGAGAGGGAGACCAGCGGCCCCAGGCTCTGCTCGGCGCCGAAATCCTTCAATACGTTGTAACCCTGCAGCGAGAGCACCATGCCGATGAACAGGCCGGAGACCAGAATGATGGCCACCGACTGTACGCCCACCACATACAACTGCTGGACAAGCAGCGGGAAGTGCTTGCGCGGTTCGGGTTTGCCCGCCAGCGCATGGAACAACATGATAGTGGCGCGACCGACGGAGCTGATAAACCGCACTCCGACCCGCCCCAGCTTGCTTATTTGACTTATCAACATCAGAGATCCTGTAGCAGATCGCCTGCCGGAAAATGAAACGGAACAGGACCATCGGGCAATCCTTTGAGGAACTGCTCGACTTCGGGATTGTGCTCCTCGCGCAGCTGATCCGGCGTGCCGTGCGCCACCACCTTGCGATTGGCAATGATGTAGGCGTAATCGGCGATGCTCAGCACCTCTTTCACATCGTGGGTGACGATGACTGAGGTGATACCGAGGGCATCGTTCAGCTCCTTGATCAGCTTGACCAGCACCGCCATGGTGATGGGATCCTGCCCGACAAACGGCTCGTCATACATGATGAGGTCAGGATCGAGCGCAATTGCCCGTGCCAGCGCCGCCCGGCGCGCCATGCCGCCGGAGAGCTCGGAGGGCATCAGTTTCGCTGCGCCGCGCAAGCCCACCGCCTGCAGCTTCATCATGACGATGGTGTGGATCAGCTCCTCCGGCAGGCCGGAGTGCTCCCGTAGCGGGAAGGCCACGTTGTCGTAGACCGTCATGCCGGTAAACAGGGCGCCGCTCTGGAACAGCATGCTCATCCGCTTGCGCACTTCATAGAGGCGCGAACGGGAGAGGGTGGGGATATCTTCCCCGTCAAACAGAATGTGACCGGACTCCGGCTTGAGCTGGCCACCGATCAGCCGCAGCAGGGTGGTTTTACCGATGCCGCTCGGGCCCATGACGGCGGTTACCTTGCCACGAGGAATGGTCAGGTTGATCCCGTCATACAACAGCCGATCTCCGTGACTGAAGGTCAGATCGGAGATGGTGATCAGGTCATTGTTCAAACAATTGTCCATCCGGTGTAAATGAGGTGCGAATTTTATGGGGTAGTCTAGGTCTAAGCAACAGCAAGGAACAACTATTGAACAGGCTGCAAGCCCATTTGCACGACAGTTTTCTGTAACAAAGTGCGTCATCGAGAGCGGGACTTGCCATCCGATTCGCTTATCCGGGCAGACTTTTTTATAATCCCGCAGCTAATTTCGGCCCGGAGCTGTGTCTTTATGTCTGTAAAGCCTGAGAAAGTGTCTGAACTGTTCGATTTTCGTCGCAGTGCCCGCGCGGTGCTGGACACAGAAAAGCAAGCCATTGATGGACTCTATCAGTATCTGAACGACGCCTTCGACAAGGCGTGCGAGATGGTGCTGCGCTGCGGTGGCAAGATAGTGGTCACCGGCATGGGCAAATCGGGCCATATCGGCAGCAAGATCGCCGCCACCCTCGCCAGCACCGGCACCCCGGCCTTCTTCCTTCACCCGGGAGAAGCGAGTCACGGCGATCTGGGGATGATCTCCAGTGGCGACCTTATTATCGCCATCTCCAACTCCGGCGAGAGTGACGAAATCCTGGCACTGCTGCCGGTACTCAAGCGCCGCGGCATTCCGCTCATCTGCATGACTGGCAATCCCGCCTCCACCATGGCCAAAGAGGCCAACGTGCATCTGTGCATCAAGGTGGAGAAAGAGGCCTGCCCGCTGGGTCTGGCACCCACTTCCAGCACCACGGCAACCTTAGTCATGGGCGATGCCCTGGCGGTCGCCCTGCTGGAAGCACGCGGTTTTACCGCCGATGACTTCGCCCTCTCTCACCCGGGCGGTTCCCTTGGCAAGCGTCTGTTGCTGCGGGTCGGCGACCTGATGCACTGCGGTGAGCTGTTGCCCCGGGTGGGGATAGATGCCACCATCAGCCAGGCGCTGCTGGAAGTGAGCCGCAAAGGGCTTGGTATGACGGCTGTGGTCGATGGCAATGGCCTGCTGGCTGGGCTCTTTACCGATGGCGACCTGCGCCGCATTCTCGACCAGCAGATCGATATCCATCACACCCCCATCAGCCGTGTGATGACGGCCAACTGTGTTACCGTAGGCCCAGAGATGATGGCTGCAGAAGCCGTCAAGCTGATGGAAACGAGAAAAATCAACGGATTACTGGTGGTGGATGGTGACAAGCGCCCGCTCGGCGCCTTCAACATGCACGACCTGCTGAAAGCCGGAGTAATTTGATGCAAAACGTACCGACCCTCTATGGTCCGGTGACGCGCAGCCAGTTTGAGAAGGCGGCGCAAATCCGCCTGCTGGTGTGCGATGTGGACGGGGTGCTCTCCAACGGCCTCATCTACATGGGAAACAACGGCGAAGAGCTGAAAACCTTCTGCACCCGCGATGGTGCGGGCATGCGAGCGCTGCTCAATGCCGGGATCGAGATCGCCATCATCACTGGGCGCAACTCCCGTATCGTCAGCGATCGGATGAAAAGCCTGGGTGTGGCTCATGTGGTGCAGGGGGCTGATAAAAAGCTGCCTCACTTCGAAGCGCTGCTGGCCAAGCTGGGGCTGACTGCTGAGCAGGCCGCCTATATGGGCGATGACACCATCGATCTGCCGGTGATGGACGCTTGCGGCCTGGGTATCGCGGTGGCCGATGCCCATCCGCTGGTGCTGAGCCGTGCCGATATGGTGACCCGGCTTGGCGGTGGCATGGGGGCGGTGCGCGAGGTGTGTGACCTCATTTTGCAGGCGCAGGGCCATGACGATTATCAGCCCGAGGCCTCGGTATGAGCAGACAGACCCTGTTGTTTGCCGTGCTGTTTCTGGTCGCGCTGGTTGCCTGGCAGTTGGGCAAGGTTGAGCTGGTGCCGGAAAGTGCCGTCATAATCGAAAACTATCAGCCGGATTTTGTCGCCAAAGATCTGGTGACCACCCGTTTTGATATCAATGGCAAGCGCACCGAGCGGCTGGAGTCGACCTACGCCGAGTATTATCAAATCCTCGAGCAGGCCACCTTCGACAAGCCGGTGGTCTACATGTATGACGATCAGGGTGCCGCCGAGTGGAAGGTGACCGCCGAAACCGGCGTGCTCAACACCGGCGACAACGTCATCCTGCGGGACAAGGTGCATCTGGATGGTCTGCTACCTACCTCTTTCATCTCCACACTGGATACATCCTATCTGGAGCTGGATCTGGTGACACAGGATGTGCGCAGCAACCGGGAAGTGAACATTCTGGGTCGGGATTTCCAGACCCAAGGGGTTGGCCTCAAGGGCCATCTGGACCGCAAATATTTTGAGTTACTGGATCAAGGCCATGCCATCTATTTCAATGAAAAACGCTAATCTGGCCCTCGCAGCCCTATTGTTGTGTGGTGCGGTGACCGCCAAAGAGTCCGACTTTGCCGAGAAGGTCTACGTCGATGCCGTCAAACAGGTGGCCGAGATGCAGGACAACCGCATCACCTTCGAAGAGGATGTGACCATCAATCAGGGCACCATCCGAATCAAGGCTGACAAGGTGGTAGTGACCCGTTCCGGCGAGAAAGGGGCCGAGGTGATGACTGCCTACGGTAAGCCCGCCACCTTCTTCCAGATCCTGGATAACGGCAAGCCGGTCAATGCCCACGGCAATACCATCCGCTACGAGCTGAAGAACCGGCTGGTGACCATCACCGGCAACGGTCAGCTCAAGCAGGAAGATAGCCAGGTCAATGGCGATCTGATCCGCTACGACATCGTCAAACAGAAGATGATTGCCGAGAGCAAGAGCCCGAGCCAGCGGGTCAAAACCGTGTTCCTGCCGGATCAGGTAGAGAATTTCGACAAGCCCGCCGACCAGAAGAAGCAGGGAAAATAAGCCATGGCAGTGTTAAAAGCAGTGGGCCTGCAGAAGAGCTACAAGCGCCGCATGGTGGTGAGTGACGTCAGCCTTGAAGTGGGCACCGGCCAGATTGTCGGCCTGCTCGGCCCTAACGGGGCGGGCAAGACCACCTCCTTCTACATGATCGTGGGGCTGGTACAGCGCGATGCCGGTCTCATCACCATCGACGATCAGGACATCAGCCTGCAGCCCATGCATGTGCGGGCGCGTAACGGCATCGGTTACCTGCCGCAGGAGGCCTCCATCTTCCGTCGCCTGTCGGTGTTCGACAACCTGATGGGAGTGATGCAGACCCGCAAGGGGTTGAGTCGCGAGGAGCGTGAGGACAAGGTTCAGCAACTGCTGGAAGAGTTCAACATCACCCACATTCGTGACAACCTGGGCCAGAGCCTCTCCGGCGGTGAGCGCCGCCGGGTCGAGATCGCCCGCGCACTGGCGGCCGAGCCGCGTTTTATTCTGCTGGATGAACCCTTTGCCGGGGTTGACCCGATTTCTGTGATAGACATCAAGAAGATCATTCAGCATCTGAAAGATAGAGGCCTTGGCGTCTTGATTACCGACCACAACGTCAGAGAGACTCTGGACGTATGTGAGAAGGCCTATATCGTCAGCCACGGCAAGATGATTGCCGAAGGTGCACCGGCGGACATCCTCGCCGATGAACAGGTCAAGCGCGTCTATTTGGGCGATCAATTCAGTCTATAGTAAGGGGGCATGCCTTCATTCTCTTTGACGAATGCCTCGCTGAACATAAGGATATCCCGACGTAGATGAAGCCGACATTACAGTTGCGTCTCGGTCAATCCCTGACCATGACGCCGCAATTACAACAAGCTATTCGTCTGCTCCAGCTCTCCACTTTGGAACTTCAGCAGGAAATTCAGCAAGCGCTCGAGAATAACCCCCTGCTGGAGCAGGAAGAGAGTGAAGTACAAGAGACCAGCCCGGAAGAGCCTGTTGATGCCAGCCAGCTGGATTCCAGCGATGCCATGGCGCAGGAGCGGATGCCGGACGAGTTGCCGGTAGATACCACTTGGGATGAAGTCTACTCTGCCGGGACCGCCCAGAGCGCTGGCCCTATCCACGATGGGGAAGATAGCGTTTATCAGGGCGAGACCACCGAAAACCTGCAAGATTATCTGTTGTGGCAGATGCGGCTGACCCCGTTCAGCGATGTGGATGCCGCCATCGCCCTCGCTATCATCGATGCTATCGACGAGTCCGGCTATTTGACCGTTGAGCTGGAGGATATCCTGCAAGCGGTCAGTAGCGATGCGCTGGAGGTCGAACTTGATGAGGTCGAAGCTGTGCTCAAGCGGGTGCAGCATTTCGATCCAGTCGGCATCGCTGCCCGTTCGGTGCAGGAGTGTTTGTTGATCCAGCTGGGGCAGTATGACCCGCAGACTCCCTGGCTCAACGAGGCCAAGGAGGTGATCCTCGAACATATGGATCTGCTCGGTAATCGTGACTACCGAACCCTGGCGCGCAAGACCAAACTCAAAGAGAGCGACCTCAAGTCGGTGCTGGATCTGATCCAGCTGCTGGAGCCGCGCCCCGGCAATGGCATCATCCAGAGTGACTCCCAGTATGTGATCCCCGATGTCTCTGTGGTCAAGAAGGGTAGCAAGTGGGTCGTTGAGCTAAATCCTGATTCTTCCCCGCGCATCCGGGTCAACGAGACCTATGCTGCCATGGCCCGCAATGCGCGCAGTGGCACGGATACCCAATTTATTCGCTCCCATCTGCAGGAAGCCAAATGGTTCATCAAGAGCCTCGAGAGTCGCAATGATACCCTGCTGAAAGTAGCCTGTTGTATTGTCGAGCAACAACAGGGCTTTTTCGAGTATGGTGAAGAGGCGATGAAGCCGATGGTGCTCAACGACATCGCCGAAGCGGTGGAGATGCATGAATCGACCATTTCCCGGGTGACAACCCAGAAATACATGCATACCCCAAGGGGCATATTTGAACTGAAGTTTTTTTTCTCCAGCCATGTGAACACCGAAGGAGGAGGAGAGTGCTCATCGACCGCAATTCGCGCGCTCATCAAGAAGCTGGTCACGGCAGAGAATCCTGCCAAGCCGTTAAGTGATAGCAAGATCGCGGATTTGCTGGCCGAACAGGGTATTATGGTGGCGAGACGCACGATCGCTAAGTATCGCGAATCCTTGTTTATCGCACCTTCCAATCAGCGTAAACGCCTGGTTTAGGCAAAACAAAAGGATGATGTTATGCAAATTAACCTGACCGGACACCATGTCGAGATCACCGAAGCTCTGCGTGAATACGTGAGTAACAAATTTGCCAAACTCGAGCGTCACTTTGACCACATTAATAATGTTCATGTGGTGCTTAGTGTGGAAAAACTGAACCAGATAGCGGAAGCTAAATTGCATGTCAGTGGCGGCGAAGTGTTTGCTACCTCTGAGCATGCTGATATGTATGCTGCGATAGACACCTTGCTCGACAAGCTGGACAGGCAGATCATCAAGCACAAAGATAAGTTAAATAAAAAATAACTATGCAACTTGAACATATATTGAGTCGGGACTGCACCAAAAGTGCAGTCCCTTGTACCAGCAAGAAACGCGCCCTCGAAATCATCAGCGAGTTGGCCGCCGAACGCCTTGGCACCTCCCGTCAGGCGCTGTTCGAATGCTTGTTGGCCCGCGAAAAAATGGGTAGTACCGGGATCGGTGCCGGTATTGCGATACCCCACGGTCGTATTGACGATGAGTTCCCGCCAACCGCGATCCTGATGACCTTTGCCGACCCTATTCCTTTCGACTCCATCGACAATCAACCGGTTGACCTGCTGTTTGCCTTGCTGGTGCCGGAAAGCGAGTGCAAGCAGCATCTCAAGACCCTTTCTCTGATGGCTTCCAAGCTGGGTGACAAGGCGGTTTGCCGCCAGTTGCGTCAGGCAACCAGCGACGAAGAGCTCTATCAGATCATGACCTCGGCCTGACAGCAGGCCAAGGATGAGACACCCGTTTTGGCGTGAGGGAACAAGATGCAGTTAATCGTGGTAAGTGGACGTTCGGGCTCCGGTAAAACGGTAGCCCTGCGAGTGCTGGAAGATCTGGGTTACTACTGTGTGGACAACCTGCCGGTCAATCTGCTGCCCCAGCTGATTGTCTCGGTGGAGAGCCAGTACGACAAGCTGGCGGTCAGTATCGATGTGCGCAACCTGCCGAGCGATCCGGAGAAACTGGAAAATCTGCTGGCTCAGGTGCGCAATGAGGGGCGGGTAGAGTTCTCCAGCTTCTTCTTCGACGCCGACAACGGCACTCTGCTCAAGCGCTATGGCGAGAGCCGTCGCTTGCACCCCCTCTCGCGCAACAAGCTGTCGCTGGATGAGGCGATTCGGGAGGAGACCCACCTGCTGGCGCCTATCTCCTCGACCGCTGACCTGCGCATCGACACCACCACCCTCAGCATTCACGACCTGAGCGAGCTCATCAAGACCCGGGTACTCGGCAAGAAAGAGAACGAGCTGGTGCTGGTGTTCGAGTCGTTCGGCTTCAAGTACGGCATTCCCAAGGATGCCGACTTCGTGTTCGATGCCCGCTTCCTGCCCAACCCGCACTGGATCCCCGAGCTCAAACCGTTTACCGGCAAGGATGAGCCGGTCGCCAACTACCTCTCGGCGCAGGCCGATGTGATGCTGTTTACTCAGCAGATCGAAAACATGCTGGCGACCTGGTTGCCCCATCTGGAGCGCAACAATC
This sequence comes from Aeromonas sp. 3P, assembly GCF_051919745.1. Taxonomy (NCBI): domain Bacteria; kingdom Pseudomonadati; phylum Pseudomonadota; class Gammaproteobacteria; order Aeromonadales; family Aeromonadaceae; genus Aeromonas; species Aeromonas sp. 3P. Next base: position 3,195,704 of record NZ_JBQBED010000001.1, read on the forward strand.
GCAGCTACCTCACGGTCGGCATCGGTTGCACCGGTGGTCAGCACCGCTCGGTCTTTATTGCAGAGCGGCTGGCCAGTGCATTCCGTTTGCTTGGCAAGAACGTGCAGATCCGCCACCGCACTCTCGACAAGAGTGCCCCCCAATCTTGACGGACCAATAGGACAACCCGATGACTGTTTCCGCCTCGGTTGAAGTGAAAAACAAGCTGGGTATTCATGCCAGACCAGCCATGATGCTGTTCGAGCTGGTGCAGGGTTTCGATGCTCATGTGCTGCTGCGCAATGAAGATGGTGTGGAGGCCGATGCTGACAGTATCATCGGCCTGCTGATGCTGGATTCCGCGCAAGGGCGGCAGGTGGAAGTACAGGTTGAGGGCCCCGAAGAGGTCGAGGCCCTGGCCGCCGTGGTGGAGCTGTTCACTTCCGGCTTCAACGAGGAGTAGTCACTCCTTGTTTTATGTTATGAACCGGTACGCGCCAGCGCTTTGAAGCTGGCAAAATCGCGACAAGCCAGCAGATTCCTGCTGGCTTTTTCGTTCATCAGTGCCAGAAACAGGTCGTAGAGACCCATCGCCTCCTCGTAATCGGCTTTGCTGATGGCCAGCACGAAGATGAGCGTCGCGATTTCCCCGTTGCCCCAGTCGATCCCCTGCGGTGCCAGTACGGTGTACACCAGAGTGCGGCGCGCCAGCAGACCGAGAGAGTGGGGCAGGGCGATCCCTTCTCCCAGCATGGTGGAGACGATCCGCTCCCGCTCCTGCAGTGAGGCTCTGAAGCCGCTCTCCACCAGATCTTCCGCCTCCAGCTGATCACAGATACGGGCAAACAGTTCGGCCTGGGTAAGGGGTTCTTTGACCACCATGAAGTGGTCGGCATCGAAATATTTGTCGAGCATGTAGGGTCGGGTGCGGTCGATCAGCACCAGCTTGCCAAGCTGCTCCAGCTGGTATTGGGTCGGGAAGGGGGCAACGAGTACCACGGGGGCGTTTTTTTCGTTCACCTTGACGGTACTGATGACAAAGTCCTGCGCGATCTGCGCCAGACCTTCGTAATCCCGCACCGATTCAAGTGTGGTCAGCTGCAACTGGGGATACTCCCGCTTGATACGTGCTTCCAGCACCCGGAAGGTGGCGTTGCCCGCATCGCAAAGCAATAGCGCCTGCGGGCGGCGGGTATAGCCGATATCGTAATGGCGCTCCAGCCCGACCCCGATATGGATCACCAGATAGCCGATCTCGTGGTGGGTCAATCGGTAGGGGGTCTGCTTGATCCACTCCGAAATGGCCGCCAGCGTAATGTCGTAGGCGAGGGGGTAGTACTGCTTGATGTGATCGGCCAGCGGGTTGTGGTTGCCTATCTGGTATTTGACCCGTAGCAGCATGGTGCTGATATGGGTTTGCAGGTCGGCCCGCAGCTGTTGGTCGCCTTGCAGGTCGTAAGGGTAGTGTTGATGAATGTAGGTCAGCAGATGCTCCACCAGCTGTTCGCTCTCGGCGGCCATTGCAGGGCTGAGCTGGGGAGTATCGGCAATCAGGCGCGCCTGGATCTGGATGGCGAGCCCGGAGATCTCGTCCTCTACGGGGGGCGTCAGGGTTGGCAATACCGCATAAATATCGCGAGATACTGCCAGCAGCGGCAGAGTCAGATCTTCGCTGGCGAAGTGGCGCAACTCGTGACCGGATGCCTGACGCAGCAGGGCAACGGCGCAGTAGATGGAGAGCTGCTGCAAGCTCTCGTCAGCGAGACGCAGCTGATGTCGGGCAAGCTGGGCATGGATATGATTACCCACTACCTCCATCGTTTTGCTGGGGCAGAGGTTGGGCAACAGGGTTTGCAACTGGTTGTTGTGCAGCAACTCCTGATAGAGCAGCTGGGTCAGACAGGCCCGGATCGCCGTCTCCTCCCCCTGAATGCGCATCCCCAGGCGGGGTTTGCTCTCAACGCTGAGCCTGAAGTGGCTGAGTTGCTCACGGACTTCCGCCATATCCCCCTGCAGTGCCGCCCGGCTCAGATACCAGGTATCAGCCAGCTCATCGAGCTTGATCCCCTGCTCTGCTGTCAATAGCAGGATCTGCAGGTGCAGCACCCGCTCCCGGCTGGTGCGTGGCAGGCCGCTATCCTGACCCTGGGCCGCCAGCAGAGCGTCGAACAGTCCCTGATTGTAGATTTTCAGCTGGTAGCCGCTGCCACGTTGGTGGATCAGGTGAGCGCCGTGCGTGGCAATCAGTTCGTTGAGGGTCGCCACATCGGTGCGCACCGTGCGGGTGGAGACATTGAGGCGGCGAGCCAGCTCCTCCTGCGGCAGTGGTTCGGCATGGAGCTGGATCAGCAGTTGATGGAGCCTGGGGTGTGGCAGCTTGATCATAGGGGGTATGCAAGACTCCTGTTGCGAGATAAAGGGTCGATGTTAACAAGTGGGTCATCAACAAGCCAGGCACCGGTCAGTGATTGAACCGGCGCCCGTGACTGCCATCAGGCCAACAGTCGTTTCACTATGGCCAGCAGAGTCCGGACATCCTCGGGGCGAGTGTGCCCGCTCGCGCTGTCGATGATGGAGCTGTAGACGTGCGGGATCACCTTCTCGACTCCGGCATCCAGCGCAATCCGCACTATCTCCTCGAAGTTCTCCAGATCGATGCCGCCGGTGGGCTCCAGCCAGAAGCCGTGGTGGGCACAAGCCTCGGCCACTGCCTGATACTCGTCGCGGCAGGCCAGCCCACCCATGGGGAAGAACTTGACCGAGCTGCCGCCCATGTCCTTGAGCAGGGCGATGGCGGTATCGATGGGCACTATGCCATCCGGCTGCCCGGCGCTGAGTGGACCGGTGGAGATCTTCACCATGCCCGGCATGCCGGTAGGGGAGATCAGCCCATTCACCAACGTTTGTGACTGGCCGAGCAGCGCCCGGCTGGCGCCGACACCAGTGAACACCTGGTTGACGTGCTGGGGCTGCAGCTGGCAGGCCAGTTCGGCCACCATGGCGGATTGGCGCGGATCGCCGGCGCCCAGCCCGATGGAGAGGGCGTTGTCGATAAGCTTGGCGTACTCCTTCATATCGGCAACTGCGGAGGGAATATCCGGGTAGTTCTTGGAAAGCACACCGACCAGCACGTGGCCTTCGGCTGCGTCGTACACCTCGACGGCATTCTCCTTGGCTCCAGCCAGCACGTTGAGACAGACCCGATCACGGTAGTAGTTGGGGGTAAGGGACATCAGCGATTCTCCTGAACGAGGTTGGCAATGGCGGAGTGGATTTGGTCGAGCTGGGGCACGGAGACGCTGCGTACATCGATCTCGATATGCCCCTCGTTGGCCTTGTAGCCGCGGCAGTAGATGGCAGGCGTGCCCTGTTGCAGACGGGTGACGACCTGCACTGTGGTCATGCCGAGCTGCTGGTGGTCGAAGGCGATATCGGTGCGGGCGATGTCGCGCCCTGCGCTGTCCCATACCACCTTGGCGGTGACGCCGGGCAGCTGGTTTAGGCGCTCGATGAAGGGGCCCATCTTGGCGACCATGGCGGCGCCGCTCTCTTTCTCTTTGGCCAGATAGCGCTCGATGGCGTGGGTCAGGCCGAGGATCCCCTCCTTGCCCACCTTCATGGCGCGACCGATGCCATTGGCCTGCTGTTTGACCCACTCCACGTACTGACGCTTGCCGAGCACCAGCCCGCTGGTGGGCCCTTCAATGGCCTTGGCGCCGCTGTAGATGACCAGATCCGCCCCCTGGTTGTAATAGAGCCGCAGATCCTCTTCGGCGGCCGCATCAACGATCAGCGGCAACTGATGAGCCTTGGCCACCTCGGCGGCCTCGGCCACCGACAGAATGCTCTTCTGCACGCAGTGGTGGGACTTGATGTAGAGGATGGCCGCAGTATTGGTATTGATGGCGGCGGCCAGTTGGGCGGTGGAGCACTCGTTGGCATAACCCGCTTCCACCACCTTGCCGCCACCCAGATTGACCATGGTGCCGACGGGGGCGCCAAAGTTGACGTTGTGCCCCTTGGGCAGCACGATTTCGCTCGGCACGTCATGGGGGTGGCCATGCAGTTGCTCCAGCCGGTAGGGGTCGCCACGCACTATCATGGCGGCGACTGACTGGGCGATGCCGGCGCTGGCACAGGAGACCACCACAGCATCTTCCACATCCAGTAAACCAGCCAGATAGGCGCCGGTCTTGTTGACCAGATCCTTGACCTCGAAGTAGTGGCCCAGGCCAAAATTGACTGCATCGACCACCTCCTGCTCGGGGGTGGAGACGCCGAGAATGGTCATGCGCCCTGAGGCGTTGATCACCGGTTTGAGCTGATATTTCTCATAAACAGAAAGCATGGTGTGATTTCCCATAGTGAGTCAGAACCAGTTCGCCACCGACCAGGGCGGCGAGAGGCTGCAGTTGTTGGTCACCGCTGCGGGACTGGGCTTCGGTATCCATAAACAGGGTCGGGCCGCTGGCGACCTCGAACAGGGTCAGATCGGCATCGGCGCCCACCTCGAGCCGCCCCTTGCCGGAAAGGCGTAGGGCATCGGCCGCTTGATGGGTGACGCAGGCGAGCACCTGCTCCAGCGTCATGCCGATGGCGAGAAACTTCGACATCACGTGAGCCAGACTGTAGACCGGCCCGTTGATGCGGTTCTTGCAGTAGATGTCGGAGCTGATGGTGCGAGGCAGGATCCCCTGTCGGATAGCCAGCTCCGCCACCTCGAAGCTGAAGCTGGCGCCGCCGTGGCCGATGTCGAGCAACAGGCCCCGTCTCATCGCCTCGCGCACCGCGACCCGCAGCTCGCCAGCCGGAGTCAGGATGCGGTTCGGTTTGCCGTTGAAGCAGTGGGTCAGCAGATCGCCATCCCCCAGCAGGGCGACGATCTCGTCCAGATCCGGCGGTGTGTTACCCACGTGCACCATCAGCGGTAGCTGGCCGTGGGTCTGTTGCAGCGCCTTGGCCATGCGCAGCGGTTGCAGACCGTTTTCTCCGACCACGCTGCCGCTCATCCGCGCCTTGATGCCGACAATAAAGTCGGGGTGGCGGCGAATGGCTGCCGAGGCGAGATCCATATCGAGATCCCGTCTATCAGCCAGTTCGTTCTGGCGCAGCAGGCCGATACGGGAGAGATTGAGCAGGGCATGCACCCGGGTCTTGCAGCCCGCAGCGATCTGCTGGAAGTGATCCACATCGTCGGCCCCGGTGCTGCCGGCGTCGATGACGGTGGTGACGCCGGACTCTACGCCCACCTTGTCCGGCTCATCGTGATAGATGGGGGAGGCGGGGTAGCAGTGGGTGTGGCCATCGATCCAGCCAGCGCTCACATGTACCCGGCCGCCGAGATCCAGGATCTGCCGCGCCGTTGCCATCTCCGGCAGGGAGCCGATGGCGGCGATTTTGCCCTCCTTGATGGCAATATCGACGAGCTGGCCATCTCCCTGGCGCCCGGCTCTGATGATCATGTCGTACATGCTGATAACCTCTGGCGAGCCGCCCCGCAGGGCGGCTGGTACTTACACAAGGGCGACCGGGAAGAAGGTACCCAGCAGCATGGCTCCCAGGATGGCACCGCCGGTGATGGGTTTGCCCCACACGTAGAACAGCAGCGCACCCAGCAGGGAACCGATACCGATGGGGATGGAGGCCCCCATGGCGGAGAGGATGATGAGGGGGCCGAGGAAGCGGCCAGAGCTGTTGCCTGCGCCCATCATCACGTCAGCACCGTAGGTGGAGTTGCTCTGGTTGATGGTGAACTTGCGCGCCAGAATGATGACGTAGCCGATGGCCAGACCAATCCCCATGCCGGTTGCCAGCGAGGCGCCGAAGTTCTCCACCGGATAGACGATGCCGGCCCCCAGCAGCAGGGCTGGCACTCCGAGACCGACCCCGGTCTGGATGGCACCGCCGATATCCAGGATCCCCACCAGGGATCCCTCGATGATGCGGGCGAACAGGAAGCTGGCACCGAACGCGGCTACCGCGCCGTAGGCACCCGTGTCCATTCCGGCTTTCAGCATGGCGACGAAGGCTACCTCGTTGAAGGCACCAACCCCGTACAGATAGAACATGTGGGTACCGGCAAAGACCCCGGCCGAGAGCAGGCCGACGAAGATGGGAAATGACCAGTCGGCATACCAGAAGTTGTTTTTCAGTTTCTCATCCATGGTGTGACCCCTTATTTGCCGCTCAGCAGGTTATGGACACTTTCCAGCCACAGGGGGACACCCATATGGAAGGATTCAATCAGTTTCATGTCGAAGCCGCGGAAGAAGCCGCTCAGCACGAACAGCAGGACGATGGCCGCCATCATCACCTTGGTGACGTGGTTCCAGCCGCTCTCTTCCACGCCCTTGCCGATCAGGATACCGAGCACCAGACCCGGTACCGCGTTGCCCATGATGAGCTGGGCCAGACCGCCGAAGATGGTTGCCCAGAAACCGGATTTCTTGCCCGCCTCGATGGCTGCGAGCCAGAAGATCACCGGCATGACGGTATTGACCAGCAGGTTGGCGGCCGGTACCAGCACCTTGACAGCAGTGACCTGCAGGGCGGCCGGGACGGCAGCTGCCGTGCTGTTGAGGAAGGCAACCACGATGGCACCTATGATGCCGCCGGCGATGGCCATCTTTTTCGGGTCGTGCAGAGTGGTGGCGAGATCCCGATTTTTGAACAGCAGTGCCGCCGTGGCCCAGTGCGGGATGATGCGGTGATCCACATCCTGGGTGAAGGCGCCGGCCGCCACGGTGGAGGCCCAGGCGTTAAAGAAAAAGCCCAGACCAAACGAGAAGTGAGAAGCGGGATCCCCCTCGCAGGAGTTAAGTTCGCCCAGGGTGCGGAAGGCACCCATGCCCTGTACGGTCGGGGCGTGGAACATCCGCGCCGCGCCGGCCCCCACCCCGACGCCAACCAGGCCGCCAATGATGAGTGACTTGATAAAAATGATTAGAAACATCCAACGTATCCTTCTTGTGGGGTTGTGCCTGCGCAGGCATCACACCTGGGTGAATGTCACCTTGGCGACATCCAGACTGGTGACCTGAACCTTGATCTCCAGCTGGACGCGGTATTCGCGGCGCTGGCGCGGCAGGAAGAAGAACAGGAACTTCTCCACCCGGACCGACTCCTCGGCTTTGAGCACCTGTACATCGACCGGCTCAATGCGCAGCAGTACCTGCTGGTTGTCCTTGAGCAGTGTGGGTTGCACCTGGCTGAGGGCGGAGGCAAACGCCTGCTGGCGTGTCGTCCCCTTGCCGTTGACGATGACCTGGGTGGTGAAGTTCTCTTTCATCAGGCGCGTCCGTGCTTCTTGGCGAAGGCTTCGACCAGCTTCTGGCCCAGCTCTTCCTTGTCCATGAAACCGAAGCCCAGCACCACGCACCCTTCGTTGATGGCGGTGACGCCCTCTTCAACAGAGCGCATGCCGTAGCGGCACTTGTAGCCGTATTTGGTCTGGGCGGTGATCGCCCCGGCGCCGCCGCTGCCGCAGAAGGAGATGCCGAGATCCGCCTGTTCCTTGTTCATCACATCGCCGAGCTTCATGTCAGCGGCCATGCCTGGGATGATGGTCACGTTGGCCCCGGCAGCTTCCGCGCCTGCGCCCACTTTCTGACCCTTGCCGAGACGGTCTCCAATAACGAGTTTGATGGCTGTCATATCGATTTCTCCTTGAGTTACGGGTTCTGCACCGAGCTGAGTTCGTTTTCTTTGGCGACTTCAAAATGGACGGACAAGAGGTGCGCCTCCTCATAAGCAAGCTGATCCAGCCAGCTGACGACCTGTTCGGCGAGACGCAGTGAGAGGGGGGAGATCTCTTCAAACAGGCTGAGGTCAACCTCCGGCAGGGGCTCGCCACTGTGGGAGCGCCACACCATGGCTTTGACATGGGAAGCCAGCATCTGCCGTTGCACCTCGTTGGGGATGATGCCCTGTTCGGCCAGCAGGGGATAAATGCGCGCGAGGATATGATCGGTCTGGCGCAGCAACTCCGGGCTGTTCGGGGTCAGGGTCTGGTCGTGAGTCTCTGTTTGCAATGTCTGCTCTCCAAGGCTGGCAGAAGGTATGGCGTTACCCTAAGCCTGCGCGTCGATGTGGAGGAGGCAGTGTTTTTCCGATTCGAAGCGGAAATTCCTGAGGAAATGGCCCCGAAGTGATCGTTTGGATACTGAAAAGGTAAAAAGAGTGCTTATTGAAGCTGGTTTTGTGTGATCGGTAGCGCACAAATCGGGGGGGGCGGGGGCAGGGGAAGCGTTGCGGGAAACTGTGAGTCATCTCACGGTAAGAGACGTTACCGAGAGGGCAGATATGGAAAAGGGCGGTTTCCCGCCCTTCTCATTAAAAGAAGTGACGCTAGCTGGCCGATGCTGCGCTCGAGCTGGCCGTTCTCTGCTGATAGCGCAGGTCTTCCTCTATAGTGACCACCACTTCCAGCGGCTTGCCGGAGCGGAATACCGAGATGGTCAGCTTGGTGCCGGGGCGGCTCTCGACAATCTTGTCCATGGCGCTGCGTACGCCACTGATGGCCTCTCCGTTGATCTTGAGCAGCACATCCCCTCGCTGCAGGCCGCCTTTGGCCGCCGGGCCGTTGGGATCCAGACTCTCCACCACCAAGCCACGCAGGTCGCCGAGGTTCATCATCCGCGCGACTATGGGGTTGATCTCGACGCTGGAGATCCCGAGGTAGCCGCGGATCACCCGGCCGTTGGCGATCAGCTCATCCATGATCCGTTTTGCCAGCCGGTAGGGGATGGCGAAGCTGATGCCGTAGCTCTCCTGATTGCCGTTGAGGTGATAGGTGGCGGTGTTGATCCCCACCAGATCGCCACGGCCGTTGACCAGCGCCCCGCCCGAGTTGCCCTCGTTGATGGCGGCATCGGTCTGCAGCAGATCCTGACGGCCATTGCTGTCGGGCCCCATGCTGGATAGGCCGGTACGGCCGGTCGCGCTGATAATGCCCTGGGTGATGGTCTGGCCGACGTTGTAGGGGTTGCCGATGGCGAGCACCACATCTCCCACTTCTGGCAGTCGCTCGGGATCCTGCGGGATCACCGGCAGGTTGTCTGACTCGATATAGAGCACGGCGAGGTCGGTGAGCTGATCGGTTCCGACCAGCTCGGCACTGAAGACCCGACCATCCTGCAACGCGACGATGATCTGGTCGGCATCGGCGATGACGTGGTAGTTGGTCAGTACATAGCCGCGCTGATTCATGATGACGCCAGAACCCAGCCCTTGTGGGCGCAGTTCCCCCTGATTGCCCTGATTGGGGGCAAAGCTGCGGGTATAGATGTTGACGACGGCAGGGCCTGCCCGATGGGCGGCATAGGAGAAACTCAGTTCACGGGCATTGGTGATGATGCCGGGCAGTTGGGCACCACCGCGAAAATGGGGAAACAGCAGCAACAGCAGCGCTGCGACGGTCAATCCAAAACCGACAGACTTGCCCAAGTAACTGACTAAAGGGGGGATTTTCATGTCATTCTCATCCGTACAGGCTGCGCGCAGAGAATAACACTATCGATGGATAAAAATCACCCGCGGTGAAGGCCGCGGGTGATAGAGGGGTTGGCGAACAACTTGAGCGTTAGCGGATCACCAGATAGAGCGAGGAGTCGCCGCGCTGGATGTTGAGTGCCAGCACGTCAGGCTTGTTCTTGAGCGCCTTGGTCAGCTCGCCCAGGGTGTTGATGCGCAGGCGGTTGACCCCGATGATGATGTCACCCTTCTGCAGGCCGGAAGCAGCTGCCGGAGAGCGAGGATCAATGTCGGCCACCGCAACACCGGAGACCGGGTCGGTAGTGGTGCTCAGCTTGGCCCCTTCCAGTGCCGGATGCAGCGCGCTGGCGCGTACTTCGCTGTCATCGGCCTGCTTCAGGGTCACTTTGGCAGTTTGCGGCTTGCCATCGCGGATCAGCCCCAGCTCGACCTGCTTGCCAGCGCCCATGGTGGCGATCTTGGCACGCAGCTCGCCGAAGGAGCGAACCGGTTTGCCATCGATGCTGACAATGATATCGCCAGCCTTGATGCCCGCCTTGTCGGCCGCCGAATCAGGCATGACCTGATTGACGAAGGCGCCATCCTTCTTGTTGTAACCGAAGGTTTTGGCGATGTCGGAGGTGAGCTCGGTGCCGGTAATGCCCAGCTGGCCGCGACGCACTTCACCGTACTTGACGATCTGCTCGGTCAGATCCCGCACCATGTTGGAGGGGATAGCAAAGCCGATGCCGATGTTGCCGCCGTTCGGGCCCAGAATCGCGGTGTTGATACCGATCAGCTCGCCACGCAGGTTGAGCAGAGCGCCGCCGGAGTTACCGGAGTTGATGGCCGCATCGGTCTGGATGAAGTTCTCCAGATTCTCGATGTTGAGGCCGCTGCGACCCAGCGCACTGACGATACCGGAGGTGACGGTTTGGCCCAGACCAAACGGGTTGCCGATGGCCAGCGCATAGTCACCTACCCGCAGCTCATCGGAGTCGGCGAACTTGATCTGCACCAGATCCTCGGCCTTGATTTGCAGCAGGGCGATGTCGGACTGCTTGTCTTCACCGATCTTCTTGGCCGCATACTCACGACCATCCTTCAGGTTGACCTTGATCTCGTCCGCCTCGTGCACCACGTGGGCGTTGGTGATCACGTAACCCTTCTTGGCATCGACGATAACACCGGAGCCGAGCGCCTGGAACGGCTGCTCGCTCACCTGTTCATCGGGCATGTTGGGGCCGAAGAAGAACTTGAACTGTTCCGGCAGACGCTGACGGGTAATTTTTTTGCCAGAAACCGAGATATTGACCACCGCCGGGGTGACCTGTTCGAGAACAGGCGCCAGGCTTGGCATCTCCTGATTTGAACCTAACAGGGAAGGCAGTGCAGCCTGAGCAGGGGCCGCAGACATGGCGATACCGACACTGAGGGCTAGCACACTGAGCATGGAAAGAGGTTTACGCATATGAAAAACAGCTCCCAGAAAAAGTTGCATTGCAATCGTCAAGGTCAGACCACGGGACTGGCCAATTAGTTCCGCGAGGAACTAGTTTGGTTGCTTGAGCAGTCCGGAAGAGGCGCCAGCATAGTCGCGAGGCGGAACGCCCGGCTCTTCTGCCACATTGGCAGGGGCTTCTTCTACCAATGACTCGCGGAACAGCGGTTCCTGCGCCTTGGCCAGGAATTTGCTCTGCTCGGCCATGTGGCGATAGAGGGTCTGATACTGCTCGGCCAGTTGCTCCATCAGGGCGGCGCTGTCGGCGAAGTGGGTGTTGATCTGGCCCTGATAACTCTCGAGCTCCTTGTGGGCCTTCTTCAGTTCCTGTTCGAGACGGCCAGCATCGCGGCTACGTACCGAAAAACGGCCGAGAACGATACCGATAATCAAGGCCGCGACAGCCAGCAGGATCCCAGTTAACAGACTCATAGATGCTCCTTGTTACAGCTAAAACAGAGTGGGTTTATGCGGTCGTCATAACCGCCATGCCTTGATGGCACTATACCGTGCGTCCTGAGGCCGTGATACCATTTTGTCCTCGATTCAGGGACTTGGAGAGGCGCTCAAGGATGACACCGCAGCAAAAATACCAGCAGGATCTGCTGCGCCCCGGCTTTGTGGCCGACCCCGCGCAGGGGATGGCCATTAGCAGGCTGGAGCGACTGTATCAGGATTTGCTACGGCGCCCGACTCCGACCAGATCTCGAGGGCTGCTGGGTTGGCTGCAAAAGCCCAAGCCGCCGGAGCCCGTCCTCGGTATCTATATGTGGGGCGGAGTGGGCCGAGGCAAGACCTGGCTGATGGATACTTTTTTCGACAGCCTGCCGGGGACGCGCAAGATGCGCAGCCATTTCCACCGCTTCATGCACCGCATTCACGATGAACTGCAGGGGTTGAGCGGGCAGTCCGATCCCCTCAAGCTGGTGGCCAGCAAGCTTGCCAGTGAAATAGACATCATCTGTTTCGACGAATTTTTTGTCTCCGACATCACCGACGCCATGTTGCTGGGTACGCTGTTCCAGGAGCTGTTTGGTCACGGTGTCGTGCTGGTTGCCACTTCAAATATTCCGCCGCAGGATCTTTATCGCAACGGGCTGCAGCGAGCCCGTTTTCTGCCAGCTATCGAGCTTATCGAGCGTCATTGCGAGGTACTTAACGTGGATGGCGGTATCGACTATCGCCTGCGTACGCTGGAACAAGCCGAGATTTATCACTGCCCGCTGGACTTGCAGGCAAAAGCCAATCTTGACCACTATTTTCAGCAATTAACCGGTGGGCACACGGCTTGCGAGGGGACGTTCGAGGTCAATCATCGTCAGCTGACGTTGCTCGGAATGGGGGAAGGGGTGCTCTATATGGAATTTGAGCAACTTTGCTGTACTCCCCGCTCCCAGAACGACTATATCGAGCTGGCCAGGCTGTTCCATACCATTCTGCTGGCCAATGTGCAACCAATGGGCACAGGCACGGATGACGCGGCTCGCCGCTTCATTGCCATGGTCGATGAGTTCTACGAACGGCACGTCAAGCTCATCATGTCAGCGGCGGTTCCCATGACAGAACTCTACGGCGAAGGGCTGCTGAATTTCGAATTCAAACGCTGTCTTTCGCGGCTTCAGGAAATGCAATCGCACGAATACCTTGCCAGAGTGCACCTTCCTTAGTCACAATACCGCGCCTGCCAGTCGGATGGGCATCTGCGGCAGGTAGGGCCGGGCGACATTTGCTGGTTTCATGGCAGTGAAATTAGCAGGTGATATTTAAGGCAACTTCACTTATAATCGCCCGGCCCACGTTACAGCTGTCGATAAGACAGCAACACTTTAAGCTTTACTTGTATTCGAAGGGGTACAGGTAGGCCATCGTTTGTTGTTTGTGGGAGAGCCCCCATAAGCAATTGGGTCTGTAACAGGTAATTGGGTTTAACTTAATGAAAACTTTCGTTGCCAAGCCAGAAACCGAAAACGTGACTGGTACATTGTGGACGCAGAAGGTAAAACTCTGGGTCGTATCGCAACCGAGATCGCTGCTCGTCTGCGTGGTAAGCACAAAGCTGAGTACACTCCGCACGTTGACACCGGTGATTACATCATCGTTGTAAACGCTGAGAAGGTACACGTAACCGGTAAGAAATTTACCGACAAAATGTACCACGCTCACTCCGGTTTCCCGGGTGGTATCAAGTCAATCAGCTTCGACAAGCTGATTCAGCGTAAACCGGAAATGGTAATCGAAGCAGCCGTCAAAGGCATGCTGCCGAAAGGTCCTCTGGGCCGTGCCATGTTCCGTAAACTGAAAGTTTACGCAGGCGCCGAGCATGCTCATGCTGCTCAGCAACCTCAAGTACTGGATATCTAATCGGGAACTGGCAACATGGCAGAAAATCAATACTACGGTACCGGCCGTCGCAAAAGCTCCACTGCTCGCGTATTTATCAAAGCGGGTAGCGGCAAGATCGTAATCAACCAGCGCTCCCTGGAGCAGTACTTCGGCCGTCCGACTGCCCGCATGGTAGTTCGTCAGCCGCTGGAACTGGTTGAGATGACCGAGAAACTGGACCTGTACATCACCGTTAACGGTGGTGGCATCTCCGGTCAAGCTGGTGCGATCCGCCACGGTATCACTCGTGCTCTGATGCAGTACGACGAAACCCTGCGTTCCGAACTGCGTAAAGCTGGCTTTGTTACTCGTGATGCCCGTAAGGTTGAGCGTAAGAAAGTTGGTCTGCACAAAGCTCGTAAGCGTCCGCAGTACTCCAAGCGTTAATTCGCTTTTGGTACTCACTCTTTCGAGTGTCAAAAAAGCCTGGCGGTTGCCAGGCTTTTTTTATTGGTAATATTACCGACATCAATGCTAACCACGCGTCACAAAAGACAAAAAATTGTTTCTTTATTGTTTTCATTGCTCACCGCTCTTTCTTGTCAAGTTGTTATCTTTTCTTTAAAATTTCCCCTGTTTTCTGTGGCAATTGTAAATCCAGCTTCCGCCGCTGTTGTCACGGGAAAAATGGGGAACAGGGACACTATAAGAATGTGCGGAGTCCACATGGGAGAGTTTTTGGATGAGCAATGCGCCAGTTGATACCGGTCGCCGCAGATTTCTTACCTGGTCAACGGTTGCCGTTGGTGGGGTAGGAGCTGCGTTTACCGCAGTGCCGTTTATAAAGTCATGGAATCCGAGCGCCAAGGCCAAAGCAGCCGGTGCGCCGGTTGAAGTCGATATCAGCAAGTTGGAACCGGGTCAGCTCATCCGTGTCGAGTGGCGAGGCAAGCCTGTCTGGGTGGTGAAACGCACCAAACAGACGCTGGATGCCTTGGCCGCGCATGATGACAAGCTGCGGGATCCCTCATCTGAAGAGCCGCAGCAGCCTGACTATGCCCATAACGGGTACAGATCGATCAAGCCCGAAATTTTTGTCGCGGTCGGTATTTGCACCCACTTGGGGTGTTCACCTTCCTATCTGCCTGACAGCTTTGGCGAGCAGGTGCAGGGCGTTACGTCCGGCTTCTTCTGCCCGTGCCATGGCTCCAAGTTCGACATGGCCGGCCGTGTGTTCCAGGGGGTGCCTGCACCGCTGAACCTGGTCATTCCGCCCTATCAATTCATTAATGACACCACCATCCTGGTCGGTGCCGATGGCAAGGAGGCCTGACCATGTTGAGTAAACTGATGGGCTGGATCGATTATCGATTCCCGCTCACGGCCATGTACAACGACCACATGGCCAAGTATCCGGCACCGAAGAACCTGAACTTCTGGTACTTCTTCGGCTCGCTGGCCATGCTGGTGCTGGTTAACCAGATCATCACCGGTATCTGGTTGACCATGAACTACAACCCCTCTGCGGAAGGTGCGTTTGCCTCCGTGGAGTACATCATGCGCGATGTGGAGTACGGCTGGCTGCTGCGTTACATGCACTCAACCGGTGCGTCTGCATTCTTCATCGTGGTCTATATGCATATGTTCCGCGGCATGATCTATGGCTCTTATCAGAAGCCTCGTGAGCTGCTGTGGATCTTCGGCATGCTGATCTTCCTGGTGCTGATGGCGGAAGCCTTTATGGGCTACTTACTGCCCTGGGGTCAGATGTCATTCTGGGGTGCCCAGGTCATCATCTCGCTGTTTGGCGCCATTCCGGTCATCGGTGACGATCTGACCCTGTGGATCCGCGGTGACTACGTGATCTCCGGTGCGACCCTTAACCGCTTCTTCGCGCTGCACGTCATCGCGTTGCCGCTGGTGCTGGTGATGCTAGTTGCCATGCACATTCTGGCGCTGCACGAAGTGGGCTCCAACAACCCGGACGGTATCGACATCAAGAAGCACAAGGACGAGAACGGCTGGCCGCTGGATGCGGTGGCGTTCCACCCTTATTTCACCGTCAAGGACATGATCGGTGTGGCGGGCTTCCTGTTCTTCTTCTGCGCCATCATTTTCTTCAAGCCGGATATGTGGGGTTACTTCCTCGAGAAGCCGAACTTTGAAGTGGCCAACGGCCTGAAGACTCCTGCTCACATCGCGCCTGTGTGGTACTTCACCCCCTTCTACGCGATTCTGCGTGCGGTACCTGACAAGCTGCTTGGCGTCATCATGATGGGCCTCTCTATTGTGGTGTTGTTCCTGCTGCCTTGGCTGGATCGCTGCAAGGTGCGTTCTGTTCGCTATCGCAGCAAGCTACACAAGCTTAACATCGCCCAGTTCGTGGTCTGCTTTATCATCCTGGGGGTGCTGGGTGTACTGCCGTCGACGCCGACCCTGACGCTGGTTGCCCAGATTTGTACCTTGGGTTATTTCGGTTTCTTCGTGCTGTTGTTCTTCTACAGCAAAAACGAACGCACCAAGCCGCTGCCGGAGAGGGTTACATTTAAATGAAAAAAATAATATTTGCAGTGCTGACCCTGCTGCCATCACTGGTGTTTGCCAATGCTGGGGCCGTGCATCTGGACAAAGCCAATTATGATCTGAGCGACAAGGCATCCCTGCAACGTGGAGCTGCCACCTTCATGAACTATTGTGCAGGCTGCCACTCTACCCAGTATCAACGCTACAACCGGGTTGCTGCCGATCTGGAGATCCCCGAGGAGCTGATGAAGGAGAACCTCATCTTCACTGGCGCCAAAGTGGGTGATCTGATGAAGATCGCCATGTCCGAGAAGGATGCCGCCAAGTGGTTTGGTGCTCCCCCTCCGGATCTGACTCTGGTTGCCCGGGTACGTGGTGCGGACTGGATTTACACCTATCTGCGTTCTTTTTACGTGGATCCGACTCGTCCGTTTGGGGTGAATAATGTGGTGTTCCCGTCTGTGGGCATGCCTCATGTGTTGGAACCGTTGCAGGGAACCCCCCGTGCAGAGTTCGCTACTCACACGGTCGACGGAGTGGAAACCCAGCAGGTTGTCAGCATCAAATCTGACGGTAATGGTGAAATGGATGACGAAGAGTATGATCAGACGGTACTGGATCTGGTAAACTTCTTGGTCTACTCGGCTGAACCGGTACAACAGGAGCGTGAACGCATGGGCTTCTGGGTGCTTGGTTTCATCGTGATCTTCTTCATCTTCACTGTGCTGTTGAAGAAGGAATTCTGGCGCGACGTTCACTAAGCGACCAGATACGGGTAATATAATGCACGGCAATGAAGACCAAGATGCTTCATTGCCGTTTCTGCTTTTTAATGACGGGAGGGTTCAATGGCTGTAGCTGCCAATAAGCGTTCGGTAATGACGCTGTTTTCCGGTGCCAACGATATGTTCAGCCATCAGGTGCGTATTGTCCTGGCGGAGAAGGGTGTTAGCGTGGATATCTGCCAGGTTGATCCAGCCAATCTGCCGGATGAGCTGGCCGAGCTGAACCCGTACAACTCTGTACCGACCCTGGTTGATCGTGAGCTGGCACTCTACACCTCGCGCATCATCATGGAGTATCTGGACGAGCGCTTCCCGCATCCGCCCCTGATGCCTGTTTACCCGGTTGCCCGCGGTAACAGCCGTCTGATGATGCACCGCATCGAGCTGGACTGGTACTCCCTGGCCGACAAGATCATGGCCGGTACCGATGCTGAAGCGGCACGCAACGAACTGCGTGACAACCTGCTGGCCATCGCGCCGATCTTCGGTGAAATGCCCTATTTCATGAGCGAAGAGTTCGGTCTGGTGGATTGCTACATGGCACCGCTGCTGTGGCGTCTGCCGAGCCTTGGCATCGACCTGACCGGTCGTGGCGCCAAAGAGCTGAAGGCCTACATGGTTCGTCTGTTCGAGCGTGAGTCCTTCCAGGCTTCCCTGACCGAAGCCGAACGCGAGATCCGTGCTGGCGTATGAGCATGGAACCGACAATGACACCGAGCCGCCCGTACTTGTTACGGGCGTTCTTTGACTGGTTGCTGGACAACGATCTGACCCCTCATCTGGTGGTCAACGTCAACATTCCCCATGTGATGGTGCCGATGCAGTTTGCTCAGGACGGGCAAATTGTACTGAATATCGCGCCCCGAGCCGTGATGCAATTTCACATGGATAACGAGGCTATCAGCTTCAGTGCCCGCTTTGGCGGGGTCTCCCAGCAGGTTTACATCCCGATGGCGGCAGTGTTGGCTATTCATGCACGGGAGAACGGCGTGGGCACCATGTTCCCGCCGGAGCCCGGTTACGATATCTGGCTGGAGCAAGCTGAAGCGCCCGTGGAGCCTGAGCCTGAGCCGGAGCCGCCGCGCCCCAGCGGCCGTCCGACCCTGAAAGTCATTAAATAAAAAACGCAGCCAGTTGGCTGCGTTTATGTATGCGGGTCAGTCGTGAGGCTAGTTTTGGGCGAATTCGAAGGCCTTGATCACGCGCTTCACTCCGGTGACATGGCGGGCGATGTTGACTGCCTGCTCTCCCTCCTGGCGAGTCACCAGACCAATCAGGAACACCTCGCCGTTCTCGGTGACCACCTTGACCTTGGTGCTGTCGAAGTTCTTGGTGCCGAACATGTCGGCTTTCACCTTGGAGGTGATCCAGGAGTCATTGCTGCGGGTGGTGAAACTGGCAGGTTGGCCGATGCGCAATTCGTTGTAGACGTGGCGCACCCCTTCGATGCGACTGACAATTTTGCCTGCCTCAATCTTGTAAACGTCAGAAGGTGTCTGGCCGACCAGCAGAACGCGGCCATTGTTGCTGTAGACGCTGATCTTGCTGGCTGCACTGAGGGGTTTGTTGTCGGCCAGCAGATTGGCCGCTTTCAGCTCTATGGTCTGGTCATCCCACTGCGCGCCCAGCGTTCGGCGATCGCCAGAGGCCTTGGCAGTCCCTGCTGCGCCGCCAACAACCAGGGCTGCGCAGCCTTGCAGCAGCAGGGTGCTAACCAGCAGACCGAGCAGGATAGTGTGCTTTTTCATGGTTTCAATCTTCCTGTTGCGGGAAAAGTGTCTGGTCGATGAGATCACACAGGCAGTGCAGGGTCAACAGATTCACTTCCAGAATGCGAGGGCGACGGGCGGAGGGAACACGGATCTCCACATCGTTCGGGCCGAGCAGACCTGCCATTTCGCCACCGTCACCCCCGCTCAGCACCACTATGGTCATGTCACGGGAGAGGGCAGCCTCGGCGGCCTTGATCAGGCTGCGGCTGTGGCCGGAGGTGGTGATGACCACCAGAATGTCGCCAGGCTGGCCCAGCGCGCGGATCTGCTTGGCGTAGACCTCTTCAAAACCGTGATCGGTGGCGATGGCGCTGATGGTCGCCATGTCCGGGGTCAGTGCCATGCCGGGCAGGGAGGGGCGCTGGGTCTCGTAGCAGTTGACCAGCTCGGAGATGAACAGTTGCGCGAGTGCGGCAGAAGGACCGTTACCGCATGCCAGCACCTTGTGGCCATTGAGCAGGCAGATGGTGATCATCTGGGCTGCAGTATGGATGGCATCCGGCAGCGCCTCGGCGGCGGCTATCTTGGTCTGGATGCTTTCGGTGTAGTTCTCTTTGATGCGGTCAGTCATAGGGTCCTCTTAAAATGCGTTCTGGATCCAGGCTGGCTGGTCGCCCTCGAACGCAATCACATCGAATCGGCAGGCCTGATTGGCCTCGTTGATGGCATGTTGCTTCAAATAGTGGCGCGCTGCCAGCATGATCTTGTGCTGTTTGCTGCGGGTGACCGAGCTGGCGGCCCCGCCATGGCTGCCGGTGGCCCGGTAGCGCACCTCAACAAACACCAGGGTCTGGCCCTGGTGCATGATGAGATCTATTTCACCGCCACGACAGCGGTAGTTGCGAGCTACCGGTTGCAGGCCCCGGGCCTGCAACCAGCGTTCAGCGACTTGTTCAAAGTGCTGTCCCTTGCTCGTTGGTGAGGGGAACAGGCTCGGCAACTGCTGGCGCATCCGTTTCCATAGTTCCTTCATTGGAGGGCTCCTCCAGTTGCTGAACGGCGTTCTCGTCGACCAGTTTGCCGTTCTGGTAAGTACCCCAGCTCAGCATACGTACGATATTGCCCTGGGCGTCCACGCTCAGCTGACCGCTCATGCCGGCCTGCTGCATGCCGCCCACCTTGCGCATCTGCTGCAGGTTCTCAGCCAGACTGACGGCATCGTAGCCCATGGCAAACAGGCGCAGCAGGTCACCCTGGGTCTGCGGCCAGAGCAGGGCGATCTGCTCGCGCTGTTTCTCGTAGCCGCCCAGCAGCAGCGGCATATCGGCGATATGCATGCCGTTGAGCTCGGAGGCGACCTCGGTGGCTGCGCTGTCGTAGCCGCGGGAGCTGGTGTAGATGGGCAGGCTGCCCATCGGATTGACCGAGACATCCACGTAGGGCTTGATCATCCGCGTTTCCAGGCTGTTGGCCACCACATAAACGGCATCGATGCTGCGCGGTGCGGCATCAGAGAGTTGCACCACTTCACCAGCACGGGCGGTAGAGCGGCCGCTCAGGGCATTCTTGACCATCCCCTGTACTTCGTTGCGGGCACCGAAGGTGGCAACCACCGGCTTATCCTGGCTCAGGGTGGCCCAGCTCTGCTCGAAAGCCTTGATACTGCTGTAACCGATCCGACCCTGGGCGGCGATCAGCAGCGGTTTACGGTAGCCCTGGGTGTAAAGGTACTGGGCTGCCTGGGCGGCATCTGCGGCGGCAGAGAGGGAGAAGTAGTAGGTGGTGTCGTTGACGACCGGCTTGTCCAGCTCGTTGAGCGCCAGTACCGGCACGGTCGGATTGGCCTTGAGCAGCTCCTCGACCCGATCTTTCAGCAGCGGGCCGATGATCATGTCTGCCCCTTCCTGAATCGCCTGCTTATAAAGATCGCCGGTTGACTTGCTCTGGGTGTCGTAGAAGTTCAGGGTGAATTGCCCCTGATTTTCCTTATAAGACATCAGCATACCGTTACGGATGGCGGCGCCCTGCGGCTCCAGATTGCCGGAGAGGGGCAGCAGCACGGCGATCTGTTGCACCGAGGTGCTGGCAGTGGCCGCCAGATCGCCCAATCCTGCCGGCATATCCTTCTGGGCTGGATGGTTGGGGAAGTCGCGCTTCCAGCCTGCCAGCTGGCGGGCCAGCAAGTTCGGCTGGGCGCCAAACTCGTTGACCAGTGCCGCCAGTCGCAACCAGCCGGTGGTCACATCAGGGGCCGGAGCCTCTTCCAGCGCTTGCAGGGTGGAGGGGGTCATGCTTTTCAGCAACGACCAGATCTGCTGATGGTTGGTCGCCTGCTCGCTCTGATTGAGGTAGGGCTCCAGTGCAATCAACGACTTGGCGGCACCAAACTTGTTATTGATGTCGAGCTGCAGCACCACGCGCTGGCGATACCAATCCTTCTGGGTATCGGCATCCAGCGCCACCTCGGGTTTGCCTTCCAGCAGGATCAGCGCCTGATTGGCGTGGCCTTGCGCCAGCAACAGATGGGCTTGCAGCAGTTGCAACTGCGCCTTCTGAACGGGATCCTTGGCCTGCTTCTGCAATTGCTGGAACAGTGCCGAGGCCGGTTTGGCCTGGCCCAGCGCCAGATAGCTGCGTGCCGCCAGCATCTGCCAGGTAAAGGCCTCGGCCGGCTTGGCGGGATCCACCTGCTCAAGATACCACTGGGCATTCTTGGTCAGATTGGAAAACGCAGAGGGCATGCCTGACTGCCCTGACGGTTGATTGGGCTCCGACGCACAGGCGGCGAGCAGTACTGCCGCGAGTATGATGCCGAAGAGTCGTGATACACTTAGCTGCTTTGTAACCCGGTTCAAGTTCATTCCCCGACCAGTGTTGAAGTTCCCCATAGTGTAAACGGGCCAATATGGCGACACAATTGTCGGGGCACTCGGAGATCCCATGAGTGACATCCCAACCCTGTATATAGTCCCCACTCCGATCGGCAATCTGGCGGACATCACCCAGCGTGCATTGGATATTTTACGCAGTGTCGATCTGGTGGCAGCCGAAGATACCCGTCATACCGGTATCCTGCTCAGCCACTACCAAATATCGGTACCGACCTTCGCCCTGCACGATCACAACGAGCAGCAGAAAGCCGATGTGCTGATCGGCAGGATCAAAGAGGGCAAGAGTGTTGCGCTGGTCTCCGATGCCGGCACTCCGCTCATCAGCGACCCCGGTTATCACTTGGTCACCCGCTGTCGTGAAGCTGGGGTCAAGGTGGTGCCGCTGCCCGGCCCCTGTGCCGCCATCACCGCCCTGAGCGCGGCCGGTCTGCCCACCGATCGCTTTGCCTTTGAAGGCTTCCTGCCCGCCAAGAGCAAGGGGCGTGACGATCGTCTGCAAGCCGTTATTGAAGACACCCGTTCGCTGGTGTTTTACGAATCCCCGCGCCGTGTGCAGGATACAGTGGAAGCGATTGCTCGCATTCTTGGCGAGCGTCAGGTGGTGGTGTGCCGTGAGCTGACCAAGACCTTTGAGTCGATCCACGGTCTGCCAGCCTCTGAAATGCTGACCTGGCTTGGCGAGGATGACAACCGCTGCCGCGGCGAGATCGTGCTGGTCGTGGCTGGCGCCTCCAAAGAGGAAGAGGATCTGCCAGCCGAGGCGATCCGTACCCTTGGGTTGCTAGTGACCGAGTTGCCACTGAAAAAAGCGGCCGCCCTGACCGCCGAGATCCACGGTGTGAAGAAGAATGCCCTCTATAAATACGGTCTCGAGCACTATTGAGCCGATGAAATAGGCCAGTAGACTTTTTTCTGACCTGTGCAATCCTTTGTATCGACAATCAGTCAGCCTGTAAACGGGGGCCAAAGCGCGATAAATGGCTGTAAACGGGAATTGCCGGTTTACCCCGTGCGTATCGCAAGGCTATAATCCGCGCCTCGGAGTTGGCTGGGCAATCGCTGCTTCGTCGTTGTGTCCCTCGGGACAGACGGGCGGAGGGGAGGAAAGTCCGGGCTTCACAGGGCAGGGTGCCAGGTAACGCCTGGGGGGCGTGAGCCTACGACCAGTGCAACAGAGAGCAGACCGCCGATGGCCCGCAAGGGATCAGGTAAGGGTGAAAGGGTGCGGTAAGAGCGCACCGCGCGACTGGCAACAGTTCGTGGCACGGTAAACTCCACCCGAAGCAAGACCAAATAGGCCCCTATTGGCGCGGCCCGCGTTGGGGGCGGGTAGGTTGCTTGAGCCAGCGAGCGATTGCTGGCCTAGAGGAATGATTGCTACCCGGGGCAACCCGGTACAGAACCCGGCTTACAGGCCGACTCCGACCTCATTCCGAAGAGCCCTGCGATTTATCGCGGGGCTCTTTTTTATGCATGGGAAATATGGCTTCGTTGACGGGATATTTTTGTTCTCGTCATTTTGAATGAAATTATATGTTTTAAATCAATCGAATAGTTTCGTATTTGGCACGATGGCAGCGATAGATGGTGATAGAACCGAGGATGGTTGTTCGCACCCGCATATTGTGTGTGTTCTCAGTTCATTCACTTATTTCAATTAATCGCCAGAGCCTAACGCCAAATAACTTGTGGAAAATCAACCCACTCAATCCGCGGTATGCAATTGCTGCGTCAATATGTTCCCTCTGTCCCATCTCCTTGCTTGAAAAGCCCCCTGCTCGTCCTTAAACTTCAAGGTGGGGAAAAGTGGATCAAAGTGGTTTTTAGAGGGGCAATCTGCCTGCTCACTCACCTTCAGGGACTGCAATTTGTTGCGTGGCGCTCATGCCATCAGCCTGGACAGTAAAGGGCGGCTGGCAATTCCGACCAAATTTCGTGATTGGCTGCGCGATGAAAGCGACGGCCAGCTGGTCTGCACCATCGATATTGCCCATCCCTGTCTGCTGCTTTATCCCCTGAATGAATGGGAAGAGGTCGAGCGCAAGCTCAAGACTCTCTCCAGCATGAATCCGCAAGAGCGCCGTTTGCAGCGACTGCTGCTGGGACATGCAACCGAATGCGAGCTGGATGGCAATGGCCGTCTGCTGCTCAGTCAGCCACTGCGCAACCATGCGGGGCTGGACAAGAAAATCATGCTGGTGGGCCAGCTCAACAAGTTTGAGTTGTGGGATGAAGCCCGCTGGCAACAACAGGTCAATGACGACATCTTGGGTCTGCCCGGGGACGATTGGGCAAGCTCACCACGACTACAGGATTTCTCTTTATAAATGACCCAAGCCGCTGAACACATCACAGTGCTGCTGCACGAAGCCGTTGAAGGTCTGGCCATCAAGCCGGACGGTGTCTACGTCGACGGTACTTTTGGCCGTGGTGGTCATTCTCGTCTGATCCTGCAGCACCTTGGCCCCAATGGCCGCCTGATCGCCATCGACCGCGATCCCCAGGCGATCGCCGAGGCCGCCAAGATCCAGGATCCCCGTTTCGAAATCGTGCACGGCCCCTTCTCTGGCATCGCCTCCTATCTGGATGAGCGCGGTTTGCTGGGCAAGGTGGATGGCTTCCTGCTGGATCTGGGGGTCTCTTCACCCCAGCTGGATGATGCCGAGCGTGGCTTCAGCTTTATGAAAGATGGTCCGCTCGATATGCGGATGGACCCCACCTCCGGTCAGAGCGCCGCCGAGTGGCTGGCCAAGGCCGATGTGGATGACATCGCCTGGGTGCTGAAGACCTTCGGTGAGGAGCGTTTTGCCAAGAAGATCGCCCGTGCCATCGTGCACGACCGAGTGACCGAGCCTTATGTGCGTACCCGCCAACTGGCGGAGATGATTGCCCGGGTCAATCCGAGCAAGGAGAAGGGCAAGCATGCGGCAACCCGCAGTTTCCAGGCCATTCGCATCTATATCAACAGCGAGCTGGACGAGATCGAAACCGCGCTCAACGGTGCATTGGAAGTGTTGGCACCACATGGCCGTCTGTCGGTTATCAGCTTCCATTCGCTGGAAGACCGATTGGTAAAGCATTTCATCCGCAAGCATGAGAAGGGACCGGAAGTGCCTTACGGCATTCCCTTGACCGAGGCCCAGCTGGCAGGCGGTCGCAAATTGAAGTCGGTCGGCAAGGCACTCAAGCCTTCTGATCATGAAGTATCTGAAAACAGCCGGTCACGCAGCTCGGTGCTGCGGGTTGCCGAACGGCTGGCGGAGTAAGCGATGAGCGAAGTGCGTGTTCATCTGGCCAAGGAGATCGTTGCCGATCTCTGGCGGCACAAGCTGCAGATTTTTCTGTCGGTCGCCGTGCTGGTGACCGCGTTTGCCGTGATCCTGGTGACCAACATGACCCGTGGTCTGACGGCCAAGCAGAACGATCTGATGGCAGAAGAGGATCGCCTCAATATCGAATGGCGCCACCTGCTGCTGGAGCAGGGCACCCTGGCTGAACACTCCCGAGTGGCGAGTCTGGCGATGGACAAGTTGCAGATGGGTCGTCCGCTGGTGACCACCGAGAAGGTAATTACCCAACCATGAGACGCAAGGCTACAGCCAAAGCTGCCAAAGCGAATGTCAAAGCGCCATCGATCTATCCGTGGCGCTTTCGCACGCTTGCGGTGTTTATCGGCATCGCGTTTGTGGGTCTGATCCTGCGTCTGGCCTGGATCCAGGTGATCAATCCGGATCGTCTGCGTCAGGAGGGTGACATGCGCTCCCTGCGTACCACTTCTACCCAGGCGGTGCGCGGCATGATCACCGATCGCAACGGCGAGCAGCTGGCGGTTTCGGTACCGGTCGAGGCGGTCTGGGCCGATCCCAAGACGGTGCATGAATCCGGGGCCATCAATAATGAGCGCGCCTGGCTGGCGCTCTCCGCCGTGCTCAAGCTCGACATCAATACCCTCAAACACCGCATCGCCAACCCCAGCAAGCGCTTCGTCTATCTGCAGCGTCAGGTTACTCCTGCGGTAGCAGAATATATCAAGGGGCTCAAGCTGGGTGGCGTCTACCTGCGCCCAGAAGCGCGCCGCTTCTACCCGACCGGCGAGATCAGCGCCCATCTGGTGGGGGTGACCAACATCGATGGCAGCGGTATTGAAGGGATTGAGCGCAGCTACAACGAGTGGCTGACGGCGACACCCGGCGAAATGCGGGTACGAAAGGATCGTCAGGGCCGCGTCATCGAACGGCTTGGCCTCGTTAAAGAGGGCAAGAACGCCAACGATCTGCAGCTTAGTATCGATCAGCGGGTGCAGGCTCTGGCCTACCGTGCCCTCAAGCGGGCAACCGACGAGAACAAGGCGACCTCCGGCTCCATGGTGATGCTGGATATCAAGACCGGTGAAGTACTCGCCATGGTCAACACCCCCTCCTATAACCCGAACAACCGCGGCCAGTATCAGAGCTTCCGGGTACGCAACCGGGTGGTGACCGATACCTACGAGCCGGGTTCGACCGTCAAGCCATTGATTTTGCTCAGTGCCTTGCAGGCAGGTGTCACCAGCTGGAAAGATTTCATTCCCGGTGGTCCGCTCTTTATCGGTGCCAAGCAGATCAAGGACGTCAGTATCCACAAGGCGACCAACCTCTACGACATCCTGCGCTACTCCTCCAACATAGGTATGTCGCGTATCGCGCTGAGGATGCCGGCGCAGGAGATGATCAACACCCTCAGCATGTTCGGTTTCGGCATGGATACCGGCAGCGGGCTGATGGGCGAGAGCAGCGGCATGCTGCCCCAGCGTCGTCGCTGGTCCGATATCGAGCGAGCGACCCTCTCGTTTGGTTATGGTCTGCGAGTCACCCCGCTGCAGCTGGCTTCCGCCTACGCCACCCTGGCCAACAAGGGCAAACGGGTGCCGCTCTCCATCGTCAAGGTGACTACGCCGCCCAAGGGGGAGCAGGTGATTGATCACAACAACGCCGCTGCCATGTTGCAGGCGCTGGAGTATGTGGTCGACAACGCCATTCCAAAAGCCAAGATCCCGGGCTATCGGGTCGGTGGCAAGAGTGGTACCGCCAAGGTCGCCGTCGCCGGTGGCTATGGCAAGGATTACATGGCCTGGTTTGCCGGTTTCGCACCCGCCAGTGATCCCCGTTTCGTCATGGTGGTGGTGATCAACGAGCCAAAAGGCAGCGCCTATTATGGCGGCGCCGTGGCGACCCCACCGTTTGCAGAGGCCATGGGCGGGGTGCTGCAGCTCTTCAATATTCGTCCCGATGCGGTGCCGCCAGCGGTGCCCACCAAACTTGCCCGTACGGAGGCTTCTCTTGTCCCGCGCACTTGATGCATTACTGCGCCCCTTCGGTATCCAGGCGCCGGCGCTCACCCTGACCGATATCCAGCTGGATAGTCGGCGGGTTGGCCCCGGCTCGCTTTTCGTGGCCATTCGTGGTCATCAGGTGGATGGCAGACGGTTTATCGAACAGGCGGTGGCTCAGGGAGCGACCGCTGTTGTGTTTGAGGAGGATGGTGAATTTATCCCACCATCGACTCCGGTTCCCTGTATCGGGATGCGGGATCTGCCCGCTCACCTCTCTGCTCTTGCGGGCTATTTCTACGATCAGCCAGCCCAAAAATTGGATCTGGTCGGGATCACCGGCACCAATGGCAAGAGCACTACTGCGCTGCTGGTCGCCAACTGGCGCACCCTGCTGGGTGGCAAGGCGGGTGTGATGGGCACCATCGGCAACGGCCTGTTTGGCAATTTGATCGAAGCGGAAAATACCACCGGCAGCGCCGTGCAGGTGCAAGCCAATCTGGCTGCGCTGCAAGAACAGGGCGCGGATCTGGTGGCGATGGAGGTCTCCAGCCACGGTCTGGTACAGCACCGCGTGGCAGCTTTGCCCTTTGCCGCCGCGGTTTTCACCAATCTGAGCCGGGATCACCTCGATTATCACGGCACCATGGAAGCCTATGGCGCGGCCAAAGAGCAGTTGCTGCAGCTGGTCGATGAGCCGAATGCGGTGATTAACCGGGATGACGAATTGGGTTCCAAGTGGCTCGAAAAATACCCGGCAGCGGTGGCGTTCAGCGTTAATGGCCCGATTGAACACCATTCTGGCCGTCAATTAACGGCACAGCAGCTCGATTTTCACCAGCAAGGTTTTCGTGCGCAGATTAACTCCAGCTGGGGGAATGGTGTATTATCCGCCCCCTTGCTCGGGCGCTTCAACGTCAGCAATGTGCTGGCCGCGATGGGTGTGATGCTGGTGCTCGGTTACGACTTCAACGAGTTGCTGGCGACAGCGCCTCAGTTGCAGCCGGTGACCGGTCGCATGGAGTGTTTCGGCGGTGGTGATACGCCGCTGGCGGTGGTCGATTACGCCCACACCCCGGATGCGCTGGAGAAGGCATTGCAGGCCCTGCGGGTGCACTGCACAGGCCAGCTCTGGTGCCTGGTAGGCTGTGGTGGCGACCGCGATCGCGGCAAGCGCGCCATGATGGCCGCCATGGCCGAGCAGTATGCGGATCGCGTGATCCTGACCGACGACAATCCCCGTACCGAGGAGCCGGCCCGGATCATGGCCGACATGGTGGCGGGTCTTCGCGATCCTGCTGCGGTGCAGGTGGAGCACGACCGGGTCAAGGCGATTGCGCTGGCCATCGGTCAGGCGAGCAAACAGGACATCATCTTGGTGGCCGGTAAGGGTCACGAGGATTATCAGATCATTGGAACCGACAAGCGGCACTACAGCGACCGGGAAACCGTTGCGGCCGCCTTGCACACATTATTGGAGTCATTCAAATGATGACCCTCAGGCTTGCCGAGCTGGCGCAGGTACTCGATGCCCGTCTGATTGGTGACGACGGCGAGATCACCGTCGTCAGTACCGACACCCGCACTTTGGGCGCGGGTGCCCTGTTCGTTGCCCTGCGCGGCGAGCGCTTCGATGCCCACGATTTTTGCGAGCAGGCCGTTCAGGCAGGGGCCTCTGCCCTGCTGGTCGAGCGTGAGCTGCCGCTGGCCATCCCCCAGCTGGTGGTGACCGACAGTCTGAAGGGGCTGGGCCGTCTCGGCAAACTGGTGCGTGAGCGCATCAATCCGAAAGTGCTGGCCATTACCGGCAGCTGCGGCAAGACCACGGTGAAGGAGATGGCAACTGCCATCCTGCGCAACGAAGGAGAAGTGCTGGCCACTGCTGGCAATTTCAACAACGAGGTGGGCGTGCCGCTCACCCTGCTGCGCCTCGAACCGCAACACAAGTTTGCGGTGATGGAGCTGGGGGCCAACCATCCGGGCGAAATCGCTTGGACGACTTCACTGGCCAAACCCGATGCCGCCATCATCAACAACGTGGCGGCGGCCCATCTGGAGGGCTTCGGCTCGCTGGAAGGGGTGTTCCACGCCAAGAGCGAAATCTTTGAGGGCTTGAGCGAGGGTGGCACCTCCATCGTCAACGCCGACAACGAATTCTGGCCGAAGTGGCGGGAACGCGGCATTCAGTGCGCCTTCTCCATCGACGATCAGAGCCAGCCGTTCCACGCGCGCAACCTTGTGCTCAACGAGCAAGGCTGCGCCGAGTTCGTGATGGTGACCCCGCAGGGCGAGCTGAGCCTGACTCTGGCGATCCCGGGTCGCCACAACGTGGCCAACGCACTGGCTGCCGCCGCGGGCTGTCTGGCCCTCGGCGCATCCCTCGGCTCCGTCAAGGCGGGGCTGGAACAGATGGCGCCGGTCAAGGGGCGCTTCTGCGTCCAGCGCTGGGGCGGTCTGACTCTGGTGGATGATACCTACAATGCCAGCGTGGAGTCCGTGCTGGCGGGCATCGATGCCCTGACCGCCATGGGCGGCTTCAAGGTACTGGTGTTCGGTGATATGCGGGAACTGGGTGAGGAGTCTGCCGAGCAACACGCCCGGGTTGGCCGTCATGCCCGCGAGCGTGGTCTGGATGCCGTGCTAACAGTGGGGGAAGAGAGTCGCCATACCGCAGATGCCGCGGCTGGCCGACATTTCGATAACAAGGCGTCGTTGTTTGAAGTGCTTGCGCAAATGATAAATACACATCAGGAAATTTCGATTCTGGTCAAGGGGGCACGTGGCTCCCGCATGGAAGATATCGTCGAGATGGTCAAAGACCATCAGGAGTCAGCCACATGCTAGTCTGGCTGGCCGAACTGCTCACCCCGCACTTCACCTTCTTCAACGTCTTCTCCTACCTAACGTTTCGCGCCATCCTGTCGATCATCACCGGACTGGGGGTTGCCCTCTGGATGGGGCCGCGGCTGATCCGCCGTCTGCAGATCCTGAAGTTTGGTCAGGTGATCCGCAACGACGGTCCCGAGTCCCACCTCAGCAAGCGGGGCACCCCGACCATGGGTGGCCTGATGATCATTGCTGCGATTTTCACGTCTGTGCTGCTCTGGTGCCGCCTCGACAACCCCTATGTCTGGCTGGTGTTGTTTGTGCTGGGTGCCTACGGCGCCATCGGCTTTGCCGACGACTACCTCAAGGTGGTGCGCAAGAATACCGACGGCCTGATCGCTCGCTGGAAGTACTTCTGGCAATCCGCGGTAGCGCTGGCGGTAGCGGTGTTCCTCTATGCGACCGCAACCCATGAGGGGCAGACCCAGCTGGTGGTGCCTTTCCTCAAGGATGTGATGCCGCAGCTTGGCCTGATGTTTATCGTGCTGACCTACTTTGTCATCGTTGGCACCTCCAACGCGGTCAACCTGACCGACGGTCTCGACGGTCTGGCCATCATGCCGACCGTGATGGTGGCGGGGGGCTTTGCCCTGATCGCCTGGGCTACCGGTAACGTCAACTTTGCCAACTACCTGCACATTCCCTACGTGCCCTATACCTCCGAGCTGGTGATCGTCTGTACCGCCATCGTCGGCGCAGGTCTGGGTTTCCTCTGGTTCAACACCTATCCGGCGCAGGTCTTCATGGGCGACGTTGGTTCCCTAGCGCTGGGCGGCGCGCTCGGCACCATCGCCGTGTTGGTCCGTCAGGAGTTCCTGCTGGTGATCATGGGCGGCGTCTTCGTGATGGAGACCGTCTCGGTGATCCTGCAGGTGGGTTCATACAAACTGCGCGGCGTGCGGATCTTCCGCATGGCGCCGATCCATCACCACTACGAGAAGAAGGGCTGGCCGGAGCCGCGCGTCATCGTGCGCTTCTGGATCATCACCCTCGTGCTGGTGCTGCTGGGTCTTGCCACCCTGAAGGTGAGGTAAGGCCATGGTCATCATCATCGGATTGGGCAAAACCGGGCTCTCCTGTGTCGATTACTTCCTCGGCCGTGGCGTGACGCCACTGGTGATGGATACCCGCGCCAACCCGCCCGGCAAGGAGCAACTGCCGCCTGAGGTAGAGCTCATTCACGGTCTCGACGAGGCGCTGCTCAAGCAGGCGCACATGATCGTCGCGAGCCCGGGTATCGCGCTGGCGACCCCCGAACTGAAAGCGGCTGCCGAGTGTGGCGTGCAGATCGTCGGTGATATCGAGCTGTTTGTTCGCGAGACCCAGACCCCGGTCATCGCCATTACCGGCTCCAACGGCAAGAGCACCGTTACCACCCTGGTGGGCGAGATGATTGCCGAAGCCGGTCTCAATGTCGGTGTGGGCGGCAATATCGGCACGCCTGCGCTGGAGCTGCTCAAGCAGCCGATGGATCTCTGCGTGCTGGAGCTCTCCAGCTTCCAGCTGGAAACTACTCACAGTTTGCGTGCTGCCGCTCCGTGGTGCTGAACCTCTCCGAAGATCACATGGATCGCTATCAGGGTATGGCCGACTATCGCGCCGCCAAGATGGAGATCCATCAGCACTCCAAACACATTCTGGTCAATCGTGACGATGCCCAGACCCTGCCCGATGTGGGTCAGGTGTGGCAGAGCTTTGGTCTCGACTGCAATGGCTATGGCCGTTGCCTGCTGGATGGCCGCTACTGGTTGACGTTGCACGGTGAACCACTGCTGGCGGTAGCCGAGATGAAGATCGTCGGTGCCCACAATCAGGCCAACGCGCTGGCCGCCATGGCGCTATGTGATGCGGTCGGTATTCCCCGTGCGGCTCAGCTTACCGTGCTGCGTCGCTTTGAAGGCTTGCCACACCGTGCCCGCTTCGTACGCGAGGTGAACGGGGTGCGCTGGATCAACGACTCCAAGGCCACCAACGTGGGAGCCACGCTGGCTGCCGTTGCCGGTGTGCGCGAGTCGGTCAAGGGGCGCCTGCTGCTGCTGGCCGGTGGTCAGGGTAAGGGGCAGGATTTTGGCCCGATCCAGGCGCTGTTGGGCAACCAGATCGATCACATGTACTGCTTCGGTCAGGATGCAGAGGTGCTGCTGGCACTGGGCGAGCAGACCGAACGGGTGGCCGACCTGGCCGCAGCGGTTGCCAAAGCAGCGGCCGATGCCAAGCCCGGTGACTGGGTGCTGCTGGCGCCAGCCTGTGCCAGCCTCGATCAGTTCAAGTCGTTCGAGGTGCGCGGCGATCGCTTCACCGAGATGGTGCTGGCGCTATGAACGCCCTTCGCGCAGCAGCAGGTCTGTTCCAGCGCTGGTTGTTACCGGCGCGTCCTGCCGGTCTCTACGATCGGCAACTGGTACTGCTGGCGCTCTCCCTGATGGCGGTCGGGGTGGTCATCGTGGCCTCGGCGTCGATCCCCGAGGGGATTGCGCTGGGGGATGACCCCTTCATGTTTGTGAAGCGTCACGCCCTGTTTCTGGTGATGGCGCTCGGTATCTCCTGGTTTGTGTTGCAGGTGCCGATGGCGCGCTGGCAACAGCACAACGGCCCCATGCTGCTGCTGGCGATCTTGATGCTGGTGCTGGTGCTGCTGGTGGGCCGCAACGTCAACGGTGCGGTGCGCTGGTTGCCGCTTGGCCCCTTCAACCTGCAGCCTGCCGAGTTTGGCAAGCTGGCGCTGTTTGTCTATCTGGCCGGTTATCTGGTGCGGCGCCAGAGCGAAGTGCGCGAAGCCTGGATCGGATTCCTGAAACCGCTGGCGGTGTTTGGGGTGCTGGCGGTCTTGCTGCTGTTGCAGCCGGACCTGGGTTCCACCGTGGTGATGTTCGTTACCTCGTTCGGCATGCTGTTTCTGGCCGGTGCCCGATTGGGACAGTTTTTGACCCTGATCGGCGCGGGCCTCGGTTCGGTGGTGATGCTGATCATCGTCGAGCCCTACCGGATGCGGCGGGTGACCTCCTTTATGGATCCCTGGGCCGATCCGTTCGGCAGCGGCTACCAGTTGACCCAGTCGCTGATGGCGTTTGGCCGTGGCAGCTGGTTTGGCGAAGGGCTTGGCAACTCCATCCAGAAGATGGAGTACCTGCCGGAAGCGCACACCGACTTCGTGTTTGCGATCCTCGGTGAAGAGCTGGGTTACGTCGGGGTGCTGGGCGCCCTGTTCCTGATTTTTGCGCTGGCGGTCAAGGCACTCAAGCTGGGGCATCGCGCGCTGGTGGCAGAGCGGCTCTATGACGGTTATCTGGCGATCGGCATCGGCATCTGGTTCAGCTTCCAGACCTTCGTCAACGTCGGCGCGGCCAGCGGCATGATGCCGACCAAGGGCTTGACCCTGCCGCTGGTCAGTTACGGTGGTTCCAGTCTCATCATCATGTCGGTGGCGGTGAGCATGTTGATTCGAATCGATTTTGAGTTGCGTCAGGCGACAGCCCAGGCGCGCGTGCGGGAGGTTTAGTGAGCAAGACTCTGTTGGTGATGGCAGGTGGTACCGGTGGGCATGTGTTCCCCGGTCTGGCCGTGGCCGATCGCCTGAAGGCCCAGGGCTGGACTGTCCACTGGCTCGGCACTGCCGACCGGATGGAGGCGGAGCTGGTGCCCGCCCACGGTTATCCCATCTCCTTCATCGATATTCAGGGGGTGCGTGGCAACGGCATCAAGCGACTGCTGGTTGCGCCCTATCGCATCGTCAAATCGATCCTGCAGGCGCGTCAGGTACTCAAGACCGTTCGTCCTGATGTGGTGCTCGGCATGGGCGGTTTTGCTTCCGGCCCGGGTGGCGTGGCGGCCTGGTTCTCCGGCATCCCGCTGCTGCTCCATGAGCAGAATGCTGCTGCCGGCATGACCAACAAGTTGCTGGCCCGTATCGCCAGGCGGGTGTTGATGGCATTTCCGGGCGCCTTCGCGCCGAGCCGTCGCACCGCCGTGGTCGGTAATCCGGTGCGTCCCGAAGTGGTCGCCCTGCCGGATCCGCAACTGCGCAGCGGGGATGAGCCACTGCATCTGCTGATCGTGGGTGGCAGCCTGGGGGCGCGGGTGCTCAACGAGCAGGTACCTGCTGCGGTGGCGGCATCCGGCGTGCACATTGAAGTGCGTCACCAGTGTGGCAAGGGCAATGCCGAGGCCGTCTCTGCTGCCTATG
This sequence comes from Aeromonas sp. 3P, assembly GCF_051919745.1. NCBI lineage: Bacteria > Pseudomonadati > Pseudomonadota > Gammaproteobacteria > Aeromonadales > Aeromonadaceae > Aeromonas > Aeromonas sp. 3P. The sequence goes on from NZ_JBQBED010000001.1 coordinate 3,229,265, forward strand.
CCCAGCACGACATCAATGCCGAGGTGAGCGAATTTATCAAGGATATGGCCAGCGCCTACGCCTGGGCCGACCTGGTGGTCTGCCGTGCCGGTGCCCTGACTGTTTCCGAAGTGGCTGCCGCCGGTGTGGCTGCCATTTTCGTGCCGCTGCCCCATGCGGTGGATGATCACCAGACCCGTAACGCCTTGACTCTGGTCGACGGCGGAGCGGCCGAGTTTCTACCCCAGTCCGAGCTGAACACCGCCTCACTGGCGGCGCGCCTGACCTGGCTGGCTGGTCGCCGGGAGACCCTGTTTAACATGGCGAAAGCGGCTCGCCGCGTCGCCATCACCGATGCGGCCGAGCGGGTTGCAGATGAGTGCAAACAGCTCGCAACCGGGCTGCGTGGTAAAGATTGATGAGCAAGGTTGCAGCGGCGACACCGTGCAGCCTTGTACCTGACTATATTGATGCCGCCGTGTGACAGCACACGGCCAGCGGCAGACTAAAGAGACGATTATGACCAAGGTTGAACTGGCAAAACTGCGTACTGTGATCCCCGAAATGCGCCGCGTGCGTCGCATCCACTTTATCGGCATCGGTGGTGCCGGTATGGGCGGGATCGCCGAAGTGCTTGCCAACGAAGGGTATCAGGTAACGGGTTCTGATCTGGCTCGCAACGCTGTGACCGAGCGGTTGGCCGGACTGGGCGCGCACATCTTCGTCGGCCACAGTGCCGAACACGTTGAGGGTGCCAGCGTGGTGGTGGTCTCTACTGCCATCAAGCAGGACAACCCGGAGCTGCTGGCTGCCCGCGAACTGCGGATCCCGGTGGTGCGCCGTGCCGAGATGCTGGCCGAGCTGATGCGTTTCCGCCACGGTATCGCCATCGCCGGTACCCACGGCAAGACCACCACCACCAGTCTGGTGGCGAGCATCTATGCCGAAGCCGACCGCGATCCGACCTTCGTCATCGGTGGTCTGCTCAACAGTGCCGGTACCAATGCCCGACTGGGCAGCAGCCGCTACCTGATCGCTGAGGCGGACGAGAGCGACGCCTCTTTCCTGCATCTGCAGCCGATGGTCTCTATCGTGACCAACATCGAAGCGGATCACATGGATACCTACGGCGGTGATTTCTCCAAGCTGAAGGCCACCTTCATCGAGTTTCTGCACAATCTGCCCTTCTACGGACTGGCGGTGGTCTGCATCGATGATCCGGTGATCCGTGGCATGTTGCCCGAGATTGCCCGCCCGACTCTGACCTACGGCCTCTCTGATGATGCCGACGTGCAGGTGCTGGATTTTGTCCAGACCACCAACCACAGCTGCTTCCGTGTTCGCCGCAAAGAGGCGGGTGAGCTGCAGGTGACCCTCAATTTGCCGGGTATTCACAACGCATTGAACGCCGCAGCGGCGATAGCTGTCGCGACAGAGGACGGTGTCAGCGATGAGGCCATCATCTCTGCACTGGCCAAGTTTGAAGGTGTTGGCCGTCGCTTCCAGCAGTATGGCAAGTTTGAAACCGGTCGCGGCAAGGCGATGCTGGTGGACGATTACGGTCACCACCCGAGCGAAGTGAAGGTCACGATCAATGCTGCCCGTGCCGGTTGGCCCGAGAAGCGTCTGGTGATGGTGTTCCAGCCGCACCGTTATACCCGCACCCGCGACCTCTACGAGGACTTTGCCGATGTGCTCTCGAAGGTAGACGTGCTGGTGATGCTGGAGGTTTATGCTGCCGGTGAGGAGCCGATCCCGGGCGCTGATGGACGGGCACTGTGCCGCTCCATTCGCTCGCGCGGCAACCTGGAACCCATCTTCGTCGCTACACCGGATGACGTGCCAGCCGTGCTGGCCGACCTGATCGGCGAGGGGGATTTGGTGCTGACTCAAGGCGCCGGGAACGTCGGGGCACTGGCCCGTCGTCTCGGAGAGATGAAATTGAGCATAGATAGCATGAAATCTGGCGCCTGAGGGCCCAATGAGTATTTTGACCGCCAAGCCGGGGCCTATATAATGGCGAACCGGTCTGTCAAAGGCCGGTTTAGCGCGTTACACGGGGATCGATCGGGTGGAGGCAAGGGCACAGGGGCGCACCAAGGGTGGCTTCATCGCAGGGGTAGCATTTTTCCTGCTGGTGATATGGGGCTGCTACCGGACGGCGCTGGATGTTAAAGGTTGGCTGACAGATGCCAACCGGTTGCCCATGAGCGAGCTGTTGCTGCAGGGGCAACACCAGTATTTGCAAACCGAAGAGCTGCGGATGGCCGTGCTGGATGGTGCCGAGCTGCGCAACTTCTTCGAATTGGATGTTAACGAATTGCAGGCAAGGCTCAATGCCTTGCCATGGGTGGCCTCGGTCTCGGTACGAAAGAAGTGGCCGAACAAGATCAAGATCTACCTCACGGAACAAGATGTGGCGGCGCGCTGGAATGGCAACCGCTTCGTCAACACCAAGGGCAAGGTATTCAGTGCCCCGGATCGGGTCAAGACGCCGCTGTTGCAGCTGTCAGGGCCGGATGACCAGGCCGCCCGGGTGTTGAAAGAGAGTCGGCAGTACGAGTCGCAACTGGCTGCCAAGGGATACAAGTTGCTGGGGGTGAATCTGACCCCCCGCCATGCCTGGGAACTGACCCTGGATGGCAATATCAAGCTGTTCCTGGGACGCAATGACATTGCGCTCCGGCTGCAGCGGTTTATCGATGCCTTCCCGGTTATCGAACCCCGTGCGCAAGTAGCCTACGTGGATCTTCGATATGACACCGGAATGGCAGTTGGCTGGAAGAAGAGCGAAGAGAAAGTGCATGACCAACACCGCAGATAGGAATTTGATTGTCGGACTGGATATCGGCACAACCAAGGTGGCGGTTCTGGTCGGGGAAGTATTGCCGGACGGTGAACTAAACGTCATCGGTATGGGCAGTCACGCTTCTCGCGGAATGGAGAAGGGCGGGGTCAATGACCTCGACTCCGTGGTCAAGTCACTGCGCCGCGCGGTGGAAGAGGCCGAGATGATGGCAGATTGCCAGATCAGCTCGGTCTATCTGGGGTTGTCCGGCAAGCATATCGACTGCCGCAACGAGACCGGTATGGTGCCCATCTCCGATGAAGAGGTGACCCAGGAGGATGTGGACAACGTGATCCACACCGCCAAGTCGGTTCGCCTCTCCGATGAGCTGCGAGTGCTGCATGTGCTGCCTCAGGAGTTTGCCATCGATTATCAGGAAGGGATCAAGAATCCGGTTGGCCTATCCGGTGTGCGGATGGCAGCCAAGGTTCACCTGATCACCTGCCACAACGACATGGCCCGCAACATTGAGAAATGTGTGGAGAAGGTCGGTTTGCGTGTGGATCAACTGATCTTCTCCGCGCTGGCCTCCAGCTATGCGGTGTTGACCGAAGACGAGAAAGAGCTGGGTGTCTGCGTGGTGGACATCGGTGGCGGTACCATGGACATGTCGCTGTTTACCGGCGGTGCCCTGCGCCACACCAAGGTGATCCCGTACGCTGGCAGCACTGTGACCAGCGACATCGCCTACGCCTTCGGCACGCCGCCGCTCGACGCGGAAGCGATCAAGGTGCGCTACGGTTGCGCCCTCGGTCGTCTGGTCAGCAAGGAAGACAATATTGAAGTACCCAGTGTCGGCGGTCGCCCGGCGCGCAGCCTGCAACGGCAGACACTGGCTGAAGTGATTGAGCCCCGTTACACCGAGTTGCTCTCCATGGTGAATGATGAGCTGGTGCGGGTACAAAGCGAGTTGAAAGCGCAGGGGGTCAAGCATCAGCTGGCAGCCGGTGTGGTCTTGACCGGCGGCGCTGCCCAGATTGAAGGCATTGTGGAGTGTGCAGAGCAGATCTTCCAGAGCCAGGTCCGGGTGGGAGAGCCCATGAACATACGTGGTTTGAGTGATTACGTGCAGGCACCGGTGTACTCGACTGCGGTCGGGTTGCTGCAATATGGCCGCACCCATCAAGCCACAGGTAGCAACAAAGAATATGCCGCCAAGGCAAGCGTCGGTGGCCTGGTCAAACGGGTTAGCAACTGGCTGCGTGGCGAGTTCTAAGAATTTTGCTGAGTCAGGCAAATAAAGCGGAGAGACAACATGTTTGAATTTATGGATAGCCACACTGACGAAGCCGTCATTAAAGTGATCGGTGTAGGTGGCGGCGGCGGTAACGCTGTCGAGCACATGGTTCGTCAAAATATTGAGGGTGTTGAGTTCATTACCGTCAACACCGACGCCCAGGCACTGCGTAACTCCAGCGCCAACACTACCCTGCAGATCGGCGGTGGCATCACCAAGGGTCTGGGTGCCGGAGCCAATCCGGAAGTGGGTCGTGATGCGGCCATGGAAGATCGCGAAGCGCTGCGTGAGCTGCTGACCGGTTCCGACATGGTGTTCATCGCCGCTGGTATGGGTGGTGGTACCGGTACCGGTGCTGCGCCGATCGTGGCTGAAGTGGCCCGCGAGATGGGCATCCTGACCGTTGCTGTGGTGACCAAGCCGTTCTCCTTTGAAGGGAAGAAGCGGATGGGCTTTGCCGCCCACGGTATCGAAGAGCTCTCCAAGAACGTCGACTCCCTGATCACCATCCCCAACGACAAGTTGCTGAAGGTGCTGGGTCGCGGTATCTCCCTGCTGGATGCCTTCAAGGCGGCCAACGATGTACTGCTTGGCGCGGTACAGGGCATTGCCGAGCTGATCACCCGTCCGGGCTTGATCAACGTCGACTTCGCGGACGTGCGTACCGTAATGCGCGAAATGGGTACCGCCATGATGGGTACCGGTTCCGCCTCTGGTGATGACCGTGCTGAAGAAGCGGCCGAGAAAGCCATCTCCAGCCCGCTGCTGGAAGACGTGGATCTGGCTGGTGCCCGTGGCATCCTGGTCAACATCACCGCCGGTATGGACATGACCATCGAAGAGTTCGAAACCGTAGGTAACGCGGTCAAGGCCTTCGCTTCCGAAAACGCCACTGTAGTAGTGGGTACCGTAATCGATCCGGAAATGCACGACGAACTGCGTGTGACCGTGGTTGCTACCGGTATCGGTGCCGAGCGCAAGCCGGACATCACTCTGGTTAAGAGCAGCCAGGTGCAAGAGCGCCCGGTGCGTCAGCCGCTGGTTAGCGACATGATGCAAGGCCGCGTGATGGACGAAGCCCCGGCCAAGGTGGTCAACGCCGAGCCGCAAGCTCGTCGTGAACCGGATTACCTGGATATTCCGGCGTTCCTGCGCAAGCAAGCTGACTAAGCCTCTTATGGCTCTTGTTTGTTTGTTGTTCAAGGAATGTGCTAAGATGGCCTGCCAACGACCATCTGGTCCGGATTTTAAGCTGTTTAGGGTACACCCATGATTAGACAAAGAACCTTGAAAACGAGTGTACAGGCGACTGGTGTCGGCCTGCATTCGGGCCGGAAAGTCACCATGACGTTCCGTCCGGCGCCTGTGAACACAGGGATCGTTTACTTGCGTACCGACCTGAATCCTGTGGTGGAGCTGCCAGCCAATGCCGATCAGGTGCGCGATACCGTGCTCTGTACCGCTCTGGTCAACGAAGCCGGTGTCCGTGTCTCTACCATTGAGCACCTCTCTGCCGCGCTGGCAGGGATGGGGATCGACAACCTCTACGTTGAGGTTGACGCGCCCGAGATCCCGGTGATGGATGGCAGTGCGCATCCCTTTATCTACCTGCTGCAGGAAGTCGGGATCCGTGAGCAGAATGCTGCCAAGCAGTTTGTGCGGATCAAGAAGAGCATCCGGGTTGAAGACGGCGACAAGTGGGCGGAATTCCACCCCTATCGCAACGGCTTCAAGATGGATCTTGAGATCGATTTCCAGCATCCGGTCTTTGAAGGGCGCAATCAGCGTTGCGTACTGGATTTCTCCGGTGCCTCCTTCGTGAAAGAGATCAGCCGTGCCCGTACCTTCGGGTTCATGCGCGATATCGAGTACCTGCGTTCCCAGAACCTGGCGCTGGGCGGAAGCCTGGAAAACGCCGTGGTACTGGACGACTATCGGGTGCTGAACGAAGACGGTTTGCGTTATGAGGACGAGTTCGTCAAGCACAAGATGCTGGACGCGATCGGTGACCTCTATATGTGTAACCGCAGCATCATCGGTGAGTTCCGTGCCTACAAGACCGGACATGCCCTGAACAACAAGCTGCTGCGTGCTTTGCTGGCCGAGCAAGAGGCTTGGGAACTGGTGACCTTCGAGGGTGAGGGCGACAAAGCGCCTATCGCTTACTACGATAACGGTCTGGTTCTGGCCTGATAGCTGTGCAACGGAACGTCGGTCCTCTCTCCGCACCGACGTTCCGTCATTTGTTTACTCCATCCTTTAATACCGATTATCTCCCGGTTTTATTTCCCGTGCAGGCTCCTGGCCGCACCTGACCGAGCAGACTGATTTCTATGAGCATTACCCTGATCCTCCACGGCAAGCAGCGACGCAAGTTGCACCTGCCCAAACAACGTCTGGCCTGGGTCGGCGGTATTCTCTTCTCCCTGTTAGCCCTTGGTGGTGGTTGGCTCTGGCAGAGCTGGCACCAGAAAATGGAGGCGCTGGAAGTGGCGCTTGCCGTTGCCGAGCAACAGTCCGTTGACCAGAGTGGCGACGAAGCCCGTGAACAGTTGGCAATGCTGGCAGCTCAGGTGGGCACCATGCAAGGCCAGCTTGGCCGTCTCAATGCCCTCGGCGAACGATTGACCGAGCAGGCCGATCTCGATCCCGACGAGTTCAATTTCAAAGAGCTGCCCCCCATGGGCGGCCCTTCTTATGATGAAGAGCTGGAAGTGAGCCTCAACGAGCTGCAAGCCTCGATGAAACACCTCAGCCAGCAGCTCAGCAGCCGCGAAGAGCAGCTGTCGGTACTTGAATCTTTCATCATGAATCACCATATCACCGATGCCGGTTTTATTTCCGGCACGCCAGTCAAACAGGAGCGAGTTTGGGTCTCGTCCGGGTTTGGTGGACGGGTCGACCCGTTCAACGGGCGTGCCAAGATGCACAAAGGGGTCGATTTCCGTGGCAAACCCGGAACCCCGATTCTGGCTACCGGGCCCGGCATTGTCAGCTGGGCGGGCCGTCATCCGGAATTTGGCAATATGGTGGAGATTAATCACGGCAATGGCCTGGTCACCCGCTATGCCCACAACTCCAAGTTGCTGGTCGAGGTGGGCACCCTGGTTGATCAGGGTCAGAAGATTGCCTTGATGGGACGCACCGGTCGCGCGACCGGGGTCCATCTGCATTACGAAGTGTTGAAAGATGGTCGTCAGGTCAACCCCGCACGCTTTCTCAGTGCCAGACGGGGTTAGGTTTTTTCTTCAGGTTCCAGTGACGGAACGCTTTTATAACCAGAAATAGTTGGTACCCATGATTAGCACACTGCTTACCAAGATTATCGGCAGCCGGAACGACAGAACGCTCAAGGCTTTGCGCAAAATTGTAAAACAGATCAATGCCATGGAGCCGCAGTTCGAGGCTCTCTCCGATGCCGAGTTGCAGGCCAAAACGGCTGAATATCGTCAGCGTATCGAGCAGGGTGAGACCCTGGAGCAGTTGCTGCCGGAAGCGTTCGCGACCGTGCGTGAAGCCTCCAAGCGTGTGTTTGGCATGCGCCACTTCGATGTGCAGCTGATCGGCGGCATGGTGCTGAACTCCAACCGCATCGCGGAAATGAAGACTGGTGAAGGTAAGACCCTGACCGCCACCCTGCCAGCTTACCTGAACGCCCTGAGCGGCCGTGGTGTGCACGTGGTAACGGTGAACGACTATTTGGCCAAGCGTGATGCGGAGGCGAACCGCCCGCTGTTCGCCTTCCTCGGCATGACAGTCGATTGCAATGTGCCCGGTATGGATGCGTCCCAGAAGCGTGACGCCTACGCCGCCGACATCACCTATGGTACCAACAACGAATTCGGTTTTGACTACCTGCGCGACAACATGGCGTTCTCGCCGGAGCAGCGGGTACAGCGCCCGCTCAACTACGCGCTGGTGGATGAGGTGGACTCGGTGCTTATCGATGAAGCCCGTACTCCGCTCATCATCTCCGGCCCGGCTGAAGACAGCTCAGAGCTCTATATCCGCGTCAACAAGCTGATCCCGCTGCTGGTCAAGCAGGACAAGGAAGACACCGAAGAGTACACCGGCGACGGTCACTACACAGTAGACGAGAAGAACCGTCAGGCCCTGCTGACCGAAAACGGTCAGATCTTCGTGGAAGAGCTGCTCAAGAAAGAGGGGCTGCTGGACGAGAACGACTCCCTGTTCTCCGCCTCTAACATCAGCCTGCTGCACCACGTCAACGCAGGTCTGCGCGCCCATACCCTGTTTGAGCGCAACGTGGACTACATCGTCCAGAAAGACGAGATCGTCATTGTTGACGAGCACACTGGCCGTACCATGCCGGGTCGTCGCTGGTCAGATGGTCTGCATCAGGCCGTTGAAGCGAAGGAAGGGGTGAAGATCCAGAACGAGAACCAGACGCTGGCATCCATCACCTTCCAGAACTACTTCCGTCTCTACAACAAGCTGGCGGGGATGACAGGTACTGCGGATACAGAAGCCTTTGAATTCCAGCAGATTTATGGCCTGGATACCGTAGTTATCCCGACCAACAAGCCAATGGTGCGCAAGGACATGGGCGATCTGGTCTACCTGACCGCCAATGAGAAGTATGCCGCCATCATCGAAGATATCCGTCAGTGCGTGGCCAAGGGCCAGCCTGTATTGGTTGGTACAGTCTCTATCGAGAACTCCGAGCTGCTCTCCGGCATCCTGACCAAGGAGAAGATCCCGCACAAGGTGCTGAACGCCAAGTTCCACGCCATGGAAGCGGAGATCGTCGCCCAGGCCGGTCAGACTGGCGCGGTCACTATCGCCACCAACATGGCCGGTCGTGGTACCGACATTGTGTTGGGCGGTAACTGGCAGGCAGAGATTGCCAAGCTGGAGAACCCGACCAGCGAGCAGATTGCAGAGCTGAAAGCTGCCTGGCAGGTGCGTCACGATGCGGTGCTGGCCGCCGGTGGTCTGCACATTATCGGCACCGAGCGTCACGAATCCCGTCGTATTGACAACCAGCTGCGCGGCCGTTCCGGTCGTCAGGGTGACCCGGGCTCCTCCCGTTTCTACCTCTCCATGGAAGATACCCTGATGCGGATCTTCGCCTCCGATCGCGTGACCGGCATGATGAAGAAGCTGGGCATGGAAGAGGGCGAAGCCATCGAGCACCCGTGGGTCACCAAGGCGATCGAAAACGCCCAGCGCAAGGTGGAAGGTCGCAACTTCGACATCCGCAAGAGCTTGCTGGAGTTTGATGACGTTGCCAACGACCAGCGCAAGGTGGTCTATGAGCAGCGCAACGAGCTGCTGGATACCAACGACATTTCCGAGACCATCCACGTTATCCGTGATGATGTGTACGGCGCAGTGATCGATGAGTACATCCCGCCCCAGTCTCTGGAAGAGATGTGGGATGTGCCTGGCCTGGAAGCGCGCCTGAAGGCCGACTTCGCGCTGGATCTGCCGCTGCAGCAGTGGCTGGCGGAAGACGACAAGCTGTACGAAGAGAAGCTGCGCGATCGCATTCTGGACGAAGCCACCAAGCTCTATGCCCACAAGGAAGAGCTGGTCGGCAAAGAGGTGCTGCGCAACTTCGAGAAAGCGGTGATGCTGCAAACCCTGGATGGTCTGTGGAAAGAGCATCTGGCGGCCATGGATCACCTGCGTCAGGGTATCCATCTGCGCGGTTACGCCCAGAAGAACCCCAAGCAGGAGTACAAGCGCGAATCCTTCGATCTGTTCACCCAGATGCTGGAAACCCTCAAGCGCGATGTGGTCAGCATCCTGAGCCGTGTTCAGGTGCAGGAGCGCGATGTGGAAGCGATGGAAGAGCAGCAGCGCCAGCAGGCGGAAGCCGCTCCCCGTACCTATACCCACGCCGCTGCCGAGAGCCAGCTGGCCGATGAACAGGCTGCAGGCGAAGAGGGTCACACCACCTTCGTACGTGACGAGCAGAAGGTCGGTCGCAACGATCCCTGCCCGTGTGGTTCCGGCAAGAAGTACAAGCACTGCCACGGTCAGTTGACCTGATCGACGCTATGCCATAACAGGCGGGCCAAGTGCCCGCCTTGTTATTGGTGGCAACAAGCGAACAGAGGTAATTGATGGAACAGAAAAAACGGATCTGGGTGGCGGTTGGCGTCATCGAGAATGAACGGGGCGATATCTTCATCGCCAGACGCTCCTCCGATCGCCATCAGGGAGATCGCTGGGAGTTTCCCGGTGGCAAGGTCGAGTCGGGTGAGGATCTGCTCACCGCACTGGATCGGGAGCTGTGGGAAGAGATCGGCATCCGGGTATTGGATTGTGCCCCCTTCATGGAACTGCAGCACGACTACCCCGAGAAGCAGGTGTTGCTGGATATCTGGAAGGTGACCCGTTTCAGCGGCGAGCCGTTCGGCAAGGAGGGGCAGGAGTGTCTGTGGGTGCCGGTGGCCGAGCTGAACAACTACCACTTCCCCGATGCCAATGGCCCGATTGTAGCGCGGCTTCGAGGCCTGCTGGCGTGAGCCGGTAGTAATCAACAAGCATGAAAAAAGGGCCAATCGGCCCTTTTTTGATTTTGCAGAGGTGAGTGATCTGGGACTTATAGCCACTGATCACCCTCTTCCGGCTCAGGCAGCAGATCTGGGTTGATCTCCCCCGGGATCCGCTTCTCTTCATCGGCCCATTCGCCAAGATCGATCAGCTGGCAGCGCTTGCTGCAGAAGGGGCGGAACGGGCTCTGCGGGCCCCATTCCACTGCACTCTGACAGGTCGGACACTTTACCTTGGTGACCATAAGCCCTCCTTAGCAGCAGGCGAGCTGGAACGGCACGTCGCCAATCGGCTGTTCTGCGGTGGGCAGAAAGCGCAGGGCGAAGCGGTTCTTGTGGCCGCTCAGAGTCGGGTAGCAGAACAGATTGCCCGGCAGCTTGATGCGGATCAGCTCGGCGCTCTCGGCGGTGTCCTGGAAGAAACCGTTGCTGGCAACCTGCTCACTGAAGCTGCCTGATTCACGCCACAGGCGCAGCAGGAGAGTGATGGCATTCATCAGCAGGTTGATATCGCTCAGCCAGCCCTGCATCTGCTGGTGACGGGTGATGGCCGGGGTGCAGAGCCAGTGGTGCAGCTGCGGCACATCGAAGGCACACAGGCCACCCGGGATGGAGAAGCGCTGGCGAATGGAGCCGAGCAGACGATCCTCTTTCAGGCGGGCACCCGGGCGTGGTGAATTGAGCAGATTGCGGGAGAGCTGGCTGCTCTCTTGCTGCATCAGTTTGATCTGCTCCAGATCGACATCGGGCAGGCTGGCCCAGTGGCTCAGACGCTGGCCGAGACGCTCCAGATCCTTGATGAGGTCGGCGCGCAGGTCACCACGCTCCAGCAACTCCTGCAGATCGAACAGCCCCTTGAAGAAGGCGATATGTGCCCAGGATTGTTCACTCTCCAGATTGTCGCGGATCTGGGAAAACAGGGACTCCAGACGAAGATAGGTCCGGCTTTTTTCATTGAGGGGGAAATCGTAAATCATGCCTAATCCTGGCCAGCCATAAACCGGCCTAGTGTACTCACACTTGGCGGCCTTGTTGAGAGGCAATTGCCAGATATGTCTCGTGCAGTGCCAAAATCTGCGTTTTAATCGCCATTTCGCTACCATTGTGGTTTTCGATGACATCATCCGCCGCCGCGAGGCGCTCCGACCGGCTCGCCTGGGCGGCGATGATGGCCCGGGCCTGCTCGGCCGATACCCCATCCCGGCGGCAGGTGCGCTCAATCTGGGTGGCTTCATCCACATCGATCACCAGCACCCGGTTGGCGAGGCCGGTGAGTTTGTTCTCCACCAGTAGTGGCACCACCAGCAGGCAGTAAGGTGAACTGGCTGCGGCACATTGGCGCTGCATTTCACTGCGAATCAGCGGGTGGAGCAGGGCATTGAGCCACTCCTTGGCCTGCGGGTCGCTGAAGACCCGCTCGCGCAGGGCGCGACGGTCGAGTTGACCGCTCGGATCAATCACATTCGGGCCAAAATGGTCGGCGATGGCGGCAAGGGCCGGGGTGCCCGGCTCGACCACTTCGCGGGCGATCACATCGGCATCCACCACCTCGATACCCAGCGCGGCAAACTGATTGGCGATAGTGGTCTTGCCGCTGCCGATACCACCTGTGATAGCAACTACATACATGGGGGCCTCTTGCTCAAAGCAGGGTAGAGAGATACCAGCGGGTGATGGTATCGCCCCATAGCAGCGCAATCCAGCCCGCGATGGCGAGGTAGGGGCCGAAGGGGATGGGCTTGCCCTGATGATGTTTTTGCAAGGCGATCAGGCTGATGCCGATCACGGCGCCGACCAGAGATGAGAGCAGCAGAATTATGGGCAGCGCCTGCCAACCGAGCCAGGCGCCCAGCGCCGCTAGCAGCTTGAAGTCGCCATAGCCCATCCCCTCCTTGCCAGTGAGCAGCTTGAAAGCCCAGTAGAGGCTCCAGAGCACCAGATAGCCCGCCATGGCGCCGATCACGGCATCCGCCAGCGGTACGAAGCCACTTGCCAGGTTGAACAGCAGCCCGCCCCACAGCAGTGGCAGGGTGAGCTGGTCGGGCAGCCACATCTTGTCGAGATCGATAAAGGTGAGGGCGACCAGCACCCAGGTCAGCAACAGGGCGGCCAGTGTGCCCCAGCCCGGTGTTATGACCATGGCTACGGCTACCGATAGCAGGGCGGTCAGCAGCTCTACCAGCGGATAGCGGGCCGAGATGGGGGCCTGACAGTCGCGGCAACGCCCTTTGAGCCAGAGCCAGCTCAACAGCGGGATGTTCTCAGCGCAGTGATGGCGTGACCACAGTGAGGGCATGCGGAGCGCGGCACCATCAGGTTGTAGCGCTCTGGCGCAACGGCCTCTTCGTCGGGGGCGAAGTAGCTGCGATACTCGGCCTGCCACTCCCGCTCCAGCATGATGGGCAGGCGGTGGATGACCACATTAAGGAAACTGCCGATCATCAGGGAGAAGAGAAAAACCAGCGAGAAGTAGAGCCAGGGCAAGCTGTGAGCCAGCTCGAGAAGAAGTGTCATAACCAACCGTCAGTTATTGAATGAGGGGAGGGCATGGTTTTGGTGCCATGCCCTGATAAATCAGCCTACCACGTCGCCAAGCTTGAAGATGGGCAGGTACATGGCGATAACCATGCCGCCGACCAGCACCCCGAGCACCACCATGATGAGGGGTTCCAGCAGGCTGGTGAGGCCATCGACCAAGTCATCCACCTCCTGTTCGAAGATGGTGGCGACCTTGGAGAGCATATCATCGATGGCGCCGGACTCCTCACCGATCATCACCATCTGGATCACCATGTCGGGGAAGAGATCGACGGTGCGCATCGCCACGTTGATCTGCATGCCTGCCACCACCTCGTTGCGGATCGCCATGACGGCGGTGCGATAGACATAGTTGCCGGAGGCACCTGCTGCCGAAATCAGCGCATCCACCAGCGGGATACCGGCGGAGAAGGTGGTCGACAGGGTGCGGGCAAAGCGAGCCATGGCCGCCTTGTGCAGGATCATTCCGACCACTGGGATAGTGAGTACGAACTTGTCGGTATTGTCTTTCACCTTCTGGGAGGCCCGCCAGGCCCGCACATAGAGGAAGATGCCAAGGGCCGTGCCACCAAAGAAGACATACCACCAGTTCTGCATAAAGCGGGAGATGCCGATGACAAACTGGGTGAACACCGGCAGCTCGGCACCAAAGCTCTTGAAGATATCCTCGAACTGCGGAATGACGAATAGCAGCAGGATGGAGGTAACCACGATGGCGACCAGAATGACCATGGTGGGGTAGAACATCGCCTTCTTGATCTTCGACTTGAGCGCTTCCGACTTTTCCCGATAGGTGGCGATACGGTCGTAGATGGTTTCCAGCGCACCGGATTGCTCACCGGCTTCCACCAGATCGCAGTAGAGATCGTCAAAGTAGAGGGGATGGCGACGCAGCGCTTCCGACATGGGGGTTCCGGTCTCAACATCGGCGGCAATCTGCCCCATCAGCTCGCGCATCGAGGCTTTCTCGTGGCTGCGGGCGATGATCTGCAGGCTCTGTACTAGTGGTACGCCGGCGGAGAGCATGGTGGTGATCTGACGGGAGACGATGGCGATATCCATCGGTTTGATCTTGGCGCCGCCCTTGGAGAAGAGCCCTTGGGATTTTTTAGCCACCTTGGTGACGTTGACCCCCTGCTTGCGCAGTTCGGTCTTGACGGTGTTGATGCTGTCGGCCTGCAGCTCGCCGGAGACCTTCTGCCCCTTGCGATTAACCCCGTGCCAGCGGAAGGCGAAGACTTTCTTGGGGGCATTGTTCTTTTTCGTTAGGGTTGCCATCTTTGCATCCTGCAATGGGGTTGGTTGTCAGAGTCGGACTCTGCGCGTCACCAACCTGGTCAAGGTGCCCGACTGGCTTGATGCCTGTGGGGTACTGATAGGGTGGGCGGTACCTTCTTGGCGCCAGCCCAGTCACTTGAATATCTGATTACTCTGTTGGCCGGACTATAATCCGTTCCGTATTCGTGAACGGCTGATAGACTCTGCCAACCAAACCGGCGGGTCGTTCCGCACACGGATCAGTTGGTGGTGACCCGGTTGACCTCGGCCAGACTGGTGACCCCGAGCCGGGCCTTCTCCAGTCCCGAGGTACGTAAGGTACGCATCCCCTCTTTCTGCGCGATAGCAGCGATTTGCAGGGAGTTGGCCCCCTGCATGATTAATTTGGCGATGTTCTCCGACATCAGCATGATTTCGTATATGCCGACCCGCCCCTTGTAGCCGCCGGAACACTCCTTGCAGCCGACCGGTTTGAACAGTCGCAGTCCGGCTGCCAGCTGCTGCGGCGTAAAGCCCAGCTCCAGCAGTTCGGCTTCCGGCACCACTTCCGGCGCTTTGCAGTGGTCGCACAGTTTACGGGCCAACCGCTGGGCCATGATCAGGGTCACCGAGGAGGCGATGTTGAAGGCCGGAACCCCCATGTTCATCATCCGGGTCAGGGTCTCGGCGGCGGAGTTGGTATGCAGGGTGGATAGCACCAGGTGGCCGGTCTGTGCCGCCTTGATGGCGATTTCGGCGGTTTCGAGATCGCGAATTTCACCCACCATCACCACATCCGGGTCTTGCCGCAAAAAGGATCGCAGGGCACTGGCGAAGGTGAGCCCCGCCTTGGGATTGACCTGCACCTGATTGACGCCGGGCAGGTTGATCTCCACCGGATCTTCGGCGGTAGAGATATTGACCTCGGTGGTGTTGAGAATATTGAGGCCGGTATAGAGCGAGACCGTTTTGCCCGAGCCGGTGGGGCCGGTCACCAGGATCATCCCCTGTGGCTTGGAGAGGGCGCGCAGGTACTGCGCCTTCTGCCGGTCATCAAAGCCGAGTTGCTCGATATTGAGGCGTGCCGCCGAGGAATCGAGCAGACGGATAACGATCTTCTCCCCCCACATGGTGGGCAGGGTGTTGACCCGCATATCCATCGATTTGTTGCGTGACAGCTTCAGTTTGATGCGGCCATCCTGCGGCAGCCGCCGCTCGGCGATATCGAGTCGCGCCATCACCTTGAGGCGGGCGGAGAAGCGGTTGGCCAGATTGACCGGCGGGGTGGCGATCTCGTGCAGGATGCCATCGATGCGAAAGCGGACCCGATACTTGAACTCGTAGGGCTCGAAGTGCAGGTCAGAGGCGCCGCGCTTGATGGCATCCATCATGATCTTGTTGATGTACTTGACGATGGGGGCATCGTCATCGGCGGTATTGACGCTCTCGTCCAGCCGACTGTTCTCGTCGGAGACCTCGAGATCCGAAATCTCGGATTCGTCGATATCCTCCATGCCGAGGGCGTCGCTCTCGTTCTCTAGCAGCTTGGCTATGGCGGCGGTGAGCTTGTTCTCCTCTACCAGCAGGGCCTCGGTATGGAGCCCGAAGCTGAAGCCGAAATCCTCCAGTGCCGACACATTGGTCGGATCCGACATGGCGATATAGAGGGTGTGGCCCTGGGTGTAGATGGGCAGGACGTGGTGCTTGTCGATAAGCTTTTGATTGAGGAACTTCTGTGGGATCTCGGCCAAATCAAAGGCGGCAAGATCCAGCAGAGGTACCCCATACTCCAGCTCGCAAAAATCGGCCAATGCCTTGCTGTCGAGGATGCTGTTCTCTATCAGAAAGGTCACAAAGGGTTTGCGCTGGGCCTTTGCCTGGCTCAGATAGCGCTGGGAGTCCTCTTCACTTATCAGTGAAGAGGCGGCCAGGCTTAACGCCAGGCCGCTGTTAGGGCTAGAGGTCATTATTATGGGCAATAAGCTATATCGTCTGAACCATCCAGATCACATTTTTTGCTCCACACTAAAGGAGCTGTCGATGAGGCACTGAGAATAAATTTGTCATTAGTAGTTAAGGGGGACAATACGTTGCCATTTTTAGGCACAGCAGTAATTACATAGTCTGCAGCAGAAGACGCTTTTGTTAATGTAACTGAGACATTTCCAGAGCTAACAGCTGCGGGTAAATCAGTTCCTGCTACACAGTTACCGCCTTGTTGGGCACAGACTTCAGCTTGTGTTTTGATTGCGCCTGTAGCGGCAACTAGTTCTGTCATTTTGGCTTTTTTGGTGTAGTTCTGATATGCAGGCAATGCAATCGCCGCCAGAATGGCCACGATCGCGACCACGATCATCAGTTCAATAAGGGTAAAACCCGATTGTTTCTTCATGTCAAATGTCCTTTTATCCTTGGTTCCTGGGAAGTGTCGGTAGAAAACCATCCGAACGTCAGTATCTTATCCGAGCTGTCAGGGGTGGCAACAGAGATTGCTGCCTTTGTTAACCACTTTCATGTCATTTACCAAAAACTTGATGCGAGTCATAAAATAAGTGGCTTCTTATGACTCTTTGTTACGGGTGAAAGCGGGTCCGTCATTACACTCCTTTGCTGAGGGATCCTGCATAAAGAAAAGGCGCCCATGGCGCCTTTTGCAAGTTGTTTATCCGGTTAGCTCGAGTATTTGCTCAGGCTTGCGGGGTGAATCTCACTGCTGGATAAAGCGCATGGAGAGATCGAGCGCCCGCACATGCTTGGTGAGCGCCCCGACCGAGATAAAATCGACGCCGGTGGCGGCAAACTCGGCCAGAGTGTCGAGGGTGACATTGCCGGAGACTTCCAGCTTGGCGCGACCCTGATTGATGGCAACCGCTTCCCGCATCATGGCAACATCGAAGTTGTCCAGCATCACGATATCGGCGTTGGCCGCCAGCGCCTGCTCCAGTTCTGCCTGTGATTCCACTTCCACCTCCACCGGTTTACCCGGATTGAGATGACGAGCCTCATTAATCGCCTCGGCAATGCCGCCACAGGCGAGGATGTGGTTCTCCTTGATGAGGTAGGCGTCGTAGAGACCGATGCGATGATTCTTGCCACCACCGCAGGTGACTGCGTACTTCTGGGCGGTGCGCAGCCCGGGGATGGTCTTGCGGGTGTCGAGCAGGCGGCAGTCAGTGCCCTCCAGCTCTGCCACATAGCGAGCGGTGAGGGTGGCGACGCCGGAGAGGGTCTGGACAAAGTTCAGGGCATTGCGCTCGCCAGTCAGCAGCTGGCGGGCAGGACCATGGAGGCGAAACAGCTCCTGATTGGGGGAGAGCACTTCCCCATCCTGCACCTTCCACTCCACCTTTACGTCGCCGCCAAGCTGGACAAACACCTCATCTACCCAGGGCTGGCCGCAGAACACTCCGGCCTCACGGGTAATGACCCGGGCGCTGGCCATCCGAGCGGCCGGGATCAGCTGGGCGGTGATATCGGCGCTGGCGTCCGGTTGGTCCAGCGTGGTGAGGGCATCGCCCAGATCTTCGAGTAGTGCGGCGCGCACGGCGCGGCTGACATCCTGTTGAAACATGCCTTATTCCTGCAAGGGTCTGAGCAGCAGTTGCCGCTCCTTTTGAACCAGCTCCAGCCGACCGAGGGCGTTCATGCCAACCAGCACTTCGTCACCGTCTGCCGCCGGATTGATAAAGATGGCCAGATCGTACAAGGTCAATGGCCCCATCGCCAGCGTTTCGATGGTGCCGTTGCCGACCCGGATCTGCCCCGCGGCAGTATTGACCTGGCTGCTGCCGTGAGCGGTCAGGCCGAGCCGCTCGGCAACCTGCTGCGGGATGGTGATCCGGGTGGCGCCGGTATCGAGCAGCAGTTGCACCGGCTGGCCGTTGATGGCACCCTCCAGACGATAGTGGCCGCTCTGGTCGGCTCGCAGCAACAGCTCGCCGCTGGCGGTGACGCTGGGTTGGTTGCGGGAGTGAAAATAGAGGGTCAGCAGACCCATCAAAGAGAGCCAGGCCAGTAACCACATCCAGCGTGCCGTGTGCTGCATACCCCATCCATATCGAGCGGAAGATGACTCAGCCTAACATACCATTTCCCGTTGATTCAGTGAGTTGGTGCCGGGTTGCCTATCGCGTATCTTCGTTTTTTCGCCATTTATCAGCCAACTCGAGTAGCCGATGACTCAACTTGCTTCGCAACCTTGTTTCTCTATCGATGCCACTGGCTGGTGCCAGCAGGCGCGCCGGGTGCCTTCTCACCATCACAACGAACGGGCCGCGCCGGATGATATCTCCCTGCTGGTGGTTCATGGCATCAGCCTGCCGCCGGGGGAGTTCGGTGGCCCCTTTATCGACGATCTCTTTATGGGGCGACTCGACCCCGATGCTCACCCCTATTTTGCCGGTATCCATCAGCTGAGGGTCTCGGCCCACTGCCTGATCCGCCGTGATGGCGAGCTGGTGCAGTATGTGCCATTCGGCGCGCGCGCCTGGCACGCTGGTGTCTCGAGCTGGCAGGGGAGGGAGGCATGCAATGACTTCTCCATCGGCATCGAGCTGGAAGGGACTGACGAAACCCCCTATACCGAGGCTCAATACCGGGCGCTGGCGGGGCTCACCCGAGCCATCTCGGAGCGCTATCCGGCCATCACCCACGAAAAAATTGTCGGCCATTGCGATATCGCGCCAGGGCGCAAGACGGATCCCGGAGCCAGTTTCCAGTGGGATTACTACCGTCAGTTACTAAACAGCTAAAGTAAATATTCAAATTTAGTTTGGATTTTAAAATCAATGGCTTGCCTATCTGGCAGGCCATTTTTGTCTCTGGTTGCGCAAATGTTATTTGTGAGCGAGGTCAAGAATATTGGTCAGACCATTTTCTATGAGCTAAATCATGTTTCCCCTGCTTTACCTCTTAAGTGGTGGGGCTGATTCTTGACTCAGATCATCTTTTGAGTGGACTTTTCAAAAGGCCTCTGCTAATTTTCGCCCCATCCATAAAATTGGTAATACCAATTTAACAAAGTAGCCTCATGCCCTATCGCAAGATTACGCAACCCAAGTTGGCCGACTCCATTGTCGCCGAGCTGGAACAGATGATTCTGGAAGGCAGCCTGCAACCGGGGCAGAAATTGCCTCCCGAGCGGGAACTCGCCATCCAGTTTCAGGTATCGCGCCCCTCCTTGCGCGAAGCCATCCAGCGACTGGAAGCGCGCGGATTGCTTTATCGCCGTCAGGGCGGCGGCACTTATGTGCAGAATGCCCTGAGCAAGGGGATCGCCGATCCTCTGTTCGAACTGCTCAGTACCCACCCGGAAGCCCAGTATGATCTGCTGGAGTTTCGCCACGCGCTGGAAGGCATCTGTGCCTACTACGCGGCCTTGCGGGGAACCGGGTCTGATTTCGAGCGCATTCGTCAGGTGCAAACCACCATCGAAGAGGCGGGCCAACTCGGTTCGCTGGTGGCCGAGTCGGCAGCCGTGACCCAGTTCTATCTGGCGGTGGCCGAGGCCTCCCACAACGTGGTGCTGCTGCACCTGCTGCGGGCCATGAGCCCGATGCTCGAACAGAACATTCTGCAGAATAACGAGATTTTGAATCGCCGCCCGGGAGTGGTAGCCAAGATACGTCGCCATCGCGCGAATCTGATCGAGGCTATTCTTTCGGGGGCTCCGGAGCGGGCCAGAACAGCTTGTCATGAGCATCTGGCCTTTATCGAGGACACCTTGTTGGATATGCAGAGGGAAGACAGCCGGATCCAGCGATCCATGCGTCGGATCCGTCAGCAGGAAAACTAATCCCACAAGGCTTTATTGTCGAATGCTTGCGCCCTTCGCCGTGCAATGCCGTGCAATCACAACAACATAGGAACCAGCCATGTCTGATATCCTGAAGAACGATGTGGACCCGATAGAAACGCTGGAGTGGCTTGCCTCTCTGGAATCCCTGCTGCGTGAAGAGGGTCCGCAACGCGCTCAGTTCATCCTTGAACAGTTGGCCGAGAAAGCCCGCGTAAGCGGTGTGGACGTGGCTGCCAAGGCAAATCGCGATTACATCAACACCATCCCGTCCAGCGACGAGCCGGACTACCCGGGTGACCTGGAGATGGAGCGCCGCATTCGCGCCATCATCCGCTGGAACGCCATGATGATCGTGCTGCGCGCGTCCAAGAAAGACCTGGACCTGGGTGGTCACATGTCTTCCTTCGCTTCTTCTGCGACCATCTATGATGTCTGCTTCAACCACTTCTTCCGTGCTCGCAACGAGAAGGATGGTGGTGACCTGGTTTACTTCCAGGGTCACATCTCCCCGGGCATCTATGCTCGCGCCTTCGCTGAAGGTCGTCTGACCGAAGAGCAGCTGGACAACTTCCGTCAGGAAGTGGACGGCAAGGGTATCCCTTCCTATCCGCACCCGAAACTGATGCCGGACTTCTGGCAGTTCCCGACCGTTTCTATGGGTCTGGGCCCTATCGCCGCCATCTATCAGGCGCGTTTCCTGAAGTACCTGACCGACCGTGGCATCAAGGATTGCTCCGAGCAGACCGTTTACGCCTTCCTGGGTGACGGCGAGATGGACGAGCCGGAAGCCAAGGGTGCCCTGACTGTTGCCGTGCGTGAAAAGCTCGACAACCTGGTGTTTGTGGTTAACTGCAACCTGCAGCGTCTGGATGGTCCGGTTGTCGGTAACGGCAAGGTCATCAACGAGCTGGAAGGCCTGTTTGCTGGCGCCGGTTGGGATGTCACCAAGGTTATCTGGGGTCGCAAGTGGGATGAGCTGCTGAAGAAAGACACTTCCGGCAAGCTGATCCAGCTGATGAACGAGACTGTGGACGGTGACTACCAGACCATGAAGTCCCGCGACGGTGGCTACATCCGCGAGCACTTCTTCAACCGTTATCCGGAAACTGCCGCGCTGGTCAAAGACATGACCGACGAGGAGATCTTCGCTCTGAACCGCGGTGGTCACGATCCTCGCAAACTGTTCGCTGCGTTCAACAAGGCGACCCAGACCAAGGGCAAGCCGACCGTTATTCTGGCCAAGACCATCAAGGGTTACGGCATGGGTGAAGCGGCTGAAGGCAAGAACATCGCTCACCAGGTCAAGAAGATGGAGCTGGACTCCGTGCGTCACCTGCGTGACCGCTTCAACCTGCCGGTGGCTGACGAGCAGCTGGCCGATCTGCCGTACCTGAAGATCGAAGCCGGTTCTGCCGAGCACAAATACCTGCACGACCGTCGCACTGCCCTGAAAGGCTATGTGCCGACCCGTCTGCGCGAAAGCACCACCAAGCTGGAAATCCCGGCACTGGATGCCTTCGGTCCGCTGCTGGGCGAGCAGGCGCGCGAAATCTCCACCACCATGGCGTTCGTGCGTTCCCTGAACGTGATGCTGAAAGACAAGTCCATCGGCAAGCGCATCGTGCCGATCCTCGCTGACGAAGCCCGTACCTTCGGTATGGAAGGTCTGTTCGCCAGATCGGTATCTACAGCCCGCACGGTCAGCAGTACACCCCGCAAGACCGCGACATCGTCTCCTACTACAAGGAAGACAAGCAGGGTCAGGTTCTGCAAGACGGTATCAACGAGCTGGGCGCCATGTCCTCCTGGCTGGCTGCTGCGACCTCTTACAGCACCAACGATTGCCCGATGATCCCGTTCTACATCTACTACTCCATGTTCGGCTTCCAGCGGATCGGCGACATGGCGTGGGCAGCCGGTGACCAGCAAGCCCGTGGCTTCCTGCTGGGTGCGACCTCCGGTCGTACTACCCTGAACGGCGAAGGTTTGCAGCACGAAGATGGTCACAGCCACATCCTGGCGAACACCATCCCGAACTGCATCTCCTACGACCCGTCCTACGCCTATGAAGTGGCGGTGATCGTACAGGACGGCCTGCGCCGCATGTACGGTGAGAACCCGGAGAACGTGTTCTACTACATCACCACCCTGAACGAGAACTACGCCATGCCGGCCATGCCGGAAGGCGCCGAGGAAGGCATCCGCAAGGGTATCTACAAGCTGGAATCCGTCGCCGGTGCCAAGGCGAAAGTTCAGCTGCTGGGTTGTGGCTCCATCCTGGGTCACGTGCGCAAGGCTGCCCAGATCCTGGCCAGCGAGTATGGCATCGGTTCCGATGTATTCAGCGTCACCTCCTTCAACGAGCTGGCTCGTGACGGTCAGGACGCGGATCGCTGGAACATGCTGCACCCGACTGCCGAAGCTCGCGTACCGTACATCGCTCAGGTACTGGGTTCTGAAGCCACCATCGCTGCGACCGACTATATGAAGTCCTTCGCCGATCAGGTTCGCGCCTTTGTTCCGACCGAGAACTACCGCGTGCTGGGTACCGACGGTTACGGCCGTTCCGACAGCCGTGCCAACCTGCGTCGTCACTTCGAAGTGAACGAGTTCTACGTGGTGGTTGCTGCCCTGACCGAACTGGCCAAGCGCGGCGAGGTAGACAAGCAGGTTGTGGCCGACGCCATCGCCAAGTACGGCATCGATGCCGACAAGGTCAACCCGCTGTACGCGTAAGTGGATCAAGGGTCGCGCCGTCATGCGGCGCGACCCTGCCAGGATTTAAAACGGTTAACGCGAGATGTGCGTGGCGGCATCAGCCAGTCACGCGGATCGACGCAAGAGGATAAAGCACAATGTCCAAACAGATTATGGTGCCGGATATCGGCGCCGATGAGGTTGAAGTCACCGAGATCATGGTGGCCGTGGGTGACAAGGTCGAGCTGGACCAGTCCATCATCGCGGTAGAAGGCGACAAGGCCTCCATGGAAGTACCGGCCCCGTCCGCCGGTATCGTTAAAGAGATCCTGATCAAGGTAGGCGACAAGGTTGCCACCGGTTCCCAGATCATGATCTTCGAAGCCGAAGGCGCTGCCGCCCCTGCTGAAGTGGCTGCACCGGTTGCTGCTGCTCCGGCCGCCGCACCTGCCGCTGCCGTGCGCAAAGATGTGCACGTACCGGACATCGGTGACGACGAAGTGGACGTGACTGAAATCATGGTTGCCGTGGGCGACATGGTTGAAGCTGACCAGTCCATCATTGCCGTGGAAGGTGACAAGGCCTCCATGGAAGTACCTGCACCGTTCGCAGGCCGCGTGGTCGAGATCAAGGTTGCCGCTGGCGCCAAGGTCTCTACCGGCTCTCTGGTGATGGTCTTTGAAGTAGCTGGCGCTGCGCCTGCTGCCGTTGCTGCTCCGGCTCAAGCTGCCGCGCCCGTGGCTGCTGCCCCGGTTGCCGCTGCTGCCAAAGAGGTCAACGTACCGGATATCGGTGGCGACGAAGTGGAAGTCACCGAGATCATGGTTGCTGTGGGTGACAAGGTTGAAGCCGACCAGTCCCTGATCGCCGTGGAAGGTGACAAGGCCTCCATGGAAGTGCCTGCGCCGTTCGCCGGTGTGGTCAAAGAGATCAAGGTGAAGGCGGGTGACAAGGTCTCCACCGGTTCCCTGATCATGGTCTTCGAAGTAGCTGGCGCAGCTCCTGCCGCCGCGCCGGTTGCTCAAGCTGCAGCTCCGGTCGCTGCAGCCCCTGTTGCTGCTGCTCCGGCTCCGGTTGCACAGGCTACTGCCGCTGCGACCGATTTCGTTGCCAACGACGCTTACGTGCACGCCTCTCCGGCGGTACGCCGTCTGGCGCGCGAGTTCGGCGTCAACCTGGCCAAGGTGAAAGCCTCCGGTCGCAAGGGCCGCATCGTCAAAGAAGACGTGCAAGCCTACGTGAAGGATGCCATCAAGCGTGCCGAGTCCGCTCCGGCCTCTGCTGGCGTAGCCGGTGGCAACGGTCTGGGCGTACTGCCGTGGCCGAAAGTAGACTTCAGCAAGTTCGGTGATGTGGAAGAGGTCGAGCTGACCCGCATCCAGAAGATCTCCGGTCCGAACCTGCACCGCAACTGGGTCATGATCCCTCATGTCACCCAGTTCGACGAAGCCGATACCACCGAGCTGGAAGCGTTCCGCAAAGAGCAGAATGCGATGCTCGAGAAGCAGAAGGCCGACGTGAAGATCACCCCGCTGGTGTTCATCCTGAAAGCCGCCGCCAAGGCGCTGGAAGCTCACCCGCGCTTCTGCAGCTCCCTGTCCGAAGATGGCAGCAAGCTGATCATGAAGAAGTACATCCACATCGGTGTGGCGGTAGATACCCCCAACGGTCTGGTTGTGCCCGTGGTTCGTGATGTTAACAAGAAGGGCATCATGGAACTGTCTCGCGATCTGGCCGAGATCTCCAAGAAGGCCCGTGCCGGCAAGCTGACCGCTGCCGACATGCAGGGCGGTTGCTTCACCATCTCCAGCTTGGGTGGCATCGGCGGTACCAGCTTTACCCCGATCGTCAACGCGCCGGAAGTGGCCATCCTCGGTGTTTCCAAGTCCGAGATGAAGCCGAAGTGGAATGGCAAAGAGTTCGCGCCGCGCCTGATGCTGCCGCTGGCTCTGAGCTACGACCACCGCGTGATCGATGGTGCCGATGGGGCTCGCTTCATCACCACCATGAACGGCGTGCTGTCCGACATTCGTCGACTGGTCCTGTAAGTGAGAGGGCGGGCCCAGAGCCTGCCCTTTTTACTTCTCATTTCATTAACATGATCGTAAACTTGCCCCGTTTTTTTCACGGCTGCAGCCACCCGTTTCGGTATAAGACTGCGCTGTCCGGGGATATAAGAACGACAAAGAGGTCATGATGAGTAAAGAAATCAAAACCCAGGTCGTAGTACTGGGTGCTGGCCCTGCCGGTTATTCCGCTGCTTTCCGTGCAGCCGATCTGGGTCTGGATACTATTATCGTCGAGCGTTACTCCACCCTGGGTGGCGTCTGCCTGAACGTGGGCTGCATCCCCTCCAAGGCGCTGCTGCACGTTGCCAAAGTGATTGAAGAAGCCAAGGCGCTGGCCGAGCACGGCATCGTCTTCGGTGCACCGCAGACCGACATCGACAAGATCCGTCTGTGGAAAGAGAAGGTTATCAACCAGCTGACCGGCGGTCTGGCTGGCATGGCCAAGATGCGTAAAGTTCAGGTTGTTAACGGCTTGGGTAAATTTACCGGCCCGAACACGCTCGAAGTGACCGGGGAAGACGGCAAGACTACCGTGACCTTCGACAACGCCATCATCGCGGCCGGTTCCCGTCCGGTGAAGCTGCCGTTCATCCCCCACGATGACCCCCGCGTATGGGACTCTACCGATGCGTTGGAGCTGAAAACCGTTCCCGGCAAACTGCTGGTTATCGGTGGCGGCATCATCGGTCTGGAGATGGGTACCGTTTACTCCTCTCTGGGTTCCGAGATCGACGTGGTGGAATTTGCCGACCAGCTGGTTCCGGCTGCCGACAAAGACATCGTCAAGATCTACACCAAGCGCGTTGCCAAGAAATTCAACATCATGCTGGAGACCAAGGTCACCGCAGTTGAAGCGCGCGAAGACGGCCTGTACGTCTCCTACGAAGGCAAGCACGCTCCGGCCGAGCCGGTTCGTTACGACAACGTGCTGGTTGCCGTAGGTCGTGTGCCGAACGGCAAGATGCTGGATGCCGAGAAGGCAGGCGTTGCCGTGACCGAGCGTGGTTTCATCGAGGTGGACAAGCAGCTGCGTACCAACGTGGCGCACATCCACGCCATTGGTGACATCGTGGGTCAGCCGATGCTGGCGCACAAAGGTGTTCACGAAGGTCACGTTGCCGCTGAAGTGATCGCTGGCAAGAAGCACTACTTCGACCCGAAAGTGATCCCGTCCATCGCCTATACCGAGCCAGAGATGGCATGGGTTGGTCTGACCGAGAAGGAAGCCAAGCAACAGGGCCTGAACTTCGAAGTCGCCACCTTCCCGTGGGCTGCTTCCGGTCGCGCCATCGCGTCCGACTGCTCCGACGGTATGACCAAGCTGATCTTCGACAAGGAGAGCGGCCGCGTCATCGGTGGTGCCATCGTGGGTACCAACGGTGGTGAACTGCTGGGTGAAATCGGTCTGGCCATCGAAATGGGTGCGGACGCCGAAGATATCGCGCTGACCATCCACGCTCACCCGACTCTGCACGAGTCCGTGGGTCTGGCTGCCGAAGTGTTCGAAGGCTCCATCACCGACCTGCCGAACGCCAAGGCCAAGAAGAAAAAGTAATTTTCTTCCCCGCTTGTCTAAAAAGCCGCTCGAATGAGCGGCTTTTTGTTTTCTCCTTGCTGCCCCGACTTCGACAAAGCCCAATATGCTAAAGATAGGTTTTGGCACTGATGAGAGAGGCACGATGCTAGAAGCACCCATTCCACCCGATGAGGCATTGCGGTTGGAGACCCTGCGGCGGCTCTCTTTGCTGGATTCCGAGGCCGAGGAGCGGTTTGACCGGCTGACCCGCATGGCCCGACGGGTGTTCAATGTCCCCATCGCGCTGGTGAGTCTGGTGGATGAAGATCGCCAGTGGTTCAAATCCTGTATCGGTCTGGAGGTCCGTGAGACCGCGCGGGACATCTCGTTCTGTGGCCACGCCATCATGGGCAATGAGACCTTTATCGTGCCGGATGCTTCGCAGGATCCCCGCTTTGCCGACAATCCGCTGGTGGTGGGCGGGCCCGGCATCCGCTTCTATGCCGGACAGCCACTGCGGATCGCCAACGGCTGCAAACTTGGGACACTCTGCATCATCGATACGGTGCCGCGGGAATTGAGTGAGGAGGATGTGGGGCTGCTCAAGGATCTGGCGGCGATGGTGGTGCGGGAGCTCGAAGCAGTGCAGCTGGCCACCATTGATGAGTTGACCCTGATCTCCAATCGGCGTGGGTTCGTGATGCTGGCGGAGAAGAGCCTCTCGCTTGCCAGTCGCTTGCAGATGCCGCTGGCGCTGCTCTATCTGGATCTCAATGGCTTCAAGGGGATCAATGATCGGTGGGGGCATGCAGAAGGGGATCGGGCTCTGATCGCCTTTGCCACTCTGCTAAAGCAGGCTTTTCGTGGTGCCGACGTGTTTGCCCGCATGGGCGGCGATGAGTTTGCCGTCCTGTTGCCCAATGTGATGGAGGTGCAGGCGCAACTGGCCTATGAGCGTTTCAATGCCATCTTGGCCGAGCACAATCAGCACAGTGGTTGCGGCTATGCGCTGACCTGCAGCACCGGGATTGTCTGCTATGACGGGCACGGCTGTGTCTCCCTGGCCGAGCTGCTCACCCGCGCGGATGAGCTGATGTATCAGCGCAAACGGGATGGCAAGGGCTGACAGCTATGCCGGATTAGCCGCCACCAAAACAACAGAGAGCGCCACGGCGCTCTCTGTTGTTGATGGCTTAGGTCAAGGCCTGGGTCAGAGTCGGAAGTTGCCAACCAGCTTGTCCAGCTGACCGGAGAGCTGCTGCAGGCTGCGGCTCGATTCGGTCAGCTGGTGGGCGATATCGGCGGTCTCCATGGTGAGCTGGTTGATATCTTCCACGTTGCGGTTGATCTCACCGACCACACTGGACTGCTCCTCGGTGGCGGTGGCGACCTGGATATTCATGTCGTTGATCTGGGTGATGTGGGCGGTGATCTGGCCGAGGGCTGCGTTGGCCTCATCGGCCTGGCTCACCACCTCCAGACTCTGGTTGCGCCCCTGTGCCATGGCGCTGACGGCGCGGGCACTCTGCTCCTGCAAGCGGTTGATCATCCCCTGGATCTCGGCGGTCGAGGCGGCGGAGCGGTTGGCCAGATTGCGCACTTCATCTGCCACCACGGCGAAACCGCGACCCTGTTCACCGGCGCGAGCGGCCTCGATAGCAGCGTTCAATGCCAGCAGGTTGGTCTGCTCCGAGATGCTGCGGATGGTTTCAAGGATACTGCCGATGGAGTCGGTCTGGCTCGCCAGCGACTCGATGACCCCGGCCACCTGCTCAATTTCGCCGGAGAGGTCGACGATGCCGTGGCGCGCCTGCGCCACCACTACCGCACCCGCATCGGCCTGATCGTTGGCCTGTCTGGCGACTTCGGCTGCCAGAGAGGCGTTACCGGCGATCTCGCTCACCGTGGCACCCATCTCGTGAATGGCGGTAGCCACCTGTACGGTACGGTCACGCTGGGCAGTACAGTTGTGCTGGGTCAGCTGCGCCTTGTTGGCCACCTCGTTGGCGGTGGCCGCGAGCTGGCGGGAGTTCTCTGCCACCTGCTCTATGGAGCCGTGGATCTTGGCGACGAAGTTGTTGAAGCCGGTGGCGACCTGACTCAGCTCGTCACGCCCTTCCACCTTGAGGCGCTGGGTGAGATCCCCATCGCCGCTGCCCAGCTCTTTGAACAGGCGGGCCAGCTCGTTGAGCGGGCGGCTGACCGAGCCTGCCAGCAGCATCCCCATCAGCCCCATGGCCAGCGCAATCACCAGCGAGATCATCAGGATCTCGTTGCGGGTCTGATCCAGCTCGGCATAGATCTCGGCTTCTGGCACCTGGGCCACCAGATACCAGTCGAGCAGCGGGATATAGCTGCTGGCCAGTACCATGGGCTCGCCATTGACTTCGGCGTTGATGACGGCAAAGGGACGTTTGGCCAGCAGGCTGCCGGTATCTCCGCTGGCAATGTTGCCAAGAGTGTCACGCTCGATGCGGTTGGCCTCGGGGTGCAGCTTCACCTTGCCGCTGCCATCGACCATAAAGACGATGCCGCTCTCTTCCAGCCGGAAGTTGGAGACCATGGTCACCATGGTGTCGAGGGATTTGGCAAAGCCGGCCAGCCCGCGCCCGTTGAGCTGCTGGAAGTTGACGAACAGCTTCACCTCGCCGTTGCTCTCGCGGAAGATGCTGAGGGTCATCTCCTTCTGGCTCTTGGTGTAGTCATAGAACCAGGCGTCCTGCGCTGGGGTCAGGTTGCGCAGAAAGCCATCCTGGTTGTAGTAGGCGGCACTCTGGCGATCGGCGAAGGAGGCGGTCACCAGACCATACTGGTTGGCCACATCCTTGAGCTGGTTGATGAGGATTGGCTCCTGCTCTTTGGGCATGCCCCGATCCACCCAGTCGAGGATGAAGCGGTCGGTGGCCAGTTGGCGGGCGGCCTGGGCGATGCCGTGGAGATCCTGTTCAATCTCCTTGCTGATCCGCTGAGTCAGGTTGGGGAGCTCCTGCTCGAACATCCGGTTTTCGATCAGTTGCTGGGCCGAGCGTTGGCTGAAGTAGCCTACCAGCAGGCAGGAGACGACCACGGCCAGGGTGACCGTGGCCAGTATTTTCTGTTTAAGAGTGAGGGTTGCCAGCATAAAGGTGCTCAAAAGGTTGAGATTGACGACGCTCATATTAGCGGCAGCGCAGCGCTACCCATGAGGCTTGCAGCCCTTTATTTGCGGATTACGTTTGCGCTCACAGGGGCGGCGACTCGCCCCTTCGGCATGCTGCACAGGCGGGATGCGGATTGACGGTTGCGCTAACTGCCGGGCCCCTTATAGTAGAGGCCATCCTTGGTGACTGACCCTCTGAATAATATGGAAAATATGATGCGCAGCTTAGGTGCGGGATGGACCCGTCTGCTTTTGGTGATGCTGGCGGCGATGCCGCTGCTGGCTGTGGCGGCACAGGGGGATCGCCCGAAAATTGCGGTGGTGCTCAGCGGCGGTGGCGCCAAGGGGTCGGCCCATATCGGCATCCTCAAGGTGCTGGAGCAGAAACGGATTCCGGTCGACATCATAGTCGGCACCAGCATGGGCTCTTATGTGGCGGGGATGTATGCCATGGGGCTCAGTGCCGAGGAGGTGGAACGCACCACTTTGGCCATCGACTGGAACAAGGGGTATCAGGACAAGGTTGGCCGCGACGAGCTGTCGTTGCGTAAAAAGCAGCAGAACGAACAGTATCAGCTGCGCACCGACATAGGGGTGAATGGTGACACCACCCAGTTGCCGGACGGTTTCTTCCAGGGCCAATCCATGGCCAGCCTGCTGCGGGGGGCCACCTCCAACCTGCCGGTGCAGGAGAGCTTCGATGATCTCCCCATTCCCTACCGCGCCATGGCGACCGACATGGAGACGGTCACCCCCTTTGTGCTGGATCACGGCAGCCTGGCCAAGGCGATGCAGGCCTCAATGTCCATTCCCGGCGCCCTCAAGCCGGTGGAGTGGGAGGGGCACATCCTGGCGGACGGCGGCAGCGTCAACAACATGCCGGTGGATGTCGCCAAGGCGATGGGGGCCGATGTGGTGATCGCGGTGGATATCGGTGCCAAGCTTCGTACCCGGGAGTCCCTCAAGTCAGGGTTGGCCATGATTGACCAGCTCACCACCTACATGACCCAGGTGGGCACCGACAAGCAGAAGGCGCTGATGGGGCCCAGGGATATACTGATCGCCCCCGAGTTTGGCGATATGGGGATCGCAGACTTTGCCCGGATGCCGGAGGGGATCAAGATCGGTGAGACGGCGGCTGACAAGGTGTCGCTGCAACTCGATAAACTGTCGCTCACCAAGGCGCAGTACAACGCCTATCGCAACCAGAAGCTGAGCCGCCGTGCCGAGCGTAGCGGTCAGCCCGCCTACTTCATCGACAAGGTGGAGATTATCAACAAGTCGCGCCTCTCCGACGAGACGGTGCGCGCCATGCTGAAAGTACGGCCGGACAAGGTACAGACCAACGAGAGTCTGGAAGCGGGCATTCGCCGCCTCTATGCCCTTGAGTCGTTCGATCGCATCACCTACGAGGTGGAGGAGCGTGACGGGGAGAATGTGCTGCTGGTGGACGCCAGCGAGAAGAACTGGGGGCCGGGCTACCTCAACTTCCAGTTCGGTTTCACCGATGACTTCGAGAACACCTCCAACTACAACGTCGGCATGTCCTATACCCTCACCAACGTCAACGAGTGGGGGGCGGAGTGGCTGACCGAGGCGTCGCTGGGTACGGCCAAACATATCAAGACCGACTTCTATACCCCGCTCGAACCCTCCCAGACCTTCTATGGTGAGGCGAGTCTGGCCTATGACCAGACTCTGCGCCGCCTGTTTTTCCCCAATCCGGATCCCGAGATGGTTTCGATAAGCTATCTCGATTCCGAATACTCCTTCTTCAGCGGTGATCTGGCGGTGGGCTGGAACCGCCAGCCCTGGAGCCGGTTGTCGATGGGACTGGAGGGACAACTGGGCACGATTGATGTGAAGAACTTCAAGGGGTTGGAGATGGATGCCACGGCGTGGGGCCCCTATGTCCGCTTTGAACACGACAATCTGGATAGCCGCTATTTCCCCTATCAGGGGATGAAATGGGACATGAAACTGGGCCACTCACACGTCAGTGTGGATGGACTCGAGTCAGCAGATGGCCGCAGTGAAGGCTGGAATTATCAGCTCTCGATGATCAAGCCCTGGTCATGGGACAGGCACAGCCTCAACCTGATCCTCGAAGGGGGTGGCTCGGGCAGTGAAGAGGTGGTGCCGCTGCATATTCAGGATCTGGGCGGGTTGTTCCGCCTCTCCGGTTTCCTGCGCTACCAGCTGAGCGGTCGCTACAGCCTGTTTGGTGGCCTGCGCTACATCTATCGGGTGGCAGACAATGACTTCGGTGCCCTCAAGATGCCGCTCTATCTGGGTGGATCTCTGGAGCAGGGCGGGGTCTGGAACAAGGGGGAGGATATCAGTCTGGAGAGCTCGTTTACCGCCGGTTCGGTTTATGTCGGGGTGGAGAGCTTCCTCGGCCCTGTGTTCCTCGGCTACGGCATGGCGGAGGGGGGCAATGACGTCTTCTATCTGCAATTGGGCAGTACGTTCGAATAATGCTGAAATGATGCCAATTTGTTAACTATGGTTGAGGGCGTTCAATTAATTTTCAAAAAATACCAGTCTGTTTAATTGGTTACGATTTTGTGGTGAATAAGTAAACAGGGTTTGGATTTTAATTAGTCGTTAAAACTTATATAGTGGGGAGCACCCTACGGGGTGTCCCGCAAGGACGATCGCCGCGAGCGTGGGCGAACCCCAAAAAAAGACCAAAGAGGAATTAGTCGTGCTTGAAACATACCGTAAACACGTCGCAGAACGTGCCGCCGAGGGCGTGGTTGCCAAACCTCTGGATGCAGAGCAGGTCGTCGCCCTGGTTGAGCTGCTCAAGAACCCGCCCGCTGGCGAAGAAGACTTTCTGAAAGAGCTGTTGTCCTCCCGTATTCCCCCCGGTGTTGATGAAGCGGCCTATGTCAAAGCCGGTTTCCTCACCGCCGTCGCCAAGGGCGAAGCCCACTCTCCCATCCTGACTGCCGCCGAAGCTGTCGAGCTGCTGGGCACCATGCAGGGTGGTTACAACATTCAGCCGCTGATCGACCTGCTGGATCACGCCACTCTGGCGCCGCTTGCCGCCAAGGGGCTCTCTCACACCCTGCTGATGTTCGACTCCTTCCATGACGTGGAAGAGAAGGCCAAGGCGGGCAATGTCCACGCCAAACAGGTGATGCAGTCCTGGGCTGATGCCGAGTGGTTCCTCTCCCGCCCGGAGCTGGCCGAGAAGATCACCGTCACCGTGTTCAAGGTGACCGGCGAAACCAACACCGACGACCTTTCTCCGGCGCCGGACGCCTGGTCCCGCCCGGACATTCCGCTGCACGCCCTGGCGATGCTGAAAAACGTCCGTCCCGGCATTACCCCGGACAAGGATGGCGCCGTCGGCCCCATCAAGACCATCGATGCCCTGAAAGAGAAGGGCTTCCCGCTGGCCTACGTGGGTGACGTGGTCGGTACCGGTTCTTCCCGTAAATCCGCCACCAACTCGGTGCTCTGGTTTATGGGCGACGACATTCCGTTCGTGCCGAACAAGCGCGCTGGCGGTGTCTGTCTGGGTGGCAAGATTGCCCCGATCTTCTTCAACACCATGGAAGATGCCGGTGCTCTGCCTATCGAAGTGGACGTCTCCAAGCTGGAAATGGGCGATGTGATCGACATCTACCCCTATGCCGGCAAGATCTGCAAACACGGCACCGAACAGGTGCTAGCGCAGTTTGAACTGAAAACCGACGTGCTGATCGACGAAGTACGCGCCGGTGGCCGTATCCCGCTGATTATCGGCCGCGGCCTGACTGACAAGGCCCGTGAAGCGCTGGGTCTGCCGTTCTCCACCGTGTTCCGTCGCCCGCAGCCGGTGGCCGATACCGGCAAAGGCTTCACCCTGGCCCAGAAGATGGTAGGCAAGGCGTGCGGCGTGAAGGGCATTCGCCCGGGGACTTACTGCGAACCCAAGATGACCACGGTCGGCTCCCAGGACACCACGGGCCCGATGACCCGCGATGAGCTCAAAGATCTGGCCTGCCTCGGCTTCTCCGCCGATCTGACCATGCAGTCCTTCTGCCACACTGCCGCCTATCCGAAGCCCATCGATGTACAGACCCACCACACCCTGCCGGACTTCATCATGAACCGCGGCGGTGTGAGCTTGCGTCCGGGTGACGGCGTCATCCACTCCTGGCTGAACCGCATGCTGCTGCCGGATACCGTCGGTACCGGTGGTGACTCCCACACCCGTTTCCCCATCGGCATCTCCTTCCCGGCGGGCTCCGGTCTGGTGGCTTTCGCCGCCGCTACCGGCGTGATGCCACTGGACATGCCGGAATCCGTGCTGGTGCGCTTCAAGGGCGAGCTGCAACCGGGCATCACCCTGCGTGATCTGGTTCATGCAATTCCCTACGCCGCCATCCAGAAAGGGCTGCTGACCGTCGAGAAAGCGGGCAAGAAGAACATCTTCTCCGGCCGCATCCTCGAGATCGAAGGTCTGCCGACCCTGAAGGTGGAGCAGGCGTTCGAACTGGCTGATGCCAGCGCCGAGCGTTCCGCTGCCGGTTGCACCATCAAGCTGGATAAAGAGCCGATCATCGAGTATCTGAAGTCCAACATCGTGATGCTGAAATGGATGCTCTCCGAAGGCTACGGTGACGTACGCACCATCACCCGTCGTATCAAGGGGATGGAAGAGTGGCTGGCCAACCCGACCCTGATGGAAGCGGACAAGGATGCCGAGTACGCCGAAATCATCGAGATCGATCTGGCCACCATCAAGGAGCCGATCCTCTGTGCGCCGAACGATCCGGACGACGCCCGTCTGCTGAGCGACGTGGCTGGCGACAAGATCGACGAGGTGTTCATCGGTTCCTGCATGACCAACATCGGTCACTTCCGTGCCGCCGGCAAACTGCTCGAGAAGTATCAGGGCGAGCTGCCGACCCGCATGTGGATTGCGCCGCCCACCAAGATGGACAAGGATCAGCTGACCGAAGAAGGCTACTACGGCATCTTTGGTCGCGTAGGTGCCCGCATCGAGATCCCGGGTTGTTCCCTGTGCATGGGCAACCAGGCGCGGGTAGCGGAAGGGGCCTCGGTGGTTTCCACCTCCACCCGTAACTTCCCGAACCGTCTGGGTAAAGGTGCCAACGTCTATCTGGCCTCAGCAGAGCTGGCCGCCGTTGCCGCCATCCTCGGCAAGATCCCGACCGTGGCGGAGTACCTGCAGTACGCCAAGGCGCTGGATGCCACTGCGGCAGATACTTACCGCTACCTCAACTTCAACGAGATCGCCTCCTACACCAAGAAGGCCGATGCGGTGATCCTGCAGCAAGCCGTTTAACGGAGTTCTTGCGCGATTTGCGCGATAAGAAGCCAATAATGCCGCGTATTTACGCGGCATTATTTATTTGTGTGTTATTCACCGTCTTTTTTGAGGATTGTTTGCACGATCCTTGCTAGAGAGATCCAACCACCTGTTTCGTGGTTCGTTTTATAAACGCTTTGGGTTATGTTGTTCGGTTATGTTGTTCGGTTATGTGCGGTAATGATGAGGCATCGTTATCGAGGGAAAGTGGATATCTGTTCACTGGGTGCTTGCATTGGCAGGTCTGACGAATTGCGGCGTGGTTCTTTATGTTTCTGTTCAGGATCGATCTCTCCCGAACCGGGTTACGCTTCGGCGGTGCCTTGCTGGTCTTTACCCTGCCGCTGCTGGTGGGAGCTTGGCTCATCCACAGCAATTATGTGCAGGAGCTGAAAGCGGAATCCAGCGCCTCGGCACACAAGGCCAGAACCCTGATGGAGTCGATGCTGGATCATGCGGAGCAGGCCAATCGCTCCGTGCTGCCCTTGGTGAAGGCTCCCTGTCGCGACAACCTGCTGGTGCTGCGCAAGAAGGTCGCCATCGAGCCCTTCCTGCGTTCGGTCAATCTGGTGCGAAACGGCATCATCAATTGCACTTCGCTGTTTGGTGAAGCCGATGATGCCGATGACGGCTCCATCTACACCGGCCGCAAGCTGCTGCTGATGAGTGGCAACCGGGTGCGGCAAAATCACCCGCTGCTGGTGGTGCGCACCGAGCAGGGCAAGGATGCCGCCTTGAGCGCCATCGACAGTACCCAGCTCAGCTTCATGCTCTCCATGAGCGGAAAATCCAGTGCGCTCTATCTGCAGGTGGGGTCGGCCTGGCTCAATGAGTCTGGCCGCTATCTGAGCGAGGCGCCCACCCTCCATCGCGGGATCAGCCAGGCCCTCACCTCATCCCATTATCCTTTCACCATCCATGCCGGTTATGCCATGCCGGTCTACTGGAAGTCGCTGTGGGCCGCGCGGCATGTGGCGCTGTCGTGGCTGGCGGTTTCCTCGCTTTTGCTGGCCTGGCTGGTGTGGTGGGTGCTGGGGCGTCCCGGCTCGCCAACAGATGAGTTGCGACGTGCCCTGCGGGCCAGGGAGTTTGTTCCCTATCTGCAGCCGCTGATTGCCAGCCACGACGGCAAGATGATGGGCGCCGAGGTGCTGATGCGCTGGGAGCATGTCAATGAAGGGGTGATCCGGCCCGATCTCTTTATCCCGCAAGCGGAGGAGTCGGGACTGATCGTCCCCATGACCACCCATATCATGAAGCAGGTGGCGATACGGTTGAACCGCTCTCAGGAGCAGTTGCCCGACGGGTTTCATATCAGCTTCAACATCAGCGCCGCCCATTGCCACGATTTTGCCCTGCTGGCCGAGTGTCGTGCCTTTCTCGGTCACTTCGTCCCCGGCAAGGTGGTACTGGTGCTGGAGCTGACCGAGCGGGAGTTGTTGATGTCAGATCCCCAGACCCTCTCCCTGTTCCGCCAACTGGACGAGATGGGGGTCAAACTCGCCATCGACGATTTTGGCACCGGCCACTCCAGCCTGGCTTACCTGCAGCAGTTCCATGTGGATTACCTCAAGATCGACAAATCCTTTATCGCCCGCATCGGTACCGAGTCCCTCTCGGAGCATATCGTGGATAACGTGATCGATCTGGCGACCCGGCTCGGTCTGGCGCTGGTGGCAGAAGGGGTGGAGAGCGAGCGTCAGGCTGACTACCTCAGGGCCAAAGGGGTCGACTATCTGCAGGGATACCTGTTTGCCCGCCCCATGCCGCTGCGCCAGTTCTGCGAGGAGCTGCTGCCAGAAGAGGCTCAGACCCGCCATCCAGATGGGGTGCGAGGCATCCCGAACGCCACTTGATCTATCGGTGACAGACGGGCGGCCACGTTCCCCTCTGGCAGGGTAGGGAAGTGCTCTCTCCCTATCCCCCCTCGAGTGCAGGGGCTTGTTTTCCATGCCTTGTGGCTCGCTTTTCGGTAGAATCGGCGCTCATTTTGACGTCAGTAAAAGATGAGGCGCGGTATGACGGTTCAGTTCCAGGCATTTCACAGCATCAAGGCGATCGGTAATCGGGAGGTGCTGTTCAACTGGTCGAGAACCAATCCCCTCGGGGCGCTGGATCAGGTGTGGCGCCCGAAAACCCGCGACGAGTTGCAAATGCTGCTGCGGGAACACCCCGAGCGCAAGCTGCGCCTTATCGGCTCCGGCCTCTCTTTCGAACCCATCCACAGCGTCTATGCCGAGGGCAGTCAGGCGCTGCTGGTGGACTTGCACCACCTGCGCGGCCAGTTGGCTAAAACTGCCGATACCGTGACCTATCAGGCGGGGACGCTGCTCGATACCGTTTATGCCGAGCTGATCGCCATGGAACGGATGCTGCCCGCATCCCCCGGGGTTATCGGCATCCAGACCCTGGGCGGCGCCCCAGCACCGGTACCCACGGTCAGGGGCTGCACCAGTCCGCCCTCTGCGATGCGGTGGAGGCGATGACGGTGATGCTGGCCAGTGGCGACATTATCCGGGTGGATCGCACCGACCCGCGCTTCGGCGCCTTCGTGATGGGGATGGGGATGCTCGGCATCCTGCTCGACGTCACACTGCGCACCGTGCCAAATCGCATTATGCGCTGCACCAAGTTCACCACCGATTACCCCTTCCTCTTGGAGCACAACGAACGGCTCAACCGCGAGCACGGCTTTGTGAAGAGCTGGTGGTTTGCCTGGACCGGTGAGAGCCACATCTGGCTGGTGGATCCCGCTTCTGATGAGGAGGTGGCCCGCTATCGTGCCGGTGGCAGCGAGCCGCTGCTGCTGGATGGCGATATCGACGCCCGCATGAATGCCACCATTGATGCCACTTTGCAGAAGATGGCGAAGGACACCAAGGATGAGGCGCTGGCTGGCGAGCACTTCGAGACGGTGCGTCGTTTCAAGGATGCCTCCGATCTGGTGGGCAACGTCTACCAGATCCTCTGCAAGGGGATCCCGGCACCCCAGATCAACTGCGAGGTGGCGGTGCCGCTGCATCGGATGAACGAGGCGCTGGAGACCCTGCAAGCGTGGCAGCAGGCCAACCCGGGCGTGCTGCACTACCCCTTTATCCTGCGCTGCACCGGCCCCTCCGAGGCCTGGCTCAGCGCCGCCTATGGCCAGTCGGTCTGCTGGATCGGTTTTCTGGTCTATCTGGCGGCGGACGGCACCTTCGTCAACGGTTCCATGGAGCAGATGCGCGAGCTGCAGCAACTGCTGGTGCCGCTCGGCGGCATTCCCCATTTCGGCAAACATCTGGCGATGGATCTCTACGACTTCCCGGCCCTGCTGCCGCGCTGGAACGACTTCGTAGCGTTGAAAGCCGAGCTCGACCCCCACGGCCGCTTTGAAAACCGCTGGCTCAGCGACCTGTTTGCCAACCGGTAAGGATCTGACATGACCGATATGCAAGATACCCGTATCCCTGTGACCCTGCTGACCGGCTTTCTCGGCAGCGGCAAGACCACCTTGCTCAACCACTGGGTCAAGCAGCCGGAGCTTGGCGAGTGCGCCGTGCTGATCAACGAGTTCGGCTCGGTGGGGCTGGATCACCATCTGGTGCAACAGGTGGATGAGCAGGTGATGCTGCTCGACTCCGGCTGCATCTGCTGCTCGGTGCAGGGCTCCTTGGTGGAGGCGCTGCAGGGGCTCTTTATGAAGGCCATCCAGCGCAAAATCAAACCGTTCAAGCGACTGATTATCGAGACCACTGGCCTCGCCGATCCGGCCCCCGTGCTATTTACCCTGCGCGAAGAGGGCTTTATCGCCCAGCGCTACCGCTTCGATGGCACTGTCACCGTGGTGGATGCCGGTCATATCGAGCAGCAGTTGGCGGCCCAGTATGAGGCGGTGAAACAGGTGGCGCTGGCGGATCTGCTGGTGGTGAGCAAAGGCGATGGTGGATGGCGAGCAGTTGGCACGGGTCGAAGCCCAGTTGGCGGCACTCAACCCGGCGGCCCCCATCCAGCAGGTGACCAATGGCGAACTGTCGCCAGCGGTGCTGGAGAAGCTCGGTGCCTACAACGAAGCGGCGGGGCGCGATGTGCGTCAGCTGCTGGCCTGGCTGCGCACCGAATCCCCCAAGCAGGGGCTGGCATCACCCATGCAGCCGAAGATGCAACCGTTCGCCGCCAAGGTAGGCACAGCTGCGCCTACCCACTTCGAGCACGGCAACATCGAGAGTTTCTCTTTGCGTATTGGCGAGCCGCTCAAGCCCTCTCGTCTGCTGGCCGCCATCGATGCGGTGCAGGCGCAGTATGGCGATGCCCTGCTGCGGCTCAAGGGGATCT
Organism: Aeromonas sp. 3P; assembly: GCF_051919745.1. Classification (NCBI taxonomy): domain Bacteria; kingdom Pseudomonadati; phylum Pseudomonadota; class Gammaproteobacteria; order Aeromonadales; family Aeromonadaceae; genus Aeromonas; species Aeromonas sp. 3P. The sequence goes on from NZ_JBQBED010000001.1 coordinate 3,268,509, forward strand.
TGCAGCTGGAAGGGGAGAGCCAGCCGGTGGTGATCCACGGCGTCCACGGCCAGCTCTATCCGCTGCAGGCGCTGGGCGACTGGCCGGAGGGCAAGGCCCAGTCCCGACTGGTGTTTATCGTGAAAAGTCAGGACAAGGCCGGTATCGAGCAGCTCTTTATGGCGACCCTCAAGGCCCCCGAGCCCACTCTGGAAGAGCGGCTCAAAGCCATGCTGGGTCAGCCCGACAACTGATCTTGCGCGTTGCGGCTCTCCTGCATCGGGTCAGGACGGCGACGGTTGAACAGCACAAACGCCACCGGCACAAAGTAGAACGAGAGCAGGGTCGCCAGCGCTGTGCCACCGGCGATGGCGATGGCAAAGGGGGGCCAGAAGCCGCCGCCCCCCAGCAATAGCGGGATGAAGCCGCCCACCGTGGTGATGGTGGTCGAGACGATGTGGCGGCTGCAACCGGCCACCAGGTCACGGATCTGCGGCAGATTGCCCTGTTGTGCCAGCGGGTCTGCCTTCAGCTCGGCCAGAATGACGATGGCGGCGTTGATGGCCAGCCCCATCAGTCCCAGCAGGGCGATGATCACCGTAAAACCGAAAGGGTACCCCAGCAGCCAGACCCACAGCAGGCCGAGCCCCGCCGACTGGATCGCCACCAGGGTGACGATGCCTGCCAGCCGGAACGAGTTGAAGCTGAGCACCAGCACGGCCACCAGCAGCACGGCGACCAGGCTGACGTGAGCCATCAGATTGCCCACCGATTCATCCCGCTTGGCGGCTTCTCCGCCAAACTCCAGTCGATAGCCCGGCGGCAACGCCAGCGCCTTGGCGGCCAGCCTCTCTTTGACCTGCTCCAGCACGGTTTGCGGCAGTACACCGACCGCCAGATAGGCCTCCAGCACATTGACCCGCTCACCATCCCGACGGCTGATCTCCCCCCAGCTTGGCAGCAACTCGGGAGTGGCCAGTGCCCGCAAGGTGAGATTGGCTGCCCCTTGCTGGCCGGTGCCGGTGAGCGATAGCGGCACATTGAGCAGCGCATCCGGATCCTGACGCAAGGGCTCGGCCAGTCGCACCCGAACCGGGATTGACTCGGTGCCTTCCAGCACAGTGCCGCCCAACCTGCCATCCAGTGCGCCCGCCAGCCGGGAGGCCACATCGGTCAGGCTCATGCCTGCCAGTCGGGCGGCCTCCTCATCGACTTGCAACCAGAGTTTGGGGGCCCCTGCCTGCAAGGTGGCGCGGGTCTGCACCACTGCCGGGGTATTGGCGAGCAGACTGCGCAGCTCCTCTCCCAGACGGTGTAGTTGTTCAAGGTCGGGGCCAAACAGCCGCAGCTCGACCGGGGCATTGAAAGGTGGCCCCTGTTCCAGCTTGCGCACCAGGATCTGCGCTTCGGGAAATTTTGCATCGAGCCGCTGCTGCAGTTGTGGAATGAGCCGCTCGGCAGCATCGGCATCCTGCAGAGTGATCATCCCCTGGGCGTAATCGGCCCGCCCCTGTTTTCTGGGCACCAGGTTGTAGTAGAAGCTGGGGGCGTTGTCGCCCACCACCCAATCCTGACGAACCCGCTCGGGGAGACTGGCCAGCTCGGCGGAGATCCCCAGAGCCAGCTCGCGGGTGCGCGCCAGGCTCGCCTGTGGGGAGAGGCTGGCCTCGATGTGGATCATGTCCCGGTCGGCAGGGGGAAAGAACTGTTCGGTGAGGCGGCCCGCCACCCAGAAACCGAGCAGGGGCAGCAGACTGACCAACAGCAGGGTTCGCCAGGGGTGAGCCAGCGCCATGGCGATGCTCTGCTGGAAACGGGCGCTCACCCGGGGCAGGTGCAAGCCATCCTGATACCAGCGTCCCCCCTGGTCACTGCCAATCCAGCGGGCTGCGAGGCCAGCCACCAGGGTGTGGGCGATGAGGTAGGATCCCAGCAGCGAGCAGATCACCGCCCAGGCGATGCCGCCGACAAACTCGCCCGCCGGGCCCGGCATCAGAATGATCGGCATAAAGGCGAGCATGGTGGTGAGGGTGGAGCCCAGCAGTGGCAGCCAGAGGTGGCCGATGGCTTCCAGTGCGGCGGCACTCATGGCCATGCCGTGGCGGCGCTGATACTGCACCCGATCCGCCATGACGATGGCGTTGTCCACCATGATCCCGAGCGCCACCACCAGACCGGTGACCGACATCTGGTGAATGGGCAAATTGATCAGGTTCATGCAGGCGAAAGAGAACGCCACGGTAAGCGGCAGCGACAGGGCCACGATAATGGCGGCCTTGACTCCCAAGGTCACCAGCAGCACCGCCACTATGATGAGGAAGCCCTGCACAATGTTGATGAGCAGGGTGTCGAGCCGCTGATCGGTATAACGCTGCTGATCGAAGCTGGTGACGAGGCCGATATTATCCGGCAAGTCCTGTTGCAGCTGGGCCAGCATGGTATCGACCCGTGCCGACCAGAGGTCGATGCGGTGATCCTGTGCCATGCGCAGGCCGACCACCACGGCCCGTTCACCATTGGCAAAGGCCAGCTGGCTCTCCGGCTGGTGCAGGGTACGTCTTACCTCAGCCAGATCGCCAAGGCGCAGGGTCTGGCCCTGCTCGCCGGTGCGCAGCGGGATCTGGCGGATCCGCTCCAGGGTATCGAGGGCGCCGCGGATCTCCACCTGAAAGCGATTGTGGCTGCCCTGCAACTCCCCGGCGGCTACTTTTGCATCGGCACCACTCAGCGCCTGGGCAAGCTGTTCGCCACTCATGCCGCTGGCACTGAGGGCGAGGGGATCGAACCGCACCTCGATCTCCTCCTGTGGGGCCCCGACCCGCTCGACGTATTCGGTGCCCGGCAGCTGGCGAGCCCGGCGTTCCAGCTCGGCGCTGTAGCGGGCGAGGCGATCCAGCTGCGGCTGGCCCGGCCCGCGCCAGACCACATTGACCAGCCGGGTGAAGGGGTAGCCCTTCTCGTCATCCAGCTTGGGGGCACTGGCGCCGGCTGGCAGTCCGGCGGCAAGATCTGCCAGCCGGTCACGGACTCTGGACCAGACGGGCTCGACATCGCTGACCTCATCCTTGAGCTCCAGATTGATGATGGAGAGACCGGGGCGAGAGCTCGACTCGATCAGCTTGATCTCGCTCTGGGCCCGCAGCCGGTTCTCGATGGGCTCGCTCACCAGCGCCTCCACCCGCTCGGCGCTGGCCCCGGGTAAGTGGGTAACCACGCTGGCAAAACGGCTGGTGAGCTGGGGATCTTCGGTTCTGGGCAGGGTCTGCAATGCCGCAAGGGCGGCCGTCAGCAGCAGCGCGACCGTCAATAGCAGCAGGCGGCCATTCTCGATAAACGGGCGGATCATGACTGTGGCTCCGGATGCGCCGCCTGATGATCCACGCTGGTTGTCAGGGTGACCTGCTGGCCCGGCACCAGTTTATGCAGGCCATCGGTCACCAGCTGTTCTTGTCCGTTCAGGGCACCACTGATCCAGGCCCGCTCGCCATCTTGCTGCAGCAGAGTGACGTCCCGACTGACCACCCGGGGTGGCGTTTCGTCGTTGAGCAGATAGAGGGTCCAGCTGCCGCGCAATCCCTGGGTCAGCGCGGTGAGCGGTACCTCGTAGGCACGGGTAGGCTCGCGGGTCTGATGCAACAGGGTGATCAGTTGCCCCTCTGCCAGTTGTTCGCCGCCCCGGGTCAGCTGGAAGCGGGCGGTGCGGGTGTGGGTCTGCCCGTCCACTTGTACCCCCAGATTAAGCAGGCGCCCCTCCAGTGATTGCTCCCCGCTTTGCAGGGGGTAGTGTTGGCCGACGATCAGGGACTCGGCCTGTTTCACCGGCACGCCGATATCGGCCTCCCACTGGCCGCTGCGGGTCAGGGAGAAGAGAGGCTGGCCTGCGGCCACCACGGCCCCCAATGCCTGCTCGCGGCTGACTACGATCCCGTTGAAAGGGGCGCGCAGCTGTGATTTCTCCTGTTTGACCCGGTTGGCTTCGAGGGCGGCGGCCAGCTGGTTGGCGCTTGCCTCCAGCATGCGGACTTTGCCTTGCTGTTCATCCAGCGCCTGACGGGAGCTGAACTGCTGCTGGCGCAGGGCGGTGAGTCGTTCGAGCGTCTGCCGGGCAAGGGTCAGCTCGGCCTCGTTCTGGGCAGCCCGGGCGGCCAGCTCTTTGGCTTCCACTTCCAGCAGCCGGGTATCCAGTGTGGCGAGCAGCTCGCCGGCCGCGACCGGCTCTCCGCGTCCCTTGTGCAGAGTGGCGATCCGCCCTGCCAGCTCGAAACCTATCTGGCTGTGCTCGGGGGCGATCACCCGGCCATTGAAGCGGTGCAGCACCGGGTAGTGATCGCTGGCTTGCAGCGGCTGGGCGATCACCCGGGTCAGGGTGGGTGTTTCTTCTGACTCTGTGACCGGGCTGCAGCCACTCAGTAACAGCGCCAGCAGGATTAAGCAAAGTGTCATGACATCATCCTCTGGTTGACATAACATCAAATCACACCGGTGAGTCTAGTTTTTCGAAACTAGACTGTCCAGTTTGATTGTGGAGGAAAAATGAACATTTCACCCCGTAGTCAGCAGAAGCGGGCTGCGATCCTCGATGCTGCTGGGCGGCTCTTCTGTCAGCACGGTCTGCATCTGGTCAGCATGGACATGGTGGCCAGTGAAGCGGGCGTCTCCAAGCAGACGGTCTACAGCCATTTTGCCAACAAGGAGTCGCTGTTTGCCGAAGCGGTGGGCAGCAAGTGCGTCAGCAGTGAGCTGATGCCGGAGGTATTGTTGCGTGGCAACAATGTGCGGGAGAGTCTGATTGCCTTTGGTCGCAGCTTTCGCAAGTTGATCCTGAGCGATGATGCCATCAATATCTTTCGCACCTGCATCAGCTGCAACGATGCCCAGCTGGCCACCCTTTTTTTCGAGGCGGGCCCGCTCTATGTGACCGAGATGCTGTCCAACTGGCTGGAGCAGCAAAAGCAGCAAGGCCTGCTGTGCCATCAAGACAGCGAACAGGCCGCCTTGCAGCTGTTGCTGATGTGGCAGGGCAAGGAGCGAATGCTCCGTGAGCTGGGTCTGCCGTTGACCCAGAGCGCTGCCGAGCAGGATGCCTGGACCCTGAGTTGTGTCGATCTCTTCCTGACCGCCGCCGCTCCCCCGCAAAAATAATGGAGGTGGCAATGAGCCACACAGTGACAGATGCCCAGCGCAAGTGGCTGCCCCTGCTGGCGGCGGTCGGTTTCTTTATGCAGGCGCTGGATGGCACCATTCTCAACACTGCCCTGCCCAGCATGGCCGAGACCTTGGGAGAGAGCCCGCTGCAGATGCAGTCGGTGATCATCGCCTACATGCTGACGGTGGCGTTACTGATCCCGGCCTCCGGCTGGTTGGCTGACAGATTCGGCACCCGCCGCATCTATCTGGCTGCCATCTCGCTCTTTACCCTCGGCTCGCTCGCCTGCGCCGCCTCCAATTCGCTCTCCATGCTGGTGGCCGCCCGGGTACTTCAGGGGATTGGCGGTGCGCTGCTGATGCCGGTGGGACGGTTGGCGGTGCTGCGGGTCTATGACAAGCACGAGCTGCTGCGGGTGATGTCGTTTGTCACCATCCCGGGGCTGCTCGGCCCGCTGATGGGGCCGGCGCTCGGTGGCTGGCTGGTGGAAGTGGCGAGCTGGCACTGGGTGTTTCTCATCAATCTGCCGGTGGGGTTGCTCGGCTTTATCGCCAGCTGGCACTTTATGCCGGAGCTGCGGCAGCAGACCGCCCGGTTCGACTGGCAGGGCTTTGTGATGTTCAGCGTCGGCATGGTGCTGGTGTCGGTCGGCTTGCAGGGTCTGGGGGAGCACAGCATCTCCACCGGTTGGGCGCTGTTTGCACTGATCTTCGGCTTGGCTGCGATGGCGAGCTACTGGCTCTATGCCGCCAATGCACAACAGCCGCTCTTTAGCCTGAGCCTGTTCAAGACCGCCACCTTTGCCATCGGCATCTGGGGCAACCTGTTTGCCCGCCTCGGCAGCGGCGCCATGCCCTTCCTCACCCCGCTGTTTCTGCAGCTGGGGCTCGGTTTCTCGCCAAGCAAGGCGGGGATGACCATGATCCCCACAGTGATTGGCGCCATGCTGACCAAGACGCTGGTGAACAAGCTTATTCCGAAGGTGGGCTATCGCCGCATCCTGATCGGCAACACCCTGCTACTAGGGGCGATGATCGCCAGCTTCTATTTCATCGACAACCAGCTCCCCTACGGGGTCTTGCTGGGCTGGCTGGCGATCTTCGGCGCCATCAACTCGCTGCAGTTCTCCGCCATGAACACTCTCACGCTGCAAGATCTCAGCCCGACCCTGGCCAGCAGTGGCAACGGTCTGCTCTCGGTGGTGATGCAGCTCTCCATGAGCTTGGGGGTGGCGATTGCCGCCAGCCTGCTCGGGCTCTTCTCGGCGGGTACCTCAGCGGCCAACGGCCAGTGGCTGGCCGGGTTCCATCTTACCTACCTCTGTGTCGGGCTGCTGTCCATGCTGGCGGCGCTGATCTTCGCCCAGCTGGCGCGCGATGGTGCTACGCCGTCGGCGCGGGCAGATAGCTGACCTCGCAGGGGAGCTGCGCCAGCACCTCGGCCAGATGGGTGGTCGCCAGCAGAAAGGTCTGCTCCGGGTGGCCCGGAGTCCAGGTGAAGGCGGTGTGGTTGAGCAGTTGCTGATCCACCAGTAGCGGAATATCGGCGCGGGGCAGGAAGGGGCAGACCGCCCCCGGCAGGCAGCCGATCTCCGCCTGCATCTCTTCGGCGGTGCAGATGGAGGGCTTGGCACCGAGTGCGGCCTTGACCGCCTTGTTGTCGAGCCTGCCGTCCCTGTGGGTCAGCAGCAGGGCGAAGCGGCCATCCTTGAACTTGAGAAACAGGGTCTTGCTGAACTCCGCCTGCCAGCCGAGGCGGGCTTTGACCTTTTCGTCGGTGGCGTAGTCGAGGATGGGTTCATGCTCATAGCGCTGGTGGGGCAGTTCGGCCAGCAGCTGGCAGTTGAAGTGGTGAATGGTATTGAGTGGCATGGGGTTCTCCTGTAGTGGGCGCTATCCTGCCAGCCTCGCAGGGTCAGGCCCAATGACACTTTCTTATCCGTGATAAGCAACCCTGTCCGTGAAAACAACAAGGGCGCCGTGAGGCGCCCTTGCGGATCAGTGATGCTGCAATTCGCACGCTTCCCAGTGAAAGGGAATGGGGCACAGTTGCTGGGAGGCCTTGTCATAGGCTTGCCACAGCTCGCCCATGGTGCGGCCATCGACGGGGTGGCGCAGTTTGGGTGCCAGCTCGGCCAGTGGCCACAGCACGAAGGCGTTGGTGAGCACTTCACCGCGCGGCAGCACCAGCGGGGTGTCGCAGACCAGATCGCCATAGAGCAGCAGGTCGAGATCCAGGGTACGCGGGGCGAACTTCTTGGCATCCGGCTCGCGGCCGTGGGCGAACTCCATGGCCCGCAGTCGCTGGCAGACGGTGGTCAGCGGCAGGTCGGTCTCGGCAGCCGCTACCAGGTTGTAGAAGGGGCGGCCGTTGAAGCCGACCGCCTCGCTCTCGAATACCCGGGAGACCCGCAGCTCGCCAAATTCGGCGTGCAGGGCATCGAGCCCGGCGCGAATATGGCGCTCCCGCTCGATGTTGGAGCCGAGGCTAATATAGATGGTGGTCATCAGTTGCTGCTCGCGGCCGGGGTGCGATGGCGCAGGATCTCGACGCCGACCCCGGCGGCATTGGGCACGGCGCCCGGCTTGGTGAGGGTCACCTTGACCCACTGTACCCGCTCGTCGGCGAGCACCAGCATGGCAACCTGCTCGGCCATGGTTTCGACCAGCTCGACCACCTTGCCGCTGACATGCTCGCAAATCTTGTTGGAGAGGTCGGCATAATCCAGTGCCAGATTGATGTCGTCGGTTGCTGCCGCGGGGCGGTTGTCGAACCCCATCTCGAGGTCAAAACGGAGCTTTTGGCGAATGCCCTTCTCCCACTCATATACACCTATGGTGGTCAAAACTTCGAGTCCGCGAATAAACACCTTGTCCATGACTGTACTTCTTCTTTACTCTTGATGGGCTGTGATGACAGCGCAGGGATGCTGGCCGGGCAACAGGCTTGCCGAGGCGCTCTGGGTGGGCATGGGCCCATGCCAGCGTATGTGGCCCGCATCATACCCCATTCATATCGTGGTAAAAACGACCAAGATGACGGCCCTGACGATTTTGATGATTATTCTGGCCTACCTGGGTGGTTCACTATCCAGTGCTGTGCTGGTCTCCCGCTGTACCGGTCTGCCCGACCCGCGGGATCATGGCTCCCACAATCCGGGGGCAACCAATGTTCTGCGCCTCGGTGGCCGGATGGCGGCGCTGGTGGTGCTGTTGCTCGATGTGCTCAAGGGCACTGTGCCCGTCTATCTCGCCTGGTATCTGCAGATCAAACCCGTCTACCTCGGCTTTATCGGGGTCGCCGCCTGCCTCGGCCATATGTACCCCATCTTCTTTCATTTTCGTGGTGGCAAAGGGGTGGCGACGGCGCTGGGGACCATGATGCCCATCGGCTTTACCATGGGGGGCGCCGTGATTGGCACCTGGCTGCTGGTGCTGCTGGTGAGCGGCTACTCCTCGCTGGCCTCCATCATTACCGTGCTGCTGACGCCGCTCTTCACCTATCTGCTCAAACCCGAATATACCCTGCCAGTCTCCCTGCTCTCCTGCCTCATTCTGATCCGCCATCACGAGAACATCTCCCGCCTGCTCAAGGGGGAGGAACCCAGAGTCTGGGGGCGAAAACGCGCGGCCTGTGCCGAAGAAGTGGCAGAAATGGACGATGTTGCGCAAAAAAGAGACGAACGAGACAAAAAGTGAAATTTCCCGTTGACCATCCGCCTTAAAATCCGTTTAATAGCGCCCACGCCCAGATAGCTCAGTCGGTAGAGCAGGGGATTGAAAATCCCCGTGTCGGCGGTTCGATTCCGTCTCTGGGCACCAATTTTGGTGCCATGAAATAAAAAATTTGTTCATGCACAATGGTTTAAAGTGTGCCGGCTTAGCTCAGTAGGTAGAGCAACTGACTTGTAATCAGTAGGTCACCAGTTCGATTCCGGTAGCCGGCACCATTTGCCCAGATAGCTCAGTCGGTAGAGCAGGGGATTGAAAATCCCCGTGTCGGCGGTTCGATTCCGTCTCTGGGCACCAATTACAATTCCTCCTTAGTTCAGTCGGTAGAACGGCGGACTGTTAATCCGTATGTCACTGGTTCAAGTCCAGTAGGAGGAGCCAATTCAAAAAGCCCTTGTCGCAAGACAAGGGCTTTTTTCTATTTGGCGCAGCCATTTTTTAACCATAAAAACAACCACACACGCACAGATGAACCGCAGGATAGATATGGAAAATCATGTAGTTATAGAGTCAAAGGGGCGACTTGCCGCCATTAGGAACTGGATGGAACCCGTGCTGGTACTGCTTATTCTTGGCAGCCTGTTCGGTTACCTCGGCAGCCAGATGGGCCTCTCGGCCATGGTCAACACCCTGTTCAATACCGCCCACCAGCTGCTGCTCAATACCGTGCTCTTTATCATGGGGATCACGGTGCTCTCCGGTGCCCTGAGCCAGCTCTTGAGCGAGTTCGGGGTGATCCGCCTGCTGGAAGTACTGCTGGCCCCGCTGATGAAGCCGGTGTTTCGTCTGCCCGGTCGCACCGCGCTGGCGGCGCTGATGACCTTCTTCTCCGACAACCCGGCGGTGATCAGCCTCGCCAAGGACAGCCGCTTTCGCAAAGGCTTCACTCCCTGGCAGCTGGTGTCGCTCACCAACTTCGGTACCGCCTTTGGCATGGGGCTGATCGTGGTGACCTTTATGGCCACCTTGCAGCTGCCGAGCGGTGAATCCACTGCCAGCGCGGCGCTGATCGGGCTGCTCGGCGCTCTGGTGGGCTCGGTGGTCTCTACCCGACTGATGCAGCGGATGATCCGCCCCTTGGTGGGGGAAGTGCTGAACGATGACGCTGTACCGTCCGACGGCCGCAAGGTAGGGGTGACCAAAGAGGCGGCTCCCGGCTGGCTGCGTATCCTCAACTCTCTGCTCGATGGTGGCAAATCTGGCGTGGAGCTGGGGATGGCGGTGATCCCCGGGGTGCTGATCATCAGTACCTTCGTGATGCTGCTCACCTTCGGCCCGGGCGACAAGGGCTATACCGGCGAAGCGTTTCAGGGGGTAGCCCTGCTGCCGGTGCTGGCCGCCAAGGTGAGCTGGCTGTTTGACCTGCTGTTCGGCTTCCAGCAGCCGGAGCTGGTTGCCTTCCCGGCTACCTCGCTTGGTGCGGTCGGTGCCGCCATGTCACTGGTGCCCCCCTTTATCGCCAAGGGGTGGATCACCGGTAACGAGGTCGCGGTGTTTACCGCCATGGGGATGTGCTGGAGTGGCTTTCTGAGCACCCACACCGCCATGCTCGATGCCCTCGGCTATCGCCACCTCACCTCCCGCGCCATTGTCGCCCACACGGTCGGCGGCTTGTGCGCCGGGGTGGCGGCTCACCAGCTCTATCTACTGCTGGGCTGAGCAGGGTGAAAAGAGAGAGGGGCGCTGTGGCGCCCCTCTCTGTATCTATCGGTGACGAGTTGGCTCGTCCTTCTATTTACTCAACATCGCCGAACAGGCTCTGTGTGATCACCGCTTCCGGCATCATCTCCCGCAGTCCGGCGACCAGTTTTTCCCCCGCCTCATGCAGCGCAGCCAGCGGCATCTCGGGCAGGCTCTCCAGAATAAACCACATCTGGCCCGAATCGACACTGAGTCGGGTACGCACACCCTGCCGCCAGTTCCAGCGCCGACAGGTGACCCCCTTGTCATCCCGCCAGACCACCTCGCCGGGTTCCGGAGATTCGTGTGCGGGCTCGCCCCCCTTCATGGTATCGAACTGCTCGCTGCCATCGGCTACCACCAGTCGCGGTAGTCCCTCATAAGCAAGCAGGTTTTCGCCCCCCACCGGAATGGCGTAGCGGATACTGATGGCGTTGTAGAGATCGACCACGGGATCGATGGCGGGCAGGTTGCCGTCGCGGGCGACCCGCTTTCTCAGAGCCTCGGCGGAACAGGGAGTCCGCTGCGGCTTGGCGCCAAATTTTCTGAACAGCTCGCCCCAGGCGGCGAGATGCGCCTCTGCCCACGGCACATCGGCGGTCAGCATGGCGGTGCAGGCTTCATCAAGGGCGCGCGCCCCCACGTTCGGGTCGACCACGGCGGCGGCCTGCACCGTGATGCTCAAAGCGCGAAAGCCGGGAGCCAGCTGGCTGACTTCGGGGGAGATATAGGGGGTGATCAGGGACATAGCGACTCCATAAACGAAAGAGGCAGGGAGAAGGCGGCTGCCGGCCAGCATTGCGGTGACGGCAAATCCGGTTTGAGAGCCATCTTGCGCGAACATATTAGATAAGAAAATTCACATGATCTTAATAGCCATAAGTTTCATGAATGAAAAATGACGTAATCGAGGGGATGGCGGGCATGTACCGGCATATAGCGAAGAGGAGCCCTGCCGCCTCCGGTTTGCTGCGGCAATGCCCCTTTGCCGCTTCGATCTGCAGCGGCAGCCGCTGGCCGCTCGGCTCTCTTGTGATGACCTCAGCCGCAATGCCCACTAACACAAGGCGGCGATTCAAATCACTCGGTGGCTCAATGGGTTGGTTTCGCCCTGTGCTGTTCACTAAATTTTGGCCCCGCTTATGCACTCCTCTTGGCAACACAATCAAGGGTCGTTGTCGCGGAGAGATATCATGATCAGCAGCCTGTTTCCCCTTGCCTCGATCGCCCTCAAGCTGGGTAGCCAGCTGCTTGGCAGCAGTAGCAAACCCCAGCCCGTGCAGCCTGCCGTACAGGAGGAGCACCTCGCCCCGACCGTCCAGAGCCTGTTCCAGCGGCTCGGTATCAAGGAGGCCGATAGCGAACAGAACCGCTCGGCCATCAACCACTTTATGGGGGAGCTGATGCAGACCTTGGGGCAGGAGAATGGTGGCCAATCCCTCCCGGCTGCCATCGACAGCGCCCTCAACCAGCTGGCGAGCGGCACCCAGAGCACCCGCCTCGATGCCCTGCAAAGTGAGCTCGATACCCTCAAGGATTCCCTCGGTGCCAGCCATCTCAACCTCGATCAGCTGCTCGCAGCCTTTAAACAGACCCTGCCCAATGGCAAGGGCGATGGGGTTGGCAAACTGCTTAATGCCAGCGCCTGAACCGCGGTGAGCAATAAAAAACGGCAACCGAGGTTGCCGTTTTGCTTTCAACTTTGGATGACAAGCCGGTTGGCTTAACCCACCCGCTTGGCCAGCCACTGTTCGGCGGCGGTAAGGGCTGTCTCTACCTGCTCGCGGGCGACGCCGCCTTTGGCGACCCGCTTGGCCAGGGTCGCTTCCAGTTCCAAATTGGGGTATACGTCGAACTCGATCACCGGGCTGAAGCGCTGGAACTCGCCGATGGAGAGCTCCTCCAGCGGGCGGCCCACACTGATGGCAAAGACCACGGTTTCGCCGACGATATGGTGCGCTTCACGGAATGGAATCCCCTTGGCCACCAGATAGTCCGCCAGCTCGGTGGCGTTGGCGTAACCCCCCTGCGCCGCCGCCATGGTGCGCTCGCCATTCACCTTCAGATCGATCAGCACCAGCGCCGCCATGTCGAGGCAGTCGTGCCAGGTGTCGAGGGCATCGAACAGTCCCTCCTTGTCTTCCTGCATGTCCTTGTTGTAGGCCAGCGGCAGCGCCTTGAGGCTCATCAGCATGCCCATCTGGGCGCCGACCACCCGGCCGGTCTTGCCGCGGATCAGCTCCAGCGCATCCGGGTTCTTCTTCTGCGGCATCAGCGACGAGCCGGAAGTGACCGCATCGGAGAGCTCGACAAAGCCCGCCTCGCCGGTGTTGTAGAAGATAAGGTCTTCGGCAAAGCGCGACAGGTGGGTCATGGAGAGGGACGCTACGTGCATCAGCTCCACCACGTGATCCCGGTCTGAGACCGAATCCAAGCTGTTGCGGGTGGCAGCGGCAAAGCCCATGTCGAGCGCCAAGGCTTCGCGGTCGATGGCATAGGCAGTGCCCGCCAGCGCGCCGCAGCCGAGCGGGCTGGTGTCGAGACGTTTGAGGGCATCCTGCAGCCGTGAGTAATCCCGCTCCAGCATCTCCACATAGGCCAGCGCCCAGTGGGCGTAGGTGACCGGCTGGGCCCGCTGCAGGTGGGTGTAACCGGGCAGCACCGCAGCCTGATTGACGCGGGCGGAGGCGACCAGCCCCTGCTGCAGGGCGGTGATGGAGCCGAGCAGCAGCTCGCCCTGCGCCTTGCACCAGAGTTTCAGGTCGGTGGCGACCTGATCGTTGCGCGAGCGGCCGGTGTGCAGCTTCTTGCCAAGATCGCCGACGGCGGCGATTAGCTGGCTCTCGACCCAGGAGTGGATATCTTCGGCGTCCGAACTCAGGATCTGTTGGGGATCCTGCTGCACCGAGGCGAGCAGCACCTCCATCGCCTGTTGCAGTTTGCCCTGCTCATCGGCGGTCAATACGCCCACCTTCACCAGCGCTTTGGCCCAGGCCATGGAGCCCTGAATATCCTGCTCCGCCAGCCGGTAATCGAACCGCAGCGAATCGTTGAACTGCTTGAACCGGCTATCGGCTCCCTGACTGAAGCGTCCACCCCAAAGTGCCATACTGCTCTCCTTGAATGCGTTGTCGGCGGCGCCCTGGCCACCGAGCTTGAAATCGTGCCCTGTTTTTCTGCGAGCCTGTTATCTCACAGAAGCGGCCGGGGCGCTGCCGCTTTTGTCACACCCGCCGATGATGGGTCAGGGGCTATGCCCTCTGCCTGTAGAAGAGGGGGCCATGCCCCCTCAACGGAATCAACGGGTTATCGCGCTTGCTTAGCCGTGGGTATGGTCGCCACCGATGGCTTGATGTTGCTCCTTCATGGCGCGGATCCGGCTGGCCAGGGTGTAGAGACGGATAAAGCCTTCGGCATGGCTCTGGTCATACACTTCGTCGGCGCCGAAGGTAGCGAAATCTTCGGAGTAGAGGCTGTTCGGCGACTTCTTCTGCACCGCAGTGACCTGCCCCTTGTACATCTTCAGCACCACTTCACCGTCGAGATCTTCGGCGATGGCGTTGGCAGAGGCGAGGATCGCCTTGCACAGCGGAGTGAACCAGCGACCGTCATAGACCAGGTGGGAGAACTCGGCACCCAGCTTCTCCCGCCAGGCGCGGGTTGGGCGATCCAAGACCAGCTCTTCCACGGCGCGCAGCGCGGCGACCATCACGGTACCGCCCGGGGTTTCATAGCAGCCGCGGGACTTCATCCCCACCATCCGGTTTTCGGTGATGTCGATGCGGCCCACGCCGTGCTTGCCGGCCCGCTCGTTCAGGGTCATCAGGATCTGGTGCGGGCTCAGCGGCTGGTCATCCACGGCCACCACTTCACCCTGCGCCACGGTCAGCTTGACGTACTCCGGCTGATCCGGTGCCTGTTCGGCCGGTACGGTCCACTGCCAGACCGCTTCGGACGGCTCGTTCCAGGTGCTCTCCAGCTCGCCACCCTCGGTGGAGATGTGCCAGGCGTTGGCATCGCGGCTGTAGATCTTCTTCAGGGTCGCCTTGCAGGGAATGTTGCGGGTCTCCAGATAGGAGAGCAGATCTTCCCGGGAGCGCATGTCCCAGATCCGCCACGGGGCAATCACTTTCAGCTGGGGCGCCAGCGCGGCGACCGCGCCTTCGAAACGCACCTGATCGTTACCCTTGCCGGTGCAACCGTGGGAGATGGCATCGGCCCCTTCCGCCAGCGCGGCCTCGACCATCGCCTTGGCGATCACCGGACGGGCCATGGAGGTGCCCAGCAGATAGGTGCCTTCATAGACGGCGCCGGTCTTCAGGGTCGGATAGACGTACTCTTTGACGAACTCTTCCCGCAGATCCTTGATGATGCACTTGGTGGCGCCGGAGGCGATGGCCTTCTGCTCGATCCCTTCCAGATCGTCGCGCTCCTGACCGACGTCGGCCACGAAGGCAATGATTTCGGCATCATAGTGCTCTTTCAGCCAGGGAATGATGGCCGAGGTATCCAGTCCACCCGAGTAAGCCAGTACGATCTTGTTGATTCCGCTCATGTTACTTCTCTCCGTGATGATTCGATGATGATTCAATAAAAGGGTCGTGATTCAGGTTGATTGCCGCGTTACTTGTTGCCGAGAAGGGTCAGCAACACGGCGTTCTGGATATGCATCCGGTTTTCGGCCTCGTCCATGATGAGGGAGGCGGGGCCATCCATCACCTGCGAGGTGATCTCCAGCTCCCGGTGGGCCGGCTGGCAGTGCAGCACATGTGCAATGCCGGTGCGGTCGAGCAGAGCCTGGTTGATCTGGTAAGGCATAAAGAGGTCTTTGACCTGCTCCATCGGGGTGTTGTCACCCATGGAGACCCAGGTGTCGGTGTAGGCCACGTCGAACCCTTCGATATCCGCCACGTCATCGCTGATGTGGATGGTCGCTCCCGACTTGGCCGCCAGTGCCTGCGCCTGCAGGAAGATCTGGGTATCCGGGCCGTGGCCTTTCGGGCAGATCAGGGTGACGTCGGTGCCCAGGGTCGCCCCCAGCAGCAGCAGAGAGTGGCTGACGTTGTTGCCATCACCGAGGTAGGCAAGCTTCACCTTCGACAGGTCGTCGTAGTGCTCGGCAATGGTCATAAAGTCGGCCAGCCCCTGACAGGGGTGGTAGAGGTTGCACAGGCTGTTCACCACCGGCACTGTGCCGTGCGCTGCCAGCTCGACCAGGGTCTGGTGATCGAACACCCGGGCGACGATGGCATCACACCAGCGCGACAGGTTGGCGGCGAAATCTTTCACCGACTCCCGCTTGCCCAGCGCGCCGTTCTGCTGATCCAGATAGACGCTGTGGCCGCCCAGTTTGGCGATGCCGATGTCGAAGGTGACCCGGGTACGCAGGGAGGGTTTCTCGAACAGGGTGACCACGCTCTTGCCGGCCAGCGCCTGACTGTACTTCTTCGGGTCGGCCTTGACCGCTTTACCCAGCGCAATCAGCGCTTCAATCTGGGCTTTGTTCAGATCACTGTCTTTCAGAAGATGTTGCATCGGATGTTCCTTGTTCCGGTGGAGATCAAATGGCCACTTGGGTGCCGACCGCGCCGCCAGCCAGCAGCTTGAGCAGCTGATCCGGGTAGCGCCAGCTGGCGACACAGACCGGTTTGCCGAGAGTCTCGGCGGCGTGCAGGGCCGCTTCTACCTTGACCGCCATGCCGTCGCGGATCACCCCTTTCTCCATCAGATCCAGTGCGGTCAGCTTGTCGAGCTGGGGCACCAGCTTGCCCTTGCCATCCAGGATGCCGCTCACGTCGGAGAGCATCACCAGATCGGCACCGAGCGCCTCGGCAATGGCAGTGGCAGCCTGATCCGCGTTGACGTTCATCAGTTGCCCGTCGGCTGTGATGCCGATGGAGCTCACCACCGGCAGGAAGCCCTGACCGAGGATGCCCGCCACCAGTGCCGGGTTGCCCGGCTTGCACTCGCCGACTGCGCCGAGATCCGGGTCGAGCTGGGTCACCTGACACAGGCCGCCATCTGCCAGACAGAGCCCCACCGCCGGAATGCCGGTGGCGATTGCCTTGGCCATCATCTGCTTGTTGGCGGTCCCTGCCAGCGCACCGGCAATAAAGGGGATCTGCTCGAACGGGGTCACCCGCAGGCCGTTCTTCTTGGTAGAGGTGAGACCCAGCCCCTTGAGCAGGTCATCCACCAGACAGCCACCGCCGTGCACCAGCACCAGCGGACGGTGCTGATCGTCGAGAAAGGTTTTGAGGGTAGCGAACAGGGCGGTCAGCGCCTCGTCGTTCTCGATAAGGGCGCCGCCCAGCTTGATTACCAACGTCTGTTTGTCCATGTTCGAGATCCTTCCTAAGTCCTTAAATCAGGCCGGTGGCCGGTTCAAATCCGAATTTGATATTTATGCACTGAATGGCTTGCGAGGCTGCGCCCTTGAGCAGGTTGTCGATGGCAGAGACCACCACCAGCATGTTGCCCTGCTGTTGCCAGGCGATATCGCAGTAAGGGGTGTTTGCCACACCGCGAATAGAGGGCATCTGGCCGGTGAGGCGCACCAGCGGCTTGCCTTCATAAGCCTTGAGGAAGGCCTGATCCACCTGGGTGGGGGTGACGCCGTCCGCCAGCTGCACATAGATGGTGGCCAGAATGCCGCGCACATAGTTGCCAAGGTGGGGCTGGAACAGCACCTCCTTGCCGAGGTGATGGCTGATCTCCGGCTGGTGTCTGTGATTGAAGGTGCCGTAGGGATTGAGGCTCACTTCGCAGAAGCTGGTGTTGATGGCTGCCTTGCGCCCGGCGCCGGAAACCCCGGAGACGGCGTTGATGATGGGCTGCCAACCCTTGGCAATCAGGCCATCCTGCTGCAGCGGCTTGAGCGCGCAGAGGGAGGCGGTCGGGTAGCAACCCGGCACCGCAATCAGCTGGGCAGTGGCGATGGCATCGGCATTCCACTCGGCCAGACCGTAGGCGGCCTGATCCAGCCACTGTTCGCTGTCGTGGGTGAAGCCGTAGAAGCTGTCGTAAAAGCCCTGATCCTTGACCCGGAAGGCGCCGGAGAGATCGAACACCGGCAGCCCCTTGGCGAGAAACTTGGGTGCCAGCTCGGCGCTCACCTCGTGGGCGGTAGCTAGCAGCACCAGATCGGCCTGGGTCAGGATCCGGGTCATGCCATCCTCGTCCAGCGGCAACAGCGGCTGATCGAGGGCACCGACCCACTGGGGATGCAGGGAAGAGAAGCGCTTGTGGGCATCCTGACTGCCGGCGGAGACATAGAGGCCGAACAGCTTGAGTTGTGGATGGTTCTGTACCAGTGCGGCCAGTTCGGCTCCCGCGTAGCCACTGGCACCGACGATAACGGTGTTAAGCATGTTGAATATTCCAAGTCAGAGTTCGAGATTCACAGCATGACGCTGCAGTGCGCAAGGGTGTTCGATCGCCCCTTTGCACAAGTGCGGAGGGGCAATTCAGGCGGGTGTGTGTCGTCGGTTATAGATCAGGTGACAGAACATTAACTTTCCCTTACAACTAGAAGCCTTTGTTGATGAGCCAGATATTCAGGTAAAATTGCAGAATATTCATGCACTCACTTTGCATTTGTATTTTCTAACAGAAACATTCCGGGGACGCAAGGAGGAGCTGATGGCCAATCTGGATTTTTTTTCACTTTATAAGAATATTATTGCGATTCCCTCTATCAGCAGCACGGATCCCAAATGGGATCAGAGCAACGAGGCGGTGATCCGGCTGCTGGCCGACTGGTTCGGTCAGCTCGGTTTTCAGTGCGAGGTAACGGCGCTCCCCGACCTGCCGGGCAAGTTCAATCTGGTGGCGACGATTGGTCAGGGGGAGGGCGGTCTGCTGCTGGCGGGCCACACCGATACGGTGCCGTTTGATGAAGGAGGGTGGAGCAAGGATCCCTTCAAGGTGACCGAAGAGGGCAGCCGTCTCTATGGCCTCGGCACCATCGACATGAAGGGCTTCTTCGCCTTTATCGTCGAGGCGCTCAAAGATATTGACCTCACCAAGCTGACCAAGCCGCTGCGCATTCTCGCCACTGCCGACGAAGAGACCACCATGGCGGGGGCCCGTGCCATCGCCGCCGCAGCCGATCTCAAACCCGACTACGCCGTGATTGGCGAGCCGACCGGACTGGTGCCGGTGGTGGCCCACAAGGGACACATGTCGGAGGCGATCCGCATTACCGGCAAGAGTGGTCACAGCTCGGATCCCGCCAACGGCGTCAACGCCATGGAGATCATGCACAAGGCGATGGGGCAGGTGCTGCGCTTGCAGCAGGATCTGAAAGATCGCTACGCCGACCACCGCTTTGCCGTGCCGCAGCCGACCCTGAACCTGGGTTACATTCAGGGCGGTGACAGCCCGAACCGCATCTGCGGCTGCTGCGAGCTGCATATCGACCTGCGGCCCACTCCGCAGGTGGGGCCTGACGAGCTGATGGGAATGCTCAAAGAGGCGCTGTCACCCATCGAGATCCACCAGCCGGGCTGCTTGCATCTGCAACATCTGCACGAGCCCATTCCCGCCTACGCCTGCGCCGACGACTCTGTGCTGGTGCGCGAAGCTGAGAAGGCGAGCGGTCGCGCCGCCGAGTCGGTCAACTACTGCACCGAGGCGCCGTTTATCCAGCAGCTTGGCTGCGAGACCATCGTCATGGGCCCCGGCCATATCACCCAGGCGCACCAGCCGGATGAGTATCTCGACCTCTCCTTCGTCAAGCCCACCACTTCAGTGTTGCAGCACCTGATCAGACGTTTTTGCCTGTAGCGGCGGCAGTGAAAGGAGCGTAAAACTGTAAGAAAGTTACATAACAAGCCGGTTGTGGAGTGGTGACGGAAATACATGTTCTGAATCGGCCTGTTATTTGACCTTGCGCAGACAATCTGGGTAGATTGTCACCCTAAGATGACGGAGCATATGTTGTAATCGCACAACAATAAGTGAGGCTGTCATGCACCCCGGATGGGTGTCAGGCACCAACAAGATAAGGATGTGGAATGAACGAAAAGTACGCCGCACTACGCGCCAACGTAGGCATGCTGGGTCAGCTGCTGGGTAAATCCATCAAGGATCATCAGGGTCAGGCCTTTCTCGACAAGATCGAAACCATTCGCCAATTGGCCAAGTCCTCCCGCAAGGGCAATGAATCAGACCGGGAGCGTCTGCTCGATACCCTGCGCACCCTGAGCGATGATGAACTGCTGCCGGTGGCTCGCGCCTTCAGCCAGTTCCTCAATCTCGCCAACGTGGCGGAACAGTTCCACACCATCTCCCGTCGCTGCGAAGAGCAGGTCTGCACCCCGGATCCGCTGGAGCAGATGTTCGACAAACTGAAAGCCTCCAACCTGTCCCAAGAGGCGATCATTCAAGCCGTGCGCGAGCTGGATATCGATCTGGTGCTGACCGCTCACCCGACCGAGGTGACCCGCCGCACCCTGATCCACAAGCACGTACAGCTCAACGACTGCCTCGAGGCGCTGGAACTTTCCGACCTGCTGCCCCGCGAGCGGGACAAGATCCTCAATCGCATCGAACAGCTCATCAATCAGGCGTGGCACACCAACGAGATCCGCGAACAGCGCCCGACTCCGGTCGACGAGGCCAAGTGGGGCTTCGCCGTGGTGGAGAACAGCCTGTGGCCTGCCATTCCCGAATTCATGCGCAATCTGGACGAGCGTCTGCAACACCATCTGGGTGTGCGGCTGCCGCTGGATGCCGCGCCGGTCAAGTTCACCTCCTGGATGGGCGGTGACCGCGACGGCAACCCCTTCGTCACCGCCAAGGTGACTGCCGAAGTGCTGGAGCTGGGCCGCTGGATGGCGGTGAGCCTGTTCTACAAAGACATCAAGGAGCTCACTTCCGAGCTCTCCATGTCCGACTGTACCGACGCCGTGCGTGCTCGCGTTGGCGATCACCCCGAGCCCTACCGCGCGCTGGTGCGCGAGCTGCGTGAAGCGCTGCGCGAAACCAAGGAGCACCTGACCGCCAAGGTGCAGGGTCAGGCGAGCGAGAGCCAGGATCTGGTCAAGACCACCGCCCAGTTGCGCGAGCCGCTGGAGCTCTGCTACCACTCATTGCACGCCTGCGGCATGGGCAACATCGCCGATGGCATGCTGCTGGATGTGCTGCGCAAGGTCGCCTGTTTCGGCATCCATCTGGTCAAGCTCGATATCCGTCAGGATGGCGAGCGTCACGGGCTGGTCTTCTCCGAGCTGACCCGCTATCTGGGTCTGGGTGACTACGCCGAGTGGAGCGAAGATGACAAGCAGGCCTTCCTGCTCAACGAACTGAACTCCCGCCGCCCGCTCATTCCCCACGACTGGGAGCCGAGCGCCGAGGTGCGCGAGACGCTGGATACCTGTCAGGTCATCGCCCAGCACGACCCCGATGCGTTCGGCATCTACATCATCTCCATGGCCGGTGCGCCGTCCGATGTGCTGTCGGTGCAACTGCTGCTCAAAGAGGTGGGCTGCAAGTTCCGCATGCCGGTCGCACCGCTGTTTGAAACCCAGGATGACCTGATGGCAGGCACCGCCGTGATGGAGCGTCTGCTCTCGGTGGACTGGTATCGCGGCTACATTCAGGGCCGTCAGTACGTGATGATCGGTTACTCCGACTCTGCCAAGGATGCGGGCATGATGGCCGCTGGCTGGGCCCAGTACGCCGCCATGGAATCCCTGGTGGGACTGGCTGAGGCCAACAATATCCGCCTCACCCTGTTCCATGGCCGTGGCGGTACCGTCGGTCGTGGTGGTGCGCCAGCCCATCAGGCCATCCTCTCCCAGCCGCCGGGATCCCTGCGCGGCGGTCTGCGTACCACCGAACAGGGGGAGATGATCCGCTTCAAGTTCGGTCTGCCGAAAGTGGCGATCAAGAGTCTGGAGCTCTACACCAGCGCCGTGCTGGAAGGGAACCTGCTGCCACCGCCCAAGCCGAAAGAGTGCTGGCGCGAGGTGATGGAACAGCTGGCCGCCGACTCCTGCGATCACTACCGTAGTATCGTGCGCGGTCATCCGGACTTCGTCCCTTACTTCCGTGCCGCTACCCCGGAGATGGAGCTCGGCAAGCTGCCGCTCGGCTCCCGTCCCTCCAAGCGCAAGCCCAACGGCGGCGTCGAGAGTCTGCGCGCCATTCCGTGGATCTTCGCCTGGACCCAGAACCGCCTGATGCTGCCGGCTTGGCTCGGTGCCCACAAGGCGCTGCAGCAGGCGATCGACGGCGGCAAGCTGGCGGTGCTGGAAGAGATGAGCGCCCAGTGGCCCTTCTTCCGCACTCGCCTCGAGATGCTGGAGATGGTGTTCCTCAAAGCTGATGTCTGGCTGGCCGAATACTACGACACCCGTCTGGTGCCGCAGGAGCTGTGGGGCCTTGGCAAACAGCTGCGTCAGGAGCTCGCCGAATCCATCGAGGTGGTGCTGAAACTGAGCCCGCGCGGGGATCTGCTGGAGGATCAGCCCTGGATCAAGGAGTCCATCAAGCTGCGCAACCCCTACACTGACCCGCTCAACGTGCTGCAAGCCGAGCTGCTCAACCGCTCCCGCAACCACCCGGAGACCCTGCACCCCGAGCTGGACAAGGCGCTGATGGTCACCATCGCCGGTATTGCCGCAGGTATGCGCAACACCGGTTGATAGCCAGCTCAATCCAGCAGGCTTCAGTTATATCCATCAAGCCAAAGGGTGCCGACAAGGCGCCCTTTGTTGTTTCTACGATCTCGCTTGGTTTACAGGTTGTCTCTATGGGGTTGCCGCTGCCAGCGCGGCTATCTCGCCGCCGCTGATAAGCGGCAGGTTGCGGCTGATCTGCTCCACCGGCCAGTCCCACCAGGCGATGGCATTGAGACGGGCGATGGTGTCGTCGTCGAAGCGGTAGCGGATCACCTTGGCGGGATTGCCGCCGACCACGGCATAGGCGGGCACGTCACCGGTGACCACGGAGCGGGCGGCGATAATGGCGCCGTTGCCGACCTTTACTCCCGGCATGATCAGGGCGTCATAGCCGATCCAGACATCGTTGCCGATCACGGTATCCCCCTTGTAGGGGAGGCTGCCCGGGGCGGGTGCGGCATGTTCCCAGCCGTTGCCGAAGATAAAGAAGGGGTAGGTGGAGAAGCCGGAGGTCTGGTGGTTGGCGCCATTCATGATGAACTTCACCCCGCGGGCGATGGCGCAGAACTTGCCGATGATGAGCTTGTCGCCGATGAAGGGGAAGTGGTAGAGGACGTTGCGCTCGAAGCCCGCCGAATCCTCCGGGTCGTCGTAATAGGTGTAGTCACCCACCTCGATATTGGGCCCCTTGATGGTGTTTTTGATAAAGCACACCTGGGGAAAGCCGTTCATGGGGTGGGGATTGGCGGGATCGGGTCCGTGCATCTGGTCTCCTTGGATTGGCCGGGCTAGAGCGCCGGGAAGTAGCAGGCGCTCATGTCGATGGGGTGATCTGGGCAATTGGGTAGATAGAATTGCCAGCCCGCATCGGAGAAAGCGCGCAGCTCGGTTTCGACAAACTTGATGGCGAGGCTCAGGGCCTGCAGGCTGTCGATGCCGTAGATAAAGGTCTTGTCGCTCAGCCCCGCCAGCTTCACCTTGCAGCGCCAGTCACCGCTGGCGGACTTGGGATCCGGCTCGGGGGCCTTGATGGCGATCTTGAGGGTGAGCTGTTCCCCTTCGGTGCTGATAGCGTCGAAGCGGGCGGTAACGATGGCGTTTTTCATCTGGCGATTCCTTTTCCGTGGTACAGCCCCTGCGGTTGCGGGTGGCTGGCTCCCTGATGGCTGATGAGGTGAAAACTGGACTCAGGACGGCCAGCGTAAATGAACTTGTGAGTTGAAACAATGGGATATGCGCGACCGGGGGAGGGGGCTTTCGCCGCTGTGAGCGAGCGCAGTGGCGGGAGTAGCAACGCGCTGGCCACCCGTGGTGGCCGAGAGGCTGGCAGGCTGCTAGATGTAAAGGATTGTTGGCTGTGGCCGCAGATTTTTCTGCGCTGACGATGAGGGCGTGTGATTCCTCTTGAGGCAGAATATCTCCCCCCTGTTTGACGTTGAAGTACAGGAGTCTCCGTGGCGCTTTCGGTAACCCAGCTTTATGAAGTGATGGCCCAGCTGCCAGATCCCGTCTTTATTCTCAGTGAAGATGGCTATTACGTGGAATATATCGGCGGCATGGAGCAGCAATCCTATCACGACGGCAATCCGCTGGCGGGCAAGCAGCTGGCCGATGTGCTGCCACCCGAGATGGCCATGTGGGTCAAGGCGCAGGTAGCCGAGTCGCTGGCGAGCGGTCAGGTGCGAGTGGTGGAGTATGAGCTCTCAGCAGCCGAGGTGGGGGGATCAATGCTGCCGCCGGGCCGCAAGGGATACAGCGTTTCGAGGGCAAGATTGCGCCGCTGCCCTCCCTCTATGATGGCAAGCGGGCGGTGGCCTGGGTGACCCGCAATATCACCCGCCAGTACGAGTTGCAGCAGCGACTGCTGCGCCAGAGTGAAACCGACCAGCTGACTGGCCTCCATAACCGCCGTTTCTTCTTCGAGCACTGCCAGCCGTTGCGTGCAGGAGATGCGCCCTGCGGTCTTATCATGCTCGACATCGATCACTTCAAGCAGATCAACGATCGTTACGGCCACCAGCAGGGAGATCGGGCCTTGCAGCGCTTCAGTAGTTGTATCGATGCCCTGTTGCGGGCGGACGATCTCTTTGTGCGCAGCGGTGGCGAGGAGTTTCTGATCCTGCTGCCGCGGATCGATGAAGCCGGTTTGCTGCAGATGGCGGAGCAGATCCGTGCCGCGGTCGAAGCGCTGCCTGCCGATCCGGTCGCTATCACGGTCAGCTTGGGCACAACCCTGGTGCAGCCGGAGGAGGAGATCAATCAGGCGCTGGCCCGGGCCGACGAGTGGCTCTATCGGGCCAAGCGGGCAGGGCGCAACCGGGTGGCGCACTGCCCGGCAGGTTGAAAGTGCCGCTCCGGTCGCTGTGGGAAATAGCCTGCGCTTTTACCCTGAATAAATTGGCTGACATCACTGTCAATTAGTAGAAAAGTTGGCCGTATTATTTTCATATTCCACAGCTTAAGGTGTTAATATTATCGGCCTGTTCGCTGGTCTTATTTATGTTGTTGGACAACAGCATGAGGTATTATCGGTATGTTATCAAACAGGCGTGAATCGGGTTTTGGGTGACGAATGTGATACATCCTGTTGTCTTTTGAAACATTCCGATTCAAACAGTCATGAATTATTAACCTTGACCCGGATAGCGATTTCAACGATGGTAGCGTGGCAGCTCCGTTTCTCTCCGGTGGCCCAGTTGGTCGCTGGCGGCGTTGTTTTTTTCATGTGCAGGGCGATATGCAACGACATATCTCCAGCCTGTTATTCGGGCCAATAAAAATAATGATGACAGATTAATAAGGTATATATTGCAATGAGTGTTTCTATTGCTGAAAAGAGTAACCCTGTTTCAAAATTGAAATGGGAGAAAAGCGATTCGGTATGGACCATGGGCCTATATGCCACTGCTGTCGGTGCCGGTACGTTATTTCTCCCTATTACTGTTGGCAGTAATTCCCCGGTTATTTTGCTGTTTATTTTATTGCTGACTTTTCCGCTTTCTTATTATTCCCACCGTGCATTGAGCCGCTTTGTGCTCTCCAGCTCCCATCGGGAAGGGGATATCACCCATGTGGTGGAGGAGCACTTCGGTGCCAAGGCGGGCAAGCTGCTGATGCTGGTCTATCTGATGGCCTTCTACCCCATCATTCTGGTCTACAGCATCTCCATCACCAATGCGATCCAGAGCTTCGTGGTCCACCAGCTGGGGGATGCCGAGCTTCCGCGCGGCTTGCTGGTGCTGGGGGTGATGCTGGGCCTGCATCTGGTGCTGCTGGCTGGCAAACAGATCGTGGTGTCGGCCATCAGCGTGCTGGCACTGCCGATGGTTGCCTTTCTGATTGGCCTCTCCATCTATCTGCTGCCCCAGTGGAGCCTCTCCTATTTCAGCGAGAGTCAGGCGGTGGATTGGCGTGACCCGGCGTTCTGGAAATCCCTCTGGCTGATCGTGCCGGTGATGGTCTTCTCCTTCAGCCATGCACCTATTATTTCCTCCTTCAGCGCGGCGCAGAAGAAGCGTTGCCAAGAGAGTGCCGATCTGCGCGCCAAGCGGATCATCAAGTACAGCAGTATGCTGATTTGCGGCAGCGTGCTCTTTTTCGTGGTGAGCTGCGTGATGAGTCTGAGTCAGGCCGAGATGGCGCTGGCCCGCACCGACAATATCTCCGTGCTGTCGGCGCTGGCGAACAAGTTCTCCAACCCGCTGATCGCCTATGTGGGGCCGCTCATCGCCATTCTGGCCATGTCCAAATCTTTCCTAGGCACCTCCATGGGGGTGAGCGAGGGGACGGTGAGCATGGTGAGCGGTGCCTGTCAGGGGCTGGGGCTCTCTCTCAAGGAGTCGACCATCGCCCGGGTGTCGTCGGTGATCCTGTTTATGGTGACCGCCGTCATCACCTATCTGAACCCCAACGTGCTCGACATTATCGAGCGCGTCAGTGGCCCGCTGATCGCGGTGATCCTGTTTCTGCTGCCGGCCTGCTCCATCTATCGCTTGCCCGCACTCAAGCGTTATCGCGGGCCGAGTACCCTTTTTGTGTTGGTGATGGGGCTGCTTGCCATCTCGGCCCTTATCTACGATCTGCTTTGACCGGGCGGTATCCCGCACAAATCAAAAAGGGCGACCATCTGGTCGCCCTTTTTCTGTGCATCGGGGTTAGCCGAGCAGGTCGCTGGCGCTCTGGCCCGCCATCAGCAAGCCGATGGCCAGCACGCTGAACCAGACCAGGGTCGCACTTACCAGCAGATAGCCGCTGGCGATGAACAGACCGTCCCGCTGCAACATGCCGGTGGCCAGCAGCAGGATGGCCCAGGCAGGCATGGCGTTGGTGAACGGGATGGCGCCCAGGGGCAGCATCAGCAGCAGGGCGGCCAGCATGATCAGCAGGCCGTTGCAGCGGTTGACCGTGTTGCTGCCGGTCAGCACCAGCAGGCGCGGGCGGATAACGCGATCGACCCGGGCCAGCAGATCCGCCCCCTTGTGCAGGGTCGGCTTGAGCTGGTCGGCGGCGAAGCGGCGCTCCATCAGCATGGCGGGCAGCCAGGGCACTCGATTGAGGGTGATGCCGATCCCGATAAAAAGGATCAACAGGCCAAACGGGGTGCTGACCCCGGGAATGGAGACCGGCAGCAGGAAGGGGACGGTGAGCAGCACGCAAAACAGCAGCATGCCCTGTTCACCCACCAGCGCGAGCATCTGGCGCAGGCTAATGTGGCTCTCGTCGATGGCATGCGCTGTGGCCCGCAGGGTATCCGCGAGGGTAGTTGTGGGGTCGTTGAGTTGCGCGGCAACCATTCCCTGATGTCCTTTTGAGTGGTGATAACGGGCCCCGATGACCCGATTTGGCGCCAGCATACGTGGCAGAGGTTAACCGTCGATGAATGGTGGCAGGGGGGCATAGCGGCGCCAGTGGGGCGGCTCGGCAGAGGTTCCGGCGAGAGGGAAATCCCGCGATGAAAGTGATCCGGTACAGCCGCCGTTTAGGATGGGCCTAGGACGCCTCTGGTATGCTTTCTGCACAATCACACAGGGAGCAGGGGATGATGATGAAGAGAGCCGGGATAGTGATGATGGGGCTGTTGCTGCCACTGGGGCAGGCCTGGAGTAGCGAGGCCGCGACCACATCCGGTTGGCAGGTGACGCCATTTTCCGGCTACAGCTCAGCCATCGATTTTGAGAAGAGTGATGAGGTGCAGCCGGTCTCTCGCTCGGCCTCGCTCGATTCACTGCAAGGACAGAGCTCCGGCAGCTGGGGCTTCTTTATCAGCAAGGAGGTGGATGATCCCGGCATGATTGAACTGCTTTACAGCCACCAGTCCACCACCCTCTCTCCCGACCAGCCGGATCGCCTGACGGTGGACACCCTGCACTTTGCCGGTGCACTGACTCTCTCTGACAACCTGATGGCGCCCTATATCGGCGCCGGGATCGGGGTGACCCGCTTTGCCGCCTACGACAGCGAGGTGACTCCTTCCATGTCGCTGGCGCTTGGGGTGCAACCGCGCCTCGCCGAGCATCTGGCCCTGCGGGCCGAGGTGCGCGGCTATGGTTCGCTGGTTAACGACAACAACCAGTTTCTCTGCAACCCGGAGCAGTGCGTGTTCAAGGTGCGCGGGGAGCTGGTAACCCAGTGGCAGGCCAATATCGGTCTTACCTTCCGCTTTTAGGCGGGGGGATTTTCCCTATGAAACAGGGACCCTTTGGCCCCTGTTTCAGCAGCAATGTTTCGCTGTGATCGGCAATCAATCGGTAGCTCTTCACGTCTCTTTGTTAGTCGGCGTCGCCCATACCGCGCAGTTTCTGCCCGCCTCCTTGGCGCCATAAAGCGCCTGATCCACCCGTTTGAACAGCGAGACGGCCGGTTCCCCGGGCTCGCGGATCCCCACTCCCAGGCTGACCGTCATGGTATGGGCCGGGTCGGGGGCTATGGTGCGGGTCGCAGTGAGCAGGGTGTTGGCCAGTTGCTGCAGCTCGGCTTCGTGGGCGACGGGCAGCAGCATGGCAAACTCTTCACCCCCGACACGGGCCGCCAGCGCACCGGGCGGGCAGTGCTGTTGCAACAGCTCGCCAAACTGCTGCAACACCCGATCCCCGATATCGTGGCCGTAGTTGTCATTGATCACCTTGAAGTGATCCAGATCCAGCAGGATGAGGGCGTGGCAAATCCCCTGCTCCAGAAACAGCTGCTGATGAAAGTAGCGCCGGTTTGGCAGCCGGGTCAGATCGTCGAACAGTGCCTGTTGTCTGAGCTGGGTATTGATGTGGAAGAGGTGGTGCATGGTGCTCAGGATGCCGATGCTGCTGAGCAGGATGCCGCTGGAGCGCAGCAGATCCTCGGCATAGATGGCGAGCCAGAGTGGCTGCGCCACCAGTTCATCCATGATGTCGGCGGTGGCCCCCATGATCCACAACATCAGACCGCAGGAGAGCATGCGGTAGGTATGGGTGGGCAGGTGGGCGCACTGCACCACCCAGAACAGGAACAGCATGGTGAGCCAGTTGATCACCTCGAAGCCAAAGCTGACGGCGTAAAAGCGTTCGTAGGGGAAGTGGGGCAGCAGCAACAGATGAAGGGCCATGATGGCCAGCATCACTATCCCCAGCAGCGCGATGTGGGCGCGATGCTCCCGGTCGAGATGACGGTAGTGGGAGAGGCTGATGTCGAGACGATCGAACTGCATGGTGTTCCTCGGATTGGGCCTGCCATCAGGTTGCAAACAAGAGGCTGCGTAATGGCATGCCGTGGTCGGATAACAGGAAACGGCTGGTCTGTCAGTGTAAACGAGCGGGCCCGCAGCGCGCGATATCGATGACGTCAGCTTGTGGACTGGCTCAGGGTTTGCGCACTTCTGGTGCGTGACGTATCGCCTGCCCTGCGACAGGGCGACCCTGGGCAGGTTAGCGCAGCTCATGCGCCAAATTGGTGCATTGATGATGCGCGCCCCTATTAATGCATTGATTTTAAAGGATTTAAATTTGTGGCCCGCTTTATGCTTTTTACATGTCAGACGGTCTCTTGCGGTCATCGACGGCAGATGCAGTGATGAGGAAGTGGCAAGAGGCATCCCCGTGCCGGGCGCGGGTGTGATTCTGGCGGGTTGCAGCAACACCTTGCGGTTCGCCACAGATTCAATCAGGGAAACGGAGCCGGTCTTGTACCGGTACGACAGGGAAGGAGAGTGCTCTATGGTCAAAAAATGGATGATGGCGGGTCTGACGATGTTGCCTGCCTTGCTGGTTACCCCAAGTTGGGCCGAAGAGGTCGCTCAGGTACAGGCGGCGGTGGCACCGGTTGCCGCCATGACAATCAACAAGGGTGACAACACCTGGATGCTGCTCTCGGCGGCGCTGGTGATCCTGATGTCGATCCCCGGTCTGGCCCTCTTCTACGGTGGTCTGGTACGGGCCAAAAACATGCTGAGCGTGCTGATGCAGGTCTTTACCCTGTTCTGCCTCATCTGCGTGCTCTGGGTGATCTACGGCTATTCGCTGGCCTTTACCGAGGGGGGCAATTTCTATGGCTCCTTCAGCAAGGTGCTGCTCAAGGGGGTGACCCCTGACTCCATCGCTGCCACCTTCAGCAAGGGGGTCGGGATCAGCGAGCTAATCTATGTGGTGTTCCAGGGAGCCTTTGCCGCCATTACCTGTGGCCTTATCGTGGGGGCGTTTGCCGAGCGCATCAAGTTCGCCGCCGTGCTGCTCTTCTCGGTGATCTGGTTCACCTTCGCCTATATCCCGCTGGCTCATATGGTGTGGTACTGGGCGGGTCCGGATGCCTATATCAGCGCCGAGGCTGCGGCCACGGCGACTGCAACTGCCGGTTATCTGTTCCAGCACGGTGCGCTGGACTTTGCTGGCGGCACAGTGGTGCACATCAACGCCGCCGTGGCGGGTCTGGTGGGTGCCTATCTGGTGGGCAAGCGTCTGGGCTACGGTCGTGATCCCATGACCCCCCACAGTCTGACCATGACCATGATCGGCGCCTCCCTGCTCTGGTTCGGCTGGTTCGGTTTCAACGCGGGCTCCGCGCTGGAAGCCAACGGTATCGCCGCACTCGCCTTTATCAACACCTGGGTGGCGCCGGCTGCGGCAGCTCTCTCATGGACGCTGGCCGAGTGGGTGATGAAGGGACGTCCCTCCCTGCTGGGGGCCGCCTCTGGTGCTGTGTCCGGTCTGGTGGTGATCACCCCGGCAGCCGGTTTCGTCGGTGTGGGCGGTGGTCTGGTGATGGGCCTTATCAGTGGCGTGGCGGGTCTGTGGGGTGTCCACGGTCTCAAGCGCCTGCTGGGTGCCGATGACAGTCTGGACGTGTTTGGCGTACACGGGGTGTGCGGTATTCTCGGCGCCCTGCTGACCGGCGTTTTTGCCAGCCCGGATCTGGGCGGTACCGGGGTATGGGACTATGTCACCAATCAGGTTGCCGAGGGCTACTCCATCCTGACTCAGGTGAAGATCCAGGCTATCGGGGTCGGTGTCACTCTGCTCTGGTCCGGTGCCGTGGCGGCGATTGCCTTCAAGGCGGTCGACATGCTGGTGGGTCTGCGGGTGAACGGCGATGCCGAGCGGGAAGGACTGGATGTGACCACGCACGGCGAGAAGGCCTACAGCATGTAATCCCGAATGCCAGACAACAAAAAACCGCCGGTTCCGGCGGTTTTTTTATGACTCTAAAGCTGCAAAGCCTGAGTTCACACGCTTAGTTCACGACGGCCACGTTGATGCTGCCATTGCCCTGGGTCATGCGCACACGGGCGCCCGGGGTGAAGGTGGGGCTGGCTTTCTGCACGACCACGATGGCTTCGCCGTTCTCTTTCTTGATCTCCAGCTCGACGCCGTCGACCTGATTCATCTTGTTGCCGATGGCGTTACCTGCCGCTGCACCGGCGATGGCGCCGCCTGCGGCTGCGATGTCGCGTCCGGTACCGCCACCGACTGTGCTGCCCAGCAGGCCACCGACTACTGCGCCGCCAATGGTGCCAATCAGGGAGTTCTCATCGGCCTGGATCTTCACCGGGCGGGTGGAGATGATGGTGCCGTAGCTGACGGTCTGCACCTGTTTGGCGCGGTCCTTGGTGTAGACATCGCCAGAGTAAACGTCACTGTTGGCGCATCCGGTGATGGTGGTTGCTGCCAGCAGGGCAATAAGGGTCATACGCTTCAACATGGTGGGCCTCCTGGGCTGCACGTAATTTGAACAATCCGGTTGATGAGTGAACTTTACTCCAACCCCGTCACACATGAAATCGGCAAAATGTAACCAATTATGCGTTCTGTAACCGGTTTTGTCCTTGAATCGCAGCTGTACCGGAGAGGGTTTTAACCAGCAGCAGACGGTCTTCTCCGGGGCCGAAATAGTCGGCTACTTCCGCCTGCAATGTGTAACCGAGCCGGTAGTAGAGGCGCTGGGCCGGATTGGCCGGATCGACCGTGAGCCGCAGTTCGCTGATCTGCAGCGCCTGCTGGTTGGCCTCCATCTGGCGCATCATTCGCTCGGCCAGACCAAAACCGCGTGCCTCGGGCAGTACCGCCAGCGAGAGCACCCAGCCTTGCGACCGCTCCTGACCAAATCCCCCCAGCACATAACCCACCAGCTGCCCCTCGTATTCGGCCACCAGCAACAACTCGGGCCACAAATCCATCGCCTGACGGAAGAAGAAGGCGGGATAGACATCTTCGCCAAACACCTTGGCATCGATCTGCCAGATGGCGTGCATGTCATTGTGGGTAGCGGTGCGTAGCAGGGGCGGGTTGTGGTGCATCAGGACTCCATTGGCAGCAAACGGATCGGCAACGCCGCTGACCTTGGGGTCAACGGCAGAAAAGGAGTCATAGGGTAGTGGTCATCCCCTGCCGGATGCAAGGGATTGGCGGTTATGGCGGCAGGGGGCGGCTCTGGGGCAGTTTGGGGGCCTTGCGCAAGCCGTCGAGCAGGTGGCGGAGGGTGAGCCAGGGGTGGCGCAGCAACATGCGCGGGCCGCTCCACTTCATCACCTGCTGGATCTGTTTGCGCATCGCCGGTGCGTAGCAGTGGATATTGCAGTTGGCACAGGTGGGTTTGTGGCCGTGGCCATAACGGCAGCGACGAAGGCGCTGATGGGCGAAATCCCGCAACTGGCGACAGTGGCGGCAATGGGGATCCTGATGATGGTGCTGGCAGTAGAGGCGGATCATGGCGCTGACCGTCTGCTGCTCGCGCATGAGTCTGGGATGGTCACTCGCCTTTTTGCTGGCTGCGGCGTGTGAGCCCCGGGCTGGGCTGGCATGATGACTTTTCATGGCCGCCATTCTCCTGACCTGCTCGCTTGGGGTGTTGATACAGGTCAAAAGGGGGGATAAAAACAGGGCCCGCAGGCCCTGTGTCATCAGATGAGGCTGGTTGCCTGCTCCAGCCAGGCGAGATCCTCGCCTTCTAGCAGCGGGCTCAGGCGGCGGAACACCTCGACATGGTATTCGTTGATCCAGCGGAATTCGGCCGGACTCAGCAGGCTGCGGTCGATCAGGCGGGTATCGAACGGCACGTAGGTCAGACGCTCGAAGCCCAGCATCGGCAGCTCGCCAACCTGTTCCAGCTCGGTCACGACTACCAGGTTCTCGCAGCGGATGCCGAAGCCATCTTCACGGTAGTAGCCCGGCTCGTTGGAGAGCACCATGCCCGGTTGCAGGGCAACCATGCTCCCTTTCGGCGCGATGCGCTGGGGCCCTTCGTGGACACTCAGGAAGTGGCCGACGCCGTGGCCGGTGCCGTGGTCATAATTGTAACCGGCCTGCCACAGCGGCATGCGGGCCAGCACGTCGAGCTGGATACCGGCGGTGCCGCGGGGGAAGCGGGCCTGATCCAGCGCGATATGGCCCTGCAGTACCCGGGTAAACATCGCCTTCTGCTCGTCGCTCACCTCACCCACCTTGATGGTGCGGGTGATGTCGGTGGTGCCATCCATATACTGGGCGCCGGAGTCCAGCAGATAAAGGTTGTCCTGACCGAACGCGCGCGGGGTGCCATTGGTGTGGTGGTAGTGGCACATGGCGGCGTTGGGGCCGAGCGCGGAGATGGTATCGAAGCTCGGCTCGACGTAGTGCTCCTGCTCGCGGCGGAACGCTTCCACCTGATCGGCCAGGGTGCCTTCATCCACCCCCTCGAACTCGCCGGAGGCGACCAGCCGATCCAGCCAGGCGAGGAAGCGGGTCATGGCCACACCATCACGCAGGTGAGCGGCACGCATACCGGTCAGCTCGATTTCGTTCTTGCACGCTTTCGGCAGCATGGTGGGGTCTTGGCCAGCCACCAGAATGGCACCCGCCTCTTCCATGACGAGCTGGGTCCAGGCGTTGGCGCTGTCCGGATCGGCCAGCACCTTCTGCTGATCTTCACCGATGCGCTGCAGCACGTCGCCCAGCTTGTCGATGGGGTAGACGGAGACATCCTGCCCAACGTGTTGGGTAAAGGCGAAGCAGTCAATTTTGTCGGTATCGACGAAGAAATCCATGCTGGTGTTGGCGTAGAGCACCGCAAAGCCCAGCACCACCGGCAGCCGGTCGATGTCGCGGCCACGCAGGTTGAGCAGCCAGTTGATGGGCTCGGCCTGGGTCAGCAGCACCGCATCCAGCCCGCGCTTGCGCAGGTCGGCCGCCAGCTGTTCACGTTTGGACTGGCTGGACTGGCCTGCCAGCTCCTCGCTGTAGAGGATGACCGGGCTCTTGGTCGGCTCCGGGCGATCGCTCCAGTTCAGGTCGATGGGGTTCTGCTCGACGCGGATCAGCTCGATACCGCGGTCGGCCAGCACGGCCTTGGCATTCTTGTACCAGGTCAGGCTGTGCAGGCGGGCATCAAAGCCAACCCGGGAGCCTGATGGCAGCTGTTCGGCCAGCCACTGCACATGAGGATTTTCAATAAGGTGGAGGAATTCGAACAGTTCGGCGGGGGTTTGCATCCGCGCCTGCACCGTATAGCGACCATCGACAAAGAGGGCTGCTCGCTGGGCCATGATGATGGCGACGCCGGCAGAGCCGTTGAAACCGGTGATCCAGTCAAGCCGCTCGGCATAGGCGGGGATGTACTCGCCGAGGTGCTCATCATCGTGGGGGACGATAAAGGCGTCCAACTCCTGCATGGCCAGCTCGGCCCTGACTTGGGCGACGCGGGTTTCAATTATCTCGAAATTATTCATGTCGTTAGTGCCAGATGGTTGCTATATGAGTGTTCAGTTTTTATGGCCGCTGGCCAGGATCCGCTTGATCGACTGACCTGCCGCTTCGATATGCTGCCTGAGCAGCACCACCGCCTCGTGCTTGCGCCGGGCGCGGCACAGTTCCAGCAATTGGGCGTGTTCACGCTCCGCCTTGTCCACCCCGTCGCTGGCAAAGAGCAGCTCGAAGCGGACATAGCGGTCACAGCTCAGATTGATCTGGGCGATCAGTTCAAGTGCCTGGGGGCGACCGGCTGCCTGATAGAGGGTGGCGTGAAAGCTGTGGTTCAACTCGGCCCAATGTTCGATCTGGGTGCCTGACTCCAGGGCGTGATCAAACTGGGCGAGGATCGCCTCCGCTTGTGCGAAGGTGGCTTCCGTCATCTTGTCGACGGCGTGAAACAGGGTATCGGCTTCCAGCAGCGCTCGCAAATAAAAGAGCTCTTCAATGGCCGAGGCGTCCAGCATGGTGACCACGGCGCCGCGATGGGCTTCGAACTTGACCAGCCCCTGCGCTTCCAATTGCATCAGGGCTTCGCGCACCGGAATGCGGCTCACGGCCAGTTCTTTGGCAATGGCATCCTGACGCAAGGGGGCGCCAGCGGGGAACTCCCCACGGAGGATCCGGCCACGGAGGTTTTCCATCACCATCTGGGTTCGGGTCTTGTAGGGTGGGGTCATGGTCGGGTCACGATTGCGCGTTACAGAATTGTATATTGTATAAAGTTTGGCTGAATCTAACCTGTCACAATGGGCAAAGGCAAGGTTTTGGCCCCTTTAACGGGAGCGATGGCAGCGTTCGGGGCTCCACAAAAACAAAAATGCCGGTCAGCGTGGCTGACCGGCATGATGTCACTGATACGCAGCGAGCCTGTTACAGCTGCGGGCCTGCCGCAACCAGACGTTTGCCTTCATCGTTATCGGTGAAGCGCTCGAAGTTCTTGATGAAGCGCCCTGCCAGATCGACGGCCTTGGCATCCCACTCGGCCTTGTCGGCGTAAGTGTCGCGCGGGTCGAGGATCGCCGGGTTCACATCGTGCAGCGCGGTCGGGATCTCCAGATTGAAGATCGGCAGCACCTTGGTCTCGGCCTTCTCGATGGAGCCATCCAGGATGGCGTCGATGATAGCGCGGGTATCCTTGATGGAGATGCGCTTGCCGGTGCCGTTCCAGCCGGTGTTGACCAGATAGGCCTCTGCCCCTGCCGCTTCCATCCGTTTTACCAGCTCCTGACCGTACTTGGTCGGGTGCAGGGAGAGGAAGGCTGCGCCGAAGCAGGAGGAGAAGGTCGGAGTCGGCTCTGTGATGCCGCGCTCGGTACCGGCCAGTTTGGCGGTGAAGCCAGACAGGAAGTGGTACTTGGTCTGCTCCTTGGTCAGCTTGGAGACCGGGGGCAGCACGCCGAAGGCGTCGGCAGTCAGGAAGATCACCTTGGTGGCGTGACCTGCCTTGGAGACCGGCTTGACGATGTTGTCGATGTGATAGATAGGGTAGGAGACGCGGGTGTTCTCGGTCTTGGAGCCATCATCGAAGTCGATGGTGCCATCGGCAGCAACGGTCACGTTCTCCAGCAGCGCATCGCGACGGATGGCGTGGTAGATGTCCGGCTCGGCCTCTTCGGAGAGCTTGATGGTCTTGGCGTAGCAGCCCCCTTCGAAGTTGAACACGCCGTGGTCATCCCAGCCGTGCTCGTCATCGCCGATCAGCTGACGCTTGGGATCGGTGGATAGGGTGGTCTTGCCGGTGCCGGAGAGGCCGAAGAAGATGGCGACGTCGCCGTCCTGACCCACGTTGGCGGAGCAGTGCATGGAGGCAATGCCGCGCAGGGGCAGGAAGTAGTTCATCATGGAGAACATGCCCTTCTTCATCTCGCCACCGTACCAGGTGCCACCGATGAGCTGCATCTTCTCGGTCATGTTGAAGGCAACGAAGTTCTCGGAGTTGAGACCCTGCTCTTTCCAGTTCGGGTTGGTGCACTTGGCACCGTTCATCACCACGAAGTCAGGCTTGAAGGTTTTCAGCTCTTCATCGCTCGGGCGGATGAACATGTTTTTCACGAAGTGTGCCTGCCAGGCCACCTCGGTGATGATGCGCACGGCCAGGCGGGTATCCGGGTTGGCACCGCAGAAACCGTCGACCACAAACAGGCGCTTGCCGGAGAGCTGTTTGGTGACCAGCCCTTTCAGATGTGACCACACTTCCGGGGTAATCGCTTTGTTATCGTTTTTACCCTGGTCAGACCACCACACAGTATCCTGGGTAGTGGCATCTTTGACGATATATTTATCTTTTGGGGAGCGACCGGTGAAGATACCGGTGTTTACGTTGACGGCGCCCAGCTCGGTCACCACACCGCGCTCGAACCCTTCCAGGTCAGGGCGTGTCTCTTCCGCGAAAAGCTGCTCGTAAGAGGGGTTGCGAACGATTTCTTGGCTGTTTTTGATGCCGTACTGGTCCAGTCCTAATTGTTGGGCCAGGGTGGGTTCTGCCACGATTGTCATTGTATTCTCCTGGGTTCAGAGGTTGGTAGGGTTCTATCTGACGGTCATCCTATCACTTAGGTGGTAGAGTTTAGCGATCGCCATCAAACTTTATAAAATAGGGTATTTTTTTGTTATTAAAGTTAAAGGCGGGTTTTGCCCGCCTTTAATTAGTGTAACTGGTTTGCATCATTGCCGGGAGCCCTGCTGAACAGGGTTTCGACATCGATCCCATTAAATTGGTACTGGGCGCCGCAATAATCACAGTGCATGTCGATCTTGCCGAGCTCCTGCACCATCTCCATGACCTCTTCCTTTTCTATCTGCAACAGGGCCCCTTCGCAGCGCTCGCGGGAGCAGGTGCAGCGGAACTCGACCGCCTGCGGATCGAACACCCGCACCTTGTCCTGATGGTAGAGACGGTAGAGGATCTCTTCTGCCTGCAGGCCGAACAGCTCTTCATCCTTGATGGTGCTGGTGAGCTGGGTCAGGTGATCGAAGTCGTTGCTGTGATCCTCGCTCTGGGCGGGCAGCTCCTGCAGCATGATGCCGGCAGCGCGCGGCGCACCTTCGTGGTAGCCGGTGCGGATCCACAGCTTGGTGGCCAGCTGTTCGGAGCGGGCGAAGTAGTGCTCCAGGCAGCCCGCCAGGGTGTCGGCGTCCAGCGCGATGATGCCCTGATAGCGCTCTCCCTGCTCCGGGGTGATGGTGATGATCAGCTGGCCGTTGCCAATCAGGCTCTGCAGCTTGCCATCGCTCGGCAGCTCGCCTTCATAGCGGGCCACGCCGCGCAGCTGCTGGTTGTTGTCACCGTTGATCACGGCCAGACGCACCGGGCCATCGCCCTGCAGTTGCACTGTGATGGAGCCTTCAAACTTGAGGGTGGCGGTCAGCAGGCTGGTGGCGACCAGCAGCTCGCCCAGCAGTTTTTGCACCTGCACCGGGTAGTTCTGGGCTTCCACTACGTGGCGGTAGGTGTGATCCAGCTGGACCAGCTCGCCACGCACTTCGTACTCTTCAAACAGATAGCGATACAGCAGATCTTGGTTGCTCATCATGTATTCCTGGCTTTTCGGTGAGGTAAATCGGGCGGGCTGGGGTTGCTGCCAGCCCGGTATCAAATCGGTGTCGGTCAGTACTGTTTGACCTTGAGCAACTGGCGTCGCTCCTGCTTGTCGGGGCGGCGCTCGGGGCTGGGGGCAAACTGGCTGTTGAAGCGGCGCGCCTCGCTGTTCTCGGCCCGTTTTTTCAGGCTCTCGGCGGTCTCTTCATAGAGCTGCTGGGCCAGCGGGGCCGATTTGCGCTGCTCGCTCAAGGCCAGCACCCGCACTTCGCGTTCGTCCTGCCCCTGCCAGAAGCGGATCAGTGCACCCACTTCCACCTGTTTGCCCGGTTTGCTGCGCTGACCATTGTAGTGCACCTTGCCCCCGTCGATCTGATCCCGCGCAATGGAGCGGGTCTTGTAGAAACGGGCCGCCCACAACCACTTGTCGAGACGAACCTCGAGGGCACTTTCTGCATGATTGGGCATGAACAGGCTCCATAACGGGGAAAAGAGGTGGTCGATTATACCAGAGCACGGGGTCGGGATAGAAACCGGGCCGCCGCCGCGCGGGGCGCAAACCATGTCAAGGTGATGCAACATATGGGCAGTTTGCTGATTCACAAGGGAAAGCCGCTGCTTTATAGGGTATCCATGGGGGCTGGGAAGGGCCTTCATACCGCGCATATAAAGCTGCCGCCCCGGTTGGGGGCGGCAGCGTTCACATCCGTTGACCATGTCAGAGTCAGAAGTGATCGTGCTGATCCGGCTTCTTCTGGTCGTGGGGACCTTCGCTGTGGGCGATGGCGGTGCGGATCAGATCAACCCCGGCGCGGATAATCAGCACCCCCATGTTGACCAGCTTGACGCAGACCCACATGAAGGTGATGAGCAGGATCAGCTTGAGCACGGTCTGGAACGCTTCCAGGAAGTTCTGCTCCAGCTGGGCGGTCAGGCCGTTGGCGCTGGTCATCAGCCAGGTGTAGACCTCGCGCACGAACGGGATGCGGCTTGGCATCTCCAGTACATCCAGTGCGGCAGGGAGCGCCTGGAAGATGACGATGCTGCCGAACAGGATCAAAATGACACCGATGGCGATGCCGAGGAAAAAGCCGAACTGTCTCATGGAGGGCTCCAGCGTTTACTGCATGAAATTGAAGATAGCCGCCAATAGTAGGGAGTGCCCTCGTTCATCGCAATCTTCCCGGTGCGGCCATCATGGCCGGATCAGCGCTGAACAGGCTGCCAGCATTGCCCAACTATCTGATTTCTGGGAGGCTTGTCGCCATTGTGCATAGGGAAAGCAAATTGATGTCGAGAACCCTCTTTTTACTGTTGCTGGCGCTGTTTACCGCTCTGCCAGCTCTGAGCGCCGAACCGGTAGCACCGACGGCGGCAGTCTGCGCCATCCGCCATCAGGATCAACTGCTGCTGGTGCAGGATCGCATCTCCTCCCGCTACAGCCTGAGCGGCGGCTACATAGATGGCGACGAGCGCCCCGAGCAGGCGGCGCTGCGCGAGCTGTATGAAGAGACCGGCCTGCGCGGCGAAGTCGTCGCGGATCTTGGCCGCTGGCAGAAAGCGCAGGTCTTTGCCTGCCGCACTCTGGAGCCTGTCGTCGCCCAGCAAGATTCCGATTTTGTCTCGCTGCTGCAGGTTCCCAATCTGGGCGGGGAGATCC
Source organism: Aeromonas sp. 3P (assembly GCF_051919745.1). NCBI lineage: Bacteria > Pseudomonadati > Pseudomonadota > Gammaproteobacteria > Aeromonadales > Aeromonadaceae > Aeromonas > Aeromonas sp. 3P. Next base: position 3,308,055 of record NZ_JBQBED010000001.1, read on the forward strand.
TCAACGCCCGTTTGATCGCGGTGGACAAGCTGCCCCGTGCGCAACGCCGCTTCCCGGAGCAGCTCGACTGGCTGCAAGCCCGGCTTGGCGAGCTGCCCGAGAGCGAGGTGCGCTGGCAGGCCGATTTCGTGGCGCAGGGCAATGCGCTGCATCGGGCCGAGATCCCGCTGATGATGCGTCTGCAACAGTGGCTGGGGGCCGATGTCTGGTGGCTGTCGGTCAGCAATCTGTTTGGTTCAGGCGGCTTTCAGCTTGCCCTGATACCTTTGCTGCTCCCGCTGTTGGGGTGGTCGCGGTTGCGTCAGCTGCTGTTCGCCATGCTCTGGCTCGGGCTGCTGGTGCAGGCGAGCAAGGAGGGGATCGGCTGGCCGCGCCCCTTCCATCTGCAACCTGAACTGGCGACTCACAGCGCCCAAGGCTTTGGCATGCCGAGCGGTCACACTGCCTCGGCCCTGCTGTTCTGGGGCGCGCTGCTTGGCTGGCTCTGGCCTGCCCGGCGCGGACTGGCCTATTCGCTGGCGCTGCTGCTGGCGCTGACCACAGGTCTGGCGCGGGTCTGGCTCGGGGTGCACTTTATCTCCGACGTGGCGGTGGGCCTGCTGATTGGCGCCTTGCTGCTGGCGGTTCGTCCCTGCTGGCGTGCCGACAGGCAGTCGGCGGCTTGGCTGCTGCTGATTGCATCTGCGCTGGCGCTCGGGGGGCTGACCCAGTCGGCCCATCTGACCGGGATAGGCATGGCGGCCTTCGGGCTCTGGGTTGGCGGTTTGCTTACCCTGACCCGCGGCGGTTATCCCCCCATTGTGACCGGCGCGGTCACCCTGGCGGGGGGCGCGGTGATAGGGGCGGGGCTCTGGGCGCTGCCGCTGCTGACCAGCAGTTCGCTGGCTATCCTGCTTGGTCAGTTTGTGCTCTTTTTCGGGCTGGGGCTCTGGTTGAGCGCTGGCCTCTGGTGGATACTCTCTTTCTTGAAATGCGACACACGACCCAAGGGCAACGGCTCTGACAAGGGAACTCTATGAATGTGAAAAAAGTGGATTTGGCCAAGATAACCCTGGGGGCTGTTTCTCAGCATCCTGATTATCTCTTGTTTCTTGGTGTTGCAGCCCTTCCTGCCTGCGCTGGTGTGGGCCACCATGATCACCATCGCCACCTGGCCGCTGATGTTGATGGTGCAGCGCCTGTTGTGGGGCAAGCGCACCCTGGCGGCCCTCTTTATGACGCTGGTGCTGCTGCTGATGTTTGTCATCCCGCTCTTTATGACGCTGGCCAATGTGGCGGAGAAGGCACCCATGCTGATCGAGCTGGGTACCCATATCAGCCAGTCACCGCCGCCCGAGCTGCTCTGGCTGCAACAGATCCCGCTGGTGGGCGACAAGCTCTATGACTTCTGGCAGCAAATTCTGGCGAGTGGTGGTCAGGTGCTGTTTGCCAAGCTGGCTCCCTATTTCGGCCAGACCGCCCGCTGGCTCGCCTCTCAGGCCGGTAATCTTGGCTTGCTGTTCGTTCACTTCCTGCTGACGGTTGGTATCTGCGGTGTGCTCTATCACTCGGGTGAAGTGGTGGCGACCGGCATTCGCCGCTTTGCCCACCGGCTGGCGGGTCAGCGTGGCGACAATGCCACCGTGCTCGCTTCACAGGCGATCCGTGCCGTGGCGATGGGGGTGGTGGTGACTGCGCTGGTGCAATCCTCGGTAGCCGGTGTCGGCCTGCTGATTGCCGGTATCCCTTACGCCATGGTGCTGGTGGTGGTGATGTTCCTGTTGATCGTCGCCCAGATCGGCCCCTTCCCGGTGCTGCTGGCCTGTATCGGCTACCTCTACTGGAGCGGCGACACCACCTGGGGCACCTTCCTGCTGGTGTGGTCACTGATTGCGGGCACCATGGACAACTTCCTGCGCCCCTTCCTGATCAAGCGGGGCGCCGACCTGCCGCTGATCCTCATTCTGGTGGGGGTAATCGGTGGCTTGCTGACCATGGGGATTATCGGTCTCTTTATCGGCCCGGTCGTGTTGGCGGTGGGCTACACCCTGCTGGATGCCTGGATCAAGGAAGATGACCAACCGGCGACCGCCGCGGTGGAAGCGCCCAAGGCCGAGTGACGACAAGACGATTCAGCCATCCATCGCTGATGCCAGGAGCCGCCCATAAGGGCGGCTCTTTGCTTTATTACCGTGCCATGTAGGTTCGATTAGCGAAGCGTAATCGGACGATCGAGATGCCGTTGTTCCGGTATTTCCATGAATCAGCGGCATCTGGCAGAGGAGAAATATGGATGGCCGTTATAGCGGGGGGAATTGCTTTACGCGAACGTCCGATTACGCCTTGCGGCTAATCGAACCTACGGGCTCTTAAACAGTTTGTTATGCGCCTTGAGCCCCTAGTATTTCTTTCCCTTTACCACAGTTTACAGCAGCGATTTTCAGCGCCGCAGGCGCGAAGTTGATTGACTTGTTAAATGCTATTCACACCATACATCACAAGTTTCATCGCGTTCTAGGTTCAGCAATTCTGCGCTTGTGCAAATCCCATTGGGGCCAGGGCGGGAGCGCACTTTGCTTGATTTTCAACCAAAGAATAACTGTGCCCGATAATCATCGTCCCAGCCCGCTCTTTTCAACTTGTTTCGCTGGCTTGGCGCGCCACATTGACTCTGAGTGAGAATGTTCATCACGAATCGTCGAAACAGGGCCATATTCTCCACGGCATCCTCCATGGCTATCCGGGACGCATCCTCACCAAACACCACGTCCAGAATGTAGTGCTGACTGTTTTCTATCCGCCAATGCTGCCGGATATAGTGACCCAGCAGCTTATGTTTGTGAGACAGTGAACTGACATAGTAGGACGTATCCACCGTGCCTTTCCCGTTGATAGTCCGGTGCCGTTCAACGGCGATAATGCTGCGAATCGTCGGCCATTTTGCGGCCAGCTCAGGCGGTAACTTGGCCTTCAACTGAAACACATAGCGCGCTTCTTCCCGGCCATGGCCGCACTCTTTGTGCTCGACCACGACCTTCTCTTTTCCCGCATCGAACAGCGCCTGAAATTGGGACTGCACCGCCTGACGCAGCAAGGGCTGATTGTGTTTCACCTGCACCACCACATGGGCATTTTTCTCACTGATTTTCTCCAGTGTCTCGCGCTGGCAATGCAGTGCATCCAGGGTGACTACCGCCCCTTTCAAGTTGAGGACATCCAGCATCGCCTTGACGGTGCCGAGTTCGCCACGCTTGGAGGGGGTGACTTTTTGGCTAAGCACCAGCCCATTTTCGGTGTCATAAGCGGTGACGAGTTGCAGCGCCTGCTTGGCATCATTGCGATAGGCCCCGCGCAACACTTTGCCATCGAATGCGATGAGGGGCTTGCCGCTGTGGGTGCGGCGCTCATTGACCCAACCGAGTAAGGCTTCGAGCAAGGACTCGACGACGATGGTCCGTAGGATGCGAGCGATGGTATGACGACGCGGAATGCCATGAGTAAAGGGGCGATATAAGCGCAACCAATCGACTTTCGACTCGCCGAAGGTCTGGATATCACGCCAGCCCTCAGCTCCGGCCATGATGGCGCTGATGACGAGGAACATCACGTCCACCAAATCATGCTTGCGGTTGATATCTGAACGGGTTTCTTCAACGAGAGTGAGATGTTCAATGAGTGTCATGGCTTGAGCTCCTCTGGACTAGGGGAGCGATTAGATCACAGACGATCTGCCAGTTCAAAGTTTGTTAACAAAGTGCGATCCCGCCCTGCCATTGGGGCTACCATCAAGGAATTTAACTCTATCACCTTCATCCCAGCCTAGGCAGTATGTTTTGGCTTCGAATTTCTCCCCATTAATGATGAATAGTTCATCGTTATGTGCTACTTCTATTTCGTAGTATTCGCCAGAAGAGCTTCCACTGCTTCCAGCTTCAACTTGCATGATAATGTCGCAGCCATAATCTTTCCATGTTTTGGAGTTCATTAATTTCGTTGAACGTTGACTCATAAGATCGGCATCATTTTGCAAGCACTGCATATTTAAATCGCAATTCATATTCATTTTTGAGGTGACTTCTTTAGAATATAAGTTCAAGCAATGCGTCTTATTGCTTTGGTAATGCTTCCAATCAGTAAACCCGAGTTGCTTGGCAGCTAAATCTAATTGGGGGTCAGCATGTGCAGTGCCCATAAAACATACAAAGAGGAGAAATGTTTTTTTCATTTAGTATACCCTTACGGCTTTTATTTTTTGCTCAAAAAATTGCCCCATATTTGGCATGCTGTCCATTTCAGCTTCGAGATCTGGGATCCACTTTACGCCTTTGTAGGTTGCTTCACTTTCAGAATTGACATTCCATTCCCATTTTTTCAGCGACCCAGTTTTTGGATTTCCGTAAGGCTTTGAAAATTCATCGTCGATGACAATCAATAAATCAACTTCGTCTAAGTGAAGGGAGTCATCATTTTCTACATTTTTATAGGTGTCAGCGTTGCCGAAAACGAGCAAATCCCAATCAGAATCATGTTTGGCATTCCCATTTGCTCTTGAGCCAATTAGCCATATAGCTGTGATTTCAGGTGACTTTTCTGTTAGCCGATTGATATAGGTTTGAATTTTTGGAGCAAGCATGAAGTTCCTTGATGGCATTTAACGCCCGCCTAAGGGGCTGGCAACGCATTAACACTAAACTCAAACACAACAACCGAAACCACCGCGGCTCAATGGGACTGGAAACGCTACGCGTTGAAAGTCCCTCTTGAGGCGTTTGTTAGTTTTGTGTTTATTCAGCAAAGAATTTTTTCAGTGTATTAGTCAAAGTAGCAATTTCACTTGCCCCGCCAGTAACAAAAGCAGCCCCAAGATCGACAACTTTCTCACCAGACTTGGTCGCTATACCAGAGAGGAAGTCTTTAAGTAAAGCTTTAAATTCAATAGCATTTTTATCAGGAACAGATTTGTTCACCTCTGCGATTAACTCTTTACGCTCTTCATTAGTAAAAAATGCTTCGAGTAAATCAATGAATGATGTTTGAGAAATTTTAACTATTTCACTGTTAAATGAATTATCAGCAAAGTGCCCCAAAGCTTTGAGCTTACCTTGAACCCCCTGTTTAACAAATGAATCCTCAATAACCATGATTATTTTCCCGGGTTCGCCTTGCTTGTTTTCACCTTGAAGTTTTGAGCGATGTAACAAAGCAAAAAATTCGCCCTTTATATAATCGTCCGCATCTTCCTCTAGGAATTGTAGATTTGCTTTATGCTTTATTGACTTAATACGAGCTTCTGTAATTTGTAAATCTAAACTTAGTTCATAGTTAGTTTTATTTTTTAAATCACTATGTTGCATTAATAAATGCATAACCAAAATATCAATTTCACTTTTACTAAGGCTTCCAAAGCCTCGCTCCATGTAATGTTCAAGAAATGTATCCACAAATTTATCTTTATTTTCAATATTCATAAAAACAACCTTCTTATTGTTAATGGATAAAAACTAACAGTGATTAGATGGAAGGCGGTACTAATCCGTTAATAGAGTCTTTCATATAACTCCGGTTCGCCATGATTGATTCCACGAGAAAATCATTTTAAAGCAAAATGTTACCGTCACACCTATAGTGCTGAACGTACTCGGGCGACATCCTCTTTTGGCTCTACTTTTGCCGCTTGGCAAAAAATACACTTTTGGGGCGGCAATGGAAAGCGCCATCTGGCCTCATTTTAATAAACCAGTCAGTAGTGTGATCGGGGGCTATATATCAAAAAATCGAAGGAGTGCCGCGCCTTCTTCCACTGGCTCGGCCAGCAATTTGCCGACGGTGAACCCGACCAGGATGGGGGCGGGCTTGCCACCCTCTGAGGCAGGTCACTGAATCGGGGGCGCTGGCGTGGTTAAATGGTCGGCTCACATCTTGCCGGATATTGCTGTGACCATGCCATCTGACCTTCAGCCGCTGCTCGCTTGGCCTGACTATCTGCAGGCATCCTGGCTGCGCTGCGCCCACCAGACCAGTGCCACCCTCTGGCATCCGCCCCACTGCGCCAAGGGGCAGACCTTGCAGAGCCTGCGCCAGCGCAAGCGGGACCTGCTCACCACCGGCGAGATGGCCCTCGAGGATCTCTACGAATTTATGGAGGGGCGCCCTTGCGCCCTGCTACTCACCGACGAGAGCGGCTGCCTGCTGGCCCAGACCGGTCATCCCGACACCCTGCGCGAGCTGGCGGTGTTGGGGTTTGGCCCCGGCGCCTTTTTCAGCGAGGGGCGCATCGGCACCAATGCCATCAATCTGGCGGCGCTGGAGGGAGTGCCGCTCTGCGTCAGCGGCCCCCAGCACTTCAACCAGACCCTCCACCCGTGGCACAGCTGCGCCAGCCCGGTCTACAACAGCAATGGCCGTCAGGTCGCCATCATCGCTCTGATCTGCAAGGTGGAGGAGGCGAGCGCCGGCGATCTGGCGCTCACAGTCAGCGCCGGGCGCGAATTGGCCCACCTGCTGCAGATGGAGACCCTGATGCAGGAGTCCCAGCACCACCTGAGCGAACTTTACGCCCTGCTCGATGGCATGGATGACGGTGTGCTGGCCTGGGATCCGCAAGGGCGGCTGCGCTATCTCAACGCGCTGGCGGCCCACCGGCTGCGGCTCGATCCGGCGCTCTGTCTCGGCCAGCCGCTGGAGCAGCACCTGTTGTTGCCCCAGCGGTTGCAGTTGGCCATCAAGGGGCAGACGCCACTCAGCCATGTGGAGGTGACGCTGGAGCTGCTTGGCGCTCAGGAGGGGGAGTTTATCAATGCGCTGGTAAGCCTCAAGCCGCTGCCGGGGCCGGAGGGGGTCAGCTTTATCGCCCTGCTGCACCCGGTCGATCGGCTGCGGGCCATTCACCAGCTGCGCCAGACGGTGCCCGAGTTGTCGGCGCTGGTGGGGGAGTCGAGCGCCATGCGCAAGCTGCTGCGCTATGCCCGGCAGGCGGCCCAGAGTCAGGGGCCGATCCTGCTGCGCGGCGAGGAGGAGGTGGGCAAGGCCCAGCTTGCGGAGGCGATCCACTTTGGCAGCGAACGGGCCGCCGGGCCGCTTATTACCCTCAACTGCAAGGCGCTGCCGAGCGAGCGGATGGCGCTGGAGCTGATGGGTTCCGACGAGGCGGGGCAGGAGCGAGCGGGCAAGTTCGAGCTGGCCCACGGTGGCACGCTAGTGCTGGAGCAGGTGGAGTGTCTCTCTGCCCCCATGCAGGCGGCACTGCTGCAACTGCTCAAGACCGGCCGCATCCAGCGCTTCGATTCGGCCCGCATTCTGCCACTCAAGGTGCGGATCATCGCCACCAGCAGTGCCCCGCTGGAGCAGCTGGTGCAGGAGGGGCTGTTTGGCCGCCAGCTGCTCTATGCCTTGCAGGCGTGCGAGCTGTGGCTGCCGGGGCTGCGGGATCGCGCGGCGGATCTGCCGGGCCTTATCAGCCAGCAGCTAGGGGCGCAGGGGCGCGAGCCGGTACGCCAGTTCAGTCCGGCGGCCCTCGACTGTCTGCTCGCCTATCCCTGGCCTGGCAATCTGGGGGAGCTGCGCAGCGCCGTCGAGCATGCGCTGCTCCACGCCGGTCAGGGGTTGATCCCGCCCGAGGCGCTGCCCGCCGCCATTCGGCACGGCTATCAGCAGGTGGCAGACGAGGTGGTGGGGCAACCGCTGCTCACGCTGGCGGAGCTTGAGCGGCAAGCCATCCTGCGCTGCGCTCACGCCTGCAAGGGGCAGGTGAGCCAGATGGCCCAGCATCTGGGCATCAGCCGCACCACCCTCTGGCGGCGACTCAAGCTGCTCGAGATCGATCCCGCTGACTATCACGGCTGACGGTGAGCCGTCGCCAACTGGCCCGCAGAAAACGAAACGGCCCCGCAGTTGCGGGGCCGTTTTTATATGGCAAGGTCAGCGGTGGCGTGGTTACAGCCCCAGCTGGTGGGCGGTGACGATGGCCGCCAGCACATCCTCGGCGGTGACCTTGAACGGCATATTGTGGATGGTCTCGCCCTCGGCGGTGGAGGCTTTGGCCACCTCCATCAGGCGTGCCATATCCAGCTCCTTGACCCCCATCATATGCAGGTTGGTCGGCAGGCCCACCGAGCGGCAGAAACCCAGCACAGTCTCGATCTCCGCCATCGGTGCGTTCTCCAGCACCAGCTGCACCAGGGTACCGAATGCCACTTTTTCACCGTGATAGAGGTGGTGACACTCGGCGAGCTGGGTCAGGCCGTTGTGGATGGCGTGGGCGGCGGCCAGCCCGCTGCTCTCGAAGCCGATACCGCTCAGGTAGGTGTTGGCCTCGATGATGTACTCCACCGCCTTGGTGCAGAGTCCCTGTTCCACCGCCAGCTTGGCCTTGTAGCCATCGGCCAGCAGGGTCTTGTAGCAGAGCTCGGCAATGGCCTGCGCCGCCAGCGTAGAGGCACCACCGGCCATGGTCTGGCAACCGGAAACCTTGTTGGCGCGCGCCTCGAAGTAGGTGGAGAGCGCATCCCCCATGCCGGAGACCAGCAGCCGTACCGGGGCGCGGGAGACCACGCCGGTATCCATGATGACCATGTTGGGGTTGGTCGGGATCATCAGGTATTCGCTGAACTGCCCTTCCGGGGTGTAGATGACCGCCAGCGCACTGGTGGGGGCATCGGTAGAGGCGATGGTGGGCACTATGACCACCGGCACCTTCTGGTAGAAGGCGACCGACTTGGCGGTATCCAGCGTTTTGCCGCCGCCGATGCCGATGATGACGTCAAACGGGGTCTGCTTGCAGCGGGCCAGCAGGCGGTCGATCTCGGGGCGGGAGCACTCGCCGTTGAAGCAGTCGAACTCTGGCTTGATCCCTGCCCCGTGGAAGCTGGTGGCCACGGTATCGCCAACCAGCTTGGTGACGAAGGCGTCGGCCAGAACAAGTGGCTTGCTGCCGAGCGCTTTGACGTAGTTGCCGATATTGGCGAGGGCCCCGTTGCCTTGCACGTATTTGCTGGGGCTGATGATAATGCGGTCCATATTTTATCCCTCTCTCTAGTTCATAAGACTTCTTTTGAAACTAACAGGGGCGAAGGGGCGGCAGTGCCGGGGACGCCTTCGTCTTTTGCTTGCACAACAGGGACGCTGCACAGGCTCAGCGAGCGAGAGCAGCCCTTGAAACAGTGGTGTGCGGCGTCAGTCGCCAAAGCGCTCGTCGGCCAGCTGCTGGAAGCAGGCCAAGGCGGCGCTGGCATCCTCGCCGCGCGCCAGCAGGATGAGCTGGTCGCCCTGCCGCACGTTGAGCATGGCGAGCCGGGTCAGGCTGCGGGGGTTGGCCTCTTTATCCCCCTTTTGCAGCTTGAGTTCAGCGGCAAAGGGCTTGAGGGCAGCCACCAGTCGGGCGGCGGGGCGCACATGCAGGCCGTGGGGGTTATCCACCAGCACCTCGCAGCGCAGCCAGCCGTCGTCGGCAACGGGGGCTGTCTCGGTGGCAGTCTGCGCCGCGCTGGCTGGCAGCATCGCCTGTTTCGGGCCCAGCGCGCCGAGTGCTTCGGCGGCCACCTCATCCAGCGTCAGGCCGGAACCGGCCGCCACCACGGCGGCCAGGGTACCCTCGACCAGCGGGGCGGGGCAGAGCCGCACCCTTGCGCTTAACTCGGGTGGCAGCAGTTCTAGGGCGGTCTCGGCGCTCAGCAGAGCGCTGCCCAAGTCCATCAGCACCAGCACGCCGCTGCCGTCATCCGCTTCTTCAATCGCACTCATCACCGCGATGGCATCGGTGCCGATGGGGTGGTCGGGGTCATCGACCCCGGCCGCCAGCAGCAATCTGGCCGGGCTGCCGAGCTGGTCGGCCAGCGCTTTCAAACCGGCCGCCAGCTGGGCGCTGTGAGAGACAACTACGATTCCGATCATGTCACAACCTCGCTCTGTCACGCAGGGCGGTCAGCAGCAGCAGGGTCGAGGTGGCCCCGGCATCCTGATGGCCGATGCTGCGCTCGCCAAGATAGCTGGCGCGCCCCTTGCGGGCCTGCATCTGGATGGTCGCCTCGGTGCCGGCGGCAGCGGCTGCCACCGCCTTGTCCAGCGCCTCGTTGAGGGGCAGCTCTTGCTGCTGCGCCTGTTGCAGGGCGGCCAGTGCCGGCCACCAAGCATCGCACATGGTCTTGTCGCCCGGCTCGGCACGGCCGCGAGAAACAATGCCCTCCACCCCGTCGCTCAGCATTTTGCACAGCTGGCTGAGGCTCAGGCTCTGGCAGGCGTCACTGCTGGCCGCTGCCCGGATAAAGAAGGTGCCATAGAGCGGGCCGCTGGCGCCGCCGACCGAGGAGAGCAAGGTCATGCCGGTGGTTTTCAGCACCTGACCGATATCCTTGTCCGCCACTGCGGGCAGCTTCTCGGCCACCTTGGCGAAGCCGCGCTGCATGTTGAGGCCGTGGTCGCCGTCGCCGATGTCGGTATCCAGCGCGGTGAGGTAGTCGCGCTGCTCGGTGAAGATATGCTCGCAGTCGAGCAACCAGTTGACGATGTGATGCTTGCTTAACATGGGTTCTCCTTAGCAGCCGCGACGCAGGGCGGGGGTGTGAACGGGGGCATCCCACAGGGTCATCAGCTCATCATCCACCTTGAGCAATGTGATGGAGATGCCGGTCATGTCGAGGGAGGTGCAGTAAGGGCCGATCAGGTTGCGCACCAGATGGATGCCCGCCTCCTCACACAGGGTCGCGAGGCGACCATAGACACCGTAGAGCTCTGAAATCGGGGTGCCGCCGAGGCTGTTGACCAGCGCGATGACCCGATCACCCTTGTTGAGCGGTTCGATAAAGGTGTGCTCTTCCTGCCAACTGCCGCTGGTGCGATCCCAGTGGCGCAGGGGGCGACCATAGGGGGTGTTGTCAGCAAGCTCGCTGAACATGTCGTCCACCAGGGTATTGAGGTCGGTGAAGGGGCGGCGCTCGATGCCCGGCTCGCCGTGGATACCGACGCCGAACTCCATCTCGTTGTCCGCCAGAGTGAAGGAGGGCTTGCCAGCGGCAGGCACGGTGCAGGCATGCATGGCCACGCCTATGGTGCGGCTCTGGTTGTTGATGCGGCGGGCCAGCGCCTCGCAACGCGCCAGATCGTAGCCCGCCTCGGCGGCGGCACCGACCAGCTTCTCGCACAGCACTGTCGTGGCAACCCCACGGCGGCCGGCGGTGTAGAGGCTGTCTTTGACCGCCACGTCGTCATCGATCAGGGCGAAGCCCACTTTTACACCATCGCCGTGCAGCAGCTCGACCGCGGTCTCGAAGTTGAGTACGTCGCCGGTGTAGTTCTTCACCAGAAACAGCACGCCCGCGCCGCCATCAACGGCCTGACCGCATTCGTACATCTGATCCGGGGTCGGAGAGGTAAAGATCTCGCCGGGGCAGGCGCCATCCAGCATCCCTTTGCCCACCAGACCGCCGTGCATCGGCTCGTGGCCGCTGCCACCGCCGGAGACCAGCGCCACCTTGCCCATCACGGGGGAGTCGGCGCGGGTGATGTAGTGGGGTTCGATACGTACCTTGAGCTCGGGGTGGGCGGCTGCCATCCCCATCAGTTGTTCACGGACCACAGCATCGACGGCATTGATCAGTTTCTTCATGGCTCACTCCTTGGCTTGCCACCGCACGGGTGGGCAAATGGTTGATGGAGCCAGTCTAACGACAGAAAAAGGGATAAAAATGACGGGCGTTTTGGTTCGGATTTGAAACAGCAGAAGAGGGATAGGTGTTTCAATCTGAAACGGTGCGGGGCAAACGGGCGGGAAACTGTTAGCTGACTCACAGCCATGAAAAAGGGCCCCGCAGGGCCCTTCGCTATAACCGGAATATGCGGACGGGTTAGATGGCCCAGCCACCGGCGTAGAAGACCACCAGCGCCAGGGCGATGATGACGGTGCCGACGTTCAGCTTCTTCCACTCGGCAGCGAAGATGCGGCCAACGACCAGCGCCACGAAGCCCAGCATGATGCCGGTCACGATGTTGCAGGTCAGTACGATGAAGACGGCGCACAGCATGCCGGAGAGGGCATCGACCGAGTCGCTGAAGTCCAGCTTGGTGACGTTGCCCAGCATCAGCAGACCGACGTACATCAGGGCCGGTGCGGTGGCGTAAGCCGGTACCAGATAGCTGAGCGGGGAGAGGAAGATCATCAGCAGGAACAGCACGCCGACCAGCGCGGCGGTCAGACCGGTTTTGCCACCGGCCGCGGTGCCTGCGGCAGATTCGATGTAGACGGCAGCCGGAGCACCACCAACGGCACCTGCCACCATGCTGCTGACGGAGTCGGCAGTCAGGGCCTTGCCACCGCTGATGATGTGGCCACGCTCGTTGATGAGGCCAGCCTGACCGGCCACGGCACGGATGGTACCGGTAGCGTCAAACACGGCGGTCATCACCAGCGCCAGTACGGTCGGAATGACTACCGGATTGAGGGCGCCCAGCAGATCCATGCTGCCTACCAGCGAGCCTTTCTCGCCTGTCAGGCTCGGCATGGCGAAGAAGCCCTGCCAGGTCACTTTCGGGTCGAAGATAAGACCGAGGATGGAGATGGCGATAATCACCATCAGGATGCCGCCCGGCACCTTGCGACGCTCCAGACCGAAGATGGCGGCCAGACCCAGCACCGTCATGATGACCGGGAAAGCGGTCACTTCACCCAGTTGCACCGGCAGACCGGCCCCTTCGTTCTTGATCACCATGCCGACGCCGTTGGTGGCGATCAGTAGCAGGAACAGACCGATACCGATGCCGGTGCCGTGAGCGATGCCGGAGGGGAGGTTGTCCAGGATCCACTGGCGCACGCCAGTGACGCTGATCAGGGTAAACAGCACACCCATCAGGAAGATGGCGCCCAGCGCGACCGGAATGCTCAGCCCCTGACCCAGCACCAAGCTGAATGCGGTAAAGGCGGTGAGGGAGATGGCGCAACCGATAGCCATCGGCAGCTTGGCCCACAGCCCCATCAGCAGGGAGCCGAAGGCGGCGATCAAACAGGTGGCAACAAACACCGGGCCCTGCTCAAAGCCGGCGGCACCCAGCATGTTCGGCACCACTATGATGCTGTAGACCATCGCCAGGAAGGTGGTCAGCCCCGCGACCAGCTCCTGACGCACGCTGCTGCCGCGCGCAGAAATGGAAAAATAAGAGTCCAGAAAGCCGCCAGTCCCTGTTTGGGCGGCCATATCTTGCTTTGCCATAACTAATCCTGAAAGTGTGAAGGAAATCGTTTGCGTTGGTGGCGCGCAAAATAGCAAGAATTCGTGGCAAATACAGCGGATAACCGGACTTTTTCGTCACTATTTTACATTTTGAGTCCATTCGGAACTCATTCTAAGACTCAAGCGGTGAGAGCGTGTAAGGGAGGGATCAAGCGGTCGGGGGAGGGGAGATCTGTGAGGAAAAAGCGGGGAACAACAAAAAACCCGCCGAAGCGGGTTTTTTAAATTCTTGCAGAGCTGTCAGCAGTTGGCATGAGCCATCAGCAGCATGCTCCGGCTTGAATTACAGACCAACTACGTTGGCAGCAGCCGGGCCTTTCTGGCCTTGCTCGATGGTGAACTCAACGCGCTGACCTTCGTCCAGGGTTTTGAAGCTGGTGGACTGGATAGCAGAGAAGTGTACGAACACGTCTTTGCTGCCGTCAGCCGGGGAGATGAAACCAAAACCTTTCTCAGCGTTGAAGAACTTAACGGTACCAGTCATTTTGTTAGACATAATAATTTCCTTAAATAGTGTTGAATGCCACCTAAATGGCAATTTTTGATTTTTCGTCAGCAATACGTATGGGGAGCACTAAAGAAGGAGAATTATTTGATAAGAATTATCCAAGGATAACGCTTATGCTAATCACTGCTTTACTAAAATGACTGCCTAACATAATCAGGTCTGAACTGCCGAACCATCGAGAAAGATTAAAACACGCTCTCATTTTTAAAGCAAACTTTATCTCTATATTAATGTTTTGTAACAGCCAAAAATATCATTTTTTATAGTAAACATGATGCATTTCAACGGCATAGAAAAATCAGTGCGGACTCATATCACCCTGTGACAAGTCAGATTCGGCTTTTTTGTCCTGACTATGTAGCCAGTTCTGGCAAAAAATATGAGAAAAAATGAAAAGGTGGCGAGAGACGTGGATTGTCAGTTGGCGTTTTCTCTAACTCACAATGTAAATCACTTCTTTGCTGCTGCGATTAGCTTCTGGGCTGCAAATCAATGGCGGCGCCAAATTTGGCTCATCGAGCATTGCCCAGACATGCAAACGCCCGCTGGCACCAAGTGCCAGCGGGCGTTTTGCAAGAAGGGATCAGCGCTTGCTGCGAAACTTGTTGCTGACCGAATCAATCCAGCTGAAGGTTTCCGGCAGTACCTGGTTCTTGGCGCGCTCTTTGGCTTTCTCGCGAGCCAGCTTGGAGGCTGCCTTGGCCGCTTCGGCGCGGTCGGCCACAATTTTCAGGCGACCCTCTTCACGGATCTTGTTCCGCTCTCCGTTGGTCAGCTGGTGGTCTGCATTGGCTTGTGCCTTTTGCAATAACAAGGCTATCTCGGCTTTTTCGGCCTCGGTCAGATCTTTCATTTCCAGCTTTTTCACGGCGCGCTCCTGCGGCAGGGTGGTTAGACACCCTAACACAGTTGTGCCGATCACTTCTTATGCAATCGGCTTTCCGGCAGTAAAAATGCGGGTTTGTGCCAACTTTCCGTTATTTCGCTGCCACTTTCCCGCCTGTTTGCCACATTTCAATTTATGGCGAGCGGCGAGGGCAGCTCTTGCTCCTCCGGCTCGACGTGGATCAGTACGATGGCGTGGGGCAGTTGCGCCATGATGGCGTGTTCGATGCGATCACAGATATCGTGGGCTTCGCCGATGCTCATCTCCGGGGGCAGTGTGAGATGGAAGTCGATATGGCGGCGACGACCGGCACGACGGCTGCGCAGATCGTGGAAACCGCTGGCGGCAGGGCAGCATTCGGTGATGATGCGGCTGGTCATCGCCAGCTCTTCCGGGCTCATGCTCTGGTCGATCAGTGGCTGGAAGGCCTCGTTGAGCATGCTGATCGCCTCTCTGACAATAAAGATGGCGACCGCAATGGCGACCAGCGGGTCGAGGATGGCGAGTGAATGGCCGAACAGACCGGCCAGCCAGATCCCGCCAAGACCGACGGCGACGCCGGCTGAAGTGAGCACATCCGCCTTGAGATGGAGCGCATCGGCAGCCAATGCGACCGACTCCTCCTCTCGGGCCACCTTGTAGAGGTAGGCCGAGACACCGCTGTTGACCAGCGCCGAGATCACCATCACCAGCACGCCCCAGCCAATGCTTTCAATCGGGCTGGGGGTGATCAGCTTGTCGACGGCTTCGAAGATGATCCAGCCCGCGGCCAGCAAGATAAGCAGTGCTTCGATGACGCCGGAGACATTTTCAATCTTGTCGTGACCATAGGGGTGGCGTTCATCGGGCGGGAGATCGGACTTTTTCACCGCGAACAGGGCGATCAGGGCCGCCACCAGATCCATGGCGGAGTGGATCGCCTCCGAGATGATACTGACCGAGCCGCTGGCGAAACCGGCCACCATTTTCATGATGATCAGACTGATATTGGAGCAGACCGACACCATGGCGGCTCTGGTTTTTCTGTTCATGTCACAGCTTCCTGAATAAAAACGGATATTTCGGTGCGGCGCGCATTATATCCGGCTGACCGGAAATAACCTATTCGGTGTTGTAACCTGATGTTTCCGATGATATTGCGAATGCTTATTAAAATGGTGACCTCTTGTGCGGCAATAAATAATGAGAGGGATTTATATTTATCCGTGAAAGTATCTAGGTAACGATGGCTTAATATAAGCGTGACAACATTTAATAATGCGAATTACTCTTTTTTGGTCTTTCCTGTCGAGGTTGTTTGGCCTCCCCTCTCAAGGGGCTGCGCGCGACATCTTTTGGACGAGAATGAGGCTGGATCCGGATGCCGCTGGAGGGTATGCTGGGTCTGGTGATGGTCTTGCACCATCCCACCAAGCGTACTGAAGTTGATGATTCGGATGGCATGCTGGCTCCCATGAGGAACCAACTGTCTGGGTAACATTTTTGGAGTTTGATGATGAGTAACAAAGAACATCACAACGGCAAAGATGCCAAGAAAAAACCGCAGATGTCACTGAAAGAGAAACGCGAAGCCAAACGTCAGAAAGCAGAACTGAAAAACGGCAGCGCAATGAAGTAACGCTCCCCTACTGCTGTTCCTTCGGAGCCAGTACAAAGCCAGCCCTTACCGGCTGGCTTTTATGTTTGTGGCTCACGGTGTGGCGCCGTAAGCCGCGAAAATCTGGTGATAACGACCATCCTGACGCATCGCCTCAAGGCGCTTATCAAACAGATTGCGTGCATCGGCCGTTCGGAAGGCAAAGTGATAGACGGTGGGCGGGAAGAGGTCTGCTTGTCTGACCTGATTGCGCTCGTAGTGCTCGCCTGCCTGGGCGGTGGCAATCAGCTGGTCGAGGTAGTAGTAGAACACCCGCTCCTCCAGTACGACTGCATCGACCCTGCCGCGCATCAGCTGATGTACCTGCACCTGCTGCTTGGCTACCTCCTCATAGTGGGGATTCTGGTTGGCCATGGTGGCGAACGCGCCCCCCAGAATGATCCTTGCCCGTTGAAAGGCGGTGACCCGTTTTGAATGCAGGTCGTCCAGAGTATTGATGTGGGTGCTGCGCAGGGTGAAGATCCGGTTATGGAAGGTGATAACGGGCTGGGTCAGAACGTGAGGATCAACCATACCGGGTCTGACGTTGATGATGGCATCCAGCTTTCCTGACTCGAACAGGCGGAAGGTACGCTCCAGCGGCAGAAATTCAAAGCTGGGCTCATAGCCGCTGCCAGCGAACGCCTCTTTCAGCAGATCCAGCTCGATGCCACTCTGATTACTTTCGATCACATATGGAGGGATGGCAAAGCTGACCCCGACCTTGAGTGGCGTTGCCTGCAACTGGCCGGAGAGCATGCTGGTCAGCAGTAGCAATAAAGGGGTGAGCAGTTTCATTGCACTTTTCACAAAGCGCTCCTGTGGAGAATATCCATCACTGTAGGGGAGGCAACCAAAAAGCGTTATATCCCTTTCGGGCTGAGAGGTTCAGCCTGAGTGCATAAAAAAAGACCCTGAGTTATCAGGGCCTTTTCAATATTCTGTTCTTAGAACGGTAATACATGTAAAAAATCGCTGCTGAGTGAGTGACTGAGTGAGTGGCAATGAATTTTTTACTATATATTTCAATGCATAACACCTTTTCTTACACTTCTGGTTGCTCACCTTAAAATGACACTTTTTAAAGATATGTAAGAAAAGGTATGAAAATGCGTGTTCATACCTGTTTATTCTTACACTTTTTGGTTGTCCTCACCAGAACCCTCACCACATGAGCCTTACCAGCTCAAAAGAGAGAACCACGCACCGAGTTGCTGAGTGACCTTCTCGCAAAGCTGTTCGCACCCGTCCCGGTAAACAGACGAAGCTTTTGCTGAGCTGAGTGAGAGTTGGGCGGGTGACCTAGTGGCATATGGACGCCAGATCCGGGAGCGGGTACGGCAGTGGACAGGGCTGACGGTCGGTGTTGGTATCGGCCCCACTAAAACCCTAGCCAAACTCGCCAACTATGCCGCAAAAAAATGGCCCGCCACCGGAGGGGTGGTCGATCTGCGCGATGAAACACGCCGCGCCAAACTGATGGCGATCACCCCGGTAGACGAGGTCTGGGGAATTGGTCGCAAACTCACCACCAAGCTGTCAGCTCAGGGCATCAACACCGTGGCTGATCTGGTAGCGGCTGATGCTAAGAGTCTTCGGCACCGTTACGGGGTCGTTGTCGAGCGCACGGTGCAGGAGCTGTGCGGGATCCCCTGCGCCGAGCTGGAGCAACTGGCACAGGCCAAGCAACAGATAATTTGCAGCCGATCCTTTGGGGAGCGCATCACCGCCTTCGGCCCCATGCGGGAGGCTCTCGCTGGCTACATGGAGCGGGCAGCTGAGAAACTCAGGACAGAGGGCATGTGCTGCCGCCATGTCACAGTATTCATTGGTTCGAGCCCGTTTGCGGAGCGGGAAACACATTATGCCAACCAGATCTCCATGCTGTTGCCGATACCCACAGCCGACACCCGTGAGTTGCTAGCCCAGATCGAGCCGCTGCTGAGCAGGATCTGGTTGGATGATGTTCGCTATATGAAGGGCGGCGTCATGCTGGCGGACTTCTCCCCGAAAGGCATGCAGCAAGGGGGTCTATTCGGCAGCGAACAGCAGGATCCCCGTAGCGATGCACTCATGCAGGTGATCGATAGGATTAACCAGGGGCGGTTGGGAAAGGTCTACTTTGCATCCCGAGGCCGAGATACCAGCGAATGGATGATGAAACGCGAACAACTCAGCCCCCGCTATACCACCAGTATCAAAGGGATCCCGGTGGTGAAGGCATGAGCACAACCATGAAAGTTAACCTCCTCTCCTAGCTACAAACCACTATCAATGCGTTGCAAACTTCTGGTGGTCAATCCGCAACATGAGCAGGTATCTTACTTAGCGGTATCACCGTTTATTTTCACGTAGCTTAAAGAGAAGATCTAACTTTTCATCCTCATCAAGTTGCTCAAATAGACAAACCAATTCCGCACTAAGATCATCTTCGCAAAAAAAATAACTCAGCGGCTTTCCCAGTACATTGGCAAGTTTTCGCATTGTATCAATGTCTGGAACGTGGCGACCTCTCTCATAGTGATTCATGCGACCACTAGCAGAACTATCATCCATACCGGCCCTTACCCCAAGCTCCTTTTGGGATATACCTGCTTTTTTACGCGCCTGCTTGAGTCTCTCTGGGAATGGGTTTTTGTACAATGTTTGTTCATCACAAAGTTCTCATATGTATAGATTGTCTAAGTTTCACCTGTCTCTGTATACTTAGCAATCCTAAGTGTTGTGGTTGTGGAAATTTTATGCAGAATAAAAATGTTTACAAAATCAGTAACAAGTTTTATCAAGTTTTACTCAAAATGACTGGTCTAAAAATAAGCAGGAAAGAGCTGATACGATTGGCTATGGAGGTCAATGACTTGGCTGTGTATCAGGCATCAGGCTTGGTTGACCGCCATGTATATAGCTTGAAAAAACAGGATGCAGTGAAAGCTAATGGGCCAAAAAATAATCGGCATTATATTTTTTCAGATGATCTTCTGGGCAGTTTACAAGCATCAATCAAAGGCGATAATTATGATCTAGCAAGTGAGTTGAGGTCTCTGGAAGAAGAGCTTCTGTTGACTCGTTATGAGTTACAAGCCTACCGCGAGATACTTGAAAAACTACCTCAAGAGAAGCAAAAAATTACTTGTTTGCATAAAAATGCATCAGAAAAAATCTACCGGTTGAATGGGAAAATTAGAGCGGTAAGTCAATTGGTGATGATGTAATTAAAAGGTATAAATGAAAGAGGCGTTTTATCGAAAAGAAGCATACCTGAGTCGGCCATAGCGCAAGAAGCGATGCCGCCAACGGAAGGCGGTGGCCAATAGATACTGTGTTCCTAGGCGGCTTATTGATTTGAACAAATTATGTGCATTTTGTGCTGAGCTACTAATGAAAATACCTGCTGTTACGGCTCAACGATAAGGATGACCCGATGCAGAATCTTGTATTGAGGAAAGCAACGCATGAAGATATGGACGACATACTGCGTTTGCAAATTCCCGTGTTCAAGGGAGAGCAGGGGATCCCTGACGAATTGATCCCTATTCCAGCTGAAAAATCGCCACAATGGTGGTGTGCAATTATGAACTCCACAATTGTTGGTGCCGTTGCAGCCTGGAAATAATGCGATGAAACTCATTGGGGGCGATTTGCAACAATGCAAAATTTCAGAGGGTATCAAATAGGTTCTAGCTTGGCTCGGTTTTCACTGCACGAACTTTTCGCACAATCTGTAGATGAAATCCATATGGATGCAAGAGATATCATCGTTAAGACCTTAAACCGAATGGGTGGCTTAGTTGTGGGAGACTCAATGCCATTTTATCGAGGGACGGTGACACCCATGATATTAACCAGAAGTGGTTTAATATTTAATAGATAAAATACTGACGATACATGTATATATTTGAAAACACTATCCATAACTATAAATTAGAGTTGACACATAGATAGCATCATTTATTACCATCCTCAATGGGTGTATGCTTTTTTTCATCTAACTGTGCAGAAAATCCAAATATTAATGATTTCAGCCCGAAATGGAAGGCCATTTCAGCAGAGGTTCTCGCCTGAATATTAAATGCCTCTTGTAATAATGGTGGTGCAGCGTCTATCACATGATTATTTTCTATCTGGTTTGTTGCTTGCTCCTCTAATACTGCACCCAACGTAAAATGGCTGATAGATTGCAGAATGAAAAGAGCCTCCTCGACCGAAAACCCTGCATCGCATAGACAGCGTAGTTGCGCCTCTGCTTGTTCAAACTGGGGGGGCGTAGGAGAGGTCCCTATATGCAATCGGGCTCCATCACGATGGACCAGTAATGCTTTACGGAAACTCAGAGCATTTTCCTGGAGAAACTGCTGCCAACTCTCAGTCGGTAACGGTGCTGAACGGGTGTGATGCTTCGCCAGTATTGCCTCTGAAAGCATGTTCATAAGAGTCTGCTTGTTGCGCACGTGCCAATACAGAGTCGGTTGCTCAATTTTTAGGGACTGCGCCAGCTTACGCGTAGTCAAGCCCTCTAGCCCTTCGCTGTCCAGCAGGGTGAGCGCCATTGAAATTACGTCGTCCAAGCTTAGTCGTGCCATCACTATCTCCTTTTGCTGTTGACAATCTATCACTGATAGAGTTATTTTTCAAACCCTATCATCGATAGAGAACGTTAACTATGAACCGCACTGTGATGATGGCACTGGTCATCATTTTTTTAGATGCTATGGGGATTGGCATAATTATGCCTGTCTTGCCGGCGTTATTACGGGAGTTTGTTGGAAAGGCTAATGTTGCAGAGAACTACGGTGTTTTATTGGCGCTGTATGCAATGATGCAAGTGATTTTTGCCCCTCTTCTCGGCCGCTGGTCAGATCGCATAGGTCGTCGCCCTGTATTGTTACTTTCACTTTTAGGTGCAACACTGGACTACGCATTAATGGCAACAGCCAGCGTAGTGTGGGTGTTGTATTTGGGACGCTTAATTGCTGGTATTACCGGTGCGACTGGAGCTGTTGCAGCCTCAACAATTGCCGATGTCACACCTGAGGAATCCAGGACACATTGGTTTGGTATGATGGGTGCCTGTTTTGGTGGCGGTATGATTGCTGGACCAGTCATTGGTGGTTTTGCCGGTCAACTTTCGGTACAGGCACCGTTTATGTTCGCTGCTGCTATTAACGGGCTGGCATTTCTGGTCTCCCTATTCATTTTACATGAGACCCATAATGCTAATCAGGTTAGTGACGAGTTAAAGAATGAAACAATCAATGAAACCACATCCTCCATACGCGAGATGATCTCCCCATTATCGGGATTGTTAGTTGTCTTTTTCATCATTCAATTGATTGGCCAAATCCCCGCAACATTATGGGTTTTATTCGGAGAAGAGCGCTTCGCATGGGATGGCGTAATGGTCGGTGTTTCATTGGCTGTGTTCGGGCTGACACACGCACTGTTTCAAGGACTTGCTGCTGGTTTTATCGCTAAACATTTGGGAGAACGGAAAGCTATAGCGGTTGGCATTTTGGCTGACGGTTGTGGCCTATTTTTATTGGCGGTCATTACACAAAGCTGGATGGTTTGGCCGGTTTTGCTGTTACTAGCTTGTGGTGGCATCACACTTCCCGCCTTGCAGGGAATTATATCTGTTCGTGTCGGTCAGGTAGCACAGGGACAATTACAAGGGGTGCTGACCAGTTTGACCCACCTGACAGGTGTAATCGGTCCACTTGTTTTTGCATTTTTGTATAGTGCAACCCGCGAAACGTGGAATGGATGGGTATGGATAATTGGCTGCGGATTATATGTAGTTGCATTGATTATACTGAGGTTTTTCCATCCAGGTAGGGTAATCCACCCGATAAATAAGAGCGATGTACAGCAGAGAATTTGAGCAACAATGCTGTACAGCACCGTAAATTCTGGCGCCCTACTCGGTGGATAGAGGTGAGCTGGTAGGTGGGTCTG
The DNA here is from genome assembly GCF_051919745.1 of Aeromonas sp. 3P. Taxonomy (NCBI): domain Bacteria; kingdom Pseudomonadati; phylum Pseudomonadota; class Gammaproteobacteria; order Aeromonadales; family Aeromonadaceae; genus Aeromonas; species Aeromonas sp. 3P. Next base: position 3,330,233 of record NZ_JBQBED010000001.1, read on the forward strand.
GGATTGCGATCCATTAATCATCCTTTGGCAGCAACCGAGATAGGCCCACTTGAGCCGGTAGTTCCCCGATGACCTCAATCTTCCAACCCGTCATATTGGCCCGACACATGTGATAATGGTGCGCGATGTTGGCCTGCGCTTGCAAGGCGTGACGGGCTTTATCTAGTGCCTCAGTTGCATTGATGCCAATGCGGTTTAGCAGGAGTTCAACGCGGGTCTCCAGTTGCCTGCGTTCATGGGGGGAGAGTACCCCGGCCATTACCTTTGGCGCTACGTAAAGGCGGGCGTCGTCTTGCGAAATAGTCTTCAAGACACCGCGAGCGTACTCATTGGCGAGAGTGACCTCCTGGGCCATGTATTTGTGCATGAGGTGACCCTCTTCGAGGCGCATGATCACCTCGTTGACGTTGTAGTGACTGTGTTCCTCCAGATAGTCACGGACAAGGAGCTTATGGGCCAGCGCGATGACATCAGCCCGCTCGATATCGTTAGTGAGCCGAAGGCGTAATTCGGTTGCGCTGGCTAATTTGCCCATCGCGGCAGAAAGCAGACGACCACGTTGCGCCTGACCGGGGGACTCATCGCGACCGATAACTCCGGTTGGCAGGAATTTATCGGCTATCTCGCGGCTGACGGTGACGCGAATGCGGCTATTTTCCACGGTGAGGGTTTGATGCTTCATGTTACTGCTCCTGAGTCTGTCCGATGCCCGCGCCCACGGGGCCATGCCTATCATAATTGCGAGAGGCCTTTCGTGGGTAATTACACTGACTTGACCACTTACTTTGCACCCAGCCTTTTTAGAGAAGGTTCTTATGGCTGGATTTGCATCAGTGGTTAGGGGTGACGGCCATTGCCGACCTTGGGATAGATGGGCGTAATGATGACCAGCATCCAGGGCCAGGGAAGCAGTTACTCTATTCAAGAGAGGAAAACTTCTTTACGGGTCTGGCGGCGTTTGCTGTTGAACTCGTAATCAGCGAAGGTCAATTGATGACTCACGTTGGAGTTCGTTCTTGGTACAAAAGAGACTCTGGTGGTACTATGTCAAGGCCTTGTAAGGTATTGATTTTTAAGGTTCTAGCCCTTCCGATCGCTCAGCTACGGGCACATCTTGCTACGCAAGAGCACGGAATAAGCCGTGGACAACGCTGCGCGTTGACGCACCGCTTATCTCCGCTTGTACCCGTAGTCGCTCCCCAAGGGAATCAATCTCCTCTCATTTCTTCAACAGATCACGCAGATAGCTGTTCCGGTTATGGGCATTGCTGGGCGCTTTGGTGATGGCTGCAAACTCAGCTGTGCTGCCCACGATATGGACCTCATGCTCGGCCCTGGTTATTGCGGTATAGAGCCAGGCCCTGTCAACGATCCTCCCCTTTTGCAGCGCGATGATGATGCGTGGGAACTGCGAACCCTGAGCTTTATGGAGTGTGATGCAGTAGCCCAGCCTCATACAGTCCAGCAGGGATTGGGTGACATACACGCTCTCGCCTGTGTCCAGTTCAACCACTCCGTAGTCATCTCCAGCCCCGACAGCGCGAGTTAGCGTTCCGAGCGAGCCATTTTGAATGCCTTTCTCGTAATTGTTCTGAGTGAAGAGGATCACATCCCCTTGGCGCAGATCGTTGCGGCAGTAGGTTTCGCCATACATCTCAAATGCCATCCGAGCACCATCAGGGTTGACGGCCTCCTGAATAAGATTATTGATGTCCGCCACCATGGCTGTGGTCGCTCCTACCACTCGGCTGTTCTCGGGTGATTGCTGGTACAACTCGGCACAGACCTGGGCGATCTTGTCCTTGGATGTTTCATGGAAATGGATGTTACCCATGCTCAAGTTCTCGGGTATGAGGCCTTGATTTATCTGCATCGAGTATTCGGGAATGCCTGTGGTTCCCTTCTGGCGTTTAACGATGTCCAGGGTCACATTCGAGATAGCTTGTGATGCAACGATATCGGCCAGCACTTTGCCACAACCGATAGGGGGCAGCTGGTTTGGGTCACCTGTCAGTATGATCCGTACGGAGGGATGAAGATGGTTAGTGAGCCGGTACATGGTGGGTAGGTCGATCATGGATGCCTCATCGATCACCAACAGATGATTGGGAGACCCATCAGATGGCTCTATGGGCTCGTGCCGCAACAAGGCGGCAATGGTCATTGTCTTGAAACCTATCGACTCATGTAGGCGCATTGCAGCGCGTCCAGACAGCGCGACAGCATGAACCTCAAAGCCTATTTTACGATAGGCTTGCAGTGCGGTTCTTAGCACTGTGGTTTTCCCAGTTCCTGCACCCCCCGTGATGCAACTCACCGCATTGTCTAACGCGGTGAGCACCGCCTCATTTTGCATCGCGGTCAATTCATATGGCAGCTCGTTAACCGCCGCGATAAATGCAGTATTGGTGGACTCCTCGTAACAATTTTGCTGCTTGGCAAGCTTCAACAAGCGTTTGGCAACAACAGTCTCCATCAACATCTGCGCGGTAGGGTGATAGGTGCCTGCTTCATGGTTCAGCACATACTGGGCTTGGTGGTAACCAGCCTTGAATGCTTGTGCTGCCAACTCGCCGTCACCAAGCAATTTGGTCAGCAGGGGGCGAAGCCTGGCCAGCGTGGTGTAGGTGTGGCCTTTTTCCACTTCCGCGTGGATGGTGAACTCCAGGGCGGCACTCAGCCTCGTCGGATCTTTAGTTCTACCTCAAACTTCGTTTGAGAAAGCGCATCCACTTCTTCAAATGCCATCCCGAAGCCGACCAGCAGGTAGGGATTAGCTTTGATTGCTTCAACGGAGCTTTCGCCATGGAATTTCAAGAGCCGCTGCTGAATGGGCGAGGGGATCCGGCACTCTGCCATCCAATTGCAGTGGCTCAGGTTTTTGTATTTTGCGTAGCCGTTGAACAGGGCATCAATAGATACATCACTCAGAATACTCTTGAGGCGCTCTCTGGACTCTGGTGTGTCGGTGCGCAGGGTGGCATGAAATTGCTCACCGAGTAGTTGCCATAACGCCCTAGCTTTACCGAGGCCAATTCCCTTGAAATCAGGTTCCTTGGCAATGAACTGGATCAGCTGCTCACCTGTCTCCGGCAGGGTGCATATCACGTGCTCAGGTGATTCATAGGTATGTTGCTGCATCACAACATCACCAATCTCGACCCTCTCAATGAGAGGTTTGCCATGGACTGTCCATTGCTGGCCCTGTGACGGTTGTGCCGGAAGAGTGTCAGGCCGCGCTTTAATGGTCACATAGTATTTGCCATCCTTGATCTGGCTGGTCTCGTCATTAAGTGGTATTCCAGAGAAAATCACGTAGCTGGATGAGCTATATGGGATACTGGTAACACGAAATAGTTCGGAATGGAGAGATTGGTTCATCGTGGCAAGATCCCCATTTCGGCCAATGTCTCAGATAGCTCACCGAAGCGCTCCAGTCTGGCTTTTAGTTCCCTTAGCTGCGCTTTCAGTTCAATATTCTCCTGCTCCAATATTGATACACGTTTGGTATCAAGTAGGCGTCGATGAGTCGTAGGGTCGTATACCTTTGGATGAGCTACACTCGCTATGGCCTGAGCGGTGAGTGGCGGAAGCACCCCGTGTTCCCTAAGCTGGTCTTCCAATTTCTGCAATTGCCTACGAAGCTCAGGGTTCTGCACTAAGGCAGAGCGGCCACAGCCAATAGCTTTCGTGATTTCACTGCGGCTGAGGCTGCCCCTGTAACTTAATTGTCGATACGTCTCATCAGTCTGGGTTGCCATCCATAGTTCAAACGCCTGGACGGTTGCTTTGGCTTTTTCTGTACCACTCGCCATTATTGACCTCCTGTGCGGCGTTTAACTTCTATAAGCGGCTTTCCAAGCATATCCTGTAATTTTTTTAGCTCGGCACTATCTGTTGGAAAATTATCAATTGATGTCATTCTGACACCATGCATGTAAGCATTATATTGCCATACTATGAAACGCTGTTTGTATGCATCATTCAAACTATTTAATCTGGCTAATTCATTCTCTAAAAGAGCAACCTTTTTTATAAGATACTCAAGCGTTACATCACGCTCTTTGGTAGGCTCAGGTTGAGAAAAACGTTCTTTTAAAAATGTCTTTCTTCGCGAGTATGCATCTTGAATATCTTTGTAAGAGGATAATGATTGACGTTGGACGCCACCTTTAACATCAATCATTATGGCAACTTTTTGACAGAGCAAGTCCCAAGTTAACTTTCCTTCCCAAGTATTAATTAGACCTAGTATATTAGGCAGGTTTTTTTCTGTGATAACTATTTTAGGCATAACAAATCACCCATAATATTAAACGCTTTAGAATCGATAGAGTCAGGCGATTGAACTTCAATATTAAGCCCCTTCTCTAAAAGAACAACCTTGGCTGGCGAGGGATCATATACATCAGGAATACGAATGGGGGTGCCATCAAGAACATTTTCATCCTCTAATAGCCGGATCTTTGTTCTAATATGAGCAAGTCGCCAACCGTGTGAGCTAACCCAGCGGTCAGCACCAAAGGCCCCCATTTTATGGCTTTGCTGTGCTTTTTCGAGTTGAGCTGCCACTTGAACTTCTCGTACTTTCAACAGCTCCAATGAGCTACTGAAGCCTTTGATACAGACCAATTCTTTGCAGGTTTCACAGTCACCGTTTCGCTGACATGGAATCATGGCAAAATCATGTTCACACACGCCTAGCTCTGTTACTATCGCTGCACCAGTAAGGTTCTTTCCGATTTCCTCGAAACTAATTGGAAGGTTACATTTTATTTTTTCCAACGTGTTTGCATTTTCAGGGATAGTAATAACTGCAATTGCATTGGACTTTTCTTCTTCTGTGCGATGATCATAGCTGGCATTATCAGCAACTCTTGCTCTCCCTGCCCAGTTTGCAAGCGTCAACTCATCCATCCCACCCCGTTCAGCTTTGGTACTGAGCCAATGCCTAGCTTGATGGGATGTTATATCGGGTTGTGAGCCATCCTCTCGTAATATGTTATGTTTCTTCCAAAGGTGGACTCCTTTTCTGGCCTCAGACCTAGAAATCCTTGCATTAATTATGTTCACCGTAGGTAAAACAAACGAGTGTTGAATAACATCATGTTCCGCATGTAACTCACGGTCTCTATATAGTAACAAAGCCTCTGAGGCCTTAACTTTTTTTGCGTTATCAACAAAAGGCCAGTTAACCAATTTACTGATATACACCATACTCCCTGGATTTGACCCCATAGGTCCAGACACTTTTTCCCGCTTAGGGTTGTGATACCCGACTGCGCAGAAATTCCCGTGGTGAACGGTATCCCAAGGCGCTGTGCGGGTGGTGCTCGTTATAATGCTCAAACGCGATAGCCAAATTGCCTACCGCTGTTCGGCTATCCGGTTTTGGCATCATCTCGATATAGTCTCGCTTCATCGTCTTCACGAAGCTCTCCGCTATACCGTTACTCTGTGGGCTTCTCACTGCTGTCGTTCTGGGCTCCAACCCGATTTCTCGTGCAAACGCGCGGGTCTCATGGGCTCGATACGCCGAGCCATTATCAGTCAGCCACTCCACCGGTGATGCCGGCAACGAATCCCCAAAGCGACGTTCGACAGACCTCAGCATGACATCTTGCACAGTGTCACTATCGTAACCCCCAGTACTGGCCGCCCAGTCCAACGCTTCCCTATCGCAGCAATCCATGGCGAACGTGACACGTAGTTTTTCACCGTTATCGCAGCGAAACTCGAAGCCATCTGAGCACCACCGTCGATTGCTCTCCTTGACGGCAACACGCCCCTTATGTGCCTGCTGGGCCAATGGTGCAGCTGGTTTTCTTTCCAGCAGCAAGCCATGTTCGCGCATGACGCGATATACCCGCTTAGCGTTTACCACAGGTTGTTCTGTTGCCTCAGACTGACGCCGTAACAGCGCCCAGACCCGGCGATAGCCATAGGAGGGAAGCTCTGCCATCGCCTCCATGATACGGCCAAGTAAGGCTGCATCATCACGCTGGCGATGATGACGACCATCTTGCCAACCCGGTTTTCGATGAACACGAACGGATAGCTGCGCACGCGATACATTAAGAGCCTGGCTCACAGCACTTAATCGTCGTCCCCCGGCAACAAGGGCGCATGCGCAATCCATTTTTTTGCTCGACCATACTCCACGGCTTCTTTGAGGATCTCGTTCTCCATGGTCTTCTTCCCGAGCAGACGCTGAAGCTCTCGGATCTGCTTGATGGCAGCAGCCAACTCGGAAGCAGGAACAACATCCTCACCGGCGGTGATCGCCGTGAGAGACCCTTCTTGGAATTGCTTACGCCATTTGAAAAGCTGGTTTGCGTTGACGTCGTGCAAGCGAGCAACATGAGAGACGGTCATCCCGGGCTCAAAGGTCTGCTGCACGATGGCGATCTTTTCTTGTGGAGTCCGGCGTCGACGGCGCTCGGCCCCTGTTAACACTTCGACCATCTTCTCGTTGTGACTAGTACTGAACATAGCTCCAAGACTACCTCTTAAGTTAAGAGGGGCGAAGTGTCTGGATCTTCAAGGGGCCAATCTACTCCCATTGTTATCTGGATGCGTTTCTGCATACATCGCAGCCTCCCGTGCAGGCATGCTAATTTTTTTCAATCGTTCGATAGCTTCCAAAGCTACATCTTGCATGACAGTAGGAACCCATTTAATCCCTTCGTTGCCATTTTTGGCAGGCACCCAACGTATTCCAAGTTTAAGTTCTCCGCTGCGATTCTCCTCCCATACAGTACAATCTATAGGCAATGAGAATAACTCAGAGCATCGGGATGGTGCTTGCATGAGCAATGCTATTGCAGAAGTAAAATATTCTGCTTCAATACCTAATGAAGGTGCGTCATGAAATAACTTAGCAAATAACATCATATCCTCTTCTGAGGGCAATTTATTTTTACGATGTTCTTTTCCATTCTCGTCAAGTTGAATAGTTAAATCTTTTACTTTTTGATATGGATTTGACCACCCAGGAAGACTCGGTGTTATAAAGTTGTCACGGCAGAAATTAAGAAGAAGCTCCATTTGATAGCCCGCTTTATTTCGACCTGCCAGATTTGATATGCGTCTATTAAAAATATCGCCTAGCCTTTCTAAAACTAGGCCATCGAGCATCAGAATATCTGCTTTATGTTTTGATAGAATCAATGCTTCTTCAAGTATTCGAATAGCTTCGAAATGTCTGTGAAGAGTTGTTATGGGTTTTAATGCGTAAATGTAGCGAATGTATGCTTTTGCAAAATCAATAAATGGTGCACCTAGGGGAGAGAAACTATAGGAAGTTGATGGCTCTAAATTTGTGGAGAAACGGGCAACAACACGGCGAGTATTGTGAAAAGTGTGCCATAAATTATGATCCCAGCAATCTTCACCGAAAACAGTTAATTTGTTTTTGCTACTTTGAATGAATTTTTCTAGATTTGCTTCTGAATTCAGTTCTATCGCAGGCTTAAAATGGAAAATGTTACTGTCCACTGACTATCCTCATGCTCGTTGTTGTTTCAGTTCAAAGCATTTCTGCACAACCCATTCAACTGCTAAAATTAGCCTATCTTTTGTTGCCGCGTACTCTTCACTTTTTGTCGTTTTCAACCTTACCTCTTTCTCTGCATATAGATGGGATAAGAATTTCTCGTGAGGAGCATCTAATAATGGTCTAAATTTTTCACAAGTGTAACAACTTTCATACCCCTTAACGCAAAAGTCATTGGTGCCGCATGCTCCTACGATATCGTTATCCTTGTTTGGTATGCGAGCAGCAAGGTCATGTCCTCGCTCACCCTGCTCTAAGTCAACGATAATGCGACCTAGGAATGCATTAGCAAAGGGGGCCAGTTGTTTGCCAATGGCCTTGTCAATATAGGTCACGGTATCTGCGGTATTTTCCGTATAGACCTTAACGTTTTGTGTATCGTTGTGATCCAATGCCTCCGCTATGATCAACGGCCCCAAACCTTTTCGACCAAGGTTTGTTCCTCTTGTATGACGAAACGTAACTGTTCACCCAGATGGCATTGACAGGAAAAAGTGAGACGATCATCCCTTGATCCACTGTTGCCCCTTGCCTGATCCCGCCAGCTTGGCACCATCACGTCATGAGCAAACCCATTACGCCACCACCCGGCCTGCCGCTGACCCTCGAGCAAGCCAACGAGCTGATTTACAAGCTGATGGCGCGCATCGCCGAGCTTGAAGACCGCCTCAACCAAAACAGCAATAACTCCTCCAAGCCCCCCTCCACTGATGGCTCGGGGACCCCGCCTGCGCGCAAGCGCCCCGCTTCCGGCAAGGCTCGTGGTGCCCAGCCTGGCCACAAGGGGCAGCGGCGTGAACGTCATCCTGAGGACGACCGACTGACGGCAATACCACACTATCCTGCCCGGCAGTGCGCCTGCTGTGGTGAGCAGGTGGTGTCCCATGACAAGCCCTACCGGGTTCATCAGGTGTTTGACCTGCCCGAGGTCAGCTATGTGGTGACAGAGCATCAGCTGTATCGGGGCACCTGCCGTGGGTGCGTCACCACCAGTGAAGCAGCCCTGCCCGATACGGTGAGCCACAGCCAGATGGGGGCTAATCTGCTGAGCTATATCGCTTTGCAGAGTGGTCAGTTCCACCAGAGCATCAGCAAGATACAGCAGCAGCTCAAGCAGCACTTCGGTTTGAGCTTTAGCCGAGGCGCCATCAGTGAAGCGCAAGGCCGGGTCAGCGCCATGCTCACCCCGACCCACCAAGCCATCAAACAGCAAGTGCAGTCTGCCGCCATCATCCATGCCGATGAAACCCGGCACCAGCGGGGCGGTGAGCGACGCTGGATGTGGCTGGCCCTGAGCAAGGTCGCGGTCTGCTTCATGACGGCGTTTGGCCGCGGTCAGGAGGCAGCGAAGCGGTTGCTGGGCAGTGAGCTTGATGGGGTGCTGGTGACCGACCAGTATGCGGGATACCGCTTCATCGACAGCGCCCAGCGCCAACTGTGCTGGGCGCATGTGCTGCGCAACGTGGCGGCGATTGCCGAGAGTAGCGACGCCGTCAACCAGCCTATCGGAGCCCGGCTGGTACTGCTGGCTGACACGGTGTTCAGAACCCGGCATGGCTATGAACAAGGCTGCTTAAGCCGGGAGCAGTACCAGCGAAGGTTGCAGCGATGTCGGCAAAGCTGGCGAAGGCAGCTGGAGCGGGGCAGTGTACTGTGTTCCAAGCGCTACCGTGGGCGCTGCCAGTTACTGCTCAAGGACGATGAGATGCTATGGCGTTTTATGGAAAACGACGAGATAGCGCTGACCAACAATGAAGCGGAGCGGGCGCTGCGTGGCTATGTGCTGTGGCGCAAGGGAAGCTATGGCGTCTGGTCGCATCGAGGCGAGCAGTTCAGGCAGCGTATCCTATCGTTGGTGGAGACGGCCAAGCGATTGGGCCGCTGCCCGCAGGAGTGGCTGAGGGCAGTTGTCAGGTCCTGCATCGAGAAAACCGACTACCCGTTCCCGGAGGAGTTGGTGCTGTCAACACCGTCCCGGTGAACGGTTACGACGAAACCGCCTAGCCGTTATATGAATATAGTCCCCAGTTCTTTCAGAAATAGCTTTTTGTTTTCTTTGGAAATTTTTTAGCAGGTGTTCTCTTAGATCTGTTGATGACATATTTAAAATGTCAGTATCTAATAAATCATCAGTCAAAGATGTTTTTTTAACCGCTAACTCAAAAACCATTGCCCAATCAATAAATAATGGGATTTTTGTTGCTTGAGAAGCAGTCAGTTTTATTGAGAGTTTTGATTCAAACTTCTCTGTTTCATCTCTAATTAAATTACGCAACGTTAGATAGAGCTCTTCCGTAATGGGGAATTTTTTAAAAGAGAAACGAAACCCACCACCACGCTGCTTTGCTCTAGGTATATTGAGGTAAAAATTTGTCACATTCTTACTATGATCATGTTCTTTAAATAAATCAGCAGCCTTTATTTGTCGTAACTGTGTGGGGCGTCTAGCAGTAGCCTGCAATAAACTCACATATGCATAGCATTGAAATGAGATATAGTTATTCCTGAATAAGCGAATAAGTTCATGATTTAATGCAAGTACCTCATTGCTAGTAAAGGCACCTGTTTCAGGGCAACGATTAGCGACAGACACTCCTTTCTTGTTTCCTGATAGAGTTAGTATTTCGAGTGTTTTCACCATCTCTGTTGTTACACCATAATATCCATATTCATTCCAGCTAATAAGAAAACCACGGAGTGCACCTAAGTACCATTCATTGTTTTTATCAAGCATCGCTCGCCAATTGAGCAATACATCCTCATCTAGATTTTTGAATTTAGTGTCTCGCAATAGTCGTTGAAAGCGTAGATACATATTTGATGTATGGTGTGCTGATTGTTCTTCAGCATAGGTTGCTAGTGTTTTTTTAAATCCATCCAGCAGTTTTGGTTCCATAGATAAAACATCCGGCATGAATGCAATGCTGACATCTTTATTCAACATCCAGTATTCTGAGTGAAAGTCAAAGCTGTATCCATCTTTTGATACTAATTTTTTTGAGCTGAATGTTGATGGGAGATCGTCATTTTCTTCCTCAATGTAATCATATTTATTCATTCATATCCTCTATTTTTTTGAGATTCAATAATTAGTCTCTGTAATTCTTCTTGCTCTTCAAGCACTAGCTTGTTTGTCTTATTGCGAATATGGCGTTCAACATATGGTTTGGCAGAGCTCTCTGATGTGTGCCCCATTTGATACATTCGGCTTTTTGCTTCTTCACTAGATGAAATAAAATTACGGTTACTGTTTGGGTCTTTAGATAGATCATTGTTTTTGTCAATTATTTCGGAGAACCACTGGTTCCAGTTATGCCTAAAATAATGTGGGTGGATCGATTTGAACCGCTCATCCACAGATTTCATTGTTGGCACGATGATACTGTCAAATGTGCTGGTCGATATTGGCTGTCCTTGAGTTTTCCCCTTCCTATGTGTAACAAACAAGTATGGATGCTTGTTCGCGTTCGGAGTCTTTGCCCGTATGTTTATGATGTAGTCATCAATGAGTGCCGCAGTTTCATCTCTAATTCGCAACATTCTTTCTTTCGTCTTTGCTACAGGCTGATTTTTGCGAGGATCATATATGTCATCATGGTGGCGTTTTACCCATATGAATTTTTGGGGGCCGTGAAGCATTAGAAAGTTCGATTCAATAGATAGTGAGAGTAACTCACCTCTTCGTATGCCTAGTTCTTTTAAAAGTAAAAACATAAGATGATTTCGCTTTTTTGTCGAAGCGTGTTTGAACGGATTTTTTGGGTGGTCAAATTGTGCCACAGCCATAAATTCCTCAATTAATCCATCTGGCAAGTCTTTACCATCTAGTTTATCTAAAACATTCTTACCTTTGCCTTTAGGGCGAACAGCAAGTATGCGCTTATTCATACTGTTAATTTCTGTGAGCAGTTTAGTGCTATTACAGTTCTGTACAGCTACTCTAGCAATGAAATCTAAATAACTTGCAATAGCTGTCACACGATTGTAAATGTTATTACGTCCCACTGTGGGGGTGACACTGATTAGTCTTGGGGTGTTAAATAAATCAATGACCTTATCTCTGGTTTTTTTGCTTTTAGCTAAGCCTTTGAAATGAGAAATATCATGACTGAGATGTTCTCTGATGTTGTCAATGTCAGTGTCGCTAAGAAACTTACCTTTCTGAAACTCAGAGAACAGGTCTCTGTGTTTATTTTCTTCCCATTGAAGAAACCACTTTAATGCACCTAGGCGATTTGAAATGGTATTCACCGACAAGCTGCTACGAAGTTTTGTTGTCACCCAGAGGGTTGCAAGAAAATGAGGCATACCATCATTGCCCATTAAGACTGGATAACGTTCACCATTTGCAAAAATCAATCTATCTAGCTTGTACACTGTGCATCCTAATCTTACATTTTCCTCATACATAAAGTTATAGTGCTGAAAATCGCGATGGCAAGTGAAATGCAAAAATAAAAAAACCCAGCATTTCTGCTGGGTTGCTTTGCACTCAAGATGGTGAAAGTGATTTATTCTTACACTTTCATCTTTTACAAGATCTAGAACGGGATATCGTCGTCGAAATCCATCGGCGGCTCGTTATATACCGGCGGCGCAGATTGCGGCTGCTGGGCAGGACGGCCATAACCGCCTTGCTGCTGCATGTTCTGCTGCGGAGCTGGCGCCAGGCGCTGCTGATTCATCGGCTGCTGGGCAGGCATGCTCTGCTGCGGCTGACCCCAGTTACCCTGGGATTGGCCACCCATGTTCTGGCCCATGCCCTGACCGCCTTGCGGACGGCCACCCAGCATCTGCATCACGCCAGTGAAGCTGTCGACCAGCACTTCAGTGGTGTAGCGCTCCTGGCCGCTCTGATCCTGCCATTTGCGGGTCTGCAGTTTGCCTTCCACATAGCTGGGAGCCCTTCTTCAGGTACTCGCCAGCCACTTCGGCCAGCTTGCCCATGAAGACAACGCGGTGCCATTCTACGCTCCTGCTCACCGGTCTGCTTTCGCGCCAGGTTTCGGAGGTAGCCAGAGTAATGTTGGTCACAGCACACTCGGCATGTAGCGTATCCTGCCATTTGCGGGTCTGCAGTTTGCCTTCCACATAGACCTGGGAGCCCTTCTTCAGGTACTCGCCAGCCACTTCGGCCAGCTTGCCCATGAAGACAACGCGGTGCCATTCGGGCTCACCGGTCTGCTTGTCGCGCCAGGTTTCGGAGGTAGCCAGAGTAATGTTGGTCACAGCACCGCCACTCGGCATGTAGCGTACTTCCGGGTCTTGCCCGAGGTTACCGATCAGAATGACTTTATTGATGCCTCGACTGGCCATAATCTCTCTTCCACCTTTATATTCCGGTCAGGCAAGGCCTGGACCCACTAAATAAGTTACCGCGCTTTTTTCATGACCATGTTGTTATCATATTGAACAGCATGGTTTTTCTATAACCGTTGCAGCAATCAGAGTGTTCGTTTCGCATGTTCTGATTCAGGTTTAGCCCCCAATAGTAACAGTTGATCACTCTGCGGGCGAGCGCTTGCTGGTGTGGATTGAGGGCAAACTTGCCGCCTTGGTCAGGGTGTGACGAAGGGGCTATCCATCGTAAAAAAGGATAACGGCGATAGATAATGCCTGTCTATTCATCCAGTAGTCTCTATGCGATACTGACTCGCTCAGGTTTCTGTATCGAGCGTGCAACAAGATGGAAAAGATCGTGGTCCGGGGTGCTCGCACCCACAACCTCAAGAACATCAATCTGACCCTGCCCCGCGACAAGCTGATCGTGGTCACTGGCCTCTCCGGTTCGGGCAAATCCTCTCTGGCGTTCGATACCCTCTATGCCGAGGGGCAGCGCCGCTATGTGGAGTCCCTCTCCGCCTATGCCCGCCAGTTCCTCTCCCTGATGGAGAAGCCGGACGTCGACCATATCGAGGGGCTCTCGCCCGCCATCTCCATCGAGCAGAAGTCCACCTCCCACAACCCGCGCTCGACCGTCGGTACCATCACCGAAATCTACGACTACCTGCGTCTGCTGTTTGCCCGGGTCGGTGAGCCGCGCTGTCCGACCCACGCCATTCCGCTCGCCGCCCAGACCATCAGCCAGATGGTGGATCAGGTGCTGGCCCAACCGGAGGGGAGCAAGCTGATGCTGCTGGCTCCGGTGGTGCGGGATCGCAAGGGGGAGCACACCAAGCTGCTGGAGAACCTGGCGGCCCAGGGCTACATCCGTGCCCGTATCGACGGCGAGGTGTGCGATCTCTCCGATCCTCCGACTCTGGAACTGCACAAGAAGCACACCATCGAGGTGGTGGTGGATCGCTTCAAGGTGCGCGAGGATCTGGCGCTGCGTTTGGCCGAGTCGTTCGAGACGGCGCTGACCCTCTCCGGTGGCATAGTGCTGGTAGTGCCGATGGACGGCGAGAAGGCGGTTGCCTCTATGACCTTCTCTGCCAACTTCGCCTGCCCGGAGTGCGGCTACTCCATGTCGGAGCTGGAACCGCGCATCTTCTCCTTCAACAACCCGGCCGGAGCCTGCCCGACCTGCGATGGCCTCGGGGTGCAGCAATATTTCGATCCGGCCAAGGTGATCGGCGATCCGGCCATCAGTCTGGCCAACGGCGCGATTCGCGGCTGGGACAAACGCAGCTTCTACTACTTCCAGATGCTGAAATCCCTCTCCGAGCACTACAAGTTCGATCTGGAGACGCCGTGGGAGGATCTGCCGGTCAAGACTCAGGAGGTGATCCTGCGCGGCTCCGGTCGCACCGAGATCGAGTTCCGTTACATGAACGATCGCGGCGACGTGGTGGTGCGCAAGCACCCGTTCGAGGGGATCCTGCACAACATGGAGCGGCGCTACCGGGAGACCGAGTCCAACTCGGTGCGTGAAGAGCTCTCCAAATACATCGCCAACAAATCCTGTACCAGCTGCGGTGGTAGCCGACTGCGGGAGGAGGCACGCCACGTCTTCGTCGACAACCGCAACCTGCCGGCCATCGCCGAGCAGTCCATCGGCGATGCGCTCGCCTTCTTCGAAGGGTTGAATCTGACCGGCCAGCGCGCCCAGATTGCCGAGAAGATATTGAAAGAGATCGTCGAGCGGCTCGGCTTCCTGGTGAACGTCGGTCTCAACTATCTGAGCCTGTCCCGCAGTGCCGAGACCCTCTCAGGCGGCGAAGCGCAGCGCATCCGACTGGCCAGCCAGATCGGGGCCGGGCTGGTGGGCGTCATGTACGTACTGGACGAGCCCTCCATCGGTCTGCATCAGCGCGACAACGAGCGGTTGCTCAAGACCCTCACCCATCTGCGCGATCTCGGCAACACGGTGATCGTGGTGGAGCACGACGAGGATGCCATTCGCCTCGCCGACCATGTGCTGGATATCGGCCCGGGGGCGGGTGTACACGGTGGCGAGATTGTTGCGCAGGGCACCCCCCAGCAGATTATCGACAATCCGGAGTCGCTGACCGGTGACTACCTCTCCGGTCGCAAGCAGATCGCCATTCCGGCCGAGCGCACGCCGCTCACCGGCAAGTGGTTGAAACTCAAGGGGGCAAGCGGCAACAACTTGCGCAACGTCAATCTTGATCTGCCCATCGGGGTGATGACCTGCGTCACTGGCGTCTCCGGCTCCGGCAAGTCGACCCTGATCAACGACACCCTGTTCCGCATCGCTCATCGCGAGCTCAACAAGGCCACCGAGTCCACCCCGGCACCCTATCGCAGCGTCGAGGGGCTGGAGCATCTGGACAAGGTAGTGGACATCGACCAGAGCCCCATCGGCCGCACCCCGCGCTCCAACCCGGCGACTTACACCGGCCTGTTCACCCCGATCCGCGAGCTGCTCTCCGGCACTCAGGAGGCGCGCTCGCGCGGCTACCAGCCGGGCCGCTTCTCCTTCAACGTGAAGGGAGGGCGCTGCGAGGCGTGCCAGGGGGATGGGGTCATCAAGGTGGAGATGCACTTCCTGCCGGATGTCTACGTGCCGTGTGACGTCTGCAAGGGCAAGCGCTACAACCGCGAGACCCTGGAGGTGAAATACAAGGGCAAGAACATCCACGAGATCCTCGAGATGACGGTGGAGGACGCCCGCGAGTTCTTCGATCCGGTGCCGGCGGTGGCGCGCAAGCTGCAAACTCTGATGGATGTGGGCCTCTCCTATATCCGGCTTGGCCAGTCGGCCACTACCCTCTCGGGCGGCGAGGCGCAGCGGGTCAAGCTGGCGCGCGAGCTCTCCAAGCGGGATACCGGTCAGACCCTCTACATACTGGACGAGCCGACCACCGGGTTGCACTTCCACGATATCCAGCAATTGCTCAAGGTGCTGCACCAGCTGCGGGATCGCGGCAACACCATCGTCATCATCGAGCACAATCTGGATGTGGTAAAAACTGCCGACTGGATCGTCGATCTGGGGCCGGAGGGGGGGGCCGGTGGTGGCCGTATTCTGGTGACGGGGACGCCGGAGGAGATTTGCAATAATGGCGAGTCTCACACGGCGCGTTTTTTGCGCCCGCTATTGACGCGATAAGTCGTTATAATCGAAGGGGCCTTTGGCCCCTTTTTTACTATGAATATCGGACATATGAAGGGGCAGCTCGTGTGAGGTGGGTTGGCTGGGTATCACGACATCATGGTAATGGATATATCAGGTTATGGCTCAGGCTCCGCGTACGATTGATCATCAGTTGGCTTACTCCATGCTCCCTATCTGGTTGGGCGCTATTTTGCTGTTATTGATCCTGTTAGCGTGGGCCCAGATCCCTGCTGCCACCCGGATTGAAGAGCAGCGCATGAAGGAGCACTTGCTGCGAATGAGCAGTGCGGTGCAGTCCGATGTGGCAGCACTGGATGCTTTCAGTCGGGATTGGGGCATTTGGGATGACAGCCATCGTTTTATGATCGGCAGAAGCCGGGAATATATTGATTCCAACCTGCTCAATGATATGCCGATGCGGGACTTTCGCCTCAATCTGATGAGTTTCATGGATCTCACCGGCTACGAGATCTGGACCCGGACCCTGCTACCCGATGCGCCCGGCATCAATCATGATCAGTTTCCCTATTTCCTTGATGATCTGAAAAAGCAGTTGAGAGCGCAATCTGTGGCGCAAGGAGGTATCAACTTGCACGGCATTAGCGCCTCCCAATGGGGACCGCTGATGTACTCGTGGCAGCCGATCAGAGACAGTGACAACTCCGCCCCCTTCAACGGCTTCTTGCTGGTGGTGCGCTGGCTTGATGAAGAGTATCTCCAGCAGCTCTCTGAGCGTACCGCGTTGCCACTGGCGATCTCAGACACCAATCTGAATATCGCAGCCACATTCAAACCGCTGAAACCGCAAGTGACCTACCGCCTGATTGACCTGGGGCTGGATCGGCTGAGGGGGGAGGTACGTCTGCTTAACAGTGATAACCAGCCGGTGCTGACTCTGGTGATTGAGGAGGAGAGAAAGATCTTGAGTGGCGTCATGGAGGGGGCGCTCTGGACCTTTATCGGCATGCTGTTTATCAGTTTTATCTGCGTCATGATCGCCATGTATCGGCTCAATAGCATTGTGCTTACCCCGTTGCAGCAGCTGGTGTCGGCGCTGCAACGCTTTGGCGATCGGCCAGATGCCACCTTGATCCCCTATATCGACAGCAGCGCCGAGATGGCGACCCTGAGCGGCAAGTTCAAGGAGATGGCCAGCAAGGTCAGTCAGCAACACGATGATTTGTTGGAAAAATCCAGCCAGATGGAGATGGCTGCATTCACCGACCCCTTGACCCGTTGTTTCAATCGTCGCTATCTCGATGGCTGGTTGCAGGCCAACCGGGCCAAACCTTGTCTGTTATTGCTGCTGGATCTGGATCATTTCAAGCGGATCAATGACCGCCTTGGCCATGACATCGGGGATCTGGTGCTGAAACAGTTGGCGGATCTGCTGCGCAAGGTGGTGACAGGAGAGCGCGAGCCTATCATCCGGCTGGGCGGGGAGGAGTTCTTGTTGCTGCTACAAGTGGATGACGAGCAAGAGTTGGCGCTGCGGGTCGAATATCTGCGCCAGCGTGTCGCTCAGCACCGCTTTGGCAAAGAGGATGCGCCACTCTGGTTGACGGTGTCGCTGGGGTTCTGCCGCTATCCGTTGCACCCGGAGTACCCAGATTCATTCTGGAGTCATAGCTTCAAACTGGCGGACATGGCGCTGTATCAGGCCAAAGTCGGTGGGCGAAATCGGTGGTTTGGCTACGCTGGTAGCCTCTCTGCGGAGGGAATGGGCCAGACTCCGGAACAGCTTGCCGAAGGGGGGCATATCACCCTGCTGCACTCTGTCAATCCGGATTAACCCTGCCGTACCAATACCAGATAGGCCAGGGCGACAATAAAACCGAGCAGGATAAAGAGAAAGGATCCGATTCCCCACACGGCCGCGAGAAAGGCCCCCACCTTTTGCCATTTCGACTCATTTTTCATAAATAAACCATTACTTCCCAGTAACTTGCATGGCGCAAAAAATACGCTGATTTGCCCATATTAACAACAATTAATAGCCGCGCTGCCGCGCAATAAGATGTGGTTTGCTTGATCCTTTTGGCGCTGGATGCGGGTAGTTACAACCTGTCGAAACAGGCATTTCAGCTTGTTGTCTGGGGGCTCAACGAGATTGGGATGGCGCGCAAAGATGTCACACCAATCGATTTATTTCTGTGCAACCTTTGCTCCAAGTCAATAACTTTGCATTTACAAGGGCATATAGTCAGCGGGCTTACAGCATCAAATGAAAACAAAAAAAGGGATTACGTGATGAAAAAATTACTTCCTCTGATGATTGCCGCTGCAGTGACCTCTCCTTTCGCCATGGCCCATCAGGCTGGCGATATTCTGGTTCGTGGCGGTTTGGCCATCGTTTCTCCTCAGGAGAGCAGTGACAACGTATTGGGTACCGGTGAATTTGAGATTAACAGTAATCAACAGCTTGGCCTGACCCTCGGTTATATGATCACCGACAACTGGGGTGTTGAGTTGCTGGCTGCAACCCCATTCTCCCATAGAGTGAGTACTCGCGATCTTGGTGAGATTGCCAAGGTTAAACATCTGCCTCCAACATTGATGGCCCAGTACTATTTTGGCGATGCCCAGAGCAAGGTTCGCCCGTATGTTGGTGTGGGTGTGAACTACACCACCTTCTTTGATGAGAAGGGGGTGGGAGCACTTGATGGTGCCAATATCAGCCTTGACGACTCTTGGGGTCTGGCAGGTCAGGTCGGTATCGATATGGCGGTTACAGATCGCTGGTTTGTAAACGGTTCAGCCTGGATCATGGATATCGATACAGATGTTAAAGTTGATGGTGTTGGCACCTTCAAAACGCATATCGACCCGATGGCCTTTATGGTGGGTGTTGGCTACCGCTTCTAATGATTCTGACTGCGGTTCTGAACGGACCGCGGAAGATAGCAAAGTACGTCTCTTTCAGCCCGGCTTGTGCCGGGCTTTTTTCGTATGGCTGATTTTGTCTGGACTGTGATCCAACCCGATACAAATCAATTAAATACCTGCCGCTTTATTTCAGTTATTCGCCACCCCTGCCGATAGTGACTATGTTCACTTTACCTTCCCCCAATGAGTGAGGATGTCTCCATGGGCTTATCTATCGTGCAGCGGATCATCGCCGGATTTGTGTTGATGCTGCTGTTGCTGATCCTGCTTGGCGTGATCAGTACCTTTAAAATCAAGGGTATAAATGACGGCCTCTCTGCCGTATCTGACCGG
The DNA here is from genome assembly GCF_051919745.1 of Aeromonas sp. 3P. Classification (NCBI taxonomy): domain Bacteria; kingdom Pseudomonadati; phylum Pseudomonadota; class Gammaproteobacteria; order Aeromonadales; family Aeromonadaceae; genus Aeromonas; species Aeromonas sp. 3P. The sequence goes on from NZ_JBQBED010000001.1 coordinate 3,349,528, forward strand.
GCAACCCCGCTGGTGGTGGCTGTCGCAGGTCTCAAGGGGGCACTGCAGGATAGTAACCGCTGGGTGCTTGTCTACCGCACCAGTGAAGATGCCGCCCAGTTGCCGCAGCTGGCCAATCAGTTCAAGGAGCAGCAGAACCGCTTCGTCCAGCTGAGTCAGGAGATGGGTAAATTTACCGATGTAGCGGATGCTCGTGCCCGCTTCCAGCAGGTCGAGAGTGCTACCACTCAATTTTATGGCTTGGCGGATCAGGTGTTGGCCCAGCATCGGCAGTGGGTCAGTGCACTGGAGCAGCGCCACAAGCTGGAGATGGAATTTATCCGCCTTGAGGATACCTACCAGTGGGCGGCGGATCTGCTGCTGCAACAGACCGCCAGCAAGCGCTCCATGCGCAACAAGGCGGAACTTATTACCTCAGGTATCGCCCGCGATCTGAAGAATATCCGCCGTGCCGATGCCAAAACCGACCTGAACGAGCTGGAAAAGGTACTCAGCAAGGACATCGAGATGGCCCGCAAGCGTCTGGAGCGGGTGCTGGTGCCCGATGATGTGAAAGCGCGGTTTGTCTCCAATCTGGATCGGATGCAGGAGCTGGCACTTGGCGCTCAGGGCTTGCTGGCAACCATGCGTCAGGCTCAGCAACTGGCGCTGTCGCTGGCCACGCAAAATCAGCAGCTGGATGCCAGTCTGGTCAACAGCCTCAATTTGCTCGATGAGATGGGCAAGTCCGCCGGGGCCATTGCCAGCGACAGCCGGAGCAACGCCGATGCGGCGGTCAGCAGTGCCAGCTTCTGGATTCTGGTGGTTGCCGCGATGTCGGCCGCAGCCGCGCTGGTGATCGGCTATACCACTGCGCGCAGCATTCAGCGCCCGTTGCAGATGATCAACAAGGAGCTCGATTACATGGCGGCCGGTGACATGACCCGCCGCATCAACTACCGCAGCAGTTGCGAATTTGGCAGCCTCTCTCGCTCCATCGATACGCTGGCGGGCAAGACCGGTGAACTACTCTCTCAAATCAATGCGGGCTCTCGCCATCTGGTGGATGAGGCGAGCCGCGCCGCCGAGATCAGCGAACGGGCCATGTCCCGGGTACAGGAGCAGAAGAGCCAGACCGATCAGGTGGCCGCCGCCATTACCGAGCTGGAAGTGAGCGCCACCGAGGTGGCCCGCTCTACCGATGGCACCAAGCGCGAAGTGGATCTGGCCGATGAAGAGGCTCGTAGTGGTCGCCAGAAAGTGGCCACCACTCGCCTGATCACCGAGCAGCTGGCTAGCGCCATGGAGGAGGCGGTCGGCATCACCTACAAGCTGGGCGAATTCAGCAACAACATCGGCAGCATTCTCGATGTGATCCGCAGCATCGCCGAGCAGACCAACCTGCTGGCCTTGAACGCCGCCATCGAAGCGGCCCGTGCTGGCGATGCAGGTCGCGGTTTTGCGGTGGTGGCCGATGAGGTGCGGGCACTGGCCAATCGCACCCAGACTTCGACCGAAGAGATCCAGGGGATGATTGAGAACCTGCAAAGCTCCAGCAAGCATGTGGTTGAAGTGATGGGGCGTAGCCAGGAGCAGACCCAGAGCTGTGTCGAGCAGACTCGCGAGATGGATGTGGCGCTGCAATCCATTGCCGATCGGATGGGGGCCATCAAATCGATGGCTGATCAGGTGGCCCATGCCGCTCAGGAGCAGATCTCCGTCAGTCAGGGGGTCGCTCGTCATATCGCCGGTATTGCCGATGTGGCATACGAGACAGAGCGGGAGGCGCGGGAATCCGCCAGCAGCAGCGAAGTGCTGGCCGACCTGGTCGCCAAACAGCAGCAATTGATCGCACATTTCAAGGTCTAGGAGGGCTTATGTCTAAAAAGTGGATTGGAGCCCTGAGTCTCCTGTTGTGTGGCCAGCTGATGGCCAGCGAGCTGGTGATTGAAAGCTGGCGAACCGATGACAAGGCGTTGTGGGAGCAGAAAATCATCCCGGCGTTTGAAGCGGCGCATCCCGGCATCAAGGTGAGTTTTCATCCGGTGCAGAACGTCAACTACATGCCCACTCTGTGGGAGAGCCTGAAAGGCGGTAAGGCGGGGGATCTCATTACCTGTCGCCCGTTTGATGACTCGCTCGCCCTGTTCAAGGCGGGCCATCTGGCCGAGCTGACCGAAATGGCAGGGATGGAGAACTTCCCGAGTTTTGCCCAGTCACCTTGGCAGACGGACTCCGGTGCCCAGACTTTCTGCGTGCCCATGGCCTCGGTGATCCATGGCTTCTTCTATAACAAGAAGATTTTCAGTGAGTTGGGGCTCACCTTACCGCAAACCCGCGATCAGTTCTTTGCCGTGCTGGACAAGATCAAGGCCGACGGGCGCTATGTGCCGCTGGCCATGAGTGGTTCCGAGAGCTGGGTTGCCTCCGAGCTGGGGTTCCAGAACATTGGTCCCAATTACTGGAAAGGAGAAGATGGTCGTCTGGCACTGATTGGCGGGCAGGAGCGGTTGGACAACCCCCAATATGTGAAGGTGTTCGACGAGCTGGCCCGCTGGCGTTCCTACCTCGGTGAAGGTGGCGAGAGCCGCGATTATGCGACCAGCAACGAGCTGTTTACCTCGGGCAAGGCCGCCTTCTACGTGGCGGGCTCCTGGGAGATTGCTCCCTTCACCGGCAAGGTTGATTTTGGCGTCATGCGCCCGCCGGTGGCCAAACAGGGTGATGGCTGTTTCTTTACCGACCACACCGATATCGGTATGGGGATGAACCCGGCCAGCAAGAATAAAGAGGGGGCAATGGCCTTCCTGCAGTGGCTGACGACGCCGCAATTTGCCGAGCTCTATACCAACTCGCTGCCGGGATTCTTCTCCCTCTCCAACCACTTTTTCGATGTCACCAACCCGGCGGCCAAAGAGATGATGGAGTGGCGCGATCAGTGTGACTCGACCATTCGGGTGGCGACTCAGATCCTCTCCCGTGGTACGCCCAAGTTGGGGGATGAGCTGGCCGAGGTGAGTCAGGCAGTGCTGCTTGGCAAGATGGAGCCCAAGGCTGCCGCGGATCGACTGGAAAGTGGCTTGAAGGGCTGGTATGCCCCTCATCAGGGCAACAAGGCCAAGAGCGCGGATTGTCAGTGTGATGCGGTTGCCCCTGCTCCTGTTTCTGCGCCGACGACTGAGGTGTCCGCAGCTCCCGCGACCAGTGAAACATCGGCTGTGGTGTCACCTGCTGTGACTCCCGCAGAACCCGCATCAGCGGCCGCTGCACCATTACCGGCGCAGTCGGATGAGGTAGAGCAGGCGCTCTCCAACGAGCTGGAAGCGCCACAGCAACCACAGCAATAGGTCATCGGCATCAATAAAAACGGGAGGCATCGCCTCCCGTTTTTTATGGTTCGCGGCCAGCAGGTATCGCTTTATTGTGCTTCGTGGGGCCAGCGGCAGAGGCTGCCGATGCGGGCAACCGGGGCAAACCCCAGAGAGCGGTAAATGCGCTGGGCATGGTAGTGCTCGTCGGCCACTATGATGAGTTGTTTGGCGCGGGACAATCCTGCGCGAGCCACTTGACTCAGCAGCTGACGGCATAACCCCTGGTTGCGCCACGCATGGTGCGTGCGTACCAACTGGAAGCGCCCAAGTATGCCGCAAAAGAAGAGACCACAGCTGGCGACCAGTTGTCCCTCTTGCCAGATCCCCCACCAGTCCCCGAGCCCATCGGCAATCATGGCCTGATAGAGCGCCCGGCGGGATTGCAGATAGGGGAGATAGCTCTGTTCCGAGTGCCCCTCATCCCGTTCATTGAGTTCGAAGTCGAGCCACTCAGGCCAATCAGCAGTGGTGAAGGTGCGTGCCTCAACATTGTTCATATCGCTGTGAGGGGGCGGGCAACTCTGTTCATCCAGCGCCAGCACCACGCACTCCATATATTGGTAACCCGTTGCGACAAAACCGGCTATCCGGCTGTTTTGCCCGGCCGCCAGCGGCCATTGGAAGGTGCGGTGGCGCACTCGAGGATCTTGACCGATCAACTGATCGAATGCGGCTTCCAGCCAGCCTTTGTCGCGGTCGCTGGGCGGGGTGGGGAGCAGCAGGTAGTTGCCGAAGTAGTAGTCGGGAGCATCCGGCGTGCGAACCGCCCAGAACTGCTCATGCTGGATGACCTCGCCCTGGTAGCGATCAAACAGCAAGTCGGTGGCAAAGCCGGGGTGGCTATCCATGATGGTGCTCCTGCAAAGACTCATTCTGTTATCGGCAGGAGTGGGAAATAGATGAAAAGGGGCCGGAGAAACCTCCGGCCAAACAATCACACGCAGATTCAGAACGTCCAGGACGATCTGCCCTCATCATAACTCGACTGGGGCAATTTTGGGATGGGCACTTTTCGGTTACGTACCGTTAATTTTGTAAATATGAAGTTCGTCAGATCGGATGTGAGGTAAATCCCTGTTGACTTTGTGTCGTTTTGCTCATAAATATAAAGACGTTTAGACGTCCAAACATCCGTTTTGACGTAGGCAGATGGATTGCAGGACAGGGAGAAGAGCAGATGGGATTTCACAGTGCACGTCAGGTTGAGGCGCTCAACCAGAGCTTGGCAGATTTGAATGGCGATATATCGGTCAGTTTCGAGTTTTTTCCGCCCAACAGTGAAGGGATGGAAAACACTCTCTGGCAGTCCATCGAACGGCTGAAAGTGCTGGAACCCAAGTTCGTCTCTGTTACTTATGGCGCCAACTCCGGCACCCGTGATCGCACCCACAAGGTGATCAAGGACATCAAGGAGCGGACAGGCCTGATTGCCGCGCCGCACCTGACCTGTATCGATGCCAGTCGCGACGAGCTGCGCACCATCGCCCGCGATTACTGGAACAGCGGCATTCGCCATATTGTGGCTCTGCGCGGTGACTTGCCGCAGGGGTTGGAGAAGCCGGATATGTATGCCACCGATCTGGTTGCCCTGCTCAAGTCAGAGGCGGACTTCGATATCTCGGTTGCCGCCTATCCGGAAGGGCACCCGGAGGCCAAGAGTGCCCAATCCGACCTGCTCAACCTCAAACGCAAGATTGATGCCGGCGCCAACCGCGCCATCACCCAGTTCTTCTTCGATGTGGAAACGTATTTGCGCTTTCGGGATCGCTGCGCCGCTATCGGTATTGATGCCGAAATCGTGCCGGGGATCCTGCCGGTCTCCAACTATCAGACCCTGGCCAAGTTTGCCGGTTTTACCAACGTGAAGATCCCGCGCTGGATGCATCAGCGTTTCGAGGGATTGGATAACGATCAGATGACTCGCAATCTGGTGGGGGCGAGCATCGCCATCGATCAGGTGCGCGTGCTGAGTCAGGAAGGGGTGAAGGATTTCCACTTTTATACCCTGAACCGCTCCGAGCTGACTTATGCCATCTGCCATACTCTGGGGGTTCGTCCCAAGGGCTGATCAGTGCTCACAGCGATAAAAGCAAAAAGCCAATGAGTTGCTCATTGGCTTTTTCGTTATGGCCGATTATCAAGGTCTGGTCGGGGCGATCTCTTTTGGCTCAAGATCGATAACCGCATTACCGGCAGCCCCCGGATACTGGCGATAGACCTGATCCTGCTCCAGTGTGTAGAAGGTATCCAGATAGTCGTCGTTGTTGGTCATCCAGGAGTCGGGCAGCGCCTTGACGATGCGACCGCCGAGATCGAGGAAGGGCAGGGCTTCTGGCACGCCACCCGCAGTAAAGCCGAGTTTGAGAGCTTCAATCAGCAGGGCGCTCAGCTCCTTGTAGTTGACGTTGTCATCCTGCTCCATCATCACCACATCGACGGCACCCCAGCGATAGCGATCCCAGTAAACCAGGATCTGGTTGGGGGTGTAGTCTGTGTTGTCATAGTCGAGGTAGGGCATGTCGACAATATCGACCACAGGCTCATCCCGGCTGGGATTGACCCCTGCGACCACCGCATACACTTCGGCTGCGCCGAGCAGCCAGGGCTCCTGATCATCCTTCAGTCTGATCTTTTTCAGGATACTGGTCTTGAGCGGCGCCGTGCTGGCCACCGCTCGCGGCGCGCTTTGCAGATCGGCATCGGCCAGTGCTTTGCGCATCACTTTCAAGCCTGCGTTCTTGGCTTTGACGGGATCGGCTTCGACTACCAGAACCGGCCGGGCCGGTGCCTTGTCCACATCCAGATAGACAGGATTGCCAGCGCTGTCGAACGCTTCAATGGCGCTCCAGCTCTTCTCATCCCCGCTCGGAACATAGGCGACCAGCGGTTCGACGCCCTGCTGCAGTGCTGCGGCCTGATCGGTGTTGGCCAGTCGCAACTGCATCAGTTGCTTGACCTCGCCATCCAGTCCTTGCCGGCTGATGGCCGCCTGGTTGGCATCGCTCGCCTGCCGTTTAAGCCGTGGACTGGCCTTCTGCAGCAGGGTGGGAAGCGGGCTCTGGTATTGCTGATTGCTCAGCAGGGGCAGCAGGTTTTTCTGCTGAAGTGCGAGCTGGCGAGCCAACTCTCGATCCGTATCGGCAGCCTGGACGCTCGTAGCACCCAGTATGGCCAGTAGTAACAAGACAGCCTGATTTTTCATTTTTATACTCCGTTGCATGGAACCTGACAGGGCACCATGTCCGGGAAGATTAGTGCCCTGACGCCACTAGAAGGAAATTAGTTTCACTTGTGAATCATTTTATCTGGATAGTGTGCAGAGGTTCACGGTTTGAGGTTCAATTGATTCCTTTGTCGATATAATTGGAACTGATAGATAGCCAGACCAATCAGCAGACCCCAGCAGGCTGCCGCGATGCCGAGCAGGCTGATCCCGGACGCGGTAATGATAAAGGTGAGCAGCGCAGCTTCTCGCGCTTCATCCTCTTGCAAGGCCGAGTGCAGGCTGCTGCCGATGGTGCCTAACAGGGCCAAACCAGCGACGCAGGTGACAAGGGTTGCCGGAAAGGCGCTAAACAGGGCCGCGACGGTTGCGCCGAAGCAGCCGGTCACAAGATAAAAGCAACCCGCCCAAACCGCAGCAGGCCAGCGGCGCTTGGTATCCGGGTCGACCTCTTTGCCCATGCAAATGGCGGCAGTGATGGCGGCCAGATTGAAGGCATAACCGCCAACAGGGGCGAGCAGCAGGCCAGTCAGGCCAGTCCAGTTGATCAGCGAGGAGGTAGAAGGCTGATAGCCGTGGGCCCGCAAGATGGCAATTCCCGGCATGTTTTGCGATGTCATGGTGACAATGAACAGCGGCAGCGCGATACCAAACAGAGCATCAAGGGAGAAGGCTGGCCATGTCCAGACCGGGCTGGCGAGTTGCCAGTGAAGGGTGCCCATTTGCAAATCCCCCCGCACGCTGCAGATCAGCATCCCCACTCCCAGTACTAGCACCATGGTATAGCGGGGCCAGAGATGACGACCCAGCAGGAAGGCCAGTAGCAGGGTGCCAAGCAGCAATGGATCTTGCGGGGCGACCTTGAACAGATCCAGCCCGAATTTGAGCAGCACGCCAGCCAGCATGGCGGCGGCCAGCGGAGCCGGGATATGTTTCATCAAACGGTCGAACCAGCCGCTGATGCCACACAGAGTGATCAGCAGGGAGGAGATCACAAAGGCGCCGATCGCTTCCGCCAGAGTGAAGTTGCCCAGCGTGGTGATCAGCAGTGCCGCGCCCGGTGTGGACCAGGCGGTTAGTATGGGTATGCGGTAATAGAGAGAGAGGCCGATGCAGCTCACCCCCATGCCGATCCCCAGCGTCCAGAGCCAGGAGGCAACTTGAGCTGTATCTGCACCTGCCGCTGTGGCGGCCTGGATGATCAGGATGACGGAGCTGGTGTAGCCGACCATCACGGCGATAAAGCCTGCGACCAGATGGGGGATGGCGAAGGGCATGACTCTTCCTCTTGGCGTTGTGACGCGCTGTGCGTTATTACGTACAATACAGCTTTGACTATATCGCTGTGCGTTATAGCGCACAAGACGCATCGTGCAAGAGTAATAAAGAGGCAGTTATGC
>NZ_JBQBED010000001.1:3362500-3690000 GCF_051919745.1 Aeromonas sp. 3P
GAAGGTTGAGTAACATCAACTGGAGGACCGAACCCACTAACGTTGCAAAGTTAGGGGATGACCTGTGGCTGGGGGTGAAAGGCCAATCAAACTCGGAGATAGCTGGTTCTCCCCGAAAGCTATTTAGGTAGCGCCTCGGACGAATACTACTGGGGGTAGAGCACTGTTTGGGCTAGGGGGTCATCCCGACTTACCAACCCCATGCAAACTCCGAATACCAGTAAGTAATATCCGGGAGACACACGGCGGGTGCTAACGTCCGTCGTGAAGAGGGAAACAACCCAGACCGCCGGCTAAGGTCCCAAAGTTCTGGTTAAGTGGGAAACGATGTGGGAAGGCTCAGACAGCTAGGATGTTGGCTTAGAAGCAGCCATCATTTAAAGAAAGCGTAATAGCTCACTAGTCGAGTCGGCCTGCGCGGAAGATGTAACGGGGCTCAAACCAGGCACCGAAGCCGCGGATTCACACTTATGTGTGAGTGGTAGGGGAGCGTTCTGTAAGTCTGCGAAGGTGTATCGAGAGGTATGCTGGAGATATCAGAAGTGCGAATGCTGACGTAAGTAACGATAAAGGGGGTGAAAAGCCTCCTCGCCGGAAGACCAAGGGTTCCTGTCCAACGTTAATCGGGGCAGGGTGAGTCGACCCCTAAGGCGAGGCCGAAAGGCGTAGTCGATGGGAAGCAGGTTAATATTCCTGCACGACTTGTAATTGCGATGGGGGGACGGAGAAGGCTAGGTGGGCCAGGCGACGGTTGTCCTGGTGAAAGTGCGTAGGTGGTGTTTCTAGGCAAATCCGGAGACACAACACTGAGACACGAGACGAACACACTACGGTGTGGAAGCCATTGATGCCCTGCTTCCAGGAAAAGCCTCTAAGCTTCAGATTACAAGTCATCGTACCCCAAACCGACACAGGTGGTCGGGTAGAGAATACCAAGGCGCTTGAGAGAACTCGGGTGAAGGAACTAGGCAAAATAGAACCGTAACTTCGGGAGAAGGTTCGCTCTTGACAGTGAAGTCCCTTGCGGATGGAGCAGTTGGGAGTCGCAGTGACCAGATGGCTGGGACTGTTTATCAAAAACACAGCACTCTGCAAACACGAAAGTGGACGTATAGGGTGTGACACCTGCCCGGTGCCGGAAGGTTAATTGATGGGGTTAGCGCAAGCGAAGCTCTTGATCGAAGCCCCGGTAAACGGCGGCCGTAACTATAACGGTCCTAAGGTAGCGAAATTCCTTGTCGGGTAAGTTCCGACCTGCACGAATGGTGTAACCATGGCCATGCTGTCTCCACCCGAGACTCAGTGAAATCGAATTCGCCGTGAAGATGCGGTGTACCCGCGGCTAGACGGAAAGACCCCGTGAACCTTTACTACAGCTTGGCACTGAACATTGAACCTACATGTGTAGGATAGGTGGGAGGCTTTGAAGGCGTGACGCCAGTTGCGCTGGAGCCGTCCTTGAAATACCACCCTTGTATGTTTGATGTTCTAACGCAGGGCCCTGAATCGGGCTCGCGGACAGTGCCTGGTGGGTAGTTTGACTGGGGCGGTCTCCTCCCAAAGAGTAACGGAGGAGCACGAAGGTTGGCTAATCCTGGTCGGACATCAGGAGGTTAGTGCAATGGCATAAGCCAGCTTAACTGCGAGACGGACAGGTCGAGCAGGTACGAAAGTAGGTCATAGTGATCCGGTGGTTCTGAATGGAAGGGCCATCGCTCAACGGATAAAAGGTACTCCGGGGATAACAGGCTGATACCGCCCAAGAGTTCATATCGACGGCGGTGTTTGGCACCTCGATGTCGGCTCATCACATCCTGGGGCTGAAGTCGGTCCCAAGGGTATGGCTGTTCGCCATTTAAAGTGGTACGCGAGCTGGGTTCAGAACGTCGTGAGACAGTTCGGTCCCTATCTGCCGTGGGCGTTGGATGATTGAAGGGAGTTGCTCCTAGTACGAGAGGACCGGAGTGAACGAACCTCTGGTGTTCGGGTTGTCACGCCAGTGGCACTGCCCGGTAGCTAAGTTCGGAATCGATAACCGCTGAAAGCATCTAAGCGGGAAGCGAGCCCTGAGATGAGTCATCCCTGACCCCTTGAGGGTCCTAAAGGGCCGTTGGAGACCACAACGTTGATAGGTGGGGTGTGTAAGCGCGGCGACGTGTTGAGCTAACCCATACTAATTACCCGTGAGGCTTAACCATACAACACCCAAGAAGTGTTCTAAGGCTTGTAGCAAATAGAACGAACTACTCAAATTCAGTGATAGTGACAAGCCAAGCGCAACATCACTACTCACGTCAGCTTTCTAGATTAAGAATTTGCCTGGCGGCCATAGCGCCGTGGAACCACCTGATCCCATGCCGAACTCAGAAGTGAAACGCGGTAGCGCCGATGGTAGTGTGGCATTCGCCATGCGAGAGTAGGACACTGCCAGGCACCCAATTAAACAGCGATGTGAAGAATCACGTCACTGGCTGCGAGGATGACACCTCAGAAGAAGCAGCAGAAAATTTAGCGAAAGCTAACCGAATGCGGAGCGGTAGTTCAGTCGGTTAGAATACCGGCCTGTCACGCCGGGGGTCGCGGGTTCGAGTCCCGTCCGCTCCGCCACTAATTTGAAGGCCTTCCCTGATGGGAAGGCCTTTTTGCTATGGGTGGTTTTGCTCATAAGACCTACATATTTGCACATCGGAACCAATACAAAGCCCGGCTTCACGACCGGGCTTTTGGATTTTTAGCGTGTTAAACAGCCAGTGTTAGCATTTATCTGCAGGAAGAGAACTAAAAAGCCTGTCATCTCCTCCATTTTCTATCTATATCAAGCTCTTATCTGATGGATTACTGGCCATTTTAACTGGTTTACTTTTGGCCAAACTCTGTTCATGGCGCGCGATTAGGGTTGTATCTCGCTTATAACTCGGTAGAGTAAGGACATCTTGAGTTTGCCTGTCCCGCGCCTAGCTTGCCGGGTTCCAGGTGTAACTTGGCCAGCTTTTATCAACCTTAAGTCAGTGGTATCGATATGGAACAAGTAAACAAGTCCACCTTCAGCGATGTACTGGAATATGTGCGTATGTCCCGTCGCCAGAACAAACTCAAGCGTGAAATTGCGGATAACGAGAAGAAGATCCGTGACAACCAGAAGCGCGTGCTGCTGCTCGACAACCTGAGCGACTATATCAAGCCGGGTATGAGCATTGATGATGTGCAGGCGATCATCGCCAACATGCGTGCCGACTATGAAGAGCGCGTGGATGATCACATCATCAAGAACGCCGAGCTCTCCAAAGAGCGTAAAGAGCTGAGCACCAAACTGAAGGGCATGAGCTCTCACAAATAAGCGTTGCGCTTTCGCTTAAGAGACACCGGCCACTGGCCGGTGTTTTGTTATCAGCTCGGATCTCTGCCACTCCTGCAACAATCGGCTCCCCTTTTTAGAATTGCCCTGTTACCATCACCACAAAGCGGTCAATAGTTTCAAGCCATTGACTTGAAAAGACTAAGCTTGAGTGAAACACAATAAATTGCGCAACCATGGTGGGGCTGATATGGCCGCATCAGAACAGACGGATTTGACACAAGTGGCATCTCAAGATTCATCTGTCCAGACCTCGGACGGGAACCCAAAGCGCAAGCGCCGTCCCTGGTGGCGTTGGCTGTTCTGTTTTCTCTTTTTATTGTGCCTGGGGGCGGTGATCGCTCTGGTTGGCTATGAGATGAAAACCTCTAAGCTGCAATCTCAGGAGATCTCCCGCTATGCCGCCAAGCTCACCTATCAGGTCGAGCCAGGCCAGAGCAAGCAGATCGCTTTCCCTGAGGATGGCCCGTTCGACAAGCGGCTCGGCTATGTGCAACTGCCGATGATGCAGGAGCGCCTGCTGCAGCGGGGCTATGAAGTCAGCAAGCAGGTGCATTTCTCCGACGCGCTCTATGACTACGCCAGTCGTGGCTTCTTCGTGCCCTATACCGAGAAGGTGCAGGCTGGCCTGACGTTGCACGATTGCCGCGCAGAACCTTTCTATCAATTCAAGTATCCGACCCATCACTATCCGGATTTTGACTCCATTCCGCCGCTCGTCATCCAGTCGCTGCTGTTTATCGAGAACCGCGACTTGCTGAGCAATGAAGAGCCGTTGGCCAACCCGGCGGTCGACTGGCCCCGTTTTGCCAAGGCGGCGCTCTCTCAGGTGGGCAAGGCGCTCGATATGCAGGATCAATCTGCCGGTGGCAGTACCTTGGCGACCCAGGTGGAGAAGTATCGCCACTCGCCGGATGGCCTGACCCTGTCGCCGACCGAGAAGATCCGTCAGATGGCCTCTGCCAGCGTGCGGGCTTATCGTCTCGGGCCGGAAACCCTCGAAGCGCGCAAACTGGTCGCCTGGGCCTACCTCAACTCGGTACCGCTCTCGGCTGCGCCGGGATATGGTGAAGTGCATGGTCTGGGAGATGGTCTCTGGGTCTGGTTTGGTGCCAATGTCGATGACGTGAACCGTCTGCTGGACCCCGCCCGCAACCAGAACGCACCACTGGCCGAGCAGGGGCTTGCCCTGCGTCAGGTTGTCTCTTTGATGATTGCGCACCGCCGTCCCTCTTACTATCTGGCTCAGGGGCGAGAGGCATTGGCTACCCTGACCGACAGCTACCTGCGCCTGTTTGTGCAGGAGGGAATGATCACGCCACCTCTGATGGAGGCGGCGCTCAAGGCCAAGATTACGTTCCGTGACTTCCTGCAGTCCCCGGCTATCACCCGGGTGAACAACAACAAGGGGTTGCAGGTTGCCCGTACTCGCCTGAGCCGTCAGCTCGGGGTGCAGCTCTATGACCTCGACCGGATGGATCTGACGGCCGATACCAGCCTCAACATGCCGCTGCAAAATGAAGTATCCCGTTATCTGCAGCAGTTGGCCGATCCGGCGTTTGCCGCCCAGGTAGGGCTGTTTGGCGAGCGCCTGCTCTCGCCTGAGAAGACGGGCGATGTGCGCTACAGCTTCACCCTGTTCGAGAAATCGCCGGAAGGGTTCAAGGTGCGGGTGCAGACCGACAACACCGATCAGCCGTTCGATATCAACGAAGGCTCCAAGCTGGAGTTGGGCTCAACCGCCAAGTTGCGGGTGCTGACCACCTATCTGGAGATCGTGGCCGAGTTGCACGACAACTATGCCGGGATGCCGGTCGAAAACCTGCGCAAGCTGGCTGCTGTCTCTCAGGACAACCTTAGCCGCTGGGCCATCTCCTATTTGATCACGGCTCAGGACAAGAGCCTGCCGGTCATGCTGGAAGCTGCGCTGGATCGCAAATACTCCGCCAGCCCCAACGAGGGGTTCTTTACCGGTGGCGGCATGCACACCTTCAACAACTTCCGTCGCGAGGATAACGGGCGTATTCCCCCCATCCGAGATGCGCTGCGCGAGTCCATCAACCTGCCCTTTGTGCGGCTGATGCGCGACATCGTGCGCTACAGCCTTTACAAGGAGGGTAACCGTGCCCAGTTGCTCAAGGATGACAAGGATCCCCGTCGTCAGGAGTATCTGGCCAAATTTGCTGACAAAGAGGGGCAGACCTATCTGCTGCGCTTCTGGCGCAAATATCGCGGCAAGACTCCAGAAGAGCAGCTCGACACCTTCCTCGATGGCCTCAAGCCGAGCGCTGTACGTTTGGCAGCGGTGCATCGCTATCTGATGCCGGAAGCAGATGAAGCGGCATTTGCTGCCTTCCTGGCCGAGCGGTTGCCGCGAGAGAAGCTGAGCGCGAAGCGGATCAACCAGCTCTATGTCAGTTATGGCCCGGGCAAGTATTCACTGCCGGATCAGGGCTACATTGCCCGGGTTCACCCGCTGGAGCTGTGGCTGTTGGCCTATCTCAAGGAGTTTGACAAGGCAACCTTTGCCGATGCCGTTGCTGCCAGCCGTGACGAACGCCAGGAGGTCTACAGCTGGTTGTTCAAGACCCGTCATCGCAGTGCTCGTGATAGCCGGATCCGCACCATGCTGGAGGTGGAAGCGTTTCTCGATATTCATCAGCGCTGGGCCAAGCTTGGTTATCCGTTCGACCATCTGGTGCCGTCCTTGGCGACCGCCTTGGGGAGCTCCGGTGATCGTCCGGCTGCACTGGCCGAGCTGATGGGCATAATCCAGAATGGTGGCATCCGTTCGCCGACCCTGCGGATCGAGCACCTCTCGTTTGCCAAGGGGACTCCCTTCGAGACCGAGTTTGAGCCACAACACACCGAGGGAACCCGAGTGATGCCGGCAGAGGTGGCGGCAGCCCTGCGCAGTGCGCTCTCCAAGGTGGTGGAAGGGGGCACAGCAAGACGTATCGCCGGTGCTTTTACTCTGCAGGACGGCACTGTGTTGCAGATGGGGGGCAAGACCGGCACCGGTGATAACCGGATTGAAACAGTAGGCCGTTATGGCAATGTGACCAGCTCGCTGGCGCGCAACCGAACCGCGACCTTCGTTTTCTATCTGGGGGATGATCACTTCGGTACCCTGACCGCCTATGTACCGGGTAGCCAGTCCGACAAGTTCCGCTTCACATCTGCACTGCCGGTGCAGGTGCTCAAGGGCATGGCTCCCCTGCTGATGCCTTACCTGCAACCAGGTTCCCATACCCAGTGTCTGGCGAACCAGTGATACGAGCGAATTACCGCTCATCACGCAGATAACTGACCAGAAAAAACGGGGAGGCTGACAGCCTCCCCGTTTTTATTTCCTTATCGAGCGCAGCAGCGCTCGATTGCGATCAGGCGTTCAGTACGAACTGCTCGATCACTTGAGCCACGCCATCTTCATCGTTGCGGGCAGTGGTGTGCTGGGCGAGAGCCTTGATCTCGTCGGTGGCATTGCCCATCGCAACCCCGAGGCCTGCGTATTCGATCATGTGGCGATCGTTGCCCGCATCCCCGACGCAGATCACCTGAGCGGCGGTCAGGCCAAGGTGCTCGGCCAGTGCGGCCACGCCGGTTCCCTTGTTGCTCTGTTTGTTCATGAACTCGAGGAAGAAGGGGGCACTCTGTACCACGGTATAGCGCTCATAGAGCTCTGCAGGCAGTCGCTCGATGGCGCGGGAGAGCTGGGGCGGCTCGTCGATCATCATCACCTTCATGATCTGCTCGTCGGCAGGCAGGGTGGCGAAGTCGATCAGATTGATCGGCATGCCGATCAGGCGAGATTCGTGCTCGGTGTAGGTGCTGACACGGGGACTGATGAGGCCCTGGGTGACCGAGAAACCGTGAACGTTCACCTCCAGCTCGTCAGCCAGTTTGGCGACGGCGCTGGCGTCACTGCCGGTCAGCAGTTGGCTGCGGATGATCCGCTGATCGGCCACCTGTTGCACCAGGGCGCCGTTGTAGCAGATGACGTAGTCATGCTCTGTGGTGAGGCCGAGCTCTTCCAGATAGCGGCTCATCCCTTCCAGCGGGCGGCCGGAGGCCAGCACAACGGTTACCCCTTTGGCGCGCGCAGCGCTGATGGCGGCGTGGGTGCGGGGAGTAATCTGGCCCTGCGGGTTGAGCAGGGTGCCATCCATATCCAATGCGATCAGCTTGTACATCTCTCACTACCTGAGTCTGGGTGGCCCGCCCGGTGGGGCCAAGGAAGTGGCGAGTGTAGCGAAAATCGGCGGCGGGATCACGGCCGGTTCAGCGATGGGGCCGTGCCGCTTGAGCTATTTGTGCCCCTCGTAAGGGGTCATCTCCAGGGTTTCATCATGGATGGTCAGGCGGGTAGGGCCTCGGGTGATGGTAACCTTGCGTTTGAAGCTGGCCATCTCGACCTCGATGCCGGAGTAGAGGTGTTGGGTGGCAATGACCTCCATCTGAGCCATCAAGTTTCGCAGCTCCTCCTGGTTGGCGGTGAACTGCTCATCGAGCTGGGCCAGTTCGGCCAGCTGATGGTCCCGGATCGGTTTGAGCTTGCGCAGGGTATCCGGATTGCGCTTGTCGCCGGGTAGTTGCAGCAACTTCATGACCAGCTCCTTGATTTTCTCCAGCTGTGCCTGACACGCCTGCTGGCGCAGCTTGAGCTGGTGTTCCTGCTCCTTGTGGGTGAAGTAGCCGCCGAGGATCTGCAGTCGGGTATGGTTGGCGGCCTCGGCCCCCAGGCTGGGGGCCATGATCAGGCGATTGGCAATGCTGGTGCCCCCCAGCAGTGTGCCTTTGCGCATGTTGCTATCGCCCACCTTGATATCTTGTCCGCTGCGGGAGTAGCAGTGGCTGAGCTGGCTCTGGATCTGGATATCCCCCCCGCTTCCAGCTGGGCATACTGGGCGTAGCTGGCGTGGATCTCCCCTTGCGCATTGAGCTGGCAAAGGTATTCCCCCTGCTCGTTGCGGCGGCCAATGATGCCGTGGCGTACCGTGATGCTGCCCCCTGCCTCGATCCAGCCCCCTTCGATAAAGCCGCCAATCACGATGTCACCGCTGACCCGGATCTTCATACCCGGGTTGACGTCGCCGCTGACGATTAAGCCCCCTTCAAAATCAATATGGCCGTGGCGGGCATCCACCTGTTTGACGCTGAGCACCTCGTCCACCTTCATGCCCGCTTTCTCCTGACAGGGCAGGCCCGCCCGACCGGCAATCAGCAGGTCGGGATCGTCGGGGGAGATAAAGGTGCCCTCGCCAGCACTCATCGGGCTGTCTTTGCCATCCTTGGCGGGCAGATCCTGACCGGTCACGGTAAAACCGGGCACCCCGACGGTGGCTGGATGACGGCGCATCAGCGGAGCGCCGGCCTTGACGGTGACGATGGAGCCGAGATCCCGCAGGTCGACCTTGCCATGCCCCAACTCCTGTGGTTTGAGGATCCGTTCGGCCGGGGTCTCCACCAGCCGCTCATAGCGAGTGTCCTGACCATTGACGGCAGGCTGGCCGTTGGCAATCACCAGCTTGAGCTGACTGCCGGGGGCGGCCTCCTTGGCTGACTGGATGGCAGCGGTGAGCAGTTGCTCACTCACCCCCTGTTTGATTTCGCTGATGGCGATCGCCTCTTTCAACTGTTCCAGCGTCACATACTTGCCACCCCAGTCGGCAGTGATCTGGGCGATGGCGCTCATGCGATCCTTCTCCACTATTACGGCGAGTCGGGCATCCTGACGCTTGCCGACAGGGATGGGGTTGGCGGGAACGGGGGCGGCAGGGTTGGTGAGCAGGGTATTAAGCAGGCTGATAGCCTGTTTGATCCCCTCGGGCAGCGGCTGATAGCGGCGACAGTTGGAAGCGAGCAGCAGAGCCTGCACATCCTGTTCCGTGACAGGTTTGGTGAGACCGGCGGCAATCCGCAGGCAGACCAGTTCCATATCGCTTGATAGCAGCAACCACTCTTTGCTTAACACCGCATCTCCTTGCTGGATGAAAACGGAGCGATCGGCTCGCTCCTCTACTGTCATTTAATCTCTCAATGATTAATAAAGCGAGTCACCAACCCTGAGAGTGGGCAGTATTCAGATATTTCCTCTGAATGGTCAATGAATTGAAGTCAAATCGGTGATGGCGGCCAGATAAATGTGGGCGCTGTTTGGAAACGGAGTGAAAAGACGGATCGCAGCGCCAGCGACATAGGGTCGCTGGCAGGGGAATGGCCTTATCAGCTGCGCAGGGCTGTTCTGACCAGGGTGAGGTAATCGCCGAGCACCGGCTCACCCAGCATATGGCGGCGCAGCATGTCGAGGGCGGCAAAGGCGAGGATCTTGCGGCGACTCTCCGGGTCGGGGTGGCTGACCTTGACCGTCTGACCGATGTGCATGCCATCGGCGCTGAGCAGCAGTGGTACCCCCTCTGTGCCCTCTCGCCCTATGGTTAGTTGCAGGCCCGCATCGGTTGTCGGCAGTTGCGCCAGCTCATCGGCCAGTTGCGTACTGAAGTTGGCCTCCAGCCGGGGATGGCCGTGACAAAGCGTCAGCAGCGTGCCGCCACTCTCCCCCTCCAGCAGAGCGAGCGGTTTGCCTTGCAGCAGCGCCAGGATCTGCTGCGCCGGTTCCGTATCTCCGCTGCCAACCAGCCAGGGCTGGATCGTATCCAGCAGTCGGCGCTCTGCACTCTCCATGTCCGCGGTACTGGCGCCGTGGCCGATCAGTTTCAGCTCGATAAGGGGCATGGAGGAGCGGTAACCCAGCTCGATACCAGCTGGCCAGGGTTCGGCATCCAGCATATCGCTGAGCGCCGACTCCGAGACGCCGAAGGTGTAAAAGCGACGCAGCTCGGTGTCGATCTGTGCCCCGGCCAGCTGTTTGAGGCGCGGCAGAATTTGCTCACGCACCATCTGTTTGAACTCGAACGGCACGCCTGGGGTGAAGAAGAGCTGGCTCTGGCCACTTCGCACCACAAAGCCGCAGGCGGTGCCGACCGGGTTGTCGAGGATTGCGCTCCCCTGCGGCAACCAGGCCTGTTTGGCATTGCTTTGTGCCATGGGGCGGCCACGGCTGGCGTAGCGCGCTTCGATGGTAGCGAGCCAGTCGGGGAAGAGGGTGAGCGGTTGGTCAAAGGCCTCGGCGGCGGCCTGAGCGGTGAGGTCGTCGGCAGTGGGCCCGAGCCCGCCACACACCAGCACCACCTCGGCGCGGCTGGCACTCTCTTGCAGCACCGTTTTCAGGTCGGCGAGGTTGTCCCCTACCGTCAGGCGACGGCGCACCTGCCACCCCTGTTCCAGCAGCAGAGCACTGAGCCAGGCCGCGTTGGTATCCACCACCAGACCCGTCACTATTTCGTCTCCGGTACTGATGATCTCGATACGCATGGCAGGCTCCTTGGATTAAACGGGTGGCAGCGGTTGGCCTCGGGCCAACACAATCAGGCTTTGTTGTGCTCGAAGTAGTAGCTGATCCGGGTACGCGGATTGAGGTACTCGAACACGGCGGGCGGCAGCCGTTTGGGGTGGATCACCTTGGCGATCGACAGTTCGGCTTGCTGCAGGTCGATGATGGCCGCTTCCTGACGGGGAATGCGCGGATCGTAGACCAGCACCGAGGGGTAGAGCAGGCGGGAAGCGTTGACCGACATTACCAGCCCCACCTGACCGTTGGAGAGTTGCACCACGCTGCCGGGGGGATAGATCCCCATCAACCGGATCAGCATGCTGAGGTACTCCGGATTGAACTGCGCCTTGCGCTGCTTGTAGAGGCCGCTCAGGGCCGAGTAGGGCACCTTGGCCTGCATGTGGCAGAGGTTATCGTACTCGTTGATCAGCGACACCATCTGGGTCAGCGGATCGAGCTGGCCACCCTTGAGCCCTTCCGGCCCGCTGCCATCGAGATATTCGTGGTGATGTAGCACGATCCCCTTCGCCTCGGCCGGGAAATCCTTGGCCAGATTGAGCAGATCCAGCCCGTAGCGCGGGTGCTGGGCCATCAGGTTCTGCTCCGGCTTGGTCAGCGGCTCGGTCTTGCGCAGGATCTGGCTCGGGATCTTCAACTTGCCGATATCGTGGAACAGCGCCCCCATGCCGACCTGACGGATCTCGTCGGCCGTCATGCAGCACTCCTTGGCCAGCAGCATGCTGAGCACGCTCACATTGAGGGAGTGGAAGTAGAGGTTGTTGCCATCCTCGCTGTCGGAGACCAGATGGAGCACCATCTCGTCTACCGAGAGCAGCTGTTCTGTCATGGCGTTGACCAGCTCCTGCGCCTCGCCGATGGCATTGAGGGGGCGGGACTGGATCTTGCTCATCACGCTGCGCACCTGCGCCAGCGACTGTTGGAACTGTTTCTCGCACTGCTGCAGGTTGCGGCGATAGAGTTGCAACTGCTCGATGCGGCGATCCTTCTCCTGCTGCATCTGGGCCTGGCGCTGGGCGGCGTCTGCGCTCTCTTGTTGCTGAGGCTGTACCTGATTGAGAGGCTTGGGCGGAACGTCGCTCTTGTCGGGAATGATGGTGACCAGTTTCAGGCCGAGACGGCGGATCAGCTCGATCTCTTCTTCACTTTTGATCTTGAAGCTGGAAAACAGGAACGGGTGTTCGCGCCACCCCAGTGGCAGGGATACATAGTTGCCGACTTGCAGTCGATCTACGGAAATCTTGATACCGGTCATTATCTTGGAAGCAGGAGACACACTGAGCCGTATGCTAGTCAAAGGCGGGGGTGAATACAAAAGGTATCTGATGACAGGGCTGGAGCTTTATTATAGGCTTCTGGATGTCCAGACATATTTACTGATGCAGTACAGGGAGTAAGCATGCCGATCAAGATCCCGGATCAGTTACCCGCCGCCGAAGTGCTGGGGCAGGAGAACATCTTCGTGATGACGGAATCCCGGGCCGTCACCCAGAACATCCGCCCGCTGCGGGTGCTCATCCTCAACCTGATGCCAAAGAAGATTGAGACCGAGATCCAGCTGATGCGGATGCTCTCCAACTCGCCGCTGCAGGTGGATGTGGATCTGCTGCGCATTGATGACAGGGAGTCAAAGAACACGCCGCAGGCCCATCTGGAGAACTTCTATCACGACTTCGAGCAGGTGCGTGGCAATAACTACGACGGCATGATCATTACCGGGGCGCCGCTCGGGCTGGTGGAGTTCGAGGAGGTGGTCTACTGGCCGCGCATCGTCGAGATCATCGAGTGGTCCCATCAGCATGTCACCTCCACCCTGTTCCTCTGCTGGGCGGTGCAGGCGGCGCTGAAAGCCTTGTATGGCATGGAGAAGCAGACCCACGGCGAGAAGCTCTCCGGGGTTTATCGCCACCATCGTCTCGATGAGCACGAGCCGCTGCTGCGCGGTTTCGATGACGAGTTCGTCGCCCCCCACTCCCGCTACGCGGCGTTTGATGGCGATCTGATCCGTGCCCAGACCGACTTGCAGATTTTTGCCGAGTCAGAAGAGGCGGGAGTCTATCTGGCGGCCACCAAGGATTGTCGTCAGGTGTTTGTCACCGGCCACCCGGAGTACGATGCCCTGACGCTGGACGGGGAGTATCAGCGGGATCTGGCGGCAGGGCTCGACCCGGCCATTCCGGTCAACTACTACCCGAATAATGATCCGGGCAAGACCCCGCGCGCCAGCTGGCGCAGCCACGGTCATCTGCTGTTTGCCAACTGGCTCAACTACTACGTTTATCAGCTCACCAGTTATCGGGTGGAGGATATCGGCAAGGTCTTCACCTACGACCAGGGGGGCAAGTAGTCAGTCGCCCTGCTCCAGCCGCTCGGCCAGCTGGTCGAGCCATTGGCGGTGGCAGGCTAACGCGAATGCCTTGGGTCTGTGGGCCTTGATGGCGGCCATCGCTTCTTGCTGCGGCTGGCCGAGGGTCATCAGTAGCGCGGCGGCGACCAGCCCGGTACGACCGCTGCCCCCTTTGCAATGGATGACCAGATGCTTGCCATCCCCCAGCAGCTCGCGCAGCTGTGGCAGCGCCTGTTGCCAGGCAGCTTCGAAGGCGGCATCGGGGGCCAGATCATCCTCGATGGGCAGATGGAACCAGCGCATCCCTTCGTGCTCGACCTGCTGGCCGAGCTGCGCCAGTTCGAGTCGGATTAACTCGGCGCTTGTCATCAGGGTCACCACTCCGTGGGCACCGGCCAACCGCAGTTGATCGAGCGCCAGAGTCAGCGGCACCTGCTGGGTGCCGGGGCAGGGGGTCAGCAGCAGCTGACCGTCGACACGGGGAACTTCAAGGCTCCAGAAGGGGTGATACGGGTGCATGGCGGATCCTCGCGTGGTGGCCGCAGGGTTGCGGCCGGTGAATGGCGCCAAGGATAGGCGGGGCAGGGGGGATGTCAATGGCCGTTGTGTTTGCCCCGGTTTACGGGCAGAGTCTAAAAAATTGAGCGGTTCAAGGAGTTAAGATGAGAAACCTGGATCAACTGGATTTGGATATCCTGGCCCATCTGTTTCGGGATGCGGGCATGACCAACAAGGATCTGGCCGCGCTGGTGGGCGTTGCCCCCTCCACCTGTCTGGAGCGGGTGCGTAAGTTGCAGCAGGATGGCGTGCTCAAGGGAGCGCACTGTGAAGTGGATTATCAGGCCCTCGGGGGTCACATTCAGGCAATGGTCTCCCTGCAGCTGGCCCGCCACAGCCGCCAGATCATCGATGCTTTCCGCGATGCCATTCTGGCGCTGCCCGAAGTGATCAGCCTGTTCCACATGGGGGGCAAGGATGATTTTCTGGTGCACCTCTGTGTCTCCGATACCGAGCACCTGCGCAACTTCGTCTTCGATCACTTCACCTCCCGCGAAGAGGTGGTGCACCTCGAAACCTCGCTGGTATTCGAGCACAAGTTCAGCCGCTCCCTGCCCTGCTTTCCCCAGCCATAACGGCCTGTGGGCCGACGGTATGGATAGATGGAAAAAACCGCCAGCTGGCGGTTTTTTCTATTCTGCTATGGGTTGAAGCAGCACGAGCGGCTCAATTGGCGGCGGTGCGTTCATCCTTGGCCGTCTGATAGAGGCTCTTCTGATAGGCCATGCTGCCCCACAGGGCAAGACCGAGAGCATCCTCCTTCAAGGCGTCCGGCTGCGCCGCCAGAGTCAGCTTCTCGCTGGCATTGTCGTAGACATAGCCCTCTGCTGCCCGTTCCGGTTGCAGGATCACCACATCCTTGCCGCGCATCAGGGCGAAGTTCTTGTCGTACTGCATGATGGCGCGCCCCGGCCAGTCGGCGGGCATGCGCGTCAGATCCTTGCCGAGCATGGGGTAGTCGGCACTGATCCCCATCAGGGAGAGCAGGGTCGGCGCCATGTCGATCTGGCTGACGATTCGCGGATCCTTCCTCGGTGCAATGCCGTCACCCACAATGACGCCGGGGATATGGAAGCGGGGAATGGGCACCAGACTGGCGCCACCGACCCGGCTGTCGTGATCGGCGATGACCAGGAACAGGGTGTCCTTCCAGTATTCGGACTGTTTCGCCCTCTTGAAGAACTCGCCGATGGCGTAATCCGCATACTTGGCCGCGTTGTTGCGGGTCTGCTTGGGCTGCTCGAAGAGTTCGATGCGGTTGTCTGGGAATTCAAACGGATCGTGATTGCTGGAGCTGAACACCAGACTGAAGAAGGGTTTGCCCTCCTTGTGCAGCGCCTTGAAGGTCTCGTCGGCCTTGGCCATCAGATCCTCGTCGGAGGCGCCCCAGGAGCCCTTGAACACCGGATTGTCGAAATCCTTCTGTTCGACGATGGTGGTGAAGCCGTTGCCGAGGAAGAAACTGCGCATGTTGTCGAAGTGGCTCTCGCCGCCATAAATAAAGCTGGTGTCGTAACCCCGCTGCTTAAGCAGATCCGCGATGGTGAAGAAGTTGGTCTGGCTCTTGCCGAGTTTGACCACCGACTGTGCCGGGGTTGGCGTGAAGCCGGTCAGTACCGCCTCGATACCGCGCACCGAGCGGGTGCCAGTGGCGTAGAGCTGCTCGAAGGCCCAACCCTGCTGCGACAGGGCGTCGATGTTGGGGGTAAGCGGCAGGCCGCCGAGGGAGCCGACAAACTGGGCGCCCAGACTCTCCTGCAGCAGGATCACCAGATTCTTCGGTTTACCCTGGAAACTCGCCTCATTGAAGGTCTGGCTGGGCAGCAGCTCGGAGTTGAAATCACTGGCCGGACGGCCACTCTCCTTGCGCATGACCTCGAGCACCTTCTGCTCCGTCATCTCGCCGTAAAACTGGCCAGCATCCTCCTCGGCGCCCATCTGCTTGATGGCAAAGAAGAGGGAGTAGGCGGAGTTGACGGTGAGCGAGTTGACCAGCGGATCTTCGGCAAAGGCGACCATGGCCGGGTTCAGGGCGCGGTGGCCGAGACTGGAGCGGGCACCGAGAAAACCTATGGTCAGAATGAGCAGGGCGAAGGCCGGACGCAGATACCAGCGGGGGAAGCCGATGCCACGCACCAGACGGCCGCTCAACCACCAACCGCCGGTCAGCACGGCGCCACTGAAGAGTACAGCCAGCAGCAGTTCGGCTTTGCGGCCGCCCACAGCATAGCGAACACCTCTTTTGGATAGATGAGGTACTCCACATAGAGACGATTGGGGCGTAATCCGTACTCATTGATAAAGGAGGGGGTGGAGATTTCGAGAAACAGCATCAGCCAGAGTCCGACGGTCAGCCACACTCGCATCAGTTGCAGCCAGCCCCGGCCGATGGCATGTCGGCCTGCCAGCAGCAGAGTGAGCATGGCGGGGACACCCCAGACCCAGCAGAGGGTCGCAAAGTCGACCCGGATCCCTTGCAGCAGCATCTCCTGCCAACCGGCCACGGCATCCACCCGTTCCAGTTGCCAGAGACCGAGGGCGATTCGGCTGAAAGAGAGAGAGAAAAGCGCGAGCGCGCAGAAGACGGCGAAGGGCCAGAACGGGCCGAGTCGCTGTTTTAGATTTGTCATGTTTGTTCCTGAATGAGACTGTAAGCGCCTGTCCACAGACGTTTTTTACTTGTTGTGAGGTTATGACAGATCGAACTGGTTAAGGTTGCATTCAATTTTGTTAAAAGCAGGAATTAACACATTTATCATCTAAAAATGTGATGTCGCGCGCTTAATGAGCACAGCATAACCTGCTGGATAAAATGTGAGCCACAGCGCGTATGGATGGGGGATGGGTGTTTATAATTGCCGCGAATTATCTCAATCGGAGCCGAAGGGATGCCGGTCTTTATCGATGTCGAGTATGTGCGGGGATGGCGCCTGTTTCTGGTGTTATCGGATGGCACCACGGGGGTGCTGGATCTGACCCCCTGGCGAACCCAGCCGCTATTTGCAAAGCTGGAGAGCGAGCGTCATTGCGCCCGGGTCTTCATCAACCGTCACCACCAGCTGGAGTGGCCCGTCGGATGTACCTTGTCAGCCCATGAGGTCTATCACCTCATCTCTCCCATCGATGAGCGGGAAGCCTTTAGCTAATCCCCATTTTTTGTGAGCCAACGCCAGATTCCTGTTGCTGTAATGTTTGTCCGTTTGCCTTTCTGAGCCAACTTGGGTAAAACCTGCGCAACATTTTGCCAACTTGCCTTCGCTTCACCTGACAGAGGCTTGCCGCTTTCGCGCCGCAGGCCTTTTTTGCGGCCTGATGGCAAACCTTTCCCTTGCTGAAAGGTTTGGTTGGTTGAATGAAAATAACAAAATAAACAAATACATAAGGAAAATGTATGGCTTGTCATATGCGCACACCCCTTGCCCTGCTGGTGGGCGGGCTCGCCTGTCACGGCGCTGCCGGTCAGGAATCGGTGCAACAGCTGGATCCCATGGTGGTGGTGGCAACCCGCCCCGCCAGCACCCTGGAGGTGACACTGGATCCCAAGAAGCCCGGTTCCCCCATGCCCGCTGCCGACGGCGCCGGTTATCTGAAGAATGTCACCGGCATGAGCATGGTGCGCAAAGGGGGGCTCGGTGGCGACCCTGTGCTGCGGGGGATGGGGATGTCCCGCCTCAACGTGCAGATGGATGGCGGCATGCTGGCCGGTGGGTGTGGCGGCCGGATGGACCCGCCCACCGCCTATGTGTTCCCCCAATCCTTTGACCGGATCCGGGTGCTGAAGGGGCCGCAATCCCTCGAGCAGGGTGCCACCCTGGCGGGAACCGTACTGTTCGAGCGGGACAGGCCCGAGTTCACCGCACCGGGCCTCAAGGCCGATGCCTCGGCCCTCTATGGCAGCTTTGGCCGTGATGATCAGATGGTGGATATGACGGCGGGCTCGACCGACGGCTATCTGCGCGGTCAGTTCACCCACTCCGATAGCGACGATTACCGCGATGGTCACGGTAACAAGGTGCGATCTTTCTATCGCCGCGAGAACGGCACCGCCCAGCTGGGCTGGACGCCGAGGGAGCACACCTGGCTGGAACTGACCGCCGAGCGCAGCAACGCCCGCGCCGCCTATGCGGACCGCACCATGGATGGCCCCATGTTTGATCGCGAATCCTTCGGGCTGAAGCTCAAGCAGGAGCAGGTCACCACTCACTGGCAGCGCAGTGAGCTGACCCTGTGGGACAACTACATAGACCACATCATGGACAACTTCAGCCTGCGGCAAAACAGCGGCATGAAGATGCTCTCCAACCCGGATCGCCGCAATACCGGCGGGCGCTGGGCCAACGATATCGCCCTGCCTGCAGACTGGCTGCTGACCGCCGGGCTCGACAGCAACCGGGATCAGCACCGCAGTCGGAGTGGGGTCGACTATGCCACCAAGGATCGCCAGCGCACCCTGCGTTTCGAGCAGCAGGGCGGCTTCGCCGAACTGGGTCGTCAGCAGGGGGCTCACAGCTACAAGGGCGGTTACCGTCAGGATAGGGTCGAGACCACCCGCTATGGCGCCGGTGAACAGACCCTCTACAGCGATACCCTGAGTCTGAACAGCGGGTTTGGCCGCTACGAATATCAGTGGTCGCCACGCTGGTCCAGCTATCTGGCCTGGGGGCAGGCAGAGCGTGCGCCGGACTACTGGGAGCGCAGCAAGGACAGTACCCCGTTCACCCTCAACCCGGAGCGCAGTCGCCAGTGGGATGCTGGGTTGGCCCTGCGCAGTCGCGAGCTGGACCTGACCCTCTCCCTCTTTAGCGCCGATATCAAGGACTACCTGCTCTACAACAGCAAGTCGAACAAGGTGCGCAATATCGATGCCCAGACCCGGGGTGGCGAGCTGGAGGGGCGCTGGCAGTTTGCCGAGCAGTGGCGTCTCGATGGTGGTCTGGCGGTGGTCTACGGCGAAAACCAGAGCGACAACAAACCGCTGGCCCAGATGCCACCGCTCGATGGCAAACTGGCGCTGGGCTGGCAGCCGGACGAAGCGCTGAGTTTCACCCTGCTGGGCCGCGCCGTGGCGGCGCAGGATCGGGTAGACCTCTGGTCCGGTACCGTTGCAGGTCAGGATCAGGGGGAGACCCCGGGCTTCTTCACCATGAACCTGAGCGGCGCCTGGCAGTTTGCCAAGGGGTGGCAACTCTCGGCCGGGGTAGACAACCTGTTCGACACCTTCTACTACGAGCACCTCTCCAAGTCGGTGCACGCCAGTCAGGCCGGGCTTGGCTATGAGCAGAGCGGCCGCATCCCCGAGCCGGGTCGCTCGTACTGGCTCTCGGTCAACTACCGTTTTGCCTCGGCGGGAGCAATTTAAAAAATAGATTTTTACGAGTCGGCAGGAGGGATAGATCCTGCTTGCCATGCGAGAGAGGGCCCCATCGCGGGGCCCTCTCTGTCATTGTGGGCGACAAAGTCATGGCGGGGTTATGCCGCGCTCTGCCCCCGGTTTTCCAGCCGCTGGCGGAAGGCCCGGGCGAGGCGCTCGTAGAGGTCCTTTGCCTCTCTGTCCTCAATATCGCCACGTATCCAGGGATTGTCGATGATTTCCAGCAGCACGCAGTCACGCCCCTGCTGACGCAGGTCGACCCCGAACAGGCCGTTACCGAGCTGATGCACCGCACGGCGGGCGGTCTGCAGCACCCGTTCCGGCACCTCGTTGAGCGGCAGCGCCTCGATGCGGCTCATGTCGAGAGGGTGCTTGCGGCGGCGGATGCGGTTGCCGGGCTCGGGGCGGAAGCGGCGGCAGGCAAACAGCGGCGAGCCGTCGAGAAAGCCGATGCGCCAGTCGAACTCGGCGGGGATCCGGCTCTGCACCAGCAGCAGGGCGGAGCGGGCCAGCCCCTCATCCAGCAGGCGGGCCAGCTGCTGCTCGTCGCTGGCCATAGCGAGGTCGCGCCCCTGTGCCCCGTCGGGCACCTTCACCATCAGCGGCAGGCCGAGCCGCTGCACCAGTTCATCCACGTGGTGGCGGCCGCGGCGGGTCACCACCATGGTGAGCGGCATGGGCACGCCGCTGCGCACCATCAGCTCGTAGAGGTAGAGCTTGTTGCTGCAGGCGAGAATGGCGCGGGAGCTGTCGATCACCGGCATCTTGAGCTGCTCGGCGCGGCGGGCAAATTCGAAGGTGTAGTGGCCGACCGCCGTCTCGGAGCGCAGCCAGAGGGTGTCGAACTCCGGCAGCCGCTCGATGGCGGACGGCGCCAGGATCTCGGCCCGGATCCCCTGGGCGGCGGCAGCTCGGATAAAGCGTTCCAGTGCCAGCCCATCACTGCTGGCGCGGCCGTCATCGGGATCCACCAGAATGGCGAGCTGGTAGAGCGGCGCCGCTTGCTCCTCATCACCGGTGCCCACCAGCGCTTGGGCGTGGTGCAGCATCAACTCTTTCTCGCTTGGGCTCAGCTCCAGCGGCGACAGGCTCTGCTGCTGGCGCACCGACCAGCCGTGGCGGCCGCGCTTGAGGGTCAGCTCCTGCAGCGGCAACTGGCTCAGGCCATAGTAGTAGCGGGCTAGCCCCGCCAGCTCGCTCTGTTCACACTGGCCGAAGATGGCACGTACCCGGATCCGATCCTCGCTCTGCTGGGCCAGCCACCCCTGTGCCTTGCGCCACAGCTTGGCCGGTGGCTGCTGGGGTTGCAGTCGGCTGATGGCTTGCAGACCCGGCAGGCAGTGGTGGCCGCGGGCCTGGGCCAGCAGCGAGCAGTAGTAGCCTGCGCTCAGGTGCTCCAGATTGCGGCAGAGGTTGATGATGCGGGGTCGGCCGCCGGTGGTCGGCACGCCATGTTGTAGATAGGTGCGGGCGGTCAGCAGATAATCGGCATGGCAAGGCCAGTCGCCCAGCTCTTCGACGATGACATAGGTACTCATATTTTCGGCTCCACAGATCAGACTGCCTGAACAGGCAGGATCCCCAGTGGGCTTCGATGCACCGACAAGCACGACAATGGCGCGAGGGGAAACAAGAGGTTACAGTGCCTAATATGACGCCTTGGTAACTTGTGATACAAGTCGCATTTTTGGTGCTGAGGATAAATAACCGAACAAGGACTCCCCGTGTTGACCGTACGTGCGGCCCGAACCGATGATCTGGGCGCCATCGTTAATCTGGAACGCTACTGTTTTCCTCCCGAAGTCGCCTTTGGCCGCAGCCGCTGGCACTATCTGCTGGCCCACGCCAAGGGGCGCACCCTGTTGCTGCTTGATGAGAAACATCAGCTGATGGGCTATCTCTGCCTGCTGGAGCACAGAGGCTGGGATCGGCTGGTCATTCAGGCGCTGGCCATCCGCTGGACGGTGCGCCGTCTGGGCTGGGCCCGCCGTCTGCTGGAGCAGGTGATCTGCGAGGGCAAGGCCGCTGGCTGGGGGGCGATTCGCCTCGAAGTGGGGGACGCCAACGAAGAGGCGCTGGCGCTCTATCAGGGATTGGGATTTCGTCCCCAGCTGCGGCTGGCGGACTACTATGGCCGCGACCAGCACGCCCACCGGCTGGTGCTGCCGCTGGTGAGCGACGAGGAGCGTGAGCGGCGCAGAGTGGCTCGCACTCAGGCGCGCAAGCCCTCTGCGCAGGCCAACTGATCATGTTGAACGAGCAGAATCGAGGAGCAGGATGAGCTGCGACAACTGTCTTGCCACCGCCATCAGGGCCAAGCTGGGGCGCTGCCCGGTCTGTGCCATCCAGACCTTTGTCATCGGTCTGAGTGGCTGGCTGGTCTGGTGGTGGTGCGGCGCCGACACCTCGGTCAACGCCCTCACCGGCCTGCTGTTTGCGCTGGGTGGCTCGGGCTTGTTGCTGCTCCATCTGCTGGTGTTTGTCTGGCGCAAGGCGACCGGACGTGAATTGAGCGGCGAATGAATCTTAATAGATTCAAACAGATAAATAACAATATCGGTGTAGATATGGAGGTTCAGATGATTGCAATGGTAACGGGCGCCTCGTCCGGTTTTGGTGAAGCCATCAGTCGCCAGCTGGTGCAGGCGGGCTACAAGGTGATCGGCACCGGTCGCCGTGCCGAGCGGCTGGCAGCGCTGGCTGACGAGCTGGGCGAGCAGTTCCTGCCGCTGGCGTTCGACGTGCAGGACAAGGCGGCCACCCGCGCCGCCATCGCCGACCTGCCAGCCGCCTGGAGCGAGGTGGATCTGCTGGTCAACAACGCCGGTCTGGCGCTGGGGCTGGAGCCGGCCCACAAGGCGGATCTGGAAGATTGGGAGCAGATGATCGCCACCAACATCAGCGGCCTGACCCTGCTCACCCGATTGCTGCTGCCGGGCATGGTGGCGCGCAATCGCGGCCATGTCATCAACATCGGCTCCATCGCGGGTACCTACCCCTATCCGGGCGGCAACGTCTACGGCGCCACCAAGGCGTTCGTGAAGCAGTTCAGCCTCAACCTGCGCGCCGATCTGGCGGGCACCGCCATCCGCGTCACCAACGTGGAGCCGGGCCTGTGCGGCGGCACCGAGTTCTCCAACGTGCGCTTCCACGGTGACGATGCCAAGGCGGCTTCCGTCTATCAGGGGGTGGAGGCTATCCAGCCGGAAGATATCGCCAATACCGTGCTCTGGGTGAGCCAGCAACCGGCCCACGTCAACATCAACAGTATCGAGATCATGCCGGTGGCGCAGACCTTCGGCCCGCTCAATATCAGCCGTCGCTGATCGCTGGATTGGCTGAAACGAAAGAGGCTCCCTTGGGAGCCTCTTTGCGTTGGCGAGCCGGTCACAGGCTCATGATCTTCTTGAACTCCTCCGGCGAATACTTCTTCTCGCTGCGCTTGGTGAGATCCGTCATCAGCTTGTAGCGCAGCGTTTTGGCCATCTGATAGGTCTGCTCCAACTGGCCATAGGAGTAGTCGGCGGCCAGCCCGATGGCGGTAGCCTTGTCGCTGGCATAGGCCTGCTTAAGGCTCTTGTCGAGCAGCGCCACCTCCTTGTAGAGCTTGTGGCTCTCCTTGCTCCAGACGCCGCGCAGCAGCGGCAGGTATTTGTCCGGATCGGTGCTGGCCAGCGCTGTCAGGCTGCGGAACTGCCAGTAGGCGGAATCGTCGGAGTAGCTGTCGCTGCCGGTGCGATAGGGCAGGGGATAGTTTTCCAGGGTGTTGTAGAGCGGCACCATCACTGATTCGGCCAGCACGCCGTAGCTCTGCCAGATCAGTCCCTGCAGCTCTTTGGGCATCTCCTTGCGCAGCTGGATGACGTGGGATTCGAGCTGGCGATCGACGCGGATCGGCCGCTCCGCCTTGCCCGTGAGCGGCGTACCGTCATAGGTGGCGCTCAGCACCCTGGCCACGTCCGGCACGGCGATGGGGGCATCCGGCTTCATAAACAGTGGATATTGCGCCTGCCGGGTCGCCTGTTTGTGGGAGGCCGTCAGCATGTTCTGGCCGAGCCACTCCCGATCCACGTTGTAGGGGTCGGCAATCACTCCGAATGCCTTGGCGAAGTTGAAATCTTTCGGGTCGGCGTTATCCAGCAGTTTGTGCTCACGCACGAACTCCAGCAGCTTGGGCGAGTGCTGCACATCGGCGCTGTCGAGATTGACGCCGTGGATGCGCAGGCCGTTGGCCACCATGGCGTAGCTGTCGTCCGGCACCCGCACCGCGATCCAGTGGTGGCCGGAGCCAATCTCCATCAGCCAGGCCTCGCTCACATCCGCCAGATAGAGGCTGTTGCCCTCACCGGCGCCATATTGCTCCACATAGCGGCCGAGCAGCTCGACCCCCTCTTTGGCCGTCTTGGCCTGCGGCAGGATCAGGGTGGGGATGATGGCTTCAATCACTCCCTTCTCGATCAGCGGATCGGCTTTCCGGGCCTTGTCGTTGACCTCGGCACTGGTGGTGGCCGAGATGGCGACGTTGAACTCGTTGATGCCGCGCTCTTCATAATATTTGCCTGCCGGGTCGCTGGTGGTGGCATCCCAGTCGTGGATGGCGGAGTAGGCGAAAAATGCTTTGGGCATCGGCACTTCCAGCCCGTTGCCCAGTTTCCAGAGTTTGCCCTCGTTCTGCTGCGCGGGCCGGAAGGCGAGGTACTTGTTCCAGTTGTTGACGCCAAAATCCTCGTTTCTGGCGATCATCACGCTGCCATCGGCACTGGCGCCCTTGCCGACGATAAGGCCGGTACAGGCGTCGGCACTGGTGCCAAGCAGGGTGAGCAGGGTGGCAGAGAGAAGACTCAAGGTGTGTTTTTTCATAGGTGTACCCGAAGGGTTGCGGTGAGTGAGAGTCAGACGAGGGGATGAGGTGTGGGGAGGCTGCAACTCCGAACTGGCAGCGGAGTGAGCACGGCAGATTGATCTGCCTGTTATTGGTTTTTCGAACAGATCATCCATGACACGGCTGGCTGGTTGTGATGTGCGCCAAAATTGTATTCCTGAGTGGTTGTTTATTTTGTGATCGGGCTGCGGTTCCTGACTTTTCTCTGGCGTCGTGGTGCGCGGACGGCAAAATGTGCCAAAACAGTGTGAACTGGCAGCAGATGAGTCATGATTCTGACGCCAGTTTGCGTGGGGGACGTGGTGAGATCCGCCATATCTCTGGATCTCGCACTATCTGACAAGTTGGCCTGTAACTTGCTGGTTTAATTGATAATGGTGGGGCCTGACGCCCCATGTGACCGGATCAGCCTGTGCCCATTGCCGCAGATGCGCACCGAATTGGAGCCCCCATGGATATCAAACCCTACAGCCAGCAGCTTGCCCAGAGCGCATCCAACAACCGTGCCCTCGCTACCCTCAACAGTGCCAGTAGCGGCGGTCAGGGCGGTGGCTGGGAGGAGATGGTCAGCCTCTCCACCCAGCGCATGACCGGCCAGGCCCAGCAGGTGCTGACCTACGAACATCTGGCCAAGAACAACAAGTTGCCACCGGCGCTCGATATGAGCTCCGACAAGGGGGGCGTGGTGCAGCAGCTGGTGGACAAGGCGCTCGGTTTCGATCGCAAGAAGTTCAACGAGATCGAAGAGAAGCTCAAGACCATCGCCGATAACAAGAAGCTGACTCCGGAAGAGCGGGCGGAGCAGAGCAAGCCGCTCAACGAGCAGCGAGAGGCGATGCTCAAGGAGGCGATGGATCGCCTGACCGGCAAGAAGAGCTCATCCACAGATAAGGCCAAAACCGCCTGATCCCGTCACTGTTGTGTGAGATACCCGGTCGGCACCGATGGGCCAGTGTCGACCGCCGATGGGCAAGCTTCTGCCACCTCTTTTGACCTCACCTCCCCACAGGCGCACAATGTCCGCGCATTGAGCCAGTCGAGGAGTCCGCCGTGTACAACTTCCAATATGCCAATCCGACCCGTATCTGTTTCGGCGAGGGGCAGATCGCCAGCCTGCCCGAACTGATCCCGCCCGGCAGCCGGCTGCTGGTGCTCTACGGCGGCGGCAGCATCAAGCAAAACGGCGTCTATGAGCAGCTGACCCGGGCGCTGGAAGGGGTGACGTGGCAGGAGTTTTCCGGCATCGGCGCCAACCCCAGATTCGAGCTGTTGATGGAGGCGGTGGCGCAGGTTAAACGCGATCGCATCGACTTCTTGCTAGCCGTCGGAGGCGGCTCGGTAGTGGATGGCACCAAGTTTGTTGCGGCCGCCGCCTGCTACGAGGGGGATGATCCCTGGGATATCTGCGGTAAACAGGCGAGTGTGCACAAGGCGCTGCCGATGGGCTGTGTGCTGACCCTGCCAGCCACCGGCTCCGAGAGCAATCCCACCTCGGTGGTGAGCCGGGGGGATGTGAAGATCTCCTTCAGAAGCCCGCTGGTGCAGCCGCAATTTGCGGTGCTCGATCCGGCGACCACCTACAGTCTGCCGCCGCGCCAGACCGGTAACGGAGTGGTGGATGCCTTCGTCCATATTGCCGAGCAGTACCTCACCTTTCCGGTCGGCGGCGAGGTACAGGATCGGCTGGCGGAAGGTTTGCTGCAGGTGCTGGTGGAGAACGGCCCCAAGGCGCTGGCGGAGCCGACCAACTATCAGGTGCGGGCCAATCTGATGTGGGCGGCCAGTCTGGCGCTCAACGGGCTTATCGGTTGCGGAGTGCCGCAGGATTGGGCCTCTCACGCTATCGGCCATCAGCTGACGGCGCTCTACGGGCTGGATCATGGCCAGAGCTTGGCGGTGGTGCTCCCTTCGCTGCTGCGTGAGCGGGCGAGCCAGAAGCAGGACAAGCTGGCCCAGTTTGCTGAGCGGGTGTGGTATTCGACCCGCGAGGACAAGGCCCTGCGCATCGAGGAGGCGATCATCCGCACCGAGCAATTCTTCCAGAAGATGGGACTGGGGACCCGGCTTGCCGACTATGGCCTCAGCGAAAGCTGCATTCCGGCGGTCTGCTCCAACCTCAAGCGGGTGGGGCGCACCGCGCTCGGTGAGCAGCAGGATATCGACCCGGATCGGGTGGCACGCATTCTCGCCCGCGCGCTATAAGCCGGCGCCGGTTTGTGTCCCTGGCTGATTCATTTTCCCAATTAAAGAGGGCCGCTTGTTGCGGCCCTCTTGCATGAGGGTTAGCCGATCACTCGGTGCGCGCCTTCAGATAACCGGCGTAATCCGGGATCTGCACGCTGAACGCCTGCCGCATATGGGGGCTGTCCATGATGAAGTCGGCGGTCGCTTCGTTGGTGGCGACCGGGATGTTCCAGACCGCCGCAAGGCGCAGCAGCGCCTTCACGTCCGGATCGTGCGGCACCGCATTGAGGGGATCCCAGAAGAAGATCAGCACATCGATCTTCCCTTCGGCGATCAGGGCGCCGAGCTGCTGGTCGCCCCCCATGGGGCCGGAGAAGAGGCAGGTGATGGGCAGTTGCGCCTGCTTGCCGAGCATGGTGCCGGTGGTGCCGGTCGCATAGAGATGGTGGAGCTTGAGCTCCTCCTTGCGGCGCATCACCCAGTTCAGCAGAGGGGTCTTCATGTTGTCGTGAGCCACCAGAGCCACCCGCTTGTGGGGCGCCATCTCGCGTGCAATCTGTTCCATGGAAATCGTCCGTAGCATTGTTATTGGCAGAGAGTCGTATCCTAATCGAAAGCCATGACAGATGCTGTGTCGGGCGCATTAACTGTGATCCTGTCGAAAAGTTTTCGGGTCATGCAACTCAAATATGGCTGCCCAAATAAAGAGACCCGCGCTGGCGGGTCTCTTTGCTTGCTGGCCTGCTGGCTCAGGAGCCGTGGTGCAGTTGCGACTGCTGGTAGTTCTCCAGCCCGATGCGATCGATAAGATCGAGCTGGGTCTCCAGCCAGTCCACATGCTCCTCTTCATCCTCCAGGATCTCCTGGAACAGGTCGCGGCTGATGTAGTCCTGCACCGACTCGGCATAGGCGATGGCTACCTTGAGGTCGGGGATGGCATCCATCTCCAGCGAAAGGTCGCAGCGCAGCATCTCTTCGACGGTCTCGCCGATACGCAGCTTGCCCAGATCCTGCAAATTGGGCAGCCCTTCGAGAAACAGCACGCGCTTGACCAGCTCATCGGCGTGTTTCATCTCATCGATAGACTCGTGATACTCCTTGTGCCCGAGCGCCTTGAGGCCCCAGTCATCGTAGATGCGGGCGTGCAGGAAGTATTGGTTGATGGCAATCAGCTCATTGGCCAGCACCTTGTTGAGGTGGGCAATGATCTTGGGATCTCCTTTCATCGACAGTGCTCCTTGGTTCGTGCCTGAGGCTTCGATCGTTAGAGCTTAGTCCAGAAAAGTGACAACAAGGGGTTTGGCGAGCCAGCTCGCCTGAGAAAAGAGGTGACCCTGTTGGCGGGTCGCATCAGAAAAGAGGTGTCCGGATCAGGCCACTTCGTAGTAGAGCACGGGTTGATCCTGCTCCATCTTGTCGAGCTCGGCGGCGATGATCTCCATGGTCATGCGCACGCATTTTCCACATTGGGCGCCCACCTCGAGCGACTGCTTGAGCTGGCGGAATTCGCTTTTACCTGACTGCACTGCTTTGCGGATCTGGGTATCTGTGATGCCGCGGCACAAACAGACGTACATGATGGTCACCTCTTGTGGAATGAGATGAAATCTAAATGAGAATGGTTCGTAGTGCAAATAACCATTGGTAATAAGATCCCCTGCTTGCCACTGTGCAACCCCTTGGGGACAATGCTGGCAACCAGAGGAGATCACCATGCTCAAGAAACTGTTCAGCGCCCTGTTCGGGGGCGAGCCGACCAAGGTTGTGGAAGTGACCCCGACCGAATATGCCGGCTATCTCATCTATCCGGAACCCATGGCAGAAGGTGGCCAGTATCGGCTGGCGGGCCGCATCACCAAGGAGCTGGACGGCGTGCTGCAAATCCACCGTTTCATCCGCTCCGATCTGTTTGCCAATCCGGCCGATGCCGAGCGCTTCATGGTGCAGAAGGCCCACACCTTTATCGATCAGATGGGGGATCGCATGTTCGAGCCCCGCAAACCGGCTGACAGCCAGGCTTCATGACACTGCAAGAGGTCACCCTGCTGCGCGAGGCGCTGGCCCGCGCCGGTGAGCGACGCCTGATCTGGCTGGAGGGGGAGGAGGCCGACTGCATTGCCCGCGCTCAATCCCTGCTCGGCGAGACCGTCTTCTGGCTGGGCGCCGGGCCCGAGCATTATGCTCCGCAACCCGCCGCCAAGGCGCTGCAGCGGCTCGGTCAAGAGTGCGACATGCTGGTGTTCAACGCTTTCAGCGGCTTTCATCCCGACGCCTTCGGGGCGCTGGCAGGCACCCTGCGCGCCGGTGGCTTGCTGCTGCTGCTGACCCCGCCCAGAGCGCAGTGGCCCGCATGGCCGGATCCTGACCGGATCCGGCTGGTGGCCCAGCCGGAGGAGGCGAGCCGGGCCGGCCACGGCTTTATCGCCCGACTGGTTCGGTTGCTGGAAGGTGATCCAGCCCTCTTTCTGGAGCCGCCAGTTTGCTCGCAGCCGTGGCAACCGATTGGGCCCGAGCGCAGGCTGAGCAGCGATCAGGCACGGGCACTGCCCGCCATCCACAAGGTGTTGCAGGGCCATCGCCGCCGTCCGCTGGTGCTGAGCGCCGACCGCGGCCGTGGCAAGAGTGCGCTGCTGGGGCTGGCTGCCGCCGAGCTGCTGCGCCAGCAGCCAGGGCTGAACATCGTGGTGACGGCCCCCTCGCAGGCGACGGTCGCCACCCTGTTTGCCCACGCCGCTTGCGGGCTCGATTGCACGCCGGAACAGCTGACAGGGCTGAGCTACTGTTCGCCGGATCGGCTGGTGCACGAGGCGATGAATCCCGATCTGCTGCTGGTGGATGAAGCGGCCGCCATTCCGACCCCGCAGCTTGAAGCCATGCTGGCCCGCCACAGCCGCATTGTGTTTGCCACCACCGAGCACGGTTACGAAGGGACGGGGCGCGGTTTTCACCTGCGCTTCAAACGGGTGCTCGATAGCCAGACCCCGGAGTGGCAGGAGATCCACCTCTCTGAGCCCATTCGCTGGAGTGAGCGTGATCCGCTG
Organism: Aeromonas sp. 3P; assembly: GCF_051919745.1. Lineage (NCBI taxonomy): Bacteria > Pseudomonadati > Pseudomonadota > Gammaproteobacteria > Aeromonadales > Aeromonadaceae > Aeromonas > Aeromonas sp. 3P. The sequence goes on from NZ_JBQBED010000001.1 coordinate 3,391,650, forward strand.
GAGCCGCTGATCTTCCGCCTGCTCGGCCTCAATGCCGAAGTGGCAACTCCCTTGCCGCCTACCAGCCCGAGCTGGCGTCTGGTCAGTCAGGAGGCGCTGGCGAGCGACGAGGCGCTGCTCGACCAGCTCTTTGGCCTGCTGGTGCTGGCTCACTACCAGACTACGCCGAGCGATCTCAGGTCCCTGCTGGAGAGCCCGGATCTCGACATCCATCTGCTGGAGCAGGATGCGAGCCTGCTGGGTGTGGCGCTGGTGGCGCGGGAAGGGGAGATAGAGCCCGAACTGGCCGAGGCGATCTGGGCCGGTCGCCGCCGTCCGCGCGGCCATCTGCTGCCCCAATCGCTGCTGGCCCACGCCGGTTTTAAAACGGCGGGGGGCGCAGCTACGCCCGGGTGATGCGTATCGCCATCCATCCCGAGCTACACCGCCACGGGCTGGGTTCGCTGCTGCTTGGCAGGCTTGAAGAACATTATCGTCAGGCGGGGATCGATTACCTCGGTTCTGCCTTTTCGGCCAGCGCCGACCTGCTCCCCTTCTGGCGCAAGGCCGGACTGACGGTGCTGCGCATTGGTCTACAACGGGATGCCGCCAGCGGCTGCCACGCCGCCCTGCTGCTAAAGGCGCTGAAACCCGAGCATGAGCCCGAGCTGGATCAGTGGCAGCAGCGTTTCATTCGCCAGCTGCCGACCCTGCTGGCGGGTGAGTTGAAAGGATTGGAGCCCGAGCTGGTATGGCAATGCCTGCAAGGCAGCACCGTCACCGCAACTGAGCTTGGCGAGTTCGAGCGCGATGAGGTTGAGTGCTTTGCCCTGCATCACAAGCCGTTCGAACTGAGCCAATCCAGCTTGCAGCTGTGGCTGGCGCGCAATCTGGCTGTGCTGGGTTCACTGACCCCTGAAGAGCGTTATCTGCTGATCGCAGCCATCTGGCAATATGCCGACTGGGGAAGACTGGCTGCGAGGTTGCAACTGGCTGGCAAGCCCGCCGTGATCAAGAGGTTGCGGGCGCTGCTGGCGCGTCTCTTGAGTTCCCCTACCACTCGATAGGTTTGCCCTGCCAGTCGAGAAAGCTCAGCTCGCCATCCGGTTGCAGCCGGTTCATCAGGTTAATCAGATGGTCGGCTACCAGCTCGGGACTCTGCACATTTCCCGCCGGTACATTGGCGTGAAACGGGCGGGAGAGTTGGGTATCCACTGTGCCGGGATGGAAGGCCAGCAATTTGACGCCGGGGGCCCGCCGGGCCAGCTCGATGGCGGCACACTTGAGCAGCATGTTGAGGGCGGCCTTGGATGCGCGATAGCCATACCAGCCGCCTGCTCGGTTGTCGCCAATGCTGCCGACCCGGGCACTGAGAACGGCCAAGGTGCAAGGCTCGCGGCTAAACAGCGGTAACAACTGGCTGATCCAGCGCAGCGGCAGCAAGGCATTGGTCTGGTAGAAGCGGGTCATGGCATCCAGATTGATTGCTTCCAGCCGCTTCTCTGGCTGGATTTCCCCCTGATGCAGTATGCCATTGCAGATCACCACCCGATGTGGTCTAGGTGCCAACTCAGCGATGCGGGCTACCGCAGCTGCCATCTGCTCATCGCTGTAATCGCAACATAGCCAGTGCAGGGCTGGCGAAGAGGCGCCTGCTGGTGCGGGCTGACGGCTGATGGCAATGACTGGCCCGACACCCGCCGCCAACCAGTGTGTCACCAGAGCCGCCCCGATCCCGCCAGAAGCGCCAATCACGACGATACCTTCACTCATCTCAGGCTCCTTGTGAGTACATGATGGATTTCACCATCTGCCAATGTTGTCCTGAGTGGCACATACGATCGTGCCAGCCTGCGGGATCAAGCGGGTAACGGTGCAATCTTGCCGAGATCCGAGCCGTTGGGTGAAATCCATTCCTATACTGAGGGAAAACCGCAGCGGTCTGCTGCCCGCGCAACCAGAATGAGAGTCACCACGATGTCCAAAGATGGGGAAGAGCGTAAATCTATCCTGACCGAAAGTGGCACCAATGAGCTTGAGATCATCGAGTTTCACCTCAAGAAGCAGCTACCGGACGGCCGTGAAAAAACCGCTTATTACGGGATCAACGTCGCCAAGGTGCGCGAGGTGATCCGGGTACCGGAGACCACAGATTACCCCAATGCCCAGCGTCATATGGTGGGGGTATTCTCCCTGCGGGATCGGCTCATCCCGCTGGTGGATCTGGCGGGCTGGCTCGGCATCAAGACCAACCCGGACCCCAGCCACAAGGTGGTGATCGTCACCGACTTCAACAAGATGGCCAACGGTTTTCTGATCGACAGTGTCAGCAGGATCCACCGGGTCTCTTGGGAGGATGTGGAGTCCCCCAGCCAGTTTCTGGAGGCGGGGGAGAACGACTGCGTGGTGGCCGTGGTCAGGCGTGATGGCAATCTCATCATGATCCTCGATTTCGAGAAGATCATCGCCGACATCAACCCCGAGCTCAGCATGGAGAAGTACGACGTCACTCAGGATCGCAAAGTGCTTATCGACGATCGCATGATGGCGCTGCGCCAGGGCAAAACCATTCTGGTGGTGGATGACTCAGCCTTTATCCGCAAGATGATCGAAACCACCCTGCGCACCGCCGGTTACAACGTGATCACGGCCAAGGACGGGGGAGAGGGGCTGGAGATGATGACGGATTTCGATCGTCTGGCCCAGGAGGAGAGAATGCCGGTGACCGGCTTCGTCAATGCGGTGATCACCGATGTGGAGATGCCGCGCATGGATGGCATGCACCTGCTCAAGCGTCTGCGGGATACCCCCTCCTACAAGGAGATGCCCATCGTGATGTTCTCCTCCCTGATGAGCGATGATAACCGCCAGAAAGCACTGCAACTGGGGGCCAACGATACCATCACCAAGCCCGAGATAGGGCGCATGGTGGGGATGATGGATCACATGCTGCTGGGAATTGCCCCGCCTTCGCCCGCCAACAACATCTGACCTGCCATTAACTTCCAATTGGCCGGTCGAATTCACTGACCGGTTGCCTCAAGCGGCCACTCCTTGCCAAGGAGTGGCCGCGCTGTTTTGGCTGTTTACTGCGATCCCGACGCCCCTTGTCTCCCGGATATGATTTATGTAATGATAACTATTATCATTTGTTGGTGTGAAGCATATGACAGCAACCTGGGTGAAGGGGTGGGTCGAGTCGACCGAAGGTGGCAGCAGCATGAGTCACTGGAAACAGCAGACCCGAGAGGGCAACCGGCTGTTTGACTGCGGCGAGTATCATCAGGCGTTGGCTCATTATCAGCAGGCGCTCTGGCTGGCTCGTCAGCAGTTGGTGCAGTGGCATGACGCCGATGAGGCGGTGGCGGCGCTGGTGGTGGCTCACCACAATCTGGCGGATCTGCTGGTGGCCATGACTCTGCCCGATCGCGCCGCCGACCTGCTCTGCTATGTGCACGACTGCCTGTTGGCAACCTGTCACTCCCCCGCTTGCTCCTCTCGCCTGCGAGAGGCTGCTTTGCGCCATACCCGCACAACCCGTGCCGAGTTGCTGACGTTCGTACAGCGCCACGGCAGCCACGCCGGGATCATGCGTTCGCTCGGTCACTGCCTGTGTCAGAGCGAGCCCTCATCCCGGCTCCATTAATCCGAACAGAGGTCATCATGAGCCATACCCTGCCTGCCCTGAACTATGCCTACGACGCACTGGAACCCCATATCGATGCACTGACCATGGAGATCCACCATAGCCGTCATCACCAGACCTATATCAACAACCTCAACGCCGCACTGGAAACGGCGCCCGAGCTGGCCGCACTGCCGGTAGAGGAGCTGCTGCGCCGCTTCGATACTTTGCCCGCCACCTTGCAGGGTGCGGTACGCAACCATGGCGGCGGCCATGCCAATCACTCCCTGTTCTGGCTGGTGATGAGCCCGCAGGGGGGCGGTGAGCCGGGTGGTGAGCTGGCTCTGGCCATTGAGCGGGAATTGGGGGGATTCGATGCCTTCAAGCAGGCTTTCACTCAGGCGGCTCTGAGCCGCTTTGGTAGCGGCTGGGCCTGGCTGGTGGTGGACAAGGCGGGCAGATTGCAGGTGGAGAGCAGTGCCAATCAGGATAGTCCCCTGATGCATGGCCATACCCCGATCCTGGGACTGGATGTGTGGGAGCACGCCTACTATCTCAAGTACCAGAACAAGCGTCCTGACTATATCGCAGCCTTCTATCAGGTGGTGTATTGGGCCGAAGTGGCCCGCCGCTATCAGGCGGCGCGAGGCTGACCTGGTCGCTGGGTATGGGTGTGCAGGCTCACCGCCACAATCCGCGCTGTAATAACAAGACCCGCCAGTTGGCGGGTCGTCTGTTTATGGTGTGGCAGTGCTGACGCTGGCGGCTGAAGGGGTCATCGGCAATGTGGGCAAGGCCGCGCTGGGCATCTCGGCGGTGGTTTCTGCCGCGGGTTTAGCGGGAGTGACCGGCTCAGTGGCTACCGCTGCGGATAAAGCAGGAGTGACTTGTTCAGTCACGGCCGAGGCAGATGGAGTAGCCGACTCGGTGGCAACTGCGGCAGATACTGCCGCTGGCTTGGCCTCATCCACCGCCGGTTTGGGCTGTTTGAGGCAGGGTTGCAGGCTGCCGATGGTGCTCAGTGACTGGCAAGGCACTGGCAGACCGATGGGCACAGGAGCGCCGAGGAACTTGGGTCCCTTGTCCAGTACATAGAGGTCGAGCAGCCCCATCAGGCGGGCAAAGACTTCCCGCACTCGGGTGCGGATCCCCTGATAGGCGCTGGGATCCTCGGCATTGAAGCCGACCGCATCGATACCGAAATGGCGGGCGATGAAAATGGCCCGCTCGTTGTGAAAGCCCTGGGAGACCACGGTAAAGCGCTCCTGGCCGAACACCTCCTTGGCACGAACCACTGAGTCGAGGGTGCGGAATCCGGCGAAATCCATATAGATGGCGGAGGCGGGGATGCCCGCCTTGATCAGGGCGCGGCGCATCTGGCGCGGCTCGTTGTACTGCACGGTGGCGTTGTCACCGGAGACGATGATGAAGTCCACCTTGGCATTGTTGTAGAGCTCGGCCGCCGCCTTGATGCGGTATTTGAAGTAGTGGTTGGGGCCGCCACCGGAGAGATATTTGGAGGTACCCAGCACCACCGCAACCCGGTTGTAGGGCACCTTGTCCACCTGATCGTAGGTGTAGTGACGGGCATCCGAGACGATCCACTCGCTGTAGCCCAGCAGCATGGCAATCAGGGCCAGCAGCAAAACGAGGCAGGCGAGGAGGATCTTGGCAAACTTCTTCATGCGCGGTGCGGTCAGGGTCTGAAGTTGGGAGTGGCTATCGGCATTCTATTACAACTCGGCCGCTGGCGTCAGGCTTGATAACGGGCGGGCACCTCATTCGGGCAGAGGTTGTCGCAGCAGAGGCCGGGAGAGCGGGAGGATAAAGCGAGGGGCTGCGGTGGCAGCCCCTCTGGTCGGTGAAGGTCTATCAGTGGGCGGAGTCGTTACCCTTGCAGGCGTCTGACTCCTTGTTGGCTTGCCACCAGGGCAGCAGATCCCGGGCGAGCCACGCCTGATAGGCATCGCTGTCGTTGGCGATCAGCCGGTCCAGCTCCCCTTCGAAGTCGCTCATCGCCTGCTGCCGATCCGGATTGCGCAGCGCCTGTGCCAGCGCCAGCCAGCTGGCGCCGCGACCGGTATCGTTGAGGAAGCGGTGCACGGTATAGGACCAGGAGTAGACCATCTCGCCACCCTGGTTGTAGTCAAGGTGGAGGATCGCCGCCAGTGTCGGACGCTGGTTGGCGGGGCGGTTTGCCACGTTATCCAGACCCCGGGCAAAGCACTGGCCGTGGGCGATGTACTCTGCAATCCCCTCGGCCCACCAGGTGGTGCGGTTGAGCGGATAGTGGCCGAAGCTGCCGTACTGATTGAAGCGCCCATCCAGATAGTGAACGTACTCGTGGCGCAGGTTCCACACCTGGAAGGCAGGGCGTTTCCACTCCGCCTCATAGGCGAAGAAGCGGGCCTGATTGCCGGGGCGAGCCGGATCCCCCTCGATATAGATGCCGCCATTGTCGGTGGAGACACCAAACAGCGCGCTGCCGTAGCGGCCCCAGTCGGCGGAGGAGTTGAAGATCACCAGCTCCAGCGCCTCGTTGTGATCGTCGGCCACCGGTTGCTCGCCCGTTTCCATCTGCTGGTGGAAGCGCTGCTCTTCATCACCCAGCTCGCGGCAGATCCCTTCGGCCTGAGCCTGAGTCAGATCCTGGGCGCGCAGACGCAGGGTGGGTGAGCAGGTGTGCTCGAACGGCAGAATATCTTCCATGCGGATCGGTGTGCAAAGCCCGGCAAACTCGCCGCTGACACAAGCCTCGCTGGTGCGATCCGTGTAGGTGAGGTAGTAGCTGGAGAGGGTCAGGGAGACCTCTTCCAGCATGGCGGCCGGATGCTGGCCACCCGGGATCAGCCCCTGCTGGCGCATGATGGCGATGACATCGCGATCCAGCTGCTGGCGATAGGCGATCGCCTTATCCGGGCTGGTGTGATGGAGGTAGCGCATCATCTGGTAGAGGCGGCTGTGGGCATCGAGGATGTTGTTGAAGATAAACAGATCCCGTGAGCCGTCGCGCTGTTTCCAGAGGGCCAGCTCGCTCAGGCCCAGTTGCAGCAGGCTCTGGCGCAATGCCGCCTCCTGCTGCAGCACAGCTGCGCTGAAGTCAGCCTGCTGACCGTAAGAGGCGCTCTGATCGACCAGATTGAGCAGCTCGAACAGGCCATCGGCCCAGGGTTTGTGGCCATTGATCTGTGCCGCATGTTGCACCGCATAGCCGAGCGCCTGGTTGAGCTGGGCCAGCATGGGGGCGGCACTCTGGCGGAAGGCGGCTTGGCCAAGTTGTCCCTGCGCTGCCACGCTCCAGGCTTCCAGCACTGTGCCAGCCTGATCCTGCGGTTCAGCTCCCAGCAGCAATGGGTGGTTGAGCAGATCAATCATTACCCCGGCCAGTGCCCGGGCAGCCTGATCACTCTCTTTGCCAACGCCGCCGTGGTAGTTGTGGGCGCGCACATAGTAGAGCAGCTTGTCCATTGCCGGATGGGTCGGCTGGTTGGCCGCCAGTAGGGCACGCATGCCGCGCACCACCGCCATCAGCTTGGCGTCATCGTGGCCGTAATCCGCCTGCCAGGCAGGACTGTTCTGGCCGCTCACGTCGGCTACCAGTTTGGCGGCATCGCTGTCGAGCAGGTCCACATCGGGCTGCTCGGGTTCGGAGCAGAGACGACCGTTGGCACGGCGGCACTCCAGCTGCTCCTCCTTGCTGGCCAGCACGATGGGGCGATTGAGCACCCGGCTCTCCTGCCACTCTTTGCTCTCTGGCAGGGGTTGCCACTCGCCGCCGGCGACCGGGTATTGGTAGCCGCTATCTTGCAACGTTACCTGAACCTCGCTGCCAGCGGGGATCACCTGACGGCAGATGCGATAGCGGATGGTGTTGTTCCCCTCCTTGCGCTCCTGTGGCTCATCACACTCCTGCTGAGGCGTGAGTTGATCCAGCTGCCACTGATAGCGGCGCCAGACGTGGATCTCGCTGACCTGAGCGGCCGCCTGACTGCCTGCCACCGGTTGCAGACGGAAGAAGATCTGCTCCAACCGGCCATCCCGCTCACTCGGGGTCTCTTCAAGTACCTGCAACTGCTGCCAATCCTGCGGTTGATAGTGCCACTCCGACTCGGCGCAGCGGCCCTGCGGGTTGAGTTCGCAACGATCCAGCTCCCTTTCGCTCTGACCCAGGATGATGGCTTGTGGCAGTGGCAGACGATCCTGCCGTTGGGCGGTCGGCGTGCCCGCCAGTTGCTCCCAGCGACCCTGCTTGAGGCCATAACCGAAGTCATAACTGCTGGCCGGGATCAGCTTGCCCGCCGGAATCCGATCTTCACAGCGCACGAAGCGGACCTGCCAGCCCGCATCTACCTTGAGCTGCGGCTCGCCACACTGTTGCTCGGCCAGTGCGGCGAGAGCGCTGCTCTGCCAGTCGAAGCGACGGTAGACCCTGAGCTGCTGATAGGGGGCGTTGCTGCTGCGCGCCTTGAGCTCGTAGGTGATCTCGGTGATGCGAGCGGCCAGTTGCCGGCTCGATTCGCCAGTCAGCTGATACTGTCGCCAGTCATTGGGGGAGTAGTTGGCTTGCGCCGAGGATGTAGCCAAAAGCAGGGGGCCTGCCAGCAGCAGCCACCCGGTACCTGAACGGTTCATTTTTATCCCTTTGTTCTTGTTTGTGTATTGTCTTGCGAGTAATCGCAAGGCAATTTAAACAGTTCCAAAGGGATATCAATTGCCAATTAAAAATCAGATAAATCAATAAGATGGTGACTTTTTGAGTCTGATCGAATTATCGTGGGTTGGCGCCGCAGTAAGGACTCACATGTTTCTTTTTTGTTTTCAAAGAAGATCGGTAAATTGTGAGTCCGATCTCATTCAGCTTGTCGTGCCCGAGTGGTTTGTTGTCGGGCTACCTTGCCCAGCAGTTGGCGAGAGGGCTTGAGATTGCCGCCAAGATCGGGCCAGGGGAGCCAGTGGTCGGGGACCATAAAGCCGGGCAGGGCGCTACGGATCCAGGCTGCCAGTTCGGGGTAGGGCACCGGCTCGCCGTGCCAGTCGATAAAGGCGGCGGGGCGTTGCCCCCACTCGTCGCTCGGCACCGGCACCACCAGCGCCTGGGCGACAGCGGGATGATCTACCAGTCGCTGCTCGATGGTTTCGGGCTGGATGTTTTCGCCACCTGAGATAAAGAGGTTATCGAGCCGTCCCTCTACCAGCAGTTCCCCTGCCGCAGTGAACCTCCCCTTGTCGCGGGTATGAAACCAGCCCTCGTCATCGAGGGGTCGTTCCAGCTCGCCATCTCGGTAGTAACCGGCAAACAGGGTGGCGCCGCGCACGCAGATCTCCTGCTCCCTGATGCACACTTCCCGTCCCGGTAGCGGTTTGCCAACTACGCCTGCATCGCCGGGGATAGCGGTGCAGACCTGGCTCCCCATCTCGGAGAGACCATAACTCACCTTGGGTTCGAGCCCCATGGCGCAGAGGCGGCTCACCAGCGGCTGCGGGATGGCGGCGCCACCGAGCAGCAGCTCGCGCAGGCGGGTACGGGTGGGATCAAAGCCCTCTGCCAGCAGGCGCCAGAGTTGGGTAGGTACCAGAGACAAGTGAGTGATGGGTTGGCACTCCAGCCGCTCCTTGAGGGGGCGTTCACGTTGATCCAGTACCAGAGTCGCACCCGCCAGAAAGACCCGAAACAGGATGGCGTAGCCGCCCACATGGAACAGTGGCAGGGAGAGCAGCCAGCCGCAGGTCTCATCGAGGGGAATGAGGGTGGCAGAGCCGCGTGCCGAGGCAAGGTGGTTGCAGAGCCGGTGCGCCACCGCTTTCTGCGTACCGCTGGAGCCGGAGGTGAGGATCATGTTGTTGAGCTGAGTCGATTCCAGCGGCCACGCTTCCTCGCTTGCCGGCAGTTCGCGCGTGAAGTCGAGCTGCAAGGGCTGCCAGTTGTCTGCCGGGATCTCCCCTGCCGACCAGAAGGCATCGGCATCGAGTTGCACCGCCAGCTCGCGCTGCTTTTCGAGAGGAAAGGCGGGGTTGAGCGGGCAGAACACCACGCCGCTGCGTACGCAGGCCCACGCCAGCAGCACATCTTCCAGCGCACCGCGCACCACCGCCGCCAGATGAGCGCCACGACGCACTCCGGCTTGTTCCAGCTGTTGGCACAGGCTGTTGAGGCGAGCATCGAGCTGGCGATAACTGAGAGGCGAGGCGGTGTGGATGGCAATGCGGTTCGGGGCTGTGATTGCCCGGTGGCGTACCGGGCAAGGCGTCTGTTCGGGTGAACGGGAGGGGTCAATCACGGTAATACAGTTGCTCCAGTCGGCTCAGATCCGGTTTGCCATCTTCCCCCAGCAGATTGCCTGCCATCCAGCGGCGGGTATCCAGACCCGGCGCCTGTTCCGGCGCCCATTCGCCCGCCAGATGAAACAGCTGGTTCAGGCCCAGATCCGATTCGAAGCAGGAGGAGATGATCACCTTGAGCCGCAGTTCGCGGGCGCGGGCGATCAGCGCTTCGCAGTTGGCGAGTGAACCGAGCAGGGTAGGCTTGAGCACCAGCGCGCGCAGTTGCGGGATCGGCTCCCACGGCTTGCCTTGTGCCAGCAGTTCGTCCAGCGCCACCGGCATGCCGGTGCGGTTGGCGACAAAGGCGATATCGGCAAAGTCGGCGCAAGGGTCTTCCAGATACTCGATACGATTCGGGTCGAGGTGGCCGCAGAAGGTCCACGCCTCCTCGCGAGTCCAGCCCTGGTTGGCATCCAGCACCAGCTTGAGGGAGGGGAGGCGATCGCACAGCAGGCGGATCAGCGCCAGCTCGTCACGCATCGGGTAGCGCGCCACCTTAAGCTTGGCCTTGCCGGGCGTGCGGTGCAGCCACTCTTTCCAGTTGCGCAGCAGCTCCTGGGGGGAGCCTTGAATGAGGGGATAGGGCTCCGGCAGCGGGTTGCGCTGCTCGGGCCATGTCCGGCGCGCGCAGTCGAGGCCAAATTGCACCGACGGCAGCACGGGGTTCGGGGTGTCGCCGGCGGCCAAGGCTGCCAGCGTGGCAAGGGCTTCTGCCTCTGCCTGTTGCAGGCTCTCTTTCGAGAAGCCGGGCAGGGGGGCAATTTCCCCCCAGCCGTCGTTGATGCGCACCAACAGCCCCTCTCGCGCCACCTCCACCTTGCCGTGAAAGGTCAGTGGCTGGGTAAAAGGCAGTTGATAGCGATACAGGGCTAGTGTCATCAGGGGTTCCGCTTGTATTTGGAGAAGTCGGGGCGACGCTTTTCATTGAAAGCGTTGCGGCCTTCCTGACCCTCTTCGGTCATGTAGAAGAGCATGGTGGCATTGCCCGCCAGCTCCTGCAAGCCCGCCTGACCATCACAGTCAGCGTTGAGGGCGGCTTTCAGGCAACGCAGCGCCATCGGGCTGTTTTGCAGCATTTCACGGCACCAGCGCACGGTTTCGCGCTCCAGTTCTGCCAGCGGCACGACGGTGTTGACCAGACCCATGTCGAGGGCTTGCTGGGCATCGTACATGCGGCAGAGGAACCAGATTTCGCGGGCCTTCTTCTGGCCGACGATACGAGCCATGTAGGAAGCACCCCAACCGCCGTCGAAAGAGCCTACTTTCGGGCCGGTCTGGCCAAACTGGGCGTTGTCGGCGGCGATGGTCAGGTCACACATCATGTGCAGCACGTGGCCGCCACCGACTGCGTAACCGGCCACCATGGCAACAACAGGTTTCGGGCAGGTGCGGATGTCGCGCTGGAAGTCGAGCACGTTGAGGTGGTGAGTCCCCTCATCATCCCGGTATCCACCGTAGTCGCCACGGATCTTCTGGTCGCCGCCGGCGCAGAAGGCTTTCTCGCCAAAACCGGTCAGGATGATGGTACCGACCTGATCGTCATAACGGGCATCGGCCAGTGCCTGCAGCATCTCTTTGACGGTGCGGGGGCGGAAGGCGTTGCGCACCTGGGGACGGTTGATGGTGATCTTGGCAATGCCATCGTTGGACTTGTGATAGAGGATGTCCTCGTAACCGGCGGAGCAATCCTGCCACTCAACAGGAGCGTACAGTTCCGCTTCCGTCATTGCTTCAATCATGGTTTTTTTCCTTCTGATCTGGGAGAGTGCAGTTGAGCACCGAGTTGAACACTGAGTTGAGCAATCCCGGCATGTTGAACGGGTGCATACAGTTCAGCTTCCGTCATTGCTTCAATCATGACTCGTCTCTTCTTGTTGGTTGACCCACTCCGCGAGGAGTCGGGCAAAGTTATCAGGCTGATGGGCGTGCAGATTATGGCCGCCATCCAGCACCAAGTGGTTGATTCTGCGATCCTGGTTTGCCAGCTGGCAAGCCAGCTGATGGAATTTGTGATCCCGCTTGCCACTCACATAAGTAACCGGCAGCTGGCTCGCCATGAGCCAGGGGGCGAGATCCGGCTGCTTGCCTAGCGAGGTGGCGCGCAGCATGGTGGCGATGCCCTGACCGTCGTTGCCAAGGCGGCGGGCGATCTGGCTGGCCCGGGCCGCATCGTCAAGATCGGCAAACACCCCTTGCCGGTACCAGTCTGCAAGCACGTCAGCCAGGGGCTCATGCTCAAAGCGCTGCGCCCACTGTTCATCGTGCTGGATGCGGGCGGCCCGTTCACTGGCCGGTAGTCCCGGGTTGCAGTTCTCCAGCAGCAGCCCCTGCAGCCCGGCGGGCTCGCGGCTGGCGTGATAGAGGGCCAGTCGCCCACCCAGCGAGTAACCCGCCAGCAGATAGCGTTCAAGGTTGCGGCTGGCCAGCTCGGCGACCAGCCACTGGTGGCTCTGCTCAAAGTCGTTGACGTTGAGAGCGCTATGCTGACCATGACCCGGCAGATCGAGGGTGATGCATCGGATGGCGGGCAGCCGGTCGATCACCGGTTGCCAGTCGCCGCTATCCCCCAGCAGGCCGTGCAGTAGCACCAGTGGTACATTGGCATCTTTATTTGCCACGGATGGCGGCCCCCAGCGCCTTGAGATCATCGGCCACCTGCTCGCTCGGTACCCGGATCTCGATCAAGGTAACGCCATGTTGGAGGGCGGCGCTGTAATCGCGTTCGAACTCAGGCAGGGTGGTCGGCGCCCGATAGGCGAGACCAAACATGGCGGCAGCATGTTCAAAACTGAGGCCGTGGGGCAGCCGGTAGTAGCTCTCCAGCAGCTCCCCTTCGGTGGGCACCGGCAACATACGAAAGATGCTGCCGCCATCGTTGTTGAGCAGGATCACCACCAGCGGTCGACTCGCCTTGCTGAGCAGGGCGAGGCTGTTGAGGTCGTGCAGGGCGCTGAGATCCCCAAGCAGCAGGGTGGTGGGCTCATCACTGTCCTGCTCGATTGATTGGGCAAAACCGTAGGCGGTGGCGATCAGGCCATCGATGCCGGAGGCGCCGCGGTTGGTCATCACCCGGCTCGGCCCCTTGCCCGTTTCGCCGAGCATATCCATCAGTCGGGCTGGCATGCTGTTGCCGACAAACAGTTGCCCTTCGATCAGGCGGTTGAGGCGATGGCAGACCCCGAGCTCGGAGAAGTGCTCGCAGGCGGCGGTGATCTGCTGGCTGGCGTTATGTTGCAGCTCTGCCAATGTGTGCCAAGGGGCTTGTGTGGTGACCGGATGGGCCGCAGCAAAGGCGCTGGCACTGCAGAGCAGCCGGTTGCGCAGCCGGTAGTCGGGATCTAGCCGCGCCGGTTGCGGATCCACCAGCCAGTAATCCTGCCATGAATGGTGTTTTATGAACTGGCCAAGCCGCTTGGAGACAAGCCGCGCGCCAAATTGCAGCAGCACCTCGGCGCGGCCCAGCTCGGCGACGAATTCAGGGTCGTTGAGCGCCATATCCATATGGATGAGGTTGCGGCTATCGAAGCGGATCTGGCTCTGCAGGTCTGCCAGTAGCGGCCAGCCGAGTAGTTCTGCCAGTGTGGCGACGGCCTGTGCCTGATTCGGGTCTGTAATGCGGCCAGCTACAACGATGCCGCGCTGTTGTCGAAAGGTTTCCCACTCCGCCTGAGGAGGGCAAGTCGGTTCGCTCTGTTGCCACGGACTCCAGGGTGTCTGCGAGTTGAGCCAGTCACCGAGGGGGGCCAGATAGTCGGAGAAATCCTGATAGTGCTCGCCCGGGTAGAGGGGCTCGGGGTACATGCAGTTGAAGTGCACCACCCCGGGGGTGAGCACCTGCTTGGCCAAGGCTTGGTCCACCGAACTCAGCACAAACGCCGCCGGAATGGTCGGGGTGGGGCTCGGCAGGTTCTGCTGATAGACGGGGTAGCGGCCGAAGATCCCCTGCTGGTCGATCGCCTGATTGGCGCCGTTGTCGATAAGCTCGTGAGGGCGATCGGCGGAGAGAATAATCAGCGGCACGCCGGTGAGCTGGGCCTCTGCCACGGCGGGCCAGAGGTTGGCTACCGCGGTGCCCGAGGTCATGATCACCGCCACCGGCCGGTTGCTCCCCTTGGCCAGCCCGAGCGCCATAAAGCCGAGGCCGCGCTCGTCAAAGTGCAGGTGACGACGAAAGCCCTGATGGGCCGCGGCCGCCATGGTCAGCGGCGCAGAGCGGGAGCCGGGGGCCAGCGCGATGTCGCGCACCCCGAGGCGAAAGAGCTCCTCCAGCAAGAGGGAGGACCAGACGTGGTTGAAGGTGGCGTGCTGGTTCGAAAACGGGGGGCAGGCAAACTCTTCGCTGGCAGGCTCTTTACGGGTGGGCATAGGGGCTCTCGTAGCGTGAAAAGGGTGAATGACTATCCCAGCAGGGAGAGCACATTGGCGATCTTGTTGTCGAGCTCGGCCCACTCGGCGACAGGCTCGGAACCGGCGACAATGCCGGCACCGGCAAACAGGGTGACGCTGCCCGGCTGAATGCGGGCGCTGCGAATGGCGACCGAGAACTCCGAGGTCTCCCGGCTCAGCATGCCGCAAGCACCGGCGTACCAGCCCCGATTATAGGGTTCGAACTCGCGGATAAAGGCGAGCGCCGCTTCGCGCGGGGCACCGCCCACCGCAGGAGTCGGATGAAGGGCGTCGAGCAGGTGCCAGTCGCAGACCCCAGGTTTGAGCTCGGCTTCGATATCGCACTTGAGGTGCTGCAGCAGCCGCAGTTTGAGAATGCGCGGCTCGGTCAGGGTGGCATCGTGGGTCAGTGGCGCCAGACGGCTGAGGATGTCGGCATGTACCAGCCGGTTCTCCAGCCGGTTCTTGCTGTCGGCCAGCAGCTCGGCAGCCAGTTGGGCATCCACCTCTTCATCGCCGGAGCGGCGGATGGTGCCCGCCAGCGCCTCAGTAAAGAGGTGGCGATCTTCCCGGCGGTAGAGCCGCTCGGGGGAGCAGGCGATAAAGGCCTGCTCGGGGGAGAATTGAAAACCGAAGTGGAAGCAGTCCTGGGCGTGGCGGGCCCACTGGTCGAGCATGGCCCAGGGATTGATATCCGCATCATGGTTCGGACTGGTCAGCAGGCTCTCCCGCGACAGCACCACCTTGGGAGTGTGGGCCTGAAAATCGGGGGCAGTGACGCGCTCAACCAGCGTCTGCCACTGGGCGGGGCCGGGGCAATCCTGTCGCTGCCAAGGCTGCTTTTGCAGGGCGGGCAGCGGGGCTTCCGGGCGCAGGGCATCGAGGGCGGCGTCGGCCGCCTGCAGTTCGGCCTCGAGATTGTTTTCATCCAGCCAGAGGTTGAGGCAGAGACTGACGCACTCGCCACGGCGCACCAGCTCGATGCGGGGCAGCACGAAACGGCAGGGGCCAAACCCTTGCCAGCCGGACTGGGCCGGATCGAACGCCAGACCGCCATAGTAGCGGGGGCTGTCATCATGGGGCTCTGCCGTGTTGCTGCACACCTGACGGATATCTTCCGGCGCAGTCAGCTCCTGAATGGCGCCCAGCGCGACATATTCGGGGCTGCTCTGGCCACGGGCATGCCAATAGATACGCGGATAGAGGGTTTGCGCCGCGAGCCAGCCCAGAAAAGAGCGGATCTCGAACGTCACGCGCAGCCGCACGAAGCCGCTGGCCTTGCTGTGACGCAGGGCGTCCAGTTGTTGCTTGATATGGGTCTGAGCCAACATGGATTCTTTTCTGAGCCGGGTAGTAACGAGCGATCCGGTAGCTGGATGCCGTAGGTTTATGCCAAAGGGCGATGATTTCCTATATATTATCTGCCCATTCGTCCATGTAAATCGCCCGCGGGAGCTTCACTCTCCGGGGCCAAGTATACCCAAATCCGGTTCGATAACCCTTAACACGATCAATATCCGATTGTTTGGCCATCACAAAATGACAAATACCTTCTCTGTTTGGTTGCTGGCGGCGCGTTTGCGAACATTGCCGCTCGCCTGCTCTTCCATCCTGCTGGGCTCGGGGCTGGCTGCCAGTCGTGGTGCCTTCGATGGCGCCATCATGGCGCTCTCCCTGCTGACCGCCATCCTGCTGCAGATCCTCTCCAATCTGGCCAACGATTACGGCGATGCGGTCTCCGGCGCCGACAACGGCGAGCGGATCGGTCCGCAGCGGGCGGTGGTCTCCGGTCTTATCACCAAAAAGCAGATGTGCGTGGCGATGGGGCTGACCGCACTGGCGGCGGTGGCCAGTGGCCTGCTGTTGCTGGGCTGTGCCTTCGGCGGCCAGTGGCTGCAGATTTTGGCATTTGTGGTGCTGGGTGGCGCGGCCATCGTCGCGGCGGTGACCTACACCGTCGGCAAGACCCCTTACGGCTATCGCGGGTTTGGCGATATCTCTGTGTTCCTCTTCTTCGGCCTGCTCGGGGTGCTCGGCTCCTACTACCTCTTCACCAAGACGCTGGAGTGGGATCTGCTATTGCCTGCCACCGCCTGTGGCCTGCTGGCCACCGCCGTGCTCAATATCAACAATGTGCGCGACATCGAGACCGACGCCGCCAGCGGCAAGATCACCCTGGCGGTGCGCCTTGGCCGCCATCGCGCCATCGCCTATCACTGGGTACTGCTGGGGGCAGCGCTGCTGGCGACCATCGCCTTTATCCTGATCCAGCCCGCCAGTTTCTGGCCGTGGATCTTCCTGCCCGCCATGAAGCCTCTCAGCGATGCGGCCAAGACTCTTCGCGAAAGCTACGATGGCGAGGTGCTGACCGGTTCCCTCAAGAAGACCGCCATCAGCGCGTTTCTGTTCAGCCTGCTGCTCTCCATCGGGTTGGCGCTCTCCTGATGAACGACCGGCTTGTTGTTATGTGAAACGGGCTCCCGAGGCGGGAGCCCTTTTTGTGTGCCGATGCTACGCGTTGGTACTGAATCAGTCAGACAGGAAGACTGCCATGCGTGCATCACTCAAACAGAAAATCATTCAGGTATGCCAGCAGAAAATCGCCCAGAAGGGGGAGACGGTCGGGCTCTCCTTTTATGCTTTTTTTGCCAATCGCAATGACGATCCCGAGTTGTTGATGGAGGCGGCGACCTGGTGGATCCGGACCCACAAGCTCGATCACTTCGAGAAGGCCAAGAAAATTCTCTTGTTGGTCGAGCAGGAGTGATAGTCGGCGGCCATGAAACAGAGAGGGCTCCCAAGCGGGAGCCCTCTATGCTGGTTAATGATGTTATCGACTAGCTGGCGCGTGCCACCCTGAGAGGGCGGCGGGAGAAAATCAGGGTATCCAGCAGCCAGATGGCGACCATGGAGGCGCCCACCAGCGGGAAGGCGATCCCCAGCAGGATCAGCAGGGCGATGGCACCACGCATCGGCGGCAATTTGGCGGGCAATGGCGGCGCGGCGAGACGCCCTTGCGGGCGGCGGCACCACCAGATCCAGAGGCCGCTCACGGCGCTGGCCAGCACCATCAGGCAAATAAGCAGCATGGCGAGCTGATGGGGCCAGCCGTAGAGCTTGCCCATGTGCAGCATGACGCCGCTCTCCACCGTTTTGGCGACCGGGCCGTAATCCTGCCAGCGCACATCGGCCAGCACCTTGCCGCTGTATTGATCGATATGCAGGGTGGCGTCGTTGCGCGGATCGTCGGCAAACAGGGCGATGGTGTAGACGCAGGTGGCGCCGACCGGCGGTGTGATGCTGTAACCCGGTTGGACTCCCCGTTCATTAGCGATCTCGACCACCCGTTGCAGCGCAATGTGCTGGCTCGCCATCACCACTCCCTCGTGCTCGCCGTGGTTCATGGCACCGTGATCGTGCCCCTCATCGACCGGCTGCGAGCTGGGCATGGGGGTGTTCTCCACCGCCCAAGGGACGGTCTGCTCATGGGCCTGATTCAGGGTGCGGGCCAGCGGCGCCGATTTGGGCACCTCGTTCCACATGGCGGCCGGGAAGCGGTTCCAGACCGCGGCGAACTGATCGCCCCAGAAACCGGTCCAGGTCATGCCGCTCAACAGCAACAGCAGCAGGAAACCTGCGCCCCAGAAGCCGACCACGGCGTGCAGATCGCGCCACCAGAGGCGGCCACGCTGGCTCACTCTGGGCCAGAGAATACCGCCCACGCCAGGCCCCTTGCGCGGCCACCAGAGATAGAGTACGCTCAGCAGCAACACTATCCCCCAGCCGGCAGCCAGCTCGATCAGCCTATCTCCGGTGGTACCGAGCAGTAGCTCGGCGTGCAGAGCGCGAGCGACTGCCTGCAGATTCCACTTGTTATCCATGGTGCCGAGCAGGGCGCCGCTGGCGGGATCCATAAACAGAGTCAGCTCCTGTTCACCCCGATTGACGATGAACTGAGCGCTCAGGTCGGGAGCGGCAGGCGGCAGGTACTTACGCAGGCTGGCATCGGGCATGGTCATCATCGCCTTGGCCAGTAGCTGGTCGGCACTCAGGGTCTGGCTGGCGGGGGTGACCTTCATCAGCTCGGGGTACATCAGGTTGTCGAGCTGGGGTTTGAAGATAGACGATCCCGGTCAGTGACAGCAGGATCAGGAAAGGTGCGACAAAGAGACCGGCGTAGAAGTGCCAGCGCCAGATCCGTTGGTAATGACTCGAGTCCCTGTTTTTCATTGCACATCCTTGTTGAGGTGCCAAACCTTTCGGCTGGTGGAATGTTTGTGGCGGCGCGGATGATAGCAGTAACGTTTCGTTAACTGCAATCGCACATCTTGAGACCGATTCAGTGCGGGATGTGGGTAACATGAGGTGCCGACGGTTTGCTGGATAGGATGACCACGCTTTGGGGAAAGCCTGTTTGCTGCTGGACTTTTCCTTATAAATTATTACCTTGTGGTAACAATTTGCAGGCGATGGTGGTGGTAACGGAATGGGAGCAGTCATGCAGCCACATGGGCAATTCGACATGGAGCGCAGGGGCCAGATGCTGATCTGCCGCCCGAGTGGCCCCTTCAATTTGGCAGGTGCCATGGCCTATGAGGCGCGATTTCGTCACGAACTGGCCGGTCTGATGGATGGCCCCTGGGGGATTGTCGAGGTCGCAACCGAGTTTGAAGCGGCCGGGCCCGAGGTGCTGGCCTGTTTTCGTCGCCAGTTTGGCTGGTGTGCCGAGAGTGGCTGTCAGTTTCTGGCGGTGGTTTTCGTAGGGGGCTTCAAGCGCTATCTGGCGGATAACATCTTCAAGGGATTGCCCTTTCGGGCGGTACGTTACTTCGAGCAGGAGGCAGCGGCCATCCAGTGGCTGGGGGAGCAGCTCAACACCGCTCCCTGTGAACCTGCGAGCGCTTGACGACCCCGAATTCTGGTTGGCTCGGGTTTACTCCAGCTTGATAAACCACTTGTCCCGCTCGTCAACGCAGTCGGGTTCACCCATTTCGAATTCACGGCAGATCAGCGGTCGCACCTCGTAGATACGGCACATCATGGTGTTGCGGTCGAGGGCGGCGCACCAGCCATCGTCCAGCCGGCGCATGACCGGTATCTCGCCATCCCGTTCCAGTACATAACGGTCCGGCACGCCGGTATCGGTAAAGAGCATCACCTCGAGGCGGCAGCAGCAGGCTTCGCAGTTCTGGCAGCTCACTTCGGTTTGGATTGCTTGGGTCATGGTGCCTGTCTTGCCGCATGGCGGCATTGGAGATATGAAACAGGCGCCTGTCAGGCGCCTGTGGTCTGGCTAACGGCTTGCAAAGAACCTTAGCCCAGTTTGCGGGCGCGGTAGCTGCGACCCTTGATCTTGCCTTCCTGCAACCGCTTGAGGGCGGCGCTCGCCACGCTGCGCTTCACGGCGACGTAGGAGTACTGCTCGGAGATCTGGATCTTGCCGACGTCGGCGCCGGCAATGCCGCCTTCGCCCGTCAGGGCACCCAGAATGTCACCGGCCCGCACCTTGGTCTTGCGACCTGCATCGATGGAGAGGGTCACCATCTGCGGGGCGATCGGCTTGATGTCGCGGCCGATGCTGTCGAGATCACCCAGCGGCATCGGAGCCTGCTGGTACTCTTCGATAAAGTTGACGCGCTGGGCCTCGTTCGGCTGATAGAGACTCAGAGCCAGACCCTGCTGGCCGGCACGACCGGTACGACCGATGCGGTGCACGTGCACTTCCGGATCATAGGTCAGCTCGTAGTTGATGACGGCGCCCAGCTCCTTGATGTCGAGGCCGCGGGCCGCCACATCGGTGGCCACCAGAATGGTGGCACTGCCGTTGGCAAAGCGCACCAGCACCTGATCCCGCTCGCGCTGTTCCAGATCGCCATTCAGCGCCAGCGCCGAGAAGCCCTTGGCGGCCAGATGGTCGGCTACGTCGTTACAGGCGCGCTTGGTGTTGCAGAACACCACGCAGGAGCTGGGCTGGTAGTAGCTCAGCAGCCAGGTGAGGGCGTCGAGGCGCTGACCGGCAGGCACTTCGTAGAGCTTCTGTTCGATGGCGCTCCCCTCGTGCAGGGACTCCACGCTCACCTCGACCGGATTGCGCTGCACGCCGCGGCTCATCTGGGCGATCCCTTCCGGATAGGTCGCGGAGAAGAGCAGGGTCTGGCGCTGCTGGGGGGCATAGCTGATGACCCGGTTGATATCTTCGCCAAAGCCCATGTCCAGCATGCGATCCGCTTCATCCAGCACCAGCGTCTTGAGGCCGGATAGCTCCAGCGTGCCTTGCTCCAGATGCTTGAGAATACGACCCGGGGTGCCGACGGCAATGTGGGCACCAAAGCTCAGGGTGGCGGACTGCGGTGCGGTCGGGGTGCCGCCGCACAGGGTCACCAGCTTGACGTTGGGCAGGGCGCGCGCCAGACGACGGATCTCCTGAGCCACCTGGTCCGCCAGTTCGCGGGTCGGGCAGAGCACCAGCGCCTGCACTTCGAGGCGGTTGACGTTGAGCTTGGCCAGCAGGCCGAGGCCGAAGGCGGCGGTCTTGCCGCTGCCGGTTTTTGCCTTGGCGATCAGGTCTTTGCCATCGAGCACCAGGGGCAGGCTCTGGGCCTGGATCGGGGTCATCTGCAGGTAACCCAGGCTGGTGAGGTTCTCTTGCAGGGCGGGGGAGAGATTGAGGCTGCTAAATTCGCTGTTGTTCACAAAAGGACTCTATTTCGGAGAAAACGGGGATGCGCTAGCGCTAAGGCCGCGCATCATACCAGAATGTGGCACCGGATGTGGCGGATTTTTGAACGGCTGGTCACGAGGGGCCATGAAAGGTTCATTTGTTGCCAAACCGATCGCGGACGATCACCGACAATGCGATAAGGACTATTTTTCAAACACTCATCTAATTATTTATCATGGATAAACGTTTTCTATTTTCAGTATTTTAATATAATGACTGGAAAATATTCTGCGAGCAGTTACTGCGCCACAGGAAATGTTGCGAAAATGCTGATGAAATATTTTCAAAGAACATGAAAACGGCGCAAACCTTGCTCAGCATGATGTTTTTAAAGGAATTTATATTTTCCATGTTGCGCGATTAATATCAGTTCATTGCACAATTAATTTAAAAACGTTTGTATTATCCTGCCTCCATAATATTGCGCGGGATTGTGATGGCTATCTGATTTTTAAATGTGCAAATGTCTATGATGGCGCCGGTCAAAAATTACAATTTACTCAGGTGCTACAGGTATGGAATACGTTCACTTTGTGCTCGGACTGGTGATGGTCCTCGCTCTCTCTCTGCTGGCTAACCGCCACAACTGGAAACAGATCAAGCTGCGTTATATCGGCCAACTGCTGGTGGTCGAACTGGCGCTGGCCTGGTTCATGCTGAACTCCGAAGTGGGTCTGGCGGTGGTGGGGGGCTTTGCCGCCGGCTTCACCAAGCTGATGGAGTTTGCCAAACAGGGTACCGACTTCGTGTTCGGTGGTCTGGTCAACGAAGGGGCCTTCTCCTTCTTCCTGATGGTGCTGATGCCCATCGTCTTCATCTCCGTGCTGATCGGTATTCTGCAGTACATCCGCCTGCTGCCGCTGGTGATCCGCGGTATCGGTACCGTGCTGGCCAAGATCAATGGCATGGGCAAGCTGGAGTCTTTCAACGCCATCAGCTCGATGATCGTCGGTCAGTCCGAGAACTTCATTGCCCTCAAGAACATCCTGCCGCACCTGAACGAGAAGCAGATGTACACCCTGGCGGCGACGGCGATGTCTACCGTCTCCATGTCCATCGTCGGTGCCTACATGCAGCTGATCGAGCCGCGCTATGTGGTTGCCGCGCTGGTGCTCAACATGTTCAGTACCTTCGTGGTGCTGTCGCTGATCAACCCCTACGAGCCGGATAACTCCGTGACCGACATCAAGGCCATTGCCGAAGGTGACGAGCACCACACGCCGAAGAAAGAGAACTTCTTCGAGATGCTGGGCGAGTACATCATGGCCGGTTTCACCGTTGCCGTGATCGTGGGTGCCATGCTGGTGGGCTTCATCGCTCTGATCGCCCTCATCAACTACCTGTTCGAGATGGCATTTGGCGTGAACTTCCAGTTCGTCATGGGCTACCTCTTCTACCCGATCGCCTGGATCCTGGGCATCCCGAGTGGTGAAGCGCTGCAAGCTGGCTCCATCATGGCGACCAAGCTGGTGACCAACGAGTTTGTGGCGATGATGGATCTGGGCAAGGTGGCTGCCGAGCTCTCTCCGCGCACCGTCGGTATCCTCTCCATCTTCATGGTCTCCTTCGCCAACTTCAGCTCCATCGGCATCATCGCCGGTGCGGTAAAAGCGCTGAACGAAGAGAAGGGCAACATGGTTTCCCGCTTCGGTCTGAAGCTGGTCTACGGTTCTACCCTGGTCAGCCTGCTCTCTGCTGTTATCGCAGGCATCATGATCTGATCCTCTAGTGGTTCGCACCACGGCTTGGGCCCCTGACCTCGTCAGGGGCTTTTTTGTTTCTGGCTTACAGCTGCCAGCCGCACCACCAGCCGGCAACCAGCAGGGTGAGGGTGCAAAAGCCGGTTTCGATGGCACCGCCGCTGCGCAGCGGCCAGCCTGGCAGGCGGTAACGGCGTTTGATGGGCCAGAAGAGCGGAATGCCCGCCGGGGTGAGCCAGTCCCCCAGCAGATGGCTGAGGTAGCCGACGAGCAGGGCATCCTTGACCCCCATGGGCAGGGTGCCCGGCGGCAGGCTCTGGTTCAGCCCCCAGACGGCAGCGGCGACTGCCAGCAGACTGTGGGTGAAGCCGCGATGGCCGAACAGCCGCGACAGAGGTTTCGAGATCCACGGCAGGCGCTGCCCCAGCACCGATTTGGGGTGGTCGAGGTCGGGCAACAGGGCGCTGGCCAGCGCGGCAGGGATGGTCTGCCACAGGCTGGCATCGGCCAGCGCCGGAGTGAGCTGCAGTTTATGGGCGATCAGGGTGCAGGTAACGGAGAAGAGCAGGTGCCCTTGGGCGGTCATGATGATTACGGCGTGGACAAGATGGCGGCGCATCTTACCAGCCTGACGGTTGTGGTCAGCTCTTATTTTAAAAATCAGGATGTTACGGCGAAAAAGCGCCCATGTTGGGCGCCTTTAGGGTCTCTTTACAGCTTGCCTTTGACCAGCCACTTGTCGAGGGCGTTGGCGAAGCGCTGTTTGTCGGCAGCATTGAAGGGGGCCGGGCCGCCGGTCTGCACGCCAGCCGAGCGCAGCTCTTCCATAAAGTTGCGCATGCCGAGCCGCGCCTTGATGGTCTCGCGGGTGTAGATCTCGCCGCGGGGATTGAGCGCCTCGCCACCGGCATCGATCACCCAGGAGGCGAGAGGGATGTCGCCGGTGATCACCAGATCGCCGGGTTGAACCTGCTGGGCGATGACATGATCTGCCACATCGAATCCCTTCTCCACCTGCTGGGTTTTGATGAAAGGCGAGGGGGGCACCCGTAACCCCTGATTGGCCACCAGGGTGGTGACGACCTGGGCGCGGTGGGCGGCGCGGTAGAGGATCTCCTTGACCGGAATGGGGCAGGCATCGGCATCAACCCAGATGGGCATGGCATGGTTTCCTGTAGTTAAAGCGGATGGAAAACGAGAGCGGGCATGTTAACACAAGCCTCCCTTCCCGGCGCGGGGCTGAGTCGGCCCCGCCTTTGGTGTAAGCTGGGGCCAGCATATGAAACGAGAAGGAGACGAGATGGATCGGGTGCCCGGTGAAGTGATTTATGCCCTGACTCTGGATGGCAAGGGTGGCATGGCGCCGCTGACGGCGGGAAGCGAAGTCCCGGCGGCGCATCCCGGCTGGCTGCATCTGGATTACGGCAATCCCGATTCGGCGCGCTGGCTGTTGCAGACCCCCTTGCTCAGCGAGGCGGCCAGGGAGTCGCTGCTCGGCCAGAGCAATCGTCCCAAGCTGGTGCGGATGGGGGAGACGGTGCTGCTGATCCTGCGCGGCATCAACCACAACAAGGATCACAGGCCCGAAGAGATGGTGGCGCTGCGCATCTTCATCACCCCGGATCTCATCATCAGCAGCCGTCGTCGTCCGCTGCTCTCCGAGCAGGATGTGTTCAACCAGCTCAAGCTGGGGGGCGGCGCCGATACCCCGGCCGACTGGCTGGTGGAGATCTGCGATGCCCTGACCGATCGGGCGGGGGAGTTTGTCGAGGAGCTGCACGACAAGATCCTCGATCTGGAGGAGATGGTGCTGATGCGCGACATGCCCGCCAATGGCCGCTTGGCGCTGATCCGCAAGCAGCTCATCATGATCCGCCGCTACCTTTCCCCCCAGCGGGATCTGGTGGCACGGCTGGCCAACGAGAAGATCAGCTGGCTGGATGAGGATGACCGCCGTCGTCTGCTCGATATCGCCGACCGGCTGCGGCGCTGGCTCGATGACCTCGATGCCGGGGTGGCTCGCACCGCCGTGCTGGCAGACGAGATCAACAATCTGATGGCAGAGGCGACCAACCGCCGCGCCTACCAGATGTCGGTGATGGCGCTGCTCTTTTTACCTGCCAGCTTCCTGACCGGTCTGTTTGGCATCAACCTCGGCGGTATCCCCGGTGCCGAGAATCCGACCGCCTTCTGGGTCTTCTGCGGATCCTTGGTGGCGCTGGCAAGCGGGCTGGCTATCTGGCTCAAGCATCGGCGCTGGTGGTAAGGAGGCATAACCCATGTGGCAATCAATTGGTCTGACCCTGCTGCTGTTGCTGGGGCATACCCTGATCCGGCGGCTTATTCACAAGAGTCTGCTGGCGCTCGGCCAGAGCAGGCAGGTGAGCGAGAACCGGGTGCTCTACGTGGCCCATGTGTTCCACTTCCTGCTCGGCTGCGCCACCCTGCTGGTGCTGGCCGGGGTGTGGGGGCTCGACTTCTCCCGACTGGTGGTGCTCGCCTCCTCCTTCTTTGCAGTATTGGGGGTCGCCATGGTCGCCCAGTGGTCGATCCTCTCCAACATCACCGCCAGCATCACCATCTTCTTCGCCTTCCCCTACAAGATTGGCGACCGGATCCGCATCCTCGACAAAGATGATTCGGTCACCGGCGTCATCACCGAGATCGGCCTCTTCTATGTGCGGGTGCGTGATGACAACGGCGATCTGGTCACCTATCCGGCCAACCTGATCCTGCAAAAGCCGGTAAGAAAGCTGGAGGGCAAGGTGGCGGAACCGCTGCAACCGGAGTAGAAAGCAACCGGAATAACAAAAGGCTCCCTCGGGAGCCTTTTTACTGTGCGGTGGGTGGCGCTAGCGTTCGAAGAAGCGGTAGAGGTGCTCCACCTGAACCGGGCAGTCGGCCACCTGATGCAGATGTTCGCGGGCCTGCTCAACGGTGCCGAAACTGACCGGGCAGCCGAGGGTGTCGGTCAGCTCGTAGAGGGCGCCATCCTTGCCTCTGAATTCGATGAGCCAGCCGGGAATAGCCACATCGTGGAGTATTTCGGCCTCTTGCAGGATCTGTTGCTGATAGAGCTTACGAAGTTCACTGACTGTCATGATGCTCTCCTGTGGGGAATATCCAGCTCCAGTCTATGCCTGCCCTTTATATGCAGCAACGGGATCATCCCCGCAGGACCTCCCATGCCCAGCGGATGCGGACAAAAGTCTCGGCATTGCCGCCCCGATCCGGATGGTGCAGCAGTGCCAGCTCCCGCCAGCGGCGGCGGAGCGCCTCCTGACTTACCCCTTCATTCAACTCGAACAATGCCAGCGCCTCGGCTTTGTGCCCCTCACCGTCGTAAGCGCGCCAGAAGCGGTTGAGCAGGGCCTCCACTTCGGCACGGTCGGTCTGCCAGAACACCTGCCAGTCGAGATAGTAGCTACGCAGATTTTCGCCAAGGGCAAAGCCGTGGTTGGCCTCCAGGTTCCCAGCCAGCGGTTCGAGCCGGATATCCAGGGTGCTGATCACCAGCCACCAACCCTCTTCATAAAGCTCGGCCTGCAGCTGGTAGAGGGCGTTCATGATCAGGAAGTTGACCCGAAACAGCTGCAGCTGCTCGTCGTCGGCCAGCCGGGGGATCGCTCCCTGCTGGCGCAGAGCCGCCATCAGTTCATGCACCTTGTAGCTGCCCGCCGCCTGTTGCAGCAGCACCAGCAGAGGGGCGACCAGCGGATTGTGGTTGGCTTCGTTCATTCGGCGCCCTGCTCTCTGGGCGGCTGCAGGGCGATCAGCAGCTCACCCGCCTGCGGGGTGACGGGGCCGGTGACGATCCGGGGCTTGCCCTTGCCATCCATGATGAACAGCGGGATGGCGCCGGGATTGGCGGTCTGATACTGGGTCCAGTCGAATGCCTCGCTCAGGCGGGTAGCCTTGATCTGGCCGCCCCGGCTCAGCAGGCCGCTCAGCCGGGCATAGTTGATGTCGGGGCCGAACAGGTTCTGGCGAGCGCGAAAGGTGGCACTCTCCCGGTTGGCTTTGCCGTGCTGCTCGCTGGAGCGCAGGGAGTAGACCTGCTCCTCGCCGTAGAGGTGGGCAAAGTGCAGCACCCCGAGGGCGTTGTTGTGGCGGTTGGGGGAGAGTGCCAGCACGGTACTGATGCTGGTAAGCGGCAGGTGCAGCTCGGCATGTTCCGACTGGGGGTTGCCGAAATAGCAGGGGAGGTTGCTCATCCGCGCCTGTTTGCAGAACTCCCAGGCGGGATCGCAGAGCTGTACCGGCACCCCCTGATCTGCCAGCGCCTTGCCAATGGCCCGCGCCACCGAGTTGGCCCCTATGATGAGCCAGGTGTTGGGGGCGCTCTGGCGCATCTTGAGCAGGCTGGCCAGCGGTGCCGAGGTGAGGCTCTGCAACACCACGGTGGAGATGATCACCGCAAATACCAGCGGCACCAGCTTGTCGGCATCGGGGATCTCGGCCTGATGCAGGCTGATGGCAAACGAGGCACTGACTGCCGCCGCGACTATGCCGCGAGGGGCGATCCAGCTTAGCAGGGCGCGAGCTCGCCAGGAGAGATCCGAGCCCCAGGTCGAGACCAGAATACAGAGCGGGCGCGCCACAAACTGCACCACGCACAGCAGCGCCAGCACCATGGGGCCGAGCTGCCAGAGCTGTGCCAGATCGAGGCGGGCCGCCAGCAGGATAAACAGGCTGGAGATAAGGATGACCGCGAGATCCTCCTTGAATGCCAGCACCTCCTCCAGATCCAGCCCCTCCTGATTGGCGAGCCAGATGCCGAACACGGTCACTGCCAGCAGGCCGGACTCGTGGCTGAGCCAGTTGGAGAGGCTGAAGGTGACCAGCACCAGCGCCAGCACGCCGAACTTGTGCAGGCTGACCGGTAGCCAGTCCTTGCGAATGAGCAGGGTGGTGAGCCAGCCCGCCACTACGCCGATCAGAGAGCCGACCCCCACCGTTTTGGCCAGAGCCAGCAGGGTGTGGCCGATGAGATCTCCCTGACTGCCGAGGCGCACCGCCTCGAACACCAGCACCGCAAACAGGGCGCCGATGGGGTCGATGACGATCCCCTCCCAGCGCAGGATACGGTCCACCTCCCGGGTGGGGCGGATCACGTTGAGCATGGGGGCGATCACCGTCGGGCCCGTTACCACCAGTACCGCGCCGAGCATGGTGGCGACCCGCCAGTCCAGCCCCAGCAGGAAGTAACCGGCGCTGCCGATGACGGCGAAACTGACCAGCATGCCGGTGGAGCAGAGATTGCGCACCACCTTGCCGATCCCCTTGAGCTCGGCCAGATGGAGGGTCAGCGCCCCCTCGAACAGGATGATGGCCACCGACAGGGAGACCAGCGGAAACAGCAGATCCCCGAGCAGGGCATCGGGGTCGAGCAGGCCGCTGACCGGGCCCAGAGTCAGGCCGGTGAGCAGCAGAAACAGGATGGCGGGTACCCGCAGCGACCAGGCGAGCCATTGGGCCAGCACGGAGACCAGGGCGATCCCGGCCAGAGAGAGGGCAATCATGCAGACCTCGATTCAGGCAGTGAGTATGGAGCTAGTGTAGTGGCTAAGTTGGTCAGATTGACACCTGAAGGAGCGTGCGTCATGGCCGGGATGGGGAGATGTGCGACAGTCGGCGTCATGGTGGCTGGCTGTGGTGTGCAGGGCGCCAGCCAGACGCCAACCGTGGTGATGGGGTGGCCTTGGGGCTGGATTAGATGGGGCTCTCCTTGTGGAGCTCGCCGACACAGTTGGCCAGCGCCAGTACCAGTGCGGAGCGCACCATCTGATCGAGCCGGTTGAGCTGCATCTGGTAGAAGGCCCAATCCTCTTCGCTGGCGGGGGGCTCCAGCTTCATCATGCCGCCCTGATTGACCCCGTGCAGGCGGTCGAGCAGATCGCGGATCGGCTTGTCGCTGAAGCGGTAATCCTTGGGGTCGCGCACCAGAAAGTCGCGGATCTTGATATAGGCTTCGATATCCTGATAGCGCTCGAGTGAGATGAGGCCGAGGGCGAAGATGAGCTTGAGGCGCACCTCCAGCTGGCCGAGGGGGCCGCTCTGGTTGAGCAGGGGTTCGATGGCGTATTTGACGGCATACTCCTCCTGACGGAACGCGCGTCGCATCAGGGAGTCGACCGCCTCTTCCAGGATGGTCACGGCTTCGAGAAAGAAGCCGCGGGGGCCATCCTGCTCGTTCAGTCGTTCCAGTACTTCATCTTCCTGGTGTGTGGTCATAGGTGCATTGGGTCCAGCTGACAGGGAGAGAGTGGGCCTCTCTCCCGGTTTTTATCATATGGGGCACATTCCCTTGCCATTCAAGCGCTTGGCGCGCTATCAGTGGTGGCTGAATGCGCCGCAAGCAGGGTCATTACAGGGTTTCGTAACGGGCGACGATGGCGCGAACCACTTCGCTCTCTTCATCCAGTCCGGTGACGCGGGCCAGCGCTTTGGCCGGGCCAAGCTCCGCCAGCAGGGCTTGCAACTCCACTGCCTGCGGGTCATCGGCATTGCGATAGTGGAGCGCCGCGGCGATCCCCTCCTGCAACTGATCGCTCGGCAGGCCGTACTCCAGGGTGCCCAGTAGCGGCTTCACCAGTCGATCCCCCGCCGCCAGCTTGCGCAGCGGCTGACGACCGACCCGGTCAATCTCGTCCACCAGATAGGGGTTGGCGAAGCGGGAGAGGATCTTCTCGATGTAGGCGGCATGCAGGCGCGGGTCGAAGCCGTAGCGTTTCACCAGCACGGCACCGCTCTCCTCCATGGCGCGGCGCACCTTGCTGCGGATCACCGGATCCTCGATCGCCTCGCGCACTGTGCGGTAGCCCCGCAGCTTGCCGAGATAGGCGGTGACGATGTGGCCGGTGTTGAGGGTGAACAGCTTGCGCTCGACGAAGGCCATCAGGTTGTCGGTGGGTTCCATGCCCGCCACCTGCGGTAGCTCCCCCTTGAACTGGGTCTGGTCGACGATCCACTCGCTGAAGCTCTCGACCGTCACTTCCAGCGGGTCATCGTTGGCCGCCGCGGCGGGCGGCACGATGCGATCCACCGCCGAGTCGACGAAGCCGATGCAGGATTCGAGCGTGGCATGATACGCGACCGGCAGGTACTTGAGTACCTCCCGCTTGAGGTGGCTGGTGCCGCGCACCATGTTTTCGCAGGCGATGACGTTGAGCGGAGTCAGGTTGCCAGCATCGAAACGGGCTTGCAGCCCCTTGGCCAGGGTGCTGGCAATCTTGTCCAGAATGTTGGGGCCGACGGCGGTGGTGACCAGATCGGCGGTGATGATGCGGGCGATCACCTCGTGACCGGCGGAACTGACCGCTGCCACGTTGCGCACCACGTCCAGCTTCTGATCTGCCCCCACCACATGGACCTTGTACTCCTGACGGTGGTTGAGCTGGTCGATCAGGGTGTCGTTGACGTCGGCGAAGGTGACCTGATGGCTGGCATCCGCCAGCACTTTACCGATAAAGCCGCGACCGATGTTGCCAGCACCAAAATGCAATGTTTTCATGATATTAACCTCTTGAACCAAAGACGATGAAAGATGATTACGCAGCCTGTTCGGCACCCAGCAGATCCAGGAAGGCCTGGGGATCCGTGGTGCTGGCCAGCCGGTCGATGAGACCGGGTTCATCCAGTGCATTGGTCAGGCGGGTTATCACCTGCATGTGTTCGTCGTTGCGGGCGGCGATGCCGATCACCAGCCGCGCTACCTCATCGGCAGCCTCGCCAAAGGCGACCCCGGCCGGGTACTGGCAGATGACGATGCCGGTACGCTTCACAAACTCCTTGGCGGCGATGGTGCCGTGAGGCACGGCGATGGATTCGCCGAGGTAGGTGGAGACCAGCTGTTCACGCTCCAGCATGGCGTTGACGTAGTCGGGCGCCACGTAGCCGCGCTCGGCCAGCAGTCGGCCTGCGGTCAGGATGGCGGCCTCCTTGTTATCCGCTTTCAGTCCCAGATGCACGTCATGACGGCTCAGGGTAAAGACTTCGGCCGCTTGCGGTTCGTAGCTGTCGTCGTTGGCGGCCACCAGCAGCTGCGGGTTGGCGACATCGTCGTTGGCGGCTTGAGTCAGACTCTGTACCAGCTCCTGATAGAGGCCGTTGTCGAGGAAGTTGGTCAGTGAAATATGGTGGGCATGCGGCGCATGGCGACGGGCCCGCTCGGTCAAATCCTTGTGGGTGATGACCCAGTCTACCTGATCGTCGAGCTGATCGATGGCGCGGTTGGTGACGCTGATGTCGAGCCCGGCGGCCTGTACCCGCTTGCGCAGCATGCCGGCGCCCATGGCGCTGGAACCCATGCCCGCATCACAGGCCACCACAATATTGCGCACTGCCATCAGTTCTCCGCCCGGCTTCTTGGCCGCTGCGGTTTCGGGCTTGCTGCCCTTCATGGCTTTCATCTTGCGGGTGGCTTCACCGAGGGCATCGGCTTCGTCAGCTTCCGGCTGCTGGGCGCGGACGAACACGGCGGCGACTAGGAAGGAGACCAGAGTGGCGCTGATGATGGAGAGGGCGACCCCGATCAGGGAGGCTTTCGGCGTCATCAACAACACGGCGAAGATGGAACCCGGTGAGGCGGGGGAGACCAGACCTGCGTTGAACAGGGTCAGGGTGAAGACCCCGGTCATGCCACCGGCGATCACCGCCAGAATGAGGCGCGGGTTCATCAGCACGTACGGGAAGTAGATCTCGTGGATGCCGCCGAAGAAGTGAATGATTGAGGCGCCAGCCGCGGACTGCTTGGCCGCACCACGCCCGAACACCATGTAGGCCAGCAGCACACCCATGCCCGGGCCCGGGTTCGCTTCAATCAGGAAGAAGATGGAGCTGCCGTGCTCGGTCGCCTGCTGGATCCCCAGCGGCGAGAAGATGCCGTGGTTGATGGCGTTGTTGAGGAACAGGATCTTGGCCGGTTCGACGAAGATGGAGGTGAGCGGCAGCATGTGGTTTTCCACCAGGAAGCCGACGCCACCGGCCAGCAGACCGGAGAGCACCTTGACGAAGGGGCCAATCACAAAGAAGGCGAGGATGGCCAGCAGCATGCCGATAAGCCCGGCGGAGAAGTTGTTGACCAGCATCTCGAAGCCGCTTTTGACGCGACCGTCCATCTCCTTGTCGAAGCGCTTGATTGCCCAGCCACCGAGCGGGCCGACCATCATGGCGCCCATGAACATGGGGATATCGGTTCCCACGATGACACCCATGGTGGTGATGGCACCGACCACGCCGCCGCGCTCACCGCCCATCAGTTTGCCGCCGGTGTAGCCAATCAGCAGCGGCAGCAGGTAGGTGATCATGGGGCCGACCAGCTTGGCCAAGGTTTCATTGGGCAGCCAGCCGGTGGGGATGAAGAGGGCGGTGATAAAGCCCCAGGCGATAAAGGCGCCTATGTTGGGCATGACCATATTGGACAGGAAGCGTCCAAAATTCTGTATCTTGACTTTGGTATCCGGTGATAACATGTCGGGACCCCGTTTTAAGCCTGTTTGATTAAAAGTGGTAGTTCGGGATGGCCGGTTTTGCCGAACCGCCATCCCGGTCGTCTAAGCAACTTCAATCTACCAGCTTGATATCAAATTAGGCTGAAAACGGGGTGTCTTGTGATCCAGCTCTCAGATACCCAGCGGTACCCCCTCCATAACCAGTGATCCACATCACATACTCATGCTGTAATTCGGCTACATTTCGATCTTTTATGTTTTACGTGATTATTTTTTGTGATCTGTCTCACCAAAGTTGCTTTGTGGTCCTCTTGCTAAATAGTGATTGGTGTCACAAATCTGATTTTTGTATTCGAATGGGACAAGTAATTCAGTCACTCATCAGCGGGTAGTGACGATGGATTTATCGCAACACTCCATTGCTTACCAATGAATCAATAAATTTGTAACCCGCTTTCAGTTTTTACGGTCGGCGATGAGGGCTCTTTTGCGGCTGATTGATGGGAATGGGCGCCAACATGCAGGATGTTATTGCGCGGCTGACGTTCGGGGATCTTGCTTGCCGTGCAGGGCTGATAGCAGATAAAAACAAACCGCCAGCAGGCGGTTTGTCAGTTTTTGCGATCTGGCCCCTGTGGAGGCAGCGGCTCAGTAGAAGCCGGCATCCTCGGGAGAGGGGCGGGTCTTGAAGCGGCGATGGAGCCACATGTACTGCTCCGGCGCCTTGCGCACGGCGGCTTCGATCTCGCGGTTGGCGCGGGCGGCATCAACCATGTCATCTCCGCTCGGGTAGTCGGCGAGCGGCGCGCCGATATGCAGGGTGTAACCCTCGCTGGTGCGGATGTTGTAGCAGGGCAGGGTTACGGTGTTCTTCACCCGCGCCAGGGTGGCGGTGCCGGTGATGGTGGCGGCCTGCTCTACCGCGAAGTAGGGCACGAACACGCTGGCGTGGCTGCCGTAGTCATGATCCGGTGCATACCAGAGGGCATCGCCGTTGCGCAGCGCCTTGATCATCCCCTTCACATCCATCCGGTCCACCAGATATTTGTTGGAGGCGCAGCGACCGTGGTACTGGGCATACTCCAATACCGGGTTGGTGTTGGGGCGATAGACCCCCACGCCGGGGCGCACCAGCCCGAAACAGCGGGCGTTGAGTTCCAGCGTCAGGAAGTGGCAGGAGAGCAGCAGCATGCCCTGACCTTTTTCCATGGCGGCGATGACGTGCTCTTCCCCTTCCACCTTCATCAGGTTGCGCATCCGCCAGTCTGGCCAGAACCAGGCGATCCCCACCTCGAACACGGCGCAGCCCACGCTCTCGAAGTTGGCCTTAAGCAGTTTCTCCCGCTCATCCCGGGTCAGCTCGGGCATCGCCAGCTCCAGATTGCGACGGGCAATCTTGACCCGGGACTTCAAAATCCTGGCGGCGAGACGACCGAGCTGACGGCCCAGCCACATCTGGCTACGCCACGGCAGCAGGGTCAGCAGCCAGAGCAGGCCTAGGCCGAACCAGCTGGCCCAGTAACGGGGATGAAACAGGCGGGGCTCCAGGCGGGGAGCGTTGTCATGGGCCATGGCTAATCTCTTGTTCGCAAACACAATCGGGGGATTCTAGCCGAAAAGGGGGGGCGGGGGCGAATGGCTGTGTGCTGGTCAGAGGGGTAGCCTGCGTCCGGTTAGCGTGACAGCGGCGGCAACTGCGGTCGGCTTTTTCTACACCGGATAAAAGAGTGTGATAAAATCGCCCGCTGATTTTTCAGGTTTTGAGAGTCGATACAGATGAAGATCACCCTGCCCGATTTTGAAAAAGCCCGCGTTCTGGTCGTTGGCGATGTCATGTTGGACCGTTACTGGCATGGCCCCACCGGTCGGATCTCCCCCGAGGCGCCGGTGCCCGTGGTCAAGGTTGAACACATTGAGGAGCGCCCGGGTGGCGCAGCCAACGTGGCCCTCAACTCCGCCGCCCTTGGCGCTCACGCCGTGCTGCTTGGCTTGACCGGTCAGGACGAGGCTGCCGATGCTTTGGCTGGCCAGATGGCTGGCGTCAAGGTGGCCTGTGACTTCGTTCGTCTGGCCGACTTCCCGACCATCACCAAGCTGCGGGTGCTGTCCCGCAACCAGCAACTGCTGCGTCTGGACTTTGAAGAGCCCTTCCACTCCGTCGATGCCACCCTGCTGATGACCAAGGTCGAGCAGGCGCTGCCGAATAGCGACGTGATGATCCTCTCCGACTACGGCAAGGGTGCTCTCAACGACGTGCCCGGCATGATCAAGCGTGCCCGTGCCGCCGGTATTCCGGTGTTGGTCGACCCCAAGGGGACCGACTTCGAGAAGTACCGCGGTGCCACCCTGCTGACCCCCAACATGTCCGAATTCGAGGCCGTGGTAGGCAAGGTGAAGAGTGAAGAGGAGCTGGTCGCCAAGGGACTGGATCTGGTCAAGCGCTTCGAGCTGGATGCCCTGCTGGTCACCCGTTCCGAGAACGGCATGACCCTGATCCGCGAAGGTCAGCCGGAGTTGCATCTACCGGCTCAGGCCCACGAGGTTTACGATGTGACCGGTGCCGGTGATACCGTGATCTCCACCCTGGCCACTTCGCTGGCGGCAGGCAAGAGCCTGGGCGAAGCCTGTGCGCTGGCCAATACCGCTGCCGGTATCGTGGTCGGCAAGCTGGGTACCTCTACCGTGAGTCCGGTCGAGCTGGCCAATGCTCTCTATACCGAGCAGGAGACCGGCTTTGGCGTTATGTCCGAAGCTCAGCTGAAAGTGGCGGTTCGTGCCGCCCGTCTGCGCGGCGAGAAAGTGGTGATGACCAACGGCTGTTTCGACATCCTGCACGCCGGCCATGTCTCCTATCTGGCCAACGCGGGCAAGCTGGGGGATCGCCTGATCGTGGCGGTCAATACCGACGAGTCGGTTCGCCGTCTGAAAGGGCCGGGTCGTCCGGTCAACCCGACCGAGCGCCGCATGGCGGTGCTGGCTGCGCTGGGCGCGGTGGATTGGGTAGTGCCCTTCTCCGAGGATACCCCGCAGCGTCTGATCGCCGAGATCCTGCCGGATCTGCTGGTCAAGGGCGGCGACTACAAGCCGGAAGATATCGCCGGTTACGCCGAGGTGACCGCCAATGGCGGCGAGGTGCGCGTTCTCAACTTCGAGGATGGCTGCTCCACCACCGATATCATCAAGACGATCCGCGAGCGCGGCTAACGTTCTGCTGGCCCCGCAATCTGGCGGGGCTCACTATCCGCGGTAGCAAGCCGGCAGAAATATGGATAACAAAAAGGCGACCTTGCGGTCGCCTTTTTCATGTCCGATAGCGGCTATCAGCCTTTGGCTTTTGCCGTGGCAGGCATCAGACCCTGGTTTACTTCCACCAGATCCTGCGCTTCCAGAATACCGGCAGCCTGTTTCAGGCTCAGGATATTGAGAATGTAGTTGTAACGGGCTTCGGAGAGCTTCTGCTTGGCCTCGTACAGCTTGCGAGTGGAGTCCAGCACGTCGACGATGGTACGGGTACCCACTTCGTAACCGGCTTCGGTCGCCTTCAGGGCGCTGTCGGCGGAGACCACAGACTGGCTGTAGGCGCGCACCGAGCCGATGCTGGCGTTCACGTTGTTGTAGGAGGAGCGCACTGTGCTCTGCACCGAGCGGAAGTTCTTCTCAAGCAGTTCGCTGGCCGCTACGTAGTTGTATTGAGCCTGCTTCACCTTGGAGCTGGTGGCGCCACCGCTGTAGATGGGCAGCTTGAAGGTCAGACCGATATTGGCCTGATTGTCATTGCCGCCCGGCATGCTATCCAGCTTGTAATCGGTATTGCTGGTTTGCAGTCCGGCATCCAGATCCAGCGTCGGCTCATGGCCGGTCTTGGCCAGATCGATCTGCTCCTTGGCAATGTCCTTGCTGATGCGGGCACTGTGCAGTTGCAGGTTCTTGTCCAGCGCCAGCTCCAGCCACTTGTCGGAGCCGAAGGCGGTCTTCTGTGGGCTGAAACGATCTGTGTTCAGCACGTCCAGATTGCGATGATCGATACCGGTCAGCTCGCGCAGGGTCTCGTAGCTGTTGTCCAGCGAGTTTTCGGCATTGATCTCGTCAGCCAGCGCCTGGTCGCGGGAGGCTTCGGCTTCATGGACGTCGGTGATGGCGGTCAGGCCCACTTCGAAACGCTGCTGGGTTTGCTCCAGCTGACGCTCTACCGCAACCTTGTTGGCACGAACGAACTCCAGGGTATCCATCGCCTTGAGCACATCAAAGTAGGCTTTGGCGGTGCGCACCATCAGGTTCTGGATTTCGAGGTTGTAGGCAACATCTGACTGGGTAGCCTGCTTCTCGCTGATATCCAGATTGACCCAGTTACTGCGACGATAGAGGGATTGCGACAGCGTCACTTCACCCTTGGCTTTGGTATTGCTCTGGGTATCGTTCTTGTTTTGCAGATAATTGAGCCCGGCACCCAGATCGATCTGGGGCAGCAGAGGAGCACGGGATTCGTTGATCTTCTCGAAGGCCTGGTCGCGAACGGCTTTGGACTGCAGCAACTGCGGGTCTTTGATCTGGGCTTGCTGGTAGATGTCGAGCAGGTTTTCGGCATGGGCACCGGCACTGACGCCCAGCAACACCATGACTGACAAAAGTGTTCTTTTCATAGATCGTTTTAACCTTATGTAGTAACCCAAACTGGTTGCTGGAGAGGCAAATATTGTCACCGACCAAGCTTGATTGCAGCTTAATCACTCTACTATAAGCAAAATTTAATGCTAAGAGTCTCAGGTCCGGTGACGGGAACGTCAAGAACCGGACGCAGTTTTCTCCCCGCGCGCCTAGCCAAATGGTCTGTGGCTGCTAAAATCCACCCCTCATTACCATGGCACGCCGAGTGAATGAACGTTCATTCATGTTCCTCGGATTTTATGGTCAAACTGATACAAGTCAAGCTGACGGGAGCCCCG
Source organism: Aeromonas sp. 3P (assembly GCF_051919745.1). Classification (NCBI taxonomy): domain Bacteria; kingdom Pseudomonadati; phylum Pseudomonadota; class Gammaproteobacteria; order Aeromonadales; family Aeromonadaceae; genus Aeromonas; species Aeromonas sp. 3P. Next base: position 3,428,777 of record NZ_JBQBED010000001.1, read on the forward strand.
GATGTCGCAGCAACCCTTGCCGCAAGATCGGCATTACGCCGCCGATGATGTGAAAATCATTGAAAAATCAGATGGATATAACGGCTTCTTCAAGGTGAATGTCTATCGTCTGCAGCATCGGTTATTTGCGGGCGGCTGGAACCAGCCCATCGTGCGCGAGCTGTTCGAGCGGGGCCATGCTGCCGCGCTGCTGCCCTATGATCCGGTACGCGACCAGATAGTGCTGGTGGAGCAGTTTCGTATCGGCGCCATGGAGACCTGTTCCACCCCCTGGCTGCTGGAGCTGGTGGCCGGCATCATCGACGAAGGGGAAACCGCCGAGGCGGTGGTGCGCCGCGAAGCGGTAGAAGAGGCCGGGATCGAGGTGGCCCGCTGCGAGCATGCCATCAGCTATCTGGTGAGCCCAGGCGGCAGCACCGAGCGGATCGAGGTCTTTGTGGGCGAGGTGGATGCCAGCAAGGCCGAGGGGCTGCACGGTCTGTCTGATGAAGGCGAGGATATCCGGGTGCACGTGGTGAGCCGCGAACAGGCCTACGCCTGGCTCAAAGAGGGACGCATCGACAATGCGGCCTCGGTCATCGCCCTGCAGTGGCTTGCCCTCAACCATGGCGAGCTGCGTGCCCGCTGGCTGGCAGATCGCTGAGGTGGCGCTGACCCTGCAACAGAGCAGGCGCTATGTGCCTGATCTGATGTCCTTGCAGCGTACCTGCGAGGTCAATTACATGGCGTTGATGAAACTGCTGCCGCCTGATGGGGAAGTCGGCGCCGAGCGCCGCTATCGGGTCGGCAACGATCTGCAGTTCCAGCTCACCATCATTGGCGAGAGTCGCTTCACCAATCAGGTGATCCTGAGCCAGCACAACCCCGAATTGCCCGAATATTTACAAGCTCAGATAGAGATTCGTTTGTATCATGATGTGCGGATGGCGGAAGTGTGTGCAGCGCAACAGATTTCCCGTTTGCAACCACGTTATGATTATCCCAATAAAAAGATGCACCAGCGGGATGAAAAGGAGCAGGTAAATCTGTTTCTGGCCGAATGGCTAAAATTTTGTCTCAGACATGGTACCAGCCCGATCAATATCTCCAGTTGAACAAATAAAAAGAAGCGTGATTTTGGAAACAGAGCTCCCCCAGGCGCAGGACGGCAGTGTGCGCCTGTTGCAAATTACCGACACCCACCTCTTCGCGAGTGCCGAAGGGCGGCTGTTGGCTGTGCGCACCGCAGAGAGTCTGGCCGCCGTGCTGGAACAGGTGCAGGTCAATGAACACCCCTACGAGGTGATTCTGGCGACCGGCGATCTGTCGCAGGATCACAGCCCGGAATCCTATCAGCGTTTCGCCTCCATGATGGCGCCTCTGGGTCGCCCCATCTACTGGCTGCCGGGCAATCACGATGACAGCCCGCTGATGACCGAATACCTCCATGCCGCCGGGATCAGCGAATCCAAGCAGCTGGTAGGCGATCACTGGCAGGTGATCCTGCTCGACACCCAGGTGCGCGGCAAACCTCACGGCATGATTGGCGATCACCAGCTGGCCGCCCTCGACCGTGCTCTGCGCCAATATCCTGATCGCCACGCCCTTATCACCCTGCACCATCAGGCGGTGCCGGTGGGCTGTGCCTGGCTGGATCAGCATAATCTCAAGAATGCCGATGATCTGTTTGCCGTGCTGGCTCGTCATCCGCAGCAGAAGACCATCCTGTTTGGCCACGTCCATCAGGAGTTTGACGAGGTGCACCGCGGGGTGCGGCTGATTGCCAGCCCCTCCACCTGCATTCAGTTCAAACCGCTATCCGACGGCTTCGCGCTGGATGAATCCGGCCCGGGCTGGCGCTATCTCACCCTCTATCCGGATGGGCGGGTGGCCAGCGAAGTGTGGCGCCTGCCGGTGGGGCAGTTTGTGCCCGACCCCAACGCCACCGGTTATTGAGGAGAGCATTCCATGAAGTCCGTTCTCCTTTATCTGCACGGTTTCAACTCCTCACCGGGCTCCGCCAAGGCGCAGCAGATGGCTGCCTGGGTGGCCGTCAACCGGCCCGACATCGAGGTGATCATTCCGGCCCAGCCCAATACGCCAGCGGCGGCCTGGGCGGCTATCGAACAGACCATTGCCAATTTGCAGAGCTGCTATGGTAGTGACTACAAGCTCGGCGCCGTGGGCAGCTCCCTCGGCGGCTTTATGGCGACCCGGGTGAGCGAGCAGTACGGCTGCCGTGCGGCGCTGATCAATCCGGCGGTGCGCCCGCACGAGCTGCTCTGTGACTACCTTGGCCCCCAGACCAATCCCTATACCGGGGAGCAGTACGAACTGCTGCCTGAACATATGGACGAGCTGCGGGCACTGGCGGTTCTGGTGACGGCGCCGGAGCGACTCTGGATCCTGCAACAGCAGGGGGATGAGGTGCTCGACTATCGCAAGGCGCTGGATGAATACCGCTTTGCCCGCCTCTCGCTGGAGTGCGGCGGCAACCACGCCTTTGTGGCGTTCGAGCGCTACCCCGCACAGATTATCCGTTTCCTCGGGCTTTAATCATGCAACCGCCGTTGGCCGCCTTTCTGGAACAGGTACTGGCCACGGCGCAAGCGGGCCTCACCTACTCCAAAGACCCCTTCGATATCGGCCGTTTCGAGGCGCTGCGAGCGGCCACAGTGGCCCTTATCGCCAACCAGAGCGAGCTGGCGCCGGAAGCCATCAGTGACTGGATTGCCCTCGACAGCGGTTACCCCACCCCCAAGCTCGACGTGCGGGCCTTCATTCAGAACGATGCGGGCCATATCCTGCTGGTACAGGAGCGCAGCGACGACTGCTGGACTCTGCCCGGCGGCTGGTGCGATATCTGCGACTCGCCGGCGGATGCCGTGGTGCGTGAAGTAGTGGAGGAGACCGGACTTGAGTGCCGCGCGGTGCAGCTGCTGGCCCTGTTCGACAAGTTAAAGCACCCCCATCCGCCCCAGCTGCCTCACGCGCACAAGGCTTTCTTTCTGTGCGAGGTGACCAGCGGCCAGCTGCTGGGCGAAACCGATGAAACCAAAGGGGCGGGGTACTTCCCCATTGACGACTTGCCCCCGCTCTCCTGCCATCGGGTGGTGGCCTCCCAGTTGCGCACCCTCCATGAGCACTTGCTGCAGGGGCGGCGCGATACCCTGTTTGATTGACATCTGAGGAAGTGAACCCGTTCGAGCTGGGGGCGGTGCCGACGCGCGATGGCGTGCACCATCCTGCGGGGCAGTGTTAATCTTTAGCGGCCTGTTTACTTTGCCTCGCCCGGGGCAGGGGATGGCCTGACTCTTCTGAACTTCACTGCCAACAGGGAGCACGTTTGTGACAACTCCTTCTGCGCTGCCGGATCTGGTACTGGGCGCCTCTCTCTACTTTCCGCCGCTGTTCAAGGCGGTGCTGCTCGGCCTGCTCTGCTGGCTGCCGGTGCACCATCTGCTGCGTGACTGGCTCTATGGTGGGGATGTCTGGCACCCTTTGTTGATGGATCTCTCCCTCTTTATCCTCGCCGTCAGCGGCGCTCTATGGATGCTGTTACATGGCTAAATCACCTCTCGCGACCCTCAAATACTTCTCCACCCTGCTGGTCTGCGCGCTGGCGCTGGCGGCGGGCTGGTGGCTGTGGAACTACTACATGCAGGGGCCCTGGACCCGGGATGGCAAGGTGCGCGCCGAGCTGGTCAGCATTACCCCCGAGGTGTCGGGCAAGATCATCAAGATAGCGGTGAAGGACAACCAGTTGGTGAAGGTGGGTGAGGAGATCTTTACGCTCGACCCCGAGCCCTACCGGATCGTCCTCGATAATGCCCGGGCGGCGCTGGCCAAGGCGAAATCGGATCTCGACAAGGCGGAACATGAGGCGAACCGCCGCAGCGGCCTGTCGCGCAGCGTCATCTCCGCCGAGACGATGGACGAAGCCCGCCTCAATGCCCAGGCGATGCAGGCGGCCTATCAGGTGGCACAGGCCAATCTGGAGAAGGCGGAGTGGTCGCTGGCCAAGACCCGGGTGCATGCCGCGAGCGATGGCTACATCACCAACCTGCAGACCCGGGTCGGCAACTATGCCAGCGCCGGCGTGCCGCTGGTGGCGCTGGTGGATACTCACTCCTTCTATGTGCAGGGTTACTTTGAAGAGACCAAGCTTGGCCACATAGCGCCGGGCAAACCGGCCGAAGTGGTGCTCTACAGCGGTGAGCAGCGGTTGCGCGGCGAGGTGGAGAGCATAGGGCGCGCCATCCACGATCAGAGCGTCGATGGCGGCAACGGCCTGCTGATCGACGTCAAACCCAACGTGCCCTGGGTGCGGCTGGCCCAGCGGGTGCCGGTACGGATCAAGCTGCTGGATGTGCCGGCGGACGTGACGCTGATCGCTGGCACCACCTGCACCATCACCATTGGCGAGTAGGGTGAGCGAGTCATTCTGGCTGCGTACTCCCTGGGGGAGGGCGACAGGGGGGCAGTGGCGTTATGCCCTGCGCAACGCGCTGGCCATGTGCCTGTCGCTCTGGCTGGCCTTCGTGCTGCAGCTCGACTCCCCCTACTGGGCGATGAGCTCGGCCGCCGTGGTGAGTTTTCCCACCGTGGGCGGAGTGATCAGCAAGAGTCTGGGACGGGTGGTTGGCAGCCTGATGGGGGCGATGGCGGCGGTGGTGATCACCGGTCTTGGTATCAGTGATCCCTGGCTGTTCAGCTTTCTCATCGCCCTCTGGCTGGGTTTGTGTACCTACATCTCCAACCACTATCAGAACAACGTCTCCTACGCCTTTGCCCTCGGCGGTTACACCGCCGCCATCATCGCCTTCTCCTGCGTCAATGTGGCGGATCCCCACCATATCTTCGATATTGCCCAGGCGCGGGTGAGCGAGGTGATCATCGGTATCCTCTGCGGCGGTCTGATGATGATGATCCTGCCCAGCACCTCGGATAGCGAAACCCTGCTGGAATCCTTGCGCAAGAGCCAAGCTCGCCTGCTGGAGCATGCCCAGCTGCTCTGGCTGGGGGAGATGACGCCCGAGGTTCGCAGTTCCCACGAAGGGCTGATCGGCCAGATCCTCACCATGAACGTGCTGCGCATACAGGCGGTCTGGAGCCATCATCGGTTGCGGCGCCAGAACCGGCTGCTCAACTTCCTGCTCCATCGCCAGCTGCGGCTTATCAGCCTTATCTCCAGCCAGCGCCGCATGCTGCACAACTGGCCGGAACAACCGGAAGGCATTCAGGCGCTGCTTGCCACCCTGCTGGCCGAGCTTGGCAAGCCGGAGTGCGACAAGTATCGGGTTGCGAGGTTGCTGGCTCCCCTGATGCCGACCGGCGAGCATGATTACCGGTTACGCACCTTTTTGCTGCGGCTGCGCCACTTCTGCTGGAGCTATCTGGAGTGCCAACGCTGGCTGGAGCGGCTTGCCCGTTACGACGATCAGGAGTGGCCGGCGCCACCGCACCACTCTTCGCTCACCAGCCACACCGACACGCTGGAGGCTGCCTATAACGGCGGGCGTACCTTCCTCTGCGTGCTGCTCGGCTGCACCTTCTGGATCAACAGTCAGTGGGATGCGGGCAGCTCGGCGCTCACCATGCTCTCCATCTGCTGCGTGCTCTACTCGGCGACCCCGGCCCCGGCCCAGGGGGCCAACACCATGCTCAGGGCGATCCTGCTGCTCAGCCTCATCTGCTTTGCGGTCAAGTTTGGCCTGATGATCCGCATCGACGACTTCTGGATCTTCTGTCTCTTGCTCTTTCCGGCGCTGCTCACCATGCAGCTCTGCAAACAGCAGCAGGTGCGGCAGGCGGGCCTCTGGGGCCAGATGATCGTGCTGCTCGGCTCGTTTCTCGCCATCACCAATCCGCCCAGTTACGACTATCAGCAGTTCATCAACAGCAGCCTCGCCCAGATGCTGGGGGTGATGAGCGCCGCGCTGGCGTTTCAGCTGCTGCGACCCAGCTCGGATCGGCGCAAGAGCCGCCGGATTATCCGCTCCCTGCGCCGCCACTTCATGGATCAGCTGGAGCCAGCCCCGCGCCAGAGCGAGAGCCAGTTCGAGTCGCTGATCTACCACTGCATCAGCCAGCTCGGTCAGAGTCAGGATCAGACCGCCCGCCTCTGGGTGCTGCGCTGGGGCGTGGTGCTGCTCAACTGCAGCCATATCGTCTGGCAGCTGCGCCAGTGGCGCGGTGACGAGCACCCCCTCTATCTGGTGCGCGACAACTGTATCCGCAGCCTGAAGGGGATCCTCACCGAGCAGGGGGTGCAGCATACCTCCCTGGATCGCACGCTGACCGAGCTGCAGCGGATCAGTCAGGGGTTGGCCAACCATGGCGATGGCACGGCGCGAGAGCTGGCAGGCATGGTGTGGCGGCTGCAAAGCTCCCTCTCCCAACTGCAACAGGCGCTGCCGGGCCCCGCCGAAGGGAGCTGAAACAGCCTTGGGAGGGGCACAATCCCCTCCGGATCACCCTTTCCCGCAGCCAAGTTTGTCCAATACCCTCCCAACGAGTAAGATTCTCCCCAAACGTCAATTCGCAAGGCCCTCCATGTCTACTCAATACAATGCGGATGCCATTGAGGTCCTCAATGGCCTTGAGCCGGTGCGTCGCCGCCCCGGCATGTATACCGACACCACCCGGCCCAATCACCTCGGCCAGGAGGTCATCGACAATAGCGTCGATGAAGCGCTGGCAGGTCACGCCCGCAATCTGGAGGTGATCCTGCATGAAGACCAGTCCCTCGAAGTGATCGACGACGGCCGCGGCATGCCGGTCGATATCCACCCGGAAGAGGGGGTCAGCGGGGTGGAGCTGATCCTCTGCAAGCTGCACGCGGGCGGCAAATTCTCCAACAAGAACTACCAGTTCTCCGGCGGTCTGCACGGGGTGGGTATTTCGGTCGTAAACGCCCTCTCCGATCGGGTCGAGGTGACGGTGCGTCGCGACGGTCAGGTCTACGACATCGCCTTCGAGCGTGGCGAGAAGGTGCAGGAGCTGACCATCACCGGTACCTGCGGTCGTCGCAACACCGGCACTCGGGTGCGCTTCTGGCCGCAGGCGAGCTATTTCGATTCGCCCAAGTTCTCGGTCACCAAGCTGGAGCACCTGCTCAAAGCCAAGGCCGTGCTCTGTCCCGGCCTCACCATCAAGTTCCTCGACAAGAACACCGGCATCAAGCTGGAGTGGTGCTACGAAGATGGCCTCAAGGATTATCTGGTCGACGCGGTCAAGCAGTTCACCTGCCTGCCGGAGCAGCCCTTTATCGGCTCGTTCAGTTCCGAACAGTCGGCGGTGGACTGGGCGCTCTGCTGGTTGCCGGAAGGGGGCGAATGCCTCGCCGAATCCTATGTGAACCTCATTCCCACCGCGCAGGGCGGTACTCACGTCAACGGCCTGCGTCAGGGGCTGCTCGACGCCATGCGTGAGTTCTGCGAGTTCCGCAACCTGCTGCCGCGGGGGGTCAAGCTGACTCCGGAAGATATCTGGGATCGCTGCGCCTATATCCTCTCCATCAAGATGCAGGATCCGCAGTTTGCCGGTCAGACCAAGGAGCGCCTCTCCTCCCGCCAGAGCTCGGCGTTTGTCTCCGGCGTAGTGAAGGATGCCTTCAGCCTCTACCTGAACAGCAACACCGAGCTGGCAGAGCAGATCGCCGAGATCTGCATCTCCAGCGCCCAGCGCCGGATGCGCGCCGCCAAGACGGTGGTGCGCAAGAAGATTACCCAGGGCCCGGCGTTGCCCGGCAAGTTGACTGACTGTAACTGCGCCGACCCCATGCAGGGGGAGCTGTTCCTGGTGGAGGGTGACTCCGCGGGCGGCAGTGCCAAGCAGGCGCGGGATCGCGAGTTTCAGGCCATCATGCCGCTGCGCGGCAAGATCCTGAACACCTGGGAGGTGGAGGCCGGTCAGGTGCTCGCCTCGCAAGAAGTTCACGATATCTCGGTCGCCATCGGGCTCGACCCCGACTCCGAGGATCTCAGTGGCCTGCGCTACGGCAAGGTGTGCATCCTCGCGGATGCGGACTCGGACGGTCTGCACATCGCCACCCTGCTCTGCGCCCTCTTTGTGAAGCACTTCCGCACGCTGGTGGAGAAGGGCCACGTCTATGTCGCCATGCCGCCCCTCTACCGGATCGATATCGGTAAAGAGGTCTACTACGCCCTCGACGAGGACGAGAAGAACGGCGTGTTGCAGCGGGTCGAGGCCGAGAAGAAGAAAGGCAAGGTGATGGTGACCCGATTCAAGGGTCTGGGTGAGATGAACCCGAAACAGCTGCGGGAAACCACCATGGATCCCAACACCCGCCGTCTGGTGCAGCTCACCATGGAGCCGGCAGGAGAGAGCGAAGGGGATGCGGCTGACGAGACCCTGCAGCTGATGGACATGCTGCTGGCCAAGAAGCGGGCGGGTGATCGCCGCGAGTGGCTGGAAGAGAAGGGCAACCTCGCCATCATCTAAGCCGTCGGTCACCTGCCGACCCGCATTTCAGGCGTGCCCTCCTGGGGCGCGCCATAGCAAGAGAAAAACATATGAGTGATGCTATCGAGCTCAGTCTGGACGGGGTAGAGCGCCAGCCAATGCGCACCTTTACCGAACAGGCTTACTTGAACTACTCCATGTACGTCATCATGGATCGGGCCCTGCCGCATATCGGCGACGGCCTCAAACCGGTGCAGCGGCGCATCATCTACGCGATGAGCGAGCTGGGGTTGTCGGCGCTCTCCAAGCACAAAAAGTCCGCCCGTACCGTGGGTGACGTGCTGGGTAAGTACCATCCCCACGGTGACAGTGCCTGTTATGAAGCCATGGTGCTGATGGCCCAGCCCTTCTCCTACCGCTACCCGCTGGTGGATGGTCAGGGCAACTGGGGTGCGCCGGACGATCCCAAATCCTTCGCCGCCATGCGTTATACCGAGGCGCGTCTGTCGCGCTTCTCCGAGCTGCTGCTCTCAGAGCTCGGCCAAGGCACTGTGGAGTGGACGCCGAACTTCGACGGCACCATGAAGGAGCCGGTGGTGCTGCCCGCCCGCCTGCCGCACATCCTGCTCAACGGGGTGACCGGTATCGCGGTGGGGATGGCGACCGACATTCCGCCTCACAACGCGCGGGAAGTGGCCTACGCCTGTGCCGAGCTGCTCGATAACCCCAATGCGGGGCTCGATGTGTTGATGCAGCACATTCAGGGGCCGGACTACCCGACCAACGCCGAGATCATCACGCCGCGCGACGATATCCGCAAAATCTACGAGACCGGCAAGGGCTCCATCAAGCAGCGGGCGGTCTGGAGCGAGGAGGATGGCGACATCGTCATCACTGCGCTGCCCCATCAGGCCTCCGGCGCCAAGATCATGGAGCAGATCGCCGCCCAGATGGTGGCCAAAAAGCTGCCGATGGTCACCGACCTGCGCGATGAATCGGACCACGAGAACCCGACCCGTCTGGTGATCGTGCCGCGCTCCAACCGGGTGGACGTGGAGGGGCTGATGGCCCACCTGTTCGCCACCACGGATCTGGAGAAGAACTACCGGGTCAACCTCAACATCCTCGGCCTCGACAACCGGCCGCAGGTGAAGTGCCTCAAGACCATCCTCAGCGAGTGGATCCAGTTCCGCCGCGAGACAGTGCGTCGCCGTCTGCAATTCCGCCTCGACAAGGTGCTGGCTCGCCTGCACATCCTCGAAGGCTTGCTGATCGCCTATCTCAACATCGACGAGGTGATCGAGATCATCCGCACCGAGGATGAGCCGGGCAAAGTGATGGTGGAACGCTTCAACATTACCGAGACCCAGGCCGAAGCGATCCTCGAGCTGAAACTGCGCCATCTGGCCAAACTCGAAGAGTTCAAGCTGCGCGCCGAGCAGAACGAACTGGCCGAAGAGCGCGACAAGCTGGAGCTTATTCTGGGCTCCGAGCGTCGCCTCAATACCCTGCTCAAGAAAGAGCTGCTGGCCGATGCCGAGAAGTACGGCGACGATCGCCGCACCCCGCTGGTGGAGCGTGCCACCGCCGTGGCGCTGACCGAGAAAGAGCTTATTCCCAGTGAACCGGTCACCGTCATCCTCTCCGACAAGGGGTGGGTGCGCGCCGCCAAGGGCCACGACGTCGATGTGGCGGGGCTCTCCTACAAGGCGGGGGACAGCTATCTGGCCCACGCCTGTGGCCGCAGCAACCAGCAGGCGGTGTTCCTCTCCACGTTGGGCCGAACTTACGCCCTCGAATCTCACACCTTGCCATCCGCGCGCAGTCAGGGCGAGCCGCTCACCGGCCGCTTTGCGCTTGGGGCAGGGGAAGAGGTACGTCATCTGGTGATGGGCAACGAAGGTGAGCCATATCTGATCGCCAGCGATGCCGGTTACGGCTTTGTCTGCACCTATGACGACCTGATCGGCAAGAACAAGAACGGCAAGGCGCTGCTCACCGTGCCGGAAGGGGGTCAGGTGATGGCACCCCAGAAGATCGGCTCGCCGGAGACCGATCTCTGCATGGCCATCTCCAACGAAGGGCGCATGCTGCTGTTCCCGCTCAACACCTTGCCGGTGCTCGGCAAGGGCAAGGGTAACAAGCTCATCAGCATTCCGTCGGCTCGGGTGAAAGCACGGGAGGAGTTTGTGGTGATGGCCGCCGTGATCCCGCAGGGTCAGTCGGTCACCCTGTTTGCCGGCAAGCGCAAGCTCACCCTCAAACCCTCTGATCTCGACTACTATCGCGGCGAGCGCGGCCGCCGTGGCGCCAAGCTGCCCCGCGGTTTGCAGCGGGTTGATCGTATCGAGATTGAACCCGCTGCCGGCACCGAACCGGCAGCCGGGGAAAATCAGGAAGGGTAATTAATATAGAAGGGCGCGAAAGCGCCCTTCTATTTAATTATTAAGTAAATGGTCTCCGGTTAATATTTAACGTCTTCATTGCAATTATTGCAAATTATAAAACAAGCATTGTTACGGAAGTTGTCTGTATTCCCACATTTCTCACAACGAAGCTTTTCGAATTTCTTGGTTGTTGATATTTCACTGTAGAGCCTTTCCGATAAGCCTTTTCTAGGTTTCATTCGGTTGCTTTTGGCTGGATTTGGTTTTCCATTGTACATGCTATAAAAATCATTTTTTGCCACTTCCTTTTTAGACGCTTCAAGCTTTTGGTTTTCAAGAAGTAGCTTCTCTTTTTCTTTATTTTCTTTTATTATTTTGACTTGGTTTTGTGCATTCTTTTCTGATAAATCCGAATCGAAAAAATAGAGTTTCCCTGTATCCTTGTTATATGTTAACTCATCCAGTGATACTAGCCTATCAACAGCTCGCACTGAAACTGTGGCTGTGTCTTGTAATTCATCTACGTAATATTCGTGGTAATAGCATTTTAATAACAGTTTCTCTGCAACAGAACTGGCAGATTTGGCTTCATCATCAAATATGAAAGCATTAGATTTGTTTGCGTAGAAAATATCAAGCTCAGTGAATTTTCTTTCCTCAAAACTCAAGAAAATCCATAAAATAAATGCAGCGCTATTTTTATAAAACTCTTCGCGATCAATTATGATATCGATAAATGTTGTGGAAACTTGCAGTTCAAAAGCAATTCTTACGCCAAGCTTGGTATTGATTGCAGAAACGTCAGGTCTACGCCATTTTTTTGCAATCCCAGTAACATTTTCCTCTCGGAAAGTTTTTTCTACTTCTACACCACTAAAAGTGGGATCACTTTCTAATAATTTGGCAATTAACAGCTTGTTGACTCTATGCAAGGGGCCTTCTTTTTGCCCATTATATTTCATTGCATTTATTTCATCGAAAGTAAGGTGGGATGTTGTCTTGATTGGACAGTCATCAGAGTCCTTAATATGCCTAAAGTAGAAACTTTGATCTGAACGGCCCGCCAATATTACAGGTTGGTAGCATGTTGAACACAACATGGCTAATTCACCAACTCTTGGCCTCAGTTTTCGCCTCATCTCAAAGAGTTCTTTCTGGGGGCGTTCTAAAATATCTCTTACAAAATAAATTTTCCCATCTGAAGGAGAAAAGATTTCTTTGATCGTGCTCTGTTTCATCAGTGTTCCTCCATAAACTTCTGAAAAATAGTCGAAATGAGCAATGTTAAATTTTGAACAGTGTACCTCGTAAAGGGCATTGTATGAAGCTCTACGCTTTTTGTGTCGGGCCGTAGGTCTGATTAGCGAAGCGTAATCAGACGATCACGAAAACAGGTTGCCGCAATTCTGCTGGTGCTCCAGCTGATCTCTTCTTTATGTCTATAGCCACCGGGTTGTGGTACGGACGATTACGCTGCGCTAATCGACCCTACTTCTCTCTGTTTTCTTTAACGTCCTGCTGCTTGTCGGTGGTTTGCTCCCCCTCATCCCCGACCCTTCTCCCCTTATCTATGGCAAAGAGTGGGAGAAGGGAGCAGAGATCGCAGCCATTGATAGTGACCGTGGTATGGCGTGATAGCTAAGCCTGACAGCTACGGCTACAGAGTGGCAGGTGCTAATCCCCTCTCCCCTTGGGAGAGGGTTAGGGTGAGGGAAAGCTGACGATAGGGGCAAACATCACAATGGGCGCCAGGCTGCCAGCCTGCAAAAGATCCACCTATCCCGCCAAAAGCGAGGGCCCCGCCATCCATGATGGCGGGGCCCTTCGCATTATCAGCCGCGTTGCTGATTCAACCGTTCGCTCTGGCAGGGGCCACTGAAATGGCTGGCTCGAGCCCGATTAGACAGGAATGGCTGTCGCCGCCGGAGGCGGGGTGATTTTCGAGGCGATCAGCAGGCGCAGGCGGGGCACCAGCAACAGCAGGACGATCCCGCCCGCCATCGAGCCCCAGCCCAGCATGTTGAATACCGAGCTGTAGCCCGGGTTGGTGGCCACCGGAGAGCTGCCGATATTCTGCGGCATGGCGCTGGAGACATAGCCCGCCAGCACCGAGGCAACGCCGGTCACCATCATCCAGCAACCCATCAGCAGACCCTGCAGGCTGGCGGGGGCCAGCTTGCCGATCATGGCGTAACCGATGGGAGAGATAAGCAGCTCGCCAAAACTCTGCAGCACATAGCTGATGGCGATCCACTTGAAGGCGACCAGCCCGTCGGCTCCCACCAGATGGATGCCGAGCGGCAGCACCAGCATGCCGAGCCCCATGCAGAACAGGGAGGCGGCAAACTGGGAGGGAATGTCGATATTCCAGCCCTGTTCGCGCAGTCGCTTGAACAGCAGCGCCATCAGCGGGCCACCGATGACGATGACGAGGGTGTTGATGTTCTGGATCCACTGGGGAGCAACCCGCAGCCCGAACACGTTGAGGTTGATGTTGTGCTCGGAGAAGAGCATTAGCCCCATGGGCGCCAGCTGGTAGAGCGACCAGAAGATAAGGGAGCCAAGGGCGAGGATCAGGTAGGCCACCATGCGGCTGCGCTCGGCGGCGTCCGGGTGGCGGGCGGTCATCACGCAGAGCAGCACCAGCACCACGGCGCCCAGGATCAGCACGAAGCTGCCGCTGAAGCTGGCGTGGGTCAGCAGCAGGCGCAGCGCCGGCACCAGCATGGCCAGAATGGCGATACCGGCCAGCATGCGGCGGTAGAAGCCGCTCCCTTTGACATGGCGCAACGGGGTGCTGATATCCGCCAGAATCGGCCAGCAGGCGAAGGTGGCGATGATGGCGATGATGTTGCCCAGCGTCGCAAACAGGAACAGGGTGCGGTAATCCTCGGTGAGCTGGAAGTAGCCCGCCACCGTGAAGCCGATAAAGAAGCCCAGATTCATCCCGGCGTAGTTCCACAGGAAGGCGCTCTCGCGGCGGTGATCATCCGGGGCGAAGCGCTGGGTCAGCATCATGTTGAGGCAGGTGACGTTGAGGCCGCTGCCGGTGAGGAACATGGCGAGCCCCCAGTAGAGGCCGGTGATCCCCATCTCGGCGATGAAGTAGCAGCCGATCACCTGCAGCACCATCCCCATCACGAACAGGTTGCGGTTGCTGAGGTAGCGCCCACCGAGATAACCGCCAAACAGGTGCAGGCCATAGTTGAAGGCCCCGAAGACCCCCATCATGGCGTTGGCCTGGGATTCACTGAAGCCGAGCCGCTTGGTGGCGTAGAGCACCAGCGTGGAGTAGAGCACGGCAAACCCCAGGGTCGAGAAGGTCTGGATAAAGAACAGCGCCCCGGAGCCGGGGGGAATGGTGGGGTGTTGATTCGAAGCGCTCACGGTCTGTCTCCTGTGAGAGAAGAAAGTCATTACTCGTCCTGAGAGCGTACCGGTCTGCTGCCGGCTAGCCTTGTGCGCTTCCATGCTGGTCTGAAGGCCGGTCTGTCATTTAGCGGCCAAGCGGTACAAATAGCCATACCTGAAATTTAATCCGGCGCGATTAATTGCTTTTTATTGATCTATTCCGCCTTTTTATGCGTGATTGAGTCGTGGTTTAAGCTCGGTTTACCACGCGATTGCGGCACGGTTGATGTGATCCAGTCGGCTATTTGGTGCCGATTATGGCGCTGTAGCGGGATCTGCGCCCCGCTTTGTTGTCCCGAAACGCAGCTGTCGCCAAGTTGTTGTATTGCAGGTTGTTTATTCATCCCTGGGCATTGAGTGAATAAATATTGGGAAGAGAAGGGGCAGCCTCAGGGTGACTTGCGTGTGTTCTCTCTTTGCTGTCGAGAGGGTGAGGGGAGGATAGAACAACGCCCGGCAGGCCGGGCGTTGTGGTGCGACTGATGGGCGGTGAAAGCGGCCTTAAAAGTCGTGGTAGAGCGGCCAACCGAGCAGCGGGTGCTTGAGACCGGCGCGCATCTCGACGTTGTCGAGCTTCTCCGGCGAGGCGTTCTCTTTTTGCAGCAGCTGGTACTGGCGCACAAAGCCTAGGGTGTGGAGCAGATTGGGCACAAAGCCCGGGCTCAGCTCCTGACGCAGGGCGGTGGCCATGTCGGCGGGCAGCGCGCTCAGCATCAGGGTGAGTTGGGCGGCGAGGTAGTCGGTGTCATACCAGCTCTCGTCGAGCTCAATCTCCCGCGCCAGTTTGCGCTTGAGATCCTGCTTCACCTTGAGCGGGGCGGCGCCACTGCCCTTGCCGCAGAGGATGCGGTAGAGCAGTGCTTCGGCCAGCTTGTCCTCCATGGTGGGGTGGTCGCTTTCGCAGGCGAAGAAGTGCTGGTCGATGAGCTCCATCAGGCGGCTCTTGTTGTGCTCGGTCAGTGCTTTCTCGTACTCCTGCCACCCTTGCCACTCCTCCACATCGGGCGGGCTCGAGATCTTGTCCAGCAGGCGGGCATCCACGTCACCGTAGAGGCTGTTGCCTGCCTGCTTGGGGCTGACGGTAATGAGCATCGACCAGCCCTTCTGGAACGGCTTGATGGGGCCTTCCGGTGCCTGCAGCAGCGCCAGCGCCTTGGCCGGATCCCGCGCCGAGAGCTCCTGCAGGCCGAGGCTCACTACGCCGATGACGTCGTGGGCGGCCTGCTCCAGCAGGTGCATCTTGTACTTGTTGTAGTACTTGTCGGCGAATTTGAGGCTCATCAGCACCGCCTTGCCCTTGATGGCGGCGAGCTGTTGCTCGGTCAAACGTTCATTGTCGCGGCCAAAGCGCAGCACCTGGGTCAGAAAGGGGCCCTGGTTGGCATCGCGAATGACTAACTGCATGAATGGGCTCCTTAATCCAGAAAGCTGAACATGTCGTCGACGTCGCCGTACTCGTCTTCCTCGACCTTGTTCTTCTCTTTGGCCTGCATCACCAGCTCGGCGGCAAACTTGTTGATGATGCCGTCCCAGGTTGAGTGTTCGTTGCGCAGCAGCGCCTTGATGGCTTTCTCCACCTCGGGGGCCAGCTCGCGAATGAGCATCAAGAGGCTTCTCGGGTCATCCAGCGCGTAGTCGTGGACATCCTCGCTCTGCTGGCGCTCGCTGTAGCGCAGGGACTCTTCGAGATCTTCCTCTTCGGCGTGCAGCACGTCGCGATAGCCTTCGTCCTCTTCATAGCGATCGCCGCGATAGAACTCGATAAAGGGGATGGCGAGGTAGAAGAGACCGGCCGGATCTTCGGCCACGCACTCGAGGATCTCGCGCTGCTTGGCCTCGCTATCCTGGGTGCGGATCAGGTAGTTGAGGAAGTCGAAGGTGTGCTGTTGCAGCTCGTCGGCGTTGTTCTTGATCGCCTCTTCCCAATAGAGCGGCTGCTGGCAGACGATGTCGCGGATCCGCTCCGGGGTCATCAGCTCGGAGATGATGGAGGGGAAGGAGATATCGTGCTGGCCGTTAATCTGGGTCAGAGTAACGATATCAATGTTTTCAATCACTTCTGCCAGCTGGTCGTCAGACATGGTCTTGGCGATCAGCTCGAACTTCTCGCTGGCCTGCTTCGGCTCGATAACGGCCAGCTCTTTGATCTCGATGGCGGTAATTTCTATCAGACTGTTGCTCATGCCTTGCCCCAATTAGAAACGGACTTCGTCGTACATATCCTGATCGCCGTCGTCATCACCATAGCGGTCATTGCCGCCATGGTAGTCGGCGTCGGCATCTTCCCCGTCTTCATCTTCTTCGTCGCGCAGCTCATAGTCGTCATCGCCGTGGTGGCTGCCGCGCGGCAGCGGGTTGTCGAGCAGGAACAGCACGGCGCAGGCTTCCATCAGCTGATCTTCGCTCTGGGCCCGCACCGCCTTGACCAGCGGCAGGGCGGCGTTGTTGAAGCCGACGCTCACCTTGAACTCGTCCCAGCTTGGCTGCTCGCCGCTGGTGAGCCACTTGTTCCACTGCGACTTGGCCTTGGCCGGGAACTGCACCCGGCCATAGAGGGCCAGCGGCAGATACTCGGGCATAAACTCCAGCATGCTCATATCGGCCAGCAGCAGGCTCTTCATCTGGTCGGTGAACTGTTCCAGCCCCTTGGGGTCGTCCTGATCCCGGTAGGATTCGATGTTTTCGCTGGCATCGCTTTGCAGCGACTTGAGCCGCGCCTGGTCCCATCTCTTTTGCATAGTTGCTCTTTCTGCCTGCTGTTTCAGGGGTAGAACTGATCCCACATCTCCTGCATGGCGGAGGCGGGGTCGGTCACGATGACGTTGTTGAAATCCTTGATAAAGGCGGCCCGCTGTTTCGGATCGGACAGCACTTCATAGGCCTGCTTTACCTGGTGCAGCTTGATGGCTGCCTGCTCTTTCTCTTCTTCACTGGCCCCGTGCAACTTGTCGGGGTGGTACTGGTTCGACAGCCGACGATAGGCTTTCTTGATGTCGTTTTCGCTGGCATTGGACTTGACGCCCAGCACCCGAAAGTAGTTGTTCATGGCAGATCCTGCATCACTGGCATCATAGGATTCACGCTGCGAGTGCCTGATGGTGGGGATTGGCAAACCAGGCACGGCAAAAACCCGTCATTTTAACGGAAACAGCCCGCCAACGCGATGAGTTGGGCGATCAATTAATGGGCGAGATGAAGAGGTGTCAGTTGAGCGTCTATTGTTGCCAGTCGATCTGGTCAGTGCAAGGGCGGTGGGGCAAAAGCGATGAAAAAACGGGCAGGAAAGGAGCGGGTGGCAGGCCGGGGCGAGGCTGCCGCCGCAGGGGTTACTCCTCCCAGAAGGAGGCGGAGGTGTGGTAGATCATCTTCTTGCTCATCCCGCCATCGACCACCAGATTGGCACCGTTGATAAAGTCGTTGCGAGGATCCGCCAGAAAGAGGCAGGCGCGGGTGATGTCGTCGGGGCGACCAACCCGGCCGCTCGGGTGCTGGCGGTGATCCGCCTCGGTCAGGGTGTGGTAATCCTCCGCCTGGATCCAGCCCGGACTGATGGCATTGACCGTGATGGGATGGTCGGCCAGCGAGTTGGCGAGGGACTGGGTGAGGGCGACCAGCGCCCCTTTGGAGGCGCCGTAGGCATCCCAACCCGGTTCGTTCTGCTGCCAGCGGGTGGAGGCAATATTGATGATGCGGCCATAGGGCAACCCGCAGTTGGCCTGCACAAAGGCGCGGGCGCAGAGCATGGCGCCGCGCACATTGACCGTCATCACCTGATCGAACTGGGCTGCGCTCAGCTCCTCGAAGCGGGTGTGGAACTTGCTGATGGCGCCGTTGTTGATCAGCAGATGGATGCCGCCATGTTGTGCGCGCACCTCCGTAAAGAGCCGCACGATGGCCTGCTCATCCCGCAGATCGAGCGGGTGAAAGTGGATCTCGGGATGGTCGAAAGCGTGAGGAGCCAGATCGGTGGCGATCACCCGATAACCCGCCTCGGCCAGCCCGATGCAGAGCTGGCGGCCAATCCCGCCAGCGGCGCCGGTGACCAGTGCAATTTGGGGGTGATTGGTCAGCTCGTTCATTGTGCCGCTCCGTTGCGCGCCCGCAGCACCTTGATGAGGGCTGACACCTCCTGCTGACCAAACCCTTGCGCCACCCCTTCCTCAAACAGATCGGCGGCAAAACGCGGGAAGCGGCTGTCGATCCCGGCATCGGTGGCGTGACCTGCGAGGCGGCTGATGGCGGCGCTCCAGGTTTTTAGGCTGGCGTAGGGGTGATCGAAATCGCCGCTCGCCAGCGTCTTGCCAAGATGGGCCACATCGCCCCCCAAAATCGGGGAAAGTTCGCTGAACTGGGCGCACACCTTGGCTACCGGCAACCCTTCAGCCTCGCAGATCAGGGCGCCGTGCAGAGCACCGAGCAGACCACCGGCAAAGTAGGCGGCGACAGCGCAATCTTGCGCCGCGGCGGCGCCCACCGCCTCGGCCACATGGTCGAGGGTGGGGGCGAGCAGGCGCAGCACCGGCTCGGCGTCGCTAAAGGCCGCGCTGGCCCCCGAGCAGATGATGCTGGCATCGCTGGTGCCGATCTGATCCGGGAAGCAGAGGATGGCGCCATCGAGATAGCGGGCGCCGCGGGCGTGGCTCCAGCTCTCCAGCGCTCTGGCCCCCTGCGGGCTGCCGGTAGAGAGCTGCACCAGCAGCTTGCCCGCCACCGCGTCGCTCGCCTCATCCAGCAACTGTTGGCTGACGGCGTAGTTATCGACGCAGACAAGGATGATATCGCTCGCAGCGATGGCCGCGCCAACCGAGGGGGCGAGTGTTGCACCCAGCGCTTGCAGCGGGGCGGCCTTGGCGGCGCTGCGATTCCAGACGGTGATCGGATGGCCCGCCTTGAGCAAGGTGGTGGCGAGGGCGGAGCCCATGGCTCCTAGGCCGATGACAGAGATATGGCGCATGATGGCTCCTGGCTGTGTTGATAGACGCTGATATAGAGAATTAGGATGCCTTGTGGCAGGTAAGCCACTATATTTGCCCCGTGTAGCCGTGAAAAATGGCTTTTATGACTGTCTGGTATAGGTGAATTCTATGGATGTGCGAACCCTGCGTGCGTTTGTGGCTGTCTTCGAGGAGCGCAACATCACGGCGGCGGCCACCCGTCTTTTCATTACCCAGCCCACCCTCTCCACCACCATCAAGACGCTGGAGGATGAGCTGGGGGTGATCCTGTTTGTGCGGCAGGCACGCGGGGTGGAGGGGACCGAAGCGGCCCACCGGCTCTATCCCCGCGCCAAGCGGCTGATCGCCGACACCGATTCCCTCGCCCGCGAGTTTCGTGAAACCTCCCCCTGCCTCGAGCTGACGGTGGGGATTGAGGCAGACCTTGGCGATGGCGTGATAGGGGCGCTGGTCAACGGGGCGCTAGCCCACGAGGAGATCCTGCTGACTCTTAAGGAGGGCTGCTGTGGCGATGTGCGGCTGGGGTGTGAATCCCTGCGTTGCGGTGACGAGCTCTTTATCCCCCTGCTGGAGGAGGAGTTTGTGCTGGTGCTGCCGCCGGATCACCCGCTGACGGGCAAGGGATCGCTCACCCCGGATGCGCTGGCGGACGAGCAGTGGGTCACTTGCCCGCGCCACGACTCCCACCTGCGGCTGATCGCCATCCTCGGCAATCAGGCGCCACTCTATCCACGGCGGGCGGGGTCGCTGCGACTGGCGGCGACCATGGTGGCCGCCGGGGCAGGGATTGCCTGGTTGCCTCATTCCCTCTGTCCGTCCGGTTGTACAGTCGCCGAGCTGGCGGCTTCTTCCTTCAAGCGGCGGGTAGGGCTCTGCTACGCCCCTGATGCATTGCGCTCGACGGCGGTGACCGCGCTGCTGGAGCAGGTGCGCGGGATGCAACTCCCCGCCTGATGTCGGCATAAAAAAGGGCCATCCGGTGGGATGGCCCTGTTGCAGGCAGTGATGTTGCGTGGCTAGAGCGATGCCCACCAGAGCCGCAGCTGCAAGCCCCACTTCGAGCTCCAGCCGGTGGTGCTGCTCACAAGCGTCCCATCCTTGATAACGAGGAACGTCGGGGTAACCCCCACCTGCCACTGGGCGGCCAGCGCTCCCGACTCGTCGTTGTGGGTCGGGAAGGTGAGCCCCTTCTTGCTCATCCCCTTGCCTAACTGCTCCGAATTGCCGGAGCGCAGTGCCACTGTCAGCACGTTTTCCCCCTCTTGCCAGAGCTGCTGCACGGCCGGGGTGGTGAAACGGCACACCCCGCACCAGCTGGCCCAGTAGTAGACCAGCAGTGGCTTGCCCTGACTTAAGGTAGCGAGATCCGTGCTGCTGCCATCCTGCAGGGTGACGGGGGCGCTCATCGCCCCCTCTGGCAGGGTCGGGCTGCGCCACAGATCGAGCAGGGTCGAGATGATCAGCGCCATCAGCAGCAGCCAGAGTGCCTCCTTGCCCCAGCGGCGCCAGCGGCGCCAGCGGGATTGAGGATTGGTGGTCATCGCTTACCCCTGCTTGGCCAGTTCGGCCTGCACCAGTTGCTCCAGCTCCTCATAGGGGATGGCGCCCGGCACCAGCTGGTTGCCGATAAGCGTCGCCGGTGTGCCCTGTACCCCCAGAATGGTGCCGATGCGCAGGCTGTTGCGCAGCTCCTCGGTCGCCTTGGCGGCCGGTTTGAGCGCGGTATTGCCGGTGGCGGCCAGCGCCTTGTTGATATCCGCCTCGGTCAGCATCCCCTGCTTGCTCATCAGCTTGTCGTGCAGGGTGAGGAAGCGGGCGGGATCCTGCTGCCACAGGGTCAGGCTGAATTGGGCCGCCTTGGCGGAGGTCTGCCCCTTGAACGGCAGCAGCTTGATCACCAGCCCCAGATCGTCCGGATAGGCCTTGAGCAGCTTGGTCAGCTGGGGATCGAACTGCTTGCAGTAGGGGCAGTTGTAGTCGGTGAACAGCACCAGCGTCAGCTTGGGGTTCTTGGCGCCGAGGCGCGGGCTGGTGGCGCTGTTGAACAGCACATCCTTGTTGCCCTTGATGAAGTTGCCAAGCTGCGCCTCCTGGGCTGCCGCGTTCTGTTTCTCCCAGGATTCGGCGGCCTCGTCGAGGATCTTGGGGTTGGCGATCAGGGTCTCGCGGATCAGCTCCTTGATGCGCGCCTCCTGCTCCGGGGTGAAGGGGGCGGCGTGCAGGGCCGGAGCCAGCAGGGCTGCGGAAAGGGAGGCCAGCAGGGTCAGGGCGCTCAGAGTCGGTTTCATGGTTGCTCCTTAAAATCGGGTGGTGCCAGCCTGAAGCAGGCCAGCCTTGTGCAATGTGGTCAGCAGATCGTCCTTGTCGAGCAGGGGTGACAGCGTGACCCCCTGCGGCAACTCCGGGCCGTAAATCTGGTTGAAGGGGACGGCCGCCGCGCCCCGCTTACGCAGGAAGGCGGCGATGGTGTCGCTTGGTTTGCTCCAGTCGCCGCGCAGGGCAACCACATCGGGGGCAGAGAGGGCCTGTTGCACCTCATCGCGCAGCAACACGTTGTATTTGTTGGCCTTGCAGGTGACACACCAGTCGGCGGTGACATCAATAAAGACCCGCTTGTTCTGGGCCAGCGCATCTGTGATGGCGCGTTCGGAGAGCGGCTGCCAGACCACCTTATCAACGCTGGCCGAGCCCTGCGCGCTAAAGGCGCCGCTCAGCAGCAGGGGGCTGCCAATCAGGGCGGTAAGGGCGATCGCCAGCGTGAAGCCGCGGATGCCGTAACGCCAGATGATGCCAATCAGCAGTGCCAGCAGCATGGCAACCATCAGCCAGCCGGTGGCATAAGTGCCGAGATGGTTGTCGAGCAGGCTGGTGAGCCAGAGGCTGGAGCCCAGCATCATCAGGCCGAGCAGGATGCGCAGATGGTTCATCCAGCGCCCCGGTTTCGGCAACCAGAGGGCGAGCCGTGGCAGGGCCGCCACCAGCAGCCAGGGCAAGCTCATGCCAATCCCCAACGCTGTGAAGATGAGCCAGAGCTGGCCAAGTGGCGCCGCCAGCGCAAAGGCCACTGCCGTGCCGAGGAACGGTGCCGAGCAGGGGGTCGCCAGCAGAGTGGCGAAGCTCCCCTGCAGGAAGTGACCGCCGAGGCTGTTGCCGCCGCTGGTGGCGAGGCGGGTGCTGAGGGCGCTGGGCAGGCGGATCTCGAACAGCCCCAACAGGTTGGCGCAAAACAGCATGGTGACCAGCACCATCAAGCCGATAAAACCGGCGCTCTGGAACTGGATGCCCCAGCCAACGGCCCCTTGCGTGGCGCGTAGCAGGCTGCTCATGGCCGCCAGCACCCAGAAGGAGGCGATGATCCCGGCGCTGGCGGCGAGGAACTGCTTGCGCACCGTTCCCTGTTCACGCTTCTGATGTTGCAACACAGTTCCCAGCTTGAGCGCCAGCACCGGCAGCACGCAGGGCATCAGGTTGAGGATCAGGCCGCCGAGCAGCGCCGCCCCCAGCAACCAGAACAGCGAATGACTCTGGTTGGGCAGTGTGAGCGGCGCGCCGATCGTCCCCTTGCCCTGCCACGCCTGCTCGCCACTGGTGAGCAGCAGGCCGAGGGATTGGCCGCGCAGATCCGGCGCATCCCCCTGCCAGCCATCGCTCACCGGCACCCGGGCGATCAGGGTGTTGCCTTCGACCTCAAGCGCCGGTTTGCCAAACTCGGCCCCCTCCAGAGCGTCGATAAAGAGGGCCGGTGATTGCCAGCCCTCTGCCCGCTCGGCGCGCAGTTGCAGCTGGTTGTGCTGATAACCGAGCTCGACCCGGGTTTCGGCAGGCAATTGCTGGGGCAGGGTACTCATCGCCTTCGCCCAGGCAAAATCGAAGTCGGCCGGGGCCTGCCCATCCACCGCGAGGGTGAAGGGAAAGTCGGTCAGGATGCAGACATTGCTGCAGGTGGAGAGGCGCAGAGTCCCCTTGAGCGGTTGCCCGGTTGGGTAGTTGAGGCTGAGGGGGAAGGTCACGTCCCCCTGATAACCCTGGGTGCTGAGCCCGGCTACCTCGAAGTGGTGTGGCACCGGCCAGCGCCACTGAAAGTCTCCGACCGGCTCATCCCACAGGATCTGGGGGGCAATGCCCCCTTCTCCCGGGCTGTGCCAGTAGGTTTTCCAGCCCGACTCCAGCTCGACATCGAGCAGGATGCGGGTCTGATCTGCCGTGCTGCGGTCGGCCTGCAGCCGTACCCGGGCGTGATCATTCTGTGGGCTGGTGAGCCAGCCCGTGTCGCTGGCCAATCCCATGGATTGCCACAGCAGACCGCCCAGTAGCAGGGCCGCCTTGAAGAAATTCGACATCTTTTTGGTCTCGCAAAAATTGAGTGACAGCTAACGAAAGAACGCAGCCGAACTCATTCCCGCCAGACGCACAGGGTGAGGTGCAGACGCCGCTCGGGCGGCGAGATGACTCTGGGAGGGGGCAGTGGCGGTGTGTAGCGCCAAAGGGGAGCCAGCAGGGCGATCAGCACGGCCACGGCAAAGAAGAGCTGTTCGACGCAGAGCAGGGTGGCGGCACTTAGCCACTTGCCGTTGAGCTGGCAGCTGGTGGGTTGCGGGCTGGCCGGTTTGGCATCCTCTTGATCCGTTGCCGAGCCTGGAACGGGCAGTGCCTGACAGCTGAGGGCGTGATCGAGCAGGGCAAGCCGGGCCAGCGGCTGGGCCGCACAATTGAGCACCAGCAGGCAGACCAGCAGCAGGAGATGTTTCGCTACCCGTTGTTGCAACATCATGTTCGCCCCGTCCATCAAGATGGGGCCATCCTAACGACCAATGGCGGGTGGGGCAAGTCGGCGGCGTATTGATGAGCAGCAATGTGGGTGGCGCGACGGGGTGGTCGGTTCTGTTTGGCGAACGCTTGTTCGCTAAAAGGGGGATCAGTATACTGCGCCGAGTTAAAACTCGAGGTGTTCGATGCTCAAAATTGCCCGTGTGCTGCTGCTTGGTCTGCTGCTCATTTTCTGGTTCCTGTTCGGCCTGCTGCTCTGTCTGGTTCGTCCGCGCCATCCCAACAACGTCTATGTCTTCGCCCGCATGTATCACGCGGTCTGCCCGCTGATCGGGCTGCGAGTCAAGGTGACGGTGGCCGACGAGGTCAAATCGGTCGGCCCGGCGGTCTACGTCTGCAACCACCAGAGCAACTTCGACATCTTCACCGTGACCGGTGCGGTGCAGCCCGGCGTGGTGGCGGTAGGCAAAAAGAGCCTGCTCTGGCTGCCGCTGTTCGGCCTTATCTTCTGGCTCTCCGGCAACGTGCTGATCGACCGCTCCAACCGCTCCCGTGCCATCGGCACCATAGGTCAGGTGGTGGATCGTATCAAGAACCGCGGTACCTCCATCTGGATGTTCCCGGAAGGGACCCGCTCCCAGGGGCGTGGCCTGTTGCCATTCAAGGCGGGCGCTTTCCACACTGCGGTACAGGCTGAAGTGCCCGTGGTGCCCATCGTCTGCTCCAGCTACTTCGGTCAGGTCGACCTCAATCGCTGGGATAACGGCGAAGTGCTGGTGGAAGTGATGGCCCCGGTCTGCAGCAAGGAGCACGGTGCCAGCGGCATTCGCGATCTCTCCGACACCTGCCGCGCCCGGATGGAGGCCAAGCTGACCGAACTGGACAGCAAGCTGGGCCACAGCCACGCCGCCTGACGGATATCGCAGACGAATCGACAAGGGAGCCACAGGCTCCCTTTTTTGTTGGTAAAAATCACCACCAGGTTGGCTATTCTCACCAACAAGCCCTTCTTGAATTTCCTCAGTAAATTCCCATCTATATGTAAAACAACAATAATTTTTCTTGGCACGGCTCTTGTAATGCTATGGGAAGAGATAGCCATCCCATCAACAAGGAGCCAGACCATGAGCGTATTCAGCCGCCTGACCGACGTGATAAATGCCAACCTGCACAGCCTGCTCGACAAGAGTGAAGAGCCGGAGAAGATGCTGCGCCTGATGATCGAAGAGATGGAGCAGGTGCAGGTCGAGATGCGTACCCAGGCCGCCCGCGTGATTGCCGAACAGAAGCAGCTGGAGCGTCACCAGCAGGCGTTGCAGGCGCAGATCCTGGAGTGGTCGGCCAAGGCCGAGCTCGCCATCCAGAAGGGACGTGAGGATCTGGCCCGCGCCGCCCTTACCGAGAAGCTGGCGGAGGTTAAAAAATGTGAACAGCTGGAGCAGGACAAGGCCCGGGTGGCCGAGGTGCTGGCCCAGCTCAGCGCCGACAGCGAGCGGTTGGCAGCCAAGCTGACCGAGGCGCGCGAGAAGCAGAAACTGCTGACCCTGCGCGAGCAGACAGCCCACAGCCGCATTCGTGCCCGCGCCCAGGTGGACAACCAGCGCATGCATGAGCTGATGGCGCGCTTTGATGGTTTTCAGGGCCGGGTCGATCAGCTGGAAGCCCAGTTGGAGGCGGCCACCTTGGGGCAGAATCCCTCGCTGGAGGCCCAGTTCCGCGAGCTGGAGCTCAATGACGAGATCGAGCGCGAGCTGGCTCGCCTCAAAGGCCAGAAGGCGGAGGCGTAATCATGAGCCCCTGGCCCAAGGATCTGGTGCATCGCAAGCTGACCGGGGTCTGCGCCGGTATTGCCAGGCGGTTGGGGGTCTCCAGAGTCACGGTGCGGGTGGTGGCACTGCTCGCCCTGATCCTGATGCCGCCGCTGGCACTGGCCGCCTATCTGCTGGCGGTGCTGGTGATGCCGCCCCGTTATGAATTGAAGCGCTGGCTGGATTGACCGAAGGGTTGATCAGCCGGCAGACAAGGTACTGATAAGGAGCAAGTTATGCTGGAATTTTTCATATTGCTGGTGGTGCTGCTGGTCATGGCACTGACCGGTTTTACCCTGGTAGCCATGTTGCTGGTGAGCGGCCTGTTCGTGCTGCTTGGGGCGCTGGGCGGCATGCTTGCTCTGATCATCAAGCTGGCCCCCTGGTTGCTGCTGGTGCTGGCGGTTTGCTGGTTGATCAGCAACCGCAGCAAGCGTTCCAATACCTATCTCTAACCAGCCTGAGGTTGTGCAAGACGTTGTGTGATGCTCCCTGATTTCCCCTTTCCGGCCACTCATCGAGTGGCCTTTTTTTGCCTGTCGTCCTCAAGGCTGGGTGGCTGCGGGTAACCACTGGGGGCTCCAGCTCTGCCAGAGTGCCGGGCTTTTTATCAGCTGTTCCTTGAAGGATTTTGGCTGCTGCTTGAGGCGATATTCGATGCGCAGGGCCGCCCCCTTCTCGCCGACTTCCTGTTGCCACGCCAGCGTCAGTGGCCCCTTGCCGCGCAGGGCGCGAGCGCCCTTGCCACTCTGGTGCTGGTGCAGACGGCGCAGCGGATCCGTGCTGATCCCTGTATAGAGCAGGCCGGTGGCAGTTCGCACCATATAGACAGACCAGCGGGAAGGGGCGGATGGTTGCGGCGCTGGAGTGGTGGTCGCGGGTTCTCTCATTCAAATTCTCTGTGCCAAACTCAGAGGCAGCTCAAGGAGGTGCGATGAGAGTCTGGTTTTGGTTGTGGTTACTGTTGTCGGTCCCGGTTCTGGGGGAGACGATCCGTCTCTACGATTACCATCAGCATCCCCCCTTCAACACCGGAGTGGATGCAGGGCTGAGCCGCGAGCTGGTCAAGTATCTCAATGAAAAGCTGGGGGGTGAACCCAGAATCGAGCTTTGGCTGGTCAATCGCGCCCGACTGGCGCTGGAGATGGCAGATCCCGACTTTGACGGTCTGGTGGTCTGGGTCAATCCCGCCTGGGTGGGGGATCTCCATCGCGAGCGCTATCTCTGGACTTTCCCGGTGATGCGCGACACCAACGAGCTGGTCTCGAACATTGACAACCCGGTCACCTATCGCGGACCCGACTCCCTCAAGGGGTTGATGTTTGGCGGGGTGGAGGGCTACCGCTATCAGGGGATCGATGATGCGGCTGGCCGCGGCGAGCTGGTACGTCAGGATGCCAAGAAGGTGAAGACCAATCTTGAGCTGCTGGTGCGCGGTCGCATCGATGTGACGCTGGTGAGTGGTTCATCGCTGGGCTTTTTCATCGACTCACAGCACTATCAGGGCAAGCTGTTTATCTCGCCCTTCCCCCAATCCAGCTATACCCGCCATATCCTGCTGCCCAAATCCCGTCCCGAGCTGCATGCCACCCTCAACGACATCGCCGAGCAGATGGACAGAGATCCCCGCTGGCACAAGGTGCTGGAGTCCTATCGCGGCACGCCCTGAGGGCGGCGCTTGAGCCGGTGCAGTGGCA
Source organism: Aeromonas sp. 3P (assembly GCF_051919745.1). Taxonomy (NCBI): domain Bacteria; kingdom Pseudomonadati; phylum Pseudomonadota; class Gammaproteobacteria; order Aeromonadales; family Aeromonadaceae; genus Aeromonas; species Aeromonas sp. 3P. The sequence goes on from NZ_JBQBED010000001.1 coordinate 3,456,208, forward strand.
ACAGGCTCACCAGCAGACCTGCCCAGACAAAGGCGAAACCGACTGCCTTGATGGGGTCCGGCGCCTCACCAAACCAGTAGATGGCGAGCAGGAAGGCGAGGCTGGGCTCGATATATTGCAGCAGCCCCACCGTGCTCATCCGGGTTCTCGCCACCGCGTAGCAGAACAGCCCCACCGGCAGCAGAGTAGCGGGTGCACTGCCCATCAGCAGCAGCTTGTCGGCCAGATCTCCGTTCACGAATGCCCCTTCCCCGTGCCACGCCAGCGTGCCGATGATGATCAGCGCGACGGGCAGTTGCACCATGGCTTCCAGATAGAGGCTGGTGCCGGTGTCGTAGTGGATCTTTTTCTTGATAAGGCCGTAGCAGGCGAAGTTGGCCCCCATGATGAGGGAGAACCAGGGGAGCTGGCCGTAGCAGAAGAGCATGTAGGCGAGACCCGCCAGCGCCAGGGCTACCGCCAGATGCTTTTGCGGGGTGAGCCGTTCTTTGAGGAACAACACAGCGAATACGATATTGAACAGTGGGGTCATAAAGAAGGCGAGGCTGGTGGTCAGCACTTGCCCGGTAGTGAGGCACCAGGTGAACATGCACCAGCTGATGGACATGACGGGGCCCGCCAGCAGAATGAGGCCGAGCTGGCGCGGCTCGCTGCGCAGTTGTGCCCAGGGCACCTTGTGGCCAAGCAGCAAAAACAGGGCCCCCAGCAGCACCACAGACCAGAGCACCCGGTGGGAGATCAGCTCCCACATGTTGACCTCAGGCATGAATTGATAATAGAGCGGCAGCATCCCCCACAGGATGAAGGAGAGGGTCGCGGTACCGGTACCTAGCCAGTTTTTCATTATTGTCCGTTTATTAAATTAAACATTCATGGCGATAGTAGGGGGCTCGCCCTGTTTCCACAAGAGGGAAAACAGGGAAATGCTGGTACTATCAACGTCATGCAGCGAATCGATAAGTTGTTTGAGCAAATCAGGGCCTGCCGTCTGTGCGAGGCTCATCTGCCGCTGGGGCCTCGTCCGGTGATCCGCGGGGCCGAGAGTGCCCGTTTGCTGATCATCGGTCAGGCGCCCGGCACCCGGGTGCATGCCAGCGGTATCCCGTGGGATGACCCCTCCGGTGACAGACTGCGTCAGTGGTTCGGGGTCGATAAGGCCACCTTTTACGACGAATCCCGCATTGCGATTATGCCGATGGGGCTCTGTTATCCCGGCAGGGGAAAATCCGGCGATCTACCGCCGCGCCCAGAATGTGCGCCCACTTGGCACGACAAGGTATTGATGCTGTTGCCTAATATCGAACTGACCCTGCTGATCGGCCAATATTCACAAGCCTACTATCTGCGGGGGGCAGCTAGGGGCTCGCTCACCGACACGGTGCGCAGCTGGGCCGACTATGGCCCCGGCTGGCTGCCGTTGCCGCATCCCTCCCCGCGCAACACCCTCTGGCTCAGGAAGAACCCCTGGTTCGAGCAGGAGATCGTCCCCCATCTGCAGCAAAGGGTCGCCCCGCTTCTGGGGAGACCCTGAGTATTAGAGCGCTGGCTCGGCCAGTGGTTTTGGCTTGCTGCGGGCCATTGCGATGAGCGGCAGGACGATGCAGATACAGCCCAGCAGCAGCGGCAGGCCCGGTTGCTCGTCAAACAGCCACACCCCAATGGCGACGGCCATCAGCAGACCGGTATATTCCGCCGAGGCGATCTTGCTCGCCTCCGCCTTGCGATAGGCCACCACGCACAATCCTGCATAGACCATGATCAGCGCCGAAGAACCGAAGGCGGGCCACCACATCTGCCACTGCCAGTCGCCCCCTTCCCACAATGCCAGCGCCAGAATAAAGGGCATGCTCAGCACGTTGGTGAAAAACAGGGTCTGGGCGATGGGCTGCTTGAGCGGGATCCGCTTGATCAGCAGATTGTTGAGCGCCATCGACAGCGCTACCCCGAGCGCCGCCAGTGCGGCCCAGTTCACTTCAGTCGGGCGCAGCACGATCAGTACCCCGATAAATCCGATGACTGCGGTCAGCACCTTCTGGCGCGAGATCGCTTCTCCTGCCATCCACACCGCCAGCGGCACCATCATCAGGGGGGCGGCATAGAAGAGGGCATTGGCAGTGGCGAGCGGCAAGCGGGTGAGAGCGACCACCATCAGGCAGACGCCGACCGCCCAAATATGGGCCCGCAGCAGGTGCCACTTGATGGCCACCGGCGGGTTGCGGCGCCACGACCAGAGCAGCCAGGGCATCAGCAGAATGGCGGCCGAGAGCTGGCGGAAAAAGACAAACTGGAAGATGGGCTGATCCGGCTCCAGCACCTTGACCAGCGCATCGGAAAAAACTGCCACCATATTGCCCAGCACCAGATAAAGGATGCCGATCCCTACTGCATTCATACCACCTCCCACTTCAGATGAGCGGAGGGTAGCGTGCCGGTTGATATCCAGTAAAATGATAAAAAATGACCACCCATGAGATATTTAGATAATGAAGCTTCCTCCCCTGCGTGCCGTGCAATATTTTGAAGTGGTCGCCCGGCTGCTCAGCTTCTCCCGCGCCGCTCTTGAACTAAACGTCAGCCAGAGTGCGGTCAGCCACCAGATCCGTCTGCTGGAGGATTTTCTGGGGGAGCGCTTGCTGCTGCGTCAGGGGCGGCTGCTCTCGTTGACACCCCAGGGAGAGAGCTACTTCGAGGGGATTGCCGCCGGACTCAGCCAGATTGCCCAAAGCAGCGAACAGTTGCGTGGTGGTGGCGAGATGCGAGTCCGGCTCGCGGTCTACAGCTCGTTTGCGGTGAAGTGGTTGATCCCGCGGTTGGCCGGATTGCGCCAGCTCTATCCCGAGCTGGATTTGAGTCTGGAGATGGTAGCGGAGATCCCGAGCTCTCCGATCGGGTGGCCGACTGTTTTATCACAGTCTCACCCCATGGGCGGGGCTACTGCCACGACCTTATCTATCAGGAGCGACTCTTTCCGGTCTGCAGTCGCCGTCTGTTGCAGCAGGTCAGCGGGGAGTGGCCTGAGGCCATCTGGCAGCTGCCGCTGCTCTCGGTGCAGTCCATTTACAAGGCGCGGGGGGAGGATTGGCAGCGCTGGGCCAAGGCTGGCGGGCTGGTGATTCCGGACGAGGCGCGGATGCACCACTTCAGCCATGTGCTGTTGGCGATGGAGGCGGCAGCCTGGGATCAGGGGGTGGCATTCGTGAATGACTACATGCTGCGGCCCGATGATCCCCAGCTGGTGGCCTTGCCGGTACATCAGCTGGAGACGGGGGATGCCTTCTACTTCACCTGCAAGCGCTCGCGGGCTCATGAGCCTGCCATCAGCCGGTTGCGCCAGTGGCTGATGATGGAGACACGCCAGAGCATGCCGCTCTAGCCTGCACCGTTACGCTCTCTTGAACTGGCTCAGCACAAACAGGCTGGTGGCACAGACGACGACCGAAGGCCCAGCCGGGGTGTCCTGATACCAGGAGAGGGTCAGCCCGCCGAGTACGGCGAGACAGCCAATCAGTGCGGCAAAGCCAGCCATCTGCTCCGGCGTCTGGCTGAAGCGGCGGGCGGTGGCGGCGGGAATGATCAGCAGGGAGGTGATGATCAGCGCCCCGACAAACTTCATCGCTACGGCAATCACCAGCCCGATCAGCAGCATCAATACACAGCGCAGCACATCGACCCGGATCCCCTCTACCCTTGCCAGCTCTTCCGAGATGGTCATGGAGAGCAGGGGATCCCACAGTCGCCACAGGGTGAGCAGTACCAGCGCGCCACCGCCGTAGATCCAGAGCAGATCTATCGGTTGCACCGAGAGCAGGTCGCCGAACAGGTAGGCCATCAGATCCACCCGCACGTTATCCATAAAACTCAAGGTAACCAGACCGAGCGACAGGGCGCTGTGGGCCAGAATGCCGAGCAGGGTATCGGTCGCCACCTGCTGGTTGCGACTCATGATCACCAGCAGCATCGCCATGGCGAGGCAGCAGACCACCACCGCCAGGGTGAGATCGACCTGCAGCAGGATGCCCAGCGCGATGCCGAACAGGCAGGCGTGGGAGAGGGTGTCGCCAAAGTAGGCCATCTTGCGCCATACCACGAAGCTACCTAGGGGACCGGCCAGCAGGGCGATGCCGAGACCGGCCGCGAGGGCGTATAACAGAAAGCTGTCCACTTGAATGTCCTGTTGCTTGCGCTATTTGCTGTGAGCGTTGTTGCGAGAGGGCAGGCGGATGACGGGAGCCTGCGGTTCATGATGGTGGTGTTCGCCGTCGCAGTGGTGATGGTGGGTATAGACCGCCAGCACCTCCTGCTCCGGTCGCCCGAACAGGCGGGCAAATTCGGGGTGGCGCGCCACGCTTTCCGGCTCGCCATGACAGCAGACATGGCGATTGAGGCAGATCACCTCGTGGGTGCTGGCCATCACCAGATGCAAGTCGTGGGAGACCATCAGCACGGCGCAATTGAACTCGGCGGCGAGCTGACCGATCAGGGCGTAGAGCTCGATCTGGCCGGTGATATCGACCCCTTGCACCGGCTCGTCCAGCACCAGCAGCTCGGGCTTGACCAGCAGGGCGCGGGCCAGCAGCACGCGCTGCATCTCACCACCGGAGAGCTTCTGCATCCGGTTTTCCAGCAACCCTTCTGCGCCAACCCGGGCTAGCGCTTCCTCGATGGAGAGGCGGCTGTTTTTGCCCAGTTGCAGGAAGCGACGCACTGTCAGCGGCAGGGTGGGATCCAGATAGAGGCGCTGGGGCACATAGCCGACTCTCAGATCGCGGCTGCGGGTGATCTTGCCCGAATCTGGGGTGAGCAGACCCAGCACCAGCTTGCTCAGGGTGCTCTTGCCCGCCCCGTTGGGGCCGACGAGCGTGGTGATTTTGCCTTTATTGAGGGTAAAGGAGACCTTGTCGAGCACAGAGCGTCCATCAAACGAGAGAGAGACCTCTTTCAGCTCTACCAGTTGGCTCATGACAACTCCGGGGTTTACAGCCAGTGAGAGTTATAATATAACAAAAAGCGGCTGTTATATTATCACATACTCACCCCCTGACGAGATTCACCAATGAGAATTATTGCGCTTTTCACTGCCCTGCTGGCGGTGAGTTTGCCTGTTCGTGCCATTGAGGTACTGACCACCATCAAGCCCCTTGGCTTCATCGCAGCAGCGATCACTGACGGGGTGAGCGAGCCCAAGGTATTGCTGCCGACCGGTGCCTCTCCCCACGATTTCTCCCTGCGTCCGTCCGATATTCGCAGCATCAACAGTGCCGATCTGGTGGTGTGGGTTGGCCCCGAGCTGGAAGGTTTTATGGCCAAGCCGCTGGCCAACCATCCCCATGCTCTGGCCCTGACTCAGGTTGAGGGGATGCCGCTGTTCAACTACGCGACTCAGGATAGTCACGACTCCCATGACCATGATGATCACGATCATGCCGCCCACGAGCACGGTGACCATGATGAAGGGCATGAAGGACATCATCACGAAGGGGTCGATCCCCATATCTGGCTTGGCCCGACGCAGTCCAAAGTGATTGCCAAGGCGATCGCAAGTGAATTGGGCAAGCTGGATCCGGCCAATCAGGCTCGCTATGACGCCAACCTCGCGGCATTTGATACCAAGGTGGATGCCAAAGACAAGGTGATTGCCGGCCAGATGAAGGCGGTGAATGAGAAGGGGTACTTTGTATTCCACGAGGCGTATGGCTACTGGGAGCGCCACTACGGCATGAGTTCAAAGGGTCACTTTACCGTGAGCCCTGAGCGTCGCCCTGGCGCCAAGACCCTGGTGGATATTCGCAAGGCACTGGAAGAGAAGCAGGCGAGCTGCATTTATGCCGAGCCGCAATTCTCACCGGCTGTGATCGAATCGGTGGCACGCAATACCGGCGCCAAGGTGCTGTTGCTTGATGAGGTGGGTGAACAGGTACCGCTCGGCCCGGATGGTTATCCCCAATTCATGCAGCAACTGGCAGACGCATTTGCCCAATGTCGCTGATCAGCGGCTGAGTCTCTCATCCGGAGGGGCTATACTGACCTCCAGCATCTGACATGGAGTGTCCGGTATGAAATGGTTGTTGATCCCGGCCTGCACGTTGGCGCTATGTTGCGCCAACGTGCAGGCTTCGCGTCTTTCCGAATATATTGCCAGTCCGGATCTGCGGGCCAAGCTGCAGGAAGTGTATGGTGGCCGCGCCATTCAACGGGCCGAGGCATTCTCTCGCCTGCTCACTCCCAGAGCGGGTACAACCGACCAGCAGAAGATCGAGCTGGTGAACAACTACTTCAACAATCTGACCTATAGCGAGGATCCCAAGCTGTGGGGAGATGAGGATTACTGGGCCAATCCGCTGGAGTTCATCGGTGCCCGGGGTGGGGATTGCGAGGATTACAGCATCTCCAAGTACTACACCCTGATGGAGCTGGGGGTGGATGAGAAGAAGCTGCGACTGGCCTACGTCAAGGCGGTGCGTTACAACCAATTCCACATGGTGACGCTCTACTTCCCGACGCCCAAGGCTGATCCACTGGTGCTCGACAACATCAACAGCCGGATCCTGCCGGGCAGCAAGCGTACCGACCTCATTCCCGTTTACAGTTTCGATGCCAAAAGCATCTGGATCATGAAGTCACGGCGGGAAGGGACGCTGGCGGGGAGTGCCGATCGGTTGGCGCAGTGGACATCGATGAAGACCCGTTTCTCCAGCGAGCAACTGCGCTCTCCCCGTCGTCAGTTATAGCTTGCCCGCCGCCTTCAACTCATCGAAATATTTCGCTGCGCCCGGATGCTGTTCAACACTCAGCACCGGGCCGGTTTTATTGCGTGCCCGGTGAAACATATTGGCGTAGCCATAAGTCTGCTCATTGAACTTGGTTTGCTGGGTCAGCATGGCCTTGGTCAGGCGATAGACAGACTCTTCCGGCATGCTGGCATTGGTAACCAGGGTGGCGGCAATGGCAAAGGTAGGGGTCGCCTTCAGATTGCCGGGGTAGATGCGGGCGGGCACCTGACTGCGCTGGTAATATTTGACCCCTTTGAGTAATTGATCTCGGGTGGCCCCATCAATGGGGAGGAAACTGACCGCGCAACGTTTGGCGGTGTCGAGCACAATCCGGTTAGGGTGTCCCATCACCAGTGCAAATGCGTCGATCTGCTTGCTGCAGAGCGCATCCGGCAGGTTGGCCATGCTCTTCAGATCGAGATCCTGCTCTTTCGCTCCCAAGATGTTGAACAGGGTCAGCGCCGTCTGGCGTGTTCCCGAGTTCTTCAACCCCATGTCGATGGGGGCGAGCTTGAGCTGTTCCAGTGAAGTGATATCGCCATCGGCACGGATCACTATGGTGAAGGGCTCGGCATGGGTGGCAAACAGGGCGCGCAGCTCAGGTTGCGGCTGCGTGGCAAAAGGGCCCAAGCCCTGGCTTGCCTGATATAGCCAGTCTGACTGCACCATGGCGTAGGAGGTCTCGCCACTCTTCAGCTGCTTCAGGTTTTCTATTGAACCCGATGAGCTCTGCAATGTGCACGCAAGTTGCTCATCGACCTCATGGGCCAGACGGCAAAACTCTTTGGTTATCTGGTGATAAATCCCCTGCTCACCCCCGGTGGTGATAGTGACGGTTTCAGCCATCAGGCAGGGTTGCCACATCAGGGGCAACAGCATGGCGAGCTTCTTCATGATTGCGCCTCCTTGGCATAACCATCGATACCCCAGGTCCGCAGTTTGTCGATGTCGCGGCACTCTCCCGATTCTGCCAGTAGGGTATAGCCAGCAGCATGCATGGTTTGGGAGAGCAGATTCCAGTAGAGCGGCTCATCGGTCAGCTGACAGCTGATAAAAATGGGATTGAGCGGGTCAAGTTGATTGAAGGTATCCGCATTGAGGGGAATGGCGCTGAAGGCGAGCTCACACCCCTGTTCCTGCAACGCAGCCAATGTGGCTTGGCCGTGGGCGGGAAAGGTGACCACATCCCAGCGCCAATCCAGAGTTTTGCCGCGGCCTTGGCTTAGCAGAGGGGCGATCTCGGACCATTGCGGGTGATTGAGCAGGGAGAGGGGCAGCAAGATCCCCTCTATATGAGAGTGCTGCCACTGTTGCAGGGCGCTCTGGATGGTTGCGAGATCGCTGTCGGCACCGAGGGGCTGACTGGGCAAGAAACGCTGATAGAGGGCGATCTCCCCTTGTGTGGAGACAAATTTTTGCAGTTGCCCGCCTTCCGGCAGTGGGCTCACTCCTTGCAGCGGCTGTGGGGGCGTCAGTGGCAGCTGTTTTCCCAGCTGGGTGATTTTGAGTCGTTGTTGCAGCAGATCCCGTTTGCGTTCGGAAACCAATTGGTTGATGGAAAGTGCCACTTCTTTGAGGTCTTGCAACCAGGGAGTAGGCAGGGTGCTGTTGAACTGGTGTTTGCGGATGCGGATCAGCTGTAGGTTGATCTGCTCCAGGGGCTGCAGCAGGCGTTTGCACACCAGGGAGATGATCAGGGTAAATACGACGAGGCCCGCCAGCAGTGCCAGACCGGTGCGACTGATGGCATTCCACAGATGCTGATAGGCGTAGCCGCTATGCCCCTCAAGGGTCAGAGTGCCCAGCATGCGCCAGCCATCGGTCAACTCTTGCTCAATTTTGACGGGGGGCATGCCGATAACCGAGGGAAGCCAGCCGGGGACATTTTGCTGGGTAGAGTGGAAGACCTTCTGAAACAGCAACTGGCCATCAGGATCGATCAAGGTGACCGAGCTGACGAAGCCGCCATCGAACATGGCATTGACGATGGTCTCGGCCAGCACATTGTCGTCATTGAGCAGGGTTCCTTGCAGCACCAGCCCGAGAGCGGTGATGGCGGTTTCCAGGTTGGCTGACATCTGGTCGAGGATGGATTGGCGGACCGTCGTGACTTCCAGTGCAAACAGCAGCGCTGCACCGATCAGGAACAGGACGACAATTATTCTGATTAACAGTTTTGCTAACGACATATCCACTCCATGGAAAAGTTATCGCAACATTCCAGGTTTCTATTCAGTATCGAATCCGACCCGGTTCTTAAAAATAGGAAAAAATGGTTAAAAAAGACGATCATTTCTGCCCATCCGGGCGGGTTATGCATAAAATGTGAGGTTCATGCAGATTGTGATGAACTATTTGTAACTATTTGTGTCCAACAAACAGTTTTATACGGTTTTGTCACAACTGACATCGCAACTCACACTCTTTAGATCTAAATACAGGATAGCGGATGAAACGTCTCCGTCCCTTGGTAGTACAGGCTGCCAATTGGGAACCACCGGTTCCCCGCAAACACTTTTACGCCATGCTGATGCTGACGGCCATGACCCTGTCAGCAGTGGCATTATTGCCAGCTCCGGGTGACATCCTCGAGCGGCCGCTGCGTCTTGAGTTGCCCATTGATACCGCAGGTACGGCAACCAACGAAAACAACACCGACTTTAACGAAATTCCCGATCACGAACTGGTTGAGCAGAGTGTGCCGGATGACGACATCCCGGTCGACACCACCCCCCAGTGGCAGGATTACCGGGTCCGCAACGGCGAAAACCTGACCGCCATTTTTAACAATCTCGGTCTCTCCACCACCACCCTCTACAAGGTGCTGGACGCGGACAACAAGAACTATCTGGCGCGCCTCAAGCCGGGCCAGAATATCGAGCTGCTGATCGATCAGGACAACATCCTGCAGCAACTCAAAATCCGCCTGAACATCAAGCAGACGCTGGTGATGGCGCGCAGCGATGATGCCTATACCGCCTCCATGATCAATGAGAAGGTTGAGTGGCAACCGCAGCGTTACAACGGCGTGATCAACGGCAGCTTCTATGTCAGTGCCCGCAATGCGGGGATTCCGGCCAACCATATCCAGAAAATTGCCAACCTGTTCCAGTGGCGGATGAATTTCGCCAAGGATCTGCAGAAGGGCGACAAGTTCAAAGTGCTGGTACGCCAGGAGACGGTGGAAGGCAAGAGCACTGGCAACAGCCAGCTGCTGGGTGTGGAAGTGACCAGCCAGGGCAAGACGGTGTCGGCCTGGCTCTCCGATGACGGCAACTATTACGACGGTCAGGGCAACAGTCTGGAGCGCGGATTCCGCCGCTACCCGACCCACAGCCGCTATCGGATCAGCTCCAATTTCAACCCGGCGCGCAAACATCCGGTAACCGGTATGGTGCGTCCTCACGAGGGCACCGACTTTGCGGTGCCGGTGGGCACGCCAGTGCTGGCGACCGGTGATGGTATCGTCCAGAAGGCAACCAGCCACCCGCTGGCGGGCACTTATATCGTCATCAAACATGGCCGTACTCTCTCTACCCGTTATCTGCACCTGAGCAAGCTGCTGGTCAAAACCGGTCAGCGAGTGAAGATGGGCGACAAGATCGGCCTCTCCGGCAATACTGGTCGCTCGACCGGTGCTCACCTGCACTACGAGCTGCGGATCAACAACCGCCCGGTCAATGCCATGACAGCCAAGCTGCCGATGGCTGAACCGCTCAGCGGCAAGGAGCGTCGTCAGTTCCTTGCCAAGGTGAAGAGCTACCGCAAGGAGCTGGCCGCGGGTTGATTCCTGTCGTCACAGCCTGAAATGAAAGGCCCCGCCAGATTGGCGGGGCCTTTTTACATGCGCAGTGAGGTCAGTAACCCTTGTCGAAGTCGATTTTGCCATCCAGTGGCTGGCCATCGATAAAGCGGATGTAGTTGCGCACAAAGATCTGGGCTACATCATCCGGGAAGCTGTAGGCGCTGTTGTGGGGGGTGACGATGAGGTTGGGTTGGCCCCACAGTGGACTGTCGGCGGGCAGCGGCTCCTGCTCGAACACATCCAGCACTGCCATCGCCAGCTTGCCGGTGCGCAGTGCGGTGAGCAGATCGCCCGAGTGTACGGCGCTGCCACGGCCGACGTTGAACAGGATGGCGCCCGGTTTGCAGTGTTCGAAGCGGGCGGCATTGAACAGATGACGGGTATCGCGGGTGGCTGGCAGCACGCTGACGATGACATCTGCCTGCGCCAGCATCTTGTTGAGCGCAGGTAGCTGATAAACCTGATCAAACCCGGCCCGCTCCCGACCGCTGCGGCTGATGCCCAGCACCTTCATGCCAAAATGTTTGCCGGTGTGGGCGATATGCTGGCCAATGCTGCCAGTACCCAGGATCAGCATGGTGCGCCCCTTGAGGCCCTGATAGGGGTGGCTTTGCCACAGTCGCTGTTTCTGCTGCTCCCGATAAAGGGGGATTTGGCGCATCAGGCTGAGCAGATGACCAAAGACATACTCGCTCATCAGCGGGCCGAAGATGCCACGCACATTGGTGAGTTGATAGTCACGGCGACTGTCAGGGTCGAGCAGCACATCGACTCCCGCATAGGTGGACTGGAACCAGCTCAGCTTGTTGGCTTTGGGCAGCAGCGGTTTGGCGCGGGCCGGTTCGGCCATCAGAATATGGGCTTCGCCGATCAGCTTCTCGGCATCGCTCTGGTTATCGGCCCGCAGAATGCGCAGGTGGGGGAGGTTGGCGGCCTTGAGCAGCCGTTCGTAGTGAGCATTATCCTGGCTGAGCAAAAGAAGGGTACGTTGGCTCATACTCTTGTTCCTTATCAGAATTTGCGGCGCAACAAGATGCCGCTCTCGACCCATCTTACCTGACTTCATATCGCAACATAGCCGACCAGGGCGCTTTTTCGTTTTCGCCGCGCCCCTCGTGGGCTACAATCTGCCCCACATTTTGCAAAGGATCCGACTCCAGTGTTTGGTGACAAGTTTTATAAGCGACTGGCCGAGCTACAGCCTTGGCAACAGACCGTCTACACCCTGGCGCTGGCAGAGCGCATGTACCCCAACTATGCCCTGTTCTGTCAGGCTTCCGGCTTTGGCAATGCAGGCGCTTTCCGGCATGCGCTGGATCAGATGTGGGTCTACCTCACCGTCAAGGGATCCCGGGTCAATCTGGGTGCCATTCTCGAAGAGTTCGAGTCTCACATTCCGGACCCCCGCAAGTTTGAATCCTACGGTGCCTATCCGGCGCTGGATGCCTGTGTTGCGCTGGGCTGCGCCTATAACTCGGTGATCTGCCGGGTTGGCGAAGAGGCCAACGATGCCAGTCATGCGTCAGTCGGTACCGTGGCCGGTTTTATCGAGCTGCTGGAAGAGCGGGATCTGACCGAAGAGGAGCTCTACGAGCACGAGTACATGGAAGCCGAGCTGGAGTTCCAGGTCGAGCTGCTCAAGCGGGTTGCTCATGAGCGCGACAGCGATCGTATCCTGGCCATCAGAGTATTCGCCTCTCAGGATGGCGTCTCCAATATCGGGATCAGCCTGGAAGAGTAATCCTCTGCGGCCCCTGATCGAAAAAGCTCCCGTTCGGGAGCTTTTTTTATGCCTGAAATTGTTCAGCAGCTTATGCCTGCTCTTCGGTGAGGGGTCTGACGCTCAGCACCGGGGCTGCGTCGATTTCGTCTGCATTCATCATGGCGGAGATGCGTTGCAGGGAAGAGAGCAGCAGGGTCTGTTCCCACGCTTCCAGCGCCTGAAAACGCTGGATGAAGCGCTCTTGCAGCGGGGTCGGGGCCTGGGCCAGCAGGGCGCGGCCTGCGTCAGTCAGTGTCGCGTGAACCTTGCGCTTGTCGGTATTGCTGCGAACGCGCTGCACCAGTTGACGGCTCTCCAATCGGTCCATGATGGTGGTGGCGGTGGCCTGGCTCATGTTGGTGTGATCGGCCAGCTGACGCATGGAGATCTGTCCCAACTCGTCGATCCCTTTGAGCAGCAAGAGTTGCGGGGAGGTGAGCCCGGCTTCTTTGATCAAGCGCCTGGAGTGCATGTCGATGGCACGAATAATCTGGCGCAGGGCGACCAGCACTTCATCATGTTTTTCCATGGGGTGTGCGTCATTGGAGGGCTATGGAGAGGGGCAAAATTTTCCGCCTAATTCGTCACAAGGTCAATATGGTTTTTGTTGTAATAATTTCTGCTCTAATTAATTTTGTGTTAGGTTGACGGGTATTTCACGGAATTCACCCTGACATTTGAGGAGCGAAATGATGAATGACGAGCTGGATATCAAGTCTCTGGTGGCCGAGTTACGTGTGGTCAGAGTGCGCTATGAACTGCCGGATACCTCGGCTTTTGTGCGCTATCAGCCTGCCTATGATGAAGACCCCAACAACCTCAAGGTGCACCACTATGATGGTGAGTTACCCCTCTCTTGCAGTGAGACAGGTACTTTCAACCTAAAGGAGTTGGTGAATGAATTACGCTACGCCTATGTGCTGGTGCACCTCTTTCCTGACGAAAGTGCCATGAACTTCTATCTGACCGGCCTCGATACCGGCCTGGCCCAGCTGGAGTTCATCGGCGGCTCTTACGACTTCAACCGCCTCTGGATCACCAGCGGTGTCTCCAATTTGGGTGTCCCCATGGCCATCTTCCTTGGCAAGCGTCACGCCGTGAACGGCCAGCCCTCGGTTTCGCTGGTGGATCACCGCGAACAGGCGGCCGGCAAACTGGTCTATCGTGCCATCGGCGGGGCCGGTGATCATGTGGGCGAAGACTTTTTCAACAACGACTAAGGAGGCTGGATGCGAGCAAGCAAAGGGCTATTGAAAGGCCTCAACCCCACCATGGCCATGACGGCCCTCACCGTGATCACCCTGTTTTTGCTGTTTGGCGTTTTTGTTCCCGATACCGCAGCCGCCTGGTTTGTCGGTGCCAAGGATCAGATTATTGCCGGGTTCAAGTGGTACTACATTCTGGTGGTCGCCCTGTTCCTGTTCTTCGCTGTCTACCTGATGTTCAGCCGTTTTGGCAGCATCCGACTGGGTGACGACGACCAGGTACCGGAGTTCGGCTACTTCGCCTGGTTCTCCATGCTCTTTAGCGCGGGCATGGGGATCGGTCTGGTGTTCTGGAGCATCGCCGAGCCGATGAACCATCTGCAGGGCAATCCGTTCATTACCGAAGGGATGACCCCGGAAGCGGCCCAGATCGCCATGCGCCTCACCTTTTTCCATTGGGGCCTGCACCCCTGGGCCATCTATGTGATCGTTGGCTTGTCGCTGGCTTTTTTCAGTTATCGCCGCAAGTTGCCGCTGGCTATTCGCTCCGTGCTTTACCCCATTCTCGGTGAGCGCATCTACGGCTTCTGGGGCCATGCGGCCGATGTGCTGGCGGTGTTCGGCACCGTGTTCGGGGTGGCAACCTCCCTCGGTCTGGGGGTCTCCCAGATGAATACCGGCCTCAACCAGATGTTCGGTATGGCAGTGTCGCAGTCCAACCAGCTCTGGCTGATTGGCGGTATCAGCCTGATCGCCACTCTGTCGGCGGTTTCCGGGGTCGGGCGCGGGGTGAAGATCCTCTCCGAGCTCAATATCTGGTTGAGCGTGTTCGTGCTCGCACTCTTTCTGGTGCTGGGGCCGACCACCTATATCCTCAACGCCTATGTGCAGAACATCGGTGATTACCTGCAGAACATCGTCAAACTGAGCTTCTGGACCAACACCGAGGCCAACGGCACCTCGGCCTGGCAGTCGAGCTGGACGGCGTTTTACTGGGGCTGGTGGATTGCCTGGGCGCCGTTTGTCGGCATGTTTATCGCCCGCATTTCCAAGGGGCGTACTATCCGCGAGTTTGTGCTCGGTGTGCTGCTGGTACCCTCGCTGCTCGGCATGTTCTGGCTCACCGTGTTTGGCGGTACGGCGATGAATCTGGAGCTGTTTGGTGGCGGCGGCGTGGTCGCGGCGGTCAATCAGGATGTGACGCTGGCGCTCTACAAGACGGTCGAGCTGTTGCACTGGGATACCTTCGGCTGGATCGCCAAGGCCGTGTTGACCCTGCTCATCTGCACCTACTTCATCACCTCCAGTGACTCGGGCACGCTGGTCATCACCACCCTGCTCTCCATCGGTGATCAGGAGCCGCCGGTACTGCACCGCGCCATATGGGGTCTGGGGCAGGGGCTGGTTGCCGCTATTCTGCTGGTTTCCGGCGGCCTGGCGGCCTTGCAGGCGGCCAGCATCATAGCCGCGCTGCCCTTCTCGGTGATCATGCTGGCGATGTGCTATTCGCTGATGCTGGGGCTCAAGCAGGAGAGCCAGCGCCAGTTTGAGTATCGCCAGAATCTCAAGCGCCACGATGGCTCATCCCATATGAGCCTGATGGAGCGAATTGGTCCGGCATAACGGCACCAGCAGGGGTTAGCACCCCTTCACATATAAACCTGGATGCAAAACGGCCGCCCTGGCGATGTTCTCCTTGCGGAGCTCATCATCAGAGCGGCCGTCTGTTATGGGGCCGAGGTTACTCCTCGATAAAGGTCCACTCATCCTTGATGCGGCTGATGGCATCGGTGCGCTTTTTGGCGAGCTGCTCCTTGATCTCTTCTCCCTTGTAACCGGCCGCCACTATCTCTTTCACCGGCACCGCTTGGGCGGCAGCCAGCGCTTCGGCCACATAGTCCGGCTCGGCGTAGACCCGCTCCTCGAAACCGGTACGGCCGTGGAAGTCGGCGCGGCAGGCATCCAGCAACTGGGCAAAGCGCTCGGGGCGGCGCCAGGCATCCGCCTTGTCGAACACCTTGAGCAGGGTGGCGGGCTTGAGTTCAAAGGCGATGTGGATGTGGGTGTGCAGATCGCTCACCAGCAGCGCCAGATCCCGGCACTCGTTGGGAACCCGGAACCGCTCGCACAGGGCGCGAATAAGCGGCAGCCCCTTCTGGCCGTGACCGTGATGGCTTGGCCAGAACTCCTTGGGGGTTACTCCCTTGCCAAGGTCGTGGCAGAGGGCGGCAAAGCGCACTGTCAGCTCGGGGGAGATCCGGCACGCCTGCTCCAGCACCATCAGGGTGTGGATGCCGGTGTCGATCTCCGGGTGCCACTTGGCCGGGGCGGGGACGCCGAACAGAGCGTCGATTTCGGGGAAGAGTGCCTTGAGGGCGCCGCACTGGCGCAGCACCTCGATAAAGATCTGCGGGGTCGGCCCCAGCAGCACCTTCTCCAGCTCCTTCCAGACTCGCTCCGGCGTGAGGTGGGCCAGCTCGCCAGCGGCCGTCATCTCGCTCATCAGGGCGAGGGTTTCCGGCGCGATGGTAAAGCCCTGAGCGTGGAAGCGGGCGGCGAAGCGGGCGACCCGTAGGATGCGCAGCGGATCTTCGGCAAAGGCGGGAGATACGTGGCGCAGCAGCCGCTTTTCCAAATCCTCGATGCCACCGTAGGGATCGTGGAGCTGGCCCTGATCATCTTCGGCGATGGCGTTGATGGTGAGATCCCGGCGCAGCAGATCCTGCTCCAGCGTCACATCGGGGGCGGCGTGGCAGACAAAACCGGTGTAGCCCTGACCCTGTTTGCGTTCGGTACGGGCGAGAGCATATTCCTGCTGGGTTTTGGGGTGAAGAAACACGGGAAAGTCGCGACCGACCTGGGTAAAACCCAGCGCCAGCATCTGCTCCACGGTGGCGCCGACCACCAGATGATCCCTGTCGCCCTGCGGCAATCCCAGCAGGCGATCCCGCACTGCGCCCCCAACCAGATAAGTCTGCAAACCGTCTCTCCCGTCATAAATCGTGGGGCCGAGTATATCGTCTTTGTTATCGCTTTGCTGCCTGACCACCACCTGCCCGCAGCGCCAGTCAGCGCGGCTTTGACTTGGCCGTGACGAGGCCTTACGCTGCCGCACCAGATAGCTGGCGCTGTGCTGCGGGATGACTTTATGCCCGCTCAGGCCAGATGAGCCGAAGGAACCGCAGAGCTCCCCTTATATCAACGACATGAGAACAACGTGAATCAATCAACCTTCGCAAGCCGGGTTCTGGAGTGGTACGAGCTTCATGGCCGCAAAACCCTGCCCTGGCAGCAGGAGAAGACCCCTTACCGGGTCTGGGTCTCGGAGATCATGCTGCAGCAGACTCAGGTCGCTACAGTCATCCCCTATTACCAGCGTTTTATGGCGCGCTTCCCGGATGTGGTGGCGCTGGCCGATGCCCCTGTCGACGAGGTGCTGCACCACTGGACCGGGCTTGGCTACTACGCCCGGGCCCGCAACCTGCACAAGGCGGCCCAGCAGATCCGCGATCATCACCACGGCCTCTTTCCCGAGCGCTTTGACGAGGTGATGGCGCTGCCGGGGATTGGCCGCTCAACCGCCGGGGCCGTGCTGTCGCTCTCTCTAGGTCAGCCCCACGCCATCCTTGATGGCAACGTGAAGCGGGTGCTTACCCGCTGGCTGGCGCTGCCGGGCTGGCCCGGCCAAAAACAGGTGGAGAACGAGCTGTGGGAGATCGCCATCCGGCTCACCCCCAAGCTGGGAGTGGCGCAATACAATCAGGCAATGATGGATATCGGGGCCACTATCTGCACCCGCAGCAAGCCTGCCTGTGATCGCTGCCCGGTGCGGGCCGATTGCCAGGGGCTGTCGCAAGGCAAGCCTACCGCTTATCCCAACAGCAAGCCCAAGAAGAGCATTCCGGCTCGCGATGGCATCATGCTGTTGATCCGCCATGGTGACGAGTTATTGCTGGAGAAGCGGCCGCCACAGGGGATCTGGGGCGGGCTCTACTGCTTCCCGCAGGTGGCCTCGCTGGCGGAGGTGGATGGTCTGCTGGCATCCCTCGGCCTGAGCCATCACGGTTATCGTGAACTGGCCGGTTTTCGCCATACCTTCAGCCACTTCCATCTCGATATTCAGCCGCTGCTGATTGACATTGATGAGGCGCAGCCGCTGCGGCTCATGGAAGCAGATAACCGACTCTGGTATAACTTACGCCATCCTGCCGAGGTGGGGCTGGCGGCCGCCACGGCCCGTCTCCTCGCCTATCCAGAGTTACAACCATAGAGGTCAACATGAGCCGTACTGTATTTTGCCAACGCCTGAAAAAAGAGGGCCCGGGTCTGGATTTCCAACTCTATCCCGGTGAGCTCGGCAAGCGGATTTTTGACAACATCAGCAAGGAAGCCTGGGCCGAGTGGCAGAAGAAGCAGGTGATGCTGATCAACGAGAAAAAGCTCAACATGATGAATCTTGAGCATCGCCAACTGCTGGAAAAAGAGATGGTCAGCTACCTGTTTGATGCAGGTGAGGTGCAGATCGAAGGTTACACCCCGCCTGCCCAGTAAGCTCTCCGGCTGTTGTACGTGTGAACAGGTGCGGGAATGGCGCCACACTGGCGTGACCGCTCCTGAAGTCGCAGCAAATGAATGATGGGCAGCTCTGCTGCCCGGTTTGAGGATCCTATGGGCCGAATTTTTTGGCTGCTGTGCACCCTGCTGTTTCTCTCTGCCTGCTCATCTTCCCCCAAGCCCAGCGGGAGTGAGGATGACGATCTGGTCAACGGCAAGGACATCCGCGGTTTTGAACACATGATCAGCGCGCTCTCCCATAACGTGAACGAGATATGGGGGCGGGAGGCGCTGTTTGCGGGCAAGTTTGACTACGTCAAATACACGGATCAGTACAAGAGCCGGGCCCACATCGACTTCTCCAGCGGTCACATCATGGTGGAGACGGTCTCGGGCATCGATCCCCGCGCTCACCTGCGCCGCGCCATCATCGAGACTCTGCTGACCCCGGACGATCCGGCGGAAGTGGATCTGTACTCCGACCGGGAAATTTTGACCGGCGGCGAGCCTTTCCTCTACGGTCAGGTGCTGGACAATCAGCGCCAGCCAATCCGCGCCTCCTGGCGCGCCGAGCGTTATGCCGATTACCTGCTCAACACGGCGATGAAGAAGCGCACTCTGGGGATTCGCACCATCTTCTTCGTCGATATTCCCATGGTGGCCAACCATGAAGATCGACGGGGCTACAAGTATGCGGGGATCATCCGGGAAGCGTCGCGCAAATACGGCGTGCCGGAGAGCCTGATCTATGCGGTGATCAAGACCGAGAGCAGCTTCAACCCCTATGCGGTGAGCCATGCCAACGCTTATGGCCTGATGCAGGTGATCCCGGCTACTGCCGGTCGTGACGTCTATGTGCGGGTCAAGGGCAAGAATGGCCAGCCAACCCGGGAGGAGCTGTTCAACCCGGCCTACAACATCGATGTCGGTACCGCCTATCTGCACCTGTTGCAGACCGTCTATCTGGCGGATATTCAGGATCCGCGCTCCCGTCGTTATGCGGTGATCTCCGCCTATAACGGTGGTGCGGGCGGGGTACTCAATACCTTCTCCAGCGATCGCAAGGCGGCGCCGGGCCGGATCAACCGGCTCTCCCCCGAGGCGGTCTATCAGGTGTTGACCGAGCAGCATCCCAAAGAGGAGGCGCGCCGTTACCTCTACAAGGTCAATCAGGCCGAGAAGGGGTTCAAGAGAGCTTTTTCTAGTCGGGCCGGTTAAGCTGTGACGCTGGGTTAACCATGCAAAAGGGCGCTTGATATCAAGCGCCCTTTTAACGTCTGGCCAGTTCGTCGTTGAAGTGGCCTTATTTGGCGATAAAGCCGCCCTTGGTCTGCGGGGCCGCGCCCACTTTCTCCAGGGTTTTCACTTCCACTTCGGTTTTGTTCCAGCTGTGGTCCACTTCACCACGGATGCGGATCTGATCATCCGGGCCCACTTCGGTGCCGCGCCACACATCCTGATCCACTTCGACCTCCACCTCACCGCTGGCATCACGGAACAGATAATTCTCGCCGCCCAGGTGCTTGACCAGTTTCCCTTCCAGGGTGGCCCAGCTGTCATCGGCCAGATCTTTCAGTTGAGCAACGGAAACCTTGTTCTGCTCCTGCGGGCCGGTATAGGCCGCCAT
The DNA here is from genome assembly GCF_051919745.1 of Aeromonas sp. 3P. Lineage (NCBI taxonomy): Bacteria > Pseudomonadati > Pseudomonadota > Gammaproteobacteria > Aeromonadales > Aeromonadaceae > Aeromonas > Aeromonas sp. 3P. The sequence continues at coordinate 3,475,931 of NZ_JBQBED010000001.1, forward strand.
GGCAAAAGAGGAGACAGACATCAGGGTCAACAGTCCGATTACGCTTGCGCTTGCCTTGTTCATTTCATACTCCTGTCGTTGGTATGAGGGCATTGTGCCGGGGGGGGCGTGAAACAAGCGTGAAAGAAATAGGCTGGTGTGATTGTCTGTTTTGTGAGCGCAATCGATTTCATCGGTGGCGGAACATGTGTGATTTCATCTGGAACTGTAATCTGTCGCCTTCACCAGAAGTCAGTGGCAGCAGACTCTTCCCATGCCTGTCGCCACTCGAGGAGAAGTCCGCAGGTCTCACCTGCTTAATCGAAGAGCATAACAATATGAAAAAATGGCTTGTTTGTTTATTGGGGTTAATGGCATTGACCGCGCAAGCGGCAGAGGGACGCCAACCTTTTTCCCGGGTCGTGATGTTTGGTGACAGCCTCTCCGACACCGGCAAGATGTACAAAAAGATGCGGGGGTATCTCCCCTCCAGCCCACCTTACTTCAACGGGCGTTTCAGCAACGGCCCGGTGTGGCTGGAGCAGTTGGGTGACGAGCGTTTCCCCGGTCTGGTCGTGGCCAACGAGGCGGAAGGCGGTGCGACCGCGGTGGCCTATAACCATCTGGGGGCTCTGAACGGCTGGCTCGGTTTCTGGTCCTGGGACCCCAAATATCAGGTGATCAACAACCTCGATTACGAGATCGATCAGTTCCTGAAAAAGGACAAGTTCCGTCCCGATGATCTGGTGGTGATCTGGGTCGGTGCCAACGACTATCTGGCCTATGGCTGGAACACCGAGCGGGATGCGGATCGGGTGATCGATACCATCCGGCTGGCATCCAACCGGTTGGTGCTCAACGGTGCGCAGCAGATCCTGCTGTTCAACATCCCGGATCTGGGGCAGACCCCGTCAGCCCGCAGCATGAAGGTGGTGGAGAAGGTGCGCCATGTGGCCAGCTACCACAACCAGAAGTTGCAGAACCTCACTCGCGAGCTGGCTCCCCTTGGCATCGTGAAGCTGTTCGAAGTGGACAAGCAGTTTGACGAGATGATGCGCGATCCCCAGCAGTTTGGTCTGAGTGACACAGAACACGCTTGCTACGGTGGCGGCTATACGTGGAAGCCATTCTCCGGCAGCGCCGCCGAGGTGGCTGCGACCCCGGCTTTGAGTGTCTCCGAAAGAGTGGCTATTACCGGTAACCCGATCCTGGCGCAGGCGGTGGTGAGCGGGCAAGCAAAAGGGCGAGCCGCAACTCTCAACTGCGATGAGCATATGTTCTGGGATCAGGTGCATCCGACCAGGACGGTGCACAAGGTACTGAGCCAGCGTGTTGCTGACTTTATCGATCAGCACTACGAGTTTGTTCGTCACTGATATCGCTTCGGGCCAGCATGTTGCTGGCCTTTTTTCCCTTTCAGCCCTCATCTGTGCGTCTTTTTGCGTCACATCCAGTTCAAATAACAAACGTTTGTTGCTGTTTTTGTAACGTGGTTGCGTTAGAGTGTTTTTTGTTAATTGATATCAGTGACTTGAAAATAGGCTAACGTTGATATGCTGCGATCGCTTTTGGGTGGTTGCACCTATAAGACGAGGTGATATCAATCAACCTCCTCCTACATAAAGTTGCAGAGGCTCAAACATGAAAAAATCATTGATTACCTTGCTGGTTACCGGCTTGCTGGCTGCCAATGCCCAGGCTGCCGGTCAAGACAACACCTGGTATGGCGGTGCCAAACTGGGTTGGTCCAACTTCTACGGCATTGATGAAAGCAATGCCCTGACCCTTGGCAATGAGACCAACGATGCCTTGGGGGCAGGCGTGTTTGGCGGTTATCAGATCAACCAGAATCTGGGGCTGGAGCTGGGTTACGACTATCTGGGCAATTACAAATACGATGCCACTACGGCGGCAGGCGCTTTCAGTGATGAAGTAAAAGCACAGCTGGCTCAACTGACCCTGAAACTGGGTTTCCCGGTTACCGATAATCTGGATCTGTATGGTCGTGTCGGTGGCGGTTATGGCTGGGCTGATACCAAGAGCGATGTCTACAAAGATGACAGCCGCTTTGTCATGGTCGGTGCACTGGGTGCCGAGTATGCGTTCAATCTCGACTGGGCCGCTCGCCTGGAGTACCAGTACACCACCCCGTATGGCAGCCGCGATGATACCGGTCTGAGAATGGATAACGGCCTGCTCTCACTGGCAGCGGTTTATCGCTTTGGTCAGGTTGCCCCTGTGGCGCCCGCCCCGGCTCCGGAACCTGCTCCTGCACCTGTGATGGTTGAGAAGCAGTTTACCCTGAGCTCCGATGTGCTGTTTGACTTCAACAAGGCGACCCTCAAGCCAGAGGCCAGTCAGGCACTGGATAGCCTCTATAGCCAGATTGAAGAAGCACGACCCAAAGATGGCGTGGCAACCGTAATTGGTCACACCGACCGTATCGGTTCCGATGCCTACAACCAGAAGCTTTCCGAACAGCGTGCCCAGACCGTTGCCAACTATCTGGTTGGTAAAGGGATCCCGGCCGCCAAGATCAATGTGGAAGGGCGTGGTAAATCCTCGCCGGTTACCGGCGACAGCTGCGTCAGCAAGTCCAAGCGTGAGCTGATCGTCTGTCTGGCTCCGGATCGCCGTGTTGATGTGAAAGTCGAAGGTGTCAGCGAGGTGCAGGAGTAATCCTTCACACTGAGCAGAGTTCCACTGGGGCTGGAATGAACAGCCCCTGTCGGAGCAAGAGAGACCAAAAAGCCAGTCAGTTGATCTGACTGGCTTTATACATTGGCATTGCGGTCGGGCAGGGGACAAATCAGGAAGGGAGCGGCATCACCCGGTTGCGCCCCAGCTCCTTGGCCTTGTATAGCAGCTTGTCGGTACGTTCGACCAGACAGTCTGCGCTCTCCTGACCGTTGAACTCGCCCACGCCAAACGAGGCTGTGATGTGGTCGATGCGGCGGCCCGATTTGCGATCCAGAATCGACATCCGCTCGATGGCGCGGCGCATGCTTTCCGCCATCTGTCTGGCCAACGCCAGCGAGCGATGGGGGACCAGCATAGCGAACTCCTCCCCACCCAGCCGATAGGCGGTGACCCCCTCCTTGCAGGCATCGCGCAGCCGTTTGCTGAAGGCGCGCAGCACCTGATCGCCGAGCAGGTGACCGTACTCGTCGTTGAAGTTCTTGAAGCGATCGATATCGGCGAGGATCAGCGAGAAGGGGTGCTGGCTGCGGATCAACCCCTCCAGCTCCAGATCGAAGGCGCGGCGGTTGAGCAGGTTGGTGAGGGCATCCTCGTTGGCCAGTTTGCGTGTCTCGTTGAGCGCCGCCCGCAGTTCCTTGATCTCTTTTTCCGCATTGCTGAGCTGGTTGCGAAAGTGCATGGTGGACATGCGCACATCCCGCGATTCGCGCACCAGCTCTCGCAGGATCCCCATGGTGTCTTCCAGGCTGAAGCCCTCGTCATCAATGCGGCTGAGCTTGTCAAAACTCTTGTCGAGCATTTCCTGAAACATGCCGGTATCGGAGATGGCGTCCTGCATGGAGTGGCCTAGCTCGTTGGCCATGGCAGCGAGGCTCAGTTTCATCGCCTCCATCTGCTTCTCGTCCTGAGCGGCCAGATACTGGTGATAGAGTCGCTCGCAGGTGGTGAGCGAGCAGGTTCCCTGCATTTTGACTGCCTGATCAATCGCCTGGTTGAGCTCGGGCATGCTGGCCGAGACATAGTTGTACCACAGGTGGTAATTGTCCGGCGTCGTGGGGATCTGGTACTTGATCATCAAGGGAACCGCCTGTTTGAGATAGGCGGCGGATTGGGCAAATGTGTCCTTACTCATGAGTTCTGTGTCTCATCATGCCAGCGAACTGAAGATAGTATGACAGAGAGATTGGCCAAAAGGCAGCCGATGGATGCCATTCGCCCCCCCCTCCGATATAATGGCACCGTTACCACCTACCCTAAGGCCTGCTTATGTCTCAAAAAGATCCTTTCCTCGAACGCGAGGCCGAAAAATACGATAACCCCATCGCCAGTCGCGAGTTGATCCTGGAACTCATCAAGGGCCATGAAAAGCCCATGTCCCGTGAAGAGTTGGCCAAGGTCCTCAAGCTGAAAGATGAAGAGCCGTTGGAAGCCTTGCGTCGTCGTCTGCGCGCCATGGAGCGTGATGGACAACTGGTATTCACTCGCAACCAATGTTATGCCCTGCCGGATCGCCTGAATCTGGTCAAAGGTTATGTAATCGGCCATAAGGATGGCTTCGGTTTTCTGCGTCCGGAAGGTGGTGGTCCGGATCTGTATCTGAACAACCGAGAGATGCAACGCCTGATGCATGGCGATTACGTGCTGGTGCAGCCGACCGAGATCGACCGCAAGGGTCGTCAGGAAGCGCGTCTGGTGCGCCTGCTCAAGTCCCGTGAGGCAGACATTGTCGGCCGTTACTTCGTCGAGAATGGCGTTGGTTTCGTGGTGCCGGATGACAGCCGTATCGGCCAGGACATCATCATCCCGGAAGGGGAAAACAAAGGGGCTCGCCAGAGCCAGGTCGTGGTTGTGCGGATTAACCAGCGCGCCACCTCCCGCATCAATGCCGTCGGTACCGTACTGGAAGTGTTGGGTGAGAACATGGCGCCGGGCATGGAGATCGAAATTGCCCTGCGTACCCACGGCATTCCGCACACCTGGCCGGAAGAGGTGACCAAAGAGGTTGCCGGTCTCGGCGAACAGGTGCCGGAGAAAGCCAAAGAGGGTCGCATCGACCTGCGCGCTCTGCCGCTGGTGACTATCGACGGGGAAGATGCCCGTGACTTCGATGACGCCGTCTTCTGTGAAGCCAAGCGTGGTGGCGGCTGGCGCCTGTGGGTCGCCATTGCGGATGTCTCCGCTTACGTGAAGCCCGGCACGGCGCTGGATGCCGAAGCCTATCAGCGCGGCAACTCCGTCTACTTCCCCGAGTTCGTGGTGCCCATGCTGCCGGAGGTGCTCTCCAACGGCTTGTGTTCCCTGAACCCGCAAGTAGACCGCCTCTGCATGGTGTGCGAGATGACCATCTCCGCCGCTGGTCGCATGTCCGGCTACAAGTTCTACGAAGCGGTAATGAACTCTCACGCCCGTCTGACCTATACCAAGGTTGCCGCGATCCTCGATGGCGATCCCAAGCTGCGCCAGCAGTATGATCCGCTGGTGGGCCACATCGAAGAGCTGAACAACCTCTACAAGGCGCTCAAGCATGCCCGCCATCAGCGTGGCGCGGTGGAGTTCGAGAGCGAGGAGACCCGCTTCATCTTCAACGCCCAGCGCAAGATCGACCGCATCGTGCCGCTAGTGCGCAACGACGCCCACAAGATCATCGAAGAGTGCATGATCCAGGCGAACGTGGCTGCCGCCCGTTATATCGAGAAGAACGAAGCTGCCGCCCTGTTCCGAGTGCACGACCGTCCGGGCGAAGAGCGTCTGACCGGTTTCCGTGACTTCCTGGCCGAACTGGGTCTGGAGCTCAAGGGCGGCCTCGAGCCCGAGCCGAAAGACTTTGCCGAGCTGGCTGCCAAATTTGAAGGGCGCCCGGATGCGGAGCTGCTCTCCACCATGCTGCTGCGCTCCATGCGTCAGGCCATCTATCAGGCTGACAACATCGGTCACTTCGGTCTGGCCCTGAAGTCCTACGCGCACTTCACCTCGCCGATCCGTCGTTATCCCGACCTCATCCTGCACCGCGCGATCAAGTATCAGACCGCCAAGGAGCAGCAGGCCAACCTGCGCCACAAGTGGACCCCGAGCGGTGGTTACCACTACCAGCAGGAAGAAGTGGATCCGATGGGCGAGCACTGCTCCATGACCGAGCGCCGTGCCGACGATGCGACCCGCGACGTGGCCGACTGGCTCAAGTGCGAGTACATGCTGGATCACGTGGGTGACGAGTTCGACGGCGTTATCGCCAGCGTCACCGGCTTTGGCTTCTTCGTGCGTCTGGCGGAGATCCACATCGATGGTCTGGTGCACGTCAGCACCCTCACCAACGACTACTACCAGTTTGATCCCCTGCACATGCAGCTGATTGGCGAGAACTTCCGCCGTCGCTACCGTCTGGGCGACAAGGTGCGCGTCAAGGTGATGGGCGTGAACCTGGACGATCGCAAGATCGACTTCGTGATGGTGGAAGAGCCGCTCAAGGCCACCGGCAAGAACGCCAAAGAGATGGCGCGCAAGCAGGCCGAGATCAAGAAAGAGAAGGCCAAGAGCGCCCAGCGCCACGAAAAACGTAAAGAGGGCAAGGATCACGGTAAATCCGACAAGGGTGGCCGTGCCAAACCGAGCAACAGACGACCGAGCAAAAAGGCTCGCGATAAGGCCAAGAGCACTAAATGAGTACTGAACTGATCTACGGCATTCACGCTGTATCCGCGCTGCTGGAGCGCACCCCGGAGCGCTTTATCGAAGTGTGGGCCCTCAAGGGGCGGGATGACGACCGGCTGCAACCCCTGCTGACCGAGCTGGAATCCCTCGGCCTCAAGGTGCAGAGCGTGAACCGCAAGACCCTTGATGACAAAGCGGAAGGCAACAATCACCAGGGCATCATGGCCCGGGTGAAAGAGGCGCCGAAGCTGGCCGAGCACGATCTGGCCAGCCTGCTGGACGAGCTGGCGGCACAACAGAACCAGCCCTTCCTGCTGGTGCTGGATGGCGTGACCGATCCGCACAATCTCGGCGCCTGCCTGCGCAGCGCCGATGCTGCCGGGGCTCATGCTGTCATCGTGCCGCGGGACAAGGCCACCGGCCTGACCCCGATCGTGCGCAAGGTTGCCTGTGGCGCGGCCGAAGTGGTGCCGCTCATTCAGGTCACCAACCTGGCCCGCACCCTGCGCGAATTGCAGGAGCGCGGCGTCTGGATTGTTGGCACCGCTGGCGAGGCCGATCACGACCTCTATCAGGCCAAACTGACCGGCCCGATGGCGCTGGTGATGGGAGCTGAAGGTAAAGGCATGCGCCGTCTGACCCGCGAGCACTGCGACGAGCTGGTGAGTATCCCGATGGCGGGGGCGGTATCCAGCCTCAACGTCTCGGTGGCAACCGGCGTCTGCCTGTTTGAAGCCGTGCGCCAGCGTCGCGGTTAATCATGCTGACTGACAGACCCCCCTTCGATTGGGCGCAGGTCGCAGATAGAGAGGAGGCCGCGCGCCTCCTCTCTTTTGCCCGCCCGCTGACCCTCAGCCCGAAAAGCTGCCTCTGGCACGCTGGCGACAGCCCGGATTTGCTGGTCAGGGTGGAGCAGGGGCTGCTGCGGGCCAAGCTGGTGCTGGAGGATGGCCGCGAGTACATCAAGGAGTTCTACTGGGAGGGGGACGAGTTTCTCGACTTCCACCACCTGCTTAGTGGCGAGCCAGCCCGCTACAGTGTGGAGGCGCTGGAGTCTTGCCGTCTGCAGCTGTTCAGTCTGGCCGACCTGCGCCAGCTGCCCGGCTGGCCGCGCTGGTATCAGCACCTGCTGGAGGTGCAGCTGCGCATCAAGGAGGAGAAGGAGCAGTTGCTGCTGACCGGCAGCCCGCAGGCACGCTATCAGCACTTTCTGGACAGCTTTCCCGCACTTGATGCCAGAGTGCCTGACCACCAGATCGCCGCCTATCTCGGTATCACTCCCATCAGTCTTAGTCGCATTCGCAAACGGCTGAAAGAACTTAACAAAGGTTAATGCGGGGCGCTGGCGCCACGATTATGCTGGCAGGCCGAACTGATAAGGAGTTGCCGATGAACTGGATCCTGAAACCCTGGTCTGAACTGACCACTGACGAGTTGTATGAGTTGCTGGCGCTGCGGGCCGAGGTGTTCGTGGTGGAGCAGACCTGCCCCTTTCAGGATCTGGACGGGCTCGATCGCCGCGAAGGGGTCTGGCACCTGCTCGGTTATCAGGGCGAGCTGCTGGCCGCCTATGCGCGGATCATGGCGCCCGGCATCGGCGATGAGAGCGGTGCCGCCATCGGTCGGGTGGTGACCTCACCCAAGGCGCGTGGCGGTGGTCTCGGTCACCAGCTGATCGGCGAGGCGGTCGAGGCGTGTGAGGCGCGCTGGCCGACTCACAGCATCTGGCTGGGGGCACAGGCTCATCTGCAAGGCTTCTACAGCCAACACGGTTTTGTGGCGGAAGGGGAGGGCTATCTCGAAGATGATATCCCCCATATGGGAATGCGCAGAGTGGCGGCATAACCACTCGTCAGAGTGATTCAGAATGCAGAAGGGCCATCCCGCGGGATGGCCCTTCTCTTTATCGCTCGGCGATCACTTCTTCTTTTTCTTCTTGGCGGACTTCTTCTTGTCGACCGGCTTTTTCTTCTTCACCGGTACCCGCGCTTCTTTGTGTTTCGGGCGCAGCTCGTCGATCACCCGGCGCTTGAGGCGCTCCTCGGTGTAGCGTTCGATCTTGGCGACCATCGCCATGTCGTGGGCTTCCACCAGGCTGATGGCACAGCCACGGTTGCCGGCGCGGCCGGTACGGCCAATCCGGTGGACGTAGACATCGGCGCCGTAGGGCATGTCGTAGTTGATGACATGGCTGACGTTCGGCAGATCGATGCCGCGTGCGGCGACGTCGGTGGCGATCAGGAAGGGCACTTCCCCTTCGTGGAACTTGCGGATCGACTCGATACGCTTGCTCTGCTCCATCTCGCCACGGATCCAGGCGCAGGAGATACCTGCAGCCTGCAGCTGGCCGGAGAGCTCCGCCAGACGCTCGCGAGTCTTGACGAAGATAATGGCTTTCTGGGTTTCCGGATCTTTCAGGATATGGGTCAGCAGCGCCAGCTTGTGGGCGGCGTCATCAGCCAGATGGATCCACTGGGTGATGGGGCGACGTTCGCTGCGGGGCGGCTCGGCGTGCAGCTCCACCGGATCCTTGAGGATCTCGTTGGCGAACTTCTCGAGGCCAGCCCCTTCCAGGGTGGCGGAGAAGAGCATGGTGTGCTTGCGGTAGCGCGCCTCTGCCACGATGCGGTTCACATCCTTGATAAAGCCCATGTCCAGCATGCGGTCCGCTTCGTCCAGCACCAGCACCTCGATGTCGTGGCTCTCGAACTCCTCTTTCTCGATGTACTCGAGCAGACGGCCCGGGGTGGCGACCACTATGTCGGTGGTTTTGGTCAGGGCAGGCAGTTGCTCTTCATGGCTGACGCCGCCGATGATGGTCTCGATGCTGAGGTTGGTGTGGGCCGCCAGCGCCTTGGCGTGGGCGGTCACCTGCAGCGCCAGCTCGCGGGTCGGGGTCAGGATCAGCATGCGGCAGGGGCCAGGCTTGCGGCGCGGGAAGTCCAGCAGGTGCTGGAGTGCCGGCAGCAGGAAAGAGGCGGTCTTGCCGGTACCGGTCGGAGCGGATGCCAGAATATCGCGGCCGTCCAGGGCTGGCTCCAGCACCATCTGCTGGATGGTGGTGGGGCGGGTGAATCCCATCTCGGCCAAGGCCCGGTTGAGGGCTGGGTGCAGGTCGAAATCATCAAAGGACTGGCTCATGGCAATACTCGGTCATTAAGGAAACGGCAGATTATAGGCGATTATCTCGTCGGCTCCTATTGGTGAGTGTGTCTTAGCCGCTATAATCGCCCACCATTTTTGCAGATGACGGGGGCCAGATGGGACGTAGTCGCGGATTTACCTTCAAACAGTTCCATATCAATCACGATCGCTGCGCCATGAAGGTGGGTACCGATGGCATTTTGCTCGGTGCCTGGGCGCCGGTCGAACAGGCGCGTCGAGTGCTCGATATCGGCACCGGCAGCGGCCTGATCGCCCTGATGCTGGCCCAGCGCAGCAGATCTGACTGCCGTCTTGATGCGGTCGAGCTGGATATTAATGCGGCCAGTCAGGCGCGGGAGAATGCGGCTGCTTCTCCCTGGGCCGATCGGGTGACCGTCATAGAGAGTGCCATTCAGGATTATCAGGCCGCCCCTTACGATCTTGTCGTCTCCAACCCTCCCTATTTCTTGGCAGGCCAGTCATTTAGCGATCCGGCGCGGGCGTTGGCCCGCCATACCGGCGCCCTCGACAGCCACGCATTACTGGCGGCCTGCAATCGTTTGCTGAGCCCGAACGGGCAGGTGGCGCTGGTGCTGCCGACAGCGATGGCCGATGAAATTTTATGCATTTCGGCGAATTATGATCTGCATGGCATTTGTTATACAGCTGTTATCACCAGAGAGGGTAAAGAGGCAAATCGTGTTTTATTGCTACTTGGCAGAGGATTAAACAGGTGTGAGAGGGGTGAAATTGTGATCCATTCTGCTGATGGGGCCTATTCCGACAGATATATCCAACTGACCAACCCCTTCTATTTGAAGATGTAAATTTCGTCTTGAACTATTTTTTCACGCCATTATGCTGGTTCCAGATCGAGCGCCCGCTCCAGACCAGCTAAAACCACTGGTTGCGATGAAAAAACATGCGGGGCTCTTTTTTTATACCCCCTGAACACACCCGGTCAGCGACCGATAAAAACTATAACAAGCAATAATTTACAAGACAGACGAGGTTGAACTTGACGAAATCACTCACATTGTCCGATGTACTCGGATTAGGGTTTATGACCTTCGCCTTCTACCTGGGCGCCGGTAACATCATTTTCCCGCCGTTGGCCGGTTACATGGCTGGTGAGCACCTCTCCCTGGCGATGTTTGGCTTCCTGGTCACTGCCGTGGGCCTGCCTCTGGTGACCATTCTGGCCGTGGCGAAAGCCGGTAACGGCTGGGCTGGCATGACCAAGCTGCTGCCTGCCGGTGTTGCGACTGCGCTGGCCGTTGCCATCTATATCATCATAGGCCCGGCCTTTGCCGCGCCCCGTACCGGTCTGGTTGCCTACGAGATGGGCCTCAAGCCGTTCATCGGTGACATGGGGCAAGCGGGTCTGGCGGCCTATACCGTGATCTTCTTTGGTGTGGCCATTCTGGTCTCCATGAACCAGGGCAAGCTGATGGACGCCATCGGCAAATACCTGACTCCGGTACTGATGCTGCTGCTGCTGACTCTGGCTATCGGGGTATTCGTAGCACCGCAAGGCTCCATGCCGGATGCGTCCGGTGACTATCAGAACAGCCCGTTTGTGAAAGGGATCCTGGAAGGCTACAACACCATGGACACCCTGGCGTCCCTGATGTTTGGCGCTCTGATCGTCGATCTGCTGCGCCAGAAAGGCATCAACGATTACAAGAGCCAGTTCAAGTATCTGGCCATTGCCGGCCTTATCTCTGCCGTTGGTCTGAGCGTGGTGTACGTCTCCCTGTTCCAGCTGGGTAACACTGCAGCCGGTGTGGCGACCGATGTCAGCAACGGTGGCGCTATCGTCAACGCCTACGTACTGAGCCTGTTTGGTCAGCCGGGTCAGTTCATTCTGGCGGCCATCATCACTCTGGCTTGCTTCACCACTGCCGTGGGCCTGATTTCTGCATGCTCTGATTTCTTCCACAATCTGACCGGCATGGCTTACAAGAAGCTGGTGGTGTTGCTGGGCGTTATCTGTGCCGTGGTGGCCAACGTGGGCCTGAGCCAGTTGATCAGCCTCTCCATTCCGGTGCTGGTTGCCATCTATCCCGTTGCCGTGGCGCTGGTACTGGTCACCTTCCTGAAGGGTTACTTCGGCCGTCCCCGTCTGGTGTTCCGTGGCGTGTTGATGGTTGCCTTCCTGTTCGGTTGCCTGGATGGTCTGGGTGCTGCCGGTATGAAGATGGATGCGTTTGCCTTCCTGCCGCTGTTCGACAAGGGCCTCGCCTGGCTGATGCCGACCCTGCTGGCCTGCGTAGTTGGCGTGATGGTGCGTCCAACCGAGATGGCTGCCGAAGCTGCCTGATCACACCCGATCTGATATTGCCAAGAGCCTGCCCCGTGCAGGCTCTTTTGTTTTCTGTGAGCCTAGCTTCTCGCCTAGCTTTGCTGCCGTAATTGTCACTGTACGCAGATAGCATCTGAGCAGCCGTATCTTGCCGCTATAACCAGTTCCCCCTTCTACAACCCCTTCTCACTTCCCATAGGGCACGTGTGACACCTGGTTATGGAGCACCGAGTTGTTCGGCGATTAATTCCGCAGCGGTAAATTGTTTCAAGATATTAATTGGTGATTGAGATCGAACTCCTCTTCTTTATGCTAAAGGTGGTGCGCCTCATCCGGTCTGCGGGCCGTGTGGGGGCGAGAGGTATTGTTACCGGTTATCTGCCAGGCAGTGGGTGCAATCAATAACAAGCTGAGAAGGCAGATGAGGTTGAGTTTGACGAAATCATTGAAGTTGTCCGACGTATTTGGATTGGGGTTTATGACGTTTGCCTTCTATCTGGGGGCAGGCAATATCATTTTTCCGCCGCTGGCCGGTTTTATGGCCGGTGAGCATCTGCTGGCCGCCATGTGCGGCTTTCTGCTGACGGCGGTGGGTTTGCCGCTGATCACCCTGATTGCGGTGGCCAAGGGGAGCTCGGGGGGCGGCGCGAGTGGCTGGACCGGAATGACCCGCTATCTGCCCGCCGGGGCGGCGACGGCGCTGGCCATCGCTATCTATATCATCATGGGGCCCGCCTTTGCCATTCCCCGCACCGGTCTGGTCGCCTACGAGATGGGGCTCAAGCCCTGGCTCGGCGATGCCGGTCATGAGGGGTTGCTGATCTACACCCTGAGTTTCTTTGCGCTGGTGATCCTGGTGGCGCTCGATCGGGGCAAGCTGCTCGATGCGGTTGGCAAGTATCTGACCCCAGCCCTGATGGCGATGCTGCTTATTCTGGCGGTCGGGGTCTTTATGACGCCGCAGGGCACCATGCCTGATGCCAGCGGTGAGTACATAGATGCAGCCCTGACCAAAGGAATGCTGGAGGGGTACAACACTATGGATACCCTGGCCTCCCTGATGTTTGGCGCCCTGATCATCGGGTTGCTGCGCCAGAAGGAGATCGAGGATTATCGCAGCCAGTTCAAATATCTGACCATCGCAGGCTTGATCTCGGCGGTCGGGCTGTCGGCTGTCTATATCTCGCTCTTTCAGCTGGGCAACAGCGCCGGTGGGGTGGCGAGCGATATCAGCAATGGTGGGGCCATCGTCAATGCCTACGTCCTGAGTCTGTTTGGTCAACCGGGTCAGTTTATTCTGGCTGCCATCATCACCCTGGCTTGTTTTACCAGTGCGGTCGGCCTGCTCTGTGCCGGTGCCGACTACTTCCATGGCCTGACTGGCTGGGCCTATCGCAGCTGGGTGATCCTGCTGGGGGCGCTCTGTGCAGTGGTGGCCAATGTGGGGCTGAGCGAGCTGATTGGCCTCTCCATCCCGGTGCTGGTGGCCATCTATCCGGTGGCCATCGCGCTGGTGCTGGTGACCTTCCTCAAGGGATGGTTTGCCCAGCCACAGCTGGTGTTTCGCGGTGTTCTGACGGTCGCCTTTCTGTTTGGTTGCCTCGATGGGCTGGGGGCTGCCGGGATGGCGATGGACGGCTTTGCCTTCCTGCCGCTGTTCGACAAGGGGCTTGCCTGGCTGCTGCCGACTCTGCTGGCCTGCATCGTCGGCATCCTAGTGCGACCAAGCGGGAAGTTGGCTGCCGAAGCGGCTTGATTCAGAAACAACGAGATAGCAAAGAGGCCAGCATCTGCTGGCCTCTTCTGTTTCTGCTGTAGCAGTTACAGGATCAGATTTGCGGGCCTTTTGGCTTGGGTTTTCCCTCCAGACCATACCAGTGGGTTTCTACCCGTCCGGCATGCCACTCGAAGGTGCCCCAAGGCTGCTTGGCTTCCCAGCGCGGGAAGTTGATGAGCACCCGGTTATCTTCGTACTTGTAGAGGGAGGTGCTGATCTGAATGTCCGACAGGATCAACAGCAGGGCCCAGCAGATGAAAATCCATTTCAATGCTTTCCACATAGGGTTACTCGAAGCAGATTTCGATAGTGGCGCGACCGAAATCCGATTCGAACGGCATCATGATCTTGGTGCCATCGGCACGGTGGGTAATGGTGTGGTTGGGACCGGAGACGATGATGGGGGTTGCCATGTCAAACTCGTAGCCCTTCTCGCCCAGCATCCGCTTGGCACCGCCGGTCACCATGTTGGTGATTTCACCGACCATGTCGGTCACCTCTTCGTTGATGGAGGCGGGAGCTTCCCCCAGCATGCGGCGCATGATCTCCAGTGCCAGCCCCTTCTCGAAGCTGATGGAGAGGGAGCCACGGGTCTGCGGGCCGACCATGCCAATAAGGCCTGAGACGTCACCGCGCGCCAGCTCATCCATCTTGCGTTTCGGTTTGCCCGGTTTGAGTTCCAGCTGTGCCATGGTCGAGAGCACATTGAGCAGGGATAGCAGGAACGGATTTACAAAATCAGCCTTCATGATGACTTCCTACAGTGGGCGTACAACGGGCACATTGGCCATGTGCCTCTATCGTCTTATTGGTAATAGTAAAACCATGCAAGTGGGCCTGCTCGGAAAACGCGCTATCGATCGCCGTATCGTGAAGCTCGACCACATCCCCGCACTCGTCGCAGATCAACAACTGCATCGGGTGAGCGTGATCGAAGTGGCAGCAGAAGATAAACGCGTTGAGAGATTCCACCTTGTGAGCAAAGCCCTGTTCGAGCAAAAAATCGAGTGCCCGATAGACGGTTGGCGGCTTGGCATTGGCTTCGGTTTGTTGCAGCTGGGCCAACAAATCATAGGCGCTGATGGCGTTGCCGTGTGCCGCCAGCAGGCGAAATACCTGACGTCGGGTCGGGGTGAAGCGGATCCCTCGCTGTATACAGAGTCGCTCGGCTCGTTGTAAAAGTTGGTCTTGATTCATGATCGCGCAGATACCCTTTCTATTAGCCGGATACTATCACAGGGCCTCGCATGGCGCGGCGACAAAATTCATTTTCTGGGGCTGCTTCACGTTGTGATAAAATCCGCCCCTTTCTTTAGCCAACCCGGATGATTTTTATGCAGGCGCAGCGTTTTTCCATCGCCCCCATGCTGGACTGGACTGATCGGCATTGCCGTTACTTTCATCGACTGATGAGCCGCCAGACCTTGCTCTATACCGAAATGGTGACCACTGGCGCCATCATCCACGGTAAGGGTGATTATCTGGGTTACAGCGAGCAGGAGCACCCCATCTCCCTGCAGCTGGGTGGCAGCAATCCAGCCGATCTGGCGCGCTGTGCCAAGCTGGCCGAGGAGCGTGGCTATGACGAGGTGAACATCAACGTCGGCTGCCCCTCCGATCGGGTGCAGAATGGCCGCTTTGGTGCCTGCCTGATGGGTGAACCGGCGCTGGTGGCTGACTGCGTCAAGGCGATGCGCGATGTGGTCGATATTCCGGTGACGGTGAAGACCCGTATCGGCATCGACGAACAGGACTCCTACGAATTTCTGCAGGCCTTTATCGAACAGGTGCGCGATGCCGGTTGCGATACCTTTATCGTCCATGCCCGCAAGGCGTGGCTGAGCGGCTTGAGCCCCAAGGAGAACCGCGAGATCCCGCCCCTCGATTATCCCCGCGTCTATCGGGTCAAGCAGGATTACCCGGAGCTCACCATCGCCCTCAACGGCGGTGTCACCTCCATGGAGCAGACTCTCGAGCACCTGCAACACGTCGATGGCGTCATGATGGGGCGTGAAGCCTATCAGAACCCCTACATTCTGGCGCAGGTAGATAACCTGGTGTTCGGCCAGAACAACGCCGTGCCGAGCCGCCATGAAGTGGTGCGGATGATGCTGCCCTATATCGAGCAGGAGCTGGCCAAGGGCAACTACCTCTCCCATATGACCCGCCATATGCTGGGGCTGTTCCAGAACATGCAGGGTGCTCGCGCCTGGCGCCGTCACCTGAGCGAGAACGCCTGCAAACCGGGAGCGGATATTCAGGTGGTGCTGGATGCCATGGCCAAGGTGCCGGAGTTTGCCAGCAGCGAGGCGGCCGAATAAGCCAGTTGTGCCAGGGCAAGAACAACAAAAAGCGCGTCAGTTGACGCGCTTTTTTGATCGCTGTCGCTTCAATATCTGAACTGGTTGATCAGCCGCGAGAGATCCTGCAGCCGCTCTACCAGCAGGGTGATGCCATCGAGGGCCTGCCTGCTGTTGTCGGCGGTGTGGCTGGCCAGCTGGTGGATCTGGTGCACCCCTTCATCGAGCGTCGCCGTGACGTCGGCCTGCTGACTCACCGCTTGGGCGATCTCGTCGCTGGTGCGGGTTACCTGCCCCAACATTTGGTTTATCTGGGTGAGCACGTCGGCGGTGGTGCCCGCGTGCTGCTGGCAGCGCACCGAGGTCTGCGCCCCTTGCGTCATCCCCTCCGACAACTGTCGTGTAGTCTGTTGCAGCGCCTGGATCATCTCGTGGATCTCGCTAGTCGAGGCTCGGGTCTTCTGGGCCAGCGCCCTCACTTCATCCGCCACCACGGCAAAACCGCGCCCCTGTTCGCCCGCCCGGGCGGCCTCGATGGCCGCATTGAGGGCGAGCAGGTTGGTCTGGTCGGCGATTTGACTGATCACCTCCAGAATACCGCTGATCTTCTGGCTGTCGCTGGTGAGCTGGGCCAGCACGGCGTGGTTGGCATCCAGCTCCTGATGGAGTTGGTTGACGGCAGAACGGGTGGTCGCCAATGCTTGCAGCCCCTCGTCGGAGACCTGCTGTACCTCTATAACCAGATTGCTCGCCTCATGGGCACTGTGGGCCACATCCCGAATGGAGTGGCTCAGCTCGGTGATGGCGGTCGCCAGCTGCTCGCTGTGGGCGCGCTGCTGCTGTAGGTGGGTATCGATGGTCTGGATATTGCCCCGGTCATCTTCGGCAGCCTGCAGGATCTGCTGGTTGGTGTCGGCGCTGCGCCCGACCACGGCCTTGAGCTCGGCCTGCTTCATCCGCAGGGCCAGTTCGACGGCCGCCAGGGTGTCGCGCCGTCGGGTGTAGAGCACCTGACAGAGGCGGGTTCCCTTGTCTTGATCGGCAAGGGTGAGCAGATGAGCCAGCCGTTGCTGCAATCGCCAGCCGTGGGTTGCCTGTGCCAACAGCAACAAGGCGGTGGGCAGCAACCAGAACAGGTTGCCGGTAGCAAAGGTAGCAAGGGTGGTGAACAAGGCAGAAGCGGAGAGCCAGAGAGTCAGCTGACCCGGTTCAATGTGACACCGGCTCAGCCAGGGAAGTGCCTTGCCGCTGCGCAGCAGGCCATAGAGCTGCTCGGCCCAGGCCACATCGCTGGCGGCGGGTTTGGTGCGCACCGACTGGAACTCGACGATCTCCTTCTGCGCATTGAGGATCGGGGTGACGTAAGCGTTTACCCAATAGAACTGACCGCTTTTGGCGCGGTTCTTGACCAGCCCCATCCAGCTTTTGCCCTGTCGCAGCCGCTGCCACATGTCGGCGAAGGCCGCTTTGGGCATGTCGGGGTGTCGCACCAGATTGTGGGGTACCCCTTCCATTTCGGCAGCACCATACCCGGCTACATCACAGAAGTGCTGGTTGGCATAGGTAATATGACTGGCGGGATCCGTGGTCGAGATGAGTGCGATGTTGTCGGGGAAGTGTATCTCCCCCTCCTGATGGAGTTTGGTCATGTGTCGTTCCTGAAAAAGCCAAATAACTGATAAATATGTTTTTTATTGTCGTTCTCAGTTAATCATTCTAAGGCTCTTCAGTGACCCGAACTTGGCTTGGGTCAATTAATCAACACAATGAATTGATGAAGTAAGGGTCAGCTGGCCGGTGTGAAATCGTGAACTTCGCCGCTTCTCGGTTTAAAGCGCGGATCGCTATCTTTGTAGCTACGCACCAGCTCCATCGTTTTGCAAAAGCTGGTCTGCTTGTCGTACTCCTGACGAGCCAACTCGATGGCCCGCTCGGCCCGGCGCCGTTCCATCTTGTCAGACTTGCGATCGCTGAACTGTTGCTGCTGGTGCAGCATCCAGCCGACAAACTCTTGCTGGCATTGGGATTCGCTGTTGGCCTGAGCAGGCAGGGTCCACAACAATGAGAGCAGTATCAAATAACGCATGTCTGACTGGGTATTGAAGATTAATTGAACAGAAGGGGCGGCATTTTAGGCTGGAAATCGGGGTGTGAACAGTATCAATAGCGAGGCCCTGCGGGGCCTCGCATCGTTGTGGCCGGTGTCAGTGTTTGACGAGATACAGCTGGCGGCTGTAGGCCACATCTTCCGGGTTGTTGATGGGGTAGCCCTTGAGCCATGGCTTGATGAGGCGGGCATTGGTGTATTGGTAGATGGGGGCGATGGGGGCTTGATCCAGCAGGATCGCCTCCGCCTCGCCAAACAGCTTGCTGCGGCTGGCGGCATCCTGAGTGCTGGCCGCCTCTGCCAGTAGCTGGTCATAACGGGCATTGGCAAAGCCAGCCATATTGCCGCTGTGACGAGAGCCCCACAGGCCAAGGAACGCTGAAGGGTCGTTGTAATCGGCGACCCAGGAGGAGCGGATCACCTCGAACTGACCGCTCTGGCGGCTGTCGAGATAGGTTTTCCACTCCTGATTGGTCAGCTCGACCTCGGCGCCCAGCTTTTGCTTCCACATGCTGGCAATCGCCAGTGCCATCTTCTTGTGAATTTCCGCGGTGTTGTAGAGCAGGGTCAGCTTGAGCGGCTTGTCCGGGCCGTAACCGGCCTCCTTGAGCAGGGCCTTGGCCTTGCTGTCCAGCGCCGGCTGGCTGCTGGTGGAGAGCAAGTTGGCGGCCGGGGTAAAGCTGGCGGTTACATCTGGAGTGAAGTGATAAGCCGGTTTCTCGCCAGTGCCGAGCACCTTGTCGGCGATCAGGGCGCGGTCGATGGTGTAGGAGAGCGCCTTGCGCACCCGCACATCGTTCAGTGGTGCCTGACGGGTATTGAAGGCGTAGTAGTAGGTACCGAGCTGATCCGGGGTGTAGACCTCATTCGGGATCTGCTGCTTCAGCTTGTCGTACTGCTCCTTGGGGAAGGATTCGGTGATATGCAGATCGCCCGCCAGATAGCGGTTGGTCGCCGCGCTCTCCTGATTGATCGGCATGAAGATCACCTTGGTCAATACGGTATGGGCCCGATCCCAGTAATAAGGGTTGGGGGTCAGCTCCAGCTTCTCGTTGACCACCCGGTTGTTCAGCACAAAGGCACCGTTGCCTACCAGTTTGCCGGGTTGGGTCCATAGGTTGCCGTACTGCTCGATGCTGGCCTGATGGAGCGGCGACAGGCTGGGGTGGCTCAGCAGGTTCAGGAAGTAGGGCACCGGCTGGGAGAGGGTCACTTGCAGGGTGTGGTCATCGAGGGCCTTGACCCCCAGCTCGCTGGCAGGCAATTTGCCAGCGACTATTTCGTCCACCTTGTCGAAACGGGCCAGTTGGGCAAACCAGGCGAAGGTGGCCGCCTCTTTCGGATCGACCAGCTTGCGCCAGCCGTAAACGAAGTCGCCGGCCTTGACCGGATCGCCGTTGGACCAGCGCGCATCCGGGCGCAGATGGAAGGTAAAGAACTGGTTGCCCTTGTTTTCCCAGCTGGCCGCCACCCCGGCAACCGGTTTGCCATCCGGCCCCTGGGTCAGCAGCCCCTCGAACAGATCCCGCAGTACCTGCAACTCCGGCAGGCCGACCAGCTTGAGCGGGCTCAGGCTCGCAGGTTCATCCTTGAGGTGGCGAACGACAATCTGCTTGGCGGCGAGTTGTGTTCCGGCGGGAATATCGGCAGCCTGGACAGCAGCACAGCCCAGCAGGGCCAGCAAGGGGGTCCATCCTTTCATGGGTCGGATCCTTCAAATAGTGTGAAGCGGGGAGAAAACTCGGCGAGAAAATATCGCCGACAGATGGGAAATCATGATATCCCGTTTGCTGGTCTGACCGCCAGCATTCGACTCTCACTCCCAATCGGGGTAGAAGAGCGTTCCCGGCGTCTGTGCAGTTCAATGTGGTGAGGAGTGTCAAACGATGAAAGCATGGTTAGTGCTGGCCTGTGTGTTGAGCCAGGGTGCCTGGGCGTTGGCCCCGTGCCAGAGCGACACGGCGGTGGGCAACTGGTGCGAGATCGGCATCAATGCCTTGCACCCGACTCAGGGGGGCGTCGGCCAGATCCAGGTCGATGAGACCCAGGCCACATTGGCGGGCATGAGCGCAAAGCAGCTCGACAAGTTGATGAAAAAGAAAGAGATCCCCGTGGTGATTGCGCCGGATGGCAGCTACTGGCTGGTGGACAGGCACCATCTCACCAAGGCGCTGTGGCAGCAGGGCGTCAAGGATGCCCGGGTCAAGGTGATTGGCCGCCTGCAGGACAAAGCCAACTTCTGGAGCCAGATGCAGAACAACCACTGGGCCTGGCTCAAGGATGAGAAGGGACAGCCGCTGACCCCGGAGCAGTTGCCGACCAGTATCGACAAGCTGCCTGATTATCCCTATCGCACCCTCGCCGGACTGCTGCAGAATGCGGGCTACTTTCGCAAGGACAAACAGGTCTATTTCGTCGAGTTTGCCTGGGCCAGCTGGCTCGGCAAGCAGATGCAGTGGATGCCGGTGGACAGCGCCAATCTGGCGGCCCGCCTGCAACAGGCCAAACGGCTCGCCTGCGGCAGCGATGCCAGTGGCTTGCCCGGTTATCCCGGCAAGCAGTGCAGCCTCAACCAGTCCAAAAGCGCGCAATGAGTGGATGTGCGATGCCGGCACCCTGAGCATGCCGGAGATAAAAGAGGGCGACCCCGGGGTCGCCCTTATGCTGTCAGCTACTGGTTAGCGGTGGTCACTCATGGCGCTCCGCCCAGCGGGCAGCCGCCTGCTCAAGCAGGGCGACTTCGCCTTGCTGGATCAGCGGTAGGAGATCGTTGACCTGTTGATCCGGCCAATCCCACCAGACGAGGGCCTGTAGCCGGGCAATCTCCTCCTCACCAAAGCGCATCCGCACCACCCTGGCCGGGGTGCCCGCCACCATGGCATAGGGCGGCACATCCTGATTGACCAGCGAACGGGCGGCGATGATGGCGCCGTCGCCGATGGTGACGCCGGGCATGATCATCGCCTCCATGCCGATCCAGACATCGTTGCCGATGCGGGTATCGCCAGCGGGGCGGTAGCTGCGCTGGAGCGCCGCCAGATCGGCGAACGGATAGGTGCTGATGAAGGACGTGTTGTGGGTGTGGTTGCCGCCCATGATGATCTTTACCCCAGCGGCAATCTGCACATAGTCGCCGATATGGAGCCGGTCGATATGCCAGAGCGGCTCCCAGCCGGTGTCCGGGCTGCGGCTGAAGGGATCGCCATGGAGGTAGCGCACTGCCACCTCTTCGAAGGGGCCATCCCAGGCACCCGAGTAGTAGCTGTGCTGCCCCTTTAGGCAGATATTGGGGTTGGTCACCGTCAGGTGCAGGTATTCGACCTGCGACCAGTGTTGGCAGGGGTTCATGTTGGTACTCCTTTGCTGAATGGATCGGATGGGTTGCGTTCGCGTGAGCGCAGCTAATAGATCCAGACCAGCATGCGGGGCACGCAGAGCAGGGAGCAGCCCAGCATCTGCGGGAGGCGTGGTCGCATTGTGGGGCTCCAAAGAAGAGGGAAGGGCGCGATCATAAGGTCGGGCGCCGGGTTTGCCAAGGTTGCGCAGAGATCCTGCACTAACCCTCTGGTTGATATTTATTCTCAATTAGCCATGATAACACTCCCACCATGACGGATTCGGGAGAGTGAGATGACACCGCAAAGTTGGCAACGATACATGCTGGAGGCGGAGCGTGCCTGGCAGGCCGGTTCGCTGGGGGCGGCGATCTGCTTTTATCAGCAGGCGCTGGGGGATGTTTACGAGATGACCCAGGTCGAGTTGACCGAGCTGGCCACCATGCGGGTCGCCACCTGTCATCGGCTGGCCGACTTCTGGCGGGCGATGGATGAGCCGACTTACGAGCTGCGCTACCTGAAGCTTGCCTCCGAGCTGGTCACTGCGCTGGTGCCGCAGTGCCCCAATCGGGAGTGCGAGGCGCTGATCAGCGAGCTGGGTTGCTGTCGCGGCGCCCTGCTCGCCTTTCTCAAGCGCCACCCCAATCCGGAAATTGCCCGGCTGATCCAGCTGCAGGACAAGGTGCAGGGCTGCGAGCTGATCGGCCGTTTTCGCCTCAACTGACTGGCGTTGAGCGGCAGCTCAGCTCCGCCGTTTGAGTTTCTGGGCGATGCGCTGCTGCGCCTCTTCCCCCTGCAGTGCCTGGGCGAAGGCGCGCGCCTCCAAATCGATGACAAAGTGCACTGCTTGTTTGAGCTCCTGTTTCAGCAGTGCCTTGCTCTTTTGCAGCGCTCTGGGCGGTTTTGCCGCCAGCTTCAGTCCCTGCTCGCGGGCAAAGGAGAGTACTCCATCGGCTGCCACTACCTTGTTGGCCAGCCCTAATCGCAGCGCCTCCTCGGCATCAATCGCCTCGGCCAGCAGCAACAGCTCGGCCGCCTTGAGGTGCCCCACCAGACGCGGCAGCAACAGGCTGGAGGCGAACTCCGGCACCAGTCCCAACTCGACGAAAGGAAGCTGCAAGCGGGCGTTATCCCCCAGATAGACCAGATCGCAGTGCAGCAGAATGGTGGTACCGATCCCCACCGCCGGGCCTGCAACGGCGGCGACCACTGGTTTGGGGAAGTCGGCCAGGGTGTGGAGGAACTGCAGTATGGGGTCGCCGGGCTCCAGCGAGCTCTTGCCCATAAAGTCGGCCAGATCATTGCCCGCGGTAAAGCAATCCTGCTGCCCCTGCAACAGCAGGACATGCACCTCCTCATCGGCTGCCGCCTCTCGCAGCGCTGCCACCAGTTGCTTATAGAGCTCGGTATTGAGTGCGTTGCGCTTGTCGGGGCGGTTGAGGGTCAGGGTGAGCAAGCCATCCTGCTGCTCGGCAATGAGAATGGGGGCCATGTCTAAATCCTTGTTATTGAAAGGTGCAAAAAAGGTTGCTGCTGGGGTAACCTTGGCGCCGTTTAACAACATCATAAAAGGATTTCAACCATGTTTAAACGTGCGTTTTATTCTCTGCTGGTTCTGGGGATGACTGCGCCTGCACTGGCCAAGGTCGAGGCCGTCGACGGCTATGTGCGCCTGTTGCCGCCGGGCTCCCCCAACACCGCCGCCTTCATGGTGCTCAAGAACGATGCCGACAAGCCGGTCAAGCTGGTGGCGGCAGCCTCTCCTGCGGCGGGTCGCGCAGAGCTGCACACCCACCTGCACGAGAATGGCGTGATGAAGATGCGTCAGGTCGAGAGCATCGAGATCCCGGCCAAGGGCGAGGTTGCGCTCAAACCCGGTAGCTTCCACATCATGCTGTTCGAGGTGGGCACGCTCTCCGAGCAGACCCCTTTCCCGCTCACCCTCACCATGGATGATGGCGAGAAGCTGGAGCTCTCCCTGCCGGTCAAACCGATCGAGCCGATGGCGGGGATGAACATGAAGCATATGAAACACTGACATTTGTCGTCGCTTGTTCAGATTTGAGACTGGGTATTTTGGCTGTACCGGGTAAAATAGCCCTCTTTCCATGTATGCAAGAGGAAGTGAAGTGATGAAAAAGACGCTGATTGCCGGTGTTCTGTTTGCCCTGTGCAGCCAGAGTGCCATGGCCGCCAATGACTGGCGTTTCGCCGCCGGTGCCGATGTATGGAATGCCCAGGGCAGTGGTCAGGTTTATGGTGCCAGCACCAACTATGACGACCACTACAACTGGAACGGCTACCTGCAGCTGGAACACGGCATCATTTTCCTGCCGAACGCCAAGTTTGAATCTCCGACTTCAGCACCTCCGGCGGTGCCTTCAAGAACGAGCTGACTGCCTACGATCTGAACCTCTACTACCGTCTGTTCAACAACGATCTGTTCAAGATCGATCTGGGTCTGACCGGTCGTTACTACGATGGCGAGCTTACCTCCGGCGGTCGCAAGGGTTACGACAAAGATACCCTGATGGCCTACGCCGGCAGCGAACTCTACATCCCGAACACCGGCATCGCCTTCTTCGGTGATCTGCGTACTCACGATGTGGACAACTATGACTACCGTCTGGGTGCGTCCTACAAGTTCTCCAACATGCCGGTCAAACTGCGTGCCGGCTGGCGTGAAGCCAATGTGGACTTCGACAACGTCGACCAGCGTATCGACGGCTGGTTCATGGGCGGCGAATTCACCTTCTAATCTGACAGTCAGCTGACGACAAGGAGACGTAATGGGCTACATCATAGTGACGGGGGCCGGTTCCGGTCTGGGCCGCGCCTTGACCGCAGGGCTGGTTGAGCGGGGCCATCGGGTTGCCATGATGGGGCGCCGTTACGAGAAGCTGCAGGAGCAGGAGGATCTGCTCGGTCAGGCAGTGATCGGCATTGCCGCCGATCTGGCGCACCACGAGGAGGTGGAGATGGCGTTTGCCGCCGCCGTCGAGTGGGGCGGCCTGCCCGAGATGGTGATCCACTGCGCCGGGGTTGGCGAATTCGGCCCGGTCGGCATCTACACCGCCGAGCAGATCCGCAGTGTGGTGGAGAGCAATCTTATCTCCACCATACTGGTGGCCCAGCAGACGGTGCGTCTCATTGGCGAGAAAGGTGGGGTGCTGGCCAATGTGCTCTCCTCTGCCGCTCAGGTGGGCAAGGCCAACGAGAGCCTCTACTGCGCCTCCAAATGGGGGATGCGCGGCTTTCTGGAGTCGTTGCGCGCCGAGCTGAAAGGCTCGCCGCTGCGACTGGTTAACCTCTACCCGAGCGGGATCCGCAGCGCCTTCTGGGACAACTCGGATCACGTCGACCCGACCCGTTTCATGACCCCGGAAGATGCCGCCGCCTACATGCTCGATGCACTGGCGGCGCGCAGCAGTTGCCACGTGACCGATCTCTTTATCGGTCGCAACGAGTAGGAATCCTGCGCTGTCATCAGGTTTACAGTGCTTTCGGCACTCTCTCCTTGAGCAGAAGACAAACAAAAAGCGCGCCATCAGGCGCGCTTTTTTATATCGGGAAGAGGGTGGGCTTAGCGGCCCAGCTTGGCCTTGATCATGGCGACGATGTCGCTGATGGCCACTTCCTGCTTCTCGCCGGTGCGGCGGCACTTGTACTCCACCACGCCGTTGTCCATGCCGCGCTCGCCGATGACGATGCCGTGCGGCACGCCCAGCAGTTCCATGTCGGCGAACATCACGCCCGGGCGCTCTTTACGGTCGTCGAACAGCACGTCGACACCGGCCGCTTTCAGCTCGGCGTAGAACTGCTCGGCCAGCTCGGCAACGCGCACGGACTTGTGCATGTTCATCGGCACGATGGCCACTTCGAACGGGGCGATGGCGTCCGGCCAGATGATGCCGTACTGGTCGTTGTTCTGCTCGATGGCGGCAGCCACCAGACGGGAAACCCCGATACCGTAGCAACCCATCTCCATGGTGACGGACTTGCCGCCCTCGTTCAGCACGCTTGCCTTCATCGCTTCGGAGTACTTGGTACCCAGCTGGAAGATGTGGCCCACTTCGATACCGCGCTTGAGCAGCAGCTTGCCCTGGCCGCACGGGCTCGGGTCGCCTTCCACCACGTTGCGCAGGTCGGCAACTTCGTAAGCGGTGATGTCGCGATCCCAGTTGGCACCGGTCAGGTGGAAACCGGTCTCGTTGGCGCCGCAGACAAAGTCCGCCAGATGGGCGGCACTGCGATCGACGATGATGCGACCGGCAAAGTCGACAGGGCCGATGGAGCCTGCGTCGCAACCGGCGGCCGCTTTGATCTGCTCGTCGTTGGCGAAGGTCAGCGGGTTGGCCACGCCAGCCAGTTTCTCGGCCTTGATTTCGTTCAGCTCGTGGTCGCCACGCAGTACCAGGGCGATGACGGCCTGCTTGCCGTGCTCATCTTCCTCTGCCAGTACCAGCAGGGTCTTGGCGATGGCGGTCGGCGCCACGTTCAGGAAGGCGGCCACTTCGTCGATGGTGTGGACGTTCGGGGTGGCAACCTTGGTCAGGGCAGCAGTGGCGGCAGCGCGCTCGCCAGCCGGCGCCAGCGCTTCGGCCATCTCGATGTTGGCGGCGTAATCTGATGTATCGGAGAAGGCGATCAAGTCTTCACCGCTCTCGGCCAGCACCTGGAATTCGTGGGAGCCGGTACCACCGATGGAGCCGGTATCGGCCTGCACCGGACGGAAGTTCAGACCCATGCGGGTGAACGCCTTGCAGTAGGCGGCATGCATCTTCTCGTAGGTATCGACCAGAGACTCTTTGTCGATGTGGAAGGAGTAGGCATCCTTCATCAGGAATTCGCGGCCGCGCATCACGCCGAAACGGGGGCGCACTTCGTCGCGGAACTTGGTCTGGATCTGGTAGAGGTTGAGCGGCAGCTGCTTGTAGCTGTTCACTTCGTAACGCACCAGCGCAGTGATCACCTCTTCGTGGGTCGGGCCCAGTACGAAGGGACGGTTGTGACGGTCGGTCAGACGGCACAGCTCGGGACCGTAGTCATCCCAGCGGCCGGACTCCTGCCACAGCTCGGCGGGCTGAACCACCGGCATGGAGACTTCGATGGCACCAGCATTGTTCATCTCTTCGCGAACAATGTTCTCGATTTTCTTCAGTACCCGCAGACCGGTTGGCAACCAGGCATACATGCCGGAGGCCAGTTTACGGATCATCCCGGCGCGCAGCATCAGCTGGTGGCTGACAACTTCAGCGTCGGAGGGGGTTTCCTTGAGAGTGGAAAGCAGATATTGGCTGGTACGCATCGCGGTAGACCTTAGCTAGAACGGGCGCGGGGCCCAGGATAATTTCAAGGGCGGAATTTTAACAGGCTGGGCGTTGCGGCCCAAGGGCTAAATTTGCCGCAGCCGCGAAAGGGCGGCGCGGGCTGGCCATCTTGCGCGGATCGGAGGGGGATGCCCGGCTGGTCAGCATTGGCTTGCCGGAGGCGCATGTGACCGCAATTGGCTTGGTATAAGTAAAAGTTTGGTCATTTTGGCAAGACCCATAAATTTGATTTATACCGCGCGGTTTGTCCCTGTAACGGGCCGCAGCTTGCCAGTGAGGGCTCGCCAGGGGGATTGGCCGATCCTGACGATGCTGATCTTGCCGCAACCCGCGGGAACGGGGGCTGGCGGGGCCTTGCCCACGGGTCATTTGGCCGGGCTGCAAAAGCGGGACGGGTAGTACCACAACCATTGGGCTTTTAATGCCTGCAATTTGGCCGGATCTCCGCTAAACTCTGCCACCTTTTCTCGATGGGCATGGCTTTTCCGCGTCCATCACCCCCCATTTTTAGTACTTTTGGAGCCGCTCATGCCGTTAGTGGGACATCAACACCAGATCGAGATCCTGGAACTGACCGACAAAGGAGATGGCAAAGGACGCCTGTTCGATCGCCCCCTGTTTGTCGAAGGTCTGCTGCCCGGTGAGCAGGCGCTGGTGGAGCTGACCGAGGTCAAGCCGAACTATCTGCACGGCAAGGTTGCCGAGCTGCTCCAGCCCTCCGCCGATCGGGTGGCCGATTTCTGCCCTAACACCGAGTGCGGTGGCTGTCAGGTACGTCCGCTGGCCTATCCGGCCCAGCTCAAGCTCAAGCAGGCACTGGTGCAGAGCGCACTGGAGCAGGTCGGGCTGGGTGACACGCCGGTCAAGGATATCCTTGGCATGGAGAGCCCGTTCGCCTATCGCAACAAGGCGCAATATGCGGTGCGTGGCTGCGATGCCGGTGCCGAGATCGGTTTTTATCGCAAGCACTCCCACGATCTCATCACCGCCGATGACTGTGCGGTGCAAGATCCGCTGCACGTGGAGCTGAACGCCCGGGTGCGCAACTGGATGCGCACGCATGACATCGCCGCCTATGACGAAGTGAACCACAGCGGCTGCGTGCGCAACCTGATGACCCGCAAGGGTTTCAAGAGCGGCGAGCTGATGGTGGTGCTGGTGACTCTGGGCGAGGAGTTGCCGTTCGAAGCCGAGCTGCTGGCAGCCCTGAGCGATCTGCCGGTTACTACCCTGGTGCAGAACATCAACGATGAGCGCACCAACCGCATTCTGGGCGCCACCAACCGGGTGCTGCTCGGCGAAGGGGTGATCCGCGACAAGATCCACGAACTCGAGTTCGAGATCTCGCCGCTCTCCTTCTTCCAGAACAACCCGACCCAGACCGATGTGCTCTACTCCAGTGCCCTCGAGTATGCCGAGCTGACCGGCAACGAGACGGTGTTCGACATCTATTGCGGTATCGGCACCATCTCCCTGTTCCTGGCTGGCAAGGCCGCCAAGGTCGTCGGGATCGAGTCGGTGGAGAGCGCCATCAGCGATGCCCGCCGCAACGCCGCCCTCAACGGCATCGAGCACACCGAATTCCACGTCGGCAAGGCGGAGCAGCTGATGCCCGAGCTGCACGCCCAAGGTGTGACCGCTGATGTGGTGGTGATGGATCCGCCCCGCAAAGGCTGTGACAAGGCGGTACTGCAGACCCTGGTCGCCATGGCGCCCCGTCGTCTGGTCTATGTCTCCTGCAACCCGCAGACCCTGGCCCGCGATCTTGCCTGGCTGGTCAAGCAGGGCTTCGTGCTGGACGAAGTGCAACCGGTCGATATGTTCCCGCACTCCATGCACGTCGAAGCGGTTGCCCGCCTGAGCCTGCCTGCCAAGGCATAAGTCGCACCCGACTCTTGCCCATAAAAAAACGACGCCAGCTGGCGTCGTTTTTTTATCTCTGCAATCGGCGGATGGGCGATTAGCTGGCGCTCTGGCGTACCTCGGCGGCGATCTGGTCGAGCAGCTGTTGCCAGCCCTGACCCAGTTCGTTCACCAGTGCGTTGTAGCCATCGGCCGGCAGTACTCGCTCCTGACGGAAGGGGGCATCGCGCAGCACGGTGCCATCTTCCGCCAGCAGGCGCCAGCGACCGCTCAGCACGGCGCTGCCGTCATGACGGCCCTGAAAGCGCTCCACCAGAATGGTCAGCACCGGCCCCTTGCGGGCGCCATCCAGCCGTACTACCCAGCCCGGCAGCCGGGTGGAGAGGCCATTGAGGGTGAGCTGGTTGAGTTGATCGTCCAGCGCACCGGCCCAGCGATGGTACTCGGTGAAGTGCAGCTCTTGCCCTTCCAGCTGATAGACCAGACTGATCCGGTCGAGCTGGCTGGCCAGCGCCACTGGGCGCAGCACCAACTGGTGCTGCGGTTGGGCCGGGGCCGTTACGGGTTGCTGGCTGTCGGCATCGAGCGAATAGTAGTGCAGGCTTGGCTGGCTGCTGCAACCCGCCAGCAGGCCCAGCAGGGCCAGCGTCAGGATCTCTTTTTTCATTGTTTGCCTCGCTTGGGCTCAGGGTCCGATGGATGCGCGCGATCGAAGATCAGCGAGCTGGGCTGCTCGTTGAGGGAGTGCACCAGCGGTTGCAGTTCGCGCATCAACTGATTGAGGGTCTGCACCGACTGGCGCAGGTCCTGATTGGTCTGCGACTGGGCATCATAGGCCTGCAAGGTCTCCTGCAACTGCTTGAGGCTCTCGTTGAGCGAGGCGGGCAGCTGCTGGGTGGAATCCTTGGCGGTGAGCTTGTTCAGGTTGGCGCTGACTGCACTGATGTTCTTCAGGGTGCCATCCAGGGTGGTGAGTGACCCGTTGACCTTGGTCAGGGTGGTCGCCATGTCCATGTCGACAAACTTGTCGAGGATGAGGTTCACCTTGCGCTCGATCTGATCCAGCCCGCCTTGCACGGTGGGGAAGACCTGATAACCGGCCAGCTTGGCCTGCTCGAAGCGCGGCGCGTCCGGATAGAAGTTGAGGTCGATGATCTTGCCGCCGGTCAGCAGGCTCGAGGTCTTGAGGCTGGCACGCAACCCCTCCTTGAACTGCTTGCCGAACAGGGCACGCCACTGATCCTTCTCCGCCTTGGCATAGCGGTGGGAGAGGCGCTGTACCTCGATGCGGGCCAGCACCGGGATCTGGCGGCTCTTGAAGATCTGCACGCCCTTGTCCTCGATGAGGTAGGGGGCGGAGATGACGGTACCGACCCGGATACCGCGATACTGCACCGCCGCGCCCGGGTGCAGGCCACCCACGTTGTCATCGAACAGGAAGACGTAGTCGATGAACTGATCCAGACTACCGGCCAGCACGCTCGCCTCATCCTGGAACAGGGTGAACCCTTCCATCTGTTTGACCGGTTCGCCAGGCGCCCAGCCGGGTGGCAGACCCATGGTAATGCCGCCATCGATCAGGCTCTCCAGCGAATCCATCTTCACCTTCATCCCCTCGCTGCTCATGGAGACCTCGAAGCCCGGGGTCATCCAGAAGCGGGAGTTGCTGCTCACCAGAATGTCATAGGGGGCGTGGATGAAGATTTGATACTGCATCTCGCTCTTCTCGGGCAGGAACTTCGCCTCTTCCACCTGACCTATGGTGAAGCCCTGATAGTTGATGGGGGAGCCTTCCCCCAGCGCGCGGGTGTCGCGACTGCTGAGGGTGAGACGCAGCCCCTTGGCATCGAGGGAGGCGAGCGGCGGTTTGTCGAGCATGGCGTATTCGTCCCGCGCCCGACCTTTCTTGCCGGGGGCGAGCTCGATATAGGCGCCGGAGAGCAGGGTGCTCAGACCCGATACCCCTTCACGGCCCACTCTGGGCTTGACCACCCAGAACTGGCTGTCACCGCGCAGCATGCCGGAGGCAGCATTGGTCAGCCGTCCTTTCAGCACCGCATGGCTATAGTCATCGCTCAGCTCGACGGCTTCGATGCGGCCGACGTCCACTTCGCGGGAGCGGATCACCGTCTTGCCAGCGACTATGCCCTCGGCAGTGGCGACTGTCAGGGTGAAACTGGGGCCCTGGGAGTACCAGTGCTGGAACAGCATCCAGAGACCGATGAACAGTGCCAGCAGGGGCACCATCCAGATTGCGGCGGCAGAGCTCAGAAAGTCAGAGCCCGGTTTCCACCTTTTTTTACGCTCACTCACGTTCGCGTTCTCCTTGTTGTAAATCCCAGATCAGGCGGGAGTCGAAACTCATGGCGGCGACCATGGTGATCAGCACCACACCTGCAAATGCGACGGCCGCAGGGCCGGGATAGATGGTCATCAGATTGTCGAGCCGGATCAGGCCCGCCAGAATGGCCACCACGAAGACGTCGATCATCGACCAGCGTCCGACAAATTCGGTCATGCGATAGAGTTTGAGCTTGCCGAGGGGGGAGGTGACATTGCCGCGCTGCACCATATAGCAAAGCCAGAATAGCGCCAGTATTTTCACCAGCGGCACCACCACGCTGGCGAAAAAGATCACCGCCGCTATGGGGTAGGAGCCCATGGCCCAGAGCAGCACCACACCGCCGAGGATGGTGGAGGGGCTGTCATCACCGAGAAACACCGTATCCATGATGGGATAGACGTTGGCCGGAATGTAGAGAATGGCGGAGGTAAACAGCAGCGCCCAGGTACGGTTCAGGCCGCCCGGCTTGCGGGCATGCAGCTTGCCGCCGCAGCGGGAGCAGCTGTGGCTGCCCACCTCGCTCAGAGCGCCACAGATATGGCAGCCCACCAGACCTGATTCCAGCGCGCCCGCTTCCGGGTCGATATCCCGAGCCTCGGTCGGGCCGAACAGCCGCTGCCACAGCCACATCTGATCCAGCGAGGAGATCATCTTGATGAGCAGCACGGTGTAACCGACGAAAGCCCAGAATGACAGCCCCATCTTGATGTCGGCCATCCCCATCAGCTTGACCAGCGAGATGAGCACGCCCACCAGAAAGACATCCACCATCAGCCAGGGTTTGATCCGGCAGAGCAGACGGCCGAGGGAGCGCAGGGCATTGCTGTGCAGATCTTTATCGACCCGCCACAGCACCAGCATGATGGATCCCATATAAACCAGCGGCAGGCCGATCAGGGTCAGGCTCAGTACCGCGCCGAGAAACAGATAGCCCTCATCCACCAGGGTGGTGATGCTCTGCAGAAAAGTCATCTCCTGGCCCACCCCTTTGGCCGAGAAGGACATAAAGGTAAAGGCATTGGCGAGCACGAACATGATGAGTGCCGCGAACCCGTAGGAGATTGGCAGCAGCTCCTGCTGTGGCAGGTGGCGACTCAGGGTGTGTCCACAACGGGGGCAGCAGCTGGTCTGTCCCACCTCGAGCGGTGTGGCCGGTATCAGCAGGTCACACTCTTCGCAGGCAGTGGCATCATGGACATAGGTGGTGTGGTGTTGGTGTGAAACCGGATGCAAGATAAAACCCCAGATAAGGCCCGTGGTAGAGCCAGAGCTGGCGATTATCGCAGTTGTACCGGTCAGCGACCAGCCCCGAAGGCCGCTATTGCTGGCGGGAGTGAGAATGACTTTGACAAGCCAGTGCCCATTTAGCACAATCAAACGCCACTTTTTTTCCGCGGGACAATAATTTATGACAACTGAATCCCCCAGCTACTCCACGATTGAGCAAGCCTTCTCCCTCGGGAACGGGCAAGATTCTGCCCTCAACTGGTTGCGCAAGAACCGCAGTCAGGTCGCTATTTTTCTGGTGAGCGGCATCAAGCTGGAAGGCACCATCAGCGGGTTCGACCAGTACAGCGTGCTGCTGACCGATGCTCATGGTAACCAGCAGCTGGTCTACAAGGCCAAGATCTCCACCATTGCCATGCACACCGGCCGTCCGCAGGTGAATATCCAGCGTGCTCGCAAGCCACGTGTCTCCATGGCGCCGCGCCCCCACGGTGCGCCGGGTCGTTATGACGACAATCAGGGCGGCGGCAACAACGAGTAATCGTCTGCCCCGCACTCCCCGTTGACGCGCCCTGCGTCAGCGGCTGACGGAATCTGCTCTCATTTTCATTCATGTCCCGTATGAGAGCCGGTTCCGGTTATCGCCCCTTGCAGGGCGATATTTTTTTCCGCACTACGCCGTTATGCC
This sequence comes from Aeromonas sp. 3P, assembly GCF_051919745.1. Lineage (NCBI taxonomy): Bacteria > Pseudomonadati > Pseudomonadota > Gammaproteobacteria > Aeromonadales > Aeromonadaceae > Aeromonas > Aeromonas sp. 3P. Next base: position 3,508,678 of record NZ_JBQBED010000001.1, read on the forward strand.
GACTGGTTGACCCTCTTTGACCATGCAGGTCTGCATACCCGCCGCTTCTCCGGCCTGTACCCCGATACCGGTATCTTCAAACACCAGACAGCCTGATGGCTCGACCCCCAGCTTGCTGGCGACCAGCAGGAAGGTGTCCGGATTGGGCTTGTGCAGCTCCACATCGTCTGCGGTGACCACCACAGAGAAGTAGCGATCCAGCCCGGTGTTGCGCAGTACCGCCTCGGCATTGATGCGCGGCGAGCCGGTGCCGATCCCCATCGGGATGACGCCATGATAGCGCTCGACCAGCGCCTGCATGGCGGGAAAGACGGTCGCCTTGTGCAGGTTGGCCACATAGTGGGCGGTCTTGCAGCGGGTGACTTCGAGCGGATCGAGGGGGATCTGCTGCTCCTGTGCGACCAGCAGGGCTATCTTGCGGCTCGGCATGCCCCCCAGCTCATAGAACCAGTCGGCATCGAAGTGAAAGCCAAACTCGCGGGCGGTGTGCTCCCAGGCGGCGAGGTGCAGCGGCATGGAGTCGACCAGGGTGCCATCAAGGTCAAAGACCAGGCCTTGGAATCCGGAAAGGGTCATGGTGCGGGTCAGTCTCTGAAAAAAGGGAGCCCATTCTAGCCAGTGGCTCCCCGCCTCGCCATCACCTAGCTGGTGAGAAACGCTTGCCCCCACATTTGTGACTGAAAATAGACGGGGGTGAGCTGGGCCGGATCGAGTTGATATTTGGGGGCAAGCTGTTCCAGCAGGGCCCAGTTGCCCTGTTCATAGGTGCTGACCAGCTGAAACAGATGAAAGAGTGGCCCTTCGTGCAGTTCGATGGCGCGCTGCACGCTCTTGGGCAGGTGGGCCATCAGCGGCTCCGACAGCAGTGAGCCATCGAGCACCAGTCCCACCAGAAAGGCCCAGCTTGCCTCTGCTTTACCGAGGGCGGTGAGGGCAATCAACTCGCAGAAGCGGCCGCGGGCGATGGCCATGCGGGTGCAGGCCTCCGGCATGTGCTGGCTTACCCGAGCCAAACCGTTGATCAACACGAACTTGCGGATCTCCTGCTCCCCCAGATAGGAGAGGGCGCGGGGCACCGAGGTGATGGGGGCGGCATGATCGAAGCCGGGGGCGTTGACGTAGGTGAGCAGCAGGCCGGGCAGCCAGGCATCCTGCTCCAGCAGGCGGGCTACCTGGGCGAAGGAGAACTCTTCGTGGCAGATGAGCTGGAGGATCTGCTGTACCAGCGCCATATCGGGCTGGTTGGCCCGCTGATTGACCAGCTCGGGACGGGCGAGAAAGCCGCCGGCAAAGAAGTCGACCCCCGCCTCCCGCAGCGGGAGAAAATCCGCCCAGGTTTCGATGTTAAGCGCCATCCGCTTGTGCTCGGTGGGCTGGCAGATCCCCTCTTCCCCCATCCAGTACACCAGCAGGCGGCTGGCGCCGAGCCAGCGTGGATCCCGGTTGGCGCCGTGCACCGCCAGTCTGCGCCGACTGTCGCGCCACTGCTCCAGCACCGGGAACGAGTTGGGCTGGCGTTCGCTGGAGGCTTCAACCAGCGGGATCGCGTCCTGATCCAGCAGCAGTGGACGCTGTTCATCGAGCTGTTCGTGGGTGAAGGGCACCAGATATTGACGCCCTTGCGCCAGCAGGCGGCAATGTTGCGCTAGTGAAGGCCATTCGGCCGGTGAGCTGAGCTGATAGTCGATGCCGTAGGCCACCAGAGCCAGGCGACGATTGAAGATGGGGTAGCGACGCAACAGCATGGGATCACCGATAGGCCAGAGTGCGGGCCCTCCCTTGTGACTTGGCGTGGTAGAGCGCTTGGTCAGCCTGTTCGGTCAGGGTCTGCCATGCTCCGTCCTGGGAGGGAACCAGATAGCTAAAGCCTATGCTAACCGTAATGAAATCAGCAACCCGCGAGGCGGGATGGGGCATTTTTAAGCGGGCAAGACCATCGTGGATCCGTCCGGCCAGCTGTTCGGCCTCACCGGGTTGGGGGGCGCAGAGCAGAATGACGAACTCCTCCCCGCCGTAACGGGCTACCAGATTGGTGCAGCGCCGCTCTGCATCCCGCAGCACATGGGCCACCTGTTGCAGGCAAAGATCCCCCTTGGCATGGCCGAAGTGGTCGTTGTAGGCCTTGAACTCGTCCACATCGATCATCAATACCGCCAGCAGGTTCTGGGTGCGCCGTGCCCACTCCCACTCCCGCTGCATGGTGATGTCCCACTGGCGCCGGTTGGCGATGCCGGTGAGGGGATCTTCCAGCGACAGCAGGGAGAGGCGGTGATTGGCCTCCTCCAGCGCACGGTTGGTCTCGGCCAGCTGCATGGTGCGCTCGGCGACCCGGGCCTCCAGCTGGCGGTTGAGGGTTTCCAGCTGCTCCTGAGTACGCTGGCGGATCAGCAGTTGTGACAGAATGGCGGCGTACTGTTTGAAGATCTCGCTCTGATAGGCCTTGAGCGGACGGTGCCAGAGCAGGTTGTCGGCGGCGATCCAGCCGATGGGAGTGGTGCCATCCCATAGCGATACCATGGCGTTCCAGCCACGGCCCACCTGCTGCTTCTCGTAGTAGAGGGGGGTATCTTCCATCACCAGCACGTAATCCTTGCGCCTGAGCGCCTCTTGCACCGTGGGGTGATCCGGAATGGGGCTGATGAAGTTGTGTTCATCCATCAGCTCGCCCTCCTCGCTGGTGCCCCAGGTGCCGCGCATGGTCTTGCCATCGGGTTCGATCAGGAAGATGGCAACCCGATCGAATTGCAGTTCCTTGCGGGCCAGCAGCACGGCATCCCGCAGCAGATCGTTCTCGCTGCGACTGCGGGAGAGGGTGACGCTGACCATGTGCAGCGCCTGCAACATGGTGAGGAAGGAGCCCTGCAGTGCCTGACTCTGTACCAGATCGGTCTGGGTATGGAGCCGCTGGTCCCGCTCCTGATTGACCTGGCTGGAGAGCAGGTGATTGCTGAGCTCGGCTGTCAGATAGTGGATAAGGAGCTGGATGCCCTGACGCTGGTGGGAGGAGAGGCGGTCGATGCGGCGGCGGGTCTCCAGATAGATGACCCCTTCCAGCTTCATGTGACGCTTGAGAGGGAAACAGGCGCGTAACTGCGGCTGGGCGGGCTCCACATTTTCGCCGGGATCAGGCGGTGGTGGGAGCTGCTCGATCACCAGTTGTCCCTTCTCCATCGCCTTGTCGATCAGGTGGTGGGGCAGGGTCAGTTGGCCGAGATGGGCGAGATCAAGCGTGGTCAGCCCGTGATCGAGCTGAAAGCTGTAGAGCTGCGGTTCGGGGGCTTTTAGCCAGAGGTAGAGGCGTTCGGCATCGGTCTTTTCACGGATGGTGGCGAGGCTCACTTCGCATAACTGAGCGAAGTTGGTGAAGTGTTCCGGGTCCCATTCCTGCATACCAATATCCCTTGGATTGTACCCAAGCGAGTATAGACATATTTCTCCTTGATTAATATGTCAGAAAGGAGAGGTGTCGCACATAATGGTTGCTTTAAGTCATTCTGGTGGAGACATTCACTGCGTTCTTTGCCAATCGTGGCTAGAACTGTGTGCCATAACGGTATATATGGCAGCTTGTAGGGTGGGATGCCGGGCAAAAAAGAGCCCGCACGATGGCGGGCTCTCGGGCAGATCAGATGATTCTGCGCGGCTTATTCTGCCTTGGGGGCAGCCTCAGCAGGTGTTTCACTGCTATCGGTTGGCGCACTCTCGGCCGCCGGGGCTTCCGGTGCCGGGCCAGGCACCAGATCCACTGCCGGTTTGGCGATAAGGGAGCGGGTCTCTTCCACCGCTTCGGTCAGTTTGACCTCGATGATCTGGCCGAGCTCGTAGACCACCTCGGTCTTGTCCAGATAGACGCGGCCATTGTCCCAGTTGCACTCCAGTCGATCCTTGTTGTCGAGGATGTGACGGGCAGGCATGAAGACCACGGCGCCGTTCTCCTGCAGACGCAGCTTGAGACCGGCACGCATCACGTCGATGATCTCGGCGTTGAACACCTTGTCGGTGCCAGCATCGGCCTTGAGGTAGCGAACATAGAGCCAGTCGCCGATGTCGCGCTCCACCATGCGGTGCAGACGGCGGCAGGCGGTCAGATGCTCGGTGAGCTCGGTGCTCGGGCGCTCGCCCGGGGTCTTGCCGGCGATGACGGCTTTGAGCAGACGATGGTTGACCATATCGCCGTATTTACGGATCGGGGAGGTCCAGGTGGCGTAAGCATCCAGACCCAGACCGTAATGGGCGCCCGGTTCGGAGGACATCAGCGCATAGCTCTGGAAGCGGCGGATCTTGCCATCCAGCCAGCGGGTGTCGAGGTTGTCGATCCAGCGGCGCAGGGCGCAGAAGCCGGAGAGGCTGGCGATCTCGTCGCGCTCGAACGGGGCTTCGGCACTCTTCAGCAGGTCGATGGCGCCGTCGAGGGACTCTTCGTCAAAGCCGGTGTGAACGTTGAAGATGCCGTAACCGACGCTCTTGCCCAGCACGCGACCGGCACAGATGTTGGCGGCGATCATCGACTCTTCCACCATGCGGTTGGCGATGCGGCGCGGCTCGACGTGGATGGCCAGCACTTCGCCATTCTCGCCCAGCTCGAAGTCGTAGTCGGGACGATCCGGGAATACCAGCGCATGCTCGGTGCGCCACGCGATGCGCGCCTCGGTCATCGCCTTCATCAGCGGCAGCTGGGCCAGTACGCCTGCGTCGATGGACAGCTCTTTGCCATGCTCGGCCCAGTCGGAGACGTCGTCATAGTTGAGACGGGCGTGGGAACAGATGCGGGCGGCGAAGAACTCGGTCTCCTCCAGCAGCAGACCATCTTCGGCGATCAGCAGACGGGCGCACAGAGTGTTGCGCTCCTCGCCCTCTTTCAGGGAGCAAAGCTCGTCGGAGAGGGTGCGCGGGATCATCGGCACGTTGCGGCCCGGCATATAGACGGTGAAGGCGCGCTGGGCCGCCTCTTTGTCCAGCTCGCTCCCTTCGGCCACATAGGCGGTCGGGTCTGCGATGGCAACCAGCAGCTCCCAGCCGTTGTCCAGCTTGGTGATGGCCAGCGCATCGTCCATATCCTTGGTCTTGGCACCGTCGATGGTGAAGAAGGGCACCTTTGTCAGGTCACGACGGGGCAGCTCCTCCTCTTCGATCACCTTCCACTCCGGCAAGTCAGCCGGCTCGACCTGGGCCAGATTGTGGCGCGCCAGCACCACCCACCAGGGCACATTGTGATCTTCCTGGGCGGCAATCTTCTGGATGATCTCGGCAGAGAAGTTGCCGTCGACCAGCGCATGGCGCTTGAGGGTGGCCACCACCCAGTCACCTTCCTTGAACTCTTTCTCATCCAGACCCTTCTTGACGCGGGCCTTGATGGCATCCTTGATCAGCGGATGGTCGGCCACCACGTTGAGGCGGTCGCGGAACATCTTGACCCGGGCCACGAAGCGGGTGACGGACTGCTCCAGCAGGGTATCCGGCTCGGCCACTTCCTTCTCTTTTTCGGTGCGGATCAGGGCGGTCACCCGGTCACCGTGCATCACCTTCTTCATGTAGGGAGGCGGCACGAAATAGCTGGTCTTCTCATCGACTTCCAGAAAGCCGAAGCCCCGGTCCGAGGCGCGGATCACACCCTCTTTCTTCGGGATGTTTTCGCGGATTTGTTGCTTGAGCTGGGCCAGCAGCGGATTGTCTTGGAACATAAGTGAGGAACCTGAAGTGAAAACCTGGGTGGAGACCTGATGAAGGATCGCCCAGCACTATACGTTTTTAGCCCTGCAAAGCCAAGGTGAATGGCCTGCTCAGCGTGGTTTCAACTGCGAGCTGGCATGGTCGATAAGGCGTTGGGAGAGCTGCTTGTGAACCCCTTTTTCCAGTACCCAGCGGTGCCAGTAGAGGCGTTCCGTCAGGACGTGGTCGGGACTGAGGTTGAGTAGTGACCCGCCAGCCAGCTGGCCTCTTATCTGCAATTCGGGAATGAGACAGTAGGCCAGCCCCTGTTCGGCCATGGCGACGAAGGCCTCTGACGAGTGGACCGTATGGCAGGGATAACCGCCCGGCTCCAGCCCGAAGTGCTCCCTCATAAAGCTCACATGCATGTCATCGCGCTGATCGAACGCCACCGCCGGTGCCTTGGCCAGCGCCTCACGAGTCAGGCCGCGAGGGAAGTGGCGAGCTACGAAGGTGGGGCTGGCGGTAAGCAGATAGTTCATCTCACCGAGCTCGTCGACGCAGCAACCCGCCAGCGGCTGGGGATGCAGGCTGACCGCACCAAAGGCCTGACCCTCGCGGACCTTGTCGAGGGTGCGGCTCTCGTCATCGACCAGCAGGTTGAGCTCGATGGGGTGCTGTCTCAACAAGGGGGCAATGGCGGGCAGAAACCAGGTGGCCAGGCTGTCGGCGTTCACAGCGATACTGATCCTGATTGGCCCCTGCGGTTGGTTGGGGGTCAGCTCCCCCGCCAGTTCGAGCTCGAGCTGATGTACCTGCCGATAATGGGCCAGCAGCTTCTGGCCGAGTGGCGTGGCCAGCAGCGGTTGGCTGCGAATGAGCAGCGGCTCGGCAAATTGCTGCTCCAGCTGCTTGATCCGCTGGGAGATGGCCGACTGGGTGATATGGAGCGACTTGGCCGCCCGATCGAAGTTCTGCTCCTGCAGTACCGCATCCAGTGCCCGCAGCAGTTTGTAGTCCAGCTCTTTCATCTTCTCCCCCTTCCGTTGCCCAAGGGCTGACTCTACGTTACTCGGCAGGGGACAACAATGGGCGGTGGAAGGGGCGTTGCGCTGTGATTTTTGACAGTAGTGGTCAGGCCATTGAGGGAGGATACTCTCTGGTGCCGCATGGGGTAGCCCTGCGCAGATCGTAGCGACATCTTTATCCCGGGTCTGTTTTCCCGGGATTTTTTATGAGTGAACTGCCAACACCGGTGACGGTTGCTGCAGTGGATAATGGCTGGTTTGATAATGGCCCAGCAGAGGTTGGGAGACCGCCTGCGCGAAGCGCTCATCCAGATGGAAGCGGATGCCAACGCCCCTTACCGCACCCAGATCGACCGCCTGCCGATGACCGAGCCGCTCGATGGGCAGGCCAAGTCGGCGGAAGATGCGCTCCACCGGCAGGCTGACGACGGCGACCAGCTCCCGGATCCCGTGGGCATGGGCGAAGGCATAGACCTCGCGGAAGATGACGCAAGTGAGTTCGCTGACGCCATTGCTCATGCGCGGTGCGCGCTGGGCATCGATAGCCAGACGGGTGAGTTCCCAGACATCTGGGGTGCGTGGCGCGCTTTCACCGGCAAGGGCGGTGGGGAAGATGGTGGGCAGCATATAGGCATCGGCACAGTTGAGCAGACGAATACAGCCACACAGCCCTTGTTCGTCCTCGATCAGAACCCAATGGGTGTCTGGCGTGTCGAAGCTGTCACGCTCCAGGCCCCGATGAGACTCGACATCCCAGCCTAGCCGGTCGGAAAAGACGCGATTTCGAAAGCGATAGAGTTCATTCTCCACCTCGTTTCGTGGATGTTCTCTCAATTTTCCTTTAAAAACCAACATTATGGACCCTCTATCTTGCTATTCGCCGTTATAATCACATGTCTGGCCAAGGGGGCTTTCATATGAACAGAGACCAACTGCTTGAGTACCTCGAACATTTCACTTCGGTGACGGACGGCAATCGTCTGGCCGAACTGATCGGTCGCTTTACGCTCGGGATGGGCTATGACTACTATCGCTTCGCCCTGATCCTGCCGATGTCGATGCAAAGGCCCAAGGTGGTGCTGTTCAACCAGTGCCCCGATTCCTGGGTGCAGGCCTATACCGAAAACAACATGCTGGCGTGCGATCCGGTGATCCGGCTGGCACGCAAGCAGACGCTGCCCATTTACTGGAACCGCCTCGATGAGCGGGCCAGTTTTTTGCAGGAGGGAACCATGGACGTGATGGGGTTGGCAGCCGAGTTCGGGTTGCGTAACGGCATCTCCTTCCCTCTGCACGGTGCTGCCGGGGAGAACGGTATTCTCTCCTTCATCACCTCCGAGCGGGCCTCGAGCGACCTGCTGCTGGAGTCCTCGCCGATCCTCTCCTGGATGTCCAATTACATCTTCGAGGCGGCCATTCGGGTGGTGCGTTTCAGCATGATGGATAGTGCGGGTAAAGACCCCTTGACCGAGCGCGAGACCGAGTGCCTGTTCTGGGCCAGCGAAGGGAAGACCTCTAGCGAGATCGCCTGCATCCTCGGGATCACGGAGCGCACGGTCAATTACCATCTCAATCAGGTCACCCGCAAAACCGGCTCAATGAACCGCTATCAGGCCATTGCCAAAGGGGTTAGTACGGGGCTGTTGCTGCCCAATCTGGAGCAAGTTGTGGTGACCAACTTCCCCAGATTGCTGCAGTAGGCTGAGCCCACAGGCGCAACAGATTCTCCTGCCGCACTCTGAGGGTCACAATTGTCAGATCCGGTAATTGACAAGGGCTGGAACAGCGGCTGGGTATGCCGGTTTTTATTAGCAAAATGAATCAATCAGTAAATCAATGAATTTCTAAGAGGGAACTACCATCGCTATAGTGCCGCTCATTCATCATTTCGAACGGTACTCTCCATGATGCTCGCAACGACACTGCAAGGCTTCACCATCGGTCTGGCCATGATCATCCCCATCGGCGCCCAGAATGCCTTTGTGCTGAGTCGGGGCATCCATCGCAATCACCATCTGCTGACGGCCACGCTCTGCAGCCTCTGCGATCTCACCCTGATTGCTATCGGCGTATTTGGCGGAGCCAATGTGCTGGCCACCAGCCCCCTCGGCATGGCACTGCTCACCTGGGGAGGCGTGCTGTTTCTCGGCTGGTTTGGTGGCCGTTCCCTGCTCAGTGCCTGGCGTGGCAAAGGGGAGGGGCTTGCCGAGACTGCTCAGCAGATGGGGGCCAAAAGCGTGCTGGCGATGACGCTGGGTGTTACGCTGCTCAATCCTCACGTCTATCTCGATACTTTGATGCTGCTCGGCTCCCTTGGCAGTCAGGTGAGCGAGTCCCTGCGTCCGGCTTTTGCTGCGGGGGCCATGCTGGCCTCGTTGGTGTGGTTCTACTCGCTGGCGCTGGGTGCAGCGGCACTGGCGCCCTGGCTGGCCCGCAGCCGGGTGCAGCAGGGGATCGACCTGCTGGTTGGCATCATCATGCTGAGCCTGGCTGTTCAACTGGCCATAGGACGTTGAGGAAGTTAAGGCGGCAGGAATGAACGATCGGTAGCAAAAGGATGCCACTCATATGAGTGGCATCTTTGCTATTGAAAGGGTTCAGACCCTGAACTGGGAGAGCAGGCGCTGCTGCAGCAGGCTGGCCTGATGGAGCGAGGAGGCGAGTTGCAGACACTCCTGCGCCTCCTGTTCGCCGGTTCTGGCTTGCAGACTGATGCCGGAGACCTTGTCAGAGGAGTGGCTCAGGGTGTGTGACAGTTGCCCGGTAGCCACGGCCACCTGCTGCACCATGTCGGCCAGCTGGTCGATGGCGCCTTCCACCTTGAACAGGATCTGCTTGGTGTTCTCGGAGTCCTGCATGCCGGACTCCACCGTCTTGAGGTTGCGCTGCATCATCAGGTAGGCGGTCTCGGTCTGCTGCTGGATGCTGCTGATCACCTGGCTAATTTCGGCGCTCGATGTTGCGGTGCGATTGGCCAGGGTGCGCACCTCGTCCGCAACCACCGCAAAGCCACGCCCCATCTCCCCCGCGCGAGCCGCTTCGATGGCCGCATTGAGGGCCAGCAGGTTGGTCTGTTCCGAGATACCGCTGATGGTGGAAATAATCTGGCCAATCTGACCTGCCTGCTCCTTGAGGGAGTTGATGGCGATGGCACACTCGCTCACCTCTTGTACCACCCGTTGCATGCCCGCGCTGGCGGAGGCGACATACTGGCTGCTCTCGGTGGTCAGCTGGCGCACCTCGTTGGCATTGTGGGCCGCCATGCTGCAGTTGTCCGAGATACCGGTGGCGACTTGCACCATCTGTTCACTGTCGTGGTGCAGGGCCAGCGCATGTTCGGCGGTCTGGCGGCTGCTCTGGCTGATTGCCTCCACCCGGTTGACCGAGGTGTGAACGTGCTCGCTGATGTGTTGGTTGTTGTCCATGGTGGAGCTGATCATCTTCTGCAGTTTCTCGATGAAACGATCCACGCTGTTTGCCAGCGAGCCTATCTCGTCATCACGTTGCAGGTTGATGCGGGCGTTGAGGTCTCCCTCGCCGGCGGCGATATCCTGCATTCGTTTGTCCACTTGCAGCAGCGGGGTCACCAGCTTGCGGGTCAGCCAGAAGCCGCAGAGGGTGACCATGATCAGGCTCAGCAACAGGCCACCCAGCAGCAGGGTTCGGATCTGGCTGATGATGCCGTTGAGCTGGGCCACCTGATCCTCGACGGTGGCATCGCCGCTCTCCTCGATGGCAACCAGCTGTTGTCGCAGCTCATCGGCACTGACCTCATAGGCGGACTGCTGGGCCTGATAGCTGCCGAGCGCATCGACCCACTGTCCCATCAGTTGCTGATGCCGGGCCAACAGGGCGCGATACTCTGCCGACAGTGTCTTGCCGGCAAATTCGCCGGTTCCCTCGATATCGAACAGCCCGGTGCCGAGCATGCTGTCGATCGCTTCGTGGTAGAAATCGGTCGCCTCTTTCAGCTCGGCCTTGATCGCCTCTGTGACTCCTTGTCTGCGCATCTTTTCCAGCGCATAGAGCTGGCGCAAAAAGCCTATGTTGGATTCCATCCCCCCGTCGGCCGCTTCCCAGCGAGTGGAGAGGCCGCTGTTCCAGCTGATGGTCTGGTCGGGGGATTGGGTCAGCGCCTCGACCGCGCCGTCGCCGATCACCTCCAGCTGGGTCGAGAGGCGGGCCATCAGATCGGCGTTGTGATGCAGGGCCTGATCCACCTCGGTATAGGCGTGATAGAGCGCCAGCAGCTTCTCTTGTTGCTGTTGATAGTCCTGCTTGTGCTGTTCCATGGTGGCAAGGGCCGCACCATCAATGAGCTGCCCCTGGCTGACCCGGGCCAGCGCATCATCGGTCGCCGCCTTGGCAGCATCGAGTTCGGCGCGATTGAGTGGGGTTCCGTTTTGCATCTTCTGAATCTGTAGCTGTTGGTTGCCCAGCTCTATGGAGCCCTCCATGGCACCGTCGGCGGTCTGCCAGGCGGCGCCCAGCACATAGGAGAGCAGATTGGCTAGCCGCTGGCTGCCATACCAGCCAACGACCCCCATGCCCAGCGTACAGCCGAGCAATATGGCAAGACCCAGATTGGAGGTGGTAACAATTTTCATGTGATGGCCTTCCTTGGTATCGACATTGGCACCAGTTTCGGTTCCGAACGGGTTTAGTGTAGTGGTTTATCCCCCGCTCGGGGACCGGTGCGGCGCTGAAACATCCCGTGCACTGGTTGCACCCGATCAAGCATGGTGGAAAATTGGATAAAAAGCCTCTCTGACTACGCGGGTGTTGCAGCCCTATGCTGGATACTTATCCAGTTATTCTTTATGCTATGAGCCAATTTACGAATAGTTGTATTGGTGAGGAGAGAGCCGTGATTGGTCGCTTGAGAGGCATTGTCATTGAAAAGCAGCCCCCCGAGGTCCTGCTGGAAGTGGGCGGGGTTGGCTATGAGGTACAGATGCCGATGAGCTGCTTCTATGATTTGCCGGAGATCGGCAAGGAAGCGACCATCCATACTCACTTCGTGGTGCGGGAAGATGCCCAGTTGCTCTATGGTTTCAACCACAAACAGGAGCGGGCACTGTTCCGCGAGCTGATCAAAACCAACGGAGTCGGCCCCAAGCTGGCGCTGGCTATTCTTTCCGGCATGACAGCTACCCAATTCGTGCTGAGTGTCGAACGTGAAGAGATAAGCTCTTTGGTCAAACTGCCGGGAGTCGGCAAGAAGACCGCCGAGCGGCTGGTGGTGGAGATGAAGGATCGCCTCAAGGGCTGGGTCAGTCACGACCTCTTCTCCCCGGCCATGGTCACCTTGCCAGCCAGTGAGCCCGAATTGCGGGCCCCTGATGTGACCGAAGAGGCGGCCAGTGCGCTGGTGGCCCTCGGTTACAAGCCGCAGCAGGCGAGTCAGATTGTCAGCAAGATCGCCAAAGAGGGGATGTCGGTGGAAGATATCATCCGTGAATCCCTGCGTAGCCTGGTATGAGGTAGTTGATGATTGAAGCAGACCGCCTCATCTCGGCCAGTGCCGCCCGTGAGGATGACATTATTGACCGGGCTATCCGCCCCAAGAAGCTGGCTGACTACACCGGTCAGGATACCGTCTGCGAACAGATGGAGATCTTTATCGAAGCGGCCCGCCAGCGGGGTGAAGCGCTCGATCACCTGTTGATCTTCGGCCCGCCGGGTCTGGGCAAGACTACCCTCGCCAACATCGTCGCCAACGAGATGGAGGTCAATATCAAGACCACCTCCGGCCCGGTGCTGGAGAAAGCGGGGGATCTGGCGGCGCTGCTCACCAACCTCGAACCGAACGATGTGCTGTTCATCGACGAGATCCATCGCCTCAGCCCGGTGGTGGAGGAGGTGCTCTATCCGGCGATGGAGGATTACCAGCTCGACATTATGATCGGGGAGGGGCCAGCGGCTCGTTCCATCAAGCTGGATCTGCCTCCCTTCACCCTGATTGGCGCCACCACCCGGGCTGGTTCACTCACCAGCCCGCTGCGGGATCGCTTCGGTATCGTCCAGCGGCTGGAGTTCTACAACGTCAAGGACCTGACCGATATCGTCTCCCGCAGTGCCCGTTGTCTGGGGCTAGACATGACGGAAGATGGTGCCATTGAGGTCGCCCGTCGCTCTCGCGGCACGCCGCGGATTGCTAACCGTTTGTTAAGGCGGGTGCGCGACTTTGCCCAGGTGAAATCCGATGGCCGGATCGACGGCCCCATTGCTGCCCGCGCCATGGACATGCTGGATGTCGATAATGAAGGCTTCGACTTCATGGACCGCAAGTTATTGTTGGCTGTGATAGACAAGTTTATGGGGGGCCCGGTGGGTCTCGATAATCTGGCCGCCGCGATCGGGGAAGAGAAAGATACTATCGAAGATGTGCTGGAGCCTTATCTGATCCAGCAAGGGTATCTGCAACGTACACCCAGAGGACGGATTGCGACCACACGAGCCTACGCTCATTTCGGTCTTCAGCGACCAGATGAGAAGTAAAAACAGTCGTTTGAACATGAAACCGCCGTCAAAGGCGGTTTTTTATTATCCGGGCAAAAAAAAGCCCACGGCGGATGCGGTGGGCAAAGACAATTCAGGATGGATGTTCACAGACAGTGAGTGCGTCTGGACACAGACCGGAAAATAAACAGGTGAGCCGTCGCGAGCTCTCAGAGTCGGTTCAGTTGATAGAGCTGAACAAAGGAAAGCTTGTAGTAACGGATGGTTTTAGCAACAAACTTTTTCATCTTCGATTCCAATAGACAGGTTCAAATTGATCGTCGAATACGTACCGTGAACCCGGATTAACCGGCCTGTATCCAAGGGTATGCCCTCACTGCGAGGCGCATTGTAGGAGTTCGAATCGACCCCGGCAAACAAGAAAAATTGCACTCTTCAAATTAGTTTATCTAATGTATTTATTGATGAAATTGGTTCGCATGAGTATGCATTCTTTGCAATTTTAAATTGAGTTTTCGAATCAGATTGCCTGACTCGGATAACATGGAAAAAGGCGCGTCATTCACGCTTTTCAAATTAAACCGAGCGGCGGGATGTTAAATTCTTAAATTGATTTAAATCAATGTTTTACGCTTTGTCGTGTTTTGTGATCTGGCTCGCGTCAATAATCGTGAAATAGATTAAAAATGCCTTTCAAAGCCATGTATGGCGGGTCCTTTTACATTGATTTCAATCAAATAAAGGTGATATAAAAACCCGGTCATCATGGGCGAGAATAAATTTAGGCTGATTGTTTTGGAATTGTTAAACATTAGCTTTATTTGTGTTCTCGTATTGCCTTGTTGTTAATGCCAGTGGTTACTGAACGCGTTTTGTTGTGACACGTCCCAATAAGGCTCATTCGATAACCTCCAACGGAAGCTTTGTGCTTAAAACTTAAAATAGCCGTGCCAATAATCGGTGAGGAAACATCATGATTGCTGAGCATGTGGTAGACCTATCGCGGTTCCAGTTCGCTGCGACGGCCCTTTATCACTTTTTGTTTGTACCCCTGACGCTGGGAATGGCCTTTCTCCTGGCGATCATGGAATCCGTCTATGTGATGACCAACAACACCATCTACCGGGACATGACCAAATTCTGGGGTAAGTTGTTTGGTATCAACTTTGCCTTGGGGGTCACCACAGGTCTGGCCATGGAGTTCCAGTTCGGGACTAACTGGGCTTACTACTCCCATTATGTCGGCGATATCTTCGGGGCCCCGCTGGCTATCGAAGGGCTGATGGCCTTCTTCCTGGAGTCCACCTTCGTCGGTATGTTCTTCTTTGGTTGGGATCGTCTGAGCAAGCATCAGCATCTGGCTGCCACCTGGTTGATGGCGCTGGGTACCAACCTCTCCGCCCTCTGGATCCTGGTCGCCAACGGCTGGATGCAGAACCCGGTCGGTGCCGAGTTCAACTTCGAATCCATGCGAATGGAGATGATGAGCTTCGCTGACGTGGTGCTCAACCCGGTTGCTCAGGTCAAGTTCGTCCACACTGTGGCGGCTGGCTATACCTGTGGCGCCATGTTTGTGCTGGGTATCTCCTCCTACTACCTGCTGAAGAATCGTGATGTGGCGTTTGCCCGTCGCTCCTTCGCCATTGCCGCTGCGTTCGGTATGGCTTCCATCGTGTCCGTTCTGATCCTCGGTGATGAATCCGGTTACGAGACAGGTGAAGTGCAGAAGGTGAAACTGGCCGCTATCGAAGCTGAGTGGGAGACTGAACCTGCTCCGGCTGCCTTTACCCTGTTCGGTATTCCGAATCAGGAAGAGATGCGCACCGACTACGCCATCAAGATCCCCTATGCGCTGGGCATTATCGCGACCCGTTCTCTGGATGGTCAGGTAACCGGTCTGAAGGATCTGAAAAGCGAGCACGAACTGCGCGTTCGTAACGGTATGACCGCTTACGACCTGCTGACCAAGCTGCAATCCGGTGACAAGTCTGACGAGACCCGCGCTCGCTTCGACGAAGTGAAACAGGATCTGGGCTACGGTCTGCTGCTCAAGCGCTACACCAGCAACGTGACCGATGCTACCGACGAGCAGATCAAGGCCGCCGTGGATGACTCCATCCCGCAGGTACTGCCGCTGTTCTTCGCCTTCCGCATCATGGTTGCCGTCGGCATGCTGATGCTGGTGCTGATTGGTATGGCCTTCTATGACAGTGCCCGTCACCAGATCGGCAAGCGCAAGTGGCTGCTCAAGGGTCTGCTGTGGGGTATCCCGCTGCCGTGGATCGCTATCGAAGCTGGCTGGTTTGTTGCTGAATATGGTCGCCAACCGTGGACCATTGCAGAGGTGTTGCCGACTTCCCTCTCTGCATCCAACTTGCCTGCAGCCGAGATCTGGTTCTCTCTGATCGGTATCTGCCTGTTCTATACCGTACTTCTGGTTATCGAGATGTACCTGATGTTCAAGTATGCCCGTCTTGGCCCCAGCAGCCTGAAGACTGGCAAGTATCACTTTGAACAGATCAAGGCATAAGGAGAGCGACCATGTTTGATTACGAAACTCTGCGTGTCATCTGGTGGGCTCTGGTCGGCGTACTGCTGATCGGTTTTGCCATCACTGACGGCTTCGACATGGGGGTAGGCGCACTGCTCCCGTTCGTCGGCAAGAAAGATGTCGAGCGCCGCGTGATGCTCAACACCATGGGACCGCACTGGGAAGGTAACCAGGTTTGGCTGGTCACTGCCGGTGGTGCCTTGTTCGCCGCCTGGCCGATGGTGTATGCCGCGACCTTCTCCGGCTTCTACATCGCAATGATCCTGACGCTGATGGCGCTGTTCCTGCGTCCGGTCGGTTTCAAGTACCGCTCCCTGCGTGCTGATGCCAAATGGCGCAGCAACTGGGACTGGGCCTTGTTCGCCGGTAGCGCCGTACCGCCCATCGTCTTTGGTGTGGCCTTTGGCAACCTGCTGCAAGGCGTTCCGTTCGAGTTTAACCAGTTCATGATGTTGACCTATCACGGCAACTTCTTCGGCCTGCTTAACCCGTTCGGCATTCTTGCTGGTCTGGTGAGCCTGTTCATGCTGCTCACCCAGGGCGCAACCTGGTTGATGATGAAGACCGACGGTGAAGTGCTGGCGCGTTCCCGCACGGCTGCCATGATCTGCTCACTGCTGACTCTGGTGCTGTTTGCTGCCGCGGGTTGGTGGGTAAGCGGTATGGAAGGGTATGTCATCGTCAAGGCTGCCGCGACTGACGCAGTATCCAACCCGATGAACAAGGAAGTTGTCCTGCAGGCTGGTGCCTGGATGAACAACTACACCCTCTATCCGTGGATGGTGGCTGCCCCTGTACTGGGTCTGGCCATGAGCCTGCTGACTGCGCTGTTTGCCCGCATGAACATCGGCTGGCTGGCGTTTACCAGCTCCTCGCTGGCGATTGCCGGGGTCATCCTCACTGCCGGTTTCTCCATGTTCCCGTTCGTGATGCCCTCAAGCCTTGAGCCGTCACTGAGCCTGACCATGTGGGATGCTACCGCCTCTTTCAACACCTTGCAGGTGATGACTGTGGCCGCAGCGATCTTCGTACCGATTGTGCTGGGTTACACCATCTGGACTTACATCAAGATGTTTGGCCGGGTAACCAACAAGCACATCGAAGATAACCAACAATCTCTCTATTAAGAGGTGCGCTGACAATGTGGTATTTCACCTGGATCCTGGGGCTGTTGCTGGCCTGTGCATTTGGCATCATCAATGCGCTGTGGCTGGAACACACCGAGAACATGGATCGTCAGATCGATGAAAACAAGTGATCGACTCGCCAGGCTGGCCGCTCCACTGGAGCGGCAGCCGTGGCAGGGGTTGATGTTACTCGCGGCGGCCTTGTTGGCCGTCGCTATTTTACAGGCCCCCAATCTGATCGCGGCCAATACCAGCGAGCATGGTCTCTGGCTTGCTCCCTGGCTAATGTGGGCCGTCTGTTGTGGCGTACTTAACGGGCTTGGCTTTCATCTGAAAAGTCTGCCCGGACGTGTGCTGTTCAACCCCTGGCTCGCCTGGCCCAGTTTGTTGTATGGCCTCTGGCTGACACATTCATATTTCCTTTCATAAAAAACTGGGGGAGGCAGGATTTCCCTGTCTCCCCCTGCTTCTTTCCTATTCAGCCCTGCGCTATGATAGCCCCCCATCTGACTGTCGAATGGATCACAGATTGTTATGGGGGAAGTCTTTGAGTTTCCGGTGCGTGTCTACTACGAAGACACCGACGCCGGGGGCATCGTCTACAACGCCAATTATCTCAAGTTTATGGAACGTGCTCGCACCGAGTTTCTTCGTGCCAAAGGGGTCGAACAGGACGTCTGGCTGCAGGAGGGATATGCCTTCGTGGTGAGCCGAACTGAGATCGATTTCCGCTCGGCGGCCCGTTTTAATGAACTATTGAATGTATTAACGCAAGTGATTGAAGTGAAACGCGCATCCCTGCGCTTTTCGCAGCAGATCCTGGCGGCTGATGGACGACTGATCACCCAGGCCATGGTACAGATAGCCTGTGTCAGTCATCCGCAAATGAAACCTGTAGCTATACCTGAAAAAATCAAGGGAGTGCTGTTAAGTGCACGCTGAAATTTCGTTTATTGGCCTGTTTTGGCAAGCCAGCCTGTTGGTAAAACTGGTCATGATGACCCTGATGAGCATGTCTATTGTCTCGTGGGCGCTGATTATCCAGCGTTCAAAGGCGATCAAGGCGGCCAATCTCGCATCGGAACAGTTTGAAGATCGCTTCTGGTCAGGGGTCGATCTCAATCGGCTCTATCAGGAGTCCTCTTCCCGCCGCGATGATATCGAAGGCATGGAAGATATCTTCTACTCCGGCTTCAAGGAGTATGCCCGCTTGCTCAAGGCCGGTGCCCGTGGTCAGGATGCGGTGATGGATGGTACCTACCGCGCCATGCGTGTCTCCCTCTCCCGCGCGGTGGATGATCTGGAATCCAACTTGCCGGTGCTGGCGACCATCGGCTCCATCAGCCCCTATATCGGTCTGTTTGGTACCGTATGGGGGATCATGAACGCCTTTATCGCCCTGGGTCAGGTGCAGCAGGCCACCCTGCAAATGGTGGCACCGGGTATCGCGGAAGCGCTGATCGCCACCGCCATGGGTCTGTTTGCCGCTATCCCGGCGGTTATCTTCTACAACCGCTTCTCCAACAAGGTCGAGCGGCTGGAGAACGCCTACGCCAACTTCATGGACGAGTTCACCACCATTCTGAACCGTCAAATTGCACAGCAGCAGGGTGATCAGTAATGCAAACCTATCAGCGGATCCGGCGCAAGAAGGTGGCCGAGATCAACGTGGTTCCCTATATCGACGTCATGCTGGTGCTGCTTATCATCTTTATGGCGGTCACGCCGGTGATCACGCAAGGGGTCAAGGTGGATCTGCCACAGGCTGAGTCCGAGCAGTTGCCGGAAGATGCCAAGCCGCCCTTCATCGTCAGCGTCAATACCGAAGGCGAGTATGTCATCAAGGCTGGCGAAGCCGATGACGAGCCGGTGCCAAGCGGCACGCCAGAGGCGATGCAGCAATACATCACCGAAAAAGCCATGGGCTATCTGGCGATCAACCAGAATGCCCCCGTGGTGGTCGCGGGTGACAAGGCCGTGCGCTACGAAGAGGTGATCCTGTTGATGGTGGCCCTCAAGAATGCGGGTGTGCCTCAGGTTGGCCTGATGACAGATCCGGTGAACTAACGGAGATGGATGTGAAGCGTGGTATTTCCGGTTATCTCATCGCGTCGTTTCTGCTGCACCTGATCATCGGCATCATCCTGTTTGTCGGGCTCGATTTCAGCAAACCGAAACGACCCGAATCGAAGGGGCAGATCGTCAATGCCGTCATGCTCGATGAGAACTTCCTCAACGAACAGGCCAAGCAGATCCAGCAGCAGAAATCTCAGCCCAAGCCTCAAAAGGTAGAGAAAGAGAAGGATAAGGAAGACACGGATCTCGCCAAGCGCGAGCTGGCTCAGAAACAGGAGCAGCTTCGCATCGCCGAGACCAAGCGCAAGCAGGCCGAAGAGGCGACTCGCAAGGCCGAGGCCGAGAAGCAGAAGAAGGTTGCCGAGCAGAAGCAGGCGGAAGAGAAGGCCCAAAAAGCCGAGGAAGCCCGCAAGCTGGAAGAACAGAAGGCCAAGAAGGCTGAAGCCGAGCGTAAAGCGGCGGAAGCCGAGAGCAAGGCGTTGGCGTTGAAGAAGAAAAAGGAACAAGAGAAGAAAGAGGCCGAAGAGAAAGCCAAGGCGGCAGAAGCCAAGGCCAAGAAAGCGGAAGCTGACAAGAAGGCCAAAGCCGAAGCCGAGAAGAAAGCCAAGGCAGAAGCAGAGAAAAAAGCCAAAGCCGAGGCCGAGAAGAAGGCCAAGGAAGAGGCTGAGAAAAAGGCAAAAGCTGACGCAGAGAAGAAAGCCAAGGCAGAGGCCGAAAAGCAGGCCAAGATCGCGGCTGAGCGCAAGCGTAAAGCAGCCGAGCAGGCCAAGCTGCAAAAAGAGATGGAAGAGATGATGCAGCAGCAGCTGTCGGCTGAGGCCAATGCCCGCAGTCAGGCTGCATCGGCAGCAGCCCAGGGCGAAGTCGACAAATATGCGGCGCTCATCAAGGCCACTGTTGAGCGGTATATGATTTTGGATCCCACCATGCGGGGCAAAACATGTACTATCGGCGTACGTCTTGCGAGCAGTGGCTTTGTCATATCGGTAGATAACGGCCAGGGTGACCCGGCGGTCTGTCGTTCCGGTAAGGCGGCTGTTCTGAAAGCCAATCAACTGCCTGTGCCCAAGGATCCTGCGGCATTCGAGATGTTGAAGGAATTTAACCTGAAGTTAGAACCTAGTATCTAAGCGTGATAAAACGAGGTTGCTTGCCTCCGGTTGGCAACCTCTCGCCGAGAAAGGAATTTAACCTCTCATCTATATTGGAACCGAGTATTTAAGCCATGATCAGAAAAGTATTTTTTGCTTTGGTTGGCTGTTTGTTGCTGGGCCAGAGTGCCCAGGCGGCCCTGGACATCGTCATCACCGGCGGTATTGATAGCGCACGCCCCATCGCTGTCGCCCCCTTCAAGTGGGAAGGTAACGGGCAGTTGCCGCAGGACATCGCGGAAGTGGTCTCCAACGACCTGATGCGCAGCGGCAAGTTCAAGCCGCTGGCCCGTGGCCAGATGCCGCAAACCCCGAGCAGCAGCAGCGAGATCAACTTCGCTCCCTGGGCCTCCCAAGGGGTTGAAGCCGTGGTGGTGGGTTCCATTTCGGCAGTCGGTGACGGCACCTACAAGGTCAACTTCGAGCTGGTCGATGTGCTGAAAGGCCAGCTGGCCAAGGCACAAGGTGGCGAGAGCAACGGTTACATCCTGGATAGCCGCATGGCGACCATCCCGGGTGCCCAGATGCGCCAGTTTGCCCACCGTATCTCCGACATCGTCTATGAGCGTCTGACTGGCGAGCGCGGTGCCTTCCTGACCCGTCTGGCTTACGTCTCCGTACAGCAGGGTACCCAGTTCCCGTACCAGCTGCGTATTTCTGACTACGACGGTTACAACGAGAAGACCCTGCTGCGCTCCCGCGAGCCCTTGATGTCTCCTGCCTGGTCGCCGGATGGCAGCAAGCTGGCTTACGTGAGCTTCGAGAACCAGAAGTCCGAAATCTATGTGCAGGATATTTACACTCAGCAGCGCAGCCTGATCACCAGTTTCCGTGGTATCAACGGGGCGCCGGAGTGGTCTCCGGATGGTCGTCGTCTGGCTATCGTTCTCTCCAAAGATGGCTCACCGAACCTCTATGTGGTTGATGTCGCTAGCAAGCAGCTGACCCGGGTTACAACCAGCCGTGTGATCGACACCGAACCCTCCTGGATGCCGGATGGGCAAAATTTGTTGTTCACCTCTGAACGTGGTGGCAAACCCCAGATTTATAGCGTAAATTTGGCGACTGGTATGACTCGCCGGATGACTTGGGAAGGTGAATCCAACCAGGGTGCATCCATTACTCCTGATGGCAAAATCATGGTGATGGTGACCCGTGTTCAGGGACAGTATCGTATTGCCCGTCAGGACATGGAAAACAATGCCCTGTTGGTCCTTACCCAGAGTGCTCTGGATGAGTCGCCAAGTGTGGCTCCCAATGGCAGCATGATCATTTATGCCACCATCTATCAGGGTCGTAAGAGTCTCGCATTGGTGTCGACTGATGGTCGCTTCAAGGCTGTGCTTCCGACCAGTAGCGGTGAAATTCGTGCACCAGCTTGGTCGCCCTTCTTGAATTGATAAAAATCCAATTGTTTTTTGTTTTGTTATAAAGGTTTAAGGAAATAGCATGCAACTCAATAAACTGCTCAAGGGTTTGGCCATCGCACTGCCACTGTTCACCCTGGCCGCTTGTAGTTCTTCTTCTGATTCCGACGCCGCAGGCGCTGAATCAGGTATGACCGACGGCATGGGCGGTGTACAAACCGGCGGCGCCAACGGCATGTTGTCCCCGGAAGAGCAGATGCGTCAGAAGTTCGAAGCACTGCAGCGTGACAACGTAATCTACTTCCCGTTCGACGGTTACGATATCCAGGGTCAGTACGCTGATCTGCTGGATGCCCATGCCAGCTACCTGCGCGAGCGCCCGAGCGTTAAAGTCCTGATCGAAGGTCACGCCGATGAGCGCGGTACTCCGGAGTACAACATCGCCCTGGGCGAGCGTCGTGCCAAGGCTGTTGCCAAGTATCTGCAAACCCTGGGTGTGCAGGCCGAGCAGCTCTCTATCGTCAGCTATGGCGAAGAGAAGCCGCTGGACATGTCTCACACCGAGGATGCCTTTGCCAAAAACCGCCGCGCGGTTCTGGTTTACTAAGGTTTAAACCGAACGAAGTTCGTTTATATGCAAGCGGCCATTTCGATGGCCGTTTTATTTGCACTAAACGCCAAGGTTTGATCCGAATGAAATCTGTATATGCGAGCGACGATGGCGCTGGCCGTTTTATCTGTACTAAACGCTAAGGTTTGATCCGAATGAAATCTGTGTACAAGCAAGCTGTCGTTGCGCTGGCCGTAATGGTTGCTCTGAATGCGCAAGCTGCGGCACCGGTCAGCGATCTGGGCGGTGACTCGGGTGGTGGCGTTGTCCTTAGTGGCAACAACGGTGCCATCGTGCCCACCGGTAGCCTGGAAGATCGGGTTGCCCTGCTGGAGCGCACCCTCAATGCCCGTCTGCGACTGCAAGCTGAATTGCAGCAACAGGTCGACTCCCTGCAAGGGGAGGTCTCCGAACTGCGCGGTCAGCTGGAGCAGCAGACCTACCAGATGGAACAGTCGCAAGAGCGCCAGCGTCAGCTCTACCAGGAGCTCGACAAGGTTGCCAGCAGCCAGCAAGCTGCTCCAGCCGCCCCGGCCCCTGCTACTGCCACACCGGCTGCTGCCGCCAATTACTCAACCAATCAGGATGAGAATCAGGCCTACGACGCAGCGGTCAACATGGTGCTCAAAGAGAAGAACTACGACAAAGCCATTCCGGCTTTCCAGGGCTTTATCAAGCAGTACCCCAATTCGGGCTATGTTCCCAATGCACACTACTGGCTCGGCCAGTTGCTGTTCAACAAGGGTGACAGAGCCGGAGCCTCGGCCCAGTTTTCGACCGTGGCCAACAAATACAGCAAATCCCCCAAGCGAGCCGATGCGCTGCTGAAGCTGGGTATGCTGGCGCAGCTGGATGGCAAGAAGGCGGAAGCCAAATCCTTCTATGAGCAGGTGATCAAGGGCTATCCCAACACCTCGCCAGCCCAGTTGGCCAAACAGAGTCTGGCCAAGCTGTAACATTGCTGTATGTCACTGTTTTCGTAACGCTACTGTAAAAACAGCCTGCATTTGTACGCACAGTGAGCAAACGGATTTAAATTACGAATTTTCTGTTGCACCGGAAATTTAAATCCGTAATATAGGCCGCCGTCAGAGCCGAAGCAGTAATGCAGTCGGAACTGGTCGTGGTGAGGGTCGTTAGCTCAGTCGGTAGAGCAGTTGACTTTTAATCAATTGGTCGCTGGTTCGAATCCAGCACGACCCACCATTTTCTCCACTCGGTGGAGACAGAATTCCCAGGTCGTTTAGCTCAGCTGGGAGAGCACCTCCCTTACAAGGAGGGGGTCACTGGTTCGATCCCAGTAACGACCACCAGTTTGTAGAAAAAATGATTTAGATGGGTCGTTAGCTCAGTCGGTAGAGCAGTTGACTTTTAATCAATTGGTCGCTGGTTCGAATCCAGCACGACCCACCATCATTTCAAGAATCCCAGGTCGTTTAGCTCAGCTGGGAGAGCACCTCCCTTACAAGGAGGGGGTCACTGGTTCGATCCCAGTAACGACCACCAGTTTGTAGAAAAAATGATTTAGATGGGTCGTTAGCTCAGTCGGTAGAGCAGTTGACTTTTAATCAATTGGTCGCTGGTTCGAATCCAGCACGACCCACCATCATCTCAGAATCCCAGGTCGTTTAGCTCAGCTGGGAGAGCACCTCCCTTACAAGGAGGGGGTCACTGGTTCGATCCCAGTAACGACCACCAGTTTGTAGAAAAAATGATTTAGATGGGTCGTTAGCTCAGTCGGTAGAGCAGTTGACTTTTAATCAATTGGTCGCTGGTTCGAATCCAGCACGACCCACCATCATTTCAAGAATCCCAGGTCGTTTAGCTCAGCTGGGAGAGCACCTCCCTTACAAGGAGGGGGTCACTGGTTCGATCCCAGTAACGACCACCAGTTTGTAGAAAAAATGATTTAGATGGGTCGTTAGCTCAGTCGGTAGAGCAGTTGACTTTTAATCAATTGGTCGCTGGTTCGAATCCAGCACGACCCACCATCATTTCAGAATCCCAGGTCGTTTAGCTCAGCTGGGAGAGCACCTCCCTTACAAGGAGGGGGTCACTGGTTCGATCCCAGTAACGACCACCATATTTGCAGTAAAAAGTTTAAAAAATGATTTAGATGGGTCGTTAGCTCAGTCGGTAGAGCAGTTGACTTTTAATCAATTGGTCGCTGGTTCGAATCCAGCACGACCCACCATCATTTCAAAAATCCCAGGTCGTTTAGCTCAGCTGGGAGAGCACCTCCCTTACAAGGAGGGGGTCACTGGTTCGATCCCAGTAACGACCACCATATTCGCAAGCGAGGCTGAGATATCAGCTGCGATTGCAGAGAAAGTCCCCATTCAGATGGGGATTTTTTTTGCCCGCAATTCAGTACTCCAGCTTCTTCTGTTGCCGTTGTGGCGAGCCAAGCTCCACCTCTTATAGTGCCACTCTGCCACTCTGCCACTCTGCCACTCTGCCACTCTGCCACTCTGCCATTTCGCACATCCTCTACTCTGCTCTGCCGAGATTGCCCGACTGCACTCCTGTCCATCGTGATGCTGCTTATATGAACGCCTGTTAAAGCAAATGCCAGCAATAAAAAGGGCAGGCCAAGGCCTGCCCGCAAAGATGCGCAAGGTGTTACATGATCCCGCGGATCAGGATCCCGCTGATCAGCAGCGGCGCCACCACGCGCCAGCACCAGAGCAGCGCCAGACGCAGGGCGGGTGACAGGCCCGCAGGCAATATGGCATCACCCAATCGCCAGCCAAGCAGCAGGGTCAGTACCAGACCAAACAGCGGCATCATCAGGTTTGAGGTCAGATAGTCGAGCAACTCGAAGATGGTCTTGCCAAACAGGGTCAGATCGCTCCATGGGCCGAACGACAGGCTCACCGGAATGCCGGAGGCCATGATGAGCAGAGTCAGTACCCTGCAGGCGCCACGACGCGACCAACCCCACTCCTCGGTGGTGAAGCGCACCAGATGCTCCAGCATGGAGATGGAGGAGGAGAGAGCGGCGACCAGCAGCAACAGGAAGAAGATCACCCCCAGCCCCTGACCGAACGGCAGATGACTGAACACGGCAGGCATGGTCATAAAGGTGAGCCCTGGGCCCGCGGTGGGATCGATGCCGGTGGAGGCCAGCGCCGGGAAGATCATCAAGCCCGCCAGCACCGAGATAAGGCTGGCCAGTGTGACCACCCAGACCCCGGAGCGCAGCACCCCTTCGCTATTGGGCAGGTAGGCGCCATAGGTCGTGTGTACCCCGAGCCCGATGGAGAGGGAGAAAAAGGCCAGCCCCAGCGCGTCCAGCACGCTCTGGCCGGTCAGCATGGAGAAGTCCGGCAGCAGCAGCTGGCGCACACCCGCCATGGAGCCCGGCATGGAGAGACCGACCCCCACCAGCAACAACATCATGATGAAGAGCGCGGGCATCATCCAGCGCAGTGCCCGCTCCACCCCTTTCTGAATACCCCCCTGCACGAACCACCAGGTCAGGCCTGCGAAGATCAGATGGGTCAGCACCGGCCACCAGGGGTTGCTGACATAGCCGTTGAACAGGGCGGTGAGGGCGCTCCCCTCGCTCAGGTTGAGCTTGCCAGCCATCGCCAGCGCGGCGTAACCCACGGTCCAGCCACCGACCACGCTGTAGAAGCTGTAGATAAAGAAGCCGCAGGCGATCCCCATATACCCCATCCAGCGCCAGTTCGGCCCCACCAGTTTGCGAAAAGCGCCGAGCACCCCGCGCTGGCTATGGCTGCCGAGCAGGGTTTCGCCGACCTGTACCGCTACCCCCAGGGTGAAGCTGAACAGCAGAAACACCAGCAGAAAGGCGCCACCGCCATTGGTGGCGGTCACATAGGGAAACTTCCAGATGGCACCAAGGCCAATCGCTGTGCCTGCTGCGGCCAGCACATGACCGAGACGGGAAGACCACTGAACCTGGCTCATACAACCTCCGGGTAACACGACATCGAAGCAATACTCCTGAGTAGCAATAAACGACAGACCATAAAAAAGGCCGCCTGAGGCGACCTTTGCAATGAACATTCAGAAAAACTGTGCGTGCAAGGTCACCTCTCTTGCGAGCTAAAAAATCGACCAAACAGCACGAGGATGGCAGACATGAGGTGACAACCTGACTAATGAATGAGGAAACAGCCTAAACCATGGAAAGAATAATTGACACATAAAATCAAAAATTTTTTATGTGTGCCGCTGTCACCACTCTGGCTATACGTACAACTCAGTGGGGGAAAACCTCGCCGGGCCGTATCTTTTCTACCTTGTGGCTATTTACTGGGCGATAATCGACGTAGCTTCTTCTGGAACTAGTGACAGCTACATGGCGCTGACGGGAACAACGATGAGACAGGATGTCGTATGAGATGGATGGTGCTGCCCTGGTTACTGATCAGCCTGAGTGCGTCGGCGCAGCCCGGATTAACCCTGCTGAGCCACGACTTACCCCCGTTTACCGAATACCGCGACGGCAAGCTCGACGGATTCGCCATTCGTTTGATTGATGAGGTGCAGGAGGAGCTTGGCACTCGCTATCCGGTACGGATTTACCCGCTCAAGCGTGCGCTGGCGCTGGCACGGGTCGAGCCCGGCTATGGACTGTTCGTGGTACAGCGGCTCCCGGAGCGGGAGTCCCATTTCAAATGGGTTGGCCCGCTCTTTATCAATCGGGTCTTTATCTATCAGGCGCCGGATAGTCGCCACCCGCTGACCTCGCTGGCGCAGCTGCGAGATCTGCCCAGAGTGGGGGTAGTGCTGGGCAATGCCGATGATGTGCGGCTGACCCATGAGGGCTACACCAATCTGGTGCGCTACAAGACGGTCGGGGAGGCGATAGAGCGGCTGATGTTGGGCAAGATCGATGCCTTGCCGATGGCGGAGCTGGTGATGGAGGCCACCCTCGACAAGATGGGGTTATCCCGGCGCAGCATCGTCAGCAGTGGTGTACTGCTCCATCAGGCCGGTCTCTATATCGTCTTCTCCAAGGGAACGGATGATGCCGAGATCTCCCGCTGGCAGCATGCCCTGGAGGCCGTCAGAGCCGCCCAGGGGCGGGCCGATGAGCCCACCCGCGAAGAGTAACCGTCATACCAGACCGCGAATCAAGATCCCGCCGATCAGCAAGGGGGCAATCCAGCGCCAGCAGTTCATCAGCAAGTGATGCCAGTGGCTGGCAATCCCCTGCGGCAGTGCCTTGCGTCCCAGTTTCCAACCCAGCAGCAGCGTCAGCATCAGGCCGAACAGCGGCATCATCAGGTTGGAGGTGACAAAGTCCAGCAACTCGAAAATGGTTTTGCCAAACAGGGTGGCGTGTTGCAGCGGGCCAAACGACAGGCTGACCGGAACACCGCTAACCATGACGAATCCAGTGATGGCGCTACAGGCCGTGCGACGTGACCAGCCCCAGGTCTCGCACAGGAAGCACTGCAAATGCTCCAGCAGGGAGATAGCCGAGGAGAGCGCCGCAAAGACCAGCAGGGCGAAGAAGATCACCTCAAGCACCTGACCGAAGGGCAGCAGCTGAAACACCGCCGGCATGGTCATAAAGGTGAGACCGGGACCGGAGGCCGGATCGATACCGGTCGAGGCCAGCACCGGGAAGATCATCAAACCCGCCAGTACTGCCACCATGCTGGCCAGCAGCACCACCCAGAGGCTGGAGCGACCAACCCCTTCGCTGGTCGGCAGATAGGCACCGTAGGTGGTGTGGATGCCCAGACCGATGGAGAGGGAGAAGAAGGCCAGTCCCATGGCATCGAGCACGCCGGACATCCCCAGCTTGCTGAAGTCGGGCATCAGGAAGTGACGTACTCCCGCCATCGCATTGGGCAGGGTGAGGCCAAAGGCGACCAGCATCAGGATCATCAGGAACAGGGCCGGCATCATCCATCGCAAGGTGCGCTCCACCCCTTTCTGAATGCCGCCTTGCACCACCATCCAGGTGAGGGCGGCAAACAGCAGATGGGTGAGGATTGGCCAGACGTCGCCGCTGACATAGTCATTGAAACGGGCGGTGAGGGCTGCCGCATCCCCATGATTGAGCTGACCGGAGATGGCCATGCCGGTATAACCCAGGGTCCAGCCGCCCACCACGCTGTAGAAGCAGTAGATGAGCAGGGTAGAGAGCACCCCCATTACCCCAACCCAGCGCCACTGTTTGCCGAGCAGCTCGGAGAAGGCACCCACTACCCCGCGGCGACTCATGCTGCCGAGCAGGGTCTCCCCCATCAGTACCGCCACCCCCAGGGTGAAGCTGAAGAGCAGAAAGACCAGCAGGAAGGCGCCGCCGCCGTTGACGGCGGTGACATAGGGGAATTTCCAGATTGCGCCGATACCGACAGCGGAACCCGCTGCGGCGAGGATGTAGCCGAGTCGGGATGACCATTGGGACTGCTTCATAAGAACTCCAATCGAGCGCCCCTTGGCAGGGGCAGAATGGCGCTCATGTTACGGAGGTCACGGCGCAATCACTACGACGGTTATCAGGCGTAAATGCGATTTATTGGCACGATTGGCTAATTTAATTCTGTTTTTTGCCCAATCCTGCCACCAAATAAAAACCGGAGCGAGATTGCTCCGGTTTGGTCTCTGACAGCTGCTCGTCGGCGGACTAGATCACTCCCAGCTCCCGTAGCCGCTCCATCAGGTAGCTGTGGGCGGTATGGCGCTCGGAGAGCACCACATCCGGGCGCGGGTGGAGGAACAGCGGCAGGGAGATACGCGACTTGGCGGCACTGCCACCGGTCGGGTTGATGACGCGGTGAGTGGTGGAAGGGTAGTAGCCGCGAGAGGCCTCCTGCAGCATGTCGCCGATGTTGATGATGAGGGTGCCAAAGTCGCACGGCACGTCCATCCACTCGCCATCGGAGCCCTTCACCTGCAGCCCCGGCTCGTTGGCGGCGGGCAGAATGGTAAGCAGGTTGATATCCTCGTGGGCGGCGGCGCGGATGGCGCCCGGCTCCTCGGTGCCATCGAACGGCGGATAGTGCAGCACCCGTAGCAGGGTCTTCTGGCTCTCTTCGATCATCGAGGAGAGGGGGCAGCTGTAGTTGGCGGCGATATCGGCCGGGGTGTGCTGCTCGACCCAGCCCAGCAACTCGGCGGCCAGACCGTTGGCGAGACGGTAGTACTCCATCGCCTGCTCTTTCAGCTCTTCCGGCATCTGGCCCCAGGGGTAGATGTGGAAGTACTCCTTGATGTCTTTCTGGCTATGGCCCTTGGCCACCTCGGAGACCGAGGGCGGGAAGTAGCCATCCTGGGTTTCGCGGTTGAACAGGAAATCCTGCTTCTGCTCGCTCATGAAGAAGCGATACCAGTTGTCGTAGATGGATTGCACCAGCTCTTTCGGGATGGGGTGGTTGGTCAGCACACCAAAGCCGGTGGTACGCAGGGATTCGGTGAAGCGTTGGGCCGCATCGGGTGAGCGGTAATCGACGGTCAGGACTTTCATTGTTTTTGTTGCGCGCCAGTTAAAAGATGGCGCAGTTTACCTTGCACCTGATAACAAGGAAAGCGGGTTGGCCGCCCTGTCTGGCACGGCGTTGAATAGTGACAAAAACATCAAATAAACCGCGCCAGACCGCACGGGAGCGCATCCCTTGTTATGGCCTTTTATCCTCTCTAGAATGCCGGTCACTATCTTTTCCGGAGTCTGTTCATGTCCCCCAAAATCCTGTTGCTGACCCTGCCGGTATTGCTGGCGGGATGCAGTGCCCTGTCAGAAGATGAGTGCCGCACCATGAGCTGGTACAACCTGGGTTATCAGGATGGATCGGAAGGCAAAACCCGTCAGGCGACCCGCGATTACGTTTCGTCTTGCAGTGAATATGGCCTCAAAGTGGATGAAGCCGAGTGGAAACGGGGCTACGACAAGGGGCTGGAGCTCTACTGCATTCCCGAGCTGGCTTACAGCAAGGGCAAGGAGGGGCAGGCCTATCTGGGGGTATGCCCCAATGATGCCAGCTTCCTCAAGCAGTATCAGCGTGGCTACGAAGAGTACAAACTGGCTGCCCGCCTGCGGGAGATCAGCGACGAGCTGGAGCGTACCGAGCGGGATATCGATACGCTGGAGCGCAGCATCCGCAACGAAACCAACACGGAACAGCGCGACTACTACCGCGCCAAGCGCGATCGGGCCATTCGCCACTACGAATCCCTGCGCCGGGAGTACAACCGTCTGCGCTATCCGGATCGGGTGATCCAGTTCTCCTTCGGCGGTTAATCCCTCTCTTCATGGCCAGCCCGCGTGCTGGCCATGTTGCACCTTGTCAGATCAGGGTAGTACCCAGCGCTGCAGTGCCAGTGCGATACCATCTTCGTTGTGGTCGGCCGTGACCTGGTGTGCATGGCTCTGGATCTGCGGGGCCGCATTGCCCATGGCCACCGCCAGCCCCACCTGCTCGAACATGCTGATGTCGTTGTTGTTGTCCCCAAACGCCACCACCTGCTCCATCGCAATCCCTTCGCTGGCTGCCCACCGGGCAAGCCGGTTGCCCTTGCTGCAACCGGGCTGTACCAGCTCCACCGCATAGGGGGCCGCCCAGTCGCGGGTAAAGGGCATCTGCTCGACCACCTCGCCCATAAAGGTGTGCAGGCGTGCCGGATTCTGATTGAACAGCTCCAGTTTCCAGACCGGGTTGTCGAGCCAGCCTGCCAGCTCCTCGACCGGGTGGAGGGCGATCTTGAGGTGGTCCGGCTGATTGGCCGACCAGTGGCGGATGCGGGTGACATGATCTTCACAGCCGATGTAGCCAATGCCCTCGCTCAGGTGGAACAGGGCCCCCATTTGCTGCGCCTCGACCGCGGCCAGCAGCTCGGTAAGCGGGGCGGTCGCCAGCGGGTCGCCGCTGAGGATCCGGTTCTGCACCGGATCATAGAGATAGGCGCCATTGCTGCAGATGAGGGGGGTATCGAGGGCCAGCTCGTGGTGGAAGGGGCGTGCCGTCATGTAGTGGCGCCCCGTGACCAGCAGCACCTTGATGCCGTGGGCGCGGGCCTGCGCCAGGGTTGCCCGGGTGGCCGACGAGATCTTGTGATCCCGGGTCAGCAGGGTGCCATCCATATCGAGCGCGATGGCCTTGTATTCACTCATAGCTCCTCCAGCATCGAACAAATCCGCAAAGAGCTTTACCGTCCCAGACCCGGCGCTCCGATGCAAGTCTTGCCCGTGGCCGAAGCGCCGAACTGTGATCCCTTCGTGGCTCAGGTGCAGCTGGCCAGCTGTTGACGACGGTCGGCACGGCGGCGCAGCAGATAGAAACCGGCGGCACTGGCAAGGGAGCAGAGGGTGGCGAGATAGAAGGGCCACTCGGTACCGGCCAGCAGCACCAGACTGCCGAGCAGCACCGCCAGTATCTCGCTGCCTACGGCGAGGGCGCGGTAGAGCCCCATCGCCTGCCCCTGTTGCTCCGGGTGACTGCGGTTGGAGATCGCCACCGAAGTGGCCAGCTCTCCCAGACTCATTCCGATGCCAGCGGGAACGAAGGTAAGCGCCAGTCCCCACCAGTGCACGGGCAGGATAAAGAGCAGCATGCCGCTCGCCATCACCAGATGGCCGACAATGCCGAGGGAGCTGCCGCGCCAGTGGCGGGCGATGCGAGAGCCGAGCCAGGAGCCCGCCATCATGGGCAAACTCACCAGCACCGCCGCCTGCGCCAGCTGGGCCGGATCCCAGGCCAGCCGCTCCACCAGCCAGATATTGAAGTAGGTGAAATAGAGCTGCACGGCGCCATAGCTGATCAGGGTAAGCGCGAAGTAGGGGAGCAGGGCCGGTTGCAGCAACAGCTGGCGGCTGGAGAGGGTCGGGGCCTGCCGGGCGGCCGCCACCGGTGGACGATAGGGGATCAGCCAGTAGACCAGCAGCAGGTTGAGCAGGGTCATCATGACGGCCAGCCAGGCGGCCAGACTGTAATCCCCCGAGATCACCGCGGCGTAGCCCCCGATCACCGGCCCCACGACCCAGCCCAGATTCATGCCGATGTTGATCCAGGCGAAGCTGCGGGCCTTGTGCTCCTTGCCGGCGAGATCCGCTGCCATTGCCTGCACGATGGCGATGTTGCCGTTGCACAGCCCCTCCACAATCCGGCTGAGTAGCAACAGGGGGAGGGAGCGCCAGGCGATACCGAGTGCCATCAGGGCATAGCCTGCCAGAACCCCCGCCAGCGAGAGCAACAGCAGTGGCTTGCGGCCATAGCGGTCGGAGAGGCGACCGAGCCAGGGACTGCCCACCAGCTGGAACAGGGGATAGAGCCCCATGATGACCCCCAGCCACACCTTGCGGCTCCAGTCGGAGGCATCCGGCGTCAGCATGCCGTGGGCCGGATCCAGCAGCAAGGGTGCCAACACCGGGGAGGGGAGACTGAAACCTGCAACTGCCAGCGTGACCGTCATGACCAGCACCCAGAGGGGATTTTTGTGCCCGTGTTTCTCCATGTTGCACCCATTAAATAAAGTTATTTGTTTATTTATGCTGATTCATAGACGGGATTAAGTAAAGTGAATTGTTGATTTAATAAAGGGCGCTCCCCATAATGAGATCATGAACGCAAGCACCGACAAGATCCTGTTTCTGCTCAAGAGCCATGGCCCGCAGAGCGCCGCCGCGCTGGGGGAGCAGTTGCAGATGACCTCCATGGGCGCCCGCCAGCACCTGCTCGCACTGGAGCAGGAGGGGTGGGTCACATTCAGCGACGAGGCGCGTGGGCGCGGTCGTCCCGTGCGGCTGTGGCAGCTCACCGAGCAGGCCTGGCAGCGCTTCCCCGATAGCCATAGCGATCTGACCGTGCAGTTGATCGACAACGTGCGCGAGCTGTTTGGCGAGGAGGGGATGGAACGGCTGATCCAGCAGCGGGAGCAGCAGATGCTTGCTCGCTATCAGGAGGCGCTGGGGTCCCATGGTCTCTCTGGCCGGCTGGCGGTGCTCAGGGAGCTGCGTACTCGCGAGGGCTATATGGCGGAGATCCGCCGCGAAGAGGATGGCAGCTGGCTGCTGTGGGAGAGCCACTGTCCCATCTGTGCGGCGGCGCGTACTTGCCGCGGTTTTTGTCGCAGCGAGCTGGCGCTGTTTCGCCAGCTGCTGGCGCCAGCGACGGTGGAGCGGGAGCAATATCTGCTGGAGGGGGCACACCGCTGCCTCTATCGCATCACGCCGCCCGTGCTCTGATTTCGTCAAACGCCCAAAAACAACAAAGCAGGCGCCGGGATGCCTGCTTTGTTGCCTTCGGGGAGGGGGTTCTCTCGTTCCAGCCCGTCGTTTCCCGATAAGGTAAGACGGCTGATGGGGCTCTTGACCCGGTAAGGTCCTTCACCGCAGAGACCCGGTCAGGTATCTGCTTTGCCACCGGAAGATGTAACCATAGTATCCCTCCCGTGCCGGTGAGTGGTTGCAAAGTAACCACTTATTTCGGTTGTTTTTGCAATAGTTCACCCTTAATCTAGGAAAAGTGGATTAGTCATTGCAACGAGGAAGGGTAAATGCTGAAACTTGATCGCATAGACAGACATATTCTCGAGCTGATGCAGGAGAATGGCCGCATCAGCAATCTGGAACTGGCCGAGCTGGTCGGGCTCTCGCCGTCCCCCTGCTCCCGCCGGGTCAAGGCGCTGGAGGATGCCGGCCTCATCGACACCCACGTTACTCTGCTCAACGCCCGCCAGCTTGGCCTCACCCTCACCGCCTACATTCACATTTCCATGGACAGACACACGCCCGAGCGGTTCGAAAACTTCGATCGCGCCATCAGCGAACTGCCCGAAGTGCTCGAGTGTGATCTCATCACCGGCAATGATGCCGACTACCAACTCAAGGTGGTGGTGCGCGACATGGAGCACTATCAGCACTTCCTGCTGGACAAGCTGACCCATATTCCGGGGGTGACCGGAGTGCGCTCCAGCTTCGTGCTGCGTCGCATCAAGCACAAGACGGCACTACCGCTCAACCATCTGGGGTGAGCCCGCGCAAGCCGCTTATAGAAACAGAAAGAGGAGGCCAGTGGCCTCCTCTTTTGCTATTCGCTCTTGGTTATTCGGTAGTGGTTATCGGGTCTGGATTAGCTGTCGCGGTGACGGGGCGACTGCCGCTGTCAGACGCTGACCTGGCTGATGTCTTCCACCTGCAGCAGCCAGCCGCTCTGCTCCTGCTGCGGTTCGCCGCTGACTCGCAGCCGCTCGCCGGTCGGCACCCACTGCCCCTCGGGCAGGGAGACCAGCAGGCTCTCGCTGCCGTTGTCGAACAGCCAGCGATCTTCGCCAAGCGATTCAATCAGATAACCTTCCATCTCCACTCTGGACTCGGCTTGCCAGGATGGCGCAACGGAATCACGGCTCTCGATGAAATCCCCCTGAACACCAAAACTGGCTAGCCCCCACAGAATGGAGAGCCCGACGATGAGCCCGACGATGGATGTTTGCATCTTGTCTCTCCTCTTTTGGAACTGTAGGGCCAGTATGGGAACAGAAAACTGAGCGCACCATGAACAAGGTGGCAAAGTGCTGGCGAGATCGCGAAAAAATCCGGCCAACTGGCCGGCAGTGTCATTTTATGGTCCCTGGATCACACTATTTGGCGGCTTCTTCTGCCATCCGTTCAGCTCTTGGCTTATTCGTCCACATGGCTACCCCGCGATGATCCCCACAGATCCCCTCTGCCACCACGGCGCGAACCCGGGTGCCATCTTTGCAAATGGCCTGCCAGGCGTCGGCATCATCGATGGCGAGCGAGTTGGGGGGCGGCGTGGTTTGGCAAGCTGTGAGCAGCAGAGCGCACAGGGGGAGCAATTTTTTCATGGCGGACTCCTCGGGGTGATGGGGGACTGAGAGGATTGGGATGACCTCTCCATCAGAGCTTCACTCCCCAGCATCAGTGATAACCGGTTAAGGGGCAAGGGGAGACCACTGACGGTCGCAGGTGTCGTGCAGCCGGGGCTTGCCCTGTGCCCTCCTTGGGCCTAAGGTGGGGCCGTTTTACTGCCTGATTGAAGGAGCGTTTTCATGTCCACTCTCTATCCCCGCGTCGGGGTTGGCGTCATCCTGACCAACGCCCATGGCCAGGTGCTGTTTGGCAAGCGCAAAGGGAGTCATGCTCCCTACTGGTCGATCCCGGGTGGTCATCTGGAGTTGGGGGAGAGCTTCGAGTCGGCGGCGATCCGCGAGGTGGCCGAGGAGACGGGACTTAAGATCCATGGGCCCGAGGTGGTGGCGGTGACCAACAATCTGGAGACCTGGCGCGAGAGCGGGCTGCACTATATCTCGGTGACGCTGCATGCCAAGGCCGATGGCGAGCCGAAGCTGCTGGAGCCGGAGAAGTGCGAAGGTTGGGTCTGGTGCGATCCGCGCGCGTTGCCCGAGCCCCATTTCGACGCCAGCCGCCAATCCATCGCCTGCTGGCTGGCGGGACGCTGCTATCTGCCGAGTGATGTGCCAATAGTGTCAGCCTAATCAGTCTGATTGTCATAAAACGATCATCGCGCTGTCATAATATCCCCTCTCCATCGGGAGAAGAGAGATGAGGGAGAAGAGCGTGGGACAGGTATTTATTCAGTTTTTATGGCTGGGCTGCATCAGCTTTGGTGGTCCGGCCGCTCATATCGGCTATTTCCAGCGCACCTTCGTCCAGCGGCTCGGTTGGCTGACACAGGCCGAATTTGCCCGCCTGCTGGCGCTGTGCCAACTGCTGCCGGGGCCCGCCTCCAGCCAGCTTGGTTTCGCCATCGGTCGTCATCGCGCCGGTCTGGGCGGGGCGCTCTCTGCTTTTGTTGGCTTCACGCTGCCCTCATTTCTTCTGCTACTGGCGGCTGCGATCGGCATCGGCCAGCTGGGCAGCAATCTGTGGCTTGATGCGGCGCTGCACGGCCTCAAGCTGCTGGCGCTCATCGTGGTGGCCGATGCGGTGCTCACCATGAGTCGTCAGTTCTGTGCCACGGGAATGACCCAAGGGATCATGGTGGTGACCGCTGCTGCACTCTGGTGGCAGCCCGGTCTGCTGACTCAACTGTTGATGCTGGCGGGAGCGGCGCTGATCTGCGCCCGCAGCCAGCGCGGGGCGGGTAGTCGCCCAGCCTCCGCCGAGCTGCCTTCTGCCGCCAGCAGTCAGCCTCATTGGCCGACCCTTCTGCTGTTTGGCATCCTTTTTATCGGTCTGCCGCTGCTCGGTAGTCCGCTTGGTCAGCTGGTTGCCGACTTCTATCGCGCAGGTTGTCTGGTGTTTGGCGGTGGCCATGTGGTGCTGCCGCTACTGCAAGAGAGCGTGGGACACACTCTCAACGAGCAGCAGTTTCTGACCGGTTACAGCTTGGCCCAGTTGGTGCCGGGCCCCATGTTTACCCTTGCCACCTATCTTGGCGCCCAGTTGCAGCCCGAGATGCCGATGATCGGGGCCCTGTTGGCGACCCTGGCGCTCTTTGCACCCGGCTTTCTGCTGCTCTGGGCGGTGGGCCCCTGCTGGCAACAGTGGCTGGCCCGGCCCCGTCTGGCGGGGGCCGTCACCGGAATCAACGCCGCCGTGGTGGGCTTGTTGCTGGCGGCCCTCTATCAGCCGGTGTGGCAGAGCGCGGTGCTGGCGCCGACCGATCTGGCGCTGGCTGCCATCGGCTTTTATCTGCTGCGTGTGGTGAAGTTGCCGGTGCCGGCCATCGCGGCCCTGCTGGTGATGGCCGCCATCCTGCTGGCGTGAATGCGGTGAAATCCCGATAAAAAAACGGCGCCTCCATAACGGAGGCGCCGTTTTTATTGCAATGGGTAAACCGTTCAGACTTCGGGTTCGAAATCCAGACTCAGGCTGTTGACGCAGTAGCGCTGGCCGGTCTCGGTCGGTCCATCGGGGAAGACGTGACCGAGGTGAGAGCCGCACTGGCGGCAGGTGATCTCAACCCGCTTCATGCCGTGGCTGTTGTCTTCGGTGTACTCCACCGTCCCCTCGATGGCCTTGTCGAACGAGGGCCAGCCGCAGCCGGAATCAAACTTGGCACCTGAGTGAAACAGTACGCTCTTGCAGCAGACACAGAGGTAGTCGCCGCTCTTGCGATTGTGGAGCAGGGCACCGCTGTAGGGTCGCTCGGTGCCCTTCTCCCAGCAGACGTGAAACTGCTCGGCGCTTAGCTTGCTGCGCCACTGTTCCGGGTTGTTACTGCTCATACCGACTCCTTGCCATCAATCACGGGGCCCAGCATAGCGGCTACCCAAAGCTGACTCCAGTATGCCTGTTATGGTTTGCCCGCATTTGTGATCGAGGTGGCAGCCATGTCCGCACCGGACGCAGGGAGAAGCGCCTGCTGTGGTGGTTGGGCATCCTCCGCCGTGCTGGCCAGCGCCACCCGCTCCAGCAGCTTGAGGGAATGGGCGCGACCGACCGCCACCTGCCGTTTGATGTCATCGGGCAGGAACGGCAAGCCGTCGTTGGTGGCGGTGTCGATGGTCTGGATCCACTCCAGCCCTTCCCCCGGCGGCGGCAGGCGGAACTGGATGTCGTAGTCGCTGGCATTGAACAGCACGTACCAGCGCTCGCCGACACAGTTGATCATGCCGATATCCATGGCAAATGCCTGCCCCATGGGGGCGTGCCAGTCCTGATCGGTGAGCTGGTGGCCATCCGGGTGATACCAGTTGACCTGATGGCAGTTGGGCGTCGCACCGTTCCAGCTGTCATCGCTCAGTTGCAGGTTGGAGAAGACGCACGACTCCGCCCGCAGCGCCATCATCTGCTGGGTGAAGGCGAACAGCCGCTCGTCCTCCGGCCGCCACTGCCAGTTGACCCAGCTGATCTGGTTGTCCTGACAGTAGGCGTTGTTGTTGCCGAGCTGGCTGCGACCCATCTCGTCGCCGGCGAGGAAGTGGGGCGTGCCTTGGGAGAGCAGCAGGGTGGCAATCAGATTGCGCTTCTGCTGCTGGCGCAGGCTGTTGACCCGCGGATCCAGAGTCGGCCCCTCTACCCCGTGGTTATAGGAGAGGTTGTTGCCGTGGCCATCCCGATTGTCTTCACCGTTGGCCTGGTTGTGGCGCTGGTTGTAGGAGACCAGATCCTCCAGGGTGAAACCGTCGTGATAGCAGAGGTAGTTGACGCTGGTGTGGGGGGAGCGCCAGTTTTTCGGGAAGATATCCCGCGACCCCACCAGACGGGTGGCAAAGTCCCCCATCTTGCCTGCATCGCCACGCCAGAAGGCGCGCACAGTATCGCGATAGCGGTCGTTGATCTCCTGCCACTGGCTCGGGAACTGACCCAGCCGGTAGCCAAAGGGGCCGATATCCCAGGGTTCGGCGATCAGCTTGACCTGTGACAGCACAGGATCGGCCATCACCGCCTTGAAGAAGGCACCCATGGGCTCGAACTCGCCCGCTTCCCGCGCCAGTGTCACCGCCAGATCGAAACGGAAGCCGTCCACCTGCATCTCGGTGACCCAGTAGCGCAGGGCATCGAGCACCAGCCGCAGGGTGTTGGGGTGATCCAGATTGACGCTGTTGCCACAGCCGGTCACGTTGGCGTGACGGGTGTAGTCCGGGCCGTGGGGGCCCGCTTCGAACGCGTAGTAACCGGCGTTGTCAAAGCCCTTGAACGAGAGGGTGGGGCCGTCGAAGCCCGAGGCGGCAGTGTGGTTGTAGACCACATCCAGGATCACCTCGAGCCCGGCCCGGTGCAGCTCGCGCACCATGGTCTTGAACTCGGTCACCGCCTCGTCCGGCTTGGTGCTGTAGCGCGGCTCCGGGGCGAAGAAGGCGATGGGGTTGTAGCCCCAGTAGTTGGTTAGTCCCAGCTGCTCCAGTCGCGGTTCCGACATGAAGGCGGCCACCGGCATCAGCTGCACCGAGGTGATACCGAGGCTCTTCATGTGCTCGATAACCAGCGGGTGACAGATGCCAAGGTAGGTGCCCTGCAGTGTTTTGGGGATCCCCGGATGCTGCTTGGTAAAGCCCTTGACGTGGGTCTCGTAGATAATGGTGCGGGCCGGACTGATCCCGGGTTTGCCAACCCCTTGCCAGTCAAAACTGTCATCCACTACCACCGACTTGGCAATCATCCCGGCACTGTCACCCTGATAGAGGGCTTCATCCCAGTAGGTGGGACGACTGAGCGCCTTGGCGTAGGGGTCAATCAGCAGTTTTTGCGGATCGAACAGCATCCCCTCCTGCGGGGTGCCATAGACCCGATAGCCGTAGCGCTGACCGGCCTTTACACCGCGCACGTAGCCAAAGCGATACTGGCCACGGCGGCCGGGCAACTCCAGCCGCATCAGCTCCTGCTCCTGCTCGTCGTACAGGCAGATCTCCACCTTGTCCGACTGGGGGGCCCAGACGCAGAAGTGGCAACCGTTCTCGTCAAGGCGGGCCCCCAGCGGGTGGCCCACCCCTTTTTCCATTACAAGCATCAAGACTCCTGTTTGATAAACAAGGTCGCCAGCGGCGGCAGATCCAGCACTATGCTGTGTGCCATCCCCTGCCAGGGGGTCGGCTCGGCAGCGAACACCAGACCTACATCATAGTTACTGCCCCAGTAATACTCGCTGTCGGTGTTGAGCACCACCCGATAGTGGCCC
The DNA here is from genome assembly GCF_051919745.1 of Aeromonas sp. 3P. NCBI lineage: Bacteria > Pseudomonadati > Pseudomonadota > Gammaproteobacteria > Aeromonadales > Aeromonadaceae > Aeromonas > Aeromonas sp. 3P. The sequence continues at coordinate 3,548,227 of NZ_JBQBED010000001.1, forward strand.
GCAGCTGGGACGCCGATCCGATATTCGAGACGGGGCACCGGGGTGAAGTTGCAAGCCACCACAATAGCCTGCTTGCCCTCTTTGTCCGCCCGCAGCCAGGCAAAGATGCTGTTGTCGGCATCGTTGTGATCCAGCCAGCGGAAGCCGGTCTGCTCATAATCGGCCTGATACAAGGCAGGCTCATGACGGTAGAGGTGGTTGAGATCGTGGATCAGCCGCTGCTGACCGGCATGCTTGGGATATTGCAGCAGATGCCACGGCAGCTGGGCGTCGTGGTTCCACTCGTTGCTCTGGGCGATTTCGGTGCCCATGAAGTTGAGCTTCTTGCCCGGGTGGGCGTACATGAAGCCCATGTAGGCCCGCAGGTTGGCGGCTTGCTGCCACTCGTCGCCCGGCATCTTGTAGAGCATGGAGTGCTTGCCGTGCACCACCTCGTCGTGGGAGAGCGACAGGATGAAGTTCTCGTCATAGTGGTAAACCATGGAGAAGGTCATGTCGTTGTGGTGGTAGCGACGGTGGATCGGCTCTTTCTGCATATAGGTGAGGGTGTCGTGCATCCAGCCCATATTCCACTTGAAGCCAAAGCCGAGGCCGCCGAGGAAGGTGGGGCGGGAGACACCGGCAAAGGCGGTGGACTCTTCGGCTATGGTCATGGCGTGGGGATACTTGCCGTAGACCTCCTCGTTGGTCCACTTCAAGAGGCTGATCGCCTCGTAGTTGTGGTTGCCGCCATCGACGTTCGGTACCCACTCACCGGCGTTGCGGGAGTAGTCCAGATAGAGCATGGAGGCGACCGCATCCACCCGCAGTCCGTCGATGTGGAACTTGTCGAGCCAGAACAGGGCGCTCGCCACCAGGAACTGGCGCACTGTGTCGCGGCCAAAGTCGTAGATGTAGGAGTTCCAGTCCGGGTGCCAGCCACGGCGCGGATCTTCATATTCGTAGAGCGGGGTGCCGTCGAAACGGGCCAGTCCGTGGGCATCGGACGGGAAGTGGGCGGGCACCCAGTCCAGAATGATGCCGATGCCAGCCTGGTGGCACTGGTCGACGAAGTATTTGAAATCATCAGCGGTGCCGTAGCGGCTGGTAGGGGAGAACATTCCCACCGGCTGGTAGCCCCAGGAGCCGCTGAAAGGGTGCTCGGAGACCGGCAGCAGCTCGATGTGGGTGTACTCCATCTCCTTGACGTAGGCGACCAGCTCCACCGCCAGCTCGCGCCAGCTCAGGCTGTCGCCATTGGGGTGGCGTTTCCAAGAGCCGACATGCAGCTCATAGATGGAGAGCGGCTGCTCACGCTTGTCGTTGTGCTGGCTGGCAATCCACTCGGCATCCTGCCACTGGTACTGGGCGTGGTCATAGACCACGGAGGCGAACGACGGATACTGCTCGCAATAGAAGCCGACCGGATCGCTCTTGTGGGGCAGCCGGTTGCCCATGGGGTCCTTGAGCTCGAACTTGTAGCGATCCCCGGCCTTGAGGCCCGGCACAAACAGCACCCAGTGACCGCAGAGGCTGCGCTGCATCGGGTGGCGGCGGCCATCCCAGAAGTTGAAATCGCCGATGAGGCTCACGGCGGTGGCGCTCGGTGCATAGACCGCAAAACGCACCCCTTCTACCTGCAGGCCAAGATGCTCCACGGTGCGTAACTGGGCGCCAAGGGTGTGGTAGAGGTTTTCCGGTTGGGCGGTCAGTTCGGCCAGGCCTGCCCAGGCGGCATCCTGAAACTGATAGGGGTCGATGACCTCGGTGGTGGCATCTTGGTAGCTGGCGAGCAGCTGATAGGGGAAGGAGTTTTTGCGGCGGGTGAAAACAGTTTCAAAAAGACCCGATTCATCGGTGGGCGCCAGGGTGGCAACGACTTTGCCCGACTTGAGATCCTTGACGCGAACTTCGAGGGCATCAGGCAACCAGGCGGTCAGTTTGAGGCCGGGCCCATCCGGATTGGCCTGCAGGCCTAAGTGAGAGAAGGGATCGGAACAGCGGGCAGCAACCAAACGTTCAACGAGCATCGAGATTTCCTTTCATGACAGAGCATCCACTCCGGCCGAAGCCGGAGTGGATTTAGGTGAGAGCGCTGTGGGAGACAGCGTCTCAACGACTGGCCTCATCACGGGCTTGGCTCATCTTGCCAGCCAGTGCCTTGAGTGCCTCATTGGCAAAAATATCTTCCAGATCAGCGGAGAGCTTGCGGCGCCAGTTAGGGTATTCGTAACTGGTGCCCGGTACGTTGACCGGCTTGTCCATCTCCAGCCAATCTTCCAGCTGGGTACTGAACAGGGCGCAGCTGCCGCGGGACATGTGGATCTGCAGACCGTGGTTGAGTTCGGTGTTCATGCCGACCCAGTTCACGTCATGACTGATGTTGTCAGAGATGACCTTGTGGGCATGCAAGCTGTCGAGGATCCGCTGTTTGGCCTGGTGACGATCAGCATACAGAGTCTTCAACACATCTTCATCCGGATACAGACCCAGTTGACGGCCGAGCGCCAGATCGTCGCAATGCCAGAAGCCCTTGAGGGTCGGCATGTCGTGGGTGGTCAGGGCCGACATCGCCTGCTCGGTGTAGTGCGCCGGGGAGATAAAGCCGCCATCTTCCTTGGAGCGCTCGAAGAAGAACACCTTGTAGGAGTGAACGCCGTTCTCTTTCAGGGTCACGTCGATCCCCTCCGGCACGGTGCCCAGATCCTCGCCGATCAGCAGGCACTGGTTGCGGTGGGATTCGAGGGCCAGAATGCCCAGCAGATCGTTGACCGGATAGTAGATGTAGGCGCCCTTGGCTGCGGACGCTCCGGGCGGTACCCACCACAGGCGCAGCAAGGCCATCACGTGGTCGATGCGCAGTGCGCCGCATGAGCGCATGTTGGCACGGAACAAGTCCACCATCGGCTGGTAGGCCGCTTCAAACAGCTTGTTCGGGTTCATCGGGGGCAGGCCCCAGTTCTGACCGAGCGGGCCAAGGATATCGGGCGGCGCACCGACCGAGGCTTTCGGGCAGTAGAGATCCTGGTTGGCCCAGATCTCGGTGGAGCCTTCGGAGACGCCCACAGCCAGATCCCGGTAGATACCCATCACCATGCCGGCAGCCTTGGCGCGGGCATCGGCTTGCGCCAGCTGCTCGTCGGCCAGGAACTGCAGATAGAGGTAGAAGTTGACATCTTGCGGGTGCTCGGACATCCAGGCGGCAACGGCAGGGTTGTGGTAATCGCGCAGCTCCTGCGGCCATACCGGCCAGCCCCAGGCATTTTCGCCTTTGGCATAGAAGTGGGCCTGCAGGGCATCAAATGCTGCCTGCTGTTGCAGGCTGTCGCCACCGGCGGCCACGAAGGCATCAAAGGCGGCCTGACGCTCGGCGCCAAGGCTGGCTTCGTCGAACACCTGACGCAGCATGCCGAGTTTGGTCTGGATCACGCCGGTGTAATCGACGTTCTCTTTGGCGCGCAGATCGGCCAGATGTTGCTGGAAGGCAGGACTTGCCACTTCTGCTTTCAGGCGAGCGCTTTGCTGGAATTCGGGCACCGCTTCCACATTGATATAAGCCACGTTGAGCCAGCGACGGGAAGAGGGGCTGTAGGGACTGGCGCTCTCCGGATTAGCCGGATAGAGGGCGTGGATAGGGTTGAGGCCGACGAAGTGGGCACCCCAGGCGGCGGCTTTCTCGACCAGCTGGCCCAGATCGCTGAAATCACCGATACCCCAGTTGTGGCGGCTGCGCAGGCAGTAGAGCTGCACGCTCGGACCCCATACCTTGCGGCCATCGGCAATCGGCGCCTGCTTGTAGCAGGCCTTGGGGGCGACAATGAGGCGCATGGTGGCCAGCGGCTCGTCATTGCCCTCTTCCAGCAGCACCAACTGGTGATAACCCAGCTCCGGGGCCATATCCAGAGTGGCGCGATAGGCCTGGCACTCCATCTCTTCAAACTCGGCCACGCCGACCAGCTCACCCTCGATGGGGGTGAATTGACCGGACAGCACTGCACCCTGCTCCTGCTGGAGCTGCCAGGTGAGGGCGTCGTTGACGAATTCGATGGGGAGGCGAACCTCAAGGGTAACGGCGTCGCCGGTGCGAACCACCATCACAGGATCCAGCGCCCGCAGCCAGTGCTGGCGATGCTCCTCTTCCAGCTGCTGCACCAGTGCGGCCTCGTCATCGACGCGGTAGCCCATGGCGCCCAGCATGGCGGCCTTGCTCTCTTCTGATACCTGGGCCGGGTGGCCCCAGGCATCGACATACTCGCTGGCGATACCTTTTGCGGCAGCCAGCTGTTCAATCAGGGTGGTCATAGTTTGAGAATTCCCGCTGTGGATTCTATCTATACTATTTTGTTTGATTTTTATGGGGTGGTACTTGAACAGTGGCTCTTTGGCCATGCTAAACCGCACACATTTTTACATATCTCTGTGAATGGTTGTGTGACCGAGTAGGCACTATTGTTGATATCTGCGCGATGCCACGATCTGGCACTTTTTTCGTCAAAACGTGGTAATCAGTTACATAAACAGAAAATTAATTTCACAGTTTTTCATGATATAGCGCAATTTCAGACAGAATGTTGGTTGACTCACCGGAGAGTTCTAGTAAATTTACAAGCGGAATTTTCTTTGACTACTGAACAGTTAGGTAACTAAATATGACTATCAAAGTAGGTATTAACGGTTTTGGCCGTATCGGTCGTTTCGTATTCCGTCTGGCTTGCGAGCGTGCAGACATCGAAGTTGTTGGTATCAACGACCTGATCGATGTTGACTACATGGCTTACATGCTGAAGTACGATTCAACTCACGGTCGTTTCAACGGTACCGTTGAAGTTAAAGACGGCAACCTGGTTGTAAACGGCAAAACCGTACGTGTTACCGCTGAGCGTGACCCGGCCAACCTGAAGTGGGGCGAAATCGGTGTTGACGTTGTTGCTGAAGCTACCGGTCTGTTCCTGACCGACGAGACTGCTCGCAAGCACATCGCTGCTGGTGCCAAGAAAGTTGTTCTGACTGGCCCGTCCAAAGACGCTACCCCGATGTTCGTAATGGGTGTTAACGACTCTACCTACGCTGGCCAGGACATCGTTTCCAACGCTTCCTGCACCACCAACTGCCTGGCACCGATCGCCAAGGTTCTGAACGATACCTTCGGTATCGAGTCTGGCCTGATGACCACCGTTCACGCTACCACTGCTACCCAGAAGACCGTTGATGGTCCGTCTGCCAAAGACTGGCGCGGTGGCCGCGGTGCGGCTCAGAACATCATCCCGTCCTCTACCGGTGCTGCCAAAGCTGTTGGCGTAGTTATCCCGGAACTGAAAGGCCTGCTGACCGGTATGGCTTTCCGTGTTCCGACTCCGGACGTGTCTGTTGTTGACCTGACCGTTAACCTGAAGAAAGCTGCCACCTACGCAGAAATCTGCGAAGCGATGAAAGCTGCTTCCGAAGGCGCTATGAAAGGCGTTCTGGGCTACACCGAAGACGAAGTTGTATCTACCGACTTCCTGGGTGAGCGTCAGACCTCCGTATTCGACGCCAAGGCTGGTATCCAGCTGAACGACAAATTCGTTAAAGTTGTATCCTGGTACGACAACGAAATGGGCTACTCCAGCAAAGTTCTGGACCTGATCGCTCACATCTCCAAGTAATTTGGGATGCGCAATCGCGTAGCTTGAAAAAGGCGGCCATTGGCCGCCTTTTTGTTTTTCGGTTTCCCCTGATGACAGGAGTCCACATGCAATCCATTCGTCCCCTGACAGCCAATTGCAAGCTTGCCAACAATGCGGCCGGTCTGCCGGTTCTCACCATCAACAACGACTATGCCAAGGCCGAGATCAGCCTGTTTGGCGCCCATGTGCTGAGCTATCAGCGTCATGGCGAGCCGGCCTCCATCTGGCTGAGTGACAAGGCGGTGCTGGATGGCAGCAAGCCTGTTCGCGGTGGTATCCCGATCTGCTGGCCCTGGTTTGGCCCAGCGCCCGCCCGCGTCGGTAGCGGCAAGCCCTCCCACGGTTTTGCCCGTACCACCCTCTGGATGCTGGACGGGGTCTCCGATCACGCTGACGGCACGCTTGTTCATCTCTCCCTGCGCGATAGCGATGCAACCCGCGCCCTGTGGGATCACTCCTTCGAGCTGGAACTGGACGTGCTGGTGGGCAAAGAGCTCTCGCTGGTGCTGACCACCCGCAACACCGGTAGCCAGCCGTTGGTCTATAGCGGTGCGCTGCATACCTATCTGACCATCAGTGCGCCGGAGGCGGTGAGCGTGACCGGTCTGGGCGAGCCCTATGCCGACAAGCTGACCGGACAGGATGCCAAGCAGCAGGGTGCATTGACCTTGAGCGGGCCGCTGGATCGGGTCTACTGGCAGCCAGAGGCGCTGGTGAGCGTGCAGGATGGTGAGCGCGAGACCCGGGTTGTCAGTGGCAACCACGACAGCGTGGTGGTCTGGACCCCCTGGCTGGAAGGGGCTACCGCCATGGCCGACATGAGCGACGATGGCTATCGCACCATGCTCTGCGTTGAAGCGGCCATCGCCGGTGATACGGGAGTGACCGTTGCGCCGGATGAAGAGCACAGTCTCTCCACCGTGATCATCTGAGCAGGATGAGGTTCAGATAAATAAAGAGGGCTCCCGCGGGAGCCCTCTTTGCATCTCATGACGGCGGCAATCAGGCGTTGCCCTGGGTCTTGAGCTTGAGTTCGGCGGCGAAATTGAGCATGCGATCGAGGGGGATCAAGGCTTTGACCCGCAGATCTTCATCGACATGGATCTCGTGGCGCTCGGCACCGTCGGTGAGGGCCTCCTTGATCGCCACCAGACCGTTCATCGCCATCCAGGGGCAGTGGGCGCAGCTGCGGCAGGTAGCGCCATCGCCACCGGTCGGTGCTTCCACCATCTCTTTCTCCGGACAAGCCTGCTGCATCTTGTAGAAGATGCCCCGATCGGTCGCCACGATCAGCTTCTGCTGTGGCAGCTCCTTGGCTGCCTTGATCAGCTGACTGGTGGATCCCACCGCATCGGCTAGCTCGATCACCGAGGCGGGGGATTCCGGATGAACCAGCACGGCGGCGTCCGGATTCTGCTCTTTCAGCTCGCGCAGGGCGCGGGCCTTGAACTCGTCGTGGACGATGCAGTGGCCTTGCCAGCGCAGCATTTGCGCCCCGGTCTTCTTCTCGATATAGGCACCCAGATGACGATCCGGGCCCCAGATGATCTTGTGACCCTGGCTGTCGAGGTGCTCGACGATCTCGAGCGCGATGCTGGAGGTCACTACCCAGTCCGCCCGTGCTTTGACGGCGGCCGAGGTATTGGCGTAGACCACCACGGTATGGTCGGGATTGGCATCGCAGAAGGCGGAGAACTGCTCGATGGGGCAGCCCAGATCGAGGGAGCATTCGGCCTCCAGAGTCGGCATCAGCACCCGCTTGTGGGGGCTCAGGATCTTGGAGGTTTCCCCCATGAAACGTACCCCGGCGACGATCAGGGTTTGCGCCTCGTGATCGCGGCCAAAGCGGGCCATCTCCAGCGAGTCACCGACGAAACCACCGGTGGCTTCGGCCAGCGCCTGGATCTCGGGATCCGTGTAGTAGTGGGCAACCAGTACCGCTTTGCGCTCCTTGAGCAGCGCCTTGATTTCTGTGGTCAAGGTCGTTCTCTGCTCGGCACTCAGGGGAAGAGGTTTGGCCGGAAAGGGGTAGTCCATCGCGACTACCGGCGGGACACTGCTCAGTGCATTGCTCATTGCGACTGTTCCATCAACGCTCGGGAAGGCAAAAATTATAACCAGAAGCCTGCCACAAACCCATCAACAAATCGGGTGAAGCGCAAGTGGGCGAATATACTCAACTTATTCGTTGTTATTCTGCCATAAGGAGTTGTCGCATGAAGCAACGTTCCCTCAAGTTCAAGCTGTTGTGCCTTACCATGGGGCTGTTTCTGCTGACCGGGCTGGCCATGACCCTGTTGCAATCGGCCTCTTTCAGCTCTCTTCGCAACATGGTGATGACCCAGACCAGCGATGCATTGGAAGAGGAGGTCTCCCGCAGCCTGCAGTATCAGGCGGAGCGCTATGCCATTCAGATTGCCTCGCTGATGCAGAACTCCTATCAGATCCCCCTGACCGTGACCGCCCAGATTGAAGCCGGGATGGCCAAACCGGAACTGCGCTTGTCGCGGCCCCAAGTGGAGTCTCTGCTCGGTAGCAGCCTGCAGCAGGCGAGCGGGATCAGCTCCATTTATGCCCAGTTTGAACCGGATGGCTATGATGGCGAGGACGGCAACTGGCTGGGCGGAGCCAGCCACTCGGTGGCAGGCAAGGGGAGTCTGGAGGTCTATTTCACCAAGGATCAGGGAGGCGCCGTCGCCCAGCAAGCGGTGGACGCCGCCGCCAGCGAGGCCAAGTTTGATACCTCCCTCAACGAGTTCGGCATTCGCAACAGCGAGTGGTATCTCTGTGGTCGCGATACCCGCCAGCCCTGCCTGATGGAGCCCTACCTCTACGAAATCAGCCCGGGCAACAAGATGCTGATGACCAGTCTGACGGTGCCCGTGCTACGTGACGGCAAGTTTGTCGGGCTGGCCGGGGTGGATATGAACCTGCCCATCTTCCAGCAACTGGCTGAAAACCTTGGCAAGAGCCTCTATGACAACAAGGCGGATGTGACTCTGGTCAGCAAGATTGGGCTGATTGTGGGCAGCAACCGCTATGCCGACAAGCTGGGCCGTCCACTCAAGGAGGTGGGCCTGACCCTGCCTGACGGTCAGCCGGTCAGCAGCGACAGTGACTTTATTCTTCATCAGCCCATCCGGGTTGAGGCAGCCAATACCCAGTGGTGGTTGATGATCAAGGTGCCCAAGGCGCTGGCGCTGAGCAAGGCGCACGCCATCAGCAATGAACTGGGCGCCCTGCTGGTGGATGCCCAGCGGCAGCAGATCATCGCCATGGGCGGGATTACCCTGTTGGTGCTGGGCTTGCTGGTCTGGTTTATTCAGACCATCACAGCGCCGCTTTCCCTTATCAGCCGCCATGTGGGCCATCTCTCCAGCAACGAGGGAGACCTGACCCAGCAGATGGAGATCGACACCCATCAGGAGCTGATCGATCTGGGGTCCCAGCTCAATGCCTTCCTCGGCAAGCTGCGGGGCATGGTGCAAATGAGCAAGGGGATCGGTCAGCAGGTCTACCAGCAGGCGCGGGAGATGAAACATACCGCCGACACCATGCGCAACAGTCTGGATGAGCAGAATCTGGAGCTGGAGAGCGTGGTGAGCGCCATGCATCAGATGAGCACCACGGCAGTCAGCGTGGCAGGTTATGCCGAGCAGGCGGCGCAGGAGTCGGAAGCGGCGACCCACCACATCAATACCGCCCAGCAGACCCTCAGCAATGCTCGCAACGAGATCCATACTCTGGTCGGCGATATGCATGAGGCGGATAAAGCGGTGGCGCTGGTGGCCCAGCGCAGCACCAATATCAGCAGGATCCTCGATGTGATCCGCGCCATTGCCGAGCAGACCAATCTGCTGGCCCTCAACGCCGCCATCGAAGCGGCACGAGCGGGTGATATGGGCCGCGGCTTTGCAGTGGTGGCAGACGAGGTGCGGGCGCTGGCCAACAAGACTCGTGAATCGACCGACGAGATCGGCCAGCTGATTGGCAGCCTGCAGACCGAGGTGAGCAGCAGCCAACGTCTGATGAATACCGGCATCGAGCGCTCCACCACCACGGTGCAGGGCACCGAGCAGGCGTTCGAGGCACTCAATCGGGTGGTGACCCAGATCCAGCAGATCCACGACCACATCAGTCAGGTGGCCACCGCCGCCGAGCAGCAGAGCGCCGTCAGTGACGATATCAACAAGAATTTGATGCGGATTGGTGATACCGCCAACGTGATCGGGCAGGAGGCCAGCTCCAGCCATCAGCTGAGCGAAGCGCTGGAGCAAGCGGCCACTGCGCTCGCCAGTCAGCTCGATCGGCTGCGTACCTGAGTGGCAGCCAGAGAGACAAAAGCCCGCGAGCGATCGCGGGCTTTTTTATGACTCGACGGCAGAGTTGCGTCAGTTGCGGGGTTCAACCAGCAGGATGTGGGAGTCGGCCCCGACCACCCTGACCTTGCTGCCCGCAGGCAGCGACTCGTCGCAGCGCACCGTCCAGACCGTGTCGTCCAGATGCACCCGACTGGTGCCCTGAGTCACATCATCCAGCAGGGTCAGCTCGCGGCCCATATAGCTCTGCATCCGCTCGTTGATGGTGCTGGCGGCATCCTGACCCGAGTTATCGCGCTGGTGCTGCCAGCGCCACCAGGCCCAGGTGGTGAGCAGGGATTGCACCGCAAACAGCAGCAACTGCGCCTGCCAGCCAAAGGGCCAGATCAGCAGCAGCAGGCCCACTTCCAGCGCGGCGATGCCGGTCCAGAGCAAAAAGCCCACCGAGCCGAGCACCTCGATGGCCAGCAGAATAAAGCCGAGCCCCAGCCAGTGCCAATGGGTCAGCCCCTCTAACAGGGCTGTCATGACTTGCTGCCCTTGCCATCTTTGTTGAACAGCTCGGCCATGCCAGCCACCGAGCCAATCAGGCTGCCCGCTTCCAGCGGCATCATGATGATCTTGCTGTTGGGGCCTTCACCGATGCGGGCCAGTGCCTCGGTATATTTCTGGGCCACGAAGTAGTTGATGGCCTGCAGGTCTCCTTCCGCAATTGCCTGGGAGACCATATGAGTCGCCTTGGCTTCCGCCTCGGCTGCCCGCTCCCGTGCTTCGGCGGCGAGGAAGGCGGCCTGACGCTCACCTTCGGCTTTGAGGATCTGGGACTGCTTCTCACCTTCCGCTTTCAGGATTTTGGACTGGCGCACCCCTTCGGCCTCCAGCACCTCGGCCCGTTTCTGACGCTCGGCCTTCATCTGGGCGTTCATCGCCTCGACCAGTGCCAGCGGCGGGCGCACATCTTTAATCTCGATGCGGGTCACCTTGATGCCCCAGGGGGCGGTAGCGGCATCCATGGTGCGCAACAGCTTCTCGTTGATGGTGTCGCGCTGGGAGAGCATCTCGTCCAGCTCCATGGCACCGAGCACGGTGCGCATATTGGTCATGGTGAGATTGCGGATGGCGCTGGTGAGATCGTTGACCTCATAACCCGCTTTGCGGGCATCCACTACCTGCACAAAGCTGATGGCGTCGATGGTGACGTTGGCGTTGTCGCGGGAGATCACCTCTTGCGCCGGGATGTCCAGCACCTGCTCCATCATGATGATCTTGTGACCGACCCGATCCACATAGGGGATCAGCAGATTGAGACCGGGTGAGAGGGTGCGGGTGTAGCGACCAAAGCGTTCTACCGTCCAGTTGTAGCCCTGGGGCACTATCTTGACTCCGGCCGCCAAGGTGGCGATCACCAGGAATACGAAAAATCCCAAGACAATCAGTGATTCATTCATCGTGCTTCTCCATGTTCGGTGTATCGATAGACTACACTCGGTGTCCTCAGATCACCATGAGTCCTTGTCTTGATCCTCTGTGGCCCCAAAACAGGGCGTGTGCACCAGAACGGGGGCTAGCGAATGCATTGCGGTGAGCTGCTGCTGGCGCTGTAACGGTGGGAAAGTTGGCGCAATCCTTGCTATAAATCACTTTACCGCAGGGTATACCGGTTGCCACTGTGCAGCCGCAAGGGTATAGATACAAACAAATTGGCAGTGGCATGACGCAGGCGTCAGCTCCGCAAGGGGCTGGCGCCTTTTTTACTGGCGGCGCTGGGGGATAAACAGCATGAAGAGTGTGTGCGCATATTGTGGGGTAGGATGCGGGGTTAGTCTGGAGCAGAGTGACACGGGGTGGCAGTTAAGTGGTGACGCTACCCACCCCGCCAACAAGGGGGCACTCTGCATCAAGGGGAGCAGCCTTATCGACAGCCTCGATTTTCCCGAACGTTTGCTCTACCCCCGTTGGCATGGCGAGCAGTTGGATTGGGATCGTGCGCTCGATCGGTTGGCGGGCGAACTGGATCGCATCATCTCGGAGTCCGGCCCGCAGAGTGTGGCGATCTATTTATCTGGTCAGCTCACCACCGAAGATTATTACGTGGCCAACAAATTGATGAAAGGGTTTATCGGCTCACCCCATGTCGATACCAATTCACGGCTCTGTATGTCATCGGCGGTGGTGGCCCATCAGCGTGCGTTTGGCGAAGATCTGGTGCCGGCGTGCTATGAAGATCTCGAGCTCGCCGATCTGGTGGTGCTGACCGGTGCGAATACGGCTTGGACCCATCCAGTGCTGTTTCGGCGTTTGCAGCAGGCCCGGGTACAGCGCCCCGGCATGAAGTTGGTGGTGCTCGATCCGCGGGAGACCATGACGGCCAGCCAAGGGGATCTGCACCTGCCGCTGCGCCCGGGCAGTGATGTAGCCCTGTGGAACGGCCTTTGCCGTTACCTGCTTGATAGCGGTGGTTGGGATCAGGAGTATGTTGCCCGGCATGTGGCTGGTTTTGCTGAACTGGCCAGTGAACTGGATCACGCCTGCTGGCGCCCAGAGGCGGTGGCAGCCAGTTGCGATCTGCCACTCTCGGATCTGCTGGGCTTCTACAGGCTGTTTGCGGCCAATGCGCGCACCGTTACCCTGTTTTGTCAGGGGATCAATCAATCGGAACAGGGCGTCGATCAGGCTGGCTGTATCATCAATGCCCATTTGTTGACCGGGCGCATCGGTAAACCGGGAGCGGCTCCTTTTTCCATGACGGGTCAGCCCAACGCGATGGGGGGGCGCGAAGTGGGGGGGCTGGCTACTCAGCTGGCGGCCCACATGGGATTTGATGAGGCAAGCCGCGATCGTCTGGCTCGGTTCTGGGGGGCGCCGCAGCTTGTCAGTGGTCCGGGTCATAAGGCGGTGGCGTTGTTTGAGGCACTTCATCGTGGTGAGATCCGGGCGCTCTGGGTGATTGGCACCAATCCAGCGGTTTCGTTGCCTGATTCGCTACGGGTATGTGACGCGCTGCGGCGTTGTGAGCTATTGGTGGTATCCGATGTGACGGCGGCAACCGACACCGCCCGTCTGGCCCATCTGTTATTGCCGGCAGCCGCCTGGGGGGAGAAGGGGGGACAGTGACCAATTCGGATCGCACCATCAGCCGGCAGCGCGCATTTTTGGCTGCCCCCGGAGAGGCTCGTCCCGACTGGTGGACATTAACACAGGTGGCGCGTCGGTTGGGCTTTGCCGACGCGTTTCCCTATGAGCATGAGCAGCAAATTTTCTGTGAACATGCCGCCTTGTCGGGCTTTGAGAACGACGGATCGCGCCAGTTCGATATCTCCGGCTTGGCCACGCTGGATCGCACTCAGTTTGAGGCATTATCACCCATCCGCTGGCCCGTTAATGGCGCCAATCCGACCGGCTGTGATCGACTGTTTTCCGATGGGCGTTTTGCCACTCCGGATGGTCGTGCCCGGCTGGTAGTGGCTGCGCCGCAGAGCGAGAGCCCGGCATCTCCGACGGGTGAGGGCGTGGCCTTGTTGCTCAACTCTGGGCGGTTGCGGGATCAGTGGCACACCATGACGCGTACGGGTCATGTGGCACGATTGCAGGAGGCTGAACCCTGGCCATCTCTGCGATTGGGGCCGGCCAGCCTGCTGGCGCTGGGAGCCGAGCCAGGCTCCTTGCTGCGGATCCGCAGCCAGCAGGGGGAGAGCCTTGCACTGGCCTCCCGTGATGAGGGGCTGCGAGAAGGGGAGGCCTTTTTACCGATGCACTGGAGCGAGGTCTACAGCCAGGGGGCGGGTGTCAACCGGCTGGTGTCAGCCCGGCTCGATCCGCTGTCGGGGCAGCCTGCTTTCAAGCAGACGCAGGTCAGGGTAGTGCGCCAGCCATTGTGCTGGCAGGGGTTGTGGTTGGCGGAGCACCGCTTTGCGCACCCCGTCTCCTGGTGGGCCCTGCGCACCCTGAGGGGAAGCAGTGGCAAGCGTGTTTGTCAGTGGTTGGCTGATTGGCACGAGACAGCCGAGCAGGTGTGGTGTCGCCTCTGTGCCGGGGGGAACTGGCTGCGAGTGCCACAACCGCAGGGGTGGCTGGCGATCGAGTTGCTACAAGGGCGCATAGTCAGCTTGCTGTTGGTCACGCCGACCCCCCAATCGGTCAGGATCGATGGGCTGGCCAGTCTGCTTGGTGCGCCACTGCAAGCCGATGCGCTTGTCTCTACCCTGGATCAGGCACTGGCGGGCACCAGTCGACAGGTCTGTTCCTGTCTGCGCGTGAGCGAGCATCAGATTCTGGAGGCGATCACCCGGCAGGGGGTGAATGAGGTGGCAGGCTTGCAGGCACTGCTGGGATGCGGCAGCAATTGCGGGACTTGTCTGCCGGAAGTTGCACGTTTGCTGGCCACTCGGCAGACATAATACCTGAACTACCCCTGATACCTCTTGATGGATAAAAAGGAGGTATATTCAACAAGTTGGCTTTCAGATTGCCTGAGTTGGCACAACTCAGTCTCATGGAAGAGATCATCATGTTCCTCACCTCTCCCGGCGGTGTGAGCCGCTCCCTACTGTTGATCCATGCCGATGATCCGCAGCAGGCCAATCGGTTGGCTGTCCTTGGCAGCCATTATGGTCATCGAACCCGGATCCTCGATCGCCGCGCTTTGGTGGCGGAAGGCGAGGCCGCCGATGGGCTTCTGATCAGTTGCCGCCGCTTGAGTGCCGAGATCCGTATCGGACTTATCGAGCGGCCCGCCTTGGCCAAAGTGCTGTTTTGTAGTCGTCTGAGCGTGGCGGAGCAGGAGGTACTGTTGGCAAAGGGGGTGTGGTTGGTGCCCCATGATTGCGGTGAGCAGGAGCGAATCGAATCCTGGCTGACACTGGCTCGCCAGCTGCAAATGGTATTGGGGGACGGGGTGCGGCGGGAGCAAAATCTGCAGCAACAACTGGAGGAGCGCCGCTGGGTGGAGCAAGCGAAAGGGCAGTTGATGCAGCGCCAGGCGCTGAGTGAAGAGGCGGCCTATCAGTTGTTGCGCAAAACCGCAATGGATCAGGGCAAGCGTATCGGCGTTCTGGCTCGTCAGCTGTTGCAGCTACTGGCGGACTAACTTGCTCGAGCTGTCTGGCCAAACTGGTGCAGCAGCGACCCGAATTGGCGCAACGGATGGCTCGGGTGGTGAGGGGGGAAGCCTGAAAGGCAGGTGTGGCACCTCTGTGCTCGGGATCACATAAACTGGCATGCAATGTGAATAGCAGTGAATAGCAATAAAGACATGAAGTGATAACGCATTAGCCGCAGTCGCCATCCATGGCGTTGTGATTGCGGCACACATTGACCTGACGATGTCAGGTAACAGGCACTGTCGCCTCACCGATCACCCGATCGGTGAGGCGTTTTTTTTGTGGCTCAGCCAATGGCAATGGCGCCGTTTGCTGGATCCGCTTCACACAGGGAGAGACGTGATGAGCATGATCAAATGGGGGGCGCTCTGTGGCGCCGTCTTGTTGGGGGCCGCCGCACAGGCACAAGTGGGTGAGCCGGAAAAAGAGACACTGCGGCTCGGGTTTATCAAGCTGACTGACATGGCGCCGCTGGCAGTCGCCTACGAGCGGGGCTATTTCGAGGACGAAGGGCTCTATGTGACCCTGGAGGCCCAAGCCAACTGGAAAGTCTTGCTGGATCGGGTGATCGGTGGCGAGTTGGATGGCGCGCACATGCTGGCAGGTCAACCACTGGCCGCCCATATCGGTATTGGCACCAAGGCCGAGCTGGTGACCGCTCTGTCACTGGATCGCAACGGTAACGCCATCACAGTGGCCAATTCGGTCTGGGAACAGATGCAACCGGCCCTGGTCAACCATACGGGACCGATCAGCGCTGCTGCATTGCAGCCCGCCGTGGAGCAGTCGCGCCGTGATGGCAAGCCGTTCAACATGGGCATGGTATTTCCGGTCTCTCCCCACAACTATGAGCTGCGCTACTGGTTGGCTGCCGGTGGGCTGCACCCGGGGTTTTACGCCCCGGAGCGAGGTGATAACTCGGGTCAGCTCAAGGCCGATGTGTTGCTCTCGGTGACCCCTCCTCCCCAGATGCCAGCCACGTTGGAGGCAGGCACTATCAAGGGGTACTGCGTGGGCGAACCGTGGAATCAGCAGGCACTGGCCAAGGGGATTGGCAGACCGGTGATTACCGATAGCGAGATTTGGCACGCCAATCCCGAGAAGGTATTGGGGGTCACCCGGACCTTCGCCGAACAGTATCCCAATACCCATGTGCGAATGGTCAAGGCCCTGCTGCGGGCGGCCTACTGGCTGGATGAGCAACATAACCGCAATCGGCCTGAAGCGGCCCGTCTGCTGGCGCGTCCCGACTATGTAGGCGCGGATGAGCAGGTGATCGCCAGTTCAATGATCGGCACCTTCCGCTACAGCAAGGAGGATGTGCGTCAGGCCCCCGACTTTACCCTCTTTTTCCGGCAACACGCCAGCTACCCCTTCTACTCGGATGCGGTCTGGTTTTTGACCCAGATGCGTCGCTGGGGTCAGATCCCCACCGCCAAGCCAGATAGCTGGTACGACGCGGTCGCTCGGGCTGTTTATCGACCCGATGTCTACCGCCAGGCTGCCGAAGCACTGATTGCCGAGGGCAAGTTCAAGGCTGCCGACTTTGTCGATTTTGCTCATGAGAGTGGCTATCGGGCACCGGATGCCGGTTTTATCGACGGCATCACCTTTGACGGGCGCCAACCCAACGCCTATCTCGCGCAGTTCCCCATCGGCCTCAAGGGCGATGAGCGGGCAGAGTAACCAAGGAGCATCCTATGAATCTCAATATTTGCAAACGTCTGGGCTTGCCCTTGCTGGGTTGTGCACTGTTTCTGCTGCTATGGCAGTGGGGGGCTGGCCATGTCAACACCTCCCTGGGGGCCCTGCCGGGGCCAGTTGCGACGCTGAGTCAGGCGGGACGGCTTGGTGAGGAATTTGTGGCCGAGCGGGAGCGTGAGCGCGCATTTCTGGCGCGTCAGGCTCAGCGCAATGCCGAGCGGTTGGCGATCGATCCTGCCGCCAAGGTGCGCATCGTGCCCTACACCGGGCGACCCACCTTCATCGATCAGGTATTGACCAGCTTGCGCACCGTGTTGCTCGGTTTTGGTCTGGCCAGCCTACTGGCCGTGCCGTTTGGCATCCTGCTGGGGATGAATCCGCGGCTTTATCAGGCCATCAATCCACTGGTACAGGTGCTAAAACCTATCTCCCCACTGGCATGGCTGCCGCTGATCACCCTGGTGGTGAGTGCCCTCTACGTCAGTAGCGATCCGCTGTTTGCCAAGTCGTTCATCGTTTCGGCGGTGACGGTGGCGCTCTGTTCGCTGTGGCCAACCCTGATCAATACCGCGGTCGGGGTCAGCACGCTGGATCCGGATCTGGGGAATGTCAGCCGGGTGTTGTGTCTCTCCTGGCCTACCCATGTGCGCCGTATCGTGCTGCCGAGCGCCTTGCCGATGATCTTCACCGGTTTGCGGCTCTCGCTCGGGGTGGCCTGGATGGTGCTGATTGCCGCCGAGATGCTGGCGCAGAATCCGGGGCTCGGCAAATTCGTATGGGATGAGTTTCAAAGCGGCGGTGCCAGCTCGCTGGCACGCATCATGGTGGCGGTGCTCACCATAGGACTTATTGGATGCGGTCTTGATCGACTGATGCTGTCGCTGCAGTTGCGCTGGTCGTGGGATAAACGCGCCGAGCTGCGCTAACAAGAGGGATAAGGGATGAGCGCATTCTTGCAATTGAGCAACATGGGGGTGGGGTTCACCACCGAGCGTGGTTACTTCGAGGCGCTGGCCAATGTCAACTTGCGCATCGAACAGGGGGAATTCATCTCCCTCATCGGTCATTCGGGATGCGGCAAGAGTACCTTGCTAAACCTGGTGGCCGGGCTGTGCGAGCCGAGTTGTGGCGGGGTCATTCTGGCCGGTCGCGAAGTCCGTGGGCCTGGCCCGGAGCGAGCCATGGTTTTTCAACACCATGCGCTGTTGCCCTGGCTCTCGGTGTTCGAGAACGTCGCCCTGGCGGTGCGCCAGGTCGAGTCGGGTCGGGGCCGGGTGAGTGAGCGGGTGATGGAGTTTCTCTCTCTGGTACAGATGGATCATGCCGCCGACAAGATGCCACACGAAATATCGGGGGGGATGAAGCAGCGGGTTGGCATTGCCCGCGCGTTGTCACTCAGCCCCAAGGTGCTGTTGATGGATGAGCCGTTTGGCGCGCTCGATGCGTTGACCCGGGCGCATCTGCAAGATGCCTTGATGGCCATTCAGGCCAGGCTCGGTACGACGGTGCTGATGGTGACCCACGATGTGGATGAGGCAGTGTTGTTGTCGGATCGTATCGTGATGCTGACCAACGGCCCCAGCGCCACTATCGGTGAGGTATTGACGGTGTCGCTGCCCCGGCCGCGGGATCGGGTGGCGCTGGCCGACGATCATCACTACCACAGGCTACGCCAGCAGGTGCTGCGTTTTTTGTATGAAAAACAGCGCAAGGTCACCCCGCTCAAAGGGGAAGAGAGCAAGCCACAGGCCGGCAAGTTGCGGGCGTGAGAGAGTAAGGAGTACAGGGATGAACAAACAGCGATTGGTGGTAGTGGGCAACGGTATGGTCGGCCACCACTTTGTGGAGCAACTGGTGGCGGCCGGCGGGTTGGCACAGTTCGAGTTGAATGTGCTGGGGGCGGAGCCAGATCCGGCATATGACCGGGTCCACCTCTCCGAGGTGTTTGGTGGCAGAGCCCCCGAGGCGCTGCGGTTGGCGGATCCGGGCTGGTATCACGATCAGGGCATCCCCCTGCGTCTGGGGGCGAGCGTGGAGGTGATCGATCGGCAAGCGGGTCTGGTGCAGTTGAGTAATGGGGAGGCTATTGGTTATGACCGTCTGGTGCTGGCCACGGGGTCGATGCCCTTTGTGCCACCGATCCCGGGACGAGATCGTAGCCACTGCTTTGTCTATCGCACTCTCGATGATCTGATTGCGATCCGCGAAGCCTGTGCCCATGCGCGCAGCGGGGTGGTGATCGGTGGTGGACTGCTCGGGTTGGAGGCGGCCAATGCCTTGCGCCTGCTCGGTCTGCAAACTCATGTGGTGGAGTTTGCGCTTCGCCTGATGCCGGTTCAGCTCGATGAGCTGGGGGGAGAGTTGCTGGCCAGCAAGATTGCCGCGCTCGGCGTAGAAGCGCACTTGGGCAAGGTGACCGAGCGTATCGTCGATGGTGAGCAGGCTCGCCACCGGTTGGTGTTTGCCGATGGCGGGCACCTGGAGTGCGACGTGCTGCTCTTCTCGGCCGGGATCCGTCCGGCCGATAGTCTGGCGCGCGGTGCCGGGCTGGCGGTGGGTGAGCGCGGCGGTATCGTCATTGATGAGCAGTGCCAGTGCTCGGATCCGGCCATTCTGGCCATTGGTGAATGTGCGTTGTGGCAGGGGCGGATCTTTGGTCTGGTTGCTCCCGGCTATCAGATGGCTCGTGCCGCCGTGGCCACCCTGTGTGGTGGCGAGAGCCGTTTCAATGGCGCTGACATGTCTACCAAGCTCAAGTTGATGGGGGTGGATGTGGGGGCCATCGGTGATGGTCAGGGGGTGACCGCAGGCGCCCAGTCGCTGTTGCTGCTTGACCGAAGCACAGGGGTCTACAAAAAACTGGTGGTTGATGAGCAGGGTGAGCGGTTGTTGGGGGCCATCCTGGTGGGGGATGGGGCCGACTACGATCGGTTGCTCACCTACTACCAGCAAGGGATGCCCTTGCCCACCCCGCTATTGGCGTTGCTCACTGGTGAGGGGGATACGGTGGCCGCACCGCTGACCTTGCCAGAGAGCGCAACCCTCTGCTCCTGCCATAACGTGAGCAAGGGGGCCGTGGCAGCGGCGGTTCGGGCCGGGCATCACGAGCTGGGTCAGATCAAGGCCGTGACCCGCGCCGGCACCGGCTGCGGGGGGTGCAGTAACCTGCTTAAACAGGTGCTGGATCAGACCCTGAGCGAGCTCGGGGTCGAGACCGACAATCATTTGTGCGAACACTTTGCCTTCAGCCGTCAAGAGTTGTGCCATCTGATCCGGGTCGAGCAGATCCGCGACTTTGACACGCTGCTGACTCGCCATGGTCAGGGGCTTGGCTGCGAGGTGTGCAAGCCGGTGATCGCCTCCATCCTCGCCTCGCTATGGAACGAACACGTGTTAGAGAAGCCGCATCGGGCGCTGCAAGACAGCAACGATCGTTTCCTCGCCAACATCCAGCGAGATGGTACCTATTCGGTGGTGCCACGGATTGCAGGGGGGAAATTACCCCGCGCGGGCTCATCACCCTTGGGGAGATCGCCGAGCGTTACGGGCTCTTTACCAAGATCACTGGCGGCCAGCGGATCGACATGTTGGGGGCTCGGCGCGATCAGTTACCGGCGATCTGGCGTGACCTGGTGGCGGCGGGCTTCGAGACCGGCCAAGCCTATGGCAAGTCGGTGCGTACCGTGAAGTCATGCGTGGGGTCCACCTGGTGCCGCTACGGGGTACAGGATTCGCTGGCGATGGCCCAGCAGTTGGAGCACCGCTACAAGGGGTTGCGAGCACCCCATAAGCTGAAGTTTGCCGTCTCCGGCTGTACCCGTGAGTGTGCCGAGGCCCAAAGCAAGGATATCGGTGTGATTGCCACCGAGCGGGGCTGGAATCTCTATGTCTGTGGCAATGGCGGCATGCGCCCGCGTCATGCTGACCTGTTTGCCACCGATCTGGATGACCAGACCCTGATCCGCTACATCGACCGTTTGCTGATGTTTTATGTGCGTACCGGGGATCGCTTGCAGCGCACCTCGGTCTGGCTGGAAGGCATGGAAGGAGGGCTCGACTACCTCAAGTCCGTCATCATCGAGGACCGACTCGGTATCGGGGGCGAGTTGGAATCGGCCATGGCGGCCGTGGTGGGTAGTTGGGAGTGTGAATGGAAGGCCACGTTGGCCGATCCCGACAAGCTGCGGCTGTTTGAGGCCCATCTGAATCAACCAGAGGAGATCACCCCGCCGCGCCATGAGATCCGTGGTCAGTGGGTGCCCGAGATCAAGGAGGTGGTATGACGACATCCGGTATGGCGTGGCTGCCCGCCTGTGAATTGACGCAGCTGGAGGAGGGCGTGGGACGCAGCCTGCGGGTGGCCGATCGCGTGGTCGCACTGTTTCGCTGTGGTGGCGAGATCTATGCCCTCGACGGGATGGACCCGGTGGCGGGGGTGGCGGTGATGGACTCCGGCTTGGTGGGTGACTGCCAGGGGGAGCCTATGGTCGCCTCGCCCCTTTATAAGCAGCGCTATTCGCTGCGCGATGGCCGCTGCCTCGATAACCCTGCGCTGGGGCTGCGGCCTTGGCCTATCAAGATCGAGGAGGGGCAGGTCTGGCTGGCCCAGCCTGACTTGACGTGATCCCCTCAGGCGCCCCAGCCCCTTGGGGCGCCTGCTCTTAGCGGCCGCTGGCTGCTCTCTTATATTCCTTATAGTTCTAAATGAACGTTCTTTATTATTTTGTTGCGCGCTGGCGCCCCGCTAGAGTGCGCTCATCAGGTATGGAGAGGTGCAAAATGGATTATTTGCCGATGTTTGCCAAGTTGGAAGGCCGCCCGATACTGCTGGTGGGCGGGGGCGAGGTTGCCCTGCGCAAGGCGCGCCTGCTGCTGGCGGCCGGTGCCCGGCTGACCCTGGTCTCCCCGAAGCTTGAACCGGAATTTGCGGAATTCACCGGGCGTTTCAGCCATCTGGCGGAGCGCTTCACTCCGGCCCATCTCGCAGGCCAGATTTTGGTGGTAGCGGCGACCGACAATCTCGAAGTCAACGCACTGGTTTATCAAAGTGCCAATCAGCTGGGTCTGTTCGTCAACGTGGTGGATGACCCCAAGCGTTCCAGTTTTATCTTCCCCTCGATTATCGATCGCTCGCCGCTGATGGTGGCGGTCTCCAGCGGCGGCAAGGCGCCGGTGCTGGTGCGCCTCTTGCGCGAGCGGCTGGAGAGCCTGCTGCCGCGCCATCTCGGCGGGCTGACCGAGCTATCCGGCCGGGTCCGTGACAAGGCCAAGCAGGTGCTCTCCTCGATTTCCGATCGCCGCCGCTTCTGGGAGCGCGCCTTTGCTTCCAACACCCTCGCCAGCCTGATTGAGAAAGAAGATTGGCAAGGTGCCGAGCAGTGGCTGAGCGATGGCCTCGATCAGGCGAAAAGCGAAGTGGGCGAGGTGGTCTTGGTCGGCGCGGGCCCCGGCGATCCGGGCCTCTTGACCCTCAAGGCGCTGCAACAGATTCAACAGGCTGAAGTGGTGCTCTACGACCAGCTGGTCTCCGCCGAGATCCTCGATCTGGTGCGCCGCGACGCCACTCTGGTGTCAGTTGGCAAGAAGGCGGGTGCCCACAGCGTGCCGCAGGAGGAGACCAATCGCCTGCTGGTGGAATACGCCAAGGCGGGCAACCGGGTGGTGCGGCTGAAAGGGGGCGATCCCTTTATGTTTGGCCGGGGTGGCGAGGAGCTGGAAGTGCTGGCCGACGAAGGCATCCCCTTCTCGGTGGTGCCCGGCATCACGGCCGCCGCCGGTGCCACCGCCTATGCAGGTATTCCGCTCACTCATCGTGATTACGCCCAGAGCGCTGTCTTTATCACGGGTCATTGCCAGATCGATGGCAAGGAGCCCGACTGGCAGCAGCTCGCCGCCACCAGTCAGACCCTGGTCATCTACATGGGGCTGATGCGCTCCGAGCATATCCAGCAGCAGCTGGTGGATCACGGCCGAAGCCAAGCCACCCCCATCGCCATCATCGAGCGCGGCACCACATCCCGCCAGCGGGTGCTGACCGGCACGCTGGCCGACTTGGCCGAGCTTGCCAAACAGGCGGTGAGCCCGTCGCTTATCGTCATCGGCGAAGTAGTGGCACTGCGCGAGCGGCTCGCCTGGTTTGGAGAAAAAAGCGGCGAGCAGCTGCGCGCTAACCCGGATCTCGATGGCTGCGACCTCAAGCTGGTGCAGCTGGCCTGACCGAGAAAGAGATATTTGATGCGGCTGCCGATGCGGCCGCGCACTGAACCACCCAGCGCCCCGAGCAGGCGCATAAGCAATGACCCGAGGACCAACATGGACCGTGAAAGATTGACCCACTTGCAGCAGCCGAACGCGGAGAGCAGTCATGCAGGTGTCTCTCGTGAAAGATTGACACATCTGCAGCAGCTGGAAGCCGAAAGCATCCATATTATCCGCGAGGTGGCTGCCGAATTTGAAAACCCGGTGATGATGTACTCCATCGGCAAGGACTCCTCCGTCATGCTGCACCTGGCCCGCAAGGCCTTCTATCCGGGCAAGATCCCGTTTCCCTTGCTCCACGTCGATACCGACTGGAAGTTCAAGGAGATGATCAAGTTCCGCGATGAGACCGCCAGGAAGTACGGGCTGGATCTCATCGTCCACAAGAACCCGGAAGGGCTTGCCATGGGCATCAACCCCTTCGTCCACGGTAGCGGCAAGCACACTGACATCATGAAGACCGAGGGGCTCAAGCAGGCGCTCAACAAATATGGCTTCGACGCCGCCTTCGGTGGCGCCCGTCGCGACGAGGAGAAGTCCCGCGCCAAGGAGCGGGTCTACTCCTTCCGTGACAAGTCCCACCGCTGGGATCCGAAGAACCAGCGCCCGGAGCTGTGGCGGGTCTACAACAGCCAGGTCAACAAGGGGGAGAGCATCCGGGTGTTCCCGCTCTCCAACTGGACCGAGCTGGATATCTGGCAATACATCTATCTCGAGAACATCGACATAGTGCCGCTCTACTTCGCCGCTTACCGTCCGGTGGTGGAGCGCAACGGCATCAAGATCATGGTGGATGACGATCGTATGCCGCTGACCGCCGAGGATGAGGTGAAGCAGGAGCTGGTGCGTTTCCGCACCCTCGGCTGCTATCCGCTCACCGGGGCCATCGAATCCGATGCCACCACCTTGCCGGAAATTATTGAAGAGATGCTGCTCACCACCTCGAGCGAGCGGCAAGGGCGGCTGATTGACCACGATCAGGCCGGCTCCATGGAGCAGAAGAAGCGTCAGGGATATTTCTAAGGAGTCGTCAGCATGAACAGCCATATTCAGACCGCCATCACCGAACAGGGCATCGAAGCCTATCTGCACGCCCAGCAGCACAAGAGTCTGCTGCGTTTTCTCACCTGCGGCAGCGTGGATGACGGCAAGAGCACCCTTATCGGTCGCCTGCTGCACGACTCCCAGCAGATCTATGAAGATCAGCTCAAAGCGCTGGAGTCCGACAGCCAGAAGCTCGGCACCACCGGCGAGAAGCTGGATCTGGCGCTGCTGGTAGACGGCCTGCAAGCGGAGCGCGAGCAGGGCATCACCATCGACGTGGCCTACCGCTATTTCTCCACCGCCAAGCGCAAATTTATCATCTCGGATACCCCGGGCCACGAGCAGTACACCCGCAACATGGCCACCGGCGCCTCCACCTGCGATCTGGCCATCATATTGATCGATGCCCGCAAGGGTGTGCTGGATCAGACCCGCAGCCACAGCTTTATTGCGAGCCTGCTTGGCATCAAGCAGTTTGTGGTGGCGGTCAACAAGATGGATCTGGTGGAGTTCAGTCAGGAGGTGTTCGAGCGCATCAGTGCCGATTACCGCGAGTTCGCCAAGAAGCTCAGCGTCGACACCATCCATATCGTGCCGGTCTCGGCACTGGACGGTGACAACGTAGTCAACCAGAGCGACAAGCTGGCTTGGTATCAGGGCGAAACCCTGCTTGCTCTGCTGGAGTCTGCCGAGGTTGAGCGCGAGCTGGAGCGCCATCCGGTGCGCCTGCCGGTGCAGTATGTGAACCGCCCCAATCTCGATTTTCGCGGTTTCGCGGGCACGCTTGCCTCCGGCATTCTGCGGGTGGGCGACAAGCTGGCGGTGCTGCCGTCGGGCAAAGAGAGTACCGTGACCCGCATCGTCACCTTCGACGGGGATCTGGAGTACGCCCTGCCGGGTCAGGCCATCACAGTCACCTTCGCCGACGAGATCGACATCAGCCGCGGCGACCTGCTGGTGGATGCCGCCCAACGTCCGCAAGTGACCCAGAATGTGCTGGCCCATATCGTCTGGATGGGGGAGGAGTCCCTGCAACCGGGTCGGGTCTACGACGTCAAACTGGCCACCAAGAAGAGTCGCGGTCAGGTGGAGGCCATCCGCCACCGAATCGAGATCAACAAGCTGGACGAGCTGCCCGCCAGCGAACTCAAGCTCAACGAGATCGGCCTGTGCGAGCTGAGCCTCACCGACCCGGTGGCGTTCGACCCGTATCAGGAGATCCGCGATACCGGCAGCTTTATCCTGATCGACCGGCTGACCAACGTCACCGTCGGCGCCGGCATGATAGTGGAAGGCTTGGCCGCCAAAGCGGTAAAAGGGCACTACAGCGAGTTCGAGATCGAGCTAAACGCCTTGGTGCGCAAGCACTTCCCGCACTGGCAAGCCCTTGCCATCGGTAACGACACAAGCAAGGAGTAAGCCCATGACCTGGCAACAATTCCTGGTGCTGGGTCTGCTGGCTGCTCTCGTGGCCCTGCTGATCCAGGGCAAACTCCGCCCGGCGCTGCTCTTCTCGGGCGCCGTGCTCATCACCTACCTGAGCGGGCTGGCGGATATCAATGCCGTGGTGGCGGGCTACACCAACAGTGCCCTGCTGACGTTGGTGCTGTTGCTGCTGGTGTCGCTGGCGGTGGAGAAGACCCGCATCATGAGCTGGTTCGCCAATCTGGTGGGCACGGGTTCATTCAACAAGGTGCTGGTGAAGGTGTGGTTCTCCACCGCCTTCCTGTCTGCCTTCGTCAACAACACCGCCGTGGTGGCTTCCATGCTGGGCGCGGTCAAGCGCAACCCCAACCATGCGCCGTCGCGACTGCTGCTGCCCATGTGCTTCGCGGCCACCTTTGGCGGGGTGCTGACCCTGATCGGCACCTCCACCAACCTTATCGTCAACAGCTTCCTCATCAAGATGGGGGCGCCGCCGCTCGGCATGTTCGACTTCTTTATGGTGGGGGCGGGCACCCTGCTGACCGGTCTGGTGGCCGTGCTGCTGTTTGCCCGTCACCTGCCGGAGCAGGATACCGAGATGAGCCGCGAATCCGGCTACTTTCTCGAAGCCAAGGTGGGCGCCGGTTCGCCGCTGGCGGGGCGCAGCGTCAAGGAGAACGGCCTGCGCAGCCTGAAAAGCCTCTATCTGGCGGAAATCATTCGCGGCGATCAGGTGATCTGCCCGGTGCAGCCAGAACACGAGCTGCACGAAGGGGACGTACTGCTCTTTTGCGGCGATGTGGAGAGCGTCGGCGTGTTGCAGGAGATGAAAGGGCTGGATCTCTACGGCCAGCACCGCCTCAACGGCCAGCATCTGGTAGAGGTGATCGTCAGCCACAGCTCGCGGCTGGTGGGTCAGACCATCAAGGATGCCGAATTTCGCACCCACTTCGATGCGGTGGTACTGGCGGTGCGCCGCGGCGAAACCGTAACTGTTCACCCAGATGGCATTGACAGGAAAAAGTGAGACGATCATCCCTTGATCCACTGTTGCCCCTTGCCTGATCCCGCCAGCTTGGCACCATCACGTCATGAGCAAACCCATTACGCCACCACCCGGCCTGCCGCTGACCCTCGAGCAAGCCAACGAGCTGATTTACAAGCTGATGGCGCGCATCGCCGAGCTTGAAGACCGCCTCAACCAAAACAGCAATAACTCCTCCAAGCCCCCCTCCACTGATGGCTCGGGGACCCCGCCTGCGCGCAAGCGCCCCGCTTCCGGCAAGGCTCGTGGTGCCCAGCCTGGCCACAAGGGGCAGCGGCGTGAACGTCATCCTGAGGACGACCGACTGACGGCAATACCACACTATCCTGCCCGGCAGTGCGCCTGCTGTGGTGAGCAGGTGGTGTCCCATGACAAGCCCTACCGGGTTCATCAGGTGTTTGACCTGCCCGAGGTCAGCTATGTGGTGACAGAGCATCAGCTGTATCGGGGCACCTGCCGTGGGTGCGTCACCACCAGTGAAGCAGCCCTGCCCGATACGGTGAGCCACAGCCAGATGGGGGCTAATCTGCTGAGCTATATCGCTTTGCAGAGTGGTCAGTTCCACCAGAGCATCAGCAAGATACAGCAGCAGCTCAAGCAGCACTTCGGTTTGAGCTTTAGCCGAGGCGCCATCAGTGAAGCGCAAGGCCGGGTCAGCGCCATGCTCACCCCGACCCACCAAGCCATCAAACAGCAAGTGCAGTCTGCCGCCATCATCCATGCCGATGAAACCCGGCACCAGCGGGGCGGTGAGCGACGCTGGATGTGGCTGGCCCTGAGCAAGGTCGCGGTCTGCTTCATGACGGCGTTTGGCCGCGGTCAGGAGGCAGCGAAGCGGTTGCTGGGCAGTGAGCTTGATGGGGTGCTGGTGACCGACCAGTATGCGGGATACCGCTTCATCGACAGCGCCCAGCGCCAACTGTGCTGGGCGCATGTGCTGCGCAACGTGGCGGCGATTGCCGAGAGTAGCGACGCCGTCAACCAGCCTATCGGAGCCCGGCTGGTACTGCTGGCTGACACGGTGTTCAGAACCCGGCATGGCTATGAACAAGGCTGCTTAAGCCGGGAGCAGTACCAGCGAAGGTTGCAGCGATGTCGGCAAAGCTGGCGAAGGCAGCTGGAGCGGGGCAGTGTACTGTGTTCCAAGCGCTACCGTGGGCGCTGCCAGTTACTGCTCAAGGACGATGAGATGCTATGGCGTTTTATGGAAAACGACGAGATAGCGCTGACCAACAATGAAGCGGAGCGGGCGCTGCGTGGCTATGTGCTGTGGCGCAAGGGAAGCTATGGCGTCTGGTCGCATCGAGGCGAGCAGTTCAGGCAGCGTATCCTATCGTTGGTGGAGACGGCCAAGCGATTGGGCCGCTGCCCGCAGGAGTGGCTGAGGGCAGTTGTCAGGTCCTGCATCGAGAAAACCGACTACCCGTTCCCGGAGGAGTTGGTGCTGTCAACACCGTCCCGGTGAACGGTTACGCGAAACCCAGCTTACCGGCGGCCTCGGCCAGATTGAACTGCACGCCGGTGATACCCTGCTGCTGGCCCCCGGCCCCCAGTTTGCCCGTAACAAGTCGCTGGGGCGGGAGTTTGTGGTGGTGAGCGGGCTGGAAGCCTCTACCCGCCTCGATGGCAAGCGCAGCGCCGCCGTGGTGCTGGGGTTTCTCGGGGTGCTGGCGCTCTCGGTATTCGATCTGGTGCCGCTGTTCAAGGGCTTGCTGCTGATGCTGGTGGCGCTGCTGCTCACCCGCATTCTGACCCTGGACGAGATCCGCCGCCGCTTCCCGCTGGATATCTGGCTGGTGGTGGGCGGGGCGCTGGCCATCGCCGATCAGCTGGAAAAGAGCGGACTGGCCAAGCTTATCGCCGACTGGCTGATGGGAGAGTTTAACGGTGCCAGCCCCATCATCGCCTTTATCGGTATCTATGTGTTTACGCTGGTGCTGACCGAGCTGATGAGCAACAACGCCGCCGCCGCGCTGGCCTTCCCCATGGGTTACCAGCTGGCGCTCAGCATGGGTGTCTCGACCATGCCGTTTATTCTGGCGGTGCTGTTCGGGGCGAGCTCCAGCTTTATCCTGCCCTACGGCTACCAGACCAACCTGATGGTCTATGCCGCGGGCAACTACAAGATGCCGGACTACCTCAAGCTGGCGCTGCCGGTCTCGCTGGCCTATAGCCTAGGGGTGATTGTGATGGTGCCCCTGCTGTTTCCGTTTTAAGGCGTGAGCGCCAATCAAGGCGTGTTGGATGAGTAATGCCATGGCATCAGCACGTTGTCGGCGGATAGTCCGAGGCGGCTCCCCGTGGTGCCGGACAGTTTAAGTTTTGAGGCGTGAGCGCCAATCAAGGAGTGTTGGATGAGTAATATCGTGTGGCACAAGCATGCCGTGGACAAACAGAGCCGGGCCGAGCTTAAAGGGCAAAAGCCACTGGTGATCTGGTTTACCGGGCTCTCCGGGGCGGGCAAATCGACCCTGGCGGGGGCGCTGGAGCAGGCGCTGGCGGCACAAGGCAAGCACACCTATCTGCTGGATGGGGACAATGTGCGCCACGGTCTCTGTGGCGATCTCGGCTTCGATGATGCCGCGCGGCAGGAGAATATCCGCCGGGTCGGCGAGGTGGCAAAACTGATGGTGGATGCGGGACTTATCGTGCTCACCGCCTTTATCTCGCCATTTCGTGCCGAGCGCGAGCTGGTGCGCAGCCTCTTGGGGGAAGGGGAGTTTGTCGAGGTGTTTGTCGATGCACCGCTCGCCATCTGTGAAGAGCGCGACCCCAAGGGGCTCTATAAAAAAGCGCGGGCAGGGGAAATTACGAATTTTACCGGTATCGACTCCGCCTACGAGGCACCGGAACAGCCGGAAATCCATCTGCTTAATGCCGGTAAACCGGTGGATACGCTGGTGGAGGAGTTGCTGACCGCCCTGCGGCAGGGGAACTACCTGTAATTGGATCGGAAGAACCTAAAACAAGCTCTCGCCAGCCGGCCAGTTGGCCACCACAGGCGCTGCTGGGCTGGCGGCAGCCACTATAAGCAAAAGCTTGGTCATTATCGGAAAACCCATAAATCCAGCTTATAGTGGCGCCAGCGAGCCTTGAGCCACCCCAAGGCAGCCGATAGCAACCCCGCAACGGGATATTCCGATCCTTGCTTATATCGCGGCGGGGTTATTCGCGATTGTCCGAATACGCTGCGCTATTCGAACCTACGGGGTTGTTTTATTTTTCCACTTAACACCAAAGGCAACACGATCCTTGTCTAGCTTTAAAAACTGTGAGTCTTTTATTATTCTTTGCGTGTTAATTTTGTACTTTGATGTTTCATCAATAGAAATAAATATTTGTTTGTCAAAATAAGAGTAAGTTGAAATCAGGTTTTCTATTGATGTTACATCCATGTTCTTGAATAGCAGACTATCGTGAATGATATTCGGTAGGCATGTCTTCTCTAGAAATGTTAGATCTAGGGATATCATGTTCGCAAATCCTTTTCCTGTTCCTCTGTCATCACCTCGATCGAAATTATAGTCATTATCAAAAATATGGATTTTTGGACTTATTGGATTTTCCGTATATATACGCTTGATATATTTAGCTAACCCTTCGTTTATTGTGGTTTGAATTTTTTCAACTGAATCGACAAGTGCATATTTTATATCTGAACTAATGGACTTTATTTTTTCCTTAACATCTTCGTCCTTTTCCCAAAAATTATTTTGCTGGGTTAGCCTTTTTTCAAGGCGATCAAGTTCAATTAATTTTTCAAGCATATAAACGGACTCTTCTTTAGAGTCAACAATTTCAAGGAGTTTTTCGTCAATTGTCTGTATTTCTTTGTTGATGTCATTGATATTTTCAATGAGAGAGCGTTTTTCTTCATTAAGTTGATTCCTCATTATCTTGCTAATTCCATTATGAAATGAATCAACTTGTGACAGGCGATCTTTATCTATCTCTGGGAAGAACTCAACTAATTGGACAAAGCTTTTACTATTTTTTAGTGTTGTTTTTGAAAGACTGTCTTCAACTCGACTCAGGCTGGTTTCTAGCTTTATTCTCATTTCAATGAGAGAATCTTTATTTCTCTTAAGTTCAGAATTTTCTTTGCTGATTAATGATTTTATGTCAGTTACATTTGTCTCTAGGGCTTTCTTAATACTAGCAATGAGGTCTCTAAGTTCTAAAATTTTATCCTCATTTAGTTTAAATGTTCTTTTGTTAATTTTAGTTATCGCACCAGTATTAAACGTTCCCTTGATATCATTCTTGCGCTCTGTCTCAGTCTTCTTGTTCTGTTCGAGTTTTTCGATAGTGCTGTACTCGTTGAATAGCTTAAGAATGCGCTTTCTGATAGATAGCCACCCTTCTTTGTGAAAGTTGTCCAAAGGTCGCTTATCATTGTAGTTGTCTCTCTGGTAGATTCTATAGAATCCGCTTACACACTCACGAAAAGATAGTGAATTTTTGTCAATGTTATATTTCTTCTGAAGAAAGATCCTGAAATCTTCAATAGTTAAAACAGATTGTTCTTCAATATGATAAACATCATTACTGGTGCTAGTGTTTCGAACGAAAGAATATGTTTTATCAAACTCAAATACCATGCCGACATCAAAGTCGCCGATGTTCTTAATTACATCATCACACTTTATTGGGAAGTCATCTCCGCCAAAAGCAAAATCAATTAACATTAAGATAGATGATTTTCCAATTGAATTATGAGCATCGTCAGCACCAACTACAGAGTTTAAACTGCTTTTGAACATCAAGGTTGTTTCTATAATTTTTTCGCAGGTAATAGATTTAAGCAATTTTAATAACTCCGTTAGTTGAGTCTAAATTTATTCTTTTTAGAGAAAATAGGATATCAAGAGCTTCAATATACTCTGGAATGTCAGAAAATAGTTTTTTATTCTTTATGTATAGTTCTGTAACCGCCACATCACCATCGATTTTTGACATTAGCTTTGCGGCTTTATAAATTCCACTTTCATCAATCGCTATAATTTTATTCGGCATTATCATCAGAAAATATCTCGCAATTTTGAATAAAGTAAGAAACTAAAACTTCAGCTTTAGTTCTTTCTGTTATTCCAGTATTGACCATGAACCACTCACACATGTGTTCAAAGATTTGACTTTGACTAAAATTTTGGAGTAATAGAGCGGTATAGAATGTTCTTACTTGATTGCATATAAATAGAGAGCTTGCTTTCCTTTGCATTTCAAGGTGCTTGAGAGATTCTTTGATATGGGCGAAGTAGTTGATGACAAACATATTGACTTTCATTTCATTAATTGGCCCAAAAGTGTCATCTGTTTTTTCTGATACCTTAAGTGCATCATATGAAAGTTTAGTGTCTGCTAATTCGTCTTTATTTAGTTTGCTGATGTTTTCTGCGACAATAGAAATGTCTCTATGCAAGGTTTGAGTATCCCAAGTTGCGGTGAGAGCATGTATTTTATTAATTGTTCTCTTTATTTCAACTAACTGCCTATATTCGGTGACAGTTTTTTTAGTGTCATACATCTTGTGGCATTCTTTACAAAGAGCAATGAAATTACCTTCTGAGTCAATGTCATCACAGAGTTTTTCTTCATTTACTAGCAGTGTTATTTCACTAGGCGTGGCGTTTAGTGGATATATATGAGCTACATCAAACACCCGAACCGGTATATTAGATGCTTTTCGTTTGATTAGACTCTTTCGGCATAGGGGGCATTTTCCCTGAACTTCTGAGAGTAGGCCCATTTTAATCGTATCGTTCACCTGTGCTCGTCTTAACTGTTCTGCCAATCTGATAATACTCCGCAGTGAGAATTTATAAGTAGAGTAAATTGAGCCACTGAATAGACTGACACTATGACAGTCACCATTGCAAAAAGGAGTGTAGGGTAAGGACACGACTCACAGGCCTGTTGCATCAAGCAAAGCTACCGCCCCTGAATCCCAGCCTCCAGTCTGCTGCTTTTTACCTGCGTTTTGGCATTGGCCTGACTCATGGCTGACTCCGACAAGAGGTTGCCAAGCGGCTATGTTACCGAACGGGGCTGGGGTGAAAAGCGCAAGCGGGCCGTTTCCTGAGCAAGATCGATAAATTAATCATTAACGGGTTTAAATGTGGTCGATCAACCGCTTGGGCCCATCAGCGCAGAGGAAAATCAGACGGTGAAAGCGGGAGTATCGTCCTCTTGTTGGCGGGTATGAAAAAACCAAATGGGCCTGCGGGCCCATTTGGTTTTTCTGCGGTGATTGTTTGTGTTGTGGTTATCTGGCTTGGCGTACCGGCACGGTGCGGGCGGTGGCCACTTCGTAGCGGCTCTGGGTTGCCGGAGCGCCCTTCTGGAACTGGCGTACCAGCCGGTCGAGATCGCTCAACTGGTTGACCAGCTGGGTGATGCCGTGCACGGCGTGCTGGCTGCCCACGCTGGAGTCATCGGCCAGGGTCTTGATGCTGAGCACGTTGCGGTTGATCTCGGCGGTGACGTGGGACTGCTCCTGCACCGCCTGGGCAATCTGGCTGCTGCCGGAGGCGACCTGCTGCAACATGTTGTTGATTTGCTGGAGTATGGTGCCGGTCGCGGTGGCCTTCTGCTGGCAACTGTCGGCAAGTTGGCAGCCCTTCTCCATCGCTTGCTCAGCCTCGCCAGAGCTGTTTTGCAGCTCGGTGATCATCTTCTGGATCTCGCTGGTCGAGGATTGGGTCTTGATGGCGAGGGTGCGGATTTCGTCAGCCACTACCGAGAAACCGCGACCCGCTTCGCCAGCCCGGGCCGCTTCGATGGCGGCGTTGAGGGCCAGCAGGTTGGTCTGGTTGGCGATGTTGTTGATCACATCGAGGATGCCGTCGATATCGCGGCAGTGGCCGACCAGCGCACTGATCACGCTCTTGGAGGTGATAAGTTCGCTGTTCATGCCCGCCACGGCAGCCACGGTTTCGGCCACGCTACTGTTGCCGCTCTTGAACAGCACGGCTGTTTCATCCAGCAGGCTGGAGGAGTCAGTCGAGCTTTGTGACACCTCGCGAATGGATTCCGACATTTCGGTCACGGCAGTGGCTACCTGATTGGTTTCGGCCTGCTGCTGTTGCAGGTTGTCGGTGATGGATTCGGCGTTGCGCAGATCCCCCTCGGCGGCCTGCAGGATCTTGCTGCAAGTCTGTTGGGTGCGGGCCAGCACGGCGTTGAACTCGGCCTGATTCATCACCATCGAGAGTTCGATGGCGGCGATATTGTCCACCTTGTTGGTGTAGAGCAGCTGCATCAATGGGTTGTCAAAGCGGCTGCGGGCCATCTTGTTGAGCTTGCCGAGGCGACGGGAGAGGGCATTCAGGGTGATGGCCGCTATCGCCAGCGGCAGGGCGGCCAGCGCCAGTTGCCAGTTCATATCGTGGCTGTAGCCCAAGGCAAACATGGCGAGCAGGCTCAGCAGCAGGCAGAGGTTGATGGTCAGGGTATGGGAGAAGGTGGGCAGCTTGAGCGCCAGCGGCAGCTTGTTGTTGCGAAGGTCGGCATAGACCTTCTCGGCCCGCTGTTTGATCTCCTCGCTCGGGGCGGTGCGCACCGACTGATACTCCACCACCCGGCCGCTGGCATCCTTGATGGGGGTGACAAAGGCGCTGACCCAGTAGTGATCACCGTTCTTGCAGCGATTTTTCACCGGTCCCATCCAGCTCTTGCCATCCCTGATGTGACCCCACAGATCGGCAAAGGCCTGTTTCGGCATGTCAGGATGGCGCACCAGATTGTGGTGTTCCCCCTTCAGCTCGTCGAGCGAGAAGCCTGCAATATCGCAGAACTCATCGTTGGCGTAGGTGATGCGGCTCTCCAGATCCGTGGTGGAGATGAGGCTCTGGTGGTCTGGATAGAGACGTTCTCTTTGGGTAACCGGTTGATTGATTCTCATGGCCTTGCTCCCGAGCTGTGGTGGTTAAAATTTGATCTGCATCAAGACATGTGCAAGGGGCGGGCCAGCTGGCAAAAACTAATGATTGATGTATTATTAGCGAGGTTTGGAGAGGAAAAGCGCGTGGTTGTTTGCAATATGCAACGGATCTGACGGGGTGTGCCTTTGCGGCATCTGCAATTTGCAACCTATTCTGGGCAAGCCCATAAGCTTGGAGCCAGCAGCTGGATGCGAAGGAACCACAAACAGACGGGGCATCCGCTGCCCCGCCAGAGATCAGGGGGAGGGTCGGGAGCGGGTGAGGAGGGTGTGCTGACGAGCTGCATCACTTCAATCTGGATACCCTGCACCAGCACAGTTTTCAGATCCTGCAGGTACTCCTCCAGCGGCGACTCTTGCAGCAGCTGGGCAAGCTCGTTGCCCACCGGGGTGAGGCGGTAGTAGAGCAGGGTGATGTTGTTCTGCTTGCACTGCAGCCGCCAGCGCTGGTTGCCGAACTCCAGCTCGACCCCATCGGCGGGCAGTGGGCCGGACTCCAGCTCCGCGCGATGCAGCAGCCCGAGCTCAAACAGTTGCAGCAGGGCGTTGTAGGGCAGTCGGTATTTGCCAAGGCCGAGGCGCGTTGCCTTGGCGCGACTCAGCAGGGTCGCTCCCTTGTGCAGCCCCAGCAGCAGTCGCTGCTCGTCGGTGCCGGTGTAGTGGCAAGTCAGTGAACAGATGCGCTGAAACAGCTGGGCTTCGCGCTGGGTCATCTCTTTGAGGGTGGCGAGCGCCCGGATGGAGAAGCGGCCCGGCGTGGCGACTTCCAGCGCGAAGATCCGCCCCCACAGCTGCTGCATCGGCACCATGCTGATATCTTCCGCCAGTTGCAGGAAGCGGGTCAGCCAGTCGCTGTCCATCTCGCCGCCAGCCGCAGTCTCTTCGCAGTGGCGGGAGGCCATCACCATGATGGCTTCCAGATTGCGCTGACGGGCGGCCTGATCCGCCAGATGGCGAAAGGTGGCGCGCTGTTCGAAGGTGCTGTCGGTATTGCGGGTGAGCATGCCGTCGATGCCGCGACTGCGGGCCAGACGCAGGGTCTGCTCCTGGCTGCTCAGGATCGAACTCTCTTTTTTCGGGGGGGGGAGGTCTGCCATGCTGACTCCATTCGCACAGGTTCTGGAGCTGAATGTTACTCCAACCGGGATGCCAAGATAACAAAGCGGCCTCCGTGGAGGCCGCTTTTTTTGCAACGGGAGGATTACTCCTCGTAGACGCTCACCTCGACCGCTTCCATCGAATAGGAGGCGGTGGCCATCTCGTGGCTGGAGCTGACAGTGCGCATCTTGCCCTTCACCCAGATGGCATCCCACAGATCATCCACCGGCGCACCCTTGGGGTAGCTCACATAGATCACCTGATTGGTGGGGGGCGGCGGCACATGGATGCAGGCGCCGAAGTAGGGCACCAGCAGGAAGGCGGTGATCTTCTTGGCATCCCCCTCCAGTGGCACCACGAAGCCCGGAATGCGCACATCCTGGTTGTCCAGCTTCTTGTTTACCCCGCCCACCGGTTGCGGAACCGACATGGGATCTTCGTGATTGACCTGGGGCGGTGGCAGCAGTTTCTCCCCTTCTGGGATGAGTACATCCCAGTCGATGGTCTTGTAATCGGCGGCCAGAGCGGGCAACACCAGCAGGCTGGCGAGCAGCGCCACAATTTTCCACTTCATCATCTGTCCTTCTGTTTCTATTTTTGGGCGTCTCGCTAGACGCGAATGCTCATGCCATCGCTCAGGCTGTAGCGGTAAGCGCGGGCGGCAGGGAGCAGGCCAATCACCATGCCTGCCAGCCAGACTACGCCCAGCAATTGCCACTCGTAGGCGCTCGGCAGCCCCAGACTCAGTTGCAGGCCATAGTGGCTGAGCAGCCAGGGCGAGGCAAGCCCCTGTCCCAGATAGAGCACGGCAACCCCGAGAGCGATACCGACCGTGGTCAGCGCCATGGCTTCCAGCGCCAGCAGCAGGAACAGGTGGGCAGGGCCCGCGCCGAGGGATCGCAATATGGCGAGCTCCCGGCGCCGCTCGTTAAGCCCCGCCAGCAGGGTAGTCAGCATGCCTATCAGGCCCGCGACTACCACAAAACCGGCGATCACCGACAGCGCGGTTTCCGCCACGCTCATCAGGCTCCACAGCTCCTGCAGGGCGGCCCCCGGCAGGATCGCCATCAGCGGCTCTTTGGGATAGGTGTTGACGCTGCGTTGCAGCTGGAACGCCAGAATCCGGTTGCTCAGCCCCACCATAAAAGCGGTGATGGTTTTCGGGGTGAGATCCTGCGCCAGTGCCTGCTCCGGCGTCACGTTCTTGCTGTGGCGGCCGGTATCCCAGCCCAGATGGATCGCCTCTATCCCCGCCAGCGGCACATGGATGGTGCGATCGATGGGCGTGCCGGTCGGCGCCAGAATACCCACCACCTTGAACGGCAGATTGTCGTGCTGGCTGAACGAGGTGTTGCCAGCGCCGTGGGCGATGACGATGGATTGGTCGAGGTGATAGCCGAGCTTCTCGGCTACCTGGGCGCCGAGTACCGCTTCAAACGGCGTGTCGAAGGGCCGCCCCTCGCGCAGTTGCAGCGACTGTTGCTGACCGTACTTCAGGTGGGTGAAGTAGTCGCCATTGGTGCCGAGCACCCGAAATCCTTTGTGGGAGTCGCCAAGGGAAAGCGGGATGGTCCAGGCGACGCCCGGTTTCTGTTTGATGGCCTGATAGGAGTCCCACCCCACGTTGTTGGTGGGGTTGCCGATGCGAAACACCGAGTAGAGCAGCAGGTTCACCTGACCGGATCGGGCGCCAACGATGAGATCGGTCCCCGAGACGGTGTTGGAGAAACTTTCGCGGGCCTGGGTGCGCACCCGCTCCACTCCGAGCAGCAGGGTGACGCTGATGGCGACGGCCAGCAGGGTGAGCCCGGCGGTGAGGCGGCGGGCCCAGAGACTTTGCAGGGCTAGCTTTAGCATGATGCCCTCCGGTTGAGCTGTTGCAGGTTTTCGACCCGCGGGAACAGGGGTTCGAGATAAGGGTCGTGACTGACGAAGATCAGGGTCGAGCCCTGCTTGTCGCACTCCTCGAACAACAGCTTGATAAAGGCGGCCCGGTTGTCGGTGTCGAGTGCCGAGGTGGGCTCGTCGGCGATCACCAGTGGCGGCGAGCCGATCAGCGCCCGTGCGGCAGCCACCCGCTGCTGCTGGCCAATGCTGAGGGCATGGACGGGGCGATGCAGTGCGTCATCCGGCAGTTGCAGCTCCGCCAGCAGACGGCGCGCCTCCTGCTCCGGACTCCCTTGCAGGCGGGCCCGTTTGGTGGGCGAAAAGGTGAGGGCAGCGGTCACGTTGTCCTGCACCGAGAGAAACGGCAGCAGATTGAACTGCTGGAAGATATAACCCAGATTGGCCGCCCGGAAGTGGTCACGGGCACGGCCAGAGAGCCGGGCCAATGGTTGGCCCAGCACCTCCAGGGTGCCGTGGTTGGCGGTCTGGATCCCGGCCAGCAACCCGAGCAGGGTCGACTTGCCAGAGCCCGACGGGCCCTTGATAAAGACTCGCTCACCCTCGCGGATGGTGAGGGCGGGCAGATCGAGTACAGCGTCGCCACCTGGCCAGGCAAAGGCCAGATCGCGGATCTCAACCACGGCTTTTTTCATGGCGTTACCAGCTCAGCTTGTTAGCGGACGGGGTCAGCTCGCCAGCGGTCTGGCCAGTGGGCAGGATCCCCTGCACGCTCAGCTTCTCAAGGCTCGGATAGACGCTGAACAGGGTCGCCTCAAGGCCGGTCAGTTTGGTCGGCGTGGCGCAGGTGTAGGTGTACATGGCGCCCATATCGGCGTGACCCGCTTCGTCATGATCATGGTGGTCTTCATGTTTGTCGCTGGCAGCCTTGTCATGGTCATGGTCGTGATCATGCTCTTCTTTGGCGGCTTGCAGCTCCTGCTGGGTCAGTTTGCAGCCAGCGGCCGGGTCGAAGCGGAACAGGGCGTCAGGCTGCTGGAGGCGGGTGACCGCTTTGGCATATTGCGCCTTCTCTTCATCGCTCTTGGCGGCGTGCTCGAAGCCCACCAGATCGGCTGCGGGTGCCTGCAGCTCGATCATCAACTGGTCGCCATCGACCACCAGATTGAGGTGGCCGTGGCCATGCTCGTGGGCGCCGTGGCTGTGGCTCTCGTGTTCGTCGTGATTTGCGTGTGCGCCAAAGGCCGCAGCGGCCAGTAACAGAGTAACTGCTTTCATCTTTAATCCTTTTTCAAAACAAATAGCGAAATTAAACAAAGGGATAGAGAAAAGCAGAGGCGGGCGGCGCACGGATGGCATAGCTGTGAAGCGTGGCGGTATCCGCCGAGCGTTGCATGGTTGCAACAGTGGGCAGAACAGAGGTCGAACCGGGGAAACAATAGGGGGTGGCGGTGATGACCTGTTTGCCATCCAGATGGAGGGCGCAAACCAGGCAGTGATGGTCGTCGTGGCCGGGCAGGGCAGATTCAAACTGGTGCCGGGCAAGGGCAGGCTGCAGCCATAACCAGCCCAGCAGCAAGATCCAGATTTTCAGCTTGATACGACCCATAGACCCTTATGGAAAGGGCGCCATCAGCGCCCTTTCTCTCTGACTTAGAGATGGGACTTGATGAGCCCCATCACGGTAGTAATGTTGTTGGCATCGAGCTGGCCATCTTTGGCAAACAGCACCTTGCCCTCTTTATCCAGCAGGATGATCGCCGAGCTTTCCGGCGTCAGATCCCAAGCGTTGCGCGCCATGCCCTTGGCATCCAGCACCATGGCGGACCAGGGGAACTCTTTCTTGCTGTCCTCGGCACTGCTCTTCACGAAGCCGGAGGTGCCCCAGATGGCGTCATTGCTGTTGATGACGGTAACGGTCTGGTACTTGTCTTGCGGCAGTTTGGCGGCCTTGATCGCCTCGATCATCGGGGCGTTCAGCTCCTTGGCACTGGAGCGACCGGCAATATGCTGGATCAGGAACACCTTGCCGGTGAGCGAGGTGCTCTGCCACGGCTGGTAGCCGATATCCTTGCCGTTCAGTACCAGCTCACCCTTGTCGCTGACATTGACCAGCGGCACCGGGTTGCCATCCTTGAAGTTGTGAGCAAAGACCAGAGATGGCAGCAGCGCCAAAGTAAGTACGAGACGTTTCATCCTGATGACACTCCATTTGTTATGTTATAACGAGTTTCGGATTGAGGGAATGGGCGAGCTTCATCCTAAACTGATCGGATCTGTTTAAAAAGTGTTAAATAAGATCGCAATTCAGAAGCGTCGGCGCCCCGCCAGTCAGGTTGTTGGCTGGCAAGGGCGGCTAGGATGGCATGACATCGATAAAAATCAATGAATTGGCTGCTGGTCTGAGCTGTCTGCGTCAGTAGAGCGACTCGCTGATGAGGGGGATCTTGGCCATGGTCATCTGCTGGGCCAGCAGGGACGAGCCGGTCAGCAGCACATGGCGCTGATTGTTGATCACCACCACATCACCGGGTACGCCACTGTCTGCCGTAATGGCCAGCCAGGCAGGGGAGACGCTGCCGATGCTGATATCCGGATAGATGATGCTGAGCACATATTGCGGCGCCAGCTCCGCCAGCAGGCTGGCCATCAACAGTGCCTTCTCGTCGCTGTCGGCCTTGTTATCCTGCAGCGCCTGCAGCGGCGGCGCGAAGTGATCGAGCTGCTCCGGCTGGGTGGGGATGGCGTTCAGCCACTCCTGCAGCAGGCTGACGCTGGTGGCGAGATCCTTGGCCGCAAATTGCTGCGCCAGTGGCTTGAGGTGTCCTTTGAAGTGGTAGAAGAGCTGGGAGTAATCGGGTCGCACGCAAGGCAGTTTGCGATTGGCAGGATGGACGCAGGGGATCACCCTCATCTGGTAGAAGGCATCCTCCTGATACTGCTGGTAGGCTTGCCAGAACAGCATCGACTCCATGCTGTCGTCCCGCAGGGTGAAGGCCTGCTCCAGATTGCGAAATTTGGTAGCGGTCTCGGGGCTGCTCTGATTGATCAGGTTGATGCTGTTGTAGAGCCGCGGGCTGATGTAGGCGTAAAGGGTCTCCAGCGGATTGGTGAGGGAAGCCTTCAGCAGGCTCATCTCGTGGCGACTGGCGGCCATCACCTGATCGTCGGTGGTCAGCTGGAAGTGCTTGCGCTGGCCATCGGTGGATTGCCACTGCCAGCTCATGTTGATTTCGCTGGCGTTGCTTGTAGCACCAAGAGTGGTGCAGAGAGTGAGGCTGAGCAACAGCGCGGGGGTCAGCTTCATGATGGTGCTTCCTGCCGTGGACGATAATTAACAACTAGGTGAGCCGGCACCACTTTGGTGATGTTTCGTTTTGTGATCTGGATAACAGATTGATGTGACTTTTAATTTAATTGTGAAATTAAGTCACTCTGGAGGGGTTATGAAGCCTTGGATCATAGTGCTGTTTGGGCTGCTCAGCCTGCCAGCCATAGCGGGTCAGGTGATCGTCAACAAGGGGATGTCTGTTGCGGATACCTTTGCCCTGCGTGATCAGCTGGCACGCGAGCACGAATGGCAGGAGTGGCTGCGCTACCAGCAGGCCATCAAGTGGCTGGAGGTGTTGCCGGTCAACTGCGAGCTGATGAGCCAGCCGGGCGGCGGCTATCGCTGTGGCGGTGATTACTATCGGCCTTACCAGAAAGATGGTCGTGAAATATACATTCAGGGCAATCCTGCCGAAGATGCGGCCGGTCAGCTGCCGCAAACACCGACAAAAAAGGCGCCATAAGGCGCCTTTTTTACAAGCGAAGTGACGCTTACTTGGCAGCGTAACGCTCGGCAGAGGTCTTGATCTCGGCTTCGGCAGCAGCCTTGTCGCCCCAGCCTTCCACCTTGACCCATTTGCCCGCTTCCAGCTCTTTGTAGCGCTCGAAGAAGTGCTTGATCTGGGCTTTCAGCAGTTCCGGCAGATCGTTCACATCCTGGATGTGGTCGTACTGCTTGGTCAGCTTGGAGTGCGGTACAGCAACGATCTTGGCATCTTCGCCAGATTCGTCGGTCATCTTCAGCACGCCAACCGGGCGGCAGCGAATGACGGACCCGGCCAGCAGCGGGTAGGGGGT
The DNA here is from genome assembly GCF_051919745.1 of Aeromonas sp. 3P. Taxonomy (NCBI): domain Bacteria; kingdom Pseudomonadati; phylum Pseudomonadota; class Gammaproteobacteria; order Aeromonadales; family Aeromonadaceae; genus Aeromonas; species Aeromonas sp. 3P. Next base: position 3,589,779 of record NZ_JBQBED010000001.1, read on the forward strand.
CGGAACCAGTACGTCGACGGGGTCACCATCCAGAGAGAGGGTCGCGTTCACGTAGCCGTAGTTGCACGGATAGAACATCGGGGTAGACATGAAGCGATCGACGAAAATAGCACCGCTGTCCTTGTCGACTTCGTATTTGATCGGGTCGGCATTCTGCGGGATTTCGATGATGACATAGATATCGTCGGGCAGGCTCTTGCCGGCCGGTACCAGGTTCAGGCTCATGATAATTCCTTCGTTGTTAGTATCAGGTTTGCAGGCCGATATTATAGCGATGTGATGTTAAATGACCATATTTCAGCGGCTATCGCTAACAAAGAAGGGGGATGTTTCCGCTTTGCGGCGCTTTGATGTGTGCGGGATGCAACAAAACGGCTGTTTTGATGCCCTGCCGCTGACCTTGGCCACCGGCAGGGCATGTGGAGTTGCGAGTAAAAGAGGGTCAGAGCGAGTAGGGGAGTCTCGATTCGTTGACCAGTCGCGACAGGGCTGTCACTACATGAGGGTCAAACTGGGTGCCTGAGCGGGACTGGATATACTCCATGGTCTGCGCCAGCGTCCAGGGCTCCTTGTAGGGGCGCTTGCTGAGCAGGGCATCGAATACATCGACCACCGCCACAATCCGCGCCGACAGCGGGATCTGCTGGCCAGCCAGCTGCTGCGGGTAGCCCTTGCCATCGAAGTGCTCGTGGTGGCCCCGGGCGATTTCGGCGCCGAGAGAGAGGTAGCTGGTTCCCTCCACCATTTCACCCGCCTTGTGCAGGATATTGGCGCCGATACCGGCGTGCTGCTCCATGATGGCCCGCTCTTCCGGGTCGAAACGCCCCGGCTTGTGCAGGATATGGTCCGGGGTGCCCACCTTGCCCACATCGTGCAGGATGGAGGCCATCCCGATCATCTCGACAAACTCCGGGGTCAGCTGCTCGGGATAGGCCGCCATCTGCTTCAACTCGGCCACGATGGCATCCGAGAGCTTCTGCACCCGCAAGACATGCTCGCCGGTATCGGAGTCGCGAAACTCTGCCAGCGCCGCCAGCGCCACCACGGTGGCCTCCTGGGCACGAAGCAGCTGGTTGTATAGATAGAGATTGTCGTAGGCCGCCGAGATGCGCTGGCAGAAGACATCCAGCAGGTCGCACTCGAGAGGATCCAGAGGCTGGGTTGGGGTGAAGCTCAACACGAACTCGCGGCCATTCTGGGCGGCGATATAGAGGGAATCCTGAGGGTGTTCAAAGCGGTTGCAGCGCGCCGCCAGTGCCTTCATGACCGAGTCATTGAGGGTGGGGAAGTCGGTGATCTTGCCATTATCCAGAAGAGTCTCGTAGTCGCCGGTAGCGGCGAGGATCTCTAGCCCCTGTTCGCCGGGACGGCGCTCGGCACAGATAGCCCCTTCGGTGCCCACATCGAGAATGGCGCTGATCTGTTTCAGCACGCCGGAGGCAAACTCTTTGAGTGAATGAAGATGGTAGAGATCGCCCGCCCCTTCCAGAATTTTTCCGAGCCCCTGCCGGCTCTTGTCTATGGCGCTGAGGGTTTCGTATGAACGCAGGGATGCGATGACGGTGGTATATAGCTTTTGTACCGTCAGCTCGGTCTTGGTCTTGTAGTCATTGATGTCGTAATCGAGGATTACCCGCTGCTCGGGGGCTTGGCCGGGTTGGCCGGTACGCAGCACGATCCGCACCAGTGAGTTGTGCATTTCGTTGCGGATCCGGTGCACCAGCCGCAGACCTGCGTCTTCTGTCTCCATCACCACATCGAGCAGGATCAGCGCAATCCTGGGATTGGCCTCCAGCATACGGCCAGCCTCGGCGCCGCTGTAGGCATTGAGCAGCTCCAGCGGACGGGATTTGTAGTGAATGTTGGAGAGGGCCAGGCGGGTGGCATGATGGATATCCGGCTCATCATCCACGATCAGCACTTGCCATGGGTTGAGTGCCTTGGGGACCACGACCTCCTCATCATCGAGTTCGATGATGTCGTCGTCCAGCAAGATATCGTCCTTGTCTTGGGCACTGCTCATATCGGTTACGCCTCCGGCGCTCAATGAGTATGTGAACAGTATGCACGATCACATCCGCTCGGATCATCAGGATAAGTAGATATCGTGAGCTGGCTCCGCCTCTTTATCGCTACTCGAAAGGTTCCAGATACCCCTGGATCGACTTCTTCAACCAGGCCAACACCTTGCCGTGATAGGCGTTTTCCGCCAGATAGACCCCGTAATCGCGCCACTGCAGGCTGAACTTGTGTTTCAGGGTCAGCAGGGAGCCTTGTCGCAGCTGACTCTGGATCAGCGGCGAGGGGAGCACTGCCCAGCCCAGCCCGTCCAGCACCGCATTGCGCATCAACTCGAAGCTGGAGAGGCCGATATGCTGCCCTCCCACAGGTAGCAGGCTTTTTACAGAAAATTCATCTACATACGAGAGAGTGACCTGGGTGTGATCGGTCAGATCCTGCTGTTTGACCCGCTTCAGTCCGGCCAGCGGATGGCTGGGTGCCACCACCATCAGGGTGCGGATCGGGTTGAGCACGTCGATATTGAGGCCGCTGCGCTCCTGATCTTCGGTAATAAGGCCAAAAGCGGCATCGACGAATCCCTCTTCCACCAGCGCCGGCAGTTCGGGTGGGGAGGCGAGCACCAGAGAGATACTGGTACCGGGAAACTGATTGTGCAGGCTGGCCAGCATCTCGCGCCACACCGGCTCGGGAATCGCGTCATCGCGGGCAACCCGCAGCGCCACTTCGGCCCCCGAGGCGTAATGTTTGCACTTCTGCTGCAGGCTGTTGGCTGCCTGTAGCAGGCGGGTGCAATCATCCAGCACCAACTCGCCGATCTCGGTCAGCCGACTCTGATTGGCACCTCGTTCAAAAAGTTCGACGCCAAGCTCAACTTCCAGCGCCGCGATGGAGGTGCTGACGGCGCTGCGGCTTTTGCCGAGGCGACGGGCGGTGTTGGCAATAGAGCCGCTATTGGCGGACTCTACAAAGAGTTCTATTTGATATAGCTTCATCTTTTACAGGCTGTGGCGGAGTTTTTCACCATCACCTTAGCGTGCCGAACCAAGGCAAGGCAAACCTGCAGCGTCGGAATAATCGACGCTGAGCGATTGTCGCGAGTTGCTTCTCCCCGTTTACCATCTCTCCCGTCGAAGCAACAAAGGCATCTTATATGTTATTAAGTCGTATGTTTCTGGCCCGGCTGTTTTTGACCGGCGCCATCGTGACCGAGGTCGCCGGTACCTCCAGCATGGCCATGATCCCCGAGCAGGGGGCTGGCTGGATGAATTACATCCCGATGTGGCTGTTGATCGGTTTCTCGTACTGGTTGCTGGCGAAAGCCGCCAAAACAATCTCCATTGGTATTGCGTTTGCGCTCTGGGAGGGGCTCGGGATCACCTTGATCACCATAGTGTCGGTCATGTTCCTTGGTTACGATGTGACCGTTCAGGAGCTGATTGGCCTGGCTCTCGCGATAGTGGGGATTGTTATGGTGACCATGGGGGAGACCCATGATGAGCCCGCAGACAAGTCAGTAGAAGCGGAGGCCACAGCATGAGTCCGTTTGTGATTGTACTGGGTGCCGCACTGATCGATATCGGCGCCAACATGGCCATCAACCGCTCCAAGGGTTTTCGTTACAAGGGGTGGGGATTCCTGGGGATCATGCTGGTACTCGGCGCCTTTACCCTGCTCTCGGAAGCGGTAAGTGGCGGCCAGATTGACCTGGCTGTTGCCTACGCCACCTGGGGGGCTATCGGCATCGTCGGTACGGCGCTGGGTGGTTTGCTCTTCTTTGGTGAGCGGCTCAAGCCCATCGGCTGGGCTGGCATGATGGTGATGGCGCTGGCTGTCGTTATGCTGACTACCGCCTGATAACCTGAAGCAATAAGAAAAGCCGCCCGGTTGCAACCGGGCGGCTTTTGTTTGGCTGATTGCTTGGTCGATGCAGGCTCAGCGCGGCGCTTCGTAGAGCTCCAGCGGCAGGCCGTCGGGGTCGGCGAAGAAGGTAAAGCGCTTGCCGGTCAGCTCGTCCACCCGCACCGGCTCTACCTCGACCCGATGGGCCAGCAGGTGGGCGATGACCCGGTCAAGGTCGCTGACCCGAAAGGCGAGATGGCGCAGGCCGCACGCTTCGGGGCGGGAGGGGCGCTCGGGAGGCGAGGGGAAGCTGAACAGCTCCAGCTGGCTGCCGTCCGGCAGGGCCAGATCCAGTTTCCACGACTGGCGCGCCTCGCGCAGGGTCTCGGCGATAATGGGTAGCCCCAGCACCTTGTGGTAGAAGTGGCGCGAGCGTGGGTAATCGCTGGCGATGATGGCCACATGGTGGATGGCGTCAAACAGCGGAAAGGTCATGATGTTTCCTTGTCAGCAGCATAGTGAACGGGCAGCCTGCGCTGCCCGTGTCGTTGATCTAGTTGAAGAAACCGCCGAACCAGTCATCCAGCGCACTGCGTGGCGTCGCACTGCTGGCGCAACCGGCCGGGGAGCCCATGGTGGAGGCTTTGGCCGGCACCTGCAGGCTGCCCGGGCAGTCGCTGGTGACGCGGGTGCCGCTGGCGCGGGAGAAGTTGGCCCAGGTGACCCCTTCCGGCATCTTCAATCCCAGACTGTTGACGCCGCGCTGGCTCATGTAGCCGCTAAAGAGCTGCAGGGCACCGCTGGCACCGGTCAAACCCGCCGGGGTGTTGTCGTCGCGACCGACCCAGATACTGACCAGTTCGTTGTTGTCCATCCCGGCAAACCAGGAGTCGCGCAGCTCGTTGGTGGTGCCTGTCTTGGCCGCCATGGTGGCGCCCGGGAACTTGGCACTGAGGGCGCGGGCCGTGCCCTGACTCACCGTCTTGGTCATGGCGAACAGGGTCAGCCAGCTTGCTTGCTGGTCGGTGACCCGCTTGGCGGTCTGATCATGCTGATAGAGCAGGCTGCCATCCCCGTTGACTACGGCGCGAATGGCCGACAGCGGCTGGGTGAGCCCCTGATTGGCGATGGGCAGATACATCTGGTTCACCTCCAGCGGGGAGAGGGCGACCGCCCCCAGCACCAGCGACGGATAGGGCTGGATCTCCTGCTGGACTCCCAGCTTGTGCAGGGTATCGACTACCTTTTCCAGCCCCACCTGCAGACCCAGATTGACGGTCGGCACGTTGAGTGAGCTGGCCAGCGCATCCATCAGCGGCACGCTCTGGCGGAACTTGCGATCATAGTTCTGCGGCGTCCAGACCTGACCATCCTGACCGCGAATACGGATCGGCTGATCTTTGAGCGGGGTCGCCAGGGTCAGGCCGTTGGAGAGACCGGTCAGGTAGACCGCCGGCTTCACCAGCGAGCCGATCTGGCGGCGGGCATCCAGCGCCCGGTTGAACCCGGCGTAGCGGGGATCGCGGCCACCCACCAGCGCCACTACTTCGCCCTTGTGCCAGTCGGAGACCACCATGGCCGCCTCCAGCTTCTTCTTGCCGCGCAGCTTTTCTATATCGGCGAGGCCCGATTCGACCGCCCGCTCGGCCGCGTGCTGGGCGATGGGGTCGAGGCTGGTGAAGATCTTCAGGCCAGACTGCTTGAGCAGATCGGCGCCGAAGCGGCTCTGGATCTCTCGCTTGAGCAGTCCCATAAAGGCCGGGGTGCGACCATAACTCATCTGGCCGCGGGCGATGATGCCGAGGGGCTGGCGGCTGGCCAGTTCATACTCGGCCTGGGTCAGGCTGCCGTGATCCATCAGCAGCTTCAGCACCAGATCACGGCGGGTCTTGGCCCGCTCCGGGAAGCGCCAGGGATCGTAATAGGAAGGGCCTTTCACCAGACCGACCAGCAGGGCGACCTGATCGATATCCAGCTCGTTGACCGGAATGCCGAAGTAGAAGTAGGAGGCGAGGCCGAAACCGTAGACCCCTTGCGAGAAGTTCTGCCCCAGATAGACCTCGTTGAGGTAGGACTCGAGGATCTCGTCCTTGCTGTAGCGATAGTCGATCAGCACCGCCATGTAGGCTTCCTGCAGTTTTCGCCACAGGCTGCGCTCACGGGTCAGGAAGAAGTTTTTGGCCAGCTGCTGGGTCAGGGTACTGCCCCCCTGCACGGTACGACCCGCGATCAGGTTGGCGAACATGGCGCGCATGATGGCCACCGGCGAGACGCCGCCATGCTGGTAGAAGTCGCGATCTTCGGTGGTGAGCAGGGTCACCAGCAGGCTGTCGGGCACTTCGGCGATACGCACCAGCAGGCGATCTTCCCGATCTTCGGTATTGAGGCGATCGAGCAGCACCGGGTCCATCTGGGCGTAACCGAGCTGGCGCTGGTTCTCCAGCGACTGGATCCCCTCAAGGCGCGGGCCGTTGAAGGTGAGTCGCAGGCCACGGGCTCCATCGGCGCCATCATAGAACTCGAACGGGCGGCGAATCAGCTCGATGCGGTTGCCGTTGATGGTGTATTCACCCGGCGTGTGAGGCTGGCGCACCTGCTTGTAGCTCAGCATGTTGAGCTCGCGCAGCATCTGGTCTCGCGACAGGCGCTGGCTGGGGTAGAGCTCCAGCGGGCGGCTGTAGACCATCACCGGCAACTGCCACTTCTCGCCATCGAAGCGCTCGCGCACCTTGGTATCGAGGTAGATGCCAAACACCACCATAAAGGCCGCCACCACCAGGGAGAGCTTGAAGCCAAGCCAGAACAGCTTGCGCCAGATGGTGCGTTTGGGCGCTGCCTTCTTGGGGGCACGCTTGCGTCGTTGGGTTGCCATAAATCCTCTTTGCTTTCCTTTCTACTTGTTATGTCGCATTCGCGAACGTCCGAGCGGGATTAACCCGCCGAACCTAGATGCCCATCTTCTTTTTGGTGACCCTGGTCGGCATCGCCTCCAGCGGATTATCCGGCCAGTAGTGGCGGGGATAGCGCCCCTTCATCTCTTTCTTCACCTGTTCGTAGGAGCCAGCCCAAAAGGCGGCCAGATCGGCGGTGATCTGCAGCGGCCGCTGGGCGGGGGAGAGCAGCTCCACCACCAGCGGTACCCGGCCATCGGCCACGCAGGGGGTCGAACCTTGCCCGAACATCTCCTGAATGCGCACCGGGATCACCGGTGCCTGCCCCGGCTGATAGCGGATCCGCACCCGGCTGCCGGTCGGTGCCGCAAAGTGGCTCGGCAGCGCCTCGTCGAGCCGTTTGGGCAACGGCCAGGGCAGGGATTGGCGCAGGATGTCGCTCATATTGAGCCTCTTCAGTTGCTCCAGCCGGGTCATGCCGCTCACCGCTGGCAGCAGCCACTGTTCTAGGTCGGCCAGCAGGCTGTCGTCATCCATGGCTGGCCACCCCTCATCGGGCAGCCACTCACGGGCGCAGCGCAGACGGGCCAGCAGCCCTTCGCTGCTCTCGTCCCAGGGCAGCACATGCAGCCCCTTGCGGCGAATGCCTTGCAGCAGGCAGCGCCCTTTCTGCTCGTCAGAGAGTTCGGTCAGCGGTCGCTGGCTCAGCACCAGCTCGCCGATCACCTGCTGGCGTTCGGCGCGCACCCGCTCTTCCCGTTCATCCCAGTCGAACCACTGCCGTTCGCTCACCAGTTCCGGCAGCAGGCGCACCAGCTCGTCCAGATCGACCTGTTCGGCGATAAAAATGCGGCTGCCACGATCGTTCTGCCCCATCTCGATGGCGATGAGGGCCCCTTGTCCCTGACAGGGATGACCTTCTACCAGATCGCAGCTCACCCCACCACTGAGTTGATAGCGACTGCCGCTACGCAGTTTGCCGATGCGATCCGGCCAGGCGAGAGCGCAGAGCAGCCCCAGCCACTGACCATGCGCACAGGCAGGGCGGGCGCCAAGCCGTTCAAACCAGCGGGCCGCGCTCTGGCGCAGGGCACTTTGACGGCGGTGGAACAGCACAGAGAGGCGCTCCGATCCTCGCAGATCTTCTTCCTGCAACGCCACCAGATAAGCGGCATCGGCGACAATCCCTGTCAGACCTTCTGACTCCAGCTCGCGGGCGCGCAGCAGCATGCGAGCGAGGCGAGGGTGAGTACCGAAGGCCGCCATGGCGCGGCCAGCGGGAGTGAGTTGTTGCTCACCCTCCGGCTTCATGGCGCCAAGGGCCACCAGCAGCCGCTGGGCGCTGGCCACCGCGGCGGCGGGGGGCATGTCCAGCAGCGGCAGATCTTCCACCTTTGCCCCCCACTGGGCGGCATCCAGCAGCAGGCCGGTCAGCTCATGAGTGAGGATATCTGGCGGGCTCTGCTCGGCGAGCCGCTCCTGCACCTCGCTGCTCCAGAGCCGGTAGCAGACGCCAGGGCCGAGACGACCGGCGCGACCTGCCCGCTGGGTGGCGGAGGATTTGGCTATCTGGCGGGTCTCCAGTCGGGTAACGCCGCTTTTCAGATCAAAGGAGGCCCGTCGTTCCAGCCCGCTGTCGATAACGACAGAGACCCCTTCGATGGTGAGGGAGGTCTCCGCCACATTGGTGGTGAGCACCAGCTTACGGCGACCAGCAGGCGCCGGTTCGATGGCCGCCTGCTGCGCCGCCATATCGAGGCGACCGTAGAGGGGGGCGAGGGTCACGTCGTCCGGCAGTTTGTCTGCCAGCCATTGCGCCAGCCGCTCGATCTCACCCTGTCCCGGCAGAAAGACCAGCAGGCTGCCATCTTGCTCGGCCAGCGCTTCGAGTACCACGGCGCCGACCTGCGGCTCCAGCCACTGCTGGCGGTTGGCTGGGCGGTAGTGGTAGTCGATGGGGAAATCGCGCCCTTCCGAGCGAACCACAGGGGCATCCGGCAACAAGGTCTCGAGTGCCATGCCATCAAGGGTTGCGGACATAATCAAAAGCTTGAGGTCATCGCGCAGCCCTTGCTGGCTCTCGATGGCGAAGGCCAGCGCGGTATCGGCGTGCAGACTGCGTTCGTGGAACTCATCGAAGATGACCAGCGAGACGCCAGTCAGCTCCGGGTCCTGCTGCAACATCCGGGTCAGCACCCCTTCGGTGACGATCTCGAGCCGGGTTGCTGAGCTGGTGCGGCTCTCGCCACGCACTCGCAGGCCGATGCGCTCGCCCACCTTCTCCCCCAGCTGGCGCGCTAGAAAGCTGGCGATATTGCGCGCCGCGAGGCGCCTTGGCTCCAGCATGATGATGCGGCCGGGCAGCCGGTTCTGACGCACCAGCTCCAGCGGCAGCAGGGTCGATTTGCCCGCGCCGGGTGGCGCCTGCAGGATCACGCTGCTGTGGCTGTCGAGGGCGGCAAAGAGTTCGGGCAATACCGAAACGATGGGGAGCTGGGACAAAGTGATGAGCACCTTCTGTGGCAACCGGTAAAACGGCGCCTATTCTGCCACAGCCACCCGCGCCACCGTGAGTGGATGTGCGGATATGGCCACTCGGGCGGGAGGCTGGCGAGACATGGCCGGATGGCTGCCATAGAATGGGCTCATCCAATGAGCGTGAAAAAGGCATTATCACCACATGGCCAAACTCTTCTTTGCCCTGCCCGTCAAGGAGCTCGCCCCCGAGCTCATCGCCTGGCGCGATCAGCTGCCCTGGCCCGGTCAGCCGGTGCCGCAAGCCAATCTTCACCTGACCCTCGCCTTCCTCGGTGAAGCGGACGAGGTGACCACCCGCCGCCTGATTGCCGCCGTTGAGCGCCAGCACTGTCCGCCGCTCTCCATCAGGCTGGATGAGACCGGCTGGTTCAGCCGGGCCAAGGCTGCCTGGATTGGCCCGAAGGAGTGGCCCAACGAGCTGACCGTGCTGGCAAAGGCGCTGCGCCGCCACGGCGAGAAGTTGCGTCTTGGCAATGGCGAGCAGGGTTATCGCCCCCACGTCACCCTGTCGCGCAAGGCGGGTGAGGCGCCTGCCATCCTGCCTGCCCCAAATTTTCTGCTGCAGGCCGATGAGTTCTGCCTCTATCAATCCATCTCGACCCCGGACGGGGTGCGCTACGAGCCGCTTGCCTGCTGGCCGCTGCGCGCCCGGGTAAAAGAAGACGCGCGGAGGGCTAACCCGTGATTTTTGATCCCCCCTGCAATCGGGCCAGCTGGTGGCCCGCTACAAGCGCTTTCTGACCGATGTGCAACTCGATAACGGCGAGGTCATCACTATCCACTGCGCCAATACCGGTGCCATGACCGGTTGTGCCGATCCGGGCACCCGGGTCTGGTACTCCACCTCCGATAACCCCAAGCGCAAGCTGCCCAACAGCTGGGAGATCGCCGAGAGTCCGGCGGGCCACTTTATCTGCGTCAACACGGCGCGCGCCAACCAGATTGCCCGGGAGCTGATCGAGCAGGAGGCCATTGCTCCGCTGGCGGGTTACAGCCGGTTGCGCACCGAGGTGAAGTATGGCGAAGAGAACAGTCGCATCGATCTGTTGCTGGAAGATGACGAGAAGGGCAATTGTTACATCGAGGTAAAATCGGTCACCCTGCTCGACGAGCGGGAGGAGGCTGGCATGGGCTACTTCCCCGATGCGGTCACCGCCCGTGGTGCCAAGCATTTGCGCGAGTTGATGGCGATGAAAGCGGCGGGCCACAGGGCAGTGCTGCTCTTTATGGTGTTGCACTCCGGAATAAGCCGGATGCGCCCTGCAACCCATATAGATCCGCACTATAGTCTGCTAATTGAGCAGGCAATCGCGGCGGGGGTTGAAATTTTATGCTATCGGCCCCATGTTGGGGTGCAAGGCATGGTGGCTCAAGGGTTTATCCCGTTTGAATCTGGTCACCTGTTACCCGAGGGGAGTGCATAAATATTGGAGTGGGTAACATTATTGGTACGGCTCGTTTGCTTACCCGTTACCCTTCTGCTATAGATGTCGCCCTCAATTTATGGATGGCACGGGTAGCGTGCTGAATTAGGAGACAGGGCATGCCAACAGGCGAAAACAGGAAATCTCTGGGCCCCCTGGCCATTGCGGGTGTCGCGCCTTACCAGGAAAAGCCGGGTGAGGAGTACATGAATGACCAACAAAAGGCGCATTTTCGCAAGATCCTGGGTGCCTGGCGCAACCAACTGATGCAGGAAGTTGATCGTACCGTCGACCATATGAAAGACGAGGCTGCCAACTTCCCGGATCCCGTGGATCGTGCCGCGCAAGAAGAAGAGTTCGCTCTTGAACTGCGTACCCGCGACCGTGAACGCAAGCTGATCAAGAAGATCGAGAAGACCTTGCAGCTGCTTGAAGACGATGATTTCGGTTACTGCGAACACTGCGGTATCGAGATCGGTATCCGTCGTCTGGAAGCCCGTCCGACTGCCGACCTCTGTGTCGATTGCAAGACGCTGGCCGAGATCAAGGAAAAACAGATGGCCGGTTGATCCCGACCCTCTGGTATATGAAAAAGGGAGCTCGCGGGCTCCCTTTTTTATTGAGCTTTTGGCGGTCGCGCCCCAGAATGCAGCCTCAATGAATCGCTTACCCGAACAGTCATGCCAGTGAATCCCCCGTCCTCACCCTTTGCACGTCCCTATGTCGGCCGCTTTGCCCCCTCACCCTCAGGCCCGCTTCATTTCGGTTCGCTGATCGCCGCCCTCGGCAGCTTTTTGCAGGCCAGAGCGCAGCAGGGACGCTGGCTGGTGCGCATCGAGGATATCGATCCGCCGCGGGAGATGGCGGGGGCTGCGGCCCTGATCCTCAAGACCCTTGAGGCATATGGCCTCGAGTGGGATGGGGAGGTGATGTTCCAGAGCGTGCGCCACGGCCGTTATGACGAGATCATCGACCAGCTCTATCGGGCGGGGGACCTCTACTGGTGCCGCTGCACCCGGCGCGAAATCATGGCCGCGGGCGGTCTCTACAGCGGCCACTGCCGCACCCTCGGGCTTGCGGCCGAAGGTTGCGCCGCCCGGCTGCGGCAGCACCATCCGGTCTACCACTTCGACGATCGTTTGCAGGGCCATATCGCGGTCCCGGCGGCGCTCGCCGAGGAGGATTTTATTATCCGTCGCCGCGACGGGCTCTACGCCTACAACCTGGCGGTGGTGGTGGATGATATGGACAGCGGTATCACCGAGATAGTGCGCGGCGCCGATCTGCTGGAGCCCACGGTGCGCCAGATTGCCCTTTATCAGACCCTGGGGGCTCCGGTGCCCGACTGGGTGCACCTGCCGCTGGCGGTGCTGGCAGATGGCAACAAGCTCTCCAAGCAGAACCATGCGCCGGCACTGGCGCTTGATGAGGTGCGACCGGCCCTGTTGCAGGCACTGCACTTCCTCGGCCAGTGCCCGCAGCCCGAGCTGATGGCAAGCCGGATCGACGAGATCATCCGGTGGGGCATCGCCAACTGGCTGCTCGAACGGGTGCCCGCCAGCGAGAAGATCCCGCTCGCGGATTGCTGAGTCGACCAGGTGATTTTTGTTTGATTGAGCGTAAATTGCCGCTGTTGATTGTGATTTTATCGGGATGATCCGTTTCAAACGGGATCAATTGTCAGCACGGTTTTTCATTTGGTTAGGCGTGAGCTATGATAGGCCGCTATTTTTTGGCCTCCCGTCAATTTAGAAGTCATGAAGAGGTGTACCATTTTTTCCCAGATCGCAAACTTTTGCCGCAAGGTGCTCGGCAAGGAAGACGGCGAGCAGTCGGTGGAATCCCCCATTCCAGCCCGTGTCGCCGGTCAACGTCGTACCTTAAGCCGTGATCAGCACCCTATTTCGCGCAAAGAGATCAGCGAGAATGCACTCAAGGTGCTCTATCGCCTGAACAAGGGCGGCTACGAAGCCTACCTGGTCGGCGGCGGAGTCCGGGATCTGCTGCTCGGGAAGACGCCCAAGGATTTCGACATCGCAACCGATGCGACGCCGGAGCAGATCAAGGCGCTGTTCAGCAACTGCCGCCTGATTGGCCGTCGTTTCCGCCTGGCCCACATTGTCTTTGGTCGTGACGTGATCGAAGTGGCCACCTTCCGGGGTCACCACCATCAGGTCAATACCAGCAAACATGTGTCGGCCCAGTCTGATGAAGGCATGCTGCTGCGCGACAACGTCTACGGCACCATCGAAGAGGATGCCGAGCGCCGCGACTTTACCGTCAACGCCCTCTACTACAGCGCCAAAGATTTCACCCTGCACGATTTCGAAGGGGGTCTGGAAGATCTGGCCGAGCGCAAGCTTGAGCTGATCGGCGATCCCGAGACCCGTTATCGTGAAGATCCGGTGCGGATGCTGCGCGCCGTGCGCTTCGCCGCCAAGCTGGATATGACCATCAGTCCGCGTACCGCTGCCCCCATCAAGGAGCTGGCGCCTCTGCTGCAAGACATCCCTGCAGCCCGCCTGTTTGAGGAGACCCTCAAGCTGTTCCTGGCTGGCGACGGTCTGGCGACCTACAAGCTGCTGCGTGAGTATGGCCTATTCCAACAGCTCTTCCCACAAGTGGCTGCGCTGTTTACCCCGCACGGCAACTCGCCCTACGAGCAGTTTATCGAGCAGGCACTGATCGACACCGACACCCGCGTTCGTGAAGATAAGCGCGTCACCCCCGCCTTCCTCTACGCCACCCTGCTGTGGGGCTGCGTCGAGGCCCGTGGTCGGGTGCTGGAGAACGAGAGCGGCCTGCCCTGGTATGACGCCTTCATGCTGGCGATCAACGAGGTGCTGGACAATCAGGTGCGGATCATCGCCGTTCCCCGCCGTTTCACCACAGATGTCCGCGACATCTGGGCACTGCAACAGCGTCTGACCCGTCGTCAGGGCAAGCACCCCGAGCGCGCCATGGAGCATCCTAAGTTCCGCGCGGCGTTCGACTTCCTGTTGCTGCGCAACCGGGTCGAGCGCGGTCTCGGCGAGCTGGCCAGCTGGTGGGAGCGCTATGTTGCCTCCAATCCGGATGTGCGTCCGCAACTGCAGCGTGAAGCGACCCGTCGCCCGGCAAGCGGTGAGCGCGGCGAGGCTCGCAGCCACGATGGCGAGAAGCGCAGCAGCAACAGCCGCAACCGCCGTCGCCCCCGTCGCCGCAAACCGAAAGTGGCCGAGTGACAACAGACGTGATGACCGAGGTCTTCATCGCCATTGGTTCCAACCTGTCTGATCCGCTGGGTCAGGCTCGTCGCGCCGTTGCCGCGTTGGCAAGGTTGCCGGAATCTGTGCTGGTGGAGGCCTCGTCGTTTTACAGCAGCCGCCCCATGGGGCCTGCTGACCAACCGGACTACGTCAATGCCGTGGCCCGGCTCAATACCCGGCTCGCGCCCCTTGCGCTGCTGGATCAATTACAAAAAATCGAGCTGGAACAGGGACGTGTGCGCAAAGATGAGCGGTGGGGGCCGAGAACTCTGGATCTCGATCTGCTGCTCTATGGGGATCAGGTGATCAACCATGAGCGCCTGATCGTACCCCACTACGGCATGAAGGAGCGGGAGTTCGTGCTGCTGCCCCTTGCCGAAATTGCGCCTGCTCTGGTGCTGCCCTGCGGCACCCCGCTCGCCCGACTGGTTGCCCGCTGCCCGCACAATGATTTGGCCATCATTGCTCTGCGTGCAGACGTACAGGAGCCTCTATGAGCAAGATCACCACCGCCAGCCTGCTGAAGATGAAGCAGGAGGGTCAAAAGTTCACCGCCATCACCGCCTATGATGCCACCTTTGCCAAGCTGTTCGACGACGAGGGGGCCCACGTGCTGCTCATCGGCGATTCACTGGGCATGGTGCTGCAAGGGGGCCAGGATACCCTGGCGGTCAACATGGATGAGATGGTCTATCACACCCGCTGTGTGGCGCGCGGTGCCAGCAAAGCACTGGTGGTCGCCGACATGCCGTTCATGAGCTACGCCACCCCCGAGCAGACTTACCAGAACGCTGCCCGCCTGATGGCGGCCGGTGCCCGCATGGTGAAGATGGAAGGGGGCGACTGGCTCTGTGACTCCATCCGCCACCTTACCCGCAACGGGGTGCCGGTGTGCGGTCACCTCGGCCTCACTCCGCAATCCGTTCATGTCTTTGGTGGCTTCAAGGTGCAGGGGCGCGATGAGTTTCAGGCCCAGGAAATTTACCGTCAGGCCCTCGAACTGCAAGCGGCCGGTATCCAGCTGCTGGTGCTCGAGTGTGTGCCCACTGCGTTGGCCGAGCGCATCACCAAGGCGCTTCGCATCCCGGTGATCGGCATTGGTGCCGGCCCCGCGACCGACGGTCAGATTTTGGTGATGCACGATGCCTTTGGCGTCACCTCCGGCTATGTGCCCAAGTTCACCAAGAACTTCCTGGCCGAGACCGGCGATGTGCGTGCCGCCATCCGCCTCTATGTGCAGCAGGTGAGCGAGGGGAGCTTCCCCGGCCCGGAGCACTGCTTCAACTGATCCTGGCGGTTGCATGATGGGGGCTGCGGCCCCCGTCTCTGCTTCTCAGCCTCGCACAGTTAATCCGTATAGCTAATCCGTATCTTATTGATTCATCTAAAGGTGAACTGCTGATAGCCATGTTCGTGCCCCATCCCGCCCGAGCGCTACCGGTAGATGCAACCCGTCTCTCTTTTTGATTTATCGGAAGGTGAACTGCTGATGTTGGTCGTAAATAATCCCGTCGTTCTGCGTGAGCAGATAAGCCAATGGCGCCGTGAAGGGCGTGCCATCGCATTCGTGCCCACCATGGGTAACCTGCATCAGGGCCACCTGACGCTGGTGAAGGAGGCGCACAGCCACGCCGAGAAGGTGGTGGTCAGTATCTTCGTCAACCCGATGCAGTTCGACAAGGCCGAGGATCTTGCCAACTATCCGCGCACTCTGGAGCAGGATTGCGCTGCGCTGGAAGCGGCCGGTGTCGATATGGTGTTCACCCCGACCCCGGAGATCATGTATCCGCAGGGACTGGCCAGCCAGACCTTCGTCGAGGTGCCGGGTCTCTCCAATCTGCTGGAGGGGGCGCTGCGCCCGGGTCACTTCCGTGGTGTCAGTACCGTCGTCACCAAGCTGTTCAATCTGGTACAGCCGGATGTGGCCTGCTTTGGCCAGAAGGATTACCAGCAGCTGGCGCTTATTCGCAAGATGGTGGCCGACATGGCGATGCCCATCGAGATCGTCGGCGTACCCACCGTGCGGGCCGAAGACGGGCTGGCGCTCTCTTCCCGTAACGGCTACCTGACTGCGGCCGAGCGTGCCATTGCCCCCGAGCTGGCGCGCACCATGAACTGGATCGCCGAGCAGATCGAAGCGGGTGACCACCACCTGCCCTCCTTGGTGGCGCAGGCCAGCCAACGCCTCGACAACGCCGGTTTTCGTACCGATGCCATCGACATCGTCGATGCCGCCACCCTCGAATCCGCCACAGACGAGAGCGCGCAGCTGGTGATCCTGATGGCCGCTTATCTTGGCAAGGCCCGCCTTATCGACAATCAAGTGGTCACGCTGCAGCAAGCCTGAGCCCGCCACAACCAGGAGGACCCCATGTCCAAGAAGGTTTACTGCATTGCCCAATTCCTGCCCAAACCCGGTCAGGAGCAAGCCCTGTTTCAGGTGCTGCAGGCGCTCGAGCCCAACACCCTGCGTGAGGATGGTTGCCTGCAATATCGGGTAACCCGCCACATCGCGAGCCCGTTTGCCGAGGGGGAAAGCTTTCCCATCGTGTTCAACGAGATTTGGCAAGATATGGCCTCTTTCGAGGCGCACTGCCAGCGCGTGGAGATCAAGGCTTTCTTCGAGCGTTACTGTCTGGCGGAAGATGGTTTGGCCGCGAAGTGGAATGTCTGCGTCTATAGCGACGAACCCGAGCAGTACGACGCCCCCGTAAAGAAGTAATTCCCCCGATTGCCAGCGGACGCCTCCTCGGGCGTCCGCTGCTTTTTCACGCCTGCACTCTCCTGCATCCCGGCGTTTTGTTCTGCGGCCCAGCCCGCATCTCCCTTCGTTTCTATCCACTTTCGGCCTGATGGCCGCTACAGGTACTCATGATGTTTGTCCTGATTGCATCGCTTGTTTTCTGTCTGCTCTGTTTTGCTCTCACCCGGTTGCCTACCGGTTTGCCGCTCTCGCGCAAGGTGCTTGCGGGTCTGCTGCTTGGCACCCTGTTCGGGCTGGCTCTGCAACTGGGGTGGGGGGCCGATGATGCCGGCGTCCAGCAGACCCTGGAGTGGGTCAATATCATCGGCGGCGGCTATGTCAGTCTGCTCAAGGTGGTGATGATGCCGCTGGTGTTCACCTCCATCCTCTCCGCCATCAACAAGCTGGAGCAGGCCCAGTCTCTCGGCAAGATCAGCGCCGTACTGATCGGCTCCATGCTGACGCTGGTGATGATCGCCGGTGTGGTGGGGATGACGGTGACCCATCTGAGTGGTCTCACTGCCGAGGGGCTGTTGAGCCACGGCAGCGACACGGCAGCGCTGCAACAGAGCATGAGCACCATCGACAGTGCCCAGACCCTGCCGGCCCTGCTGCTCTCGCTGGTGCCCACCAACTTTGCCGCCGATATGGCGGGTAGCCGCGGTCTCTCGGTGATCGGCGTGGTGATCTTCACCGTGCTGGCGGGGGTTGCCCTGCTGCAGTTGAAGGTGGAGCATCCAGAGGCTGGTGCTCGCGCCGCCGTGGCCATCGACACCCTGCAACTGTGGGTGATGAAGATGGTGCGGGTGGTGATTGCGCTCACCCCCTATGGCGTGATGGCGCTGATCGCCCGGGTGGTGGCCCACTATCCCCTGAGCGAGATCCTCAGCCTGCTCGGCTTTATTCTGGTCTGCTACGTTGCCATTCTGGTGATGTTTGCGGTGCACATGGTGATCCTGCTGCTGATCGGCCAGAACCCGCTGCACTACCTGCGGGAAGTGTGGGGTGTGCTCACCTTTGCCTTTATCTCCCGCAGCAGCGCGGCTTCCATTCCGCTCAGCATCGAGACCCAGCAGCGCCTTGGCGTGCCCGCCAGCATCGCCAACTTTGCCGCCTCGTTCGGTGCTAACCTCGGCCAGAACGGCTGCGCTGGCATCTATCCGGCTATGATGGTGGCGATGATTGCCCCCATGCTCGGCATCAACCCCTTCGATCCCCTGTTCCTGCTGACTCTGCTGCCGGTGATTGCACTGGGCTCCATCGGGGTGGCTGGCGTCGGCGGTGGCGGCACCTTCGCCGCGCTGATCGTGCTCTCCACTCTCAGCTTCCCCATCGCGCTGGTGGGGGTGATGATCGCCATCGAGCCGCTGGTGGATATGGGCCGTACCGCCCTCAACGTCAACGGCTCCATCATGGCGGCCATGATCACCAAGCGGTTGCTGGGCAAACAGCAGCTGGCCCAAGCGGAGCCGCCGCAGGAACAGGCCGCCAGCTAACCCCGAGCGTTACCCAATATGAAAGAAGCCCGCAGTTGCGGGCTTCTTTATGTCGACTGTATTGCCTTGTGAGCAGACGCGGTCATTCGGCAGATACGGGGTAACCGGCCCCTTTCCAGGCAAAGATGCCGCCCGGCACCCGATAGACCTGCTGATAGCCCTGAGTCACCGCCCAGGCGGCAGCGTTGTGGCTGCGGCCGCACTTGACGAAGCCGCAGTAGATCACCACAGGACGGGACTTGTCTTCACCCAACAGCGCCTGGAACTGCTCCGCCGTGCCGTTCCCCTCGACAATCTCGCTCCAGTTGTCACCGGCCTTGGCCTCCTTCACGAAGACAAAGTTCTTGGCGCCCGGAATGTGCTCCTTCTTGTAGGAGTCCTCATAGGGCATGGTGTCGATGATCACCAACTCCTCGCCCTTGTCCATGCGGGTCTTCAGCTCGGCTACGGTCAGCAGCTGATAGCCTCCTTGCTGTGTCTCTTGTGCCAGCTGCACTGCCGACTGCTCCAGCTTCACCTCCTGCTCGAACTGGTTGTCGCCACAGCCACCGAGGGCAAAACTGGCGGCGATCAGCGAGGCTACCAGAGTGCGGGATCGCAATGTCATCATGTCACTACTCCTTTGGAACGGGAAAAACGGGGCGGGAAGTTCGCAGCAGGGCGCCCGCAAGCGTCAGTAGCAGCAGATCCCGCACAATGGCCTCCGGCAGCGAGCTGAGATCAGCCCTGCCCAGACAGCCGCAAGAGATGTCGAGCCCGATGGCAACGCCATAGCCCAACACCGGAATAAACAGGGCGAGCAGCCCGATCACCAGCCACAGACCCCAGCGCCGGTTGGCGATGACTGCAAGCCCTGCGCAGAGCTCAAGGGCAATCAGCCCCCAGGCGGCGAACGGGATCAGCGGCGGCCAGATCAGGCCAAAGGCGCCGATCTGCTCGATGAACAGGGCGGGGGAGGCCAGCTTGAACCCGGCGGAGGCGAGGAAGAATCCCCCCAGTGCCAGATTGGCCAGCATGCGCAGATAAACAGCCATGGGATAGATCTTTATCATCCATGACTCCGACTGCCAGCCACAGGCGTTTGCTTCGCCATGTCCGGGCTATCGGCCGGATAGCGGGCCAGCTCCTGATAGTCGCCGTCCGCTTCGCAGCGAAAGACGGCAGCGGTTTCACCGCTCTGGCACCACTGCTGCCACTCGTCTGGCGGGCAGTGGAGGCGAATGGCGAGGCCACAGCCGGCACTGAGCAGGCGCGGCACGTCGCAGACCCGAAACGACAGGTCGTGTTGCTCCAGCCGCTTGCGCATCCTGATCGTGCCGAGAGTGGAGTGGAACAGGTAGAGAAACTCCTGATTCATGATTTGCCTCCCGTGCTGGCGCGCGCGCCGAACAGGGCAGCCCCCAGCGCACCGGCAAACTGGGCATCCGGGTGGGTGGCCACGTCGCAGCCCAACCCTTCGGCCAGATAGTGGCGGAAGGTGGCGCAGTGGCTGACGCCGCCGGTAAAGAGCACTGTCGGTCGGGCGCCGAGGCGGCCGATAAAGTTGGCACTGCGCCGGGCCATGGAGCGGACGATACCGGCCAGGATTGACTCGGCCGGAATGCCCGCCGAGCGCAGGCTGATCGCCTCCGATTCGGCAAACACGGTACACATGCTGCTGATGTCGTGGGGCTCGGCCCCTTGCAGCAGTTCGTCAAGCTGCTCGACCCGAGCTCCCAGAGTGCGGGTGATCACCTCGAGAAAGCGACCGGTGCCGGCGGCGCACTTGTCGTTCATCAGAAAATCGGTGAGGTTGCCGTCGCTATCGAGCTGGATCACCTTGCTGTCCTGCCCGCCGATGTCGATGACGGTGTGTACCGACGGGCAGAGCAGGCGAGCCCCCAGCCCATGGCAGGAGATCTCGGTAACCCGGCGATCGGCGAACGACGCCAGATCGCGGCCATAACCGGTCAGGGTCAGGTGGGGGCGCTCTGGCAAATCGGCCGAAAGTTCGGTCCAGCCTTGCTCGATGGCGGCCAGCGGACGAAAGGGGGTCGGCACCAGAAAACGGCGGACGATACGCCCGCCATCCCGGCTGTCGAACAGGATCCCCTTGGTCGCGGTGGAGCCCGAGTCAATCCCGATGGAGAGTGACACGGCGCCTCCTTACAGCATCTCGATAAAGGCGGCCAGCCGGGTGGCCAGTTGTCCCTTGTCGGCGCTGGAGTAGTCGGTCTCGACTGCCATGTAGGGGATGCCGTGGCGTTCGCGCACATGGCGCTTGATGGCGAGCGACTCCACCGCATAGGTGTGGCAAGCCTGCAGGATCACATCGATCACTCCGTCCGCCTGATACTCCTCCACCATCTGGCTCAGCAGATTCATGCGCTGGTGGTTGGGGGAGATGCAGGAGCAGCCGATGGCCAGATACTTGTCGGTCAGCGCATCGAACGGATCGCCCTCCTCGCTGACGCACTGCTCGGTCGCCTTGGCGCCGGTGCAGTTCTCGTAACCCACCACCCAGCCGCCGTGCTCCTCGATGAGACGCACCACCTTGTCGGCCGCGCCGCCGATGGGGCAGCCGGTGATGAGGATGCGCGGGCGGGCATCGAGCCGCTTGCCCTCGGCATACTCGACCTTGATGCGGCGGGTCATCTCCTGCAGCTCGCTGATGAGCAGCTCCTTGTCGAAGCGGAAGGTGGCGCCATAGACCACCTTGAGCAGGTCGGTGCCGCTCAGCGCCGGCGGGTTGAGCTGGCCCAGCCGGTAGAAATTGGCCAGCGCGCGGCGTTCGCGGTTTTTCAGCACGATGGCGTCTCGCAATGCCTGCTCGCTGATGGGCTTGCCGAACTGCTGCTCCAGCAACTCCTTGAAGCGGACGATTTCGCTGCGCCACAGGTTGCGGGAGGCTTCGTCATCGGCGCGGTTGGGCAACTGCATCACATGCACCGGTTTGAACTCGGCCATGTACTCGTACATCTTCTTCTTGCCGTCGCAGGTGGTTTCCCCCACCACCAGATCGGAGAAGTAGAAGTAGGGGCACTTGTCGGTCTTGCCAAAACCGTAGCTGCTCTTGATGAGCGGGCAGAGGTTGCGGGGCAGATCTTTCTCGGCCTCCTCGATGGTCTCGTCGCTGGTGGAGCAGAGCGATACCACCACGGCGCCGGCGGCTATCGCCACCTCCTGCGGCATAAAGGTACAGTAGGTACCGACCAGGGGGATCTGTCGCTCCTTGAGTGCCATTACAGCCAGAAAGCCCTGACGACGGGCATCTGAAAAACTATCGAATATGGCTGGCAACTCGGTGATAAGTGACATAGGCGATCCTGCCCTGATGAGAGAAATGAAGAGACGGACGAGCCATCCGTGACGGCACATCCAACCGCGAGAATTATACCTTTGGGGGTAATTCGAAAATTGCGGTGGATCACAAGGTGTCAGGTAAATCCTTAATGACAGGCAGGTTATTGAGAAGGGGGCTAGCAGGTTGAAGGGGCTACAGGGGGAATAAAAAACGGGCACCGCGAGGTGCCCGTTTTGGCAATCAGTGGCGCAGGCCGGTGCCGCGGGAGATGAGCCACCAGGCGATACCGTAGAGGGCCACGATAAAGCCGATGATGATGAGGTAGGCGGTGCCGAGCGGCACGTCGGAGATACCGAGGAAGCCGTAACGGAACGCGTTCACCATGTAGATGATGGGGTTCACCTGGGAGACACCCTGCCAGAAGGGGGGCAGCAGGCTGATGGAGTAGAACACCCCGCCCAGATAGGTGAGGGGAGTCAGTACGAAGGTGGGGATGATGCTGATGTCGTCGAAGGTCTTGGCAAACACCGCGTTGATGAGGCCACCCAGCGAGAAGAGGATGGCGGTGAGCAGCACGGTCACGCAGACGCTGAACAGATGGTGGATCTGCAGCGGCACGAAGAACAGCGACACCAGGGTGACGATGAGGCCGACACAGAGGCCGCGCGCCACGCCACCGCCCACGTAACCGGCGATGATGACGTAGTTGGGTACCGGCGCGACCAGCATCTCCTCGATATTGCGCTGAAACTTGGCGCTGAAGAAGGAGGAGGCAACGTTGGAGTAGGAGTTGGTGATCACCGACATCATGATGAGGCCGGGCACGATGAACTCCATGTAGGTGAAACCGCCCATGTCACCGATGCGCGAACCGATCAGGTTGCCGAAGATGACGAAGTAGAGGCTCATGGTGATGGCCGGTGGCACCAGGGTCTGGATCCAGATCCGGGTAAAGCGGCTCACCTCTTTGGCCAGAATGCTCTTGAAGGCGATGTAGTAGATGGCCAGATTCATGCTTTTCTCCCCTCTTCGACCAGATTGACGAACAGCTCTTCCAGCCGGTTGGCCTTGTTGCGCATGCTCACGACCTGCACCTGCTGGTTCGACAGCTGCTCGAACAGGCTGTTGAGTGACTGGCTCTTGTCGAGATCCACCTCGAGGGTGCGCTCATCCTGCATGCGGCCGTTGAACTCTGGCACCTCAGGTACGGCAGAACCTGGCGCAAGGTCGAGCAGGAAGGTCTCGCGACCCAGCTTGCCCAGCAGATTCTTCATGCTGGTGTTCTCGATCAGGCGACCCTTGTCGATGATGCCGATGTTGCGGCAGAGCATCTCGGCCTCTTCCAGATAGTGGGTGGTGAGAATAATGGTGACGCCCTGCTCGTTGAGATCCTTGAGGAAGGTCCACATGGAGCGGCGTATCTCGATATCGACCCCGGCGGTCGGTTCATCGAGGATCAGCAGCTTGGGCTCGTGCATCAGGGCGCGGGCGATCATCAGGCGACGCTTCATGCCGCCTGAGAGAGTGCGGGCAGGCATGTCGCGCTTCTCCCACAGATCGAGCTGGCGCAGGTACTTCTCGGCGCGGATCTTGGCTTCTGCCTTGGGCACGCCGTAGAAACCGGCCTGATGGGTGACAATCTGGATCACCTTCTCGAACTGGCTGAAGTTGAACTCCTGCGGCACCAGCCCGAGCTGGGCCTTGGCCTGTTCGAGATCGCTGTCGATGTCGTAGCCAAATACCTTCACCTTTCCGGCGCTCTTGTTTACCAGCGAGCTGATGACGCCGATGGTGGTGGACTTGCCCGCGCCGTTCGGGCCGAGCAGGGCGAAGAAATCCCCCTGCCTGACGGTAAGATCGATGCCTTTAAGGGCTTCGACGCCCCCCTGATAGGTCTTTTTCAGGCCGCTGATTTCCAGTGCGTTCATTGCAACCTCTGTGATGGTTGAATCCGGCTCGATACAGAAAAGGCGGCCAAGGCCGCCTGCACAGAGTAAAGGGCGCAAGGCCGCTTCACCCGTGATATTCCTGAACCTGGCTTACTCCTGAGGTACCACTTTGCCGATAAACGGCAGGTTGCGGTACTTCTGGGCGTAGTCGATGCCGCAGCCGACCACGAATTCGTCCGGGATGGCGAAGCCAATCCAGTCGACCGGCACCTGCACTTCGCGGCGGGAGGGTTTGTCCAGCAGGGTGCAGATGGCCAGGGATTTCGGCTCGCGCAGGGAGAGGATCTCGCGCACCTTGTTGAGGGTGTAACCGGTGTCGATGATGTCTTCCACGATCACCACATCCTTGCCCTTGATGTCGTCGTCCAGGTCTTTGAGGATGCGGACGTCACGGGTGCTGTGCATGCCGGAGCCGTAGCTGGAGGCGGTCATGAAGTCCAGGGTGATGGGCAGCTGGCACTGGCGGCAGAGGTCGGCCAGGAAGATGCAGGAACCGCGCAGCAGCGCAATCATCACGACTTCGTCAGAACCCTGATAGCGGGCGGTGATCTCTTCACCCAATTTGGCGATCCGGGCGGCTACTTCAGCCTCGGAGATCATCACCTCGACGGTGTGTTTCATCACTTACTCCCATAAGGCCAAAGGGGATTTGGCCGTTCATGAATATCAAAACCGATGATTCTACCACTCATGTTGAAGGGTGCTAGAGATACGTGGTGCTTTTATCGGCTTATTTTAATTGATAGAGTTAGCAGGCACTCAGGCATGATTAGTTAAAATACTATAAACACCATAATCAATAACTATTAGATGATAAAAACTATGGAACCACGCGCAGAAATAAGACGTCGTACCCGGCTGTCGCCGGAAGCTCGTCGCTCCCAATTGATGGAATGTGCCATCGAGGTGTTCTCCCGTCGCGGCATTGGCCGTGCAGGTCACGCCGAGATAGCCGAACAGGCCAAGGTCTCTGTGGCTACCGTCTTCAACTATTTCAACACCCGCGAGGAGTTGGTAGATGAGGTGCTGGCCGAGATCGAACGCTTTGTGAACCAAATGCTGTCGCAGGCATACGGTGACCAGGGCTCCATTTTCGACAAGATCCAGCGTCATGTACGCCTCTCTGTCGATGCCGCCTACGATCAACCGGATTATGCCGGTATCTGGCTGGAGTGGAGCTCATCGGTTCGGGAAGAGGTATGGCCCCGCTATACCCGGCTGCTCGATCACTGCCTTGAGCTGATCGCCAGCGAGCTGCAAACCGCCATGGATGCAGGGGAGATCACCAGCGTGCTGTCAGCACAGGATCTGGCCCGCTCTTTGACCGGTTTTGGCTATGTGATGATGCAGATGATCAATCAACCTCTGCGCCCGGCGCGCCAAGAGGTGACTGATTTCCTGTTCAAGTACGTGACGGCGCCAATTCAGGCTCGCTAACACGACTTAACGAAAAAACGGCGTCACTCATTGAGTGGCGCCGTTTTTTTATGGCCGAATGTGGCGGTCACCTCAATGGTGGCCATAGCCCCAGCGGTGGGTCAGCTCATGCTCGACACCCAGATGATCGAGGATGCGGGCGACCATAAAGTCCACCAGATCCTCGATGCTTTTCGGCTCATGATAGAAACCGGGCGCAGCGGGCATGATGGTCACCCCGAGCCGTGCCAGTTTCAGCATGTTCTCCAGATGGATCGCCGAGAAGGGGGTTTCGCGGGGCACCAGGATCAGCTGGCCGCGCTCCTTGATCACCACATCCGCCGCCCGCTCCAGCAGGTTGTCGGAGGTACCGTTGGCAATGGCCGAGACGGTGCCCATGGAGCAGGGGCAGACCACCATCTGTTTGGGGGCTGCCGAACCGGAGGCGACTGGCGAGAACCACTCCTCCTTGCCGCAGGCGACAATCTGCCCCTCCTTGGCGCCATATTGGCGACAAAGATAGGCAGAGAGCTCTTTCGGCGAGCCGGGCCAATCCTGTTGCTGCTCGGTCTTGAGTACCACACGAGCTGCCGAGGAGGCGAGCAGATAGACCCGATAGTCCGCCTGCACCAGACACTGGAGCAGGCGCAGGGCGTAGGGGGCGCCGGAGGCACCGGTCAGCGCCAGGGTGATCGTTTTGTTCATAGTTCGCCGTGGTAATCCTTGAGGCGGGCGATCAGCTTGTCATGAATGCCGCCAAAGCCGCCGTTGCTCATGATCAGAATATGGTCGCCATCGCGGCTCTCGGCCACCAGCCGATTGATCAGGGTCTCCAGATCGTTGAATACCTTGGCCGGACGGGTCATATGGGCCGTCACCTCGCCGAGATCCCAGCCGATGTTGGGGGGTTGGAAGAAGAACACCTCGTCGGCGCCATCGAAGCAGCCAGCCAGCTCCTCCTTGTGAACCCCCAGTTTCATGGTGTTGGAGCGCGGCTCCAGCACTGCCAGGATACGGGCTTTGCCTACCTTGGCGCGCAGACCGCCAAGGGTGGTTTCGATGGCGGTGGGGTGGTGGGCGAAGTCGTCATAAACGCTGATGCCAGCTACCTCGCCCTTGAGCTCCATCCGCCGTTTGGGGGATTTGAACTGGCAGAGGGCTGCAATACCGTGCTCCACCATGACACCGGCGTGGCGGGCAGCCGCGATAGCCATCAGGCCATTGTTGACGTTGTGCTCGCCGATGCACTCCCAGTGCACCTCGCCCTGCTTTTCGCCATCCAGCCACACCTCGAAAGCGGAGCCGTCATCGGCCAGCTTGACCGCTTTCCACTTGGCGTCGTCCTGACCGACCAGCTCCACTTCGCTCCAGCAGCCCATCTTGCGTACGGCGGTGAGGTTGTCATCGGCTTGCGGGAACAGCACCCGGCCGTTGCTCGGCACGGTACGCATCAGGTGGTGGAACTGGCGCTGGATGGCGGCGAGATCCGGGAAGATATCGGCGTGGTCGAACTCCAGGTTGTTCATCACCAGGGTACGCGGGTGGTAGTGAACGAACTTGGAGCGCTTGTCGAAGAAGGCGCAGTCGTACTCGTCCGCTTCGATGACGAAGAAGGGGGCAGAGCCGAGACGGGCGGAGACCGGGAAGTTGCCCGGCACGCCGCCAATAAGGAAACCGGGCTCCAGTTTGGCGTACTCCAGCACCCAGGCCAGCATGCTGGCGGTGGTGGTCTTGCCGTGGGTGCCGGCAACGGCCAGTACCCAGCGATCCTGCAGCACATGCTCCAGCAGCCACTGGGGGCCGGAGATGTAGGGCAGATTGCGGTCCAGCACATATTCAACACAGGGGTTGCCGCGGCTCATGGCGTTGCCGATCACCACCAGATCCGGCGCCGGATCGAGTTGGGAGGGGTCATAGCCTTCGGTCAGTTCGATGCCCTGTTGCTCGAGCTGGGTACTCATGGGGGGATAGACGTTGGCATCCGAACCGGTCACCCGATAACCAAGCTGTTTTGCCAACACCGCCAGACCACCCATAAAGGTGCCGCAGATCCCGAGAATGTGAATATGCATACCGCTTCCTTTCGCAGTAAAGGGAAGTGGGCATTCTAGGGGGTGTTGCGGTGGTGGCACAAGCCGCACTCATGGTGAGAGGCCCACAGATGACGCACTGGAGGCAGAAATATTGTCGCTGTCGCGGTGTGCGAGGCTGGAGTGGGTTGTTGGGCTTTATTTGAGGCTTGATTTTGTGTCGCACTTTCTTACAATTCTTCGGTTTTGTGACGCACCCTGCAGTTTTACGATATCGCCCTTTTCAAACGGAGAGTCCCCATGGGCAAGTTCCTGCTTTGCTATCTGGTCGGTGGTCTGGTGGCCATCAGTTGGGCTGCGCTGCCCGCTCATGGTCCCTGGGATCAGTGGGACCTCGCGATTTTTCATACCGTCAATGGCTGGCTCGGGCAGTCTGCGCTGTGGGCCGATCTGGTGGCCATCACTAATAACCGGCTGTTCGATCTGGCAGTACTGACCTGTATGGGGTTGATCCTGGCCCGCTGTTTCTTTGCCCGGGATTTGGCGGGGCGTCGCCAACTGGTGGCGATGGGCATTGTCATGCTGCTGAGTGCACTGGTGATCAACCAGCTTGGTCACCGATTGCCGGTGGAGCGGCCCAGCCCGACCCTGATGGTGCCCGATGCGCTGCGGGTGACCCAGCTAAGCGGTATTCCGACCAAGGACTCTTCGGGCGATAGTTTCCCGGGGGATCATGCCCTGTTCCTGATGATCTTCGCGGGTTACGCCTTACGTTATCTGCCACGTTGGGCGGGTCTCACCGCATTGTTGATGGTGCCGCTCTTTTCCGCACCACGCATTCTGGCGGGCGCTCACTGGTTTACCGATGTCTACGTCGGCGCACTGGGGCTGGCCACCCTCTGCCTGCCCTGGTTGCTGCTGACCCCCCTGGCGGATCGGCTGATAGAGCGCATCGCCCCCCGATTGTCCCGTGTGCCGCTGCTGCGCAGTCAGACCCACTGATTGAATGTCGCAAAATAAAACGCCCCGACATGAAAATGTCGGGGCGTTTTGTTATCCACCCGCGAGAGATCAGCTTTGATAGCCGTTCGGATTCTGGCTTTGCCAGCGCCAGGTATCGATCATCATCCGCTCCAGACCGCGCTCTGCCTGCCAACCCAGCTCGGCACGGGCCAGTGTCGGCTCGGCCCAGCACTCGGCGATGTCGCCCGGGCGACGGGGTTTGATCTGGTAGGGAATGGTGCGACCGCTGGCCACTTCAAATGCCTTGATCATCTCCAGCACCGAGTACCCCTGACCGGTGCCCAGGTTATAGGTAAAGACGCCGGTATCAGACTCGATGCGTGCCAGCGCTTTGAGGTGACCGATGGCGAGATCCACCACGTGGATGTAATCGCGCACGCCGGTGCCATCCGGGGTCGGGTAGTCGTTGCCAAATACCCCCAGCTCCTTGAGCTTGCCGACACCCACCTGGCTGATATAGGGCAACAGGTTGTTGGGGATGCCGTTGGGATCTTCACCAATCAGGCCGCTCTCGTGGGCGCCTACCGGGTTGAAGTAACGCAGCAGTACGATGGCCCAGCGGGGATCGGATTTGGCGAGATCACGGAGGATCTCCTCCACCATCAGCTTGGAGCGACCATAGGGGTTGGTGGCGCTGGTGGGGAAATCTTCCCGCAGCGGTACCGAGGCGGGATCGCCATAGACGGTGGCCGAGGAGCTGAATACCAAGCGGAAAACGCCAGCCTGGGCCATCTCTTCGCACAGCACCAGGGTGCCGGTGATGTTGTTCTGGTAGTAGGTGAGCGGGATCTGGCTCGACTCTCCGACCGCCTTGAGACCGGCGAAGTGGATCACCGATTTGATCTGATGGTTGGCAAACAGCTGCTGCAGACAGGCTCTGTCCAGCACATCCCCTTCGACGAAGGTGACCGGCTTGCCGGTGATCTGTTCGACCCGCTTGAGTGACTCCGGTGAAGAGTTGGAGAGGTTGTCCAGCACCACGACCTGCTGCCCCGCACCGAGCAGCTCAACCAGGGTGTGGGAGCCGATATAGCCGGCACCCCCTGTGACCAGTATTGTCATTTTTTATCCCGTGTTCTGGTGAAACTGGGGCAGAGTCTAGCGCCCCTGTCTAGTTGGGAAAAGGTTGGGATACCGATAACGCGTTCACCGCACCTCACAGAAGCCTTCACCACACCTCAATAATCGAGACTGATATCCCCTTTCGCAGTGCAGGAGCATGCCAGAGCAATGCCGCTCTCCAGATCCTGAGCACTCAATGTCATCACGCTCTGGCGCTCGATGTCACCAGTGGTGGTGCAACGACAGCTGCCACATACTCCGGCGCGACAAGCAGCCATCATGGTTTCACCAGCAGCTTCCAGCGCAGCCAGCAGGGTCTGACCCGGCAGGATCTTCACCTTTTTGCCGCTCTTTTTCAGGGTCAGCCAGAAGTGGTCGCTGGTGGTGGTGGCGGGGTCTGTGGGGGGAAGGCCAAAGGACTCCTGATGCAGCTGATCCGGCGGCAATCCCAGCTCAGCCAGCATGGCGCTGACCGCCGCCATATAGGGGGTTGGCCCGCAGAGATAGACATGGCGTTCGCGCAGATCTGGGGCCAATTCGGCCAGCATGGCGGGGGTAAGTCGGCCAATCCAGGGGTGATCTGCAGGGGCCTCTTCCAGAATCAGGGCATGGCGTACACCGGCATGGGCCTCAGCCAGTGCAGCCAAGTCATCTGCGAAGATCACATCTGCTGGCGAGCGGGCGCTATGAATAAAGTGGATATCGGCATCCGGCCGTTTGGCGAGCTCGTCCCGCAACATGGCCCACATGGGGGTAATGCCGGAACCGGCACTGAGCAGCAGTGGCCGTTCGCAAGGCAAGGCAGTCAGGTTGAAGTCGCCGAACGGGCCATCCACCCGGATCTCGCCCCCACTTGCAGGGTCTGGTGCATATGGCGAGAGACCCGTCCCACATCCTTGATAGTCACTTGCCAGCATTCATCCTGCGGGCTGGAGGAGAGGGTATAGGCGCGGCACTCCGGCTGGCCGTCAATCTCGGTATGCAGGGTGATGCACTGGCCAGCCAGCACGGGAGGGAGGCTGCCGGAAAGCGGCGCCAGCTGCCAGCTCACGACGTCGTGGGTGTTCTGTTGGCGGCCAATGCAGGTGAGCGTGAGAGAGGTCATCACAAGGCTCCTTAGGTTTGAAACGGTTCGAAAACGTCTGGTGAAAAAGCCGGATCCAGAAAAAAGGCGAGCCGGACGGCTCGCCAAACGCTTACAACATGAGGTGCCGATTAAGCCGCCAGGATCTCGGCCAAGTCAGCTTCGGCCGTGGTGGTCCCTTTCAGGCCGAATTGCTCCTCCAGCACCTTGAGCAGCGCCGGGGTGAGGAAGGCGGGGGCGGTCGGGCCGGTACGAATGTCCTTCACCCCGAGGGAGAGCAGGGTGAGCAGAATGACGATGGCTTTTTGCTCGAACCAGGAGAGCACCAGCGTCAGCGGCAGATCGTTGACCCCGCACTCGAACGCCTCGGAGAGTGCCAGCGCCAACTGGATGGCGGAGTAGGCATCGTTGCACTGGCCCACGTCCAGCAGGCGCGGAATGCCGCCGATGTCGCCAAAGTCGAGCTTGTTGAACTTGTACTTGCCGCAGCCCAGGGTGAGCAGCAGGCTGTCGCGCGGCGCCGCCTTGGCAAATTCGGTGAAGTAGGCGCGCTCGGCCTTGTCGCCGTCACAGCCACCTACCAGGAAGAAGTGGCTGATCTCTCCGGCTTTGACCTTCTCAATCACTGCGGGGGCGGCCTGCATCAGGGCGTTGCGGGCAAAGCCGATGGTGATGAAGTGCTCGAGCTCGGTGTGCTTGAAGCCTTCCAGCGCTTGCGCCTTGGCGATCACGGCGGAGAAATCATCCCCCTCCAGATGGGTTATGCCGGGCCAGCCGACGATGGAGCGGGTGAAGATGCGATCCGAGTAGTTGCCCACATTCGGGTCGATGATGCAGTTGGAGGTCATCACCACGGCGCCCGGGAAGTTGGCAAACTCTTTCTGCTGGTTCTGCCAGGCGGATCCGTAGTTGCCCACCAGATGGGGGTACTGCTTGAAGAAGGGGTAGGCTAGCGCAGGCAGCATCTCACCATGGGTGTAGATGTTGATGCCGGTTCCCTTGGTTTGCTCCAGAATGAGCTTGAGATCCATCATGTCGTGGCCGGAGACCAGAATGCACTTGCCGGAGATGGGGGTTACGCGTACCTGGGTGGGTTCCGGATGGCCGAAGGCGCTGGTTTCACCGAGATCCAGCATCTCCATGATTTTGAAGTTGAGCTGACCGATCTCCATGGCACAGCTGAACAGCCGACCCATTTCGCTCGGGTCTGTGCTGAGCCAGCTCATGATGCGGTGGAATTCGGCGGCCACCTCGTCACTCTGCTGATCCAGCACCCGGGCGTGCTCCATATAGGCGGCGGCGCCCTTGAGGCCGTAAAGACAGAGCAGACGCAGCCCCATGATGTCTTCGTTCACTTCGCTCTTGCCCCGATTGGGTGCGGCTGGTGCGGCATGGGCAAGTTGTTCCAGCAGTTCGGCACCGGGTTCGAAGTAAGCGGACTGTGGCAAATCGTTCACCTGCACCGCCATAGCGGTCAGACGATCGGCCAACTGCTGGCGATAGGCGAGGGCCTGATTGACGTAGGCCACGATGCGATTCGAGTCGAAGTTGACGTTGGTGAGGGTGGCGAAGAAGGCCTTGGGCACGAAGGCATCGATCTCGCGATCCATGATGCCCTGCTCGCGGGCGGCCAGCGCCCAGGCGCTGAGCCCCTGCAGGGTGTAGATCAGCACATCCTGCAGATCCGAGGTTTCAGCCGTCTTGCCGCACATACCTTGTGCGTAGGCACAGCCGTTGCCAGCCGGGGTACGAATTGTCTGTTCACATTGCACACAAAACATCATGCCTCTCCTAATTGGACATTTCAGTTGTCTGTTTTGTGGCGATTCTATTCCTCTTGCGAAAAACTTAATAGGCATTCAATTTGCCAATTAAGATTCCCTTGATGCAGATCAAAAACAAAAAAAGCCGCCCAAACAGGGCGGCAAGCGGGTGGATAAAAGGAGAGACAACTCAGGTTTGCAACAGAACATAACAATCAGACGGATTGGGCCGTGGTCTGGTCAGGAGCTTTCGGCCCGGAACTTACTCAACCCAGCATACGTACGCTGTAGTCGGCTTGGTTCACTATCAGGCCAGATAAGCGCGCAGCATCCAGACCAGTTTTTCCTGCTGCTGCACATAGTCGGAGAGGATGGAGGCAGTGCCCTCATCACCAGCTTCGGCTGCTTGACCCAGAATACGGCGCTGGGCGACCAGCAGTTCGCGGAAGCTATCCAGCAGGGATTCGACACAGGCGCGGCCATCGTGCAGCCCTTTTTGCTCCGGGATGGCAGAGACTTTCAGATAGTCGCTGAAGCTGTGCATCGGCACCCCATCCAGGGTCAGGATCCGCTCGGCCAGTGCATCGACTTTCAACAGCAGGTCGTTGTAAATCTCTTCAAATTTCAGGTGCAGTTCGAAGAACTGGTTGCCACGGATATTCCAGTGGAAGCCGCGCACGTTCATGTAGAGGATCTGGTAGCTGGCCAGCAATTTGTTCAACTCGGCTGCCAGGGCTTGTGATTGAGCAGTATCAAGACCAATCGGGCTTTTCATCATTCACCTCCAGATTTGGAAATCGGTTTGAAATTCTCTTTCGGAACGCAGTCAGAGTAACGCCTTGCAAAATGCAGGGACAATTGCTTGTGCCTAACTGTTTGATAGCTAAAGGCTATCAAACAGTACGCAGCAACAGGGGCAATGGATGAGTATTAGGGGAAGTATTTTTCCAGCAGCGCCATCAGGATGGCCTGACACTCGCGGTCCGGTTTGCTATCGACCCTGCTGGCGCGAAAGTGGAGCTGAAAGGCGCCCATGACGGCGCGGCTCTGCTCATCCCACTGGCCAGTCTGGGGCAGGCCATAGCCATAGCGGGCCAGTTGCTGTTGCCACATGGCTGCATCCCAATCGGGCAAGGGGCTGGCCAGTAACTCGGCCACCCGACCTTCATCTGGCCAGGCGCCGACTCCGTACGTCAGATAGAGCTGGCGCCAGGGGAAGTGAGGGCCGGGATCCTGCTTGCGCTCGGGAGCGACATCGCTGTGGCCCAGCACCTGGGTCGGTGGAATCTGGTAGCGGGCGGCCAGCTCCCGGCTGAGGGCGCCGACGGCGGCAATCTGCTGCGGGGTATAGGGTTGCCAGCGGCGGGCATCGGGGGCCAGCGGCTCATCTTCCGCTGGATAGCCGAGGTTGACGATCTCGATGCCAAGGGAGCTGGCATTGAGCCCGGCATATTGGTGCCAACGGCTGCGTCCCGCATGCCAGGCGCGCGCGCTGTCCGGCACCAGCTGATAGACGGTGAACGGTGTCTCGTGGCTGTCGCGGGGGATCAGGTAGTGGGCGCTCACCTTGTGCTCCTGCTCGGTCAG
Organism: Aeromonas sp. 3P; assembly: GCF_051919745.1. Lineage (NCBI taxonomy): Bacteria > Pseudomonadati > Pseudomonadota > Gammaproteobacteria > Aeromonadales > Aeromonadaceae > Aeromonas > Aeromonas sp. 3P. The sequence continues at coordinate 3,623,177 of NZ_JBQBED010000001.1, forward strand.
CAGGCGCAGGGAGTTGGCATCGTCTTCGTCGGTGTAATGGAGGATCAGAAAGGCGATCCGCTCGTTCTGGTTGGCGCTCTGATAGCGGGTCGAGAGCTGGTACTCGGACGGAGTACAACCACCCAGTGGCAGAAAGAAGAGGAGAAGAAGAAAGCGCCAGCGCCATCCCCCTGCCACAACCAGTCTACTGAGCGTGGGAGGAGTGAGTCGCTGGCACATGTCGAAGGCCCGGTCTGGTCAGTCGCGCGGCTGGTTAGCCGCGGTATTTGGCAGTGAGGCCGATCAGGAAGTTGCGCAGGATCTGATCCCCGCAGTCCTGATAGTGCTTGTGATCCTTGGAGCGGAACAGGGCACTGAGCTCGGACTTGGAGAGGTTGAAGTCGGCGAGCTTGAGGGTGCCGAGCATGTCCTCTTCCTTGAAGTTGAGGCCGATGCGCAGCTTGCGCAAGATCATGTTGTTGTTGATCCGGTTCGGGATCACCTGGGCCGGTGCATCTTCCCGCACGCCGCGGCGGGCGATGATGAAACCGTCGAGGAACTGGCTCAGGGCCGAGTCGGGACAGGCGACATAGCCTGCCTCTTGCTCTTCACCTTCCGCCGCCTCTTTCATCAACCAGCTGTGCAGCTGGGCGTGAGTGACCGTCAGGTTGCCCTTGGCAAACATCTCGACCATCTGGTCGTTGCTGATGGTGAGGGCGTAGCGCAGACGGCGCAGAATATCGTTGTTGGTCATGCTGACTCCTGTGTAAACGGCGCAACTTTACCATCTGGCGGCCCTCGCGTCAGAAAAAGCGGGGGCCGATACAGTTCGGGTCAAGCTCATCAAGCCTTGCCGAGATAACGGGGCGCCTCCTGGCGCACCAGTTCCAGCGCATCTTGCAGCTCCAGCAGCTCGGGTTCCAGCTCGCTGACCGGCACGCCGTCACGCAGCTGTTGTTCCAGCTGGGAGAGCAGCCGTTGCAGCCCCGGCACCCCGGAATAGGCACAGCCACCGTTGAGGCGATGGAGCTGGGCCAGCACCTCGCTATCTTCAATTTCGCCCGCCAGTGCGCTATCCAGCACAGGTTCCACTTCGTCGAAACTGGCCAGCAGCATGGTCAGCATCTCTCTGGCGAGATGCTCTTTCCCCGCCGCTTGCCGCACCGCCAGTGCCCAGTCGATCTGTTGGGCACCATTATTCTGGTGGCGGCGATGGGCAAAGTCGGTGATGAGCTGGGCCAGCATGCTCTCGTCGATGGGCTTGGCCAGATAGTCGTCCATCCCCTGCCGGATCAGGCGCTCCCGTTCGCCGGGGATGGCGTGGGCGGTCACCGCCACGATCGGAGTGGTGGTGTTGAGGGACTGGTTGCGGATCGCCTGGGTGGCGCTGATGCCATCCATGATCGGCATCTGGATATCCATGAAGATGATGTCGAATGGCTGGCTCTGGGCCTGCTTGACCGCCTCCTTGCCGTTTTTGCACACCACCACCTGACTCACCATCTCCTTGAGCATGGCGGCGATCAGCTTGAGGTTGGCGGCGTTGTCATCCACCGCCAGCACCTTGATCGGCTGCAACTGGCGCGGTGCAGGCTGGGCGGGCAGCTTCTGGCGGCTCGATTCCGGCGAGAGCAGGGCGTGCAGCAGCTTGCGGTGGTTGACCGGTTTGGAGAGACAGTGCTGGGCGCCATGGGCCAGCATAGCTTCATAGAGCGACGGCTCGTGGCTGCTGAGCAGCACTATGGTGTTCTGCTGCTGGCCGTTCAGTCTGTCGAGGCGGCCGAGCACTTGCTGCGGCGTATGCAGGGTGCTGCTGCCGATGATCACCATCTCCTGCTCGCTCATCTCGGGCCAGGGATCATCGCTGGTCAGTGGGTGCACGTCGAGGTGCCACTCCGCCAGCAGGGCGAGCAGAGAGGCTTGCGCGAAGGGATCCGGTTCCAGCAGCCAGAGCCGCTTGCCACGGATCCGATCCAGCGGCAGTTGATCGGTCTGGGGCAGGGGTGAGACCTCCACATCCAGACTGAACGAGAAGATGGAGCCCTTGCCGAGCTCCGATTCAAAGCGGATCTGGCCGCCCATCTGCTGCACCAGCTTCTGGGTGATAACGAGGCCTAGGCCTGTGCCGCCATAACGGCGGGAGATGGAGGAGTCGGCCTGATTGAAGGCCTGGAACAGCTGATGTTGCTGCTCTTGGGAGATGCCGATGCCGGTATCGCGGATCTGGACGTTGAGCCTCACCTTGTGGTTGCCACTGCCGGTCTGCTCGATATGGACATCGACGTTGCCCTGTTCGGTGAACTTGATGGCGTTGCCGGTGAGGTTGGTCAGCACCTGTTGCAGACGCATGGGGTCGCCGGTGAGGTAGTCCGGCACATCGGCATCCACCCGCAAGGAGAGCTCCAGCTGCTTGTCGTGGGCGCTGGGGCCGAGCAGGTGCATGGTCTCGTTGAGGGTGTCGCGCAGGCTGAACGGGATATGCTCCAGCTGCAGCTTGCCCGCTTCCAGCTTCGAGAAGTCGAGGATGTCGTTGATGATGCCAAGCAGGTTGCGCGCCGATTTCTCGATGGTCTGCATGTAGTCGGTCTGGCTCGGGGTCAGGCTGGTTTTCAGCAACTGGCGGGTAAAACCGATGACCCCGTTGAGCGGGGTACGCAATTCGTGGGACATGTTGGCCAGAAACTCCGACTTGACCCGCGCCGCCTCTTGCGCCCGTTTCTTGGCCATGTCGAGCTCGACGTTCTGGATCTCGATCTGCTCCAGGGTTTCGCGCAGGTCAGAGGTAGCCTGATCGATATTCTGCTGCATCTCTTCGTGATATTCGGAGAGCGCCTTGGCCATGGCGTTGATACCATTTTTCAGCATATCCAGCTCGCCGGTGAGCTGGCCGCTGACCCGGGTATCGAGCCGCCCCTCCCTGATCTTGTGCACCGCCTGCACCATGTTGGTGATGGGCTGGGTCACGCTCTTGACCAGACGGAAGCCAAACAGGGTGCTGAAGGCCACCCCGATGAGCACCATGATCACCGCAAAGAAGGTGTCGCGGTATTGCAGCAACATGGCCCTATCGGTCGCCATCTGCATCGAGATGTAGCCGATCATCGGCGGCTCTACATCGCTGGGCAGCGGGAAGCCATCCAGACTGGTTTCAGCCTGGATCGGGGTGCGCAAAATGATGTCGTCCCCCTGAAACGTCACGCTGGTCAGATCCGGAATGGGCTCGCCATCGGGCAGTCTGAGTCGGGTGAAATCCCGGTGATAGTTCGAGGTAACGAACAGCTGGTTGTCCTGGGTGAAGACAGCGATGGACTTGATGAAGGGGGAGTTCTTGCGGTGGGTCAGACCAATCAGCCGCTTGAGGGATTCGCGACTGTGCTGGGTCATCCCGTATTCACTGGCGATCGCCAGCGGTTCGATGATGTTGATCCCCTGATCAATGAGGTTGTTTTCCAGCTGCTGGTAGCGGTGGAAGGTGAAGTAACCGGCCATCAGGCCACCGATGATCAGGGTGGGCAGGATGGTGAAGGCGAGAACGCGTGCTCTCAGGCCATATTTGGTCATACGAACAGGCCACCAGTGAACAGGGTTGGCGATAGGGTTGATGGCAATACACGGGCTCTGTGGCCGTATTTGGTCATACTATTATTCTTGTGGGACAATACCGGCAGCAGATTCCACAATCATGACATAGCCACCTATAGGCACCAAGTTTTATGGCCCAGTTTTTCAAGCCCCAAAAGAAGTCCACCCAGCTCCAACGCATTGAATTTACGATAGACACCCTCGATCACCACTGCGTCGGTATCGGTCGCCATCAGGGCAAGGCGATCTTCGTCGAAGGGGCGCTGCCCGGCGAGACCGTCAAGGCACGCATCACCGAAGAGAAAAAGCAGTATGGTCACGCCGCCTTGCAACAGGTGGTGACCCCGGCAGCCAACCGTATCGCCCCCTTCTGCAGCCACTATCGCGAGTGCGGCGGTTGCAGTGCCCAGCACATGTCGGTTGCCGATCAGCAAGCCGCCAAGGCGGCGGGACTGGTCAGCCTGTTCGAGCGGTTGGGCAACATCAAGGCGCCTGCGCTGGAGCCGGTACTGACCGGTGAAGATCGTGCCTACCGCCGGGTCTGTCGTCTGGCCATCAAATTTGACAAGAACGGTCGCTGCACCCGGGTCGGTTTCCGCCGCCGCAACAGCAACGATCTGGTGGAGATCGACGGTTGCCCTGTGCTGGCTGAGCCGCTCTCTGCGTTGATTGCCCCGCTGCGTGAATGCCTCAATCGCCTCAAGAGCCAGCGCGAGCTGGGCCATGCGGAGCTAATCCAGGCCGAGCAGGGGATCATGATGCTGCTGCGTCACACCGGCCGCCCCAATGAGGCGGATCGCGCCCTGCTGGTTGAGTTTGCAAAAGCGCAGGGGATCGACCTCTACCTGCAGGCGGCTGATGATCGCATCGAAGCGCTGCAGCAACAATTTTCCCCATCCTATTCGCTGGATGGCCTGTCTCTTGCATTTGCTCCCGGTGACTTCATTCAGGTCAACGGCCCCATCAACCAGAGCATGGTTGAGCAGGCGCTGACATGGCTCGGGGCGAGCAAGGATGACAAGGTGCTCGATCTCTTCTGCGGTATCGGCAACTTCACCCTGCCGCTGGCCCGTCAGGCTCGCGAAGTGGTGGGTGTCGAAGGTGAACTGGCCATGGTGCAGCGGGCCGAAGAGAACGCCCGTCGCAACGGCATCACCAATGCCCGTTTCTACAAAGCCGACCTGAGCGATGACATCGTCGGTATGTCCTGGGCGCGGGAAGGGTTTGATCTGGTGCTGCTGGATCCGGCTCGCCCCGGCGCACTGGAAGTGATGGGACACGTCGTGAAACTTTCACCCAAGCGGGTGGTCTACGTCTCCTGTAACCCGGTCACCCTGGCGCGGGACAGTCAGGTGCTGGTGAAAGGGGGTTACCGTCTGGTGCGCCTCGGCATGCTCGACATGTTCCCTCACACCGGTCATCTGGAGTCCATGGCGCTGTTTGAACGGGAGTAAATGACTCATCAGTTCGGTGATGCGGATATGTAATCTGGCATGTCTGCGGCTGTTTGATCTGGTGTGGTATATGAAGTAATCCTGCTCATCAGTACGGCGATGCGGATATGTAATCCGGCATATCTGCGTCTGTTTGCGCTGGTGTGTATATGAAGTAATCCTGCTCATCAGTACGGCGATGCAGATATGTAATCTGGTGTGTCTGCGGCTGTTTGAGCTGATGTGATTGGGGTAATCTAGACCCTCGTCGTTCGGCAGGGCCTGTTGGCGCGCTCTATTGTCTTTCTGGACAATATGCCTTGAAAAGTGCGCTGGATATCCCCATTTGAGGCAATCTCATGAGGGGAGAAAGTGACAGCTTTCGGCCCGATAATTTAAAGGATTGATACCATGGTTGCGGTTCGCGATATTCATTTGAAAGACAACTTCACCCTGGAAGAGTGGGTCAGCTCGCTCTCCTTGAGTGACAGTGAAAAGGATCAGTTGCGAACCGTCTATCAGTATTGTCTGACGCTCGGTGACGAGGCGCTGACCAGCAAGCTGCTGGTGCGTGGCATCGAAATGGTGGGCATCCTGCAGATGCTCAGCATGGATATCGGCACCCTCAAGGCCGCCATCATCTACCCCTTCGTCGAAGCCGGTCTCATCAGCCAGGAGCGGATGGACGAGGACTTTGGCTCCAAGATCGCCAAGCTGGTGGAAGGGGTGCTGGAGATGGAGGCCATCCGCTCCCTGCAGACCCTCCATCGCAGCGAAACCTCGCCGGAGCAGGTCGACAACGTGCGTCGCATGTTGCTTGCCATGGTCGAGGATGTGCGCGCCGTGGTGATCAAACTGGCGGAGCGGATCGCTTGCCTGCGGGAAGCGAAGACGGCAGATGAAGAGACCCGGGTGCTGATGGCCCAGGAGATCACCAATATCTATGCGCCGCTCGCCAACCGTCTGGGCATCGGCCAGCTCAAGTGGGAGCTGGAAGATCTCGCCTTCCGTTACCTGCATCCGGATACCTACAAACAGATCGCCAAGCAGCTCGACGAGAAGCGGCTCGACCGCGAGCGCTACATCCGCGAGTTTGTGCAATCCCTGCGTAATGGGTTGAAAGAGGCGGGAGTTGACGCCGAGGTGTACGGTCGGCCGAAACATATCTACAGCATCTGGCGCAAGATGCAGAAGAAGCACCTCGAGTTCAACGAGTTGTTCGACGTGCGCGCGGTGCGGGTAGTGACCAAGCGGCTGCAGGATTGCTATGCGGCGCTCGGTATCGTGCACACCCAGTTCCACCACATTCCCCGCGAGTTTGACGACTATGTCGCCAACCCCAAACCCAACGGCTATCAGTCGATCCACACCGTAGTGGTGGGGCCGGAGGGCAAGACGGTCGAGATCCAGATCCGTACCGACCAGATGCATCAGGATGCCGAGCTCGGCGTCGCGGCGCACTGGCGCTACAAGGAAGGGGCACAGGCTGGCGGCAAGGCCAACACCTTCGAAGACAAGATCGAGTGGCTGCGCAAGCTGCTCGCCTGGCAGGAAGACCTCTCCGAGAGCGGCTCCCTGCTGGAAGATCTGCGCAGTCAGGTGTTCGAGGACAGAGTCTACGTCTTCACCCCGAAAGGGGATGTGATCGACCTGCCAGCTGGCGCCACCCCGCTCGATTTTGCCTATCACGTCCACAGCATGATCGGTCACCGCTGCATCGGCGCCAAGATTGACGGCCGCATCGTGCCGTTTACCTACGCGCTGCAGACCGGCGATCAGGTGGAGGTGATCACCCAGAAAGAGCCGAACCCGAGCCGCGACTGGATGAACCCCAACGCCGGCTTCCTGCGCTCCAGTCGGGCGCGGGCCAAGGTGGCGACCTGGTTCAGAAAGCTGGATCGGGACAAGAATATCGTGGCCGGTCGCGAGCTGTTCGAGAAGGAGCTGGATCGCCACAACCTCAGCATGTCCAAGATCGACAAGGGCAACATGCTGCGCCGCTTCAATCTGGAGAGCACCGACGATCTGCTGGCCGGTATCGGCAGCGGCGATATCCGCATCAACCAGGTGCTCAACTATCTCGACACCTGTTACAACAAGCCGACGGCGGAAGAGGAAGATCGCCGCCTGCTGGAGAAGCTGGAGCAGAAGGCCAATGCGCCGATGCGCCACAAGCCCAAAGACCATATCGTGGTGGAAGGGGTCGGCAATCTGATGACCCATATTGCCCGCTGCTGTCAGCCGATCCCTGGGGACTCCATTCAGGGCTTTATCACCATGGGGCGCGGCGTTTCGATCCACCGGGAAGATTGCGAGCAGTTGAAAGAGTTGTCACGTCGCAACCCGGAGCGGCTGATCGATGCGGTGTGGGGGGAGAACTACTCCGGCGGTTACGGCCTCACCATCCGGATCATCTCCACGATCGCTCCGGCCTGCTGCGCGATATCACTACCGTGCTGGCCAACGAGAAGATCAATGTGATGGGGGTGCGTTCGCGCTCCAACGTGCGCGAGCAGACCGCCGAGATCGACATGGAGCTGGAGATTTACAACATCAACGCCTTCAACCGGGCGTTGGCCAAGCTCAGTCAGCTTAATGACGTAATTAGCGCCAAGCGGCTTTGATAGCGAACCGACCGGCCCCAGTGGCCGGTCTGTATTTATGACCCTTTTTGAACGAATCGAAAGCGAATATCCCATGTCCCAACGTTACGATCTGCCCCAACTGCTCGATATCATGGCTCGCCTGCGCGATCCGCAAAACGGCTGCCCCTGGGATCTGAAACAGAGCTTCCAGACCATAGTGCCGCACACCCTGGAAGAGGCCTACGAAGTGGCCGATGCCATCGAGACCGAGGATTGGCAGGGGCTAAAAGGGGAGCTGGGGGATTTGCTGTTTCAGGTGGTGTTCTACGCCCAGCTGGGTAAAGAGCGGGGCTTGTTCGACTTTGCCGATATCGTCGATACGGTGAGCGAGAAGCTCATTCGTCGTCACCCCCACGTTTTTTCCGATGCAGATCTCTCCAACGAGCAGGCGGTAAAAGCGAACTGGGAGGCGGAAAAGGCCAAAGAGCGGGCGGCCCTCGACAAAGAGAGCGTGCTGGACGACATTCCGCAGGCGTTGCCTGCCCTGACCCGCGCCGCCAAAATTCAGAAACGCTGCGCCACTGTCGGTTTTGACTGGAAGACGTTGGGGCCTGTGGTGGACAAGATCCACGAGGAGATCGACGAGGTGATGGAAGAGGTGTTGATGGTCGATGTGGACGAGGCGCGGGTGAGCGACGAGCTCGGCGACCTGCTGTTTGCCACCGTCAATCTGGTGCGTCATCTGGGCAAGGATCCGGAGCAGGTGCTGCGAGGCGCCAACGCCAAGTTCGAGCGTCGCTTTCGTCAAGTTGAGCAGATAATCGCCGCAGAAGGCTTGAAAATGACCGATTGCACCCTCGAAAAGCTCGATGCAGCCTGGGATAAGGCGAAGGAAACCGAGCAAAGTTGATTTGGCGCAAGATGGGGGGGCGGTGAGCCTGATAGATTTTTGCTCATTGTTTGGGAGAGGGGTTTTTGGTATACTGTTTCCCCGTCCTGCTTCATCCCCGAAGCACCCCTTAAAATTCCCTAAACTTCTTTCAGGTTCAGCATGACGACCAAATATATTTTTGTTACTGGTGGCGTTGTTTCATCCCTCGGCAAAGGCATTGCCGCAGCTTCTCTGGCAGCCATTCTGGAAGCCCGTGGTCTGGATGTGACCATCATGAAACTGGACCCGTACATCAACGTGGATCCGGGCACCATGAGCCCGACCCAGCATGGTGAAGTGTTCGTAACCGAGGACGGGGCCGAAACCGATCTGGATTTGGGCCACTACGAGCGTTTCATCCGCACCAAGATGACCCGTCGCAACAACTTTACCACCGGACGTATCTACGCCGACGTACTGCGTAAAGAGCGTCGTGGTGACTATCTGGGCGCCACCATTCAGGTTATCCCGCACATCACCAACGCCATCAAAGAGCGGGTTATTGCCGGTGCCGAAGGCCATCAGGTTGCCATCGTCGAAGTGGGCGGTACCGTAGGTGACATCGAGTCCCTGCCGTTCCTCGAAGCCATTCGTCAGCTGGCCGCCGAAGTGGGCCGCAACAACGCCATGTTCATGCACCTGACGCTGGTTCCTTACCTGGCTGCGGCCGGTGAAGTGAAGACCAAGCCGACCCAGCACTCCGTCAAAGAGCTGCTCTCCATCGGTATCCAGCCGGATGTGCTGATCTGCCGCTCCGACCGTGCCATTCCGGCCAACGAGCGCGCCAAGATTGCCCTGTTCTGCAACGTGCCCGAGCGCGCCGTCATCTCCATGAAAGACGTCGACTCCATCTACAAGATCCCGGCACTGCTGAAATCCCAGAATCTGGACTCCTACTTCACCGAGCGTTTCGGTCTGGAGTGCAAAGAAGCTGATTTGTCCGAGTGGGAACAGGTTATTTACGAAGAGGCCAACCCGACTGGTGAAGTGACCATCGGTATGGTCGGCAAATACGTCTCCCTGCCGGACGCTTACAAGTCCGTCAACGAGGCGCTCAAGCACGGTGGTCTCAAGACCCGTCACTCCGTCAACATCAAGTACATCGACTCTCAGGATATCGAGACCCGTGGCGCCGAGCTGCTGGAAGGTCTGGACGCGATCCTGGTGCCGGGTGGCTTCGGTGAGCGCGGTGTGGAAGGAAAAATTCTGGCTGCCCAGTATGCCCGCGAGAACAAGATCCCCTACCTGGGTATCTGCCTCGGCATGCAGGTTGCCATGATCGAATTTGCTCGCAACGTGGCGGGCATGGAAGGGGCTCACTCCTCCGAATTCAAGAAAGATTGCGCGTATCCGGTCGTCGGCCTCATCACCGAGTGGGTGGATGAAGAAGGTAATGTCGAGACCCGTACCGAGAAGTCTGATTTGGGCGGTACCATGCGTCTGGGGTCCCAGCTCTGCCACCTGGTCGAAGATTCCAAAGTGCGTCAGATGTACGGCAGCCCGACCATTTACGAGCGTCACCGTCACCGTTACGAAGTCAACAACAAGCTGCTGCCGCAGATTGAAGCGGCAGGTCTGAAAGTGACTGGTCTCTCCGCCGACAAGAAGTTGGTGGAAATCATCGAGATCCCGGATCACCCCTGGTTCGTGGCTGCGCAGTTCCACCCGGAGTTCACCTCTACTCCTCGTGATGGCCACGCTCTGTTCGCCGGTTTTGTGAAGGCGGCAGGCGAGTATCAGAAGCGTAATTTGAAGTAATTGAAAATAAATGCGGTTGGGGCACTGTGCCACAGCCGCTTTTTTTGGCATATTTTTGTTGTTTTTTTACGAAACCTGAGGAAATACACATGTCCAAGATCGTTAAAGTGATCGGTCGTGAAATCATCGACTCCCGTGGTAACCCGACCGTTGAGGCCGAAGTTCACCTGGAAGGTGGTTTTGTTGGTATGGCAGCCGCTCCGTCTGGCGCGTCCACCGGTTCCCGCGAAGCGCTGGAACTGCGTGACGGCGACAAGAGCCGTTTCCTGGGTAAAGGCGTGCTGAAAGCCATTGAAGCCGTAAACGGCCCGATCGCTCAAGCTCTGCTGGGTAAAGATGCCAAGGACCAGGCCACTGTCGACCAGATCATGATCGACCTCGACGGTACCGAGAACAAATCCAAGTTCGGCGCCAACGCCATCCTGGCTGTTTCCCTGGCTAACGCCAAAGCTGCCGCTGCTGCCAAAGGCATGCCGCTGTACGCCCACATCGCCGAGCTGAACGGCACCCCGGGTGTTTACTCCATGCCGCTGCCGATGATGAACATCATCAACGGTGGTGAGCACGCCGACAACAACGTCGACATCCAGGAGTTCATGATCCAGCCGGTTGGCGCCAAGACCCTGAAAGAAGCCGTTCGCATGGGCGCAGAAGTGTTCCACAACCTGGCCAAAGTGCTGAAGTCCAAGGGCTACAACACTGCAGTTGGTGACGAAGGTGGTTTCGCTCCGAACCTGAAATCCAACGCCGAAGCGCTGGAAGTTATCGCTGAAGCCGTTGCCGCGGCCGGTTACAAACTGGGCACCGACATCACCCTGGCTATGGACTGCGCTGCTTCCGAGTTCTACGACGCAGAGAAGAAAGAGTACAACCTGAAAGGCGAAGGTCGTGTCTTCACCTCCAACGGTTTCTCCGACTTCCTGGCTGACCTGACCACCAAGTTCCCGATCGTCTCCATCGAAGATGGCCTGGACGAATCTGACTGGGAAGGTTTCGCCTACCAGACTGCTGAACTGGGCAAGAAAATCCAGATCGTGGGTGACGACCTGTTCGTAACCAACACCAAGATCCTGAAGCGCGGTATCGACAACGGCATCGCCAACTCCATCCTGATCAAGTTCAACCAGATCGGTTCCCTGACCGAAACTCTGGCTGCCATCAAGATGGCCAAAGACGCTGGCTACACTGCCGTCATCTCCCACCGCTCCGGTGAGACCGAAGACGCGACCATCGCCGACCTGGCTGTTGGTACCGCTGCTGGCCAGATCAAGACCGGTTCCATGAGCCGTTCTGACCGTGTTGCCAAGTACAACCAGCTGATCCGTATCGAAGAAGCTCTGGGTGCCAAAGCTCCTTTCCGCGGTCTGAAAGAAGTTAAAAACCAGGCTTAATTTGCTGGTTTGCCAGCCTCGGCTGGAATGAAAAAAACCGGAACCCTTGGGTTCCGGTTTTTTTATGCCTGCTCCTTGCTGCAACGCCCTGAGAGGCGAGGGCGTTGTGCCTCTGGTGTCGGGTCAGATAAAGGGGAGCATGCGCTGATAGCGCCCTGCATGCGCCTTGAAGCCCAGTTTTTCAAACAGGGCGATAGAGCGGACGTTATCTGCATCGATATCTGCGGTGAGGCAGGTGACTCCCAACGTGTTGGCGTGGGCGAACAGCAATCCCAGCGCTTCCGACATAAACCCTCTGTGCCAATAAGCCGCATTGAGCAGGCAACCTACCTCGCAGCTGTGGCCCGCCTCGCTGAAACTGTGCAGCCCGCAGGTGCCGATCACCTTATTGCTCTTCCGCTCGACAATCGCCCACTCCAGCGACTCACCCGTTTGCTCCAGCCGCACTACGCTCGCCATCATCTGCGCCACCATGGCGGGAGAGGTAAAGCAGGGATCAGAGGCAAACTCCATGGTCAGCGGATTGCCATAAATCTCGAACAGATCGGCGGCATCCTGCGGGCCAATGGTGCGCAGTACAATCCGAGTGCCGGTTAAGTCAGGCTTCATTTATCTCCTTGGAGGGTGTTACGCAAGCAAAGCTACAGGTGGATAAAATGACCGTATAAAAGTCGGTCTCAAAGAAAACTGGTACTATCAAGAAATATTGTTTTCGCGAATGTCCGATTACGCTTCGCTAATCGAACCTACGGGCTAAACACAACTCATAGTAAATATGCCATGCGTTGCGGGTCACTCTTAAACTGGTTATTATTAATTTTATGTGTATTGTTCTATTATTTGCCTGATTTTTTGAGCTGCTAAGATAATTTGGAACGTAGTTAATCCAGAGATGAGGATTGAGCTCAATAGTATTGAGCCTAACATTAACTCACTCAAATCAGATATGAAGAACCAAATTGTTAAACTAGCGGTGCAACACAGTATACAAATTAAGTAAGATGCTATTATACGATCAGAGATCTTATGGAATGAGATCCATTCGTAAAGTTTCTTGTTGGACATATTTTCTAATGGTGCATTAACTTTTTGAGCCACTTGAAAGGTCACTCCAGTAAAGATGACTGGAAGTGAGGGGATAAACTTCCAGAGTTCAGCATTACTTTTAAGTTTTCCTCCTATAAGTATAAACACCTCCGGATAACTATATGTAATTGCAGCAGTTATGAGAATAACAACAAACTCCGGTGATATAATAGTAAAGCGTAAAATATCTATAATTCTATTCATTAGTGACCCAAATGCCTTTTTTCTTTGATTTCATCAAATATTCCAAGAGCTTTGCGATAGAGGGCATCTGGCTCTGGGTTTTTATCGAAGGAAAAATTTTTTACAGTCTCGGATGTTTTAATGGTTATAACTTCATTGTCTCTTTTCCCCTTAACTGTTCCATGACCATAGCCATCAGCTGCCATCAGTATCGCAGCGTCACCGATCGGAAGAGGCTCTTCTGATACATATTGTTTATCTGCTGTCTGGTTTGCCGCTTTTTCAATGTGATATGGCAGATCTGTATTTAGCGGCTCACTTTCTGGAGCATCTTCGACGATAGTCATACGGTCAGTATTTCGCTTGATTAGGTAGTCCTTTAGCTCAGCCCAAAGGCAGCCAAACATTGGATTTGGAGGAGATATTTTTGCATTAACATGATAGATACCATCCAATGATGACACTTTTGCAGCAAAAGAACGTAAGTCTGAGACCAACTCAATGTCACAATCAACGAAAAAACGTTGATGAGTTTCTTCGATAATAGAACAGAAACGATTAACAAAAGCTTTTTGTTCTATGTGGTTATAGACATTAAGAAACGCAATGCCTGAATGGGATGGTATATATACAAAGGGGCTAGAAGCAACTTTCAAGTTAGGTTCAATTTGTGTTTCTTCTGTTCTTCGATGAGTATCTACCACAGTTACCTCACCTAACGGCTTGTATTTGCTTAGGCGACCAAAAATATAATGCTCCCCGTTGTATTTAACTTCTTGGACGTCAATGAATGTCCAAGATGAATCTCTATAAGATACGGAAACCGGCTCTTTGATTGCATTCATTAATTTTTCTTGATCGAGAGTGCCAAGTTTCAATACTCGACCTAAATAATATGTTCCTGAGCTTGCCACTCATGACTCCTTTAAAAATGTATAATGCCCGTCTAAGGGGCTGACAACACATAACACCAAACACAACAACCGTCACAACTGCGGCTCATTGGGACTGGAACGCCGTGCGTTGGCTGTCCCTCTTGAAGTGCTTGTTAGCACTTTAACTTCCGGCGAGTAAAGAGAACAAATTTTTGGTGTAACTCATGACACTCTTTTGCCATTTCATTAAGCTCTCGGAGTTGTTTATCAACATGTGCTGGATAATCCCAAGCTCCCCTATAGGCGTCTGGGACACATGAAAACAAAGGGCCACCATTCAAGTCGTATGAACTCAAAGCTAGTTGATGAACAAATGAATGACACTTTTTCCATAGTTCGGAACGTTTTGCTTCGATCTCTTCGTTCAAAAAGTGATGCTCCACATTGTTCCACTGATCAACAAATTTATTAATGTCTCTCAAGCTATTGTCATGATAAGAGTCACCTAAATCATGATCTCTTAAAAATGGAACTGAGTATCCATCCGATGGAAAATCGGTTAGAAACCGGTTGAATAAATCTACATCAACTTGCCTGAGTTGCTTACTGTCTTCGAGAGCAAACTCTGATGATTTGTATACAAAAAATTTATTTACCAAATTGTGGATTAATGCGAATACAATCAAACCTAACCCAGCAAGCGGCTCGACAGAACTTGATTGTAATTCTGCAAGAGTGAAATACTCCCCACCATTTAGATTGAATGTATCTACTAAGAAATTATAGAAAATTTCTTTAAACGCTGTTGGTGTTGCTAACACAGTGCCACCAAGGGTTGCCACGAACCACGTCAGTTTGTTGGTGAAATCCGGAAACAACCAATGATTTGTAGCTTTTTCGACAATGTTTTTTATTTCTTTTTTTGTGAACACCTAACTTATATCTCCTCTTGAGTGCTAACAGTGATTAGATGGAAGGCGGTACTAATCCGTTAGCAGAGAATTCCATATAACTCCGTAGCATCTTCACCGCCGTCGAGTTAAAAGTATCATTACATCATAATGTTACCAGCTTACTTTTCGTAATAGGTGTATTCGCTTGATTTCCTCTTTTTTCGCCACCGTTACTGCTGTGTGAAAAAACAGTGTTCAGAGCACTCTTGGAAAGCGCCGCCAAATCACGCTTGCGTGAACAGCTTAGAAATGAACATAAGGCTGTCACCATGTTGAGTCGGTCGTGGTGGGCAGCTCTCGCTTATCCATTCCATCCGGCATGGCTACCGCCCCTGAATTTCAGCCTCCAGTTTGCTGCGTTTCACCAACGGGATGGGGTTGGCATGGCTCATGGGAGACTCCGACGAGGCAAGTGTTGCCAAATGGCAATATTAACCATGGCGCTGTGTAGAGAAAGCTCAATATTGAGATTTTCTGTGCAAGATCAATAAATTAATCAAATGTCACCCACGATTGATGACGCGCTGAGATAGCGTGAACAACCATTCTTGAACTATCACCATAGAATATTCATGGTCATATCTGGCTTGAACCAGCATAAAACTCTTTGTTATTGTCCGTACCCCCCCGCTGAAATAGCTTATTTATCTATAAATCAACAAGATAGCATTATGTGGTGGCGTCGCGGGGGCATCTGCTATCGGGAAGGAGAGTTATGAAGTCGCAGTTCAAAGTGGCGCTGGCCATGTTGGCCCTGTTCGTCGTCCAAGGCTGCACAGCCCCGGATTCATCCACCAAGCGCAATGCACCCGGCCCGGTGCTGACAGTGCATTACGAAAGCGCCCCCCTGATCCCCGTCACCATCGCAGGTGAGCAGTACCAGTTTTTGCTCGATACCGGGGCCAGTATCACCTTTATCGATCGTCGTCTGGCCAGCCGCTTCAAGGCGCTGACCTTAAGCGAATTGCCCAGGGCCTATCAGGCTGATTTTGCCAGTGTGAACAGCGTTTCGAGCCAACTGGGCAGCGAGCAGCTTGGCTTTGTTGAGCCGCAGCCCTTCTCGCTGGGGTCGGTCACCATTGATGACAGCGATCTGTGGGCAACTATTGATTTCGATCTTTTCTCCCAGTCTCTCGGCAGCCGTATCGATGGCATCCTCGGGATCGACACCATCCGCCGTTTCAACTGGGTGTTTGATCGCGACAGGCATCAGCTCACGGCTTCGCTGACGGCACCGTCGGCAGCCACGTTCGAGCGTTGCATCGGCTATGAAGACAGCTACAACCGCTCCCCGGCAGTGTATCTGACCCACGGTGAGAGCAGCGTGCGCATGTATCTGGATACCGGGGCCGATCAGAGCTATGCCGACCATGCCTTTATCGACTTTATGGCGAGCCAGAAGGCGATCTCTGGCGAAGATGCGATGCCACGCAAAGGGGTGGACGCCAGCGGTATGGTGGAGGGGCGTGAACATATCCTCACCGGCCTGCACTTTGATGAGCGCCAGCTCGGTGAGCTGCGCGTGTCGGAAAACAGCAATGAGCAGTATGGTCTGGGGCTGGATTTTGTTAACCGCTTCAATCGCTTTGCGATCATGCCCGGGCGGATGATGCTCTGCTACGACGCTGACAGCCTGGCGCGCAAAGTGCCGCCAGTCCTGCGCAATATCGGGGTGCGCTTTGATGGCGAGCATCTGCAGGTCTACTACAGCGACGAACGGGATCTTGCCCCCTATGGTCTGGCCAACGGCGACATTCTGGAACAGATCAACGGGGTGGCTTATCGTCCCCTCGAGATTGACAAGGTGCGTGAACTGCTCAGCACCAGCAAGCCGGGGTCGCTCAAGTTGCGGATTGTGCGGGAAGGAAAACCGCTGGATATCGCCATCTAGTCAAGGTGGGGGCGGCAAGACGAGCCGCCCCTATGAGCCTCAGCCCTTGGTCGGATTTTCCATGCAGGTGAGGGTTGGCTGGCCGTAACGCTCCAGCGTGGCGTCGTCCCCCTTGGTGAAGAAGGTGAGGTTTTGCCCTTCATAACGGGCGCCGCTGGCGCTGGGGGCTTCATAGGCGAGCACTTGTTGCTGCTTGTCGCCCTCGCTCAGGTTGATCACCGCGGCGGGCAGCTTGGCATCGTTATAGAAGTAGGTGGAGAGAGTGACGTTCTTGCCGCACTTGTAGTTGACCGGTGCCGGCACCATCAGCTGGCCGCCGCTGATCTGCAGTTCGGTGATCCGCAGCAGGTAGTTATCCTCCACACACTGGCGCAGATCCTGTCCCTTCCAGCAGTCGTTGCGACCCTTGATCCAGCCGCGCTGCATGGCGCGCTCGGTCTTGAGCTGTTCGGGAGAGAGCGCAGCAATCGCCTTGGGATAGAGGGCGGCCAGTTCGTTATCAAGGGCGGCCAGTCCGGCATCCTTGCAGATCAGGGTTTCGACCGACCCGGAGGCTTTGGTGCAGTCAAAGGAGGGGGTTGCGGCGCTGGCCAGCAGAGGAGCAAACAGCAGGGTGGCAAGCAAGGTCTTGTTCATCGATAGATTCCAGCAATGAAGAGGGCATATCTGCCTACTACAGCACACTCTACAGGGCAATGCAGCAGGGGATCTGTGCGCACTTGCACTGCTGAATGGTTGCCAAACGGAAAATCCCGACACTCCTGGCTGGAATGTCGGGTTTTTTGTGGCCGCGATAGAGGGGGAGGCGGCTTGCCCGGTTGATCAGGCCAGCGCCAGTTGCTGACTGCGGGCGCGCCACAGCCGCTCGTGGAAGAAGAACACCACGGTGTTGATGGCCGGTTCGATCATCGCCATCACGCCGCCGGTGAGCAGCTCGCCGCTCAGCAGGAAGGCAACCCCGAAGGCCACCGAGAAGTGGACCACCGCGAAGCTGCTGGTCTTGGCCTGCAGGCTGTGCTTTGGCTTGAGCTTGTGCCAGCCAAGGTCATGAAAGTAGAAGGCGACCGTGTTGACGGCAGGCTCGATCAGGGCGATCAGGCTGGCGGTCAGCAGCTCACCGGTCAGCAGGTAGGCCACGGTAAAGGCGACACCGAAGTGCAGGATGGCAAAGCTGATGGTCTTTTTCATGATGGCGGCTCCCTCTATTGATGATGAGAGTATCCGCCGAAATGAGATTAAATGAAAACTATTCTCATCTATTGCCGAGATAGAGAGAACCTATCAACGGGCGAGTGGCCGGTGCGCTTCAGCGGTTGCCAATCGCAACCAAGGCGATAAAGTACAGCTTCTTCACACTTGCCCATGAAAAAGGATCTTTCATGAATATCAATGCCACCCTGCTTGGCCAGTTCATTGCGTTGCTGATGGTCATCGTCGGCCTCATCGCCTGGCGCGCCGCAAGAGCGAGCATCCGGTGCTGATCACCCTTATCTGCTCCCTGCTCTGCCTGTTTCCGCCTTTTGGCCTGCTGGCCCTGTTGCTGGTTGCGCTGAAACAGGATCTGCCCGCCCGTTCATAGGGCGCGCAGGTTCAGGCTGCCGCACACACCGGCCGCACCAATAGAAAAAGCCCCGTGATGGGGCTTTTGCTTTTGAACTCGGTGAGCAGAAGACCTTGGTCACCCATCTTTTGGGTTCGGGCTATGCTATGCCTTGCTCAAAAAGGTGGGTGTCCCAGATTTGGGGCCATAAATTAGGCTCCCACCGTATGCACAACGCCGATCTCTTTATCACGAGGGTAAAATGTTACACCTGACTGGAGTAGAATTTTATATCCATTGTCATAGAATGCAGGTGGGAACAAAGAGTGAATGCCTACCGTATGTCCATTGCCTAACCAATCAAAAGCTTTTTCTAGCGGAATTCTAACAACACCGCGAATTTGTCTTGAGTAATCAAGTGGTCGCCCTGCTCCTTCAACACCTTTACATCTGAACAATAAACCATGTTGAGCGTGAGGGCGCAGAAAATAAGAAGGTGCAGCGATCCTCAGGTCAACTAATTCAGTGCTCTGGCCGTGCCAATAACCAGGCTTACTTTTCTTACGATATTCCAAGTCTGCACCAATAAGATAAATGTATGCGTATTTATTAACCTCATTCACAACTCGCTTTTGGAAGTGTAAAAAGTGACCATCACGAGTACATTTTGCTTCGTAGCATGCAAACCATAATGCAACCCAAATATTATCAACTATGTCTAACCAAGTAGTCTTTAATCCATAGTGCTGTAACAATGGTTCAGCGGCATAATCTTCGAACTTTGAAAATGCACTACATACTTCACGATATTCGTTGATCTTAGAGTTCATTCTGCTTTCACGGTTGTATTTTGCGCTATCAGAGTCAATTCCTCGATATAATGTGGGGCGTAGTTCAGGGTATAGAGTACTCTGTCCTCGAAAGTAAACCCCCTCAAGTGAATTATGTTTTAGGTATCCGGCAGCCATGATTAAGGCATGGGATTCCTCTACATCGAGAATTTTAAAACCATTCTCATGTATCCATTCTGAACCAATGATATTGATATCTTCAAACGCCATTCTTGCTCCTAAATTTATAACGCCCACAGCTCGCGCGGCTTTGTAGTGAAGGCGCAGCCGCAACGAAAAAGCCGTCGCTGTGCCTGCGTTTGTTAGGCCTTATATGCTTGCTAAATGAGACTATTGATTGCATAGCCACAGGCCTTTAGTTCTTTTGCTACTTCGGTTTTCCATGCACCGAATGAATCTAAGGTGACGTATACAACACCACTTATATCATTCGGTGTCTCAATATCCCCCTTCACAAGCGAGCATACGTTTTCTCTGCCCAGCTTTGCCATAAGGTAGCCATGCTCAAATACAACGTTTTGTCGCGCTCTATTTTTAGGACTAACATTCGATTCATGGACGCCGCGCCCGTGATCACAAGCTGTGTAAAGCACAAGCGCAAAATCCGCATCATTGGAATAGTGTTCAATTTTTTCAATAATCGTCATGCCGGCGCTGGCTTGTTCATGCAAGATAATTGCTTCAAGACCCAGCTTTTCAATAAACCGGCTGACCTCTTGCTTCGCTTCATTATCTCGCCCATGAACAATAAACACCTTTCGCTTATTTCTTGCCACGACCTTTGGCTTGCTTGGTGACGGATTCTGAAACGATCCACCTTGCGAGGTCGGCTGAGCTGGCTGGCCAAACTCAAGCATATCTAGAACCGGGGTAAACTCCTCAGATAGATATGTTCTTCGCTCAGCATATGTCCCGAACTTTTGCTTGATGAACCCCCAGAAAGTGTCCAGGTTTCTGTGTTGCTTTAACCATTGAGGAAGAAAAGGAGAAACATCGGGATTGCTTAACAATTCATGGCGCAAGAGCTCAAACTCTCGCGAGTCAGCCGCCAACCCAGTAGCCCTAGAGGTCAAAAGGTTCACAAGATAGCTGACCTTATCGAAATCACTCTCTAAAAATTCGATGCTCAAATTTAATTCCTTTGCTCGGTGCTATGTGCCTGTCTGGCCTAACAGTGATTAGATGGAAGGCGGCACTAATCCGTTAGCAGAGCATTCCATATAACTCCGTAACATTTTCACTGCCGCCAAGTAAAAATAATCATTAAATCATAACGTCATCAGCTTTCTTCGCATGCTGAGCGTATTCGCTTGACTTCCTCTTTTTGCGCCACCGTTACTACGGTATGAAAAATCAGTACTTAGGGCACTCTTGGAAAGCGCCGCCAGATCACGCCAGCATGAGCAGGTCAGAAATAAAAATGGGGCCGTCACCATGTTGAGTGGGTCGTAGGCAACTCTCGCTTATCCATTCCATCCGGCATGGCTACCGCCCCTGAATTACAGCCTCCAGTCTGCTGCGTTTAACCAATGGGATGTGGCTGGCATGGCTCATGGGGTGACTCCTACGAGGCTTTGTTGCCAATCGGGTATATTAGCGGCGGGTAGGCGGAGGAAAAGGGCCAGATGGCCGATTTCTGATCTGGATCGGCTAATTAGTCAATAACGACTGATCTGGTGTGCAGGCGGGATGCGTGGCCGCCATTGGTGAGGAAACAGTTAGTCGGGAAAAGGGTTGGTGGGTAAAGCGGTAGCGGGTAAAAAACAAGAAGCCCCTGAACGGGGCTTCTCTTTGCTGGCCATGCCGTCACTGTGAACGGCTTGGGTGAGCGACTTGCTGGCGCCTTGACCGGGCGCCGGAGCGGGCTGGTGCGGGCTTACTCTTCGACCTTGTTGAGCCACTCGACCTTGTATTGGGCGCCGGCGCCCTGCGCCAGCTTGGCGCACAGCGGTTTCAGGAAGGCTTCAATCTGCTCGTCCAGCATCCAGGGCGGGCTGATGATCAGCATGCCTGAGCCGTTCATGCCCCAGTCGGCAGTCTGACCGGCCACTTCCAGCTCGGCCACCAGCACGTTGCCGAAGTTTTCCCGCTTGATGGCGCGCAGCATATCGCGGGATTTGTCCGCCTCCTGCCCAAGGATGGGATACCAGAGGGCGTAGATGCCGGTCGCCCAGCGTTTCTGCGCCTTTTTCAGGGTATCGACCACGGCGAAGTAATCTTCTTTGAGCTCATAGGGCGGGTCGATCAGCACCAGCCCGCGGCGCGGGGTCGGTGGCAGCAGGGCGATCAGCCCCTCGAAGCCATCACGGTGGTGTACGGCGACGCGAGGGTCATAACCCATGTTGGCGCGCAGATCTTCGACCTCGTTGTTGTGCAGCTCCATCAGCGCCAGCTTGTCCTGCTCGCGGGTGAGGCGACGCGACAGCTCCGGCGAGCCGGGGTAGTAGTGCAGCTCGCCGTTCTGGTTCATCTCTTCGATGACGCCGAGATAGGGGGCCATGGCAGACCACTGGGCCCGCTCGTCCCACAGGCGGCCGATGCCGTCGGCATACTCGGCCTTTTTCTGGGACCAGTCGCCGCGCAGGTCGTAGAGACCGCCACCGGCATGGGTGTCCAGCACGATGAAGGGTTTCTCCTTCTTCTTGAGGGACTCGATGATCAGAGCCTGAACGGCGTGTTTCAGCACGTCGGCATGGTTGCCGGCGTGAAAGGCGTGGCGATAGCTCAGCATATTAGATCTCTGAGGGGGCCCTGCTGGGCCCCCAGTAACGATAGATAGTTCAACAAATTGCGGCTGTTGCCGCGAAACAGGGAGAGGCTGCGCAGGGTCTGCAACAGGACGCCCTGTTGCAGCCGCTCCAGCTCCAGTTCGTGGGCCAGCATCGACTGATACTGCTGCTCGTCGAGTCGCGTCTTGGCGCTCTGGCGCAGGGCGCGCCACGGGGTCAGCACCGCCTCGGTCTGCACCAGCGCCGGTTGCAGGTCGGTGAGATCGACTACGATGCCGAGTTGATCGAGCCGGTGCAGCAGCAGCGCCAGATTGACGTTGCCCCCCTGCTCCTGCACGGTGAGCCAATCCTGGCTGCGCTCACCATAGACCTTGCCGCTCCAGTGCCAGAAGCCGATTGGCGTCGGCAATTCGTGGACCGCGACCCGCTCGCTGGCCATCAGCTGTTCGTCACGCAAAGAAGGCCTGCTCCATGGTTTCCAGCTCCTCACTGAGGCTCATCCACTCCAGCTCCACCTCTTCCAGCTGCTCCTTGAGGGGGCCCTGGGATTTGAGCAGTTCGGAGAGCTTGTTCTTGGCGCTCTCTTCGTAGATGGCGGGGTCGGCCAGTTGGCTCTCGATGTCGGCCAGCTTGCCCTGCAGCTTCTCCATGCTCACTTCGAGCTTTTCGAGCTTCTGGCGCAGCGGACGGGTTTGCTGGCGGAATTCCGCCTCGCGCCGCTTCTGATCCTTGCGCGCCACCGCCGAGTTGGCAGAGACGGGGCCATCGGCCGGTTTGGCGTTGGCCTCTTTCTCCTGCTCGCCGAGCCACTTGTGGTAGTCGTCCAGATCGCCGTCGAACGGTTCGACCCGGCCACCGTGCACCAGATAGAAGTCATCTGTGGTGGTGCGCAGCAGGTGACGGTCGTGGGAGACCACTACCATGGCCCCTTCGAAGCCTTGCAGCGCCATGGTCAGGGCGTGGCGCATCTCCAGATCCAGGTGGTTGGTCGGTTCATCCAGTAGCAAGAGGTTCGGCTTTTGCCAGGTGATCAGCGCCAGCACCAGCCGCGCTTTTTCGCCGCCGGAGAAGGGGGCCACCTTGTCGAGCGCCTTGTCACCGTGAAAACCGAAGCTGCCCAGATAGTTGCGCAGCTCCTGCTCGGTCTTGTCCGGCGCGAGGCGCACCAGATGATCGAGCGGGGAGTCATCGAGACGCAGGGTCTCCAGCTGATGCTGGGCGAAGTAGCCGATGCTCACCCCGGCGCTCACTTCGAGCTTGCCGGATAGCGGCGGGTTGGAGCCCGACAGCATCTTGATAAAGGTCGATTTACCGGCGCCGTTGCGACCGAGCAGACCGATGCGCGAACCCGGTACCAGATTGAGTTTGATCTTCTCCAGGATCACCTTGTCGCCGTAACCGGCAGAGAGGTTCTCCATGGCGATCAGTGGTGTCGGTAGGGCCGACGGCTCGCGAAACTCGAAGCTGAATTCCGAGTCGGCGTGGGCGGGGAGGATCTTCTCCATCCGCTCCATCGCTTTCAGGCGGCTCTGTGCCTGACGGGCTTTGGAGGCCTTGTAGCGGAAGCGGTCCACATACGCCTGCATGTGGGACATCTCCCGCTGCTGCTTCTCGTACATCGACTGCTGCTGGGCCAGCTGTTCGGCGCGCTGCAGTTCGAAGTCGGAGTAGCCGCCGGTGTATTCGTTGAGCTTGCCGTTCTCGATATGGATGATGCGGCTGATGACCGAATCGAGGAAATCGCGGTCGTGAGAGATGAGCACCAGCGTGCCCTGATAGCCCTTGAGCCACTTCTCCAGCCAGATCACCGCATCGAGATCTAGGTGGTTGGTCGGTTCATCGAGCAGCAGCAGATCGGAGCGGCAGAGCAGCGCCTGGGCGAGGTTGAGGCGCATGCGCCAGCCACCGGAGAAGCTGCGCACCGGCGAGCTCAACTGCTCGTCGCTGAAACCGAGGCCGTGCAGCAGCTCGGCGGCGCGGGCGCGAATGCTGTAGGCGCCGATGGTGTCGAGCTTGCTGTGCAGCTCGGCCACCAGCAGACCATTGTCATCCTGCTCGGCTTGCACCAGCAGGGCTTCCAGCGAGCGGAACTCCTTGTCGCCGTCGATCACGTACTCGAGCGCCGAGCAGTCGAGCGCCGGGGTCTCCTGCGCGACGCCTGCGATCTGCCAGCCAGCGGGCAGGCTGAAGGTGCCGCTGTCGATGGCCAGCTCGCCCCGTACCAGTGCAAAAAAGGTGGACTTGCCACAGCCGTTTTTGCCCACCAGGCCCACTTTGTGGCCGGGGTGAATGGTGGCGGAGGCGTTGTCCAGCAGCTTGCGGCCGCCGCGGATCAGTTCGATTTGACTGGCAACTATCATGGGTGGGATCTGCTTGCTCAAAATGGAGGAGAAAAACTGGCGCGGATCTTACGTGAAATGACGCTGATTTGCACTGTAGCGAAGGGCTGGCCACTGGCTGGCGCTGCAAAAACATGCCATAACAGAGAAACCAGTTTGGTTACGGGAGGTTAGCATGCATATCAGGGATATTATGACGACCCGGGTCGCCACCGTTTCAATGGATGATCGACTCCGCGTCATCAGGGATATCTTCGAGCAGGCACACTTTCGCCACCTGCTGGTGCTGGAAGATGAGGAGCTGGTGGGGGTCATCTCGGATCGGGATCTGTTCCGCGCCATCAGCCCCTATCTCGACTCCGAAGCCGAGATGAGCCGCGATACCGAAACCCTCAACAAGCGGGCCCATCAGATCATGAGCCGCCAACCCGTTACCATTGCCCCCCATCTCACCGTGCGCGATGGCGTCAAACTGATGCTGGAGAAGGGGGTCTCCTGCCTGCCGGTGCTGGAGAATGGCGCCCTGGTCGGCATTATCAGCTGGAAAGATTTTCTCAAGGCTGCGCTGGAGAGTGACGCGCTGGTTTGAGCCCAACGCTCATCACCATCAGCTGACAGAGAACAAATAGAGAGAGGGGAGCCAAGGCTCCCCTCTCTCTATATTGGCTTTGCCAACAATGCCGGTTTGCACGCCGTCTGCATCATCACGGCTCGGGCTGCCCTGCGACAAGACAGGAGGGGCCGCTGCCGGAGAGGTGTGGCTGCAGGTGGGTACGTATCTCCTGCAGGGTGCGCTGGTACTGCTGGGCATGCTGATCGAGAAACGCGGGGCTGTGCTTGAGGCGCCGTTCCAGGGTATCGACCAGCAGCGCCACCCTGGGAGCGGCCATACCCGCAGGCCAGCAGTGTTGCAGCAGCTCCAGCAGTTGCTAGGCATCGCCCGGCAGGGCGGGGAACTCCTCCAGCAATTGCAAGCCCGCTTGCAGGGCTGTCTGATACTGGCTGGCCTGCATCGCCTTGTGGCGCAGCTGGCGCAGTTCGCCCAGCCTCAGCTCTCTCGCCGTCAGACGCTGGCCTAGCTCGGCCACCAGATGGTGGAACAGCTGGCGGGTGAGCGGGTGGGGCGCCACCCTGACGCGGTATTGGGTCAGCTGGATCAGGTAGCGCTGGGCGTGGTGGGGCAAACCGCAGAACTGGCTGACCGCAAAGCCGAGCAGCAGGGTGAGGTGGTTGTCGCTCCCCTCATCCGGCTGGTGGTACGCAATCAGGATCAACGCCTCGTCGAAGCGGTAATCCAGCCCCAGCATCAACGCCTGCAGCAGCTCATATTCGTGGGGTTGCAGGTGGACGGTGCGCTTGAGGTGCTCCCACTCCTGTTGCAGGGAGCGGATCCGGTTGCTGGAAGGGGCGTGCCACAGCACCGCCAGACTGGCATTGAGCATGAAGCTGTCGATGGCGAGCCGGACGCGCTGCTCGCTGAAGTGGCGCAGGGTCAGGCTGTTGGCCTGCTCCAGCACCTTCTCCTCATCTTGCAGCACCAGCCCGAGCAACATCGCCAGCTGATGCCAGCGCGGCTGATGGGGGCGGATCTGCAGCAGCTCTCCCATGGTCTCCCACGCCGCCAGCCAGTGATGCTGATGCAGCTGGCTGGCGAGTTGCAGCTCCAGCCGGGTGGCCATCGAGACGCTGGCCTGATGGCGCTGCAAGTCGGTCCGGGCGCTTTGTAATTTGCCGAGCCCCAGCATGGCGTAGAAGAGCCCGGCCCTTGGCCAGCTCGCCTGATATTCGTTGGCACAGAGGGCATAGTGCTGGGCGGCAGTGATCTGCTCGGCTGATTGCAGCAGCAGATAGCCTTTGAGCCGATCCAGCCAGGGGGTCAGCGAGCGATTCTCCCGTTGAAACAGCAGGTCTTCACAGAGGGCAGTAGCCAGTTGCCACTCCCGCAGCAGAATGGGGGCGGCCAGCGTGCGGGTCAGGTTGCTTAACTTCACCAGCTGGCCGAGCACCGCGGTGAGCTGCTGGGTCATGAAGGGGAGGGGCAGATAGAGGGAGAAGTAGAGATCCGAGGGGAGAAACTCCTGCTCATTCTGATCGGCATCGAGCAGCAGCAATACGCAACCGGGTTGCAGCAGGCCGAGATAGTGCGCTTCGTGCAGCAGCCGGGTTCCGTCAAGATCCTGCTGCTTGTCCTGCTGACAGATGATGGCGTCGAAGGCGTGCTGTTGCAGCAGAGCCAGCAGGCCGCTGCGCTCGTGGTTTGGATGGCTGTGGTAGTGGATCCGGTCGGCGGGCATCCCCTGTTCGGTCAGTTTCCGGGTGATGGCGCTACGGAGCAGGGGATCCTCTTCGAGCAGCAGTATCGTCATGCAGGTACTTCCTGTGAGCAAACCATTAGGTTGATTATGGTAGACCCAAGAGGAACATAGGCACAGCACTCGCTGAGTGAAAAGCTGACAGTAGCCAGCAGGGTGCTGGAGGGCGCACTATGGGCTGTTATTTCAATCGGTTATGCCATCTCTCAGGGCGGCAACCTGTTATTGCCGAGGGCGGATCTGCGTCCCGAAGGGGCAATCGCTCTGGCGGATCAGCCGCGACCCCTTGCCCTGTTCCCCCAGCCAGCTTAATTCCAGTTTGCCGAGGCGGCCCAGATGGCGCAGCTCGAACTCGTAGCGCTGGCAGAGGTTGTCCTGGGGCAGACTCGCCATCCCCGCTGGC
This sequence comes from Aeromonas sp. 3P, assembly GCF_051919745.1. Lineage (NCBI taxonomy): Bacteria > Pseudomonadati > Pseudomonadota > Gammaproteobacteria > Aeromonadales > Aeromonadaceae > Aeromonas > Aeromonas sp. 3P. The sequence goes on from NZ_JBQBED010000001.1 coordinate 3,649,998, forward strand.
AGTCGGTATTGATAGCGCAGGAGTGGCCCATCCTCCAGTTTGCAGGTCACCGGCACCAGCCCCTCTGGCGTGGGCTGCGGCGCCCCGAGTGCACGGCGCAAACTGAGCGGCGCATCGATCGCCTTTTGATAGTGCAGGCCGTTCATCGCCGCCAGCTCCTCTTCCAGTCGTTGCAACTCCCCTTCCAGTCCATTGAGTGCCGCCCCCAGCTGCTGGTGGGTCGTTGACGAGGCGCAGCCACCCAGCAACAGGGTGGCAAACAGCAGGGCGGCTCTGATGGGGGGCACGGCATCTCCTTGGCTATGACGATGAAGCGTGAAGGTCAGGTCGGTTGGCCCTGACTATAGCAGGGGATTGCTGGGGGGCGTCCCCTGCAGCAGTTGGGCCAGACGGGCCAGCCCTTCGCCGACTCGGGCGTCGGTGGCGGGTTGGCTCAGGCTCAGGCGCACCCCCTGTGGAGCGGCAAACTGACCGGCGGCGAAGTGTTCCCCGCTCGCCACGCCAACGTCAAGGGCATCGGCGGCGGCAGCAAACTGCTGGCTGCGCCAGGGCTCCGGCAGCGGCAGCCAGGCGTGCATGCTGCCCGGCTGCCAGCGGGCGGCGGGCAGCAGGTGGCGCAGCAGTTCGCCACGGCGCTTGAGGATCTCCCGCTGCTGCTCGACCAGCGGCATGATCTGGCGCTGACTGACCATTTTGCAGGCGAGCTCGATCAGCAGCGGGCTCACCATCCAGCTCGACAGCCGCATGGTCTGGGCGAAGGCGCTGCGCAGGGCAGGGGGCGTCAGCACGAAGCCCACCCGCAGGCCGCCGCAAGCGATCTTGGCCAGACTGCCCAGATAGATGACCCGCTCCGGCGCCAGATTGACCAGAGGGATCACAGGTTGCTGGGGCAGCAGACCGTTGACGTCATCCTCGATGATCAGCAGATCGTGGCGACGGGCGATGGCGATGATGGCCTCCCGCCGCGCCAGACTCATGATGGCGGTGGTGGGGTTTTGCAGGGTCGGGGTGAGGTAGAGCAGCTTGGCCCGGCGGGTGCGGCAGGCGGCGTCCAGCGCCTCGGGCAGCAGCCCCTCCTCGTCCATCGCCAGTCCCACCACCTGATTCTTCAGCTGGCGGGCATTGCCCAGCATACCGGGGTAGCTCAGCCCCTCGCACAGGATGGTCTCCCCCACGCAATTGGTAGCCAGCAGCGCCAGCATGATGCCGTGCTGGGCGCCGTGGCTGAACATCAGGCGATCCTCACTGCAGGCCACCCCTTGCTCAGCCAGCCAGTTGACGAACTGCTGGCGCTGATCCGGTCGTCCCGCCTCCTTGTCGTAGCCGAGCAGGGCGTTGAGATCCCCGTCCGCCACTTCCCCCAGCATGGGGCGAATGATGGCCGCCCGATCCAGCTGCACCGGCAGGTTCTGCCACAGCTCGATGCGGTGCCCCTCCTCCTGGCGGATCACCCACTCATTGGCGGGATCTGTGTTCGCTCCCTTGACCCAGGTGCCGTGGCCCACCCGGGCGGCCAGCAGGCCGCGCCGCTCCGCCTCGCTGTAGGCGCGAGTGACGGTGCCAACGGTGACACCCAGACGATCCGCCAGGGATCGGTGGGTGGGCAATCGGGTCTGCGGTGGCAGCTCGCCATTCGCGATCCCCTGTTCGATAGCTTTGACCAGCTTGAGGTAGAGGGGGCCATCGAAGGCCGTAAGGTTGGGCGCCCAGATTGTCATGGTGACAATAAATCCATTGATCAAAATTTGTTGTCAATATAGCGTGAATTTCAACCTGATAACAACCAAATAGCACGCATTGTATCGATACAATGTGGCAAGCAAGGAGTCACAATATGACGATGGAGTGGTATGTCACCCTGTTCGGTTTTGCCGTACTCACCTGCGGTACGCCGGGGCCCAACAACCTGATGCTGACGGCCTCCGGCGCCAACTTCGGGGTGCGTCGCACCCTGCCACATCTGCTCGGGGTGGGGCTGGGGCAGCCGGTGTTGCAGCTGGTGCTGGCGCTGGGGCTCTATCCCCTGTTCGAGCGTTGGCCCCTGCTGCGGCTCGGTTTGCAGATCTTCGGTAGCCTCTATCTGCTGTGGCTGGCGTGGCGTATCGCGGTGGCCGGGGCGCCGGGGGATCCGGCCCGGAAGGCCCGCCCGCTAACCATGCTGGAGGGGCTGGGCTTTCAGTTTCTCAATCCCAAGGCGTGGATGATGGGGATCTCCGCCATCAGTCTGTTCAGCCTGCCCGGCGCCAGTTACTGGTCGAGTCAGCTGGCGGTGATGGTCATGTTTGTGCTGGTGGCCCTGCCGGTCTGCTTTGTCTGGGTACTGTTCGGCCATCAGCTGAGCAACTGGATCAGCTCGGATCGGGGCTGGCGCCGACTCAACGGTTCTCTCGGTCTGCTGACGGCGCTCTGCGTAGTCATGCTCTGGTATTGAGCCGTGCTGCGCTGATGGGGGAGGTGGCCTGGAAAGAGGCATTTCTGACTTGTCGCCACGGGGCTGGCTCTGCATATTAGAAGGCTTTCCCCATAACGGGCGCGTTGTATCGACAAGAGGTTGAGATGGATCTGAACTGGTTACTGCCCCTGGCGGGGTTTGCCCTGGTTACCTGCGGCACGCCGGGGCCCAACAATATGCTGCTCACCAGCGCCGGGGCGGCGCAGGGATTTCGCCGCACGCTGCCGCTGCTGGTGGGAGTGGTGGGGGGGATCAATCTGATGATCCTCGCCACCGCGCTGGGGCTTGGCGTGGTGTTCGAGAAGGTGCCGCTGCTGCACGATGGCCTCAAGCTTATCGGTTCGGCGTATCTGCTCTGGCTGGCGTGGAAGGTGGCGACCGCCAGCGGCCCGGCCGAGGGCAACCGGCCGCTCATTCCCGCCCATCAGGGGGCCATGCTGCAACTGCTCAACCCCAAGGCGTGGATGATGGCGCTCTCCGCCATCAGCGGTTTCACCCTGGCGGGGGAGGCTTACTGGCCCTCCGCGCTCTGGGTGTTGGTGATCTTCTTTATTACCGGCCTCTACACCGGGGCGTTCTGGGTGCTTTTTGGTGCCCAGGTGCGGCAAATCATTCGCACCGCCCGGGGTTGGCGGCGTTTCAATCTGGGCATGGGGCTGGCGACGGCCGCCTGTGTCGGGATGATCTGGATTTAGTCCGGGGTTGACCCGGGCCTTTACCGGCTGTCTTGTTGGCCCTGCGGGGCCTTGCCTGCAAGGTGGCGTGGTTCTGCCCTCCCTTGGGATGAAAGGAGTTCATATGAAATGTATCGGTCTGCTGGGTGGCATGAGCTGGGAGTCCACCGTCAGTTACTATCAGGCGCTCAATCGCGGGGTGCGGGCGCAGCTTGGCGGTTTGCACTCGGCGCGGGTGCTGCTCAATAGCGTCGACTTTGCCGGTATCGAGCGGTTGCAGCATGCCGGTGACTGGCCCGCTACCGCCCGCCTGCTGGCGGCGGAGGCGCGCAAGTTGCAGGATGGCGGCGCCGATTTCTTGCTGATCGGCACCAACACCATGCACAAGGTTGCCCCCGAGATTGAGGCGGCCATCGATATTCCGCTGCTCCATATTGCCGATGCCACCGCGGCCAAATTGCAGGCGGACGGGATAACCCGGGTCGGCCTGCTCGGCACCCGCTTCACCATGGAGCAGGATTTTTACAAGGGGCGCTTGCAGGAGCGCTTCGGGTTGGCGGTGCTGGTACCCGATGAGGCCGGGCGGGAGCGGGTACACAGGATCATCTATGACGAGCTCTGTTTGGGGGAGATCCGTGCATCGTCGCGGGCCGAGTATCTGGCGATTATCGAGGGGCTGGCAGCCGCGGGTGCCGAGGCGGTGATCCTCGGCTGCACCGAGATTGCCCTGCTGGTGGGGGATGCCCAAGCGGCGGTGCCGCTCTACGACACCACCGCCATTCATGCCGAAGCGGCGGTCGCGCTGGCACTGGCATCCGATTAATAAACTGGTCAGATCTCACTATTCATGCTTGTCTCATACCCCTTGCCATAAAAGCGTGTAAAATTGCGCCTTGAATTTTCCCCGGCCAACGCGGGTTGGCTGCGGTTTCCTAGCATGCAAGGCTGACATTGTGACTGAAGTAGATAGATTCGCGGATATTCGCCCCTACCGCGATGAAGAAGTGCCGGCAGCCATCGAACGGCTGATCCAGGATGATGAATTTATCGGCGCCATCGCCAAGTATCGTTTCGGTTCCCTGATGAGCGGGCTGGGTTGGGCCATCCGCCCGATGATCCGCCTGTTCCTGCGCCGCAAATGGTCAAAAGTGACCACAGTGCATCAGGTCCAGATGGGGGTCACCCGGTATATGTCCCGCATGATCGCCACCTCCACCAAGGGGGTGACCTTCTCCGGGATCGAGCATCTTAAGAAAGAGCAGGGCTATCTGTTTGTCTCCAACCACAGAGACATCGCCATGGATCCGGCGTTCGTCAACTGGGGACTGCACACCCACGGTTTCGATACCGTGCGCATCGCCATCGGTGACAACCTGCTGCGCAAACCCTGCGCCACCGAGCTGATGAAGCTCAACAAGAGCTTTATCGTCAAACGCTCCGCCAAGGGGCCGCGGGAGATGATGAAGGCGCTCGGCGAGCTGTCTGCCTATATTGGCAACTCGGTTCACGAAGGTCACTCCATCTGGATCGCCCAGAAGGAAGGGCGCGCCAAGAATGGCGATGACAAGACAGATCCCGCCATCCTCAAGATGTTCTACGTCGACGGCAAGAAGCAGAAGATCGACTTCGTCGACTACATGCGCAGCCTCAATATCGTGCCGGTCAGCATCAGCTATGAGCTCGACCCCACCGACAAGGCGAAGGCGCGCGAGCTCTACGAGAAGTCGGTCAACGGCAGCTACGAGAAGGGCGAGTTCGAGGATATCGAGAGTATCGTCGCCGGTATCGTCGGCATGAAGGGGCGGGTACACGTCTCCTTCGGCGCGCCGATCACCGAGGGCTTCAGCGATCCGGACGAACTGGCCGCGCTGATCGACAAGGCGATCTGGAGCAGTTACCACTTGTTCCCCAGCAACTATCTGGCGGCAGATGTCTCCGGCAAGGCCAATACCATCGAGCAGGCGGCCTTCCTGACCCGTCAGTCAGAGGTGCCGGAAGAGCACAAGGCGATCTGGCGTGCCATGTACGCCAAACCGGTGGAAAACGCCAAAAAGGCTTGAATGAAACCGGTTGTTAAACGGTTTTGCGAAAAAAACGGGCGCTGATGCGCCCGTTTTTGCGTCTGGTCAAAGTCGAGGGGGAAAGGGTGGTGAATAATATGGTTTCAGCTGGTACGATCACTATGAAAATGGGATTATGTCTCTTGGCAAGGTGCTGACGAGTGTGTAACAGTGCCCATATAGCTGAACATGAGCAAAAGCTCTAAACCGGTTTGCACGGATTGCAGACGGCATTATTGAAGGACCTGTCACAGGTCCTTTTTCATTGGCGGGCAAAGATGCCGCCCAGATATACCTAACAGGAAACAGACGCCATGATCACCGGTAGCCTGAACACCCTGCAGCGGACGCCGCTGCCCGCCCCGCTGGCCCGCATCATGGCTGAGGTGGTGAAGAGCGTAGCGCACTGGGGTGACGCTCCGCTCGGCAAGACCGAGATCGATGGTCTCAACCTGTTCTGTCTGGTGAGCGAAGATCTGACCGAGCCAGCCGCGGATCGCCGTGGCGAATTCCATCAGCAGTATCTCGATATCCAGTTGCTGCTGCGCGGTGAAGAGTGGATAGGTGTGGGCCCCCACGACTACGTGAGCGACGGCGCCGACCATCTCCATCCCGACCTCTGGTTTGTCGAGGACGAGCAGACCAGCTATCTGGCGCTGCAACCAGGCGATTTCGCCATCTTCTGGCCGGGCGAGCTGCACCGCCCGCTCTGTACCTTCAACCAGCCCGCCAAGGTGAAGAAGCTGGTGGTCAAGGTACACAAGGATCTGCTGGCTATCGCCTGAGCATTCCCATTGAGGCGAGCCCTGCGCAGTTGATGCGTTGAGACTCGCAAGCATTGAAACCAGTGATACGCACCACAAGTTGCGATCACTCTTTCAAGAGCAAGAATTGAAAAATTGGACGCACCCTCCTGCGACCATAAGCCCCCGGCAGGGGAATCCCATCCTCTTTTGGATGACACGACACTGTCGGCATAAAGCCGAAGCACAGGAAGATGTAGAAAATGAGCAAGTTGGTATTGATCCTTAACTGCGGTAGCTCTTCCCTGAAATTTGCCGTAATGGACGCCGAAACAGGTGAGGACATGCTGTCCGGCCTGGCCGAATGCTTCAATCTGGATGATGCACGTATCAAATGGAAACTCCACGGGGTCAAGGGCGAAGCCATGCTGGGAGCGGGTGCCGCTCACCAGGAGGCCCTCGACCATATCGTGGGTCACATCCTGCCGCAGGATCCGACTCTTGCCGAGCAACTGGTGGCCATCGGTCACCGAATCGTACACGGTGGCGAGCAGTTCTCTCGCTCCGTGCGTATCGATGACGGCGTGATCGCCGGTATCGAAGCCGCCATTCCGTTCGCCCCGCTGCACAACCCGGCCCACCTCATCGGTATTCGCGCCGCGCTGAAAGTGTTCCCGCAGCTGTCCGAGAAGAACGTGGCCGTCTTCGACACCGCGTTCCACCAGACCCTGCCGCAAGAGGCCTACCTCTATGCGCTGCCGCACAAGCTCTACCGCGAACACGGCATCCGTCGTTACGGTGCCCACGGTACTTCTCACCGCTACATCGCGGAAGAAGCCGCGAAAGAGCTGGGCAAGCCGTTGAATGAGCTGAACATCATCAACTGCCACCTGGGTAACGGTGCCTCTGTCTGCGCCATCAAGAACGGCGAATCCGTTGACACCTCCATGGGTCTGACTCCGCTGGAAGGTCTGGCGATGGGTACCCGCTCCGGTGATATCGATCCGGCCGTGGTCTTCTTCATGCACGACCAGCTCGGTTACAGCGTTGAGCAGATCAACCACACCCTGACCCGTGAGTCCGGTCTGCTGGGGATGACCGAAGCGAGCAGCGACTGCCGCTACGTCACCACCAACTACGCCACCGACGCCGGTGCCAAGCGCGCGCTGGATGTCTTCACCTACCGTGTGGCCAAGTATGTCGGCGCCTATGCCGCTGCGATGGACGGTCGTCTGGACGCCGTGGTCTTTACCGGTGGTATCGGTGAGAACGCCGCCATGGTGCGCGAGATGGTGCTGAACCGTCTGGCCCTGTTCGGCTTCAAGGTGGACAAAGAGGCCAACAACGCTGCCGTACTGGGTGGCGAAGGTCGCATCACCACCGCCGACAGCCGTTGCGCCATGGTGATCCCGACCAACGAAGAGCTGGTCATCGCCCGCGATGCCCTGAGCCTGGTCTGCTAAGTCAGCCTCGCTTTGAAACAACGCCCTGCCTGTGCCGGGCGTTGTCATTTCTGGCGTTCACCGATTTGACATGGGGGAGGGGAGCGGTACCCTGACCACCACTGTTTTTGCAGCCAGCGGGCTGCCCGGTTCGGGAGAGAGCAATGAAAGAGGCGTTTTTTAACTGGTTGTCGGGCCTTGGGGTGGAAGTGACCAGCATGATGGCGCTGGTGATCGCGCTGGGCTTTATCGTCATCACCTCGTTGCTGCTGCACATGGCGCTGCACCGGGTGCTGCTGGTCCGGCTGGTGGGGATCCTCGGCAAGGCCAAGCAGGTGTGGCTGCCGCCCCAGCTGCAACAGCGCCTCTTCAACCGGCTCGCCTTCGTGCTGCAGGGCGCCGTGCTGCTCGGTCAGGCGGAGATCTGGCTGCCCCGTCAATCGGACAGCCTCAAGCTTATCGAGATGGTGGCCCAGCTCTGGATCTTGCTGTTCCTGCTGCTGGCCTTCTTCGCCCTGCTCGACTGCCTGTTGTCGGTGAGCCGCTATACCCGCCTTGGTCGGGATTTGCCCCTGCGCGGCATCTTCCAGGGGGCCAAGCTGGTAGGCAGCATTCTGGTGGGCATCCTGATGATCGCCCTGCTGCTCGGCAAGTCGCCGCTGTTCCTGTTCAGCGGTCTGGGTGCCATGACCGCAGTGCTGATGCTGGTATTCAAGGACCCCATCCTCGGGCTGGTGGCGGGGATCCAGCTCTCCGCCAACCGGATGCTGAGCGTCGGTGACTGGCTGCAGATGGACAAGTACGGCGCCGATGGCGAGGTGACCGACATCGGGCTTACCACGGTCAAGGTGTCGAACTGGGACAAGACCATTACCACCATTCCTACCTATGCCCTGATCTCCGACTCTTTCAAGAACTGGCAGGGGATGACCGAGTCGGGCGGCCGTCGCATCAAGCGCAGCGTCAATATCGACATGACCAGCGTGCGTTTTCTGACAGCCGATGAGCAGTTGCAGCTCAAGCAAGCGCAGCTGCTGGCACCCTATCTGAGCCGCAAGGAGCAGGAGCTGAGTGCCTACAATCAGCAGCTGAGCGATGCCCTGAGCTGCCCCATCAACGGTCGTCACCTCACCAACCTCGGCACCCTGCGCGCCTATCTGGATGCCTACCTACGTGCTCACCCCGGCATTCGCAAGGACATGACCCTGATGGTGCGCCAGCTGGCACCCACGTCAGACGGTCTGCCGCTGGAAATTTACTGCTTTACCGCGACTACCGCATGGGCCGATTACGAAGGGATCCAGGCCGATATTTTCGACCATATATTCGCCATCATTGAGCAATTTCATCTGCGGTTGCATCAATCTCCCACAGGTTACGATATGCGTGCCTGGCAACGGGGATAAACAGGGAAATGGGGCGGGTCGAGGACGCGGAAAAAACCGCATATTAATCATCGACCCGTCGCCACTTGTCAGTTGAAATTTACCGTGCAGAGGAGAAAAATGGCGGCCTTCTCTTCGCGCCCCTGATCCCCTCTTGATCAGCTGCCAGCCCAGAGACGTCACTTAAAGTCATCATCATGGGAAAGTTATGAAGCTCCTTCGCAATAGTGTGGCAACACTCTGCTACAGCCTGCTGCTGACCGCTGCGCCGGTTTTCGCTGTTGAATATGCTCTGCCTGCGGCCAACAGCCGTCTGGTAGGGGAAAATCTGGAATATGTGGTTCCGGCCGAAGAGAACGGCCAGCCGCTGGAGGCCATTGCGGCCAAATTCCAGCTGGGGCTCACCAACATGACCGAAGCCAACCCCGATGCGGATCCCCTGCTGGTACAGACCGGCGAGAAGCTGGTGATCCCCCAGCAACTGATCCTGCCGGATGCACCCCGTGAAGGGATCGTGCTGAACGTGGCCGAGATGCGCCTCTACTACTACCCCAAGGGTAAAAAAGTGGTGGAAGTGCTGCCCATCGGCATCGGCCAGCTCGGTACCGATACTCCGGAAAACTGGGTGACCAGTGTGCAGCGCAAGAAAGCGGGCCCGACCTGGACCCCGACCGCCAAGATGCATGCCGAATATGCCGCCCGTGGCGAGAGCCTACCTGCGGTATGGCCAGCCGGCCCGGACAACCCCATGGGTCTGTTTGCCCTCTACATCGGCAAGATGTACGCCATCCACGGTACCAACGCCAACTTCGGCATCGGCCTGCGGGTGAGCCACGGTTGCGTGCGTCTGCGCAACGACGACATCGCCTACCTGTTCAAGCAGGTACCGGTCGGTACTCGCGTCCAGTTCGTCAACCAGCCGATCAAGGCCTCCCTCGAGCCCAACGGCGTCCGCTATCTGGAAGTGCACCAGCCGCTGTCGCGCAGCGAAGAGGAGTTCAACTCCAAGCTGCCGGCACCGCTGCCGATGACCCCGGCGGTGACCCGCTTCATTGCCCACGCCGACAGCGACTCCCAACTGGTGAAGCAGGCGCTGGAGCAGCGCAACGGCATGCCGATGGCGATCAACCGCTAACGGCAAATCCCCGTCACGACAAAGGGCGAACAGCATACTGTTCGCCCTTTGTTTTTCTGCTGTGCTGACTCAGCTTCGCAGCAGATTTGTCTGCAGCTCGCTGCCGAGCTGATCGAGCAGCTGATAGCGCGCCTTGTAGCTGGCCCGCTTGCGGGAGGGGATCTCCTCCAGCGTCTTGCGGGGCACCTCCAGCGGCAGGCTCATCCAGAGTTCATCCTGCACGCAGCCCTGATGCTCCTGCCACAAGCCGTCGAGATCGAACTTGACCCGATCGGCGGTGCGCTTGCTGCTCTGATAGACGTGGCTTTGGGTGCGGATCCCGAGCAGGCTTTTGCACGCCAACCCCCGGGCCAGCTCGGCGGCCATATAGACCAGCAGGGACATGGGGCGCAGTCCGCCGCACGCCTTGGTGACCTGCTTGATCTCCTCGCTCTGCCCCTTGCCGCCCTGCAGCGAACAGATCTCGAGGGTCGGGTTTGGCGCGGGGCGCAGATTGAGGGCCATGTAATAGAGCGCCGCGTCACCCAGCTTGAGGGTCAGGCTCATCTCCCCCTCTTTGCCCATGTGGGTTTGGTAATCCAGTTGCAGGGTCAGCGGCGCCGTCAGCTTGTCGCTCTGCCACTGTGCCAGCAGCAGGCCGCGCCCGCTGTAGATCGCCAGCTGTTGCGCCTTGGGCAGCTGGCGAGCCAGCTGCTGGTAGTGGCCGCTGATAAGTCCGGCTCGCAGGCGCTTGCGGAGCCCCTTGTGGCGATAGGGGTGGATCGGCTTTTCCAGAATATCGGGGAAGCGGCTGATCGCCTGCGCCAGCAGCGGTTGCTCCTGCTGCTGGCGATAGAGGGCGCGGGCGCCGGGATTGAGCCAGAGACGCCCCACATACTTGGCCCGTCGGATGAGATGACCCGACTCCTCCACCGGGTGAAGGCGGCGGGCGAGGGTTCGCAGGTGTGACAGATGAGATGACATGGTGCCGACCTCTGACTGGTGTGATGAGACAGGGCGGGGAGTGTAGGAGCGGGGCGCTGGCTTGTAAAAAAATGGATAGTAACAAAATGTGAAAACATAACGCTCAATAGTCGCCGTTGCGACGATATGGCCGTCACGGCCACGGCAGGAAATCTGGCGCCATCCTCTTGATGCGGCAGATGATTTGATGCGCAAAGGTTTTTATTGTGTTTTGTGTTTGTTAAAAGTGGTTGAGCTGGCGCGAACGGCTGATTAAGCTAGGCCGGTTTTTTAGGGATGAGCCCGTCACCAGAGCGGGCAGAAAATGACACAAAACGGAGTTTTGCATGACAGCTAGCACACCCATGTTAATCACCTTCCTGGTGTATATCCTCGGGATGGTGTTGATCGGCTTCGTCGCCTATCGCGCCACCCGCAACTTTGATGACTACATTCTGGGCGGCCGCCGGATGGGAAGCTGGGTCACAGCTCTCTCTGCCGGCGCTTCCGACATGAGCGGCTGGTTGCTGATGGGCCTGCCCGGCGCCGTCTTCGTCAGCGGCATCTCCGAGAGCTGGATCGCCATCGGTCTGGTCATCGGCGCCTACCTCAACTGGCGCTGGGTAGCGGGTCGCCTGCGGGTACATACCGAGAAGAACCGCAATGCCCTGACCCTGCCGGACTATTTCACCTATCGCTTTGAAGATCACAGCAAGGTACTGCGCATCCTCTCGGCGCTGGTGATCCTGCTCTTCTTCACCATCTATTGCGCCTCCGGCGTGGTGGCCGGTGCCCGTCTGTTCGAGAGCACCTTCGGCATGGATTACAACACCGCCCTCTGGGTCGGTGCCGCCGCCACCATCACCTACACCTTCTTCGGCGGCTTCCTCGCGGTGAGCTGGACCGACACGGTGCAGGCGACCCTGATGATCTTCGCCCTGATCCTGACCCCGGTCTTCGTCATCATCGCCGTCGGCGGGATAGACAGCGCCATGATCGAGGTGGCCGCCAAGAGCGCCACCAACCTCGACATGTTCAAGAATCTGGATGTGATCGCCATTGTCTCGCTGATGGCCTGGGGTCTTGGCTACTTCGGTCAGCCCCACATTCTGGCCCGTTTCATGGCGGCGGATTCCCACCACTCCATGGCCAATGCCCGCCGTATCAGCATGACCTGGATGGTGTTCTGCCTCGTTGGTGCGGTGGCCATCGGCTTCTTCGGGCTGGCCTACTTCGCCCGCTTCCCGGAAGTGGCGGCTGGAGTGACCGGCAACCCGGAGCGGGTCTTTATCGAGCTCTCCAAGATCCTGTTCAACCCCTGGATCGCCGGGGTGCTGCTCTCCGCCATTCTGGCGGCGGTGATGAGCACTCTAAGTTGTCAATTACTGGTCTGCTCCAGCGCCATCACCGAGGATCTTTACAAGCCGTTCCTGCGCAAGAACGCCTCCCAGCGTGAGCTGGTGTGGGTGGGTCGCCTGATGGTGCTGCTGATCGCGGTGATTGCCATCGCCGTTGCCATGAATCCGGAAAACCGGGTACTGGGGCTGGTGAGCTACGCCTGGGCCGGTTTCGGTGCCGCCTTCGGCCCCGTTGTGCTGCTCTCGGTTCTGTGGCCGCGAATGACCCGCAACGGCGCGCTGGCGGGCATGCTGGTCGGTGCCATCACCGTCATCGTCTGGAAGCAGTTCGGCTGGCTGGGGCTGTATGAGATCATCCCGGGCTTCCTGTTCGCACTGCTGGCCATCGTGGTGGGCAGCCTGCTGGGCGAAGCACCCTCAAAAGCGATGCTGGAGCGTTTTCGCGATGCCGAGGAGGAGTACAACACTCCGGCCGAGAGCGCGGGAGAGCCGGTCGCGGTGAACTGATCCCCCTTACCGCTTTCTGATTGAGAGCCCTGCCCCCGGACAAGGAGCGCCCTGGTTGGCCATCCTTGCACCGGTTTGGCGGGGCTTTGTGCTATCTGATTCACTCTTGGGCACTTTTTTATGTTCGGCCGGTGGCTCCCGGGTGCTCGCTTTCTTTTGTCTTGGCACCGAATATGGGACACTAGGCCGCCTGAAGGAGACCTAGTGCATGCGGCTATTCACCCTGATCCTGATCCTCCTGCTGGGGGGACTGCAATATGACCTCTGGCTGGGGAAGAACGGGCTATCCGATTATCAGAACCTGTCGGAGGCTATCTCGCAGCAACAGCGGGACAACCAGACTCTCAAGGATCGTAACGACCTCATTTACCGCGAGATAGATGATCTCACCTCTGGCCTCGAGGCCATCGAGGAGTTGTCGCGCAACGATCTGGGTTACATCAAGCAGGGGGAGACCTTCTACCGGATCATCCCCAAAGAGAAAGACAAAGAGACAGCGCCGGACGATGAGCCCTACGATGACTGATGCCAGCCGGGTATCCGGCCTGACGGCGATCGTCCCTGCCGCCGGTATTGGCAGCCGGATGGGGGCCGATTGTCCCAAGCAGTACCTGCAACTGGCGGGTAAAACCATTCTCGAACATACCCTGGAGCGGCTGCTCTCCCACCCGGCCATCGCCCAGGTGATCGTGGCACTGGCGCCCCATGATCGCTGGTTCGAGGCCCTGCCCGTGGCGGCCGACCCGCGGATTGTGCGGGTAGAGGGAGGCGCCGAGCGCGCCTTTTCCGTCCTCAATGGTCTCCATGTAGCGCAAGGGGTGTGGGTGCTGGTGCACGATGCGGCCCGCCCCTGCCTGACTCACGGCGATCTCGATGCGCTGATTGCCACGGCCATGAACTGTGGCGGTGCCATTCTCGGCAGTCGGGTGCGCGATACCATGAAACGCTCCGATGGCGAGGGCAATATCATCGCTACCGTCGAGCGCGAGCAGCTCTGGCATGCCCTGACGCCGCAGATGTTCCCGACCCGTGCCCTGAAGCGGGCACTGGAAGAGGGGCTGCTGCTGGGCGCCACCATCACCGACGAGGCCTCTGCCATGGAGCGGGCCGGATTCACGGTGCGGATGGTGGAGGGGCGCGCCGACAATATCAAAGTGACCCGGCCGGAAGACTTGTCGCTGGCGGGGCTGTTTTTAAGCCAGCAGGCATAAGCCCCTCAGTCAGAACAGACCGTTCAGAGCAGAGTGTCTCGAACAAACAGGCCCGAACAAGGAGTTAGCATGATCCGGATTGGACATGGTGTGGACGTACACAAAATTGATGGGGTTGGTTTCAGCATGTTGGGAGGTTGCTGCTGATGATGCGCATTGGTCATGGTTTTGATGTCCATAAATTTGGTGGTGTTGGCCCCTGCATGCTGGGTGGCGTGCCGGTTCCCTACGAGCAGGGGCTGGTTGCCCACTCCGACGGCGATGTGGTGCTGCACGCGGTAAGCGATGCCCTGCTGGGGGCCATCGGTGCCGGTGACATCGGTCGCCACTTCCCCGATACCGCTGCCGAGTTCAAGGGGATCGACAGTCGCATTCTGCTGCGGGATGTCTTTGCCTGGGTACAGCAGGCGGGGTATGCCATCGGCAATCTGGATGTGACCATCATCGCCCAGGCCCCCAAAATGGCGCCCCATATCGACGCCATGTGCGCCGTGCTGGCCGCCGATCTGCAATGTGATTTGAACCGGGTGAACGTCAAGGCGACCACCACCGAACAGCTTGGGTTTACGGGGCGCAAGGAAGGGATCGCCACCGAAGCCGTCGTCCTACTGGTGAAACAATAATGCTGGAACAACTTGCCTATCTGCACGGGGCGCCCACTGCCCGCGGTATCCTCAAGGCCGAGGCCGCCGACTTCGTGGTGAATGAAGATCTCGGCTTCGAGCCTTGCGGTGAAGGGGAGCACATCTTCGTCCGTGTGCGCAAAACCGGCGAAAACACCGCCTGGGTGGCGGGTCTGCTGGCCGATGCGGCCGGTGTCAACCGCAATGCGGTGACCTGGGCGGGCCTGAAAGATCGCCACGCGGTGACCGAGCAGTGGTTCGGCATTCACCTGCCGGGCAAGGGCGAGCCGAACCTCTCCGTCATTGAGAGCGACAGCATCCGGATCCTCGAGGTGAAGCGCCACAACAAGAAGCTGCGGGTTGGCTATCTCAAGGGCAACCACTTCACCCTGCGTCTCACCGGTCTGGAACAGGCCGACGGGCTGGAAGCGCGCCTGCAGGCCATCGCTGCCCAGGGCGTGCCCAACTACTATGGTGAGCAGCGTTTTGGCCGCGATGGCAACAACCTGGAAGCGGCCAAGGCGATGTTTGCCGGCAAGCGGATCAAGGATCGCAACAAGCGCTCCCTCTACCTCTCTGCCGCCCGCAGCATGCTGTTCAACGCCATCGTCAGCGCCCGTATCGGGCAGGGGCTGGCTCATCAGCTGCTGGCCGGTGATTGCGTGATGCTCAAGGGCAGCCACTCCATCTTCAGCGAAGAGAGCGTGACCCCCGAGCTGGAAGCGCGTCTTGCCTCCGGCGACGTGCAGCTCACCGCCCCCCAGTGGGGGCGTGGCCGCCTGGCCAGTCAGGGCGCCGCTGCCGAGTTCGAACAGGGCGTGCTGGCTCCTTATAGCGATTGGTGTGACGGGCTGGAGAAAGCGGGGCTGGATCAGGACAGGCGCCCCCTGCTGCTCAAGCCGGAGCAGATGAGCTGGCAGCTGGACGGCGAGGCGTTGACCCTCTCCTTCTTCCTGCCGGCGGGCGCGTTTGCCACCAGCGTGGTGCGCGAGTTAATGCAGGCCGAAGAGGCCGATCACGGTTTCAGGAATCAAACCGATGCGAATTCTGGTCAGTAATGATGATGGTGTGCATGCCGAGGGCATTCGTGCCCTCAGCGAGGCGCTGCGCGCCTGCGGCGAGGTCATTGTGGTGGCGCCGGATCGCAACCGTAGCGGCGCGAGTCACTCCCTGACGCTGGAAGTACCGCTGCGGGTTACCCGCATTGCAGAAAACGGCTTTAATGGGTGCGAGAGCTATGCGGTGAAGGGGACGCCGACCGACTGCGTGCATCTGGCGGTCAACGAGCTGGTGCGTCCTGAACCCGACATGGTGGTGGCCGGCATCAACCACGGTGCCAACCTGGGGGATGATGTCATCTATTCGGGCACGGTCGCCGCGGCCACCGAGGGGCGCCATCTTGGCTACCCCTCCATCGCCATCTCGCTGGTGGGCAAGACCCACTTCGCCACGGCGGCCCACTATGCGGCCCTGCTGGTGAAGGGGCTGATGAAACACCCCCTGCCTGCCGATCAGATCCTCAACGTCAACGTGCCGGACTTGCCCCTCGAGCAGATCAAGGGGATCAAGACCACCCGCCTTGGCAATCGCCACCGGGCGGAGTCGGTGATCTGCACCGAGGATCCCCGTGGCCAGCCCATCTACTGGATCGGCCCCCCCGGTAGCCAGCAGGATGCCGGTGACGGTACCGATTTTGCTGCCATCGAGCAGGGCTATGTCTCGATTACCCCCCTGACCATCGATATGACTGCCTATGACAGTCTCGCCGGTCTGGGGGCCTGGTTAGATCTGCAGGGATGAGGGTGGTGTGATAGTACAGCGCCTGTTAAATCAGCTCATTGCGCAGGATATTCGCGATTTTCGCGTGCTGGCGACCATCGCGAAAGTGCCGCGCCAGTTGTTCGTGGACGAGGCCATGGCGCACAAGGCGTGGGACAACACCGCCCTGCCCATTGGCCACGGCCAGACCATTTCGCAGCCCTATATGGTGGCGCGAATGACCGAGTTGCTGATGCAAAACAATCCGGCCCATGTGCTGGAGATTGGCACTGGCTCGGGCTACCAGACGGCGATCCTCGCCCATCTGGTGGAGCATGTGTATACCGTGGAGCGGATCAAGTCGCTGCAGTTCCAGGCCAGACGCCGACTGCGCCAGCTCGATCTGCACAATGTCTCGGCCAAGCACGGCAACGGCTGGCTGGGGTGGCCCAACAAGGGGCCTTATGACGCCATTCTGGTGACGGCCGCGGCGAGCGAGATCCCGACGGCACTGACCGATCAGCTGGCCGAAGGGGGTCGACTGGTGTTGCCCGTGGGTGACAGCCAGCAGACCCTGCAACTGATCGAACGATCCGGATCCCAGCTGACCAGCCGTATTCTGGAGCCGGTACGTTTTGTTCCCCTGATTGACGGAGATGTTGAGTGAAGTTGTTTTCCCGTTTGTACGTACTGGTGATGCAGTGGGCTCGCCACAAGCATGCCCCCTGGTATCTCTCCATCACCGCTTTCATCGAGTCGGTATTCTGGCCGATCCCGGTGGATGTGATGCTGGCGCCGATGGCGCTCGCCAAGCCCCACAAGGCGTGGCACTACGCCACGCTGGCTACCCTCTTCTCTGTGCTGGGCGCCCTGTTTGGCTATGCCCTTGGCTATGCCCTGTGGGATCCGGTCGTGCTGCCACTGGTGGAGTCTGTGGGCTATCAGGACAAGATCGAGATTGCTCGCAACTGGTTTGAGCAGTGGGGGATCTGGGTCATTTTCATTGCCAGCTTCACCCCTATCCCCTACAAGGTGTTTACCGTGACGGCAGGGTTGTTGCAAATGGCTCTGCTGCCCTTCATCATCACCTCCCTCATCGGTCGTGGCATGCGCTTTTTCCTGGTGGCGGGCCTGATGCGCTGGGGTGGCGAGAAGATGGAACGCAAACTGATGCACTACGTAGATGTGCTCGGTTGGCTCTGTATTGGTCTGGCCGTGGTGGCCTATTTCTGGTTTAGTCGTTAAGGATCCATTATGCGTTCGCGTATTTGGCAAGGAAGCAGTGTCGTGGTGTTGTCATGGCTGCTGCTTGCCTGCTCCTCCAGTAAAAATGCAGCTCCGGTAGATGGTGTTGATGAGGGGCAGTTTGTCTCGACCATTCCGGCTCGCCAAAGCGGTGCCCAGGTCAGCGCCCCCATTCAGGGCGGCAGCTATGTGGTGAAACGGGGTGATACCCTCTACTCCATCGCCTTCAACTCCGGCAACGACGTGCCGTCGCTGGCCAGCCTCAACAATATCAGCCCGCCCTACAACATCTATCCGGGGCAGCGTCTGCGACTCGATGGCTCCAGCGCCAGTGTCGGCAGCAGCCGCAGTGCCGGTACCTATGAGGTGCGCCGCGGCGATACCCTGAGCAGCATCGGCCGCCAGTTCGGCATGACGCCGCAGGCGCTGGCCCAGAGCAACAACCTGAGCGCCCCCTATGCGCTGCAACCGGGTCAGGTGCTCAATGTCCAGACCGTAGGCGGCGGTTCGACCCAGATGGTGGCTGCGACCCGTCCGGCAACCGTGACGCCGGTGGCCGTGAGCCGTCCGAGCAGCGGTCCGCGTCCGTTGGCCGAGCCGAGTGGATCTGGTCAGACCACGCCGTTCATCTCTCAGAAATCCGTTGCTCAGGCAGCACCGAAGGAATACGCTCAGTCCAAAGAACAAAAAATAAACAACTCCCAGTCGAGACTTGCTTGGCACTGGCCCGCAAAAGGCCGGATTGTCGAGGGGTTCTCTGTTGCAGAACAGGGTAACAAGGGGATCGACATAGCCGGCCAGAAGGGGCAACCCGTCTACGCCGCCAGCAGCGGTAAAGTGGTATACGCTGGCAGTGCTTTAAGGGGGTACGGCAAGCTGATTATCCTCAAGCATGATGATGACTATCTCTCCGCTTACGCACACAACGACGAGTTGCGGGTGAAGGAAGGGGACAGCGTCAAGGGGGGCTCGGTCATTGCCAATATGGGTAGCACGGACGCGCCGGATGTGCGATTGCATTTCGAGATCCGGTACAGAGGCAAGTCGATCAATCCGATGAGCTATTTGCCAAAGCGTTAACCCCAGAGAGACCGTCTTACTCTGGTAACGTCAGGGAGACACACCATGAGCCAAGAACAACTGGTAATGCAGGATGCAGAGTTAGAGTTTGACGCTGAACCCGAATCTCACGAGGTAGAAGAGTTGCAGGAGGTTGCCGCCGAGGCGGACGAGACTATCTCCGATGAGTTGCTGGCACCTGAGCTGAACAAGGTGATGGATGCCACGCAACTCTATCTGGGGGAGATTGGCTTCTCCCCGCTGCTCACTGCCGAAGAGGAAGTCTATTACGCCCGTCGTGCCTTGCGGGGTGACAAAGCTGCCCGCAAGCGCATGATCGAGTCCAACCTGCGACTGGTGGTGAAAATCGCCCGTCGTTACAACAACCGCGGCCTGGTGCTGCTGGATCTCATCGAAGAGGGCAACCTCGGTCTTATCCGTGCGGTCGAGAAGTTCGACCCCGAGCGCGGCTTCCGTTTCTCCACCTACGCCACCTGGTGGATCCGCCAGACCATAGAGCGGGCCATCATGAACCAGACCCGCACCATCCGTCTGCCCATTCATGTGGTCAAGGAGCTAAACGTTTACCTGCGCACCGCGCGTGAACTCTCTCACCGTCTCGATCATGAACCGACCGCAGAGGATATCGCCTTCGCGCTGGATCGTTCGGTGGACGACGTGAACCGCATGCTCAAGCTCAACGAGAAGATCACCTCGGTGGACACCCCCATCGGTGGCGATCGCGACAAGGCGTTGCTGGATGTGCTCTCCGACGAGCGCGGCATGGGGCCTGAGCTGGAGTCACAGGAAGATGATATGCGTAGCAGCATCGTGCACTGGCTGGAGGAGCTCAATCCCAAGCAGCGGGAAGTGCTGGCTCGTCGTTTCGGTCTGCTGGGTTACGAGCCCGCCACCCTCGAGGATGTGGGGGCCGAGATTGGCCTGACCCGCGAGCGGGTACGCCAGATCCAGGTGGAGGGGCTGCGCCGTCTGCGGGAGATCCTGTTGAGTCAGGGGCTCTCCATTGAGGCCCTCTTCCGCACCAATTAAGTCCGCACCAACTGATCAGCGCATCAGCCAGATAGCACGAGGGGAGCAACTGCTCCCCTCGTTTTTTATTGCCTGTCGTCTGGCGATGGCTTCGTGGTTATACCAGCTCAGCCAGCATGGTGTCGGCGTAGGGCACCAGTGCTTCTCCCTTCTTCACCTTGGTGAGGTAGTCCGGGTTGGCGATAAGCGGACGACCGATGGCCACCAGATCGAAGCGGTTGGCCTCGATGGCCGCAGCGGCGCGCTCGGCGTCGTAGTTGCCCACCCCGACCAGATTGCCCTTGTAGTGGGCGCGCAGATAGTCGGAGGCACGGCCACCCAGATAATCGAAGGTGAGGTTGTCATCAAAGATGCCGAGGTGGATATAGGCCAGCGGGCGATCGTTCAGCTTGCCCAGCAGGTAGTCGAACACGGCGCGATCTTCCGGGCTGCCCGCCAGATGGACATAGGCACCCGGGGAGAGGCGAATACCAACCCGATCACCGCCGATGCGGGCGCTGATGGCATCGACCACTTCCAGCGCGAAGCGGCTCATCTTTTCCGGGCTGCCACCATAGTTGTCGGTGCGCAGGTTGGTGGAGTGGTGCAGGAACTGGTCGATCAGGTAGCCGTTGGCACCGTGGATCTCCACCCCGTCAAAGCCCGCCTCGATGGCGTTGGCAGCGGCCTGGGCGTAATCCTGCACCAGCTGGGCGATTTCCACCTCGGTCAGGGCACGCGGCACCTGATAGGTCAGCTCGCGCATGCGGGGCACAGTGCCCTCGTGCGCCACGGCAGAGGGGGCCAACACTTCAGCCTGATGGAAGAAGGGGTGGGAGAGGCGACCGACGTGCCACAGCTGGGCGAAGATCTTGCCGCCCTTGGCGTGCACTGCGCTGGTGACTTTCTTCCAGCCATCGATCTGCGCCTGGGTGAAGAGGCCCGGGGTATTGGGGTAGCCCTGCGCGTCGGGGCGGATGATGACGGCCTCTGAAACAATCAGGCCGATGTCGGCGCGGCGGCCGTAATAGGCTGCCATCTGCTCGGTCGGCACCAGACCTGGGCCTGCCATGCAGCGGGTGAGCGGGGCCATCATGAAACGGTTGGCCAGGGTCAGAGTGTCATTGAGTCGATACGGCTGAAACAGGGTATTCATGATAGGTTGTCCTGAACGGGTTATTCTTGAACGTGCATTCAAGACGTTTTTTGCGTCGGGCGCAAGCTTTTTTTGAATGCGCGTTCAAGAAGGTTGGCCCGAGCGGGCGGCTGGGGTAAACTTGCCGCCCTTTCCAGCCACTCTTTATCGGCGGGCCCTGTTGCCCCTTGCCGGTGAACCATTTCCCACGGGAGGAACCATGCGCATAGCCGAGTTTGATCGGGACGAGGTACTGCGAAATGCCATGGAAGCGTTTCGCGCCAAGGGATATGCCAAGACCACCATGCAGGAGCTGGTGGCTGCCACCGGCCTGCACCCGGGCAGCATCTACGGTGCCTTTGGCAACAAGCGCGGCCTGCTGCTGGCGGCGGTGGATCACTATGTCGAGGACAAACGCACCCTGCGCCGCACCCTGCTCGACAACCCGAGCCCGCTGGCGGGCCTTGCGGCCTATCTCGACCGGATTGTGGGGGAGGCGCTTTGCGGCTCCTGTCTGGTGACTCGCACCATGATGGAGCTGAGCGAGCAGGATGAGGAGCTGACCCAGCGGGTCAAGGGGATCTATGGCGAGCTGGAGCAGGATCTGGCCGAGTTGCTGACCCAGGCGCAGGCCAAGGGTGAGCTGGCCCCGGATAGCAATATCCACACCCTCACCACACTGCTGCTGATCAACCTGCAAGGGCTGGTCACCTTCGCCCAGTGCCGCCCCGATCGCCCCCTGCTCGACGACGTGGTTGCCCAGCTGATGCGGGCCCTGCGGGCGTAACGCGATATCGCAGAAACAACAGTGGCTCCCTCGGGAGCCACTGTTGTTTCTGGTTTCAGCCCTTCCTCGGCTTTTCCATCAATCTTTGATGCCAGACGCCGCGGTCTTACCTCGGCCCCACCAGCTCCTTCATCAAATCTTTCAGCCATACCAGCGCGGGTTGCTGGGCGTGCACGGGGTGCCAGACGCAGTTGAGGTGATAATCGGGCACGTCTGCGGGCAGCGGCAGGCTTTTCAGCGGCCAGTGGGTGGCGAGCAGCTCGGCCACCATGCTGGGCAGCACCAAGAGGTGATCGCTCTGGCTGACGATGGCGGCGGCGGACATATAGCTCTGGCTGTTGACCGAGATGGTGCGGCTAAAGCCCTGACTTTTCAGATAGCGGTCGAGGCTCGCCTCCGAGGTACCCAGCGGCGAGTGGAACACGTGGGGCATGACGATCAGCTGCTGCAAGGTGATGCGCTCCATCCATTGGGAGGGGTCATCCTCGGCACCGGCGGGGGCCGATTTGGCAATGGGCAGATCGGCGCGCACCAGTCCGGCCAGCGGCTCGGTGAGCCAGGTCTCCTTGCCCAGATACCCCGGCACCTGCATGTATTCGTCAAAGCCCAGCACCAGATCGATCTCGCCGCTTGCCAGTTCCGCCTCCGGCAGGGTGTCGCGCAGGATGCGGATCTCGATGGTGACCCCGGGCGCCAGCCGTCTGAGGCGCTGAATAAGCGGCGGGATCAGCACGCACTCCACGTAATCTGTGGTGCAGAGCACGAAGCGCCGCTTCGACTGGCTCGGCTCGAACTCTTCTTCCTCGGTGAGCTGCTGCTCCAGCAGCCGCAGCGCCTGCTGCACCCCGAGGTGCAGCCGCTGGGCGCGCGGGGTCGGCAGCATCCCCTGCGGGGTGCGTACCAAAAGCGGGTCACCGAGAAAGGTGCGCAGCCGGTTAAGGGAGTGGCTCATGGCGGGCTGGCTGATAAAGAGCGCTTCGGCGGCGCGGGTGACGCTGCCCTGCGTCATCAGGGCGTCAAACGCGAGCAGCAGATTGAGGTCGAGCTGGTGCAGTTTCATGGGGGGATTATTCGCCGTGTTTATGGGACAATCCATCCTATTCATTTGATGGATGGGGGCGCAACGTCTTAATCTGCGACCCACTCTTATTTTTCCGGGTTCCCGCGCCGCATCTGGCGTAAACGGGGGCCTCAATCCATGCAAGGAGCCTTGCGATGAGCATCAAGACCATTAACTCCACGCCGGCCGCCGACGGCTTCACCATGCCCGCCGAGTGGGCGCACCAGCAGGCCGTCTGGATGATCTGGCCGTTTCGCCCGGACAACTGGCGCGTAGCCGGTCGCTTCGCGCAAGAGACCTTCGCCAAGGTGGCCGATGCCATCGGTGGCGCGACTCCGGTCTTTATGGGGGTACCGGCCCAGTTTATGGAGCAGGCTCGTGCCATCATGCCCGCCCACGTCACCCTGGTTGAAATGGACAGCGATGACTGCTGGGCCCGCGATACCGGCCCGACCATCGTCACCAACGCTGCCGGCGAGTGCCGCGGTGTGGATTGGGGCTTCAACGCCTGGGGTGGTCACAAGGGCGGTCTCTACTACCCGTGGAATCAGGATGAGGAAGTGGCAGCCCAGATGCTGACCCAACACGAGATGGCTCGCTACGATGCGCCGCTGATTCTGGAAGGGGGCTCCATCCACGTCGATGGTGAAGGCACCTGCCTGACCACCGCCGAGTGTCTGCTCAACGAAAACCGCAACCCGCACCTGACCAAAGAGCAGATCGAAGCTTACCTGCGCGACTATCTGGGCGTCACCAGCTTTATCTGGCTGGACGAAGGCGTCTACATGGACGAAACCGACGGCCACATCGACAACATGTGCTGCTTCGTGCGTCCGGGTGAAGTGGCCCTGCACTGGACTGATGACCAGAACGATCCCCAGTACGCCCGCTCCGTGGCCGCCCTCAAGGTGCTGGAAGCGGCGGTCGATGCCAAGGGTCGCAAGCTGAAAGTGTGGAAGCTGCCCCAGCCGGGCCCGCTGTTCTGCACCGAAGAGGAGTCTGCCGGCGTCGAGAGCGGTACCGGTGTGCCGCGCGAGGCAGAAGGCCGTCTGGCCGGTTCCTACGTGAACTTCCTCATCACCAACGATCGCATTGTCTATCCGCTGCTGGATGCCGCCACCGATGGTGAAGCCCAGCGCATTCTGGAAGAGATCTTCCCGGAGCACACCGTGGTCGGCGTGCCGGCCCGCGAGATCCTGCTGGGCGGTGGCAATATTCACTGCATTACCCAGCAGATCCCTTCAGGTCAATAAGCTGGTCGAAGAGTGTAGAAATTCAAAACCCCACTCCGTGGGGTTTTCTCTCTTGATGGTGTGATGGTCGCAGGCGCTGATGCGGCGATCATCATGACAAACAGTCACCCTTTTACAGGAGATCCCCATGATCGAAGTGACCGAGGTTTCCATTGCCGAGCTGCGTGCCGCGCTCGAATCAGGCCGCACCACAGCGGTCGAACTGGTCAAGGCCTATCTGGCCCGGATCGAGGCTTACAACGGCCCCGAGACTGCCACCAAACTCAATGCCGTGGTGGTCGCCAATCCCGATGCGCTGAAAGAGGCCGAGGCTTCTGATGCCCGCCGCGCCCGTGGCGAGACCCTGAGCCCGCTCGACGGCATCCCCTACACCGCCAAAGACAGCTATCTGGTCAAGGGGCTGACCGCCGCTTCCGGTAGCCCGGCCTTCAAGGATCTGGTGGCCCAGCGCGATGCCTTTACCGTTGAGCGCCTGCGCGCCGCCGGTGCCATCTGCCTTGGCAAGACCAATATGCCGCCGATGGCCAATGGCGGCATGCAGCGCGGCGTCTATGGCCGTGCCGAGAGCCCCTACAACGCCGACTACCTGACCGCGCCGTTTGCCTCCGGCTCCTCCAACGGCGCCGGTACTGCCACCGCCGCCAGCTTCTCCGCCTTTGGTCTGGCGGAAGAGACCTGGTCGAGCGGCCGTGGCCCCGCCTCCAACAACGGTCTGTGCGCCTACACCCCGTCCCGTGGCGTCATCTCGGTGCGCGGCAACTGGCCGCTGACTCCGACCATGGACGTGGTGGTGCCCTATGCCCGCACTATGAACGATCTCCTGGAAGTGCTCGATGTAGTGGTGGCTGACGATGCCGACACCCGTGGCGATCTGTGGCGCATGCAGCCCTGGGTGCAACTGCCCAAGGCCTCCGAGGTGCGTCCGGCTTCCTATCTGGATCTGGCTGCCAAGGCCGATGCCCTCAAGGGCAAGCGCCTCGGCGTGCCGCGCATGTTTATCAACAAGGATGAACTGGCCGGCACCAGCGAAAACCCCGGTATCGGCGGCCCGACCGGTCAGCGCATCCATACCCGCGAGACCGTGATTGCCCTCTGGGAAGATGCGCGCAAGGCGCTGGAAGCCGCTGGCGCGGAAGTTATCGAAGTGGACTTCCCGCTGGTCTCCAACTGCGAAGGGGACCGACCCGGCGCGCCGACCGTGTTCAATCGCGGCATCGTGAGCCCGGAGTTTCTCAACGACGAGCTGTGGGAGCTCTCCGGCTGGGCGTTCGACGACTTCTTGCGCGCCAACGGCGATCCCAAGCTCAACAAGCTGGCCGATGTCGATGGGCCGAAGATCTTCCCCCACGATCCGGGCACATTGCCGAATCGCGAGGGCGATCTGGCGGCGGGCATGGACGAGTACGTCAATATGGCCAAGCGCGGCATCAAGCGCTTTGACGAGATCCCCACAGTGCCGGACGGCCTGCGCGCTCTGGAGAAGACCCGCAAGCTGGATCTGGAGGAGTGGATGGACGGGCTCAAGCTCGACGCCGTGCTGTTCCCCACAGTTGCCGACGTCGCCCCGGCTGATGCGGATGTGAATCCGGCCTCCGCCGATATCGCCTGGAGCAACGGCATCTGGGTTGCCAACGGCAACCTCGCCATTCGCCACCTCGGTGTTCCGACCGTCACCGTCCCCATGGGCGTGATGGCCGATATCGGTATGCCGGTGGGGCTGACCTTCGCCGGTCGCGCCTATGACGACAACAACCTGCTGCGCTTCGCCTCGGCCTTTGAGTCCACCGGCAGCAAGCGTATGGTGCCGCCACGGACGCCGCCGTTGGTTTGATTGCTGTTGTGAGTTAAATATCTCGGGTTCATTCTGAGATAATGAAAAAACCACCCGTTATACGGGTGGTTTTTATATAGATATTTCATGCCTATTAATTTTGATGTATAAGGTTTTTTATTGCTCATTTATTAATTTTTTTAGTATCCGCTTAGGGTTGAATACTAGAGGGCCTATTTTATATTCCACTAATGATATTGCACCATCGAATAAATTCAATCTGTCATTTTGTAAACTTTCCAATAAAGATATTTTTTCTTTCGCTGATTGTAATTGTTCTTGTAATTTACCATTAGAGATATTTTGAAGCTCTATGATAGAGCTCTTAATATCACATTGTTGAGTAAAAAACATTACTTGTTGCTGTAGAGATTGAATAAATATTTTTGATTCAATGTCATTTTTTATTTGGTTTACTGGAATATGATCTGAATAAGGAAGTGATAGGTATAAATACAAGGCTTTTTCTATATTTTCTTTAAATGCACTTTCATCGTTTTTAGTAATGGTTAGAAAAGTGTATCCTTCTTTGTTTTCAGTCGATACGTCAGCATTAATCCCAATATGTTTCAGTAGTTCGCCGAACCATAAAACATATTGGGAACAGATTACTTCATAGCCGATTGGGAATTTGAAAATTTTAACTATCAATTCTGATTTTACGTTCATTAATAGTTCTTTTTCTAACTCTATTAGTTTTAATCTTGCTACATGTGCAAAACGTTCAATCTCATCAATAATATTACCATTTTCAATAACGTCCTTAACTTCAAAAATTAATCCATAGCCATCATCATCAATTAAGTCGACACTTTCACAAAAACCAGTGAGCTTTGACTCATAGTGTTGCGATATATATGCTGGTGGGACAAGTTCAGACCAATCCTTGTAATTGAAAACCAAGGAGTATTCTACTTCTATGTGATTTTTCTTTTTGTTTAACACAACCATTTCTAAATATTTAAATGACTGTGATTTATAGTTGTCAGAGATCATCAAACGATCAGGGAAAGAATCTACAGTTATATCTGATAATTTGTTTATGACATATCCTTTATCTCTTGGCTCCCAAATATAACTGTATTCATTGGTTTCTTTTTTGCTGATGGATGTGAGTAAATTGCCATCTAGGTAGATCTGCAAGGTATCATCAATATGTTCAAAAGTGATGCTCAACTTTGAATCTCCAATAATAAGTTTAATACTGTATTAGTTAGTATAATCTTTCTTTTGGGTTAGATTGAAGCCCATTTTTATATATCAGGCCGTAGGTTCGAATAGCGAAGCGTATTCGGACGATCGCGAACAGGTCGTGGCCGATAAGCAGGTGATATTCAGAGTTTCCTGTTGGCCTTGCCATGACTCGATGCTCGGCGGTATGCGAACGATTACGCTGCGCTAATCGACCCTACATTATGTGGCTTATTGTTACCTCCCCCCTCATCCCCAGCCCTTCTCCCGCAAGGGGAGAAGGGGGCAAATATGCTCCGCTGATTGTGCGTTGGCTCTGTGGTGCGGGTGAATATGAGTGGCTTGGAATTGGCACGGGCCATCCCCTCTCCCTCGGGAGAGGGCTAGGGTGAGGGGCTGCTATCTGTGTTGTCGTTTCGTTTTGAGCCTTTACCTCTCTCCACCTCCCGCACCGTCGATCGCCATATTGGTCGTGGCTCGTCGCCGATTCCCCCCTGATTTTTCTGCATTCCCCCAGACTTCACCTTCTCTTCACACAACCTCATTTTCCCCTCACAAATCCCCCGTATCTTCTGCCCACTGCTTAAAAGGCCCGGCTTGCCACAGGGGTGGCGAGGGGGCGGTTGGTTCGAGGGAGCAAGATGATGAAAGGTTGGATGAAGTGCGGATTGGCCGGGGCCGTGGTGCTGATGGCGAGTTTCTGGGGTGGCAGCGTGCGGGCGGCGGGGATCGAGCTCAAGCAGGTGAGTGGCCCTGTCTATGTGGTGGAGGACAACTACTACGTCAAAGAGAACTCCATGGTCTATTTCGGGGCCAAGGGGGTGACGGTGGTGGGGGCGACCTGGACGCCGGATACCGCCCGCGAGCTGCACAAGCTCATTAAACGGGTCAGCAGCAAGCCGGTGCTGGAGGTGATCAACACCAACTACCACACCGACCGGGCGGGCGGTAACGCTTACTGGAAGTCCATCGGGGCCAAGGTGGTGGCGACGCGCCAGACCCGGGATCTGATGAAGAGCGACTGGGCCGAGATTGTCGCCTTTACCCGCAAGGGGCTGCCGGAGTATCCGGATCTGCCGCTGGTGCTGCCCAACGTGGTGCACGATGGCGACTTCACCCTGCAAGAGGGCAAGGTGCGCGCCTTCTACGCGGGCCCGGCCCATACGCCGGACGGCATCTTTGTCTACTTCCCTGACGAGCAGGTGCTTTATGGCAACTGCATCCTCAAGGAGAAGCTGGGCAACCTGAGCTTTGCCAATGTGAAGGCCTATCCGCAGACCATCGAGCGGCTTAAAGCGATGAAGTTGCCGATCAAGACGGTGATTGGCGGTCACGACTCGCCGCTGCATGGCCCCGAGCTGATTGATCACTACGAGGAGCTGATCAAGGCGGCGCCGCAGTCATAGCCGCTGCGCGACAGACTGGCAGCAAGCCTTGCCATCGCTGCAATCAGCAGCCATAACGGCACACCACAAAACGCCCGCTTTCAGGAAATAAGCGGGCCTTTTGCGTTTGCGGTTTTTTTGGTGGCTGTGAGTGCGTGGCATTAACGCTGTTCAAGGGAGGGAGGCTTTCATAAGATGGCCCTCTCTCTTTTCCCTGAAAGTTATCCATT
The DNA here is from genome assembly GCF_051919745.1 of Aeromonas sp. 3P. Lineage (NCBI taxonomy): Bacteria > Pseudomonadati > Pseudomonadota > Gammaproteobacteria > Aeromonadales > Aeromonadaceae > Aeromonas > Aeromonas sp. 3P. The sequence goes on from NZ_JBQBED010000001.1 coordinate 3,678,493, forward strand.
TTCGTTATGCAATACGCCTCTCTCGCGCGCCTCAAGCAGGCTTTTATCACCGGGATGTGGGCCTCGCTGGTCAGCATCGTTATCGGCTTCGCCTTCAAGGTGTGGCTGGCGCAGTGGGTCGCCAAGGGGGAGCTGGCGCTGTTTAACAGCGTGGTGGATTTGATCTCCCTCTCTTTTATCCTGATGACAGGTTTTCGCTCATCCATGGTGGTGAGCTACTCCCAGACCAAAAACGATCGGGACATCATCAATATCTTTCGCTACTTCCTCATCGGCATCGTGCTGCTCACCTGGGGGGCGGTGATCCCCTATATCAAGCACGGGCTCCATATCCGGGTGGAGTATCTGCAACTGGTGGGGGTCATTTTCGGGCTGGGGCTCAAGGTCTACTTCACCAATCTGGTGGCCATGTACCGGATGTATGAGCTCTCCAACCGGGTCACCTGGCTGGAGCCGCTGGCCAATGGCCTGCTGTTTATGGCTTGTTACTTTGGGTTCGGGATGGATGCGCTCCCTTCGCTCTTTTATGGGCTGACCTTCTCGTCGCTCGCTATCGCCGGTTATATGTATGTTTCGCGCCGTCGGGCTATCGCCACCAAGCCGCTGGCCAAGGTGGCGCTCGGCCCCGAGATGGTGAGCTATGTGAAGAAGAGCTTTACCGCCTCGCTGGAGGCGGGGGCCAGTATCCTGATGATCTACATCACTGTGTTGCTCACCATCCGCCACTTCAGCATCGATGAACTGGGGGATTTTCAGGTGGTGGTGCGCCCCATCTTCACCTATATGACCACCTTGTTTGTCTTCCCCATCTACCGCTTTGTGCTGCCTGAGCTGGCGGTCAATCTGCGCAACGGCGATCACCGCCAGATAAGGCTGATCCGCCGCTGGATCTTCAGTCTCTCCGCCATCGTCAGTCTGGCGTTCTTTGGCTTGATGCTGCTGGCGGGCAAGCCGCTGGTGTTGCTGTTCTTCCCCGCCGACTACGTGGGGGCGGTGCCCGTGCTGTTCCACTTCTCCATCTTCTTTATCTTTATGATGCTCAACGGCTATCAGCTCGCCTATATCAAGGCTCACGGTCACTTTACCCAGAGCTTGCTGATCCGGCTGGCTGGCATAGTGGCGCTGGTTGCCGCCTACTATCTGGTGGCCGAATTCACCGCCAACGTGGTGGCGATTATCGTGGCGCTGGGGCTTGGCTATATGGTGATGTTTATTCTCTCGACCCTGGCGGAGCGGCAGATCTTGCGATCCCTGCCACTGGTGCTGGCAACCCGTTAGGGGATCACTCGCCAAGAGCAGGCTCCTGTCAGATAACAAAAAACGCCCGTGCGGGCGTTTTTTTATTGGCGGTGCTGGGCGGCTTAGCGTTTGCCCTTGCCACCCTTGTTGCCAGCGAGAGCCTGCTTTCTGGCGCGCTGCTTCTGGGCCGCCTTGCTGTTGCGGCGCGGTTCGGGCTCAAAGCGGGTGAGATCCGGCTCAAAGCCGGGGAACCACTGCTGGGGCAAGCGGGTGTCGAGCACAGCTTCCACTTTCTCCAACAGCGGCGCATCTTCCGGGCTGAACAGGGTAATGGCGAGCCCCTTGTTGCCGGCGCGGCCGGTGCGACCGATACGGTGGACGTAATCCTCCGCCACAAACGGGAACTCGAGGTTAATCACGTAGTTGAGATCGCTGATATCGAGGCCGCGGGCTGCCACATCGGTGGCAACCAGTGCCTGCAGGGTGCCGGCGCGAAACTCCAGCAGCACCTTCTCCCGCGCGCTTTGCGACAGATCGCCGTGGAAGGCCAGCGCATTGATTCCCGCCTTGCCAAGCTGCTGGGCCAGCTTGTCCGCCCCCTGACGGGTGCGGCTGAAGATGAGGGCCGGTGCCCACCCTTTCACTTTCAGCATGTGTTCGACCAGCGCCAGCTTGCGATCGCTATCCACCGTGTAGACCCGCTGCTCTACCTCAGCCGCCGTGGTGTTGCGAGGTGCCACTTCAATCAGCTCGGGGTCACGCAGCAGCACCTTGCAGAGGGCAAACAGGTTGTCGTCGCAGGTGGCGGAGAAGAGCAGGGTCTGTCGATCCGCCGGGATCTGTTTGAGCAGCGCCTTGATCTCGTCCATAAAGCCCATGTCGAGCATGCGGTCCGCCTCGTCAAACACCAGATGGCGCAGGCTATCCAGGCTCAATGCCCCCTGACGCAGATGGTCGAGCAGGCGGCCCGGGGTGGCGATCAGGATATCCACCCCGGCTTGAAGCGCCTCGACCTGCGCCGCAATACTCACCCCGCCGTAGACCTGCGTGCTGGTGAGACCTGTCCCCTGGCCGTAGCGCGCGACACTCTCGGCAACCTGCACCGCCAGCTCGCGGGTCGGCACCAGCACCAGCGCGCGGATCGGGCGCAGGGACGCCATTTGCGGCTGTGCCAGCAACTGCTCCAGCAGCGGCAGCACAAAGGCGGCGGTCTTGCCGGTGCCGGTCTGGGCGCCTGCCATCAGATCCCGCCCCGCCAGAATGACGGGGATGGCGCGAGCCTGAATGGGGGTCGGTGCGGCATAGCCGAGTTCGCTCAGGGTCTGCTGTAGACGGGGGGAGAGGGCCAGTTCGGCAAAAGAGGTCGTGGACATAGAAGGCACCAGTCGGGGTTATCGCGGCCTGCGGCCACGATGCAGTGAGTGATCGTGGCCGCGATGGTAACAGAAGCTGGGGGAGCGGCAGAAGGCGGCTATGCCTCTGCGTCGTCCGGCAACGGGCGGATCAGCCGGATCTTTTTGCCCTCGTAGCAGGCGATGTTGTGCTTGCCGTGCTGTTTGACGTGGTAGAGCAGTTCGTCGGCCAGATGCACTGCCTCGGTGACGGTGAGATAGTCACGAATGCGGATCACCCCGGCGGAGAAGGTGATGGGGGTGGGCAGCTCGGGGATCCCCAATGGGCGATCCAGCAGGCGGCCAGCGGAGTGGATCATCATCTCGTCATCCTCCATCCCCTTGAACAGCACGATAAACTCCTCGCCGCCCCAACGGATGGCGCTGTCCACCTTGCGGATATTGCTTCTGAGATGGCGGGCAAAGGCGACCAGTGCCAGATCCCCGACGCCATGGCCATAGGTGTCGTTGATCGACTTGAAGTTGTCGATATCGAGGATCATCAGGTAGTCGTGCTCATGGAGCAGGCTCTGGCAGAGCACATCCCGACGTGGCAGCCGGGTCAGGTGGTCGGTGTGCGCCAGGGTGCGCAGCCGCAGGTAGATCTGCTTCCAGGCCACCATGCCCAGCAACAGCACGATGAGATAGACCTTGAAGGCCGCACTTTGCAGGGCCAGCTTGACGAAATCGAACCAGCTGTAGGACCACTTCAGATAGAGATCATCCCCCGCCTTGGTGCGCATAAAGGGTTTGCTCAGGCAGAGATGTCTCGGGCGGCAGGGCTCGGCGGCTTCAAACGATATGTTGGTGCGGGTCGGATTGATGGTATCGAAGGGTCGCAGCACATCGTTAAATGCTTCATCGACGGCGATGTCGATACCGAGCAGTCCGTATTTGTAACCGCCGCGCCCCGACTGATGAATGAAGGGGAAGTACATCACTATGGTGTTGCGCATGCTGAAGCTGTCGATCTCGATATCGGAGACAAAGGCTTCATCGGTGCTGCACAAGGGGCGGCCGGGGGCAAAGCTGGCGCAACCGAAGTAGTGATACCAGGCGGGCAGTGTCATCAGATCCACCTTGATCGGCGCCAGTCTGGTGGGCAGCACATTGTTGTCGGCCACCATGCCGATCAGCCGGTAGTCATTCCAGATGGTGTAGATGTTGATCACCTCCGGGTAGGAGAGGGCATAGCGGAAGGTGTTGAGGAGATTGGCGGCCGGGTATTGCAGCGGAATATCGGCAAAGCGGTATTTGCTTTTGAGGTCATACCCGTAGAGATAGTCGCTGCCGACGCTATTCGGGGGCGGTGGCTGATCGAGCAGATGGTGTTGTGCCAGATAGCTGGTGATGTTCTCCACCTTGAGGATCTTGGCTCGCTGGTAGAAGACCTCGAACACGTTCTTCTGTCTGGCGGTGATGAGATCCATGTCGTGCTGGATAGTGAGATAGGTGTAGTAGAAGACAGTGCCCAGCCCGGTCAGGGCGAGCAGGGCCAATCCGGCCACTTTGACGATGAACTGGCGAGCAAACGCGGATGGCCAGCGCAAGGCTGGGGGATTACCTGAAAATAAGGTCATAGGTGTCTGGGTGCAGTACCGATAGGGGCGCGGGCGCCATACGGGCAAAGTATACGCGAAGGAAATCCCGACAGGATCCACCGACAAACCTTGCCAGAAGCTGAAGCCCTCACCACTTATTTATCCCTACTCCACAATCAGCACGCTCTCGCTGGCCAGATGGTGCAGCCACTCCCTGACGATCAGCAGCACGGCCGCAAAGTGCTCGTCGCGGGGCAGCAAGCTGGCAGCGAGGGGATCCCCTTCCGCCATGGCGGCCAGCTGGCCAAAGGCTTGCTCCACCAGATCCCGGTCGAGCTGGTTGTCCCCCAGCGCTTCGGCCAGCGATGGCTGGCTGCGCAGGGTCAGCTGCAAGCCGGGCGGGATCTGCGGGGCGATGCGCATCAGCTCATCTTCCACCACCATGATGGCCCGCTCCAGTTCGAGCGGGGTGGGTGGCGCGTGGCGAAACGGTCCGGGCTGGATGGCGTGGGTGCCAAAGGCCAGCGGGTAGTGTGACGGGGCCGCATCTGGCTGGCTCAGCCAGAGCTGACTGCTCTGTTCACCAATCTCCAGCAGCAGGGTCATCATCTCCGGTGCGGGTTGTGTCATGGTGCTGAGCTCCTGTATTGTAAACGTTTTTCTGTTCTGCCTTTGATACCCCCGCCGCCGACGTTTGGCGAGCACAATTTCTGCGAGTCGTCCCTCACTTTGTTGCAAACCCCTTGCAAAAAAATCCATTGGTGGCAGTCTGGATGTCTAAATGGCTGTTGCCGTTTCGTTATCCTCAGATGATTCAGGAGTTCAGATATGGATATTCGCACCGCTCCCCGCGCCATTGCGCTCGCCCTCATGCTGGCAAGCGGCATCGCCGCCGCCAACGAAGCGCTGGTGATCCAGACCGATTTCGGCCTCAAAGATGGCGCCGTGTCGGCCATGAAGGGGGTTGCCTTCGGGGTGGATCGCACCCTGCCGCTCTATGACCTGACCCACGAGATCCCGGCTTACAACATCTGGGAAGCCTCCTACCGCCTCTACCAGACCCTGCAGTATTGGCCCAAGGGCACAGTGTTTGTCAGCGTGGTGGATCCGGGGGTCGGCACCGAGCGCAAATCAGTAGTGCTCAAGACCAGGAGCGGCCACTACATCGTGACTCCGGACAACGGCACTTTGACCCTGGTGGCCGAGCACTTCGGCATCGAGGCGGTGCGCCAGATTGACGAGAAACTCAACCGCCTCAAGGGCTCCGAGAAGTCCTACACTTTCCATGGCCGCGATGTGTACGCCTATACCGGCGCACGGCTCGCCTCCGGCGCCATCAGCTATGAGCAGGTCGGCCCGCTGCTGCCCGCCGAAGTGGTGAAGATCCCCTATCAGCCTGCGGTAGCCGAGAAAGATGGCACCCTCAAGGGCACCATCCCGATCCTCGATGTGCAGTACGGCAACGTCTGGACCAATATCGACGATGCCCTGCTGACCAAGGCGGGGATCAACAAGGGGGATAACGCCTGCATCAAGATCCGCGAAGGGGATGTGGTCAAATATGACGGCAAGGCCCCTTACGTCAGCAGCTTCGGCGATGTGCCGGAAGGTCAGCCGCTGGTCTACCTCAACAGCCTGCTGCAGGTGTCGGTGGCGCTGAACATGGACAGCTTTGCCGCCAAACATCAGGTGCAATCCGGCGCCAACTGGCATATCAGCCTGAAGAAGTGCTCCTGAAGATTGTCGGGCTTTCGACAAGCGGGTTTGAAGCAAGAGAGGGCAGCCAAAGAGGCAGCCCTCTCTCATTGGGTGGTAAGGCGTTGCGGATAAGGAGTTGTTGTCAAAAAGCATATTAATTGAATGCAATTGATAATGATTGGTATTTGGTTGGATAATCGCGCACTTGTCTGACCACTCAACCATACCGAATGAAAACCAGCCTCTTACTGCTCAGCCTGCTGGCTCTGACCGCATGCAATGACAATCACAGCAATACGTCGGTGGCCCCCTCACCCGAGGTGACCCCGCCGGTCGTCAAGCCGACCGAACCGCCCATCACTCCGCCAATAGTACCGCCGGAAACTCATACCCGGGTTCCTCTGACCATTGAGGTCAATGTGGCTGATCGACTGGGGGCGGGAGCACAGCTTGAGGTGAGACAGGTCGCCACCGGGATCCGCGTGCAACAGGCCATCGAACCGGGCCAGCTTGCCCGCATCACCTTGCCTGAAGGTCTGCAACTGGATCAGCCGCTGGAGCTGCTTGGCAGCGACGAGGGCTATCTGCTGCGAGCGGTATCGGTGCGGGTGGTGGATCTCTCGGCCGGGATCACGCTGGCACGCCGCAACAGCGTGCCGCGGCTGGGGTTGAACGAGGAGGAGACGGCACTCTTCCTGCTGGCGGATCAGAGCGGGGATGGTTCCCTCAGTCAGGCCGAGTGGGGTAGAGCAGAGGAGATCCGCCTGCAGCAACAGGCTGTTATTCAGGATTACGCAGCCTTCCTGCTGGCCCAGCGCCAGCCGGGCGCCGTGCTCGACTATGCCGACAGCTGGCAGATGCTGTTGGCCCTGCGTGATGACAAGCAGGCGCGGAGCTGGTATCAGCGCAGCAACAGTGCCCAGATCCAGTCCGCCCGTACCCAGCTCTATCCCGCCAACCCCAGCCAGCCGGACGAGCCGGAGACGGCAGATCTGCTGCGCCTCGATGAGCAGGGGCAGCTGGTGGTGCGTAGCCCCTGGCAGTGCCTGCACGATGTGCGCCCAGTCAGCGGGGTCAAGGGTAGCCAGTACTGGCTGTATGGCAGTGACACCAGTGCGTTGAAGGTTGCCAGCCAGCCACAACTGGCTGCGGGGCTGACCGCTTGCGGCCGCAGCGACTGGCGCCTGCCGACCCTCACCGAGTTCGAACGGCTGCTGAGCAGTGACAAGTCGGCATGGCGCTATCCCAATACCTTTGCTGTTGGCCTGCCCGCCCAGACCTGGCTGCAGGATGGTGCGGGTCAACCCCGTCTCTATCAACTGGCGACCCGAACCTGGCTGGATGAGGGAGAGGGGAGTCTGCTCTGGTATGCGCTGGCACCCTATCCGGTGCGCCCCTCCGTGGTGCGCGACAGCCGCAAGCCGGACATGGCGGTTCTGCGCGCCCAATATAGCGGTTCATCGGCCCAATGGCCTGCCGCCCGGGTGGATGAAGGAGTGGAATGGCAGGAGCTGGGGCCGCTGCCGGCGGTTCCCTTCCCGGCCGACAACCCCTATAGCCGGGCCAAGGTGGTGCTGGGTCAGCAGCTCTTTTTCGACAAACAGCTCTCCAAGGGGCGGGATATCAGCTGTGCCAGTTGCCACGATCCGCAAAAGGGGTGGAGCGACGGCCTGAGCGTCTCGGTCGGTCATCTGGGCCAGAAGGGGAATCGCAACGCTCCTTCCATCCTCAACAGCGCCTTCAGCTCGACCCAGTTCTGGGATGGGCGGGTCGCCACGCTGGAGGAGCAGTCGCTTCACCCGATCCAGAACCCCATCGAAATGGCGCTGAGTCATGACGAACTGCTGGCCCGCTTGCAGGCCAGCCCCGACTATCAGGCTGCTTTTGCCACCGCCTTTGGCGATCAGGGGATCACGCTGGAGCGGATCGCCAAGGCGATCGCCACCTTCGAACGCACCATCATCAGCCGAGACAGCGATTTTGAGCGCTTCGTCAAAGGGGATAGTCAGGCACTCAGTGACAAGGCGCTGTGGGGGATGCACCTCTACCGCACCGATGGCCGCTGCATGAACTGCCACTCCGGCCCGCTGTTGAGTCAGCACGGGTTCGAGAGTGTGGGGCTCACCTATTACGGTCGTGGCAAGCTGGAAGATCGCGGGCGCTTCCTGCAGACCCGCAACAAGGCAGATATCGGTCGCTTCAAGACCCCCAGCTTGCGGGACGTCGCCTTTACCGGCCCCTATATGCACAACGGCATCTTCCCGATCCTGGCCCAGCGTATCGGCAGCTCGGTGCAGGGGGTGGTGGCCATGTACAACTTTGGCGTGACCAAGTGGAGCAGCGGGGTCGGCTTCCCGACCGGTGCGGACCAATATGATCCCTTCTTCCCCAAAGCCTCCGATCACCTGCATGCCCTTGGCCTCAGCAATGACGAACTCGATGCCATCGGCGAGTTTTTGCGCAGTGCTTCGGCCGAGCCGCGCCGCACTCCGGCCACGGTTGCTGATCTGCGGGTGAGTGAGGCGGATGACCCTACTCCGGTGGGAGCGGTGATCACCGGCTTGGCCGTGCTGCCTGCCCAGCCTCAGCTGGAAGTGGGGCGGACGCTTCCTCTGCAACTGCAGTGGCAACTGAGCGATGGCTCTCTCGGCCCGCTCGATGGGCCTGTTGAGTGGCGCAGCGAACAGCCGGAGTTCGCTACCGTGAGTCCGCAGGGCGAGGTGCGCGGTGTGGCGGTCGGTACAGCACGACTGGTGGCGACCACGGCTCGTCACACGTTGACCGTGACGGTGCAGGTGGTGGATGCCCAGCCCGATTTTGCCCGGGGCTGTCGTCAACCCGAGCTGGTGGCGGGCAAGCTGGCCTTTGTCTGCCAGCTGACCAGGGACGAGGCGGAGCGTCTGTCTATCTCCTATGACGGTGTGAGCAGTGACAGCGATGGCGACTACAATCCCTTCCCGCTGGAGTATGTGACCATGGGTCAGGCGCGGGCGCGGGATTACTGCCAGCAACTGGTGGCACACGGTCATGATGACTGGCGTCTGCCGACCCGGGCCGAGCTGGAGGTGCTGTTTGCCGCCTACAACAAGGATGGCGCGACGGATCAGTTGCTTCAGCAGCAGGGGTGGCCGCTCTACAACCGCTACTGGAGCAGCGATGCAACTGCCAATGACGATGGTGAGCTGCCGTTGCTCGATCTGAGTACTGGTGATCCGCTGTGGGATCTGGTGGATGAAGCTCATGCCGCCACGTGCGTCAGGGCCATCTAGCCTTCATATAGAGTCAGATGAAAAACGGGCGCCTCGGCGCCCGTTTTGTTCTCTGGTAATAAAGAAAGGGCTCAGAACTCGTTGGAGAGCGCCTTGTACCCTTTGACCAGATCGATATTGGTGTGGGCCACGTCCTCGGAGAACTCGGCGGCATCTACCGAAACCCGCGGGATATGGGTCAGATCGCTCTGCTGGTTGATGCGGGTGGTGGAGGGGACGTAGAACTCCGGCGGCAGATCGCAGCCATCGATCACCGAGTTGTGACGCACCACGGCACCGTCACCGATATGGCAGTTGAACAGCACGCTGTTGAAGCCGATAAAGACCCGGTTTCCCACTTCGCACGGTCCGTGGACGATGGAGCGGTGGGCGATGGAGGTGTACTCGCCGATGGTGACGGCGGCGCCGGATTTGGAGTGGATCACCACCCCGTCCTGGATATTGGAGTTGGCGCCGATGACGATGGGTTCCATATCTCCACTCTCATCCACCTCGTCGGCACGGATCACCGCATAGGGGCCGACAAAGACATTCTCTTTGATGATCACCTTGCCGCAGATGATGGCGGTCTTGTCGATATAGGCGGATTCGTCGATGACAGGCAGATGGCCGGAGGGATTCTTGCGGATCATGTTACATCCTGTGGTTGCTTGAAATGATGCGGTGGCGCACCCGGCGCCAGGATGCCAGCTTACGCCTCGTTATTATCCGGTGAAACCCCGAAGTGGTCTGACCCTTGTCGCAAGCCTTGGCGGGAGCACTGTTTCCGCGCGCTGGAATATGGGAGCATTGCAGCCATTCCCGAGTTGGTTGAAATGGATATATATAGATGAAGAAGATGATTGCCCTGCTGGCGGGTGGTTTGTTGCTCTCCTCGGCCGCACAGGCCAAAGGGGAGGCGGGAGAGTTTGATTATTACGCCATGGCGCTCTCCTGGTCGCCCGAGCACTGCGCCGTCAAACCGGCGGATCGGGACCAGTGTTCCCGCAAGCTGGGCTTTGTGCTGCATGGTCTTTGGCCCCAGTACGATCGCGGTTACCCCAGCAACTGCACTCGCGAACGGCTCGATCCCGATATGGAGAGCGAGTTTGCCGACCTCTACCCCAGCCGTTTCCTCTATCGCCATGAGTGGGAGAAGCACGGTACCTGCTCCGGCTTGAGCCAGCAGGCCTTCCATCAGCTGGCAAGCGATCTGCGCCAGAAGGTGAAGATCCCGGCGGCTTATCAATCCCCGGAAGAGCCGCTGCGCAAAACCAGCTTCCAGCTCAAGGCCGATCTGGCTAGCGCCAACGAGTGGCTGGCCCCCGACAACATCACGGTGGCTTGCGCCGATGGTGGCCGCTTCCTGCGGGAGATCTACATCTGCGTCAATAAAGAGGGGACGGATGCGGTCACCTGCTCCGCCGAGATGCAAAAGCGCGAGCGCCGCTCCTGCGGTCAGCCGGACTTCCTGCTGCGCAGCGTGCGTTAAGCCTCCACTCTCTCCATCGGGCCCCTTGCGGGCCTGATGTGTAACCACGGTTATCGGAAAGGAGTCTGACAGATGGATGGCAACAACCGGTTTGGCCCGCAAGAACGGGCAATGTTGCTCGGGGTGAAAGGGGTAGGGCCGACCGTTATCGGGCGGCTCGAACAGCTGGGCTACCATACCCTGGCCGGATTGGCCGAGGCCGACACCACCCATATCGTCCAGCTGGTGGCCAGCATGTTGGGCTCGACTTGCTGGCAGAACAGCCCGCAGGCGCGCAGTGCCATCGACGGTGCCATTGCGCTGGCCCGCGCACATCTGGTGGCGGACGCTGCAAAAGGGGTGAATGGATGAGCCTCTTTAGCGAACTGGGGATACGTTATCCCATTATTCAGGCGCCGATGGCCGGTGTGCAGGGTAGCGAGCTGGCGCTGGCCGTGACCCGTGCGGGCGGCTTGGGCTCCTTGCCTGCCGCCATGCTCACATCAGCGAAGCTGCGCAGCGAACTGGGGCGCCTTGCCCAAAGTGGCCTTGGGCCATTTAACATCAACTTCTTCTGCCATCGGCAACGGGAACCTGATCCCGTTGCACTGGCCCGCTGGCAGCAGTGCCTTGTTCCCTACTACGCCGAGTTCGGCATACTTCCCCCAGCGGTCACGATGGCGCCAAGCCGTGCACCTTTCAATGAGGAGCATGCCGCCATGGTGGCTGAGTTCAGACCGGCGGTGGTCAGCTTTCACTTCGGCTTGCCCGCACCCGAGCTGCTTGCCCGGGTGAAGGCTGCGGGGGCCAAGGTATTTGCCAGTGCCACCACGGTTGCGGAGGCCGTATGGCTCGCTCAACACGGCGCCGATGCCATCATCGCTCAGGGATTGGAGGCGGGCGGTCATCGCGGTCATTTC
>NZ_JBQBED010000001.1:3695000-4735723 GCF_051919745.1 Aeromonas sp. 3P
GGTAAACGGCGGCCGTAACTATAACGGTCCTAAGGTAGCGAAATTCCTTGTCGGGTAAGTTCCGACCTGCACGAATGGTGTAACCATGGCCATGCTGTCTCCACCCGAGACTCAGTGAAATCGAATTCGCCGTGAAGATGCGGTGTACCCGCGGCTAGACGGAAAGACCCCGTGAACCTTTACTACAGCTTGGCACTGAACATTGAACCTACATGTGTAGGATAGGTGGGAGGCTTTGAAGGCGTGACGCCAGTTGCGCTGGAGCCGTCCTTGAAATACCACCCTTGTATGTTTGATGTTCTAACGCAGGGCCCTGAATCGGGCTCGCGGACAGTGCCTGGTGGGTAGTTTGACTGGGGCGGTCTCCTCCCAAAGAGTAACGGAGGAGCACGAAGGTTGGCTAATCCTGGTCGGACATCAGGAGGTTAGTGCAATGGCATAAGCCAGCTTAACTGCGAGACGGACAGGTCGAGCAGGTACGAAAGTAGGTCATAGTGATCCGGTGGTTCTGAATGGAAGGGCCATCGCTCAACGGATAAAAGGTACTCCGGGGATAACAGGCTGATACCGCCCAAGAGTTCATATCGACGGCGGTGTTTGGCACCTCGATGTCGGCTCATCACATCCTGGGGCTGAAGTCGGTCCCAAGGGTATGGCTGTTCGCCATTTAAAGTGGTACGCGAGCTGGGTTCAGAACGTCGTGAGACAGTTCGGTCCCTATCTGCCGTGGGCGTTGGATGATTGAAGGGAGTTGCTCCTAGTACGAGAGGACCGGAGTGAACGAACCTCTGGTGTTCGGGTTGTCACGCCAGTGGCACTGCCCGGTAGCTAAGTTCGGAATCGATAACCGCTGAAAGCATCTAAGCGGGAAGCGAGCCCTGAGATGAGTCATCCCTGACCCCTTGAGGGTCCTAAAGGGCCGTTGGAGACCACAACGTTGATAGGTGGGGTGTGTAAGCGCGGTGACGTGTTGAGCTAACCCATACTAATTACCCGTGAGGCTTAACCATACAACACCCAAGAAGTGTTCTGGGCCTTGTAGCGAATGAACGAACTACTCAAATTCAGTGATAGTGACAAGCCAAGCGCAACATCACTACTCACGTCAGCTTTCCAAGATTGAAGAATTTGCCTGGCGGCCATAGCGCCGTGGAACCACCTGATCCCATGCCGAACTCAGAAGTGAAACGCGGTAGCGCCGATGGTAGTGTGGCATTCGCCATGCGAGAGTAGGACACTGCCAGGCACCCAATACAAGAAACCCCGCTCATCGAGCGGGGTTTTTTATTGTCTGAAAATCAGCAAATAGCCTGATAATTGCCCCGTTTTATTACTATCCCTTTGAATTCCTCGTCTTCCCCGTCTGTTTTACTCATAAAAAACGGTCGCAACAGCTTAAAATGGCGCTTTATTTCGTCGGAGATAGCCCATGTTTTGTCCAAAATGCGGCGGTCAAACCCTGCAGAGCGTCAGCCCCAAAGAGCTTCGTTGTGGCTGCGGTTTTCATTTTTTCCAGAATGTGGCGACGGCGGTAATGGTGGCGCTTTGCTGGCAGGATGAGGTGCTGGTTGCGGGGCGTGCCCGCAATCCGGGCAAGGGGTTGCTGGATCTGCCTGGCGGATTTGTCGATCCCGGCGAGTCGCTGGAGGTAGCGCTGGTGCGCGAGTTGCAGGAGGAGCTGGGACTCGATGTCAGCGCTCAACCTTTTACCTATCTTGGTTCCTTCCCCAATATCTATCCCTACGATGGCATTACCTATCACACCTGTGACACCTTCTTTGCCATCAGGCTGAGTGAAAAACCGGTCATCCAGCCGGCTGACGATGTGGCCGCCTGTCAGTGGTTGAAGATCAGCGATATCCCCTTGTCCCGCTTTGCTTTCGAGTCGACGCGCACCGCTATGGCGCGGCTGCAGCAATCCTCTTTGCAAGCCTGATCCCTGCTGATGACGATGGGGATTGGCAGCGACCATCCCTGTCTCATCCTTGTCCGCTTTTGTCTCGTAGACGCCATTCGTCAGACGGTGAGTGGTATAGTCAGCAGTGGATCCGGATTCAAGGAGCATATCGTGAAGAAGATAGTTCTCATCTTGCTCGGCATCGCCGTGGCGGCCTTGCTGGCCATAGTGACGTTGATAAGCCTTATCGACCCCAATCAATTCAAGCCCCAACTGGCTGAACAGGTGCGCAAGAGCACGGGCCGGGAACTGGTGATGGCGGGGGAGATTGACTGGCGTTTCTGGCCGAGTCTCGGCCTCTCGCTGGAGAAGGTTGCTCTGCGCAATCCGGCCGGTTTTGCCGAGCCGGATCTGGTTCGTTTCGAACAGGGGGAGGCCTCGGTGGCCCTGTTGCCGCTGCTCTCCCATCGTCTGGAGATTGGTAAGGTGACCCTGAGTGGCGCCCATCTGTTTATCCAGACCAAGGCGGATGGCAGCTCCAATCTGAGCGGACTGATCAAGGATGCCACTGCTGATGCAAGCGAACCGGTCGTCCCTGCAACCCCTGCGCCAACCTCTGATAGCAAGCACTGGCAGATCAGCTTGCAGGGTGTCGCGCTCTCCCAGGCCAGTGCGCTGGTACAGGATGATCGCAGCGGCACCTCGCTGCGACTGGATCGCCTCGATCTCGATATGGGGCAGCTGGCCACCGGTCAGTGGGTACCCGTAACGCTAGCCGCCAAGGGGAGTGCCGACAAGCTCGCTTTCGATGTTAAAGGGCAGACCCAGGTCAAGCTGGCGCAGGAGGTGATGGCCAGTGAACTGAAAGATCTGAGCCTCAGCGGCAGCCTGAGTGACCCGTCCCTGCGACTCGACAGTTTCTCTATCAAGGGAGACCGACTGGCTCTGGGTGAGTGGAGTAACCTCACGTTGGTGCTGAAAGGAGCCAAGGGTGAGGGGCAGCAAGCTTCACTGGCTGGCTCGTTGGAAGGCACGCTCAAGGGACGGCTCGATAAAGAGATGAAGCTGGCCGAGCTCTCCGATGTGCTGCTGACGGCAGCGCTGGAAGGTGATGCGCTGCCACGCCCGCAGATGAAGCTGAAACTGGCCGGGTTTGCCCGTGCCGAGCTCGACAAGCAGTTGATTACCCTGAGCAAGCTGGTGATGAGTGCCGATGAGGCACTGTTGAGTGGCGATGGAACCGTGCAGCTTGGCGCTGTTCCCACAATCAGCTTCGATCTCAAGGGGGAGAAGCTGGATCTCGACAAATGGCTCGCCAAATCGGTGCCGACCACACCTGCGCAGGTGAAAGAGGACAAACCGACGGCCGGTGTTGCCAGCACAGCTGCAAGTGGCAATAAAGCGGTAACCGGCAAGAGCGAAGCCCTCTCCGCGGTCGAACCGGATCTGGGCGCTCTCAAAGGGGTGGATCTGGATGGTCGGCTGCAACTCGGCAGCCTGCGTCTGAAAGGGTTGGATCTCGGTGCTGTCGATCTGCAGGTGGCTCTGGCCAAAGGGCTGCTGACGCTCAAACAGTTCAGCGCGACCGTGGCAGGTGGTCAGGTAAACGCGAACGGGGTACTCGACGCGCGCCAGCAACCCGCCACCTACAAGGTGCACAAGCAGGTGGCCGGGGTGAACATTCGTCCCTTGCTGCAGACTCTGGCCCAGAGTGATCTGCTGGAGGGCAAGGGCGATCTGGATGTGCAGGTGCAGGGCCGTGGTCTCTCTGCGCTGGCACTGCGCAACGGGATGCAGGGCAAGGTTACCTTGAAGCTGAGCGATGGTGCCCTGCATGGCATCAACCTGCCTGAGATGATCCGCGAGGCGCGGGCCACCCTCACCGGCAAGGGGGCCGAACAGGTGAAGGAGGCGCGCAAGACCGACTTCAGCGCCCTGACCGCCAGCTTCCTGATTGCCGATGGCATCGCCCGCAGCAACGACATCCAGCTCTTTGCCCCGGCCTTGCGAGTCAAGGGTGAGGGGCAGACGGCGCTGGTGCCGGAGAGCCTCGACTTCCTGTTCCTCACCTCCATTGTCGAGAGCAGCAAGGGGCAGGGAGGAAAGGATGTGGACGAGCTCAAAGAGATCACCATTCCGGTGCGGATCGGCGGCCACTGGCAGGCTCCCAGCTATCAGCTCGACGTGAAGGCGCTGCTCAGCAACAACAAGCTGTTGGAGGATAAGGCGCGCAAGGAGGCCGAACGCGGCCTCAAGAAGCTGCTGGGGGACAAGGCCGACAACGAGGCCGTCAAAGGGGTGGCTGACCAGCTGCTCAAGGGTCTGTTCAAATAGGTGACGGTTCACATGGGCTGGCGGGAGCCGCGCAAATGCCGTTAGCGGTTGACCGGATGTCAGCGCCATTGAAAAATGGCGCTGACATTTTTTATGGCGCAGTGATCTGCTGTGTCTTCATCCGGAGTCATCTCGAGTTGAAACCATGCGCCTGATCCTGCTGCTCTGTTCCCTGATCTGCTACAGCATGGCTTCTCCGGTGCTGGCCGGGCCGCTGGCGGATCGTCTGGCGGGCGAGCTGGCCAAGCAGGCTCCCGAACAGGCGCTGCCTCTTGACGAGGTGCAGCGGCTCGACCGGCGCTTGATTGCTCCTGACGCCCTTCATCCCGCCTGGCAGCGTTATCCACTGCGCCAGTTGCAGGCCATCTATCGCTACCAGCAGGAGTGCGGGACAGATAATGACTTGCCCGCCGAGTGGCTGCCGCTGCTGCGGGCGCTTTGCAAAGATGGGCCAATGCCCTCGGCCAGCTGGTTTGCCGCTCACCCCGTCTATCCGCTGGGCGGCTCCAGCGCAGCTCGCTGGCAGGCTGGTCATCCGGCGGCCGGGCTCGACGCTCTGTTCCATGTGCGGGAGCGGCGCGATCGGTTGGGGCAGCTTGGCGAGCTTGCTGATGACAACCTAGACGCCCTGCTGCGGGGTGAGCGCTGGCTGCTGCAATCGGGCCAGCTCTGGCTGCTTGCCGATGGGCAGTGGCGCCGCTATGGCGCCGGGCAGTGGCAACCGCTGGCCGATCGGCTTGGCGTGACGCTGGATAGCCGTACCGATGGTCCCTGTGAAGAGCGAGTCGGAGCGATTTGCTTCAATACTCGCCCCACGCTTGGCTGGCAGTGGCTGGCGCTGGCCAGCTCCTTTGGTTTCATCTTGCTGCTGGGGTGGGCCAGCTGGCAGCGCTGGCGCCTGCTGCGGGAGCGGCGCGTCGCGTTGCAGATGCTGACCCACGAGCTGCGTACCCCCATCATGGCGCTCTCCGGCATCAGCGAGGAGCTGCGCCACGATTTCGACCGGCTGCCCTCTTCCGCCCAGCAGAGCGTGGGGCAACTGCTGGGCAGTGTCGCCCGCCTGCATCAGCTGGCGCAGGCCAGTCGCCACTATCTGGCGGCAGAGACCTTCGAGGATGAGCGGGTGGCTGTCAGTCTGGCTGAGTGGCTCACCCTGGCTTGCGAGCGGCATGACGCCACCTTCTGCCTTGAGCGGGAGATGACTCTGGCGCTCCCCTTTTATTGGCTCGATCTCGCCCTCGACAACCTGCTGCGCAATGCCAGCCAGCATGGTCGTGCGCCGGTTCGGATCTGTGCCAGCTGGCAGGCGGGGCGCTTGAGCCTCGCAGTCAGCGATGGCGGCGAGCTGCCAAATTACCGGCTCGCTACCCTGCTGCGCCGCGGTGCCCGTGGCGAGGGTTTGGGGCTGGGGCTTGCCATCGTGCGCCATCTGCTGCGCCGTCTTGGCGGGCGCCTCGCCCTATCCGGCCCGCCCACCACCTTCACCCTGACGCTGCCCTGCCAACTCTGGAGCGACCCCGAATCATGAAGACCATCCTGCTTGTCGAAGACGAGGCATTGCTGGCGGAGAACCTGCAACGCTATCTGACCCGCGAGGGGTATCGCTGCCTCTGGTGCGACACCCTGGCTGCGGCGGAGCAGCAGTGGCTGGCGGCGGATCTGGTGCTGCTCGATCGCACCATGCCGGAGGGGGATGCCCTCGACTGGCTGCCCCAGTGGCTGGCGCGCAAGGCGCTGCCGGTGATCGTGCTCACCGCCAGGGTGGAGGTGAGCGATCGGGTGGCCGGGCTCGATGCGGGGGCGCGCGACTACCTGACCAAGCCCTTCTCCCACGACGAGCTGCTGGCGCGGATCCGGGCCCAGCTGCGCCAGCTGGGGGATGGCACTCAGGCGGTGGGCGGCTTGCAGCTTCATCCCGCCCGGATGCAGGCGAGCTGGCAGGATGCGGAGGTGAGTTTTACCCCCACCGAGTTTGCCCTGCTCACCCTGCTGGTGCGGATGGCGGGGCGGGTGCTGAGCCGGGAGGAGATCCTCAACCGGGTGTGGGGCTATCAGGCGTTTCCCTCCACTCGCACCGTCGATACCCATATTCTGCAACTGCGCCAGAAGCTGCCCGGGCTGGTCATCGAGACGGTGCGCGGCATCGGCTACCGGCTGGAGGTGCCAGCGTGAAGCGCGCAACGCTGGCTGTGCTGCTGGTTATGGGCGTTGGCCTTCTGAATGCAGGCAGCGTGATGGCAACAGAGGGTTTGGCAACTGATAACACCGACCCGCTGCAACCAGCTACTTTGGCGCTGTTGCAGGGGGATAACCGGCACGCCTGGCAATCTTTGCAGCAGGCATGGCCCGCCCTCACAAGTGATGCCGAGCGCCGTAGCTGGCAGGGGATGCTGGCCGCGCTGAGTGCCCAACACTGCGGCAAGGATTTCCCGCTGGCCTTGCCTGATGGGGTGAGCGAGCTGCGCCTTGAGCTGATCCAGCGCGATGCGCCGCTGTTGCGGGACTATCGGGTGCAGTTGACCGGAGAGAGGTCCATCACCGCCGCTGAACTTGTCGATCCCGCTGGCCACAACCGGTTGGCAGGTGCCCAGTGGGAGGCGGAAGGGAGTGAGGGGGTCAGGGTCGTGGGGGCCGATCTGCCGATGCCTTTACCAGCCGGACTCTATCAGCTACGGCTGACGGTGGCGGGCAAGGAGTGGCAGGTGGCGTTGCCGCTGCCTGCGGTGCAGGATCTGGATTGGCTCTCCCGCTCGCCGCAGGCGGTGGCCAATCCCCCCTCTAATCCCGCTTCGTGTACTCCGCTCTGGCTCGATCAGGCGGTGTTGGCCCGCCCGCAATACACCCTGCTCTGGTGGCACCGCATTGCGCCCGATGAGCCGGTGAACTGGCCTGCTGCCACGCCCGACAGCTGGCGTACCCTCTCGCTGGTGCAGACCAGCCAGCGCGGCCAGCTGGTGTTGCAGCTGAGCCACAGTCAGGCGGGGCCGGTGGAGTGATGCCGGGTGATTGAGTCGCTGCTTCTGGCAAAGATTGTTTCGCAGGTGCAATGACTGTTACTTTTTGCTGATGTTATTTGCAACAATTGGCCAGTGGATGGTGGTGGCTATCAAACAGGAAATGGCAGAGCAGCCTCTCCGCTTCTGCTCTGGGCTTAATCCTGACATTGGCCTGACAATCTGAGCCTGCCGATCTGCTGCAATGGCGGCTCCCGTTTGTATCAGGAATCTCCGACCATGACTTCTTTCCCCGTGCTAACGAGCCGGATCCGCCCGCTGCTACTGTTGGCGCCGCTGTTCTCCCTGCCTGCCGAGGCGCTGACCCTTGCCAACGATCAGTGGCGCATCGAGCTGGATCCCGCCACCCTGGCGGCCGAGGCTGTGCTGCCATCGGGCAAGCACCTTCTCATCTCTTCTCCCGGCCCGCGTCAGCCGGTCACCGCTCTGCAGCAGGAGGGGAAGCGCGCCAGCTGGCTGACCCGTGCCGATGGCGAGGTGCGGGCCTTGGCTCGCCTCGAGGGCAATCGTCTGATCCTTACCCTCAGCCGTGCAACTGCTGGCGAGCTGGTGTGGCCGCGGGTACCGGCAGGGGCGCAGGCGCTGATGCTGCCGATCCACGAGGGATTTCGCATTCCGGCTACGCACACTGCGTGGCGCAAGGCGCTGGCGCAGGAGTATCAGGGGATCAACACCACGGATAATCTGACCCTGCCGGTGGTTGGGCTGGATCACGGCGATCAGCAGTTGGCGATCCTCTTTGCCAACCCCTTCAACAACCGGCTCACCTTTGCGCCCAAGCAAGATGGCATTGCCCTCACCGCGACCCATAGCGTCAATCGCCTCAATCTGGCTGACCCCTATGAGGTGGCAGTGTCGTTGCAACCGGGCAACGACTGGCTAGCGGCGGCCAAGGCCTATCGCAGCTGGTTGAAGGCACGGGGTGAACTGGTCTCGCTCGAGAGCAAGCTGGCGGCGGTGCCGGATGGCAAGCGGCTGCTCGGCGCCTCTCACCTCTATCTCTGGGGCGAGCGACTGCTGGTGCCACAGGATGTGAAGAGTTGGCCCGCGCTGCGCCGCCTGATCCCCGCCGACTGGCTTAAGGGGGAGAGCAAGCGTGCGCTGCAAGCGCCCGATCTTGAGCGCAATCGCTACCTGCAAAATCTGGTATTGGCCGGAGTGGAGCAGGCGCTGGCGCTGCGCCATCCGGGTCGGCAACCGGCCGATTTCGCTGCCCGGCGCACGCTGGCGGCCACGCAACTGGGGGCTGAGCTCAACGACCCGCAGAGCTGGGGGGATGGCAGCTCGGCCAAGATGATCGCCGCTCTCAAGCAGGCTGGACTACCCAAACTCTGGCTGGGTCTGCCCCAGTGGACCGCCGGTTTTGCTGCGCCAGAGGGGATTGAATTTGCCAAACAGGCGGGCTATCTCATCGCACCTTACGACTCCTACGATACCGCGCTGCCGGAGGGGAATCGCCAGCAAAGCTGGCTCACCGCCCAGATGGGGCAGGATAGCTATCTGCGTTGCGGCATCATGCAGGAGAGCGGGCGGCGCAAGAGCGGCTTTCAAAACAGCGGCGTTTACACCAATCAGGCCTGTGTGCGCCCGGTGATGGAACAGCGCGTACCCTTGTTGCAGCAGGCGAGCCACTACAACAGCTGGTTCCTCGATGTGGCTGCGACCGGCATGGTGTTTGACGACTTCGACCCGGCCAAGCCAACCACTCAGGCGCAGGATGCGGACAACCGGATGGCAGGGATGGCGTGGATTGCCAGGAGTCAGGGGGTGCTGGTGGGCTCCGAGGAGGGCGGCGCGGTTGCCAACCGCACTGCGGCCTTTGCCCACGGCCCCCAGACCAGCGGCTTTGGCTGGCAGGATCCCGATATGCGCCGCAACAAGCGCTCTCCCTACTATTTGGGGGCCTGGTATCCCGACTATCAGCCTGCATTTTTCTTTCGCCAGAGCCACCTAAAACCTGAGTATCAGGGGCTCTACTTCGATCCGGCGCTGCGGTTGCCGCTGTTCCAGAGCGTCTTTCACGACAGCATAGTGACCACCCATCACTGGACGATGGACAGCCTCAAATTCAGGGAGAGCCGTCAGGTAACCGAGCTGTTGCAGCAGCTCTACAACGTGCCGCCGCTGCTCAACCTCAGTCTGGATAGTGCCAGCGTGCGCATTCCCTATCTCAAGGGGCTCGATGCCTTCTTCCGCCCGTTGCATGAGCGGCTCTACAACCAGCCACTCACCGGTTTTCGCTGGCTCGACAAACGAGGAGTGGTGCAGCAGAGCGAGTTTGCCGATGGCACTCGACTGATAGCCAACTTCGGCCCGGCCACCGAGCTGGCAGGGATAAAACTGGCCGCTCAAAGCGTGCTGGCGCTGCTGCCTGATGGCAGCCAGCAGCAGTTTGTTTCGCAACCGGATGGTGCCCGCTAATCTGGCGTTCTGGCTTCTATTTCATCAGAAGATGCTGTGGCATAACTTTTCATGTATAGATGAACGTTCTGCAAAATAAATGAGAGGTAGTTCTGATGATTGAGAGTGAAGTGATTAGAGAGGCAAACCATCCGGCGTGGCCGCTGGTCTGGCAGATCTATGGCGAGAGTTTTCCCCGCTACGAGCAGCGCCAGTCACAGCATCAGCCACAGAAGATGCGGGATCCTCGCTATCACTGCCAAATCTTTTATCAGGACGGCCTGCTGCTCGGTTTCATCTTCTGGTGGGCGTGTGGCGAGCAGATCTATATCGAACATCTGGCCATCAATCCGGTGCTGCGCGGCCGCAACTACGGCAGCCGCCTGCTGGCCGAATTTTGCGAGCGGGCAGGCAAAACCGTCATTCTCGAGATCGATCCGCCAGAGGATGAGATTGCCATTCGCCGTCTGCGCTTCTATCAGGGGCTGAGCTTTTGTCTCAACGACTATGCCCATCTCCACCCACCCTATCATCCTGACTATCAAGGTCATGCGCTGCGGGTGTTGAGCTATCCGGGGCTTCTTGAGGAAGAGGCCTATCAGCGTTTCAACAGCATGCTGGTGGAGACGGTGATGGATCACGGCTTGAGTTGGAAAACGGGGATGTTCATTGCGAGATGAAGGGGGGATTCCCCCCCTCCTAATTGCAACTATTCATAGACTGATGTCGCGGTCAGCAACTGATCTGCAAAGGTAAAGATTTCATCGATCGAGGAAATAGGATGCCTAGTCTCTTTTTTGTCAGCGTCAAATAAACCGATATATTTCTGCCTTGCATTGAAATGCAACCGGCATAACGGCTTGCGATTATTATCGTCGAGGAGAATACCAAAATAACTTTGGGTATCTCTTGCCGCGATTCTTGTTACATCAAATCGCTGTCTCAGAATTGCTTTGACAACATTAAAGCCTTCCATCTCTTCAATCGTTGTATCGACCTTTGATTTTTCCTCACTACAGCCTTCGGCATTATTGTTATCACTTGATGGATTACTATCAAATGCCGGTTGGATAGTTGAGGAGTTGACACTGCCACCAATCGCAGATTTCAATCTTGCATTGATGCTGTCATTCAGAAATTGGCTAAGTGCCTTCTTGGTAATGTCGGTAAAGGACTGTTTGACCTTTGCCGTTAGTACACCGTCATAGATTCTGGATGCAAAAAACTTAACAAAGTCTTCTTCCGGTGAGCCAAATTGTTCGGCTAGCAATTTTTTGATCTGGCTAAGGTACTTCAGTTCGCCAGCTGCATCGACAACTGAATCAACATCGAAAGAGGTTTTGGTTAGTTTTAATACCTCAGGCACTATGTGTTCATCTATGTCTTCCAGATCGAGCGTCAAAAATGGTTTTTCGTCCATTTTGTTTGGGGCATCAAGGTCTGTGTGAACTCATATTGTGCCCCATTGGTAAGAATGCCGATTCGAGCATTGGTAACTGAAAAATAGCGAAAGAGTTGACCAGAGTGCTTGGCCGAGAGTTTTTCACTGTATTTTTTACACTCAACCAGAATTTGCACTTGGCCATCTTTGAGAATGGCGTAGTCAACCTTTTCCCCTTTTTTGATGCCTGTATCTGCGGTGAATTCCGGAATCACCTCCGTAGGGTCAAACACATCATAACCAAGTACACGATTGAGAAATGGCATGACAAATGCGTTTTTGGTTGCTTCTTCTGTGGTGATCATCGATGACTGTTGAGCAATCTTTTTGGCTAGACTCTGTAGCTGCTCTGAAAAATCCATTTCTTCCTCTCTGCGCTGGGACTGGAATTGTTGAGTTGATATTCACCCGTCATATCTGGCCAAAATCAGGTGAGGTCATAGAGACGGTTTATCTCTACGTATATTCAGCAAAGTGCCATACGATTCCAAGGCTGGTATGCCTGAAACAGGATCCAGCTCACCGCTATTGAGTGTTATATGAAGAAAATATGAGCTTGTAGCTGATGTTTATATTAGAAAGGGGCGCCCAAGCGCCCCTTTCTCGTTGAACCTGCTGTGGTTTATCTCACTCCCCCAGCAGCTTGTGCCAGACGGCGAGCACATGGCTGCGCTCGTTTTGCAGCTGATCGTCGCTCACCTTGCGGGAGATCTCCGAGAGGTTGAGGCGATGGCCGAGGTTGCGGATCTCCAGATAGGCCTGCTTCAGCCCCTCCGCCTGCTCTAGCGTCAGCACCCCCGCCATCACGCACTCATCGAAGATGCGCACGTTATCGGACCAGCGGGTGAGCGCCTCGGGTTCACCGCAGGCGTGGGCCAGCACCAGATACTGGGCGATAAACTCGATATCCACCATGCCACCGGGGGACTGCTTGAGGTCGAACTCGCCGGCACCGGCTTTGAGCAGGTGATCCCGCATCTTGTGGCGCATCTCGCGCACCTCGCGGGCCAGGGTCGGCAGCTCCCGCTCCTTGGCCAGCACATCGCGGCGGATACGGGCAAACTCGGCAACGATGGCGTCATCGCCATAGATGGGGCGAGCCCGTACCAGCGCCTGATGCTCCCAGGTCCATGCCTCGTTTTGCTGGTATTGCTCGTAGGCCGACAGCGACGAGACCAGCAGGCCGGAGTCGCCGGAGGGGCGCAGCCGCATGTCGATCTCGTAGAGTATGCCGGAGGGGGTGCGGGTGCTGAACAGGTGCAGGATCCGCTGCGCCAGACGCAGGTAGAACTGGCGGCTGTCGATGGGCTTGCGACCATCTGTGTAGCTGTTGGGGTCGCCGCCGTGCAGGAACACCAGATCGAGATCCGAGCCGTAACCGAGCTCGATACCGCCCAGCTTGCCATAGGCCACCACCGCAAAGCCGCGCTGGCCGCTGGTTGCCACATCGGGCGGCACCCCGTAGCGCTCGCTCATCTGGGCCCAGGCCTGATTGACCACCTCCTCGGTGATCGCCTCCGCAAGCCAGGTGAGGTGGTCGCTCACCTTCATCAGCGGCAGGGCGCCAGCGATATCGGCCGCCACGATGCGCAGCAGCTGCACCTGTTTGAACTGGCGCAGCGCCTCCATCTGCTGCTCCACGTCCTCTTCGGGGATGCGCAGCAGGAACTGGCGCAGCTGGGGCTTGTACTGGTCGAGCGGGGTGGGGTGGTAGAGGTGCTGGGGATCGAGCAGCTCGTCCAGCAAAATGGGGTAGCGGGCCAGCTGTTCGCTCACCAGATGGCTGGCGTCGCACAGCCGCACCAGCTGGCGCAGGGCGCCCGGGTTTTCCGCCAGCAGTTGCAGATAGGCGCTGCGGGTGAAGATGCGGGTCAGTAGCTCACATACCCGTTCGAACAGGCGGGCGGGCTGCTCGCTGGCGACCACCAGTCGCAGCAGCTCCGGCATCAGCCAGTCCAGCGCGATGCGCCCCTGCGGCCCCACCTGACGGCGCTTGTACTCCTCCTTGAAACGCAGCAGCGCGGCGCAGAGCGGGGCGGGCTCGGCCCCCCCCTGTGCAGTCAGCAATTTTTCCAGCTCGGCGGCGTCGAGCTCGGTGCGCCACAGATCGAGCCAGAGCTGCTCCAGATGGGCGGGGGCCTCCTTCTCTTCCCCCACCACGGCGGCGAACTCTTGATGGACGGCGGCCATCTCCTCATCCAGATGAGCCATAAAGGCGCCCCAGTCAGCAAAGCCGAGGGCAGCGATCAGCCGCTGGCGATCCCGCTCTTCGGTGGGCAGGGTTTGGGTCTGCTGATCGCCGATCTCCTGCAATATGTTCTCGACCCGGCGCAGGAAGCGATAGGCCTCCAGCAAGCGATCGCAATGGGCAGATTCGAGGGCGCCACATTGGGCGATGGCGGCCAGCGCTTCGGGCAGGTGGCGCACCCGCAGCGCCGGTTCACGACCGCCGCGAATAAGCTGCAGCGCCTGGGCGATAAACTCCACTTCACGGATGCCGCCAGCCCCCAGCTTGATATTGCCCTCCAGCCCCTTGCGGCGCACCTCGGCGGCGATCATCGCCTTCATCTGGCGCAGACCGTCGATAACGCCGAAGTCGATATAGCGGCGAAACACAAAGGGGCGCAGCATTTCGGCGAGCTCCACTGCGTGCTCGCATTGGGGGCCCAGCACCCGCGCCTTGACCATGGCGTAGCGCTCCCAGTTGCGGCCGTGATGCTGGTAATAATCCTCCATGGCGGCAAAGGAGATGGCCAGTGGCCCCGCATCGCCAAAGGGGCGCAGCCGCATGTCGACCCGGAACACCTGACCATCCTGGGTGGGCTGGTGGAGGGCGTTGATGATGCGCTGACCGAGCTTGATAAAGAACTGCTGGTTGGCGAGCTCGCGCCGTCCGCCGACCGTGTAGCCGTTCTCGGGGAAGGTGAAGATAAGGTCGATGTCCGAGGAGAAGTTGAGCTCGCCGCCCCCGAGCTTGCCCATGCCGAGAATGAGCAGCGGCTGCGGGTTGCCATTGCCGTCCATCGGGGTGCCCAGCTCGCCGCACTGTTTGGCGTAGAGCCAGTCGCGGGCAGAGCAGATCAGCGTATCTGCCAGCTTGGTGAGGTGGATAAAGCTCTCTTCTACTGTCGCGTGGCCCAGCAGCTCGCGCCAGGCGATCACCAGCATGCGGCTGCGGCGGAACTGGCGCAGGATGCGCTTGAGCGCCTCTTCATCACTCACCTCGGTGAGCAGGGCGGTCAGATCGCTCTGGTAGGCGGGCCACCGCTCGGAGCGCTCCAGATCTCCGGAGGCGAGCAGTTCGGTCAGCAACTCCGGCTGTTTGAAGAGAGAGTCGGCGACAAAATCGGAGAGGCCGAGCAGGGTCAGCAGGGTCTGGCGCACCGGCTCGGGCTGGTTGCCGTAGTCGGGGGCCAGTTCAGTCAGCCGTTGCCACTGGCGCTGGGCCAACTCCTGCAGCAGGGGGGAGAAGGCGGAGAAAGAGGGAGAGTGCTGGGCCACGGTTGCCGTCCTTGTGATTAACGAAACTGCCGGATAAAAAGCTGGCTGCCAATCTAGCACCGTCAGGCCCCCGCGTCACAGCGCAGGGGCGAGAAGCATGATCCAGAAAGGAAAATGGGTTGCTGGTGGGGATATGAAGAAAGGCCCCGCAGGGCCTTTCTGTCTATGCGCTGTGGTCACGCCAGCTTGAAGGACTGGATCTGGCTGTCGAGCTCCTTGCTGTGCTGCTCGACCAGTTCGGAGGCCTCTTGCAGTTCGCGCAGCACCACGACGGAGCCTTCGGCGATCTGCTTGACCTGCTCCAGATTGCCGCGCATCTCTTCGGCGACCGAGCTCTGCTGCTCGGAGGCCGCGGCGATGTGGCGGTTCATGTCGGCGACACCCTGTACCCGCTGCACTATGGTGGCGAGCTGGGTACCGGCCTGGGTCACCTGTTCCACCCCCTTGTCGGCCTGCTGTACGCTTTGGGCCATCAGCTCGCCAGCCTGATGGGCATTGCCCTGCAGCTGTTCGATCATCTTCTGGATTTCGACGGTGGCGGCCTGAGCCCGGTTGGCCAGTTCACGCACTTCGGAGGCCACCACGGCAAAGCCACGACCCGCTTCACCGGCGCGAGCCGCTTCGATGGCGGCGTTCAGTGCCAGCAGGTTGGTCTGCTCCGAGATGCCGCGAATGGTGTCGACCACAGAGCCAATGCGCTCGACCCCCTGCTCCACCTCGTTGACCACGGTGGCGGAGCGCTGGATGTTGCCGGAGAGGGTGTCTATGGTGCTGACGGTGTCGGCGACGCAGCGGCTCCCCTCTTCCGCCAGTTGGCTGGTTTCGGCGGTGGCGTGAGAGGCCTGATCCGCATGGGCGGCCACTTCGCGAATGGCACCGACCATCTGGCTCATGGCGCTGGCCAGCTGTTCGATCTGGGTGAACTCTTCGTTGATCGCTTCGTTGGCCTCTTCCATGCAAAGGGTCACCTGGGAGGCGATGTCGTTGAGCTCCTTGCAGGCGGCGCGCTGGTTGCCAAACACCTCTTTGAGGTTCTCCTGCGAGTGAGAGACCGCCTTGGCGATGTCACCGAATTCGTCACGAGACTTGAGCAGTACCTTGTGGCTGAGGTCCCGCTTGGCGAAGCGTTCCAGCAGGCCCACCAGATAGTGCACCTGCTTGACCATCAGGCGGGAGCCGGTGAGCAGCAGGATCACGAACAGCAGCCCCATGATGGCGGTCTCCATCAGACCGGTCCAGAGCAGGCGATTGGAGATCGCATCCGCCTTGGCGGGATCGAGCCCTTCGCTGAGCAGGGTCGCTTCCAGATTGTTGGCGTCAAACCAGAGTTTTGTCAGTAGCAGGAGGGTACTGAACACCATCAGCAGCACCACTTTGGGTACCAACCGGATGTTGCTCATTCTTTTCTCCAGCAGGTTAAGCTGCATTGTCATTCTCCTTTTAAAAGCCGTTTTTTCCTTTGCCCTCAGGACTATCGGCATTATCTTCTCTTTTATTAATTTGCACTGTGCTTAAAGTTGGAAAATGTATGCGACATCACTTAACTCATCTGCGGGCGATGGATCTGCTGATGGCATTTCTGTCGATTATCTCGGTTGTGCTGGTGACGGCCCGCTGGTGGGGCCATGAGAGCCTGACACCACAGACCCTGCAGCTCTTCTATGACCTCGACAGTCTGATCTGCTACTTCTTCCTCGCGCACTTTGCTTATGGCTGGATCCGGGCCTCCGATCGCAAGGCCTATTTCAAGGCCAACTGGATCTATCTGCCGGGTAGCTTGCCGATGGCGGAGCAACTGCGCTGGGCGCGGTTGATCCAGCTGTGGCGGGTCTATCAGCTGTTCAAGGAGCACCCAGATCTCTGGGCCATGTTCCGTCGCGAGCGCAACGAGACCACTCTCTCCGGCATCCTGTTTCTGTTCTTCCTGCTGCTGGGGGTGGGCTCCGGCGTCATGTACTGGATTGAGTCAGGCCAGCCCGGCAGCCAGATTGAGACACCCTATGACGCATTCTGGTGGACGCTGGTGACCCTCTCGACAGTAGGTTACGGGGATCTGGTGCCCAAGACCGAGGAGGGGCGGTTTGTCGCCAGCCTGCTGATCCTGTTCGGAGTCGGTCTGTTTGGTGCCATCAGCGGTTTCATGGCCAGCCTGTTTTTGCAGCCCAACAAGGGGGATGGCGAGACCGACAAGTGGCGTCATCACTACAACAACCAGCAAGAGGTGCTGCTGCGGGAGATCCGCGCCCTGCGCAGCGAGGTGCAGGAGCTGAAAAACAAGTGAGGCCGCAGACGGGCAAGTTGCGAGGTGACTCGCAACTCTGCGCGTATTATCCCGGGGGAGGTGCTTTTTCTTTGCTTGTCCTTTAACCTGCTGGCGGCTTAACATTCAACCTCTTGTCCAAACCTGAAAAAGAGAACCGATCGACCATGCGCGCCCTTCTCGGGATTTTGATCTGCTTGTGTGCCCAACAGGCACTGGCCGATACCCGTTATGTTTCAGACAACATCTTTACCTATATCCACAATGGCCCGGGTACCCAGTACCGGATCCTTGGCAGCGTCAAGGCTGGTGAACCGCTGGAGGTAAAGGCGGTGAACAGCGAGGCCGGTTTCACCCAGGTGGTGGACGGTCGTGGCCGCGAGGGGTGGATCAAGAACAGCGAACTGCAGAGCCAGATCAGCCTGCGCGAGCGTCTGCCCCAGGTGGAAAAAGAGCGCGATGAGCTTAAAGATCGCCTGCAGAACCTTAACGGTGACAACGAGAAACGCTTCACCGAGAAGGATGGTCAGATCGCTGCCCAGAGCAAGGAGATCGCCGCCCTCAAGGCTCAGCTGGTCAGTCAGGGTGAGGAGATGAGCAATCTCAAAGAGCAGAATGATGCCCTGACCCAGAGCTACGACAACCAGGAGCACGACATGCAGATGGACTGGTTTATTCGTGGTGGTGCCATGGTGGGGGCCGGTATTCTGCTTGGCATCCTGCTGCCCATGCTGCCCCGTCGTCGCAGCCGCGGCGATCGCTGGATGAACTGACAGCATCTGGCTGAATGAATTGCTGAGAAGGGTCGCCGTGGCGGCCCTTCTTTTTTTGGGGCGTATTGGGCGGAATGCGTGGCTGCTTTGCGATAGAGCGGCGGCAAATCGTATACAAAATGAAGTCAGATGACCCTCACGCTTGCTGGCGTATTAGCTTCAAAAGGGAATTCATGGGGGGAATGAGCGATCTTTGTTAAAGAGTGGCAACAAATTCATTTCATATAGGGTGCAACATTGTATACATTATCGGCGTTTCGGCGGCGCGTCCGCCTTTGTCGATATCAGCCCTAGGGCGTACAGGAAGACCCCATATGTTCAAAGCTACTCAAGTGCTTGCCGCTGACTATATCCCCTCTGATCTGGCCGCCCTGCGCGAAGCCATCACCCAGAACTACGTGGTGGATGAAAATGCCTATCTGGCCGAACTGTCGGCCATGTTGCCGGGGGATGGCGCCTCGCTGGAGCAGGTGACCCAGCGTGCCCGTACCCTGGTGACCAAGGTGCGCAAGGAGAGCGGCTCCGGTGACGGTATCGACGCCTTCCTGCAGGAGTACAGTCTCGATACCCAGGAGGGGATTATCCTGATGTGTCTGGCCGAGGCGCTGCTGCGCATTCCCGATGCCGAGACCGCCGATGCCCTGATCAAGGACAAGCTCTCCGGCGCCAACTGGTCATCCCATTTCCGCAAGAGCGACTCTACTCTGGTCAACGCCTCCACCTGGGGGCTGATGCTGACCGGCAAGATCATCAAGCTCGACAAGAAGCTCGACGGCAACCCGGCCAACCTGCTGGGGCGTATGGTCAACAAGCTGGGGGAGCCGGTGGTGCGCTCCGCCATGTACGCCGCCATGAAGATCATGGGCAAGCAGTTCGTGCTGGGGCGCGACATGAAAGAGGCGCTGAAGGCGAGCCGCAAATCCCGCGAGCTGGGCTACACCCACACCTACGACATGCTGGGTGAATCGGCGCTGACTTTGCAGGATGCCGACAAATACCTGACCGATTACCGCAACGCCATCGAGGCGGTGGGCAACGAGCGCATCAGCGACGGCGGCCCGGCCCCCTCCATCTCCATCAAGCTCTCGGCGCTCCATCCGCGCTATGACGTGGCCAACCGCGAGCGGGTGCTCGGCGAGATGTGTGAGCGGCTGGTGGGGTTGGTGCGGCTGGCCCGCGACAAGGATGTGGCCATCAGCATCGATGCCGAGGAGATGGACCGCCTCGAGCTGTCACTGGACTTGTTCGAGCAGCTCTACCGCTCCGATGCCAACCGCGGCTGGGGTAAGCTCGGCATGGTGGTGCAGGCTTACTCCAAGCGCGCGCTGCCGGTACTCTGCTGGCTTACCGCACTGGCCCGCGAGCAGGGTGACCTCATTCCGGTTCGCTTGGTAAAAGGCGCCTACTGGGACAGCGAACTGAAATATGCCCAGCAGGCGGGCTTGCCCGGCTACCCGCTATTTACCCGCAAGGCGGGCACCGATATCTCCTATCTCGCCTGCGCCCGCTATCTGCTGAGCGAGCCGACCCGCGGCTTTATCGCTCCCCAGTTCGCCACCCACAATGCCAATACCGTGGTCAGCATTCTGGAGATGGCCGGTGATCGCCAGTTTGAATTCCAGCGCCTGCACGGTATGGGGGAGGAGCTGCACAACGCCGTGCTGAACGACAATCCCGGCCTGCACTGCCGCATCTATGCGCCGGTCGGCGCCCACAAGGATCTACTGCCCTATCTGGTGCGCCGCCTGCTGGAGAACGGGGCCAACACCTCCTTCGTCCACAAGCTGGTGGACCCCAACACCCCGGTCGATTCGCTGGCCGAGCACCCGCTGCGCACCCTCAAGCGCTACTCCGGCTTTGCCAACGACCGCATTCCGCAGCCGGTGAACCTGTTCAGCGACCGCAAGAACTCCAGCGGCGTCAACATGAACATCCTCTCCATCCAGCGCCCCTTCTTCGCCCGCTTGAAAGAGCTGGAGAGCAAGCAGTGGCTGGCGGGCCCCATCGTCGATGGCGAGACCCTCAAGCGCAGCGAGGCACGCACAGTGCTGAGCCCGCAGGATGTGAGCCTCACCGTCGGCAAGATCCACTGGGCTGACGAGCCGGCGGTGGAACAGGCTTTGGCATCTGCCCACGCAGCCTTCCCGCGCTGGCGTGAAACCCCGGTGAGCGAGCGTGCTGCCGCGCTGGAGAAGCTGGCAGATCTGCTGGAAGCGAACCGCGAGCAGTTTGTCTCCCTCTGTACCCGCGAGGCGGGCAAGCTGCTGCAAGATGGCATCGACGAGGTGCGTGAAGCGGTCGATTTCTGCCGCTACTACGCGGTGCAGGCCCGCAGCCTGATGGGGCAGGCGACCCTGCTGCCCGGTTATACCGGCGAGCAGAACGAGCTGTTCCTGCAGGGGCGCGGCGTCTTTGTCTGCATCAGCCCGTGGAACTTCCCGTTGGCGATTTTCCTCGGCCAAATCGCTGCGGCGCTGGCCACCGGCAATACCGTTATCGCCAAACCGGCGGAGCAGACCGGCCTTATCGCCCATCTGGCGGTGACTCTGGCCCATCAGGCCGGTATTCCGGGCGACGTACTGCAATTGCTGCCCGGTGACGGTGCGACTGTCGGCGCCAAGCTGACAGCGGATCCGCGCATCGGCGGCGTCTGCTTCACCGGTTCCACCGAGACCGCCAAGCTCATCAACATGACCCTGGCCCAGCGCGATGGCGCCATCCTGCCGCTTATCGCCGAGACCGGCGGCCAGAACGCCATGATTGTCGACTCCACCGCCCTGCCGGAGCAGGTGGTGCGCGACGTGGTGAGCGCCGCCTTCCAGAGCGCCGGTCAACGCTGCTCGGCCCTGCGGGTGCTCTACCTGCAGGAGGAGATTGCCGAGCGGGTGCTGGAGATCCTCACCGGCGCCATGCAGGAGCTGAAAGTGGGCAACCCGGCCGAGCACAACACCGATGTCGGCCCGGTGATCGATGCCGATGCCAAGGCGGGGCTGGATGCTCATTTGGCCCGGATGATCCCGCGAGCTCGCCTGATTGCCCAGGCGCCGATGCCCGCCGCGACCATGGAAGGGCACTTTGTTCAGCCGACCGCACTGGAGATCGGCTCCATCCGCGAGCTGGCCAAGGAGCAGTTCGGCCCAATCCTGCACGTGGTGCGCTACGCGACCCGGGATCTGGACAAGGTGATCAGCGACATCAACGGCACCGGCTACGGCCTGACGCTCGGGATCCACAGCCGCAACGAATCCCACGCGGAGGAGCTGGCGAGCCGCATCAACGTCGGCAACGTCTACATCAACCGCAACCAGATCGGCGCCATGGTCGGGGTGCAGCCGTTCGGCGGCCAGGGACTCTCCGGCACCGGCCCCAAGGCGGGTGGCCCTCACTATCTCGGGCGGTTTGTTACCGAGAAGACCCGTACCATCAACACCACGGCGGTGGGCGGCAACGCCTCCCTGCTGGCGATGGGCGATGCCTGATCCGCGTCGAGAGAGGCCGGATACGGGATGCCGGATAACAGCGGGCCGCCTTCGGGCGGCCTCTGTATTTGCACCATCCGTTTTTTACGAATGGGACAATCGGCCACGGCGGGGTCGTCAGCGACTCGTGCTGGTCGTAAGATGGGAGCCACTCGCGCGGCGTTTGCTCCTTGGCGGGTCCGCCGTAGCCAGGGTTTTGTTTTAACGAGAGTGTTTATCTGATGTCATTAACCGAACAAGCCCGCTGGTTCGTGCTGGGGGGCGATCATCTGGTACTGCTCGATCAGCAGGGAGAGGTGCCACAGGGAAGTAAAGCGTGCCTGCCCGCAGCGCTGGCTGACGCCCATTTCGAGCGTTTCGACGAGTGGCAGGGGCTGCCCTGCTATCTGCTCGATCTGGGTGATGAGGCCGGCACTAGCGCCATGAGCCCGCTGCGCCAGCTGATGGTGGCGGGGGACGAAGAGGGCTTTCGTCTCGCCGGTCGCGCCTGGCAGCTCGCCACCTTCCGCCGTACCCACCGTTTCTGTGGCGAGTGCGGCGCCCCCATGACCCCGAAGGCGGGGGAGTGGGCGCAGGTGTGCCAGCAGGGGCACAGCGTCTATCCACGCATTTCCCCCTGCATCATAGTGGCGGTGCGCAAGGGACCGGAGATCCTCTTGGCAGCCCATCGCCGTCACTATCAGGCGGACGATCCCATGTATACCGTGCTGGCCGGCTTTGTGGAGGCGGGGGAGAACCTCGAGCAGTGCGTGGCACGGGAGGTGTTCGAGGAGAGCGGCATCCGGGTGCGCAATGTGCGCTATGTGGCGAGCCAGCCCTGGCCATTCCCCCACAGCCTGATGATGGGCTTCACCGCCGACTACGAGAGCGGCGAGATCCGGGTGCAGGATGACGAACTGGTGGCCGCCGCTTTCTTTGCTGCTGACCGCTTGCCGCGCTTGCCACCCCACGGCACCATTGCCCGGCGCTTGATCGAGTTGTCACTGGCGGGCGAGGGGTAACGAGGCGCTTATCTTTTCGCCAATCCTTTTGTACTTCTTGTTACAAGCGGGGCGCTCAGGTTTGCGCCCCTTCACATCTTTGCAACCGCGCGTCCATTTGCCACGTTTTGGGCAGTCCGATCCGGTGGGCAAAGTGGTATTATGGCCGCCATTTTATGCGTGATATGAACTCAGGAACTGGGATGAAAGAGCTGAAGAACGATCGATACCTGCGCGCTTTGCTGCGTCAGGATGTAGACATGACGCCGGTATGGATGATGCGCCAGGCTGGCCGTTATCTGCCGGAATACAAGGCGACTCGCGCCCAGGCGGGGGATTTCATGTCCCTGTGCCGCAATGCCGAGCTGGCCTGTGAAGTCACCCTGCAGCCGCTGCGCCGCTACCCGCTCGATGCCGCCATCCTCTTCTCCGACATCCTTACCGTGCCCGATGCCATGGGGCTGGGTCTCTACTTCGAGCAGGGCGAAGGCCCGCGCTTCGAGCGCCCGATCACCTCCATAGCCGACGTGCAGGCGCTGCCCATTCCGGATCCGGAAGATGAGCTGGGCTACGTGATGAACGCGGTGCGCACCATCCGCCGCGAGCTGAAGGGCGAAGTGCCGCTGATCGGTTTCTCCGGCAGCCCATGGACCCTGGCCACCTACATGGTGGAGGGGGGCAGCTCCAAAGCGTTCACCAAGATCAAGCAGATGATGTACGCAGAGCCGCAGACTCTGCACCTGCTGCTCGACAAGCTGGCCGACAGCGTGATTGCTTACCTCAACGCCCAGATCAAGGCGGGTGCCCAGGCGCTCATGGTGTTCGACACCTGGGGCGGCGTGCTCACCCCGCGCGATTACCGCGACTTCTCCCTGCAGTACATGCACAAGATTGTCGATGGCCTGATCCGCGAGCACGACGGTCGCCGCGTGCCGGTCACCCTGTTTACCAAGAACGGCGGTCAGTGGCTGGAGCAGATTGCCGCCACCGGTTGCGATGCGCTGGGTCTGGACTGGACCACCGACATCGCCGACGCCAAGCGTCGGGTCGGCGACAAGGTGGCGCTGCAGGGCAACATGGACCCCTCCATGCTCTACGCCACTCCGGCTCGCATCCGTGAAGAGGTCGCCTCCATTCTGGCCGGTTTCGGTCACGGCAATGGCCACGTATTCAATCTGGGTCACGGCATCCATCAGGATGTGAACCCGGAACACGCCGGCGTGTTCGTCAACGCGGTACACGAGCTCTCCGCCCAGTACCACGGTCGCTAAGGCCGGGGCGAGAGAAGAAGAGTGTGTTTGATATCCGGGGCCGTCAGGCCCCGTTTTACATTAAAAAATGGCGCTGCGATGACGAGAGCGTGGCGCCAGTGCAGGAGGCAAGATGAGCAGCAAGTCACTGGATTGGGGTATCGATCTTGGCGGTACCAAGTGTGAATGCGTGGTGCTGGAGGGTGACGAGGTGCTGCTGCGCCACCGCATCCCCACCGAGCGGGCGGGCGGTTATGACCATATGATCGGCCAGATCGCCAAGCTGGTAGCTGAGTGCGCCGAGAAGATTGGCCAGCGCCCGGCTGTCATCGGCATGGGCACACCGGGGGCGCGGGATCCGCAGACCGGCCTGATGAAAAACTGCAACACCACCGAGCTCAATGGCAAGCCGTTCAAGGAGGATTTGGAACGCAAGCTGGGCGTGCCGGTGCTGATCGCCAACGATGCCAACTGCTTCGCGCTGGCAGAAACTCATCTGGGGGCGGTGCGTCAGCACCATCCCGATGCCAAGGTTGTATTCGGCATCATCATGGGCACCGGGGTCGGCTCCGGCATCGTCATCAACGGCCGCATTCTCAACGGTCATCACGGCATTGCCGGTGAGTGGGGCCACAACGTGCTCTCTCCCGACGGCCCCGAGTGCTACTGTGGCAAGCACGGCTGCGTCGAGACCCTGATCAGCGGCCCGGCGCTGGAGGCCTGGTACGAGGCCAAGGCCAAGCGCCGCCTCTCGCTCGCCCAAATCGCGGCCGCCACGGCTCACGATCATGTGGCCAGGCTCACCATCGACCGGCTGCATCTGCTGTTTGGTCAGGCGCTGGCCAACGTGGTCAACATTCTCGACCCGGATGTTATTGTCATCGGCGGCGGTGTGGGCAACGTGCAGAGCCTCTACAGCGTGGGGCGACAGACAATTTTGCCCTTCCTCTTTAATCCCCGCTTCGCAACCCCCATTATTGCTCCTGCCCTTGGTGACAGTGCCGGGGTATTCGGGGCCGCACTGCTGGCCCGCGGTGAATTCAAGGAGGCCCTGCTGTCGTAGCCGGGGCTCCCGGGCGGCCGGTGCGCCGCCCTGTTGCTGGTTCAAGGAAACGGATTCTCGATGATCAAGATTGCCATCAATGGTTACGGGCGGATCGGTCGCAACGTGTTGCGAGCCCTCTATGAAAGCGGGCGCGACAAGACCATCAA
Source organism: Aeromonas sp. 3P (assembly GCF_051919745.1). Classification (NCBI taxonomy): domain Bacteria; kingdom Pseudomonadati; phylum Pseudomonadota; class Gammaproteobacteria; order Aeromonadales; family Aeromonadaceae; genus Aeromonas; species Aeromonas sp. 3P. The sequence goes on from NZ_JBQBED010000001.1 coordinate 3,719,542, forward strand.
GATCGTCGCCATCAACGAGCTGGCGGCCCCCGAGGCCATGGTGCACCTGACCCGTTACGATACCAGTCACGGTCGCTTCCACCATCCGGTGCAACTGGCGGGCAACAGCATGCTGGTGGGGGAGGATCTCATCTCCCTGTTTGCCGAGCGGTATCCGTCAAAGCTGCCGTGGCGGGCGCTGGGGGTGGACGTGGTGCTCGATTGTACCGGGGTATTCGGCTCGCGGGCCGATGCCGAGCTGCATCTGGCGGCGGGGGCGGGCAAGGTGCTCTTCTCCCACCCGGCGGATGCCGATGTGGATGCCACCGTGGTCTACGGGGTCAACCATCATACCCTCACCGGAGCGGAGCGGATCGTCTCCAACGCCTCCTGTACCACCAACTGCGTGGTGCCGGTGATTGAAACATTGCATCGAGAATTCGAGATAAATTGTGGTACTATTACGACAATTCATTCGGCCATGCATGATCAGCAAGTCATCGATGCCTACCACAGTGACTTGCGCCGAACCCGCGCTGCCAGTCAGTCCATCATTCCGGTGGACACCAAGCTGGCAAAGGGGCTGGAGCGTATCCTGCCCCACTTCGCCGGCAAGTTCGAGGCGATCGCGGTGCGGGTGCCGACCATCAATGTAACAGCGATGGATCTCAGTATTACTGTTCGTAAAAAAGTGACAGTTACTGACGTAAATCAAGCCCTGCAACGGGCATCCAGAGGTACATTACACGGTATTCTGGATTACACGGAAGAACCGCTGGTCTCCGTAGACTTCAATCATGATGCACACTCCTGCATCATTGATGGTACCCAGACCCGGGTGAGCGATGCCAACCTCGTCAAGATGTTGATGTGGTGCGATAACGAATGGGGCTTCGCGAACCGGATGCTGGATACCACCCGGGCCATGATGGCCGCAGGCTGAGCCTGCCCCGGGCGAAAGGTTACTGTTTTTAACATTACCTGGAAAATATAGAGGACTGAATATGTCTGTTATCAAGATGACTGACCTGGATCTGGCGGGTAAACGCGTTCTGATCCGTGCTGACCTGAACGTACCGGTAAAAGACGGCAAGGTCACCTCCGATGCACGTATCGTTGCGACTCTGCCGACCATCAAGCTGGCTCTGGAAAAGGGCGCCAAGCTGATGATCACCTCCCACCTGGGTCGTCCGACCGAGGGTGAATACAACGAAGAATTCTCCCTGGCTCCGGTTGTCAACTATCTGAAAGACGCTCTGTCCTGCCCGGTTCGCCTGGCCAAGGATTACCTGGATGGCGTAGAAGTCGCTGCCGGTGAGCTGGTTGTGCTGGAAAACTGCCGCTTCAACAAAGGCGAGAAGAAGAACACCGAAGAGCTGGCCAAAAAATACGCCGCCCTGTGTGATGTCTTTGTAATGGATGCGTTCGGTACTGCTCACCGCGCCGAAGGTTCCACCTACGGTGTTGCTCAGTTCGCACCTGTTGCTTGTGCCGGTCCGCTGCTGGCGGGTGAACTGGAAGCCCTGGGCAAAGCCATGCTGAAGCCCGAGCGCCCGATGGTTGCCATCGTTGGCGGCTCCAAGGTCTCCACCAAGCTGACCGTACTGGAATCCCTCTCCAAAATCGCTGACCAGCTGGTTGTCGGTGGTGGCATCGCCAACACCTTCATCGCTGCTGCCGGTCACAACGTCGGCAAGTCCCTGTGCGAGCACGACCTGATCGACACCGCCAAGAAACTGGCTGCCGAGACCAACATTCCTGTGACCACCGACGTGGTTGTAGGTGCCGAGTTCTCCGAGTCCACTCCGGCCACCATCAAGTCCGTCTCTGACGTGACCGACGGCGACATGATCTTCGACATCGGCCCGGATTCTGCCAAGGCCCTGGCTGACATCATCATGAACGCCAAGACCATCCTGTGGAACGGCCCGGTTGGTGTATTCGAGTTTGACCAGTTCGCCGAAGGCACCAAGGTGATCGCTGAAGCCATCGCTGCTTCTCCGGCCTTCTCCATCGCTGGCGGTGGTGACACCCTGGCTGCCATCGACAAGTTCGGCATCGCTGACAAAGTCTCCTACATCTCCACTGGCGGCGGCGCCTTCCTGGAGTTCGTAGAAGGCAAGGTACTGCCGGCTGTTGCGATTCTGGAACAGCGCGCCAAAGCCTAATTGACCCGGAACGGGGGGCAAAAGCCTCCCGTTTCGTTTATCATGTGCCCGCTGTGCCGGTTCATGATGAACCCCCCATTTTTTATTAACGGCATACGAGACAGGACGATTAAACATGTCTAAGAAAATTTTCGACTTCGTAAAACCCGGCGTGATCACTGGTGATGACGTTCAGAAAGTGTTCGCCATCGCTAAAGAGAACGGCTTTGCTCTGCCGGCCGTAAACTGCGTTGGTACCGACTCCGTGAACGCCGTACTGGAAGCTGCCGCCAAGGTTAAAGCGCCGGTTATCGTTCAGTTCTCCAACGGTGGTGCCGTGTTCACCGCCGGTAAGGGTCTGAAGCTGGAAGGTCAGAAAGCTGCCATCCTGGGTGCCATCTCTGGTGCCAAGCACGTTCACGCTGTTGCCGAAGCTTACGGCGTGCCGGTAATCCTGCACACCGACCACGCTGCCAAGAAGCTGCTGCCGTGGATCGACGGTCTGCTGGAAGCGGGCGAGAAGCACTTTGCTGAAACCGGCAAGCCGCTGTTCTCCTCCCACATGCTGGATCTGTCCGAAGAGTCTCTGGAAGAGAACATCGACATCTGCTGCGAGTACCTGACCCGCATGGCCAAGATGAACATGACTCTGGAGCTGGAACTGGGTTGCACCGGTGGCGAAGAAGACGGCGTCGACAACAGCCACATGGATCAGTCCGCTCTGTACACCCAGCCGGAAGATGTTGCTTACGCTTACGAGCGTCTGTCCAAGATCAGCCCGCGTTTCACCATCGCTGCCTCCTTCGGCAACGTACACGGTGTATACAAGCCGGGTAACGTCAAGCTGACCCCGTCCATTCTGGACGCTTCCCAGAAGTACGTTTCCGAGAAGTTTGGCGTTCCAGCCAAGTCTCTGGACTTCGTATTCCACGGTGGTTCAGGTTCCACTCTGGAAGAGATCCGCGAGTCCATCTCCTACGGCGTAGTGAAGATGAACATCGACACCGACACCCAGTGGGCAACCTGGGAAGGTCTGCTGAACTTCTACAAGAAGAACGAAGCTTACCTGCAAGGCCAGCTGGGCAACCCGGAAGGCGCCGACAAGCCGAACAAGAAGTACTACGATCCGCGCGTATGGCTGCGTGAAGGTCAGACTTCCATGATCGCTCGTCTGGAGAAAGCATTCTCCGACCTGAACGCCATCGACGTACTGTAATTCGTTACAGCACCTTGATTGCATGAAAAGGCGCCCTTCGGGGCGCCTTTTGCATTTCTGTGATCCGCACCGGTTGGTGAGTGGAGGAGGAACTGGGTATTATCGAAACAACTTTGCTTATTTTATTAAACAATTTGCAACCAAGGCAGGATGCTGAGTATGCAGGCAGGAAAGCACAACGGATATCAGGAGCACGTCGCCTCCTACTACGCGGCCACCCGCAACGACCCGCAACAGTGGCCCGAGCTGGAGGGGGAGCACAAGGCTGACGTCTGCATCATCGGCGGCGGCTTTACCGGTCTCAATACCGCCATCAATCTGGCGGATGCCGGGTACAAGGTCGCCTTGCTGGAGGCCAACCGTATCGGCTGGGGCGCCTCCGGGCGCAACGGCGGCCAGCTTATTCGCGGTATCGGTCACGATACCAGCCAGTTCGCCCGCTGGATTGGTGAGGAAGGGGTGCGCGAACTCGACCTGATGGGGCTGGAGGCGGTGCAGCTGGTGCGCGAGCGGGTTGAGCGTTTCAATATCGACTGCGACCTCACCTGGGGTTACTGCGATCTGGCCACCCGTCAGCGCCATCTGGCCGGCTTCGAAGAGGAGCTCGACCATCTGGCGAGTCTGGGGTATGAGCACGAGTTGAAGCTGGTGCCGCGAGAAGATATCCATAGCGTGGTGGGGTCTGATCGCTATATCGGCGGCCTTATCGACATGGGCTCCGGCCACCTGCATCCTCTCAATCTGGCGCTGGGCGAGGCGCGCGCCGCTGCCAGCCTCGGGGTTTCCCTGTTTGAACACTCCCGGGTGACCCATATCGATTACGGCAAGCAGGTCGAGGTGACCACGGCTCATGGGCGGGTCACCGCCGATTATCTGGTGATCGGCTGCAACGCCTATCTCAACGACCTCAATCCGGAGCTGGGAGGGCGGGTGCTACCGGCCGGCTCCTATATCCTCGCCACCGAAGTGCTGGATCGCCGCTTGCGCCAGCGCTTGCTGCCGCAAAACATGGCGGTGTGCGATCAGAACGTGGCGCTAGACTACTACCGCCTCTCCGCCGATGGTCGCCTGCTGTTTGGCGGGGCCTGCAACTATTCGGGGCGAGATCCGAAGGATATCAAGGCCTTTATGTTGCCCAAGCTGCTGCGAGTCTTCCCCGAGCTGGCTGGCACTGCCATCGAGTTTCAGTGGGGGGGCATGATCGGGATCGGCGCCAACCGGCTGCCGCAGATTGGCCGCTTGAAGGAATACCCAAACGTGCTATACGCCCAGGCCTATTCGGGTCACGGTCTCAACGCTACCCATATGGCGGGCAAGCTGGTGGCCGAGGCGATCCGCGGCGAGAGCCGGGGTTTCGATCTCTTTGCCAGCGTGCCCCATATCACCTTCCCCGGCGGCCCGGCGCTGCGCTCCCCGCTGCTGGCACTGGGAATGTTGTGGCACCGGATGAAGGATATCTTCTGACCCCCATTGTCAGCCTGTGCAGTGATGGCTGAACTAAGCCCCCTTGCCAGCCCTTGTTTATAGCGGGTTAGCACTATCGTTCCGCCCGATAGACCAAAAGATGCATTCGCGCCAATCTCGTCCGGTTGGCGCTATCTTTTAGGTGTGAGAGCGGTTATCTGCCAAGGGGACGAGGGTGTGTCTGCTTGCCGGAATACTTGCCGAGAAAGAGCTGAGGACGGGGAGAGGAGGGCCAAGATGGAGATAAATGTGGTCGCGTCAGGCGGGCTCAGCCCGCTGGCGCAACGGCAGGGTTCTCCCGCTGTGCAGGCACAAGAGAGGGCTGCAACTTCACCATCAACGGGCAGTGACAGCCTGGTGCGCGACCTTGGCGCTGTGCTGGACGAGCTGGTGCTAGGGGCGGATGGCGGCGGGAGCAGTGCTTCAATCAGGGATTCGCTGGAGGCGTTCATCAACACCATGATGGGCTCCCTGCAACAGCAGCAGGAGCAACAGTTGGCATTGCAGCAACAACAGCGGCAAGAGCAGGAACAGCGCAAACTCGCCATCGCCGACAGCAGCGAAAACCCGCTCAAGCGGGATCTGGAGCGCCTGCTGGAGACGCTGGATCAGCAGGGCGGACAGGAAAAAGAGAGCGAGCAAGGGGCCGAAAGCGAAGCGGTGAACCCCTTGCAGAACCAGCTGGCCAAGCTGCTGGAGAGCATTGGCGCGGCAGAGAGCGGGGTCACCCTCAAGGAGGTGCTCTCAGGGTTGGCCAGCAAGTTGCCGAGCGAAACCGCCGAGCGAAAAGGGTATCGGGTCGATACCCAGGTTTGAGCTGGTTGGCAACGGCAGTCCAGTCGTTGCAGAGCATAAGGGGCGGAAAGCGCTTTATTGGGCCGGTTCCGCCAGCCGCCAGCCCTGTTCGTCCTTCATCATCCACACCTCGGCCTCTTGCGGCAGCACCTGGCCCGCCTCGAACTCGCCATATTTGCGCTCGAGCTCCATCAGCCCCATCTCCTGCTGGAAGGGGCCAACCCGGTCGTAGACCAGATCCTCGTCGTGCAACACCTGCAACTGATCGAGCCCCTGCTTGAAGTGGAGCTGGTAACTCACCTTGACCAGATAGACCCCCTCCATCCGCTCCTCCTTGCCGAGGATGGTGAAGTCGCTGATATCGAACAGGTTGGCGTCTGTCTCGGCCAGTAGCCTGGCGGTGACCTGCTGGCGGATATCCTCTTCACCGGGCCCTGCACTGCAGCCATAAAGCCAGAGGGCTAGCAGGGGGATGAACCACTTTTTCATCAAAACTCCGGACAAGTGCAAAACGAGAGGGGCGATTGTGCCACGCGAATGCGCGGCGGCAAACCTCGGCTCACGGTTCCAGTGAACGTTCCAGCACGATGGCCTCGGCCCGATAACCAGCCAGCTCGCGGCGATAGCACTCGGTGAAGCCTCTGCGCAGCCAGAAGGATAGAGCACTCTCATTGCTGGCAATCACTGACAGGCGAAGCCGGGTAGCCCCCCATGAGCTTGCCAGCGTGCAGGCGTGAAGATAGAGCGACTGACCACGGCCACTCCCTTGCCAGGGTTCCCCCACCAGTAACAGACCCAGATAGGCGGTGTCTGGATTGGGGTAGCCGCGCAGCAGATCAATGACAGCGGTGAGTTCTCCCTGCTCCCAGCGGCCGATGAGATGTTTGTCGGAGAGAGGCAGGCCGGATGGGCAGGCGACAAGTTCCTTTTCTCCTGCCTGTGCAGAGAGAGGGTCATTGCTCACCGCCGCCTGATAGGAGGGGGCCTGCTCGAACAGCCGCTGCAAGGCAGGTGCATCGCTTGTCTGCAGCCGACGCAACTCAGTGTGCATCACTTACCATCTCGAGATGTTTGGCAAAGGGGATAGGCCCCATAAAACCGGTGACCCGCTGCCCTGTCAGCTCCTTGCCCTCGCGGTCGAAGAAGATCAGGGTCGGCAGCCCCAGCACATTGAGGCCGTTGAGCAGCTCGATATCGGCATCGTCGTTGGCGGTAACATCCGCCTGCAGCAGCACCATCTGGCCGAAGCGCTCGCGCACGGTTGGGTCACTGAAGGTCTTGTGCTCGAACTCTTTGCAGGCGACGCACCAGTCCGCGTAGAGGTCGAGCAGCACCGGCTTGCCGCGGGCGGCGGCCAGCTGCACCTTGAGATCATCCAGCGTCTTGACGCGGATAAACTGCGGCGCCGTTTGACTGGCATCCGCCGTGGCGGCAGCAGGACCGGCCGGTTGCAGCAGATCCTTGCCCACAACCACGGCGCTGATCATCGCCAGCAACAGCACGAAGCCGCGCACGCTTTTGGCCACCGAGTGGGGCTGATGCTGGTTGTGGTGATAAAGGTAGCCGCACAGCAGCAGCCCCCAGCCAAGCCAGGCGAGAGTAGCAATCTGGTCGCTCCAGAGCCGTGACAGCAGTAGGATCGGCACCGCCAGCAGGGCAAAACCAAACAGCTGCTTGATCACATCCATCCAGGCGCCTGCTTTGGGCAGCAACTTGCCACCCGAGGTGCCGAGCAGCAGCAGCGGTAGCCCCATCCCCAGTGACAGCGCATAGAGCGCCGCCCCGCCGAGCCAGAGATCGCCGCTCTGGGCCACGTAGATCAGCGCCCCCGAGAGCGGTGCCGTGGTGCAGGGGGAGCAGACCAGCCCGGAGATCATCCCCATGATGGCGACCCCGACCACAGAGCCGCCCTGCTGGCGGTTGGAGAGGCCGGAGAGACGCGTCTGCAAACTGCTCGGCAGTTGCAGGGTGTAGAGCCCGAACATGGAGAGGGCCAGCAGCACGAACATCACCGAGAGGCCGATCAGCACATAGGGGTGTTGCAGCGCCGCCTGGAATTTCAGGCCCGCCGAGGCCACTATCAGCCCCAGCAGGGTGTAGGTGACCGCCATCCCCTGCACATAGACAAAGGAGAGCAGGAAGGCGCGACCGGTAGAGAGGCGATGGCCAGCACCGGCGATGATGCCGGTCAGAATGGGATACATGGGGAAGACGCAGGGGGTGAAGGCGAGCCCCAGCCCCAGCGCGAAGAAGGCGACGATGCTGAGCCAAAAACCCTGATTGCCGAGGGCGGCGGCGAGCTGATCCTGCTGGCTAACCGGTGCGACGCTTTGTGCCGTTTCAGCAGTAGATGCTGTGGTTGCCGTAACCAGCGGGGCCACATCGATCAGCTTGTCGGTCGGCGGGTAGCAGAGGCCGTCGGTACAGCCCTGATAGCGCACCCGCAGGGTGGCATTTTCCCCCACCTCCTTTAGCGGCACCGCGATGCTCACCTGCTGGTAGTAGACCCGGGTCTTGCCGAAGAAGTCATCCTCGTGCTCGGTGCCTTCCGGCGGGGTCGGCTCGCTGAAGGTGAGGTTGTTCCCCTTGAAGCGTAGGCTGTGGCGATAGAGGTAGTAATCGTCGGCGATGTGGAGGGTCAGCAGCAGCTGATCGCCACGCTGTTCGCTCTCGATCTGAAAGGCCTCATCGACCTGCAAAAATTTGGGTTTGGCGTTGGCTTCAATGCCCAGCGAGCTGAGCAGATCGGCTCCGCTGGCGTGGGCAGGGGAGCTGCCCACCGCTGTCGTCAACAGGGCACAGAGCAGCAACAGGGGAGAGAGCAAGCGGGTGAACGTCATGCGGTCTCCCCATTGAGCCAGTCGAGATAGGCGGGTAGTCCGGCACTCACCGGCAGAGCCAGCAGCTCGGGCACTTCATAGGGGTGATTGGCCTGAATACATGCCTGCAGCTCGGCAAAGCGCGACTGGCGGGATTTGATGATGAGCTGGATCTCGGTGGCGCGCTCCACCTTGCCTTGCCAACGATAGACGGAGGTAATGCCCGGCAGTTGATTGATGCAGGCGGCCAACTGCTGGTTCAGCAGCTGTTCGCAGAGAAGGTCGGCACTGGTTTGATCTGGGCAGGTGCAGAGCACCACAATGGCGTCGGTCATAAAGCGGATCTTCACCTCGTTGGGGTAAACCGGGCAGGCGCCCTTGCCGTCTCATCCCTTTCTGCGGATGAAGGTGAAAAAAGCGCCTGAAAATCAGCGGCTACTATACCCCAGAGCCGCTTCAAATAGCATCTGTAGCCATTTGTGAGCCAGCGCCAAAAATTTGTGGGGGGCATGAGATAGACGCTGTCATGGGGACAGGGCAGAATGAGCGGGCTTGTTCCCAATTGACGTAAGGAAATGTATGACCCAACAGAATGAGCAGCAGAGAAACCGCATGTTGAGCCTGCTGCGCGAAGGTGAGCGCCGCATGTTGGTTCAATTGGCCGGGCTGCTGCGCACGACCGCCGATGAAATCAATGCCGAGCTGGAGAAAGAGGAGCTGATGGCCACCCTGGAGCAGCCCATTACAGTGGAGTATCTCAACGGCGTGGTGCAGCACCATCTGTTCGAGCGCAAACACAAGGGAGATATGGCGGTTGCCCAGCAGATCCTGAGCGATTATCAGAGCGAGCTGGAAGCGCTGCAGGCTGCCCAGGCACAGCCTGAAGAGGCTGCCGCTGCCGACGAAAGCGGCGAAGAGCTCAAGGCCCAGGCTTGAGCAACGGACAGGCCTGAATCCTTACCTCTGAATCAGCCGGCCTGCCAGCACTGATCCCTCTTGCGGCCTCATCATGTCTGCCATGATGGGGCCGTGTCGTTTCTTCTGTTGCCTTCCCTTGTTGACCTTCACTTCTCGGTTTCAATCCAACTGATTCGTGCCTTAGCGCGCCTCTTGGGGCATGCCGTGCGGCACTTCGCGGGGTATGGGGAACACCTTGTCATAGCCCCAGTTGTAGACGAAGGCATAGATCAGATAGAAGACGACGAAGCCCAGATCCAGCACCAGCGCCTCCAGCAGGCTGACGCTCAGCCACCAGGACATGACCGGCAGCGCGACGATCAGCAGACCGCCCTCAAAGCCGAAGGTATGCAGCACCCGTTGCCACAGGGTTTTGTGGGTATGGCCCTGATATTTGAGCAGCAGCTTGTCGACCCCGATGTTGTAGATGTAGTTCCAGACGGTGGCCAGCACCGAGAAGAACAGTGCCAGCGGGCCCATATGGTTGAGCCCTACCCCGGTAACCCAGCTGGCCAGCGGGGCGGCAATCAGCAGGCCAATAAATTCAAAGCCAATGGCATGGCGCAGGCGATCGTTACGGGTACGCATAAGTCACTCTCTCAATCAGGTTCATTCACGAATTGCAGGTTAATCTATAGAACTTTAGCGATAGATTCATGTTGGTATCCATCGCTAAAATAGATGGATGAGAGGGCTTGCCGGAGGGCCATAAGATGACGCCATCACTGGAACAACTGAGGATCTTGCTGGCGGCCGCCGAAACCGGCTCGTTTTCCGCTGCCGCCCGTAAGCTGGGCAAGGCGCAGTCGGTGGTGAGCAGCGCCATCGCCAATTTGGAGATCGATCTGGCGCTCACCCTGTTTGATCGCAGCGGCCGCTATCCGCAGCTGACGGAGGCGGGGGCCCGCATGGTGCAGGAGGCGGGGATCCTGCTGGCGCAGAGTGAACGGTTGCAATCCATTGCAGGGGCGCTGGCGGCCGGGGTGGAGACGCGGCTCACTCTGGCCATCGATGATGACTCCCACCTCCCCTGGCTCGGCACCCTGCTGGAGGAGTTCGCCACTCGCTACCCGACCGTGGAGCTGGAGCTGCTCTTCCCGCTGATGGAGGATGTGACCGAGATGCTGGTGACCGGTCGGGCCCAGCTCGGCATCAGTTATCAGAAGGTGCATCCCCAGCGGGAGATTGTCGCCCATTCGCTGGGGGAGGTGACCATGCCGCTGGTGGTGTCACCGGATCATCCGCTGGCCCGCAAGCAGCCGCTGCGGGAGGTCGATCTGCAGGGGGCACGTCAGCTGATGGTCACCGGCCGACGGGAAGGGAGCGAGCGCCAGCGTTTTCGCATCTCGGCTCAGGTGTGGTGGGTCGAGGGGGATCTCGGGGTGCTGGAGCTGGTCAAGCGGGGCCTTGGCTGGTCCGCCATCCCGGAATTTCTGCTGCATCAGCCGTTGGCTCGCGGCGAAGTGGTGGTGCTGGAGCCGGACTTTATCGCCAGCCACGCGCTGGCGCTGGAGTTGCAGTGGCATCGCGCCCGCCCGCTGGGGCAGGCGGGGCGCTGGCTGAAGGAGGCACTGCTGGCGCGGGTGCCTCGCTAGCCGACCTTACTCGGTCAGGGCGTAAGGCAGGGGCTGCAGGGTGAGGCGGGAGCCTTCGTCCTGCTTGAGGCGGAATTGGGCGTCAGCCTCGGTATCTTTCGGCAGTACGGCGGTGAGCCACACCTGTCCGGCCTGTTGCCAAGCGTTGAGCACCATGCCGCTGCGGCGCCAGTTGTCACCCAGTTGCAGCTCCAGGGTATCGCCGCTGGCGACCGGCTCGCCGGTAGTCCCCGCCAGCAGGAACAGGGCGCGGTTGTTGGCGCCGCGATACTTGGCGCGGGCCACCGTCTCTTGCCCCATGTAGCAGCCCTTGTTGAAGCTGATGCCGTCCAGTGCCTGCAGGTTGAGCATCTGCGGGATGAACTCCCCCTGATGCACCGCTTCCATGTGTGGCAGGCCCGCCTTGATCTCGAGCCCCCACCAGAGTGATTCGTCACCTTGCGGCAGGGCGTCGGCTTGCTGATTGCTCACCAGCAGCCAGCGATCCTGCTCAATCTTCACCGCCATGCCGCCATCGATAAGACCGCTCTGCAGAAGGCCAAACTGCTCGGCGATCCAGCCATCGCTGCCTGTACCGGCGATCCCGGTGGTGTGGCGTTCGTCTGCGGCGATCTCGACCTTGGAGAAGACGGCAAATTTCTTCAGCTCCGGCAACTGACGTTCCAACACGGAAGGGCTGGTCAGCAGCAGCAGACTGTCGTCGAGGCAGAGCAGGCGGAAATTGCTCCACAGCTTGCCCTTGGGATCACAGTGGCCACCCGGGGTCTGTTGCCCCGGTTGCAGGGCGTTGACATCACAGGTGACCTGACCTTGCAGATATTTGACGCGATCCTGGCCGCTGATACGGGTGATGGCCAGCTTGGTCAGGGAGAAGCGGGTCGGCTCGGCAGGAAAAACAGGTGGTTGCAGGCTCACGATGGTATTCCAGAGAGAAAGTATGTGAGCTGCATGGTAAAGACGTAACTAATGTTTGTCAGCCGGAAAATCCAGCTGGTACCATCCCCCGGTCTTTGTAAGGAGAGTGCCATGTTGAGCCCAGTTGAAAAATCCCGCCTGAAGTGGGCCTGCCGTCGCGGTATGCTCGAGCTGGATGTGATCTTTATGCCCTTTTTCGAACACGAGTTCGACTCCCTGAGCGAAGCCGATCAGCAGACCTTTATCCGCCTGCTGGCGAGCGACGATCCGGATCTGTTCAAATGGTGCATGGGTCATGGTGTTCCTGCCGATCCCGCATTTGCCGCCATGATCCCGATGATCCTGGAGCGCAATCAGGCGCGCCACGACCGCCAGGGGTAATACCGTGGAGCGGGTGATCATGAAGGTTCACCCCTCCCGCCATCAGCAATATTTGCTGGTGGCCCTCTTTCTGTTGCTGCTCTGGCCGGTGGCTGGCCTGATTGCCGGTTGGCAGTGGGCGCTGTTGCTGCCCGTCTGGCTGGTGGCGCTCTGGCTGAGCTGGCGTGCGCTTGCCGAGCCCCCGTTCGAGCTTGTCTGGGATGGTCAGTGGTTGCAGTGGCAAGGTCGCCGCTATCAGCTCGACAAGAAAAGCCGCATTCTGCCCGGTGTGCTCAGGCTGGCGCTTTGTTCCGAACTGCAAGAGAGTGGAGCTGTGTCGCCACGGCAACTGTGGCTCTTCTCCGATGCCCTTCCCCCCGAACATTACCGCCTGCTGGCGCGAGCCATCCACTTTCTGCCGTCCCGGCGCTGACGCCTGTTTTCCGTGATGACCATGCGCTGATTTATCGCGATAAGCCGCTGCCATGTGGTTGGTGGCACTATTTGCTGAAAAAACAGTGACCCCGCCGGGGCGGGGTCACTGATTGCTGCAACGCTTTACGGGAAGGGGGATTAATCCCGCTCCGGGGTCAGCACGGTCGGTTTGGAGTCCGGCAGCATATCCGGATAATCCAGGTTGTAGTGCAGGCCGCGCGACTCCTTGCGCTGCAGGGCGCAGTTGACGATAAGCTCGGCCACCTGCAGCAGGTTGCGCAGCTCCAGCAGGTTGTTGGAGACGCGGAAGTTGGCGTAGTACTCCTGCACCTCCTGCTTGAGCAGGTCGATGCGGCGCTTGGCGCGGGCCAGGCGTTTGTTGGTACGCACTATCCCCACGTAGTCCCACATCATCAACCGCAGTTCGTGCCAGTTGTGCTGGATCACCACCAGTTCGTCGGAGTCTTCCACCTTGCTCTCGTCCCACACCGGCAGGCGCGGCGGCTCCACACTCATCGGCAGCTTGGCCAGAATGTCTGCACCCGCCTGATGGGCATAGACTACGCATTCCAGCAGGGAGTTGGAGGCCATGCGGTTGGCGCCGTGCAGACCGGTGTAGGTCACTTCGCCGATGGCGTATAGGCCGGGGATATCGGTCTGGCCGTTGTTGTCGATCATCACGCCACCACAGGTGTAGTGGGCGGCCGGCACGATGGGCATCGGCTCCTTGGTGATGTCGATGCCGACCGCGAGGCAGCGCTCATAAATGGTCGGGAAGTGCTTGATGATGAAGTCGGCCGGTTTGTGGCTGATGTCCAGATACATGCAATCCGCCCCGAGCCTCTTCATCTCGTGGTCGATGGCGCGGGCGACGATATCCCGTGGTGCCAGCTCGGCCCGCTCGTCGAACTCCGGCATAAAGCGGCTGCCGTCCGGGCGGCGCAGATAGGCCCCCTCGCCACGCAGCGCTTCGGTCAGCAGGAAGTTGGGGTCATCGGGGTGGAACAGGCTGGTGGGGTGGAACTGGTTGAACTCCAGGTTTGCCACCCGGCAGCCAGCCCGCCATGCCATGGCGATGCCATCGCCAGAGCTCACATCTGGGTTGGAAGTGTACTGGTAGACCTTGGAGGCGCCGCCGGTGGCCAGTGCCACGAAACGGGCGCGGATCACCTCGACCTGCTCGGCGTTGCGGTTCCAGACGTAGGCGCCCAGTACCTTGTTGCCCGGCAGGTTGAGCTTGCGGGTGGTGATGAGGTCGACCGCGTTGAAGCGCTCCATCAGCTGGATATTGGGGTGGGCGCGCACCTGATCGATCAGGGTCAGTTGCACCGCCTTGCCGGTGGCATCCGCCGCGTGGAAGATGCGGCGATGGCTGTGGCCCCCTTCCCGGGTGAGGTGGTACTGGGACTCGCCGTCGGCGTTCTCCTCCTGATCGAAGGGGACCCCTTGCTGAATGAGCCACTGGATGGACTCGCGGGCGTGGCGTGCGGTGAACTCCACCACTGCCGGGTCACACAACCCGGCGCCCGCGTTGAGCGTGTCGCTCACGTGGGATTCGATGCTGTCGGTTTCGTCGAAAACGGCAGCGATGCCTCCTTGCGCATAGAAAGTGGCCCCTTCACTGATGGGCCCCTTGCTCAGAACCAGGACTTTGGCGTGGTCTGCCAATCGCAACGCGAGGGACAAACCAGCGGCACCGCTGCCAATGATCAGTACATCGCAAAGGTATTCAACACTTGCTTTCATAAGTATCATTGGCCTGGATTAAGAACTGGCACCATGGTAGCCCAAGCGAGGGCGAGGATGCAGCCTGCATCACATTTTTTTCAATTGAAGCGAACTTTCTCTGATTCTCCCTGTCTGAACTTGTGCGCTTAGGAAGGGCCGGAAAAGAAAAACGATAACCTGATGGGGGTTTTACGGCTCTGATGAGCGACCAGAATCTACTGGACGAACAGCTGGTTGAACGGGTCCAGCGCGGCGATAAAGCAGCTTTCAACCTGTTGGTAAAAAAATACCAGCATAAGGTGGTCAACCTGGTTGCCAGGTATGTCAACAATCCCGGTGATGTGCCCGATGTGGCGCAAGAGGCCTTTATAAAAGCCTACCGTGCATTGCCGACATTCCGTGGCGAAAGTGCTTTTTACACTTGGTTGTACCGAATTGCCGTGAACACGGCGAAGAATTATCTCACCTCCCAGGGGCGCAGGCCGCCCAGCAGTGATGTGGAGGCTGACGAAGCGGAGTCTTATGGTGGTGGTGAAGCCTTGCAAGAGGTCTCAACCCCCGAAAACCTGGCGCTGACTGACGAGATCAAACGCACCGTGTTTTCAGCCATAGAGGCATTGCCGGAAGACCTGAGGACAGCTATCACCCTTCGCGAACTGGAAGGGCTGAGCTACGAAGAGATTGCCGAAATCATGGATTGCCCTGTGGGTACGGTCAGATCCCGTATCTTCCGGGCGAGGGAAGCAATCGATAAAAAGCTGCAACCTCTGATCGAGAATTAACTGGGGAAAGACGGGTTAACTTATGGCAAATAAAGAGCAAATCTCTGCCCTGATGGATGGTGACCTGAGTGACGCAGAGGTACTGAACGAGCTGGAGATGGACTCCGACTTGCAAGATACCTGGGGTCGTTACCACCTGATCGGCGATGCCATGCGGGGTGACCTGCCGGTCAATCTGCAACTGGATCTCAGTGACAGCATCATGGCTGCGCTGGAGGATGAGCCCACCATACTGGCACCCAAGCCGGTCGAGGCGGCTCCCGTGCTGCAACCTGCCGTTGCGCCGGTCAAGACTGATGCCAATGTGGTTCCGTTGTTCCGCCGTGTCGGTCAGCAGCTGGGTCAATATGCCATCGCAGCGTCTGTGGCCGCTGCAGTTATCTTCGGGGTGCAGCAGTATCAGGGACAAGATGGCGTTCCGGCCAATCCGGTACTCAATACCATTCCAATCGGTGGCAGTGCGGCGCCTGTGAGTGTTCACTATCCGCAACAGGATGGCGCCCGTGCCCGTCAGCAGGGGCTGACCGAACAGCAGATGCAGGAGCAGCGGGAGCGGATCAACGCCTTCCTGCGTGACCACCAGTTGCAGCAGCGCCTGTTGCAAGACAGACAGATCCAACAATAACGAATTGTCAGGGATACAAACGTGCGCCAGTCCAGCTGTATTTTGCTGGCCTCTCTCCTGCTGATTAGTGCCAAGGCCTCGGCCGACGATAAGTCGGCCGAGGCCTTGTTGCAGCAGATGCAGAGTGCCGTGCAGCAACAGAATTTCGAGTTGTCCATGGTCAAGGCCCGTCAGGGGCGTCTTGAACCGATCCGGATCAGCCATGCCGTGATCAACGGCAAGGAAGTGGCCCACCTCAGTTACCTCGACGGCAAGGCGATCGAGTATCTCCAGCGCCAGAACGAATACACCTTCTTTGAAAACAGCCACGATCCCTACACCCTGAAGGATGCCCGCTTCCCCGGCATCTGGTCGACCCTGGTGAAGATGCCGCTGGCACAGGTGCTGGAGAGCTATGATCCTGTGCTGGCCGGCCGCAGCCGGGTTGCCGGTGTGGTGGCGCAGGTGGTAAGGCTGGTGCCTAAAGAGGCCGACAAATATGGTTTCGTGCTCTGGATTGATGAGCAGAGCCACTTGCTGCTGCGGATCGACATGGTCGAGCGGGAAGGCAATCTGGTGGAGCAGGTGCTCGGTGTCGAGCTGGATCTGCAGAGCAAACCGGCCCCCTGGCTGGTGAAGCTTGCCAACAGCAAGCAGCCTCCGGCGCTGGCGCTGGAGGATGCCTATCCGGCGCCACAACAGCAGTTGAACTGGCAGATCACCTGGCTGCCCGATGGCTTCAAGGTGCTGTCGCAAGACCGGCACCAGCTGGTGACCACCAGTATGCCGGTGGATTACATGATGCTCTCCGACGGGCTGGTGGATCTCTCGGTCTACGTCTCCCGGGTCGATCCCAAGCAGGCGGTGCGCCAGCAGCTGATCCGCCAGGGGGCGACCTCGCTGGTGAGCTATGTCAACGAGGTGGGGGTCGAGATCACCGTGGTCGGTGAGGTGCCTGCCGAAACCGCCAAGCGCATCGCCGAGTCGGTCCAGCCGCTGGCCCGCAACGAAGCGGTGCAGTAACGGGGGATGCGGGGTTCTTCCCCGCTTGCCGAGCGTGGCGAGTCGTGGTCAGATCCCCTGATTGTGTGAACCCGAGGTGTTGCCGTGAATGAGATGAGTGAAGAGCTGGCGACCGTGGTGGCCATTGAGGGTGACCATGCCTGGGTGGAGTGCGAGCGTCGCTCCGCCTGCAGTGGTTGTCAGCAGCAATCCAACTGCGGTACCGGCACCGTGGCCAAGGCGTTTCCCCTGAAAGCTCCCCGCTTGCGAGTCAGGCTGACCGCCGAGGTGCGGGTTGGCCAGCAAGTGAGGCTCGGTATCCCGCAGGAGAGCCTGCTACGCGGAGCGGCGCTGGTCTATGTGCTGCCGCTTTTCTGCTTGCTGGCCGGAGCCCTGCTGGGGCAACTCTGGCTGGCGCCACTGCTCTCGGGGGGGGAGGGGATCACCATCCTCTCCTGCCTGCTGGGGGGCTCTATCGGTTTTTTACTGGTTCGTTACTTTTCCAACCGCCTGGATCAGGGGCGCTACGGCCCGCAGATGCTCGGCGCTGTCGTCCCTGTCCGCATCCTCCCCTGACTGAACAGGCGCTATTTCACTGGCGCTGGCGACTAAAGAATGGCCGTCAGCCGGGTTATCCAGTAAAATCGCGCCTCCATAACTGACCTTAACTAATTTTGAGTGACTCTTGCTCGATGAAACACATTCGTAACTTTTCGATTATTGCGCACATCGACCACGGTAAATCGACCCTGTCGGACCGTCTGATCCAGACTTGCGGTGGCTTGTCCGACCGCGAGATGCAGGCTCAGGTGCTTGACTCCATGGATTTGGAGCGCGAGCGCGGCATTACCATTAAAGCACAGAGTGTGACCCTGAACTACCAGGCACAAGACGGTAACACCTACCAGCTGAACTTTATCGACACCCCGGGCCACGTGGATTTCTCCTACGAGGTCTCCCGCTCTTTGGCGGCCTGTGAAGGGGCGCTGCTGGTGGTGGATGCCGGCCAGGGGGTTGAGGCACAGACTCTGGCCAACTGCTATACCGCCATGGAAATGGATCTGGAAGTGGTGCCGGTGCTGAACAAGATTGACCTGCCGGCCGCGGAACCCGAGCGGGTTGCCGAGGAGATCGAAGACATCGTCGGTATCGACGCGGTCGATGCGGTGCGCTGCTCCGCCAAGACCGGTCTGGGTGTTGATCTGGTGCTGGAAGAGATCGTTGCCAAGATCCCGGCACCGGAAGGTGACCCGGATGCCCCGTTGCAGGCGCTGATCATCGACTCCTGGTTCGACTCCTATCTGGGGGTTGTCTCTTTGGTGCGGATCAAGAACGGTTCTTTGAAGAAGAACGACAAGATCAAGGTGATGAGCACCGGTCAGGTGTGGGGTGTCGATCGTATCGGTATCTTCACACCAAAGCAGGTGGATACCCAGGGGCTGGGCTGTGGCGAGGTAGGTTGGGTTGTCTGCGGTATCAAGGACATCCACGGCGCGCCGGTGGGCGATACCCTGACTCAGGCCAAAAACGGTGCCGACAAGGCGCTGGCTGGCTTCAAGAAGGTGAAGCCGCAGGTTTATGCGGGTCTGTTCCCCATCTCCAGCGATGACTACGAGTCGTTCCGTGACGCCCTCGACAAGCTCTCCCTGAACGATGCCTCCCTGTTCTTCGAACCGGAGAGCTCCACGGCGCTGGGCTTCGGCTTCCGTTGCGGCTTCCTCGGCATGCTGCACATGGAGATCATTCAGGAGCGTCTGGAGCGTGAATACGATCTGGATCTGATCACCACGGCGCCGACCGTAGTGTACGAGATCGAGCTGACCGACGGTTCCACCATCCATATCGACAGCCCGGCCCAGATGCCCGCCATCACCAGCATCAAGGAGATGCGCGAGCCGATCGCCGAGTGTCATATCCTGCTGCCGCAGGAGTACATGGGCAACGTGATCACCCTCTGTATCGAGAAGCGTGGCGTGCAGACCAACATGGTCTATCACGGCAAGCAGGTGGCACTGACCTATGAAATCCCGATGGCGGAAGTGGTGCTCGACTTCTTCGACCGTCTGAAATCCACCAGTCGCGGTTACGCCTCGCTGGACTACGGTTTCAAGCGTTTCGAAACTTCCGACATGGTCCGTCTGGATATCATGATCAACGGTGAGCGCGTCGATGCCCTGGCCATCATCACCCACAAGGACAACGCCCAGTATCGCGGTCGTCAGGTGGTGGAGAAGATGCGTGAGCTGATCCCGCGCCAGATGTTTGATATTGCCATTCAGGCGGCCATCGGCAACCAGATCATCGCTCGCAGCACTGTCAAGGCTCTGCGTAAAGACGTAACCGCCAAGTGCTACGGTGGTGACGTGAGTCGTAAGAAGAAACTGCTGAACAAGCAGAAAGAAGGTAAGAAGCGGATGAAGTCCCTCGGCCGTGTCGACGTGCCGCAGGAAGCCTTCCTCGCGATTCTCCACGTCGGAAAGGATTAATAGATGGCAAGCACGTTTTCCCTGATCCTGGTGGTGGTCTGCGCGATCACCGGTGTTATCTGGTGTCTGGACAAGATGATTTGGTCCAAGCAGCGCGCCGCCAAGATTGCCGTGGCTCGTGCCCATGGCGGTGCCCACCTGGATGAGAAGACCCTGGCCAAGGTCGCCCCCGTACCGGTCTGGATTGAACAGACCGCTGGGGTCTTCCCGGTCATCACCTTTGTGCTGATCCTGCGTTCGTTCATTTTTGAACCGTTCCAGATCCCGTCAGGTTCCATGATGCCCACCCTGCTGGTGGGCGACTTCATCCTGGTGGAAAAATTTGCCTACGGTCTGCGGGACCCGGTGACCAACACCAAGTTCCTCGAGACTGGCGAGCCCAAGCGTGGCGACGTGGTGGTGTTCAAGTATCCCCTTGAACCGCGCGTTGACTACATCAAGCGGGTGGTCGGCATGCCGGGTGATCGGGTCATCTATCGCAACAAGGAGCTGATGATCCGGCCCAAGTGCGAAGAGCAGGAAGGGAAAACGTGTCCGGGCTTCAAGAAGCTCGACGTCAAGTTTGAACAAAGAGGCGAATTTACCCAGATGGGGATCCCCCTTGATCGCTATACCGAGCAGTTGGGCGATGTCTCCCACGAGACCCTGCGCAATCCGCTGATGCCCGACATGGTTGGCCGTTACTATCGCCAGCCCGGCACCTACCCCGACGAGTGGGTGGTACCGGAAGGCCAGTATTTCGTGATGGGCGACAACCGCGACAACAGCACCGACAGCCGCTTCTGGGGTTTTGTGCCCGAGCAGAATCTGGTCGGCAAGGCGGTCGCTATCTGGATAAGTTTTGAATTCGAGCGCGAAGAAGGCTCCCTGCTGCCAAGTTGGGTACCGACAGGTGTGCGCTTCAACCGCATTGGCGGAATCAAGTAAATGAATATCAAGATGAACAGACTGCAGTCCCGTCTCGGGCATGTTTTTGCGGATCTGGAACTGCTGACCCGGGCGCTGACTCACCGCAGCGCCGGTTCCCGTCACAATGAGCGACTGGAATTTCTGGGTGACTCCATTTTGAGTCTGGTGATTGCCGACGATCTGTTCCACCGCTTCCCGCAAGCGGCGGAAGGGGATCTCAGCCGGATGCGCGCCACCCTGGTGCGCGAGAAGACCCTGGCCGAACTGGGCCGGGAGTTCGACCTCGGGGATCACTTGATCCTCGGTCCCGGCGAACTCAAGAGCGGCGGTTTTCGCCGCGAATCCATTCTGGCCGACACGGTCGAGGCGGTGATCGGTGCCGTCTATCTGGATACCAATCTTGAGACGGTGCGGACACTGCTGCTGAGCTGGTATGCCAGCCGCCTGGAAGAGATCAAGCCGGGCATCGAGCAGAAAGATCCCAAGACCCGTCTGCAAGAAATTTTGCAGGGAAGCCGCAAATCCCTGCCGACCTACACCGTGACCAATGTCAAGGGCGAGGCCCACAACCAGGAGTTCACCGTCCAGTGTGACGTGGAAGGTCTGGATGGTCCCCTCGTCGGGGTCGGCACCAGCCGTCGCAAGGCCGAACAGGCCGCGGCGCAGCAAGCATTGGAAAAACTGTCATGACAGATACCACCTACTGCGGCTTTGTCGCCATCGTGGGCCGCCCGAATGTGGGCAAGTCCACCCTGCTCAACAAGCTGCTTGGCCAGAAGGTCAGCATTACCTCGAAGAAGCCCCAGACCACCCGTCACCGGATTTTGGGGATCGACACCGAGGAGAACTACCAGACCATCTATGTGGATACCCCGGGTCTGCACATTGAAGAGAAACGGGCCATCAACCGCCTGATGAACCGTGCCGCCACCAGTTCGCTGGGTGATGTGGCCATGGTGGTGTTCATGGTCGACGGTACCCACTGGACCAAAGACGACGAGATGGTGCTGGGCAAGCTGCGCAATCTCAAGTGCCCTGTGGTGCTGGCGGTCAACAAGATTGACAACGTTAAAGAGAAAGAAGATCTGCTGCCCCACCTCGAGTGGTTGGGCCAACAGATGAACTTCGCCCATATTCTGCCCATCAGTGCCGAAAAGGGCACCAACGTGGAGAAGATCCGTGAGTGGGCCAAGGATCTGCTGCCGGAAAACGTCCATTTCTTCCCGGAAGATTACGTGACTGACCGCTCCTCCCGCTTTATGGCCTCCGAAATCATCCGCGAGAAGCTGATGCGCTTCACCGGTGAGGAGCTGCCCTACTCGGTGACGGTGGAGATCGAGCGCTTCAAGGTGGAAGAGAACGGCCTCTACCACATCCACGGCCTCATTCTGGTCGAGCGCGATGGCCAGAAGAAGATGGTCATCGGCAACAAAGGTGAGAAGATCAAGACCATCGGCACCGAGGCGCGCCTCGATATGGAGCGTCTGTTCCAGAACAAGGTGCACCTCGAGCTGTGGGTCAAGGTCAAGTCGGGCTGGGCTGACGATGAGCGCGCCCTGCGCAGCCTCGGGTATGGTGACGACTGATTGCTGACCCCGGCTTTCGTCATCCACAGTCGGCCCTATCGGGAGACCAGCCAGCTGGTCGAGGTCTTCACCCAGGATAGTGGCCGATTTACTCTGGTGGCTCGCGGTTCTCGCGGGCCACGCTCCCCTCTCAAGGGGTTGCTGCAACCCTTTACCCTGCTCACCATCGCCTGGCGCGGCAAGGGTGATCTCAAGAACCTCACCCAGGTCGAATGCCCGGATCACTCCCTGCGTCTCGGCGGCGATCGTCTCTTCTACGGCCTCTATCTCAACGAGCTGGTTTACTACCTGCTGGAAGCGCACACCCCGTTCCCTGAAGTGTTCGATGCCTATGCCCGTGCCATCATGGCGCTGGCCGACGGCGAGACGCCGGAGCTGCCGCTGCGCCGCTTCGAGTTCCTGCTGTTGCAGGCGCTCGGCTATGCGGTGGATTTCGAATACACGGCGGACGACGAGTCGCCCATCGAGCCGACCTTGCTCTATGGCTTCGAGCGTGAATTGGGCTTTGTTGCTTGCGAGCGGGCGCCGGATCCCCGTACCCTGTTTCTCGGTGCCCACCTGCTCGCCTTTGCCGAGGGACGTTTCGATACCCCTCCCTTGCTGCAGGCGGCCAAACGTTTCAGCCGATTGGCGTTGCAACCCTATCTGGGCAAGCGCCAGCTAAAGAGCCGGGAGCTGTTTTTAAAACGCAAAGCCAGCATGCAAGGCTGACACAGATTACAGACATACGGATATTGGCGCGGGGTGAATCGCTGACCGCGCAGTCAACAGATGAAGCCTTTCAAGGAGTTCTCAATGAGTGAAATCTATCTGGGTGTGAACATCGACCATATCGCCACCCTGCGCAACGCCCGTGGCACCCAGTATCCGGATCCGGTACAGGCCGCGTTCGTGGCCGAGCAGGCCGGGGCCGATGGCATTACCGTGCATCTGCGTGAAGATCGCCGCCACATCACCGACCGCGATGTGGAGATCCTGCGCCAGACTATCCAGACCAGAATGAACCTGGAGATGGCGGTGACCGAAGAGATGATCGGCATCGCCTGCCGCATCAAACCCCACTTCGTCTGTCTGGTGCCGGAGAAGCGCACCGAGGTGACCACCGAAGGCGGTCTGGACGTGGCCGGTCAGCTGGACAAGGTGACTGATGCCGTTGCCCGTCTTTCCGCTGTCGGGGCCCAGGTTTCGCTCTTTATCGATGCCGATCCCATCCAGATCGATGCGGCTGCCGAGAGTGGTGCCCCCTTTATCGAGATCCACACTGGCCGTTATGCCGATGCCACCACAGATGCCGAGCGCAACGCCGAGTTCAAGCGCATCGCTGCCGGTGCCTCCTATGCCGCTGGCAAGGGCTTGAAGGTCAATGCCGGTCACGGCCTGCACTACCACAACGTCAAGGCCATCGCCGCCATCCCCGAGCTCTATGAGCTCAACATCGGCCACGCCATCATCGGTCGTGCCGCCTTCGATGGTCTGGCCAAAGCCGTGAGCGACATGCGCCTGCTGATGCAGGAAGCCCGTCAGGGGATCTGATGCTTCGGGCACTGGCAACGCACAGTGGCCATATGAAACAAAAGGGACGCCATGGCGTCCCTTTTGTTGTTTCTGCCGATGGGAATATCGCACTCGTCAGACCTGCTGCTGCGCCCATCTTCCCAGACGTTGCAGCGCCTCGCCGAGCAGCTGGCGGGAGGTGCCTATGTTGATCCGCACATACTCTTCGCCATCGCTGACGTAGTGGGAGCCATCTTCTATGATGACCCCCGCTTCGACTGCCCACCTGCGGGTCACCTCGCTTGCGCTCATTCCGCTCCCTTTGGTATTGACCCAGACCAGATAGGAGGCATCCATCGGCATGACTTGGAAGTCGGGCAGATTCTCCCTGAAGTAGCGCGCCAGCAGGGCGTAGTTCTCTCTCAGATAGAGATTCAATTCGGCCAGCCATGCATCGCACTCGTTATAGGCGGTGATAATTCCCCAGAGCCCGAACACATTGGGAGAGGTGATGGAGTTCTGCTCAAGGCGCGCTCTGAAGCGGTTTCTTATCTGCGGATTTGGAATGATGCTGTAGGAGGTTTTCAATCCGCCCAGATTGAATGCCTTGTTGGGCGAGCTCATCAGCATCATGTTGTTGCAGTAACGCTCCTCCAGTGCCAGAAAGGAGACGAACTCGCCATGGATGATGTGCTCTGCATGCACTTCATCGACCATCATCAACACCTGATGGCGCAGACAGATGTCGGCAACGGCTTCCAGCTCGGCCTGACTCCAGATCCTGCCCGACGGGTTATGGGGCGAGCAGAGAAAATAGATTTTGGGCTTGTGGCTAATGATCTGCTCCTCCAGCTTCGCCAGATCGATCCGGTATCGTCCTTTGTTCAGGGCTAACGGGTTGGCGACAACCTTGACCCCCTGCCTTTCGGTCGCCTTGGCAAAGGGATCATAGACAGGGGTGTTCATGATGATGCTGTCACCCGGCTGGCAGAATGCCTGCACCGTGTAGTGCAGGGTGGAGACGGTACCATAGGAGAGGGTGATCCACTCCCGTTCCACCGCGACCTTGTGGTGGCGGGCCTGGAAGTTGATGACCGCCTCGTAGAAATCATCGATGCAGTGGGTGTAGCTGAAGGTGCCCCAGCTGATGATTTCGCTGAACTTGCGAGCCACAGCCGGCGGCGATTTGAAATCCATATCGGCAATCCACATGGGAATGCTGTCGGCGGGAACGGGGCCAAAGCGGCTCTCGATCACTTTCATATCCCACTTGCGGCATTTGTCGCTGATGCGATCTGCCAGCTCGTCGAAACGGGAGGATTGCAAGTCGGCAGAGGGGGTTGGGAGGCGCAGGGCCTCCCGATCTTTACAGGAGAGCATCGAGATTATCCTTCACGGTTTGAACCTGAGCGCCAATGATGACCTGCACGCTGTGCTCGTCGATCTTGACGACGGAGAGGGCGCCAGCCTGTTTCAGGATCTTTTCCTGCAGCTTGCCCATATCGTGTACCACCAGTCTCAGCCGGGTAACGCAGTTGTCCAGGCTGACGATATTTTCCTTGCCACCGAGGGCACTCAGGATCACGGCTGGGTCATGTTTCGCAATCTGGATATCATCGACCTCATCCCTGCCGGGGGTCTTGATGTCATATTTCTTGATGTACCAGTAGAAGACGGTGAAATAGATGGCAGACCAGATGAGGCCAATGGGAATTATCAGATACCACTTGGTTTGCCAGCCCTGCATGATGCCGAAAATAAGCAGGTCGAGTGCACTGCCATCGGTATTGCCGATGGTGACGCCACACATGGCCACTACAAAGAGCGCGGCGCCGGTCATAAAGACATGGAACAGATAGAGTACCGGCGCGACAAACAGAAACAGGAATTCGATGGGTTCGGAAATACCGGTCACGATAGAGACCAGTACCCCGGAGATAATCAGGCTCTTGATTCTGGTTCGATTGCCGGGCGTGGCTGCCATATACATGGCTAACGCTGCGGCAGGCAGACCGAATATAAAGGTCGGCATAAACCCTTGCGACAGGAAGGCGGTTGCTGCCGGGCTGATGGGTTCACCCGCTTTCAACTGGGCGAAGAAGATATTGAGAGCGCCGGAAATGGTTTCGCCATTGACCAGCTCGGTGCCTCCTGCCGGGGTGAAGCGCACCATGGCCAGCATGATGTGGTGCAGACCGAGCGGTTTGAGCAGGTTGATGGCCACTCCGTAGAGGAAGGCGCCAAAAGAGCCGGCAGAGATGATCATGTTGCCGACCGCAGTAATACCGAGCGCCACATAGTGCCAGAAGAGCGGCATGGCGAGACCGATCAGTGACATGACCAGCACAGTGATAATGGGCACGGAGCGCAAGCCGCTGAAGAACGAGAAGGCGTCGTGCAGTTTGAGGTTATAGAAACGGCGATGGATGAAGTAGGTCACGATCCCTGACACTATGCCACCCAGCACACCCATGGAGAGGGTCTGAACCCCCATCACCATGGCTTGCCCCGCCAGTTTGATATTTTCCGGCGAAGCCAGTTGATTGGTACTGGCGAGATAGAAGTTGATCCCGATATTCATCGCCATATAGCCGACGAAACCGGAATAGGCCGCGACACCCTTGTTCTTTTCGGTCAATCCCATCGGAATGCCGATGGCAAACATGATGGGCAGATAGGTGAAGCCGAAGCTGCCTACGGTTGCCACCAGATTGAAGACGAGCTGGGTATATTCCCCACCAAGAAAAGGAAAATTATCTATGGTGGAGGGGCTGGTAATGGATGATCCCACTCCCAGCAGTAATCCCATGAATGCCATCAGAGAGACGGGAAACATAAATGTTTTCCCCAAACTCTGGGCAAATTCCCATACCTTATTTCGCAAGGATGCGCGAGCCATCATTATTATCTCCCAGACCTGTTACCGTAATTTTATTGTTATCAAATCTTGTTATTGCTCATGCACATACGGATTTTCGTCTCGACGACTTCCTCCATGGCTGCCATGGCGGGCACCAGATACTGGCGCGGGTCGCTGGCATCCGGATGAGAGCCAAGGAAGGCTTTCATCGCATCGGCGAAGGCGATCTTCAGTTCGGTCGCAACGTTGACCTTGCAGATCCCGAGCTCGATGCAGCGGCGCACATCGGCTTCCGGTACGCCTGAGGCGCCGTGCAGCACCAGCGGAATATCCACCTGCTCGCGAATGGCGGCGAGGCGGGCAAAGTCGAGGCGGGGCTCCTCCTTGTAGAGGCCGTGGGCGGTACCGATGGCCACCGCCAGCGAGTCGATACCGGTGCGGCGGACAAACTCGGCAGCCTTGAGCGGATCGGTAAATTTGGCGTGAGCGGCATCGACGATGAGGTCATCCTCCTGACCGCCCAGCTGACCCAGCTCCGCTTCGACGCTGGCCCCCATGCGGTGGCAGAAGGTGACCACGCTGCGCACCTTCTCGATGTTCTCTTCAAACGGAAAGTGCGAGGCATCGATCATGGCGGAGCGAATCCCCGCTTCGACCTTGCTGTGGATGTCCTGCTCGTCTTCGTGGTGATCCAGATGCAGCACCAGCGGGATACGGTACTCATGGGCCGCGGCCTGACAGATGGAGACCAGATAGTCGACCCCGGCATGGCGATAGGTGCCCGGGGTGCCAGCCAAAATCACCGGAGATCGCATGCGAGCGGCGGTGCGAGCCACCACCTGCACGGTTTCCAGGTTGTGGATGTTGAAAGCCGGTACGGCGTAGCCGCGGCGCTGGGCATCTTTGAGCATTTCATGGGAAGAGATCAGATACATAGTGACTCCTGAGCGTCCTGATTGACGCGAGATCCTGAGAAAAGGGAGGAGAGCTGGGTCGGGTTTATCTCCCGGCCAGCCACCCAGATGTGTTGTTGATTGAGTTCAGTGGTGAGGGCGAGCAGGTTGGCCTGTTTGCCAACTGCCAGTGAACCGAGACGATCGGCAATGCCGAGCATCTTTGCTGGTGCCAGCGAGGCCATTGTGATGGCTTCATCGAGCGGCACATCCGCCAGCTGCACCATGTTGCGTACGGCGCCAAGCAGGGTGAGGGTGCTGCCCGCCAGACCGCCGGTTTCGGTGCGTACCACGCCGTTTTTCATCTCGACCCGATAGTTGCCAAGCAGATAGTGACCGTCTGGCATACCGGCGGCGCGCATCGCATCGGTAACCAAGAGCAGGCGCTGGCCGGCACAGCAGTGACAGAGCTTGAGCACGCTCGGGTGGAGATGATGGCCATCGGCGATCAGCTCCAGCCAGGCTGCGGGATGGACAAGGCCCGCACCGACCATGCCGGGTTCGCGGTGGTGCAGGCCGCGCATGCCGTTAAAGCAGTGCACCAGCCCGGAGGCGCCCGCTGCCAGTGCCGCCATGGTGGTGTCGTGATCCGCCGCCGAGTGGCCCAGCATTACCCGCACGCCGTTTGCGGCAAGATGGTGAATGGCCGCGATGGCGTTGGGCTTTTCCGGTGCCAGCGCGACCACCTTCAGGCTGCCGCGCGCCAGCTGTAGCAGATGGTTCAGCTCGGCAATATACAGCTCACGGAACAGCGCCTGATCGTGGGCGCCCTTGTTGTCCGGAGTGAAGTAGGGGCCTTCCAGATAGCAGCCGAGCAGCTCGGCGCCCGGCATGCCGCGGGCAACGCCATCGGCAATCCGAGCAAGTGTTTGCTCTATCTCGGGGAGTGGGGCGGTGACCGTGGTGGCAAGGAAGGCGCCGACCCCTTCTGCCGCCTTGGCCATCGACAAGGTTGCCAAGGCATTGTCCTCGCTATCCATGACATCGACGCCTGCACCGCCGTGGACATGACCGTCGATCAGCGCAGGCACCAGCAGCTCGACATCTCGCGCCGGATCGCCATCCGTGATGGGGTCGATGGCGGTGATGATGCCCCCTTCATGGGTCAGCTCCTGATGTTCCAGCCAACCCTGTTCGGTCAGCAGGCGACGGGCACGGATCCGTGAGGTCATCAGATGCCCTCCTCGGCGAGAGCGACATCTGTCTGACGCTCTTTACCCATCTCATCTGCCAGCGAGGTGAGCCCCCGGTGGCCACAATCAAGGGCCTGCCGGCGGAATTCACGGGCGCTGAGGCCATCGCGCTCCAGCGCCATCTCCAGCAGCAGTTGCAGGTTGGTACCGGTAATAACCTCCCGCTCTGGCTGGTGCAGTGAGAGGGTTGAGGCGACCCGAAACGGGGTGCCGCCGAGCAGGTCGGTCAGGAAGACCACGCCATCCCCCTTGTCGACCTCTGCCAGCGCCGCTTCGCACTGTGCCTGCAGCTGGGCGGTGGTGGAGCTCTCGGGAAAGTCGATGGCGATAACCGCGTCCTGTTCGCCGAGGATCTGCAGCATGGCGCGCTCCAGACCGCTGGCGAAACCGCCATGACCACAAATGATGATGCCCAACATAGTCTGTTCCTTTACTGCAAAGGGGGCCGGCTTGCTGCCGGCTCCGGATTAGAGGAAACCGGCGAACTTGCCGACGATACCGAGTACCACCGTGATGACGATGAGGCGCAGCGGGCTCCAGCCTTTGCGGATCAGGGCGTACATCGCCAGGGTGTAGAGCAGCGGCAGGAAGGCGGGCATCAGCTTGTCGAGCACATCCGCCTGCAGTTTGACGACAGCATCACCGGCAGTGATCTCCAGCGTGGTGCCAAGACGCACATAGGTGGCGACCAGCGCGCCGATCACCGTCATACCGACGATGGAGGCAGCATGGCCCACCTTGCGGGTATTGGCCTTGATGACCGGAATTGCCGCCACCCCCATGCGGTAGGCGTAGTGCGCCAGACCAAAACGCAGGCCGAAGTGAACCACGTTGAACAGCAGGAAGAAGACTACGGCACCCATGATGGAACCTTGCAGCGCCAGATCTGCCCCTATGCCGCCGCAGATGGGGAGCAGGGTGAGCCAGAACATGGCATCGCCAATCCCGCCGAGCGGTGCGCCTACGGCAATCTTGGTGCTCTGGATGCTGTTGACGTTCTGCTTGGAGCGCTCCATCGCCAGCACGATCCCCATCACGAAGGTGACCAGGAAGGGGTGGGTGTTGAAGAAGCCCATGTGCCCTTTCATGGCCCGGGAGAGATCCCGCTGATTGGTGTGGATCTTCTGCAGTGCCGGCAGCAATCCATAGAGCCAGCCGGAGGCCTGCATCCGCTCATAGTTGAAGGAGGCCTGCAGCAGCAGGGAGCGCCAGGCAAAGCGGTTGATATCCTGCTTGGTCAGCTCGGCGCCAAGCTGCTGATCTTCATAGGTGTCGTCGGATTGTGGCCGGGTATTGTGCGGTTCGGCGCTGGAGATGATCCGCGCAGCTGTGTTGTTAGATGCCATCTTCGGTTTCCTCCTGAACAGGACGAGCTTGCGGGGTGGTGGTGCGCATGAAGTCGATCAGGGCCATGGCCAGCGCGGCGGCGGCGATGGCCAGCACCGGCAACTGGAGCCAGGCGGCAGCGACGAAACCGAGGATGAAGTAGGGGATATAGACGTTCTTCATCATGATCTTGAGCAGCACGGCAAAACCGATGGCGGGCATGATGCCGCCAGCAACGCCGAGGCCATCGATGAGGCGGGCGGGCAGCACGTCGATGGCTGCCTTGGCATGTTCGGCCCCGAAGTAAGTGGGCAGGAAGGCACAGAGGAAGTAGAAGGTGCCCAGCGCCAGCAGCGCCAGGTAGTTGACCCGCTCGATACCGCGCACGTCAGCCGCTTCGGCCATGCGATCGCAGCGGGACATGACCCCCGACATCACCGAGAAGAGGAAGGTGATCCCCATCTGCACGGCCACGGCGAAGGGAACGGCAACCCCGACCGCCACATCCGGCTTGACCCCGGTGGTGATGGCGAAGGTGGCGCCGACTATGGTGCCGATAATGACGTTGGGCGGTTGCGCCCCCGCCAGCGGGGCCAACCCCATCCAGACCAGCTCCAGGGTACCGCCCACCAGAATGCCAGTGGGCAGGTCGCCGAGGATGAGGCCAACCAGCGGCCCCAGCACCACGGGACGGTGGAAGTGGGTCAGACCGTTGAACAGGTCGAGTCCGGCGAAAAACGCCAGGATGCCAAGCAGCAGACCTTGTAACAAACTGATTTCCATCACAATTGTCCTTAATCAGAGCAAATTGAAAATGTCCTGTGCCGGTTCGGTCGGCACGCCCTGGACATAGCACTCGACACGGGCGTCCCGCAGGGCGCGAAATGCGGTGATGTCCTGTTCGTCCACGGATACGGTCTTGTGGATTTGACGCTTGCCGTCGGCGTAATGCATGTTGCCGACGTTGATCCGGGAGATGGGGACACCTCCCTGAACCAGGGTGTTGAAATCGGTCGGGTTTTTGCAGACCAGCAGGATCTTCTGGCGATCCGCCGCCTTGTGGATGTTGTCGATCACCTTCTGGAGCGGCCAGAACCGCACCGCAATGCCTTCGGCCAGCACCATCTCCATCAGGTTCTGCTGGATGGGGTCCTCTGCCACCTCGTCGTTGGCGACCAGCACCAGATTGGCACCGGCAAAGCCGACCCACTGGACACCGACCTGACCGTGGATCAGACGCTCATCGATCCGGCTCAATACGATATTGGGCATCACAGCACTCCTTCTTGGTGGAACGGGTAGATATTGACCCCCTGTACGACCCGGTTGACCTGACCGGTGGGGCAGGGATTGTCCGGGCTGATCCCCAGTCCCAGCGAGGTATGGAAGGCGTAGTACTGGGCATAGAGCAGGTAGCAGAAGGCGAGCTGGGCATCGTCGCCATGCAGAGTGTGGGGCAGGTAGATGTGCTCCCCCTCCTCGATGGCGGGATGGCGCTGGTCAGCGATGGCAACTACCCGGGCAGCCTTGCCATCGCTTCGCAGCTCGCGCAGCAGATCCAGATCGTATTGCCGGGTGTAAGGGTCGTTGGAGATGAGCAGCACGATGAGCGTCTGTTCGTTGACGACCGATTTCGGACCGTGGCGAAAGCCGGTGGGGGAGTCGAACATGGCGACCAGACGGCCGGCGGTCAGCTCCAGCAGTTTGAGTGCCGCCTCCTGCGCCACCCCTTGCAGACTGCCGCTGCCAAGATAGATGACCCGCTCGGGCAACGGCTCGTTCCAGGCCGGTACGCGCTGCACAATCTGCTCCAGAATGGCGTCACTGGTGGTGACCAGCTGCTCGCAGCGCTGGCGGTTGAACCGCTCTGGCAGAAAGAGAGCCAGACAGCTCAGCATCATGCTGGTGAGGCTGCTGGTCATGGCGAAGCTGCGATCATTGGTCTGGGGCGGCATCAGCAGGGCCAGAGAGTGGGCATCTTGCTGGCAGCGGCGATAGAGCGCCCCTTCACCGTTGCAGGTCAGCACCAGATGGTGGCAGTGGCTGAGCAGCTGACTGGCCAGTTCGACCGCAGCCACGCTCTCGGGGCTGTTGCCGGAGCGGGCAAAGGAGATAAGCAGGGTCGGGCAATCTTCGGCCAGATACTCGGCCGGGTCGGTGACGATATCCGTGGTGGCGATCGCCTCGACCCGGGCATGCAGGTGGGCCGAGAGATAGGGGGCGAGCGCCCGACCGGCAAAGGCGGAGGTGCCAGCCCCGGTCAGGATAATGCGCAGCTCTTGCCGGGCGAGCAGGGGGGCCAGAAAACGGGTCAATGCTGGACGGCACTCCTCGACCATGGTGAGGGTCTCGCGCCAGGTGGCGGGTTGCTGGCGAATTTCACGGGCAGTCGCCAGGCCATTGGCACTGCGCAACATCTCTTCTGGATAACCAAGGATCATGTCTGCAACTCCTTATACAACGGGGTCGAGCTGGGAATGGCGGCGAGAGGCCGCAGTGCAGGCGCTGGCGTAGTGCCGCAGCACCTCCTGCACCTGATCGAGAATGAGGTCATGGGGATTGGCCGAGAGCGTGCCCTGACGCACCTTGCGATACTGCAGGGGCAGATGCTGGCTCAGCAGTGGCAAGGGAATGGGCTCCGCCGCCAGATTGGCCAGCAATCTGGCGTAGCACTCATCGACCCGGCTATCGGGCCAGTAGTAGCGAATGCGATCCGAATAGCTGTAGCCACGGGCCAGCCGGCACTCGTTGGCACTGCCCTGGTAGTGGCTGCGCCAGAAGTCGGGGCGCTCCAGCATGGTCTCTTCCATCACCTTGCGCAGACCTGAACAGGCCTTGGCAACCACCAGTTCCTCCTCGATGGCGGCAAGGGCAAACAGCGCTTCGCGCAGGGCGAAGGTGAGGGCTGGGCCGACTTTGAGAATGGCAAAGTGGTCGCGTACCAGCTGGCGGTAGGCCTCGGGAGTTTGGTAATCGGTGGAGTGAGCCTCGAACACCATGTGGGGATAGGCTTCGATCATCCGGCTAAGGGGAGCCGCTTTTTCGGGCCGGTAATCGATGACACGGGTATGGTCAAACTCGACACCGGGTTGCACCACCAGACCGATCACCCTCGGCCAGATATGGGCCAGCCCCGCCTTGTTGAAGGCCTGTTGATGGGCCTCGAGGGTATGGCGCGCCGCCTCCGGCGTGGTGACCGCCAGCTCGGCAAGATCTTCATGGGCACCGCCCGGTACCGGCACCTCGGTGCCAATCACATAGACCAGATCGCTCTCGCCAAAAGTGGCCAGACAGGTTTGCTCGGCGATCTGCGCCAGCCGTGCGGCTC
Source organism: Aeromonas sp. 3P (assembly GCF_051919745.1). Classification (NCBI taxonomy): domain Bacteria; kingdom Pseudomonadati; phylum Pseudomonadota; class Gammaproteobacteria; order Aeromonadales; family Aeromonadaceae; genus Aeromonas; species Aeromonas sp. 3P. The sequence continues at coordinate 3,752,475 of NZ_JBQBED010000001.1, forward strand.
GCTCTGCGACCAGCTCATCGGTCAGGGGAACGGGATCGCCCTGACAGGACATGCTGCAGTCGAGGTGGATCTTCTTGAACCCGGCAGCGACATAGCTGGCGATGAGATCTTCGGCATGTGCCATGGCCTGCTCGGCCGGTTCCCCCTGCCAGCGGTTGGGGCCCAGATGGTCGCCCCCCAGAATGAGGCGCTGCGCCGGAAAGTGACATTGTGCCGCCAGCTCGTAGAGGCGATCGCGAAAGTCGGCGGGGGTCATGCCGGTATAGCCGCCAAACTGATCCACCTGATTGGAGGTGGCCTCGACCAGCAGCAGCTCATCCCCTTCGGCGGCTAGCCGCAGCGCGGCTTCCAGCACCAGCGGGTGAGCGGAGCAGACGGCGTAGATCCCGGTCTGTTCTCCCTGTTTGTGTCTTTCGACCAGTGCCAGCATGGATTTCATTTTGATGTTCCTTGGTTGCTGCGGATGGAAAGGTTCTTTCGATTTCTTTTCTTTACGGTAGTAGGGAGGGAAAGAAAACGAAACAAAAGAGTCGTTAGATCTTGAGATGGATCACAAAAAGAAAGGTATCGAAAGGTTGTGGATGATGGGTAAAGATGGGGAGAGTGGTGGTAAAGCGTAATGAAGGCTTGATTTGGCACCTTCGCTGAGCGTTAATATGCAAACGTAACGAAGTGAAAGCGATCTTTCACTACAGCATTTCGGCAGAAGAACTATGCAAACAAGCGAAAAAGGTGCGCTCGGAACCAGCGAGCGGCGGGAGCGGATTATTCAGCAGCTGCGCAGCAATGGCAGCGTTCAGGTCAACGAGCTGGCGACTCACTATCAGGTCTCTACCGTGACCATCCGCAACGATCTGGCCTTTCTGGAGAAGCAGGGGGTGGCCGTGCGCGCCTACGGCGGCGCCCTACTGTGCGAGCCTGGCCAGACGGTGCCGGAGCGCACTATTGCCGACAAGAGTGTGCTCAATACCCCGGTGAAACAGCGGATAGGTGCGCTGGCGGCGACCCTGGTGCCCTCCGGTTGTCGCCTTATCCTCGATTCGGGGACGACAACACTGGAGGTGGCGCGTCATCTGAAGGGACATCAGGAGATCCTGGTGATGACCAACGGCATGAATGTGGCGAATGAACTGCTCGAAGCAGAGGGGGTGGAGCTGCTGATGACGGGCGGACATCTGCGCCGCAAGTCGCTCTCCTTCTACGGTGCGCAAGCGGAGCAGTCCCTGCAAAACTACCACTTTGACATGCTGTTTCTCGGGGTGGATGGCATCGATCTGGAGCGCGGCGTCAGCACCCATCATGAGGACGAGGCGCGCCTTAACCGCTGCATGTGTCAGGTGGCCGAGCGGATTGTGGTGGTCACCGACTCCACCAAGTTTGGCCGGCGCAGTCTGCACAAGATCATCGATACCCTGCGTATTCACACCCTGATCACCGACGATGCCGTGCCTGCCGATATCCTTTCCGGCCTGCGCAATGCCGGTATCGAAGTGCTGTTGGTACCAGCCGATGGCAGCAAGGGGCAGGAGAAGCAGGGGCAATATAATCCAGTACAATCAGCTATAAGCGGTTGATGACAAACGCGATAGACTGGGTTTCTTACTCACTGATCGAGCCTGTTATGTACCACCCCGATATCACCGAACTTGAACCTGTCGCTCGCGCGGCGGGAGCGGCCATCATGGCCATCTACAGCCAGCCCTTCGCGGTGGAGTACAAGAGTGACGAGAGTCCGCTGACCGCGGCCGACAAGGGGGCTCATGAGGTGATCGTTCAGGGGTTGGCACGGCTGACTCCGGATATTCCCGTATTGTCCGAGGAGTCGGGGTCCGAGGTGATGGCGGCGCGCCACGGCTGGTCCCGCTACTGGCTGGTGGATCCCCTCGACGGCACCAAGGAGTTTGTCTCCCGCAACGGCGAGTTCACCGTCAATATCGCGCTGATTGAAGGGGGGGCGCCGCGCTGGGGACTGGTCTATGCGCCGGTGCTGGACAAGCTCTGGTATGGCGGCAAGGGCGTGGGGGCCTGGCGTATCGCCGATGGCAAGTGCGAGCCTATCCAGACCCGGCCTCATCGTGAAGGAGAGGCGTGGCGAGTGGTGGGTAGTCGCAACCACCTGTCGCAGGAGACGCTCGACTTTTTGGCTCCTTTTGGCGAGATCGAGCTGGTTTCCATGGGCAGCTCCCTCAAGTTCTGCATCATTGCCGAGGGGGGCGCCGAGCTCTATCCACGCCTCGCCCCCACCTGCGAGTGGGATACCGGCGCTGCGCAGGCGGTGCTGGAGGGGGCGGGGGGCAGCGTCACCCAACTCGATGGCTCGTCCCTTGTCTACAACAAGCCCGATATCCTCAACCCCTGGTTTGTCGCCAGGGCATAAACGAGATATCGGGATGCAAAAAGGCCGGACTGGAATGAACTTCCAGTCCGGCCTTTTTTATTTCGCTATGCGCTTTGCGGTCAGAAGACCTTTTTGAACGGCTTGATGGTGACCTTGGCGTAAACACCGGCGGTCACATAAGGGTCGGTATCGGCCCAGGCTTTGGCGTCAGCCAGCGAGGCAAACTCGGCGATGACGGTGCTGCCGGTAAAGCCTGCATCGGCCGGATCCTCGGCATCGATAGCCGGGTTGGGGCCGGCGGTCAGCAGGCGCCCTTCATCCTGCAGGGCTTGCAGGCGAGCCAGATGGGCAGGGCGAACTTGCTTGCGCAGTGGCAGGCTATCGGGGACATCTTCGGAGTAGATGAGATACCACATGAGACAATCCTTTTCTGATGAGGGTTACTTTTTGGGTTCGTCTTTTTGCTGGGACAACTGCTCGGCAGGGATGTGGCGATAGAGATAGACGCCGCTCAGCAGGGTAAAGACCAGCGTCATCCCCAGCAGGCCGAACACCTTGAAGTTGACCCACATCTCCTGCGGCAGGTTGAAGGCCACGTAGAGGTTGAGCAGGCCACAGACGGTAAAGAAGCCGACCCAGCCGAGATTGACTGTGTCCCAGACCTTATCGGGCGCTTGCAGTTCTTTGGCCAACATCTGTTTGATTAGATTCTTGCCAAAGCCGTAGCGGCTGATGAGCAGACCCAGTGCGAACAGCACGTTGATGACAGTCACTTTCCACTTGATGAAGGTGTCATCGTGGAAGAAGACGGTGAGGCCGCCGAAGAAGCCGACCAGCAGGAAGGTAAAGAGCTGCATCTTCTCGACTTTGCGATAGCGGATCCAGCTATAGGCGAGCTGCAGACCGGTGACCACCACTAGGGCGCCGGTAGCCATGTAGATGTCGTAGAACTTGTAGACCGCGAAGAAAACGATAAGTGGAATAAATTCAATAAATTGCTTCATTGTTGGCGCCTAGTCCTCAAAGATGGCCTGCAAATTTCGCCCAGTCTACCTGCATGGCGGACAACGGCAAATGAATAAGACCGCTCATTTTTACGCCGGTTCCGTGCTGTCGCCAAACAGTTGGCGTGCAATGGAGATCCCCAGTCGCTGCTGATCGGCCAGCAGTTCACGGATATGACGCTCTTCGATAAGCGGGTTGAGCAGCACGGCGCGCAGCAGGGTGAGCGGTTGGGCGCCGTAGCGCACCACGGCGCGCTGGGTGCGGGAGACAAAGCTGTGTCCCTCGGCGCGCTGGGCTTTTTGCAGCGCTACGTTGAAGGCGTTGATCTGCTCGTTGGCCGCTTCATCCAGCACCTTGCCCTGCAGATGGGGCGGGATGCAGCGATAGGAGAGCAGGTTCATCACCGGTGCCGACATCAGCTCGAAGGCGGAGTCACTTTCGATGAGATCTGCCATCAGCCGGGCGCGGTCGTAGTTGGCTTCGATAAGCTCGGCGTAGCCTTGCTGGCCGAACAGCTGGAAAGCGGCATCCAGATAGAGGGCATTGGCCGGGCGGGTGCCCTCCAGCGTAAAGCGGCCCTGATCGAACGAGGTGGCACGAATGGCGTAGGGCGCCTCTCGCTTGACCGCCATCATCAGGTCGTGCTGGCGGCAGAGCAGCATGCCTGTACCAAGCGGCACCAGCAGTTGCTTGTGGCCATCGAGGGTGACTGTGTCGGCCTGCTCTATTCCGGCAAGCAGACCTTGATAGCGGGGAGAGAAGAGGGTCGGGCCGCCCCAGGCGGCATCCACGTGGAAGTGGATCTGCTCGCGCTCGGCGATGGCGGCCAGCTCAGGCAGGGGGTCGATGGAGCCAAAGTCGGTACTGCCTGCAACGCCGACCAATGCCAGTACTTTCAATTTCTGCTCTTTGCACTGGATCAGCGCCTGCTCCAGCGCAGCCAGACTGAGCCGGTTCTGCTCGTCGGTCTCGAGGCGCCAAACGCTGCGGGCGCCCAGCCCCAGCAGATCCATCCCCTTGTCGAAGGAGTAGTGCATCAGGCGGGAGCCCAGAATAACGGCGCCGCGATAGCCCTGCTCATAGAGGGTGAACAGGTTGTCGCCGCAGGCGCGGTTGCGGGCCAGCCACAGTGCCGTGACGTTGGCGATGGTGCCGCCGCTGGTCATGACGCCGAGGGCGGCATCCTTGGCATGCATCTGCTCGCCGTAGAAGGCATCGTCCCTGCCATAGATGAGGCGGTGCAGCTTGGCCAGCACCTCTCGCTCCAGAAAGCTGAGCAGGCGGGAGGACTCCATCTTCATCGGATTCTGGTTGAGCATCACCAGCAGGCGCGACAGCTCGGCGGTATAGGCCGGCAGGGGCGCCGTCATGTGGCCCATGTAGCGTGGCGAGGTGAGGTGCGAGGCGCCGGGCACCAGAGTGGCCAGCCGCGCCAGATACTCCTCGATAGGTTGGCCGACTGCAGGCATGCGGGATTGATCGAGCTGGTGGGTGAACAGGTCGCGCTGATAGGGGGGCTGACTGTCGTCGGAGTGGTGGAAGCTCTCCAGCAGGGTGTTCATCGCCTCGCCAAAGGCGGGATCCGCTTGTGCAAACAGCTCAGTCAACTTCATCAGGTTCTCCAGACCAGGTCACCGGGGTAGGTGTCTATGCCGCTTGTCTCGGGCATCGGCGGCAGAGCATACACCAAAGGTTGGCAGGTGACAGCCACTCCATTTTTTAAGCGAACACTTGTACTCCGAAATGGCGCTGGGTAGAGTGAGCCACAGTTATTGTGGAGTCGATGTTATGAGTGGTGTGATGGATTACTCCCCCCGGGAGGAGCTGGCAAACCGGCTGAGCCACGGTGCGGGATTGTTGCTGGGGATTGTCGGGCTGGTGCTGTTGCTCATCAAGGGATGGGGGCAGGGTACGCAAGCGCTGGTGAGCTACAGCCTTTATGGCGGCAGTCTGGTGCTGCTCTATCTCGCCTCGACCCTCTATCACAGCATGGGGTCAGGGCGGGCCAGACGCTGGTGCAAGGTGTTTGATCACTGCGCCATCTATCTGCTGATTGCCGGCACCTATACCCCCTTCCTGCTGGTTGCACTCGACACGCCGCTGGCGAAGGGCTTGATGGTGGTGATCTGGGCCCTAGCGCTGGCTGGCGTGGTGTTCAAGCTGGTGTTTATCAATCGCTTCAAGAAGTTGTCGCTCTTTACCTACCTGATGCTGGGCTGGCTGTCGCTGGTGGTCATCTACCAGCTCTATATCCATCTGGCCGGTGAGGGGCTGCTGCTGCTCGGGCTTGGCGGCCTTATCTACAGCTTCGGGGTCATCTTCTATGTGGCCAAGCGGATTCCCTATAACCATGCCATCTGGCATCTCTTTGTGCTGGGTGGCAGCGTTTGTCACTTTATGGCCATTTACGGCTACGTCGCCTAACGTCTTACAACTAGCCCTTAATTGGTATTTTTAGCGCGTAAAAGGATAAATTCGTGCGGTATCACACAGTTGGCATCAGCGTTTGCTGACAAGCTAGGGCCAGTTCAATTCGCAAAGGATGCACGAAATGAGTGAAATCGCGCTTTCCATCAGCATGTTGTCGCTGGTGGCAGTGCTAGGACTCTGGCTGGGAAACTGGCGAGTCTATGGCGTTGGGTTAGGAATAGGGGGGGTGCTGTTCGGCGGCATCATTGTGGGTCACTTTGCAGGTGCCTCCGATCTCGCGCTGGATGCACAAACGCTTCACTTTATTCAAGAATTTGGCCTGATCCTGTTTGTCTATACCATCGGCATCCAGGTTGGGCCGGGTTTCTTCTCGTCATTGCGCAGTTCGGGTCTCAAACTCAACGCCTTTGCCGCTTTGCTGGTCATCCTTGGCTGCGTGGTGGCTGCTGGCTTGCATCAATTTTTCGATGTGCCGTTGCCGGTCATTCTGGGGGTCTTCTCCGGTGCCGTCACCAATACGCCATCCCTCGGTGCGGGCCAGCAGATCCTGGCCGAGCTGGGCGCCGCGCCCGGTTCTACCGGTTTGATGGGGATGGGATATGCGGTTGCCTATCCGTTTGGTATCTGTGGCATTTTGCTCACCATGTGGCTGGTCAGGGTCTTCTTTCGCATCAAGATCGACGATGAAGCCGCCCAGTTCGAGCTACAAACCGGTAAAACCAAGGAGAGCTTGCAGACCATCAACATCGCGGTGCGCAACCCCAACATGCACGGCCTGATGCTGAGCGAGATCCCGAGTCTCGACGAGTCTGATGTCATCTGTTCACGGCTCAAACGGGGCGACGAGCTGATGGTGCCACGGCCGGAATCCCGTATCGAACTGGGTGACTTGCTGCACCTGGTGGGTGAGCGTCACGCGCTGCACAAGGTGTTGCTGGTGTTGGGGGAGGAGGTGGAGACCTCGCTCTCGACCCGGGGCACCGATCTGCGCGTCGAGCGAGTAGTGGTGACCAACGAGCAGGTTCTTGGCAAGAAGATCCGCGATCTGGACATCAAACAGCGCTATGACGTGGTGATCTCCCGTCTCAACCGGGCTGGTATCGAACTGGTGCCGACCAGTCAGACCAGCCTGCAGTTTGGTGACATCCTCAACCTGGTTGGCCGTCTCGACGCCATCGAAGCGGTGACCAATGTGGTCGGCAACGTGCAGCAAAAACTGCAACAGGTGCAGATGTTGCCGGTATTTATCGGGATTGGCCTTGGCGTATTGCTCGGCTCCATCCCCTTCTATCTGCCCGGTTTCCCGGCCGCCCTCAAGCTGGGTCTGGCGGGGGGGCCGCTGGTGGTGGCGCTGATCCTGTCGCGGATCGGCAGCATCGGCAAGCTCTACTGGTTCATGCCACCCAGCGCCAACCTGGCGCTGCGGGAGATCGGGATCGTGCTGTTTCTGGCGGTGGTTGGATTCAAGTCCGGTGCCGGCTTCGTCGATACCCTGATCAACGGCGATGGTCCAGCCTGGATGCTCTATGGTATGGCGATCACCCTGATCCCGCTGCTGGTGGTCGGTGTGCTGGCGCGCCTCTACGGCAAGATGAACTATCTGACCCTGTGCGGTTTGCTGGCCGGCTCCATGACAGACCCTCCCGCGCTGGCCTTTGCCAACGCCATGCACCCGACCAGTGGCGCCAGTGCGCTCTCATACGCCACTGTCTACCCGCTGGTGATGTTCCTGCGGATCATCTCGCCACAACTGCTGGCTATCATCCTCTGGGCGGGAGCATAGGGTTAATCCTGACGGGAGCATGCCTTGTCATGCTCTCGTCATCATTCTGTAATTTATTGATAATTTTGGTTTTTACCATTATCACAACCTGGTCTTACACACTTCTGTCTGGCTGAACAGTTCAGCCTCAAATCTCCCTATCCTTTCGAATTTTCGAGCTGGTTATTTTTGCCATGTGTATGCACAGTAAGTTGTGGCTTGTTGCATTCAAATCAGGATTCAGGAGAGAACATGATTACCAATGCCGTTACCTTGGAACAGGGCGTAACCGTAACCCAACTTAAAGGACAAATTTATCTGGTTGCCGAAGATGGCAGCCGGAAGCTGTTGGCTGAAGGTGATGTGCTGCCGAAAGGGGCGGTGATCATGTCGCCGGATGGCGCCAGTTTCATGGGGGGCGGACAGTCGTTCACTGTGCAACCGGCCAGCGAACAGAGTGAGCCTGCCGAAGAGGGGGATGCCCCCCAGTTGGCGCAAAACGGTGCTGCAGGTACTCCTGATGATATCAGTGCTCTGCAACAGGCCATTTTGGGTGGGGCTGACCCGACCCAGGCTTTTGAAGCCTCCGCAGCAGGCGGTGCGCCTGCTGCCGGCGGTGGCGGTATTGGGGGGGTCGCCGGTGCCAGTGGCAACGGTGGTTTTGTCACCATCGACCGTACCGGTGATGCAACCATTGCCGAAGCCGGGTTTGATACCGATAACCCCGCAGATACAGCCCCCATAGGGGATGCCCTTGGTGGTGAGGACGATATCCTGTTTGATGGCGTTCCACCATCCATCACCGTGAACGCCCCAGACAACACCAACGACACCACCCCGACCATTACCGGTACGACGGATGCCCCGGCGGGCAGTACCGTTACCCTGGTCGTGACCGATGCCAACGGCAACCAGCAGACCCTGACCGCCATCGTGCAACCGGGTGGCAGCTATAGCGTGGATGTCACTACCCCGCTGGCGGAAGGGAGCTACAAGGTGGATGCCAGTGTCACTGACCCGGCTGGTAACACCGGCACTGCGACCGACGATGGCAGTGTGGAGATTGATGACCCGGTCGATGCGGTAAACGATAGCTACGAGGTCAACGAAGATGGCTCGGTGAGTCTGAGCCTGCTGGCCAACGACAAGGCGCCGGATGGCGGGCTGAAGGTTGTCGCCATCAATGGTGTGGCGCTGACTGGCGGTGCCCAGAGCATCGCGGTCAAGGACGGGGTCGTGGAGATTGCCGCCGATGGCAGCATGACCTTCAAGCCGAGCAAGGATTTCAACGGTAACATCAGCTTTGACTATGAGGTCGAGGATACTGACGGCGATACCGACAGCGCCATCGTCAATATCACTGTCAACAACGTTGATGATCTGGTCGATGCGGTCGATGACGAGTACACCGTCAACGAAGATGGCTCGGTGAGTCTGAGCCTGCTGGCCAACGACAAGGCGCCGGATGGCGGGCTGAAGGTTGTCGCCATCAACGGTGTGGCGCTGACTGGCGGTGCCCAGAGCATCGCGGTCAAGGACGGAGTCGTGGAGATTGCAGCCGATGGCAGCATGACCTTCAAGCCGAGCAAGGATTTCAACGGTAACATCAGCTTTGACTATGAGGTCGAGGATACTGACGGCGATACCGACAGCGCCATCGTCAATATCACTGTCAACAACGTTGATGATCTGGTCGATGCGGTCGATGACGAGTACACCGTCAACGAAGATGGCTCGGTGAGTCTGAGCCTGCTGGCCAACGACAAGGCGCCGGATGGCGGGCTGAAGGTTGTCGCCATCAACGGTGTGGCGCTGACTGGCGGTGCCCAGAGCATCGCGGTCAAGGACGGGGTCGTGGAGATTGCCGCCGATGGCAGCATGACCTTCAAGCCGAGCAAGGATTTCAACGGTAACATCAGCTTTGACTATGAGGTCGAGGATACTGACGGCGATACCGACAGCGCCATCGTCAATATCACTGTCAACAACGTTGATGATCTGGTCGATGCGGTCGATGACGAGTACACCGTCAACGAAGATGGCTCGGTGAGTCTGAGCCTGCTGGCCAACGACAAGGCGCCGGATGGCGGGCTGAAGGTTGTCGCCATCAACGGTGTGGCGCTGACTGGCGGTGCCCAGAGCATCGCGGTCAAGGACGGAGTCGTGGAGATTGCCGCCGATGGCAGCATGACCTTCAAGCCGAGCAAGGATTTCAACGGTAACATCAGCTTTGACTATGAGGTCGAGGATACTGACGGCGATACCGACAGCGCCATCGTCAATATCACTGTCAACAACGTTGATGATCTGGTCGATGCGGTCGATGACGAGTACACCGTCAACGAAGATGGCTCGGTGAGTCTGAGCCTGCTGGCCAACGACAAGGCGCCGGATGGCGGGCTGAAGGTTGTCGCCATCAACGGTGTGGCGCTGACTGGCGGTGCCCAGAGCATCGCGGTCAAGGACGGGGTCGTGGAGATTGCCGCCGATGGCAGCATGACCTTCAAGCCGAGCAAGGATTTCAACGGTAACATCAGCTTTGACTATGAGGTCGAGGATACTGACGGCGATACCGACAGCGCCATCGTCAATATCACTGTCAACAACGTTGATGATCTGGTCGATGCGGTCGATGACGAGTACACCGTCAACGAAGATGGCTCGGTGAGTCTGAGCCTGCTGGCCAACGACAAGGCGCCGGATGGCGGGCTGAAGGTTGTCGCCATCAACGGTGTGGCGCTGACTGGCGGTGCCCAGAGCATCGCGGTCAAGGACGGGGTCGTGGAGATTGCCGCCGATGGCAGCATGACCTTCAAGCCGAGCAAGGATTTCAACGGTAACATCAGCTTTGACTATGAGGTCGAGGATACTGACGGCGATACCGACAGCGCCATCGTCAATATCACTGTCAACAACGTTGATGATCTGGTCGATGCGGTCGATGACGAGTACACCGTCAACGAAGATGGCTCGGTGAGTCTGAGCCTGCTGGCCAACGACAAGGCGCCGGATGGCGGGCTGAAGGTTGTCGCCATCAACGGTGTGGCGCTGACTGGCGGTGCCCAGAGCATCGCGGTCAAGGACGGGGTCGTGGAGATTGCCGCCGATGGCAGCATGACCTTCAAGCCGAGCAAGGATTTCAACGGTAACATCAGCTTTGACTATGAGGTCGAGGATACTGACGGCGATACCGACAGCGCCATCGTCAATATCACTGTCAACAACGTTGATGATCTGGTCGATGCGGTCGATGACGAGTACACCGTCAACGAAGATGGCTCGGTGAGTCTGAGCCTGCTGGCCAACGACAAGGCGCCGGATGGCGGGCTGAAGGTTGTCGCCATCAACGGTGTGGCGCTGACTGGCGGTGCCCAGAGCATCGCGGTCAAGGACGGGGTCGTGGAGATTGCCGCCGATGGCAGCATGACCTTCAAGCCGAGCAAGGATTTCAACGGTAACATCAGCTTTGACTATGAGGTCGAGGATACTGACGGCGATACCGACAGCGCCATCGTCAATATCACTGTCAACAACGTTGATGATCTGGTCGATGCGGTCGATGACGAGTACACCGTCAACGAAGATGGCTCGGTGAGTCTGAGCCTGCTGGCCAACGACAAGGCGCCGGATGGCGGGCTGAAGGTTGTCGCCATCAACGGTGTGGCGCTGACTGGCGGTGCCCAGAGCATCGCGGTCAAGGACGGGGTCGTGGAGATTGCCGCCGATGGCAGCATGACCTTCAAGCCGAGCAAGGATTTCAACGGTAACATCAGCTTTGACTATGAGGTCGAGGATACTGACGGCGATACCGACAGCGCCATCGTCAATATCACTGTCAACAACGTTGATGATCTGGTCGATGCGGTCGATGACGAGTACACCGTCAACGAAGATGGCTCGGTGAGTCTGAGCCTGCTGGCCAACGACAAGGCGCCGGATGGCGGGCTGAAGGTTGTCGCCATCAACGGTGTGGCGCTGACTGGCGGTGCCCAGAGCATCGCGGTCAAGGACGGGGTCGTGGAGATTGCCGCCGATGGCAGCATGACCTTCAAGCCGAGCAAGGATTTCAACGGTAACATCAGCTTTGACTATGAGGTCGAGGATACTGACGGCGATACCGACAGCGCCATCGTCAATATCACTGTCAACAACGTTGATGATCTGGTCGATGCGGTCGATGACGAGTACACCGTCAACGAAGATGGCTCGGTGAGTCTGAGCCTGCTGGCCAACGACAAGGCGCCGGATGGCGGGCTGAAGGTTGTCGCCATCAACGGTGTGGCGCTGACTGGCGGTGCCCAGAGCATCGCGGTCAAGGACGGGGTCGTGGAGATTGCCGCCGATGGCAGCATGACCTTCAAGCCGAGCAAGGATTTCAACGGTAACATCAGCTTTGACTATGAGGTCGAGGATACTGACGGCGATACCGACAGCGCCATCGTCAATATCACTGTCAACAACGTTGATGATCTGGTCGATGCGGTCGATGACGAGTACACCGTCAACGAAGATGGCTCGGTGAGTCTGAGCCTGCTGGCCAACGACAAGGCGCCGGATGGCGGGCTGAAGGTTGTCGCCATCAATGGTGTGGCGCTGACTGGCGGTGCCCAGAGCATCGCGGTCAAGGACGGAGTCGTGGAGATTGCCGCCGATGGCAGCATGACCTTCAAGCCGAGCAAGGATTTCAACGGTAACATCAGCTTTGACTATGAGGTCGAGGATACTGACGGCGATACCGACAGCGCCATCGTCAATATCACTGTCAACAACGTTGATGATCTGGTCGATGCGGTCGATGACGAGTACACCGTCAACGAAGATGGCTCGGTGAGTCTGAGCCTGCTGGCCAACGACAAGGCGCCGGATGGCGGGCTGAAGGTTGTCGCCATCAACGGTGTGGCGCTGACTGGCGGTGCCCAGAGCATCGCGGTCAAGGACGGGGTCGTGGAGATTGCCGCCGATGGCAGCATGACCTTCAAGCCGAGCAAGGATTTCAACGGTAACATCAGCTTTGACTATGAGGTCGAGGATACTGACGGCGATACCGACAGCGCCATCGTCAATATCACTGTCAACAACGTTGATGATCTGGTCGATGCGGTCGATGACGAGTACACCGTCAACGAAGATGGCTCGGTGAGTCTGAGCCTGCTGGCCAACGACAAGGCGCCGGATGGCGGGCTGAAGGTTGTCGCCATCAACGGTGTGGCGCTGACTGGCGGTGCCCAGAGCATCGCGGTCAAGGACGGGGTCGTGGAGATTGCCGCCGATGGCAGCATGACCTTCAAGCCGAGCAAGGATTTCAACGGTAACATCAGCTTTGACTATGAGGTCGAGGATACTGACGGCGATACCGACAGCGCCATCGTCAATATCACTGTCAACAACGTTGATGATCTGGTCGATGCGGTCGATGACGAGTACACCGTCAACGAAGATGGCTCGGTGAGTCTGAGCCTGCTGGCCAACGACAAGGCGCCGGATGGCGGGCTGAAGGTTGTCGCCATCAACGGTGTGGCGCTGACTGGCGGTGCCCAGAGCATCGCGGTCAAGGACGGGGTCGTGGAGATTGCCGCCGATGGCAGCATGACCTTCAAGCCGAGCAAGGATTTCAACGGTAACATCAGCTTTGACTATGAGGTCGAGGATACTGACGGCGATACCGACAGCGCCATCGTCAATATCACTGTCAACAACGTTGATGATCTGGTCGATGCGGTCGATGACGAGTACACCGTCAACGAAGATGGCTCGGTGAGTCTGAGCCTGCTGGCCAACGACAAGGCGCCGGATGGCGGGCTGAAGGTTGTCGCCATCAACGGTGTGGCGCTGACTGGCGGTGCCCAGAGCATCGCGGTCAAGGACGGGGTCGTGGAGATTGCCGCCGATGGCAGCATGACCTTCAAGCCGAGCAAGGATTTCAACGGTAACATCAGCTTTGACTATGAGGTCGAGGATACTGACGGCGATACCGACAGCGCCATCGTCAATATCACTGTCAACAACGTTGATGATCTGGTCGATGCGGTCGATGACGAGTACACCGTCAACGAAGATGGCTCGGTGAGTCTGAGCCTGCTGGCCAACGACAAGGCGCCGGATGGCGGGCTGAAGGTTGTCGCCATCAATGGTGTGGCGCTGACTGGCGGTGCCCAGAGCATCGCGGTCAAGGACGGGGTCGTGGAGATTGCCGCCGATGGCAGCATGACCTTCAAGCCGAGCAAGGATTTCAACGGTAACATCAGCTTTGACTATGAGGTCGAGGATACTGACGGCGATACCGACAGCGCCATCGTCAATATCACTGTCAACAACGTTGATGATCTGGTCGATGCGGTCGATGACGAGTACACCGTCAACGAAGATGGCTCGGTGAGTCTGAGCCTGCTGGCCAACGACAAGGCGCCGGATGGCGGGCTGAAGGTTGTCGCCATCAATGGTGTGGCGCTGACTGGCGGTGCCCAGAGCATCGCGGTCAAGGACGGGGTCGTGGAGATTGCCGCCGATGGCAGCATGACCTTCAAGCCGAGCAAGGATTTCAACGGTAACATCAGCTTTGACTATGAGGTCGAGGATACTGACGGCGATACCGACAGCGCCATCGTCAATATCACTGTCAACAACGTTGATGATCTGGTCGATGCGGTCGATGACGAGTACACCGTCAACGAAGATGGCTCGGTGAGTCTGAGCCTGCTGGCCAACGACAAGGCGCCGGATGGCGGGCTGAAGGTTGTCGCCATCAACGGTGTGGCGCTGACTGGCGGTGCCCAGAGCATCGCGGTCAAGGACGGGGTCGTGGAGATTGCCGCCGATGGCAGCATGACCTTCAAGCCGAGCAAGGATTTCAACGGTAACATCAGCTTTGACTATGAGGTCGAGGATACTGACGGCGATACCGACAGCGCCATCGTCAATATCACTGTCAACAACGTTGATGATCTGGTCGATGCGGTCGATGACGAGTACACCGTCAACGAAGATGGCTCGGTGAGTCTGAGCCTGCTGGCCAACGACAAGGCGCCGGATGGCGGGCTGAAGGTTGTCGCCATCAACGGTGTGGCGCTGACTGGCGGTGCCCAGAGCATCGCGGTCAAGGACGGGGTCGTGGAGATTGCCGCCGATGGCAGCATGACCTTCAAGCCGAGCAAGGATTTCAACGGTAACATCAGCTTTGACTATGAGGTCGAGGATACTGACGGCGATACCGACAGCGCCATCGTCAATATCACTGTCAACAACGTTGATGATCTGGTCGATGCGGTCGATGACGAGTACACCGTCAACGAAGATGGCTCGGTGAGTCTGAGCCTGCTGGCCAACGACAAGGCGCCGGATGGCGGGCTGAAGGTTGTCGCCATCAACGGTGTGGCGCTGACTGGCGGTGCCCAGAGCATCGCGGTCAAGGACGGGGTCGTGGAGATTGCCGCCGATGGCAGCATGACCTTCAAGCCGAGCAAGGATTTCAACGGTAACATCAGCTTTGACTATGAGGTCGAGGATACTGACGGCGATACCGACAGCGCCATCGTCAATATCACTGTCAACAACGTTGATGATCTGGTCGATGCGGTCGATGACGAGTACACCGTCAACGAAGATGGCTCGGTGAGTCTGAGCCTGCTGGCCAACGACAAGGCGCCGGATGGCGGGCTGAAGGTTGTCGCCATCAACGGTGTGGCGCTGACTGGCGGTGCCCAGAGCATCGCGGTCAAGGACGGGGTCGTGGAGATTGCCGCCGATGGCAGCATGACCTTCAAGCCGAGCAAGGATTTCAACGGTAACATCAGCTTTGACTATGAGGTCGAGGATACTGACGGCGATACCGACAGCGCCATCGTCAATATCACTGTCAACAACGTTGATGATCTGGTCGATGCGGTCGATGACGAGTACACCGTCAACGAAGATGGCTCGGTGAGTCTGAGCCTGCTGGCCAACGACAAGGCGCCGGATGGCGGGCTGAAGGTTGTCGCCATCAACGGTGTGGCGCTGACTGGCGGTGCCCAGAGCATCGCGGTCAAGGACGGGGTCGTGGAGATTGCCGCCGATGGCAGCATGACCTTCAAGCCGAGCAAGGATTTCAACGGTAACATCAGCTTTGACTATGAGGTCGAGGATACTGACGGCGATACCGACAGCGCCATCGTCAATATCACTGTCAACAACGTTGATGATCTGGTCGATGCGGTCGATGACGAGTACACCGTCAAC
Organism: Aeromonas sp. 3P; assembly: GCF_051919745.1. Taxonomy (NCBI): domain Bacteria; kingdom Pseudomonadati; phylum Pseudomonadota; class Gammaproteobacteria; order Aeromonadales; family Aeromonadaceae; genus Aeromonas; species Aeromonas sp. 3P. Next base: position 3,768,224 of record NZ_JBQBED010000001.1, read on the forward strand.
GAAGATGGCTCGGTGAGTCTGAGCCTGCTGGCCAACGACAAGGCGCCGGATGGCGGGCTGAAGGTTGTCGCCATCAATGGTGTGGCGCTGACTGGCGGTGCCCAGAGCATCGCGGTCAAGGACGGAGTCGTGGAGATTGCCGCCGATGGCAGCATGACCTTCAAGCCGAGCAAGGATTTCAACGGTAACATCAGCTTTGACTATGAGGTCGAGGATACTGACGGCGATACCGACAGCGCCATCGTCAATATCACTGTCAACAACGTTGATGATCTGGTCGATGCGGTCGATGACGAGTACACCGTCAACGAAGATGGCTCGGTGAGTCTGAGCCTGCTGGCCAACGACAAGGCGCCGGATGGCGGGCTGAAGGTTGTCGCCATCAACGGTGTGGCGCTGACTGGCGGTGCCCAGAGCATCGCGGTCAAGGACGGGGTCGTGGAGATTGCCGCCGATGGCAGCATGACCTTCAAGCCGAGCAAGGATTTCAACGGTAACATCAGCTTTGACTATGAGGTCGAGGATACTGACGGCGATACCGACAGCGCCATCGTCAATATCACTGTCAACAACGTTGATGATCTGGTCGATGCGGTCGATGACGAGTACACCGTCAACGAAGATGGCTCGGTGAGTCTGAGCCTGCTGGCCAACGACAAGGCGCCGGATGGCGGGCTGAAGGTTGTCGCCATCAACGGTGTGGCGCTGACTGGCGGTGCCCAGAGCATCGCGGTCAAGGACGGGGTCGTGGAGATTGCCGCCGATGGCAGCATGACCTTCAAGCCGAGCAAGGATTTCAACGGTAACATCAGCTTTGACTATGAGGTCGAGGATACTGACGGCGATACCGACAGCGCCATCGTCAATATCACTGTCAACAACGTTGATGATCTGGTCGATGCGGTCGATGACGAGTACACCGTCAACGAAGATGGCTCGGTGAGTCTGAGCCTGCTGGCCAACGACAAGGCGCCGGATGGCGGGCTGAAGGTTGTCGCCATCAACGGTGTGGCGCTGACTGGCGGTGCCCAGAGCATCGCGGTCAAGGACGGGGTCGTGGAGATTGCCGCCGATGGCAGCATGACCTTCAAGCCGAGCAAGGATTTCAACGGTAACATCAGCTTTGACTATGAGGTCGAGGATACTGACGGCGATACCGACAGCGCCATCGTCAATATCACTGTCAACAACGTTGATGATCTGGTCGATGCGGTCGATGACGAGTACACCGTCAACGAAGATGGCTCGGTGAGTCTGAGCCTGCTGGCCAACGACAAGGCGCCGGATGGCGGGCTGAAGGTTGTCGCCATCAACGGTGTGGCGCTGACTGGCGGTGCCCAGAGCATCGCGGTCAAGGACGGGGTCGTGGAGATTGCCGCCGATGGCAGCATGACCTTCAAGCCGAGCAAGGATTTCAACGGTAACATCAGCTTTGACTATGAGGTCGAGGATACTGACGGCGATACCGACAGCGCCATCGTCAATATCACTGTCACCCCAGTGAACGACGCGCCTACTACCTCCGGTGGTTATGCCCAGGGTGAAGAAGATATGCCGCTTACTTTGAAGTGGAGCGACTTCAAGGCTAGCGATGTCGATACCGCTGCGGACAAGCTGTCGATCAAGATCACTTCGCTGCCGGCGGACGGAGTGCTGCAGTACAAGGATGACGACGGTAACTGGCTGGCTGTGGTTGAAAATCAGGTATTTACTCAGGCAGAAATCGCCGCCGGCAAGCTGCAGTTCAAGCCTGATCCGCATGAGGCGAGCGGGTCGGCGGATAGTGGCGCAGGTTCAGGTGGGGTTGGCAACAAGCTGGGGGATTATGCGTCGTTCGGCTATCAGGTGAGCGACGGGGTAAACAGTAGTGGTAATGCGACCTTTGTGGTCGATATCAAGCCGGTGGTTGACGGCGTGACGCTGAAGGTTGAGCTGGTGAGTGGCGGGTTTGTGCCGGGGGCGGCTAAGGTAGAGCAGATTCTGTCCGACCTGAATGGCAAGACACCGTCTAGATCGCCGACCACAGAGGATGATTATCTGGTTACCAATGGCAGCCGAGTTAATGGCGGTGGCGGTAACGACACCATCAAGTACGGCACAGGTTTCCATTTTGAGGCCGATGGTGGGACTGGTAACGATATTCTGATCGGTGGTGGCAGTGTCACTGACAACCTGGATGGTGGTGATGGGGATGACATCTTGATTGGCGGTAAGAATGCTACTGCGTCGGTCACTCTGAATGCTGGTGCTGGCGATGACATGCTGATTGCGCAAAGCCTGAAGGCGTCCACGACCTATTACGGTTGGGACGGGAAAGATGTGGCCTATGTCCCAGGCTCAATGAAGGATTTTCAGCTGGTGATGGGCGGTTCGCCAAATCAATTTGATTATCGACTGATTTATACAGGTACCAATGCTGGGTCCAACAGACCCTTCCATGATTTTTACAGTGTTGAGACTCTTTACCTGCAAGATGGCAAGTATGAGTTCAAGAATGGCAATCTGACTAAAGTAGCTGATCTGGCGACCTTGAAGGTTGATGTCGACTTGAAAGATATCGACGGCAGCGAGCGCTTCACCGATCTGACCATTACCGGCCTGCCGACTGGGGCCGTGGTGCAAGGCGGCAGCCTGCAGGCCGACGGCAGCTGGAAGGTGCCGGCCAGCATGCTGGATCAAGACGGGAAAGTGTCGCTGCAGGTGGAGTTGCCGACCGGTAGCGAGAACCTCAAGGTGACGGTCAAGGCAGGCTCGCAAGAGTATGAGATGGATGGTCTGCCAATAGCCGGTGAAGTGAAATATACCGAAGCGGATACCGGCTTTATGGTCAAGCCCACTAACCCGAATGGGGACAATGGTACGTCAGACAAACCTGTCGAGGGTGGGCGTGGTGATGATGTATTGCTGGGAGATATAGGTGGTATCAAGACCTCGGTTGAACCGGGCAAAAACTACAATATCGCCCTGATTGTAGATACATCAGGCAGTATGAAATTTGGCCTGGATGGAAGGGAAAACCCGCCTGCAGGTCAGGACAGAATGACCTTGACGATTAACGCCCTGAAAGCGTTGGCCAATCAGCTGGCAGGCCATGATGGTGTCGTTAACGTGACGCTCATTGGCTTTAGTACCTCGGCGAGTTCGCTGTTGACGATTAACGACCTGTCGAAGAGCGGTAAAGAAAAACTGCAGGATTTTATCGACAAGCTTAGCTCGTTGAAGGCCGACGGGGCGACCAACTACGAGGATGCCTTTATCAAGGCTGCCGCGTGGTTCAACAGCCAGCCGGGCAGTGGCAGCGGGAAAACGTTCGAGAACCTGACCTACTTCCTGACTGACGGTAACCCGACGGTTTATAACGGGGATACTTCGGGCAGTGGTGGCACAACCGACGATATCGATATGCAGAAGGCCATCGATGCTTTTGCGAATCTGTCCGGCCAGAGCGAGGTCAAGGCGATCGGCATCGGTAATGGCGTGACGCAGGGGAACCTGGCGTATTTCGACAATACCAAGGTGGTCGGTTCTGGCAGTAAATATGAGAACGCTCAGTTGCTGAATGATTTTTCCGGCAATACAGGGCCGTGGAGCGCGAGTAGCTGGAGCAAGACCGGCGATAGCTCGGGCTCGGTTGATATCTCCGGCGGCCGTCTGACGCTGACGGATAAGGGTGATAATGGTGTGTCAGTGTTTAGAAGCGAAAAGCTGACAGTGGCGGCGGGGACCGGCCTGCGCTTCGATCTGAGTACGGGTAATGATTTCGGCCGCGGAGACACTTTCTCGGTGCAACTGCAACGCTGGAATGGCTCTGCCTGGGAGAACGTGGGTGCCGCGGTGACCTCGGCCGGAACAGTCAACAGCGGTGCGTTGGCGGCGGGGGATTACCGCTACGTATTCACTGTAAATGAGGATGATAGAGGGGATTCTGCCACGCTGCTGATCGACAATCTGAACAAGGTGATGGGCGGGCGTCCGCCGGTTGGCCAACCCGACATCATCACCACGGCAGATCAGCTTAAGGCTGTGCTGGTTGGCAGTTCGACCACCAATACACCTGCTGAAGTGGGGGTCGATGTCCTGCACGGTGGTGCGGGTAACGATATTCTGTTCGGGGATGCCATCAATACCGATCACCTGCCGTGGGGCACGGCTGGCAACCCGACCAAGCCGGCAGACTGGGTCAATGGCAAGGGGCTGGATGGTCTGACCCAGTTCCTGACCTTGAAAAATGGTTATGCACCCAGCTCCCTTGAGCTTTACGAGTACATCAAGGGGAATGCCAACTCATTGGATGTGGCGGGCGATACCCGAGGGGGGAACGACAAGCTGCACGGTGGCCTTGGTGACGATATCCTGTTTGGCCAGGGTGGCAACGATGAGCTCTATGGTGATGATGGCAACGATATCCTTTATGGCGGCACTGGCAGTGACAAACTGTATGGTGGTTTGGGTAACGACATTCTGACTGGCGGCGAAGGTAAAGATTTCTTCGTATGGAGTCAGGGAGATGCGAGTGCCAGCAATCCTGCCGTTGATACTGTCACGGACTTCAAACCGAGCCTGAGTGATCCTACGCTGCGCGACAAGCTGGATCTGAGTGACCTGCTGGATCATGATGGGTCTAAAACGGAGTCATTGCTTAAAAGTCTGTTGTCTGTGTCTGCAGATAGCCAAGGTGTGCATCTCAAGGTTAGCGATTCGGTGGGTGGTTCTGTGACCCAGGAGATTGTGTTGTCTGGTCACACTTTTGGCTCTCTGACCGGTAATAGTGGTGCAACGGCTAGCCAGGTGATCGATTACATGTTGGCCAACAACATGCTCGATATTGATAAACAGTAAGCACTAACAACTACGCAATAAAAAAGCGGCAGAGCAATCTGCCGCTTTTTTTATCTTTGCAAGGAAGAGAAATCAGTTGCCGAGGGTGGCGAACAGGCTCTGCTCCAGGGTGCCGCGGGAGACGCAGACCGGCTTGATGGACGGGGCCGGTACGCGTTCGCCTGAGGACTCAACGAAGAACAGCTCGGTGTTGCCCTTGACGTTGACCGTGGCCACGCTGCTGTTGCCGCTCTGGGTGATGATCAGGTTGATCTGCAGGTTCGGGTTGCCCAGTGCAACTTTGGAACCCATAGTTCCGCAGTCCAGCCACTCCAGCCCGTCGGCTGACTGGTTGACGTTGGCGGTCATCAGGCCGGAGCCACGCTGGCTGTTTTCGATGGTGAGGCCGTGATCGGTGAACCACTTCTCGGCGCGAGCCCACACCAGATCCACCGGGATCGCCATTTCCTGAGTGTTGTTGGTTGCCTTGGCAATTGGCGGGTTGTAGCGATACTCCTCACCGCCGTTATTGTCACCAGCACAACCAACCAGCAGCAGCGCCAATGCGCTCCCCATAATCTTTTTCATCTTGTTTCTCTCGTCCATATCACCAGGCCATTGGCCAACCGGCGCCTATTATCGCCGGAGCGACAATCTCTGTCAGCAACCATCCAGCGTTCGATGTTATGGGGAGGTGATCGGGGTGCTTTACAAAATTGGTTTGCTATCATAGATTTGCTCGAAATTCCTCCATAAGCACCCCTGTGACCAACATGCTCACCCCGGATCTGCTGCAGCAGATCATCGACCAATTGCCAATGAGTATCTTCTGTCGAGATAGTCATGGGCGTTACCTGTTCGCCAATCGTGAGTTCGCCCGTGAAGCCAAGCTGGAGTCGCCTGCCGAGATTGTCGGCAAGACAGATGCAGATATGCCATGGGGCGATCTCTTTCGCAGTGAGGATGAGCAGCTGCTTGCCGGAGGCGTGCCGATGCTGTATCAGCAGCTCCATTGCAACCGGGGTGGGAATACCTGTTGGATGGAGGTGCACAAGGTGCCTCTTTACACCCCGCAGGGAGAGGCGTGCGCAGTATTCGGGGTGGTTAACGAGATTGCCCAGCGCAAGAGCCTGGAACAGACGGTCAAAAAGCAGCAGTTGTTGCAGCGTTTTCTGCTCGATGCCATTCCTGACCTGATCCGTTTCGATGATCACAACGGGGTATTGCTGGAGTGCAATCAGGCATTCCTCGACTTTATCGGCCAGGGGGCGGATGAGGTGCTGGGTCAGCAACTGCCGTTCCGGTTGGCGGCGCCGCAGGGGATGGGTCATGGCGAGTGTTGTCTGCTGGATGCCAGCGGGCAGGGGCGACACATGGAGATCACCCGGGTCGATGTCCCCGATGGTGACGGCCACTCCCTCGGGATCCTGACGCTGGGGCGTGACATCACCGGCCTGCGCACCACTCAGGCGCAGTTGCAGCAGGAGCAGCACTACGACAGTCTGACCGGGCTGCTCAAACTCTCCCGGTTCTTGCAGACCAGCCGCCATCTTGGGGGACGCAGTGCCACATTGGTGCTGGTCGATCTGCACCATTTTCGTGAAATCAACGATCGCTTCGGGATCCGGATTGCCGACCGCTTGCTGAGCCAGGTGGCCAAGCGGTTGCAGCAGCTGGTACCGCCGCGTTCCCTGCTCTGTCGGGTCGCTGCCGATGACTTCAGCCTGCTGCTGCCGGACTTCAACGAGCCATTGCAGGGGTGGAGCCAGCATCTGCAGCAGCAGTTGATGGAGCACTATCAGGTGGAAGATCATCGCATCCAGATCCCGGTGTTTCTGGGGCTGGCTCAGGGGCGGGCAAGCGATGCCGAGCGGTTGCTCAGTCATGCCGAGGCTGCGCTGGCGCAGGGCAAACGGCAGCAGCAGTACTGCACCCTGTTTGATCCCGAGCTGCATGCCCGGCTCAAGCGGCGTCAGTTGATCGCCGCCCAGTTGCCGCTCGCCATCAAGTCCGCCCAGCTGGTTGCCGTCTATCAGCCCATCATCTGTACCCGCACCCACCGGCTGCATGGCGCCGAGCTGCTCTGTCGCTGGCCCCATCCCGAGCTTGGGATGATCTCCCCCGACGAATTCATTCCGTTGGCGGAAGAGATGGGGATCATCGGTCAGCTTGGCCAGTTAATGCTGGAGCAGGGCTGTGCCCAGCTGGCGCAGTGGCAAACTGCGCAGCCGGATATGGTGCTCTCCATCAACCTCTCGCCGCTGCAGTTCCGTGATCCGGCGCTCTGTGAGCGGGTCTCTGCCTGCATCGCTCGCCATGGTCTCAAGGCCAGTCAACTGGAGCTGGAGATCACCGAAGGGGTGTTGATGGAGAACGCCGACGAGATTGAGACCAACCTCGACAACCTGATCGCCGCCGGTTTTCAGTTGGCCATCGACGACTTTGGTACCGGTTACTGCTCGCTGGCCTATCTGCCACGTTTGCAGGTGGCGACCCTCAAGCTAGATCGCAGCTTCACTCAGGGGCTCGCCAGCAATAGCGCGACCACCGCTATAGTGCGTTCGGTCATCGGGTTGGGCCATGAGCTTGGGATCCGGATCACCGCCGAAGGGGTAGAGACACCCGAGCAGCAGTTGTGGCTGACCGAGGCGGGGTGTGATCGGCTACAGGGCTATCTGTTCAGTCGCCCCCTGCCGCCGGCGGAGTTTGCTGCCAGCTATCTGGTGTGAGAGATCGTCAGAAACAACAAGGCCACCGCAAGGTGGCCTTGTTGTTTTACGATGGAGGCAGGATCAATCCTGGAAGTAGGTGCCCCAGCCATCGTAATCCACCCCATATTTTTCCAGGATGGGCAGCATCTTGGCGATATCGGCGACGATCGCTTCGACATTCAGCTTGCACTCGATGGTGGCATCGAAGCAGAAGATGGTGGCGCCGTCATCCAGCTCCATCTCTTCGGCATCGGTCACTTCAAAACCGGCTTTGAACAGGTCAACCGCTGCTTTTTCCAGACGGTCGAAATCCTGGCAGGCGAAGTGGTGCTCGATGTCGTAATCCGCATCGGGATTGCTGCCATCGGCCAGCAGTTCGTTGACGATCTCGGTGGTCTCATCACGCCACTCTTGCATATTCAGACTCATGTTGCCTCCAGGCGGTATCATTGCGGCAAAGCATACTCGCAGAGTGGATTCGGCTCAATGCGGCGGACCCACTGAACCTCGAATTTCCATCATATTGGCGCAGACTGCAGGGTGTTCAGAGGCCAGCAAGTGCGTGAAACGGGACTGGAATGGATAATAAATGGTCGCTTCGTTCGGTTGTTGAGCGAACGCACTTTTTATCGTGTCATCATGGTTGACACTCTGCGCTGGAAAGGGTTTAATGCGCGCCGTTGCCCAGATAGCTCAGTCGGTAGAGCAGGGGATTGAAAATCCCCGTGTCGGCGGTTCGATTCCGTCTCTGGGCACCATAATTCCTCCTTAGTTCAGTCGGTAGAACGGCGGACTGTTAATCCGTATGTCACTGGTTCAAGTCCAGTAGGAGGAGCCAAATTCGAAAAGCCCGCTCAATCGAGCGGGCTTTTTCATTTCTAGTTGCTGTTGCATGCGGCCAAAAAGAGCGTCGCGCCACAGGTGGCACTGAACAGCAGCATTCCGGTTTGCAGCATGCTGCCAGGGCATGGCTTCTTCTCTCTTTTTCTGGCCCTGATCCACTTCGGTTTCATCACATTCCCTTATCCATTTTGTCGGCCTGAATGGCTGCACTCCTGTGCAGGCGAGCCATCTTTGTTGAATGGCGCCATAGCGTCAATCTCCCCTGCAAAACAATTAATTCAGCACTGTTGAAGAGCTGCTTGTCGGGTGATGTTTCGACCTTTAAGCCATTGTTAACATTTTGGAAAACTGGAGTGACCCTGTGGCCGGGCGGGGATATGATGGGATCAATGATGTTCCCATCCTGACGGAGAGATCCCAGATGAACAGCCCCTTGAGCTATGTACTGGACGGCATTCATTGCGAGCCGCACTTTTTTACTGTTCCCCTCGATCATGATGAGCCTGATGGCGACAGCATTACCCTGTTTGCCCGCACCCTCTGCCGTAAAGACAAGCTCGATGAGAAGTTGCCCTGGCTGCTGTTTCTGCAAGGTGGGCCGGGATTCGGGGCGCCGCGCCCGACGGCCAATAGTGGTTGGCTCAAGCGGGCGTTGCAGGAGTTCCGAGTGCTGCTGCTGGATCAGCGTGGCACCGGGATGTCGAGCCCCATCCACGGGCAGATTCTGGCCAAAATGACCCCGGCCGAGCAGGCGGAGTATCTCGGCCATTTTCGCGCCGACAGCATAGTGCAAGATGCCGAGTTCATCCGGCAGGAGCTCTGCCCCAAGCATCGTTGGAGCCTGCTTGGTCAGAGCTTTGGTGGTTTTTGCTGCCTGACCTATCTCTCGCTCTTCCCCGATAGCCTGCGGGAGGTCTATATCACCGGCGGCATCGCGCCGATTGGCCGCAGCGCCGAGGAGGTTTACCGCGCCACCTACCAGCGGGTGGCTGACAAGAACCGAGCCTTCTTCGCCCGCTTCCCCCATGCTCAGGGGATTGCCAACCGGCTGGCCAACCATCTGCACCAGCATGATGTGCGACTGCCCAACGGCCAGCGCCTGACGGTGGAGCAGTTCCAGCAGCAGGGGCTGGATCTCGGTGCTACGGGTGCCTTTGAGGAGCTTTATTACCTGCTGGAAGAGGCCTTTATCGGCGACAAGCTGAGCCCGGCCTTTCTCTATCAGGTGCAGAGCATGCAGCCATTCAATACCAACCCGCTGTTTGCCATTCTGCACGAGGCTATCTACGCCGAAGGGGAGGCGACTCGCTGGGCGGCGGATCGGGTCAGAGGAGAGTGTCCTGCGGTGAACTGGGCGCCCGGCAAGGATTTCGCCTTCACCGGCGAGATGGTTTACCCCTGGATGTTCGAGCAGTTCCGCGAGTTGCTGCCCCTGAAAGAGGCGGCTCATCTGCTGGCCAACAAGGCGGACTGGGGGGCGCTCTATAATCCGGCCCTGCTGGCCCGCAACCAGGTGCCGGTAGCATGCGCCGTTTATGCCGAGGATATGTATGTGGAGTTTGACTACAGTCGCGAAACTCTGCGTGGGCTTGGCAACAGTCGCGCCTGGATCACCAATGAATATGAGCATAACGGTTTGCGTGCCGATGGTGAGACGATTCTTGATCGTCTGATCGCGTTGAATCGCGACCGTTAATTGCCGTTATCGGCAACCATCGCGGGAGCCCGGACTCCCGCGATGGTTGTTATGGATGGTTGTTATGAAAGCGTGACACCCTGAACCTTGACCCGTATCCGCCAGACGATGAGTGGATAGCAGGCTGATTAATTTCCCCCTCTTTCACTGTCTCTGCCGATCCCTCACCATATACTTGCCAAACGACTCTGTATTGAGCCGCGGTCAAACCGATAGACCAACCCGTGCTCGTTACCATTAGAAAGTCGCTCTGATGTTCTGTATCCCGCGTATCAGATATGCCATCTCTGCATGCCCCGCAATCCGGGGGAGGGGATGGTCGTGCTTTTCAATCACAATAAGGATGTATGATGAGAAAGTCTCTGTTGGCCTGCTCCCTGTTGCTGTGCCCTGTCGTGTTTGCTGCCACCCCCCATTGGGAATATAGCGGTGAGGCGGGGCCTGCCCACTGGGCCAAGCTGACCCCTGAGTTTGGTCAGTGTGCGGGCAGCAATCAGTCGCCGGTTGACCTGAGCGGATTGGTCGAGGCCAAACTGGCCCCGCTGGTACTCCACTATCAGGCGGGTGGCAACACAGTGGTCAACAACGGTCATACCGTGCAGGTCGGTTATGCCCCGGGCAGCACCTTGCAACTCGATGGCACCAGGTTTGAACTCAAGCAGTTCCACTTCCACGCCCCGAGTGAGAACCTCATCGAGGGCAAATCCTATCCGCTGGAAGGGCATCTGGTGCATGTCAGTGACAAGGGAGAGATCGCCGTGGTGGCGGTGATGTTCGAGGCTGGCAAGGCCAATCCGGCGTTGGCGGCAGCTTGGAGTGCATTACCTGCCAAGGTGGGGGAGATCCAGGCCCTCAAGGCGCCGCTCTCTGCTGAGCAACTGCTGCCTGAGAATCGTGACTACTATCGCTTCAGCGGTTCCCTTACTACGCCTCCCTGCTCGGAAGGAGTGCGCTGGCTGGTGATGAAGCAGCCGATTGAGGTCAGTCAGGCCCAGATCGACGCCTTCAAGGCGGTGATGCACCACCCCAACAACCGGCCGGTGCAGCCCCTCAATGGGCGCGTGGTGCTGCAATAACACAGCGTTGCAATAGCACTGCAGATAGCAAAAACCACAAGAGGGCCGCGAGGCCCTCTTTTACATGGCGAGGTATCGGCGAGCGATCAGAGGCTGGCGGCGATGCGGGCGCCAAGTGCCGCGTTGTTCAGTACCAGCTGGATGTTGGCCGCCAGCGAGTTGCCGCCAGTCAGCTCGCAGACGCGGGCCAGCAGGAAGGGGGTCGACGCCTTGCCCTTGATCCCCTGCTCATCGGCTTCACGCAACGCTTGGGCAATGGCTGCGTCGATATCGGCTTTGGGCATGGCGTGTGCGGTCGGGATGGGGTTGGCCACCACGGCGCCGCCCGTCAGTCCCAGCTCCCACTTGAGGCGTAGCGCCTCGGCGATGGCTGCCGGGGTATCGAGGCGATAATCGACCTTGAAGCCGCTCTCGCGGGTGTAGAAGGCGGGCAGCTCTTCGGTTTGATAGCCGATCACCGGCACCCCCTGGGTCTCCAGATACTCCAGCGTCAGCCCGATATCGAGGATCGACTTGGCTCCGGCGCAGACTACGGCCACTGGCGTTTGCGCCAGCTCCTGCAGATCGGCGGAGATATCGAAGGTCTCTTGCGCGCCGCGATGTACCCCGCCAATGCCACCGGTGGCAAAGACCCGGATCCCCGCCATAGCGGCGATGATCATGGTCGAGGCGACCGTGGTGGCCCCCATCCCCTTGCGCGCCAGTACGAACGGAATGTCGCGGCGGCTGCACTTGGTCACGCTGTGGCCAGCCCGGCCCAGCGCTTCCAGCGCACTCGCATCCAGACCCACCTTCAGGCGGCCGTCGAGGATGGCGATGGTGGCCGGAATGGCGCCGTTATCGCGCACCACCTGTTCAACCTGACGGGCCGTCTCCACGTTCTGCGGATAGGGCATGCCGTGGGAGATGATGGTGGATTCGAGGGCGACCACCGGTTTGCCGGCGGCCAGTGCGGCAGCCACTTCCGGTTGGATATCGAGGTAAGCGTTCAGCATGAGTACTCCTCCAGTATGCGGTCAACGGCGGTCTTGCTCAGACCGGAAAAAACGGTATCGGAACAATTGACGGTGAGGGCGGCGCAGCCCAAGGCAAAGCGGGTGGTCTGGGCAATGTCGAGCTCTTGCAGCCAGGCGTGGGCGAGGCCAGCCATAAAGGCATCCCCGCCGCCGGTGACGTTGAGTACCGGACTACCCAGTACCGGCAGGTGACCCTGCTGCTCGCCATCGCTGTAAAAGATCCCCTGTTCACCCAGACTGAGGAACAGTCGCTTGACCCCGGCGCGGTGGAACCAGGCGGCCACCATGGGCCAGGTTTCGGGCCCGGCGATGGTCATGCCGCACAGCTGCTCTGCCTCGCTGCGATTGGGTTTGAGGGTGTGGATCTTGCCGAGCCAGGGGCGGATCTTCTCCACTTTGGCCACCGAAACGGTATCGACAAAGATGGCGTGCTCACCTTGCCGTTCAAACAACCAGTCGAGGGTATGGATAGCCAGATTGGTGTCGAGCACCCAGAGCCGGGCACCACCGAGAAAGCCTGCGAGGGGGGTCAGGCGGGCTGGGGTGAGCTGCTCTATGATGGCCATGTCGTTGATGGCGCAGCTCATTTCGCCGCTACCATCATGCAGGCTGAGATAACAGGAGGTGGCGTGACCATCGAGCACCAGAGTCTGGCGCACATCGACGCCGGCCCGCTGGCTTACCTCCAGCAGATGGTGGCCATACTGGTCGTTGCCGACCGCTGTCAGCAGCCGGGTGTCGCTGCCGAGCCGCGCCAGATTCTCGGCGATATTGCGGCCGACACCGCCTGCCGAGGTGCGCACCTTGCCCGGGTTGGAGTCGCCGAGCAGCAGGTTGTCATGGCTGGTGCCGCAAATATCCATATTGGCACCGCCGATCACCACTATGTAGGGGCCCTCTCGCAGTACATAACCTCTGCCTTGCACATATCCCTGCCGGATCAGGCTGGAGATGTGGCTGGCCAGCGCGGAGCGGCTGATGCCGAGGCGATCGGCCAGCTCCTGCTGGGCAATCATGGGATCCTGACGCAGCATGGCGAGGATCTCTTGTTCACGCTCAGTCATAGACAAACATCCATTTGCAAACGTTTGTCCATTATTGCTGGGAAACGTTTGCTGGCTATCGGCTTGTGCAAGATTTGTCGGATTGCGCACAATAAATCGACATTCAAAGATGGGTTGGCAAGCGGTTTAGCCGGGGAGGGGACTTTTAACGGGTCGGTGGCCCTGCAACGGCTTATAATGGCCGCCGCAAGATGAGGAGAGATGATGGAAAAGAGTGCATTCTGCTGTGTGGGGCTGGTCAATCCCAAGTCTCCGGAAAATGTCGGCTCAGTGATGCGGGCTGCGGGTTGTTACGGGGTGGACGAGGTCTACTACACTGGCAACCGCTTCGAGCTGGCGCGCCGCTTTGCCACCGATACCAAGCAGATGGTGGAGAAGATCCCGCTGCTCGGGGTGGATGATCTGATGGCGTTTATCCCGCAGGGATGCGTGCCCGTGGTGGTTGATCTGATCGACGGCGCTACACCGCTCCCCGACTATGTCCATCCGGAACGCGCTTTTTATATCTTCGGGCCGGAGGATGGCACGCTCGATCCCGCCCTCTATGGCGCGGTGAAAGATGTGGTTTATGTGCCGACCCAGGGCTGCATGAATCTGGCCGCCTCGGTCAATGTGATCCTCTATGACCGCTTGGCGAAGGGGTTCCGGCAACCCTGAGTTGTGGCGTGGCCACGGTCAATCAAACCGTAATGGAAACGGTGTTGCTCATAGACTGGTTGCTGGCGGTGGCCGCTGTTGACGGGGCTGCGGTATCCTTCTCTTTCCCCTATGGTGGGATCAGTTTTCGCCTGCCTTGACCGCCTGCTCCTCGAGAAAGTCGCGGTAGTAGTCATAGAGGTGATAACGGCGATATATCTCGGCCAGCGTGCCGCGACGGATCAGATTCACCATCTCCTGCTCCCACAACTGCAGTAGCCGGTCGCCCTGCTCGGTATCGGCAAAAATGGGGTAAGTCGGGATCCAGCGCAAAATGGTGCGGTACATATTGGCCGGGGTCTCATCGGTAGAATGGAGCACGCCAGCGGTCAGGTAATAGCGATAGCGCCCCTTGCTAATCAGCTGCAGGGCCATCTCATGGTTGTCGATCTCATGCCATCGCATGGTGACCGGAAGATATTTATCCAGCACCCATCCTCGCCGCCAGAGTACGGTCTCTCCCTCCAGGCTGCGTTCTCCCCGCCATTGTGGCTGCCACTGCTTGAGCATGAAGACGGTCACATCATCGGCGGAGGCTGGCTGATGGGGCTGTTTGACCCCCTTGATCTCGTCCCGATAGACACTCATTGCCATATCCCCCTCTTGCCTGGCTACCATGGCGACGGCGCGTTTGTAAGGCACGATATGGGGCACGATCTGATAGCCGTGGGGTTGGTAGATGGTTCGCACCAGATCGAGATAGATACCGCGGCCATCCGGTTGGCAGAAACCGGGCCAGCCATCGCAATAGACGTGGATATCGGTTGTGCGAGCGTGGGCGATCGCACACAGAGAGCAAAGCAGCAAACAACCGATGCGTAGCATGGTCAGCATTATCCTCGCAGGGGTGAGGAGAGCATTTATCACCTGATTTATACCATGCCATTGATCGCGGCGGGCGGAGAAAACATCCCGCATCTCTATTTTGCGACAGGGTCGAGGGTTATTTGCGGTCGGATCGTTATGATCGAGTAAAGATTCAATAGCACCCCAATCAGTAGAGGAGACTGCATTATGCCATCGATCAAGACTCTGCTCTGTCCAGTCGATTTTTCCCAAATGTCTCGCGCGGTACTCGACTATGCCGTTTTCATGGCACAGAGCCATCAGGCCCAGCTCAAGCTGATCCACGTGGTTGATCAACTGCACGGTTTTGACAGTTACAAGATCCTTCATATGACGGCCATCGAGATTACTCACGAGATGGAGCGTCAGGCCAGAACCCAGCTCAAAGAGCTGGTTGCCACCCTGCCGATCCCGGCTACCTTTGATATTCGCTTTGGCCGCGCCGCCGATGAAATTGTCATTCAGGCCAAGGAGGATGAGGTTGAGCTGATCGTGATGGGCAGCCACGGTCGCTCCGGTATCAGCCATCTGCTGGTAGGCAGTGTCGCCGAGTCTGTGGTGCGTCATGCACCCTGTCCGGTACTGGTGGTGCGCCAATAACGCGCCACGTTTAGAGTGAAAAGCGTAACAAACAAGGCCAGCGATTGCTGGCCTTGCGTTTTCTGGTGTTGTGCCCGCTAGCCGTGAGCGTAGATGACACTCCCTCCCTTGATGGTATCTATGATGGCCCTGGCCTGCTCCTTGGGCAGGGCGGGGCAACCCCAGCTGCGGCCCAGCTTGTCATATTTGCGCAGATGAGTCGGGCTGGCATAGGCGGCGCCATGTACCACGATGGCACGCTTGCGGGCATTGCTGTTCTTGCCGGGGCTTAGCCCGTCCAGCCGCAGGGAGTAGCCATGCTTGCCCAGATAGGTTTCTGCGGTGCGATAGACGCCGAGGGAACTTTGGCGGGAGTTGAGCTGGTTGGAAAAGCGTTTTGCGGCCAGTTCACCTGAGTTCCGGCCATGGCTGACCCAGGTGTGATAAAGCAGCTTGTGGCGCTTCATATCGATGACAAACAGTCTGCGCTGGGTGGATGGCTTGCTGTAATCGATGATGGTGAGAATAGGTTTTCGTTTGTGGCGCACAGTTTGATAACTGTTGAGTGCCTGACGAAAGGTCTGTTTATCCAGCTTGCCGGCCAGACCCAGTTGACGATAGAGGCTCTGATCCCAGCTGGCATCTGCCGTGCTGCTCCAGATGAGCGATATCAACAGCAGTGGCAACAACTGCCACCCGCGTTGCCAGTCTATGTTACCGCGCACTTGTCTCATCCGTGAATATCTCCTTGTCACTCCCTGTCAACGGCGCGGATATTGCCATCAATCCGCTCGATAGTTATATGCAAGGTGCTGAAAAGGCGCAATAAAAAAACCGGCCGCAGAGCGGCCGGAAGTCATTCAAACAGTAGACATTGGTATCACAGGGTATAACTGACTTCCAATTACTTAGAAGTTGTACTGCAGGGCAACCGCGACTACGTCGTCGGTGTTCTTGCCCAGAGAGTTGGTGTGAGCATCCACGCCATTGTTGTCCAACAGATTGATCTTGTAGTCAACGTAGGCGTTGAAGTTGTCGGTGAAGTTGTACCAGGCACCGATAGATACGTACTCGGTGTAGGTATCATCAACACCGTGAGCTGAGTCTTTCACGTCAGTGCGCAGGTAGGCCAGAGAAGGCTTGAACTTGCCGATGGCGTACTGGGCAACAGCTTCGTAGCCATCCATCTTCTCTGCATAGCCGTTGAAGGTTTTGACATACAGGTGGTCTTCACCGTGGGAATAGGTTGCTGCCAAGTAAAGGTCACCCACTGCGTATTTGGCACCTACGCCGTATAGTTTAGCGTCGCGATCACCACCAAAAGCGGCATTGGCTGCCTGCTCATCTGTTTTACCTGCTTGGTTATAAGCAGTACCCAGACTCAGACCCATGTCGAAATCATAGTTGGCAGATACAGCAAAACCTTCTGCAGAGCCCTTCGGATTCCAAGTGCTGTGTGCACCAGAGAGGTTAGAGCGGTCAGCATTCTGCGGATCATTGTTACCGGTGAACTGGGCACCCAGAGTCAGCCCCTGATAGGTGTAGATGTACTGGGCCAGACCGTTGGTACGGCCGGTGCCGAATACTTCGGTATCTTTGCCCAGGCCGTCACCGCCCCACTCAGGCAGGACGTCGGTATAGTTGTTGACGGCCTTGGTGAACAGGCCATCCTGACGACCATAGCTGAATGCGCCGAAACGGTCGTGCTTGATGCCGGCATAGGCATAACGCAGCTCGTCGTTGTCAGAACCGGAAGTCGGCAGGTTGTACTCGGCAAAGCCGAACGCCTTCATCTCGGGAGCAATCTTGGTCTCGCCAGCAACGTGCAGACGGAAGTAGCTCTGGTCACCTTCGGAACCGTTGTCGTCAGTACCGTAGTAAGCACCTTGTGCACGGCCGCCGATCTCCAGCTTGGTATCGTTCTGGTTGTAAACGGTAGCAGCATGGGCACCGCTCGCCAGCAGCAGGCTGGAGATGGCAATAGTCAGTGCAGACTTCTTCATATGCGTTATTCCTCTGATGTAAACACTTCCGAACTTGTTGTCGGTTTTGTGAAATCGGAAATAGTCCGATAGCCACACGGTAGGCGTCCCAACCTTGACTGGGCCTGAATCCATCGTTGTTTAATTGAGGTTGCGAGGTCGTTATCAAAACTGGGTGTGACGGTTTTTGACAAGATAGAAAAAGATTAAATTCAATGAATTGTTTTCTAGTGACTTTTTTGACATCAAGGCTGTTCTGAGCAACAAAGTCGATGGCTCAGTTGTGAGCTAGATCACGCAGGGGAGAATGGGGCGGGGCGGGAAAAACGGGGCGGGAGCCTTGCAAGGCTCCCCCCAGTGATCAGATGGGCTGTTGCCACAGGGTCAGCAGCAGATCCTGTTCCAGTTCATTCGGGCCTTGTTGAGCGAAAGCGTGACGCTGCTCACCGGTTGCCCGCCAGCCAAGACGGCTGGTCTCCAGAATAAAGCTGCGCATGGCCTGATCCATGGTGAGGCTGAACTGGCAGCGTTGTTGAGTCACCGGATTGAGGCCGCCGAGGGTTGGCCAGCTGAGGGGGTGTTCCATGCTCACCGGGTTGAGGCTGACCCGCAGTTGCCACTGATGACGGGGGCCAGGCTGCAGATAGAGCAGATAGCCACCGGGCGCCAGCCAGCTGACCAGCTGCTCGGTCTTGACCTTGAGATCGTTGACCAGCAGCACCTGAGCAGAGCCCGGTTGCAGCGGTGCTCGGGCGGGATCGGCAATGACAAACTGGCCGTCCGGCTGCGCTTTTTTGGCGGCAAAGATGGTGTTCTTGGCGATATCAACCCCAGCAAACTGCCAGCCGGGCAGGCGCTCTGCCAGCGCGCGGCAGTAGTAGCCTTCACCGCATCCAAGATGGATCAGCTCTTGTGGGGCCAGCGGAGCGAGCAGGCCGGCCATGGCCTCAACTAGCGGCAGTTGGTGGCCGGCCTCCAGGAAATGGTGCTTGGCGCGCATCAGGGCACGGCTGTCGCTGTCTTTGGGGTTTTTCTTGCCGGGGATGAGATCCAGATAACCTTCCGGTGCCGGATCGAAGTGATGCTTGTTGTCGCAATAGCGCCCCTGGGAGGCTTCATGAAGATGGAGCGGACTGCGGCAGCGGGGACATTGAAGGTGCATAGTAACTCTCTGGGCGAATGCCGGAACAGTGAAGGGCGTTCGGGATTATAGGGGAGAGGATCAAAAAAGGCTGCCGTAGCAGCCTTTTTTATCCCAAGGCCTCAGTCAGGCCTGCGGACGGGTCATCAGCGAGTGCCAAATACCACAATGGTCTTGCCGTGAGCAGAGATGAGCTCCTGCTCTTCCAGCATCTTCAGGATGCGGCCCACGGTTTCACGAGAGCAGCCGACGATCTGGCCGATCTCCTGACGGGTG
Source organism: Aeromonas sp. 3P (assembly GCF_051919745.1). Taxonomy (NCBI): domain Bacteria; kingdom Pseudomonadati; phylum Pseudomonadota; class Gammaproteobacteria; order Aeromonadales; family Aeromonadaceae; genus Aeromonas; species Aeromonas sp. 3P. The sequence continues at coordinate 3,786,968 of NZ_JBQBED010000001.1, forward strand.
ATCTTGATCTGCATGCCATCCGGGTGGGTCATGGCATCCGGCTGTTTGGCCAGGTTGAGCAGGGTCTGGGCGATCCGGCCGGTCACATCCAGGAAGGCGAGGTTACCCACTTTCTGGCTGGTGTGTTGCAGGCGCTTGGCCATCTGGCCAGAGAGACGCATCAAAATGTCCGGGTTGACCTGGATCAGCTGGCGGAACTTCTTGTAGGAGATCTCTGCCACTTCGCAAGAGCCTTTCGCGCGAACCCAGGCGGAGCGCTCGGGGTTCTCGTTCTCCTCGAACATCCCCATCTCGCCCAGGAAATCACCCTGGTTCAGATAGGAGAGGATCATCTCTTTGCCCTCATCGTCCTTGATCAAGACGGCCACGGTGCCCTTGACGATGTAGTAGAGGGTCTCCGCTTTTTCACCCGCATGGATCAGGGTGCTCTTGGCGGGATACTTATGAATGTGGCAGTGCGACAAGAACCATTCCAGGGTGGGATCGCTTTGCGGTTTGCCAATGACCATGAGAATTCCTCTGTAGTGTCTTTTTATGGACTTGTGCGTCCGGGCAAGCTGCCAATCTTGCCATTCCTTGTATTGGTCGCAGTAGGATAAGAGCCTTTGCCTGTGCTGACAAGGCTTTGCGGGCTTTTGACAGAGCCCTTTGAGTAATGCCTGCTGCGCCGCTCCGGCCATTCTAGGGAAGATAGAGGTCGGAGATGTTGATTTTGATCTATTTCCATCCCAACTCCCCCTGTTCGGCAGAGATAAGCGACTGGGTTATGCTAGGGATCCATCATCATGATTAACAGGAGAGAGTGCGAGATGAAAGCCAAGGTCAGCTGGGTGGAAGGGATGAAGTTTGTGGGTGAGAGTGAATCCGGTCACAAGGTGATCCTGGATGGTGCCAACCCCGGTGAGGGGGCCAGCCCGATGGAGATGATCCTGCTGGCGGTCGGTGGCTGCAGCTCCATTGATGTGGTCTCCATCCTCGAAAAAGCGCGCCAGTCTGTGACCGCATGCCATGTCGATGTCAGTGGCGAACGGGTCGATAGCGTGCCCCGGGTTTTCGAGAAGATTAATCTGCACTTCGTGGTGACGGGCAAGGGATTGGCAGAGAAACAGGTGGCCAGAGCGGTCGATCTGTCGATGGAAAAATACTGTTCTGTTTCCCTGATGTTGGAAAAAGCGGTACAAATTACCCATAGTTATCAAATTGTTGAAGCTTGATAACGATAGTTTCGTTGGTACCCTGGCATAAGGCCGTTACGTAAGGCCACTGCACAAGGCCATGACATAAAGCCATTACATAAGGAAAGTGCAATGAAAAAATTGATCGCTCTGCTTCCCCTTTTGGGCCTGGCGGCGTGCAGCAGCCCGCAACCTACCCAGTATCAATACAGCCAATACCAGTGTGGCGAAGAGATGCTGGCCGTTACCTATGATGCCCAGGCTGACATGGTGCAGTTCCCCTATTCTGGGGTTTACCACAAGCTGGCGCGTGTGGAGTCAGAGTCTGGCGCCAAATATTCTGACGGCCTGACCACCTTCTGGAATCAAGAGAAACAGGCTCTTCTCACCCAGAAAGGGGTCACACTGTTGACCTGTACGCTTAAATAAGTGACCACAGATAGCTGAAGGTGTGCAGCTTTGTGTCCCAGTCTGGCCAAGACCAGACTGGGACACAACTGTGAGACCACAAAAAACGGCTTGCCGGGAGGCAAGCCGTTTTTCTATCCATCCGTTATCACTAAACAAGCGCTAGTTGGTGGGGACGCGATTGAGCAGCTCGGCCGCGAGCTGCTGGCTGAGTGCCTGACGCTGGCTGTCTTCAATGCTCACGTCGCTGGTCAGCTGGATGATGCTGCTCCAGACCGCTTTCTGGGTTTTGCGATCGAGCAGCACGATGGCCAGCGACCCTTTGCGCTGGTTGGCCGAGGCATATACCCCGGGCGTCATGCCAAGACGGGCGAAAATCTCGCCGTCACTCATATCCTTGCCGCCCGCGACGCCGATGGCGACCCACAGATCCGCCTCGTCAAGCGGTGCACTCTGCCACCCCTTGCTATTGAGCTCCCGGCTTACCGCCTGCTGCATTGGCTCTAGCCACCCTTCCGCCAACTCACCGGCAAATTGATACTGCTCGGCCAGGGCGTAGCGCGGGGTTGCACCATAGGTCCAGTTGCCCATCGGACGAACCAGCATGGTGCCGGACTCCAGCGTGGGTGCCGCCGGCCCGCTGCTGCAACCGCCAAGCAGGGCGAGCAGTGCCACAGAGAGATAAGCAAGCCGCATCGTGAACTCCTTTGAATCAGGTTATTTTGCCGGTTTCGATCAATTGCTGGATGAGCGGGCGCAGGATCAGCTCCATCGCAAAGCCCATCTTGCCACCCGGCACCACTATGGTGTTCATCCGCGACATGAATGAGCCGTCGATCATCGACAGCAGGTAGGGGAAATCCACCTGCTTGATACCGCGAAACCGGATCACCAGCATACTCTCGTCCAGACTCGGGATCACCTTGGCGCTGAAGGGGTTGGAGGTATCCACCGTCGGTACTCGCTGGAAGTTGATATGGGTGCGCGAGAACTGCGGGGTGATGAAGTTGATGTAGTCATCCATGGAGCGAACGATGGAGTCGGTCACCGCCTCGCGGGAATGCCCTCGCTCCGAGGTATCGCGAATGAGCTTCTGGATCCACTCCAGGTTGACGATGGGTACCACGCCTATCAGAAAATCCACGTGGCGCGCCACATTGTGATCCTCGGTGACCACACCGCCGTGCAGCCCTTCATAAAACAGCAGATCGGTATTGCTGGGCAGATGCTGCCAGGGGGTAAAGGTGCCGGGCATCTGGTTGAAGGGCACCGCCTCGTCAAAGCTGTGCAGGTAGCGGCGATACTGGCCATTGCCATCCTGCCCATAGCCCTGGAAAAAGCTCTCCAGCAGCCCGAAGTCATTGGCCTCAGGGCCAAAATAGCTGATATGACGCCCCTGTTCGCGCGCCTTGCGGATCGCTACATCCATTTCCGGTCGGGTGTAGCGGTGAAAACTGTCACCTTCCACCACAGCCGCGGTATATCCCAGTTGATGGAACATGGAGCGAAAGGCGTTGGTGGAGGTGGAGGTGCCGGCACCGGACGAACCGGTAACGGCAATAATGGGGTGCTTGGCCGACATGGGATTCTCTCTTCCTTGGGAATTCCGTTATAAGGTCCGGATTGCGGTTGGGTCAAGACTGCTCGATGAAGCGGTCTTTCATCACGATATTCACCGATTCGTGCAGCTCGCTATAGACGATGACAGCTTTGCCTTGCTGTAATTGTTCTCTCACTGCATCGACTTTGACGCCAAGCGGTACATCCTGTTCTCCATATTCTGTTCCCTCCTGCAACACAAAGTGTTCGATCAGGTTGGTCAGGGTGTCGCCGTCCAGTTCTTGCCAGGGAATGATCATTTAAAGGTCTCACAGCAAAAGAGGTGATCGTCAGGCTATTGTTGTGTTGAATCCCGCGAATGCAATCACTTTTTACCTTTTCACCGGAGTCTGAGAGATGTTGTCTGAAGCGCAGCGCAGCGCGCCGTTAACCCTGACTGAGCATCTGGACAGCGCACGTCGAGAGGCGATTGCCCGAGGCATGGTGTGGTTCTGGTTGTTGAACTGGCTGGTGGTGCTGTTTCTTTCGATACGCTACGAGGTTTACAGCCAAGTCGGGCTCGCCAGTGATGACAGCTTGCCCTGGCGCTTTCAGAGTGAGCTGGCCCTGGTCATGGTGGTGCTATTGCTACTACCTGTTGTCAGCCTCTTTTGTGACCATCTGCAGGATCGCCTCTGGTTACGGATGGCTGCGCTGGTGATGGTGCTATGGGGCGGACTCTGGACGCTGCACATCTACACGATTGGTCAGGTGGAGCTGCGGGGAGGGGTCAGCTATGCCAACGGGATCATGCGGCTCAACCTGCTGGCTGCGCTCATCGCGTTTTATCCCGATCGCAAGGTTTTTTATGGCTATCTCTTGGGCCCGATGACGGTGGGTGTAGGGTTGGAGCTCTTTTTGCGCGTCGATTTTCCCCAGATCTACCTGCTTGGCGTGTTGTTTGACGTGATTGCGCTGGAGGTTGGCCGCCGCATGCTGCACCGCTGGTTTGAGTTGGCGATCATGCGGGAGCATGAAAATCTGACGCTGCTGCGCCAACTTGATCAGCTCGCCAAGCAAGATCCTCTGACCGGTGTCGCCAACCGGCGGCATTTCAATATCGAGTTGGAGCGCGCGTTGGCCCATAGCCAGGAGAGCGGCGCTCCGCTATCGCTCATCCTGATGTGGACTATTTCAAGCGCTTCAACGACCACTATGGCCATCAGGTAGGGGATATGTGCCTCAAGGAGGTGGCACAAGCGCTCAACCGTGCGGTACGCACACCATCTGATCTGGTGGCCCGCTATGGCGGGGAGGAGTTTGTGCTGCTGCTGCCCAATACCGACCGTCAGGCGGCGGCCAGCGTGGCGCAGCGGCTGCAAGATGGCTTGGCCATCCTGCGGCTGGAGCATCTGGCGTCCGATGTTGCCCCCTGGGTGACGGTGAGTCAGGGGATTGCCAGCAATGTGTCCGGCGAAGGGGCGAGCCAGTTGCTGGAGCGGGCCGATCAGGCGCTCTATCGGGCCAAGGAGTTGGGACGCAATCAGTTCTGTGTTGCAGAGTGACTATGTTCGGCAATCCAGCGACTGATCCGTTCATCCAGCCAAAACCGTGGCCGCCAGGGCGTGCCGTGCAGAAAGCCGACATGGCCGCCACGCTGGCTCAACTCATAGCGCACCGTGGGCGAGAGTTGCTCTGGCCGGGGAATGACCGCGCGTGACATAAAGGGATCGTCGGCGGCGTGCAGGATAAGGGTAGGGATGGGGATCTGAGCCAGCAGCGGTAGTCCCGAGCAGCTCTGGTAGTAGTGGTTGGCGCTGTGAAAGCCGTGCAGCGGCGCGGTAACCAGCTCGTCAAAATCGCGCAGGGTGGCAATCTGCTCCACTTGTCGAGGTTGCCAGCGTTCACTCGCTTTCTGCTGCTGGCTGATCTTGTTGAGCAGGTTGCGGCGCATGGTGCGTAGCAGATAGTTCTGATAGACCTTCGAGAAGCCCTGATTGACCCGCTCGGCGCAGCTCGCCAGTTGCAGCGGGGCCGAGACTACCACCGCCGCTTTCAATGCCGCAGGACAGCCCCGCGCCAGCAGATTGACCAGCATATTGCCACCCAGTGAAAAGCCGATGGCGATCAGCGGTTTGCCCGGGAAGCGCTGGCTCAGCTCGGCAATCAGCTCCTGCGCATCACCGATGGCGCCGGAGTGATAGGCCTGCAGGTGGCGATTGGGCTCGCCACTGCAACCGCGAAAGTGCATCAGCACGGCCTCTCTGCCTTCTTGCTGCAGGTGGGCGAACAATCCCTTGGCGTAGTGGGAGTGAATGCTTCCCTCCAGCCCGTGAAACACCACTATCAGCGGCCGTTCATCAAGGCTGACTTCCCCGCTCCAGGAGAGGTCGACAAAGTCCCCATCCTGCAGTTCAAACCGCTCCGCCACAAAACGGGCAGGGGGGCGGCGCAGCCATTTGGGCAATATGGTCTGCAGATGAGGATTGCGTGCCCACCAGGGGGCGTGGAAGTGGCTCTCGGTCAGCATGGGGTCAGTCGGTCTGGGTCGAAGATAAGGAGGACGGGAGGCGTGTTCCTCCCGCCAGTCATTGGCTTATTTCAGCAGGCGATCGTGATGTTCGGCACCGCGCAGCATGGCCTGGATCAGCTCATTGGCCTCGAACTTGGTCAGCGCCTCATGAGCACCCACCTGATGGGCTCGCTCCACACTGATCTCGCTGGAGAGGGAGGTGTGCAGGATGATGTAGGCCCCCGCCAGTTTGCTGTCGCTCTGTACCTCGAAGGCCAGCTCGTAGCCATCAAGCCCCGGCATCTCGATATCGCTCACCAGAATGTCGATGGGGGTCTTCTGGCTCGCCCGCGTTTGCATCAGGGTCAGTGCATCCTTGCCATTGGTGCAGACTTCATAGGGGATATTGATGTAGTCGAGGGCGGCCATCAGCTGACGGCGGGCGACCGAAGAGTCATCAACCAGCAGGATCCGCATCGGCTTGATCCGTTCCCGCTGCACATCGGTTAGCACCGGATAGAGGTGGCTCGGATCATCCGGATAGACCCGGGAGAGGATCAGCTCCACATCCAGCAGCTGGATCAGCTGGTCATTGACCCGGGTCACACCGGTTACGAACACATTGTGGCCGAGGGAGGCGGGTGGCGATTCGATATCGCGCCAGTTGCACTCGGTGATCTTGTCGATGCCCCGTACCAGAAAGCCCACCAGGGTGCGGCGGCAGTCGGTAATGATGATGAAGCAGTGGGGCATCTCCTCCTTGCTGATGGGGCGATAGCCCACCGCCATCGCCATGTCGATCACCGGAATGGTGGAGCCGCGCATATTGGCAGCCCCTAACACGGTCGGGTGCGAGTGGGGCATTGCCGTCAGCTGGGTGTAGGGCACTATCTCTTTCACCTTGAGGGTACCGATGGCAAAGGATTGTTTGGCTGAAAGGTGAAACAGCAACATGCCCTGGGATTGATTGGCTTTGCTCGTCATGGCAGATGTCCTGTTGGTCGAAACGTTGGCAGTCACTTCAGGCCTCTAGCATAAAGGATTACGGGGGGAATGGCCCTTCCTTGTTAACGACCATCTGGCAAAAAACTGGACTCATTCAGCCAATTTCGTTGGCGCACTCACATCGGCGTCCGGTTATTGATCACCATCTTCGCCAACTCCCCACTGTTGGCAGGCAGCTTGCAATGCGGCCTCATCGGCATAACCCAGCTTGCTGGCCACCTGCGCGGGTTTGCTGCCGCCCTTGAGCAATCTGAGCGCCTGCAGCAGTTGCCACTGTTGTTGCAATGCAGTCCCTTCCACCGGCGCATCGGCTTGTTGTGCCCACTGTTGCAGAGACTCCGGTTGGCCATTGGCCAGCGCTTGCCAGCAGGCTTGCAGCTCACCGTGACCCTGCTGGCTGATGGCGCACTGTTGCAGCTCATCCAGGATAACCTGCAGTCGCTGACCGTAGGCCCCTTGCCACTCTTTCGGACGTTGCCACAGGGCTAGCGAGTCGAGCAGGGCATCGAGCAGCGGGGTGGTCTGCAGCCAGCCTGCCTGCTGCGGCTGATCCACGCGCAAAGAGACGCTCAGCTGATCGTAATCACAACCGCTGAGGGGGCTGAAGGCCGCGAGGGCATCGGCGCAGAGCCAGAAGCTGCTGCCTGCCGGCAGCAACAGCTCATGTTGGCCCAGTCTCAGCAGCGCAGCGCCCCGGGTGATCCGCAACAGCTGCCCGACCGGGGTCCGTTTGCGGTTGCCGGCGTGCAGGCCCTGACAGGAAAAATGGTGATACTCGATGGCGTGATGCATGTAAAAACCCTGATATGATGCTGCCTGGAGGTAACAAATATGGAAACCAGACGTAAAAAACGCTTCATTGCCGGTGCGGTTTGCCCGGCGTGCGGCAAATTGGACAACATGATGCTGTATCTGGAGCATGGAGTCGAGAAGGTGACCTGCGTCGCCTGTGGCGATACCCAGGTACAAACACCCGCCGAGGTCGACAAGCAGACTCGCGAGGCGGAAGAGGTGATCGGGGTGTTTCGCCCCTGATAAGGGAACGGCGGGTGGAATGAGGGTCTCCTTACTGACGCTGTTGCCGTTTTTTTCGTCACTCCGTGGCGCCGCACGGCATATGCGCGGCCCGCTTTTTAGGGTATTCTGAGCCCGTTTTTTTCTATCCGCAGGATCCTGACATGAAAGTAGCTCCTCTGAGCGTGGTTACGCTGGAATACACAGTCACCGACGAGCACGGTGAAGTCATCGACAGCACTGTCGGCAAAGAGCCGCTGGTCTATCTGCACGGCACCCGTTACCTGGTCTCTGGCCTGGAAGCCGAGCTGGAAGGTCGCGCGGTAGGTGAAGCCTTCGAAGTGACTCTGGCACCGAGCCAGGCCTACGGCGAATATGACGAGACACTGGTACAAGAAGTACCGGGCGAGCTGTTCGACGGCATGGAAGTCTCCGAAGGGGATACTTTTGTCGCTGAAACCGACGATGGCCACCGTCCGGTGACCGTGGTTGAAGTGTCCGAAGAGTTCGTCAAGGTAGATGGCAACCATCCGCTGGCTGGCGTGACTCTGGGCTTCAAGGTCGAGATCAAGGACGTGCGTGCTGCCACTGCCGAAGAGCTGGCCCACGGCCACGTTCACGGTGCCGGTGGTTGTGGTCACGATCACGGTCATGACCACGATCACGGCGGCTGCTGTGGCGGTCATGGTCACGACCACGATGAAGATCACGGCCACGGCGGTTGCTGCGGTGGTGCTGGTCACGGTCACGATCATGGCCACGACCACGGTGACGACCATGGTCACGGCGGCTGCTGCGGTGGTGGCGGTTGTGGTGGCAAGGGCCATCACCACTGATCACGGCCATGCCGATGATAAAAAATCTGCCGTAGGAGTCATACCGAGCAATTAATGCTCATTAATTGCTCCTCCTTGGATGATGAAATCCGAAGCCGGTTGTTCTGGCTTCGGATTTTTTATGTCTGTCAAATAGGCTCGCGGCTTTTCCCAAGCTAACAGGGGCGCTTATTTTTGGTTAATGCTCAACATTATTTCCTTCTCGATTCCGCGATGTGTTTTTGGCTCGGTGCGTAAACGGGTTACCAAATCGGTGTCTTCATCAGCACAATATGACCATGTTAGGTCATGTCCCAACAGCTATAACGAGCCAGCGTCAGTCTCTATTTGGTCTCGTTGTGCCCCATAAAAAAATAGCCAGTCAGGCTTAACTGACTGGCTATTGCCTAGTGACTAACTGATAGGCGCGAAGCCTTACAGCTGCTCGATACCGACGATATGCCAGGGGGCATTGTTCTTGGCCAGATCGCGCTCGAGGTGCCACACCTCTTTGATGTCTTCTTCGACCTGCTCCTGACGGTCCATGTAGCGGCCGCTGAAGCGCACGCTCACCTGGGCCCAGTCGCTGCCATAGTCAGCACGTACCAGCTGGGTGTCGACATACATTACTTCTGTGTGCTGGTCGCCAGTCAGTTCGGCGCGCTCGGCTTTGAGCTGTTCAAACAGCTCGGGGCTGACGTATTCGCGCACTTTTTCCAGATCGTTCTTGTTCCACGCCTCTTGCAGGGTGCGATAGTGATCGCGGGCACCGGCCAGGAAGCTGTTCATGTCAAAGCCCAGCGGCAGGCGGAACGGCACGTCGCTGTCGGCAAAGCCGGTGGCTTGCGGTGCGCTGTTGCTCTGCTCAAATTGCTGCGGGGCCGCGGATTGCGGTGGCTGATAGCCCGCATAGGCCGCCTGTTGTGGCTGTGGTGTCGCGACCTTGCCCTTGCGCAGGGTACGGATCAGGAAGACTGCCCCCAGCGCCAGCAGGGCGATCAGCAGGAAGTCCATTCCTTGCAGACCTTCAAAGGCACCGCTGCCCAGCAGGTAGGCAAACAGGCCGCCAGCCAGCAGGCCGCCCAGCAGGCCACCCATCATGCCGCTCTTTTTCGGCGGAGTCTGGGCATTCAGTGTCGGATTCTTGGTGTCGACCGGTTTGGCCGCAGGCTGGGCCGGCGCAGTTTTGTAACTTTTACCAAAGGATTTGCCGCCGCCAAATTTCTTGGCTTCGGCGTGAGGTGCCCCCAGGCCAATGGCCAGGATCACGGCAAACAGGGTCAGCATCTTTTTCATTTTGACTCTTTTCACTCTCGTCTGTGGGTGGGGCATGCTCCGCTTTGGCAAGCTCAGCAAGGCGCATGGCAGGCTGCCTGTCCCTAATTGTGTCGCAGCTTGTATTCATCAATATCACCTCTGGCATGAATTATTCATGAACGAGGTTGCCGCGATACGGCGTCAAACAAGAGGAGTAAACCGGATGAAAAGCAGAAGATTGAGTCGCAAGGAGCGCAAAATGCGAAGCAAAATCAAAATGGTCAAGGTAGAGCAGACTCTGGTTTGGCCCTTTATGATGGTATGAGCCGCCAGATAGGGCTCGCCGTAGTTGGCTTTCTTTTGTAAAATTCCCGTCCCCTTCCCGCTGCGGTTTTTATGTGTATGGCAGAGCAAGTGACGGCGAAAAAAGACGCCAAGACACAACAGCTGAAAGTTCCTCCCCACTCTTTTGAGGCCGAACAGTCCGTACTGGGCGGCCTGATGCTGGATAACGATGCCTGGGATCGGGTTGCCGAACGGGTGATCGATCAGGATTTCTACAGCCGTCCGCACCGGTTGATCTTCCAGGCTATGACCCGCCTCTCCAACGTGGGCAACCCCATCGACCTCATCACCCTGCAGGAGGAGCTGGAGCGCTCCGAACAGCTGGAAGAGGCGGGCGGCTTCGCCTATCTGGTGGAGATCGCCAAGAACACCCCGAGTGCCGCCAACATCAACGCCTACGCCGAAATCGTGCGCGAGCGGGCGGTCGTACGGGAGATGATCTCGGTCGCCAACGAGATAGTCGAAGCGGGTTACGAGCCACAGGGCCGTACCTCCGGCGATCTGCTGGATCTTGCCGAGAGCAAGGTATTCAAGATTGCCGAGCAGCGCACCAGCGCCAACGAGGGGCCCCAGCCCCTGAAGCTCATCCTCGAGCAGACCGTCGACAAGATTGAAGAGCTGTTCAAGACGCCGCACAACGGTGTTACCGGGGTATCTAGCGGTTACAACGATCTCGACAAGATGACCGCCGGTTTGCAGCGTTCGGACTTGATCATCGTGGCGGCCCGTCCCTCAATGGGCAAGACCACCTTTGCCATGAACCTCTGTGAGCATGCGGCCCTCACCGCCGACAAGCCGGTGCTTATCTTCTCGCTGGAGATGCCCTCCGAGCAGATCATCATGCGTATGCTCGCCTCGGTCGGTCGTATCGACCAGACCAAGGTGCGTACCGGTCAGCTCGACGACGAGGATTGGGCACGCCTCTCCTCCACCATGGGATTGCTGCTCGAGAAGGGCAAGATGTATATCGATGACGCCTCCGGCCTCACTCCGACCGATGTACGTTCCCGTGCCCGTCGGGTGGCGCGCGAGCACGGTGGCCTATCCATGATCATGGTGGACTACCTGCAGCTGATGCGGGTGCCGGCGCTCTCTGACAACCGTACCCTGGAGATCGGCGAGATCTCTCGCTCCCTCAAGGCCTTGGCGAAAGAGCTGCAGTGCCCGGTGGTGGCGCTCTCCCAGCTGAACCGAAGCCTGGAACAGCGGGCCGACAAGCGCCCGGTCAACTCGGATCTTCGTGAATCGGGCTCCATCGAGCAGGATGCGGATTTGATCATGTTTATCTATCGTGATGAGGTTTATCACGATGACAGCCCGGACAAGGGGATTGCCGAGATCATTATCGGCAAGCAGCGTAACGGCCCTATCGGAAGAGTGCGTCTCACCTTTCAGGGTCAGTTCTCCCGGTTCGACAACTACGCCGGTCCGGCGTTTGACGACGATTATTGATGTAAACCCAAGGTGATGGCGGTTTCGCCATTACCACGATTGCCCTGATCGATAGCCAGTCATTGGCTGCTGCTCAGGGCCTGTTTTCCCGGTTCGACAATTATGCCGGTCCGGCCTTCGACGACGATAAGTGAGTGGCGGTCTTCGGCCCGATGAGGGGGAGACCATTTGTGCCCTCGTAAGGGAAAACCATGAAAGCGGCTACTGCCCAAATCAACACTGCGGCCTTGCGCCACAACCTCGCCGTGGTCAAGCGCCACGCTCCCGCTTGCAAGATCATCGCTGTGGTCAAGGCCAACGCCTATGGCCACGGACTGCTGCCGGTCGCCCGCACCCTGGTGGATGCGGATGCCTACGCGGTGGCCCGTATCGAAGAGGCGCTGATGTTGCGCTCCTGCGCCGTGGTCAAGCCCATCGTGCTGCTGGAGGGCTTCTTCTCCGCCGACGATCTGCCGGTGCTGGCGGCCAACAATCTGCAGACGGCGGTTCACACCTGGGAGCAGCTCGAAGCGCTGGAACAGGTCGAGCTACCTGCCCCCGTGGTGGCCTGGCTCAAGCTCGACACCGGCATGCACCGCCTCGGGGTACGGGCCGACGAGATGCCCGCCTTTATCGAGCGACTCGGCAAGTGCAAGAACGTGGTGCAGCCGTTCAACATCATGACCCACTTCAGCCGCTCCGATGAGCTGGAGCAGCCTATTACCCGCGAGCAGATCGATTTGTTCAGCAAGTTGACCGCACCGCTGGCGGGCGAGCGGGCCATGGCCAACTCGGCGGGCATTCTGGCCTGGCCTGACTCCCACTGCGACTGGGTTCGCCCCGGTGTCATCCTCTATGGCGTGTCGCCATTCCCCAACACGGTGGCGGCCGATTACGATCTGCAGCCGGTGATGACCCTCAAAACTCAGCTGATTGCGGTGCGGGATCACAAGGTGGGCGAGCCGGTGGGCTACGGCGCCAACTGGGTGTCCGATCGCGATACTCGCCTTGGCGTGATCGCCATCGGCTATGGTGACGGCTATCCGCGCATGGCGCCCAACGGCACTTCCGTGCTGATCAACGGCCGAATCGTGCCGTTGGTGGGGCGTGTCTCCATGGATATGAGCACAGTCGATCTTGGGCCCGGCGCAACCGACAAGGCCGGCGACGAGGCGGTGCTGTGGGGCGAGGGGTTGCCGGTGGAGCGGGTGGCCGACGAGATTGGCACCATCCCCTACGAGCTCATCACCAAACTCACCTCCCGCGTCTTTATGGAGTACGTCTGATGTGGCAGCAGTGCCTGCTGACTCTGAAGCCCCATTCACGGGGCTTTCATCTGGTGACTGACGAGCTGGTGGCCAAGCTGCCGATGCTGGCCGATTACCGAGTCGGCATGGCCCACCTGCTGCTGCAACATACCTCCGCCTCGCTCACCCTCAACGAGAATTGCGACCCCAGCGTGCGCAGCGATATGGAGGCCCATCTGCACCGGCTGGCGCCGGAAGATGCCCCTTACTATCGCCACACCTATGAGGGGGCGGATGACATGCCCGCCCACATCAAATCCTCCCTGCTCGGGGTGAGCCTGCTACTGCCGATCCGTGACGGTCAGCTGGCACTCGGCACCTGGCAGGGGATCTGGCTTGGCGAGCATCGCGTCGATGGTGGCGCCCGCAAGGTACTGGTGACCCTGCAGGGTGAGTAATCAGGCTGCAATCAGCTGAAAGATGACGATAAAAAAGAGGGATGGCATTGAGCCATCCCTCTTTTGTTTTTACCGTTTCGCGAGCTATCCGCTGGCAAGTGGCGCGGCGCTCTTCGTGGCTCAGCTGACCTTGAAGGGGGTCAGCTCGGCCAGCGGGGCTGCGTCCATAAAGGCCTGCGGCTCCTGACCGTGTTTGAAGATCTTGAAGTCCTGCTCGCGGGCGCTCCAGTACTCCAGACGCTCGCCACTTACCTGTAGCAGGCTCGCTTCGCGCAGGGCCACCACGTGCTCGCTCGGGTTGATGGCGCAGAACTCGGCCAGACGCTCGTCGCGGGTCTCGCCCATGTGGCCGCTGATGCTGGCGTCCAGATAGTGCGGGTTGATCTGCAGCGGGAACAGGCCCAGCGCCGGCAGCACGGCGGCGCTGCAAACCGGCATGTCGTTGGTGGTACGGATGCTCGGGGTCGCCACGTTGCAACCGGCGCTCCAGCCCACATAGGGGACGCCCCGCTCGCGCACGGCACGCTGGATCGGCACGATCAGGCCGTTTTCGTGCAGCATCTGGTTGAGGCGCCAGGTGTTGCCGCCGCTGATAAAGATGGCGTCCGCCTGATTGATGGCATCAACCGGATCATCGAAGTGGTGGATGCTGATTGCATCGACTCCCAGACTCTCCTGCAGCTCGTTGGCACGGGCATCCCAGTCGCTGCGGATCACCGCGTAGGGGATGAGCAGGATGCGCTTGACCTGTTTGCGCGCGAGCAGGCTTTGAACCCGATCCCGGGCCCAGCCGAGCAGACCCGGAAATTCGTTGGCTTTACCGTTGCTAAGCAGAAGCAGTTCCATCAAATCGTTCCTCAAAAAGTGAAAGCGGAGGAGGGAGGGCCACCGGATCCGCCGTGCGGCCGGATGGCAAGAGGAGGCATGCTACCACCATTGGCGCGGCGGTTCTGTGATCGGAGGGCCTATTCAACGGCTATGGATGAGTTATGGATGGATAACTCAATGCCAAGCGGTGGACTAATGAGCCGTGGTCAACTCGCCAGTCATCGCCAAGAAAAGACCCCGCCGCAGCGGGGTCATGGCAGAGTTAGTCGAGTTTGAGATCGACCCACACCATGCGGTGATCCGAGCTGACTCCCTTGGCGATGCCGAGTTTCGCATCATAGACCAGGTGATCACCGGCCTCGAAGCTGGCAGGCCAGAAGACGCCGCTCTTGACCGCGTTGAGGTTGGCGGAGGGGATGACGTGATCCAGCTGCAGCACGCTGGAGTTGGTGATGCGTTCCGGGTTGGGGCGAGTGAGGTTGCGTTTGCAGTCGGCCCCCTTGCTGACACACTCCGGGCCCCCTTCGCTGACCGGGATCAGGGTGCCATTGGTGATGGCCTGATTCATCAGCGGGTTGTTTAGCAAATCCTGAATGGCGGTCAGGTCACCGTCACCGGTGAGCGGATCGGCGTTGAAATCACCCGCGATAACGAACTTGGCGTTTTTGGCCAGCCCACCCTTGGTGCCCTTGTCATCGGTCATGTAGTTGAGACCCTTGACGTAGTCGTTCCAGAAGGCGATCTCGGCGCGGTTGTGCTTGACGGTGTGACGCGCCGCGTTGGCAAAGATCGGCGGGGTCGGGTGGGAGATCAGGAAGTGGATCACCTCTTCACCCTTCTCGGTCTTGATCCGTACTGGCACATCGGCGTGGTTCTTGGAGGAGAGCGGGTACTGCTGCCAGGCGGCGTCTGAATACCAGGCATCACCACACTGGCGGCTGGCCGGGATCTTGACCTTGGGATTGTTGCAGTCATCGATGATGGGGTTCTGCTCGCCCGGCATATCCTTCCACTTGAAGTGCTGGAAGGTGCGGATCTGCTTGGTGTCGATGGGGTATTTGGACATCACCGCAAAGGCGTACTGGCCGTGGTAGTTGCCAAAGCCCCAGGCATCGTCGGGGCCGCTGTTGACCTTGCCATCCAGATTGAGGTCATAACCGCTCATCAGGCCGGTGTTGGTGGCGAAGTTCTGCATCACCGGATAGCTGATGGCCGTCACCTCTGCGTGCTGGGCGTGAGCCAGATAGTTGTCGTTGAAGGCTTTCAGATCGGCGGTGCTCTCGCCTTTGCCGTCGTTGTCGAACTCGTTGAGCAGGAACACATCCGGACGGGTGCGCTGGATGATCTCCGCCACGTTGCGGATCTGCTGCACGTTCTTGGCTTTGGTTTCCGTGGCGCCGCTCAGGCTCCCTTCGGCGAGGCGGGCCAGCAGGGCATCCTGCTCGGTGCGGGTCAGCGCCAGCTCACCGGTCAGCATACCGGCAGCAGAGCGATCAAAAGCGACATTAAACGTGGCAAAGCGAATCATGGTGACACCTGCGTCGGTTAACAGGCTGCCATTATAGGGTTGCAGTGGTTCGATCGAGCATCTCGCATCAGAAAGAATGACTACACCACCATCGGCAGGCCGCTCTCGGGGTGGTGGATCACCTGTGCCGGATAGTCATAGAGACGGGCAATCAGCTCAGGGGTGAGCACCTTGGCAGGTGTGCCATCGGCCATCAGCTTGCCCCGTTCCAGCATCACCAGCCGATCGGCATAGCGCGCCGCCAGATTGAGGTCGTGCAGCACCACCAGCACTGCAGTATTGCGGCTGGCCAGGGCGCGCGCCATGGTGAGCAGCTGATGCTGGTATTTCAGATCGAGCGCCGAGGTGGGTTCGTCGAGCAGCAGCAAGCGGGGTTGCTCGGTCTGCTCGGTCGGAGAGGGGGCCTGCCAGATCTGCGCCAGCACCCGGGCAAACTGCACCCGCTGCCGCTCGCCGCCGGAGAGCCCCGGATAGAGCCGCTTGGCCAGATGCTCGACCCCGGCATGGGTCATGGCCGCTGCCACAATCTCGTCGCGCCGCGCCGCCGGTTCACTGTGTGGCAGGCGCCCCATGGCGACCACTTCCTCGCAGAGAAAGGGGAAGTTGAGGGAGGAGCTTTGCGGCAATACCCCGAGTCGGTGGGCCAGCTGGCTGCTGTCCCACTGCTGGCGATCTGCGCCAAACAGGGTGATGGAACCCTCATATTCCAGCTCGCCGGTCAGGCACTTGAGCAGCGAGCTCTTGCCCGCCCCGTTGGGGCCGAGCAGCGCGGTGAGGGTACCGCTCTCGAGACTAAGATCGAGCCCATCCAGGATCTGGCGCTGGCCACGGCGCAGGCTGAGTCGGGTGCAGCTCAACAGGGGGGCGGAGAGTGAGGATGAGAGTGGTTGCATAACAGTCCGTATCACAGGGCGCGGCGGCCTTTTACCAGCAGCCAGATGAAGAAGGGGGCGCCGAGCAGGGCGGTGATGATGCCCACCGGCAGCTCGGCAGGGGCCAGCAGGGTGCGTGCCAGCATATCGGCTGCCAGCAGCAGGGCGGCGCCAAGCAGGGCCGATAGCGGCAGCAACCTGACATGGTTGGGACCCGCCAGCAGGCGCACCAGATGAGGCACCACCAGCCCGACGAAGCCGATCATCCCCGATACCGCTACCGCCACCCCGACGCCCGCCGCTGTGAGCAGAATCAGACGACGTTTGAGGGATTGCACATTGACCCCCAGATGACGAGCCTCCCCTTCACCCAGCAGCAGGGCATTGAGGGGATTGGCATCGCGCATAAAGAGCCACAGCAGGGCCGCCAGGGTGAGCAGGGCCAGCGCCACATCGGCCGGTTTGCCTGCCGCCAGCGTTCCCATCTGCCACAGGCTCAGGTTGCGCAGCATCTGATCGTCCGCCAGATAGGTGAGCAGGCCGATCACTGCACCGGAGAGCGCCGTGATGGCGACCCCGGCCAGCAGCATGACAGTGACCGAGGTGCCCCCCTCACGGGTGCCGAGCAGATAGACCAGGGTGGTGGTGAGGGCGCCGCCGAGAAAGGCGAGCAGCGGCAGCAGACCAACCCCGATGGTGGCTTGCAGCTGCTGGCCGAGGGGGGCCAGCAGCACGATGGCGAGCGCCGCACCGAGCGCCGCACCGCCGGAGACACCTATGATGCCGGGGTCAGCCAGGGGGTTGCGAAACAGCCCCTGCATCACGGCACCACAGAGCCCTAGAATCCCCCCCACTGCGATGCAGAGCAGGGTTCTCGGCAGGCGAATTTCCTGCACGATCAGCAGTTTGTGCGACTCAATCCCGCTCTCCTGCCCGGCAAACAGCGCCCGCAGACTCTCGCCCAGGGTGAGGGTCATAGGGCCGGTTGCCAGCGAACCGAGCAGCAACAGTGCCAGTGCGGCCGTGGTAAAGGCCAGCAGCCAGGAGAGGGGTAACCGCATCATGACCCCTGCTTGATCCACTGGGCGATCTGGTTCGCCTGTTGCAGGGAGTTGAGGCTCAGGCCCCCTTGCAGGGCGTGACCGTCGATGGCGTGAATGGCGTTGCGCTTGCCTGCCGGGGTAGCCGCCAAGGCGGGCACTTCCGCCAGCACCTTGGCCGGATCGGCATATTGCTGCCAGTCACGACCGCTAACCAGCACCAGATCGGGCTGCATCTCGATGAGGGATTCGGCGGATACCGGCTTGTAGTTGCGTAACTCGGCGACCGGATTGATGCCGCCCGCCAGCGAGATCAGCGCGCTGGCAGTGGTGTCCCCCCCGGCGATGCTGGTGGGTTGCCCCTTGTGCAGCAGCAGGAAGGCGACCTTGAGCGGTTTGTTCTGTTTGGCTTGCGCCGCCAGCTGAGCAGTCTGAGCCTGGATCTCAACCTTCAGGCGATCGCCAGCGGCTTTATCGCCCAGCAGGCTGGCGAGGGTGTCGATACGCTGATTGAGGTTGGCGAGGGTCGGCGCGGTATCCAGCACCTCCACCTTGACCCCGGCACGACGCAGCTGATCCAGGGTCGGGGCCGGGCCCATCTCGTCGCTGCCCACCAGTCGGGTGGGAGAGAGGCTCAGGATCCCTTCGGCGGCCAGAGCCCGGTGATAACCCACCTTGGGCAACCCTTTTGGCAAGGGGCTGCTGACATCGGTGGCGATCAGGCTCGATTCACCGCCAAGAGCCAGAATGAGTTCAGTGGTGGCCGGGCCGATACTGACGATACGCTCTTTCTGTCCGTCGGCGGCAACGGCAGAGAAGGAAGAGAGTGAACTGCAGAGCAGGGTGATGGCGAGGGCAAGACGACGGCCCATGCTAACCTCCGAAGGGGTGAATGAAACGGGTGTGCCGCCGAGAATATCAAGGCTTTGGAAAAAATGCACTGATAATGATAGCAATTATCAATTGCATTGATTCCGGTGCTTTATTAGAGTAGCCGCCATGATAAACAGCGGGACAATATGGTCCCGCAGAGGGAGAAAACATGAGCATTGCACAACGCATTCACGCGCTGCTGGAGCAGGATCCCGGCGCTCATCCGTCCACCCTGGCGGCCCAGCTTGCCATCAGCGAATGGGAGGTGGTTCGCCATCTGCCCGCCGAGCTGGTGACCTTGCTGCCCGCCGATCGCGCACAAGGTCTGCTGGAAGATCTGGCCGACTGGGGCCCGGTGACCACCATCGTCGAATCAGAAGGTTCCATCTTCGAGGTCAAAGCCCCCTTCCCGAAAGGCAAGGACGCACGCGGCTACTACAACCTGATGGGCCGCGACGGTGAGCTGCATGGTCATCTCAAGCTCGACAACGTGGCGGGGATTGCGCTGGTCAGCAAGCTGTTCATGGGCAAGGAGGGGCACTCCTTCCAGTTCTTCGGTCACTCCGGCCGCTGCATTTTCAAGGTCTA
Source organism: Aeromonas sp. 3P (assembly GCF_051919745.1). Lineage (NCBI taxonomy): Bacteria > Pseudomonadati > Pseudomonadota > Gammaproteobacteria > Aeromonadales > Aeromonadaceae > Aeromonas > Aeromonas sp. 3P. Next base: position 3,805,903 of record NZ_JBQBED010000001.1, read on the forward strand.
TCTGGGTCGCGACGAGAAACGCCAGCTGCTGGCCGATCAGGTCACCCGTTTTATGGCGCTGCGCCACAACTCTCAAGAGGAAGTCAAAGCATGAGTGAACGTCAGGAGCGTCTGCAGAACCGCCTGCAACCGGAGATCCGCGAGTTTCGCGACAGCTGCCGCACCCTGCAGCTCGCCACCGTCGATGGCGAAGGCAATCCCAACGCCAGCTATGCCCCGTTTGTGCTGCAGGAAGATGGCTACTATGTGCTGATCTCCGAGATCGCCCGCCACGCCCGCAACCTGCAACAGGTGCCCCGGGTATCCCTGATGCTGATCGAGGATGAGAGCGGTGCCCGCGAGCTGTTTGCCCGCAAGCGCTTGACCTTCGATGCGGTGGCTGAAGTGGTGGCCCGTGACGACGCCCGCTGGAGCAAGGCGGTGGCGGCACTGGAAGGTCGTTTTGGCGAGATCATCAAGGGTCTCTCCAACCTCAAGGATTTCAAACTGTTCCGCCTCAAGCCGGAGCAGGGGCTGTTCGTCAAGGGCTTCGGACAGGCGTTCGCGGTTTCCGGTGACGAGCTGGTGGATTTCGTCCATCTGGTGGAAGGGCACAAGCGCATCGACAACGGTGCCGAGCTCACCAGCCCGGCCGATGCGCCGGTCTGATAATCCCTGTCGACCACGACAGCCGTCATAACAAAACGGGCAGCCAATTGGCTGCCCGTTTTTATTGCGTTATCTCATCCTCCAGTTCAATCCTGCCAGCTGGCCTTGTTGGGAAAAGCGCGACGATCGGCGTCGGTGGCCGTTTCGTTGCACTCCCCCCGCACCTTCCAGGAGGTCTGGCTCAGCACTATGTAGCCCTGGCGGCAATACTGCTTGGTCGCCAGGGTCTCGGTCAGCAGGTTCTCCTGCAACGCCTCTCGCTGTTCCAGCAGCCGCTGGCTCTGGGCCGCCGAGAGGCCGCGCGGCAAGGTGTCGTTGGGTGCGGCTTCAAAGGTGAACCGCTTGCTCCCCTCCTCGTTGATGTGGGTCAGAAAAAGAGGTTCCGGCTCGTCATACTTCTGTCCGGGCAAGCTGGAGCAGGCCGACAGCAGGGGAACAATCAACAACAGGGTGGCAGACAACAGGCGCACGACAGACTCCAGTGAGAAACGAGGCGAGGCTCGCAGATTAGCACGGCTGCAGGGTGGGTGTTACTGCCAGCAGCTCGTCGGTGGTGAGCAGGGTGACACTGCGCCCCTCCGGCAGGCTGAGGTGGCGCCACATCCAGTGATGGTGCTCGGTGATTTGGGCCGCGCTCAGGTGGGGGCGATCGGCGGTGGTGTGACCATCGCTCAACACCAGCACCTCGTACCCATGGGAGGCCGCACTGCGCACCGTGGTGTCGACGCAAAAATCGGTGGCACAGCCACAGAGGATCAGTCGATCGACCGGCTGCTCGGCCAGCAGGAAGGCGAGCTCGGTGTCGAGAAAGCTGTCACAGGCCGTTTTGCGTACCCGGCTCTCTCCCTTGGCCGGTTGCAGTGCACTGTGCAACTGCCAACCCGGGGTACCCGGTTCCAGTTCGGTACCAGGGGGCGAGTCATGCTGGATATAGATGACCCGTCCCTGTTGCTGTCTGACATGGGCCGCAGCCCGATTGATATTGGCCAGCACCTGCTCCTGGCGGTAACGGGGCTCGTTGAACAAGCCTTGCTGCACATCGATGATCAGTAACACATCCATATTTTACCCGCCGTTTCCTGGAAGATTAGGGTTGCAGCCACTGGCTGCAGTCACGACTGCGGGATTGATGCAGCGCGCCCATATCTTGCTTCATCTCGTCACTGTTTTGCCAGCGCTTAGGCAGCGGCATGATGGTTACCTGCACATCGGCTGCGGGATCTGCAACAGAGGTCTCATCTGTGCGGGGCACGACCAGCGCTACCTTGAGGGCAGGATTGCGGCTGGCGATGCGACTGGCGAGCCCAAGCCCCCCCTCGACGTGGAAATTGCCGGCGATATGCATGATCTGCTGGCCCGGGTGCTTGGCGAGATAATCCACCATGCTCTCGGCCATGGTGTCATCCCAACTGGTCTGGGCGGCGAAGCGGCGGGCGTTGCTGTCGGCATCGCCGTGGTGCATGGAAGCCATAAATTTCTGGCGATAGGGATCATCCCCCTGCGTCAGTTGGCGGGCCAGCTGGCTGCGACGCGACGCGGGCAGTTTGTCTAGCCACTCAGCCCCCTCCTGACCGACACAGCTCACCAGCGGCTTGGGGGCGTTGGCGGCGATCACCGGCATCTGGTGCGCTTTGGCAAACTCTACCAGCGGGCGGTAGTCGCTCGGATAGTTGGGCCAGGCGTTGCCTTCGCGGATCAAGGCCGCTTCACCAATCTGGTTCGCCAGATAGGCATCCAACGTCTTCTGATCGGCGCGGCTGAACTGCTCCATGGAGAGGGCCAATGGCCGACCGTGCTGCTGACCTGCGGTGTAGAGCCCGCTCAGCAGGCGCGATTGCAACAGATGCACGGCGGGATGGCTGTGCAGCTCACCCACCAGAATGATGTCGGCGTCGGCAATGCGCGCGATTGCTTGCTCCAGCGTCAGGTCTGCTTCTCTTTCGCCGCTTAGCCGGTAGTCATAGAGCGTCTGCAACTGTGATGACTGGGTCGGTTGGGTGGGGGTGGCACAGGCTGCCAGTAGCAGCGGCAGGGCGAGCAGGGGAAGTCGTCTAATCATGGGATCTCACGGCTGATATGCCCGGATGCCGGTGCATCTCGGGGGGCTAATAGAGAATAAGGGCAACACAGGGCGACAGTGTAAAACCAATTTGGTTCAAAACAAATGAGAATGATTTCGTTTCTTGTTGATCTTTGTCTAGAGCCGGGTAATATGCGGCCTGTTTGATAACAGTTCTCAATAAGGATTCGCTGTGACCCATCATAACGCACTCTCTCTGGTTGCCCTCGCCGTGGCGGCTGGTCTCTCCTCCCAGGTCTTTGCTGCCACCCAGAAGGCGGATGAAGTCGTGGTCGTCAGCGGCTCACGGATGGAGCAAAAACTGGAAGATGTCTCCGGCCCCATCTCGGTGATCACCGCCAAGCAGATTGAAGAGCAGGTCGTCACCAACGTTGCCGACCTGTTCCGCTACGAACCCGGTGTGACCGTGCTCGGCGGTCAGGGGGATGCGCAGACCTTTATCATCCGCGGCATGGGGGAAAACCGGGTCAAGGTGGTGCGCGACGGTGTGCGCCAGAACGATGCCTACAGCAAGGGTGGGGTTGGCCAGAGCTACTTCGATACCGACATGATCAAGCAGGTAGAAGTGGCCAAGGGGCCGGCGTCTGCCGCCTACGGTTCCGATGCGCTGGGTGGCGTGATTGCCATCACCACCAAGGATGCCAGCGATTTCCTCAAGGGCAAGGATAGTTATCTGGATGTGACCAGCGGTTACGCCTCCAGCAGCCACCAGAAGATGGCGGGCTTTACCGGCGCCCTGCGCACTGGTGAAGTGGAGAACCTGCTGCGCTACACCTGGCGCGATGGCGGTGTGACCCAGAATTTCGACTCCACCAAGAACGACTTCGATATCGGTACCCACGCTCTGCTGCTCAAGAGCAAGTGGAACCTCTCCGATGAGCAGTTCCTCAAGCTGACCGTTGACTACCTGACCGATGGCGAGGAGCCGGATGCGGTCAAGCTCAACAAGGTCGGTACCGGTACTGCCCGTGTCTTTGATCAGCCCATCACCGACAAGCAGACCGACAACCTCTCTGTGGTGCTGGATCACGGCATCGCGCTGAATCAAGGCTGGGCCGATCGGATGGATAGCAAGGTCTACTTCGCCCGCACCAAGCAGACACTGGATCAGTACGCCTCATCCAAGTATCCGGTCAGCCCCGGCAACCCCTATGTGACCAAAAACTCGCTTGATCACAACGTGTTCGATCAGAAGAACATCGGCGCCCAGCTGCAGTTCCACAAGGCGGTCGCCAACCACCGCCTGGCCTGGGGGGCTGAATACGAGCACACCGACAACGAACGTACCCGTTACAAGGGGCCGACGACTCCCGGTGATTTTGTCGGCTACAACGAGCTGAGTTTCCCGGCTACCACCAGCGAGCGCAGCGCCCTGTGGGCCTTTGACGAGATCAAGTTTGGCGAGCGCTGGGTACTGACCCCGGGTGCCCGTTATGACTACTACCGGATGACCCCGGACGATCCCGCCTACACCGGCGACAAGCTGCACAAGTTCTCCGAAGGGGAGTTGTCACCCAAGCTGGGTCTGGTGTTCAAGGCCCACGAGGCGGCCAACCTGTTCGCCCAGTACAGCCACGGTTTCAAGGCCCCCATGTATGACAGCGCCTTCTCCACCCTGAACCATCAGGCTTACGGCTATCGCATCGAGCCCAACCCGAACCTCAATCCGGAGAGCAGCGACGGCATCGATCTTGGTGTGCGTGGCAGCAGCAACGGCTTCAGCTATGAAGTAGCCAGCTTCTACAACAAGTTTGAAGACTTCATCGAGATGGTGGAAGTGGGCAAAGAGGGGCGCACCGCCGTCTATCAGTACCAGAACCTGAGCAAGGCGACCACCAAAGGGGTCGAAGCCAAGGCGGATTACTGGCTCAACGACATCGTCAATGTCTGGGGCAACCTCGCCTACATCGAAGGCAAGGATGGGGATGGCAACTATATCAACAGCCTGAGCCCGCTCAACGGCTCCGTCGGTGTGCGTCTGGAACAGTTCCAGTGGAACTTCAATACCGCGCTGCGCTTTGCTGACGATATGGACAAAGTCCGTAAAGACAGCAAAGGCAACGATTACGTGAAGAGCGCCGGTTGGGGTGTCGTGGATATGTACGCCCAGTTCAACCCGATGAGCGATCTGCAGCTCAACGTCGGGGTCTTCAACCTGTTTGACAAGGAGTACACCAGCTACGAGCGCATCGCCGGTCGTGATGCAGGTTCCGACAACAGCCTGATGACCGAACCGGGCCGCAACCTGAGTGCACGGGTCAAATACGTATTCTAAAGAGCAAACAACAGACGCAGATAATCAAAGGGGCTTCGGCCCCTTTTTTGTCGCTGCCATGTTGTGACGATGGAGCAGATCAAATGTTTGCCTAAAAAAGAAACCCGCCGTGGGCGGGTGGAAGGATTGCAACACTAACCAGGAGGAGGTGTTACCAGGTAGACCCCGCATCTTCGGTAATAGTTCAATTTTATTGAAGTTTTTTCGTTTTCTTCGCGGGGTTTCCATCGGGATCTGTGGGTGCGGATGGGTTATCATTCTGCTCCCGTCATCCGGTTGCAGAGGATCTATGCCCGCGTTTTCCTGGTTAGCGCTCTTTTTCGGCGCCTTCTATTTTGTCTACGGTGCTTACTTGCCGTTCTGGTCGCTCTGGCTGGAGGGGGTGGGCGTCAGTGCCGAGATGATAGGTCTGCTGCTGGGGGCGGGGATGGCGATCCGCTTTGCCGGCAACCTGATGGTGATGGGGCAGATCAAGGGGGCGGGCCATCTGCTGCCGGTTACCCGGTTGCTCTCCCTGCTCAGTCTGCTGGCGTTTCTCGGCTTCTATCTCAGTCATCACCTCTGGTGGCTGGTGGGCTTGACCCTGCTGGCGAACTTTATCTATCCGACCCTGATGCCGGTGGGTGAGGCGCTGGCGACCCGCATGGTGGTGCAGGCGCATATCGACTATGGCAAGGTGCGACTTTGCGGTTCGTTTGCCTTTATCGTTGCCTCGACCCTGGTGGGGGCGCTGGTGGGCAACTTCGGCAGCGACTGGATTTTGCACACCATGGTGGCGGGGCTGGTGCTGATGCTGTTGCTCAGCTGGCTGCCACTTAGTCCCGCGCCACAGGATGTGCAGGGGGAGCGCGCCAAGGCATCCCTGCTGGCGACCCTGCGCAGCGCGCCGGTGCGCCGCTTCCTGTTGCTGACTGCGCTGCTGCAGGGAAGCCACGCCGCCTACTACGGTTTCAGTGCCATCTACTGGAAGGCGCAAGGGTATAGCGGCACCATCATCGGTTACCTATGGGCGATCGGGGTGGTGGCCGAGATCTGTATGTTCGCCGCCGACAAGCGCTTCCTGCAACGCTTCGGGGCGCAGAGCCTCTTTATCGCCGGAGCCATCGGTTGCGTGGTGCGCTGGGTATTGCTGGGGGCTTCGACCGAGCTGTGGGTACTGGTGCTGGGGCAGCTGCTCCACGCGGTCACTTTCGGGGTGAGCCATCTCGGGGCAGTGCGCTTCATGACCCGCCAGCTACCGGCCGAGCAGTTGATCCCGACCCAGTCCCTCTACGCTGCGCTGGGTCTTGGCATGACGGTGGCGGCTCTGATGGCACTCTGCGGCGTGCTGTTCGAGCCCCTTGGCGGCGGCATCTTCTTCCTGATGGTGCTGGTGGTCTTGCCGGTGTTCTTCCTGCGGCTGCGCCCCTTTGTGCCCTCAGCGCAGGAGAGTGCTCCGGCCTGATATCTGTCTGTTTGAATCATCACCTGGAAAAAGGGAGAGCCACGGCTCTCCCTTTTTCGTTGCTGCGGTTTGCGGTGTTACTGCTGCTCGCCAAGATAGTGGCGTCTGAGGCGGCGCCAGGTATCCGAGCCGATGGTGCCGGCAAGCAGTTCACTGGATGCGGCATCAAAGCGGCCATCCGGCAGCCAGCCCAGTTGGGGCAGCAGTTGGGCCAGCGTCACGTCATTGTGTTTCAGCTCCCGCTCCAGTGCCTCCCAGAAGGCGCTCCCCTTGACGTAAAAGAGCGGGTAGTAGGAGCGATCGCCAGCCATCACTTCGCGGGCAGCCCGATAGAGGCCGCTCTCGTTATGAGGCAGTTGTTTGCCCCGCCCGGCCAGTTCGTTGATCGCCGTGACCTGATGCAGCCGAAAGCGGCGCAGAGCCTTGATGGCGAGGTATTCTGCAAGGCTCTCTTCAACCCAGGTGGGCTGTGGCGTCGAGCTGCGGTCGTTAAGAATGTGCACCGCCTCGTGGGCCGAGGTGCGCAGCAGGCGCAAGGGGGCCTGTGGCGTCGGCTTGCCATTCATGGTTGGGTAGTTGGCGACAAACACCTGATCCCCGGCGGCTCCGCCAAGAGAGTGGGTCGCCACATCTCGCCCGAGCCACACCAGTTGCCATGGATGAGTGGGCTGGGCCACATCGAGCTGAAAGGCCAGATAGTCGATGATCTCATTCAGTTGTTGCTGCAAGGCCGGCAGATCGAGCTGGTTGGCAATCTCGTCATGGCTCAGCACCAGCCGCGGATCCGGCTTGGTGACGGGGACAATTTGCAGACCAAATGGCAGGATCAGCGGTGGCTGGTTGACATCCGGTAACGGTTGGCAGCTGCCATCCGGCAGACAGACCTCCCCTTGGTGGCTCCCTTGCTGGCGCACAAAGTTACCCCACTCGGTCAATAGCCACTGGTCGGGAGCAAACAGCAGCGACTGTTGGGCCGAGGCATCAGCACCCTCTGCCGGAGCCGGTGTGAGCGTGATCTGCCAGCCGATCTCCTTGCAAGAGAAGGGTTGGTTGAGAGCAACCGGCTGGTTGTCTGCAAGGCAGACCAGCGCGGGGGAAGCCGGCGTGGCACTGCCCGGCAACTGGCGGGTTGGGAGTAGGGTAAAAGGGGGCTCGCCCTGCATGGTAAGGCGCACTTGCAGCACATTGGCGCTGGCGCCCTGCTCGACAAGGTAGCGGGGGCCGCTCCCGTTATCGCTGGCGCAGGCACACAGCGGCAGCAGCCACAGGGCAAACAGGGTGATATGACGACTCATAAGGGGTTAGCGCTCCTGCTCGTAGCCCAGCAGATCGCCGGGCTGGCACTGGAGTTCACGGCAGATGGCCTCCAGAGTGGAGAAGCGCACCGCCTTGGCGTGGCCATTCTTGAGGATCGAGAGATTGGCCTCGGTGATGTCGATGCGCTGGGCCAGTTCACGGGCGGTCATTTTGCGCTCGGCCAGCAGTGCATCGAGTCGGATGATGATGGGCATGGGATCCTCACACCGTCAGTTGCTGTTCATCGGCCAGCAGTTTGGCCTCGCGCATGACCAGTGCCAGCGCCAGTACGATCAGTCCCGCCAGCAGTACCCGGAAATCTGAGGTACTCAGCGCTATGGTACCGAGTACTTCCGGGCCTCTCATGGTGAGCACAGTATCCAGCAGGGGCAGGTGGATCAACTCGACCACGAAGGTTGCACAGAGCAGCAGCCCGATCTGCCGGTAGCGGCGGATTTGCTCGAAGGTGAAGAGCAGGCCGTGGCGGTAGCCACGAAACAGCTGGCGCAGTTGCCAGAGCATCATCATGAAGACCAGATCCGGCAACAGTTGTACCAGAGTGCCGAGCAGCCGGGTGGAGAAGTGCAGCGGATAGTCTGCCGGGTTGATGCCGGGACGGCTCAGAATGGTGTTGAGCTTCTCCTGCAGCAAATCGGCGCCACCGAAGGGGGTCCACACCTCCAGCAAGGTGATCAAAGGGGTCGCCAGCAGAGCCAGTAGCAGCAGCCATTCGATCAGCATGCTCGAGCGTTCGAGTTTGTTGGATATCATCTCATTCCTCGCCGTTATGGGTGTTGTCTGAAAGGTAAAGTTTATCGTTTATCAATATTCACAGCGGCAATGTTTATTGTTTTGCGATATACAGTCAAGATGAAACTTATTGAGAAACGATAATTTCAATCTGTCCGAAGGGGATGACTTTTGGCTGCAGCCTCTCTAGACTGGCGAGGTTGTATACAAAAACTCAACATGGACAAGGAGTTATCGATGCACCAGGGATGGCTGCTGATCGGATTGTCGCTCTCCTATCTGGGGCTGCTGTTTCTGATTGCCTTCGTGGCGGACAAGCACAAGCGGCATCGCATGAAGGGGCAGCCCCTGCTCTACAGTCTGTCGCTGGCGGTCTACTGTACCTCCTGGACCTTCTTCGGCACCGTGGGCCAAGCGAGTGAATCCCCCTGGTCGCCGGTGCCCATCTATCTCGGCCCCATGCTGGTCTTTCTGTTTGGCTGGCGGCTGCTGGCGCGTCTCATTCTGGTGGCCAAGCGGGAACACATCACCTCCATCGCGGACTTCATCGCCGCCCGTTACGGCAAGTCCCAGCGTCTCGCCATGCTCATCGCCCTTATCGCCATCATGGGGATCCTTCCCTACCTGGTGCTGCAGCTCAAAGCGATCGTGACCGGGCTCGATCTGCTGATGGTCAACAGCGTAGGGACGGGGCACGCCAGCGCTATATCGGGCAATACCGCCGAACTGGCGCTTGGGGTCGCCATGTTGCTGGCGTTGTTCAGCATCCTGTTTGGCACCCGCCATCTCGATGCCACCGAGCACCACAGGGGGATGGTGGTGGCCATCGCTTTCGAGTCGGTGGTCAAATTGCTGGCCTTTATCGCGGTGGGGGGCTTCGCCCTCTGGCTGATCCTGAGCAAACCGGGCGAGGCTCACGAGCAGGTGACCCGCGACTTCTTTGCACAGGTGGTGGCGGTGAGCCCCGGCAATCTGCTGGAGCTTGCCATCTATACGGTGCTGGCGATGTGCGCCGTCATCTGCCTGCCGCGCCAGTTTCATGTGACTGTGGTGGAGAACAATCAGGGGCAGGACCTGCACTGGGCGCGCTGGATCTTCCCGCTTTACCTGTTCGTGATGGGGCTCTTTATCTGGCCGCTGGCGCTGGCGGGCAAGCAGTGGGTGGGTGCCGATATGGCCTCCGACACCTATGTGATCAGTTTGCCGATGGCCCTCGGGTTCGATGGCATGGCGATGCTGGCGTTTCTCGGCGGCACCTCGGCGGCTACCGGCATGGTAATCGTCTGCACCATCGCACTGGCGATCATGGTGAGCAATGATCTGGTGCTGCCGGTGCTGCTGCGCCGCTTCTGGCGGCAGGGGCGTGACGAGCGGCTGGTACGGCTGCTGTTGCAGGTGCGCCGTGGCGCCATCCTGCTGATCTTGCTGGCGGCCTGGGGTCTCTACCTCTGGCTCGGCGATCTCACCAGCTTGTCGCGCATCGGCTATCTCTCTTTTGGCGCGGTGGCCCAGTTTGCGCCAGCCCTGCTGCTCGGTCTTTACTGGCGTCACGGCAATCGCAAGGGGGTCTATCTTGGGTTGAGCCTCGGGGTGAGCCTCTGGTTCGTCACCCTGCTGGTGGAGAGTGGCTTGCTGGCGGGCTCGCCCTTGGCCGAGCTGCTGGCGCCGCCGGACTGGCCTGCGTTTCGCGAGCTGAGTCTCGGGGCCTGGTGCATCTTCCTCAGCCTGCTCTTCAACCTGCTCGGTTATGTGGCGGGCTCGCTGCTGTCGCGCCCTGCGGTGAGCGAGCGGCTGCAGGCGGCCAACTTTGTCGGCAAGCCGAGTCGCGATACCGCTGCCCTCTATCAGGCGCGGGTCTCGGTCAAGGAGCTGGAGATGCTGGCGGCCCGTTTCGTCGGTTCAAGCCGGGTCAAACGCGCCTTTGGTCGCTTCGCCGGTGAGCGCGGCGGCACCCTGGCGCCCCAGATGCAGGCTTCGGCCGAACTGATTGCCCACACCGAGCGGCTGCTGGCGGGGGTGTTTGGCACCTCGTCGGCACGGCTGGTGCTCGCCTCGGCCCTGCAGGGGCGCAATATGCAGCTCGAGGAGATCGCCACCATCGTCGATGAGGCTTCCGACGTGTTTCGCTTCAACCGCGGCCTGCTGCAGGGGGCGATCGAGCATATCGGGCAGGGGATTTCGGTGGTGGACAGGGAGCTTAGGCTGGTGGCATGGAACCGCCGCTACATCGAGCTGTTCCACTATCCGCCAGGGCTTATTCAGGCAGGGCGTCCCATCGAGGAGATCATTCGCTACAACGCCCAGCAGGGGCTCTGTGGCCCCGGCGATATCGAGGATCACGTGGCGCGGCGCGTCGCCTTTATGAAACGCGGCAGCGCCCATATCTCGGCGCGGGAGCGCCCGGACGGGCGGGTGATCGAGATGCAGGGCAACCCCATGCCCGCCGGCGGTTTTGTCATGACCTTTACCGACATCACGCCGTTTCGCGATGCGGAGCGGGTGCTGCGCGAAGCGAACGAACATCTGGAGGCACGGGTGGCCGAGCGCACCCGTGAGCTCTCCGAACTCAACCGCCAGCTGCTGTTGGTGAACCAGCAGGTGGAGCGGGCCAATCAATCCAAGAGCCGTTTTCTGGCGGCGGTCAGCCACGATCTGACCCAGCCCCTCAATGCCGCCAAGCTGTTTACCTCCTCCCTGCTGGAGATGTTGCCCGATGCTGGCGAGCAGGCCCGCATCGCCCGCCATATCGATGATGCGCTGGGGGCGACCGAGGATCTCATCACCGATCTGCTCGATATCTCGCGGCTCGAAGCGGGCAAGTTCAAGGCCAAGAAGCTCGACTTTGCCCTGTGCGATCTGCTCGACAACCTCAAGGCGGAGTTTGGCGTGCTGGCGCAGGCGGGGGGATCCACTTCTCGGTGGTGGAGAGCAAGCACGCGGTGCACAGCGATGTGCGGCTGCTGCGCCGGGTGTTGCAGAACTTCCTGACCAATGCGTTTCGCTACAACCCGGGGGGCCGGGTGCTGCTTGGTTGCCGCCGGATGGGGGAGAAGATCCGCATCGAGGTATGGGACAACGGCCCCGGTATCCCGCAGGACAAGCAGGAGGCTATTTTTGACGAGTTCTCCCGTCTCGATCACTCCCGCACCGCCAAGGAGCAGGGGCTGGGTCTGGGGCTTGCCATCGCCCGCGGCATCTCGCAGGTGCTCGGTCATCAGCTCACATTGCAGAGCTGGCCGGGCAAGGGATCGGTCTTTGCGGTGACCCTCAATCTGGCGACCCGGCCGGTCACGGCCCATCAGCTGGCGGCGCCGGTGGTGCGTGACAGCCAGCTGGAAGGGGTAGCCGTGCTCTGTATCGACAACGAGCGGGACATTCTGACCGCCATGAGCACCCTGCTCGGCCGTTGGGGCTGCGAGGTGCGATGCGCCGTCGATCTGGCCGAAGCCGAGGAGCTGGTGGCACAAGGGTTTGTGCCGAGACTGGTGCTCTCTGACTACCACCTCGACGACGGCAAGACCGGGTTGGAGGCGCTCGCTGCCCTGCAACGGGTGTGTGGCGACGAGCTGGGGGGCATCATCATCAGTGCCGATCGCAAGAGCGAGCTGCAGGCGCAGATCCGCGAGCGGGGGTATGGCTACATCAGCAAACCGGTCAAACCGCTCAAACTGCGGGCCCTGATGAACAGTCTGCTGCTGCGCTAGCCGCATCCGGGGCGGCTAGCCGTGAACCGGCTCACAAAACCGCGCAATGATCCCGTGGACCCTGGTCATGGATGAATGCCGAAAACAGAGATTTATTGGCGAAGATATCGTCATCTTCTTGCGTAATGGCTGCCAGTTACTCTTTTGGCTTGCCACTGTCGGTGAACGCCGACAGTGGCAGACCGGATTGGCTCACTCTATAGTCGGGATGCGATTTTTTGCATCGCAAATGAAGTAACCGAAGGGCAAACCGATCGCAAGATCGGGACGCAAAGCTTCCGGTCCAGGGATGAGCCGTACTTGAGATAGCGGGGCCACCACAGGTTGTTGTGCACCTTTGCCAAGAGGCCGCACTGCCGTCTGCGTTACCTGTCAGGGCGTAGCCCTTTTCGTTGCCAACATAACGAAATAGGGAAATATAAAAATGCTAAGTCCAAAGCCTACCATGCTGGCCCTTGCGGTCGGTCTGTGCTGCGCCTCGTCCGCTTATGCTGCGGCGCCCGGCAAGCCGACCATCGGATGGGGCCCCACCAAGTTTTCCATCGTTGAAGTCGATCAGGCGGCCACTGCCTACAACAATCTGGTCAAGGTAAAGGATGCCGCCGATGTGGAGGTGAACTGGAACCTCTGGAGCGGCGATCTGGGCCAGAGTGCCAAGGTACTGCTCAATGGTCAGGAGGTGTGGTCCGGCTCCTCGGCCGCGGCGGGCAGCGCCAAATTCAAGGTGAAGAAAGGGGGGCGCTACCAGATGCAGGTGGCGCTGTGCAACGCCGATGGCTGTACCCTCTCTGATGCCAAGGAGATTGTGGTTGCCGATACCGACGGCAGCCATCTGGCGCCACTCAAGGCGCCGCTGCAGGAGAACAACAAGCCCTACGCCAACAAGTCCGGCAAGGTGGTGGGGACTTACTATGTGGAGTGGGGGGTCTATGGCCGCAAGTTCACAGTGGACAAGATACCGGCCCAGAACCTGACCCATATCCTCTATGGTTTCACCCCCATCTGCGGCGGGGATGGCCTCAACGACAGCCTCAAGGAGATCGAAGGGAGCTTCCAGGCGCTGCAACGGGCGTGTGCCGGCCGGGCTGACTTCAAGGTGGCGATGCACGATCCCTGGGCCGCCATCCAGATGCCGCAAGGCAACCTCACTGCCCATGACGAGCCCTACAAGGGCAACTTTGGCGCCCTGATGGCGCTCAAGCAGGCCTATCCGAACCTCAAGATCCTCCCCTCGGTCGGCGGTTGGACCCTCTCAGACCCCTTCTACTTCCTCGGTGACAAAACCAAGCGTGACGTGTTTGTCGGCTCGGTGAAAGAGTTCCTGCAGACCTGGAAGTTCTTCGACGGTGTGGACATCGACTGGGAGTACCCGGGCGGACAGGGCGCCAACCCGAAACTGGGCAGCCCGAGCGATGGTGCCACCTATGTGGCCCTGATGAAGGAGCTGCGGGCCATGCTCGACGAGCTGGAGGCCGAGACCGGTCGCCAGTATGAGCTCACCTCGGCCATTGGCGCGGGGGGCGACAAGATCCAGGATGTGGACTACAAGGCGGCCCAGCCCTACATGGACCACATCTTCATGATGACCTACGACTACAACGGTGCCTGGAGCAACACCGAGCTGGGCCACCAGACCAACCTCTATGCGGCGAGCTGGGATCCCGATACCAAGTACACCACCGACAAGGCGGTGAATCAGCTGCTGGCGCAGGGGGTTGAACCGGGCAAGCTGGTGGTCGGGGCCGCCATGTATGGCCGTGGCTGGACCGGGGTGAGCGGTTATCAGGGCAACAACCCCTTCACCGGCAAGGCGACCGGCAAGGTGAAAGGCACCTGGGAGGACGGGGTGGTGGATTACCGCGACATCGTCAACAACCGGATGGGGGCTGGCTGGGAGAAGGGCTACGACGAGGTGGCCGAGGCGCCCTATCTGTTCAAGGCGGCGACCGGCGATCTCATCACCTATGACAACGAGCGCTCGGTCAAGGCCAAGGGGCAGTATGTGCTGGCCAACAAGCTCGGTGGCCTCTTCTCCTGGGAGATCGATGCCGACAACGGCGACATCCTCAACGCCATGCATGAAGGGCTGGGCCACGGCGAGGGGACGACTCCACCAGCCAACAAGCCGCCGCTGGCCAACGCGGGCAGTGACTTCAAGGTGACCGGCCCGACCGAGGTGACGCTGGATGGGTCGGCCTCCCACGATCCGGAAAACAGCGCGCTCAGCTACAGCTGGAAGCAGATCTCCGGCCCGCAGGCAGCCCTGCTTGATGCCACTCAGGCCAAGGCCCGTGTTGTACTCGATGCGGTGACTGCCGACATCAATCTGGTGTTTGAGCTGACAGTGACCGATGACCAGCAGTTGAGTGCCAAGGATCAGGTTGTTGTCACCAACAAGGCGCCGCAGGCCAATCTGGCGCCGGTGGTGAGTCTACCTGCCACGGCCTCCGTGGAATCTGGCAAGCAGGTGACCCTCAAGGCGACCGCCTCTGATCCGAATGGTGATCCGTTGACCTATCAGTGGAGCGTGCCGGCAGGCATCACCGCAACGGGTCAGAACAGCGCCACCCTGGTGGTCACCGGCCCGAGCGTCACCAGCGACACCGGCTATGACTTGAGCGTCACCGTCTCCGACGGTGGGTTGGATGCCAGTGCGGCAACCCGTCTGACGGTCAAACCGGCCAGCAGCGGCGGTGGTTGCACGGCGACCGATCCGGATGCGGCCAACTGGCCAGTCTGGAAAGCGGCCAGCACCTATAACAGCGGCGACAAGGTGAGCCACAACCAGCTGGTGTGGCAGGCCAAGTACTGGACCCAGGGCAACGAGCCGAGCCGCACTGCGGATCAGTGGTTGCTGGTGAGTAAGGTGCAACTGGGTTGGGATGCCAATGTGGCCTACAACGGTGGCGAGCTCACCACCCATAACGGCCGTCAGTGGAAGGCGCAGTACTGGACCAAGGGCAATGAGCCCGGCAAACACGGCGTCTGGCAGGATGTGGGGGCCGCCAGCTGTAAATAAGCATTGAATGGTGGCGGGGCATGCCAGTCATGCCCCGTTTTTTCTCCCCGCTTCGCCACATTCTGGCGGGTCTGCCAACCGGTTTCCCCCAGCTTCTCTCGTGTCCCTGCAAAGTGCTCACTCTTGCCTAGTGATTAATGCTCTCCCCGCTTGCTGGCATCTGTGCCGCACGCTGCTCTTTGTTGTGCCGCTTGTGTTGATACATGTCGGCATCGGCTCTGGCAAACGCGGCGGCAAAGTCGCCGCGATAGGGGGTCATCCCCATGCTGCACGAGATAGTCGGAGAGGCGCTGGCCAGCATGGTCGTCAGCCTGGCCATCGCCTGTTGCAGCTCGGTCGGTGTCAGAGTGGTGAGCAGCACAAACTCATCCCCGCCGAAGCGGGCGGCAATCACCCCCTGACCGAAGTGCTGGCGTATGCCATCAGCGATAAGGCGCAGGGCCTGATCACCCGCTAAATGGCCACTGCTGTCATTGAGCTGCTTGAGATTATCCATGTCGATCAGCAGCAGGGTGCCTTCCGGCTGTGCTTGCAGAGCGAGTTCGAATTGCTGGCGATTGGCGAGCCCGGTCAGCTGGTCGGTATTGGCCAGCTGATAGATGCGGCGGGACTGCTGATAGATGGTGATGGCGTGGCGAATATCCCGCGCCAGGATCGCCATCAGGTGGCTGTCGTAGCGGGTAAAGGCATGACGTTTGCTGCTGTCCATATTGATCATGCCGTAGAGCTGACCATCGATATGGATCGGGGTCGCCAGCGTGGCCTGGATGGGCAGGTCGGTGCAGTTGACCAGCAGCTCTCTGTCCTGTTCGGACAGGGGCATGGTGGCATTTATCTTCGACAGGTCGTTGATCAGCAGTGTTTTGTTGCAGCGCCCCTGAGTCAGCTTGTACTGAAAGGTGTGCTCCAGCGGCAGATTGATCCGCCGCAGTTTCACCAGATCCATGCCGATGGCCGCTTCATACCTCAACATGCCTGTGCCCGGCAGCAGCTTGATCAGGCAGCCCATCTCGGCTCCCGGGATCAACATCACGGCTCGTCTGAGCAGATCCTCCAGAAAGGCCTCTTCGGTCTGGTATTGCGCCGAGTTGCGGGCCAGTTCGGCGGTGGTTTCGTTGATCTTGAGCGCCTCACTCAGATGCTGCCACTGGCGGTGCAGATGGTAGCGGTAGTGGCGATAGAGCCAGAAGGTGCAGATAAGGTAGCTCTGGACTAGCAAGGTGCTGGCAAGCGGCGCCCTTTGCCAGCCATTGAGGCTGTTGATAAGCCAGATCATCCCGGCCAGTGGCAAGGCATAAATCGTCAAACGAACAAATTTGTCGTATCTGGATAACCGGGTGCGTGAGGGCAATTCGCTGGGCATGAAGACACCTGCTGGCCATGCAAAGCGGCGATTATAAATTCATTAGTTGCGATACAGATGGGTCTTTTGTCGCATATTGTTCTTACTCATTGATTTTTCTCAATTTGGTGTGATGCAGATCAAAAAAATGGTGTGAGGTATCTGGTTGGAGGTGATGAGATTATGTCTGCATATCCGGCTGTTTTTTAAACATTAATTTCTTGAAAGTGGGTAATTGTCGGGGTTGGTAACTGGTGGGCTGGCAATGGTCCTATTTGCTTACTTATCAGAATTACCCTACAGTCAATCGGCGATTATTTATCGCCAGAAATAACGTTGTGACAAGGGCAAACCGATTGAAAAGTCGGGACGCAAAGCTTCCGGTCTAAGGGTCAAGACGACCTAGGATAGCGGGGCCACCACAGTAGAATGCAGGCTGCCTTTGCCAAGGGGTGGCCGTTTTTGTGTCACCTGTCGTGTTGCGTTGCTCTTTCGTTTTTCCAATAACGAAAAGGAAAGCAATATGCTAAGTCCAAAACCCGCGCTGCTGGCCATGATGGTCGGTACCCTGCTCGCCTCCTCCGCCGCTTATGCGGCAGCTCCCGGCAAACCCGCCATCGGTTGGGGCCCCACCAAGTTTGCCATCGTCGAAGTCAACCAGTCCGCGACCGCTTATAACGAGCTGGTCAAGGTGAAGGATGGCGCCGATGTGACCGTCACCTGGAATCTCTGGAACGGCGATATTGGCCAGAGTGCCAAGGTGCTGCTGGATGGCAAGGAAGTCTGGTCCGGTCCCTCTTCCGCCGCGGGTACCGCCACCTTCAAGGTGCACAAGGGGGGCCGCTATCAGATGCAGGTCGCGCTGTGCAACGGCGATGGCTGTACCCTGTCTGATGCCAAGGAGATCGTGGTCGCCGATACCGATGGCAGCCACCTTGCGCCGCTCAAGCCTGCCCTGCAGGAGCACAACAAGCCTTACGTCAACAAGTCTGGCAAGGTGGTCGGCACCTACTATGTGGAGTGGGGGGTCTATGATCGCAACTTCACCGTGGACAAGCTGCCGGCCCAGAACCTGACCCATATCCTCTATGGCTTCACCCCGATCTGTGGCAGTGATGGCCTCAATGACAGCCTCAAAGAGATTGCCGGCAGCTTCCAGGCGCTGCAACGTGCCTGCGCCGGGCGCAAGGATTTCCAGGTCGCCATTCACGATCCCTGGGCCGCGCTGCAAAAAGGGCAGGGGTCACTGGTTGCCTGGGATGAGCCCTACAAGGGCAACTTCGGCAATCTGATGGCTCTCAAGCAGGCTTATCCGGACCTGAAGATCCTCCCCTCCGTCGGTGGCTGGACCCTCTCCGACCCCTTCTTCTTCATGCATGACAAGGCCAAGCGTGATGTGTTCGTCGCCTCGGTCAAAGAGTTCCTGCAGACCTGGAAGTTCTTCGACGGTGTCGATATCGACTATGAGTTCCCGGGCGGCGATGGCGCCAACCCCAATCTGGGGGACAAGACCAAAGATGGTGAAACCTATGTGCTGATCATGAAGGATCTGCGCGCCATGCTCGACGAGCTGGAGGCCGAGACCGGTCGCACCTATCAGCTCACCTCCGCCATCGGTGCCGGTTACGACAAGATTGAGGATGTGGATTACAAGGTTGCCCAGCAGTACATGGACCACCTCTTCGTGATGAGTTACGACTACAACGGTGCCTGGAGCAATACCTCCCTGGGTCATCAGGCCAACCTCTATCAGGCCACCAACGGCTCGGCCAACAAGCGCTACAACACTGATGCAGCGGTACAGCAACTGCTGGCGCAAGGGGTCGACTCCGAAAAGCTGGTGATCGGTGCCGCCGCCTACGGTCGCGGCTGGAAAGGGGTGAGCGGTTATCAGGGCAATGACCCCTTCACCGGCACCGCCACCGGCAAGATCAAGGGCACCTGGGAAGATGGCGTGCTGGATTATCGCCACATCGTCAACAGCCATATGGGCGCAGGCTGGGAGTACAACTACGACGAGACTGCCGAAGCGGCCACCCTGTTCAAGCCCTCCACCGGCGAGCTGATCACCTATGACGACGAGCGCTCGGTCAAGGCGAAAGGCCAATACGTGCTGGCCAACAAGCTGGGCGGGCTCTTTTCCTGGGAGATCGATGCCGACAACGGCGACATCCTTAACGCCATGCACGAAGGTCTCGGTCACGGCGAAGGGGTCACTCCGCCAGCCAACAAGCCGCCGGTTGCCAATGCGGGCAGCGATGTGGCGGTGACCGGCCCGACCGAGGTGACGCTGAACGGCTCTGCGTCACACGACCCGGAAAATGGCGCCCTCACCTATAGCTGGAAGCAGCTCTCCGGCCCGCAGGCCGCTCTGCTTGATGCCACTCAGGCCAAGGCCCGTGTAGTACTGGATGCCGTGGCAACCGACATCAATCTGGTGTTCGAGCTGACGGTGACCGATGACCACAACCTCACCGCCCGCGATCAGGTGGTGGTGACCAACAAGGCACCGCAGCCCAACCTGCCTCCGGTGGTGACTTTGCCTGCCAGCGTCAAGGTGGAAGAGGGCAAGCAGGTGACCATCACTGCCAAGGCATCCGACCCCAACGACGACGAGCTGATCTATCAATGGCAAGTGCCTGCCGGTATCACGGCGACCGGCCAGAACAGCGCCACCCTGGTGGTCACCGGCCCGGCGGTGGATGTCGAAACCGGTTATGACCTCTCTGTGACCGTCTCCGATGGCGCACTCGACGCCAACGCGGCCACCCGTCTCACCGTCACGCCAGTCAACGAAGGTGGTGAGGGTGGCTCTTGCAACACCACAGATCCGGAAGCGGCCAACGTTCCCGCATGGCAGGCCAGCAAGGTCTACAACGGCGGTGACAAGGTGAGCCATAACCAGCTGGTATGGCAGGCCAAGTACTGGACTCAGGGTAATGAGCCGAGCCGCGCCGCCGATCAGTGGGCGCTGGTGAGTCAGGTTGATCTGGGTTGGAACGCTGCCGTTGCCTACAACGGCGGGGATCTCACCAACCACAACGGCCGTCAGTGGAAGGCCAAGTGGTGGACTCAAGGCCATGAGCCGGGCAAGCACGATGTCTGGCTGGATATCGGGGCAGCAAGCTGTAACTGAGGCCTCCTCACCGATGACGGGGCATGGCGACATGCCCCTCATTCCCGGTAGCAATATGAACGAGAACCCGACAATGACCACAAATGTGACCCGAATCGCTGCCCTCATCATGGCAACCCTGGCGGCTGGCCCCCTGTCTGCCGCCACCTCGCCCCTGATATTCAATGAGACGACACCGCAAAGCGATCTGGCGGGCAGCCTGGCTGCCAGCGTGCAGTTTGCCCAGAGCCAGATCCTGCCGTCCCATCCCAAAGAGGGGGATCGCCAACCCATCCTGACCAGCCTGCGCAAGAGCCTGCTGCTGGTTAAACCGCTCCAGGCCGACGGGGTGACCCCCATGACGGTGGAGGCCCGTGACGGCAGCGGCGAGCTGCTGGGCACCTTGACCTTGTCGCCGCCATCGGCGCTGCCCGAGACGGTCTACCACCTCGCGGGGGCTCCAGAAGGGGGAGTGAGTTTCATCCCGGAGAGCGGCACCACTGCCGTCATCAGCAGCAGTGCTGATTTGGCCAAACTGAACGACAAGAGCGGCGCCTTCCTCAAGGATCGGCTGACTGGTCGCGCGCTGGTGGAGATCCAGACCGTCGACGGCCGCTGGGTTCGGGATATCTACCTGCCCGTGAGCCCGGAGCTGGAGGGCAAGATGGTGCGGATCCGCTCCAGTGCCGGTTATAACTCGATGGCCTTTTATGGTGAGCGACAGGTGACCGTCTCCCGTGGCCAGACCCTGCAGTTCAAGTTTGCCAATGGGCAGTGGTTCCGCGAGGGGGAGCTGGAGAACAACCGCATCACCTATGCAGCGGATACCTGGAGCGGCGAGCTGCCTGCCGAGTGGATCCAGCCCGGACTGAACCTCTCCGTTCGTCAGGGCAATCTCAGTGGTGAACTGCGTGACATCAAGGTCGGCGCCCCCGGCGAGCTGCTGCTGCACACCATCGACATCGGCATGCTCACCACACCACGGGATCGCTTTGCCTTTGCCAATGACAAGGAGGCCCATCGCGAATACTTCCAGACCATCCCGGCCAGCCGGTTGATTGTCAGTCAGTATGCACCGCTCTCCCTGCCTGAGGTGATGTTGCCCAACGGCACATTGCTGACCGATTTTGACCCGAGCGAAGGGGGCTGGCATGGCGGCACCATGCGTCAGCGCATCGGCAAGGAGCTTATCTCCCACGGTATCGACAATGCCAATTACGGCATCAACAGCAGTGCCGGTGAAGGGGAGGGAAGCCATCCATTCGTTGTTGCCCAGCTGACGGCGCACAACAGCCGCGGCAAGTATGCCAATGGGGTTCAGGTGCACGGTGGTTCCGGTGGCGGTGGCATCGTCACGCTGGATGATTCGCTGGGCAACGAGTTCAGCCACGAGGTGGGTCACAACTTCGGCCTTGGCCACTATGTAGATGGTTTCCGCGGCTCGGTTCATCGCAGTGCCGATCAGCTCAACTCCAGTTGGGGCTGGGACAGTGACAAACACCGTTTCATCCCCAACTTCTCGCCGACCCGCACCAATGAGGATGCCTGTCTGGATGGCCAGTGCCAGCCACCGTTCGATGGCCGCAAGTTTGGGCACGATGCGATGGCGGGCGGCCGCCCTCTCTCCGGCGCCAACCGTTTCACCCTCTATACCCCCAATTCGGCCGCCATCATCCAGCGTTTTCTGGAGAGCAAGGCGGTGTTCGATGCCAACTCGGCCACCGGCTTTAGCAAGTGGAACAGTGCGACGGCCAGGATGGGGCCCTATCAGCACACAATCGAGGGGATCGAGAAGGTCGATGCCCCCATGGATGCCCTGAGCGAGGCCGGACTGAGTGCCCTGCTGGCGGATTACGGCTTGGTCAGGGTCGCCATGTGGGATGGTCGCTGGACCCGTGATATCCGGGTGCCGGTTGCCTCTGCGGACAATCGGGGGCGCAGTCTGACCATCGATCACGGGGCCGGTTACAACAGCCACCTCTTTATCAACGGCAAGGATATCCTAGTGAGCAGGGGCTTCAAGAAGAGCTTCACCTCGGATGGCCTGAGCTGGGTGGAGGTCTCCCCCATCGATACCAAGGTTGCGCGCAAGCCCGAGCAGTTCGGCGTGCCGGTGACCACACTGGTGGGCTATTACGATCCGCAAGGAGCCCTGCGCAGTTACATCTATCCGGCACTGCACGGCGCCTATGGCTTCACCTACCCGGATGACAGCCGCACCCTGTCCGGCAATGACTGCCAGTTGCAGGTGGAGACCCGCGATGGTCTACAGCGCTTCAGGCTGGCCAATCACAGAGCGGCGAGCAGCGTCATGAACAAGTTCCACATCAACCTGCCCACCGCCAGCGAGCCCGGTCGCGCCACCATCCAGTGCCGTGGCCAGACGCTGGTACAGCAGAGCTTGTTGCCATCGCAGCAGACCCTCTCCTTTACCGTCAACGGGCGGCCGCTGGAGCAGGGCGTGGTGGAAAACCAGCCTCCGGTGGTGACCGTGCCGGCGCAGCTTGGCGGCATCGGCGGTGAGTGGCTGACCATCACTGCTGAGGCGAGCGATCCCGAGGGGGATGCGCTCAGCTACAGCTGGCACTTCCCGGCGGGCTGGCAGGCGGAGGGCGAGACCAGTGTCAACCTGCGTCTGCTACCGCCAGCTGTCACCACCAGCGAGCAGCATGAGCTGAGTGTGAACGTCTCGGACGGAGTACATCAGAGCGAAGGGCGCATCGTGCTGACGCTGGAGCCCGTGGTCGACGGCTCTTGCAACACCACCGACCCGGAAGCGGCCAACGTTCCCGCATGGCAGGCCAGCAAGGTCTACAACGGCGGTGACAAGGTGAGCCACAACCAGTTGGTATGGCGTGCCAAGTATTGGACTCAGGGCAATGAACCGAGCCGCGCCGCCGATCAGTGGGCGCTGGCGAGTCAGGTTGATCTGGGCTGGAGCGCTACCGTTGCCTACAACGGCGGGGAGCTGACCAATCACAACGGCCGTCAGTGGAAGGCCAAGTGGTGGACTCAAGGCAACGAGCCGGGCAAGCACGATGTCTGGCTGGATGTCGGGGCGGCAAGCTGCCCCTAGGTTGAGTCCATGATGAAGATGGCGGAGCCTGTTCAGGCGGGCTCTGCCTTTTGCCACAAAACCATAGAGAGCAACAATAATGAAAAAAAACCGCATCACCCTTCTGCTTGCCAGCATGATGCTGAGCGGCCACCTGTGGGCGGCCGAGGCATACGACATCAACAAATCCTATCCGGGCGGCAGCCAGGTCAATTACAACGGCCAGGTTTTTGAGGCCAAGTGGTGGGTCAACCCGGGTCAGACTCCCGGCATGGCGGCCGCCAATGAGTGGGATACCCCTTGGAAGCCTGTCGGCGAAGGGGAAGTGAACCCGCCGGATACCGGTGGCGATGACAAGCCCAATCCGCCAACGCCTACCCCGCCGGATGGCAGCACTACCACCGTCTATATGAGCCAGGCCGAGCTGGATGCCAAAGAGAAGGCGCTGACCGACTTCCCGGCGATGGAAGCGGTCAAGGCTTCCATCGCTACCCGGGACAATCTGGTAGTCGAGGCGGTGCAGCCGGGCCGTGCCGACAACCCGGGCAACGTCAAGCGGGTCGAAAGCCTGCTGAGCGAGGGTCAGTTCAACTACCTCTTCCCGCTGCGCGCCCCCGAGTACACCTATCGCGGCCTGCTGCAGGCGGCGGCCAAGTTCCCGGCCCTGTGCGGCGACTACAGCGATGGCCGCGATGCCGATGCCATCTGCCGCAAGACGTTGGCAACCATGTTCGCCCACTTCGCCCAAGAGACAGGCGGCCATGAAAACTGGCGCCCGGAGGCCGAGTGGCGTCAGGCGCTGGTCTACGTGCGCGAGATGGGATGGAATGAGACCATGCGCGGTGGTTACAACGCCGAGTGCCGCCCCGATGTATGGCAGGGTCAGCAGTGGCCGTGCGGTACATTCGATAATGGCGAGTTCAAGAGCTACTTTGGCCGCGGCGCCAAGCAGCTCTCCTACAACTACAACTACGGCCCCTTCTCCGAGGCGATGTTCGGTACGGTGCGCACCCTGCTCGACCGCCCCGATCTGGTGGCCGACACCTGGCTGAACCTGGCCAGTGCGGTGTTCTTTTATACCTATCCGCAGCCGCCCAAGCCCTCCATGCTCCATGTCATTGATGGCACCTGGCAGCCGAATGACCATGACAAGCAGAACGGTCTAGTGCCGGGCTTCGGGGTCACCACCCAGATTATCAATGGCGGGGTGGAGTGCGGCGGCCCGGTCGAGCATGCCCAGTCCCAGAATCGCATCAACTACTACCGCGAGTTTGCCAACTACCTCGGGGTGGCGGTGCCATCCGACGAGGTGCTGGGTTGCAAGAATATGAAGGTGTTTGATGACAATGGCACCGGTGCCTTGCCCATCTATTGGGAGCAGGACTGGAGCTATGTGGCAGAGAACCCCAACGGCGGCAAGAGTTACGCTTGCAAGCTGGTGGGCTACCAGACCCGTTTCAGCGCCTTCAAGGAGGGGGATTACAGCCGCTGCGTTCAGCACTTCTATCCGGAGGTGGTGATCGAGGATAACGGCGGGGGCACCAACCTGCCGCCAGTGGCCAATATCACTGGCCCGGCGCAGGCCGAAGGTGGCAGCAAGGTGACTCTCTCCGGACAGCACTCCAGCGATCCGGAAGGCAAGCCGCTCTCCTATGCCTGGACTATCCCGGCTGGAGCCTCTGCCCCGGCACTGGATCAGGTAATGCTGGAGTTGACCCTGCCCACGCCGGCCAGCGATACCAAGCTGGAGATCAAACTGACGGTCACAGATGAAGGTAATCTGAGCCGCAGCACCACCCATAGCCTGCTGGTGAAAGGAGAGGAGGGGGGCGTAACGCCGCCTGACTATCCGGCTTATAAAGAGGGGACTCCCTACAAGGCGGGCGAGCGGGTCAGCAACGGCGGTGCCAGCTACGAGTGCAAACCGCACCCCTACACCGGCTGGTGCGCAGGTGCCGCCTGGGCCTATGAGCCGGGAAAGGGTACGGCCTGGGCCGATGCCTGGATCAAGCTCTGAGCCGTTTCAGGGTTACAGGGCTTGCCGATTAGCCAGCGCACTATCTGGTGTAATCACAGTCTGGAGCAATAAAAGATGGGGCCTGCGGGCCCCATTCTTGTTTGGTGGAGTTCAGGTTTGGCCGTGGAACATCTGGCCCGGACAGGACAGCGCCTCGAAAGGGCTGTGTGATGATGTGTATTGTTGTTTTATTACATTTTCCGTGAAAGGCTTTCAGCAATTATTTGCCGTAGCGGAAGTAGTATTCACGGGTGGAGGGGGCATAGGCATCTTTCTCTACAACGCCGTTCTTGGTGGTTGCACCGCGCAGGTGGAACAGGACTGCCAGATTCTCAAACATGGTTTACCTCGTCGCTCTGTCATTTATGGTTATGGTGTGTGACCTGGGTCACGGTTTGATCCTATGGTCATTTGTGAGCCAGATCAACTTTCTGTGTTGTAAATTTACAAAAATCATGGAAAGGGTTTTCAAATGCAATGCCCTTTATGGAAAGGCTTTCCCGAGGTGACGGGGGAGAAGCTGACGATCAGCCTGCAAAAGATGCTTGAGAGCGGGGGCGTTGCACGGGGAAAGAGGCTTGCTGCACGGCCTCTCCTTTATAGGTGCTTGAGCCGATTTATGACATAAAACAGAGAGATAGCACGCGTCTTGCTGGTAAAAACAGCGAACTGCTGCAATTTTGACTAAACGAATCAGTCGCGGTTATTTTAGGGTTGACAGCAAAGCGGGTGATGCCTATCATGCGCCTCCGTTGCCGGAGATAACTTCGTCAGCGCCGAGGTGAGTTGGGGTTATAGCTCAGCTGGGAGAGCGCTTGCATGGCATGCAAGAGGTCCGCGGTTCGATCCCGCGTAGCTCCACCAAATTCTCCTCGAACAATCTGGAATCAAAGGGGTTATAGCTCAGCTGGGAGAGCGCTTGCATGGCATGCAAGAGGTCCGCGGTTCGAACCCGCGTAGCTCCACCAGATTCTTGATTGTTTTATTGAATACCCAGGGCAGTGTGGTGTGTATCACCCAAGCCGACCTTTGTGGGGTTATAGCTCAGCTGGGAGAGCGCTTGCATGGCATGCAAGAGGTCCGCGGTTCGATCCCGCGTAGCTCCACCATTATTTAGGATGAATGGCCGCCAGAACCATTCATTCAGTACCGAATTTGGGGTTATAGCTCAGCTGGGAGAGCGCTTGCATGGCATGCAAGAGGTCCGCGGTTCGATCCCGCGTAGCTCCACCAAATTCAGAGTGACTGCCGGTCATTCACACAAATCGGGGTTATAGCTCAGCTGGGAGAGCGCTTGCATGGCATGCAAGAGGTCCGCGGTTCGATCCCGCGTAGCTCCACCAAATTCTTGTTACAAGAAGAAAAAGGCCACCGCATCGCGGTGGCCTTTTTGTTTTCTCCATCATTTATTTTCTCCATACGTCCGCGCCTTTCATTTGTAATCCAATGACCTGAATGAAAAAGCCCGCGAGAGTCGCGGGCTTTGCTTGCACTATTCAGATACGCCAGTGGTTAACGGCGACGTCGCCAGGCCAGTGGCAACAGGGCCAGCAGGCCGAGTCCCAGTGCACCACCGCCTGAGGAGGTGTCCGGTTTGGTGGCATCGCTCTCCAGTCTCAGGTCGACGATGATGGGATCATGGTCGGAGGCACTGAAGGGGTTGTCAGACTTGAGCAGTGTGCCGGTGTACTGGCTGCCGTACTCGAACAGGGAGCTTTCGAAGGAGTTGATGTGCCAGTCGGCGACACCAGCCACCTTGCTGGCCAGCGCCGGGTTGGCGAGGGCATAGTCCAGAGTGCCCAGCTCCCCGTCGTAGCTGTAGGAGATGGCTTTCTCCTTGTTGAATTTGACGTTGAGATCGATCAGGCCGTAGCTGCGAGTCACTTCGCGACCGAGCTGTTCATAGGACTGATCACCGATAAAGGTGTGAGAGGCCGATACGATCTTCCGCTCGCTGGTGGCAGGGTTGTAGTCGGTCAGCACCCGGATCGGATCTTCCTTGGCGTAGGAGTTGAAGTCGCCCACCAGCAGCACCTGGCCCGGCAGTTTGCTGACTGCCTCACCCAACACCTTGGCGGCAGAGACCCGGAACTCGGTGCACTTACCCTGCAGGTCGGTCGGTTCTGTCTTGCCATCGCCATTTTCGTAGCAGCCTGACCCCTTGGATTTGAGGTGGTTGACCACCAGCGTCAGCGGCTCCTTGCTCTTGGCGAGGGTGAAGGTCTGAACCAGAGAATCGCGCTGACCAGCTGTCTTGGCTACACCACCAGTGGTGTAGCGCTGCTCCGGCAGCTTGATGACGCTGGCATCTCCGCTGGGGGTGAGCAGGGCAGGGCGGTAGATCATCGCCACCATGATGGCGTCGCCGCCGAAGAACTCGCCATCGGTAAGGGCAGTGACCGGCAGACGCACATAGGCGTAGTGTTTGCTCGCATCCTTCTGTTGTTCGTTGAGGCGGGTCACCAGATTGTGGAGGGCCGAGTTATCCTCGAAGCCGTTGTTCTCCATCTCCATCAGGCCGAGCAGATCGGCATTCATTGCGGTAATGGCATTGACGATCTTGGTGCGCTGCTTCTCGAACTCGGGCTGGCTCTTGGCACCCCGGTTGCAACCTTTGGCGTTGTCGGCATCCGCCTGATCCTTGCACAGTATATTGAGTGCGCCGCCAATGCTGGAGTGGCTGGTGAAGTAGTTGAGCACGTTGAAGCTGCCGATCCGCAGATCGCTGCCAGCGAGGCGAGCCGGCGCGTCTTGACGATCCTCTTCAGGGCTGCGCAGCAGAGCACCGGCAGTCAGGGTGATATCGCTCGGTACCACCAGACGGAAGGCATCCTTGTTATAGACGATTACCCCCTCCAGCCCGGTCAGTTTATCACCGATGCGCAGATAGCCCTGATCTGCATCTAGCGCAGGGAACCAAGGCAGGGCTCCATTTTGTACTTTGAAATCAGACTCGACGACCAGACGGTTGCTGCCATTTTGGGCCGCCAGGGCCACCGCTTCCGGACTGCTGGCGACATGGAGCTGGGTCGGCTTGATAAGCGGCGCCTTATGGGAGAGTTCCAGGTTAGTGCGAGAGGCCTTGTAGTCGAAGCTGAAGTTGCGGGTCAGGTGAAGATCGCTGCTGCTGTCGAGCCGTACCCGCATCCCTTCGTGGCGATTGAGGGCTTGTTTCAGGCTTTCATCGTCATTGACTTTGAGCACGCTTACCGGCACGTTTTTGCCCTGCCCGAGGACCTGGATCCGGGGCGAAGTACCATCCCATTTCAGCTTGAGCTGGGTGCCGCCCAAGAACTCCTCGACCTGCGCTTCCAGGCAAAGCTCAGCTCCCGGCTTGATGTCGGCATATTTGGTTGCGAAGTCCTTGTCGCTCAGATAGACAAAGATGCCATCCGAGGTGGCTGGGTCGCCATCACCCACCGGGTCGGTCAGATAGAAACCCTTGGTCAGACTTTGGCCCACAGTGGTAACAACACCCTTGACGTAGAAAGAGCCTGGGCTGACAGCCCCGGTGGATGTTGAGGTAGTGGCCAGCGCGCTGGCGGAGCCTGTGCCCTGAATGGTCGGGATGGGAGTGAGTTGAACCGGATCGGACGGGCAGACAAATGCCGCATGGGCGCCTGAGGATGCAAGTGCCAGCCCCACGGCCAGCGACAGCAGGGTACGAGTACCTTTCATAGGTGTTCCTTTTTTATTTTTGCCAGTAATTCCATAGCCTTGGCTCGTTGACCAAGGGCGCGCATTGTCACATTTCTGGCATGTCATACCAGTGAGCCAACGCACATTAAATGAATCTGGGAAGGTGCGAGAAAGCGTTTTTATGAACCCAGTAACAGTATGATTTTTTTGATAATTCAATCAATTTCAACCCTGTGATCATGACGCTTTAGTGGCAGGGAATAATTCTCTTTGAGAATAAAGATTGAGGGGATCTTGTCGCCTTCCTATACTGGGTTCGTTCCTCACGGAACCCAGGTAAAGGGCAAACCGGCAGTGATGTCGGGGCGCAATGCTTCCGGTCTCGATCGTGGATCCAGATAGCGGGGTTTCCCTGGGTGAGGGGTGGTTTTTGTGGCAGGTCCATTGCCAGTTGTCTGCGCCCATCATGCAGATTGCGATTGTTCTTTGCCTTGGTGACCAATGCCAAGACAAAACAAGGAAGATAACAATATGCAACAGCTCTTCAGACCCAGCAGGCTTGCCATGCTGGTCGCCCTTGCGGCTGCGCCCGCCTGGGCCCAGGCCGCTTATCCCGCCTATAAATCCGGTACTGCCTACAAGGCTGGCGATATCGTCAGCAACGTCGGCGCCCTCTACGAGTGCAAAGAATTTCCCTATTCAGGCTGGTGCGGGGCATCCCCCTATCACTATGAGCCGGGTGTCGGTGTGGTCTGGGCTGATGCCTGGAAGCCCTATGGTGGCGAGGTGCCCCCTCCCGCACTCGGCGTAGCCGTCAGCTCGCCAGCTGCTGGTGCCAGCTTCAACGAAGGTACCAGTGTGGCGCTGGCGGTGACCTTGAGCGGCCCGGTGACGGCGCTGGTTAAAGTGGAATACCTTGTCGACGGCAAGCTGGTGGCCACGGCCAGCGCCTCGCCATGGAGTGCCAGATGGAGCCTTGCTGGAGTGGGAGGCCATACCCTCAAGGCTCGCGCGCTGGATAAAGATGGCAAGGTGCTGAGCGAGGCGGATTCGAGCTTCAACGTCGCCGCCGTGGTCGCGCCAGAGGCGCCCAAGGCGAGCATCAGCAGCCCCGCCAATGGCGCCAAGGTGACCCTGGGTCGCAGTGTGGCGGTGAGCGGCAACGTCACAGATGCCAACAACGATGTGGCCAAAGTCGAACTCTATGTCGACGGCAAGAAGGTGGGCGAAGATACCACTGCCCCCTGGCAGGTGAACTGGACACCGGATGCCAAAGGCAGTGCCGCCCTCAAGCTGGTGGCTACTGACAATACCAATCTGAGCGGTGAGTCGGCGGCGGTGACCGTCAATGTCGAGGAGGCCGCGCTGCCGCCCACCGGTGGCAACCTCTCTTGTGACATTCGCCAGGTCTATCGCCCGGATGGTTACGAGTGCATGGGGGATGACCATGCCCGCCGGGTCATCGGCTACTTCACCTCCTGGCGCACCGGCAAGAACGGCCTGCCCGCCTATCTGGTGAGCGATATTCCATGGAACAAGATCACCCACATCAACTACGCCTTCGCGGCGGTGGATGAGCAGAGCCACACCATCAAGGTGGACGATGCAGCCACCAAGATGACTTGGGATGGTGTGCCGGGTGCCGAGATGGATCCTGAATTTGCCTACAAGGGCCACTTCAACCTGCTGTCGAAGTACAAGAAGCAGTATCCGGACGTGAAGACCCTGATCTCGGTCGGGGGCTGGGCCGATACCCGCGGTTTCTACACTGCAACTACCAAGGGTGACTGCTCGGTCAATACTGCCGGTATCAACACCCTGGCTGACTCGGCGGTGAGTTTTATCCGCCAGTACGGTTTTGACGGGGTCGATATCGACTACGAATACCCCACCTCGATGAAGGATGCGGGCAATCCCAACGATTTCCCGCTCTCCAACCAGTGCCGGGCCAAGCTGTTTGCCAATTATGAGGTGCTGATGAAGACCTTGCGGGCGCGGCTCGACAATGCTGGTAACGAAGATGGCCGCAAGTATATGCTGACCATCGCCTCACCGGCTTCTGCCTATCTGCTGCGCGGGATGGAGAACTTCCAGGTCACCCAGTACCTCGACTACGTCAACCTGATGACCTATGACTTCCACGGTGCCTGGAACCACTTTGTCGGTCACAACGCGGCCCTGTTCGACAACAATGCCGACCCCGAGCTCTCCCACTGGGGCGTCTATACCCAGACCCAGTTTGGCGGCATCGGTTACCTCAACGCCGCCTGGTCTGCCCACTACTTCCGCGGTGCGCTGGCGGCTGGCAAGATCAACGTTGGCGTGCCCTATTACACCCGCGGTTGGCAGGGGGTGAGCGGTGGCAGTCATGGGTTGGGTGGCAAGGCAGCCCTGCCGAGCCAGAACGAGTGCCAGCCGGGCACAGGTGGCAGCACCATTCCGTGCGGCAACGGGGCGGTCGGCATCGACAACATCTGGCATGATCTCGACAAGAACGGCAAAGAGATCGGCGGTGGCGCCGTGCCTATGTGGCATGCCAAGAACCTGGAGAATGCGGCCAGCCTCGGCATCACCACGCTGCCGAGCTATGGCACTGCCTGGGGTCTGGATCCCAACAATCCGGCTCACGTGATGCAAGGCAAGTATGTGCGTTACTACGATGACAAGGCCCACGCGCCCTGGTTATGGAATGAAGAGAAGAAGGTGTTCCTCTCAACCGAAGATGAAGAGTCCATGGGCCACAAGCTCGACTACATCATCAAGCGCGGTCTGGGTGGCGTGATGTTCTGGGAGATGGCGGGTGATTACGCCTTCGATCCGGCCAAGAACGAGTACGGCATGGGCAGTACCCTGACCACCCTGGCTTATGAGAAGTTTGCCAAGGCAACTCCGTACAACACCAAGCAAAACGATCTGGCCGCGCCGAGCGCCCAGCTCGATATCCAGGTCAGCCTCTCCGGCTTCAAGGAAGGGGACTCCAACTACCCGATCAACCCGAAACTCAAGCTGATCAACAAGTCGACCCAGACCATTCCGGGCGGCGCGCGCATCGAGTTTCTGGTGCCCACTTCCACCTCTGACACCATCACGGATCAGAGTGGCATGGGCCTGAAAGTGGTGGAGAGCGGTGGTAACGACAATTCGGAAGGCATTGCCAATGAGAAGGACTTCCACAAGGTCGCCATGAACCTGCCGGGATGGCAGACCCTGGCACCGGGGGCCGAGATTGAAGTCGCCATGACCTACTACCTGCCCGCCGCTGGCGTGCCGAGCGGTATGCGCATCATCAGCGGCAGCCAGACCATTGGTCTCAAGGCCGAGTTCCCGACCCTGCCGGAGGCCGTGCTGGGCTCGGGTGGCGGTGAGAATCCGGGCACCAGTTGCAGCAGCCAGAACGTCAATCCGGCAGCCTACAAGGCCTATCCGAGCTGGCCACAGGGGGATCATGCCAATGGCGGCGATCGCATCACCCATAACAAGGCAGTGTGGCAGGCCAACTGGTGGACCAGCAGCGAGCCCAAGGCAACCGATGGCAGCTGGAAGTCTGTCTGTAGCTATTGATTTTAAAATCAATGAGATAAGTGAGGCTTCGGCCTCACTTTTTTTGTCTGGTTGGTCGCTCTGGTTGAAAATGCGCCTGCCTTTCCTGGCGGGCAGCCTCTATAATAGAGTCGATTAATAATCAGATGGATATCAGCGTATGGCGAGTATATTGGATTCCGTTGATCAACGAACTCAACTGGTGGGTGAAAACCGCCTCGAGTTGTTGATGTTTCGTCTCGGCACCCGTCAGATGTTCGCCATCAACGTCTTCAAGGTACGGGAAGTGGTCAAGTTGCCCCATCTGAGCAAGATGCCGGGCTCCCATCACAATATCAGCGGGGTGGCCAATATCCGCGGTACCTCGATCCCGGTGATCAACCTGCGCAGCGCCATCGGGATGCGCCCCATGCCCATCGACAGTGAATCCAACCTCATTATCACTGAGTACAACCGCACCATTCAGGGCTTTCTGGTGGGGCAGGTGGCCAATATCGTCAACATGACCTGGAAGGACATACTGCCGCCGCCGCGCTCCGCCGGGCGCGCTAACTACCTCACTGCCATCACCCGCATTCCCGAAGATGGGGTGGAGCAGATCGTCGAGATCATCGATGTGGAGAAGGTGCTGGCGGAGATCATCACCTATGACATCCGCATCTCCGAAGAGGTGCTGGATCGGGAGATCCTGCCCGAGATGCATGGACGCAAAGTGCTGATCGTCGATGACTCCAGCACCGCCCGCAATCTGGTGCGCGAGACCCTGGGCCAGCTTGGGCTTGAGGTGATCGAGTGTCAGGATGGTTTGCAGGCGCTGACCCTGCTCAAGGGGTGGTGCGATGCTGGCAAGAAGGTGACCGACGAGATCCTGCTGATGATCACCGATGCCGAAATGCCGGAGATGGACGGCTACCGCCTGACCCACGAGGTGCGCAGCGATCCGCGCATGTCTGATCTCTTTATCACCCTCAACACCTCCCTGAGCGGCAACTTCAACGAAGCCATGGTCAAGAAGGTGGGGTGTGACCGCTTTATCTCCAAGTTCCAGCCCGATTTGCTGGTCGGTGTGGCCCAGGAGCGGCTGCGTCAGGTGCTGGAAAGCTGAGAAGCTGCCTGCCGGTTATGCTAAATCAATAACAACACATCCCGCTTCGGCGGGATGTGTTGTTATTGGGTATTGGCGATGGATTGGTTGAATCAAGGTGCCATGCCGAGATCGTCGACCATTCAAAACATCCGATTTTGGCGGGATATTTTGTTATGGGATATTGGCGATAGACGGCGGGCTTATTGGCTGAGCAGCGGCTCCATAAAGCGGGCGACTTTATCGCGGATTTGTGGCTGGGCCGCCGGGGTGGGATGAATACCATCGTTCATCATAAGTTCAGGGCGCAGCGCAATATCATCCATAAAGAAGGGCAGCAGCGGCAGATCGTTAGCCTGGGCCAACTCGGGAAAGATCTGTTCGAACTGGCGCAGATAGCGGGCACCGTAGTTGCGGGGTAGCTGGATTTGGGTCAACACCACACGGGTCTGCTGCTCCTTGGCGAGCGCGATCATGCTGGCCAGATTTTGGCGGGTAATGGTCGGTGCGAAGCCGCGCAGGCCGTCGTTGCCTCCCAGTTCGATCAGCAGCCAGTCCGGTTTGTGCTCCTTCAGCAGAGCGGGCAGACGGGCCAGCGCCCCCTGGGTCGTTTCACCGCTGATGCTGGCATTGAGCAGGGTGTGTTTGCCCCCCTCCTCCTGCCATTTCTGGTTGAGCAGGGCTGGCCAGCTCTGCTCAACCTGCATTTGATAGCCGGCGCTCAGGCTGTCTCCCAGCACCAGCAGGGTCTGGGCCTGAGCCGACGAGAGCAGGCTGCCGAGGCCAACGAACAAGGCAAACAGAATACGCACCATCAATTCAACTCCCGCTATGGATTGTCATCAAGGGATTGGAACAAAGGATACAGAGCATGAGTTCAACCCCCATTATTGTCGTCAAGGGCCTCGGCAAATCGGTTCGCCTCGGCCAGGAAAGCCTCACCATCCTTGAAGGGATCGATCTGCAAGTCAATAGCGGCGAGACGGTGGCACTGGTTGGCGCCTCCGGCTCCGGCAAGTCCACCCTGCTGGGGCTGCTGGCCGGGCTCGATCTGCCGAGTCAGGGGGATATCGAGATCCTCGGCAAATCCCTTGGCGAGCTGGATGAGGAGGGGCGGGCCCGATTGCGCGCCGAGCAGATCGGTTTTGTGTTCCAGTCGTTCCTGCTGCTCCCGACCATGACGGCGCTGGAGAATGTGATGCTGCCTGCCGAGCTGCGCGGCGAGCGCGATTGCGAACCAAGAGCTCGCGAGCTGCTGGCCGCGGTCGGGCTTGGCGAGCGGTTGCACCATCTGCCGCCACGGCTCTCCGGCGGTGAGCAGCAGCGGGTGGCCATCGCCCGCGCCTTTATGACCCGTCCCAGCCTGCTGCTGGCGGACGAGCCGACCGGCAACCTCGACAGCAAGACCGGCGAGAAGGTTATCGAGCTGCTGTTTGAACTCAATCGCAAGCACGGCACCACGCTAGTGGTGGTGACCCATGATCATCAGCTGGCCGAGCGTTGCCAGCGGCAAGTGGTTATGACGGCGGGCAGACTGGATCGCGAGGTGGCCCATGGTGTGGTGTAACGGGGTGAGCTGCGGGTCAGGCGGGAGATGCAAGGGATGATGCAGTGGCGATTGGGATGGCGACTGCTTCGCCGGGAAGGTTTCAGCGGCGAGCTGCGCTGGTTTGTGCTGGCGCTGGCCCTGAGCGTGGCGTGCGTCTTGAGTGTGGCATTGGTGGCGGATCGGCTCGATGCCGGACTCAAGGCGTCGGGCCGCGACTTTATCGGGGCGGATCGGGTGCTGCGTACTGCCGCTGCTCTGCCGGATGGTTGGCTGGAACGAGCGAAACAGGATGGCTTGGCGGTGCAGACCACCGTCAGCTTCAACAGCATGCTGTTTCACGGTGATGCGTTGCAGCTCGCCTCCATTCGGGCGGTGCCCGACGGTTTTCCCTTCTATGGCAAGCTCACTCTGGAACCTGCCCGCGCCCCGGCTCCCGGCGAGATCTGGCTCTCCGCCCGGGTGATGCAACTGCTCAAGGCCAAAACGGGGGATGAGCTGGAGGTGGGCAATACGGTGCTCAATGTGGCAGGCCTGCTTGGCGAGGAGCCGGATCAGGGCTTCAGCCCCTTCCTGCTGGCGCCGCGTGCGCTGATCCACACAGCCGATATCGAGGCAACTGGTGCCCTGCTCCCCGGCAGCCGCCAGCAGTGGCGCTATCTGTTCAAGGGGCCGAGAGAGTCGCTGGCCCGTTACGAGCAATGGTTGTTGCCGAAATTGCATGCCGGACAGAAGTGGATCAAACCGGATGACAGCGAATCCCAAGTGGGCCGCTCGCTGGCCAATGCCGAACGTTTCTTCCGGCTCGCCTCGCTAAGCGGGGTGTTGCTGGGGGCGTTGGCGATGGGGATTGCGGTGCGCCACTTTGCCGAGCGCCAGACCAATATGGTGGCGCTGCTCAAGACCCTGGGGGCATCTCGTCGCTCGCTCTGGCAACTGATGGGAACCCTGCTGCTGTCGCTGACGCTGATTGGTGCGTTGCTGGGTCTGGTGGCGGGCACAGCCATGCAGTGGATCACCTTGCAACTGCTGGGGGACCTGCTGCCGCCGGATCTGCCGCCCCCCTCCTGGCGCCCCTTTGCGCTGGGCGTGGCAGTGGCGCTCTTTATCACCCTGCTGCTTGCTTTTGTGCCCTTCTTGCGGCTGCTGAAGGTGCCGCCGCTGCGGGTATTGCGCCGGGAGCTGGAGGCGGGGATTCCCCCCTGGCTGGCCCTGCCGGTCGGCCTGTTCGGGCTGTTTGCGCTGGTCTGGGGCTTTACCGCCGATGTACGGCTGGCGCTGGGTCTGGTGGGTGGCATGGGCTTGCTGATGGCCCTGCTGGCCCTGCTGGCCCTGCTGGCGGCACTGATGTTGCGGCTGGGGGCAAGAGTGAGCGGGCCTCATGCCTTGCGGCTGGCGCTGGCCCACCTGTCGCGCGAGCGCAGCAGCGGCCTGTTTCAGCTGGCGGGCTTTGCGCTGGCGCTGATGCTGTTTGGCTTGCTCTGGGCGGCCCGGGTCGATCTGCTGGATGAGTTTTCGGCCCGTCTCCCGGTTGATGCGCCCAACCGTTTTCTGGTCAATGTGGCGGAGAACGAGCGGGAGGGGATCCTGAGCGAACTGGCGGCGGCCGGGGCCAACACTTCCGACTTCTACCCCATGGTGCGCGGCAGGCTGACCCATATCGCCGGTGAGGCGGTGGGCGAGGGGGCCAGCAGTGGCCGCGAGGGGGTCGATCGGGAGCTCAACTTCACTACCACAACAACCCTGCCAATCGACAACAAGCTGGTGGCCGGGAAATGGCTTGCCGGACCCGGCGAGGTGTCGGTGGATAGCGAGCTGGCCAAGCGGCTCGATATCAAGTTGGGGGACATGCTCGCCTTTACCATCGAGGGGCGCAGCTTTGGCGCCAGGGTCACCAGTTTGCGCAGCATCAAGTGGGACAACATGCGCCCCAACTTCTACATGATCTTCTCCGAGGATCTGCTGGCATCCTTCTCCCGTACCTGGCTTGGTAGTTATCGATTGCCCGAGGCGGGGCGCACTGCCGAGGTGGAGCTTATTCGCCGCCACCCCACGGTGAGCCTTATCGATGTGGATGATCTGATTGCGCGGCTCACTCAGGTCTCGGAGCAGGTGAGTAGGGCGCTGGCGCTGATGCTGGGGCTGGTGACAGTGGCGGCGCTGCTGGTGCTGCTGACCCAGACTCAGGCCAGCATGGCTCAGCGTCGGCGCGAGCTGCTGCTGATGCGCACTCTGGGTGCCAGCAGTGAACTACTGAAAAAGATGCTGCGCTGGGAGCTGGTGGCCAGTGGTGCGCTGGCGGGGCTCTGTGCCGCCATGGTGGTGGAGCTCTGCTCTTTTGGCCTGCAGTGGTGGTGGTTCGAGGGGCAGTGGCAGTTCCACTGGGCCATCTGGCTCGGCCTGCCGACGCTGGGGGCACTGCTGGTGACGCTGGCGGGGCAGAGGATGCAGCGCCAGCTGCTGGCTGGCACCCTGAGCGATCGGCTGCGGGGTCTGGGCCAGGGGTTGTTGTAATCCCGCCAGCGCGAGCCGATGCACACAAGGCGCAATAGCGCAGCCACAATAAACAAGCAGCCCGGCCATTGGCCGGGCTGCTTGCTATATGAGGTGCTGACGAGTGGACGCAGCGAGCAGGTGTGATTTAGCGGGGCTCACGCAGCAGATTGGTGAGGGCGCTCGGCAGCTCGGGATAGCTGAAGTGAAAACCGGCCTGTTGCAGCCTTGTTGGTATCACCTTTTGTCCGGTCAGCAGCAGATCTGCCGCTTCCCCCATCACCAGTTGCAACAGCGGCGCCGGGACGAAGAAGAGGTGTGGACGGTGCAGCGTGGTGGCAAGGGTCTGGCTGAACTCCCGGTTGCTGACCGGATGGGGCGCAGTGCCGTTGAAGATGCCGCTGCACTCTTCGTGATCCAGCAAGAACAGCATGGCGCGCACCAAATCCTGCACATGGATCCAGCTCATCATCTGGCTGCCTGATCCCATAGGGCCGCCGAGTCCGAGTCGGTAGGGGGGAGCATTTTGGGCAGGGCGCCGCCATCCATGCCAAGCACCAGCCCGATCCGCACGATACAGACCCGGGTTTGGCGGCTCTGGGCCTCCTGCGCCAGGGTCTCCCACTGCTGGCAGAGCTGGTGGGTAAACTCGTCGTTGGGAGAGCGGCACTGCTCGTCGAGGGTTTCGGTGCCCTGTCTGCCATACCAGCCGATGGCGGAGGCGTTGATCAGCACCTTGGGCGGCGTGCTAGATAGCTTGATGAGATCCACCAGCTGCTCGGTCAACAGCCAGCGGCTATCGCAGAGCAGCTGTTTGCGCGACTCGCTCCAGCGTCCGGCGGCGATGGGTTCACCGGCCAGATTGATCACTGCGTCCACGTCATTGAGGTCATCAAGCCGGTCGAGGTTATCCAATACCTTGATATCGTGACCGAGCAGGGAGTAAGCACGGCTCCCCTGCCTGCTCAATACCACGACCTCGTGATTGACTTTGAGATGGGCAACCAGCTTGCGGCCGATAAAGCCGGTTCCTCCGGTAATAAGAATCTTCATCGCTGCATGCTCCTGCTGCCGTTTGCTCAACTTTAATGGTGTGGCTTCCCTTCAACAAGTGAGACGTGCTTCGGGAGTTTTCTGTTTGACGTTTGTTAACTCTATCCTCTTCTTACGACATATTGTTGAACAATAGTTTGAATTGATTGATTTTTGTTGTGTGGACATTTGTTGAACAATCGCTATTATGGCGACCCTTTTCGCCTGTCCACCGAGGCTGTCACCCATTATCCGAGCATCAAAGAGGCCGCCATGCCATTTCGCCGTTTGAAACTTCGCCAGCTTTACTCGAGGATTCTGTTGGCGCTGCTGATGGGGGGCGGGATCCTGCTGCTGGGGGTTATTGCCGTTATCTGGCAGACCGTGACGGAGACAGAGCGTGATGCCGATTCACGGTTGCAGCATGCCCGGATGATGTTTGATCGCTCCATCGGTCATGCCCGGCAGGCGGCCATCAATGTGGAGGGGATGCTTGGTCACTCCTGCAAGGAGGCGGCACAACTGCTGCGCGAGCAGGTGGCCACGGTGCCCGATGTCCGTTCCGCCAATCTGGCTGTCGGCAGCCACATCTACTGCACCTCGCTCTATGGTGACTACGATGGCCCCTTCAATCCCGACCGCTATGTGGATGGCAGGTTGCAACTGCTGCCTGGCAATGAGGTCACACCGGATCGCCCCTTGATCGTGCTGCGTCATGAAACTGACAAGGGGAGTGTGCTGATCGGTGTAGATGGCTACTACCTGCGCAATACCCTGGAGATCTCCAGCAAGAACTCCCCGATGGCTCTGGTGGTGGGGCAGAGGGCTCTGTTTGGCTCAGGTCAGGTCGGGGCGGCGCCCTCTCCGACAGAAGAGGGTTATATTGCCCTCGCTTCGGCCGATTTCCCCTATCAGGTCGTCACCCGGGTCACGGTGCATGACTACTGGAGCCACGCATGGCGCTACTCCAGATATACCTTGTTCCTCTCTCCGCTGCTGGCACTGCTGATTGGATTCGGCACCTTCAGGCTGATGGGGCGTAGCAGCTCACCAGCGGAAGAGCTCAAGCGGGCGTTGATCGAGGAGGAGTTTATCCCCTATCTGCAGCCGGTGGTCTCCGGTGAGGATGAGCAGTGGCGTGGCTGTGAGGTGCTGATGCGCTGGCAGCATCCCAAGCAGGGGATGATCTCGCCGGATCGCTTTATTCCGCTGGCGGAAGATAGCGGGCTGATCGTGCCCATGACCAGCCTGTTGATGGCCCAGGTGCGCGACCACTTCTCCCCTTATGCCCGCAAGCTGCCGGCCAAGTTCCATTTTTGCTTCAATATCAGCGCCAAACACTTTCAGGATCTCGACCTGTTGGCTGACTGCAAGGCCTTTCTCGACGCGTTTAAGGACAATCCCGTTGATTTGGGGCTGGAGCTGACCGAGCGTGAACTGCTGGTAGCTGATGAGACAACCGCTCAGATGTTTGCCGAACTGCGCAAACTGGGCGTCTTAATCTCTATCGATGACTTTGGCACCGGTCACTCCAGTCTCACCTATCTGCAACAGTTTCAGGTCGATGCACTCAAGATTGATCGGAGCTTTGTGGAGATGATCGGCACGGATGCACTCTCCAGCCATATCGTTGAAAACGTGATTGATCTGGCGAAGCGACTTGAATTGATCCTGATCGCGGAGGGGGTCGAGAAGCAGTCGCAGGCGGACTACCTGCGGGCGCGCCACGTTGACTATCTGCAAGGGTATCGTTACAGCCGCCCCATCCCGATGAAGCAGTTTTGCAAGACCTTGTTTGGCTGAACGGTTGAATGGGGAGCATAAAAAAACCAGCGATCGCTCGCTGGTTTTTTGTTGGTACGGTTTGGCTTGGGCGATCAGAGCATGCGCTGGAGGGCGCGGGCCAAGCGTTTGACCCCCTCCTCGATGGTCGCTTCATCGACGCAGGAGAAGCTCAGGCGCAGGGTGTTTTTGATCTCGGGGCGCACGTAGAAGGGGGCCCCAGGTACGAAGGCCACCTTCTCCTTGATCGCCTCGTCAAACAGCGCCATGGCACTGATGTGTGCTGGCAGAGTCAGCCAGAGGAACATGCCCCCTTCCGGTCGGGTGTAGCTGACGCCGGGCGGGCAGTGACGGGCCAGCGCGGCCTCCATGGCAGCGCGCTGGCGGCCATAGACCTCCTTGATCTTCTCCAGGTGAGCGTCGAGGGAGTTGTCGGTCAGGAAGCGGTGCAGCACCTGCTGGCTGAAGGCGTTGCTGTGCAGATCGGTCGCCTGCTTGGCGATGGTCACCTTCTTGCGCAGCCACTCCGGCATTACCATCCAGCCCAGCCGGAAGGCGGGCACCACGGTTTTCGAGAAAGAGCCGAGCAGCACGGTATTGTTTGGCGCCAGCTTGGCAATCGGGGGGAGATGCTCCCCTTCGAAGCGCAGCTCGCCGTAGGGATCATCTTCCACCATCAACAGCTCGTGGCGCACCAGTCGCTCCGCCACTGCCTCGCGGTTGGCACGGCTATAGGAGACACCGCTCGGGTTCTGGAAGTTGGGCACACCGTAGAGCAGCTTGGCACTGGATCCGCTTGCCAGCAGCGCATCCAGCGCCGCCAGGTCCAGCCCCTCTTCTTCAAGGGTGATCGGCTTGAAGGTGGGCTGGTAGACAGAAAAGGCCTGAATGGCGCCAAGGTAACCCGGCTCTTCGATGATGAGATCCTGACCCTCGTCGATCAGCACCTTGCCCAGCAGATCCAGCGCCTGCTGGGAGCCGCTGGTGATGAGGATGTTGTCCGGATTGACCTGCATGCAGTGGCGGGTCAGATAGCGGTCGGCAATATATTGGCGCAGCGGGGCGAAGCCCTCGGTCGCCGCATATTGCAGGGCGGCAGCCCCCTGTTCGCGCAGCACATCCTGACAGGCCTGATCGATCGCCTTGACCGGAAACAGGTGGGGATTGGGCAGGCCACCGGCGAAGGAGATGATCTCCGGATTGGCGGCAACTTTGAGGATTTCACGGATAAAAGAAGGTTCAACCTTCTCGAAGCGCTGGGCAAAAAACGGCTGCATAGACAATTCTCTCGGCATGTGGGCGGTCGCTCCATTCGACCGCCAGGTTATCCGTTTGTATCAGATTTCAGAAATGAGGCAATGATTGTCACAAAAATCGCCAAAAAAGGGCTGGAACGACTCTACTGCGGATTATATTGGACGGTTAGTCGGTGTGGTGATGCCAGTGAGGGAGCAGGGAAGTGGATGGCCGGAATATTTGTTGCGCGAAACACTTGCGCCTTGGGCCTATCTTGGGATAATTCGCTCCCCTGTTTTCGCGGGTCGATGAAATGCCGAGCCGCGAGCGGTCCCGCTCGGGATCGGACACAAGATGTATTACCCGGATTGATGAAATAACGAGACCATTATGCCTGTGACCCAAGATGTATTTAACGAAGACGGCAAGTTCATGCGCAAGATCCGCAGCTTTGTCCGTCGCGAAGGCCGCCTGACCAAAGGGCAGGAGAAGGCCCTGGAAGAGCTTTGGCCGGTCATGGGCATCGATTTTGAGCCAAAGCAGCTCGATCTGGTCGCGCTGTTTGGCCGTGAAGCACCTGTGGTGCTGGAGATCGGCTTTGGCATGGGCGCCTCTCTGGTGGAGATGGCCAAGAATGCCCCCGAGAAGAACTTCATCGGCATTGAAGTGCACTCCCCGGGCGTGGGCGCCTGTCTGGGTACCGCTCAGGAAGCGGGCGTCACCAATCTGAAGGTGATCTGCCACGATGCGGTGGAAGTGCTGGAGCACATGATCCCGAACGGCTCACTCTCCTGCCTGCAGCTCTTCTTCCCGGATCCCTGGCACAAGAGCCGTCACCACAAGCGTCGCATCGTACAGCCTGCGTTTGCCCAGGACATTCGCCAGAAGCTGGCCATCGGTGGCGTGTTCCACATGGCGACCGACTGGGAAAACTATGCCGAGCACATGCTGGAAGTGATGAGCGCCGCCGAGGGTTACGAGAATACCTCTGCCACCGGTAACTGGGTGCCTCGTCCGGACTGGCGTCCGCTGACCAAATTTGAACAACGTGGCCACCGTCTCGGCCACGGGGTTTGGGATCTGATTTTCAAGCGTGTCAGCTAAGCTGGCACGTCAACACACCTAGCGTATCAACTAACTTGAGGAGCTATCATGGCCAATCGTAGCCGCCGCCTGCGCAAGAAACTGCGCGTCGATGAATTCCAGGAAATGGGTTTCGACATCAGTTTCAACTTCCCGGTCGGCACTGCCGAAGAGACCATCGATGCGGTAGTCGATGCGATGATCGATGAGGTTGTTGAACCCCGCAAACTGGCTTTTGCCGGCTCCGGTCACCTGGCCTGGGAAGGGATGATCTGCACCCAGCAACTGGGCAAGTGTACCGAAGAAGACCGCGCTGCCGTCAAATCCTGGCTGGAAGGCAAGGGGATGGAAGCCGTGGTCGTTACCGAACTGTTCGACCTCTGGTACGGTGAACCGGCCTGATACAAGGCTGCCGCATCTGGCGCCTTGTTGTGGGTAACTGAAAAATCCCGCCGCTGGCGGGATTTTTGTCAGTGGGGATGGGATCTCCACCGCTGTTTTAGTCATGGAATCGCTTATTGCTTATGGTGTTGTCATCCGAATTACTGGCCAGCATCCTTGAAGAGGTGCGCCCGTTGCTGGGACAAGGCAAGGTGGCCGACTACATTCCGGCACTGGCTCAGGTACCGGCCGATCGGCTTGGTATCGCAGTCTGTACCGTCGAGGGGGAGCTGTTCACCGCCGGTGACGCTTTTGAACCCTTCTCCATCCAGAGTATCTCCAAGGCCCTGAGCCTGACCCTGGCACTCACTCTCTATCAGGAGGAGGAGATCTGGGCCCGGGTTGGCAAGGAGCCCTCCGGCCAGCCCTTCAACTCGCTGGTTCAGCTCGAGTTCGAGCAGGGGATCCCCCGCAACCCCTTTATCAATGCCGGGGCGCTGGTGGTGAGCGATCTGCTGGAGACCCGCCTCACTGCGCCGCGTCAGCGTACCCTCGAGCTGGTGCGCCGCCTTTCCGGCAATCCGGCCATCATGGCGGATCAGGTGGTCGCCCGCTCCGAATATCAGCACTCTGCCCGCAATGCCGCCATCGCCTATCTGATGAAGGCCTATGGCAACTTCGAAAACGAAGTGGACAAGGTGCTGCAAAGCTACTTCAATGCCTGTGCCATTCGCATGAGCTGCGTCGATCTGGCGCGGGCATTCATCTATCTGGCCAACCGTGGTGTGCCACTGGGCGAGAGCGTGCCGCTGCTGCCCGCCCGCACCACCAAACAGGTCAACGCCCTGCTCGCCACCTGCGGTCTCTATGATGAGGCGGGCGATTTTGCCTATCGTGTCGGCATGCCGGGCAAATCGGGTGTCGGCGGCGGTATCATCGCCCTGATCCCGGGCGAGCTCTGCGTCTGTGTCTGGTCGCCCGAGCTCAACAAAGCCGGTAACTCGCTGGCGGGCACGGCAGCGCTGGAGCTGCTGGCCGAGCGGCTGGGTCGCTCCATTTTTTAACCTTGTTCACTATGAATCGAGAAATCACCATGAAACGACATCTTCGCTTCCTGCAGGCCGCGCTGGCGACCTTACTGCTCTGGTGTGCCCTGCCCGCCGTGGCAGGGGAGTTGCCACCGCTCTCGCTGGCCGATGCCAAGGCCAAACAGGCTGTCATCCTGGATACCCGCGCCAGCTACTTCTATCAGGGGTGGCCGATGGAAGGGGAGAAGCAGGGCGGTCATGTGGCGGGCGCCGAGAACCTCTCTGCCGAGTGGAAATACAGCGATGAAGAGTGGCCAAAGGCCCTCGAGATCAAGGGACTGAAGGCCGATCGTCCGGTTGCCCTCTACGGTGCGTCCCGCGAAGTGGCCGAGGTGGCCCGTCTGCTGCGCAAGCAGGGGATCAAGCAGCTGTTCGAGCTGCAAGGGTGGCAAGCCGCACCGCGCGAGTCGTTGGCACGCTGGCAGCAGCTGGTCTATCCGCGCTGGTTGGCGGATCTGCAAGAGGGCAAGCCGGTTGCCGCTGCGCCCAAGGGGGACTGGAAGCTGTTTGAAGTGGATTGGGGTTCACCCAAGGCCTACCTCATCAGCCACATCCCGGGGGCCGGTTATATCGATACCAACAGCCTCGAAGAGGAGCCGCTGTGGAACAAGGTCTCTGACGAAGCGCTCAAGAAGCTGCTGCTGGATAACGGCATCCGTCACGACACCACCGTCATCCTCTATGGTCGCAACACCATGGCGGCTGCCCGTGCCGCGCATCTGATGATGTATGCGGGGGTGGAAGATGTGCGCCTGCTGGACGGTGGTCTGGATGCCTGGTTTATCCAGCACCTGCGCACCGAAACCGGTCTGCCCAACAAATATGAGCCGGTGAAGGAGTTTGGCGTGGCCATTCCCGCTCACCCCGAGTACTACACCACGTTAAGTCAGGCGAAAGAGCTGCTCAAG
Source organism: Aeromonas sp. 3P (assembly GCF_051919745.1). Classification (NCBI taxonomy): domain Bacteria; kingdom Pseudomonadati; phylum Pseudomonadota; class Gammaproteobacteria; order Aeromonadales; family Aeromonadaceae; genus Aeromonas; species Aeromonas sp. 3P. The sequence goes on from NZ_JBQBED010000001.1 coordinate 3,850,460, forward strand.
CAGCCCGATAGCGCACTGGTCAGCGTGCGTACCTGGGACGAGTTTGTCGGCAACACCTCAGGTTATAGCTACATCAAGCCGAAGGGCGATATCCCGGGGGCCAAGTGGGGTCACGGTGGGGTGGATGCCAATAGCATGAGCGATTTCCACAACCCGGACGGCACCATGAAGCCGGCCCGCGAGATCCTCGCCATGTGGGAGCAGTGGAACATCGAGCCGACCCAGCAGGCGGCGTTCTACTGCGGTACCGGCTGGCGCGCCTCCGAGGCCTTCTTCTACGCCTGGCTGATGGACTGGAAACAGATCAGCGTCTACGACGGCGGTTGGTACGAGTGGAGTTCCGATCCCAAGAACCCGACCGTGACCGGTGAGCGCCAGCCTGCCAAGTCATGATTGCGCTCTTGCGCTGAAAAGAAGAGGCCGGACAGAGATGTCCGGCCTTTTTCATTGCGCTCGCCACCCGGCCAGATAGCGAGGCTAAGTCGCTGATTATTGACGGCGATCCCGCTTTGCTCATCCCGCCATCCCGTGCCGTGCTATTGAACTAGGCTTCAAGAAACATCCTCGTGGTGAGGATGATCGCAGAAGAGGCCGCAATGAAAAAACTGATGATGATCCTGGTGTGCGCCCTGGGGCTGGTGGCATGCAGCTCCCAATACATCATGAGCACCAAGGATGGCAAGATGATCACCACAGAGAGCAAACCCAAGCTGGACGAGAGCACCGGCATGTATCGCTATTACGATCATGAAGGGCGCGAGGTAATGATCAAGAAAGATGACGTGACCCAAATCATGGAGCGCTAAGCGCTCTCTTGCCGCAAGGGCCGCTATCTGCGGCTCTTCTCTTTTTGCCGAAAAGTCGCGCTGTTTTCTCTGTTTATCCCCGCACATTCGCAGCAAATTCAGCCGTGATACAGCTTCCGTTATGGTTTAACCCTTATCATCACACTCCATTTTTTATTGGAGGTGTTATGTCCTTGATGTCTATCTGGAATTCCCGTTTTTCTGCACGCAGCTTGCTGGGTGGTGCCTTGCTGGTGGTGGCGTCAGCCAGCCATGCCGGTGACGATCAGTTCACGCTGGGGCGGACTATTTTGCTGGGAGCCGGTGATCATGGTGCGACAATACCTTTGGTGGTTTGCCGTCAGACCAAATATATCAAGGTGAAGGCGGAGCGTGATTTGACCCTGGATCGGGTGGTGGTGACCTATGGTGGTGATCGTACCAAGACCATTCGTTTCGATCGGGAAATGAGCAGTGATAAAGAGACCGAGTGGAAATCACTGGGCTCGCGCCGTTGTGTGAAAAAAATCGAAGTGTACGGTAATTCAGAGCGCAGCAAAGCGGGCGTAAAAGTATTCGGCCGCAAATAATTGATGCGGTTTTTCTGCGCAGACAGATGAGTTAAAAATAATGGCGAGCCTTGGCTCGCCATTATTTTTTATGGTCGGGTTCGCTATTTTTTCGGCCGAAACGGCTTGATGACAGTTTCATCGCACTCGAGATACGGCCCTTCCATCAAATCGATACAGTAGGGGATGGCGGGGAAGACTGCATCCAGACATTCGCGGATTGATTTGGGCTTGCCTGGCAGATTGACGATCAGGGTATCGTCCCGCAGCCCGGCAGTCTGGCGCGATAGAATGGCAGTCGGCACAAACTTGAGGGATTCGGCCCGCATCAGCTCGCCAAAGCCAGGCATCATGCGATCACATACCGCCTCGGTCGCTTCCGGCGTGACATCCCGCTTGGCCGGACCGGTGCCGCCTGTGGTGACGATGAGACAACACTGCTCCTCATCCGCCAGCTGGATCAGGGTCGCTTCAATCAGCTCCTGCTCATCGGGGATCACCTGATAGACAGGTTCCCACTCCGAGGTCAGATAGGCGTTCAGGGTGTCGATGATGGCCTTGCCGGAGAGGTCTTCATAGATGCCCGCGCTGGCGCGATCGCTGACGGTGACGATACCGATTTTTGCCTTGCTCATGGTTTGCTCTTGAATGTCCGATAAAAGTGGCAATTAAAATAACATAATCAGTGAGATATGTTAAACCGTCAGGAGATGACGCGGGTCGGTGAGGGAAGAATAAAGTGTCGAATGAAGCAAAATAAGGCCACCCGGATTTTTATTTGCAATAAAAAACAGAAAATCACAACCTAAAATGTATAAGTGTTTTATCTCGCCTGAATTAAAAACAATCGCTTGTTTCCAAACACAATTAAAATAGATAGACACCCTCGTAGTGACCATTGTCCGGTTTAGTCGCCAGTGGATGGATTGAACCCTTTTTAGCCGCGTCGTATATACAGATTTATATGGCTGGGACGTGATGGTGTGGTACCGCAGTGTGTTGCCAGCAATAGTCGCCAAGGAGGGCATATGGAGTTGCCTGATTTTGACACCCTGAAGGAGTTGGCTGCGAGTGAGCCCTCCCGGCTGGATGCGATTCTGGAGCAGCAGATCGACCAGCTGATGGCCCGAGCGAGCCCCGATCAGCAGCGCCGTCTGCGCGGGTTGCAGTTCAAGATTGATGGTCAGCGCCGTCTGGCGAAAAACAATCTTGATAGCTGTATCCGGATTACCAACATGATGCGGGAATCTTTTTATTTGATGCGCAGCGAAATGAGCCAGTTCAGGGAAGAGGGGGACCCTCCGCCTGAAAGCGATGGCTGTGGTAAAATAATCCATCTGGCGGACTATCGACGTCGCAAATAATCTGCAATAGCCCTCTTGAATGATATTTCAGCCAAATCGGTGAGGCCATAATAAAGGGAGTTTCTGGCGACCTGATTGTTATGGTTTTTAATGCTAGTCGTAATGTATTTGTGATGTAACCTCTTTTCTCTTTCTTGTAATAACTAATTAGTCAGGTTGTGATAGGGGTGGATGAATAACAGTAAAAGTTAGGCTAATATGGCCGAAATTTTTATTGCTACGACTCGAAGGGATTATGAGAAGTATCACACCAAGACGGGTGTTGTCGCGGGAGCAACAGACAGAGATCACCCGCATTATCGTCAAGGTGGGTCAGATGTTGGCCCAGTTCGGGGCGGAGAGCCGGATCATCGAGCAGACCACGGTGCGGCTGGGGATGGCGCTGGGGCTGGAGAGTGTCGAAATGGCCATCTCTTCCAGTGCCATCGTGCTCACCAGTCTCTATCAGGGGGGTTGCGTCACCACTACCCGGCGGGTGCGCGAACATGGCATCAACATGCAGGTGGTGTGCGAGATCCAGCGGATCTGCATCATGGCGGAGAAAGAGCTGATCGGCGCCCGTGAAGTGCGTCAGCGCCTCGAGGCCATCGTCCCCTTTCACTATCACCCCTGGTTGGTGGTCCCCATGGTGGGGCTTTCCTGTGGTGCCTTTAGCCTGCTGTTTGGCGGTGACTGGCCCATCTTCCTGGTGACCTGTTTCTCGTCTGCCGTGGCGATGCGGATGCGCCAGCTGATGGCCCGCCATCACCATAGCCCGCTCATCAACTTTGCCGCCACCGGCTTTATCGCTACCTTGCTCTCCTCCAGCGCCACCTTCTTTAACTGGGGTGACCAGCCCTATCTCGCCATGGCGGCCAGCGTGCTGCTGCTGGTGCCGGGCTTTCCGCTGATCAATGCGGTCTCAGACATGGTGAAGGGCTACTTCAACATGGGGCTGGCCCGCTGGGGGACCGCGACCCTGCTGACCATCAGCGCCGCCATAGGTATCATTTTGGCCATGTCGGTCACGGGGATCTGGGGGTGGAAAGTATGATGGATTTGCTCTGGCTACTGGCCAAGGATGCCTTCTGGTCCTCCATTCCGGCGGTGGGGTTTGCCATGCTGTTCAACGTGCCGCCATGGATGCTGAAATATTGCGCCATGGGCGGCGCGCTGGCCCACAGCCTGCGTACCCTGCTGATCCACTATGGTATGCCCATCGAGTGGGCGACGTTGGCGGCGGCGACCACGGTCGGCTTTGTCTGCGTCTACTGGTCGCGCCGTCTGCTGGCGCCGCGTCCGGTGTTCAGCGTTGCTTCCATCATTCCGATGATCCCGGGCAGTTATGCGTTCAAGACCATGATTGCGGTGGTAGAGCTCAACATCAACGGCGTGACTATGGAGTTGATCCAGAGTGCGGTGGAGAACGGCCTCAAGGCGCTGTTTATCGTCGGTGCCCTCAGTTTCGGTTTGGCGATCCCCTCTCTGGTCGTGTACCGTAACCGCCCCATAATCTGACAGACGGTGAGAGGCCCCATGAAGATTTCCATGATTGCCGCCATGGCCCACGACAGGGTGATCGGCAAGGACAACCAGATGCCCTGGCATCTGCCTGCCGATCTGGCTCACTTCAAGCGTGTCACCCTCGGTAAACCGGTATTGATGGGGCGCAAAACCTTCGAATCCATCGGTCGACCGCTACCCGGACGGCGCAATTTGGTGATCAGCCGCAATCCCGACTATCAGGCCGAGGGCATTGAGGTGGTGGGCTCCGTCGAGGCGGCGCTGGCTCTTTTGGCAGGCAGCTTGGTGGAGGAGTTGATGGTGATCGGTGGCGGTCATCTCTATGCCGAGATGTTGCCGAGCGCGGATTGTCTCTACCTGACCCGCATCGATCTGGCGGTGGAGGGGGATACCCGCTTCCCCGCTTTTGACGATGGTCAGTGGCAACGCGTTGATTGCGAGAGCCACCCTGCCGATGAGAAGAACCCGCACCCCTATAGCTTCGAGACCTGGCAGCGCCGCTGACGGATGAATGCTAATGGGCAAATAACAACAAGGGCATCTTCGGATGCCCTTGTTGTTCTGTTGGGTTTTCAAGATGGAATTAGATGCCTGAGCCGTCGTTCTCGCCATTTTCCTCGTGCAAACCGCACTCGCGCTTGAGGCCGAAGAAGCGGGTCTGCTCCTCGCTCATGCCCGGTTCCCACTTGGCGGTGGTGTGGACATCGCCCACCGAGAGATAACCCTGCTCCCACAGCGGGTGGTAGGGGAGGTCGAACTCCTTGAAGTAGTAGAAGACATCCTTGTTGCTCCAGTCGATCACCGGCAGGAACTTGAAGCGGCCGCGCTGGATGCCCAGCACCGGCAGCTTGCCACGGCTGCCGGACTGCTCCCTGCGCAGGCCGGAGAACCAGGTCTGGGCCCCCAGCTCACGCAGGGCGCGGTCCATCGGCTCCACCTTGTTGAGCTGGTTGTAGCGGGTGATCCCCTCCACCCCCTGCTCCCACAGGAGGCCAAATCGCGCCTCCTGCCAGGCTGGGCTGAGCTCGGCCCGATAGATCTTGAGATTTAGCGCGAGGCGCTCGGTCAGCTCGTCGATAAAGCGGTAGGTCTCCGGGAACAGATAACCGGTATCGGTCAGCACCACCGGCACATCGGCCCGCTCGCGGCTCACCAGATGGAGCATCAGCGCCGCCTGAATGCCGAAGCTGGATGAGAGCACATGCTCCCCCGGCAGATTTGCCAGGGCCCAGCGCACCCGCTCGGGGGCACTCATGGTATCCAGCTCCCGGTTGAGGGGCGCCAGCGCCTCGACTTGCTCCTCACGGCCGAGGGCCAGCAGTGCCTGTAGGTCAAGACTGCCATCTTCAGTGACATTAAGCGGCAGATTAAGCGGCATAGAAATCCCTCGCAGAATCGATAACGGGGGCAATCACCCCAACTCGGATCACGAAGTCGCCGAAGCACTCACCTTGATTGCGCTCTTTGGCCCAGCGGCCGATCAACGCGTCCAGTTCGGCCAGGATCTGCGGCTCGGTGATGTTCTCGAGATGCAGGCGCGGAATGCGGGTGCCTTCTAGGTTGCCCCCCAGATGCAGGTTGTAGCGGCCGGGCGCCTTGCCCACCAGACCCACTTCCGCCAGCATGGCGCGGCCGCAGCCGTTGGGGCAACCGGTGACCCGGAAGATGATGGCGTCATCCGCCAGCCCATGTTTGGTTAGCAAGCCCTCGATGTCGGTGACAAATGCCGGCAGCATGCGCTCGGCCTCGGCCATCGCCAGCGGGCAGGTGGGCAGGGCCACACAAGCCATGGACTGCTTGCGCTGCTCGCTCACGCCGTCATCCAGCAGGCCGTATTGGCGCGCCAGTCCTTCGATGCGGGCCTTCTCGCTGGCAGGCACCCCTGCGATGATCAGGTTCTGGTTGGCGGTCAGGCGAAAATCCCCCTGATGCACCTTGGCGATCTCCAGCATGCCGGTTTTGAGCGGCTTGCCCGGGAAGTCAAGCAAGCGGCCATTCTCGATAAACAGGGTGAGGTGGTGCTTGCCGTCGATCCCCTCGACCCAACCGAAGCGATCGCCACGGCTGGTGAACTCATAGGGGCGAACCGGTCCGAACTGGATGCCGGCGCGGCTCTCCACCTCGGCCTTGAACGCTTCGACGCCGACACGCTCTAGGGTGTACTTGGTCTTGGCGTTCTTGCGGTTTACCCGGTTGCCCCAGTCGCGCTGGGTGCTGACCACGGCGGCCGCCACCTCCAGCACGTGAGAGAGCGGAATAAAGCCAAAATCGCTCGCCTTGCGCGGGTAGGTGCTGGTGTCGCCGTGGGTCATGGCCAGGCCGCCGCCCACCAGCACGTTGAAGCCCACCAGCTTGCCGTGTTCGGCAATGGCCACGAAGTTGAGATCGTTGGCGTGGATATCCACGTCGTTGTGAGGCGGGATCACCACGGTCGTCTTGAATTTGCGCGGCAGGTAGTTGGAACCCAGGATCGGCTCCTCATCCTGCCCCAGTTTTTCACCGTCCAGCCAGATTTCCACGTAGGCGCGGGTCTTGGGCAGCAGGTGCTCGGAGATCTTCTTGGCCCACTCGTAGGCCTCCTGATGCAGCTCGGACTCCACCGGGTTGCTGGTGCAGAGCACGTTGCGGTTCACATCGCCGGCGGTGGCGATGGAATCGATGCCGGTGCTGTTGAGGGTCTGGTGCATCAGCTTGATGTCGCGCTTCAATACCCCGTGGAACTGGAAGGTCTGACGGGTGGTCAGGCGGATGCTGCCGTAGAGGCTGTGCTCTTCGGCGAACTTGTCGATGATCTGCCACTGGGCCGGGGTGATGATCCCACCCGGCAGGCGGGCACGCAGCATGACGTTGTGCAGCGGCTCCAGCTTCTGGGCAGCGCGCTCCGGGCGGATGTCGCGGTCATCCTGCTGATACATGCCGTGAAAGCGGATCAGCTGGAAGTTGTCGCCGTTAAAGCCGCCGGTGAGCGGGTCCTGCAGATCTTGCTCTATGGTGCCGCGCAGGAAGTTGCTCTCGCGCTTGAGGCGCTCGTTGTCGGCCAGCGGCCCTTCGACCGGTCCCGCTTTTGGGTGAGAAAGAGGTTGTTTGCTCATCAATAGACATCCCTTTGATAACGTTTGGCACGACGCAATTCGCTCAAATACTCTTCTGCTTCCTCACGGCTCTTGTGACCGTGTTCAGCAATTACATCCAGCAGGGCCTCCTGCACATCTTTGGCCATCTTGTTGGCGTCACCACACACATAGAAGTGAGCGCCTGCTTCCAGCCACTGGTAGAGCTCAAGCCCTGCCTCGCGCAGGCGGTCCTGCACATAGATCTTGTTGGTCTGATCCCGGCTGAAGGCTAGCGAGATCTTCGACAGCAGCCCAGATTTCACATAACGCTGCCACTCCACCTGATAGAGGAAATCCTGGGTAAAGTGGGGGTTGCCGAAGAAGAGCCAGTTCTTGCCCTCGGCCCCCTGCGCTTCCCGCTCCTGCATAAAGGCGCGGAACGGGGCGATGCCGGTGCCCGGGCCCACCATGATGACGGGGGTGTCGGGATTGGCGGGCAGGCGGAAGTTGTCGTTGTGCTCGACGAATACCCGCACCTCGCCATCCTCAATCAGCCGATCCGCCAGATAGGAGGAGGCTGCGCCGCTGCGCACTGTGCCATCTTCCTGCGGGTAGCGCACCACGCCGACGGTCAGGTGCACCTCCTCTTCCACCTCGCTCTGGGCGGAGGCGATGGAGTAGAGGCGCGGGGTGAGGGGACGTAGCAACCCGATCAGCTGCTCGGCCGTGAGGGCGGTCGGGAAGCGTTTCAGCACATCCACCACCTGAGCGGAGGCCACCAGTGCATTGACCTGGGCCTTGTCACCGGCCAAGTCTTTCAGCGCCGCGTTGTCCGATATGTCAGCGAGTCCTGTGATAAAGCTGCCGTGCAGCCGGGTCAGTTCGAAGTGACCGGTCAGGGCGGCGCGCAAGGTGCCGTGGGCCGTGGCTTCATCGCCGGAGAGGCCGGTCAGGGCCAGCACTTCGCCCACCAGTTCGGCGTCATTGTCGAACCAGACACCGAGGGCATCCCCCGGCTGATAGGCGAGTCCGGAGGACTCGAGGCTGATCTCGATATGGCGGATATCCTTGGTGGAATCCCGGCCAGTGATCTTCTGATTGACCGACAGGCGGGCAGGGAAGGGATTCTCCTTGCTGTACTGGCTGTGGCCAACCGCCTGCTGCACCGCACTTGCCACGCTGCGGCTGGCCGCTCCGGTAGAGAGGGTCGTGGCAATGGCGTTGAGCGCCTGTTCGCTCCACGCCTTGGCGGCATCCTGATAATCCACATCGAGGCTGGCGAGCTCATAAATGCGCTCGGCCCCAGCGGTGGCGAGGAAGTTGTCAAAATCTTTCCCGGTCTGGCAGAAAAATTCGTAGGAGCTGTCACCCAGCCCCAGTACCGCGAACTTGAGGCCGTCCAGCTTGCCAATCTTGCCTTTTTTAAGCTGCTCGAACAGGTCGACGGCGCTCTCCGGCGGTTCACCCTCCCCGTAAGTGCTCACTACCACCAGCAGGTGGCTCTCTTTCTTGAGCTGCTTGGGTTTGTAGTCGGCCATCGACGCTAGGGTGACGGGGAGGCCGCGGGCCTCTGCCTGCGCCTTGATGGCAGTGGCGACACTTTTGGCGTTGCCGGTCTGGGAGCCGTAGAGAATGGTCAGGCTGCCGCTGGGCGCAGCCACGGCGGCGCTGACTGCAACGCTCTGCTGACCGCTCTGGGAGAGGCCGTAGAGATATCCGCTCACCCAAGCCAGTTGCTGGGTATTGAGGGTCGAGAGTACCTGACCCAGCTGACGTTGCTGCTCGTCAGAGAGGGGGAGAGGTTGAATGGGGAATCCTTCAATTGCATCACACGCGTCTTCCATGGTCTGATTTTTGGCCAGATTAAAGGGCGTGTTGGATAACAACAAAGAATAAAAATGTCTTCTTTATTCTATTAATGCATTAAAGGGGCAGAGGTACGCCTGTTCCCGCAGCAAAAGAGGGGCGTGGTATAAAGAGCGTTAAATGAAAGCCACTTGATAACACAGGAAGTGCCATGTCGAATATCCGATTGTTTCATGTCAATGCGTTCAGTCAGCAGCCCCTTGGTGGCAATCCCGCGGTGGTCGTATTGGGAGCAGCCCTGCCTGATGCCAGCCAGTTGGCGATGGCGGCCGAGTTCAACCTCTCCGAGACAGCCTTCTGGTACAACTTGGCAGGGCCCATTATCAGTTGCGCTGGTTCACGCCGAAAGTCGAGGTTGATCTCTGCGGTCATGGCACCTTGGCGGCTGCTCATGTGTTGTGGCAGACAGGCGCGGTAGCTGCACACGAGACTATCCGCTTCGAGACCCGTAGTGGTGAGCTGCTGGCCCGGCGCGAAGGGGAGTGGATTTGGCTCGATTTTCCGCGTATCGCGTTGACGCCACTGACGCTGGATCCCGCCTATGCTGCCGCGCTTGGTTGCCAGCCACGACAGACCTTGGCGGTCGGGGCCAAGTTCTTGCTGGAACTGACAAGTGAAGAGGAGATCCGTTCGCTTTCGCCTGATTTTCATGCTCTGCGTGCTTTGCCGGGACGGGGGGTGATAGTGACGGCGCCCTCAAACGACCCGAACCATGACTTTGTCTCCCGCTATTTCGCCCCTTGGGTGGGCGTCGATGAGGATCCGGTTACTGGTTCCAACCACTGCGCTCTGGTGCCCTTCTGGGCCGAACGGCTTGGTAAACGGCAACTGCGGGCCCGTCAGATTTCGGCCCGTGGTGGTGAGTTGCGGCTTGAACTGCAGGAGGCGCGGGTACTGATGGCCGGTCAGGCCGTCACCTTGTGGCAGGGAGAGTGGCTGCTACCGCCAGCCTCATAAGCGGTAAGCATTCGTCAATTGTTGTGAGCATTATAAAAAAACGCCCCGCAGTCGCGGGGCGTTTTTATTGGCTATCACGCTCGGGATTGACCCAAGGGATTTAGCTGGCTTCTGCGGGCCTTACTTCTGCGGACGCAGGGCAGGGAACAGAATGACGTCACGGATGGTGTGGCTGTTGGTGAACAGCATGACCAGACGGTCGATACCGATACCCTGACCGGCAGTCGGCGGCAGGCCGTGTTCCAGTGCGGTGACGAAGTCGGCGTCGTAGAACATGGCTTCGTCGTCGCCAGCTTCTTTCTGATCAACCTGATCCTGGAAGCGCTTGGCCTGGTCTTCTGCATCGTTCAGCTCGGAGAAGCCGTTGGCCAGCTCGCGGCCACCGATGAAGAATTCGAAGCGGTCGGTCACGTCCGGGTTCACGTCGTTGCGGCGGGCCAGCGGAGAAACTGCAGCCGGGTACTCGGTGATGAAGGTCGGTTGCAGCAGCATGTGCTCCACGGTCTCTTCGAAGATCGCGGTGATCACGTGGCCCAGCTCCCAGCCCTTCATCAGCTCGATGTGCAGACGCTTGGCAACGGCCTTGGCGCTCTCGAGGGTAGCCAGATCGTCCAGGGTCACATCCGGGTTGAACTTCAGGATGGACTCGACCATGGTGAGGCGCTGGAACGGCTGACCGAAATCGATGGTCAGGCCCTCTTCGCCCTCTTTGGCGTAACGGATCTTGGTGTCACCCAGAATGTCCTGCGCCAGGGTGCGCAGCAGCTCTTCGGTCAGGTCCATCAGATCGATGTAGTCGGCGTAGGCCATGTAGAACTCGATCATGGTGAACTCGGGGTTGTGACGCACCGAGATACCTTCGTTACGGAAGTTGCGGTTGATCTCGTAGACACGCTCGAAACCACCGACCACCAGACGCTTCAGATAGAGCTCCGGAGCGATACGCAGGTACATGTCGATGTCCAGCGCATTGTGGTGAGTGACGAACGGACGCGCGGAGGCACCACCCGGGATGACTTGCATCATCGGGGTTTCCACTTCCATGAAGCGCTTTTCGTTGAAGAACTTGCGGATACCGGCAACCACCTGGGTGCGGATCATGAAGGTCTTGCGGGACTCTTCGTTGGCGATCAGATCCAGGTAGCGCTGGCGGCAGCGAGCTTCCTGGTCGGTCAGGCCTTTGTGCTTCTCGGGCAGCGGACGCAGCGCCTTGGTCAGCAGGCGGATATCGGAAACGTGAACGGAGAGCTCACCGGTCTGGGTCTTGAACAGGGTACCTTCGACACCCACGATGTCGCCCAGATCCCACTTCTTGAACTGCTCGTTGTAGAAACCTTCCGGCAGGTCGTCACGGGTGACGTAGACCTGGATCTTGCCGGCCATGTCCTGCAGGGTGGCGAAAGAAGCCTTGCCCATGATCCGGCGGGTCATGATGCGACCGGCAATCTTCACCCGTTTACCCAGGCTCGTCAGCTCCTCGGCGCTTTTGTCGTCGAACTCTGCGTGCAGATCGCCAGAGAGGCTGTCGCGACGGAAGTCGTTGGGGAAAGGATTACCCTGGGCGCGCAGGGCGGCCAGCTTGGAACGACGCTCGGTCATCTCGTTGTTAAGTTCGAGAGTTTGGTCGACTTCCGGAGTGATGGTTTGTTCAGACATGGTGATTCCTGCTTGTTTACAGACCTGATTTCAGGCTGGCTTCGATAAACTTGTCCAAGTCACCGTCGAGCACCGATTGGGTATTACGGGTTTCGACGCCGGTGCGCAGATCCTTGATACGGGAGTCATCCAGCACATAGGAACGGATCTGGCTGCCCCAACCGATATCAGACTTGGTCTCTTCCAGGGCTTGTTTCTCAGCGTTCTGCTTCTGAATTTCCAGCTCGTAGAGCTTGGCTTTCAGTTGCTTCATACACTGGTCTTTGTTTTTGTGCTGGGAACGGTCGTTCTGGCACTGTACCACGACACCGGTCGGAACGTGGGTAATACGCACCGCGGATTCGGTTCGGTTAACGTGCTGACCACCGGCACCAGAGGCGCGGTAGACGTCGATCCGCAGATCCGCCGGATTGATCTCGATATCGATATCGTCGTCGATCTCGGGGTAGACGAACACAGAACAGAAGGAGGTGTGACGACGGCCACCGGAATCGAACGGGGACTTGCGAACCAGACGGTGTACGCCGGTTTCGGTACGCAGCCAGCCGAACGCATATTCGCCGGTGAACTTGATGGTGGCGGATTTGATACCAGCCACGTCGCCTTCGGAGCATTCAATCAGCTCGGGCTTGTAGCCGTGGGCATCGCCCCAGCGCAGGTACATGCGCAGTACCATGTTGGCCCAATCCTGTGCTTCGGTACCACCGGAGCCGGACTGGATGTCGATATAGCAGTCGGAGCCGTCGTGCTGACCGGAGAACATGCGGCGGAATTCGAGATCCACCAGCTTGGCTTCCAGCTGTTCGGATTCGGCGATGGCTTCGTTGAAGGTCTCTTCGTCTTCCCCTTCCACGGCCAGGCTCACCAGCATCTCGACGTCATCCACGCCCTGGGTCAGGGTGTCGATGGTGCCGACCACGTTTTCCAGCGCAACGCGCTCTTTGCCCAGCGCTTGTGCGCGCTCGGGTTCATTCCATACGTCCGGCTGTTCCAGCTCGGCGTTGACCTCTTCTAGACGCTCTTTCTTGGCGTCATAGTCAAAGGTACCCCCTAAGAAGCTCGGTCCGCTCAGACAGCTCCTTAAGTTTATTTAATACGGGATTAACTTCGAACATCGTGAAAACTCTCAGGGTCGATGTGATTTAAAAACGGGATATTCTAGCCAATTGTGGAAGGAATAAACAGGGTTGCCTTGGCTTGTGCGGCTCATGCCGTCAATTTCTGGTGCACTTTTCTCCACCTCGGTAGAAAATATCGCCCGCAGACCCATTTTCAGGTTCAGTTTTGGCCATTCGGGTCGCTAATGACTACGTGTAGTGTTGTGCAATTTAGGGAAAAACCCGCTCCTCACCTCAATAAGAAGAACACATGATGAAAAACCTGTCACTCAAGCAGAAGATACTGTTGTCAGTGGTGATCGCCCTTTCGTTGGTGATTTTGTTGCTCTCCTGGCAGAGCTATAGCAGCCAGAAGTCCCTGTTGCTGCAAGGCAGCCAGGAGCAGTTGCAACGGCTGGGTACCCAGCAGGCCGAGCGTGTCAGCGACTGGCTCGCAGCCCGTCGCGACGTGATCCAGGCGCTCGGCAACAAGGCCGGTGCCGAACCCCTCAATGCCTTGCAACAGGCACAAGTTTCCGGCCGTTTCCAGCTCACCTATTTCGGTGAGAGCAGTGGCAAGATGAATGACTCGGATCCCTCCATCAACCGCGATGGCTACGACCCGCGCTCCCGCGGCTGGTATCAGGAGGCGATGAGCAAAGGTGGCCTGATTGTCACCAAGCCCTATCTCGATGTGGCTTACAACATCATGGTGGTGACTCTGGCCCAGCCGGTTTCTGGCGGGGTAGTCGGTGGTGACCTCTCCATCGCCTCGCTAGTGGAAGACGTGACCAAGATGCAGCTGCCTGCCGACGGTTTCGCCATCATGATGCACAAGGATGGCACCATCATCGCCTACAAGGATGCTGCCAAGGCGATGAAACCGGCCAGCGAGATCGACAACGATCTGACCAACGCGCTGATCGAGCAGAGCAAGTCAAGCAAGGATCTGGTACCAGCTTATTTTGACAGCGAAGGTCGCGACAAGCTGTTGTGGGCGGTTGATATCCCCGACACGGATTGGGAGCTGGTGCTGGTGCTGGACAAGGCCGCGCTGGAAGCGCCGCTCTCCTCTCTGCTGATGACCCAGCTGGGGATGGCGCTGCTGGTGCTGGTGGGGAGCATCCTCGCTATCTCCTGGCTGGTCAGCATGCTGCTGGGCCCGCTCACCAAGGTCTCCCAGGCACTGGCCCGCATTGCCGATGGTAATGGCGATCTGACCCAGCGCATCAAGATCGACGCCAACGACGAAGTGGGCCAACTGGCCAACAGCTTCAACCGTTTCGTCGGCAGTCAGCATCAGCTGATCGGCAATATCCGCCAGCTGGCCAACGAGTTGAACGCCGATGCCGAGCGCAGTCTGGTGACCAACCAGGCCGCGGTGGACGAGCTGCAGCGTCAGCAGCAGGAGGTGACCATGGTCGCCACGGCCGTCACCGAGATGGCGAGCGCCACCATGGAGATCGCCGGTAACGCCGAGAACACCGCCGCCGCTGCCCAGCAATCTGCCCAGAGCAGTGAGCAGGGCAAGATGCTGGTCAACAAGACCCGCCAGTCCATCAATGGTCTGGCCGAAGAGGTGGGGCAGGCGACCGAGGTGATCGGCGAGCTGAGCCGTCATGCGCAGGCGATCACCAGCATTCTCTCCACCATTCAGGGGATTGCCGAGCAGACCAACCTGCTGGCGTTGAACGCGGCCATTGAAGCGGCCCGTGCCGGTGAGCAGGGTCGTGGTTTTGCGGTGGTGGCTGACGAGGTGCGGGTGCTCTCGCGCCGTACCCAGGACTCCACCCAGCAGATCCAGTCCACCATCGAGACCCTTCAACAGACCACTGCCCGTGCGGTGAGCCTGATGCAGACCAGTCAGGGGCTGGCGGACAACAGCGTGCAGGATGCCGATCAGGCGGTACGCGCACTGGAAGAGATTACCAGCGCCATCTCCCTCATCTCCGACATGGCGGGCCAGATCGCCACCGCCGCCGAGGAGCAGACTCAGGTGACCGGCGAGATCACCCAGAACACCACCGCCATCAAGGATGTGAGTGACGAGATCACTGCATCTGCCATGCGCGATCTGGATCAGGCCCACAGCCTTAAAGGGCGTGCCGCTGACCTGAATCAGCAGGTGTCGACCTTTATCCTGTAAGGGGCAACTCACGGCCTGTTCCGGCTGAGATAAACAAGCCCCGCACTCTGTCGAGTGCGGGGCTTTTTGTTGTTCGGGGGAGTGCGGGATGTGGGGATTTCGGGTTTTCTGAGTTGCTCACGGGTCACCCGGGTAGCGGATATGTGCCCCGGCTCTGCCTGCGTCAGCTGGCGAGTAGAGAACAAACAAAGAGCCCACCGAAAGGTGGGCTCTGATCATATACGTCTGACGGAAAGGGAATTACAGGAATGGCATCGCCATAAACAGCTTGATCACCATGGCGTTGATGATGTCGATAAAGAAGGCCCCCACCATGGGCACCACCAGAAACGCCAGGTGGGAGGGACCGAAGCGCTGGGTGATGGCTTGCATGTTGGCAATCGCGGTCGGGGTGGCCCCGAGGCCAAAGCCGCAGTGACCCGCCGCCAGTACGGCAGCATCGTAATTTTTGCCCATCACCCGGAAGGTGACGAAGATGGCGTAGAGCGCCATCGCCACTGTCTGGGCGGCCAGCAGAATGAAGATGGGCAGCGCCAGGCTGGCCAGATCCCACAATTTCAGGCTCATCAGTGCCATGGCGAGGAACAGCGACAGGCTGACGTTGCCCAGCAGGGAGACTTCTCGATCGCTCACCTCATGCCAGTTCAGCAGGGTCAGGACGTTGCGCAGCAGCACGCCGACAAACAGCACGCAGACAAAGATCGGCAGCTCGAAGGCGCCCCCTTTGAGGGAAGCAGAGAGCAGCTCGCCACCCTTGAGGCTGATGGCGATCAATGCCAACGTTTCGATAACGCTGAAAGTGGTGAGGGGGCGCTCCATATCCGGCATTTCGAAGCCCTGGGGGGCCTCATCCTGATTGTGCTCCTCACCGGGCACCTGCACTTTCTTCACCAGATAGCGAGCCACCGGACCACCGATCAGGCCGCCCAGCACCAGACCGAAGGTGGCACAGGCGATGGCGAGTTCGGCGGCGGATTGCACGCCGTATTTCTCGGAGAAGGTGGCACTCCAGGCCGCCCCGGTGCCGTGGCCGCCGGAGAGAGTGATGGAGCCTGCCAGCAGCCCCATGTGGGGATCCAGACCGAGCAGGGTCGCCAGACCGACGCCCAGACTGTTTTGTACCAGCAGCAGGCCGGTGACCACCATCAGGAAGGTAACCACCGCCTTGCCGCCGCGTTTCAGGCTGGCGAGATCGGCGGAGAGACCGATGGAGGCGAAGAAGGCCAGCATCAGCGGGGTTTGCAGGCTGGTATCAAATTGCAGCTCCATCTGCAGGGTGGAGCGCAGCAGCAGCAGTACCAGCGCGACCACCAGGCCGCCTGCTACCGGTTTGGGGATGTTGAAGGTACGCAGCAGCCCGACTCGGGTAACCAACACCCGGCCAAGCAGCAATACCAGAGTGGCAGCGACCAGCGTTGCGTAGGAATCAAGTTGTAACATTCAGTACTCCCATGTTGATTGGCTGTGTCTTTCATAGCAAAAGACTTACAGATTCAGCCGGGATGAAAACAGTGTGGCTTATGTGCCAGCAAAGAAGGGGAAACATCTCCCCGCCCCAGGAAAGATGGGGCTTGTGCGGGCCTGAAATGCTCAGGCATCCAGATGAGATTTTAGTAAAATCCGGCGGATTGTAGCAAAAAGCATCGTTTAATTCCATCTTTGTCGTATTAATGCTCGTTTTAGTGGTTTATTGTGACATTTAACACTATGTAGGTAGAGGGCAGAAAAGCCGAAAAGGGTGCATGGAACGGCTGTCATTTGGGGCGCCAGTCTCTATAATTCGCCGGTTTCCGCTGCATGCAGAGGCGCTGGCGGGCGTTGACATTGTGGTTCACCCCGACATGGTTCATGTTTTGGCGGTGTTCACTTCATCAAGAGGAGAGGGTGTGAAGAAGTCTATCTACATTGCCTACACAGGCGGCACCATTGGGATGCAGCGTTCCGATCACGGCTACGTGCCGATGGCGGGCTTTATGGAAGACTGTCTGGCGCGGATGCCCGAGTTCCACCGCCCCGAGATGCCGGATTACCATATCCACGAATATGCGCCCCTCATCGACTCCTCCGACATGACCCCGGCGGATTGGCAGCGTATCGCCGAGGATATTCGCGACAACTACGAGAAATACGATGGTTTCGTGATCCTGCACGGCACCGACACCATGTCGTTCACCGCCTCGGCGCTCTCTTTCATGCTGGAAGATCTGCACAAGCCGGTCATCATCACCGGCTCCCAGATCCCGCTCGCCGAGTTGCGCTCCGACGGTCAGCAGAATCTGCTCAACGCCCTCTATATCGCGGCCAACTACCCGATCCACGAGGTGACGCTGTTCTTCAACAATCAGCTCTATCGCGGCAACCGCAGCAAGAAGGTGCACGCCGACGGCTTCCACGCCTTCGATTCGCCCAACTATCCGCCGCTGCTCAATGCCGGGATCGCCATTTCGCTGGAGGCGGGCGAGCTGGGCGTGCCGTCCGAGCGGCCGCTGGTGCTGCATGACATCACCCCCCAGCCGATCGGCGTGGTGACCCTCTATCCGGGGATCTCCAGCGAGGTGATCGCCAATATCCTGCAACAGCCGGTGAAGGCGCTGATCCTGCTCTCGTTCGGGGTCGGCAATGCGCCGCAGAACCCGGCCATGCTGGCGCTGCTCTCCGAGGCCTCGGCCCGCGGCGTCATCATCGTCAACCTGAGCCAGTGCCTGCACGGCAAGGTCAACATGGGCGGCTATGCCACCGGCAATGCCCTGTCGCGGGCCGGGGTTATCTCGGGCTTTGACATGACCGCCGAAGCGGCGCTCACCAAGCTCCACTTCCTGCTGAGTCAGGACTTGCCCTCCCACCGCATTCGCGAGTTGATGCAGCAGTCGCTGCGTGGGGAGCTGACTCCCTAAGCGATGCGGCCCTCACCCTAACCCTCTCCCGGCGGGAGAGGGGATAGAGCGAGGTGCTGTTGGCCACGAGGCTTGCCATGAAGAGCGTTGGCAGGTGGCCCGCTAACTGTCCGCAGGCTGCGAGCCTGCTCCCTTCTCCCCTGGCGGGAGAAGGTGGGGATGAGGGGAATTGTCACCCTGCACAGGGAAAAACAGAGGGGAGCCATGATGGCTCCCCTCTTTGCTATCTTGCTGCCGTATAGCGGAAGGTGCGGTCTGTCTCAGTGATTGAGGTCGACCCGCACTATCTCTTCCTCATCGCGATACTGACGCTTGAGCTCGCTCTTGCTCTTCATCACGATCTCGCCGTCACGACCTATGTTCATGTGCTCCGGGTTGTCGAGATGCATCGCCTGCCAGGCCATCACGGCTTGCAGGGAGGTGGCCTTCTGCTCGTCGGTGAGGGGCTTGCCATCGGGCCACTTGCCAAGCTCGACTGCGGTCTTGAGCCGCTCGTACACCTCTTCGGGCATTTGCCTGATTGCTTGTAAAAACTCACCCTGTTGAAACGACATCCGGCCTTCTCCTTGAACTATTGAACCATAAACTTCGGGGTCAGCCCGGCAGATCCTGGCGGGCTATGCCGGTAGATCCTGGCGGACTACGCCAGCCATCTGCTCCATCACCCGCACTACCTGACAACTGTACCCGAATTCGTTGTCATACCATACGTAGAGCACACAGTGATCCCCCTCGGCGATGGTCGCCTGGGAGTCGACGATGCCCGCATAACGGGAACCTACCATGTCGGAGGAGACCAGCTCGGTACTGGCGCTGAAGTCGATCTGGCGGTGCAGGGCCGAGCTTAGCGCCATCTGCTGCAGATAGGCGTTGAGGCTCTCCCGATCGGTGGCCTGTTCCAGCGACAGGTTGATAATTGCCAGCGAGACATTGGGGGTCGGTACCCGGATGGCGTTGCCGGTCAGCTTGCCCTTGAGCTCGGGCAGCGCCTTGGCCACCGCCTTGGCGGCACCGGTGCTGGTCATCACCATATTGAGGGCGGCACTGCGACCGCGGCGCTCCCCCTTGTGATAGTTGTCGATGAGGTTCTGATCGTTGGTGTAGGAGTGAACCGTCTCCACGTGGCCGTGGCGGATGCCGTACCGCTCCTGCATCACCTTGAGTACCGGAGTGATGGCATTGGTGGTGCAGGAGGCGGCGGAGATGATCCTGTCATCCGGGCCTATCACCTCATGGTTGACCCCGAACACCACGTTCTTCATCTCCCCTTTGCCGGGGGCAGTCAGCAGCACCTTGCCGGCACCGCGTGCTTTCAGGTGTTCGGAGAGGCCTGCCTCGTCACGCCATACCCCGGTGTTGTCGACGATCAGCGCATCGTGAATGCCGTAGGCGGTGTAGTCGATGTCAGCCGGACTATTGGCGTAGATCACCTGAATGAAGGTGCCGTTGGCGATGATGGCGCTGCGCTCCACATCCACCTCGATGGAGCCGTTGAAGGGACCGTGCACCGAGTCGCGGCGCAGCAGGCTGGCGCGTTTCTCCAGATCTCCGTCGCGACCACCGCGTACCACGATGGCGCGCAGGCGCAGCGGATTGGCAGCGCCGGTGCGCTCGATCAGCAGGCGGGCCAGCAGGCGGCCGATACGGCCAAAGCCGTAGAGCACCACGTCGGTCGGCTGCGGCATCTGGTTGCGGCCAAGGGCCGGTGCCAGTCGCGCTTGCAGATAGTCCTCGATCCCCGCTTCATCCTGATGATCCTGCCAGTAGCCGACTGCCAGCTTGCCAAGGTCTACCTCGGCGGCGGTGGGTTTGAGGGCAACGATGGCCTGAAGCAGGGGGAAGCTTTGCTGGATGGGGAGGGGAGCGCCTTGGTGGCGGCGGACGACCCGATGGGCCTTGAGGATATCGATGGTGGAGGCGTTTTGCAGCGGGCGGCCGTAGAGGGTGATCTCGACCCCTTGTTGTCGGTAGAGGCGACCAATCAAGGGCTGCATGGCTTCGGCGAGCTCCTGGCTCTCCTGCCACGCTTGCAAGTAGTGCTCGTGGGTCATTGACCAGATCCTTTATTTCACGTTGTTGGTGTAAATAGAAAATTCGTCGAATGCAGATCAGTGTAGGGGTGTATATTTCGTTATATTATTCTGCAATCGCGGCCTTATATGGCGCGCGCATTGTAATGGATATGTAACCGGTTTGCTAGCCGGAGGTGGCCCGTAAAGGCGCCAGTTGTTACCAACCCGCGTTACCAACAAGATGTGAACTATGGCCAATTTCCCCCTGCGACAGACCTTCATCATGCTTTCAGTCGGCCTTGCCGTGGCTGGCTGCAATGACGACCGGATCCACAACATCTGTGGCAATCATCCTGAGCTCTGCCAGGATCTGGTGGACGATGGCTGGTGTCGCTACGAGCGTACCGATGTGATCCGCAGCCGCTTCTATCTCAAGGAGGAGGGAACGGATCGGCGCAAGTACGAGCTGATGCGCAACCTTGAGCGCTATCTTAAGTGTGCCGAGCGCTCTACCAACATCGAGTATAAGAATGCCCGCGAGCAGAAGAGTCCACGGGTGGAGGGGATGCTGGCGGCTGGCGAACAGCTGGCCCAGCTCGATGCCGCGACCCGCAATTCGCAAGATCCCTACCTGCTGCTCTGGCACTGGACCAACAACACCAACGAGCTGGCTCGTCAGCAGTTTATGGCGCTGGAAGGCACCAAGGCGCTGGATGAACCCGAGCTGCAACTGGCGCTCGGCGGTATCTACGCCAAGAGCGACCCGGAAAAGGCCATTGCCACCCTGCAGCACGGGCTCTCCCTCTATCAGGAGGGGGACAAGGTGAACAGCCGCATATTCACCTCCCTCAGCACCCTCTATATGGGCCAGAAACAGTATGGGCTGGCCTATCTGTGGGGCAAGGTGAGCGAGTCGTTTCAGGATAGCCCCGAGGTCTCCGCCAAGCGTTTTGGCATCTACCACACCCTGAGCAAGACAGAGCAGGATGGTTACGATGTGCGGGCTGCCGAAATTGTCGAACAGCTCAAGCATGGCAACTACCGGCCCTGAGGCAGTGATGACGACGCTCTCCCCGGCCAGCTGCTGGCCCAATCCGTTCGATCTCTCTTTCGTTCATGGCGAGGTACGTACCGATGGTCGTACTCTTGAGCGCCTCACGGTACGTGCCGTGGTGCCCCGTGGCGACGAGCTGCTGCTCGTTCACTCCCGGGTCAACGGCGATCTGATGTTCCCCGGGGGCGGCATTGAAGCGGGGGAGAGCCACCATGTGGCGCTCGCTCGCGAGCTGCTGGAGGAGTGCGGTGCCGAGCTGCGGGAAGTGGGGGGCCTGCTTGGCGAGACCCGTGAATATCGCGCCGCCCGCGAGCCGGGGTTCGATGCCTACTGCATCCGCTCGCTCTACTACTTGTGCCGGATTGGCGATCAGCTGGTGGTCCCGCAGCCACAGCCCTACGAGATCCGCCTTGGCTTCGTACCCGGCTGGTTTGCCCTCGACGAAGCGCTGCAGACCAACAAAACCCAGCTGGCGGGGCCCTGTCCCCAGTGGACGGCGCGAGAGACCCGGGTGCTGGCCCAGTTGCAACGCTGGCATCAGCAGGGGATCTTCGACCACGGCTACTGAAGTAGATCAAGCAGCAACGGTCAGTGACACCAACAAAAAGAGCGCCAATAGGCGCTCTTTTTCATTGCGAGGGTGGCAGTTACTTGGCCACTCTGTCGTGCGAGATCATTTGACCTCTTCGCCCTTGGCTTGCAGATCAGCATGGTAGGAAGAGCGAACGAAAGGACCACAGGCGGCGTGGGTAAAGCCCAGCTCCATGGCGACATCTTTCAGCTCGTCAAACTCTGCTGGCGGCACGTAGCGCTTGACCGGCAGGTGGTGGCGGCTCGGCTGCAGATATTGACCCAGGGTCAGCATGTTGACGCCGTGGGCGCGCAGATCCTTGAGCACCTCGACGATCTCTTCGTTGGTCTCGCCAAGGCCCATCATCAGACCGGACTTGGTCGGTACGTGGGGGTGCATCTCTTTGATGCGGCGCAGCAGCTCCAGCGACCACTTGTAGTCGGCACCCGGGCGGGCGACGCGATACATGCGCGGCGCGGTTTCCAGGTTGTGGTTGAAGACATCCGGCGGGGTTTCGCGGAACACCGCCAGCGCCTGCTCCATCCGGCCACGGAAGTCCGGAGTCAGGATCTCGATGCGGGTCTGCGGGCTGTGCTCGCGGATCTCGCGGATGCAGTCGGCGAAGTGCTGGGCACCGCCGTCGCGCAGATCGTCGCGGTCCACCGAGGTGATCACCACATACTTGAGGTTCATCTCCTTGATGGTCAGCGCCAGCTTCTTCGGCTCTTCCGGATCGAGTGCCAGCGGGCGGCCGTGGGCCACGTCGCAGAAGGGGCAGCGACGGGTGCAGATGGCGCCCATGATCATGAAGGTGGCGGTGCCGTGGTTGAAGCACTCCGCCAGGTTGGGGCAGGAGGCCTCTTCACAGACCGAGTGCAGCTTGTTTTTGCGCAAGGTGCTCTTGATGTGTTCGATCTTCTGGCTGGAGGGGGGCAGCTTGATCCGCATCCAGTCCGGCTTGCGAAGGAGTTCTTCGTTGGGATCCGGCATGAATTTCACCGGGATCAGGGCCATCTTGTCGCCATCGCGCAGCTTGACGCCCGGCTCCATACGAACGGGTTTGCTCATGATTCACTCTCGGTGTTTGTTATTGTTTGGTAGCCAATCAGGCGGGCCAGTTCGGCCACCAGAATGGATTGCGCCTCGGCCACGCTTTGCGGGCCGCCCAGGGCGCTGGTCTGGGTCATGGCCATGCCCGCATAGCCGCACGGATTGATGTGCAGGAAGGGGGTCATGTCCATGTTGATGTTGAGGGCCAGCCCGTGGAATGAGCACCCCTTGCGGATGCGCAGACCCAGCGAGGCCAGTTTTGCCTCCATGCCAAGGTCATTTTTCACATAGACCCCGGGGGCATCGGCCTTGGCATAAGCCTGGATATCGCTTTTGGCGAGGGTATTGATGATGGCTGTCTCCAGCGCGGTCACCAGCTCGCGAACCGAGAATTTGCAGCGGCGGACATCCACCAGTACGTAGAGCACCAGCTGGCCCGGGCCGTGATAGGTCACCTGACCGCCGCGATCGCTCTGCACCACCGGGATATTGCCCGGATTGAGCAGGTGTTCGGCCTTGCCGGCCTGACCCTGGGTGTAGACGGGATCGTGCTCGACCACCCAGAACTCGTCCGGGGTGTCGCTGGTGCGGTTGTCGGTGAAGGCTTTCATGGCGTCCCATACCGGCTGGTAGGGGCGGCAACCCAGCTGCCTGACAATCAGGCTGGACTGGGCGGGGATCTGGGATGACATGGCGTCCTCGCGGCGTGCTGCGGCCAAAAACAGTCGCCCCGCAGAACGGGGCGAGAGAGAAATTACAGTACGTATTTCACCAGCTCGATCTTGCCAAGGGCGTGGTACATCGCTTCGATGTGCTCCTTGCTCTGGGCAGTCACGGTCACGCGGACCGAGTGGTAGTTGCCCTTGGAGCTGGGCTGGACGGTCGGGCTGTAGGTGCCGGGGGCGTGCTGCTGCAGCACTTCAACCACCATTTCCGGCAGTGCCGGGTCGGCAACGCCGAGTACCTTGAACGGGAATTTGCAGGGAAACTCCAGCAGTTCATCAAACTTGGTATTCATTTACTCACCTTTTGCGTCATCACCGGGATGACTTCATCTTGGATGGCTAGTGGCCGATGGCCCGTGGAGGCCGCCATTTCAAGTCTATATGGGCACGGCTCATAACTATATGGGCGCTGCCCGGACCGGGATCAAGGCCAGGATCGGTCAGACAAGGATGGAAGTGCTGCTTTTTACCACAAATCAGGGTAAGGCGGAACCTGCAGTTTACAGGGTTATTCACTGCCTTTGCCGGTCACAGACAGCAGCGGCGCCTGTTGGCGCCGCTGTTTGGTGAGGATCGTGCGTTGGATTACTTGAACCAGCTGGTGACCAGCAGTACCAGGTAGTCCCACAGACGGCTCATCAAGCCACCTTCCTGCACCTCTTCCAGGGCAACCAGCGGCACCTGCTTGATCTCTTTGTCGCCCTGTTTCAGGAACACGGTACCGACGCGCTGACCCTTGGCCAGCGGCGCTTTCAGTTCGCTGTCGAGCTGGAAATCAGCCTTCAGGTTGTTGCCCTGACCGCGGGTGACCAGCACGGAGACATCTTTGTCGACGCCCAGTTTCACTTCCGGTTTGTCGCCCATCCAGATCTTCTGGGTGACCAGCTCGGTGCCTGCCTTGTACGGGGTCAGGCTCTGGAAGAAGCGGAAGCCATAGGTGAGCAGTTTTTTGCTCTCGGCGGCGCGGGAGGCTTCGCTGCTGGCGCCCAGTACCACGGCGATCAGGCGCATGCCTTCGTTGTTGGTGGCAGAGGAGACCAGGTTATAGCCGACCTGGCTGACGTGGCCGGTCTTGATGCCATCCACTTGCAGGGATTGATCCCACAGCAGGCGGTTGCGGTTGTGCTGGGTGATGCCGTTGAACACGAAGGATTTCTGGGAGTAGATCTTGTACTCCTCCGGCAGGTCGCGGATCAGCGCCTGACCCAGACGGGCCATGTCGTGAGCGGTACTGTAGTGACCTTCCGCATCCAGACCGTGCGGGTTCATGAAGTGGCTGTCGTTCATGCCGAGCTTGGCGGCCCAGCTGTTCATCAGGCTGGCGAAGGAGTCGGTGCTGCCTGCCAGGAACTCGGCCATGGCGACGCAGGCGTCGTTGCCGGACTGGATGATGATGCCCTTGTTGAGATCATCGACGGAGACCTGCTTGCCCACCTCGATAAACATCTTGGAGGAGTCGGAGTAGTTCTTGGACCAGGCGTTCTGGCTGATGGTCACCATGTCGGTGCGCTTGATGTTCCCCTTCAGCAGCTCCTGGCCGATGATGTAGGAGGTCATCATCTTGGTCAGACTGGCGGGCGGCAGACGCTCTTCGGCGTTCTGCTCGGCCAGCACCTGACCTGAGTAGTAGTCGATCAGAATATGGGCCTTGGCGGAGATCTCCGGCGCGGCGGGAACCACCATGGGCATGGCATTCGGGGTCGGTGTCGGCACCGGCGTATTGGCCTGGGCGGTTACGCTGATCAGTGAGGCCAGAAGAACTGAACGGGCAAATTTGGACATCTTGAAATTCCTGCGAGCCAGATGGGGATAAAATGCGGGCCTAACTATACCAGATGCGCCCGCAGGTTATAGCCCGAGATGGCGATCAGAACTGGTTTTTTATCCATCACTCCCTGTCATCACGCCATAAAACGACGTGATGACAGTGAGTAAGCGGTTAGTCACATCCGCGGCAAAAGGGGGCGATCAGGGCACGATAAAGGCCTGTTCCAGTCCGCCCTGACGTACTTTTTCCAGCACACTTGCCTGCTGATCGGCGGCGACTGGGCCAATCAGTACTCGGAAAATGGCGCCATGGGCATCGATCCGGTAGGGCACGCCGTAACGCTGGGTCATCACCTTGCCCATCGCCTCGGCCCGATCCCGGGAGCCGCTGGCCAGAACCTGGATCATCTTGCCATCACCACTGCTGGCGGGCGCTGCAGCCTTGGCTGGTGCTGGCGTGACAGGTGCCGCTTTGGCTGGCTTGGCGGCGGGCGCCTTGACGGGAGCGGGTTCGGCAGCGGGAGTAGCCATCGCCAGTGCCGTCGGTTCACCCAGGAAGCCATCTTGCGACAGCGTGTTGGAGGCCGCAGCCGGAGTGGTCGGAGTCATTTCGATCGGCTTCATCGGCTCCATGATCACCATCTGATCCGGGGTGTCGCTGATCAGCTCCAGCCGTACTCGGGCCTCACCGCTATCGACCATCTCCAGCTGCTTGGCCGCTGCGTAGGAGAGGTCGATCAGGCGCGGGCTGTTGAACGGGCCGCGGTCGTTGACCCGCACTATGGTCTCCAGCCCGTTGTCCAGATTGGTGACCCTCACATAGCTCGGGATGGGCAGGTTGCGGTGGGCGGCACTGAACAGCTTGCTGTCCAGCACATCGCCGTTGGCGGTCTTCTGGCCGTCCAGATCCGGCGACAACCAGCTGGCGGTGCCCTCTTCGCTGTAGTGTTTGATGTCGCGCCACACCTCATGCTTCTGCTTGCCGATCCAGTAGTCCCGGTTGCCGCTGGCACTCAGGGGCTCGGGGCGCGGAATGGCGCCGGTGGCTTGCGGGATCTCGATAACGGGTGGCTTGCTGACCGGTGCTTGCGGCTCGACGGGGGCGCTCTGTTCCGGCTGGCTGCTACAGGCGGCCAGCAACAAGCTCAGGCTGAGTGGGAGGAGTTTGTGACGAAGATGCATACGCTTCCTGAATGGCTTGGCTAAGTTGATACACCGCCATCGCATAGAGTGGGCTGCGATTGTAACGGGTGATCACATAAAAGTTATGCCGTGCGACCCAGTATTCCGGTCCATCGGCTTGGGCAAACGCCAGTAACTTGACCGGCGTCTGTGGGGCCAGCGGCGTGGCGAGCTCAATCCCTGCCGCCGCCAGTTCTGACCACTGTTGTGTTAACTCGGGCTCAGGCCTGAGTAGAGGTTCGACTGCCATCAACCCGATCTGGGCCGGTTCCACCACGGATTCGCCCCAGCGCCACTGGTGGCTGGCAAAATAGTTGGCCACGCTGCCGATGGTATCGACCGGGTTGGCAAACAGATCCCGCTTGCCATCCCCGTCAAAATCGACGGCGTAGTGGCGGTAGCTGGAGGGCATGAACTGCCCCATCCCCATGGCGCCGGCATAGGAGCCCTTGAGGGCATCGAGTTGCCACCCTTCCTCTTTGGCCAGCACCACCAGCTGGGCAAACTCCTTGGCAAAGAAGTCCGCCCGCTCCGGGTAGTGGAACCCCAGGGTGTAGAGGCTATCGAGCACCGGATGACGGCCCATCTGGCGACCATAGAAGGTTTCTACCCCTATGATGGCCACGATGAGCGAGGCGGGCACCCGATAGGTCTGCTCTGCGCGGGCCAGCGTCTCGGCATGTTGTTGCCAGAACTGCTGGCCATCACGGATGCGATCCGGGGTAACAAACAGCGGCCGGTAGCGATGCCAGGGTTTGGCCTCCCACGGCTTGCTGATGGTGTCGAGCACCTCCTGCCGTAATTGGGCGCGGGCGACCGCGGCCTGCAGCTCCGCCAGCGGCACCTGCTGCTGGTCGGCGAGCAGGGCCAACCGATCCGGCGCTACGGCGGCGGTCGCCATCGTGGTGGCGAGCGAGAGCAGCAATCCGACCCGTCTCATCAGGCGAGCAGTCTTCTATGAGTCTGGATGGACATCAGGATACCGAATCCGGCCATCAGGGTCACCATGGAGGTGCCGCCATAGCTCACCAGCGGCAGGGGCACCCCTACCACCGGCAAGATGCCGCTCACCATGCCCATGTTGACGAACACATAGACGAAGAAGGTGAGGGTGATGGCGCCGCCCAGCAGTCGCTCGAAGCTGTTCTGGGCCTGCATCGAGATAAACAGGCAGCGGCTGATGACGTAGAGGTAGAGCACCAGCAGCAGGGCAACCCCTACCAGACCGAACTCCTCGCTGAATACTGCGAAGATGAAGTCGGTATGGCGCTCGGGCAGGAACTCCAGCTGGGACTGGGTCCCTTGCAGCCACCCCTTGCCAAAGACGCCGCCGGAGCCGATGGCAATCTTGGACTGGATGATGTGATAGCCGCGACCGAGCGGGTCCTTCTCCGGGTCGAGCAGCATCAGCACTCGCTGGCGCTGGTAGTCGTGCATCAGGAAGAACCAGAGCACCGGCATAAAGGCCAGCATCAGCAGGACCGCCAAGCCGATCAGCCACCAGCTGAGCCCTGCCAGGAAGATGACAAAGAAGCCGGAGGCGGCCACCAGAATGGAGGTACCAAGGTCAGGCTGGGCGGCGATCAGCAGGGTGGGCAGCAGCACCATGATGAGGGCGATCACCACATGGCTGAACTTGGGTGGCAGCGAGTGGCGACTGAGCCAGGCGGCCACCATGATCGGCATGGAGAGCTTCATCACCTCGGAGGGCTGGAACTTCATAAAGCCCAGATCGAGCCAGCGTTGGGCCCCCTTGCCGATGTGGCCGAACACGTCCACCGCAATCAGCATCAGCACCACCACGGCGAATAGCGGCACCGACCAGCGGGCGTAGAGGGAGGGGGGCAGCTGGGCCAGGCCGATCATCAGAGCAAAGGCGAGACCGCCGCGCACCAGCTGGCGCACGATGGAGTCCATATCCTGACCGGAGGCGGAGTAGAGCACCACCATGGAGAGGGTCATCACGGCCAGCAGACCGAGCAGCAGGGGCAAGTCGATATGCAGCTTGTACCAGATGCTCTGCTGGCGGGCAGAATTACTCATTGGGAGCGACCTCACTCGGTTGGGACGGCTTTTCCGGTGCCGGTGCCGGTGGCAGTTGCGGATCAGGGGGCAGCAGATAGGCATCCAGCATCTGGCGTGCAATGGGCGATGCAGCTCGACCACCACCACCTCCGATGGAGTTTTCCAGTACCAGAGCTACCACCGCTTTGGGTGCCTCGAAGGGGGCATAAGCAACGAACAAAGCGTTATCGCGATGCTCCGCCTTGACCGTCTTGATGTTGTAAACCTGATTTTCCTTCAAACCGACTACCTGGGCTGTGCCCGATTTGCCGCCTGAGGAGTAAGGCGCCTTGGCAAACGAGTGACGGCCACTGCCTTCACTGCCATGGTTGACTCGCCACATCCCATCCTGCGCCACTTTCCAGAAGCTGTCGTTCTTGAGCTTGAGGGCGATATTGGGGTTGATGGGGGCATCGACCACCCCCGCCTGGGAGGCGGTGCTCTTGAGCAGGTGCGGGGTGACGTCGTGACCATTCTGGGTCAGGATGCTGATTGCCTTGGCCAGTTGGAGCGGGGTGGCGCTCCAGTAGCCCTGACCGATACCGACAGAGATGGTGTCACCCTGATACCAGGGCTGGCGCCAACGGGCCATCTTCCAGTCACGGGACGGCATGACTCCTTTGGTCTCTTCATAAAGATCGACCCCGGTGTACTGACCGAAGCCGAACTTGGTCATATAGCTGTGGATCTTGTCGATGCCGACCCGATAGGCGAGATCGTAGAAGTAGGTATCTGCCGAGACCTCGATGGCGCGATAGACGTCGAGCCAGCCATGACCCCAGCGGCGCCAGTCGCGAAACTTCTTGGTGGTACCGGGAATGGAGAAGCTCGGGCCGCCGAAATAGCGGTAGCCCGGGGTGATGGCCCCCTCGTTGAGACCCATGATGGACATCATGGGCTTGACGGTAGAGGCAGGGGCATAAATGCCCTGGGTGGTGCGGTTGACCAGCGGCCGCGCCGGATCGTTGAGCAGCGCCGAGTAGTTGGCGCTGGAGATACCGGTCACGAACAGGTTGGGGTCATAGCTCGGGCTCGACTCCAGGGCCAGGATGGCGCCGGTTTTCGGGTCCATCATCACGATGGCACCGCGCTGGCCAGCCAGCAGTTGCTGGGCCTTGAGCTGCATCCGGACGTCGATATTGAGGTAGATATCCTTGCCGGGAATAGGTGGCTGGAACTTGAGGGTGCGGACAATCCGGCCGCGGTTGTTCACCTCGACCTCCTGATAGCCCGCCACGCCGTGCAGCTCATCCTCGTAATACTTCTCCACCCCCTGCTTGCCGATATCCTTGGTGGCCGCGTAGTTGGCGAGTTTTTCTTCCTTCTCGAGGCGCTCCACGTCACGGGTGTTGATCTTGGCCACATATCCCAAAGCGTGGGTGAGGGTGTCACCAAACGGGTAGTAGCGCTTGAGGTAGGCCTCGATGCTGGCGCCCGGGTAGTTATGCTGGTTGACCGAGAAGAGGGCTACCTGATATTCGGTCAGTTTCTCGTAGAGGGGGACCGGCTTGAAGCGGCGCTGGCGCTTCACTTCGGCGAGGAACTTCTCCTTGGTGCCCTCCGGCAGACCCAGCAGGGTGATCAGCTGGTCGGCGGTTTTTTCGAGATCCTTGGTCTCTTCCGGCACGATTTCCAGACTGTAGACCGGGCGGTTTTCCGCCAGCAGCACACCGTTGGTGTCATAGATGAGGCCCCGTGGCGGTGCCACCGGCACCACGCGGATTCGGTTGGAGTTGGAGCGAGTCTGGTAGGTGTCGTAGGACTCGACCTGCAGATAATAGAGATTGCCCAGCAGCACCAGCATCAGCACGACGATGCCGATGTAGGCTACCAGGGTGCGCCGGAAGAACAGATTGCCCTCGGCACTGTGATCGCGCATTTCGATGCGTTGTTTCAGCATGCCTTTACCTCAAGACCCTTGGGGGCAATAAGAGCAGGAACTGCATTGTTCACTCTCTGTGATAGGGGTGAATATGAGCGGTGAGACTCCAGAGACGCATGGCTCACTCTCTATGATACGGATGATTGGTGGTGATGCTCCAGGCCCGATAGAGGCTCTCGGCCACCAGCACCCGCACCAGCGGATGGGGCAGGGTGAGCGGTGACAGTGACCAGCTCTGTTCGGCGGCAGCCTTGCACTCGGGGGACAAGCCTTCCGGCCCGCCTACCAGCAGCGCGACATCGCGGCCATCGAGTTTCCAAGCCTCCAGCTGGGTCGCCAGCTGCTCCGTGGTCCAGGGTTTGCCCGGAATGTCGAGGGTGACGATGCGCGAACGCCCCGCAGCCGCCAGCATGGCTTCCCCTTCCTTCTGCAGGATGCGGGGAATGTCGGCATTTTTGCCCCGTTTGCCTGCGCCGATCTCGACGAGTTCAAACGGCATGTCTTTGGGGAAGCGGCGACGATACTCTTCGAAGCCATGCTCTACCCAGGCGGGCATCTTGGTGCCCACCGCAATCAACTGGATCTTCATGGTCGTTACACTTGTGCTCTTATTGCGTATTCATTTGAGCGGCACCGCTCCACAGCTTTTCCAGTTGGTAGAAGTCACGGTGTTCATCCTGCATCACATGCACGATCACCGAGCCCATATCTACCAGCACCCATTCACCGCTCAGTTGCCCTTCCACGCTCAGCAGATCCAGACCCGCGTGGCGGGCCTCGCTGGCCAGATGGTGGGCAATGGCGCTGACGTGACGACTGGAGTTGCCGGAACAGATGATCATGGTGTCAGTAATGCTGGATTTGCCGCGTACATCGAGGGTGATGATGTCGCGGCCTTTCATGTCATCGATCTTGTCGATGATAAAGGCATGCAATTCTTGGCCTTGCAATGAGTCTCTCCTGTATTCCGGCGCGCAGCGTTTGCGTCAGGGCGGCGGATTATATCATGGTCACTCCCGTTTCCCATCGGGTGGGGCGGGATTACGACAGGGGCTAGCGGCGGTTGGCGCGGTAGAGCCCCTGTTGATCAATATAGTGCGCAACCGACTCGGGCAAGAGGTAGCGGGTGTCTTGCCCCGCATCCAGCAAGGCCCGCAGTCGGGTGGCTGACAGTTCGATGGGCTGGTTGTCCGCCAGCCAGATATGACCGGCCAGACGCTGATGCAGCGCGTTGGCATCTGTGGTGTGATGGCGCGCCAGCAGCTGCGCCACCTCGGTCGGATACTCCGGTTGCCAGCCCGGTCGCACGCTCACCACCAGATGGGCATGGTCGAGTAGCTCCTGCCAGCGGTGCCAGCTTGGCAGGCTCAGCAGGGAATCCATCCCCATCAGAAAACAGAGCGGCGTGTCGGGCAGTTCATGACGCAACTCGATCAGGGTATCGATGGTGTAAGAGGGTTTATCCCGCTTCAGCTCCCGCTCATCTACCACAAAGTGGTGGTTCTCTGCCGCCGCCAGTTTGACCATGGCAAGGCGCTGTTCGCTGGAGCAGAACGGATTGGCACGGTGGGGCGGGATATGGTTCGGGATCAGCCGCATCTCGGCCAGCCCGAGGGTATCGCGCGCCTCGATGGCCGGGCGCAGATGGCCGATATGGATAGGATCGAACGTGCCTCCAAGCAGGCCAATGGGCGCCTTCAGCACGGGCTGCTCTCCATCACCAGCGGCAGCGGGGTGCCATCACGAAAGCCGAGGGCAATGGTCTGCAACATCAGCCAGGCCTGCTCGGTATCGAAGCGGCGCTGGGCATCGTCCAGCTGGGCCATCAGTTGCCACAGTTGCTGCAACTTGGCAAACGGCAGTCGGGTCAGCGCTTGCTGAATGAGCTGCTGGCGGCTCTGCCAGATGCGCAGGCGGCTGAAGTGCTCACCCAGCGGCTGGCCGTTGCGCATCGCCAACGACAGCTCGGTCAGCTGCTCCAGCTCGCGGCAGAGGGTCCAAGCCAGCATCCCCGGCTCGGTGCCTTCGGCCCGCAGGGCGGCCAGAATGCGCTGGGCCCGGTTCACCTTGCCCTCCAGCAGGGTATCGACCAGCTGGAACGGGGTGAAGTGGGCGTGGCGGATAATGGTCTCTTGCAGATAGGTGACGCTGATGGGCTGGGGCGGCGAGAGCAGGGTCAGCTTCTCGATCTCCTGGCTGGCGGCCAGCAGGTTGCCCTCGTAGGAGTGGCACATGAAGTTGATGGCATCCGGCAGCGCCTTGAGGCCGAAACGCGCAAAGCGGGCACTCATCCAGCGCGGGAAGAACTTGGGCTCCGGATGGTTGACCGGCACATAGGTGCCAATCTGGTAGAGCTTGTCGAACCAGGCCGCCTTCATCTGGGTCTGGTTGAGGCGACCGCCACTCAGCACCAGCAGCAGGTCGGGATGAAGCTGTCTGCCGATTTCGCTGATGCGGGCTGCGAGATCCTTGTCCACCTTGGCGGGCAGCTCCAGTTCGATGATCTGACGGGCGGAGAAGAGGCTCATGGCCTGACAGGCATCGTAGACCTGATTCCAGTCCAGCCCCTGTTCCACCACGAAGGTGTGGCGCTCATCGAAACCCTGCTTGCGGGCGATCTGACGGATGGCGTCGATGGCCTCCAGTCGCAGCAGGGGCTCGTCGCCAAAAACGAGATAGCAGGGCCGAAGCCCTGCTTTGAGGTGGTCACCAAATTGCTCAGGATAGACTCTCATCAAAATACTCGCATCAGAAGCTGACCTGACTCAACTGCCGGATCACCTGATTGGCCGCCTGCTCCTGCATTTCGCGGTTGAGCTGCTCCTGCTCACGGGAGGAGGCGAGCGCTGCATCCGGCTTGTTGAGGAAGCTGCGGTTGAAGTTGATGGGGAAGACCTGAGTTGGCTTGCCAGGTACCGAGATGGTGAACTGGGTACCAAAGCCCAGCACATATTCGGTGTCCGTCCCCAGCGCGTTGACCGAGGCGACCTGACTGGTGCTGCCTACACCGCCCAGAGTGAGCACCGGAATGCCCTCCTTGTCGGCCAGGGTCACGCCAGAGGCCTTCAGACGGGTAGTAACCATCCGGTAGAAGTCGCTCTTGTTGTCGCCCACGACCTTCATGGTCATCAGCTCGCTCGGAATGCCGTTGCCGCGCATGTGAAAGCCGCAGCCTTGCAGCAGCAGACCAGCCAGCACGATGGCCATCCAGCGGGTGAAGATGGTGCCCATAGAAAATCCTCTTTGCATTAAGGGAAAGCGGCGGGCGCAGGGCCCGCCGTTATCATCCGTTTGCTGTCACAGATTGGCAATGATCAGTTGGTAACCAATCAGTTGGCCGCCAATTAGTTAGCGACAATATTGAGCAGCTTGCCTGGTACATAGATCACCTTGCGCACGGTCAGCCCGTCGGTGAACTTCTGCACGGAGGCATCGGCCATCGCCAGCTTCTCGACATCGGCCTGGCTGATCTCGGCCGGCACGGTCAGCTTGCCGCGCATCTTGCCGTTGATCTGCACCACCACCAGCTTCTCGGTCTCGACCATGGCCGCTTCATCGGCCACCGGCCAGGCTGCGTGATCGATGTCGTCGCCCTTGCCCAGCATCTTCCACAGCTCGAAGCCGATGTGCGGAGTGATGGGGTAGAGCATAACAACGACAGCTTCCAGCGCTTCCTGCATCAGGGCGCGGTCCTGCTCGTCGTTGCCCAGCTTGGAGAGATTGTTCATCAGCTCCATGATGGCGGCGATGGCGGTGTTGAAGGTCTGACGGCGACCCACGTCATCGCTCACCTTGGCGATGGTCTTGTGCAGTTCACGGCGTACCGCTTTCTGCTCGTTGGTGAGAGCAGCCACATCCAGCGCGGCAACGGCGCCACCGGAAACGTGTTCGAAGGTGACGCGCCACAGGCGACGCAGGAAGCGCTGGGCACCCTCTACGCCGGAGTCGGACCACTCCAGAGTCATCTCGGCCGGAGAGGCGAACATCATGAACAGACGGACGGTATCGGCGCCGTAACGCTCGACCATCAGCTGCGGGTCGATGCCGTTGTTCTTGGACTTGGACATCTTGGTCATGCCGGAGTGGAGCACTTCGCGGCCTTCGTTATCGATGGCCTTGGTGATGCGACCCTTCTCGTCACGCTCTACCTTGACGTCAGTCGGGCTGACCCAGACGTTGCCGCCCTTCTCGTCTTTGTAGTAGAAGGCGTCGGCAAGCACCATGCCCTGGCAGAGCAGGCGCTTGAACGGCTCGTCGCTGTTGACCAGACCCGCGTCACGCAGCAGCTTGTGGAAGAAGCGGGCGTAGAGCAGGTGCATACAGGCGTGCTCGATACCGCCGATGTACTGATCCACCGGCAGCCAGTGGTTGGCAGCCGCCGGATCCAGCATGCCCTTGTCGTAGTCCGGGGAGCAGTAGCGTGCGTAGTACCAGGAGGACTCCATAAAGGTGTCGAAGGTATCGGTCTCGCGGAATGCTTCCTGGCCGTTGTAAGTGGTCTTGGCCCACTCGGCGTCGGCCTTGATCGGGCTCTGGATACCATCCATCACCACATCTTCCGGCAACAGTACCGGCAGCTGATCTTCCGGTGTCGGCACTACGGTGCCGTCAGCCAGGGTCAGCATCGGGATGGGGGCGCCCCAGTAACGCTGACGGGAGACACCCCAGTCACGCAGACGGTAGTTGACGGTGCGCTTGCCCTTGCCGAGCCCTTCCTGCTTGCTGGCGATGGCATCGAAGGCGCCCTGGAAGTCGAGACCGTCAAACTCGCCGGAGTTGAACAGCACGCCTTTCTCGGTATAAGCGGCGTCGCTCACGTCGACGTCGCCATCAACCGGCTTGATCACCGCCTTGATGTCGAGGCCATATTTGGTGGCGAATTCGAAGTCACGCTGGTCGTGGGCCGGAACCGCCATCACGGCGCCAGTGCCGTAGTTCATCAGCACGAAGTTGGCGACCCAGACCGGTACCTTGCGGCCATCCAGCGGGTGAATGGCATAGAGGCCGGTGGCCATGCCCTTCTTCTCCATGGTGGCCAGTTCGGCTTCGGCGACCTTGGTGTTCTTGCACTCTTCGATAAAGGCTGCCAGTTCCGGATTGTTTTCGGCGGCCTGCAGGGCCAGCGGGTGGCCAGCGGCGATACCGACATAGGTGACGCCCATGAAGGTGTCCGGACGGGTGGTGTAGACCTCCAGCTGCTCAGCCTGATCTTCGATGGCGAAGCTGATGTTGACCCCTTCGGAGCGGCCAATCCAGTTGCGCTGCATGGTCTTGACCATCTCCGGCCAGCCTTCCAGATTGTCGATGTCGCTGAGCAGCTCTTCGGCGTAGTCGGTGATCTTGATGAACCACTGGGGGATCTCTTTCTGCTCCACCGGGGTGTCACAGCGCCAGCAGCAGTTGTCGACCACCTGCTCGTTGGCCAGCACTGTCATGTCGTTCGGGCACCAGTTGACGGAGGAGGTCTTCTTGTAGACCAGCCCCTTCTCGTAGAGCTTGGTGAAGAACCACTGCTCCCAGCGGTAGTAATCCGGTTTGCAGGTGGCGACTTCACGATCCCAGTCATAACCCAGACCCAGCATCTTCAGCTGGTTCTTCATGTATTCGATGTTTTCGTAGGTCCAGGGCGCCGGCGCGGTATTGTTTTTGATCGCGGCGTTCTCGGCCGGCAGACCGAATGCATCCCAACCTATGGGTTGCAGCACGTTCTTGCCATTGAGGCGTTGATAACGGGAGATCACATCACCTATGGTGTAGTTACGAACGTGCCCCATGTGTAGTCGACCAGACGGATAGGGGAACATGGACAGGCAGTAGAACTTCTCCTTGTCTACCTTCTCCACGGCCTTGAAGGTTTTCTTGGCATCCCAGTGCTTTTGCACTGCTGGTTCGATTGATTGGGGAACGTATTGCTCTTGCATTGGTGACATCCGGATCTGTGAAATGAATAGATAAATCAGCTGGGAAATCGCAATAGAATACCCATATCCTGCGGCGGCAACAACCGCCAGCGTCCCTTGGGCCTTAAGCCGGGCCAGATCAGGGTTTAGTAGAGGAGTTAGAGCCATGGACAAACGTCAAAAAGGGTACGAAGCCTTCATTGCCGAGCTGCAAAAACAGTGGCAAGAGACTGAAGAGTTCCAGGGGGAGCGCCTCAACCGGATGATTGCCAAGGTGCAGGCCTATCTGGAGGCTGCCAGCGACCTGACTCAGGACGAACTGGCGCTCATCGCCGAGTACGTGAAGCGGGATCTGGGCAACTATGACGAGGGGCGCCATGACGATAGTGCGCAGGTGGAAGAGTCTGCCTTTATGTTGGCCCTCAAAGACACCGCGTGGTCCTGGCTGGCGGATGTGACCGACCGCGCCCAGGTGGAGTGGCGCGAGCTGGCCGACGAGCTGGAGCACAAGGGTGTTTACGAAGCGGGTGACTGGGTGGGGCTGGGGGTCATGGTGTGCGACCAGTGTGGCTGGCGCCATACCGTGCTGCACCCCCAGCAGCTCGATACCTGCCCCGAATGTGGCTGCGCCGAATATCACCGCGAGCCGCTCTCGCCCTGAGTCATGCCATCAATGCGGATGAGATAACGAGCAAAAAGGCGCCATCAGGCGCCTTTTTCTTGCTTGCAGATTTCGTCGGGGCGTTTACTTGCCCGCGACGGAGAGGCCGCCAAAACGGATCTGCGGGGCGTAGAAGCCCTTGCTGTCGTTGTGGTGCATGGTGTCACCGACCGCTTCCAGCTCGCCCAGCAGGCGGTAGAAGTTGCCTGCTACCGTGATGCCGCGCACCGGCTGCAGGCGAACTCCATCGTGACAGAGGAACCCTGACGCGCCAAAGGAGAAGTCGCCGCTCACCGCATCGGCTCCCGAATGCAGGCCATCCAGCTTGACCAGCTCCAGATAGTCGCCGCTCTGCACCTCCGCTTCACAGTGAGGGCCCGCGCCAAACACTAGGTGGCGAGCGGTCACATCGAGGGCGCTGCGGGCACCGCGGGCGGCCGAGCCGTTGCTGGCCACACCAAAGTGGCGGGCGGTGGCGCTGTTATGGAGCAGGGTCTTCAGCTCCCCTTCGCCAATCAGCAGCAGATCCGAGCTGGCCGCCCCCTCGCCATCAAACGCCTTGATGTTCATGCCGCCCGGCATATAGACCCTGCTCTCCAGAGTGAGCCAGCGTGACGCCACGCTCTGGCCGACCTTGCTGCGCCAGGGGTTGATCCCCTGCTGGGCCCACTTGCCCGACAGCACGCCCTGAAAGCAGCCAAACAGGCTGGCGAAGCAGTTGGTACTGAAGATGACGCTGTAGCGACCGCTCGGCACCGCTTCACCGGGCAACAGACCATCGGCGATGGCGTAGATCTGCTCGATCAGGGCCTGGCTATCCAGCTCGTCGAAGCGACGGCCATACTGGCCCTGCGAGTGCATCGACTGGCGGCCATCCCGTTCCACCAGCGCCGAGGTGTAGCAGCCGACGCTGAACTCGCCGTGCTGGCAGAGGGTGCCCTGACTGTTGGCGAGCCAGAGCTGGCTCTCCCCTTCGAAGAAGCTGTTGTAGGGAGCGCCGCTCACATCGGGCATGGCCAGCATGTCAGATTCCAGGCGCAGGGCCAGAGCGATCTTCTCCTCAACCGGCGTGGTATCGGGCTGGTTGATCTCGGCGCAATCTGTGGTGATCCGGCTATTGGCCACCGAGATGCGCTGATCCGGGTCAACCTTGGCAAAGCGGCTGGCATCGAGCGCATCCTGCAGCATGGCATCCAGCGCCAGCTCATCGAGGGATTCCGAGTAGGCGATGCCGACCCGACCCTCTTTTATCAGGCGAATACCGAGTTGCTGGCTGCTGGTGACCTTGTATTCACCCAGCTCGCCCTTGTCTGCCTTGAGGGAGAAGGCTCTCTCCTGATTGGCGATGATGTCTGCCTCGGCACCGAGGTCGGCCACTTTATCCAGCAGGCGGGTGAGCAGTTGGTTCATGTCGAGTTGGCTCATCAGGCGTTCCCTCCCACCAGAATATTGTCCACTTTTAGCGCCGGCTGGCCCACCGAAGTGGGGACCGAGCCCGAGACAGAGCCGCACATACCGGCGGCCAGCGCCAGATTGCGGCCCACCATGGAGATCTCTTTCAGCACCTGCGGGCCGGTGCCGATAAGGGTGGCTGACTTGAGCGGCTTGGTGATTTTGCCGTGCTCGATGAGGTAGGCCTCTTGCACATTGAAGTTGAATTCACCGGTGCCGGGCTGTACCGAGCCGCCCCCCATCTTCTTGGCGTAGATGCCATGTTCGACGGTGGCCAGCATATCGTCGAGGCTGTGGTTGCCCGGTTCGATATAGGTGTTGCGCATGCGCGAGGTGGGGGCGTACTTGTAGGATTCGCGCCGCCCGGAGCCGGTGCGTGCGTAGCCTGTTTTGAGGGCACCCATTCTGTCCACCAGAAAGCCGGTCAGTACGCCGTCCTTGATGAGCTGGGTATGCTGGGTCGCCATCCCCTCGTCATCGACGTTGATGGAGCCCCAGGCGTTGCTCTGCAAGCCTTCATCCACCGCATTGACCACCGGATTGGCGATAAGCTGGCCCATCTTGTCGTGGAACACTGAGGCCTTCTTGGCTACCGAGGTGGTCTCCAGCAGGTGGCCGCACGCCTCGTGGAAGATGACGCCGCCAAAGCCGTTCTCCATGATGACCGGCAGGGTGCCGCTCGGACAGGGAGCCGCGCCCAGCTTCACCAGTGCCTGACGGGTGGCGGTGAGGGCCAGCTCGCGCGGATCGATGCGATCGGCATGCTCCCAGCCCATCAGGGCGCCGGGGGCCTCGTAACCAACGCTCTGCTCGCTCCCTTCCATGGCGATGGTCTGGGCCATGAGGCGGTTGTAGTGGCGGCGATCGGCCACTTGCACTCCTTCGCTGTTGAAGATCTCCACCTCCTGCTCCCAGCCCAGCACGTTGCCGGAAAACTGGCTCACTTTGCTGCTCTCGGCGCGGGCTACCGCATCCATGGCGTGCAGATAGGCAATCTTCTGCTCCAGCAGCTTGTCTGCCGACAAGGGCAGGGCCACC
The DNA here is from genome assembly GCF_051919745.1 of Aeromonas sp. 3P. Classification (NCBI taxonomy): domain Bacteria; kingdom Pseudomonadati; phylum Pseudomonadota; class Gammaproteobacteria; order Aeromonadales; family Aeromonadaceae; genus Aeromonas; species Aeromonas sp. 3P. The sequence continues at coordinate 3,889,708 of NZ_JBQBED010000001.1, forward strand.
GGGTTGCGATCGCTCAGGCGGGTGAAATCGAAGGCGGTGGCGGTCACCACTGGGTCGCGGCGGTCTTTGGCCGCCAGCAGGGTGACGATGCGCAGCAGCTCGTCGCGGCTGGCCAGATTGGTGTAGCCGTAGAGCACCTTGTGGCCGTAACAGAGGCGCACACCGATGCCGAAATCGAGGCCGCCGCTGATGTTCTCTATCTGGCTGGAGAGCAGGCTGAGCTGGCTGCGGCGCTTGCGCTCGACAAACAGCTCGGCGAAATCGGCACCCAGCGCCAGCGCGTGATCGAGCACGTCACGGGCGATGGTGGGGGCCAACAGGGAGAATGGGGTCATAGAATATCCTTTTCTGGTCTGTCCGTTTGCTTCCGACATCCGGCTCTGATTGTTATGGGATGTCGAGTCCATTGTTGCAGACCAGCACAAAAAAGTCGCTATAGCGTCATGCGATGATACCGATTGAGAAACTCGGTGCGATAACTGCGCCCGGCGGCAAGGGCCAGGCGCTCAGGGTCGTTTTGCCAAAACGTGGGAAAGATCAGAGCAGGGCGTGGATTTCGCTCAGGATCTGCTCGACCCACTGCTCGATGCGCGGATCGGTCTGGTCATATTGGTTGGCATCATCGAGGGCCAGCCCGACGAAGTGACGGCCATCGTCGATCAGTGCCTTGGAGGCATCGAATTCGTACCCTTCGTTGGGCCAGTAACCCACCAGCTTGACCCCTTTTGGCACCAGCTGATCGTGCAGCATGCCGAGGGCGTCCTGGAACCATTCGCCATAACCGAGCTGATCGCCGAGGCCAAACAGGGCCAAGATGCGTCCCTCCAGGTGGAGGTCGGCGATATCTTCCCAGCGGGACTCCCAGTCCTCCTGCAGTTCGCCAAAATCCCAGGTGGAGATACCGAGGATCAGGATCTCGTAATCCTCCATCCGGCGCAGGGAGACATCCTTGATATTGTGAATATCCACCAGCTCGGGGCCGATGAGGGCGCGGATCTTCTCGGCAGCCATCTCGGTGTAACAGGTGGTGGAACCGTAAAACAGACCAATCTTCATCGCTCTTCTCTCTTTGGGCGCTTTCTCGCTTGCTCGTGTGGACGACGCCATGTGGGCAACACGATGGGTAACGTAAGGGGAGGGGGCCAGTCTAGCAGATTGCCATTCGACCTTCACCGCCCGGCAAGAGGCCTGGCAAACGTGCCTTATCTTTCCAATGAAAGTGCCTTGTCTTTCCAAGGAGTTGGCGCGTTACAATGGGCCATCGATCCCCTGATTGCAGCGCACCATGAGCAAGCCCGACCTCCATCCCCTGATTGAACCCTTCCTCGACGCCCTCTGGCTGGAGCGGGGATTGTCTGACAACACGGTCAGCTCCTATCGCAGCGATCTGGAGAAGTTCTCCCTCTGGCTCGACGAGCAGGGTAGCTCGCTGCTGCTGGCGGGGATGGACGAGATCCAGCACTACCTCGCCTGGCGGGTCGATCACCAGTTTGCGGCGAGCAGCACCGCCCGCTTCCTGTCGGCGCTGCGCCGTTTTTACCAGTATCTCAACCGCGAGAAGCTGCGCAGCGATGATCCGACCGTGCTGCTGGAGGGGCCCAAGCTGCCGAAAAAACTCCCCTCCGATTTAAGCGAAGCGGAAGTGGATGCCCTGCTGAGTGCGCCGCTGGTGGATGACCCGCTGGAGCTGCGGGACAAGGCGATGCTGGAGCTGCTCTACGCCACCGGGCTGCGGGTCTCCGAGCTGGTGGGGCTCACCGCCGAGCATGTCAGCCTGCGTCAGGGGCTGGTGCGGGTGGTAGGCAAGGGCAACAAGGAGCGGCTGGTGCCGATGGGCGAGGAGGCGATGCACTGGCTGGAGCGTTACTACCGGGAGGCCCGCACCCTGCTGCTGGGGGGCACCAGCTCGGATGTGGTGTTTCCCTCCAAGCAGGCCCGTATGATGACCCGCCAGACCTTCTGGCACCGCATCAAGCTTTACGCGCAGCGGGCCGGGATTAACGGCGAGCTATCCCCCCATACCTTGCGCCACGCCTTTGCCACCCATCTGCTCAACCACGGCGCAGACCTGCGGGTTGTGCAGATGCTGCTGGGTCACGCGGATCTTTCCACCACCCAGATCTACACCCATGTGGCCAACGAGCGACTCAAGGCGCTGCACGGGGAGCATCACCCCAGAGCCTGAGTGGCTGGCCTCCCAAAAACAAAAAACCGCCAGCAGGCGGTTTTTTTATCTCTACACGACAGGAGATGGCGCTTATTTCCCTTGCTGGGATTTCAGCAGATCACGGATCTCGGTCAGCAGCTCCTGATCCTTGGTCGGGCCTGCCGGGGCGGCGGCTTCCTCTTCCTGCTTTTTCTTCAGGGTGTTGATGGCCTTCAGTCCCATGAAGATGGCAAAAGAGATGATCAGAAAGTCGATGATGGTCTGGATGAACTTGCCATAGGCGATAACTACGGCGGGTGTTGCACCTTCTGCGGCCTTCAGGGTGACCGCCAGGTCGCTGAAGTCCACGCCGCCCAGGATCAGGCCGATGGGCGGCATGATCACGTCACCGACAAAAGAGGAAACAATTTTGCCGAAGGCGGCACCAATGATGATACCGACCGCCATGTCGATGACGTTGCCGCGGGCGGCAAAGGCTTTGAACTCTTGAATCAGACTCATTATTTCCTCCGAAATTAAACAAGATAGCGTGTTGATTACCCTTGCCAAAGGGCGAACTCTTGTCAGGAAAAACAGAGGCTAAGCCGCGTTGTTCCTGTCGTCCTGACTAGCTTGCGGGCGTTATGAGTCCTTGGCAATCGGGGGGAGCCATTTTTTTGGTACAAAGTGATATTAATTTTTTGGTAAGTAGCTGGTTGAATGATGAGCTGTGCTGCTGTAGTTTGCTGGGTCGATTCATTCATACCACGTGAGTAAACAAGTGAAGTATTTACTACTGGGAATGATGCTTTTGTGCACATTTGCTGCCAGAGCGGGGATGGATACCCAAGCCTTGAAACAGACCATCACGGCCCGGCTGGGGGTTCCCGTCTATCTGGTTGAACCGACCCCGATCGCGGGGTTGTATATGCTGGGCACCTCACAGGGGGTGCTCTACAGCGATGCCAAAGGGGATTATGTGGTGCAGGGGGTCATGCTGGATATGACCCGCGACATGAAGAACCTGACCATCTCGGGTATGCGCGAGCAGCGCCGACTTGGCTTGGCACAGGTGGCCCATGCCCCCATCGTGCTCAAGGCCAGGGATGAGCGTCACCGGGTCGCTCTGTTTCTCGGCGAGCAGGACGCCAAACGTCGTCAGCTCTCCGGCACCTTGCAACACCTGCAGGCATCCGGGGTGAGCGTGGCACTCTATCCGGTGATTGATCACGCCGAACGGGCCGCCGACTGGTGCAGCGATCCCCTGCTGCAAAATGATCCGTTAAAAGCCTATTTGCCTCAAACGGCATGTAGTGAGACCCTTATCCAAAATATTGGCCTGAGCCAATGGTTGGGGGTCAAGGTACTGCCGGCCTGGGTCTCCTCTGACGGGGATCTGGTGCGCGGGTATCAGAGCCCCGAACAACTGCTCAAGATACTGGATCATATTGATGTCCCTGCAAATCCGTCGTCGTCCGCGAGTTGATGATTCCCATCTGCCTGCCACCCTGCATCCCCTGCTTCGCCAAATCTTCGCCAGCCGTGGCGTAGAGGATCCCGCCCTGCTGGAGCGCAGCGCCAGCCAGCTGTTGCCGCCCCAGCGCCTTTATGGCATGGAACAGGCGGTGCCGCTGCTGGCGGAGGCCCTGACCGCCCAGAAACGGATCCTTATCGTCGGCGACTTCGACTGCGATGGTGCCACCAGTTCGGCGCTGTGTGTGCTGGCCCTGCGCGCCATGGGGGGTCGCCACATCGATTTTCTGGTGCCCAACCGCTTCGAGTTTGGCTACGGCCTTACCCCCGAAATTGTCGAGCTGGCTGTGGCCCGTGGCGCCGAGTTTCTGATCACGGTGGATAACGGTATCTCCAGCATCGCTGGGGTGGCGGCAGCCAAGGCGGCGGGCATGCAGGTACTGGTTACCGATCACCATTTGCCGGGTCAGGAGCTGCCCGACGCCGATGCCATCGTCAACCCGAACCAGCGCGGTTGCGATTTCCCCTCCAAATCGCTGGCCGGGGTGGGGGTGGCCTTCTACCTGATGGCGGCCCTCAATACCCATCTGCGTCAGCTCGGCTGGTACGAACGGCAAGGGTTACGCGCCCCCAATGTGGCGGATTACCTCGACCTGGTGGCCCTCGGCACGGTCGCCGACGTGGTGGCGCTCGATGGCAACAACCGCATTCTGGTCCATCAGGGCTTGCAGCGGATCCGGGCCGGGCGCTGTCGCCCCGGCATTCAGGCGCTGGTGGATGTGTCGGGCCGCGATGGTCGTCGCCTCACCGCCGCCGACCTCGGTTTTGCACTGGGGCCACGCCTCAATGCGGTGGGCCGTCTCGATGACATGTCCCTCGGGGTCGCCTGTCTGCTCTGCGATGATCTCAATCTGGCGCGCCAGCTTGCGGCCGAGATGGACAGCCTCAATCAGGAGCGCAAGGAGATCGAGCAGGGGATGCAGCAGGAGGCCCTCGCCACCCTGGAGCAGATCCGTTTTCGCGATGGCGAGGTGCCGTCGGGCATAGTGCTGCACCGCAATGAGTGGCATCAGGGGGTGGTGGGGCTGGTGGCCTCCAAGGTGAAGGAGAAATACTACCGCCCGGTCATCGCGTTTGCCGAGAGCAGCGAGACCGAGCTCAAGGGCTCCGGCCGCTCCATCCCTGGCGTGCACTTGCGCGATGCGCTGGAACTGCTCGATACCCGCCACCCGGGCCTGATGGGCAAGTTTGGCGGCCACGCCATGGCCGCGGGGTTGACCCTGCCCAAGGCCAACATCGAGGCGTTCGGTCGGGCCTTTGAGGCGGTCATCAGTGAGCTGGTGACACCGGAGCTTTTGACCGGGGTGTTGCTCACCGATGGCGAGTTGTTGTCGGATGAGCTCAACCTCGAGCTGGCGGAGCTTATTCGCGCCTCCGGCCCCTGGGGTCAGGCCTTCCCCGAGCCGCTGTTTGATGGCGAGTTCGTGCTGGTGCAGCAGCGGCTGGTGGGGGAGAAGCACCTCAAGATGATGCTGACAACCGATTCCGGTCACGCGGTGGATGCCATCGCCTTTGGCGTCGATCTCAAGCGCTGGCCCGATGCCTCGGTGAAGCGGGTGCGGCTTGTCTACCGGCTTGACGTCAACGAGTGGCGCGGCAACCGCAGCGTGCAGCTGCTGGTGGAGCATCTGGAAGCAGCCGGCCTCTGAGTCAAGAACATCGCAGCCCTATCGCTGACAACGGCCACCCTCGGGTGGCCGTTTTTGTTGGTAGATCTCTGGAAAAGGGCGTTGACCCGTCTATAGCTTCACAGTTTAAGCTCATCTCTATCGGGTCACCTGAGGGCCCGCACTCTGAGTGATTGCCATGAAAATATCCGAACTGGCCCGCCGCTGCGGCCTCGCCCGCTCCACCCTGCTCTATTACGAGAAGCTGGGGGTGATTGCCGGTACCCGGGCCGCCAACGGCTATCGCCACTATGACGAGGGGGATCTGCAGCGACTGCAAATGGTGCAGGCCCTGCAGGCGGGTGGTCTCAGCCTCAAGCAGTGCCTCGCCTGTCTGGCTGGCGAGATAGATCAAGCGGCATTGCAGGCCCGGGTCAGGGAGCTGGATGAGGAGCTGGCGCGGATGCAGCGCGCCCGGGATCTGTTGGCGGATCTGGCAGGGCTGCGCCCGCGCTCCGGTGAGGAATTCAAGGCCTGGCAGCTGCAACTGCAGCGCGAGGCACCGGAGGCCTACTTCGCGTGGGTGATGAAACAGGGTTTTAGCGAGAAAGATCGCTACCACTTGCAATGGTTGAGCAAAGACATGAATGAACATGAGCGTTACATCAAGGACTTTATCCAGTTGCTGGATGGCATGAGTTACTGGGGGCCGGGGGATCGCGCCTTCACCCAGCAGCAATTTGCCGCCTTGCCCATCCGGCCGGGCCGGATCCTCGACATGGGCTGCGGGCGCGGTGCCTCGACCATGGCGCTGGCTCAGGTGACCGATGCCGACATTGTGGCCATCGATCTGGAAGAGGATGCACTGGCCGCCGTGGCGCACTCCGCCCGTGCAGCGGGCTTTGAGCATGTCTCCACCTTCTGCGCCAACATGGCGGCACTGCCGGACGATCTGGCCCCGGCCGACCTCATCTGGGCAGAGGGGAGCGCTTACGTGATGGGGGTTGCCAATGCGCTGAAGGCGTGGCGTCCGCTGCTCGCGAGCCCGCAGGCTTGCATCGTGCTGAGTGATGCGGTCTGGCTGACCGATAACCCGCCCGAGGAGGCATTGGCATTCTGGCAGCAGGATTATCCCGCCATGCAGACGCTGGCGGGCCTGCTTGAGACGGTACAAGCGGCAGGCTACCGCTGCCTGTCACACACTCCGTTGCCGATGAGCGCCTGGAACAACTATCTGGACCCTATCGAGGTCAATCTGGTGCGCTATCGAGACGAGCTGGGGGAGAGTGCTGCCTGGCAGGACTTGAGCCGGGAAGTAGCCATCCACCGCCAATATCTGGGCAGTTACGGCTATGTGATCTGCTGCCTGCAAAAAGATGCGTGATAAGTTGTCGTAAAAAAATGAGGCGCTTGCGGGCGCCTCGTTGTTTATCGGGGATTGCGGATGGCCATTACAGCTCGCGGGCCCAGGGGTGAGCCTTGGGGCGCAGCGCCAGCGCCAGACCCAGCAGCAGCACGGTCAGGCCGTAGAGGGGCCAGCTACCAAAGCGCATGTAGGGGGTCTCGCCGTGGGCGGGACGCACCTCGCTGCGCGCACGCCCGCTTCAAACTGCGGGATCTGGCCGATGATGCTGCCGTCGATCTCGGTGACGATAGTGATGCCGGTGTTGGTGTCCCGCAGCAGCGGACGAGCCAGCTCCAGCGCGCGCATCCGGGCGATCTCCATATGTTGCCAGGGGCCGATGCTGGTGCCGAACCAGGCGTCGTTGGAGACTGTCAGCAGAAAGTCGGTATCGGCATTGACGTTGCGGCGTACCTCCTCCGGGAAGATGATCTCGTAGCAGATGGCGGCGGCAAACTTGAGCCCCTTGGCGATCAGGTTGGGCTGCACTTCGTCACCCCGGCTGAAGGAGGACATCGGCAGGTTGAAGAAGGGGGCGATGGGGCGCAACAGATCTTCAAATGGCACGAACTCGCCGATGGGCAGCAGGTGGTACTTGTTGTAGCGGTTGGGGTGGTTGTAGTAGTAGGACTCCTTGCCATCAACATCCTGCACCCCCATGCCGAGCACGGTATTGTAGAAGCGCTGTTGCTGCTCGTCGTAGTGAATGATCCCCGCCAGCAGGCCGGTATCGTTCACCTTCATCGCCTTGTCCAGATTCTCCAGATAGGGGCCCATCGCCTTCTCGATGGCCGGGATCGCCGACTCCGGCCAGATGATGATGTCGGCATCCTGATTCTCGCGGCTCAAGTCCTGATAGGTGCGCACCGTGGGGGCCAGCGCCTCCGGATCCCACTTGAGGGACTGGGCAATATTGCCCTGCACCAGTGCCACCTTGACCGGCTCGCCACGGGTCACCCAGTTGAGCTGCATCAGACCGTGGGCACCGGCCACCAGCAGGGCGGGCACCGCCAGCCACAGTGGCGAGCGGGATTTCCACACCAGCCAAATGGCGGAGGCGGAGAATAGCAGTGCTAGGGTGATGCCCTGTACCCCGAGAATGGGAGCAAATCCCTTGAGCGGGCCGTCGATCTGGCTGTAACCAAACCAGAGCCAGGGGAAGCCGGTCATCACCCAGCCGCGCAGCCAGTCAGCGACCAACCAGAGGGCCGGGAAGGCGAGCAGCCAGCGGCTCCAGTGACGGCCGCCAAAGAAGCGGGCAAAGACCCAGCAGGCGAGCGTCGGGTAGAGGGCCAGATAGGCGGAGAGCCCGGCCAGCAGCACAAAGGCGACCGGCAGCGGGATGTCGCCAAACTCGGTCATGCTGACATGGATCCACCATAGCCCCGGTAAAAAGAGTCCCATGGCGTAGCCAAAACCGCGCCAGGCGGCCTGTTTCGGCGTGGCTTTGTCCAGCAGGGCGTAGAGGCCAAGCAGGGAGGGGATCACCAGCGGCCAGTAGCCGAAGGGGGAGAAGGCCAGCACGGCGATGGCACCAGAGGCCAATGCACTGAGGCTTAACAGAATTTTGGAAGTAACAGGGGATAATCTCACGGGCGATGGTGCTCGTCTTGGTGTGCAACTGGGGTCGAATGGCCGGTATCTTAACCTGTAAGCGGGGCAACGGCGAGCCTCGATGCCGGTGGCAGAGAGCACAACGCCCCGAGGTCGGGGCGTTGTTTCACACATCGAGCGGATCTGCTTATTGCGGCTCGGATTGCGCCGCCGCGTGGTGCTCGGGGATCTTCACCTGCAGTTGCTGCAGACGGCGCCGGTCGGCATGCATCACCTTGAACAGGTAGCCGTCCAGCTCGATCTCCTCGCCCTTCTTTGGCAGGTGGCTGAATGCGTGCATCACCAGACCACCCACCGTGTCCACCTCTTCATCGCTGAATTTGGTGCCGAAGAAGTCGTTGAAATCCTCGATCTCGGTCAGGGCACTGATGGAGAAGACCCGCTTGCTGAGGCGGCGGATTTCGTCCGGTTCATCCTCGATGTCGTCAAACTCGTCGTCGATCTCGCCAACGATCAGTTCCAGTATGTCTTCGATTGTCACCAGACCGGAGACGCCACCAAATTCGTCGACCACGATGGCCATGTGGTAGCGCTCTTCACGGAACTCCTTGAGCAGACGGTCAACCCGTTTGCTTTCCGGCACGATCACCGTGGGGCGCAAGATTTTCTCGAGCTGCAGCGGCTCGCTGGCGTGATGGCCGCCAAACCCGAAGGGGAGCAGATCCTTGGCGAGCAGAATGCCCTCCACATGATCCTTGTCCTCGTTGATCACCGGGAAGCGGGAGTGGCCGGACTCGATGATCACCGGCAGGATTGCATCCACCGGTTGGGACTTCTCGATGGTCACCATCTGGGAGCGGGGGATCATGATATCGCGCACGCGAAGATCGGCGATCTCCAGCACCCCCTCGATCATGTCCTTGGTGTCCTGATCGATGAGGTCGCGCTCTTCGGCATCGGCTATCACGTCTACCAAATCATTGCGGTCTTTTGGCTCGCCCTGGAAGAGTTGGCTGAGTTTGTCGAGCCAGGTTTTCTTCGGCGAGCCGGTACTAGGGTGATCGTCGGTCATTTTCTCTCTTGGTTACTCGTATGAACACACTTGAAATAGTTCGGGTTATATAAGGATGGCCATCTGCTGTTTCAAGACGATGACCATCCGGTTCTTTACTCTTCGTCGTTCAGATAAGGATCGGCAAAACCGAGCTCCTGCATGATGTCGCGCTCAAGCGCTTCCATCTCTTCGGCTTCCTCATCCTCGATATGGTCATAACCTAGCAGATGCAGACTGCCGTGCACAACCATGTGGGCCCAGTGGGCCATCAGGGGCTTGCCCTGCTCCTCGGCCTCGCGCTCTACCACCTGACGGCAGATCACCAGATCGCCGAGCAGCGGCAGCTCCAGACCGGGTGGCGCCTCGAACGGGAAGGAGAGCACGTTGGTGGGCTTGTCCTTGCCGCGATAGGTGAGGTTGAGTTCGTTGCTCTCCGCCTCGTCGACGATGCGCACCGTCACTTCGGCCTCCTGCTGGAAGCCGAGAATGGTGCCGTCGAGCCAGCCCTGCAGCTGGGCCTCGCTTGGCAGGCCGTCGGTGCTGGCACTGGCCAGCTGCAGATCCAGGGTTACGCTCATTGCTCGCTCTCTTTGCTGGTGTTTGCTTGGCCGGCAACCTTCTCGGCTGCCTGCTTGGCGTCGAATGCCTCATAGGCCTGCACGATGCGGGCCACCACCGGGTGGCGCACCACGTCGGTAGACTGGAAGAAGTTGAACGACAGACCATCAACGTCCTGCAGCACTTCCAGCGCATGGCGCAGGCCGGACTTGGCGTTGCGCGGCAGGTCGATCTGGGTGATATCGCCGGTCACCACTGCCTTGGAGTTGAAGCCGATCCGGGTCAGGAACATCTTCATCTGTTCGGTGGTGGTGTTCTGGGCCTCATCGAGAATGATGAAGGCATCGTTGAGAGTACGACCGCGCATATAGGCAAGCGGCGCCACCTCGATGATGTTGCGCTCCATCAGCTTCTCGACCCGCTCAAAGCCAAGCATCTCGAACAGGGCGTCGTAGAGCGGGCGCAGGTAAGGGTCGACCTTCTGGGAGAGATCGCCGGGCAGGAAGCCGAGCTTCTCGCCCGCTTCCACCGCAGGACGGGTCAGCAGAATGCGGCGGATCTCCTGACGCTCCAGTGCATCCACCGCAGCCGCCACCGCCAGATAGGTCTTGCCGGTACCGGCCGGGCCAATGCCGAAGCAGATGTCGTGGCGCACGATATTGGCGATGTACTGGGCCTGATTGGGGCTACGTGGCTTGATGAGACCGCGCTTGGTCTTGACCGTTACCTCCTTGCCATAGGGGATGGAGGGGGCCGGTTCGTCATCCTGCTCCAGCACCCGCGACTCCAGAATGGCCAGATGAACCATGTCGGGAGTGATGTCGGTTACCTTGCCACCCTTGAGGGGCTGGGTTTCCACATAGAGGTGCTTGATGATGACGGCGGCGGCATCCAGTTGGGCCGGTTTGCCCACCAGCTGGAAGTGGCTGTCACGGTAGCTGATCTCGACGCCGAGGCGGCGCTCCAGCTGCTTGATGTTGTCATCGAAGGGGCCGCACAGGCTGGCAAGGCGCTGGTTGTCGGCGGGCTCCAGATGCAGATTCAGGGTCGAGATGTGTCGGCTCAAAATATCCTCGTCTCAAGGCGCTCCCCATCCGCCGGGCGAATGGGGAGGAGGGGATTAATGGGGTGTGAAAGCGGCCACGCCCAGCTCGTCCGGTACGTTATCCGGGCGGTTGGATTTAACCGGGATTTCGCTCTGGGCGGGGGTAAACGCGGCTACTCCGAGTTCGTCCGGTACGTTATCCGGGCGACGGGCCAGGATTTCGCTCGGGGCGGTGGCGATCCGCAGGTTCATCTCGCTCTCGCCGCGGATGAACTTGCCGCGCAGGGAGTTGGGACGCACCTCGGTGATCTCCACGTCGGCAAAGCCGCCGATCAGGGTGTGCTGGCCTTCAAAGTTGACCACCCGGTTGTTCTCGGTGCGGCCACACAGCTGCATCGGGTCGAGCTTGGAGGGCCCTTCCACCAGGATGCGCTGGGTGGTGCCCAGCATGGCACGGCCAATCTGCATCGCCTGGTTGTTGATGACGTGCTGCAGGCGGGCCAGACGGGCTTTTTTCACTTCCATGTCGACATCGTCGGGCATGTCGGCGGCCGGGGTGCCCGGGCGCGGGCTGAAGATGAAGCTGAAGCTCATGTCGAAACCCACATCCTCGATCAACTTCATGGTCGCTTCAAAGTCTTCGTCCGTCTCGTTCGGGAAGCCAACGATGAAGTCGGAGCTGATGGTGATGTCGGGACGGGCGGCACGCAGGCGACGGATCTTGGATTTGTACTCCAGGATGGTGTGCGGGCGCTTCATCATGGTCAGAATACGGTCGGAGCCGCTCTGCACCGGCAGGTGCAGGAAGCTGACCACTTCCGGGGTATCTTTGTAGACTTCGATGATGTCGTCGGTGAATTCGATCGGGTGGCTGGTGGTGTAGCGAATGCGATCGATACCGTCGATGGCGGCCACCAGACGCAGCAACTCGGCGAAGGTGCAGATGCCGCCATCAAAGGTCGGACCGCGGTAGGCATTGACGTTCTGGCCGAGCAGGTTCACTTCGCGCACGCCCTGCTGGGCGAGCTGGGCGATTTCGTAAAGCACGTCGTCCAGCGGTCGGCTCACCTCTTCACCGCGGGTGTAGGGCACCACGCAGTAAGTACAGTATTTGGAGCAGCCTTCCATGATGGAGACGAACGCGGTAGCCCCTTCGGCGCGCGGTTCGGGCAGGCTGTCGAATTTTTCGATCTCGGGGAAGGCGATATCAACCTGGGCACCACGGCCCTCTTGCACTTCCTTGATCATGGTGGGCAGGCGATGCAGGGTCTGCGGGCCGAACACGATATCCACATAGGGAGCGCGCTGGCGAATCGCATCGCCCTCCTGAGAGGCAACGCAGCCACCCACGCCGATCACCAGACCGGGCTTTTTGGCCTTGAGCTTTTTCCAGCGTCCCAGCTGGTGGAACACCTTCTCCTGCGCTTTTTCGCGGATGGAGCAGGTATTGAGCAGCAAGACATCTGCCTCTTCGGGCTCTTCGGTAAGCGTGTAGCCATTGCTGGCATCCAACAGGTCGGCCATTTTGGACGAGTCATACTCGTTCATCTGGCAACCCCAGGTTTTAATGTGAAGTTTCTTGCTCATTGCTTCTCTTGACTTGTTTTGAAATCGGCATGGTCAAAGGACCGCGCATTTTACTCCGCAATCTGGATACTGCCTAGCTAATATCCAGCTGGCAATGGTGCTCACCCGATACCTGTTGCCAGCAAGCTCAATAAGCTTTCTCCTTGATTTGACGCAGCAATTCCCCGTTTGTCTCACTGTTTATCAGCCGCCCTTGCGCTATCATGCAGCCATCCGGTTCACGTCCGGGCGTTGTCGCCGGACGCACCCTTTCAGGAATAAATGTATGGAACAGTGTGATATCGCCATCGTCGGCGCCGGCATGGTGGGCGCCGCCACCGCCTGTCTGCTGGCGGCTCAGGGCCTCTCGGTGCGGGTCATCGAGACCCAACTGCCGGAGCATTACGCGCCGGATCAGCCGCTGGATCTGCGGGTCTCCGCCATCAGTCAGGCCTCGGTGGCGCTGCTGGAGCAGGCCGGTGCTTGGCACCATCTGCAGCAGATGCGGCTCTGCCCCTACCGCCGACTGGAGACCTGGGAGCTGGACGGTTTTGCCACCCGCTTCAATTCCGCCGATCTCGGTCTGCCCCAGCTTGGCTACATCATCGAAAACCGGTTGGTACAGCTCGCCCTGCTCAAGCGGATGGAGGATTTTCCCACCATCCAGACCCACACCCCGGCGGCGGTGACCAGCCTGCGCCAGAGTGCAGATGAAGCTGTGCTGACTCTGGATGACGGCACTGAACTGGCCGCGCGCTGGGTGCTGGCCTGCGACGGTGCCGAATCCCACACCCGCAAGCTGGCGGGTATCGGCGTATCGCGCTTCGAGTACCGCCAGCACTGCATGCTGATCAATATCGACACCGACTTTGCGCAGGAAGATATCACCTGGCAGCAGTTCACCCCGAGCGGCCCGCGCGCCTTCCTGCCGCTGCCCGGCCAGCACGGCTCCCTGGTGTGGTATGACAACCCGGCCCGTATCCGCGCGCTGGCGGCCATGAGCAACGAAGGGCTTGCCGCCGAAGTGCGCCGCCACTTCCCGAGTCGGCTCGGCGGATTTACCGTCACTGGCAAGGGGAGTTTCCCGCTGGTGCGTCGCCACGCCAACAACTATCACGTCGGTCGGGTGGTGCTGCTTGGCGATGCTGCCCACACCATCAACCCGCTGGCGGGGCAGGGGGTCAACCTCGGCTTCAAGGATGTGGCCTGCTGGGCTGATCTGCTGCAAGGAGCTGGCGCCGACTGGCATCAGCTGGCGTTGGCCGAGCGTTACGAGCTGCGCCGTCGTCCTGACAACCTGCTGATGCAGTCGGGGATGGATCTCTTCTACGGGGTGTTCAGCAACGAGATTGGCCCCCTCAAGCTGGCCCGCAATCTGGCCCTCAATCTGGCGGACAAGGCGGGCCCGCTCAAGGAGATGGCGCTGCGCTATGCACTGGGGCTGGTTTGACAGGTAGGAACCAGATAACACGGGCTGAATGCGCGAAGGAGCAAAGGTGATGAACAAGGCACTGCTGGTGATCGATTTTATCAACGATATTGCCCATCCCGATGGGCGCATTGCCGCCTCGGCTGCCCATGTGCTGGAGCAGGATGCCATCGCGCATGCCAATCAGGCGCTGGCCCATGCCCGCGCCCACTGCTGGCTGGTGGTGCTGATCAAGGTGGGCTTTGACGGCGGCTATCAGCTGCAGCCCAAGGGGTCTCCCATGTTTGGTCGCGCTCACCAGTTGGGGGCGCTCTCCTTGGCTGACAGCGGCACCGACTTTCACGCCGACCTCGATGTACAGCCCGGCGATCTGGTGCTGACCAAGCCCAGGGTCAGCCCTTTCTATGGCACGGCGCTGGAGCCTGCGCTGCGGGCCAATCACATCGACCACCTCTATCTGTGCGGGGTGAGCACCAGCTGGGCCATTCAGGCGGCAGCGCGGGATGGTCACGATCGCGACTACGCCATCACCATTCTGGAGGATGCCTGCGCCGCCGCAGATGCCACCGAGCATCACACCTCACTGCGGATGCTGGGTCGCATCGCCGAGATCATCAAGGTGTCCCAGCTGGCCTGAAACCTTGCCGGATGGTGTTCGATGGTGAAATTTGGTCTCAGTTGGCTAAGTGGGAATGGGGTGCTTTACTCTATCTGATGACTTAATTGTTAATAGATGGCGGTATGCCACTTTTGCCACAGGATGGCCACCATGGCGGATGATATACAGACGCGGCAGAGTCACTTCGCCGAGCGAGCCCATCATCTGGCTGCACTGCTGGATTCGCTGGAAGACCAGATATCGGTGATAGATCGGGATGGCGTGATCCATTACACCAATCTCGCCTGGGATCTGTTTGCCGAGCAAAACGGTATGCCAAAGGGATATAACTGGATTGGGGTCAATTACATGGGGGCTTGTGACGCTGAATCCGAGCCCTCTGGATTGGCTGCCGTGGAGGGGATCCTTCGGGTTATCCGTCATCAGCAGGAGAAGTTCTATCTGGAATACCCCTGCCACAGCCCCGACACCCAGCGCTGGTTTATGATGCGAGTCGCGCCGGTACCCGGGCTTGACGCCGAGTATTTTTCCATCGCCCATATCAATATCACCGAGCGCAAGCTGCTGGAGCTGGAAGTTGCCAGCCTCTCCCAACATGATCCCTTGACCGGACTGGCCAATCGGCGGCTGTTCAACAGCTTTTTGCATAACGAGTGGCGGCGCAGCATGCGTGAACATACCCCGCTCTCCCTCATCATGCTGGATCTGGATAACTTCAAGGCGTGCAATGACCATCTTGGTCATCAGATGGGGGATGGCTCCCTCCAGTTGGTGGGCCATCTTCTGCAATCCTTCTGCCAGCGTCCGGCGGATCTGCCCTGCCGTTTTGGTGGTGACGAGTTTGCCCTGATCCTCGGCAATACCGATCGAGATGCGGCCCAGCGGATTGGAGAGGAGATCCGCCAGGCCATCAACGATCTCGATATCGTGGTGGCAAATAATATTCAGCTTAGCGCCAGCATTGGCATTGCCACCTACACGGCAGAGCAACTGCTGGAGGGGGAAGGGGCGTTGCTGGCCGCGGCCGATGCGGCGCTTTATTGCGCCAAGGGGGCGGGTAAAAACCGTAGTCACTGCGCCAGCTGTTGAGCCGCATTGCCGCTTTTGTCCTGCATGCGCCCCCTTGATGGGGGCGCACTGTTTTTTGGCTGGTTACGGTGTTAGCCACCAGCGAGCGTTGGTTTCAGCGCTCGGGCGTGGCTGACACCGGCAAGGGATGGCTGGCGATCACCTGCCTGACGAAGTGATCCCGGATGGGGTCGGCAAAGTCCGGATTCCATACCATGCTGACCTCCCACTCGGAGCTGGGGCCAGAGAGCGGATAGAGGGTGACATCGGGCCCTGCGATAAAGCTGACGCTGCGTGGCAGGATGGCGTTGCCGATGCCCGCCGCAACCAACGCCACCAGCGTCTGGATATCTTCGGCCTCCTGGACCATGCCGGTCAGCCGATTGGCGCCGAGAAAACCGGCGATCTGCTGGCTGAGCCCAGGGCAGCGGTGGCCCACCATCTGCAACAGGGGTTGACTGGTCAGTGCCTGCTGGACGTCGAATGCGGCCGGGTCTGGCTCGGTCATCCGTGTCGGCACCGCCAGCACCAGCCGGTCGATCAGCAGTCTGTGTTCCTGCAACTGCGGCACCTGCGGTCTGCGCATAAAGCCCAGCTGCAACTGGCCGGAGAGCAGCTGCTCCTGCTGGATGGCTGAGGGCATATCCTGTAGATGGACCATCACGTCCGTGACCTGCTGCTTGAAGCGGGCGACCAGCGAGGGGGCCAGCGCGAAACTCGACAGACCGAAGCCAATCTTGAGCCGACCGGCTACCCCGCTCGCCACCGCCAGCGCATGGCTTTCGAACTCCCGACTGTGCTCGACCAGCGCACTCGCCTGAGTGAGCAGCTGGGCACCGAGCGCTGTCAGCTCGGCGCCGTGGCGGCCCCGTTTGAACAGGGTGCAGCCCAGCGTCTGTTCCAGCCCCTGGATCTGCTTGGTGAGGGCCGGCTGGGTGATAAAGAGGCGGCTGGCCGCTTCCCGGTAGTTGGCGGTGTCGGCCAGCGTCACAAACGCCTGCAGTTGCCTCAAGTCGAATTTCATTCCAATTGGTTATCAAAAGTGGCGATTTATTGATTATAAATTATCTAATCGCCTTGTTCTAATGGCTCGGCAAGGGGGAATCGCCCTCCTCTGAACCGGAACAAGGAGCCATATCATGTCCACTCAACGTTATCTTTTTTTGATCAAGGGCACGCTGGTGCTGGCTCAGCCGTTGGCGGCCCCGGAGACGGGGGAGCTGCTCGCCAGCCTGCTGCAACAGGGTTTTGTGGTCGGCCCCTTGCAAGTGTGGGCAGGCAGTACCGAGCAGGCACTCGCCTGTTATGAGCGTGCCGCCCAGCAGCAGGCCTTTGCCGATGCACTCTCTGGCTCTCTGCCCGAGCTGGCCGGGGTGCCTGTATGAGTGCTGGCATGAACACGATCACCCTGTCGGTATCCGCCCTGCTGCTCGATATGGATGGCACCCTGGTCTGCTCGACCGGCGATGTGGAGAAGGTGTGGCGGCTCTGGTGCCAGTATCATCAGCTTGCTCCTGAGCCGGTACTGGCTATGTGCCACGGTATGCGCTCGCGAGAGGTGATCCGGGCGCTGGCCCCGCAACTGGATGTCGAGCGGGAGGCGGCGCGGCTTGACGAGCTGGAGATGGAACATACCGGTGGCGACGCCATCGCTGGGGCTGGCGAGTTGCTGCACTGTTTGCCGCCAGAGCTTTGGGCCATCGTGACCTCCGCCAGTGAGCGGGTTGCCCGCCATCGCCTGAGTTGTGCCGGTTTGCCGCTGCCCCACGTACTGGTGGGGGCCGAAGAGGTGGTCAATGGCAAACCCGATCCCGAGCCCTATCTGCTGGGGGCTGAACGGCTTGGCGTCTCGCCCGCTCGTTGCTTGGTGTTCGAGGATGCCCCGGCCGGTATCGAGAGTGCCCTGCGTGCAGGTTGCACCGTGGTGCAGGTAGGGGGCGATGCGCCGCTCAATCCGGCGGTGGTGGCGGTGATCTGCGACTGGTGCGAGGTGAAGGTGGAGTCGGGGGAGGCGTCCCTGCTGGTGACGCTGCCCACCTGAGCGGTGGATAGAGCGCGTTATGACCGCAGATTGCGGTATGAACCATCGCCATCAACACTGTATGCCGCAATAAAAACGCCCCCGAGATGCGGGGGCGTTTTGCTTTCTCAACGGTTATTTGAAAACACGGAAACGGGTAGCGTCGTCGATAAAGGTCTTGTCGCCGGCCGGTTGCTTGATGCTGCCAAAGGGCATCTGGGCACGCAGCAGCCAGCTGGCGGGCAGGTTCCACTCCTTGCGTACCGCCTCGTCGATCAGCGGGTTGTAGTGCTGCAGGGAGGCACCGACTTTCTCCTGCGCCAGCGTTGTCCAGACCGCAAACTGGGCGATGCCGGTGGCATGTTCCGACCAGATGGGGAAGTTGTCTGCGTAGAGGGCGAATTTTTGCTGCAGATCCTTGATGACGTCGGTGTCTTCGAAGAACAGCACGGTACCAAAGCCTGCGCGAAAGCTGCCATCTACCTTGGCCTCACTCTGGGCGTAGGCTTCCGGCGGCACAATCTTTTTCAGCTCGGCTTTGACGATATCCCACAGCTTGTGATGCTGGGCGCCAAACAGGATGACGGCACGGGAGCTCTGGGAGTTGAAGGAGGAGGGGCTGTGCCTGATGGCATCCTGGATCAGGGCCGTCAGCTGCTCCGGTGTATGGGACACCTGGTCGCCCAGGGCATAGATGGTACGACGTGCTTTGATCTGTTCGATAAACGGACTGCTCATAACATCTCCTTGTTCTGCTTGGCGTTGCAGCCGGTGATGGACGGTTTGTCCAGCGCCTGCCGAATCAGGTATAGACTATAACACCCGCGATGCAGAGCGGGGTTAACCCGGGGTAACTAGCGTTTTTCCTGTCAGTTGATATTCGTTTGCGAACCTTGAAGTTTCGTTAATGTTGGAAATGTCATTTAAGGGGCGCGAAAGTGATATTAATCAATGATTCACTCTCCTTTCTCTCCCACAATCCCCGTATGTTTTCTTGGTTCGGATGTGATGTGAGCCGTTCGTATCTCAATAAACGCTACTATGTGCTGGTCCCCCTCTCTGCATTGATTGGTTTGATGATCCTGATAGTGACGATCATCATGGCTATTGCCAGCTATCTGAGGGATATCGACATGACGGTATCCGGTTTCGGCCACATGGCATCCTCCGTTGAAGCGTCCCTGATCCACGAGATGGTGAAGGTCAATGAGCGGCAACTGGCAGTGCTGGAGGCTTCGCTCGACAAGGAGAAGATCGCTCGCGGCGGGCTGGCCGACTCCCCCATCTGGGCCATTGCGCACAAGATCAAACCAGGTAACCACTACATCTACTTTTACAACCTGAACGCGGATCGTATCGACAGCTACCCGGACTGGCTACCGCCCCCCGGTTATCAGGCGGCGCTGCGACCCTGGTATCAGGTGACCACCATGCCGGGCGACGAGCTCGTCTGGTTTGGCCCCTATCCTGAATACAATACCAATAAACTGATACTCAGCCTGATCAAACGGGTGCGGGACGATCAGGGGCAACTGCTGGGGCTGCTGATGGTCGACATGTCGTTCGACTCGCTGCAGCAGGCGCTACAGCGGACGGTTGGTGGCAATCAGGCTGCACTTTATCTTACCTTGCGCGACAGCGGCCAGCTGGTGGTGGGCAGCAATATGGATCTGCTGGCAGATCACCCCATCGAGCAGCATCAGGGCCAGCAGTGGCTCGGTCTGGATGTGTTGTGTCATGGCACTTTCCTTAAGCGCGAGCTGGCGGACATTGGCTGGGATCTCAATATCTATCAGCCGCCCGTGCTGTTTCGCAACAGCCTCTATGAGGCGCTGCAGATGGTGGTTTTGCCATTGATCTCCCTGTTTGCCATCTGGTGTTGCACACTGAGTCTGCTGGTGCGGATCTTCCGCCAGGAGCAGGCGCTGGTGTCGGGTTCACTGACCGGTATCGTGCGCAATCTGGAGAGTTCTCCCCCCATCACCAAGGCCAATACCTGGTTTGTGCGACGCAGCCTGAACGAGATCGATCAGGTCAGGGCCAGCTTCCTCAAGGGGCAGGATGCGCTGTTGCGGGACCCTCTGACCGGTATCATGAACCGGCGAGCCTTCGAGCAGCACAAGAGCGCGCTGGAGCTGAGGGGGGAGCGCTTCTGGCTGCTGCTGTTTGATATTGATCACTTCAAAGGACTCAATGACAGTCGGGGTCATGCCTTCGGCGATCAGGTGCTGTGTCGGGTGGCCAATTGCCTTGCTGATGTGCTGGGGGTGAGCACGGTTTACCGGATTGGTGGCGATGAGTTTGCCGCTCTGCTGCAACAGCCGCAGGATGAGTTGGCGGAGAAGCTCAATTGTCTGCTTGAGGTGGTGCGACATCAACAGTGGCGTGAGCACAAGGGGCAGGTCACCTTGAGTATCGGCGGCGCCTGCCATTCACCCGTTGCCGACCCCATCTTCGAGCGTGCTGATGCAGCCCTTTATCGTAGCAAGGAGGCTGGCCGGGACTGCTGGCATCTGGCGGATGAGGCTGCTGACTGACAGCTTTTGTCCCAGCGCGGTGGGTCTGTGCCGGGACACGACAACCCGATTGTGGGTCACCCTGCCGTAATATTATGGCTTTTTGGTGATTTTAATCTTTAAATTCAATTGCTTGATTTTACTCTTCCATTCTGGGCGGTGGCCGTGCGGCCATTGACTGTCGCATCCCTCATTTCTGCCGGCTGGCGAACCCCGTGGCACTTTGTATAGTGCCGCTGAATATTAATCAGGTTTGACAGGAGTACCCATGGAGATGAATTCGCGTGCTCTTCGCGCACTGGCACTGCTGGGCGCCTTGCTGGCTGGCAGCACGACCGTGCACGCCTCCGAGACCCTCAATACCATTTTGGGTGGCGGTGCAGGCGGGGTGGCGGGGACCATGATCGGCAAGGAGCTGGGTGGCGATACCGGTGCGCTGGTGGGAGCGGCGTTGGGCGGTGCTGCTGGTGGGGCTGCGACGGCCAACAAGGGCAACAAGAATGAAGCGGCCCTTGGCGGCGCGGTGGGGGCGCTGGGCGGTGCCGCCATCGGCAAGAGTGTCGGTGGTGATACCGGGCAGCTGATCGGCGCCGGGGTCGGCGGGGCGAGCGGTTCGGCCATCGGTGCCAAGACGGGCGATGGCCACAAGAGCCAGGATCGCTATTACGATGATGACGACGATCATCACCATCACAAGCACCACAAGAAGTACAAAAAGCATAAGAAGCACAGATGGCATGACGACGATTGATGTGCGCGCAGTGAGTGCGAAAGATGCAAAACGGGGCCTGTTGGCCCCGTTTTGCATGGTGTGGTCACTCGATTTTGCGGTGACTCGCTCGTGCGGTTACACCAGCCGGTGCTGGCGGCGACCGGCGGCAAAGGCGTTGATGTTGTCGATCAGCTGATCGGCGAGACGCTGCATCGACTCCTCGCTGGCCCAGGCCACATGAGGGGTCAGAATGAAGTGAGGGTATTGCAGCGCCTTCATCAAGGGGTGGTCGGGAGGCGGGGGTTCGACGCTCGCCACATCGAAACCGGCACCACCGAGGCGGCCATTGGCCAGCGCTTGCAGCAGCGCCTCCTCATCCACCAACCCACCGCGGCCGACGTTGATCAGCAGGGCGCCCGGTTTCATCAGATCCAGCTCCCGCTCGCCAATCAGGTTGCGGGTGTAGGGGGTGAGCGGGCAGTGCAGGCTGATCACGTCCGAACTTTGCAGCAACTCGTCGAGGGGCAAGCGATCCTCGTCGTGGCTGGCGCCGACCTGGCTCTGGGCGTAGCGCACTGTCATCCCCATCCCTTTGGCCCGCTCGCCGAGCGCCTGACCGAGCGTTCCTTTGCCGATGATGCCAAGCTGCTTGCCGTGCAGATCCATGATGTTGTGGTCGAAAAAGCAGAACTGGCCGCTCTGTTGCCAGCGCCCCTCCAGCAGCGACTGGCGCCAGCAGAAGAGGTTGCGCGACAGGGCCAGCATCAGCGCCATGGCATGCTCCGGCACCGAGGGGCCCGAGTAGTTGCGGATATTGCACACCCCGACGTTGGCGGCGCGGCACGCTTCCAGATCCACGTTGTCGCTGCCGGTGGCGGCCAGGGCGATGAGTTTGAGCTCTGGCAGTTGGGCCAGTTCGGCGGCGCCGATCCGTACCTTGTTGATGATAGCGATGCTGGCATCTTTCAGCCGTTCCACCACCTGTTCCGGGGTAGTACTTGGATAGCTCTGCCAGTGGTGGGGGAAGTCGGGGTGATGCAGGGTGATGCCCGCATCCAGGGTATCGCTGTCGAGAAACACAATCTGCTGCATGGGCCTTCCTGCCATTGTTCAGGTTC
The DNA here is from genome assembly GCF_051919745.1 of Aeromonas sp. 3P. NCBI lineage: Bacteria > Pseudomonadati > Pseudomonadota > Gammaproteobacteria > Aeromonadales > Aeromonadaceae > Aeromonas > Aeromonas sp. 3P. The sequence continues at coordinate 3,911,655 of NZ_JBQBED010000001.1, forward strand.
GAGAGGCCATGATGCCAAAGAGGATGCAGTTAGGGCCAGATCGTCGCCGTGGTAGGGTTGGGCTTTATCCGGCAGATGTGAGCTGGCGCGCGCTTTATTGCGCCACGGTGGCGGCTGGTTTAGAGCCAGCCCAGATGGTTGAGCCAGCCCTGAATGCGGGTGGGGGTCTCCTCCAGCTCCATCAGGGCGTAGGGGCGATAGTTGAGCTTGTTGCTGCGCCGGCTCTCGCTTCTGCGGGCCTCGGCGGCCAGCAGGGGCCAGCGACCGCCATCCTCCTGATAGAGGTCAAGAGTGGGGATGGCCGCCTGAGCCACCTGTTTGGCCAGGGTCTGGTTGCTCTGCTGGTTAGGGAAAAAACCATCGAGCAGCACCAGCGCGTCGGGGGCTGGCAACTGTTCGCTGGCGATGAGGTTGGCTGTCCAGGCGGCGCCGGTACCTTGCGCCAGGATCAGCTTGAAGCCCCCCTCCTGCAGCTTGGCATCCGCCAGCTTGCTGATCCGCTCGGCAAACTGCTTGCGAAATGCATCGCTGTTTTTCGCTTTTTTCTCGGCGGCTGGGTCCAGTTCGGTCTGCTGGGGGGAGGGGAGCAGCAGCAGGGTATCAAAGCCCAGTCGACCAAGGGCGCGAGTCAGTTGCCAGAGCTGGCCGCTGCGCTGCCAGTCGGGTAGTAAAATGGCGAGCCCCAGATAGTTTTCACTGTCGTGTTTGGCGAACAGCACTGTCTGCTTGTCGATTTGGGTAGCATCGGGCAACCCTTTCCAGTCGCTGGCTTGCCAATGGTCGAGGGGCATAGGTTCGGCAACGGGGGGCGCAACCTCACTCGCCTCTGCCCCATGGCCAGCCAGCAAGGTCAATAACAGCAGTGATAAGGATAATCTGGCCATAGTGTGCTCCCCCGGTTATCTGGGTTAGCGGCGGCGGCGGGATTTTCTGAAGGCGGGCGGTGTGATGGCAACCCGGAGGCAATAAAAAAGCGAGCCGTTGGCTCGCTTTTTTGCAATCAATTCAAAGCGGTCAATTAGTTGACGCGACGCTTGAATTCGCCGGTGCGGGTATCGATTTCGATCTTGTCACCGATCTCTACGAAAGCGGCAACAGCCAGCTCGTAGGTAGTGCCTTTCAGACGGGCAGGCTTGGTCACTTTACCGGAGGTGTCACCACGAGCAGCCGGCTCGGTGTACTCAACTTCACGCACGATGGTGGTCGGCAGTTCTACGGAGATGGCTTTCTCGTTGTAGAAAGTCACTTCACACAGATCTTCCATGCCGTCTACCAGGTAGTTCAGCACGTCACCCAGGTTGTCTTTCTCTACGTCGTACTGGTTGTACTCGGTGTCCATAAAGACATACAGGGGGTCGGAGAAGTAGGAGTAGGTGCACTCTTTACGTTCCAGCTGAACAACGTCCAGCTTGTCGTCGGCCTTGAAGACGGTCTCGGTAGCGCTGCCGTTCAGCAGGCCCTTCAGCTTCATTTTGACCACGGCGGAGTTACGGCCGGATTTGTTGAATTCAGCCTTCTGAACCACCATCGGCTCGGTGCCGATCATGACTACGTTACCAGCGCGGATTTCCTGTGCGGTTTTCATGTAAAAAATTCCTGTTCGTGAAACGGACGGATAAAAACTGCCAGATTATATACGGCTTTCTATAAATTTCACCAACCGTGTGACGAGATCCCCATCCCGGAGCAACTTCTGTGACCAGCTTCGCCCATGTTGCTGCCAAATGGCGCTATATCGGGGCCATTGGGCCCAAAGTTCGCTGCAATCTTCGCCAAAGTTGAGAGCCAGATTAAAGCGGCGCAGCCATTGGCCGCACTCGGCGGGTAGATCGGATAAGTAGTGGTCAAGGAACTGCTCCAGCTTGACCAGATGGGCCTCTTCTTCCTGCTGGTAGATGTGCCAGAAGAAAGGACGAGCCGCCCACTGGGCCCGTACGAAGGAGTCCTCCCCACGCACCAGATTGAGATCGCAGCTCCACAGCAGCCGATCGTAACCGGCCTGATCGGTCATCGGCAGCAGCTTGATGGTGAGGTTGCCCGCGTGGAGCAGATCCCCCGCTTGTGCGGTGGTGATGGCATCTGCCAGACCGGCACCGGTGAGCACATCGTTGAGAGAGCGCCCCAGCGGCAGCAGCAGGGTGATGGGCGTGGCGCTCCGGCACCAGCTCTCGACTAGGCTTTGCAGCGCATCGCTCTCGTAGGTAAAGAGGCTGACCCGCAGCTCGTTCTCTTGTCTGGGCGGCAAACCGAGGCTGGCCCAGTAGGCTGCCAGTCCCGCATCATCTTGCTGCCACTGCTCCCGTTCGGTGATGAGGTCATGCTCGCACAAAAGGCCGCCGGTTTTAGCGGTAAAGCCCGGGAAGAAGAAGTATTTGTTGAGGCTCTGGTTGCCAACTCGCTGTGGTGAGGCAAGGCCGTGGCAATCCTCGACCCAGCTCTCCGCCGAGAGGTACTCCAGATTGATCCAGCAGGGGGGCTTGGGTTGGCTCGCCATCAGTTCGGCCATTCGTTCAATGAAGGGGGCGGGCAGTTCGCAGGCAAAGGCCTCGATCACCACCTTGGCCGGTGTCATGTCGCTCGGCAGGGTCTCATGCCAGTGCTGGATATAGATCCCATCGACCCACTGGCCATCCTGCGCCGGGTCGAGGCCCGGACAGATGCGGGCAAAGCTTGCCAGATCGTCCACCCAGAGCCGCACCTGAACCTCATCGCCATGTGCCGCAATATTCCCCTCCCGTTTTAGCTGGCGGGCGAGTCGCCAGGTGACGCCGATGTCACCGAAGTTGTCGACGACGCAGCAGAAGATGTCCCAGTCAAACGGGGGCAGGGGAGTGGTCATGGCTCGGGGTTCCAAATGCAAAAAAACCGGTGCGCAGGGTAGCACACCGGTTGACTGGCTTCTAACCGTCAGCGCGTGACGGCGGTCTGTGGCAGGTTACTCCTTGCCGTAGACGTTGTTCTCTTGCTCGCGTACCCGGATGAAGGTGGTGCGCTTGGTGAGCTCTTTCAGCTGGCTGGCGCCCACGTAGGTACAGGTGGAACGCACGCCGCCCAGAATATCGCGCACGGCGTTCTCGACCGGGCCGCGGTAGGGCAGCAGCACGGTTTTACCCTCGGAGGCGCGGTACTCGGCGACGCCGCCGGCGTGCTTGTCCATGGCGCTGGAGGAGCTCATGCCGTAGAACTTCATGAAGGGTTCACCGTCTACATCAACGATCTCGCCACCGCACTCTTCGTGGGCTGCCAGCATGCCGCCCAGCATCACGAAGTCGGCGCCGCCGCCGAACGCTTTGGCGACATCGCCCGGACAGGTACAGCCGCCGTCACCGACGATCTGGCCGCCGAGGCCGTGGGCCGCATCGGCACACTCGATGATGGCGGAGAGCTGCGGATAACCGACACCGGTCTTGACGCGAGTGGTGCAGACGGAGCCCGGGCCGATGCCGACCTTGACGATGTCGGCGCCGGAGAGGATCAGCTCTTCGACCATCTCGCCAGTCACCACGTTGCCCGCCAGAATGACGTGGTTGGGGCAGGCTTCACGAATTTTGCGCACGAATTCGACGAAGTGTTCGGAGTAGCCGTTGGCCACGTCGACACAGATGAAGCGCAGCGCTTCGGACATGGCGAGGATTTGGCGGGTCTTGGCGAAATCTTCAGCCGAGGTGCCGGTGGAGACCATCACATGGCCCAGCAGCGCCGGGTCGGTCTCGTTGACGAAAGCTTGCCACTGCTCAAGGCTGTAGTGCTTGTGTACCGCGGTCATCATCTCGAAACCGGCCAGCGTGCGCGCCATGGCGAAGCTGCCGACGGTATCCATGTTGGCGGCGATGACGGGTACGCCTTGCCATTGGGTCTGAGTGTGTTTGAAGGTGAACTGACGGGTCAGGCTTACTTGGGAACGGCTCTTGAGAGTAGAGCGCTTGGGGCGGAACAGGACATCCTTGAAACCGAGCTTCAAGTCTTCTTCGATACGCATTACAAATTCCTTATTGAGCCTTGTTGAAAGTCACTTTTGCAGTGGCAAATTTTCGGCAGGCGCAAAAAAACCGGTGGTTTTCAGGCCCTCCGGTTTACAACAGTGTAGGCAAAAATCCCTTCAGAACAAGACTGATAATTTGTAAATCCTTGTGGTAGCCTTTGGCGTCACAACCTGAGGTTAACCACCAGTTTCATCCAGCACCGTTCGGTGCCTTGCTCTCCTTCGATATTCCTGCCCGCTTGGGCCGCCGTTCGGCCACTCTTTGTCGTCTCTCTCCTGACCCGCCAGATATTATCCAAGTAGCTGAAATAAATCGGATTGACCCACAATGGGACTGTGGTAGATCTGGGCGCAGGATTGACAAGGCAGGGCAGTAAAATGGGCAAGATGATGGTGGGGATCGCCTTGATGCTGGCACTGTGTGCCAGTGCGCTGGCAGAGACCCCGACCAGCTATGGCTGGATCGAGAAGGGACTTATTTTGCCTACCGGCGTGGCGGTGAAGATGAAACTCGACACCGGGGCGCTCACCTCTTCCCTCGATGCACGCTCCATCACCAGATTCAAACGGGATGGCAAGCCCTGGGTGCGCTTCATGCTGGTTGTGACCGATGCCGACAGCGGCAAGCTGGTCAAGCAGCAGTTCGAGAGGCGGGTCGAACGCAGCGTGACGGTGCGCGGGGCGGGCGGCATGGAGCAGCGGCCAACGGTGACCATGTCCATCTGTCTGGGGGACAAGGTGTATGAGGAGTGGTTCACCCTGCGGGATCGCAGCAAGATGATCTATCCGGTGCTGCTTGGCCGCCGCCTGCTGGCGGAGCTGGGCCCAGTGGACTCCAGTCGAACCTTTACCGTGCAGCCAGATTGTCATTGAAAGTAAAGAGCCCGCATCGCGGGCTCTTTACTTATCGCTTATCTTGCCGGCGGGAGCGGGAGTAACACGCTCACCTCCAGCCCCCCTTCCGGTCGGTTGTGGACATCGAGGTCGGCGCCGTGCAACTGGGCGATACGCGAGACGATGGCCATGCCGAGACCCACGCCATCCCCCTGCTGGGGATTGACCCGAAAGAAGCGTTCATACAGCCGGGGCAAGGCGCTGGCGGGAATGCCGGGGCCGTTGTCGCTCACATCCACCCTCACCCGGTTGCCCTCTCGCAGTACCCGCACCCTGATCTCGCCCTCTGGCTGGGTGTAGCGCAGCGCATTGTCGATGAGATTACTGAACAGCAGCTCGAGCAGGGTGGCCTGCCCCATCACCAGCTGCGGCAATTCACACTCCAGCGACAGCTGCTGATCCTTCTTGAGCGCGATGGGTGCCAGGGTCGCGAGGGTGCCTTGCAGCAGGTGGCCTATCTCCAGCTCGGTCAATACCAGCCCCTGCTGGTTGTCGATACGGGCCTGGGTCAGCAGTTGGCGGATCAGCCGATCGCTGCGGTCTAGGGCTTGCAGCATCTTGTGCAGGGATTGCTGGCGGCTCACTTCATCTTCGGCAGCCAGGGCATTTTCACTGTGGATCCGCAGCACCGCCAGCGGGGTGCGCAGCTCGTGGGCCGCCTCGTTGGTAAACTGTTTCTCCCGCTCTATGGTCTCCGCCAGCGCCTGCATCAGCCGGTTGATCTCGTTGGTGAGAGGCGTCAGCTCCTGAGCGCTTATCTTGAGGCTGAGGGGGCTCAGGTTGGCGGGGTGACGTTCACTGATGGCCTGGGCCAGCTGACGCAGGGGGGCCAGCCCGCGGGTGATGAGCCACCAGAGCAGGGCCAGCAGGAAGGGCAGGGTGATCAGCAGCGGCAGCATGGTGAGGGTGGCCATCTTGCTGGCCAGTTCGCTGCGCTCGTCGTCCCGCTCGGCCACCACCAGCCAGGTCTGCTCCTGCTGGTTGTAGAGAGTGAAGGTGCGCCACTGGTGATTATCTTTTTCGACCGTGTCGAAGCCGATGGCCAGGGTGACCAGCGGCTGATCCGGGGCGCTGGGGGCGCGCAGCAGCAAGCCGCCCTTTTCATCGAGCAGCTGGAAGTAGAGATTGCGTTCGAACTCGTGGCCGTAGGGGGTGATCTCCCGATCCTCGCCGGTCAGGTTGAGACTGGGGTCTTTTTGCCACTCATCGGGATTTTGCGCCTCCCACTCCTGATAGACGGTGCCGTTGGCGGGCAGTTGCCCCTGCTGGGCCATGTAGCGAGCAAGCAGCTGATTGGTGATGCGGGCCGACTGGGCGAGGCGGGCATCAAACAGCTCCTCCATTTCGTGGCTCGCCTCCATGTAGCCGATAAAGGCGCTGATGGTAAGACTCAGGCTCACCAGCGTCAGGATACCGGTGAGCAGAAAGCGGCGAATGGAGCGGGGACGTTTCATCGTGGGGGTGTCCGGCTTGGCTGTTCGAGCTGGGGAATGATGTAGCCGACCCCGCGAATATTGCGGATGAGGTCGCTGTAGAACTTCTTGCGCAGATGGTGGATATGCACCTCTACCGCGTTGCTCTCGGCCCCTTCATCCCAGCCGTAGAGGCTCTGTTGCAGCTGATCCTTGCTCAGCACCCGGCCGCTCTGGCTGATCAGCTCCTGCAGCAACTTGTATTCATGGGGGGTGAGTTTGACCGCTTCCCCCTGATAGGTGACCTGCTGGGATTCGGGATAGATGAGGATGTCGCCATACTCCAGTACCGCCTGAGCCTGCCCCTTGCTGCGACGAACCAGGGCGCGCAGGCGGGCGTTGAGCTCCTGCAGGGCGAAGGGCTTGACCATGTAGTCATCGGAGCCGGCATCAAGGCCGACCACCCGATCGTCCAGCGCATCGCGGGCGGTGAGGATCAGCACCGGCAACTGGTGGCCTTCACGCCGCAACTTGCGCAGCAGGCTGAGGCCATCGATGTCGGGCAGGTTGAGATCGAGGATCAGGGCGGCGAACTCGTCGCTCTTGAGGGCTGCCAGAGCGGGCAACCCCTGTTGCAGCCAGTCCACCGTGTAGCCGCTATGGCGCAGTGCATCCTGCATACCATCCCCCAGCATCACATCATCTTCCACCAGCAGGATCCGCATTCTTTTCTCCCTGTTTGTTGGGTGTGGCGATCTGGCTCAGCGCCAGGGCGTGCCGTGGCATAAACAACCCTGCCCACCAGTATGCAAGCTGGTGGGCAGAGTTTAAATAGTTCTTTGATCCATCAGGATTTTATAGCTTGGCCAGCCGATCGCGGATCTCCATTCTGCGCCCTTCGTCGGCCACTTCGCGGCCCGGGCGAGCCGGGGCGGCCAGCGCCTTGTCGAGATAGGTTTTGGCCTCGGCCTTGCGACCCTGATCCAGCAGGAAGTCGCCATAGAAGAAGTTGGGGTCGATGCCATCCGGATTGATGGCCAGCGCCTGCTTGAGCAGCTGCTCTGCCTTTTCGTCATCGCCAAAGCCGACCGGCCAGCCGGGCACCTGATAGTAGAGGGAGCCCAGACTGGTGTAGGCAGAGCCGTCCAGCGCCTTGGGATCCTGCTTGAGCGCCAGCTCCAGCTTGGCTTTGGCCTCTTTCACCAGACCCAGTGCCCCCAGCCCCCCTTTGGCCCCCGCCCAGGTGCTCTTGACGATGGCCGACCAGATCAGCAGATCGGCGCGAAAAGGCTCCTTGGCGCTGGCCGCTTCGGCCTGGGTGCTCAGGGTTTCGAGGCAGCTCTCTTTCGCCTTGCCGCTCTGTTGATACTGGCAGACGGCCCACTGTTGCTGGATGGGGACGAGGGCATCACCCGCGGCCATGACTGAGGTGGATCCCAGCAGGATGGCGATGGCACAAGAGGTCACTGATTGACGGAAAAAGTTCATATTAATGCTCCTTCTTGGTCGGGATCGGGCGGGACAAGTCTGGTTGTGGCGCGCTGTTGGCGCCAGCATCAGCCGTCCCTGGCTGAAGATGACGGGCATAACGTTTGATGATCGGCAGCTGTCTGGCCAGCGCCTTGTCGACAATGCCGGGCAGCATGGCATTGAGCCGCACGAACATTTTTTCCGGCCAGCCGAGCCAGCTGCGGCGGGTTTCGTTGCACAGGGCGATGACCGCCTCTTCGGCCACCTCCTGCGGGCTGTCGGTCTGGGTGCCTAGCGCTGCATTCATCTCGTAGGCAGCCTCGGAGTTGAGCTTGGTGCGGGTGGCGCGGGGGGCAAAGTGCAGCACCTTGATGCCGCTCCCCTCCAGCTCCCGTCCCAGCGCTTCGCTAAAGCCGCGCAGGGCAAATTTGCTGGCGCAGTAGACGCTGTAACCGGGGTAGCCGATGCTGCCCAGGCTCGAGCCCATGTTCATGATGATCCCCGGCTTGCGCATGGTTGGCAGCAGGGCACGGGTGAGCTGGATGGGCGCCTCGATATTGAGCAGCAGTTGGCGCTCTACCTGCTCGAAGCTCTGATCTTCCAGCCAGGCAAACTGGTTGCAGCCAGCGTTGTTGATCAGGATGTCGATCCCATCCTCCAGCGCAGGGTGTTGCAGCAGCTTGGCCCGCTCCTGTGCAGAGCCGAGGTCGGCGAGCACCACCTGATGGCGCTCGGGGTGGGGCAGTGACTTGCACAGCCGCTCCAGTGCCGGGCCACGACGACCGTGCAGCAGCAGGTGTGCCCCCTGGGCCGCCAGCTCCTGTGCCAGCTCCTCACCTATGCCACCGCTGGCGCCGGTGAGCAGCACGAGTTTCCCTTCAAGGTTCATGGTGTGGGTTCCCTTTTTGCTGTCTGCTGATCCGCTGCCAACTTACGGTGTGGCGGTGAGGTTGTAGAGCATCTCGCCGTAGAGGCGGTAGACCACCTTGGTGGAGTGGATGATGGCGGCCTGATCTGCCGGGCTCTCGACCTTATCCATCAGGGATTCAAAGAACTTGAGGTGCTCCTGATCCAGGGCGCCGTGGGAGCTCAGGTAGCTCATCGCCTGCGGTGGCAGGCTGAGTCCCTTTTTCAGCTGGTCGGCGACGGTGAGGGCGATGGCGACGCTGGTGCCTTCCAGTACCTGCACCATGCCGAAGAAGCCCATGGGGTTGCCGCGCTGGATCTGGTCGTAGAGGAAAGCGACCATCAGCTCGATGGGCAGCCCGGGCTGGCCGTGGCGCACCGCCTCGGCATCACCGCCACAGGCGCGGATATCGCTTAAGATCCACTCCTGATGGCCATACTCCTCGTCGATGTACTCGGCAATGGCGCCGCGCACCCACTCGTACTCCTGACCCAGCTTGCCGCCGGTGGCCATCAGCAGTGGAACTGTGTGGCGCACGTGGTAGTAAGCCTGCGCCAGAAAGGCGAGATAGGTGTCACGGCTGATATCGCCACGGCGACAGGCTTCGATAATGGGGGCGTTGAACAGATGCTCACGCTCACTGGCAGTGGCTTGTTGCAGAGTCTGGTAGAAGCTCATGACGATTCTCCTGTAAGGCATTGGCTGATTTGCCGGGAAAAGTGTTGGTAAATCTCGTTGCGACGGGGGCGCCCGTTGGCGGTCAGCAGCCCGGGATGTTGATCCAGCGCCACCGGCAACCAGTGGTGCAGCCGGGCATAATCGGGCAGCCGCTGGTTCAGACCTGCGATCTGGCGGGGCAGATCCGCCTCTTTGCCCGGCAGGGGCTGGATCAGCGCCACGTTGGCGGGCTGGCCATCGCCGAACACCACGATGCGGGCGATGGCGGGGCAGAGCTGGGCTTCAGCCTCGACCCACTCGGGGGAGAAGTTGCGGCCAAAGGCGGTGATCTGGACATTCTTCTTGCGCCCGGTGATATGGAGGTAGCCCTCATCATCCAGATGACCCAGATCGCCGGTGGCAATCTGTTCGGGAGTCGGTTCGTTGCTGCCGAGATAGCCCAGCATGGCGCTGCCGCTCACCATAATTTCGCCGTCGCTGGCGATGGTGACCTGACAGTGGGGCAGGGGGCGGCCGACGCTGCCGGGCTTGTCAGCATCCGGGCTGTTGAGCGCCACCACGGAGCCGCACTCCGAGAGGCCATACCCCTCATACACCGGCAGGCCGAGCTGGCGGGCATGTTTGATCAGGTCGGGTGCTACCTTGCCGCCACCGACGGCAATAAAGCGCAGGCTCTTGAGCTGCTGGGCCAGCGTCGGGGTGCTGGTGCAGAGCGCCAGCAGCAGGCGCAGCAGTTCGGGCACCAGCACCAGACTGTGGGTCGACCAGCGCAGCAGGGCCTCCCCCAGCATGGCCGCATTGAGCGAACTGGATCCGGTGAAACCGAGCTCCCCGAGGGACGGAATGCGGCTGCAGGCGCCGGTCAGCAGCGGCACATAGAGGCCGGTGATGTTCTCAAGCAGGGTCGCCAGTGGCAGCAGGGTCAGGTGTTTTTCCACCTTGGCTGGCGCGACCCGCTCGGCCAGCGCATGGCTCACCGCCATCATCTGGGTCAGTGGCAGGCAGACGCCCTTGGGCTGGCCCGTGGTGCCGGAGGTGTAGGTGATCTTGGCGGTGCCCTTGGGCAGCGCCGGTCGATTGACTGGTGCGTGGCGCCAGAGCGGCAGCTCGCCGGTGATCAGCGAGAGCGGCTCGGCGGCATGCCACCCCTGATGGTGTGGCCCCACCAGCGCATCGGCACCACTGCTCTCCAGCAGCCACTCTTGTTGCGCCAGACTAAAAAAGTGGGGCACCGGGATCACCACGATACCTGCGCGGGTGCAGGCGAGATCCAGCAGCGCCCAGGGCAGGCCGTTGTCCAGTTGCAGCGCCAGACGGCTGATGTCGAGATGTTGCAGCTGGCTGGCCAGACGCTGGATCTGTTGCCACAGGGTCTGGTAATCGAGACGCTGCTGGCTGCTCAGCAGCGCTGGGGATTGCGGATCCTCGTGGGCATGTTTGGCGATGGCGTCGAACAGGTTCATTGGGCGCACCTTTTTTGATGGGGCTGGTTATCACTGCTCTCGCCGGCATCGTCAAACAGGGTCGGCATGGGGGCCAGCAGATTGAGCAGCAGGCTGCGCTGGGCCAGCACCTCGCGCCCCTGATTGATGTCGCCCACCATCACCTTGGGTTGGCAACGGTAGTACTCACCCCAGGCATCGGCGTCGGCCCCCACCTGATGGGCCTGTGCGGGGGCCAGCTCCACTGGGTTTAGTTGCAGGCGGGCAAAGCTGTTGCGCAGCTTGGCTGTGCCGGTAAAGACCACGTAGTCGAGGGCGTTTTCACACAGCAGACGACACAGGGCTGCGAACATCAGGCGGGCATTGCCCGGTTCGCTGCAGGCCAGATTGCCCACTTCGATAATGCGGTTGCGTGCCGGATAGACCCCGAGGCGGGTATTGATGGCGGCCTCGATGGGTTGCTCCAGATACTGTTCCAGATAGAGAGGCCCCTCACTGGCATGATTGAGACCACAGGCACCGACCAGCGTCCCGTCCGCCCTGTAGAGTCCCAGCAGGCAGGGGAGAAAATGGGGGATGTGGGCGTTGAACTCGAGGGTATAGGCTGCCTGGATATAGGTTTGCAGTGCCATGACCTGCTGCGGGGACTTGGCTAGCAGCAATCGGTAGGGGGCCTGGATCTCGATGGTCATGGGTGACTCCTTCTCTTGCGATGGTTTGAGAGTAAAAGGGCAAACTTAAGAAACCCTTAAGGAGCAAAAAAAGTTGTCAGCGACGCGACGGGCAGGCAATCTGCGCCGCTGTTATCCAACAGGAAGCCCCCAAGAGGAACCGTCATGTCATCCACCGTCAGCTGCCCCCTGTGTGCCAGCCATCGCAGTTATCCCCTGCCGGTGGCGGGCAAGCGCTATCATCGCTGCCTCGCGTGCGAGCTGGTCTGGCTGGATGAGGCCGATCATCTGGATGAGGCGGCGGAGAAGGCGGTCTATGACGGTCACGACAATCGGGTGGATGATCCCCGTTATCGCACTTTTCTGATGCGGGCATTTGGTGAGGTACTAGCGCGAGTGCCGCTACCTGCCAGTGGCCTCGATTTTGGCTGTGGCCCGGGGCCGGCGCTGGTGGCGATGGGGCGCGAGGCGGGTTACCAGATGGCGGGGTATGACAAGTTCTACGCCGATTTTCCAGAGTTGCTGACGCGTCAGTATGACTTCATCACCAGTACCGAGGTGATCGAGCATATCGCCGAGCCGCGCACGGTGCTGGCGCAGTTGTGGGATTGCCTCAAGCCTGGTGGCCTGCTGGTGCTGCAGACCCAGCGGGTGCTCAGTGACGAGCGGTTTAAAAACTGGCGCTATCGCCACGATCCGACCCACATCGTCTTCTTTGCCGAGGCATCGTTTCAGGTGCTGGCCGCCCGCTGGCAGGCCGAGCTCAGCTTCCCCCACGCCGATGTGGCGGTATTGCAAAAAAGCACGCCCTGAGGCGTGCCTTCGTCTGTTACTCGTCGGGTTCGCCCGGCGCTACTCCTTGTAGCTCTTGTCCTGCCACTGGTAGTACATCAGGGCAGATTTGACGCCGATTGACTTGAACGGCTCTGGCGGCAGCCACATCGGAAGAGTCTGCTCGGCATGGTTGAACCAGGGATGCTCCTTGCCCTGATAGAGGCTGGCTACGATATCGCCAAACAGGAAGGAGAGATTGATGCCGTGGCCGTTGTAGCCGAGGGCGTAGTAGATGTTCTTGTGAGCCCCCATCACCCCCACCGCTTCAGTGCTGTCGCCGGTCATGCCGAGCACCCCGTCCCACACCAGCTCAAATTTGATCCCCTTGAGGGCCGGATAGAGGGTCACCAGCTCGGTCATCATCATCTCGCTGACCCGGTTGAGATCGCCCTTGTAGTTGAGGCCGTCGTTGAAGACGTACTCGGCATTGCCGCCACCGATGACGATGCGGTTATCCGGGGTCAACACCAGATGGAACAGGATGTTGCGGGTGTCGTAGTAGGGCACCCGACTCTGCCACTGGATGGCGGCCAGCTGCTTTTTGGTGAGCGGCTCGGTGACGGCGCTCTGGGCGTGCACCGGAAAGACTCGCCCGCTGAAGTAGCCAAGTTTTGAGGTATAGCCGTTGGTCGCCAGCACGATGCTGTCGGCGGCCACCTTGTACTTGTCGGCCACATTGAGCTCGATCTGCTTGCCCTCCTTGATCCCCATTACCGGGCTCTGCTCGTAGATGGTGACGCCCGCCTGCTCCACCGCCTTGCGCAGGGCATTGACCAGTTTCATGGCGTGTACCTGACCGCCATTGGGGTCGTAGACCGCCCCCACGTAGCGATCGGTGCCGAGTTTTTCCTCTGTGGTATCGGCGTTCCAGTACTGGAGCGGGATGCCGAGGCGATTGGCGGTTTTCACATAGTCGCGGTACTCGGCTATATCCTCCTCATCGAGGATCGCCTCCACATAGCCATCGAGCTTGAGATCGGCCTTGACGCCGGTTGAGGCAACCAGCGCCTGCAGCTTGCGCATGCTGGCGACGGTGAGATCGTAGTGGCGTTTGCTCGCTTCCCCCTCTTCGTAGAGATCCATCACCTCGGAGCCCGGCAGCACCATGCCGCCATTGCGGCCCGAGGCGCCGCTGCCCACCTGCTTGGCTTCGAAGATGGCGATCTTGAGCGACGGATTGGCCTTGGCCAGATGCCAGGCACTGGAGAGGCCGCTGTAGCCGCCACCTATGATGGCGATATCGACCTTCAGGTCTTGCGCCAGCGGGGCACTCTCCTCTGCCGGTTTCTCCTTGAACCAGTAGCTGGTGTTGGGCTCAAAGTCGCTCATCTTGGGGCCGCAGGCGGCGAGGAAAAAACAGCTGATACACATGGTCAACGCTCGTTGGCAAAGGGTGGTCGGATTCATCTTCTACTCCGGTTACAGATACAAAATGTCAAATCAGTTCATCAGGTTGGGCGGTATTGACCCGGCGACCGATATCTCGCAGCCGGGCCAGCTGATCGGCAAGACCGGGCCCCTCATCCAGGCTGGTGACAAAGTTCCAGAGGTAGGTCATCACAGCATAGACATGGCCTGCCGAGACCTGGGGCTGGGCCATCAGCATGGTGATGGCCAGCAGGAATAGCAGGGAGGCGCTGATACCGACCGCCAGAAAAGCGAGTGCCTCCCGATCCGAAATCCGGATGCGGAGCCAGGCCAGCGCGCGGTAGTGGCGGGCGAGGCTGGCTGACTGGGCATGGGTGACCAGTTTGACCTCGTGTTCCAGCCGATCGTTGAGCCGCTCGTGCAGCAGCTGGTTTTTGCGCGAAAAGCCGGGCAGCAGCAGGCCGAACAGCAGCAATACCCCCATGCAGGCGATGCCGACCCAGAACTCGATCACCATCAGCATCACGGCCGCCCCGACGATGGAGATCAGGCTGGTGGCCAGGATCGGGATATGTTTCTCGAAGAAGTCGACAAACTCCCGCGCCAGGGTGACCCGCGCCACTATGGTGGATTGCCCCTCCTGCTGCTGGCGCTGGGTCAGGATCACCGGCACCGCCAGTGCCGCATAGATATGGGTAAAGGTGCGGGTATCGACCGCCCGGCGCAGGGCGCCGATGAGCCAGAACAGCAGCACGATCAGGGCGTAGCTTGAAGCCTGCCACCACTGGCCCTTGACGATGGCGTCGATGGCAAAGCCGGCGAACAGGGGATAGACCACCAGCAGGATGTTTTCGAGGGCCACCAGCGAGAAGGTGCCCGCCAGCTTGAGGGGATTGGCCCGCGCAATCGCCCCCAGCGAACGACCGGCCGAGTGTGGCAACGGCGTGGCCTGCTCGTCGCAACTGGCTGCCGAAGTGGTTGGTGTTGTCATGGGTTATCTCCTAAGATGTCGGAAACGCTAAGTTTGAGCGAGTGCTCAAAGTTTGTTTGAGCGACTGCTCAAAGTCAAGCAGATCGATTGATATCGCAGGAGGTCAGATGGCACGCCCATCAGCAGAACAGCGCAAAGAGATGATCATCGAGGCCGTACTGGCCCTGTTTCGAGAGAAGGGGATGGCGGCATCGTCAACCCGTGATATTGCCGAGCGCACCGGTCTGGCGCGCAGTCACGTCTACCACTACTTCAAGGATTGGAAGGAGCTTTGCCTCTGCGCCGTGGAGCGTTTCACCTATCAGGAGATCGCCGAGCAGCGGGAGTGGCTGTTGCCGCTGCCAGCCCGCGAAGCGTTGCCGCTCTTTGTGCGAGACAACCTGCCGACCAGTCAGGATGCCTCCTGGGCCATCTACCTCGATGCCTGGAACGAGTCACTGCGCGACCCGGTATTTGCCGAGAGCTACCGCAAAATCATTCTGGCGTGGCGCGAGGTGCTGGAGCTGATCCTGCAAAAGGGGATCGACAGCGGCGAGTTTGTGGCGGGCGATGCCCGGCGACTGGCGCGCCAGATCACCTCCCTCATCAACGGCTATGCCGATGACCTGATTCTGGAGCCGACCCCCGAGACGGTAGAAGCCACTTATCAAGAAATCATGCTGGTGGTCAATCAGCTGGTCTTGCCCCCGGCCCATTCATAGCGGCGCTGGTACACAGGGAGGGGAGGCATACCAGCGTGGTGCCTCCCCCGGTTTTGTTGGCCATCCGCCGGGCGTGCGATGGCCAGATAGCAGGGAGCGGTTGTTGATGTCGATTACCCATTTGTCACTGCAAGATGCCCGTCATCTGCAACTGGCGGCGCAAGGGCTGCTCGCCCCCCGTCGCAGCAAGGCGACTCCGGCCGATCTGTTGGCCACCATTCGCCGCATGGCGCTGCTGCAGATCGATACCATCTCGGTGGTGGCGCGCAGCCCCTATCTGGTGCTCTTTAGCCGCCTTGGCCAGTACGAACCGCGTTGGCTGGAGCAGCTGCTGGCCGACGGCGAGATCTTCGAATATTGGGCCCACGAGGCCTGCTTTGTGCCCCGCGAGGATTACCGGCTGTTGCGCCATCGGATGCTCGACCCCGTCGCCATGGGCTGGAAGTTTTCGGCCAACTGGCTAGCCACCCATCAGCAGGAGATTGGCCAGCTGATCGAGCGTATTCGCCACCATGGCCCGGTGCGGGCGGCTGACTTTGAGCGCACAACCGGCAAGGGGAACGGCTGGTGGGACTGGAAGCCGGAGAAACGCCATCTGGAGGTGCTCTTTACCACAGGTCAGCTGATGGTGCGGGAGCGGCGCAACTTTCAGCGGGTCTATGATCTCGCCGAGCGGGTCATCCCCGAGTGGCGTGACGAGCGGGATCTGCCGAGCGTCGAGCAGGCGCAGCGGGATATGGTGCGCGCTAGTTGCCGGGCATTGGGGCTGGTCAAAACTGGCTGGGTCGCTGACTACTATCGGCTGCGGCGCGGCAAATATGACGCCTTGCTCCATCAGCTGGCGGACGAGGGTGAGCTGCTGCCGGTTCGGGTGGAGGGGTGGCAGCACGGCGCTTTCGTGCACGCCTCGCTGGCCGATGAGCTGGTGCAGGCAGAGGAAGGCCGTCTCAAGGCAACCCATACCACGGCCTTGTCGCCGTTCGACCCGCTGGTGTGGGATCGCAAACGGGCCAGTGAACTGTTCAACTTCGACTATCGCATCGAATGCTATACCCCGGCCCCCAAGCGCCAGTATGGCTACTTCGTGTTGCCCTTGCTCCATCGCGGCAAGCTGGTGGGCAGGATGGATGCCAAGGCCCATCGCCAGCAGGGGATCTTCGAGATCAAGAGCCTCTATCTGGAAGCCGGTGTGAGAGTGACCCGTACGCTTGCACAGGATCTGGCGAAAGCCCTGCAAAAGCTGGCTGACTGGCACCAGACCCCGCAGCTCCGTTATGGTGTCATTCCGGCCAATTTGCTGGCGTTATGGCATGAAAGCGTCCCTGCAAAGTGAGCAAAATCTCTTCTGGGCTAAGCTGCAAGAAGGATAAACAGTCCGGGAGCGGGAGATGAAACGAGCGGGAACATGGTGGGCGGGATTGGCGATGGCCATCTTGTCCCCCGCGCTATGGGGGCAAGAACCGCCAGTGAAGGTCTGTCTGGGGGAGGGCAACGAGTGGGCCCCCTTTACCTACTGGGAGCGCAAGGACGGGGTGCCCGATACCAGCCGCCTGACCGGTTCGGCGACGACGCTGGTGCTCGATACCCTGCAACAGAGCGGGCTTTCGCACCAGATCCGCTATCTGCCCTGGGCACGGGTGCAGCAGGAGCTGGCGGATTATCGTCAGAATGGCCTGTGCGAGCTGACCTGGGATGCCAGTTACAAGCCGGAGCGGGCCGAGTTTGCCTTCTACAGCGTTCCCCTCTACTACACCCACCTCGGTTTCTTCTATCTCAAGCGCCGCTACCCCGAACCGCCGGATCTGCAGACGGTCAATCGCTCCCGGGTGTGCGGGGTGATTGGTTACAACTACACCCCCTACGGGCTTGCGCAGGAGCCACGCCGGGTCAAACAGTTGCAGCAGGCGCTCGATATGCTGGAGCGGGATCGTTGCGACTTTCTGCCGAGCGAAATCGAACCTCTGGTGGCAGGCATCAGCCTTGGCATCTACCGCAGCGAGAGCGGGTTGCTCAATCTCGCCCTGCCCAGCCGCAAGGGATTCTATCTGCTGGTGAGCAAGGGCTCCCCCCGCGGCCACCAGCTGGTGAACATCCTCAATCAGTCGCTGGTGGCATTTCAGGAAGGGGGGCATACGGATGAGGTGATGCGCCGCTTCTTGCCACCGATGGAGTAATAGCGAAGGGTTGCTGTCATTCTGGGGAGCAGATAAACAGAGGGCCAGCCGGTGCAAACCGGCTGGCCCTTTTTTACGTGAGAGCTTGTCAGGCTGCCAGACGGGTCAGTACCTTCACCAGCAGCTCGATGCGCGGGGCAATGCTGGCCAGATCCAGATACTCCTCGTCACTGTGGAAACCGGCACCGATGGGGCCCAGACCATCCAGAGTGGGGATACCGAGGGCGGCGGTCAGGTTGGCATCGGAGCCGCCCCCCACCTCCTGCCAGCTGATTGGCAGTCCCAGTTCGGCGCCACACTCCTCCACCAGCTGCATCAGCGCCAGAGTGCCTTCTGATGGCACCATGGCCGGTTTGTGGGCCTCGCGGGTCAGCTGGATGGTGACGCCGTCCAGATGCGGCCGCTCGGCCAGGGTCAGCAGATGATCGTTGATCTGGTGGTACTCCTGATTGTCCCAGAAGCGGACGTCTACCACGGCGCTGGCATGGGCCGGCACTATGTTGGCGCCATTGCCCCCCTCGACAATGCCGATGTTGAGGGTGGTGCCGCTCTCGAAGTTGGTCAGGGCGTTGATGGCCAGGATCCAGTGGCCCAGCTCGGTGATGGCGCTGCGCCCCTTCTGCGGTTCGTTGCCCGCGTGAGCCGCCTTGCCGGTGAAGTCGATGCGATAACGGGCCATCCCCTTGCGCGCCTTGACCAGCGAGCCATCGGCGCGGGCTGCTTCGGCCACCAGCACCTGTTTTGCCTGTTTGGCCACCGTTGCCAGCCAGTCGCTGGAGTGCAGGGAGCCGATCTCCTCATCCGGGTTCATGCAGACGCAGATGCTCAGGCGATCGCGCACCTCGCGGGGCAGTGCACGCAGGGCATAGACGATGTTGAGCAGGCCGGATTTCATGTCGGAGACACCGGGACCGTAAGCGCGCTCACCATCGATGCTCATCGGGCGGGCGGCGGCGGTACCGAGGGGGAAGACGGTATCCATATGGCCAATCAGCATCACATCGATCTGCGCCGCATCAGGCTGGTTGCGGATCTCCAGCCCCACCCCGGCGGCGCCGCAGTCGACCCGCTTGATCTGCCAGCCACCCATCGCCTCATATTTGGCGGCCATCAGATCGGCCACTGCCGCAATGCCCGGCTGGTGCAGGGATCCGCAATCCAGATTGATCAGCGGGGCCAGTTCGGTCAGGTATTGATCCAGAGAAAAAGTCATTGTTTGCTCCACTATCAGGTTCGGGTCAGAGAAGGATGTTCATCACCAGCATGGCGCCGAAGGCGTTGAGTACCGAGATGGCGACCATGATGGGGATGTAACGCCCTTCGGTGCCGATACAGCCGAGGATGCGGCCCATGTACTGCACCTGGGAGCCCATCAGGTAGATGGCTGGCGCCAGAATGGCGATGTGAGTGCCGTTGAGGATCCCCTGATCGAACAGGGTGATGACCACACCGACTGCACCGCCCATCGACATCCAGGCGCCGATCAGCACGGCTGCCGCCTCACCGGGCAACCCGAAGATGGCCATGATGGGGGAGAAGATGGCGCCCATGGCATCCAGCGCGCCGGTGATCTGCAGCGCCTTGATGATGACGAAGGCCATCAGTACGTTGGGTACGGTGGAGGTGGTGGCGATGACCCAGCCCTTCTTGGCCCCTTCGACGAAGATATCGGTGACGATGGGTTTCTTGATGTTGGCCTGGCTCATTTGGCTTGCTCCTGAGTGTTGAGGGTCTGCTGGGTGTTGTTATCGGTCTGCTTGCCTTCGCTCATATTGAGGTAGACCCGGAACAGGTTGGCCCCGACAAATTTGAAGGCGAACATCACGATGACAGCCAGACCGATGGAGGAGCTGACCGCCGGGCTGCCATCCGCCAGTGTCAGAGTGAACAGCACGGCGCCTGAGGAGAAGAAGTTGACAATGGTGGCACCAGCGGAGAACTGGAACATGGTGAACACGTCGGTTTCACGTTTGGTGATGAGCCCTTCATCCTTGAGCTGGCGGGTCATGGCGGCACCGGCATCGGTACTCTGCAGGGAGGCGATCAGCGCCAGACCTGTGTTTCCCGGGATCCCCATCAGTGGGCGCAGCAGCGGGGTCAGCAACTTGCGGGCCGCTTCCAGCGCGCCGTAGTGTTCCAGCACATTGATCATGCCGAGGGCAAACATCACGGTGGGGATCAGGGTCAGGGCAAACAGAAAGCCATCGCGAGCGCCGTTGCCCCCCTTGCCGCGCATGTCGGTCATGGCGGTCTTGATGCCGTCACCATTCTCGCTGACGCTCTGGACCATGGTGCCGAACGAGCCGTTCAGCGTGGTGAAATCGAATACCCCGTACCACTCGCCGGATTGCAACAGTCCGGAGAAGAAGACCACGGCGAAGGCCAGTGCCAGGTAACTGCCTATGCTCACCGAGCGTGTTTTGTCTGTCATTAGCTAGCTCCATATGAATAATTATTTAATCTGAATAATTATAATTGATATGGATGTCACTAAATTGATGGTGGTCAAAATGGTTTGCTACAAATGACGAATTTATTGGTGTTATGTGACTGTGATCGCCATATGATTGGACGATAATCTGGTTTTTCTCGAATTGTTTGAGTGAATAAAAAGCAGGGGCGGGATAGCGGGGCAAAAAAAACCGGGCACGAGGCCCGGTTTGGTCAATCAGTCAGATGTGATTACTGGAGTACCAGTACCATCAGCAGGCCGACACTAATGGCAGATACCAGGAAGGCAAAGCCATAGAACACATAGTGGTGCAGCTTGGTGGTGTGGATCCCCAGATCGTGCAGACCGTGGTAGATACGGTGCATGCCGTGCCAGACTGGCAGAGCGATGATCACCAGCAGGATGCAGGCACCCCACCAGGAGCTGGCGAACGCGTGCACGCGGTCATAGCTCATGGTTTCCACGTCCATGATGCCCATGGGCACCAGCAGACCAGTGATGAGGACAATGACCGGCAGCAGCATGGCAACGACCATGCCACCCGCACCAAACAGACCCCAGTAAATTGGTTCGTCAGAACGTCTCATTGTTTTCTCCTCAGGCCACGATGATCAGGACAAGCAGGGACACCACCGCCAGCGCCACATACTGGGCGAGAACGATCGGCTTCTCCGGTACCAGGTCTTCACCACGGAAGATACGCATGGCTTTCGGCGCCAGGGCGAACCAGGTTTTGGCATGGAACAGGCACGCCGCCAGAGCGACGACATGGAACAGGATGGCGATCGGGCTTTGCAGGGATTCCAGCCAGCCGTTGAACGCTTCCTGACCCTGAACCAGGCGCATCAGGCCCCACATCAGCACAACGGCGTAGATGGAGACGAAGATACTGGTGCCTTCACGGATCATGTAACCGGTGTAGAAGGCGTTCTTCAGCCACCAGTCTTTCTTCATTTCGCGGACGTAAGGTTTACGTTTGCTATCAGTGTTGTTCATGGTCTTAATCCTGCTCTCAATCTGGCTTGAACATGGCGATCATGTAGTCCTTGGCGCTTTCGACCTTGCCAAGCTGGATGGCCGCCGCCGGATCGACGCCTTTCGGGCACACTTCGGAGCAGTAGCCCACGAAGGTACAGCCCCAGACGCCTTCGTCCTGGCTGATGATGCGCATACGCTCTTTGGCGCCGGCATCACGGTTGTCGACGTTGTAGCGATAGGCCAGAGCCAGTGCCGCTGGACCGGTGAACTTCTTGTTGATGCCGTACTGCGGGCAGGCTGCGTAGCAGAGACCACAGTTGATGCACTGGGAGAACTGCTTGTACTGCGCCATCTGGGCCGGCGTCTGGATGTACTCGCCATCACACAGGCTGCGCGGCTCGCTCGGGATGATGTACGGCTTGATGCTCTCCAGCTTCTCGATGAAGTCGGACATGTCGACCACCAGATCGCGCTCGATCGGGAAGTTGTTGAGCGGCTCGACGGTCATCTTGCCCGGCAGATAGTCGCGCAGGAACGCCTTGCAACCCAGCTTGGGCACACCGTTGACCATCATGCCGCAGGAGCCGCAGATCGCCATCCGGCAGGACCAGCGGAAGCTCAGGGTAGAGTCCAGGTGATCCTTGATGTACTGCAGGGCGTCCAGCAGAGACATCTCTCTCTGGTAGGGCACCTGGAAGGTTTGCATCCAGGGCTCGTTATCCTGTTCCGGACGGTAGCGCAGGATCTCAATTTCAATCATCTCAGCCATTCTTCTTAGCCTCGTCTTGTTTCTCACCCTCGGAGCCGTACACGCGTTTTGCCGGCTGGGACTTAGTGATCTTCACATCGGAGTAATCGATGGAGGGCGTTTCGCCATTTTTGTAGAACGAGAGCGTGTGCTTGAGGAAGTTCACGTCATCGCGCTCTTCGTAACCATCCAGACGCTGGTGGGAACCGCGGGACTCTTTACGATTGATGGCGGAGTGCGCCATGGCTTCAGCCACGTCCAGCATGTAACCCAGTTCGATGGCGTACAGCAGATCGGTGTTGAAGACAGAGGACTTGTCGTTGATCTTGACCTTCTTGTAACGGGCTTTCAGCTCGTTGATCTTGTCGATGGTGCCCTGCATCAGCTCTTCGGTACGGTAGATACCGACACCGGCTTCCATGGACATGCCCAGCTCGTTGCGGATATCGGCCGGGTTTTCGGTACCGTCTACATCCATCAGGGAGAGGTGCTGCTTGATGAGCGCCTCGGCCTTGGCGGCCAGCGCTTCGGTGTTGCCATGCTTCTGAGTCTTGGCAAATTCACCTGCCTGCTCACCGGCCAGCTTGCCGAATACCACGATCTCGGACAGGGAGTTGGAACCCAGACGGTTGGCACCGTGCAGACCGACGGAGGCACATTCGCCCGCGGCGTAGAGGCCGGGCAGACGGGTGGCACACTTGTTGTCAGTCTCGATACCACCCATGGTGTAGTGGGCAGTCGGACGTACCGGGATAGGCTCTTTGGCCGGATCCACGTTGACGTAGGCTTTGGCCAGTTCGCAGATGAACGGCAGACGCTCTTTCAGGTACTTCTCGCCAAGGTGACGCAGGTCGAGGTGAACCACATCGCCCATCGGGCCCTGAATGACGCGGCCTTTCTGCTGCTCTTGCCAGAATGCCTGGGAAACGCGGTCGCGCGGACCCAGCTCCATGTATTTGCTCTTCGGCTGGCCGATCGGGGTTTCCGGGCCCAAGCCGTAGTCTTGCAGGTAGCGGTAGCCATCCTTGTTAAGCAGAACGCCACCCTCACCACGACAACCTTCGGTCATCAGGATGCCGGTGCCCGGCAGGCCGGTCGGGTGATACTGGACGAACTCCATATCACGCAGCGGTACGCCGTGACGGTAGGCCAGTGCCATGCCGTCGCCGGTGACGATGCCACCGTTGGTGTTGTAGCGATAGACACGGCCAGCGCCACCAGTGGCCACGATCACGGATTTGGCCTGGATGAAGCGGGTGATACCGTTCTGGATGTCGAAGGTCAGTACGCCCTGAACGCGGCCGTCGTCCACGATCAGATCAAGACAGAAATGCTCGTCGAAGCGCTTGATGCTCGGGTATTTGACGGAGGTCTGGAACAGGGTGTGCAGAATATGGAAACCGGACTTGTCTGCGGCGAACCAGGTACGGGGAACCTTCATGCCACCAAACGGACGCACGTTGGCTTTACCATCCGGCTTGCGGCTCCAGGGGCAGCCCCAGTGCTCCAGCTGGATCATCTCTTTGGTCGCGTTGTTGACGAAGTATTCCACTACGTCCTGCTCGCACAGCCAGTCACCACCGGAGACGGTGTCGTTGAAGTGGTTTTCGAGGGAGTCGTCATCACGGACGACACCGGCGGCGCCGCCTTCGGCAGCAACCGTGTGGCTGCGCATCGGGTAAACCTTGGAAATCAGGGCGATGTCCAGGTCTGGCTGTGATTCGGCTATAGCGATAGCGGCGCGTAAGCCGGTACCGCCAGCACCGATGATGGCCACATCGGTCTTGATAATATCCACATCTGCCTCCTTAGGGATAGATTTGCTGGGCACGATTTTGCTCTATGAAAAAAATTCAGGCTTGATGCAAGTCAAACTGCTAGGTTTTATTCCCTTTTTATTGGTTGTTTTTCTATAAAACACCCAAATCCCTGGATGAAAATGTCGTTATTATCGTCATTTTTTGGTGTTACTGAGCAGTTGAACACCTAGCTACGAGTACTTTAACTTCTGGATTGTACGTAGTTTTCTTTCAATAAAATGCGAATCACCTCTCTTTTTAGGTACTCGCGAAAAAAATTTTAAGTTTTTTATTGTAATTTTTTAATGAGAATTATTGGCATTTATCTGTTCGGATAGAAATAGGTAATCCGAAATGCGGAGGTGACCACGGCGGTGATCTGATAATTCCAGACGAATTACAAGGATTTCAAGGCGGGGTATTTGGCGGGTAATGTGAGATTACTCACTGAAAATTAAGCGCTATTTAGAAAAATAAAAGGGGCCTGTACGGCCCCTTTTGCTCATGCTCAAATGCGGAACATGCCGACCTGATTGCTCAGTTCACCCGAAATATTTTTAAGTTGTTCAGAGAGATGGCGTGAGCTGTCTGCATCCACTGCCAGTTCGTCCGAGACATCTTTCACCGCCTGAATGTTGCGGCTTACCTCGTCGGTGACGGCCCGCTGCTCTTCAGCCGCGCTGGAGATCTGGGTCGCCATGTCGGAGATCTGGTTGATCGAGGTGGTAATTTGTTCCAGCGCATGGGTGGCGTTGTTGGCGTCATCCACGCTGTTTTGGGCCAGCAGCTGGCCTTCGTGCATGGTGCTGACCGCTCCCTGGGTATTGCGTTGCAGGGTTTCGATCATATTGCGGATCTCGACGGTGGAGCTGTGGGTACGCTGTGACAGGACGCGCACCTCGTCGGCTACCACCGCAAAGCCGCGGCCCTGTTCACCGGCACGGGCCGCTTCGATGGCGGCGTTGAGTGCCAGCAGGTTGGTCTGCTCGGCGATGCCCTGAATGGTGGAGAGGATGGTGTTGATCTCCTGAGCGTTTTTCTCCAGTTCCTGAATGATGTTGGAGGCCTGTTCCACCTGGGTGGCCAGATCGGTGATGGAGCGCTGGTTGCGGGCGATCACCTGCTTGCCATGCTCGCAACTGCTGGAGGAGCTGCGGGCCGCTTCGGCGGTCTGCTCGGCGTTGCTGGCAACCTCGACCGCGGTGGCCGACATCTCGTGTACCGCAGTGGCGATCTGGGAGATCTCGTTTTGCTGGCGTGCCAGCCCCTGATTGGCCTTCTCCGCCATGCTGTGGGAGGACTTGGCCTGTTGGTTGAGTTGGCCGGAGGAGTTGGAGATATCCTGCACCATCACATGGATCCGCTCGATGAAGGTGTTGACGTGTTTGGCAACCGCGCCCACCTCATCCTCACGTTCAATCTTGATCCGGCGGGTCAGATCGCCGTTGCCACGGGAGAGATCGGCAATCGCTTCGCCCAGGGTTTTCAGAGGGGCCAGCGAGCCGTTGATGGCGACATAGGAGAAGCCTGCCACGATCAGTATGGTGATAAGCCCCTGAATAAGAGAGGAGGTAACCATGCGGCGCACCGACTGGTAGGCGGTCTCCTCATCCACCATCATGCCGTAATACCAGTTGGTATTGGGGATGGCGTTGAAGTCAAAAACCTCTTTCTTGCCGCTGATCACCAGCTCGTTGATCATGCCGTCATGGGCTATCTGGTTGATGTAAGATGCGGTTAGTTCCGGTGCCAGAGCGGTAGCGGATTTGAGGCTCAGGGAGGCATCGGGGTGAGCGATGATGGTGCCATTGCTGTCCACCAGCATGGCGTAGGTGCCCTCGGTGGTGACCGCCAGAATGTCCGAGATCAGTGAGCTGATGGAGACGTCACCGGCGATGACCCCCTGGGTATTGCCACGCTGGAACGGCTCGGCAATGGTGACAATCAGCTGACCGGTGGAGATGTCGGCATAGGGGGCTGTGATGACCAGTTTGCCTGCGGCGGCCGCGTCCTTGTACCAGGGGCGTTGACGGGGGTCATAACCGGCTGGCAGGTCGGTTGGTTTGCTCTGGATCATCTTGCCGTCTGCGGTACCGGCATAGACCAGGTCGAAGCCACCGGCATTCATGGACTGGGCCAGATGACTGATGGGCTCGTCTTCTTTGGCGAATGCTTCCTTGGTAGTGCTGACCATGCTGATCCGGGAGTCGACCCAGCGGGAGATCCCCTTGACGTTGGCCATGGAGCTTTCGTCGATGATGTTCCAGACCAGTCGCTGGGTCTCGCTGCGCAGTTGCGAGGTGTTGTACCAGACCTGCAGGCAGGTGATCACCAGGATGATGACCCCGATAGCCAGGACAAGCTTGTTTTTAATGGATAAGTTCATAGTTACATCCTTGTGAGCGTCAGTCTGAAGTGTGTGGAATCTAGTTATTGTTATGAGCCTCTGTTTATCGGCTGAAGTTGAACTCTTTGTATCCCGGTCAGCTATTTAAAGTTAGTGCCTAAATCAGTGGTTATCCATGTGCGTATCCCCCCCTCACTGCGCCAGAAAACGATCTGGTCGATTGGTGAAGATTCCATCGACCCCCATGCTAGAGAGCGTTTCATAATCTTCTGGATAATCAACGGTATAAACCAGAACTTTGAGCCCCCGGCGATGGGCATCATCGACCAGCGCGGCGTCGATGAAATCAACATCGCAATTTATGGACCAGGCTCCCAGCTCGTCGGCAAACTGCGCCAGGTTGAGCGGCAGGTTGGCGGTCAGGGCACCGAGCCGGATATTGGGCCGCGAGGCGGCAAATCGGGCCAGCTCCGGGTGATGGAAGGAGGAGACCACCCACTGGCCGGGAGTAAAGCCCAGCTCGGCCTCTGCCCGTCGGGTCAGGGTTGCCACCGCATCGGCGGTATGAGCCCCCTTGAGCTCGATATGCAGCTCACAGCGTCCGGCGATGATCTCCATCACCTGCCACAGGGTCGGGATCACCTCTCCCTCACCGGCATCGAGCTGTTCCAGATAGGAGCGGGATTGCTCGGTCAGTACCCCCTTGCCATTGGTGCAGCGCTCCAGCCGCCGGTCGTGGAAGACCCACAACTCGCCATTGGCCGCCTGCACGTCGATCTCGATGGCTGATGCTCCGAGCTCCAGCGCTTTGGCCATCGCCTTGAGAGTGTTTTCGGGGGCCAGGCCGCTGGCGCCACGGTGGGCAATAATCTGCATGTTCTGCTCCTTTCAACTCGCGGATCAGCCGCGGCTCAGGTGAATGTCGATCTGTTGATGGGGCAGGGTAAGTCCCTGCTGCTGCATCTTCTCCAGCACCAGCGAGTGAACCTCGTGGGTGATGGGCATCCGGTGATCCATGTTGTTGACGTAGAGGCGGATCTCGTAGATCAGTGCCGAGTCGGTGAATTCGATCAGGAAGACCTCTGGCGTCGGCGTCTCCAATACCAGGGTCGATGCCTGGATGGACTCTTCCAGAATGCGCTGCACCAGTTTCGGATCCCGGGTCAGGCCGATCCGGATCCGCAGTTTGACCCGGGTGATGGCATCGGAGAGCGACCAGTTGATGAACTGCTCGGTGATGAAAGCCTTGTTGGGCACTATGATCTCCTTGCGATCCCAATCCACGATAGTCGTCGCCCGGGTTTTGATCTTGGTGACGGTGCCGGTGAGATCGCGGATGGTGACGGTGTCACCGAGCCGGATCGGCTTCTCAAACAGGATGATGAGGCCGGAGACAAAGTTGGCGAAGATCTCCTGCAGACCGAAACCCAGCCCCACCGAGAGGGCGGCGACCAGCCATTGGGTCTTCGACCAGTCGATGCCGAGCATGGAGAAGCCGGTGAGGGCGCCGATCAGGATCACCAGATACTTGCTGGTGGTCGTGAGGGCAAAGCCGGTACCCGGGGAGAGGCTGAGGTGTTGCAGCAGGGTCAGCTCCATCAGCCCCGGCAGGTTGCGTGCTGTCACCACGGTCAGAATGAAGACGAAGGCGGTCAGCATCAGATCCTGCAAGGTGATGGCCGAGAGCTGCTCGATGCCGCCAATCTTGCTGCTCACCTGCCACACCTCGATATTGCTGAGGAAGCTGAAGGCGGAGTTGAGATCCGACCATTGCACCACCACCAGCATGGTAAAGCCCAGCATCAGCAGGGTGCGCACCAGTCCCAGCGACTGGGCGCTGATGGTATCGAGATCCAGCTCAGTCTCTTCCACCACGTCCGGGGTCTCGGAGCTGAGCTCGTCATGCCCCTCTTCCCGGCCGCGCTGGGCCAAGATCTCGGCCCGCTTGCTCTTGGCGCGCTCGAAGGCAAGGCGGCGGCGCTGGATCAGCATCCAGCGTCTGGCCAGATAGTAGACCAGCAGGCAACCCAGCCCCATCAGCAGGCTAAGCTCCAGCTGGCGCAGCAGGGTGCGCGAGGTATAGAAGTAGCCAAACAGGGCGCCAATTACCGCCAGCAGCGGCGCCAGCATCAGGCTATTCCAGATGAAGTGGTGCAG
This sequence comes from Aeromonas sp. 3P, assembly GCF_051919745.1. Taxonomy (NCBI): domain Bacteria; kingdom Pseudomonadati; phylum Pseudomonadota; class Gammaproteobacteria; order Aeromonadales; family Aeromonadaceae; genus Aeromonas; species Aeromonas sp. 3P. The sequence goes on from NZ_JBQBED010000001.1 coordinate 3,939,660, forward strand.
CAGATGGGGCTTGGTCATGTCGGTCTGGCCCCAGGTGAGTGGCAATCGCTCCCGGTTGAGGCGGGCAAAGAAGAGCAGCAGCCAGAGTGCACCGATCATGAAGGCCATCCGGCCGAGAGAGTCGTAGAAGGCGTGCTCCTGATAGCTGTTGGCCATCCCCTGCACAAAGAAACTCGGGATCAGCACCAGCAGCAGGGTGCGAAACTGCCCCCATACCTTTTGCACCTGTTCCCTAGGCCAGCGGAAGTGGTGGATCAAAATCCCCCGCTCCAGCGTCAGATGGCGGGCCATCACCAGCGCCAGCAGCAGGAACCAGATCTCGCCAAGACCGCGCGCCACCGCCACCGCAAACGGGTATTGCCAGGCCCCTTCGAGCAGGCCGCGCACCATCAACACCATGGCGGGCAAGGGGAGGGCAGCAAGCAGGGAGCGCAGCAGCAAGCGGCTGGTGAGGCTGAATTTGTCCTGAGTTACCTTGCCGATCCGCGGCGCAATATGGTCGCAATAGAGGCTCAGATGACGGGCCAGCTTGAACCAGCTCCAGGCCAGCACCAGCAGACCAATACCGGCCAGCGTGAGGCTCAGCGGGCTGTTCTCGGCGATGGCGTAGGGCAGTTGCAGCCAGTTGTCCGGGTTGAAGGCTAGGGTCAGCGCGGCGGGAATGCCAAGCATCACCTGTGGGGTAAAGGGGCGCACATCCGGCATCCAGAACAGGTGGCTGGCGCTTATTTCACGGATCTCGTCGATCTTGCTGTTCTGGCGGCTGTATAGCAGCTTGAGACGAGTCTGCTCCTGAATGAGGGTGTCGGAGGCGTCGTTGAGCCGGGTCAGCAGCTGGCGCCGGGCCTTGAGCAGGTTGTCGAGCACCGCTTGCTGCGGCCGATCGAGCGTCACCTCCTCTTCGGCCATCAGCTGTCGCGCAGCTGACGGGTATCCTTGAGCCCATCCTGCTCGCTCTCGTACTGGTACTTGGCCATGCGGGCGCTGACGATGGCGGACTCCAGCTTGTCGAGGGGAAACTGGGGAGGCAGATCGGAGAGTTTGCTGCGCAGGTTCTCGCCGTAGGCATTACTGATCTGCAGCCACTCCAGCTGTTCGCGCACCGAGTTGACCAGCTCATTCAGTTCAAACAGATTCTTGTCGACGCTACGCTGCTCATCCTGCACCCGCTCAATCTGATCCTCCAGCGTGCCGAGCTGGATGGAGAGCGCCTGATTCTGCTGTTGTTGCTCCAGCAGCAGCGGCATGTCGGTGGTGAGTTGTTTGCGCAGCCGTTCGCTCTCCTCCAGCGCCTGCTCGGTCTTCTCCCTACGCAGCTGGTTCTGCTGGGTCAGCAGGCTGGCTTGCCACTCATCCTCGTCGGCGATGGCCAGATTGAGCTCCTGCAGTTTCAGCTTGCCGAGATCGTTGCGCTGCTGGGCCGAGAGCTGCTCCAGCTCCAGCATCTGGATCCGGTCGGAGAGGCTCTGCTCTTTCATTCTGGTCAGCAGCAGTTGTGCCTCCTGCTGGCGATCCGATTCGCTGCTGAAGCTCAGTCGCTCCAGCTGGCTGCGGGTCAGTTGCAGTTGTTTGCGCAGATCGTCCACCCGCAGGTGATACTCCTGACCGGTGCTCTCCAGCTGGTTGAGGCTGTCCATCACCCCCTGCCGCTCCTTGCGCAGGTTGAGCTGGCGGTTGCTGCTCAGGCCAATGGCCTGGCGCAGCGCCTCCTCCTTGAGGCTCGCCAGCGGCGGGCGAGCTGCGGGCTGATAGTTGTGCAGGCTCTCCTTGAGGCGTGCCGACTCCTTGGGGTAATCGATAAGGATCTGCTGATAGGCTTTACTCTGCTCCCGGTAACGCTCGGCCTCTCTGGCAAATTGCAGCGCCTGCTGGTAGCTCTCCCGCAGCTTCTGGTTTTCCGGGGTATCGCTCTTGGGCACGCTCTGCAACAGGGATTCGGCTTGGGCAATGGCATCGTCGGCGCGCACGGCTGGCGGCAACAAGATAAGGGAGAGCAGCAAGAGGGTGAGCAGGCGTTGCAACATGAGGCTCGTTTCCGTTCAGAAGAGGTGGCCCTAGCCTAAAACAGGGCAGGGAGGCGGGTAAAGCAGTCTATATTAATGATTCATAACACAAATAACAGGAAGTCGTGCTGCCGTTTCGCTATGATCCCGGCCGCTTTCTCTCCACCGAGTCGAATATGTCAGCTGTTGATCTGGGCACAGCCCCGCTATCTCGCCTTTTCTGGCGTTACGTAACCCCGACCGTGGCGGCCATGCTGATCACCGGCATCTATGTCACCATCGATGGCATCTTCGTTGGCCATGTGCTGGGTCAGGATGGCATGGCCGGTCTGATGCTGGCTTATCCCATCTGCGCCGTGCTCTATGCGGTGGGGGCGCTGATCGGCATGGGGGCCTCGTCGCTGGTCTCCTTCTATCTGGGGCAGGGCAACCCGGCCAAAGCCCGCCATATCGTCGGCAATGCGCTGGTGATGGTGTTGCTGGCCTCGGCACTGCTCAGTTTTATCGGGATCCGCTATGGCGAGCCCATGCTGGCCTGGATGGGGGCGGAGGGGGAGATCTTCACCGCCGGGCTCTCCTACCTGCAGGCCTACGCCTGGCTGGGCGTCTTTGCAGTGCTGTCGATGGCGTTCAGCTCGCTGCTGCGCAACGATGGCCGCCCCGGGTTTGTCACCCTCATCATGGTGGTCGGGGGGCTGCTCAACGTGCTGCTCGACTATCTGCTGATGGTAGTGTTTCCGTTCGGACTGGCCGGGGTGGCGACGGCCACTATGCTCTCCCAGGCGGTGACGGGCCTTGCCTGCCTGTGGCACTTCTTCACGCCGCGTAGCCAGTTGCGGATAAGCTGGGACACCTTGCGCCCTGATCTACGGCTGATGGGCGAAACGGTGCGCCTCGGGGTCTCCAGTTTTCTGATGTACCTCTATCTCTCGGTAGTGCTGGCGTTGCACAACAAGGCGTTGCTGGCGGTTGGCACTTCGCTGCATGTGGCGGCCTACGGGGTGATTAGTTACACCGAGGCCTTCTTCTATCTGGTGTTCGAGGGGATCGCCATGGGTATCCAGCCCATCGCCAGCTTTAACGCGGGCGCCGGTCACTGGCGGCGGGTGCTGCGGATCCGCAATCTGGCACTCGGAGTGACGTTGGGGATCGCCCTGTGCGCCATGTTCCCGCTTTATCTGTGGCCGGAGGCGGCGGTCTATCTGTTTGCCGGGGACAACGCTACCCTGCTGCCGGTGGCGAGCCTCGGGATCTGGCTCTACTTCTGGGGGCTGCCGATGGAGGGCTTGCTGCTGGTGGGGGCCACCTACTTCCAGGCCATCAATCGGGCCCGCATCGCCTCCCTGCTCACCGGTGGCAAGCTGGTGCTGATCGGCGGTTTCTTGTGGGGATTCTCGACCCTGTGGGGCGTGCCCGGGGTCTGGCTGGCATTGCCAACGTGCAGCTCCTTGCTGGTGTTGGTGATGTGGCGGGCGATGCGTCGGGAGTCCGGCGCCCACGCGCTGGCCGGATAGGTAATCAGGTTCGACGTGCAGATAGCAGACAGGCAGCCATGGGCTGCCTGTTTTGTTAGAGGATGTTTTGTTAACGGGCTCTGCCGATTCAGGGCTTGAAGGCGCCGATAAAGATAGCGGGATCGACCCGGGTATCGTTGAGGCTGACGTTCCAGTGCATATGGGGGCCGGTGGCGCGACCGGTCGAACCGACTCGCCCGACGATGCCGCCACGCGGCAGGCTCTGGCCGAGCTTCACATCGATCTTCGACATGTGGCAGAACATGCTGATGAGCCCCTGACCGTGGTCGACAAAGACGGTATTGCCATTGAAGAAGTAGTTGCCGATCAGGATCACCTTGCCGGCGGCGGGGGATTTGATCGGGGTGCCGGCGCCCACTGCGAAGTCGAGGCCGGAGTGGGGATTGCGCTCCTCGCCATTGAAGAAACGACGCAGGCCAAACGGGCTGGATAGGGGGCCGTTGACCGGCTTGTCGAACATCAGGTTGCTCGGCTGGTTGGGGCTGAAGGTCTGGTAAGCCCGAGTCTGCTCCGCCAGCTCGCGGTTGATGCGGGTCATATCCTCGGCGAGTGGATTGACCTGACGGCTGTTCTTGAGCTTGATGTGCTGCTCGCGGTAGTGCTTGGGGGTGACGGTGAAGCCGAGAGTACGGCCATCACCTGTGGTCAGCTGCTGGGCCCCAAGCGGGTTTTTGAGAGAGATGCCGACGATGGCGATCCACTGGTTGTCTTCGCGCACCACCAGCACAGGTTTGTCGTGATAGCGGGCCGTGGGTGCAGTGGCAGATGCGCCAAGAGGGATCACCGCAACGCCACCCGGCACCGGATGGTTGAGCAGGCGACTGATAAAACCCTCGGCCAGGGCTGACTGGCTGGCCAGTAACAACAACAGACAACAAACAACTCTCATGACGATACCACTCGATGTTAAAGCGCCCGGGATGGCGGGATGACAACCCCCTGTCCGGCAGTCGCCGATCACTAAAGGGTGATCACGACATGCTGGCCACGACAGGCGCGGCAGGGGGAGGGAGCAGATTGTGCCTCGTTATAGTCGGGGCAGCCAGAGGCGGGGCGTGGCTGACGCCCCTTTTGTGCATAGCTGCGTCAGGTTTTATGTCGTGGTCGGGCCGCTTCGCCATTGAGTCGCCCCCGCCCTGGCTCTAGAATCGGCTTCCGGCACTGATGCCACCGACACTCCGAGGAGACGATATGAACGGATTACCCCCTTTGCGCACCACACCGGCCCGGTACACGACAGGTCGTGGCTGGCTCTGGGTTCGCAGCGGGTTCGATATCTTCAACAAGGGGATGGGGATCAGCGTGGCCATGGTGCTGGTCTGGTTTATGGTGGGCATGCTGCTGGAGCAACTGCCAGCGGGTGGCCTTATCTCCCAGCTGCTCTACATGGTGTGGGGCGCGGGTTGGGTGGCGGTCGCCGCTCGGGGTTATCGGGGGGAGCCACTGCAGTTTGCCGATCTCTTCGCCGGTTTTCGCCACAAGCTGACCCCGCTGATGCTAGGCGGTCTGCTGGTGTTGCTGCTGTTCAGCCTGGTGGGCCTCGTCTGTCTCGGTCTGCTCTCCATGTGGGGGCTGCTCCCGCTGCTGACGCAGGATCCCGAGAGCATGGTGGTCTCAGCCAGCCAGTTGCAACAACTGCTGCTGGTATTGCTGGTGGGGATGCTGCTCATCATTCCCGTGCTGATGGGGGTCACCTTTGCTCCTGCGCTGATCTTCCACCACGATATCGGCATCATCCAGGCGGTACGGCTGAGCTTCTTCGGCTGCTGGCGCAATTTTTTTCCCTTCTTCTGGTGGGGGCTGCTCTCAGCCATTTTGTTGCTGTTTGGCGCTGTGCTGTTGCTGGTAGGTCTGCTGGTGGTGATCCCGGCGCTCAACTACTCCATCTATGTGGCTTATCGGGATATTTTCCTGGACGAGAGTGCGCAGCCGGAAGCGCCGCACTCAGAACCATTCGGATTTGAAGCCTGATCAAGGGATCAGAGTGAAGAAGGGGCCCGCAGCGGCCCCTTCTTCATGATCGGGTTTGAGGTATGTTCACTCCTGCCAGATGGGATCCGCCGCCATGCGAGCCAGCAGAAAATCGAGGAAGCTGCGCAGTAGCGGCGACATCTGCTTGCGGGTGGCATACACCCCGTAGACCCCGAGCCGCTTGGGCTGCCAGTCGGTCAGCAGGGGCACCAGTTCCCCGCGCTCCAGATAGGGTTGGGCCGAGTAGCGGGGCTGCAGGCTGATCCCGGCACCTTCAAGCGTTGCTTCCAGCAGCAGGTTGGAGATATTGGCGCTCAGGTTACCGCTGACCGGCACTGACTCGGGACCGTCCGGTCCATTGAACTCCCACAGGCTCTTGCCGAAGTAGGTGTAGGTGAGGCAGTTGTGCAGCGCCAAATCCTGCACCTTGTGTGGCATCGGATGACGGGTCAGATAGGCCGGGCTGGCACAGACTACCGAGTGGCAGGTGCCGAGACGACGCGCCACCAGATTGGGGTCGAGGTCGTTGGTGATGCGCACCGCCAGATCGATCCGCTCCTCTATCAGATTGACGGTTCTGTCGAGCAGCAGAATGTCGATGGCCGTCCCCGGGTATTGCGCCAGATAGTCGTTGGCCGCCCCGACCAGCAGTGCTTCTGACAGGGAGTAGCTGCTGGTGATCCGCAGTTGCCCCTTGGGGGCGTCATCCCCCTTCACAGCGATCTGCTCCATCTCCTCGCCGAGTGCCAGCATGGCACGGGCCCGGTTCAGCGCCTCCTCTCCCGGCCCTGTCAGGCTCAGACGACGGGTGGTGCGGTGCAGCAGGCGGGCGCCCATCCAGCTCTCCAGCTCGGCCAGATAGCGCGACACCATGGCGCGCGACATATCCAGTTTCTCTCCGGCGCCGCTCAGGCTCCCTTGTTCGACTACGCTGACAAAGACCCGCAAGGCGGTCAGTCGATCCATGTACGGCTCTCTATATGTTCGATATGTGCAACAGTGATGCGCTTTTTATGCTGTATTTGCACCTTAAGTGATCCAATACACTGTGTCCATCAAATGAACCCCCGAATACTTAATGAGGAATAGATGATGAACAACACCCTGATCCGCAACCTGACTCTGGCGACCACCCTGCTGAGTGGCGCCGCACTGGCCGCCCCCCTGAGCGTGACCGTCTACAACCCTGGCGAGAAGGCGATCTTCCCGGTCTCCTCCTCACTGGTGACCGGTGACAAAGAGGCCATCCTGATCGATGCCCAGTTCGATGTGCAAAATGGTCAGGCGCTGGTTGACATGATCAAGAAGAGCGGCAAGAAGCTGACCACTGTCTATATCAGTGCCGGTGACCCCGACTTCTACTTCGGTCTGGAGCCGGTCATGGCGGCGTTCCCGGATGTCAAAGTGCTGGCCGACCAGCATGTGGTTGACCATATCAACCAGACCAAGGATGCCAAGCTGAGCTACTGGAGCCCGATCCTCGGCAAGGGTGCACCGAAGAGCTTGACCGTGCCGCAAGTGATGACCGCCAGTCACCTGACGCTGGATGGCGAGAAGATTGAAATCAAAGAGATGAACACCCCGAATGCTTACCTCTGGGCCCCTTCCATCAAGACTGCTTTTGGTGGTGTGCCGGTTTACCACGGGGTGCATGTCTGGATGGCGGACAGTCAGACCAAAGCGGCTCGCAGCAACTGGGTCAAGGCGCTGGACAACCTGCTGGCCCTGAAACCCGAGCGTGTGGTACCGGGCCACTTCCTGGGCACGGCTCCCAAAGGCACTGCTGCTGTGAGCTTTACCCGTGACTATGTAGAGCGTTTCGAACAGGAGCTGGCCAAGGCGAAAAACTCCAGTGAGCTGATTGAGGCTCTGAAGAAGGCCTATCCGGCACTGCCGGTTGACGATGGTCTGGCCATCGGTGCCAAGGTCAATACCGGCGAGATGAAGTGGTAAGCCACTGAGCCTGCTTTCCCTGTGTTTTTTTACCGGGCCTAAGGGCCCGGTTTTTTATCCGAGATTGAAGTGAGAATGAAGATGAGCGAACAACAAACCACCCTCCATTATGTCTATGACCCGCTCTGTGGCTGGTGCTACGGTGCCGCCCCCCTGTTGCAGGCGGCAGCCACCATTGCTGGGCTCAAGATCGAGCTGCATGCGGGCGGTCTCTGGCTGGGTAGTCGCCGTCAGCCGATGGGTGAGGCATTGCGTGATTATGTGCGCCCCCATGATCAGCGGATCGAAGCGCTGACCGGCCAGCATTTTGGCGAACGCTACTTTAACGAACTGCTGCTGCGGGAAGGCTGTCTGCTGGACTCCGAGCCGCCGATCCGTGCGGTTTTGGCCGTCACGGCGTTGGGGGGCGATGGGCTGGTCATGTTGCACCGGATCCAGCAATCCCACTATCGGGACGGGATCTGGATTGGTGAGCCGGCATTTCTCGCCACGCTGGCGGCAGAGCAGGGGATTGCAGCCGAGGCATTCCAGCAATCCTATCTGCAGGCGCCCTTGCTGCAACATCTGGCAGATAGCCAGGGCTGGATGCAGCGGCTCGGCGGTCAGGGGTATCCCACTCTTGGGTTGATGCACAACGGTCGGGTCACGCCTGTTCGCGTGGCCGACTTTCTGGGTGATCCGGATGGTCTGCGCGCGCATCTGCTGACGCTGCTGAACAACGCGGGTTGACTCATTTGGGGAAACTTCAGGAAACGAGTCTGGCGCCGATAGCCTGACCATCAGGGGAACGATATGAAATCCTTCCGTTTTCCGGGTGCAGGCTATGCTCTATATGACCATTCCCGGGGGATTTTCGGGAGTGCAGACTCATTTCAAGGAAGCCCTCATATGTTCAAAAACATGTCTATCGGCCAGAAACTGAGCGCCGGATTTGCCATTCTGGCCTTGCTGGTTCTTGGCTTGGCCTGGTTCTCCATCAGTCAGTTAGCAAAGATCCATAGTGATACCGAGACCATTACCGGCAATTTGTTGCCTTCTACTCGTCTGGCGAGTCAGATGCATGTCGCCGTGCTGGATGCGCGCCGTTCAGAGCTGGCCCAGGTCATCGGTGGTCTGAACAAGGATGATCAAGAGGTAAGCGATCGCACCCTGACCTTCAATAAGGCCAGGCAGGAATTTGAGCAAGCAGCCCAAAAATACGGTGCTTTAGCTTTCACTACAGGTGAAGAGAAACAGGTTTATGAGCAGGTGGTTGCGGCGGGGGCCAAGTATTTTGCGGTGCATGACCAGTTGTTAAGTGCCTTTGCTACTGGCGATCTGGAGCGAGTCAGAAGTCTGCGCAAAAACGAAACCCGGGTCGCGCTGGAGGAGGTGGGAGCAAAATCCTTCCGCCTGCGGGAAATCAATAACGAGATTGCGGCCCAGATGACAAAAGATGTGGAGGCGCTCTACAGCAGTGCCAGAACCATGAGCGTCATTGTCAGTCTGGTGACGCTGGGTTTTGTTGTGGCAATTGCCTGGCTGCTGACCGGTCAGATCCGCAATCCGGTGATGGCGTTGCTGGAACAGACCCGGCGGGTCTCCTCTGGTGATCTCACCTCCCGCATCGATATGCAGCAGTTCAACAATGATGAACTGGGAACCCTTGCCAAAGGGTTTGGTGAAATGCAGACCAATCTGCGCACTCTGGTGAGTGAAGTGTCGGGCTCTGTGGTGCAACTGAGTTCCGCCGCGGAGGAGATCAGCTCTGTTGCCAGCCAGTCAGCCAACAACATGAATGCTCAGCAACATGAGCTGAACCAGCTGGCGACGGCGATGAACGAGATGCAAGCTACGGTGCAGGAGGTCTCGCGCAACACCAGCGATGCGGCCAGTGCCGCCACCTCGGCCAGTGAAACGGCCGAACTTGGTGCGCAAACGGTGAATGACTCCATTCAACGTATTGAACGGGTCGCAGGTGCCATCGAGAGTACCGCGGTGGTGATACGCCAACTGGGCGATGACAGCCGCAATATCGGTATGGTGCTGGAGGTGATCCGCGGTATTGCTGAACAGACCAATCTGCTGGCATTGAACGCCGCCATTGAAGCGGCCCGTGCCGGTGAGCAGGGACGGGGGTTTGCGGTGGTGGCCGATGAAGTGCGTACTCTGGCCAAGCGCACTCAGGACTCCACCTCCCAGATCAATACCATCATTGCCGAGTTGCAGCAGCGTGCCGAACAGGCGGGCAGTACCATGCAACAGAGTCAGGAGCTGATGAACACTACGGTTGCTACCGCGCGGGAAGCGGGCGAGTCTATCTCCCAGATCAGTGGCTCGGTCAGCAGCATCTCCCACATGAACATCCAGATTGCGACAGCCACCGAAGAGCAGGGGGCGGTGAGCGAGGAGCTCAACCGTAACGTGGTCAATATCAGCCATGCTTCCGAAGAGGTGGCTGCCGGTGCCACCCAGATGGCTCAGGCGTGCAACGAGCTGAACCATTTGGCTACCCAGTTGCAGGATATGGTGCGCCGTTTCAGGGTGTAATCCCTCGGCGAGCCAAACAGCCCGATTACCGCAAGGTGATCGGGCTTTTCTGTTTTGAAGGGGAAGCCAGAGAGGATCACTGCGAGTGGATGACTTGTCCCGCCGGACGATATTGTGCATGCTGATGGCCCATTTTCCAGGCAGGACTCTTGCTGTATGAATCTTCGCGATCTCGAATATCTGGTGGCGCTGGATGAGGAAAAACATTTTCGCAAAGCCGCTGAACGCTGCTTTGTCAGTCAACCCACCCTGAGCGGCCAGCTGCGCAAGCTGGAAGATGAACTCGGGGTCATTCTGATCGAACGTACCTCGCGCAAGGTGCTGTTTACTCCGGCTGGCGATGCCATGGCCCATCAGGCGCGTCGGGTGCTCAAGGAGGTGCGTGAGCTCAAGAGCATCGGCCAGCACTTCTCCGAACCGATGTCCGGGGAGATCCATATCGGTTTTATTCCGACCGTGGGCCCCTACCTGTTGCCCCGCATTATCCAGACCCTGCGTGAGCGTTTTCCCCAGCTGGAGTTTTACCTCTATGAGGAGCAGACCCAAACCCTGCTCAAACGGCTGGAAGAGGGGGAGCTGGATTGCGTCATTCTGGCCGAGATGCCTGGGATGGAGGGGTTTGGTTCAATCCAGCTCTATCATGAGCCGATGTGGTTGGCGGTGCCTTGCCATCACCCCGAAGCACAGGCCAAACAGGTGCCGCTTGGTAATCTCAAGGGCAAGAAATTGCTGATGCTGGCCGATGGCCACTGTTTGCGGGATCAGGCGATGGGATTCTGTTTCGCCGGCGGGATAGGTGAGGATCAACGCTTTAAGGGGACCAGTCTCGAGACGCTGCGTAACATGGTGGCCGCCGGTAGTGGCATGACTTTGGTGCCAAAGTTGGCCGTACCTGCCGATCATGATGAGGGCGGGGTGAGCTATCGACCTGTGGTTGACCCTGTGCCGGGGCGTACCATCTCGCTGCTCTATCGCCACTACTCGGTGCGTCGCCCCTGCTTCAATGAGTTGGCCGCTTCGATCGCCACGCTGATGAGCAAGCAGTTGGCCCAATAAAAAAACCGGCAGCCAAGGCTGCCGGTTTTGCTTCTGCCGCAAGAGCAGCTTAGAAGATATCGTCGGTAGAGACAGGCCCTTCTACATCGGGGTTGTCACCGCCGTAGACCTGATTGCCATCCGAGCTCGGTGCTGCGTAGCGGGTCGGCTCGGTACCTTCCTTGAAGTATTCGTCGGTGCCGCCACTGGTCGCCAGGAGGCCGGTTTCGCTATCAATCTTCACCGTCATAATCCCTTCGGGAACCCGCATCTTGTGCTCCGGCAGTTTTTTGAGGGCGACTTTCATGAAATCGATCCAGATAGGCTGCGCGGCACCACCACCAAATTCGGCACGGCCAAGGCCACGCTGGTGGTTGTCAAAACCGATCCAGGAAGTAGCAACGATGTCCGGGGTGTAGCCGGAGAACCAGGCATCCCGCGATTCGTTGGTGGTACCGGTTTTACCGGAGATGTCGTGACGTTTCAGGTCGCGGGCTGCACGCCAGCCGGTACCACGCCAGCCGTTGCCACCCCAGATGGCTGTGCTCAGGGTGTCGGTGATCAGGAATGCACTCTGGGCACTGATGGTATGCGGGGCGATGGTTGGCGCGAGAGGGGTCTGCGTGCCATCTTGTGCGGCTCCATCAACAGTTGGTTCCGGCAGTGTGCTCTGCTCGGGGGCGGCCTGCTGTTCGCAGGTGGTGCAAGCAATAGCAGGATTGGCCTGATAGAGGGTGTTCTCCAGACTGTCGGTCACTTTGTCGATGAAGTATGGGGTCACCAGGAAGCCACCGTTGGCCAGTACCGAGTAACCACGCACTACCTCGAGGGGGGTGAATTCGGCAGCACCCAGCGCCAGCGACTCATGGGGAGAGATGAAGTCGCGGGGGAAGCCAAAGCGGGTCAGACCGTCGATATAGGTATCCAGACCGATGGCGCGCATCAGTCGAACCGACATCACGTTCTTGGACTTGGCCAGACCCAGACGCAGCGGGGTGGGGCCATCATAAACGGCCGGGGAGTTCTTGGGCTGCCACATGGGCCCTTTTGACGGATCCCACTGGTTGATCGGCGCATCGTTGATGAGCGACGCCAGGGTATAGCCATGCTCCAGCGCGGTCGCATAGAGGAAAGGCTTGATATTGGAACCGATCTGGCGACGCGCCTGATCGACCCGGTTGAATTTGGATAGTTCGAAGCTGAAACCACCGACCAGTGCTTCCAGAGCCCCATTTTTCGGGTTCATGGCAACCAGCGCGGCGTTCACATCCGGGATTTGGGCCAGCAGCAACTCTTCGCCCTCTTCCCGCACCCAGATCTGGGCGCCGACTTTCAGCACATCGCGCGCCGATTTCGGGGCATAGCTCTGACGGTCGTCGGTAATAAAGGAGCGGGCCCATTTAATGCCGTTCCAGCCGAGCTCTGCTTCCTTGCCATTCTTCAGTACCAGTGTGGCGCTGCGATCACCAAGCTTGGTCACGACCGCCGCCATCAGCGGATCATAAGTGGGCTGTTTGCCAAGGTGAGCGACGATCTGCTCGTAATCCCAGGCTGTCTCGCCAGCCTTCCATAACTGAGCCGTCGGGCCGCGATAGCCGTGGCGCATGTCATAGGCAAAAACGCCATCCAGCAGTGCCTGTCTTGCCGCCCGCTGACGTTCGGCAGAGACGGTCGTGTAGACGTGCAGGCCCATGGTGTAGGCATCTTCACCGAACTGCTCGACCATCTTCTGGCGCACCATTTCCCCCAGATAGGGGGCGTGCAGGGTCACTTCGGCGCCGTGAAAACGGGCCTTGATCGGCATCTTGGACGCTTCGTCAAACTGAGCCTGGGTGATCTTGCCAGTTTCCAGCATCCGGCCCAGCACCACGTTGCGGCGAGCAAAGGCCCGCTCGGGGGAGCGGATGGGGTTGAGCATGGACGGGGCTTTTGGCAGACCGGCAATGATGGCGATCTCGTCCAGTCCCAGATCCTTGACCTCTTTACCAAAGTAAACCTGTGCCGCAGCACCGATCCCGAAGGAGCGATAACCGAGGGGGATCTTGTTGAGGTAGAGTTCGAGGATCTCATCTTTTGAGAGATTCTGCTCGATCCGCCAGGCCAGGAAGACCTCCTTGATCTTGCGGATGATGGTCTTCTCATTGCTCAGGAAGAAGTTGCGGGCAACCTGCTGGGTGATGGTACTGGCACCCTGACGGGCATGGCCGGAGACAGCCCAGACGGATGCAGCTCGAATGATACCAATCGGGTCAATGCCCGGGTGCTCATAGAAACGTGCATCTTCGGTCGCCAGTACGGCATCGATCATGGGTTGCGGAATTTCGTCCAGACGCAGCGGAATGCGACGAATTTCGCCATATTGGGCGATCAACTCCCCATCCCGACTGTAAACCCGCATCGGGGTTGCCAGCTTGACGTCACGCAGTGCGGTGACATCGGGCAGTTGGGGTTTGATATAGAAGTAGATACCGATGAGGCTGGCAACACCCAGCACTGCACCCAGCATCATGACAATAAACAGGCGAACGAGCCATTTCAGCATGGAAGAACTACCAATCGTCTTAAAATTAGCCAACGGGCGCAGAGTATAGCCCTTTTGCCATCGGGAATTCGAGGTTTTCCTGTGGCGAGCCACCCACCTCAAAAGGATGCGAGAGGTTAGCACTACGGGGAGCAATAACCAAGGAGGGCCACTTGCCATGAAGAAAGCGAGATGGGTCACTTTTCGGCATAAACTTTATGACATTGATAGTTAGAGCATTTAGGATGAGTGAAGCACTCCTTGGATTTGACCCCATAGGTCCAGACACTTTTTCCCGCTTAGGGTTGTGATACCCGACTGCGCAGAAATTCCCGTGGTGAACGGTATCCCAAGGCGCTGTGCGGGTGGTGCTCGTTATAATGCTCAAACGCGATAGCCAAATTGCCTACCGCTGTTCGGCTATCCGGTTTTGGCATCATCTCGATATAGTCTCGCTTCATCGTCTTCACGAAGCTCTCCGCTATACCGTTACTCTGTGGGCTTCTCACTGCTGTCGTTCTGGGCTCCAACCCGATTTCTCGTGCAAACGCGCGGGTCTCATGGGCTCGATACGCCGAGCCATTATCAGTCAGCCACTCCACCGGTGATGCCGGCAACGAATCCCCAAAGCGACGTTCGACAGACCTCAGCATGACATCTTGCACAGTGTCACTATCGTAACCCCCAGTACTGGCCGCCCAGTCCAACGCTTCCCTATCGCAGCAATCCATGGCGAACGTGACACGTAGTTTTTCACCGTTATCGCAGCGAAACTCGAAGCCATCTGAGCACCACCGTCGATTGCTCTCCTTGACGGCAACACGCCCCTTATGTGCCTGCTGGGCCAATGGTGCAGCTGGTTTTCTTTCCAGCAGCAAGCCATGTTCGCGCATGACGCGATATACCCGCTTAGCGTTTACCACAGGTTGTTCTGTTGCCTCAGACTGACGCCGTAACAGCGCCCAGACCCGGCGATAGCCATAGGAGGGAAGCTCTGCCATCGCCTCCATGATACGGCCAAGTAAGGCTGCATCATCACGCTGGCGATGATGACGACCATCTTGCCAACCCGGTTTTCGATGAACACGAACGGATAGCTGCGCACGCGATACATTAAGAGCCTGGCTCACAGCACTTAATCGTCGTCCCCCGGCAACAAGGGCGCATGCGCAATCCATTTTTTTGCTCGACCATACTCCACGGCTTCTTTGAGGATCTCGTTCTCCATGGTCTTCTTCCCGAGCAGACGCTGAAGCTCTCGGATCTGCTTGATGGCAGCAGCCAACTCGGAAGCAGGAACAACATCCTCACCGGCGGTGATCGCCGTGAGAGACCCTTCTTGGAATTGCTTACGCCATTTGAAAAGCTGGTTTGCGTTGACGTCGTGCAAGCGAGCAACATGAGAGACGGTCATCCCGGGCTCAAAGGTCTGCTGCACGATGGCGATCTTTTCTTGTGGAGTCCGGCGTCGACGGCGCTCGGCCCCTGTTAACACTTCGACCATCTTCTCGTTGTGACTAGTACTGAACATAGCTCCAAGACTACCTCTTAAGTTAAGAGGGGCGAAGTGTCTGGATCTTCAAGGGGCCAATCTACTCCTCTGATCGGGTGTCCTACACTCTGTTCAGGAATAAAACCAAATAACGCATGGATGTGTATATGTTTGGGCTTTTTAACAAGGGATCCCTCCTCCCTCTGGTGGGCATTGATTTTGGCAGCCAGACTATCAAGGCCGTTACCCTCAGTGGCCGACCCGGCAAGCTTCATCTCGAATCTGTCGCCGATATTGCCACCCCGAAAGGGACGCTGGTTGACTATCAATTGCAGGATATCGAGCGCGTCAGCCAATCTCTCAAGACCCTCAAGCGTCTTATTCCAACTCACAGCGACTATGCCGCCACTGCGGTGACCGGCTCCAACGTGATAACCAAGGTGATCCAGATTGATGCCCGCCTCAGCGACAAGGAGCTGGAGAGTCAGGTGCAGCTGGAGGCCGAGCAGATCATTCCCTTCCCCCTCGATGAAGTGAGTCTCGATTTTGAGGTGCTGAGCACCAACAACAGTGAAGATCGTCAAGATGTGCTGCTGAGCGCAGCCCGCACCGAGAGTGTCAACGGTCGGGTCAGCGCCCTTGCCGAAGCCGGTATTGCCGTCAAAGTGGTGGATGTGGGCGCCCATGCGCTGGGCCGTGCCGTGGTGGCCTGTCTGCCCGAATTGCAGGAGAGTGAACGGCCGATCGGGGTGATAGATATCGGTGCCAGTGCCATGACCTTTGCAGCGCTGGTCAAGGGGGAGGTGATCTACTCCCGCTTGCAAAACTTCGGTGGCGATCAGTACAGCCAGGCGCTCTCCTCCTTTTATGGCATGACGCTGGATGAGGCTGAGCAGGCTAAAACCAAAGGTACCTTGCCTGTTGACCATGAGCTGGATGTGCTGATGCCCCACATCAACTCGCTGTTGCAGCAAGTGCGGCGCAATATCCAGCTGTTTTGCAGTTCATCCGGTTATCGCGACATCGCAAAACTGGTGCTGACGGGGGGAGGCAGTCTGCTACCCGGTTTGTTGGTGCAGGTAAAAGAAGAGGTCAATTGCGAGGTGTTGCACCCGGATCTGTTCGCCCTGTTTGGCAAGCCGAAAGGGGAGGCCGAGCTGGTACATGGTGCTAAATATATGACGGCATTCGGGTTGGCTCTGAGGAGTTTCACACCATGTCAAATATAAACCTTCTCCCCTGGCGTGAAGCCCGAGCCCAGCGCCAAAAGAAACAGTTCGGGGCCTTGCTGGGGATTTTTGTGCTGGCCACGGTCGCGCTGGGATTTTTTGCCAACTGGCTGGTTGATCGCCAGATCGTCGCCCAGCAGCAGCGCAACCAGAGGCTGGTTCAGGAGATGACTATTCTGGATGCCCAGCTGGGGGAGATCCGTCTGCTCAAAGAGCGTCGCAAGGAGCTGATCGATCGGATGCAGCTGATCGAGCAGTTGCAGATGCGCCGCAATGTGCCCGTCCGCCTCTTTAATCAACTGCCTTCACTGGTGCCCAACGGGGTTTACCTGAACACCCTTTCGATGCAAAACAATATTATTGATGTTAATGGCAAGACCGAAGCATATGGTCGGGTGGCCAGCATGATGCGGCGGATTGATGGTTCCGGTTGGTTGGGTCAGGCAAAGATAAGCACTATTTTTGCGGCTGATGTTGCGCCAGTGTCATTGAGCCAGTTTTCCATGATGTTCCTGATCGCCAACAATGCTGCGGCTGCAGGGAATGTGGCCAAGGAGCAACAATGAACCTTCAGCAACTCAACGAGTTGGATATCAATGACATAGCAAGCTGGCCAAAATGGGCAAAAGGGGTCTTCATCTTTTTCTGCTGCGTGTTGATCGGCGGCGCCATCTACTACTACGTGATTGCCAACTCACTGACCAGTTTGACTCAGGAAGCGGGGAAAGAGACCGAACTGAAAGCCCAGTTTGAAAGCAAGGCGATGCTGGCTGCCAACCTGGGGGCATACAAGGCGCAAATGGTTCAGCTTGAGCAACTGGTCGATACCCAGCTCAAGCAGTTGCCCAATACCCATGAGGTCGCCGGTCTGTTGGACGATATCAGCTTTATTGCTACCGACAATGGCTTGAAATTGAACCGGATCAACTGGGAGCCAGAGGTAAAGCACGAGTTTTCAACCGAGCTACCAATGCGTATCGAGGTAGTGGGCACTTACCATGAAATTGGCAAGTTCACCGCTGACATGGCCGCCTTGCCCCGTATCGTCATTCTTGACTCCTTCACTCTGGGTCAGAGCAAGGATGAAGGGGAGCTGATTTCGATGTCGATGCTGGCTAAGACCTACAAGTACAACGGTAAAACAGTGGAGCCGAAACAATGAGACGCATCTGCTGGTTGTTGCCTGCTCTCTTGCTGGCGGCCTGTGGTGGCCAGGAGGATATGGATAGCTATGTCGCCCAGACCAAAGCAAGGCCACCCATACCTATCGAGCCCTTGCCCGAGCTGAAGCCTTTTGCCCCTATGCACTACCAGCAACGCGAGTTGCGCAGCCCCTTCATGGTTCCCCAGCCTGAGGCGACGGTCGGAAGTACAAGTACTGCCAAGGCCCAGCCTGATTGTGCACAGACCCTGATGGAGCGTGAGAAAGAGGTGCTGGAAAATTATTCGCTGGCCAGTCTGTCGATGCATGGCTCTTTGGGTAAGGCGGGTCAGTTGTGGGCCTTGATCAGCACCCCGGATGGCAAATCGATGCGGGTCGGGCTCAACCAGTATATGGGGCTTGATCAGGGCCGGGTCATCAAGATCACTGACACTGCCGTGGATTTGCTGGAAACCATTCCGGACGGGAAGGGGTGCTGGGTAACAAGAGAAACCCAGTTGGCAATGGCCAATGTGCAAGAAAAACAATAATCAGGGACGAACAGCAATGAGAACAACAATAGAGAGTGTATCCAAAGTGGCTTTGCTGTTTTGCGCCAGCGCCCTCAGTCAGGCGTGGGCAGTGGCAACCCTGCAGGAGATCAAGGTCAATCCGCTGCTTGCCGATCAATTGCTGGTGGAGCTCAGTTTCAGTGAGCCGGTCACGGGCTTTACCGATCGTCTCTCTTACCAACCCAATCAGCTGTTGTTGCATGTTCCCGGTGCGGTAGGGGCGCTGAAAGTGAACCCGCTGCCGATCCAGCGCCTAGGGGTAGATAATATCAAGGTTGAGGGTAAGGGCGCAGGTCTGGATATCAAGATCGCACTCGATCAGCTTGCTCCCTATCAGGTGCAGCAACAGGGGAACAAATTACTGGTGTCATTGGGCGAGGGGGCCTCTTCCGGGCTCATCAATGGTGAGAGCGCGCTGATTGCACCCGCAACCTCGGCTACTCCTGTGCCAGCGCCCTCTGCGATGGTGGCCACACCCTCTCCTTCGGCACTGCTCAACCCTCAGGTCGTCGCCCGGTCGATGCCTGTTGCGCCCGTGACTACGCCGGTAGCCACACAGCCTGCCAGCAAGCCGGTACTTAACAACTATCAGAACAGTGGGGGCGGCGCCTATTTCAACTCGGTTACCGGTGTGGATTTTCGTCGTGGCAAAGATGGCCAGGGGGAGTTTCTGGTCACGCTGGATAACAGCTCGGCCGCCGTCGATGTGAGCAGCCGCGGCCAGACCGTACTGGCCAAGTTTCATGGTACTCGGGTGCCGGATGGTTTGCTTAATCTGATCAATGTGCAGGATTTTGCAACGCCGGTCTCTCAGGTTGAAGTCTCCCGGCAGGGCAGCGATACCCTGTTTGAATTGTCGATCAATGGTCAGTTTGATTACCGTTACGATCAGGCAGACAAGCTCTTCATTATCGAGGTGAAAAAGCGGACGACGGCCACGGCATCCAAGCAGTATCAGGGAAAGCCCATCTCATTGAACTTTCAGGATATTCCAGTCCGTACCGTATTGCAGCTTATTGCCGATTTCAACAACCTTAACTTGGTAACCACAGATTCGGTATCAGGCAATATTACCCTGCGTCTGGATGGGGTGCCGTGGGAGCAGGCGCTCGACATTATTTTGAAGGTGCGGGGTCTGGATAAGCGGTTGGATAACAACATCTTGCTGGTAGCGCCTGCAGAAGAGATCGCAACACGCGAGAAGCAACAGCTGGAGAGCCGAAATCAGGTTGCCGATTTGGCTCCGCTCTATACCGAATATCTGCAGATAAACTATGCCAAGGCCTCGGAAGTGGCTGCCCTGCTCTCTTCCGAAAGTACCAAGTTGCTGTCACCCCGTGGTGCGGTGAGCGTGGATGAGCGAACCAACGTGTTGGTGGTCAAGGATACCGCCGATGTCATCAGCAGTATCAAGCGGATGCTCGATATTCTCGATATTCCGGTCAAGCAGGTGGTTATCGAGGCGCGGATGGTGACCATTGACGACGGCTTTGATGAAGCGCTCGGGGTGCGGTGGGGGGTGACCAAAAACGATGGTCATGGCAACAGTACGTCCGGTTCCATAGCGGGGAATGATGGCTCTGGTAACAACAATGGTGGCTCGGCAATTACCAGACCGACAAAAGACGAACGGTTGAACGTCAACCTGCCGGTGACCAATGCGGCCGGTACTTTGGCCTTCCAGGTTGCCCGTTTGGCTGATGGCACCTTGTTGGATCTAGAGTTGTCGGCGCTGGAAAAAGAGAGCAAGGCCGAGATTATCGCCAGTCCGCGGGTGACCACGGCGAACCAGAAACCGGCGCTGATCGAGCAGGGTACCGAGATCCCCTATGTGGAGTCCTCTTCCAGTGGCGCTACCTCGGTTACCTTCAAGAAGGCGGTATTGAGCCTGAAGGTTACCCCGCAGATCACCCCTGACAATCGGGTGATTCTCGACCTGACCGTAACCCAGGATACCAAGGGTGAAACGGTACCGACCGGTACCGGTGATGCGGTTTCCATCAACGCCCAGTCCATCACCACTCAGGTGCTGGTGAACAATGGCGAGACGCTGGTGCTGGGCGGCATCTATCAGCAGACCATCAAGAGCGATGTGACCAAGGTGCCGCTGCTGGGTGATATTCCCGGATTGGGGGCCTTGTTCCGCAAGACCACCAGCGAGAACAAAAAGCGGGAGTTGCTGATTTTCGTGACGCCCAAGATAGTTACCGACGCCTTCTGAATGCTTTACATGTGAGGGTAAAACACATATAACCTTACGCCCCAATAAGGCTGGGGCGTAAGGGCTGCGGTTGCCAGTCCCGATATCTATTGAGATAATCCCCCTCCTGATCCATCGCAAGATAAGGTTCATAGGTACCCCGATCCAGTATTCATCGGGGTCGTACAGTTTGTAATTACTAACGAAAAGACATGGCTGAGAAACGCAATATTTTCCTGATAGGTCCCATGGGTGCGGGCAAGAGCACCATAGGTAGACATCTGGCAGAACAACTGCATATGGAGTTTTTCGACTCAGATCATGAGATTGAGCGCCGCAGTGGTGCTGATATCGGCTGGGTGTTCGATGTTGAAGGCGAAGAAGGTTTCCGGATTCGCGAAGAGAAGGTGATCGGCGAATTGTCAGAGCAGCAGGGTATCGTGCTGGCGACGGGTGGCGGTGCCATCAAGAGTCGCGAAACCCGCAACAAGTTGTCTGCTCGTGGCATCGTGGTCTACCTCGAAACCACTATCGAAAAGCAGCTGGCGCGCACACAGCGAGACAAACGCCGCCCTCTGCTACAGACCGAAGAACCGGCACGCGAAGTGCTGGAACGTCTGGCACAAGAGCGCAATGCCCTGTATGAAGAGGTTGCCGACTTTGTTGTGCACACCGATGACCAGAGCGCAAAAATCGTTGCCAATCAAATTGTAAAGCTGATCGGTATGTAATCTAGAGGACGTCCATGGAACGGTTGAAGGTCGAACTGGGTGAACGCAGCTATCCCATCGAGATAGCTGCCGGGTTGTTGCAGCGCCCCGAGGCGCTGGTATCGACCATCAAGGGCAAGCGGGTGATGATAGTGACCAACACGGTCGTTGCTCCGCTTTATCTTGCACGGGTAACCGCTCTGCTGTCGGGTTTTCAGGTTGAACACCTGATCCTGCCTGACGGTGAGGCGTACAAGAGCCTGGCGACCTTTGAGCAGATCATGTCTGCTCTGCTTGAAACCAACCATGGGCGCGATACGACACTGATCGCTCTGGGGGGCGGCGTGATCGGGGATCTGGTGGGCTTTGCGGCAGCAAGCTATCAACGTGGCATTCCTTTTATCCAGATCCCGACCACTCTGCTCTCCCAGGTTGACTCCTCTGTCGGCGGTAAAACCGCTGTCAACCACCCCCTCGGCAAGAACATGATTGGGGCTTTTTATCAGCCCAAACAAGTTGTTATCGATACCGAATGTCTGAGTACCTTGCCAGCCCGCGAATTTGCCGCAGGGATGGCCGAGGTGATCAAGTACGGCATCATTTGGGATGCTGATTTCTTCAGCTGGCTGGAGCAGAACATGGTGCGTCTGCAACAGCTGGAACCTGCCGCGCTGGCCTACGCCATCAAACGCTGCTGCGAGATCAAAGCCGATGTGGTCGGTCAGGATGAGACCGAGCACGGCGTCCGTGCGCTGCTCAATCTGGGTCACACCTTTGGTCATGCCATCGAGGCCGAGCAGGGGTATGGCAACTGGCTGCACGGTGAAGCAGTATCCGCCGGCACCATGCTGGCAGCCTGGACTGCGCAGGCCCGTGGCGATATGAGCGAAGCGGACGTTGCGCGTGTGCGCGCTCTGCTGCTGGCCGCCAATCTGCCCATTCATGCGCCTGCCGAGATGGATTTCGCCGCCTTTATTCGCCATATGCGCCGTGACAAGAAGGTGCTTGAAGGCAAGCTGCGTCTGGTATTGCCGGTTGGCATCGGCCATGCGCAGGTGGTGGGGGATGTGTCCGATGTCGAGTTGCTGGCGGTGATCGAGTCTGGTCGTGACGAATAAACTGCTAAAACTTCCTTCCCAGCGGCAGCTGGTTGACCGGCTGCTGCATCTGATTGAATTCAATCACCCTTTCATTTTTCTCTCCGGTAAACCCGGTTGTGGTCGCGGTACCCTGTGCGAATCCCTGCTCGGCGTGTTGCCGGAAAAAGTGCGGGTGGTAAGCCTGATTGGTACACCTGCCATGAAGATGGTGGATGTACGCCAGTTGTTGCTACCACAGGTGGTGGCGCGCCCGCTGTTCAATCCACAGGATGCGCTGGCGGAGAGCTTCTTTCGCATGCTGGAGGGGAGCAAGCCTGCCACCCTGTTGCTGCTGATAGAGCGGGCCGACCAGTTGCCGGTCGAACTGCTGGGAGAGTTGTGGGCGATCATCCGTCATAACGATACTCTGGCGGCGCCCCATCAGCTGGCCATTATCGTCTCGGGCAGTGACGTCTGGTGTCGTACCCAACGACCGCAGCTCAAAGAGCGTGCCATGCCAGCACTTGAGCTGGAAGTGCCGCCACTGAGCCCGCCCGAGCAGCGCATCTTCTTGTATGAGAAAGCCAAAGAGCTCAAGATCCCGGCGACCCTCTTGCCCAAGCCGCAAGTGGAGGAGATCCTGAAAACGGCGAACGGACATCCGTCCACCATCATGCAGTTACTGGAGGATATCATGACCGACAGAAGGCCCAAGAAGCGTCAGGCGGAGTTGCCTGTCAAGAAGATTGCCACTGCTATCGCGCTGGTCGCTGGCGGCCTGCTGGCGCTGAGCTACCTGCTGCCTGCGCTGTTTGACAATGAAAGCAAACCGGCACTGCAGGATCCGGCGCAAAACACGGCATTGCCGATCCCGGTAGCGGGAGGCGATCCCCTCACCGCTGGCGGTTCGAACACCGATGCCGCTGCACAAGGCACGCAAAACAGCGATGCAGCCAGCAATCCCAACGGAGTGGTGAAAGATTGGCAGCCGGAGGCGAAAGTGCTGCCCAAATCGGTGGAGAGCGAAACCGTGACCACCGAATCAACCAATTACGAAGGGCGTCGGGTGGTGATCTCTGACGAGGTCGTGCAAAAGCTGATGACCGAACCCAAGGTGAGCGGTGCATTGCCGACCGATGTGGTGGACGAGCTGACCGGCAAGAACCCGAGTGGCACAGCCCCCAGTGGTGCAGTCGCAACCACGGCGCCAGCCAGTACCGCCAAGGCACTGAATCCGGCGACAACCACAACGCCTGCGGCCACCACCAAAACCGCCAGCAACGAGCCGGTTGCCGCGCCTGCACCCAAGGTGGCCCTGACACCGGTCGCCACCTTGAACAAGAAGCCGCGTAACCACTACAGCGTTCAGCTGATGGGGGCGAGCAACACCAAGGCGGTGGATCAATTTGTTGCCGAGCATGGTCTGGCGGGCAAGGTATGGGTCTATCAGACCAAATTCCGTGGTAGCCCCTGGTATGTGGTGCTGCAAGGGGATTATGCCGGTCTGACCCAGGCCAAGAGTGCCATTCGCAAGCTTCCGCCAGCCTTGCTGAAAGGCCAGCCCTGGCCCAAGTCGTTTGCACAGGTACAAAAAGAGCTGAAGCAATAGCCTTGATACCGGATAAGGGGGTAGAATCGTCCCCCTTTTTGGGTCTTGCCTTCTTACACACCGGATTTCCATGAAAAAAACACGCGCTTTTTTAAAATGGGCCGGGGGAAAATACTCCCTGGTTGAAGAGATTGCCGAGCGCCTGCCGGCCGGGCGTGTGTTGCTGGAGCCCTTCGTCGGGGCCGGGTCAGTGTTTCTCAACACCGACTACGACGCGTATGTGCTCAACGACATCAATCCGGATCTGATCTGCCTGTACAACCACCTCAAGCTGACGCCGGACAGTTTCATTGCCGAGGCGCGCAAGCTGTTTGTGGCAGAGCACAACCACAAGGCGGCCTATTACCGGCTGCGTACCCAGTTCAATCAGACCGAGACCACCTTCGAGCGGGCACTCTTGTTCCTGTTCCTCAACCGTCACGGTTTCAACGGACTGTGCCGCTACAACAAGAAGGGCGGCTTCAACGTGCCGTTCGGTTCCTACAAGAAACCCTATTTCCCGGAAAAAGAGCTGTGGGCCTTTGCCGAAAAGGCGCAGAAGGCGACCTTTATCTGCGAGAGCTACGCCGATGCCATCAAGCGTGCCGAAGAGGATTGGGTTATCTATTGTGATCCACCCTACGCGCCGCTCTCCACTACGGCGAGCTTCACCACCTATGCCTCCGGTGGGTTTACCCTGGATGATCAGGCGATCCTGGCGCGATTGGCCCGCCACACCGCCGCTCACAAAGGGGTGCCGGTACTGATCAGCAACCACGATATCGAGCTGACTCGTGAGCTTTATCGCGGTGCTCGCCTCGACGAGATCCTGGTCAAGCGTACCATCAGTCGCAACGGCGGCACCCGTAACAAGGTTGCCGAATTGTTGGCGCTCTATCCGCCCGGAATCGAACCGGAGCAGGGCTACTATCCCAGCGACAGTGAACTGCTGCCACTGACGTAACAGACCATGCGCCGTTTTTTATGGGCGAGTCCGCGCCCGTGCCGATGTCCTATAACCCGGGTTGCTGGGGGAGGGGAGGTGATTGCCCCATTTACCCCGCATTCGAGTCGTTTTCGCCCGCCTTTTACGTTAAAATTGCGCCGCTTTTTCTCCCTGGCTGCCAATGGATGATGCTGATGAAAGACTTTCTGATTGCCCCCTCGATCCTCTCTGCCGATTTTGCCCGTCTGGGTGACGATGTAGCCAAGGTACTGGCTGCCGGTGCCGACGTGGTTCACTTCGACGTGATGGACAACCACTATGTCCCCAACCTGACCATTGGCCCCATGGTCTGTCAGGCGCTGCGTGACTACGGTATCGAGGCCCCCATCGACGTGCACCTGATGGTCAAGCCGGTGGATCGCATCATTCCTGATTTTGCCAAGGCGGGTGCTTCCCTCATCACCTTCCATCCGGAAGCATCCGATCACGTTGATCGCTCTTTGGGCCTCATCAAGGAGATGGGCTGCCAGGCCGGTCTGGTGCTGAATCCTGCTACCTCGCTCTCCTGCCTCGAGTATGTGATGGACAAGCTGGACGTGATCCTGCTGATGTCGGTCAATCCGGGCTTCGGTGGTCAGAGCTTCATCCCCGGTACCCTCGACAAGCTGCGTCAGGTGCGTCGTCTGATCGACGAGAGCGGCCGCGATATCCGTCTCGAGATCGATGGCGGGGTGAAGGTCGACAACATTCGCGAGATCGCCGAAGCGGGTGCCGACATGTTTGTCGCCGGCTCTGCCATTTTCAGCCAGCCTGACTACAAGGCGGTGATCGACAAGATGCGTGCGGAGCTGGCTCATGTCACACGCTGAGCGCGCATTTGATTTGGTGCTGTTCGATCTGGACGGCACCTCATTGACAGCGCCGCCCAGCTGGCGCTGGCAGTCAATCTGACTCTGGCAGACCTCGGTCTGGCACAGGCTGATGAAGTTGTGATCCGTACCTGGGTCGGCAACGGCGCCGACAAGCTGATCCAGCGGGCGCTCGCCTATCGCGAGGCCGATCCCGAGCTGTTTGCCAAGGCCCGCCCGATCTTTTTCCAGCACTACAACGCTTGCCTGCTGCAAGGGCTGGCGATGTATGACGGGGTGGCGCAGAGTCTGCGTCGCTTGCAAAGCCTGGGCTACAAGCAAGCGATCGTCACCAACAAGCCGAGCGATTTCGTGGCCCCCATCCTCGATGCCCTCGGCATCAGCGATTGTTTCGAACTCTGGCTTGGCGGCAACTGCGTGCCGGTCAAGAAGCCGAGCCCGGAGCCCTTGCTGCACGCTTGCCTGGAGTTGGGGGTGAGCCCGGCTCGCACCCTGATGGTGGGTGACTCAGAAAATGATGTGCTGGCGGCCAAGGCGGCTGGCATGAAGGTGGTGGGTCTTACATACGGCTACAACTATGGCCGTCCCATCGCCGACTCCCATCCAGACTGGGTATTCGAGCAGTTTGCCCAGCTCGATGCACTTTTGGTCTAATAGCGCAGCTGGGCTGGCTGAATAACAAGGATTAACACTCTCATGACTAAACCAATCGTATTGAGCGGAGCGCAACCCTCCGGTCAACTGACCATCGGCAACTACATGGGGGCCCTGCGTCAGTGGGTCAACATGCAGGATGAGTTCGACTGCCTCTACTGCATCGTCGACCTGCACGCCATCACCACTCGTCAGGACCCGGCAGCCCTGCGCAAGGCTTGTCTGGACGCGGCAGCCCTCTATCTGGCGGTCGGTATCGATCCCAAGAAGAGCACCGTCTTCATCCAGTCTCACGTGCCGCAGCACGCCGAGCTGGGCTGGATCCTCAACTGCTATACCCAGATGGGTGAGTTGTCGCGCATGACCCAGTTCAAGGACAAGTCCGCCCGTTTCGAGAACAACGTCAACGTCGGCCTGTTCGGTTATCCGGTGCTGATGGCCGCTGATATTCTGCTCTATCAGGCCAATCAGGTGCCGGTCGGCAACGACCAGAAGCAGCATCTCGAGCTGACCCGCGACATCTGCACCCGTTTCAACAACCTCTATGGTGAGGTATTCACCATGCCGGAGCCCTTCATTCCGACCGAAGGGGCGCGGGTGATGAGTCTGCAGGATCCGACCAAGAAGATGTCCAAGTCGGATGACAACGAAGCCAACTTCATCGGCCTGCTGGAAGATCCCAAGCAGATCGTCAAGAAGATCAAGCGTGCGGTGACCGACTCCGACGAGCCGGCGGTGGTGCGTTTCGACCCGGAAAACAAACCGGGTGTCTCCAACCTGCTGACCCTGATGTCCG
Organism: Aeromonas sp. 3P; assembly: GCF_051919745.1. NCBI lineage: Bacteria > Pseudomonadati > Pseudomonadota > Gammaproteobacteria > Aeromonadales > Aeromonadaceae > Aeromonas > Aeromonas sp. 3P. The sequence goes on from NZ_JBQBED010000001.1 coordinate 3,966,483, forward strand.
GTGTGACCGGCCGCTCCATCCCCGAGCTGGAGCAGCACTTCGAAGGCAAGATGTACGGTCACCTCAAGACCGAAACCGCCGAAGCCGTGGTTGCGCTGCTGGAACCGATCCAGGCCCGTTTCCACGAGTTGCGTCAGGATGAGGCCCATCTGATCGCGATTCTGGCAGAAGGCGCACAAAAGGCGCGCGAAAGAGCTGAAAAAACCCTGACCAGCGTATATGATGTAGTCGGCTTCGTTCCTCGAGCCTGACATACTGGGAAGGTGTAGTAGAAGAGAGCTGGGTATTTGCCTGGCTTTCTTTATTTTCTGCCCGGCTATTTTGTTTAATTTCTTTATTTCAACCTGGGTAATATCCCCAAGAGAAAGCATGCCTGTTCAACCAACTATTTCTGCTGAAGAGCTGAGTGACAAAGGTCACTGGCTACGTAAATTTCGCAAGGCGAAAAACCTCAATACCCTGCAGTTGATGGTCTCCAATGCCATCGACAAGCACCATAAAACCCCTGCCGTTGCTGCCGCCATCTATCTGGCCGAGTGTCAGCGTGAACGGGAAATGGAACAGGGTCGTTATCTCGATCGTTAATTCTCCGCTGTTGGTTATCTCATGCTGTTGTTGATCGATAACTACGACTCTTTTACCTGGAACCTGGTGCAATATTTCGGCGCCCTGGGACAAGAGGTTGTGGTCAAGCGCAATGATGAACTGACGCTTGATGCCATAGCGCAGCTCTCCCCCCGTTTTCTGGTGATCTCTCCCGGTCCCTGTACGCCCAATGAGGCGGGGATCTCTCTCGACGCTATCAGCCACTTCGCTGGCAAGCTGCCCATTCTCGGTGTCTGTCTCGGTCATCAGTCGCTGGCGCAGGCCTTCGGTGCCCGCGTAGTGCGTGCCCGTCAGGTAATGCACGGCAAAACCTCGCTCATCCACCATCGCCATGAGGGGGTGTTCAAGGGGCTCAACAACCCGCTGAGGGTGACTCGTTACCACTCCTTGGTGGTGGAGCGCGACACGCTGCCCGACTGCTTCGAGATCACCGCTTGGAGCGAGCATGCCGATGGCTCGTTTGACGAGATCATGGGACTGCGCCACAAGACGCTCCCTGTCGAGGGTGTTCAGTTCCATCCGGAGAGTATTTTGAGCGAGCAGGGCCATCAGTTGCTGGCCAACTTTCTGGCGCGTTCATAAAAAGTTGTGATCGCCTTCTCAAGTTCGAGAGAAGGCAAAAAAAATTTCCCTGACACTTTATTCACCCCCTCTCCTGCCCAAATTATCTCTTGCCAAGCCCCCCTGAGTCGTTATGCAATGCGGTTGCCTAAAATCTCAAGAGCAATCGAACATTGTTCCTTATAGGCCGTCTCGTTACAGACTTTTTACTTTATTTCTGTGATAATCCCGTCACGTTTACACGGATTTAACTTTTGGGCGGTGGATTATTCTGTCGCCGAATCGAAGGAGAGCTATATGTCAGAGTTGTTGGCAGTGACACGTGAAGTGTTTGATGAAGTGATGGTTCCCAACTATGCGCCCGCCAAGATCATCCCGGTGCGTGGTGAAGGGTCACGTGTCTGGGATCAGGAAGGGCGCGCGTATGTCGACTTCGCCGGTGGCATCGCCGTCAACGGTTTGGGTCACTGTCATCCCAAGCTGGTCGAGGCCCTAAAAAACCAGGGCGAGAAGCTGTGGCACCTCTCCAACGTCATGACCAACGAGCCAGCCCTGCGTCTGGCCAAGAAGCTGGTCGCCGCCACCTTCGCCGACAAGGTCTACTTCTGCAACTCCGGCGCCGAAGCGAACGAAGCCGCTCTCAAGCTGGCTCGCCGCTACGCCATCGAGAAGTTTGGCGAGCAGAAGACCCAGATCATCGCCTTCAATCAGGGCTTCCACGGTCGTACCTTCTTTACCGTCAGCGTCGGTGGCCAGGCTGCCTACTCAGATGGTTTCGGGCCCAAGCCCGGTGACATCACCCACGTCCCCTACAACGATCTGGCGGCGCTGGCCGAGGTGATCTCCGACAACACCTGCGCCGTGGTGATGGAGCCGCTGCAGGGGGAGGGGGGCATCATTCGTCCTACCGACGAGTTTGCCAAAGGGGTGCGCGAGCTGTGCGACAAACACAATGCCCTGCTGGTGTATGACGAAGTGCAGTCCGGCGTCGGTCGTACCGGCGAGCTCTACGCCTACATGGGGCTTGGCGTCACGCCGGACATCCTCACCAGCGCCAAGGCGCTGGGTGGCGGTTTCCCTATTGGCGCCATGCTGACTACCAACGAAATCGCCTCTTACCTGAAAGTGGGCACTCACGGCTCTACCTACGGCGGCAACCCGCTTGCCTGTGCGGTCGCCGAGGCGGTGATCGACGTGATTAATACCCCGGAGGTGCTGGCTGGCATCAAGCAACGCGAACAGCTGTTCCGCGAGGGGCTTGAGGCGATCAACGCCAAATACCACTGCTTTAGCGAGATCCGCGGCAAGGGGCTGCTGCTGGGCGCGGCCCTGAGCGATGCCTACAAGGGGCGTTCCCGCGACTTCCTGCTGGCCTCCATCGATCAGGGGCTGATGGCACTGGTGGCTGGTACCAACGTGGTTCGTTTTGCCCCTTCACTGGTGATCCCGGAAGCGGACATCAAGGAAGGGTTGGCCCGCTTCGAGAAGGCGGTTGCCCAGGTGGTTAACGCCTGATTCCAAATTGAGGTGGGGAGCTCTCCCGGCAGGAGCCGGGACCCCACCTGTCGTCAATGAAAGGGAGTTGTCATTTATGTTGGTTATCCGTCCCATCGAGCAAAAAGATTTTGCCGGGCTCAAGACCTGCGCCATCGAGTCCGGCACCGGCATGACCTCGTTGCCCGTCAACGATGAGCTGCTGCAGCGCAAGATTGATGCCTCTACCCAGACTTTTTCCGACAAGCCCGCCGGCAAGGGGGACTGCCTCTACTTCTTCGTGGCCGAGGATCTGGAGACCGGCGAGATGGTGGGCACCTGTGCCATCGATGCCGCGGTTGGCCTCTCCCAGCCGTTTTACAACTACCATATCGGCAAGGTGGTGCACTCTTCCCCCAAGCTCGGCATCTACAACGTCGTTGAAACCCTGACCCTCTCCAACGACTACACCGGCAACTCCGAGCTCTGCACCCTGTTCTTGCGCGAATGTGCCCGCGAGGGGCTCAACGGCCGCCTGCTCTCCAAGCACCGCTTTCTGTTTATGGCCGAGCACCCCGAGCTGTTTGACGAGACCGTTTTCGCCGAGATGCGCGGCGTCTCCGATGCCAACGGCCACAGTCCCTTCTACGAGTGGCTGCAAACCCACTTCTTCTCGATGGATTTTCCCACCGTCGACTATCTGACCGGCATCGGCAAGAAGCGTTTTATCGCCGAACTGATGCCCAAGTACCCCATCTACGTCAATTTGCTGAGCAAAGAGGCGCGGGCCGTTATCGGCCAGACCCACGAGAAGACCCGCCCGGCCATCAAGATGCTGCAGGACGAGGGCTTCGTGAACCGTGGCTACGTCGATATTTTCGATGCGGGCCCCACCGTCGAGTGCGACGTGAAGAATATCCGCAGCGTGCGCCGCAGCAAGAAACTGCGGGTGCTGGTGGGCGAGCCCATCGGTGGCAAGACCCACCTTATCTGCAACAGCCGTTTCGAGCATTACCGCGCCTGCTACGGCAATATCCGGGTCGATCTCGACAAGCATGAAGCCATTATCCCGCCCAAGATGGCGGCGGCACTCAAGGTGCAGGATGGCGACATGGTGCGGGTGGTCGACCTCGACTGAGACAAACAGGACAAGCAAACCGATTATCAGACAGGCAGCCGAGGCTGCCTGTCAGCGACAGGGAGTGAATGGATGAGCCAGTTAGTGCAATTTATCGACGGTCAGTGGCTTGCCGGTGAAGGCAAGCCGTTCGAGTCAACCGATCCGGCCAAGAACAAGGTGATCTGGCAGGGGGCTGCCGCCAGCGCGGCGCAAGTGGATGCCGCCGTCAAGGCCGCCCGTGCCGCCTTTTACCATTGGGCGGATATGAGCCTTGAGGATCGTCTGGCCATAGTGCGCCGTTATGCCGACCTGCTCGGCGAGCAGAAAGAGGCGCTGGCCCTGACCATCGCCCGCGAAACCGGCAAACCGCTGTGGGAGACCCGCACCGAAGTGGCCGCCATGCAGGGCAAGATTGCCATCTCCATCCGTGCGCACGACGAGCGTACCGGCACCGTTGAAAATGCCATGCCGGGCGCCAAGGCGTTTGTCCGTCACAAGCCCCACGGTGTGGTGGCGGTGTTCGGCCCCTACAACTTCCCGGGTCATCTGCCCAACGGCCATATAGTCCCGGCGCTGATTGCGGGTAACGCCGTGGTGTTCAAACCCTCCGAGCTGACCCCCATGGTGGCCGAGGCCATGGTCAAGGTGTGGCAGCAGGCCGGATTGCCCAAGGGGGTGCTCAATCTGGTGCAAGGGGAGGTCGAGACTGGCAAGGCGCTGGCTGGCAACCCCGACATCGACGGCCTCTTCTTTACCGGCTCCTCCCGCACCGGTCATTTCCTCCATCAGCAGTTTGCCGGTCAGCCGGGCAAAATTCTGGCGCTGGAGATGGGCGGCAACAACCCGCTGATCGTGAAAGAGGTGAGCGACATCGACGGCGCCGTCCATGCCATCGTCCAGTCGGCGTTTATTACCTCTGGTCAGCGCTGCACCTGTTCCCGCCGTCTGTTTGTCGAGCGTGGCGAGCGGGGCGATGCCCTGGTCAAGCGACTGATCGAGGTGGTCGGCCAGATCAAGGTCGGCCTCTATGACGCCGCCGAACAGCCGTTCATGGGCTCGATGATTAGCGAGAAGGCTGCGATTGGCATGGTCGAGGCGCAAGCCAACCTGCAGCGCCTCGGTGGTGAGAGCCTGCTTACCCTCAAGCATCTGGAAGCGGGTACCGGCTTTGTCTCCCCGGGCATTATCGACGTGACCTCAGTCAGCGAGGTGCCGGATGAAGAGTACTTCGGCCCGCTGCTGCAGCTCATTCGCTATGACGATTTCGATGCTGCCATCGATCAGGGCAACGCCACCCGCTACGGTCTCTCGGCCGGTCTGCTGGGTGACAAGGAGGCGGACTGGAATCACTTTTTCAAGCGGATCCGCGCCGGTATCGTCAACTGGAACAAACCCATCACCGGCGCCTCCAGTGCCGCACCGTTTGGTGGTATCGGTGCTTCCGGTAACCACAGGGCGAGCGCCTACTACGCCGCTGACTACTGTGCCTATCCGGTTGCCTCCGTGGAAGACAGCAAGGCGGCTATGCCTGAGCAGCTCTCGCCGGGCCTCTTCTTCTAAACAGACAACTACAAGGGGCACCCATCGGGGCCCCGTTTCGTACCCGCAATCAAAGGAAAGAGAGATGCAAAAGGATATCGACACCCTGTTCAGCCATCTGTGGGACAACTACATCAAGGTGACCCCGAGCGCCCTCAAGGTGCACACCCTGCTGGGTGGCGGCGAGCCCATCGTCAACGATCACGTGGCGTTTCGTACCTACAACCTGCCCAAGCTGGGGCTGGAGAAGCTGGCGGCCCACTTTCTGGCGCTCGGTTACGAGCAGAAGGGCGAGTACGTTTTCAAGGCCAAGAAGCTCTACGCCAAGCACTTCGAGCATCAGGATCCGGACGCTCCCAAGGTGTTTATCAGTGAGCTGAAGGTGGAAGAGCTCTCTCCGGCTGCCCAGGCCATCATCCACAAGCTGGCGGATCAGGTGCCCGATCATCTGACCGATACCCCGGCATTTCTCTACACCGGCGCCCCCTGGCAGGTCTCCTATGCCGATTATCAGACTCTGCTGGCGGAGAGCGAGTACGCGGCATGGATGGCAGCATGGGGCTATCGTGCCAACCACTTCACGGTCAATATCAACAAGTTGAAGGATTTCGACACCATCCATCAGGTCAATGCTGCGCTCAAGGCGGCGGGTTTTGTGCTCAACAGTGTGGGTGGCGAGGTGAAAGGGGACCCGCAGGTGATGCTGGAGCAATCCTCCACCATGGCGGACAAAGCAGAGGTGCCGTTCAGCGATGGGGTGCGTACTATCCCGAGCTGCTTCTACGAGTTTGCCCTGCGCTATCCGCAGGCTGATGGTGCGCTCTATCCGGGCTTTGTCGAGGCCTCGGCGGACAAGATCTTCGAATCGACGAATGCCATGTAACGGGAGCCACCCTGTTTCAGTCGCAACGCCTCCTTTGTGGAGGCGTTTTGTTTGGCGCAGACTGACGGTATCGGGTGTTGTCTGACGCCGTGTGAAGAGGAGATTTGGACGGCGCCCAACCGGTAAAGGTTTGTTGATAAAAATGTGAAATAGATCACTTGATACGTCACAGATTGACGCTGGCGGCGGAGCAAAAAGGAGTAGAATGGCGCTTTATTTTTGCGGGGCCAATCGATGCCTAACTATCACTTTTTCAAGCAGGCTCAGGCGCTTACCTATCTAGATGCCAATGCACCCAGCTATAGCGATGAGCGTCGTCAACTGGTCGAACAGGGATTTGCCGCCATCGCCGCCCCCACCTTTGCAGATACCCCGGCCGAAGCCCTTGAGCTGCTTCGTACTCATCAGCACTACAGGATGAGGCCAACGCCAACGCCCTTTGTCTGACGGTTGCCACTATTCCGGCTGCGATCGCAACTCTGTCCGGGCACTGACGCTGCCGCTATGCTCACGTAAACAAAAAATGGTGCCACTGTGATGGCACCATTTTATTGGTTTGCCTGCTTGCCCCTGAGCCGTTTAGCGCGGGTGCAGGTCACCTTCGATAACCAGCACGGTATCCATCCCTGCCGCCTTGCCAGCCTCAAGCCCGATCCGGGTATCTTCAAACACCAGACAGTTGGCCGGATTAGCGCCGAGCAGCTCGGCCACCCGCAAAAAGGTGTCGGGATGCGGCTTGTGGTTGGTGACATCATCGGCGCTCACTACCACCGAGATATAGGCATCGAGCCCGGTGCTTTTGAGGATGGAGTCCGCCTGATTGCGCGGTGAGCCGGTGCCAATCCCCATCTTGACCTTGCCGTGATAGTGCCTGACCAGCTCCCACATCTTGGGAAAGACGCTGACTTTGTCGATATGTGCCATATAGAGGGCAATCTTGCGGCGGGTAAAGGCTTCGACATCCACCGTCAGCCCCTGCTGCTCGGCCAGCATGGCGATGATCTTGCGGGTGGGAATGCCGCCGTACTGATAGAGCTGATCCCGCTCGAAGGGGATGCCGAATTCGGCGCAGGTGAGCTCCCAGGCATCGAGGTGGAGGGGCATGGAATCAACCAGAGTACCATCCATATCGAAAATCAGGGCATCGTAGTGATCAAACCCGTACTGCTCACGCTCGCTCATGGGGGCTCCTCGAATCAAATAGAGCAGGCTAGCAGAAACGATCGGCGTTTTGTGGGATCGGCCTCATGGTTGGGCATATTGTGGCCGCCGTTTTTTCTATCTCTTGCTGATTTGTGAGACAATAATCCGTTCATTGCCGGATACTTTGGCATATCAGATCAGCGAGTCCGCTTATGACCTCGAAAATATCCCCCAAAACCATTTTCTCCAGTGTGGCGCTGGTGATCGCGCTCGGTTCACTGGAAAAGAGCATAGTCACCACCCCGCTGCCCATGATTGGCGCCGAGTTGCACGCCGGTGGCGCCCTCACCTGGGTGGTCACCGCCTACCTGTTGGCGGCCACCGCCGTGCTGCCTCTCTACGGCAAACTGAGCGATCTCTTTGGCCGGGTGCGGATGCTCAATATCGGCATCGGCCTGTTTCTGGCGGGCTCGGTGGCCTGTGCTCTTTCCCAGGATCTGCCGACCCTTTTGGCGGCACGGGTACTGCAAGGGCTGGGGGGCGGCGGCCTGATTGCCCTCGCGTTTACCGTGATTGCCGACACCATTCCGCCGCGGGAGGTGGGCAAGTATCAGGGCTACATCTCGGCGGTCTATGCGGTCTCCAGTATCGCTGGCCCCTTGCTCGGCGGCTACTTCACCGAGCAGCTCAGCTGGCGCTGGATCTTCTGGATCAATCTGCCGCTCGGGGCGCTGGCAGTCTTTCTCATCAACCGCAACCTCAAGCAGCTCAACGTGCGTCGCCACAGTCGCTTCGACTGGAAGGGGGCGGCTCTGCTGATTACCGTCACCACGCTCACCCTGTTGCTGCTCTCGCCGGAATCGGCGCTGCCCGCCGTCTGGCTCTCGGCGGCGCTGGGCGTTGCACTGCTGCTGCTGATTCTGATTGAACGGCGCGCCCACGACCCCATATTGCCCGCCCATCTGGCCCGGTTGCCCGGCTATCTGGTGAGTGTGCTGCTGGTGATGCTCTCCCAGTTGCTGATGTTTGCCGTGCTGGTCTATCTGCCGTTGCAGATGCAGTGGCAGAAGGGGATGAGCGCCAGCGAGAGCGGCGCCATCATGGTTATCTTCATGATTTGCATCACTGCCGGCGCCTTTGTCGGAGGCAAGCTGATTGGCCGTACCGGCCACTACAAGAGCTTTGTCGCGGTGGGCTTTGGCCTCGCGGCGGTGGCGCTCTGGCAGATCCACTTCGACGCCTGGGTCAGACTGGCGCTCGGGTTTGCCGGTATTGGTCTCGGTCTGGTGCTGCCCGCCCTCTCGGTAGTAGTGCAAAATGCCCTGCCACGGCAGGATCGCGGCATCGGCATGTCGCTGTTCAACTTCGGGCGGGAGCTCGGCGGTGCCGTCGGCGTGGCCATCTGCTCCATGCTGTTCCACTTCCGCCTGCCAGCCGGCAGCGATGGCGATCTGAGCCGGCTCGCCCCCGATCTGCTGGCCCCGGGCTTCAGCGCGACCTATATCGGCATGGCACTGATCGCCACGCTGGCGCTGCTCATCACATTGCTGGCGTTGAAGCGCCACGAGCTGGCATCCATCAGCGCCTGATCCGGCCTGCGCCGACATTGGCTCACCATAGCTAGCATCAGGGCTCCCCGCGGGGAGCCCTGATTGTTATTTGGCGAATAGCGTGGCTGCTGCCATCAAGCCATGAGCGAGTTACTCCTGCGCCGGACTCTCCTTGCCTGCCAGCTGGCTCAGCCAGGCGAAGCGGCGGTTGGCCTCCTGCTCCGCCTCTTCATAGAGCTGGCTGGCCACCTCCGGCAGTTGGCGCTCCAGCCGCTGGAAGCGGGGCTCATGGCGCAAGGTCTCGGCCAGCGAGGCATTGGGTGCTCGCGAGTCGAGTGCCAGCGGCAATTTACCCTCGTCAGCGCGGCGCGGATCGAAGCGGTAGAGCGGCCAGAAGCCGGTGGCGGTCAGCTGTTTCATCTGCTCATGGCTCTCGGCCATGTCGTAGCCATGCTCCTCGCAGGGGCTGTAGGCGATGATGAACGACGGCCCCGGGTAGGCCTCCGCCTCCTGAATCGCCTTCACCGTCTGGTTCATCTGGGCGCCGAGGGAGATCTGCGCCACATAGACGTGGCCATACATCATCACGCTGGCCCCGAGATCCTTGCGCGCCTTGCGTTTGCCCTGCTCGCCAAACTTGGTGATGGCCCCGAGTGGCGTCGCCTTCGATTGCTGGCCGCCGGTGTTGGAGTAGCACTGGGTATCGAGCACCAGCACATTGATGTTCTCCCCCAGACTCAGCACATGGTCGAGTCCGCCAAAGCCGATGTCGTAGGCCCAGCCATCGCCACCGATGAGCCAGACCGATTTTTCCACCAGATAGTCCGCATCGCGGGCCAGCTCAAGGGCCTCCGGAGCCTTGCTCTGTTGCAGCAGCTCCCGCAGCTGCTGGATATGGGCCCGCTGCTCGGAAACCGGCAGGGTGGCATCGCCGAGCGCCTCGCGCAGCGCTGCCGGAATGGTGTCGCCCAGGCTCGCCAGCAGACGGCGCACCCGCTCCCTGTGCTGATCGACGGTAAGACGGAAGCCCAGTCCGAACTCGGCGTTGTCTTCAAACAGCGAGTTGGCCCAGGCCGGCCCGCGCCCCTCGGCGTTGGTGGTGTAGGGGGTGGTAGGCAGGTTGCCGCCATAAATGGACGAGCAGCCGGTGGCGTTGGCAATCAGCAGTCGATCGCCATAGAGCTGGGTCAGCAACTTGATATAGGGAGTCTCGCCACAGCCGGAGCAGGCGCCCGAGTATTCAAACAGCGGCGAGATGAGCTGGGAGGTGCGGATGTCGATGCGCTCCAGCTGCTCGGCGCTGCGCTCTGGCAGGTCGAGGAAGAAGTCGTAGTTGGCCTTCTGCTCGTCGAGGTGATCGAGGCGCGAAGCCATATTGATCGCCTTGCGATCCGGGTTGCTGCGATCCTTGGCCGGGCACACCTCGACGCAGAGATTGCAGCCGGTGCAATCCTCCGGCGCCACCTGCAGCACGTACTGCTGGCCGCGCATGTCACGGGATTTCACATCCAGCGCATCCAGGGTAGCGGGAGCAGCGGCCAGTGCATCCGGTTCTACCACCTTGGCGCGAATGGCCGAGTGGGGACAGGCGGCGGCGCAGTAGTTGCACTGGGTACAGAGCTTCGCCTCCCAGATGGGGATCTCCTTGGCGATATTGCGCTTCTCCCAGCGGGTGGTACCGACCGGCCAGGTGCCATCCGGCGGGAAGGCGGAGACCGGCAGGTTGTCCCCCAGCCCCGCCAGCATGGCGGCGGTGACGGTCTGGACAAAGTCGGGGGCTTTGGCCGAAACCACCGGTGGGCGCGGGCGGCTGGCGGGATCCAGCTCGCCAAGTGGCACCTGGGTCAGGGCGGCGCAGGTTGCCTCCAGTGCCTGCCAGTTGCGTTCGACCAGTGTCTGCCCCTTGCTGCCATAGCTGGTAGCGATAGCCTGCTTCAGCAGGCTGGTCGCCTCTGCGGGGGGGATGATGGCGCTGAGCTGGAAGAAGGCCATCTGCATCACGGTATTGATGCGGTTGCCGAGCTGGCAGTCGCGGGCAATTTTGGCGGCGTTGATGATGTAGAAACGCGCCTCTTTCTCGCGCAGGGCATGCTGCACCTCGCTGGGGAGACGTTGCCAGATATCCGCTTCGCTGTAGGGGGTGTTGAGCAGGAAGATGCCGCCCGCTTTCAAGCGCTCCGCCATCCGGTACTTGTCGACAAACTGCCACTGATGGCAGCCGATAAAGTCCGCCTCTTCCACCAGATAGGCCGATTGGAGCGGCCGCTCGCCCACCCGTAGGTGAGAGACGGTGAGGCCGCCCGCCTTCTTGGAGTCGTAGACGAAATAGCCCTGCGGATAGAGGTCGGTGTGGTTGCCGAGGATCTTGATGCTGTTCTTGGCCGCCGAGACGGTGCCATCGCTGCCAAGGCCGTAGAAGAGCGCCTCCAGCTTGTGTTGCTGGCCGTGGATGGGGCTTTGCGAATCCAGCGCGGCCAGTGGTAGCGAGAGACCTGTGATGTCATCAAAGATGCCGACGGTAAAGCGCGGACGCGGGTTCTCCTGCGCCAGTTCGGCAAACACCGCCAGCGCGCAGGCGGGGCCGAACTCTTTGGAGGAGAGGCCATAGCGGCCGCCGATGACCCGCGGCAGGCTTGCCCGCTCGCCCCGGCTGACCGCTTCGGCCAGCGCCGTCATCACGTCGAGATAGAGGGGCTCGGCCTGTGCGCCCGGCTCCTTGGTGCGATCCAGCACGGCGATGGTGCGGGCACTCTCGGGAATCGCGGCCAGCAGGTGCTCGGCCGAGAAGGGGCGGAACAGCCGCACCTTCACCAGACCTACCTTCTCCCCTTGGGCCAGCAGGCGCTCGATCACCTCTTCACAGGTGCCGATGGCTGAGCCCATCAGCACCACAATCCGCTCCGCCTGCGAGTGGCCGACATATTCAAACGGCCGGTAGTGGCGGCCGGTCTGCTTGCCAAAAGCTTGCATCGCATCGTTCACATGGCCATAGGCGGCGTCATACCAGGGGTTGCTCGCCTCCCTGCACTGGAAGTAGGTGTCCGGGTTGGCGGCGGTGCCGCGAATGACCGGTTTGTCGGGGGTGAGCGCCCGGTCACGATGAGCACGGATGGCATCTGCGGGCAGCAGGGCACGCAAGGTGTCGTCAGCGAGCGGCGCTATCTTGGCGATCTCGTGAGAGGTACGAAAGCCATCGAAGAAGTGGATAAAGGGGAGGCGGCTGTTGAGGCTCGCTATCTGGGAGATCAGGGCGAAATCCTGCGCCTCCTGCACATTGCTGGCACAGAGCATGGCGCAGCCGGTCTGGCGCACCGCCATCACGTCCGAGTGATCGCCAAAGATCGATAGCGCGTGGGTCGCCACGGTACGCGCCGCCACATGCAGCACAAAGGGGATGAGCTGACCCGCCAGCTTGTAGAGGTTGGGGATCATCAGCAGCAAACCCTGCGACGAGGTAAACGAGGTCGCCAGCGCGCCGGTCTGCAGGGCGCCGTGGACGGCGGCAATGGCGCCCCCTTCCGACTGCATCTCGACAACCCGGGGCACATCCCCCCAGAGGTTCTTGCCCCGCTCGCTCGACCAGGCCGACGACTGCTCAGCCATGGCCGAGCTGGGGGTGATGGGGTAGATGGCGATGACTTCGCTGGTGCGGTACGCCACCGAGGCGACTGCGTTATTCCCGTCTGTGGTGATCATCTGTTTTCCACTTTGCTATGCCAGTTTGAAGGCCGATAGTTACATCGGCAATGGATAGGTCGCTGGCATAGTAAGAGGGGCAATAAGAGCGTATCAAACGGGATAAATAATCAATTAATAAGTCAGTAATAGTGGTTAATTTAATCCCACCGCGTGGGTGCGTGATTTTCTGCTGACAGCAAACGGGAGGTGGCTGACGGGCCATTAACATGGCCCGTCAATACTGGGTTAACCCTGCTCCACTTGCAGCCAGATGGCGCACTGATAAGGGGCGAAGAGCTGCATCGGTTCGCTTGGGTAATTGGCCAGCAGCAACCGCATCTCGTCTGTCACCTTGTCGAAGTGGGGCATCGGCAAGGGGTTCGCCGTGAGATTGGCGAGCAGCAGCAGGGTGTGCTGCTCTCCGCTGGCCGGATCCTGCCAGTGGCGGCGATAGCTGATGCGCTCGGGATCATCCCCATCCAGCAGCTCGAAATTGCCGTGGCGAACGACAGGGTGGGCCTTGCGCAGGGCGATAAGCTGGCGATAGCAGTGAAACGGCGAGTCGGGGCGGGCCAGCTGCTCGGCGGCATTAATCTCGATGTGATTGGCGTTGAGGGCAATCCAGGGTGTGGTGGCGCTGAAACCAGCGTGGGGGCTGGCGTCCCACTGCATCGGGGTACGGGCGTTGTCGCGGCCGATGGCATCGAGCCGCCGACTCAGCTCGGCAGGATCCAGCCCTGACTGGCTGGCGCGGTAGTTGAGCGCCTCCACATCGCGCAGCTCGCCCGGCTGCCAGTGGCGGTTGGTCATGGCGAGCTCCTCCCCCTGATAGATAAAGGGAGTGCCCTGCATCATATGCAGCACCATGGCCCACTGCTTGGCGCTGGTTTCACGCCATTCTGGCCTGTCATCGCCAAAGTGGGAGACGGCGCGGGGCAGGTCGTGGTTATTCAGAAACAGGCTGTTCCAGCCCTGCCCATGTAGCCCTTGCTGGTGGCGGGTCATGGCTCGCTTGAAGGCGAGGGGAGCAAAGCGGGAGGTCCACTTGTCACTGCCGAGCCCCAGATGCTCGAAGTTGAACACCATGCTGAACTCGCTGCCATCGTGGTTCGAATAGTTCTGCATATGGGCGAGATCGGCCCCCCAGGTCTCCCCCACCGTAATGATCCCCTTGCCGCCGAAGCTCGCAGCATTGAGCTCGCGGATATAGTCGTGCAGGCGCGGGCCATTGCTCATGGCCAGTCGGTCCCACTCCTTACTCACCATGTCTATCACATCGAAGCGAAATCCCTTGATCCCTTTGCCCAGCCAGAAGTTGATCACCGCCGCCATTTCGGTCCGCACCGCCGGGTTGTCCCAGTCCAGATCGGCCTGACTGGGATCGAAGTTGTGCAGGTAGTAGCGATCAAGCTCCGGCACGTACTGCCAGCCGCTGCCGCCAAAAATCGAGGTAATGGGGTGAGCATCGACAAAGGCTTGATCCCGAAATACGTAATAACCCTGATAACGGGGATCCCCGGCCAGCGCCTGCATAAACCACTCGTGCTCGGTGGAGGTGTGGTTGGCGACGATATCCATCATGATGCCGATGCCGTGAGCGGCCGCTTCGGCTATCAGTTGCTCCATCTCGGTCAGGGTGCCGAAGGCGGGGTCGATGGTGCGGTAGTCCGCCACATCGTAGCCGTTGTCCCGTTTGGGGGAGCGATAGATGGGGGTGAGCCAGAGCATATCGACCCCGAGGGTGGCCAGATAGTCGAGGCGCTGACGAATGCCGTTGATGTCGCCCATGCCGTCGCCATCGCTGTCCTGAAAGCTCATGGGGTAGATCTGGTAGATGACGCAGCTATCGAGGTCGATATCGGGCGTGTGAAGGGAGTGCGTATTCATCAGCGTGGCCGGTTGGGGGAAGAGATTTTCTATCTTACGCAGATGAACGGGCAGTCAACAGGGCTGAGGAAACCTTGAAAAGGGTTCCATAGTTGGCTGATTTCCAAAAGTGCGGGAAGGGTCACAAAGGTGCTATCCCGGGCCACGGCTGTGGTCGGGATGGCACGGCACTTAGCGCTGATACTCTGCAGGAATACAGGTTATTGAGCAGCCTTGGCCTGCTCGCTGCGCTGCTCCTGCTGGCGCTCTGCCTTCTCTTGTTGGCGTTCCGCTTGTGCCTCCAGCTCCTTGCCGAGGAAGTAGTTCAGGAAGGTGCGGATCACCGCGATGATGGCTAGGCGGATCAGCTCCTCCTTGCTCGGCGCGACCGTGGTGGCCAGGATGTCAGCGGCGAGCTGGAACTCCAGCGCCAGAATGAGCCAGCTGCCAAAACAGAGGCGAATGCGCGGAAAGCCCGGTTCGTGATCCTCCATCCGTGCCGCCAGCCAGAGGGTTTTGCCAAGCCCTATCACCACACAGGCGATGGAGATGATCTCCAGCAGCAGCTGGAACAGCTCGACCCCGTGCATCATCCCCTCTTTCAGGCTCGCTATCTCAAACACTCGGGTCACCTCCCTGATTCAAAAGAGGACACTATTAACACATCGCTCGGCAAAGGCCAAATCCGGCTCAGGCAATCAGTTTGAATTCAATCACATAGAGCGGCGGCAGATCGGGGTAGATATCGCGGATCACCTGTTTGAGCTCGGGGAGGGTCATGTTCTCCTGACGGGCATGCTCGTTATTGAGCTCATCGAAGGCGACCGCCTTGACCGAGAGCACCTCAATGGTGCCAAAGGGCTGGTGCTCCGGGTTGGTAAAGAGGGCCAGCCGCTGGCCGGGTTGCCAGTTGGCCTCGCTCTCGTCGCGGATGGTGATGGTCTTGCGGCCCGCCTGGATGTCGGCAACGAAGCGGCTGAAGAAGGTGAATTCGGGATAGGAATGAGCAGACATGGTGACTCCTGACTGGGTGAATCGAAATGAGGTGAATGGAAATCAAAGATCGAGATAGGCGCGCAGCCTGGCCAGATCGGCGATAACAGGGCCATCGCTGCCGTCGGCAACTATGCCCTGTTCGACCAGCTCCTTGAGGGCGCGGCGGTAGACCCGCTCTGTTGTGCCGAAGCGGGCCGCCTCGTGGGCCCGCTTGCGCGATCCCAGCATCGGAGTGCGCTGGCGCTCACGCCATAGCTCATAGGCGATGTTGTAGGCGATGGGGTGGAGCAGTCGGCTGGTGGTGATCTCCAGCGTATCGAGATAGTCGCTGGCGAGTGCGGCGGCGAAAAAGAGGGTCAACTCGGGTTCTGCCAGCAGCCGCTGGGCCAGCTTGTCGGCGCAGATGACCCTGGCATCCAGCTCGGTCTCGGCCACCACGTTCCACTGCACCGGGGTGGCGCTGAAGAACTCCATCTCGCCGAAGATCTGGCTGTGACACTCAATCTCGCCGAGCTGGAAGATGCGGCCCGAGTGGACGGCGCTATTGAGGGAGACCCGACCATGTTCGACCAGATAGAGCTGCTCGCTCTGCTCCCCCTGCCGCATGATCAATTCGCCCGGCAGGTAACGGCGCAGAAACAGGGTGCAGGCGTCGAGCGCCGCGGCAAAGCGGGGTTCAAGCTGCTGGAGTTCGGCGTGAAAACGGCCGAGGGGGTAGGGCTGTTGCTGCATGACTTGCCTGTCGCACCGGATGACGAGGGCCATGAGGCTAGCAAGAGTGCGGGCCGGATACCAGCCCGCACGGTAGCGGATGTGCCGCAGTTAACGGTTTGCGGGTTATTGCACCAGGGCGTGGAGGGCGGCGGCGATGGCTTGCTGCTCACCGGCCATCATCGCCTGTTCGGCGCTGGCGTAATCCGCCACCCCTTGTTGCACATCCTGCTCGAACAGCACCACGTTGCAGAGCACGGCGGCGACCCGCACCTTGCGCAGGCGCCCCACGGCGAGCAGTGAGGCAGTCTCCATATCGGCGCCCAGCACGCCACGGGCACGCCAGTAGCGGCACACCTCCTGCTCGTCATCCCGATAGAAGCTGTCGTGGGAGCGTACCAGCCCGTGCCAATGAGGCTGGCTGCCGGTTGCCACATGGTTGAGCAAGGCGGCCTGCAGCCAGATATCGGCGCAGGCGGGGTACTCAGGGGGCAGATAGGCCTGTGAGGCGCCCTCATTGCGCACAGCGCCTTCTACCACGATAAGGTCGCCAAGACCGATGTCGTGCTGCAGGGCACCGGCGGAGCCGACCCGGATCAGCGAGCGGGCGCCGGCTTGCACCAGCTCCTCCAGCGCTATGATGGCCGAGGCACCGCCAATGCCGGTGCTGCAGACCGTGATGGGCTGCCCCTGATAGCGGCCGTTGATGAGGCGAAACTCCCGGTTTTGCCCCAGCACCTCACACTCTTCAAGCTGGCTGGCGATGCGATCGACCCGGGCCGGGTCGCCGCACAGTACCACCCGCTCGGCAATCTGGTCGGGGCGGCACTGGAGATGGGGTAACAGACTCATGGCTTACAGACCTTGTGGCTGGCGCTTGGCGGCAATCACCCAGAGGCGGGTGCCGTTGGCGGCGATAAACAGCAGGATCAGGTACTCCAGCGACATGGCGTAGACGCCCTGCGCCGCATAGACACCGATGCTGATGATGTTGATGACGACCCAGAGGATCCAGTTCTCCACGTATTTGCGGGTCATCAGGATCTGGGCGACCACCGAGAGCACCGTCATGCTGGCATCCCAGAACGGGAAGGCATCGGGTGAAGGCTCGGGGGTAGCAAGGTTGGCACCAAACAGGTTGAGCAGGGAGACCGAGGTGCGCGCCAGGGTGGCGAAGACCGGGTCGATATAGCGGGTCAGCAGAGCGATGGCCAGCACGCTCACGGCGGCGGTCACCATCAGTTTGGATTTGCTGAGCCAGCGGATCTGCAGGGTATCCCCCTGATCGTTGGCCGGGCGGGTCCAGGCGTACCAGCCGTAGACGTTGGCGCAGAAGAAGAACAGCTGCAGCATCAACAGTCCGTAGAGCTGGATCTGGAAGAAGATGATGGCAAACAGGCTGACGTTGATCAGGCCAAACAGGTAGTTGATGGTTTTCTCCTGACTGGCGAACCAGATACAGGCCAGCCCGAACAGGGTACCGATGGCTTCAATCCATGACATGGCATAGCCGCCACCCAGCGGTATGGTCACTAGCGTGTTATTGATGCTGAACAGCTCGAATATGCTCATTTTCTGATCCTTGGACATGAGGGTTAGTATGCGAGGGCGCCATTCTAAGGGGTGAGGGGGAGGAGGGGCAGGACTTTTGTCCGCCCCGTACTTGGCCCATATCAAAGAAATCGCCGCTGCTGCCCGGTTATTCCAGCAGTGATGGGTTATGGGGTCCCGATGGGCCGGACTTTATTGATATGTAGCAAGATGATAGCGCCATGGCTGTGGTCTGATAGAGTCCACTCTCCGGGAGGAGAATCACGTGATAAAAGGAGGTTGCATTGAATTCCGAGCTTGTCTGGGTGCTCTGTCTGCTGGCTGGCGCCATCTATCTCTTTATGACCAACAAGGTGCGCATGGACGTGGTCGCTCTGTTGATCATTATCCTCTTTGTGCTGAGCGGCACCCTCACCCTGCCGGAGGCGCTGGCGGGCTTTAGCGATCCCAACGTCATTCTGATTGCCGCCCTGTTTGTGGTGGGGGAGGGACTGGTGCGCACCGGCATCGCCTATCAGGTGGGGGATGCGCTGGTGAAGGTGGCGGGCAGCAGCGAGACCAAGCTGCTGGTGTTGCTGATGGTGGCGGTGGCAAGTCTGGGGGCTGTGATGAGCAGCACTGGGGTGGTGGCCATCTTTATCCCGGTGGTGCTGAGTGTGGCGAACCGGATGGGGATCCCGGCCGGTCGCCTGATGATGCCCCTCGGTTTTGCCGGGCTGATCAGCGGCATGATGACGCTGGTGGCCACGCCCCCCAACATGGTGGTCAACAGCGAGCTGATGCGCCACGGCATACATGGTTTCGGGTTCTTCGATTTCACCCCCATGGGCGTGCTGATCCTGGGGCTGGGCATCCTCTACATGCTGCTGGTGCGCGGCTCCTTGGTGGGCGAGGGAGAAGAGGGCAAGGGCAAGCCGACCGGGCGCCGCACCCTGCGCGATCTGATCCGAGACTATCGCCTTACCGGTCGGGCCCGTCGTCTGGCGCTGCGCCCGGACTCCCCGCTGATTGGTCACACC
The DNA here is from genome assembly GCF_051919745.1 of Aeromonas sp. 3P. NCBI lineage: Bacteria > Pseudomonadati > Pseudomonadota > Gammaproteobacteria > Aeromonadales > Aeromonadaceae > Aeromonas > Aeromonas sp. 3P. The sequence goes on from NZ_JBQBED010000001.1 coordinate 3,985,179, forward strand.
CTGGACGAGCTGCAACTGCGTGCCCGTTATGGTGCCCACGTCATCGGGGTGGAGCGCTGGCGCAAGTTTCGCCGGGTGATGGTGCCGGTGTCGGGGATCAGTGAATTTCAGGCCAAGGATGTGCTGCTGATCGACATGTCAGACCCCGAGGTGGATGTGCGGGCGTTTTGCACCGAGGCGCGGCTCGAACCCATGATCCTGCGCGGGGAGTACTTCTCCGATCAGGCGCGGGAGGTGGGGATGGCCGAGGTGTCGCTGATCCCTGAGTCCAAGCTGCTGGGTAAAAGCGTGCGTGAGGTGACCTTCCGCTCCAGCTATGGTCTGAGCGTGGTGGGGCTGCGCCGCGACGGTGAGGCACTGGCAGGCAAGCTGGTGGACGAGCCGCTGCAGATGGGGGATACACTGCTGGTGGTAGGAAACTGGAGCCACATCAGACAGTTGCAGACCCATAGCCGCGACTTTCTGCTGATGGGGTTGCCCGCAGAAGTGGACGAGATGGCCCCCGCCCGCAGCCAGGCGATCCATGCCCTCTTCTGTCTTGGAGTGATGATCCTGCTGATGGTGACCGATCCGGTGCCCAACGTGATTGCCGCGCTGATCGCCTGTCTGCTGATGGGCAAGTTTCGCTGCATCGATATGGAGAGTGCCTACAAGTCGATCCACTGGCCGACCCTGATCCTCATCGTCGGCATGCTCCCCTTTGCGCTGGCGCTGCAAAAAACCGGCGGGGTGGATCTGATCGTCGGTGGTCTGATCAATGCGGTAGGGGAGATGGGGCCGCGGGTCATGCTGGCCAGCCTGTTTGCCCTCTGCGCGGTGATCGGGCTCTTTATCTCCAACACCGCGACTGCTGTGCTGATGGCACCCATTGCGCTGGGCACGGCCCAGCAGATGGGGGTATCGCCCTATCCGTTTGCCATGACCATTGCCATCGCCGCCTCGGCTGCCTTTATGACGCCGGTCTCGTCACCGGTCAATACCCTGGTGCTGGGGCCGGGCAACTACAAGTTTGCCGATTTTATCCGTATCGGGGTGCCATTCACCCTGTTGGTGATGGCGGTCAGCGTGGTAGCGATCCCCTGGTTCTTCCCGTTCTGATCACCGGGATGATGAATGTGTGCACCAGCGGCCTGCGGGCCGCTTTTTTATGGCCGGGAGACAAGAGTGGCAAGGCGTGCTCGGAATCAGTGAAGAGTGATGTGGACGGGAATTAACGTGGAGCTGGGTTAATAGAGGAGCGAGAGAAAAACTGGGGAGAGGCAAATTTCAGATACAAAAAAACCAGCGTGAGCTGGTCTGTTTGGTACTGCTATTAATGGTGCGGAAGGAGAGACTCGAACTCTCACGCCTAGGGCGCCAGAACCTAAATCTGGTGCGTCTACCAATTTCGCCACTTCCGCAATATTAATGGTGGCTATGACGGGATTCGAACCTGTGACCCCCGCATTATGAGTGCGATGCTCTAACCAACTGAGCTACATAGCCGTTTGTTATCGACCACTGATGTGGAAGAGAACAGAAAAATGGCTGGGGTACTAGGATTCGAACCTAGGGATGGCGAGATCAAAACCCGCTGCCTTACCGCTTGGCGATACCCCAACAGAAATAATGGTGGCTATGACGGGATTCGAACCTGTGACCCCCGCATTATGAGTGCGATGCTCTAACCAACTGAGCTACATAGCCGTTTGTTATCGACCACTGATGTGGAAGAGAACAGAAAAATGGCTGGGGTACTAGGATTCGAACCTAGGGATGGCGAGATCAAAACCCGCTGCCTTACCGCTTGGCGATACCCCAACAGCGCTCCTCAACAGTCATGAGACTGGCAAAGAACTTTTAAAAATGGCTGGGGTACTAGGATTCGAACCTAGGGATGGCGAGATCAAAACCCGCTGCCTTACCGCTTGGCGATACCCCAACAGCGTTCCTCAACAGTCGCGAGACTGGCAAAGAACTTTTAAAAATGGCTGGGGTACTAGGATTCGAACCTAGGGATGGCGAGATCAAAACCCGCTGCCTTACCGCTTGGCGATACCCCAACAGAAATAATGGTGGCTATGACGGGATTCGAACCTGTGACCCCCGCATTATGAGTGCGATGCTCTAACCAACTGAGCTACATAGCCAACCTTGCTTCCGGTGAGTCGTTACCTCGTCACCGTGCGGGCCGAATTATGCGTATCTGGCTCTGGGGCGTCAACCCTTTTTTTGCCAGAAAAACGCAATTTGAGTGCGTTTGACCAGTTATTGGTCTCTGTTGCGCAAAAGCCCAACAATCTGCTTTTTTTTAAGACATTGCCATGATTGCCCGGGCAATGGCAGATAAAAAACAGGCCAGCAAATGCTGGCCTGTCATGGGATTAGACGTTGAACAGGAAGTTGGTCTTGAGTGAGTCTCCATGGATGTCATGAAGTCTCATCTTTTAATTCAATCTCTTTATTATCAATAAATTAAAGAGTTTTTGGTCTCACGACGTTTCAGGTGGAATCACTGGTAGCCAAGTAGTTTGTGTACGCAGTTGCGTACTCAAAATGCTATTGTGTACACAGCTTGAACAAAGGGGGCTAGGGTGGCGCTTAAGACAGATCGGGAAATCGCCAATTTGAAGGCGGAGGATGGCCAACGACAGGTGGTTGCTGTTGCTAGTGGGGCTGGTGGTGGGTTGTGTATCGAGGTTCGCAGTGGTGGGCGTTCTAAAACATGGCTTTACCGTTATCGTATCAATAATAAGGCCCGAAAATTCACATTGGGCTCTTACCCAGCAATGAGCTTGGCGGCTGCGCGAGTTGAGCACGGTAAGGCTGTTGCTTTGGTTAAGGCAGGAGAAGATCCTGCTGCTGTTGCCAAAGCATCCAAAGTGAAGCGGTCGGCTATGCCGACATTTGATGCGTTTTTTGAAGAGTGGTTGGAGTGGAAGCAAGTTGCCAGGCCTGCCCGAGCATCTACCGTTGAAGCCTATCGTCACACACACCGACTATATATAAGCAAAGCCATTGGTAGTCTGTTACTGAAAGATGTGACGCGAGCAGTGTTGTTTGCTCACTTATCTAAGGTTCGAGGGCGCAGCATACAGGCTGCGCGAAAGGCACTGACTATCTGTGCTCAGATGCTAGATCATGCTGTGAACCTAGAATTGCTCGAACTGAATCCAGCTCGAACCATTAAGCCATCAACAATTGGGGCTGAGGCGCCACCTCCTCGTCAACGTTGGCTTTGTCGTGAGGAAGTCGCTTCTTTTTGGCAAGGGCTATCAGAAGGAGGGTTCCATCCATCTCAGTCAAATTGTTTACGTTTGATTTTGTTAACTGGTGTTCGCCGTGGAGAAGCTACGGGCATGACCTGGGAGCAAGTTATTGGCAACAAATGGATCATTCCTGCCAGTAATACCAAGAATGGTAAAGAGCATACGGTCACGCTTCATAAGATGTCTCTAGAGATCCTTGCTCATCAACGAGCTATTAGCAGTGGCAGTCCTTGGGTTTTTGAGGCAATAAGAGAACACGAAGCTGGACAAGGTCATATTGATGGCAATGCCCTTCGTTGGGTGATAAATAAGGTAAGGTCTATTTCTATGGCCCAAAGTGAGCAATTCACCGTCCATGATTTACGGCGTAGCTTTGCTAGCTGTTGTGCAGAGTATTTGGATGCAAATGAAAGTGTGATTGAACTTGCTCTTAATCACAGCAAGCGAGATCGTCTCGTTGCAGGGCGGGAGCGCACTTTGCTTGATTTTCAACCAAAGAATAACTGTGCCCGATAATCATCGTCCCAGCCCGCTCTTTTCAACTTGTTTCGCTGGCTTGGCGCGCCACATTGACTCTGAGTGAGAATGTTCATCACGAATCGTCGAAACAGGGCCATATTCTCCACGGCATCCTCCATGGCTATCCGGGACGCATCCTCACCAAACACCACGTCCAGAATGTAGTGCTGACTGTTTTCTATCCGCCAATGCTGCCGGATATAGTGACCCAGCAGCTTATGTTTGTGAGACAGTGAACTGACATAGTAGGACGTATCCACCGTGCCTTTCCCGTTGATAGTCCGGTGCCGTTCAACGGCGATAATGCTGCGAATCGTCGGCCATTTTGCGGCCAGCTCAGGCGGTAACTTGGCCTTCAACTGAAACACATAGCGCGCTTCTTCCCGGCCATGGCCGCACTCTTTGTGCTCGACCACGACCTTCTCTTTTCCCGCATCGAACAGCGCCTGAAATTGGGACTGCACCGCCTGACGCAGCAAGGGCTGATTGTGTTTCACCTGCACCACCACATGGGCATTTTTCTCACTGATTTTCTCCAGTGTCTCGCGCTGGCAATGCAGTGCATCCAGGGTGACTACCGCCCCTTTCAAGTTGAGGACATCCAGCATCGCCTTGACGGTGCCGAGTTCGCCACGCTTGGAGGGGGTGACTTTTTGGCTAAGCACCAGCCCATTTTCGGTGTCATAAGCGGTGACGAGTTGCAGCGCCTGCTTGGCATCATTGCGATAGGCCCCGCGCAACACTTTGCCATCGAATGCGATGAGGGGCTTGCCGCTGTGGGTGCGGCGCTCATTGACCCAACCGAGTAAGGCTTCGAGCAAGGACTCGACGACGATGGTCCGTAGGATGCGAGCGATGGTATGACGACGCGGAATGCCATGAGTAAAGGGGCGATATAAGCGCAACCAATCGACTTTCGACTCGCCGAAGGTCTGGATATCACGCCAGCCCTCAGCTCCGGCCATGATGGCGCTGATGACGAGGAACATCACGTCCACCAAATCATGCTTGCGGTTGATATCTGAACGGGTTTCTTCAACGAGAGTGAGATGTTCAATGAGTGTCATGGCTTGAGCTCCTCTGGACTAGGGGAGCGATTAGATCACAGACGATCTGCCAGTTCAAAGTTTGTTAACAAAGTGCGATCCCGCCCTGCGTCTCGTTGCTACTTATCAAGCGGGTAAACGTGCGGAACAGGTAGCTCGGCTTTTTGAAAAATGGGGTGAGTATATTGAAAAGCTCACTACAACAGAAAATACAATTCCAGACAATGTTGTTACTATAAACTTCAGGAAATAGATACCAATGATAAATCACATCAATTATATTTGAGACTATTATGGTTCATGATTAATGTGAGAAAAGTTAGTTGCCAACACCGGAACTATGGCTAAATACGGCAAGGAAATGCCAAGTGATTTCCTTGTCGTATTGTTGTAGAAAGCTCAAGGTCTCGTTATCTTCTCATACTCAGCCCTGATCAGGGCCTCAACTATTGCATTTTTATTTTCATTTCTAGCTAAGCTAAGTTTATCAAGAATATCGCCAATGTCTTGGCTCATGTTTATACTGTATTGTTTCTTTTCTTTGTTTTTATCTCGGTATTTTCTCTGGCTCCATGTTTTTTTCATGGTGAGTGCAATAAGTTTTGAGCTATCCTCATTTAATGTGCGCGTCACATCAAAAAATGAAATAATATCATCTCGAACTCCAATTGAACCAGGAAGTACTAGTGGTATATATCTTGGTTTGATATTAAGTAAGTAGTCAAATACCCACGTTGTTTTTTGATGTTCATCCTTGCTTAGCCAGTTAGTTATTTCTTTATTTTTTAGAGTGTATGAAGCTGCCTGTTTTATGTGGTCTAGTATTTGTAATTTAGTGGCCTTGCTAACTCTCAATCTATTTATACAGCAAGCGATTAAGAATGTGCTTATTTTTTCGTTGGTAATATCATCCATTCTCGCCATTTTTTTGCTGTTGTTTGGCTGCATTGTGTGTAAAAAATCATATTTAAGATCGAAACCGAACATCCTATTAGAGGTGTTCTCTAATATTAAATGACTTAATGTTCGCCATATATAAAAAATCAATCTGGTATTTTTGTCATCTATCCAATGTAGGTCACCCTTGGAAATACAAACTTGGGTATATTCGTTATGAATTACTTTGATAAATCGGTCGAGGTTAAGTGTTGAATTGTCTCTAACATCATTATCAGACATGAATCTTTGGGCGTTAGGATCTAAGCTGGCTCTTAATAATTCGTTTTCAAGATTTTCAGCTGCAGGAATTATACATACTGAGTACAAATTTATTTCACATGTTCTATACCAAAGATAATCAACGAAGTATCTGTCGAATAACTGTGTTCTGACAACTTTTCCATCCGCCCAGACCGCCATGCTTTTACCCCAATAACTTAAAACTACATTGTAGTTTTTATTGCGTCTTTCATGAGTGGTTTTTGTTGATTTTCGTGATGCATTTCACGTGTTTTTTATGTCTAGCCTGGTGCAGGCTATGTCAACCAGTGTCTGTGGTATCTGGTTTTAAGCTATCTATGTATATGGTGGTTTGGTTCCTGATATTGTTTGGTGTGCTATGAATTACTGTGTGTCAGTAAAGTTATTTCTTCATGAATTTATCGCAAAGTTCAGTGGAGGCCGGGCTTTATTATTCAGTTGTGGGAGGTAGTGAATTTACTCTACGAATTAATGAGATTGAGATTAGATCGGCTAGATAGTGGTTTTCTTCGGATGGTAATTTTTCACATGAGGTCCTTCGTTATGAAGAAATAACGGAGAGAGAACATGAAGTTGATTAAGCTAAAAGAAGTCATCGAAATGACTACCTTATCCAAAGCGACAATTTATCGCTTGATGAGCAAGGGGGCATTTCCTAGAGCCGCTCCTTTAGGGGCTCGTGCAGTCGCTTGGAAGCAGAGTGACGTAATAGAATGGATTGATTCGAAGGTATCCGCTAGAGAGGAGGTATCGAGCTAAGTTCAGAGTAACTTCTTTGTCCTAATGCTCGGTATTATCGAGAACTTATAGAAAATAACTGCGATTTTCTCGGTGATTTAGTCGGCTACTTAGTTTGGTAATAGTATTACTATACACGCGAAGTGTATAACAAGGTAAATGCGGCGTAGAGGATATACACACCAAGGTGTATAACAAGGTAGAGGGGGTAGGAGATATATCGAGGGTGAGAGTGATACACCATCAGAGGTAACTGTTCACCCAGATGGCATTGACAGGAAAAAGTGAGACGATCATCCCTTGATCCACTGTTGCCCCTTGCCTGATCCCGCCAGCTTGGCACCATCACGTCATGAGCAAACCCATTACGCCACCACCCGGCCTGCCGCTGACCCTCGAGCAAGCCAACGAGCTGATTTACAAGCTGATGGCGCGCATCGCCGAGCTTGAAGACCGCCTCAACCAAAACAGCAATAACTCCTCCAAGCCCCCCTCCACTGATGGCTCGGGGACCCCGCCTGCGCGCAAGCGCCCCGCTTCCGGCAAGGCTCGTGGTGCCCAGCCTGGCCACAAGGGGCAGCGGCGTGAACGTCATCCTGAGGACGACCGACTGACGGCAATACCACACTATCCTGCCCGGCAGTGCGCCTGCTGTGGTGAGCAGGTGGTGTCCCATGACAAGCCCTACCGGGTTCATCAGGTGTTTGACCTGCCCGAGGTCAGCTATGTGGTGACAGAGCATCAGCTGTATCGGGGCACCTGCCGTGGGTGCGTCACCACCAGTGAAGCAGCCCTGCCCGATACGGTGAGCCACAGCCAGATGGGGGCTAATCTGCTGAGCTATATCGCTTTGCAGAGTGGTCAGTTCCACCAGAGCATCAGCAAGATACAGCAGCAGCTCAAGCAGCACTTCGGTTTGAGCTTTAGCCGAGGCGCCATCAGTGAAGCGCAAGGCCGGGTCAGCGCCATGCTCACCCCGACCCACCAAGCCATCAAACAGCAAGTGCAGTCTGCCGCCATCATCCATGCCGATGAAACCCGGCACCAGCGGGGCGGTGAGCGACGCTGGATGTGGCTGGCCCTGAGCAAGGTCGCGGTCTGCTTCATGACGGCGTTTGGCCGCGGTCAGGAGGCAGCGAAGCGGTTGCTGGGCAGTGAGCTTGATGGGGTGCTGGTGACCGACCAGTATGCGGGATACCGCTTCATCGACAGCGCCCAGCGCCAACTGTGCTGGGCGCATGTGCTGCGCAACGTGGCGGCGATTGCCGAGAGTAGCGACGCCGTCAACCAGCCTATCGGAGCCCGGCTGGTACTGCTGGCTGACACGGTGTTCAGAACCCGGCATGGCTATGAACAAGGCTGCTTAAGCCGGGAGCAGTACCAGCGAAGGTTGCAGCGATGTCGGCAAAGCTGGCGAAGGCAGCTGGAGCGGGGCAGTGTACTGTGTTCCAAGCGCTACCGTGGGCGCTGCCAGTTACTGCTCAAGGACGATGAGATGCTATGGCGTTTTATGGAAAACGACGAGATAGCGCTGACCAACAATGAAGCGGAGCGGGCGCTGCGTGGCTATGTGCTGTGGCGCAAGGGAAGCTATGGCGTCTGGTCGCATCGAGGCGAGCAGTTCAGGCAGCGTATCCTATCGTTGGTGGAGACGGCCAAGCGATTGGGCCGCTGCCCGCAGGAGTGGCTGAGGGCAGTTGTCAGGTCCTGCATCGAGAAAACCGACTACCCGTTCCCGGAGGAGTTGGTGCTGTCAACACCGTCCCGGTGAACGGTTACCATCAGAGTGTATCACAGGGTATGTGAACGAGAATATGTGATATATACACTTCGTGTATACCAATCAGATGCACATCAGGCTTGTACATCAGAGACAAGCCATTAGCCGTATACATCTGCATAGCGAAGCATATGTAAAACACAGGGTGCTAAATGTTGGTTGATATATAAACCTAGTGGTTTGATAAGAGAGCAAGGTATCAGTTGTCCGTAAAGTTTTACGTAGCAATCCTCATTAATTACGATAAGTGAAGTCACCTGAGTATCTAACCCCAAGGCATGGATATTCCATGCGAACAATAGGTCTGTATATGAAGTCAATTGTTGGGTATCATTTAATAGCCGACGAGCTAGAAAACTTGCGAATTGATGCAGAAGCCAAGTATGGCGAAATATCACATGAACAATTGGAAACGTCATTAGGTGTGATCATGAACTTCTTGCATCGCTACCCACGAGTGTTTGCAGTGCGCGTTGATCTACGCTTTCCCCAGATACCAGTTATGGATGATCCGGACATGCCGACAAGCTTTCCACCGGAGGTAGAGGAGGAAAGGGTGATTAAGCGCTTTATAGCTTCACTAAAAAGCCAAATACAGGCGGCACGTCACCGTAAGGGGAAGACCGGTAAACCATTCTTCTTGGGTTATATCTGGGTGAAGGAGCAAGTAGCAAGCCAACATCCTCATTACCACGTGGTGCTACTGTTTAACCGAGATGACTACGGTCATCTTGGTGATTACTCTAATTTTGATGCGGATAACATGGCTACACGCATCCGTAAAGCTTGGTGTAGTGCATTGAGGCTCGCATACCCTGATTATGCGTCTTTGGTGCATTTCCCTGATGATGCAGAGTATCGATTTGATCGCCGAGATGCTGACCTACACAATGAGAAATTTTATAAATTCTTGGAGAGGACTGCGTATTTATTTAAATTACGTTCGAAAGTACGAGGTGAGCGTAATTTCGGGCGTAGTCAACTGATAAGGTAATGTTTACACTTAATTCATGGGCTCTAAATAACTGATCCTAATAGTGCTACACCTTCGCTGTGCCATAGCCATTCCCGGCGAAAGGAGACACGGTATCCATGAAGTGTTTCACTCGGGCCAGCAGGCTGGCCATTCCTCTACATTGATGATTGCGCGTGATGGTTTCATGTAACTTGTGCCACAGCCGTTCTATGTGATTAACCCAAGGGCTGTAAACTGGCTGGAACACCAAGCAGAACTTGGGGTTCTTCTTCAACCATCGCTCGGTCTGCTTGCTTTTGTGGGTGATGCATCCGATCGGTTGAGTTGATATGATGAACTCTTTTGAGACCGACAGCTTCATGGCATCCATCCCCGTTCACTGTCCTCGTTGCAACTCTGACCACGTATATCGCCATGGTAAGACCCCTGCTGGCCATGTTCGCTATCGTTGCCCCGTCTGTCCGCACGTGTTTCAGCTCACCTACACCTATGAAGCCCGAAGCCTGGCGTCAAAGACAAGATTGTTGATATGGCGTTCAACGGCTCAGGTGTTCGTGATACTGCTCGCGTCCTCAAGATTGGCATCAACACCGTCATACGCACCCTAAAAAACTCACCCCAAGGCAAGTAACCTCCGAAAAGGGGGGGCTCGATGACGTGGCGCTTATCTGTGAACTTGATGAGCAATGGGCCTATGTTGGCAACAAACTGCATCGACATTGGCTTTGGTATGCCTTTGATACCAAGAGAAAACGAGTCGTGGCATATACCTTTGGCCCACGCAACGATGAGACATGCCGTCGGTTGCTGAGCCTGCTTTCTCCGTTCCAGATAGGCTTTATCACCAGTGATGACTGGGGAAGCTATGCCAGAGAGGTGCCGAGCGAGATGCATCTGACCGGGAAGATATTCACCCAGCGTATCGAGCGTAACAACCTGACGCTCAGAACGCGCATCAAGCGATTGGCTCGCAAGACCATCTGCTTCTCTCGTTCCGTTGAGCTCCACGAGAAAGTGATTGGTGCCTTTATAGAAAGACACCATTTCAACTGATTGGAGTCATTACCGTGAGCTGATCACCACGATCCTCTTCAAGTCTGCATCATGGGCAAGTCGCTTCACCCCATTACCAACTGGCCTCAATACAACAAGTCTCTGATTAGCCGTGGCTCTCTCACCTTCTGGGTTGATGCAGGCGCCATGGATAACTGGTTTCACCAAAACCAACACGGGCGACGGGGCCGCAACCAGCTCTACACCGACCAGACCATCTGCACCTTCCTGATGCTCAAGGGGATTTTCAACCTCACTCTGCGGGCCACTCAGGGACTACTCGACACCCTGTTCGAGTTGATGAATGTGCCGTTGTGCGCACCGGACTATAGCTAATGGGATGGTCGCCCCTCCCCAAAACGGCATCTGAGTGCCCAAGTGGCGAATGTATGTAGTTGGTTAGCCAGAGCTGTTCGCTGCTCAACTATGAGCTGGCGAGCACTACGTAACGCCTTGATATCTTGTTGTTCTGTAGTTTTAACTGATACGAATTGGATCCCTGGTCGGAAAGCGCCATGAAAAAGGGACTGCCGGAGCAGTCCCTGAGGTAGGTTCATAGAGATAACATATATCTGAGATTTGGTTCAATTGTATTATCCACATGTTAATCAAAGCTGCTTACTGAGAGCGTTGTTTAACTAAACTAAGTCCAATGCTCATCGCTTAGCAATACGGCTATACCATGACCAGTTTGGAAATAGTTGACCACTACAATATTGAGGTGTCAGCGAAGATATCAGAGTAGGCCGGCTCCGGCTGAGGGCTTACAGATATAGATGCTCGGGGCCAGACCGCTTACTTGGGGATAACGAATATTAACCTGTTCGCACAATGCTGCTGTCAGTGACTGTGGAACCAATGCAACCACACAACCACCAAACCCGCCACCTGTCATCCTCACACCACCACGACTGCCGATGATATCTTTGATTATGTCGACCAGGGCATCAATGGCGGGCACTGTGATGGCAAAATCATCACGCATCGAGGCATGAGAGGCTGCCATTAATTCGGCCATCATGACCATGTCTTCATTGGCAAGCGCATCGGCCGCTGCCAGCGTTCGTTCATTCTCGGAGATGACGTGGCGTGCACGGCTCGCGACGACAGGAGCCAGTTCGTTGGCTCGCTCCGTGAACTGGGTCATAGTCAGGTCGCGCAGTGCCTTGACCCCAAAATGCCGTGCGGCCTCTTCACACTGTGCTCTGCGGGTATTGTATTCGCTATCCACCAGGCCCCGGCGTACGTTCGAGTTGATTATGACCACATCAATGTCGGCCGGCATGCTTACAGGACGGGTTTTCAGGCTACGGCAATCGATCAGCAGGGCGATCCTGCTGACCCAGGGCGGAGATGAACTGATCCATGATGCCGCAGTTGCAACCGACGAACCTGTTTTCCGCCAGTTGTCCGTTCAGGGCGATATCTGCCTGGCTGATGTCGAGGTGATTCATCTCTTTGAAGATCTGTCCTACCGCCACTTCCAGAGAGGCGGAAGAGCTCAGACCGGCTCCCTGCGGTACATTGCCACTGAGCACCAGGTCAGCCCCGGTCAGTTGACAGCCTCGCAATAGCAAATATTTGACGACACCTCGCACATAGTTGGCCCACAGGTATTCCGGGCGCGGCTCTATGGGGTGGCGCAAGTCAAATTCATCCAGCTGGTTGTCATAGTCGGCAGCGATCACCCTGATCAGGCTGTCTTGGCGGGGGGCCGCACTGATCACTGTCTGATAGTCAATGGCGCAGGGGAGCACGAAGCCGTCGTTGTAGTCCGTGTGTTCCCCGATGAGGTTGACACGCCCTGGAGCCTGAATGGCGAGGGTAGGGGGATAACCGTACTGGGTGTAAAAGGTGCGTTCAGTCACGCTGCGTGGCGATTCAATACTCATATCTCAACCTCAAACCTGTTCACGAAAATGGATATCACTGACGGAACGCAGGCGTTCGGCCGCCTGTTCTGCCGTCAGGTCACGCTGTGTTTCCGCCAGCATTTCATAGCCCACCATAAATTTGCGTACGCTCGCAGAGCGCAGCAGGGGCGGGTAGAAGTGGGCATGCAACTGCCAGTGGTCATTCTCCTCGCCATTGAAAGGCGCACCATGCCATCCCATCGAATAGGGGAAGGAGCACTGAAACAGGTTGTCATAGCGGCTGGTCAGCTTCTTGAGCGCAAGCGCGAGGTCTTCACGCTGTTGTGTTGTCAGGGCCGGTAGACGTGTTACCGCAAACTTGGGAAGCAACAGGGTTTCGAAGGGCCAGGCCGCCCAATAGGGCACCACTGCCAGCCAGTGCTCCGTTTCCACTACGGTACGGCGGCCGTCAGCCTGTTCGCGCTCCACATAATCGAGCAACATGGCACGACCATTTTTTGCAAAATACTCCCGTTGGGCATCATCTTCCCGCGCGGCTTCGTTGGGCAAGAAGTCGTTGGCCCAGATCTGCCCGTGTGGGTGGGGATTGGAGCAACCCATCATGGTTCCCTTGTTTTCGAATACCTGGATCCAGGGGTAGTCGCACCCCAGCTCTGCAGTTTGCTCGCACCAAGTGTTGACCACGGCGGTGAGGGAGGGGACGGACAACTCGGGTAAGGTCTTGCTGTGATCCGGTGAGAAGCAGATTACCCTGCTGGTGCCGCGCGCACTCTCTAGCTGGAAGAGGGGATCCTCGCTGGTTGGGGCCATCGGAGTATCAACAATCAGGGCTGCAAAGTCGTTGGTAAAGACGAAGGTCGACTGATAATCCGGATTTTTGTCACCAGTGACGCGAGTGTTGCTGGCGCAGAGGAAACAATCCGGATCGTGAGCTGATCGCTGGGTGCGATCGGGTTCATCCTGCTGCCCCTGCCAAGGGCGCTTAGCCCTGTGGGGAGAAACTAGAACCCACTGCTGGATCAATGGGTTGTAACGACGGTGGGGGTGATCGGTCGGTTCAAATTGCATAGGAAGGCCTGTCTCGTTCTGTACATTCATGGAAGGGGGTAACCGTTCGGATTTTGGGATTGCCAGCGCCAGGTATCGGCCGTCATCTCATCAAGCGTGCGATGAGCCTTCCACCCCAGCTCGTTGTAGGCTCGTGTTGGATCGGCCCAACACTGCGCTATGTCCCCGGCGCGGCGCGGCACGATCTCATAAGGCAGTTCGCGGCCACAGGCCTTGGAGAAGGCGGCATGAATGTCTAGGACGCTGTAGCCATGCCCAGAGCCCAGGTTGTAAACATGGACGCCAGCTTGCCCAAGAGTATGTTTCAAGGCTGCAACATGGCCATCGGCTAGATCCATGACATGAATGTAATCCCGCACGCCGGTACCATCCGGTGTCGGGTAGTCATCACCAAATATGGCGAGTTTGGCACGGCGGCCCACTGCCACCTGGGCAATATAAGGCATCAGGTTATTGGGAATGCCCTGGGGATCTTCGCCCATCAGGCCGCTGGGATGGGCTCCTACCGGATTGAAATAGCGCAACAGGGTTAATGACCAGTCGGGAGCTGATCGTGCAAAGTCCTTGATGAGACGCTCCACCATCAGCTTGCTCTGACCATAAGGGTTGGTGGCGCTAAAGGTTGGCGATTCCTCGGTGATGGGCATAGTCTCTGGTTCACCATAAACGGTGGCAGATGAGCTGAATAGCAAGGTCTTGACCCCGGCGCGTCGCATAGCCTGCAATAGCACCAAGGTGCCGCTGACATTGTTGTCATAGTACTCGAGAGGTTTTTGTACTGATTCACCTACAGCCTTGAGGCCAGCGAAGTGGATTACGGCATCTATTTGCTGGTCGGCAAAAACTCGATCAAGCAGGTCGGCATCTCGCACATCACCGTGATAGTGCAGAGGGCGTTGTCCGCTGAGAGTGTGGATACGTTCTAGGACACTTTCTCTGCTGTTAACCAAATTGTCCAACAAAATGGGGGTCATCCCGGCAGCGATAAGCTGCAAGCAGGTATGACTACCTATGTAACCAGTTCCACCCGTGACGAGTATCTTCAACATGAATCTCTCCTTGGCGCTCGTTTTGATTGGGTTTCATTAGTGTAACCGCTTACCCTTATTCTGCGCTTGTGAAAGTATGCCGGGAAGATTCACCTCCATTTTATGTGATTTTTGTCACGTTTTTATTCGCAATACGCATGATGCTGGAGAGCGGTGTATGTAAGATGATTACACGGCGAGGCGCTCGTATTGATAGAATGATCCCGCTTTTGGTATGAAAGCCGTGTCAGGCATTGGAAATGTCGGTAGTATCCTTACCATGTAAAGCACAGGTTTTTATTTATCCCGTTCACCGGAAAAACTAATTCATGGCAACTATCAAAGATGTGGCACTCCTGTCAGGCGTATCCGTCGCCACAGTCTCACGTGTCATCAATAAGTCGCCAAAGGCAAGTCAGGCATCACGCGATGCCGTCTTCAAGGCGATGCATGAACTCAACTACCACCCCAACGCGAACGCGAGAGCATTGGCCCATCAGAACAATGAAACTTTGGGATTGATTGTTGCTGATGTGTCTGACCCGTTCTTTGGCACCATGGTTAAAGTTGTTGAGCAAGTGGCACAGGCCACGGGGAATTTTCTGCTTATCGGAAATGGTTACCACGACGCAGCCAAAGAGAAGCATGTAATAGAGCAGTTGATAGGGCATCGCTGCTCTGGCTTGGTGGTTCATGCCAAAATGCTGCCAGATGAAGAGCTGATCCAGATGATGAGCTATGTTCCAGGCATGGTACTAATCAACCGTATTGTTCCAGGATTCGAGTCCCGTTGTGTTGCGCTAGATGATCGCTATGGTTCCTGGCTTGCGACTCGGCATTTGATTCAGGAAGGCCATAAGAAGATAGGATTTTTATGCTCAAATCATCAGATATCAGACTCTCAGGACCGTCTGCAGGGTTATCTGGATGCTCTGCAAGAGCACAATATTCCGGTTGATGAACGCCTGATCTCCCGCGGTAGTCCTGATGAATTGGGGGGGGAGGCTGCGATGACCGAGTTGCTGGGTCGGGGACCGCAGATGACAGCCGTCGTTTGCTATAACGATTCGATGGCGGCGGGGGCCTTGTCAGTGCTTAGCGATAACGGGATTGATGTTCCTCAAGACCTCTCTTTGGTGGGCTTTGATGATGTGCTGATATCTCGCTACTTGCGTCCGCGTCTCACCACAGTTAAATACCCCGTGGTGGCTATGGCAACGCAAGCTGCTGAGTTGGCTGTGGCTCTGTCGCGTGGTGAGGCCATCAATTCAGCGACCAACTTGTTTAGCCCGACCTTGGTTCGGCGCCATTCAGTCAAAACCTTGTAAATCTGACTCCCGCCTCTCTAAGTGGTCAAGATCCAATGATCTGGCCACTGCTTCTTCTTGACGTTGCCTTTAATGCCCGTCTCGCTATCCGCTCTGTTAGCTAAGACCTCTGCCTAAGTCGTTGGCTTAGGGCCTCTTTCAGTCCGCAGTGTCTGCTTGACAGCCTTGGTTGTGCGAAAACACTTTATTAACAGTGTAATCGATAACACTCCAGTGGTGATTTATTTTTATTGATTATCAATACCTTACATTAAGTCTTGTGTTGATGTAATGTGTTTTCACCATTTCAATGATGCTTGTTTCATGAATGTGTGATGCATGTCATGACAAAAGTTCAATCGTCGCGCATATAATCCGTTCCGTCGGTGAGAGCGTTTTCTTGGATGCTGACGTTCATCGCCATACATATATAGATACAACGGAGGAAGGAACGCACATGAAGACCAAATATTTGACATCATCGATTGCACTCGCTGTTGCCATGATGGCTGCGAATGCTCACGCTGTTGATTTTACTGGTTATTTCCGTTCTGGGGTCGGTGTTTCCCAAGATGGTAAACAGCAGACAGCGAATAAGGATCTATTAGGTCGCCTGGGTAATGAAGATGATACCTATGGCGAAATTGGTCTTGGACAAGAGCTGTTTAAAAAAGATGGCGTCTCGTTCTATGTAGACAGTATGGTCAGCATGGAAAGTGATGGTTCTAATGACGGTGAAAGTACCAAAGATGATGATGCAAAATTTGGTCTTCGTCAGTTTAATGCTAAAGTTAAAGGCCTCATTGCTAGCGATCCAGATGCAATACTGTGGGTTGGTAAGCGTTATTATCAGCGTCATGATCTGCATATTATCGACACCAAGTATTGGAACGTGTCCGGTGCAGGCGCAGGCTTGGAAAATCTGAAAGCAGGGCCAGGAGCATTCTCTTTTGCCTGGATCCGTTCCGACGGCAATGATATTGATAATTCCATTACCAATAATGATCTGAATATCAACTTCCTTGATGTACGCTATGCAGGATTAAAGCCCTGGAGTGGTGCTTGGACTGAGTTTGGTGTTGATTACGCTATGCCCAACCCAACTGATGAGCAAAAATCTGCTGGCTCCAGTTATGATCCAAAGAATGGGGTAATGGTGACTGGTGAAATCAGCCAATATTTTGATGGCTCAGGCATCAATGAAAAGCTGGTACTGCAGTATGCCAATAAAGGTCTGGCTCAGAATATGATCTCGCAAGGTGGTGGTTGGTATGACGTATGGCATACAACCGACGATGCCACTGGCTACCGCGTCATTTTGACTGGTGATATTCCAGTTGGTGAGCGTTTCTCAATCAACCATGTTTTCACTTATGGCAAGGGTGAAAAACTCCAAGCTTGGCACGACAATACTGAACTCTTTAGTGCAGTAGCTCGTGGTTCATATGCTTGGACTGATATTACTAAGACCTTGGTTGAGCTTGGCACTTTCGAGCGCACCAAAACTTGGACCAGTGGTTCTGAAGACAAAGAAAGTGGTCAAAAATATACGTTGGCACAAGCTTGGTCTGCTGGCCCTAGTATGATGGCTCGTCCTGAAATCCGTGTTTATGCAAGTTATCTGACAGATGGTGAAGGTGATTCCTTCAATGGTAACACCGATGACCATGCGTGGAACTTTGGTGTCCAAGCTGAAGCGTGGTGGTAATATCTACTCGGGTTTGTTACATGCTGCCCCCTTTTGGGGGCAGTCTTGTTTGTGTCACCATTTGATAGGGAAATACGATGAAGTTGGCCAATTATCTCCTTGCCGCCGCGGTGGCAGTCGTGTTGTCGGGCTGTTCAAGCATGACGGTTCCCCTGCAGCCGCATGAAGCCGTGTTAAATTCCCCCGATGCAGCTAAACAGGCGCTGCTTTCAGCCCAGAGTTGCTGCGCTTCCCTGTCGGCGCTTAAATATCAGCCTCTGGCGGAAGGCGATACGCTGCTGACCATTGATGGCGCTTCCCAGGTTTATAAATTTCAGGAAGGGTTGAGTTACCTGGCTGCCTACCAGTTGCCCACCAATACCGGTGATATGGTGGTCAAGGTTGCAGCCCAAGTGGGCAAGAGTGTCTTGATGCCGCAGGTATTGATGCTCAACAGCAATTTTGAAGTGACCCGGGTATTGGGCAAATCTCTGTTTAGTTACAAACCGGCACACCTGCTCGATAATGACCGTATTGAGGGCACCATTTACGTAAGCCGTAATGCACTCAAGCCAGAGGCGTATATGGTCATCTATTCACCGGCCACCGAGCTCTCGGGTTCGACCACGATTTTGCACCCCGCTAAGGCGTTTGCCCGAGCGACCTCCACTCAGGAGCCGCCGGTCAATGATCCGGTTATCCCGCACTCCCCGTGGGGATTGGTCAAGATTGAGCTGGTGGATCGCGCCAAGCTGGAAGGGGTCGATAATGTGTTTAAATCAGAATACAGCGACAAACTGGCATTGAGCCAAGGTGTGCAACCCAGTGCCATGGCGCTTGGCGCCGGTGCTGGCGCTGTGGCGGCAACGGCGATAAAGAATCAGCCAGCCGTCGCGACTCCGACCATGTTGGGTGAAACGGAGAACTTCTATCTGACCCAGATTGAGATAGCGGTGCAGGCTGGTGATATCGACAAGGCGATGAAACTGGTGGATGAAGCTGAGCGGGCTGGCTCGACCAAGGCCAAGACCACCTTTGTCGAGGCGGTCAAGCGCAGTCAGAAATAAGACGAGCCACGTTTCTTAAATAACAACGCCTGCTTAAGCAGGCGTTGTTATTTAAGAAACATAATGCCAGCTAATTTTTACGGGTTGGCATTATTTGTCGGTATTATCTGTGCGGCAATATTTAATCTTTACTGACGGTGACGATCAC
The DNA here is from genome assembly GCF_051919745.1 of Aeromonas sp. 3P. Taxonomy (NCBI): domain Bacteria; kingdom Pseudomonadati; phylum Pseudomonadota; class Gammaproteobacteria; order Aeromonadales; family Aeromonadaceae; genus Aeromonas; species Aeromonas sp. 3P. Next base: position 4,003,918 of record NZ_JBQBED010000001.1, read on the forward strand.
CTTGGCCGGGTCACGACGATCAAGCGTAAATGTGTAACTTCCATCAGCAGCTGGTGTAAATTTCATATCGCCCCACTGGTAACCGGCTTTGACCACCACGGGCTTGCCTGACTCGACTTTGCTGGTGGGATCGACCTGGCCATAGGTCGTGTCACTTTTCCATTTTTCATCAGCAATCTTGAACTTGTAAGCGCCGTGACTGGCTTGCAGTTGCGTCTTTACGCTCAATAGGTCGATCGCCTGAACCGTCATCTTGGCGGCAGCTGACGCTTCCCAGTTGTTCATCTCGCCACGTAAAAACAGAGCACGGGTTTGCGCCGAGTCATCATCGGCAAATGCAGGTTGCAGGCAACTGAGCATAGCCGCGACAAGCAGAGTACGTTTGAGCATGTTAGTAGGTCCTCATGGTCATGGGATATCTCCCGTTTTGGTCAGGTATTTTGCAGAACAAAGCGCTGTACCAGAGATTGCTGCTGTGATGAGAGCTTTTGCAGTTGCCCGCCGGTATGAGCCACATTGCCCAGCACTTTTTGGTTTTCATTGGCAATAGAGCTGATATTGCTGATGTTTCTGGCTATTTCTGTACTGGTTTGGCGCTGCTGTAGGGCCGCTGTAGCGATTCGACTGCTCAGTTCGGCCACTGAGTGAAGACTGTCTGAAAGAGCGCCAAGCATCATTCGGGTTTGTTGACTGTCCTGGCTACATGCCTGCATTACTCCGTGGCAGCGGACAATGGTCTCGACCGCTCCGGTAACCCCTTGCTGCAGGGCCGCAATGTGCGACTGGATCTGGGTTGTTGACTCTGCGGTATGACGGGCTAGCTGGCGTACCTCGTCGGCAACAACCGCGAAGCCACGGCCGTGCTCGCCGGCTCTGGCGGCTTCTATTGCCGCATTGAGCGCGAGCAGGTTAGTTTGCTCTGTGACCCGCTCAATGATCTCAAGAATGCCACCGATATTGACACTCAAGTGATGCACTGACTCAATGGCGTGGCAGGAGTTGGTCAGGTCGTCAGCTAATCGACTCATTCGCTCTGCAGTGTGCTTACTCATCATGCTGGTCTGAGTGGCTTCTTTCGCCACCTGTGCCAGCGTCTGTTCGGCCATTTCAGCACTGGTTGCCACTTCTCGCGCCGAATAATCCATCTCCTCCATCGCGGCGCAGACACTGTTAGTTTCACTTCGCTGCTGCTCAAGCTGGCGGGTGGCGCTTTGTTGTGCGCTCAGGTTGAGCTCGGCCATTTCCCCGAGTGAACGGGCGGCATGTACCACTTGGCTGAGCATATTGCTCATCTCGTGTGCCAAAGAATTGATCCCTTCGCCTACTTGCCCCAGTTCGTCATGACGATCCAGCATGGCTCGCTGTGTCATGTCACCACGACTTAGTGAGAGCAGTGTTGTGAGCAGTTGTTGCATGGGTTTACGAATGGCGCGAATCAGATGCAGTAAAATAAGAGCGCTCAAACACAGTGAAACCAGTAGCCCAACCGAGAGCCCGATTTCCAGTTGCAACAGAATACCCTGGCTTTGTGAAACCCGCGCACTGAGCTGGGCGTCCACGATGTCATCAATGGCAGAGAGTTCTGCGAGCAGTGAGTCAACCATGCGGGTTGCTTGCTCGCTTTGATTGCGCAATTGTTCACTGCGCATAGAAAGTTCCAGGTGTTTTGCCAAGAGTGCTTGGGGGCCGGAGAGCAAGGCAAATACGCTATCTAGGGTGATCCCGGCACTTTGTTCAAGGTCAATATAGTCACCAAAGGCACTTTCCTGCGTGCGTAATTGCACTGAGAGTTGCTTGCGCAGTGCAGCCAGTTTCATCGCTGATGCGGTGAGTTGCTCAACCTTGCTGGCAATCAGCTGGGGATCACGTTGTTTGAGAGAGTCTGTCACACTACTTGTTTGTAGCTCCAACTCTTGTAACAGCTGATTTTTTGTAAGCACGGCAGGATGAGCCCCCAGTGGCGCAACCAATATATCCAGTTGTCCGCGTAATTTTCGAAAAGCACTATTGAGTCTGTTATCGCGGCTGAGCGTCTGCTGATGGGAGAGATTAGTGGCATAGTCAGTTGCAAGTTGCTTTATCAGTGCCCAGTACTGGCTCTGCTGCTCGTCCAGCGTCAAGACCTTCTCTTGTAAATCGGCATCACTGTTGGTCTGCTCTTTTAGACGCTGCGCGTCTTGCTGGTAGCTTTGTTGCCATTGCTGCATGAGGGCTATCGCTTTATCGATATCCTCCACAGAGGGCTGCAATAAGGCGACTCGCAGGCTCTTATCGAGAGAGAAAAGGTCACGCGTCACCGCGCGGCTCTGTACCAACGTCGGGGCAGTGTGTCCGGTAAGCTCATTGACTTGGGCTGCCAATCTCTGTCCGGTATAAAGCGAAAGCCCGACCGAGAGAATCAGCAATAAGATGATGGTAAGAAATCCCAGTGCGATGCGCTGAATAATGGAAAAATGTCGTTTTGATGTCTTCATTGTAATCAATTACACGGATTAAGAGTTATGACACTCGGTTGATTGATGACCGAAGACCTCTTCGGCGACTCGTTGCTGATGCGTCGCAACACGTCTATAGCGCGTCTTTTGATCGCCAGGAACTTCTTGTGTAACGTTTACACAATTAAGTGATTATTTTACACCGCCTAGTTCAGGACGAAATTACAACTCACCGGAGCTGAGAGATAGCTCTCATTTTCCTTTTAATAACAAATGAATAAAAAAAAGCCCCCGGCTCTGCTGGGGGCAAATCTGGCATGGCTTGTGATGAAATCAGTGGTTGATGCGTAATCCTTCTGCATCAAAAACGAGACAATGTTCGGGTGAGAAAAAGACATCCATCTTCTGGTAGGGGCTAAATGCGCTGTCGCCGGCAAGTAACAGTTTGAATCCATCGACGCCGCAGCACTGGCCAAACAGATAGGTACTGTTGCCCAGGCGTTCAACGACTTCACAGGTAAAAGTGAGGTGAATGCCTTGGCCGTTTGGCACAACATGCTCCGGACGCAGGCCCAGTGTCACTTCGCTGCCTTCTGCTACGTGAGAGGTGGCTATGGGCAAAGTCAGGATCTGTTGCTCACTGACTTGTACGGTCAGCTCATTTTCACTCCAAGCAAGCACTTTACCGGGCAGGAAGTTCATCTTGGGGGATCCGATAAAACCGGCGACAAACTTGTTGGTTGGTTTGTAGTAGAGTTCCATCGGAGAGCCCACCTGCTCTACCTTGCCGTAGTTCATGACCACGATCTTGTCTGCGAGGGTCATTGCTTCCACCTGATCGTGTGTAACGTAAATCATGGTGGTCTTGAGTTCCTGATGCAGCTTGGCGATATGTAGACGCATCTCCACACGGAGTTCTGCATCAAGGTTGGATAGTGGCTCGTCAAACAGGAACACCTTGGGGTTACGCACGATAGCTCGGCCGATGGCTACGCGCTGACGCTGCCCGCCGGAAAGTTGCTTGGGTTTACGGTCGAGCAAGTGGGAAAGTTGCAGTGTTTTGGCCACCATGCTGACCTGATGTGCGATCTCCTCTTTCACCACACCATTGACCCGCAGGCCATAGCCCATATTTTCGGCCACAGTCATGTGGGGGTACAGGGCATAGGATTGGAACACCATGGCCACCCCGCGATGAGCTGGGGCTACATCGTTGACCACCTGCTCATCAATCGCAATGTGGCCGTCCGAAATCTCTTCCAGACCGGCGATCATGCGCAGCAGAGTGGATTTACCACAACCGGAAGGACCGACAAAGACGGTGAACTCACCGTCTTCTACATCCAGATTCACATTATGTAGGGTCACATTGCTGCCAAAACGCTTGATCACATTGTTCAGTCTGATACTCGCCATGAGCTTTAACTCCTTGATAATAAATGCATTAGCTGCGAGTGCTGGGGCGGTCATACCCCTTCTGCGGCTTTTTTGCCCTGGGAGGGAGAAGGCGTTTCACACCGTTTCACTCTGTGGCTTTAGAGGGACTATATCAGGCTGGTGTAATCGGTTGCACAAAATGCTGTTTCTTTTGTGCATGAGATCACAGCCTTGATATGTGCTGCTGGCAGGCAGAGCAAGCACCGCTTACCGTAGAGGTATTCGGTGTAATCGTTACTTTTTTGCTGTTCCAGTGCACCCGAAGACCTGTGCCAAGCAAAAATCAAGTGATAGAGCGTATTGCTCCGGATCTGATGTATGGGATTAAACCATTTATTTTTCATTGCATTAGGTGGTGGTTAGGTTGTGTCGTAGAGGCCAGACCAGTCCGGCGTGAAATGTGGCTTTGCTTTGTTTTACACCCGAATTGGTAACAATCTTCAGAAGTTACACCGACTGGATGGAATCGTAACACTCACTTTACCTACGTGGTCTGACAAGACCTGCTTTTACCTGAGTTGGGGACAAGGAAATTATATGAAAATCAACAAATTGACTGCTGCAATGTTGTTGTCTTTGGGCGTTATGGGGTTGGGCCAGTTAGCCCGCGCCGCTGACGGTGAACTTCTGGTGTGGGAAGACATCAAGAAATCAAACGGCATTGAGGAGGCTGTCAAGGCGTTCGAAGCCAAGCACAACGTCAAGGTGAAGATCCTCGAAACCCCGTATGCCCAGCAGATCGAGAAGCTGCGCTTGGACGGTCCGGCCGGTATCGGTCCGGATGTACTGGTACTGCCCCATGATCAGGTTGGTACTGCCGTGGTGCAGGGGCTCATCAGCGAGATCAAGCCGGGGGCCGACTACCTTGCTGGTTTCACCAAACCTGCGGTGGATGCCCAGACTTATGAAGGCAAGCTCTATGGCCTACCCAAGGCGGTCGAGACCATTGTCATGGTCTACAACAAGGACTTGTTACCCAAGGCTCCTGAGAGCTTTGACGAGCTGATCAAGGCTTCCCAGACCCTGCGCGGGGAGGACAAATACGGTCTGCTCGCCAAGTTTGACGAGATTTATTACTCCTATGGTGTAGTTGCAGCCATGGGGGGTTATATCTTCGGCCAGAACCCCAACGGTTCGCCCAACGTCAAGGATGTGGGCCTAGCCAACCAGGGCTCGGTCGATGCAGTGAGTCTCCTCAAGCGTTTCTACAGCGAAGGCCTTTTCCCGGCCGGTATCGTGGGTGAGACCGGTGCTAACGCCATCGATTCCCTGTTCACCGAGAAGAAGGCCGCGGCCGTCATCACTGGACCCTGGTCGTTCCAGCCCTACAAGGATGCGGGAGTGAACTACGGTGTTGCCCCGCTGCCGACATTGCCCAATGGCGAGCATATGCGCTCTTTCCTCGGCGTGAAAGGGTACAGCATCTCTACCTATTCCAAGCAGAAAGAGTTGGCACAGCAGTTCATCGAGTTCATCAACCAGCCTGAGTACGCCAAAGTCCGCTTCGAGAAGACCGGCGAGATCCCGCCCCTCAAGGCGCTGATTGACGATCCGCTCATCAAGAATGACGAGAAATCCCGTGCCGTGGCCATTCAGGCCGGTTTCGCTACTCCGATGCCGAGCGTGCCCGAGATGCAAGAGGTGTGGACCCCTGCCAACAGTGCACTGCAGCTTGGCGTGACTGGCAAGCAGGATGTGAAGGCGGCACTGGAAGGTGCAGTCAAGAACATCAACATGCAGATCGAAGTCAATCACTCGCAGCAATAACACAAGTTGGGCACAGGCCCAATTCGGGCCGGGCGGCGTTCGTGGCCGCCCGGGCTCTCAATGGAAAGGAGGTACATTGTGGTTGTCGATTCCGGATCGCTTACCCAGATCGGTACAAGAACCCATCATGCCAAGGTGGCCGCCCTGCTCTCGCTGATCCCGGGACTCGGTCAGTGGTATAACCGGCAATGGGTCAAGGGCACCCTGTTTTTCATCGTCATGGCCTGTTTCTTCGGCGTATTCCATGATTTTCTATCTCAAGGGTTCTGGGGGCTGTTTACCCTCGGTACCGAGTTGCCCCGGGACAATTCCGTCTTCCTCTTGGCCAAGGGGGTTATCAGCGTACTAGTGGCCATCTTTGGTTGCGCCATCTATTTCTGGAGCGTCCGTGATGCTTATGTTAACGGCGATCGCCGGGATCGTGGCGTAGCGCTGACCAGTGTGCGTAAGCAATACCAATTGTTGCTGAGCGAAGGTTTCCCCTACCTGATGATCACCCCGGGCTTTATATTGTTGGTATTCGTGGTGGTGTTCCCCATCATCTTTGGTTTCTCCATCGCCTTCACCAACTACGATCTCTACCACACTCCGCCTGCCAAGCTGGTGGACTGGGTGGGGATGAAGAACTTCATCAACATCTTCAAGCTCGATCTGTGGCGTTCGACCCTGCTCGATGTGCTGCAGTGGACCGTGATTTGGACGCTGATCGCCACCACGCTGCAATGCACGGTCGGGGTACTGCTGGCTATCCTAGTCAATCAGAAGGATCTGCGCTTCAAGCCGCTCATTCGCACTATCCTGATCCTGCCGTGGGCAGTGCCCGGTTTTGTCACCATTCTGGTCTTTGCCGGCATGTTCAATGAGACATTTGGTGTGATCAACAATGGCATCCTGGCTGCGCTTGGCATTGAGCCCAAGGCATGGATGACAGATCCCTTCTGGACAAAGACGGCCCTAATCCTGATGCAAACCTGGCTTGGTTTCCCGTTCGTCTTTGCCATGACCACCGGGGTACTGCAGGCGATCCCGGATGATCTCTATGAGGCCGCCACTATCGACGGCGCCAGCGCATGGCACAAACTGACTACCATCACACTGCCTCTGGTGTTGTACTCGATCGCCCCGATTCTGATCACTCAGTACACCTTCAACTTCAACAATTTCAACATCATCTACCTGTTTAACAATGGTGGCCCTGCTGTGGCAGGCTCAAACGCGGGTGGGACCGACATCCTGGTCTCCTGGATCTATAAGCTGACCATGTCATCGTCCCAGTATGCGATTGCGGCGAGCATCACCATCCTGCTCTCTATCTTCGTGGTCGGCATCGCCCTGTGGCAGTTCCGTGCGACCAATTCGTTCAAACAAGACGACATGGTGTAAGGAGACCCTGCCATGAGTGTCAAACACAGTCTGAAAAAGCGTAATGCCATTCGCCTGACCCTGAGCTACCTGCTTCTAGCCATGGTCGCGGTTATCATCATCTATCCCCTGATCTGGACGGTTGGAGCCTCTCTCAATCCGGGCAGCAGCCTGCTCAATACGTCGATCATCCCGGAAAACTTCTCCTTTATTCATTATCAGGAGCTGTTTGACGGTCGCATCGACTATGCAGCCTGGTACTGGAACTCGATGAAGATCAGTTTCCTGACCATGGCGTTTACCCTCATCAGTGTCAGCTTTACTGCCTATGCCTTCTCACGCTTTCGTTTCCGTGGGCGGCAAAATGGCCTGATGTTGTTCCTGTTGTTGCAGATGGTGCCCCAGTTCTCGGCCCTCATCGCCATCTTCGTGCTGGCCCAGATGCTGGGTCTGGTCAACAGCCACCTGGCGCTGGTGCTGGTCTATGTGGGCGGCATGATCCCGATGAACACCTATCTGATGAAGGGTTACCTCGATGCCATCCCCAAGGATCTCGACGAGTCGGCGCGCATGGACGGGGCGGGCAACTTCCGCATCTTCATCGAGATCATCATGCCGCTCTCCAAGCCCATCATTGCGGTGGTTGCACTGTTCTCCTTCACCGGCCCGCTTGGCGACTTCATCCTGGCCAGCACCATATTGCGCACCCCGGATCAGTTCACCCTGCCCATTGGTCTCTACAACCTGGTCGCCCAGAAGATGGGGGCCAGCTACACCACCTATGCAGCGGGAGCTGTGCTCATCGCGGTGCCGGTGGCCATCTTGTACCTCTCCTTGCAGAAGTACTTCGTTTCCGGTCTTACCGCAGGTGGGACCAAAGGTTAATCCGTTAAACAGGACGTTCGACATGAAAATCAAGAAGACGCTGGTGATGGCGGCGCTGCTCGCCACCGGCATGTTGGGTATGCAGGCCCACGTCGTGGCTGCCGAAAGTGTGGTGGTGCAACCAGTAGCGGTACCGCAGGAGTTCATCAAGGGGGCCGATGTCTCCATGCTGGCCGAAGTGGAGAAATTTGGTGGCAAGTTCTTCGATGCCAGCGGCAAGCAGCAGGATGCCATGGCCATCCTCAAGGAGAACGGCTTCAACTACATCCGCCTGCGCCTGTGGGTGGACCCCAAGGATGCCGACGGCAAGCCTTACGGCGGCGGCAACAACGATCTGGCCGCAACGATCGAACTGGCCAAGCGTGCCAAGGCGCACGGCATGAAGTTCCTGCTCGATTTCCACTACAGCGACTTCTGGACCGATCCGGGTCGCCAGAACAAGCCCAAGGCGTGGCGCACCATGTCGGTCGAGCAGTTGGCGGATGCGGTCTATGCCCACACCAAGGAGAGCATGGACGCCCTGGCCAAGGCCGGCGTGATGCCTGACATGGTGCAGGTTGGCAACGAGATCAACGGCGGCATGCTGTGGCCGGAGGGTAAGAGCTGGGGCCAGAACGGTGGCGAGTTTGATCGCCTGGCCACCCTGCTCAAGGCCGGTGTGCGTGCGGTGAAAGAGCACGGCAAGGATATCAAGGTGATGCTGCACCTGGCCGAAGGCACCAAGAACGACACCTTCGTCTGGTGGTTTGACGAGATAGCCAAGCGCGAGGTGCCCTTCGATATCATCGGGCTCTCCTTCTACACCTACTGGAATGGCCCCATCAGTGCCCTCAAGGCCAACATGGATGACATCAGCAAGCGCTATGGCAAGGATGTGATCGTGGTCGAGGCCGCCTACGGCTACACCACGGAGAACTGCGACAACGCCGAGAACAACTTTACTGCCAAGGAAGCGAGCGACGGTGGTTACCCGGCCAGCGTACAGGGGCAGGCCGACTTCCTGCGCGATCTGATCAAGAGCGTGGTGGCGGTACCGGACGGGCGTGGCAAGGGAGTTTTCTACTGGGAGCCTGCGTGGCTGCCAACCCCTGGTGCCACTTGGGCTACCAAGGCTGGGATGAAGTACAACAACGACGACTGGAAAGAGGGCAATGCCCGGGAGAACCAGGCGCTGTTTGACTGCTCCGGCCATGTGCTCCCCTCGATCAAGGTATTCAACTGACCCGGTTTCAACCGATAGGGCGACCGGCCATGGCCGGCGCCCCCTCGTTTTAGGAGATGTGTGATGTTCAAGTTTCCCCCGCTCAGTGAACGGGTGCCCGCCCTGCTGCATGGTGCTGATTACAACCCGGATCAGTGGCTGGATGATCCCCAGGTGTTCGAGCGCGATCTCGAGATGATGAAGCAAACCCGCTGCAACGTGATGTCGGTCGGCATCTTCAGTTGGTCTTCCCTGGAGCCACAAGAGGGGCGCTATGAATTCGGCTGGCTCGATACGGTGCTCGATCGCCTGCACGAAAGCGGTGTGTCAGTTTTCCTCGCCACACCAAGTGGTGCTCGTCCGGCTTGGCTTTCCCAGCGTTATCCCGAGGTGTTGCGGGTCAGCAAGGAACGTGTGAAGGCACTGCACGGTGGCCGTCACAATCACTGCATGAGTTCGCCTGTCTATCGTGACAAGGTGCGAGCTATCAACGGTGCCCTGGCCGAACGCTACGGCCATCATCCCGGTGTCATCGCCTGGCACATCTCCAACGAGTACGGTGGCGAGTGCCACTGCGAGCTTTGTCAGGAGCGCTTTCGTGACTGGCTCAAGGCTCGTTATGGCAGCATAGAAGCGCTCAATCACGCCTGGTGGAGCAGCTTCTGGAGCCATACCTACACCGACTGGTCACAGATCGAATCCCCGTCTCCCATCGGCGAGAGCTCGATCCACGGCCTCAACCTCGACTGGAAGCGTTTCAATACCGCCCAGGTGAGCGATTTCTGTGCCGAGGAGATCAAGCCCTTGAAGGCGGCCAACCCGAGCCTGCCGGCCACCACCAACTTCATGGAGTACTTCTACGACTATGACTACTGGCAGTTGGCCAAGGAGATCGATTTCATCTCCTGGGACAGCTACCCCCTCTGGCACAACAGTGGCGATGACTCGACCCTGGCGGCGTACACCGCCATGTATCACGACCTGATGCGCACTCTCAAGGGAGGCAAACCTTTCTTCCTGATGGAGTCGACCCCGAGCCTGACCAACTGGCAGCCCATCAGCAAGCTCAAGAAGCCTGGAATGCATATCCTATCCTCCTTGCAGGCGGTAGCCCACGGCTCCGACTCGGTGCAGTACTTCCAGTGGCGCAAGAGTCGTGGTTCGGTCGAGAAGTTCCACGGCGCCGTGGTCGATCACGTTGGTCACATCGATACCCGGGTGGGCCGCGAGGTACAGGCACTAGGCGAGATCCTGGCCAAGTTGCCAGAGGTCGCGGGCAGCCGCGTCGAGGCCAAAGTGGCCATCATTTTCGACTGGGAGAGCCGCTGGGCCATGGACAATGCTCAGGGGCCGCGCAATGCCGGCCTCTTCTACGAGAAGACGGTAGCCGAGCACTACCGCCCATTCTGGGAGGCAGGGGTGGCGGTGGATGTCATCAATGCCGACTGCGCGCTTGATGGCTATGACCTGGTTATCGCCCCCATGCTCTACATGGTGCGCGATGGCTTTGCCGAACGGGTTGACGCCTTTGTCAAACGAGGCGGGCAGTTCGTTACCACTTACTGGAGCGGCATCGTCAACGAGACCGATCTCTGTCACCTGGGGGGATTCCCAGGGCCGCTGCGCCCGGTCCTTGGGATCTGGGCAGAGGAGATAGACGGTCTCTATGACGAGGAACGTAACGCCGTCTCGGGTTTTGCCGGCAACGAAGCCGGACTCTGCGGCCCTTACGAAGTCACTCACCTTTGCGATCTCATCCACCTGGAAGGCGCGAGGGCCCTGGCCAGCTATGACGGTGACTTTTATGCCGGACATCCGGCGGTGACGGTCAACGAGCACGGGACAGGTCGCGCCTATTACGTCGCCTCGCGAAATGATCTGGCGTTCCAACGCGACTTCTTTGGCCATCTCATCGAGACCCTGGCTCTGCCGCGTGCCTTGCCAGCCTTGCCGGAGGGGGTCACCGCCCAGTGTCGCACCGACGGTGAGCAGGTGTTCGTATTCGTGCAAAACTTCGCCAACGCCGAGCGCCTGGTCACTCTGCCGGGTGGTCACAGTGACATGGTGAGCGGTGAGGCGCTGAGCGATTTACTGGTGCTGCCTCCATTCGGCTGCCGGGTGCTGCGTCGCGCCTGTTGATTGCGGGGCGGAGCCAGTGGCTTCGCCCTCTTTTTTACGTTTAGGAGACTCAAATGGTCAAGATGCAGGACTTCAAGCGGCTGTTCGCCGCGGCCCTCGGCCACAAGGAGGAGAAATCGGCCGAGGCACCGCTCTCCGGGCTGGACGAAGCGGCCATCACCGCGCTCATCGCTGCCTTTGGCGGGCGCGACAACATCGTGGGCTTTGACGCCTGCCTGACCCGGCTGCGGGTCAGGGTCAATGCCTTGCAGCCGGTCGACAGCGAGGCGCTGCAGCGTCTCGGCGCCATAGGCGTCATCATCATCGGCGACGAGGTGCAGGCTATCTTCGGCAAACGCTCGGACAACCTGCGTCGTGATCTCGGTCAGTGGTTCGAACTGCACGAGCCGGAGCAGCACTAGGATGCGCCCCCCGCTGAGCTGGCCACTGTTGGTCATGCTGGGAGCCATCAGTGCAGGGGCTGGTGCCGCTCCTCATAACCTGGCCATCCGAGGGGCGGATGTCTCCACCCTGGCCGAACTCGAGCGCCTGGGCGTTCACTATCAAGACGGAACGCGGCAGGGGGATTTGCTAACCCTGATGCGCAAGCGTGGCCTCAACCTGGTACGCCTGCGGCTGTGGGTCGATCCCCGTTCGGCCAAGGGGGAACCCTTTGGTGGTGGCAACAATGACTTGGAAAAGGTGATTGCACTGGCGCAGCGAAGCCGGTCCCTCAACCTGCCCTGGTTGCTCGATCTTCATTACAGCGACTTCTGGGCCGACCCTGGCAAGCAGCACACGCCACGGACCTGGCGAGGCAAGTCGGATGCAGAGTTGGCGGCAATGCTGCACGATTACAGCGCCGCCGTGATACAACGCCTGCGCGAGGCCGGGGTGCCACCGCAAATGGTGCAGGTCGGCAACGAACTCAATAACGGCATGCTGTGGCCGCAGGGGCAACTACACCGGCAAGAAGAAGAGGAGGGGTTCGATCGATTAGCCCAGTTGCTCAAGGCGGCCATCGCCGGGATCCGTGCTGGCAGCGAGGGGGGTATCACCCCACGACTGATGCTACATCTTGCTGAAGGAGGGGATGAGGCTCAGTGCCTACGCTGGTTCAAGGCGATGCAGGTACGCGATGTGCCGTTCGATCTGGTGGGTATCTCCTTCTACCCATATTGGCACGGATCTCTGGGCGACCTCTCGCGCACCATGAACAGCCTTGCCACCCAAATCAGGCGTCCGCTGCTGGTCGTTGAGACCGCCTATGGGCATGACACCGTCAACCAGGACGAGGTTCGTAACGCCTTCGGTGAGCAGGAGGCCGTACGCGGCGGGTTTGCTGCGACGCCCGAGGGGCAACTAGCGTTTCTCGATGCACTGCGTGCTGCTATTGCCGCAGTGCCGGATCAGCTCGGGCTCGGGTTTGTCTATTGGGAGCCGGGCTGGATCCGGGTCCCCGGCGACAGTTGGGCCAGTCGCGCTGGCATGGCGTTCCTCGGGATAGATGAGCCCCTCGGCAATGGCTGGGAGAACCAGGCCCTGTTTGATCGGGAGGGCAGAGGACTGCCGGCGTTGGCCGCCTTTGTCCTGACCCGCTGACTATTTCACATTGAAGAGATGACAACAGCACAATGAAGATTGACATGAAAAAGACCAAAATTGTCTGCACCATCGGTCCGAAGACCGAATCCAAAGAAATGCTGGCCAAAATGCTGGACGCCGGCATGAACGTCATGCGCCTGAACTTCTCCCACGGTGACTACGCCGAGCACGGCAGCCGCATCAGCAACCTGCGCGCTGTGATGGCCGAGACCGGCAAGCACGCAGCTATCCTGCTGGACACCAAGGGTCCGGAAATCCGTACCATGAAGCTGGAAGGCGGCAACGACGTCGCGCTGGTCGCTGGCCAGACTTTCACCTTCACCACCGACCAGACCGTGGTTGGCAACAAAGACAAAGTGGCCGTGACCTATGCAGGTTTCGCCAACGATCTGCGCGTCGGCAACCGCATCCTGGTTGATGACGGCCTGATCGGTCTGGACGTTATCGAAATCACCGAGCGCGAAGTTATCTGTAAAGTACTGAACAACGGTGACCTGGGCGAGAACAAAGGCGTTAACCTGCCGGGCGTCTCCATCAAGCTGCCGGCCCTGGCCGAGAAAGACAAGCGCGACCTGATCTTTGGTTGCGAGCAAGGCGTTGATTTCGTTGCTGCTTCTTTCATCCGTAAGAAAGAAGACGTTCTGGAAATCCGTGAGCACCTGAAAGCCCACGGTGGCGAGAACATCCAGATCATCTCCAAGATCGAAAACCAGGAAGGCCTGGACAACTTCGACGAGATCCTGGCTGTCTCCGACGGCATCATGGTTGCCCGTGGCGACATGGGTGTCGAGATCCCGGTAGAAGAAGTGATCTTCGCCCAGAAGATGATCATCGAGAAGTGCAACAAAGCCCGCAAAGTGGTCATCACCGCCACCCAGATGCTGGACTCCATGATCAAGAACCCGCGTCCGACCCGTGCCGAAGCTGGCGACGTGGCCAACGCCATCCTGGACGGTACCGACGCAGTGATGCTGTCCGGTGAGTCCGCCAAGGGCAAGTACCCGCTGGAAGCCGTGACCATCATGGCCACCATCTGCGAGCGTACCGATGCCGTGATGCCGTCCAACCTGTCTGCTGCCAACGACAGCAACAAGCTGCGCATCACCGAAGCCGTATGTAAAGGCGCCGTAGAGACCTCCGAGAAGCTGGACGCCCCGCTGATCGTGGTCGCTACCGAAGGCGGCAAGTCTGCCAAGGCCATTCGCAAGTACTTCCCGAAAGCCTGGATCCTGGCTATCACCACCAACAAGAAAACTGCTGCCCAGCTGGTTCTGACCAAGGGTGTAGTTGCTCACGTGGTTGACAGCATCGCCTCTACCGACGATTTCTATCGCATCGGTAAAGAAGCCGCGCTGGAAATCGGCATGGGTCTGAAAGGTGACGTGGTTGTGATGGTCTCCGGTGCTCTGGTACCGAGCGGCACCACTAACACCGCCTCCGCACACATACTCTGAGCTGAAATGGAGTCTTTTAAGTCCCAAGGTGGATTTAACATTCTTATCTAACTTCTAGCTACTCAGAACCTGCGACGCACCATATCGCGGGTTCTGTATTTCAAGGGGGGGGACGCATATGTTATAAGTATGCGCTATCCTACCGTCTTGATCTCACTGCAAAAAGCATGGTTTCCCACCTTTCCCTCTTCTGCGAGGCTCTTTCATTTTACCTATGCTCCTGAAGCGCTCATACATCACAGCCAGTAGTACTTCATCAAATTTGAGCAACTAGTTCAGCACATATGCAATAGCAGATGAAGTGTAGTGGAGAGAGCTGTTGCCATGCTGGTCAAAGAAGGGCGATTACGCTTTGTTGGGCCGCGTAAGAGCGGACGTTGGGAGGTACTGGATCCTGACGTGTAACCACCTAGCCTCGCAGCTAACCGACTCAGGGCTACCTCGCCACCGGCAGGTCCTCCCAGCGTGTGGTGTAACAGGGGCTCAGGTGCTCTTGTCGCATCATCCACTCAGGCGACCCCGTGCCCTGGCTGGCAAAGCCTACGCGCCCCAATCCCTTGGCTTTGATCTGGTCCATCACAGCCATCAGCGCATCTGATTGAGCGGAGGACGGGGCAAACAGGTCAGCCTGTTGCTGCCCCTTGGGGGTGAACTCACTCAGCATGACACCTCCCTTCTGATAGCGGTAACCGTCGCGCCAAATCTGCGGTAGCAACACGTTCACTTGCTGCAGCAGCAACCGGGTATCATCGCTAGGGCAGACCAGCCGGACGCCAGCCTGCTCACTGTAGTAAGGGGCTTGTTCATCAAAGGGGCTGGTTCGCACGAACAGGTGCACCCGCTGGCAACACATCCCCTCGGCCCGCAGCTTCTCGGCTGCGCGAGCCATAAAGCCTGACAACGCTTGGGCCATTTCTCCACGGCCAGTCACGCGCTCACCAAAGGAACGGCTCGAGAGGATCTGCAGCTTCGCAGCCGGTTCAACGGTCAGCTCTGCGCAAGGCAGGCCACGCAGCTCCTGTACGATCCGCTCGACCACCACGCCGTATTGGGCGCGTAACCCTTTGGCATCGCTAGCCACCAGGTCAGCCACGGTGTTGATGCCTTGTGCCACCAACTTGGCCCCCAAGCGCCGTCCTATGCCCCACACCTCGTCCACCGGGGTGATAGCCATCAGCCGGGCACGGCGCAGCTCGTCACGCAAGTCCACGACGCCGCCCGTGGCAGGCCACTTCTTGGCTGCATAGTTGGCCAGCTTGGCGAGGGTCTTGGTGGGGCCGATCCCAACCCCGACAGTTAGTCCGGTCCACTGCCACACTCGCTGCCGGATCTGTTGTCCATAGGCTGTCAGGTCCCCGGCAAACGACTCCGACAACGCCATGAACGCTTCATCGATGGAGTAGACCTCCAGCTCGGGGGCCATGGTCTCCAACGTGCTCATCACCCTGCCAGACATGTCTCCATAGAGCGCGTAGTTGGAGCTGAATGCCACACCGCCATGCGCCTCGAACCGCTCGCGGATCTTGAAGTAGGGCCCGGCCATCTTGATACCCATCGCCTTGGCTTCGGAGCTGCGCGACACCACGCATCCATCGTTGTTGGAGAGCACCACGATCGGGCGGCCACGCAGCTCAGGGCGAAACAGCCGCTCACAGCTGGCGTAGAAGTTGTTTACATCAACGAGCGCTATAGCCATCACGCTGCCTCAGATTGCCAATCACATGGGTGACCACTCCGAACAACTCCAGGGAGAGGCTCATACAAGGGTCGATAGGCGCGAACGCCGGATTGGCTGGCAACAGCCGCAACCTCGGCTTGAGCTGCAAGGTCTTTACCGTGAAGCCGCCATCGAGTAGTGCAATCACCACATCACCATGGCGCGGGGTGAGGCTCTTATCGACCACCAGCAAGTCACCGGGAAAGATGCCGACCCCGGTCATGCTCTCCCCCTCGGCACGCAGATAGAAGGTTGCTGCAGGGTGCGCCACGCAGTGGGTGTTGAGGTCTAACTTCCCTTCCAGATAGTCGCTGGCTGGGCTGGGAAAGCCGCAAGAGGCGCGGTGCAAGAACAGCGGGATGGTCACCTCGGCGGGTGATGGGTCTGGGGTTAACAGCTTCATGGTAATAACACCTGTATTTATATACAGACATTATAGCGCGCCACCTTTGAACCAGCGCAAGTCCCGCATGCCACTGATGGCGTACCATGGCGCCGACAAATAACAAAGAGGTCAGTATGAGTCACAATCCGTGTCTCAGCCTTGATTCCAGTTGGGTGGTTATGTGGATCCCCAGTCAGTTGGAGAGCCGGGGCGATTCATAAAGACACGCTATCTCAAGGTTTCTGATGAGACAGACCAAGTTGAAATCGCTAGAATATGCCAATTTATTTGTGTCATTAAGCAGAGAGCGATGCTCGGGCAACCAATCCATGTAACAAGCGTATCTTCGGCATACGAGCTGCAAGCGGAAGCCAACAAGGCCCTGTTGAGAATGAGTGTCCAATCTAGCGCCTTGGTGCTAGTCATCAACTCACCTACACAAATCATCAGGTCTGCTCGTGAAACAGAAGGGCTGACATATCTTGAGCTTTCAGAACAGTTATGTGAGCGGCTGTTACCGCTATCATGCAATGACCGGTCTCGCCATGTTTCAGACATCATTGCTCAAATGCTGAATGGCATAGCGTCTGATGTTGTATGGCTAGACAGGATCCAAGTTTTGTTTGAGCCAACGTTGGAACTAGACCCACTGCGTCAGCTCCAGGATTTAGCTCGCCTCAAACCTATCGTGGCCATCTGGCCTGGTCAGATTACAGAACGATTTCTAACCTTTTCCGTCCCCGGACGGGACGACTATCAATCTTACTCTGCGAATGATTTGGCCAACGTGCCCATCATTCACGTTACCGAGCAAAGGGGATAAAAATGAAAAAGTACGGGGAGCTCATTCAGTTTGAGCCCGTCACCACCATCATCAAACTCAAAGAGTCGGCAGAACAGTCAAAGGCTCAACAGTTGGTGGCCTCATATGTCATCTCGGACAAAATGTCGCAAAAGCTGGCGGACATCATCATTCCTCAGCTTCAGTTTGACGAATCCGTTGATAACAAATCTCTCTGGGTGGTCGGTAACTACGGTTCCGGTAAATCACATTTGATGTCGGTGATCTCGGCCGTCGCCGAGTTTCCAGAATTGGCCCAATTCATCACTAACGACAAGGTGCGTGTAGCCGCGAACAAGATTGCTGGCAAGTTCAAAGTCATCCGCTTTGAAGTCGGTGCTAGCAAAAAAGCCTTTGCCGATATTGTCACCGACAACTTGACATCAGGCCTGGCTGAGATGGGTATCGACTACCAATTCCCGGCCATGGAGGAAATCTCATCCAATCACAAACCCTACTTTGAAAAGATGATGGCGCTGTTTCACGAGCGCTATCCCGACCAAGGTTTGCTGCTGATCTGTGACGAAATCCTCGATTACCTGCGCTCTCGTAATCAGCAGCAGCTGCCGTTGGATATGGCCATGATGCGTGTGATGGGTGAAGTGATCGATGGTACCCGTTTCCGTTTCATCTGTGGTGTGCAAGAAGCTATCTTTGATAGCACGCAACTTGCATTCGCCACCCAAGAAGTCAAACGCATCCGTGACCGGGCCGAGCAGGTGCTGATTACCCGTGACGATATCAAATATGTCGTCGCCGAGCGTCTGCTCAAAAAAGATGCCCAGCAACTGCATTGGATCCGCGAGTACCTGCAGCAATTCACCCCCTGCTTTGACCGCATGAACGAACGCCTCGATGAGTTTGTGCGCATGTTCCCAGTGCACCCTGACTACATCAATACCTTCGAGCGCGTGCGGGGCGCGGGTATAGAGCAACGCCAGGTACTGCGTAGCCTGTCGCGGCAGATGCAAGCCTTGATGGAGCAGGTGGTGCCTACCGATAAGCCTGGCGTGTTTTCTTACGACACCTACTGGGATGAGCTTAGAGGCGACCCGAGCGCCAAAACCAACCCGGAGATCGGTCAGGTTATTGAGGTCGGTGAAACCCTGTTTACGCGTATCGACCAAGCCTATCCCACCGCTACGGAGATCGATTTTGCCAAGCGCTTGGTCGCCGGACTGGCCATCCATCGTTTGTCCGTCGGCGATGTTTATAACGAGATGGGGGCTACGGCTGCCGAGCTACGTGATTCTCTTTGCCTCTATCTACCCGGTATCGAACAGTTGCCAGGGGAAAAGAGCAAAAACCTGGAAACCCAGATCGTCGCGGTATTGACCAAGATCCGTAAAACCGTCAACGGCCAGTTCTTTTCCAAGAACAAGGCCAACGATCAATTCTTTTTGGATTTGAAAAAGACCGAAGATTTTGATGCCTATATCGAAAACAAGGTGCCCTTGCTGACCGATGACAGCCGTAATGGTGCTTATCGTGAAGCCATGCTGCAGATCCTGGAAGAAACTGATACCCAGCAGCCTAATATTCAGATGTGGCGGCACGAGCTCAAATGGTTGGATCGTAACGTCAACCGCCCCGGCTGGATGTTCCTCGGCTCTCCCAATGAGCGCGAGACAGCCAAACCTCCGCTCGACTATTACATGTACTTTATTCAGCCCTATAACCCGCCCAAGCTGAAAAAAGAGTTTATCCGTAGCGATGAAGTGCTGTTTGTTTTGCAAAACGCCGATGCCGAGTTTGATCGTTGCTTGAACTACTACGCAGCAGCCATCGACTTGCATGCTTCGGCTACCGGTAACGCTAAGAATGTCTACAAACTCAAGGCTGATGGTTATCTCAAAGAGATGCAGACCTGGCTCAAGAGCCACTTCAAAGAGGCTTACATTGCCCAATATAACGGGCAAAACAAGCCGATGATGGACTGGCTAAAAGGCACCTCGGTGCGCAACATCTCCGGACTTGGTGATAGCCAGATCGGCAGTCTCAAAGATATCTTCGAAGCCGTTGCCAGCCATATTTTGGCCAATCACTTTGAAGCGTTGGCACCCGAGTATCCCAGCTTTAGCCAATGGATCACCTACGATAACATCGAAAGCGCAGCCAAGGATGCGTTAAGTGTCGTCTCCGGTGGGGCAGCAACCAAGCGCGCCAATGCCGTGCTCGATGCGTTGGAATTATTGGATGGTGATAAAATCGCTCCGCTGCAATCGCGTTATGCCCAAGCCGTTTTGGCCGTCCTGCAAAGCAAGCAGCAAGGGCAAGTGGTCAATCAAGCCGAATTGCTGGAGGCCATCAACTCCCGCCTCTACTTTAAGCCCGATAGCTTCCGCCTGGAGCCTGAATGGCTGCTAGTGCTGATCGCCTGTTTGGTTTACAGCGGCGAGCTCGAGTTGGTGGTAGTCGGCCACACCCTGACCGCCAGCGATGTGGTCAAGTTCAAGTCCATTGCCTTTGATGTGCTCAGAGACTTTAAACATATCCAGGCGCCCAAGGATTTTAATATCACCGCATTAAAAGCTTTGCTCACCCTGCTGGAGATGAATGATGGCCTAGCCACTTCGATCCAGCAAGGCGATGAAGGCGTGGTGCGGGAAATGTTAAAGCGCACTGAGGCGCTGATTAACGAGCTGGTCAAGGGGCAGCAGAGCGTTAAGGATCGCTTGCCGCTGTGGGGGCAATCAGTACTGGAAGAGAGCGAGGAGCAGACGCTCTCCACCCAGCTGAGCGAGCTGAAGAACTTTTTGGAAACCATTGCGCGCTACGACAAACCGGGCAAGCTGAAAAATCTTAAGGTGACGGCGGCTGACATCGCCACATACCAACAGATGCTGCAGACATGGCACAACTTTGTGCAGCTCAAAACCGTAGTGGGCGATCTAGCCCCCTTCTGCGCCTATCTCAAAGAGGCGCAGCAGGTATTGCCCGAATCTCACGCTTGGCAAGAGCAAGTCAAGCAGGCGCGGGATGCCCTACGCCAAGGTTTGGCCAACCCCTCACTGCGCGGTGATGACAGCTTTAAGGCCGCGCAGCTCAGCACATTGTCGGCGCTGAAAACCGACTATGCCAAATACTATGTTGAGCTCTATATGCGAGCGCGACTCGACGGCAACGAAGAGAAGATCAAAGCCAAGCTGTTGAATGACCAACGCTTGGCTGAGCTGGAGATCTTAAGCGGTATCGCCTTGCTCCCGGCCACACAACTGGCTGAGTGGCGTAAGGAGGCGGCGCAATTGCAAGCCGCCAAGCCTATCGACCCAAAGCTGCTGGCGATGAATGCCAACCCCATGGAGTTTAATGCTCGCCAAGAGAGCGGCAAGGCGCCAGCCAGTGAACAATTAAAGAGTCTGGAACAGCGGCTTGACAGCCTGCAAAGCGATTGGCTCAGTAACCTGAGCAGCCTGCTTGATGACCCCTTTATTAATCTGGATCTGCTCAAAGCCGAACAGGCACAGTTAATTCGTGATTTTATTCAGCAAGGGCAGCTACCTGACCCACTGGATTCCGCCTTTGTTCAGGCGGTCAATCTGGTTCTCGCCGGGTTGGAGGAGGTGCGAGTCAGCGCAGCCGAACTCGTGCATGCACTCGGTCAAGGTTTGCCTCAGGGCCGTGACGAAATCGCTGAACGCTTTAACCGCCTGCTCAGCAAACTCTGTCAGGGCAAAGACATCGCGAAAGTTCGCATCATCATCGATTAATCAAGAGTCGCGGGTGCGGTATAAACTGCACCCGCTATAGGAAGCACCATGCAGCAAGACAGCTTATTTTCCAGTGATTGCCCACAACAAGATCAGACGGCAGGCCCGGTGACCTGCTTGGGCAAAACTTTTGCCAACGATCAGGCTCGCCGTGATTATTTTTTAGGTCTGTTAGCAGAAAAGTTGCAAGATCCTGAGTTTCGGAAGATTGAAGGCTTTCCGATAGGTAACGATGAGGACATTTTAAATTTAAGCGATCCCCCCTATTACACGGCTTGCCCTAATCCTTGGATTGGCGATTTGGTGGCGGAATGGGAAACACAAAAACCAAAATGCGATGAGGAATATCATCGTGAGCCATTTGCCGCAGATGTTAGCGAAGGTAAAAATGATCCAATATATAATGCACACACATACCACACTAAAGTTCCACCAAAAGCAATAGCTAAATATATTCTTCATTATACCAATCCAGGAGACATTGTTTTAGATGGTTTTTCTGGTACAGGTATGACAGGCGTGGCATCTAAATTATGCGGAGATGTTTCTTTTATTCGGGAATTAGGATTTAACGTCGATAATGAAGGTTATATCTCGCAAGCTAACAATGAAAAAATTTCAAAAATCGGATTAAGAAATCCGATTTTAAATGATTTATCCCCTATCGCAAGTTTCATAACGCACACCTACGGTAAATTATTCAATATTGAAGGTTTTTATACAGAGGCATTAAATGCAATTTCAATACTTGAGGAAAGTATTGGCTGGATGTATGAAATGGATTCCGAGAGGGTTTTGAATGGCGTTTGGTCTGATGTTTTCCATTGTCCACACTGTACATCTGAAATTATTTATTGGAGTTCAGCTGTGGTCAGCGGGAATATTGAAAAAACGTTCAAATGTCCATCTTGTAAAGGGGTTGTAGGAAAGGCAACATCAAAAAATGATGGTGCTGCCAAATTGGAACGAGCTTTTGAATATATCTTTGATAAATATACAGGGACCACTGTCAAAAAACCAAAACTAGTATTGGTAGAACAGACAGTCAAGTCCGGTACGAAATCACAAGAAATAAAAATAACACAGGAAATATATAATGCGTTAATTAAAAAAATAGATGATTTACCAAAGCTATCCTCCGTTCCAGTTTGTAAGTTTGAAAATGGCCGACAGACTAATAAATTAATTAATGGCAGCGGAATCAGTCATGTCCATTGGATGTATACGCCAAGAGCACTATATGTTTACGGGTCTTTATGGAAGCTGGAATTATCTAACCCTGACTACACATCATTATTTAGATTTTGCCTTACAGGCATAAATAACTATATTTCCCGCAAGCAAGGCTACTTCGGTGGTGGTGGTGGTGTCGCAGGAACTTTATTTACACCATCAATTCATTTAGAAAGAAATGTATTTGATGTATTAAGACGGAAATTGAAAGGAGTCTCGAGTCTAAGTCGGAATATGACTGGTAATAGCTGTGTTTCAACGCAGAGTGCAGGTAAGCTTGGTTATATTAAAACAGATAGTGTTGATTATATTTTTATCGATCCACCATTTGGCGAAAATTTCCAATATGCAGAACTTAACTCTTTTGCTGAAGCGTGGATAAAAGTAAAAACAAACACACCAAATGACTTCGTAATGAATTATGTACATCAAAAAGATCATCTATTTTACATGCACTCTATGAGATCTGCTTTTAAAGAATTTTTCAGAGTGTTAAAAACAGGTCATTGGATGACAGTTGAGTTTTCTAATACACAAGCTAATGTTTGGAATGCCATTCAATCTGGACTTCAAGAGGCGGGTTTTGTTGTCGCAAATGTTGCAGCACTAGATAAACAACAAGGTAGTTTTAATGCGGTAACAAATACGACCTCTGTAAAGCAAGATCTTGTTATATCTGCTTACAAACCTGATAAAAAAATTGAAGAGAAAATTGCTTTAAATTCGGGGGAGGTTAGTATGGTTTGGGATTTTATTCGTTCACATCTAAGCTTTTTACCCGCATCTAAAAATAGTGGGGATCAGCTTCAAAAAATCCCAGAACGAGACCATAGAATTTTGTTTGATCAATTGGTATCCTTTTATGTTAGAAAAGGATACCAATTACCTATTGATAGCAAAGAATTTCAACTTGGCTTATTGGAAAGATTTATTGAACGAGATGGTATGTATTTCCTGCCGGAGCAAGTTGCTGAGTACGATAAGAAAAAGCTGATATCTGGAGAGTTGATGCAAGCTTCGATTTTTGTCAAGGACGAAGCTTCTGCAATTGATTGGCTTCGCCAGCTTCTCAAAAACAAGCCACAGATATCTGCTGATATTAATCCTCAATATATGCAACAACTCAGTGGCTTTAGTAAGCATGAAGTTACCCTAGACCTGCGCGAACTGCTAAGCCAAAACTTTCTCTGTTATGACGGTCAGGATGAGGTACCAGATCAAATACATAGTTATCTATCCAGTAACTGGAAAGAGCTGCGTAACCTGGCGAAAAATGATTCTTCCTTGATAGCCAAAGCCAAAGATCGATGGTATGTCCCTGATCCCAATAAAGCGGGTGACTTGGAAAAGTTGCGAGAAAAATCGCTGCTTAAAGAGTTTGAAGAGTACAAGGCAGCCAAGAAGAAGCTCAAGGTGTTCCGCATTGAAGCAGTGCGCACAGGCTTTAAGACACTCTGGGAACAGCAGGAGTTTGCCGCTTTGATCGCCGTGGCCGAGAAGTTGCCCAGCAATGTGTTGGAAGAGGATCCGGTACTGCTGATGTATTACGACCAGGCCGTGACCCTGAGTCAGGTCGATACCGACGATGAGTGGTAAACCGTCATGTGGCAGGTAGGAGACTGGGCCTGGAGTCAGGCCCATCAACAATATGTCAAAGTGATCGAAACCGCTGGCCTTTGGGGCCAGCAGTTTTATCGCGTCTGGTTGCAGCAACAAGATGTGGTGCTCAAGGTACCGGCTGTCGATCTCACCCCTCGGCCCGCACAGCCAGTGGTGACGGCTGAGGCATTCTGCTATCTAGCCACTGCCGCGAAAATTGCCAACGCTCAGCAAGAAGACACACTGTTAGCCCCGATCGAATCAAATGTGATCCCGCTACCACATCAACTCAAGGCGCTCACCAAGGCGATGAGTAAAAAACAGGTGCGTTATCTGTTTGCCGATGAAGTTGGCCTGGGAAAAACCATCGAAGCTGGGCTGGTGATGCGCGAGTTGAAATTGCGCGGCTTGGCCAAGCGTATTCTGGTCTGTGCGCCGAAAGGGCTGGTTAGTCAGTGGGTCAGCGAAATGCAGACTCACTTTAACGAGTCATTTCAGCTGCTGCTGCCCAGTGAGCAAAAATCGCAACATGATCAGGAGAATATCTGGTCGCGCCATGATCAGGTGGTCTGCCCGGTTGACAGTATCAAGCCCATCGAAAGCCGCAAAGGCTGGACACTTAAACAGCTAAATGAATACAACAAGTTACGGTTTGATGATCTGTTGGCCGCAGGATGGGATCTGATCGTCATTGATGAGGCCCATCGGCTCGGCGGCAGTACCGATCAGGTCGCCCGCTACAAGTTGGGTCAGGGACTGGCCGAAGCCGCCCCCTACCTGTTGCTGCTTTCCGCCACTCCCCATCAAGGCAAAAGCGATGCCTTCCATCGCCTGATGGCGCTTCTGGATGCTGAGGCTTTCCCAGATGTCGGCTCTGTGACCCAAGAGCGGGTTCAACCCTTTGTAGTCCGCACTGAAAAGCGGATCGCCATTGATGGCGAAGGCAAACCGCTGTTTAACCCCCGACAAACCGAACTGGTTGCGGTGGCTTGGCAAGATCAGCATGCCTTGCAGCGTCATCTCTACGAAGAGGTCACCGAGTACATCAAGGAGGGTTACAACCAGGCGCAAGCCAAACAGCAAAATGCCATTGGCTTTTTAATGATCCTGATGCAGCGCTTAGTAAGCTCCAGCAGTGCGGCCATCGCCCGCACCCTTGCTCGCCGACTCAATGTGTTGGAAAACAAGCGGGTTGAAGAGGAGTTGCCCCTTGCCTTTGCCGATGAGTGGGCCGATCTGGATGGTCAAGCCCAGTTAGATGAGTTATTAGCACAATGCCAAGCCTCGCTGGAGAATGAGAAGAATGATGTTCGCCGCCTACTGACGTTAGCGGAGCAGTGCGTCAGTGCCGAAAATGATGCCAAAGCCGAAGCGCTGCTCGAGTGGTTATACCGACTCCAGCAAGAAGAGGGTAACCCACATCTGAAGATGTTGGTGTTTACCGAGTTTGTGCCAACCCAAGAGATGCTAGCCCAGTTTTTTATTGAACGGGGGATCAGTGTGGTCTGTCTCAACGGCTCCATGGATCTGGCAGAGCGCAAAAAAGTGCAAGCCGCCTTTGCTAGTGACATCCGCATTCTGATCTCCACCGATGCCGGTGGTGAAGGTTTGAACCTGCAGTTCTGCCATGTAATTGTGAACTACGATATGCCCTGGAACCCGATGCGCATGGAACAGCGTATTGGCCGCGTCGACCGTATCGGCCAACGGCATATCGTTCGAGCCCTGAATTTCGTGCTTGAAGATACTGTCGAGCACAGGGTTCGTGAAGTTCTCGAGACCAAGTTGCAGATCATCCTGGATGAGTTTGGTGTTGATAAGACCAGCGATGTATTGGACTCCTCCGCCGCCAATCATTTGTTCGATGAATTGTTTATCGCTTCTATCACGGATCCTGCGTTAATGGATCAGGAGCTAGCCAAAGCCTTGGCTACATTAAGAGACGGCGCAGTCGATAAGCGGCAGCAGGATGCGCTGTTTGGCGGTGATGATCCCTTATCTGCCGACGACTATCGCCAAGCCCTGAACCACCCGCTGCCTTATTGGATACAGAGCATGGTTACCAATTACTTGCGTTGGCAACGCAGCATGCAGCAATCCGCGGATTTCATTGAGGATCAGGAAGGTGGACATACCCTAATCTGGCCTGATGGCACAGCATGGAGTGGCGTCACCTTTATGGGTAAAGAGGCCCAGCAACGACCCGAGCTTACCCATCTCACATTGGAAAATCCCAAGATCAGAGGGCTATGTAGCCAATTGCCGGTCTGGAGTGAAGCACAACCGATCCCCTGTGTCAGGGTAAAGTCGTTACCAGCGGGAGCCAATGGTTACTGGGCATTGTGGAGTATCCGCCTGGTGGCAGGCCAAGAGCGTCGCTGCCAATACATGCCTGTCTATATAAAACCGAATGGTCAGTATTATGCTACAGCGTCACAGCGAGTCTGGGATGCGGTCTGTAGTAAAGAGTTCGACATCTTGCCTCATGAGTTGGCCGCCGCACCGGCTGAACATCAGTCAGTCTATGCCCTGCTACATCAGGCAGCGCAACAGGAAGGCAAAGCGATGTTCGAGAGCATGTTGGCAGCCACTCAGGCCGATTTAGATAACCATTATGAGAAAGGCGAATACTCGTTTAACGCACGAAAACGCGCGATAGAGCGCGTTGGATTACCAGAGGTTCGTCAATACCGTTTGCGTCAACTTAATAGTGAATATGCACAGTGGCGTCAGGACCTGGACAAAAAGCGCAACGCGATTCCGGACATGATGCTGCACGCCGTTTTTGAAATTAAAGGATAAATATGACTTGGCAGGATGATGTTATTCAAAAAGTAAACTTGGATGGTTCGTTTGTTTACATCGTTAACGATCCTGATGGACTGCTCTTTGAGCCTAAAATATCCTCTGCCTTGCAAAAAAAAGATGCAATTTTATTTGATGACAAGGATCCTCTCGCACTTCGACTAACGTATGAAGCATGGAGAAAACGGACGAAAAAAACTCCCTCTTAATCCGTCTGGGTCAAGAGGGAGAGCTATTTATCCCTTGTGACATTCAGGTCGAATCAAGTGAAATTAACTTTCACTTATCTGAGTTTTTTCAAGACATTGATTTATCGGCCATCAGATTGCTCCCGGCGTCGTTACTCCAGTCGGCAATGGATGCACTGAAATTATATACGCCTGGCAAACTAAATCTGCAGTCCAGCCTCGACTTCTTACTTCGTCATATTTATCGCATAGCCCCTGAGACGATCCAAACTAATACAGACCTTGTTAGGCTGTTAATCAGAAAACACTATGTTGGTATTGAGATGCCAACGCAGATTGAAGAGCGCCTCATTCGTCTACTCAGTCTTTCGCCGAAATTTAAATATTGGGACTTTAATGCATTAATTCCAAACAAGAGTGCATTTTTTGATTTCTTGCAGCAACAATGGGAAATGTATCTGCATAGTGAGTTACCTAATGCTATTGCAAGTACTGCGTGGCCAAGCGAGAAACTTGTAGTACCATTTGCAGATAGTGATATTCGTGTTTTTATCGACAACTTGTTTGCCGAGGGCATTATCAAACCGGTGAAAACAGACGGCCTGCCCGCAGGACATTGGGCCTGGTTTGGTATAGCCAAAGAGCCTGAGATAACCGAGCGAGAACGGATAAGCCTTTTATTGAAAAATGCCAAGGCTTACTTTGAAAAATGTGAATTAGAAAGTATTAATACTGAATTTTGGTTTGAACAATCCCACTCGCTTGGGATTATGAATGCATTGTTTTATGAAAACAAAAAACAACCTCCTGTTGCTGCTCTTTTCGAAGAAATAAAGAAATTAAACACCACTGCAGATTTTCTATTTCAAAAATGGCTACGTTTAAATTTTATAAAGTTACAAACTACTCCCACGGTTCGCTATCCTGCAATGTTGCATAAAGTCCCTGATTGGCTATCACGGCGCGTGGATAGTGGCAAAAAAATATGTTTATTGGTTTTAGATGGCATGGGAGCTCGACAGTGGCCATTATTGCGTAATCACTTGCAGTTGTGTGCCAATATATCTTTGGAAGAACATGCCTGTTTCTCTTGGGTTCCAACGATTACATCAATATCACGACAGGCCTTATTCTCTGGCAAGAAACCTTTTGCCTTTGCAGAGTCTTTACTGACTACCAGCAAAGAGGAGCAGCTATGGCTGGATTATTGGCAGGGTAAAGGTTTCGCCAAACGAGAAATAAATTATGCCAAAAAAATTGAGTCGTTATCAAATGACGCATGGCAAGAGTTGATAACTCCACCAAGCGTTAAAGTAGCCGGGTTCGTCATAAATTTTATTGATGAGCAAATGCACGGTATAAAAAATGGAATGTCTGCTTTGAATATGGTCGTAGATGGCTGGCTAACCGACTGGAATTTCAAAGAGAAAATTGCAGAATTATTAGACAAAGGCTTTGAAATTATCATTACTTCAGATCATGGCAGCCAGGAAGCGACGGGAATCGGATATATCAATGAGGGAGTGAAAGCTGATACCAGAGGCGAACGAGTACGGATCTACCACGATCCTGCATTACGTGACAGTACTGCTCAAGCCTGCCATGGATCTGTGATAGCATGGCCTGGTCCTGAACTAGGGCTTCCCAAAGCGACCTACCCACTACTCGCCAATGCTGATTGTGCTTTTAAAGGCAAAGGTGATGTCGTTGTGGGGCACGGGGGGATCAGTCTCCACGAGGTTATCGTTCCATTAATAATAGTTAATAGAAAACAATAAGTTATGGTTAAAACTCCCGGTTTCTGTCGCCATGTTGAAAAAGAGTGGCTTGAACAATCTCTTCGTTGGGTAGCAAACGGGGCTGAATATGCACAACTTAATGATAATCTTGATAACTTTTTAAGCGCGTATATTGTTTCCAAAGAAAACCGCCGTAAAGCGCGGAATTTGCTCACCTCGGTGTGGAGTCAGCCAGTAGACCATTACACAAAGAATTTTTTTGATAAAGGTATTGTATTACATAAAGAGGCTGAATCATTTTCCTTACCTATTCATTGGGGCATGTTAATTGCGAGAAAGCCGTTCTTTGCCGAAGTCGCTCGCTTTATCGGCCGACAATCAAGGCTGAATAATACTTTTACTTATGCCCAAGCGCTTCGGCGTATGAGTATGCTTTATGGTGAAACTGAAGCCACCAGCAGAGCATTAAGTGCCGTATTAAGAACCATAATGGAATTAGGCATATTAAAGCGAAATATGAGTCCGGCCTCTTACTCCATTGTTAGTCAACGAGTCAGCATAAATAGTCATCTAGCAAATTGGCTGCTTGATGCTTTGCTCATTTCATCAAGCAAAGAGAGTATTGCTCTTGATGATGCCTTGAATGATCAGGCTCTCTTTCCCTTCCATCTTGATATTAACCTATCCAATCTTGATATGTCGGCATTTGAATGTCTGCAACAAGGAAACTCAATTGTAATTTTTAAAAAGGAATATTGAGTTATGAAACCAGCTATTGGATTTAATCGGCATTTAGAGATGGACTGGCTAGTTCAAACCGCATCTTGGTCAGCAAATGGGGTTCACGGCCAAGCATTAAAAAATAAAATTGATGTATTACTTGCGCCCAGCTTTGATAGCAAAGTTGCCCAAGATAAGACTAGAAACCTGCTCTTTGGAATTTGGGATTCAGAATCAAATTCCGTACCCAAAGCATTTCATGCCGATGCTTGTAGACTGCTTATTGAATACAGTGAGGTAAATATTGCGATTCATTGGGGAATGATGCTGGTTAAGTATCCATTTTTTTATAATGTTACGGCACAAATTGGAAAAATGGCTAAGCATGAAGGCTTATTTATCTACAAGCAGCTGGAGCAGCGTATAACCGAAGTCTATGGCGATACATCAACTATTAAGCGTTGTATTCAATTTGTTGTTAGGACATTGATCAATTTGGAGTTATTGTCTAATCCCAAGCAAGGTGTATATCAGTTACGAAAGCCCATTTCAATCGCTCATGATGATGTAAAGTCTTGGTTGGCGGAAGTGTCTGTGAGAGCAGAAGGAAACTCAAGTAAAAGTCTTTCTGCTATTAGTAATGACCCGGCTTGGTTTCCTTTTTATATTAACTTCAATGAGAATCGCTTAACATCAAATTTTCGCCTAGATGTCCATCATCAGGCTAATGATGCGATTATTTTCATATAAGTGAAACGATTAATAGCAACATCTATTTAAAGTGGGCTATAAATTAACGCCGGATATTCCGGCGTTAATTTATAGCCAATGAGCGGGAAGCGTGATATCAAAAGACTTCGCTGCATAGCGTAGCATACTCAAAATTTCGCTGTGCCGGGCTTGATCAATAACATGCCCAGATTTGCGCTGCTCCAACATCGTCTGTAGCTCCGGCAAATTGAACATGCCAAGACGATGGAAGTTGCCCCAGGTAGGCTCGCCAAATAGGTTATAGACCACCACGGTGCTATCTCGTTCACTGGCTAGGCGTTTTTCACCAAGGAGTTTGGTCAGCGCTTCTTCGGCTTCATCTTTGTCATCGTAGGTGTTTAAGAGTTTCATCATCGGATTTTTTGGAGAAAATTAAAGTGCAGAGTCTAGCAAAAATGGTGATTGAACCACAGCGGGAGTGCTCAACCCAAGTACCCTCTCTCGGCTAGCGATACAATCCCCTCTGTGGCAACCACCAGATGATCCAGGAGCCGGATATCGACCAGCTCTAGCGCGGTCTGCAATCGGTGGGTTATTTCGATATCTGCCCGGCTGGGTTCTGGGTATCCCGACGGGTGGTTATGCACCAGCATCAGGGCAGCAGCATTAAGCGCCAACGCACGTTTCACTACTTCCCGTGGGTAGACGGAGGCACTGCTTAGCGTACCGCGAAACAGCTCCTCATATGCCAAGATCCGATGCTGGTTATCCAAGAACAGCATGGCAAATACTTCGTGCTCTCTGCTCTGCAACAGGGTTTGTAGTGCATGCTGTGCCAAGTGTTTGTCGGTAATAGCTTCTCCCTTGGCCAGTTTCTGACGGGCGATCTGGTTGGCGATAGTCAACAGCTCCTCTTCGTTAATCAACTCAGTGACGAGATAGGTGCCGGGGATCTCCCCGGCGATCAGTTTGTGATGCAGCATGATGGTACTCCATACGCCATCGCCCCACCGCGTCAGACGCAGCAGGGTTGGCGAGGTGGTTGGTTAATGGGTTACTGAATGGAATGTGAGCGCTGACTTGGCTGGAAGTGTTCAGGCCACCAGTGTGTGCTGGGTGTAGTCGTGTAGCGGAACGTGGTAACTGGTGGAGAGCAAGTTACCTACCCGTGTCAGCCAGCAGTGATCCGGGTGGTCGCACAGCCATTGCGCCAGTCTGTCACCCCGTTCGTTTTCATAGCGCAGGTAGAGGGCATAACCGTCTACCTGTGCGCCTCGGTCATGCACCACTTCAATTTGGCCATGGCACTCACGATAAGCCTCCAGCTCAATAGCAAGCACAGCACTAATCATCTTCTGCCTCCTGGTTGGGGATAGGGTCACTCGCCACGGCATAGCCGCGATGGATGCAGATGCGCTGCAGGTCAGCCAAGAAGCTGGCCAGCACGCGGGGTTGCTCGGTGAGTGGCACGGGGCCTGCTTGACTGCGCCAGAAACAGCGACGTTTGGGGTCAATGCAGATCTCATCCACCGTTTGGCTCATTGTGTGCCAGTCCTCGGCATTGCTGAGGGAGAGCAATTGCCACTGCGCCCCAGACCAGCGCACTTGCAGGGTGACTGTGCGGATGTGTGGACTATCCGGGGTCAGATGTAGCAACCAGCGCTGACCACTGCAGGTGGGGGTTAGCTTGGCGCTGGTCGCTACGTGTCCCAACCACTGACGTGAGTAGTGGGAGAGCGCTAATTCTTGGCTCATGGTGTCCTCCTAATCTCCTGTGACGGTGACGCTGAAGCATTCCAACCGGTAGTAGGCAATGAAGTTGCTTTGCCAGATGTTGAACAATTCCCGCGCTTCGGCCAGCCGCAGAGGCCCCCAGCCCAGCATGGTGTGTTCCCCATCGAGGAAGTTGAAATCGAGCTCCTTGCTGAGCTCGGCATCCGAGCCCAGCCCCTGATAACTGAAATCGGTGACGTAATCGAACAGCCAGCCATCGAGCCCACGGATCAGGCGGATCTCGACTGGGTGCACGCCGCCTTGCTCGGCACTGTAGCCGGGGTTACGAAAGTTGAAAGTCAGTTGGGTTAAGCGCTCAAGATTGAGCTCGGTTTTAGCAACTTCTTGGTTAAGCTGAACCAGCAATGCTTGTGCAACGGGCAGGGCAAAGCCGTCCCGGAAAAAGGGAATGGTCATGGTGTACTCCTTGTGGGGGTTAATCTTGGCCGAACAGCTCGCGCATTTTTCTGGCCACACGGGCACGGATCTGTTCATCAATAAAGGCGACAATGCTGGCGAGAGCTGCACTCAGTACCGCGATGTCATCGGCGAGTCCCATCGGCAACACATCCGGGATCGCATCAATGGGCGATATAAAGTAGGCCAGTGCACTGTAGATCAGCAGTTTGGCCCAAAGCGGCAGATCATCCTTCTGGCTGGTGTAGTAGAGCAACAGGCTGGTCTCGATAAAGGGCCGACCGGCACGTTTGGCAAAGGCCCAGAGTTTGTGCCAAAAGCCTGTGTGATCGAACGGCTCGCATTCAGGGGGAATGCAGGGGGGCATAGTGCGTCTCCTTCACGGGTGGGTGAATTGCAGAAATAAAAAGAGGAGGCAAATGCCTCCTCTTGGATGGGAATGAGTGTGACCTATTGGTCCCACATCAAGCAGTCAAACTCGGGGGTATTGGTAGCGGGCAGTACAGAGGCTACCTCTTGGGTCGGCAGTGCCAGCTGCTTGCCGTCAGCCGTCAAAATGCGGATCGACTTGGCCTTGCGCAGCTTGCCCCACATGTCGAAGAAGTTGTTCTCACCGACACGGGACTCGGTCTCATAGGGCGCATCGTATTGGCTGCCATCGACGATGATGGTGAAAGCCTGCCCAGCATAAGAGCCGTACTCCTTGCCCTGTACCGTGGCCGTCATGCTGACTTTGCGGGTGTCATTACAGGCGATATAGAGATGGTTCTGCTCGTTGACCACCGCCGTGTATTCGCTGGTACCCTGACCCCAGCCACTGCTCCAGCGCCCGGCCTCACCATAGGCCAGGGCGTTGCCGCACAGCAGCAGTGCTGTTGAGGTAATGAAGAGTTTGTTCATCCCTGTGACTCCTGAAGGCTCAAGGATTTAGATGAGCCATTAGAATGGTTATTTTTGGTAAAGCACGCTGAGGGAGTTATCCACCAAGTGCTTGACGATTTCATAGTCTGGATTGTAAGTGGCGAGATTATGTGCCGCGATGGTGACGGCTGATGCGATCCCGGCCAGACCGGTAATACCGCCAAAGATGCTGGCTCCTGCAGCGGCGATCCGGCCCTTGGTATAGACCCGACATTTCAACCCGGCAGGTTCGATGGTGTTTTCAAGTTTTGTGACAGCGGCGCTCATTCGCCCCGACAGCCCCACGACTTCGAAAGATTTTCGTGCACGGATCAGTGAGGCCAGCTTGTCAGTATCCAGGTCTTCATAAGTCAGTCTTTCCATGTTTTGTTTCCTTGGTTGTGTAGTGAAAGCGTCTTATGGAGCCCACCTGTTGCGAGTTGGTCACGATGATTTATTGGCCGAGGGCCTCACATCTCTGTCAAATCTGCAAAATTGCTGTTGAGTGGACTCATTGAATCGTTAGTTTATCTTTTGAGTCCTTATCGTCAATGGGTCCATGGTCAACCATGACGTTGACTGGAGGACCCATGACAGATATCAACCTTGAGCTGTTAGCCAAGAGAGTCGGCAAGGCGATTAGCCACAAGCGCACCCAAGCCGGATTCACGCAAGAGCTGGTGGCGGAACACCTCAGTATCGGGATGGAAGCCGTCTCACGAATGGAGCGGGGGATCGTGGTGCCAACCGTGGTGCGGCTGGCGGAGCTCGCTCAACTGTTTGGTTGTGAGCTGGCGGATTTTCTGCGTGAGACCAGTAACCGGCCCACCGAGCAGGGCATTGTGCTGAGCCAGCAACTGGCCCGGCTTGATGCTGCTGACCGGACCCTGTTGCTGGAAACGGTAGAACGGTTGGTGGAGCGGTTGGCGCGTCCCCGCTGAGCATCCACCATTCACTGGGGAGGGAGCGGGTTCCCTTTCCCCAATTTATTGGTGAGCGGGCTCCTTCTTGGTTGCGGCTTCGGTGGCGTTCTGGTTGCTTGGCTTTGAGGGGCGTTAAGGGAGGTAGTCGCCTCCGTACCAGCGTGACTATTCGCCGTCTCGTCGCTGCAGGCTTCGGGATAGAACTCCTCCAGCAGCATCGGCACCTCTTCATCGATATCCTCAAACTGGCCGTTACGCAGCAAATCACGAGCAGCCTGCTCCATCTGGTCGATGGCAAGGCCAGCCTCTTGGTCACGCTGGGCGGCCTCCTGTGCCTGTCTGACTGCCTCGGTCAGGTTGGTCTCTTCCCGCAAGGTCAAATCCACGTAGTAGACCGGTGTGCGGTAGGATTGCGCCGTGCTCTTGGCCCGCAACCGTAGGGTGAGCGGCAGATAGCGGGTATGGCCCCCGCTCAAAGCCTCCAGGTACTTCAGCCGAGCAGCCAGAGTGCGCACCGAGTTGTAGCCGGTGGTGCGGAAGATAAAGCTACCCAACTCATCCCCTTGCCCCTCCACAAACAGGTTCAGTCGTCCGTACAGCTTGCAACCCTGTTGGCCTGCAAAGGCGCAGCGCTCAGGTCCAGGGCAGCTGACCTCCTCCATGCCTTGTGCCCCCACACGTCTTGCCACCTCCCCATTCCCGACACAGAGCGGCCTGCCGGTTTGCCGGTCAAACGCGCTGTATTCCGCCCGTAGATTCAAGTCGCTATCGTTGAACAGCACCCGCACCGGAATGGCGCGGATCTTGGTTTGTTCCTGCCCTTGGCCACTCTTTTGCGATGAGTAGTGTTGATGCAGGGGATGGAGTAACCATCCCCCTTTTTGTTGTACCTGGGTGGTGAGGGTGAAGCTGTCGTCCTTCTCCGGTACCCATTTATCCTGTTTTTGCACCAGCTTGCCGATGCAGATCCGCCCGATCACGGGCGGGGTGATCGCCAGTCCTTTGATCATGGTGTTTGCCTCAAGGGTTGAATGGTGAAACGGCGCACGCCGGGCACCGGTTTGACGTAATGGGTGAGCAGGTCGGGATGATCCTGACCGAGCTTATCCAGATCCGGTGCTAGCCGGTCTTTACTGCGCTTCCAGGTGATCTTGCCGTCGGCAAACAACCCGGCTGTCGCTTCACCCAAAGTGGCTTGCAGCCGCTGCTTGAGTTGTGACTCTTGTTGCTCGACAGCTTCCTTTTGCTGACGTAAGCGCAGTAGCTCCCCAAACAGCTGGTTGAACTCGGGAGAATCCGAGAGATCCAGCGTCTGACCATCATCGCGGGGAAAGAGCCAACTCAGGGCATTGGCGGCATCGCGGGAGCCATCAGGCTCGGGCTGCTGGTCTTGTTGTACCATCTGCCAGAACTGCGCTTCCCGCTCGGTGAGATCCTGGATCTTCTCCTCATCGCGCTCGATGCGATAAATCCGAAAATCCTGGCCGCCGATCAGCACTGCCACTTCGGCCCAGGCATGGCCGGTGACGGCCAGTTGATGGAGTACCTGACACTGGTAAGCCACCGGCACCCCTTCCTCCCACTGGGGGGCGCTGTGATAGCTGGCGGTCTTGATCTCCAGAATGCCCGGCCCATCGGGATGGCCGACCACCTCCCGGTCGAGGTTGGCGAGCATGAAAGGATGCTCGGGGTGTTGCAGTACCGCATTGACCCGTCGCACCTTGTAGCCAGTGCGTTTGGCATAGACCTGCGCCAACACCGGCTCCAGCTCAATGCCCCACAGCACCGCTTCCTTGTGGGAGATATCTTCCGACTCCTTGCGACCGGTTTTTTCCAGCCACAGGCTGAGCGGGCATTTGTAGGGAGATAGCCCCACAGCCACGGCAGCATCGGAGGAGCCAATGCCGAGTTTGCGGATAGCAAGCCACTGCTCGCGGGTTAATTGGGTAGTGGAGGCCAGCCGCAGGGCTTGGCCATATTTGGCTTTTGCTTTCATGACGACTCCTTGTTGACGGCATAAATGGCTACGCCCGGATTGGCTTGCACCAGTCCGGGTGAGGTCGTTATGCGGTTTGAATGGGGAAACGGAATTACTGCAGCAGGGTGAGAGCTTGATTCAAGGCTTGGGATTTGAGTTGGGCGCCCTGACCAAACCAGGCGGAATCGAGCCGGTGATCCTGGCTGCGAGCACGGCGGTGGTGATCCACGTATTCGGTGACCGCATTGACCAGCCCCCAGGCGGTATTGCGGGAACTGGCAAGTTCTGAGCCCATGCCTGCGCCCTGATAGAGCTCATGCAGCCGTTGTACCGGCTTGGTGAGGATGATGTTCTCCTCATCCAGCGGTTGCGCCAACAGGTCGCTGAAAAAGCGCAGTGCCTCTTCGGGGGTGACTGGCCGCTGTGCCAGCGCCTTGGTCTGTGTCTTGAATTCATCCCAATGAGAGAGCCCGAGCCCAAGCGACTCTTTGACGGCAGCTGCATCGAACTGAGTAGAGTGGGGCACCTTGATGGCGCCGGTAGCGCCGCGCAGTGCCATCTGCAGGGTGTTGTTGCATACCACCCGCAGCGAGGTGAACTGCGCCGTGGTGCAGAGCGTGCCGTCGCAGCTAGTCGCCAGCAGCAGATAGGATTTTACCAAGTCATTGCCCTTGAGTTTTAGATCCTGACCGGTTTTGGCCAGTGCCCACAGCTTGCGGCCGCCTTTAAGCGAGCCTGCAGTCTCCAGCTCAAAGCCACCAGCTTGCACCAAGTCTTGATAGAAGTGCAGCACCTCGTGAGGCTGTACCACGTTGTAGCGGCTTGAGACCACCGACAGAGGGGTGAGGGTATCGGAGCGATAAAGTACCTTGCTGTCGCTGTAGGGGCGGATATGTAGTGCATCGGAGGCGACGTTAAACATTACGTCACTCTGCTCGATGGTCCAATCCATCCCGGCTGCCTTCAGCCAGATATCGAGAGATTGTTGCGGGGGCAAGACATTGCCAAGGCCATGCCAAGGGGTTTGGCCGGTGTAGGCCATGGTGTCGATCATGTGAGCCATATCTCCTCCAGGAATAGTGAAATGCAGACATTCAGCCTGCTAACTCATGGGGGTGATATAGGTTTGAAAGTTTATTGAATAGGATTCATTTCGATAGTGTTTCGTATTTGGTATGAAGTGCGTTCTTTTGGGTTCGGAGTATGGAAGAAATTGATAAGGCATTTGGAGGGGGAGCATAGGGATGGAGAAAGGCCCATCTGACAACAGATGGGCCTTTTTATGAGAGCAATGATTTAACCTAGCACTGCGCAGTGTGTACGCAAATGTGTACTCGGTTCATTTATTGCTGCGCCAATAATACACAAGCATTTGATTTGTAAGAAAAAAAATTAATTACACGTTGAATAGGAAGTTCATGATATCGCCATCTTTGACGATGTAATCTTTCCCTTCAGCGCGCATCTTGCCCGCTTCCTTGGCGCCTTGCTCACCCTTGTAGTTGATAAAGTCTTCAAAGGCGATGGTTTGGGCGCGAATAAAGCCTTTTTCAAAGTCAGTGTGGATCTTGCCAGCCGCTTGCGGGGCAGTGGCACCGACCGGAATAGTCCAGGCGCGTACCTCTTTCACACCGGCGGTGAAGTAGGTCTGCAGGTTGAGCAGCTGGTAGCCGGAGCGGATAACGCGGTTCAGGCCCGGCTCTTCGATGCCCAGGTCTGCCATGAACTCGGCGCGATCTTCATCGTCCAGTTCGGCGATGTCGGCTTCGATGGCGCAGCAGACCACGACCACGACCGCGTTCTCGGCGGCGGCGATTTCACGCACCTTGTCCAGATAGGGATTGTTCTCGAAGCCATCTTCCGCCACGTTGGCGATATACATGGTGGGTTTCAGGGTCAGGAAGTTGAGGTAGCTCACGGCGGCCAGCTCTTCTTTATCCAGCTTCATGCCGCGGATCATCTGGCCGTTTTCCAGCGCGACCTTGATCTTCTCCAGGGTTTCCACTTCCAGCTTGGCATCCTTGTCGCCGCCTTTGGCACGCTTGGACTGACGGTGAATGGCGCGCTCGCAGGCGTCCAGATCCGACAGGGCCAGCTCGGTGTTGATCACTTCGATATCGTCAGCCGGGGAGACCTTGCCCGCAACGTGAATGATGTTCTCGTCGTCGAAGCAGCGCACAACGTGGCCGATCGCTTCGGTTTCACGGATGTTGGCCAGGAATTGGTTACCCAGACCTTCACCCTTGGAGGCACCGGCAACCAGACCGGCGATGTCCACAAATTCCATGGTGGTCGGCACAACGCGCTGCGGATTGATGATGGCAGCCAGCTGATCGAGGCGGGGGTCCGGCATCGGCACCACACCTGTGTTCGGCTCGATGGTGCAGAACGGGAAGTTGGCGGCTTCGATACCGGCCTTGGTCAGCGCGTTGAACAGGGTGGATTTGCCTACATTGGGCAGGCCCACGATACCGCATTTAAAACCCATGGATTGTTACCTTACTTGATGGATGCTGTTGGGGGTCGCCCGCAGGCGGCCCATGTCATGCTTGTTCTGGTCGTTGCTCATGTACCGGCACAATGCCCGTACAGGGTCAAACCGACCTAACCCTTTTCTGCCTTGAAGCTGTGCAAGCGATTCATGGCCTTGGTCATATCTTGTTTGAACAGGATGTCGGTGGCGCGCAGAGACTCGTCCAGCGCGGCGTCGATCAGGTTCTGTTCACTGCTGGGAGCCTTGGTCAGGACGAAGCCAGCCACCTGCTCTTTGCTGCCGGGATGGCCGATCCCGAGACGCAGCCGGAAGAAGTTATTGTTGTTGCCCATCTTGGCGATGATGTCCTTGAGGCCGTTATGGCCACCGTGACCACCACCCTGCTTGAACTTGGCGATGCCCGGCGGCAGATCCAGTTCATCATGGGCCACCAGAATCGCTTCCGGCTCAATCTGATAAAAACGCGCCAGTGCGGCCACAGCCTTGCCAGAGAGGTTCATATAGGTGTTCGGGATGAGCAGCCGCACATCCTGCCCCTCGACCAGGATGCGGGCAGTATGGCCGAAGAACTTGGGTTCTTCACGCAGGCTGACATTGTGCCAGCGGGCCAGTTGCTCCACATACCAGGCGCCCGCATTGTGGCGGGTCTTGGCATATTCCGGGCCGGGGTTGCCCAGTCCGACGATCAGTTTGATTTCGCTTGTCACGCTTGATGTCTTCACTCGCAGCTGCCGTGGGCACACTACCCAGGGCAATAGGACGCAATATTCTAGCCGCCGAGTGGCGATCACTCAACCAATGCGCAT
This sequence comes from Aeromonas sp. 3P, assembly GCF_051919745.1. NCBI lineage: Bacteria > Pseudomonadati > Pseudomonadota > Gammaproteobacteria > Aeromonadales > Aeromonadaceae > Aeromonas > Aeromonas sp. 3P. The sequence goes on from NZ_JBQBED010000001.1 coordinate 4,043,121, forward strand.
GTTATGGCGGGATTTGAAGCATTATTGCGGCCAATGGGTGGCTAACTGTGGGCAAACGGGCCTCTTGCAAGAGGCCCGTTTCAGTTTACCGATGGATTGTGCCCGGTTGACTACCGTCGTTATTTGGTACGCAGCAGTGTGACGGTCTCTTCATCCAGTGCGGTCAGGGTGGGACGGGCATCGCGCACATACTCCACGAAAGACGCTGCATCGGTGCCGCAATCCACGCCGCTGGCTTTGCAATCGAGGGCCTGGCCCGGGGCATAGACGGCGCTCAGCAGTTCACCGTTTTGTGCCACCTTCAGCACCGGGAAGGCGGTCAGCTTGCCGTTGATGCTGGCGATGTCGACCCGTTCGCTCCGGTGGCGCTGGGCATTGGCCAGCGCCTGCCAGCCATCGTTGCCGTTGGCGCTGTAGGCGTTCATCACCACTCGATAGCGCTGACTATCCACCAGATCTTGCCACTCGCCGCTTGCGGTCTTGCGCTGCAATTGGGTCAGGGTGCCCGCTTTGCCTGCGTCGGTCTCCTGGAAGGTGTAACGCAGGTGGCCGCCATAGGGGAACTTGCCGGCATGGGCGCTGGCGGGCAGGGTGGCGGTGATGGTCTCGGTCAAAAGAGCGCGTACCTCGGCGCCAGTCAGGGTCAGCACCGAGAGCTGGTTCTTGAACGGCAGCAGGGTGAGGGCACTATCCCCCTCACGCCATTCGCCAGCAGGCAGGTCGGCGCGCACGCCCCCAACCGCCACCAGAGAAAAATCGACCGGGCCACCGGTCAGAGCTTGCACTGCTGGGGTATTGGCCCAGTAGAACTCCCCTTCGGCAACCAGCGGCGCTACATCTGAGCCGTGGCTGTCGCTGCAGTTGTCACCGGGACGACGGGCATTTTGCAGCTGCTCGGGGATGGTGCCGATCACCGGGCCGTAGGCTTGCTCCAGTGCCGGTTTGTAGTGGCTGTCGATGATGCCGCGCAGGCGCGGATCTTCATCCACGGTCACCAGATTGGGCTGGTTGTCGACAAACTGGCTTGCCTCTTTGCTACGGGCGTCGTCGAGCGCCTGCTTGCGCGCCGCATCGGCGAAGAAGTCGCGGCTGGCCAGCAGGCTGTTGTGGCCCTGGCAGTCGGTCACCTGACCCTGGCTGTCAAAGGTCACCTGTGCCAGACCGATGGCCTGGGCGTAGGAGCCCGCCTGCACCACGCAGGTTTTGCCGATGCCATCCGGATTGGTCACCAGCTTGGCGTAATCGCCGGTCTTGCCCCAGCCGATATTGCGAAAATCGCCGAGCAGGCTGTGGGAGTGGCCGCCGACGATGGCATCGAGGCCGTTTACCTTGGCCGCCAGTGCCAGATCCCGCTCGTTGCCGATGTGGGTCAGCGCCACGATCTGGTGGATCCCCTTGGCTTGCAGCATGTCGACCGTGGCCTGAGCCGAGGCGACCTCCTTGCCAAAGCGCAGCTTGCCGACGTTGGGGGCGATATTGCCCATGTCTTCCAGCACCAGACCGATGACAGCGACCAGTTGCTTGCCTTGCGGCAGGTTGTCGAGATCGGTGACCGGACTCTTCTGGTTGCCGTCAAAGGCATAGACCACGAAGGGCTTGAGGTTGTCAGCCTTGCTGAGGGCCGGATCGGCCTTGGTGTCGAGGTTTGCGGCCAGCACCGGGAAGTTGACCCCCTCGATGAAGCGGGCCAGCTTCTGGTTATCCAGATCGAACTCGTGGTTGCCCAGCGCCATGGCATCGAGGCCGAACTGGTTGAGCAACTCGGCGTTGGCCATCCCCTCGTTGAGTTTGAAGTAGCCGCTGCCTTGCCAGGCATCGCCGCCGTGCAGCAGCAGCAAGGGCTGGTTCTTGGCCAGCGCATCGGCCTGATAGGCTTTCGCCATGGTCAGCAGGCGTGGATAACCGCCGAAGCGGGTATAGAGGGTGTCCGTCTCCCCCTGCGGGGCAAAGATCTGCCCTTTGATCTCGGCATTGACCGGATCAAACTGGGAGTGGGTGTCGTTCATGTGCGCCAGGGTCAGCACAAAGGGCGGGTTCTCTTTGACGGGCTGACAGGCGAACAGGGCGGAGGTGAGGGTCGCGAGCAGGAGGGGACGCAAGCAATTCATGGGTAAATCCTTAAGCCTGCCGGGGGCAGGGTCGTACCAGATAGCAGAAAGTTGGAAAGAGAAGGTCCAGAAAGACGAAAACCGCCTGATGGCGGTTTTCGTTATTGCTGAATCTATCAATGCTCAAACATGGCAGAGATGGACTCTTCGTTGCTGATGCGACGAATGGCTTCGGCCAGTACAGTTGACAGAGTCAGCTGCTTGACCTTGCCTACCGCTTTCATCTCCGCAGTGAGCGGGATGGAGTCGGTGATGATCAGTTCATCGATCACGGAGTTCTTGATGTTCTCGACGGCGGAACCGGAGAAGACCGGGTGAGTGGCGTAAGCGAATACACGCTTGGCACCGCGCTCTTTCAGGGCCTCTGCGGCTTTGCACAGGGTGCCGCCGGTGTCGATCATGTCATCAACGATGATGCAGTCGCGGCCGGCAACGTCACCGATCAGGTGCATGACCTGGGAGACGTTCGGGCGGGGACGGCGCTTGTCGATGATGGCGATGTCGGTGTCATCCAGCAGCTTGGCGATGGCGCGGGCACGCACGACGCCACCGATGTCCGGGGAGACAACGACAGGAGACTCGAGGTTCTTGGACTTCATGTCTTCCAGCAGCACCGGGCTACCGAACACGTTGTCTACCGGAACGTCGAAGAAACCTTGAATTTGCTCGGCATGCAGGTCAACGGTCAGCACGCGATCCACACCGACGCTGGAGAGGAAGTCAGCGACAACCTTGGCGGTGATGGGTACACGGGCGGAGCGGACTCGGCGGTCCTGACGGGCATAACCAAAGTAGGGGATAACGGCAGTGATACGGCCAGCTGAAGCACGACGCAGAGCATCCACCATGACGATCAATTCCATCAAATTGTCGTTGGTCGGGGCACAGGTGGATTGAATGATGAAGATATCGCCACCACGTACATTCTCATTGATCTGTACGCTGATCTCGCCGTCGCTAAAGCGACCTACGGCAGCATTGCCGAGTTTGATAAACAGGCGATCTGCGATCTTCTGGGCTAGTTCCGGCGTTGCGTTACCAGCAAACAGCTTCATGTCAGGCACGGTTTGAAACCTCGGGGTTGCATCCAGTATGTGGGGGAGTCTGAAATCAGACCCTATCGTTTTGGGGCAAACGATTTATCAAGATAACGTACAAGGTGTCTGCTGCCCAATGAATGTGATGATACCGGTAACCCGAATCCGTGGCCGAGTGCAAAACCGGCCACGTTAATCATCATCAATACCGTTCGGTAAAATTGGCTGGGGTACTAGGATTCGAACCTAGGAATGGCGAGATCAAAACCCGCTGCCTTACCGCTTGGCGATACCCCAATCATTTGAACTGTTGCAATGTGGAGAAGAGAGGTGATATGTTCTCGCCCTTGGCGACAAACCCATCAAGTCCCTTCGGCACGCAGGCCAACACTTCCCGAGCAGTCACTTCGTCTTCAAATTGAGCAAAGACGCAGGCTCCTGTGCCCGTCATTCTTGACGGCGCGTATTCTAGCAACCAGCCGAGCGCATTGGCAACCTCGGGGTGGCGCTTTTTCACCAGTGATTCGCAATCGTTTTTCCACTCGCCTTCCAGCAGGTTGTCCAGCGACATTTTCGGCGTGGCTCTCGGCAGCTCCGGATCCTGGAATACGGCCGCGGTCGCCACATGGCAATCGGGCTTGAGCACCAGATACCAGGCATCGGGCAGTTCGACCGGTTGCAGCCGCTCACCCACTCCTTCGGCAAAGGCCGCCTTGCCACGGACAAACACCGGCACATCGGCCCCCAGCTGGACGCCAAGCGCTGCCAGTTCATCTTCACTCAAACCCGCTTGCCAGAGGTGGTTAAGCGCTACCAGCGTGGTCGCTGCATCGGACGAACCGCCGCCAATGCCGCCGCCCATGGGCAGCACCTTCTCCAGCCGGATATGGGCACCTTGCGGGCTCGGCAGGGTTGTTTGCAGCAGCCGTGCCGCCCGAATAATCAGATTCTGCTCATCCGGCACCCCGGGAATGGCCGGGCTCAGGGTGAGTGTGTCGCTATTCGGTATCACCTCGAACTCGAGCCAGTCGCTGTGGTTGAGGAAGATAAACAGGGTCTGCAGCTCGTGATAGCCATCGGGACGACGGCCATTGACGTGTAGAAACAGGTTGAGTTTGGCCGGTGCCGGCCAGCGTGTGGAAGCCATTAACGTGCAAGAGTCCATTGGTTGATCTGAAGCTTGAGGCGGCTGTTCTGGCCGGTCATGGTCAGCTGGTGCGGCAGGCGGTAGCCATCCTGATCCCGATAATCGCCATAGACGATCTGCCACTGGCCGTCGCGCACGCTGGCCAGACTGCTGTCGGGGTTGAGTTCAAACTCCGCCTGACCCGGCAGCCCCTTGATCCACTCTGGCAACCCAGCAACCGGAATATTCCAGCCGGTCAGTTGATAGATGAGTGCTTCGGCATCCTGGCTCTGGTGGCGATTGCCGTCGCTGTCGAGCAGGGTGATCTCCCCCTTGCTGCGGGAGAGCTCCAGAATGCTGGTGCCAATCAGGCTGGTGAGGTTGAGGCGATAATCCTCCCCATCTTGCTGCCAGTTGAGACGGGCGCTGCCCTTTTGCTGTGGCGTGATGATGGCCATCTTGCCGGATAGCTGCCAGTGGGTCAGCTGCTCGAGACGGGTCCGCTCCTGGTTCCAGTTCACCTGGTCACGCTGGGGCTGGGTGGTGGCACAACCGGCCAGCAACAGCAGGCAGGTGAGGGTAAAAATACGTAGCAGCAAGAGACGGCTCCAGAGAGAGGAATTTGCCACAGTATACGGGGCGGCCGTATTGCTTTTAAAGACTTACCCTTTCTCGTACAATTGGCAGCCTTTGCACCCAGCGTATGAAATGATCGTCGCCCACTCATGAGTTTGCTTGCCCTCGGAATCAACCACAACACCGCCAGTGTCGCCTTGCGGGAACGGGTCGCCTTTGGCCCGGACTGCATCGATCGCGCCTTGCGTGAGCTGGTGAGCCAACCCGGTGTCAGCGAGGCGGTGATCGTCTCTACCTGCAACCGGACCGAACTCTATTGCAATCTGGAGGAGCAGCGGCAGGAGCAAGTGCTTCGCTGGTTGCAGCAGTTCCACGGGCTGGACGCGGCCGAACTGGTCACCGCCATCTATCAGCATCACGATGAAGAGGCGGTGCGCCACCTGATGCGGGTGGCGTGCGGGCTCGACTCGCTGGTGTTGGGGGAGCCGCAGATCCTGGGGCAGATCAAGCAATCCTATGCCCACGCCCAGCAGGCGGAGTCGTTGAAGGGGGCGCTGGAGCGGTTGTTCCAGAAATCCTTCTCGGTGGCGAAAAGAGTGCGCACAGATACCGAGATTGGCGCCAGTGCCGTGTCGGTGGCCTTTGCCGCCGTCAGCCTGGGTCGGCGGATCTTCTCCGATCTCTCCCAGACCAAGGTATTGCTGGTCGGGGCGGGGGAGACCATCGAACTGGTGGCCCGTCATCTGCGCGAGCAGAACGTCACCAAGATGATGGTGGCCAACCGCACCCTGCAGCGCGCCCAGACTCTGGCAGCCGAATTCGGCGCCCAGGTGATGACGCTCGAAGAGATCCCCGACTATCTGCACGAGGCGGATATTGTCATCAGCTCGACCGCCAGCCCACTGCCCATCATCGGCAAGGGGATGGTGGAGCGCGCGCTGAAGGCCCGCCGCTTCAAACCCATGTTTCTGGTGGATATTGCCGTGCCGCGCGACATCGAAGCCGAAGTCGATGAGCTCTCCGATGCCTATCTCTACACGGTGGATGATTTGCAGGGGATCATCGAGCAGAACCTCGAAACCCGTAAACGGGCTGCCGCCCAGGCGGAAGTGATCGTGCAGGAGGAGCGCGACGAGTTTATGGGCTGGTATCGCGGCCAGAGCTCGGTCGACCTCATTCGCGATTACCGCCATCAGTCCCAGCAAGTGGCTGATGAAGAGTTGCAACGGGCCCTGCTGGCATTGGCGCAGGGCGAGAGTGCCGAACAGGCGCTCAAGGCGATGGCCCATCGCCTCACCAACAAATTGATCCACGCGCCGACCCAGGCGTTGCGCCAGGCTGCCTCCCAGGGGGATCAGAGCGAGCTCTCCCGCTTGCGGCAGGCGCTGGGGTTGTCACAAGAGCCATAATTTTCGGGCAACCTGCCGGTTGTCCCGTCCTCCATTGAGAATGCAAGAGTTATGAATCCGTCACTGATCAGAAAGCTGGAAGGCCTCATCGAGCGCCACGAAGAAGTACAGGCCATGCTCGGCGAGCCGGATGTGGTCTCGGATCAGGATCGCTACCGCGCCCTGACCCGCGAATATGCCCAGCTGGAAGATATCGTTCACGCCTTTCAGCGTTACCGTCAGGCTCAGGATGATCTGGAGACCACCCAGATGATGCTGGAGGAGGAGGATGCCGACCTGCGCGAGATGGCGCAGGAGGAGCTGCCGCTCGCCAAGGCCAATCTGGAGGCGCTGGAGCAGGAGCTGCAACTGATGTTGCTGCCCAAGGATCCCAAGGATGACAACAACTGCTATCTGGAGATCCGTGCCGGTGCCGGTGGCGACGAAGCGGCCATCTTTGCCGGTGACCTGTTCCGTATGTATTCACGGTTTGCCGAGCGTCAGGGCTGGCGCGTCTCCATCGTCAGCTGCAACGACGGTGAATACGGTGGCTACAAGGAGGTGATCGCCAAGATCGACGGCGAGCGCGTCTATGGCCGCCTCAAGTTTGAATCCGGTGGTCACCGGGTACAGCGGGTGCCGGAGACCGAATCTCAGGGCCGCGTGCACACCTCCGCCTGTACCGTCGCCGTGCTGCCGGAAGTGCCGGAAGCCGAGCAGATCGAGATCAACCCTTCCGACTTGAAGATCGACACCTTCCGCGCCTCCGGTGCCGGTGGTCAGCACGTCAACAAGACCGACTCGGCCATCCGCATCACCCACCTGCCGACCGGTCTGGTGGTGGAGTGTCAGGACGAGCGCTCCCAGCACAAGAACCGCGCCAAGGCGATGTCGGTGCTCTCCGCCCGCCTGCAAGCGGCCGAGGATGAGCGTCACCGCGCCGCCGAGCAGAGCACCCGCCGCAATCTGGTGGGCTCCGGCGATCGCTCCGAGCGCATCCGTACCTACAACTACCCGCAGGGCCGCCTCTCCGAGCACCGCATCAACCTGACCCTCTATCGCCTCTCCGAAATTTTGGAAGGGGATCTGGGCTGCGTTATCACTCCGCTGGTGCAGGAGTATCAGGCCGATCAGCTCGCCTCGCTGGCCGAGAACAACTGATGCAAATGGTGATCTGGCAAGCTCGCATTAAGTGTTCTGCCCATAAGGTGGAGTGGCACTGATGCAGATCCAGCAGGCCCGCGCCCATATCATGACTGTGTTGGCTGAGGGGGAGTCCCCCCGCGCCGATGCCGATGTACTGCTCTGTCATCTGCTCGGGTGTCGTCGCAGCTATCTGATGACCTGGCCCGAGCGTGAGCTGGATGCCGCCCAGCAGGCCACCCTGCAGGGGTGGCTGGCTCGTCGTCTCAACGGCGAACCCATCGCCCATCTGGTGGGCGAGCGGGAGTTCTGGTCGCTGCCCCTCAAGGTAAGTCCGGCGACCCTGATCCCGCGCCCCGATACCGAGGTGCTGGTCGAGCAGGCGTTGACCAAAATCCCGCAGGGGCCGTGCGCCGTGCTGGATCTGGGCACCGGCACCGGCGCCATCGCGCTGGCGCTCAAGTCCGAGCGGCCCGAAATCGATGTGTGGGCGGTGGATCGGATGGCGGATGCTGCGGCGCTGGCCCGCGAGAACAGCGCCGCGCTGGGATTGCCCATCGAGGTGCGCGACGGCAGCTGGTTCGAGCCCCTTGGCGAGCCGGATCGCGACAATACGCCATGTTTTGCGGTGATTGTCTCCAATCCCCCCTATATTGATGGCGCCGATCCCCATCTCGAGCAGGGTGACGTGCGCTTTGAACCCCGCTCGGCGCTGGTTGCCGATGACGCCGGGCTGGCCGATATCCGCCACATCGTGGCCCATGCTCCCGCTTATCTGCTGCTTGACGGCTGGTTGCTGCTGGAGCATGGCTGGGATCAAGGGGAGGCGGTGCGTCAGTTGCTGCGTGATGGCGGCTACCGCGAGGTAGCCACGGTGCGCGATTACGGGGATAACGACAGGGTGACGCTGGGCCTCTGCCCGCTGCGCTGACAGCCCCTTACTGTTACACGGCGGGTTGCCTGTGCGCCCCCATGCAAGGATTGAATATGGTTTTTGTGCTCAAACACCTGCACCTCACCCTGATTGCCGGGGCCGTGCTGATGTTTATGCTCCGCTTCTACTGGGTACAGACCGCTACTGACCGTGCCTACAGCGCGCCGGTGATGAAGGTCAGCGGCTGGCTCAACGGTCTGGTGGTGCTCTCCGGCGTATTGCTCTGCATGGTGCTGGATCTCAACCCGTTCAATAACGGAACGCCCTGGCTCAGCGAGAAGCTGATGGCCATTCTGGTGCTGGTATTTCTGGCGGCGATGGCGCTGCGGTTGGCCAAAAGCAATCTGGTGCGCTGGTGCTCCTTTCTGGGGGCGCTCGGCTGGATCTACTTTATTGCCAAGTTGGCAGTGCTCAAACAGACGAGTGTGTTCGGCTAAGGCATGAAGAGAATGTTACACATAGACGAATGGACCGATTTCGAAGCCCACGACATCACCGAGCTGGCGTTGTCAGTCAGTGACGAAATTTATGGCTCGGTCGAGGAGGGGATCCGCGAGTTGAACCTGCTGGACGAGTGGCTGGATGAGCAGATCGAAGAGGGCACCTGCGACGAGGTGCGCCAGCAGTTGCTGCAAGGCTTCTACCACAGCCTCGGTTTTCATGGCGACTGGCAGGATTATTTCTCTGCCAACAACTGCGATCTCAATCAGGTGCTGGTTCAGCGCAAAGGGATCCCGGTCAGCCTCGGCATTCTCATCATCCAGCTGGGGCGCAAGCTTGGGCTCGATGTGGAGGGGATCTGCTTCCCCGGCCACTTCCTGGTGAGCTTTGCCGGTGGCGAGGGGGAGGTCTATGTCGACCCCTTTACCGGCGACGAGCTGAGCCTGGCCCGCATCGAGCTGCTGCTGCGCGGTGCGTTGGGGGACTTGGCGACCCTGACCCCCGACTACCTGCAGCCCTCCGGCCAGTGGGAGATCATCGAACGGCTGCTCAACGTCAGCAAGGGGGCCCTGCTGCGGGAAGATCGTATGCCCGAGGCGCTGCGTTGCAGCGAGCTGTTGCTGCGGATGAAGCCCGGCGATCCGCTGGAGACGCGGGATCGCGGCTTTATCTACGAGCAGCTCGACTGCCCGCATCAGGCCGCCGACGATTTTGAATATTTTATTGAACAATGCCCGGACGATCCGGTGGCCGATGTGCTGAAAGTGCAGCTGGCCGCGCTGGATCTGAGCCCCAAGCCCCTCCATTAAGAGCGGCTTGAAACTGAAACAGAAGAATATCAAGGCCGCTGCGTCCGGTCGCAACGGATTAACTAGGGAAGGTGCGAATAAGTCACCAAGTACAAAAATACGCCTTTGTAAGCATTTGAATTAAATCGACTAAAATTTTCAGTTTTGTTGTGGAGGGTACTTGTTCTCACCCTCCCTAGGCTTCAGGCCCTTTTATTAAGGATGTCTTAGATGGAACAGAAGAATATCAAGATCAACCAGATCGACGTTGCCAACGACAAACCGTTCGTGCTGTTTGGCGGCATGAACGTGCTGGAATCCCGCGACATGGCGATGGCGGTGTGCGAGAAGTACGTGGAAGTGACCAGCAAGCTGGGCATCCCGTTTGTCTTCAAGGCGAGCTGGGACAAGGCCAACCGCTCCTCCATCCACTCCTACCGCGGTCCGGGTCTGGAAGAGGGGATGAAGATTTTCCAGGAGCTGAAAGCGACCTTCGGCATGCCGGTCATCTCCGATCTGCATGAACCCCATCAGGCCAAGCCGGTCGCCGAGGTGGTTGACGTTATCCAGCTGCCCGCGTTCCTGGCACGCCAGACCGATCTGGTGGAAGCCATGGCCCGCACCGGCAACGTTATCAACATCAAGAAGCCACAGTTCCTCAGCCCAAGTCAGATGAAGAACATCACCGACAAGTTCGAGGAGTGCGGCAACGATCAGCTGATCCTCTGCGAGCGCGGTGCCAATTTCGGCTACGACAACCTGGTGGTGGACATGCTGGGTCTGGGGGTGATGAAGAAGAGCACCGGTGGCTATCCGGTGATCTTTGACGTGACCCACTCCCTGCAGTGCCGTGATCCGCTGGGTGCCGCCTCCGGTGGCCGTCGCGAGCAGGTGACCGAGCTGGCGCGCGCCGGCATGGCGGTCGGTCTGGCCGGTCTCTTTATCGAATCCCACCCGGATCCGAAAATTGCCCGCTGCGATGGCCCGAGCGCCCTGCCGCTGGAGAAGCTGGAAGGCTTCCTCAAACAGATGAAGGCCATCGATGACCTGATCAAGGGCTTCGAACCCCTCGATACCTCGGCCTGATCCCGACGCTGTCATGCCTGATGAAAATGCCCCGCAATGCGGGGTATTTTTATATCTGCCATATTTAGTTGAAGACTCAAATTAATCTACGAGCAAACAATTGTCGGTTGCCGTGGTGTTAATGGTGTTAATTTTGTTGTGTGATTAATGTCTCTTAATTGTTTTTCATTACATGTAAAGTGGTCACCGTAGTAATGCAGAAACAGCATGGATCGGGTGAGGTACGCAGATATCTCGTCCGGCTATCTGCATGTTTATTGCTGCCATAACAATGTGCAATTAAATTAACAGGACGTTAATAATGCGAAAGAAACTATTTAGCAGCCTCTATTTTCAAGTATTGCTCGCGATTACCCTCGGGGTATTTCTGGGGCATGTCTATCCGGAACTGGGCGCCGATATGAAGCCCCTCGGTGATGGCTTCGTCAAATTGATCAAGATGATCATCGCCCCCGTTATTTTCTGTACCGTGGTTACCGGCATTGCCGGGATGGAGAGCATGAAGGCGGTCGGCAAGACCGGCGCCATTGCTCTGCTCTACTTCGAGGTGGTCAGCACCATCGCCTTGATCATCGGGCTGTGTGTGGTCAACCTGCTGCAACCGGGGGCCGGTATGAACGTCGATCCGGCTGCGCTGGATGCCAGCGCCATCTCCGCCTATGCGGAGCAGGCCAAGTCCCAGGGCATTATCGCCTTTTTGCTGGATATTATTCCGGGCAGTGTGATCGGTGCCTTTGCCAGCGGGAATATCTTGCAGGTGTTACTGTTTGCGGTGCTGTTCGGCTTCTCCCTGCATCATATCGGTGAAAAGGGACAACCCTTTTTGGCGTCATCGACAGTTTCTCCAAAGTCATATTTGGCATTATCAATATGATAATGAGACTGGCGCCGGTCGGTGCATTCGGGGCAATGGCATTTACCATCGGCAAATATGGAGTAGGTTCACTGGTACAGCTGGGCCAGCTTATTGCCTGCTTCTATCTCACCTGCCTCTTCTTTATCTTCATTGTGCTGGGCAGCATCGCTAAAGCCTCAGGCTTCAGCATCCTGCGTTTCATCTCCTACATTCGCGAGGAGCTGCTGATCGTGCTGGGGACCTCCTCTTCCGAGTCGGTACTGCCGCGGATGCTGGACAAGATGGAGAAGCTGGGTTGCCAGAAATCGGTGGTGGGGCTGGTCATTCCGACCGGGTACTCCTTTAACCTGGATGGCACCTCCATCTATCTGACCATGGCGGCGATTTTTATCGCCCAGGCTACCAATACGCCGCTGGATCTGTTCCAACAGATCACCCTGCTGGTGGTACTGCTGATCTCCTCGAAAGGGGCGGCGGGGGTGACTGGTAGTGGCTTTATCGTGCTGGCAGCGACCATTTCGGCGGTGGGCCATCTGCCACTGGCTGGTTTGGCGCTGATCCTGGGGATCGACCGCTTTATGTCCGAAGCGCGGGCGTTGACCAACCTGATCGGTAACGGGGTTGCCACCGTGGTGGTCGCCAAATACTGCAAGCAGCTGGACGAGAAGAAATTGGATGCAGTGCTCGGCGGCAAGGTCGGGCAACTGGAAGCGGACAGGGCGTAAGCGCTGTTTCCCCCGCACGGCCGCGTTGGCTGGTGCGGGGGCAATAAAAAAACGGCCGATTGGCCGTTTTTTTGTGCCGATACAGCGAGTATCAGCTCTTCACTGCAGGGCGCTGATTACAGGCTCTGGGTGAAAGTACGGGTAACCACGTCACGCTGCTGTTCCGGGGTCAGGGCGTTGAAACGCACTGCGTAGCCAGATACACGGATGGTCAGCTGCGGGTACTTCTCCGGGTTTTCGATAGCATCTTCCAGAGTTTCGCGACGCAGCACGTTGACGTTCAGGTGCTGGCCACCTTCAACAGCAGGCTCAGCCTGAACCGGCAGTTCGCGGTATTCGAACTGACCCAGGTCAGCCAGTTGCACTTCTTGATCGGCAGCGAAAGCATCGCCTTTGACGCAGATGCAGCGAGCTTGTTGCTTCTCTTCATCCAGCAGCCAGAAAGAGTTCAGCAGAGCGGTGTTGGCGGCCTGGGTGATTTGAATGCCTTTGATCATGGTATGACTCCTCAATGGGAACGCGAATCCAACTGTAAGGAAATTACCCTGATGTATTTAAGCTACCGTCGATGGCGATGACTTAAAGGGCCCTTGCCTTACACCTTTTCTTTGATGGGGTCATATATACCACGGTGGTAATATTACCAAAATTGATCTAGATCAAGAAAATCCGACAAAGCGCCATTTCAATGGGATTAAATTCTTGAGTTGAATCAAAAATAGGTCATTTTTCTGATTTTGTAAGATATCCAAATTATGCATCTTTTATCTCGCTAATCTAGTAATTTAACTACATGTTTTCGGCTTTTTTCTGAGGTTAATTGAGGGGTTGGCTACACTCAGCAAAAAAAGCGAGGAGAGTGCCGGGTGAATAATGGGTGGCGAAAGTGGGCATGGCTGGCCCTGTTCTGTTGCTGGGCAAGCAGTGTTGCGGTACGGGCCGAGACGGTGCGTATTGCCGTGGGCGAGTGGCCGCCCTATATCAGTGAGTCGTTGCCCAATCAGGGCTTTCTCTGTGAGGTGGTGCGCCAGGCCTTTGCCGAAGAGGGGCTCGATGTCAGCTTTCACTTCTATTCCTGGGCCGAGGCTTACCGACTGACTCTGGAGGGGCGCTATGTGGTCACCATGCCCTGGTTTCGCTCCCGTGAGCGGGAGCAGCTTTTCTATCTCTCCGCCTCGCTCGGCCATTTCACCACTCGCCTGATGACGCTGACCGGTACGCCCGCGGTCAATCTGGGTGAGCTGAAACACGAGCCGGTCGGGGTGACCCGTGGCTACTTCTATGGCGATGGTTTTGCCGCTCGCCAAGCCGGGCTCACCCTCGAGTGGTCAGATTCCGATGAGGAGAGCATGGGCAAGCTGCTCGACGGGCGGATCCACTATCTGGTGATGGATGAGCAGGTGGCACAGACTCTGTTCCAGCAGGCACTCGTTCGTCATCCCCAATCGCTGTCACTGACCGGTGCCGCCGACCCCATCTGGTCGCAACCGGGATACTTGCTGATGCGCAAGGCCGATCCCGAGGCGCGCCGTCTGATGCTGCTGTTCAATAGCGGGCTGCGCAAGCTGGAGCGCTCGGGGCGCCTCGCCAGGCTCTGGAAAGCGTGAGCCACGGTTGCGTCTTGCGGGCTGGCCCCCTATCCTGAGCCCTTCGCCGTATCAAGTGAGGAGGCCGGGGTGCTGACCTGGAGTGATGTGATTGGCTCTGAGAAAGAGCAGGACTATTTCAAGAGTACGCTGGCAACTGTCAGAGCCGAGCGGGAAGCGGGCAAGGTGATCTACCCGCCAGCTACCGATGTGTTCAATGCCTTCAAGCTGACCGAGCTGGATCAGGTCAAGGTGGTGATCCTGGGCCAGGACCCCTACCACGGCCCCAATCAGGCGCACGGTCTCTGCTTCTCCGTTCTGCCCGGCGTGCGTACGCCTCCCTCACTGGTCAACATCTATAAAGAGATGCAGCGTGACCTGCCAGGTTTCGTCACACCCAATCACGGCTTTCTCGAATCCTGGGCCAAACAGGGTGTCTTGCTGCTCAACACTGTGCTGACGGTGCAAGCCGGTCAGGCCCATTCCCACGCCCATCTGGGATGGGAGACCTTTACCGATCGGGTCATCGAGCAGATCAATGCTAGCTGTCAGGGCGTGGTGTTTCTGCTGTGGGGCGCCCACGCCCAGAAGAAGGGGCGTTTCATCGATCGCCAGCGCCACTATGTGCTGACCGCGCCGCACCCGAGCCCTCTCTCTGCCCACCGCGGTTTCATCGGTTGCGGTCACTTTAGCGAGACCAATCGCTTGCTGGAACAACAGGGCAAGAGTCCGATAGAGTGGAAATCTGTCTGCATCCCACTTGATTGAGTGCAAAGTTCGGGCGACAAATGACCGTATACTCAGGGACATAAGATTAATTCAGAGCCAAGGAGTGCCCATGTTATCCAGTCTGCACAAGGATCATCTCAACATCGCCCGACTTTTGGAGCTGCTCAAGCACAAGCTGGCAGCCATTCGTGCCGAAGAGCCCATCAGCTATTTTCTGGTGCGCGATGTCATCGACTACCTGCGGGAGGTCTCTGACAAGTACCACCATCCCAAGGAAGACCTCATCTATGACTACTACCTGAAATATCGGGTGGTGGAGGGTGAGGTCGCCAACCGCCTGCAGGAGGAGCACGTCAAGCTGCTGGAGGCCGGGGCCGATCTCAAGGAGATGGTGGAGATGATCCTGATGGATGCGGTGATCCCCCTCGATCAGTTTACCACCAAGCTGGAGCGCTTCGTGGAGCTGCAAGAGGCACACATGAACTATGAAGAGGGGGTGATCTTCCCCCATCTGCGTGACTCCCTGACCGAGGATGACTGGCGTCATCTGGAGCAAAACTGGCAGAACCGCGCCATTGGCGACCCCCTGTTCGGGGCTGAGGTGAGCCAGCACTTCCAGGCACTGGCCAAACGGCTCTCTTTGCCGCTCACGACCGGCTAAGACGAGCCCGTACCCGCCGCGTGGCGGGTATTGTGTAAGTGCAACTTGAGTTAAAACAGAAAGGCCTCCATCTGGAGGCCTTTTGCATTATGGATGTTGCCATTCATTGCGCAGCCCAAGGATATACAACTGCTGGCAGCAACTCTCTGCGGAGAAGTTACATATCGACTATCTGGCGTGACTGAGCAGGGTGGATGGACAGGTGTGCAGGTATTGGTGGGGCGTCAGGCCGAACTCCTGTTTGAAGCGGGCGGCAAAGCGGCTGGGGGAGTCATAACCGCAGGCGAGGGCGACCTCCAGCGGGGTTAGGCCCTGTTGCAACAGGTTGAGGGCGTGGCTCATGCGCACCTGAGCCAGCAGCTGGCGAAAGCTGCGACCTTCGGTGGCCAGCTTGCGCACCATGGAGGCGCGACTCATGGAGAAGTGGGGGGCCACCGCCTCCAGGGTGTGGTCGATGCCGGGTTCCACCGCCAGGTAGCGTGCCAACCGCTCTGCGAGGGTCATGGTGCTGGCGGGAAAAAGTAACCCGAGGGCGTTGGCGGCCCGCAGCTCGGCATAGAAGCCGCGCAGCAGTTCGGCCTGTGTCGCCTCGCTCAGGCCCCGTTCGGCCATGGTGCTGATGAGTTCAAAGCAGAAGGCGAGCCCGGGGGTGACCTTGACGGCGGGTTCCTCCAGATCGGCGTGGGAAGAGGATGACTCGGCCAGCCATTCTGGCGGCGGCGGGGTGAGCAGTGTGATGGCGTGGGAGCGAAACTTGCCCTGCTCCGGCTGATTGACGAAGGTGAGCTGGTGGCCTGCCGAGATCAGCAGCCAGCGCTCCCTGTCAAACGACAGACGTCGCTCGCGCCACCACAGTTGTTTGCTCCCCTGGGTGACCCAGATGAGGGTTGGGGCATAGATGAGCACCCGATGCAGGGGCTGCTGGCGGATCCCGAGATAGTGGCTCTGTTGCAGCAGGGGAGTGCTCATCCGGTTGGCTCCTAGGGGGTGACGAAGGTGGCGGTCAGGGTGGCCTTGCCGAGCGCCATGCTATTGAGCATGTAGCCTACCATAGCGGGCGGGGTATCAGCCTTTACCTCGAGATCATGGGGCAGGGCCCAGGCGGTGAACTGATAGCGGTGCATGCCGTGACCAGCAGGCGGGCAGGGGCCGCCGTAACCCTGGCTGCCAAAGTCGGTGCGGATCTCCAATCCCTGCTTGAGCTTGCCGGAGGCATTGCTGGCCAGTTCGCTCTGGGTGGCAGGCAGGTTAACCACCAGCCAGTGCCACCAACCGCTGCCGGTGGGGGCATCTGGGTCATAGGCGGTGATGGCAACACTCTTGGTGCCTGCCGGCAGATCCTGCCAACTCAGCTGGGGCGAGTGGTTGTCGCCGCTGCAGCCAAAGCCGTTGAAGCTGAACTGTTTGTCCATCAGCTGGCCTTCGTGAATGTCCGTGCTCTTCAGGGTCATGGCAAAGGCTGGCATGGCCGTCAGGCAGAGCAGTGGCAACAGGGCACTCTGTTTGAGCAATTTCATCGGGTGACTCCTTGTGTGGTAACGGGTTCACTTTAGCGAGAGCAGGGCAGAATAATATTGCAGAACGGCTCAATGTGAGGTCGATTGTTGAGTTAATTGAGCCTTTGGGTGGTTTTTATGGCGATAAGGTAAATAGCAGCCATAAAAAAAACCGGCATCAGGGATGCCGGTTTTTTGTTTGACGATAAGAGGTGCGGCTTAGCGCAGGATCATCTCGTCACGGCCCGGGCCGACGGAAACCATCGGAACCGGTACGCCGAGCAGCTCTTCGATACGCAGCACGTACTGCTGGGCCGCTTTGGGCAGCTCTTCGAAGGTGCGGCAGCCGGTGATGTCTTCGCTCCAGCTTTCCATCTGCTCGTAAACCGGCTTCAGGGCAGCGGTTTGCGGCCAAATCGGGTTCTCGGTGTGGGCACCTTCGTAAGCCACGCAGATCTTCAGATCCGGCAGACCGGTCAGGCAGTCCAGCTTGGTCAGTGCCACTTCGGTGGCGGCTTGCAGCTCGACACCGTTCTTGGTGGCGACGGCATCGAAGTAACCGACATCACGGGGACGGCCGGTGGTAGCGCCGAACTCGTTGGTGATCTTGCGGAACTCGTCCTGGTTCTCCATGGCGGTCAGCAGGGTGCCGGTACCGACAGAGGAGCTGAATGCCTTGGCCACAGCGATGACGCGCTCCGGGCGCAGACCCGGCAGACCGCCACCGATACCGGCGTAGGCGCCAGATACGTGGGAGGAGGTCACCCAGGGGTATTCGCCGTAGATCAGGTCACGGCCAGCGCCCAGCTGCGCTTCGAACAGCAGGGTCTTGCCTTCCGCCTGCAGCGCTTTGAGCGGCATGCTGACGTTGCACACTGCGTCGATCCAGGGTGCAGAGACTTCCAGCAGCCAGTCGGCCATCTCTTGGGCAGTCTGGGTGAATTCGAAGGAGGGGTAGATAGCCTTCATCTGCGGCAGTTTCCAGTCCAGCATGAACTGGATGCGCTCGACCAGCACGTCCGGCTGTTTCAGCCAGCCAACCAGGATCGCTTTCTTCATGACGCGATCGCCGTAGGCAGGAGCGATGCCCTGACGGGTGGAGCCATAGGCGCCGTCACCCAGACGCTGCTCTTCCAGGGTATCTTCCAGCGCGTGCAGCGGCAGGCACAGGGTCGCGCGGTCAGAGATGGCCAGCTTCGGAGTCACGCCGGAGGCTTTGACTTCCTCGAGCTCGACGGTCAGTTTCTCGGGGCTGATCACCATGCCCGGGCCGAGGACAACCAGGCAATCCGGGTTGAATACGCCACTCGGAACCTGGTGCAGCTTGAAGGTGCCAAGGTCGTTGACCACGGTGTGGCCAGCGTTGTTGCCGCCCTGGAAGCGAATGCTGGCGCCAGCTTGACCTGCCAGATAATCCACGATGCGGCCTTTGCCTTCATCACCCCAGTTAGCACCCACGACTACGATAGACGACATGACTCTTTCTCCTAAGACGTTAGGCGTCCATCCTAGGAGCCTGATGCGGATTAGAAAAATTAATTATCTTTATAATTCCGATAAGAGAACCATATAATTATGGCCAATTAAGCGGCAAACCGTCCGATTTTGCCTGGCAAGCCCCGCGCATCGCGGGTTGAGGGACTCTTATGCTGGATATTCACTGGCTGCAAACCTTTGTCACCCTGGCCCGATTGCAACATTTTGGTCAGACCGCCACCGAACTGCACATGACTCAGCCCAATGTCAGCCTGCATATCAAACGGCTGGAGCAGGCGACCCGGGTGCGACTGATCGAGCGCAGTCCGTTTCGCCTGACGCAGGCGGGGGAGCGGCTGCTGCAAAGCGCCGAGCGCACCATCGCCGAGTTGCAGCTCTGCCAGTCCGATCTCAATGCCCTCAACCAGCTGAGTCAGGGGACGCTGGCCATCGCCGCCAGTGACATCATCTCCCGCCTGCTGCTAATCCAGCCGTTCCAGCGCTTCAAGCGGGAGTTCCCCGGCATCGACCTCACCCTGTTCAACACCACTTCGGATCAGGCGGCCGAGCTGGTCAAGGCGGGCAAGGCGGATCTGGGCTTCGTGATGGCGCAAAAGCGCAGCGAGCCACTCTTCTATACCGAGCTGCAACAGGTGACCTGGTGCGCGCTGGGTCACGGCCTTGCCCGCTGGCAGGCACGGGCGGTGGCGGGGGAGAGCGACCCCCTCGACGAGCCGACCCTGATCCTGCTCGGTCACGACACCCGCACCCGGGCGCTGATCGACCCGTCCCTGCCGTTGCTGGCCTTGCCCCCCTGCCGCATCATGGAGGTGGGCAGCGTGGACGCCCAGCTCGATTGGGCCGAGGCGGGCTTTGGTGTCGCCATCGTGCCGGATTTCTCCCTGCATCCGCGCCTCAACCTCACCGCGCCGGTCACCAGCCTCGGCGACTTTCCCGGTACCAGTCTGGGCTACGTGGTGCGCCAGAATCAGGTGTTGTCGCGGGCCATCAAGCAGTTGCTGCACTGGGTGGAGGAGGAGATCCAGAAGCCCAACCCCTATCTGACTAGGGGGATGGAGCCTTAGCGGACGGCAAGGTGAGCAGGCCTATCGGGGTGACTAAGCCGCCATCAATTGTCACTATCGAACGCGCGTAAACAATCAGGGCAGCCGAGGCTGCCCTGATGCATTTGTGGGCGCTGACCATTCAGGGTTGCAGCGGTGTGGCTGCGCTGGTGGATGGGGAGGGAAGTGTATCGGTTTTATTCTGCGGTGGGGTTTCGCCACTCACCGCGCTATTAGCAGGCTGGATTGCCTGCTCTTGCGGCGCAGTGGCCGCAGAGGCGCTTTGCGGCAACTGAGTCGAAACGGCAGCTGATGGTGCTGGCGCAGTTGACGCTGCGGCCGAAGGGGCCACGCTCTCACCCTCGGTGGTTGGTGCAGTGAGCTCGGGGGCGACCTCAAGCGCCTCTTCGGGTAAGGGATTAACCTCTGTGGCTTCTGTCGTCACTGCGGCACTGCTGGTGGCGGTCGCGTCAGAGGGCGTAGTCGCCCCGCTGGTGGCACTCACCGGCTCTGTCGTGGGCGCCGCCTCCGAGGCCGATGGCGCTGGTGTTAACGGCTCCGGCATCAGCTGTTCTGCGGTTAACTGCTCGGGGGTCAGTGGCAAGGTGGCTGGCGGTTGATCCGACATCCCCGCATGGAGGGGCAGCTCGGTTTGCGCCTGCAACTGCTCGGGGGTCACCTTGCTCAGGGCCGGATGCAGCCGGCTGAACTGTTTGACCCGGGCCAGCAGGGTATCTCGCACGGTACGGACGATGGGGTCCGGCAGGCTGGCCAGCGCCACCAGTTCGGCGCTCATCCCGATATTGTTGATGGCGGTGGTCTGCCCCGGATAGAGGTTGGCGGCGATGCGGCTGCGCTGGTAGTAGGGGTGTTGTTTGAGCAGCGTGTCTATCTGCTCCCCTTCGATGGGGATGAGGCGCACCTTGCAGCGGCTGATCAGATCGCCGACCGCCAGACTGGGGTGACCGGCAACCACAAACGCGGCATCCAGCGAGCCATCGCAGAGTCCTTCCAGCGGTTCGCTGTCCGATTTGAGCTGATAGGCAGCAAACTGCCCGGGTTGCCATCCCATGGCTGCCATCAGGGCCTGGCTGGTGATCTGCTCACCGGCGCCCTTGTTGCCCGGATAGACCCGCTTCCCTTCGATATCTGCCAGGGTGGTGATGCCGCTATTGGGGGCGGCCAGCAGGGCCAACGACTCCTGATAGAGGCGAAACAGGCTGCGCAGCTCATTGTTGGCCCCCTGCCCGCTGAAGGGGCCGGTGCCGTGCAGGACGTGGTGCAACACATCGGACTGCACCAGTGCCAGCTGTACGTCCCCCTTGTCGAGTGCCTTGAGGTTGGCCATCGAGCCACGGGTGCTCTGCACGGTGCAGCTGTCCCCATGCAGGGCATGGCCGGCATTGAGCACTCGGCAGATGGCGCCACCGGTCGGGTAGTAGACCCCATTGAGCGGGCCCGTTCCGATAGTCAGCGCCTGGCTGCCAAAGGGGAGCAGCGCAGAGAGTGCACAGAGTGGGAGCAGAAGGTGATGCAAGATCCGTAGAGACATAATTGACCGTTGACTGAGTTGACCGCTGGCTGATGACACAGGGAAAAAGGGATGGGGCTTGCCCATCCCGTTGCTGGCTGATCAGGGCTTGTTGTGGTTGAGGATTGCCCGCTCAATCCGCGCCAGCGCGTCGGTCAGCCGTGCTCTGGTGCAGCCGAAGTTGAGCCGCACGAACTGACCGTCGCCAAACTGAGCGCCGGGGGAGAGACCAACCCCGGCCTGCTCGAAGAAGGCGATGGGATCGGCAAGGCCAAGGGCGCTCACATCGATCCAGGCCAGATACGTCGCCTGATGGTTGGCCAGCTTGACGCCGGGCCAGCGGGCAACCGCCTGCTGGATCAGGGCCAGATTGGCCGCCAGATAGTCGAGTTGCTCGGTCAGCCACTGTTCGCCACCCTCATAGGCCGCTTCGGCGGCGACAAAGCCCAGCAGGTTGACGTCGGCGCTGATGCCGCGCATCGCCTGTTGCAGCCTGAAGCGCAGACGGGCGTTGGGGATAATGGCGAAGGAGCAACAGAGACCGGCGATATTGAAGGTCTTGCTCGGGGCCATCATCACCGCGCAGCGCTCGGCCGCTTGCGCACTGATGGCGCCGTAGGGAATGTGGCGGGCGTTTTTATCCAGCAGCAGATCGCAGTGGATTTCATCGGAGCAGATCACCAGATTGTGGCGCGCGGCGATGGCATCGATGGCCAGCAGCTCGTCACGGGTGAAGATGGTGCCGCCCGGGTTGTGGGGGTTGCAGAGCAGCAGCAGATCTGCGGCGGGAGCCTGACGCTCCAGCTCTGCCAGATCCAGCACCCAGCGACCCGCCTCTTCAATCATCGGCACGGTAAGCAAGGGACGATCATTGAAGCCCGGTGCCTGCAGGAAGGGGTAGTAGACCGGCTTGGGAGTGATGATACCGCGGCCATGCTGGCTCCACGCCTTGCAGGCGAGGTTGAGCCCCGGCACCACGCCGGGCAGGAATACCAGCCATTCGGGCTCGATTGCCCAGCCATAGCGGGTCGCCATCCGTTCGATAATGAGTTCGATCAGGCGCGGCGAGGGGCGTGAATAGCCGAAAATGCCGTGGGCGACCCGTTTGGTTAACGCCTCAATCACGGACGGGGGGAGACAAAGTCGGTATCGGCAACCCACATGGGCAGCACATCCTGACCCTTGTACTTGTCCCATTTCAGGCTCATGGTGCCACTGCGGTCTACTTCCTGATCAAAATCAAACATGCGAACTCCTTGTGCTGGCAGGATGGGCTTTCACTCTACGGGGTCGCGGCCTCCCTCGCAAGGCGCACACCTGCTTATGCATCCTTGAGCCCGCTCTTGATAGTGACATAAGATAGGCGCCGAATTTTCATACGGCTGCCGCCCGTTAGCCCGTATCGTCCCTCCAACCAGTGGTAACCCTATGAGCTTGTCGATAGCGGCGGTCAAACGCCCGGATCCCGTCTCTCTTTCATTTCTTGCCGTGACCTTTATGACCGGCGTTGCGGTGGCATTGCAGGTGCCTACCTTAAGTCTGTTTCTGGCCGAAGAGGTGCAGGTGCGCCCCTTTCTGGTCGGGCTCTTCTATACCATCAATGCTGTGGTGGGCATTCTGGTCAGTCAGTGGCTGGGCCACCGCTCCGATAACAAGGGGGATCGCAAGCGACTGATCCTGCGCTGCTGTTTTGCCGGGGTGGCGCTCTCCTTGCTGTTTGCCTGGAACCGCAACTACTGGTTGCTGGCGAGTCTGGGGGTGATGCTGGCGGCGCTGGCGGCCACGGCCAGTCCCCAGCTGTTTGCGCTGGCGCGGGAGTACTCCGACAGCCGCAACCGGCGGGCTGACATGTTCAGCTCGGTGATGCGGGCCCAGTTTTCGCTGGCCTGGGTCATAGGCCCACCCATCGCCTTCGCGCTGGCCATCGGCTACGGTTTCGAGCTGATGTACCTGGCTTCGGCACTGGCCTATCTGCTCTGTGCCCTGGTGGTGTGGCGCTGGCTCCCCTCTCTCCCTTTGCCCAAGATGGCTGAAGAGAGCGAGCGGGTCAGCAGCTGGCGGGATCCGGCGGTGCGGGCACTCTTTATCGCCTCAACCCTGATGTGGACCTGCAACAGCATGTACCTCATCAATATGCCGCTCTACATCACCCGGGAGCTCGGGATGGATGAGAAGCTTGCCGGTATCCTGATGGGCACGGCAGCGGCGCTGGAGATCCCCTTCATGCTGCTGGCGGGTTATTACACTGCCCGTTTTGGCAAGCGCCCCATGATGTTGCTGGCGGTGCTGGCTGGCGCGGCCTTTTACACAGGTCTGGTGACCCTCACCGACCAATACGCCCTGATCGCCTTGCAGCTGTTCAACGCCATCTTCATCGGTATCGTGGCGGGGATCGGCATGTCCTACTTTCAGGATCTGATGCCGGGGCGAGCCGGGGTGGCGACTACCCTGTTTGCCAACAGCATCCGCACCGGCTCCATCATGGCTGGGGCCATCGCCGGTGTGGTGGCGGAGGTGTGGAGTTTCCACGGGGTCTTTATGGTGGCGCTGGGATTGGCGCTGGTGGCACTGGCCGCCAGCTGGCGGGTGCCCAACGTCTGACAGGGGGGCTGGCTGTTAATTTGTCGTGTTGGGGCTAGGCGTGCGGAAGCGGCGCTGATTCGCCCTGATATTCGTTGCGCAGGCAGCGCAGCAGCAGCTCGGTCGCAGGACCGAGAGATTCGGGGGATAGGGTCAGCAGATAGGTGTAGAGGTGGCGCTCGTTGCCGCTCTCCAGATTCAGCTGTATGAGTGAACCTTCCGCCAGCTCCCGCTCTACCAGATGGCGCGGCAGCCAGGCATAGCCGAGGCCGAGGCGCAGCATGGCGAGCACTTCGTGGTAGTGGGTCGCCTTCCAGCCGGTGTCATCTGCATCGTTCCAGTCCACCGAGCGGTGAATGGGGGGATGAAGGCTGATCTGGTTGTGGCTGGTCAATACGTCGCTGCGGATGGGCCTCTCCTCTTGCGCCAGCGGATGGCTGGCGGCGCAGAGGGGCAGCAGGCACACCTCGTCCAGTAGCAGACCGGTGCGATCGCCGGGCAGGTGCTCTGAGAGCATCAGATCCCCCGGTTGCAGGGCGTTGAAGTGGCAGTGAATGCGTTCGTGCAGGTTGACTCGGCAACCCCGGCTGCGGGGATAGAAGCTGGCCAGCGCACGATAGAGGCGATCCCTTGGTTGCAGCGCCGAGACATAGAGGTTGATCTGCGGCTCCCACTGCCGCTCCAGGTTGTTGGCCAGATTCTCAAGCTCCTCCACCTGCTGGCTCAGCTGACGGGCCCGCTTGAGGAAGATCTCGCCCGCCGGCGTCAGCACCGCTTTGCGGCCGCGCACCTCCAGCAAGGGCACT
Organism: Aeromonas sp. 3P; assembly: GCF_051919745.1. Taxonomy (NCBI): domain Bacteria; kingdom Pseudomonadati; phylum Pseudomonadota; class Gammaproteobacteria; order Aeromonadales; family Aeromonadaceae; genus Aeromonas; species Aeromonas sp. 3P. The sequence continues at coordinate 4,067,258 of NZ_JBQBED010000001.1, forward strand.
CCCAGACTCTGCTGCAACTTTGCAACCGCATGATTGAGGGAAGACTGGCTCTTGTTCAGCGCCTCGGCCGCCTGGGCGTAGCCGCCGCAGTCGACCACCGCCTGAAAGATCCGCCATTGCTCAAACGTGCTCTTGGGACGAAACATAGTTCAACCTGATTGGAGATAGGATGGTCAGTGGTTCGAACAGGGAGCCTGTGCCCCCTATTCAATTTAACCCCTGCCGCACAACACTCTGGGTATTTTATTGATTTATTTGGGCTGGGCCACGCAACTTGTTTATTTTGGCTGAGCCACAAAGGTCTGGCCGGTTTTGCCGCGGCTGTCCGACCCCATCAGGTAGAGGTAGAGCGGCATCAGGTCGGCCGGGGTCTTGAGGTTCATGGGATCTTCCGCCGGGAAGGCGCTGGCGCGCATCTTGGTACGGGTACCGCCCGGATTGAGGGTATTGACCCGCACACCGGTGTTCTCAAGCTCGTCGGCCAGCACTTCCATCATCCCCTCGATGGCAAATTTGGAGATGGCATAGGTGCCCCAGTAGGCGCGCCCCTTGCGCCCCACGCTGGAGGAGGTGTAGACGATGGATGCATCGCCCTGCGTCTTGGCAGTCTGGCGCAGCAGCGGCAGCAGCGCCTGGGTCAGCAGGAATTCCGATTTGACGTTGACCTGCATCACCTCGTCCCACTCCTTCTCCTGAATATGTTCAAACGGAGATAGGGTACCGAGCAGACCGGCGTTGAACAGCACGCCGTCGAGGCGGCCAAACTGCTGGGCGAAGGTTTCGGCCATGCCGCGGTAGTGGGCGGCGGTGGCCCCTTTCAGATCCACCGGCACGATGGCGGGCAGCGGATAACCGGCCGCTTCAATCTGGTCATACACGGCTTCGAGTTTGGCGCTGGTGCGGCCGAGCAGGATCACGGTGGCACCGTGGGCGGCGTAGGTGAGGGCGGCTTCACGGCCGATCCCGTCGCCGGCACCGGTGACCAGAATGACTTTATCCTTGAGCAGATCGCGGGGTGCCTGATAATCGAGCATGACAACTCCTGTTAACAAATTCCGGCCATAAGTGCATGGCAATCGGCGCCAAGTGTACTGATCCGCGCGCCTGTTTGACCAGCCAGCGGCAAGAAAAATGTGAAGAAAATAGAGAGGTTGTGATGCTCGGGTTGGTTTTTCCGGGCACTGGCTGCGATTTTTTGCGCGCCTCCATCAAACTCCCTAGAATGTGACGAAAACCGATCCATTCTGGAGTCCATCGTGACATTTCTGACCGAATATGGCCTGTTTTTGGCCAAGACAGTGACCTTCCTGCTGGCCATCGGCGCCATCATCCTGATGATCGTTAGCACTCGCCAGCCGAAAGCCCGCAAGGGGGAGCTGGTGGTGACCGATCTCTCGAGCGAGCTGGAGCAGGGGCAGTTTGCGCTCAAGAGCGCGCTTGCCAGCAAGGCCGAGCGCAAGGTGATGGAAAAGCAGCAGAAAGAGGAGCAGAAAAAGCGCGCCAAGGCGGGGGATGAGCGCAGTCGCCTGTTTGTGCTCGATTTTAACGGCAGCATGGATGCCAAAGAGGTGGCCTCCCTGCGCGAGGAGGTGAGCGCAGTGATTGGCGTCGCCCAGCCCGGCGACGAGGTGCTGCTGCGGCTCGAATCCGGTGGCGGCGTGGTGCATGGCTACGGCTTGGCCGCCTCCCAGCTGCAGCGGCTGCGCGATCGTGACATCAAGCTCACCGTGGCTATCGACAAGGTGGCGGCGAGCGGTGGCTACATGATGGCCTGCGTGGCAGACAAGATCCTGGCTGCCCCCTTTGCCATCGTCGGCTCCATCGGGGTGATCGCCCAGATGCCGAACTTCAACAAGTTGTTGAAAAAGCACGATATCGAATTCGAGATGCACACTGCCGGTCAGTACAAGCGCACCATCACCATGTTCGGCGAGAACGACGATCTGGGGCGCGAGAAGTTTCGCGAGGAGCTGGCGGCGATCCACGAGCGCTTCAAGGCCTTTGTGGCCGAACACCGCCCGCAACTCGATATCGATCAGGTCACGACCGGCGAGCACTGGCTGGCGAGTCAGGCCAAGGGGTTGGGGTTGGTAGATACCCTCTGCACCAGCGATGACTATCTGCTGGCGCAGGCCAGCCACCACAAGGTGATCGGCATCAGCTATCGCAAGCCAAAAAGCCTGACCCAGAAGCTGGGACAGCAGGGAGCTCAGGCGCTGGAAGCCGGACTGGGGCGTCTGTGGCAGCAGAGCCCCTGGCGCTAGCCCGAGGGAAATCCCGCGATAAAAAGGCCAGCCGATGCCCATCGGCTGGCCTTTTTGCATCCGGTTGCACCTTGTCGGTGAGCGAGGGTTGTTTCTATTGAGGCCCTCTGTTACAACTGAATGCTTTCCCCGTTTATGACAGGATCTTGTGGTAAGAGCTGCGGGGCATGGAGCATAGCGATGTCATGGAGCACCTTCAGGCAATTTACCCCGCTGGTCTGGATCGTCATTCTGGGTACCTTCATGGTGCGTACCAGCTACTACATGGTGTGGCCCTTCCTCTCCATTCTGCTCTATCGGGAGTATGACCTTTCGGCCACCTTCATCGGCCTGTTGCTGGGTGGCTCGATGGCCCTCTCTACCCTGGTCAGTTTTTACGGCGGCTGGCTCTCTGATCGCTTCGGGCGGCGCAGCATACTGCTGGCCGGTTGTCTGGTGGCGATGAGCTGTTTCGGCCTGCTCGGCTTCTCCCATGCGGTGTTCTGGCTTGGGGTCGGGGTGATGGGCAGCGGCCTCTCGTCGGGGCTCATCGATGCCCCCGGCAAGGCGTTGATGGCCGACAGTCTGGCCTCGGCCAAGGCGCGGGAGCTGGCACTGCACCTGCGCTATTTTCTGCTCAACCTGGGGGCGGCGTTGGGGCCGCTGCTGGGGGTGACCCTCGGGATCAACGCCCAGCAGGAGACCTTCCTGTTTCTGGTGGTGAGCTATTTGCTGCTGGCGCTGGCCTTTGGCTGGGGATTTCGCCGGGCTGGCAACACAGGCAAGCCGGGGACTGCCGGGCCCGGCTTACGGGATGCCATCAAGGTGTTGCTGGCGGATCGCGCCTTCCTGCTGCTGGTGATGGCCAATCTCCTGATGGTGCTGGTTTACTCCCAGTTTCACTCGCCGCTGGTGCAATACCTGACCCGAGCCGGTATGCCGCAGGTGGCCGAGCTGGTTGCTCTGCTGGTGGCGACCAACGCCCTGACCGTGGTGCTGCTGCAGTTTCCGCTGCTGCGGTTGTTGTCACGCTGGCCGGTGCGGGTGCGTCTTCATATCGGCATGGCGCTCTTTCTGGCTGCCCAATTGCTCTTCGCGCTGGGGGATCCGATGGTGCGCAGCCACTGGTTTGGCGCCGTGCTGCTGCTCAGCATCGGCGAGACCATCCTCTTCCCCCTGCTCAACGTGCTGATCGACCAGATGGCTCCCGCTCATCTCAAGGGGAGCTACTTTGGTGCCAGCGCACTGGCCGGGTTGGGAGGAGCCGCCGGCGCCCTGCTGGGAGGCTGGATCCTCGAGCAGTGGAGCGGGCAGTTGCTCTATGTGCTGATGGCGCTGCTTTGTGTGGCGATTTTTGCGCTCTATGAGTGGGGTGCCAGAGTACAGCGTCCCACTGCGGCCACGTCTGTGGTTGAGCGGAGCTGACCCGGTTAATGCGGGGATCTGTGATGCTGAATGTTCAGTGCGTGCTACCCGGCGTCTTCTCTTTGAGCGCCTTCTTGGCTGCGTACATCCTCTCGTCGGCGAGCCGGATCAGGTTTAGCCCGTCGTCGTAGTGCTCCGGCCCGGTCTGCACTATGCCGATACTGAGGGTGAGATCGCCCAGCTGCTCCTTGACGGTGTTGACCAATCGTTTGAGATAGATATCCCGCGCCTGACTCTCGTTGCAGTTGGGCAGGATCAGGCAGAACTCATCTCCGCCATAACGAAAGCAGCTGTCTTCGGCGCGAAAGACCTGACGGATGCAGTGGCCGACGATGCGCAGGATCTCGTCTCCGCGCTGGTGACCTTCGGTATCGTTGATTTGCTTGAAGTTGTCGATATCGAGATAGGCGATGGCCATGGGTTCGGCGCGGCGCTGACAGGTGCGCAGGCTCAGCAGCAACAGTTCGTTGAGGTGGCGAACGTTGAGCAATCCGGTCAGGGCATCGGTGCGGTTCAGCTCCTCCAGTTGCTTGGTACGCTCGCGAACTTTCTGCTCCAGACTCTTGGCATAGTTCTCCGACTTCTCTCTGGATGACTCTATTTCCGACACCAGACTGCGAATGTAGGTTTCGAAGACCAGAGTGATGTCGAACAGAAAGAGTTTGTCCAGGGCGGCCAGCATGACGAGGCGCTCCGGTTCATCGCGGATCTGCTCGAACATATCCTCGATCAGCAGGGCTTTGAGGGTGTTGATGGCGGCCAGATAGAGCTTGGGTTCGACCCCGATCCGCTTGTGAACCAACCCGATCCGCAGCCGGTTGTTGACGTACTCCAGATCGTAATGGCCGCTGAAGAGATCGAGCACATAGCGCCGTTGCGCGGTGCGCAACCGTATGAGGGTATCGGCATCCCCGATCAACAGGGCGATTTCGGTGATGGCCGTCTGCTGCTGGTAGAAGCGATCCACCAGGGCGTCGATCCGTGGTTCTATCTTGCTGCAATAACTTGCCAGCCGCGCCACATCCTGTTCATTGAGCAGCAATAACTCCTTGCGATGGGCAATTTCAAAGTCGGTGATCCTCATCTGCTCAAGCAGGGTCTGTTCGGTCGGATTCATCGTCGTCCTCGGTTTATTACTGGGCGTTACGCTGTCCGTGAGGTGGGACAAACAAGCAGGTGTGGCAATTGATAGTGTAGTCAGTGAGGCTGGGGCGCGCGCAATGCCCCCGCGTGGCGGGGGCTATGGAGGGTCAGGTGAAGGCTAAAGGGGCAAGAGATCCGGAGGGGGAGATCAGAAGGTCAGCACCTTGTCGGCAGCCAGGGTCCATTGGGCCAGCATCGGCAGGGTGCCGACCTCAATGCCCTCGATCAGCGGCAGGGCGGTGATGCCACGGGCATCGGTGCAGGTCTTGCACAGGCGAATGGTGACGCCCTGGGCCAGCAGGATCTCCAGCATCTGGCGCAGGTTGTATCCCTCGGCCGGTGCCTGACCGGCCAGCGCCGCGCTCACCGCATCGGACATCAGGAACAGCTTCAGGCTGGCACCACCCTGTTCGTTGAGGGCGATAGCGAGACGCAGGGCGTTGAACAGGGATTCGCTGCCATAGGGGGCACCGTTGGCAATGACCACAATTTGTTGATTCATAACAGACTCCCGAATGGAAAGAGCGCCATTGTAGAACCAACAGGGTGGCAATTGCGTGATGTTGCACAACTTCTGTCGCACCTTTTTCCCGCTTGCTTGACCCTGCTGCCGATCGAGGTTTTTATGGTCAGCTCGCAAACAAGACCGGATGAATCGAGATGTGGAAAGTATTGGGAGCCGGCTTGCTGCTGTTGGCGGGTCAGGCCTTTGGCAGTGAGGCGGTCGGTTGTAAGGCCCGTCTGCAGGCCGTCAACGACCAGCTGGTGTTTGCCAAAGCACACAACAATGCCGGGCAGATTGCCGGGCTGGAACAGGCCGCGCGCAATATCAAGGCCAACTGTACCGATGAAGGTCTGCTTAAGGAGCAGAAAGAGCGGGTTAACAAACTGCGTGGCGAGGTGGATGAGCGTCTGCTCGAGCTGCAGGAGGCGAGAGTCAGTGGCAAACCGGAGAAGATTGCCAAGCGGCAGGCCAGGCTGGAGGAGTCCCAGACCCGGATGCTGGAGGCCCAGCGGGAGCTGGACAAACTGATCCGGCTGGTCGGCAAGTGATGGCCAGCCGCTGCACGCAGGATCAAAAAAGGCCGATTGCTCGGCCTTTTTTCGTTTTATTGCCTGTGCATCCGCACAAACTTCTCCATCAGCTGATCTTCGGTTTCCACATGAGCTGGATCCCAGATGATGCAGTCGATAGGGCAGACACTGATGCAGGTCGGCTTCTCATAGTGACCGACGCACTCGGTGCAGCGACTGGGGTCGATCTCGTAGATCTCCTCACCCAGGCTGATAGCCTGGTTGGGGCACTCGGGATCGCACATGTCACAGTTGATGCACTTGTCGGTGATGAGCAGCGCCATCTCAGGCCGCCGTGTGCGGGTTGCGGGTATCCTGGCTGTCGCCCAGATTGCGCAGCAAAATGCCGTAGTTCACATCCAGATCTTTCGGGACTGGCACATAGACCACGTGACCGTTGCCCGGCGCGGTATCGATAAGCTCGCCCTTGCGGTTCTCCATCTGCTCCAAATTGAAACGGACGTTGCCCTGCGGGGTCATCAGCTCCAGGTTGTTGCCCACCAGGAACTTGTTCTTTACCTCGACCTCGACCATGTCACCTTTGCGACCGGTGATCTCGCCGACAAACTGCTGGGTGTCGGAGACAGAGTAGCCGTAGTCGTAGTTCTGGTATTCGCTGTGGTTGTGACGGCGCAGGAAGCCCTCGGTGTAGCCGCGGTGGGCCAGATTTTCGAGGGTGCCCATCAGGCTGCGGTCGAACGGACGACCTGCCACTGCATCGTCGATGGCCTTGCGGTAAACCTGAGCGGTACGGGCGCAGTAATAGAAAGACTTGGTGCGCCCTTCGATTTTCAGGGAGTGAACGCCCATCTTGGTCAGTCGCTCGACGTGCTCGACGGCGCGCAAGTCCTTGGAGTTCATGATGTAGGTGCCGTGTTCGTCCTCGAACGCGCTCATGTACTCGCCCGGGCGGTTGGACTCCTCCAGCAGCACAAGGGCATCAGTCGGCTTGCCAAGGCCCAGGGTGTTGTCCGGACGCACTGCGATGGGCTCCTGACGGTGGACGATCTGGCCCACGTCATCTTCTTTACCTTCGTGCACCTTGTACTCCCAGCGGCAAGAGTTGGTGCAGGTGCCCTGGTTGGGGTCACGCTTGTTGATGTAGCCGGAGAGCAGGCAGCGGCCGGAGTAGGCCATGCACAGCGCGCCGTGAACGAACACTTCCAGCTCCATCTCCGGCACCTGCATGCGGATCTCCTCGATCTCGTCGAGGGACAATTCGCGGGAGAGGATGGCGCGGGTCAGGCCCATCTGATGCCAGAACTTCACCGTGGCCCAGTTGACCGCGTTGGCCTGCACCGAGAGGTGAATGGGCATATCCGGGAAGGCTTCACGCATCATCATGATAAGGCCGGGGTCGGACATGATCAGCGCATCCGGCTTCATCTCCACCACTGGGCGCATATCGCGGATAAAGGTCTTGAGCTTGGAGTTGTGGGGCTGGATGTTGGCCACCACATAGAACTGCTTGCCCAGCGCATGGGCTTCGTTGATGCCCAGTTGCAGGTTTTCGTGATCGAATTCGTTGTTGCGCACCCGCAGGCTGTAGCGAGGCTGACCGGCATAGACGGCATCGGCGCCATAGGCGTAGGCGTAACGCATGTTCTTGAGGGAACCTGCGGGGGAGAGCAATTCTGGTTTAAACATGGCGGACTCTTTATATCTGATTGCAAATCAGGACGATGCCACCTGATGGCATCGTAGTGGTTGAGTTGCGGTGCAAGATGCCCTCCGAGAGGATGCTCAATGCAGCGCGACCCGATGACGGCATATCCGGGGTTATCTAAAGAAGATGCGCCGGATATTCGGGGTGCGAGATTGTACTCGCCCCCACGTCATCATGCAATTTGGCAGGACATTGTTGGCTGCGCGAGCCGACAGGATGCCGAAATGAAAACTCCGCTCAGGCCCAACGGGAGAGGGGGGAGGGCATGGCGTAGAGGTAACCCTGTTGATAGTCACAGCCGAGCTGATCGGCAATCTCGATATGGGTCTGGTTTTCCACCCCTTCGCACACCACCTTCATGCCGAGTCGCTGCAGGTACTCCACCAGTCCGGTCAGCATGCGCAAGGCATGGCTACTCTTGGTCGCTTGCAGCAGCAGGGAGCGATCCAGCTTGATGATCTCGTAGGGGAGCGTCATCACTCGCTGAAAATTGCACTCCTGGGTGCCAAAGTCATCGCAGGCGATATGGGCACCGTGGCTGCGCAGTACCTCGATCAGGGCCAGCTCCTTGCGCTCTAGCGGGGCGTACTCCACCACCTCGAACCAGATTGCGATATCCAACTTGCGGGCCTGCAAGAGAGTGAGTAACAGCAGGTTCTTATATGTAGGGCTCTCAAAAGCGGGGTTGAGGTTTATCGAGAGGGAGCAAGGAGCATGGCGTGCCAGCACGGGCAGATCACGCCAAATGGCTCTGAGCATAACGATATCCACATGCAGGGACTCTTCATCGCTGAGAGAGGGAAAGTCTATTCCCTGATAGCGCTGCTGGCGGGGTTCCCAGCGTCTGGCCAGCGCCTCAAAGCCGATGATCTGGCGATCCCGGGTAACGATTGGCTGATAAAATGGCACGGCAATGTCCGCTGTCGTCAGGGATGCCACGTCACCGACCGGAAACTCTTCTTTAAACGCAAACATGTCACTTCCCTGCTGACTGAGATGATTTCGGATAATAGGGGAGGATGTTGAAAGCTGGCTGTAGGAATTGTCTGATTGTTTGCAGGAAAAATACTTTGGCAGTATCAGATTATTCCGATTAAGTTCGGTGCATGGATTATCTAGACTGGCCTCAATGACGAATCGCTGAGCCAAATATGATCATCTGGCGATCTGCATATATGGAACTCGTATATTTTTCGGAGCCTTCAATGAATGAAGGCACCACTCTCTATCGTTTTTACAGTGTGATAATTATTCATGAATAAGATTTTTACCGTATTGCTGCTTATATTCAGCAGCAATGCCTTGGCATCGCCGGATATTAGCGTTGGCACCTTATATGACTATATGTCGGCAGAAAAAACTACGCTGCTCAAGCGGGTTAGAAATATTGGTGATGAGACGGCATTTGTAAAAATAACGCTGGCCGAAATTATATATGGTGCCGATGGCGTGCCGAAGGAGCGGGAGTTACCGGAGGAGGGCGTTCGTCAGCTGGTGACAAGTCCATCACGGTTGATTATTCCGGCAGGTGGTATGCAGGCTACCCGTTTTATCTATATGGGAGTGCGGGAGCGAGAACGTTATTTTCGGGTGCGTTTTGTGCCGGTCAAACCACAGGGTGATGAAATAACCGAATTGCCACCACAGCAACAAATTAGCGCCGGGGTCAGCATCATGACCGGTTTTGGCACCATTCTCTTTGTGGCCCCCAAAGAGACTCGTTATGACACCCGTATTGACCGTAAAAACGGTGTTCTCTATGTGGAGAACCGGGGCAATGCCACCGTTATTCTCGATTATCTGGAACTGTGTGACCAAAAAGAGAGCTCATGCAGTCAACCGGAGAAGCTGCATCTGCTGCCCGGCGTTAAAAAGCGGGTCAGTCAAGAGGCAACCCGGACGGTTCGTTTTGAACTGATCGAAGGGAAAAAATCGGTATTCAGGGAGTTCAAGCTCTGATCCCGATATATCACAAGAACGACAATCACACCTGAAGGAGTGGCTATGAAGATGTTATCGCTTTTTCCCGCCCTGTTGCTGGCGAGCGGATCGCTGATGGCGGCCGAGCGCATCGAGCATACGGTGACGGTAACGGCGCAGATCCCGACCGAACACTTTTATGTGCAACCCGTGGGTGACTGGATGAGTACCCCACAGAAACTGACCTTCAACCCCTTTAGCCAAAAGCTGGATCCCTTGGCCAAGCAGCTGGAGATGAAGAGCACCATTGGTCCCATCAAGGGTTATCTGGTTTATCCCGCCACCATGGCCAGCGGCAAGGAGAGTATCGGCTTGACGGTCAAGGTGGCAGGCGTTGCGCTGACCACTACATCCGCCGACTTGCTGAACCAAGCGGATGCCAATACTGGCAAACAGGTAGGGCTGGAGATTATTCCGGCCGCGGCGCCAACCGGTGGCTACAAACCCGGCAACTATCAGGGGATTGTCAGCATGATGTTTGAATCGGAGGCACCGTCTGCTCAAGGCAGCTGACATGAGTATGTGGGGGTCATCAGGCCCCCTTTAATTGATATTCCAGGCATTCAGGTTGCACTTCATGGTTCGTTCTCTTCTTCTCTTGCTCGGGTCGTTGCTCTTTGCCTCACTGGCGGCGGCAGACCCGGCACTGTTGCTGCAACAGGCGCGGCAGTTGCCAGAAGGGTTTGAAGCGCACTTTTTTGGTGTTCCCCTGATGGTGCGGGTGACCGTCGACGGTCGCCTGCTGGGGGATGGGGAAGTGCTGCTCGGGCGGGATAACTCGGTACAGCTGCTTTCACTGGTGGATGTGCAGGAGAGCGAGTTTGACGAGGGGGCGCGTGAACGCTGGCTGACCAGGTTGGGATCGCACCTGCCGCTCGGCGAGTGCGGCCGGACCTGTCCTGAAGGCATAGTGGGGTTGCAATACAGCCTGGAGGAGTCCCAGCTCTCGGTGCTGACCGATGAGGTAGAACAGGAGGCGCGGGGTCAGCGCTTTATGGCATTGCCTCAAGAGAGCAAGGGGTTGCTGGTCCAGAACCAGCTGAACCTGGTGCAGGGCACCCAGCGCAATGGACACTACAACCTGCAGCTGGAGGGCAGTTGGGGGCAGTGGACCCCCTTTATGGAGGGGGATGCCACTTGGCAGGAGGGGCAATCGAGTGAAGTGGGCCTGGCTCAGCTTTATGGCGAGCGACTCCATGAGGCCAATTTTTATCGCCTTGGTTTCTTCTTTCCCTCAGCGCAGGGGTTGGTACGTCAGCCGAACTACTACAGTGGCGCGACCCCCACCGTGCTCGGGATGATGTGGGGCAGTTCGGATCTGCTGCGCCGGGAGCGCGGTGTACCCAGTCTGGCGCCGATCCGGGTGGCACCGGCACGACCGGGCATGGTGGAGATCTATCGTGACGGCAACCTGATCCAGTCCCAGCCGGTCGTATCGGGTTTGCAGGCGCTCGATACCCGCTCGCTGCCCGGTGGTATCTACGAGGTAGAGCTGCGGCTGCTGGAGGATGGTCAGGAGACCCGACGTTGGCACGAGATGATCTACAAACCCTCCAACTGGCAGACGCCGGAGGAGCCGTGGCGCTTCAACCTCTTTGCCGGGCGTCAGACCCGCTGGCTGGTGCGGCAGGGAGATAGCGATCTGGAAGGCGCCAGTGGTGGTATTGCCGTTAACCATCTGCTGCTCCCTTCGCTGGTTGTGGGGGCGGGTAGCCAGTATGTGGACAAGCGTGCCCAGCACTCACTCTCGCTCGACTGGGAGGCGACCAGTCAGCTTCACGGCTTTGCCTCTCTCAACCAGAGTGTTGGCATGGGGTGGGGCTACGATCTGCAGGGGATCTACTGGCATGGCAACAGCAGTCTGGTGGCCAGCCATTCGCGCAATCTGCGCAAGCAGGTTGAAGCAACTGCGGTGTCCAGTCTGTCACTGCAGCAGTCGCTGGAAAAGTGGGGCTCCCTCAGTCTCTATGTTTCTCACCAGTCTGGTCGTGGCAATGGTGCTGATGTGGGGTGGCACTATAGCGATCGGTTGTGGGGGCGCTGGGTGACCTGGGGGGTGACCCTGTTCGATCGTCCCGGCAGCGAGAGCACGGCGCAGCAGCGGGATCGCGGTAGCACGCTGAGTCTCACTATCAACTTGGGGGGAGATGATCGCCAGTTGTCGCTGGGGCTGGGCAGCAATACTTCCCGCTCGGGCGGTGCCCAGCGCAGCGCCTATCTCAACTACCAGCAGGAGGTGGATTGGGGGCCGCTGCGTCAGGTCAGCGTGGGCAGCACCCATGACAGCTATGGTACCGGTCTATCCGGCTATGGTCGTTTCGCGTCGTCCTGGTTGGGTGGCGACCTGTTTGCCCAGCACTCCTCCTATAACGCAGAGGTGACCGGCGGCGTCAACCTGGAGAGTGTGCTGGCGCTGGGGCATGAAGGGGATCTGGCGCTCGGTTCCCGCGATATGGGCGGTATGGGCAATGAGGCGGCGATGATCCTCGATATTGCGGCCGATGATGAGGCAGCGCGGATCCGGGTCAGCGACGATCTGGGCAGCGTACAGACCCTTGGGCCCGGTCGTCATCTGGTCTCAGTGCCAGCCTTGCAAAGTGGCGCCTTGCAACTGGAGATGGCCGACCACGAGGGGATGCCACTCACCATCAAGCCCACCGTGCTCCCCTACCACCTTAATCGCGGCGGGGTGGGTTATGGCCAGGTGAATGCTGTGAGCACCGTTACTGTGATTGGTCGCCTGCTGGACGAGCAAAGCCAGCCGCTGCGTGGTGCCATGGTCAGTAACCCTATAGGGCGGGCATTTACCGAAAATGATGGCTTCTTTGCGCTGGAAGCGAGCCGACGACAGCCGCAATTTAGCGTGGAACACAATGGTACCCTCCATTGCAACAACTCATCAGGAGTGCAGAGTCGTACGGAGGCATCGGAGATTATTATGTTGGGAGAGTTAATATGTTCACCTGGTGTGACTGTAAAAAATGAAAACTATTAAAATATTAGTTCTACTGATGTTTAGTCACTCTTCTTTGGCTGATGTGATTGATATTACTGCAGACTATAAACCTGAGAGCTATGAAGTGAGTGGTGGGCGTTTTATCAACACCACTCCGTGCGATGTCGGTCAACCGATTTCTTATTGTGACCCACAGAATCCGCTAGAGTCATCGGTTATAGTAAAACTCCCAGTGTCGATAGCAAAAACAATAAATTCGGCGAAGGGTAAACAGAACTACCTAAGTTACTATCGACTTTCTGGTCCTAAAAAAGTGACGTTGACGAACAGCAACAATGGAGAACGCCATGAATTGGCATTTATTCCAACCAATATAGGTGCCAAGGTAATAAAAATGGAGTATCCAATTGTCAATAATAATAGATGGCCCATGCATACTATTGGTGGTGATTGCTATCAAAGCTTTAGTACTTGGGGGTGGTCAGGGTCTGTAGTAACTGGGCAACTTTTTTTATACTCTATTAATGATCTAGCTCAAAATGGTGCGTCTGAGTGCTATCACAATAGCCAACTTGGTGATGGAACATCATACTCTGTCGATTGGCTGAATTATGGCTTTCGTATAAAAGCACCTAATCCATTGACTATGTCAAATGGAAAGTATACCGGTAGTTTAAAAATAATGGTGGGTCGTAATAAGGATATTGACCTAGGTGATGCAACCTATTCTGGGGGAACAGAGCATGAACTTAAATTTACACTGACAGTCCGTCATCAATTGAAAGTTGATTTTCCCAAAGGAGATAGCGATGGCCATAGCCAAGTAACCTTATTGCCACCAGGTGGGTCAGGGCGGGAGCGCACTTTGCTTGATTTTCAACCAAAGAATAACTGTGCCCGATAATCATCGTCCCAGCCCGCTCTTTTCAACTTGTTTCGCTGGCTTGGCGCGCCACATTGACTCTGAGTGAGAATGTTCATCACGAATCGTCGAAACAGGGCCATATTCTCCACGGCATCCTCCATGGCTATCCGGGACGCATCCTCACCAAACACCACGTCCAGAATGTAGTGCTGACTGTTTTCTATCCGCCAATGCTGCCGGATATAGTGACCCAGCAGCTTATGTTTGTGAGACAGTGAACTGACATAGTAGGACGTATCCACCGTGCCTTTCCCGTTGATAGTCCGGTGCCGTTCAACGGCGATAATGCTGCGAATCGTCGGCCATTTTGCGGCCAGCTCAGGCGGTAACTTGGCCTTCAACTGAAACACATAGCGCGCTTCTTCCCGGCCATGGCCGCACTCTTTGTGCTCGACCACGACCTTCTCTTTTCCCGCATCGAACAGCGCCTGAAATTGGGACTGCACCGCCTGACGCAGCAAGGGCTGATTGTGTTTCACCTGCACCACCACATGGGCATTTTTCTCACTGATTTTCTCCAGTGTCTCGCGCTGGCAATGCAGTGCATCCAGGGTGACTACCGCCCCTTTCAAGTTGAGGACATCCAGCATCGCCTTGACGGTGCCGAGTTCGCCACGCTTGGAGGGGGTGACTTTTTGGCTAAGCACCAGCCCATTTTCGGTGTCATAAGCGGTGACGAGTTGCAGCGCCTGCTTGGCATCATTGCGATAGGCCCCGCGCAACACTTTGCCATCGAATGCGATGAGGGGCTTGCCGCTGTGGGTGCGGCGCTCATTGACCCAACCGAGTAAGGCTTCGAGCAAGGACTCGACGACGATGGTCCGTAGGATGCGAGCGATGGTATGACGACGCGGAATGCCATGAGTAAAGGGGCGATATAAGCGCAACCAATCGACTTTCGACTCGCCGAAGGTCTGGATATCACGCCAGCCCTCAGCTCCGGCCATGATGGCGCTGATGACGAGGAACATCACGTCCACCAAATCATGCTTGCGGTTGATATCTGAACGGGTTTCTTCAACGAGAGTGAGATGTTCAATGAGTGTCATGGCTTGAGCTCCTCTGGACTAGGGGAGCGATTAGATCACAGACGATCTGCCAGTTCAAAGTTTGTTAACAAAGTGCGATCCCGCCCTGCCAGGTGGGTGGAGTAATTGGATTCATAGTGGAAAGCGAGAGCCAAATTTCTTGCAGCAAGACCTTCCTTTTCGGATATGGTTTAGTGCCCCATTTACAGTCGCACTACGTTGCCAATATCAATGGTCTACTAGTGGTGAGTGCGCATTAAAAGATAGCAAGGGCCGAACAGTACCATTAAAAACATACTATGTGAACAGATTCAATGAAACGACTTTATTGACTACAAATAAATCCAAATTTGTACTTCCTGTACAGGGGATTCCTGTTATCAATGCAGCCAGAGCAATTCGATTTCAGATAGTGGGTGGGACGGTCGCCGAAATGATGAAATATCCTGGTTCCTCCTTTAAAGGCGATGTCACCTTGATATTTGATGCGGCTATCGATTAGCAGAGTCCGTTGCTTTTGGCATAGTCAAAGAGTGCGCTATCGCTGCTAATGCCCAGCCGAGTCATGGCACTCTTTTTCTGAGTGCTGATGGTTTTGACACTGCGATGAAGGTAGTTGGCAACTTGGGTGACCGACATGCCGCTGGCCAGCAGACGCACTACTTCACTCTCCTTGGGCGTAAGCAGGTTGTTGTTGCTTTGCCCGGAAATACCGGCACTGGCCAGCAGCATTTGTACTGCCGGGCCAATATAGCGATGGCCGAGCAATATCTGGCGAATGGCATCAGCCAATTCATTAATAACCGATTTCTTTAGTATCAGACCCTTTACTCCAACCTGAATAAGGGATTGCAAGATGGCACTATTCTGGATTTGGGTCAGCACAATAATGGGCAGATTGGGATAATCCCGGCGCAACTGCTGGATCATGACCATGCCATCACTACGGGTATCTCCGGGCATGCTGAAATCAGTGATCAACAGATCACAATCATGTTGCTGTAATAAATTCAGCAAGTCAGATACCTGATATGCCTCGGCGATCACTTCACAATGGGGGGTTATCTGGTCAATCAGGCTGCGGATCCCGGTCAGAATCAAGGGGTGGTCATCGGCAAGAATAATCTTGAAGGACATGGATGAGCCTCTTATAAAACGGTGAATAATATTCAGGCTATCAAAACTAACATTTCTATACTACCGTGCGCACCCCATTTTTTCAGGTGCATATATCTTTTGATAAATATATTTGAATTGTTATGCCTATATATTGTTCGCTTATGTCATTAATCAAACGATTTATAATTATTATCTCTGTTTTTTTCTTGACGCCTGCCGTATTGGCGAAATCTGGTCCCTCTGTCCCAACGATTGAAGTCGGAATATTGGCCGGAGGTTGGGGTCCTTTTCAGCAGTGGGATGACAAGGTTGCTGCCGGATTCAGCGTTGAATTGATGGAACAATTAGCCCAAAAGCTGGACTACCGGATTGCCTGGCAGATCTACCCAGACTGGGAAGCCATGTATGCCGATGCATGCCGTGGCAAACTTGATATTTTGCTCGATGCTTTTAACTCTGAGGTACGCCAGTGCATCACCTATAGCCTGCCTTACTACACCTCGCCGACTGTGGTGGTGGTGCGCCAGGACAGCGCCCTGTTTCGGGATGTGAGCCGGTTACAGTCCGCAAGCATTGCCATCGAAAAAGGTTTTCTGACCGAGAAGCTGGTCAAGCTGCACTATCCCAATGTTACGCCCCGGCTCTTTGTTGATACACGCCGTGCATTGCAGGCGGTTGAACAAGGTCGGGCAGATGCCTATATCGGCAATCTCCATGTGGCCAATCTGTTTATCGAGCGCCACCCGGCGTTGGCAGTGGTCGCCCAGTCCCCCTTGTTGATGGAAACCCTTCATCTGGGTGTGAGCAGCCAGAAGCGCAGCCTGGCCATCAGGCTGGATACCGCCATTCAGGCGCTGACGGTCGAGGCGCGCAGTGAACTGGAGAAACGCTGGCTGGGGGAGAGTCTGGAGCCTAATTTCATGGGGCACAGCAATTTTTTACTGCGTCCTGATGAGCGAGGCTGGCTCTCGACGTTGCCGCCACTCAAGCTGGGGTTGATCCCCGGCTGGGTGCCCTTCTCTTATCACGATGAGGATGGTAATTCGGTCGGCTTGATAGCGGATTATCTGAAGGTGTTGCAAGAGAAGCTGGGATTGGCATACAGCAGCGAGCTTGTACAGAGCTGGCCCGAATTGCAACAACTGCTGCTGCATCACGATGTGGATCTGGCAGTACTGCCCACACGGATCATCGAGCGGTTGGTGGGGTGGCATGCCAGCGAGCCCTTCGCATCATTCCCGTTGGTACTGGTGACGGCACGCGGTAGCCTCCCTATCGGGGATCTCTCCGATCTGGCCGGCAAACAGTTGCTGCTGACCGATGGCATGTTGATCCCGCAGCTCAGGGCACTGGTGCCCGACCTTAAACTGACCACGACCCGTGATGCCAGCGACGGGCTCGCCCGTGTTGCCGCGGGGCTGGGGGATGCCTATATCGGCAATCTGGTGGTGGTCTCCCGTCTTGTCACCGAGCAGTTTGATGACCGACTCCATATCGCCGCGCCAACCCCCTTCAAGGATGAGCTGGCTGTGGCGGTACGTGAGCCTTACAGCCCCTTGCTGCCCCTGGTCAACCGGGTGCTTGCCAGCATGAGCGACAAGGAGAAGCGCCAGATACGCAACAGCTGGTTGGCGCTCAATTACAGCGAAGGGATCCCCAGAGCGAAACTGGTGCGTACCCTGCTGCCCGCCGGGGTGGCGATTACGCTCTTTATTCTGGTGCTGTCGGTGGCTTACTGGCGGCTGCGTCAGGAGATAGTTCGTCGTCATCAGGTTGAGGCTGCACTTGCCAGAGCCAAGGCCAAGGCGGAGTCTGCCGCCACCCAGAAAGGGGAGTTTCTGGCCACCATGAGCCACGAGATTCGCACGCCCATGAATGGCATTGTCGGCATGGCGGAACAGCTCACCTTTACCGAGTTGACCCAGGATCAGCGCCAGATGGTGGAGGTTATCAACCGCGGTGCCCAGGGGTTGCATGCGCTGATCGACAACGTGCTCGACTTCGCCAAGCTGGAGGCGGGCAAGATGCAGCTCGAAGAGGCCCCTTTTCTCATCCGTGAATTGATCGACAGCGTGTTGACCATGACGGTGAGTGAGGTGCATCGCAAGGGGTTGCGCGTCTATCTCTGGGCGGATGCCGGTGTGGCGGCTCGTGTAAGTGGTGATGCGCTGCGTTTGCGCCAGATCCTTTTCAACTTTGTCAGCAATGCCATCAAATTTACCGAGCGGGGCTTTCTCGAAATCTCGGTGCAACTACTGGTACAGGAGGAGGGGCAACAGCAATTGCGCTTCGGCGTGCGCGACAGTGGCATCGGTATGAGTCCAGAGGCGCTTGGCCGGATCTTCAATGCCTTTGAACAGGCAGAGAGCTCCACCACCCGCAGTTATGGTGGTACCGGCTTGGGGCTGAGTATCTGCCAGACCCTGGCCACCTTGATGGGTGGCGAGATCCGGCTGGAGAGTGCACCTGGGCTAGGCACTTTCATCAGCCTGACGGTTACGTTGCCAGTGCTGGCACAGCGAGAGCCGGATCTCCGTCTCAATGGCGTGCAAGCCCACATCGATCTCCATAACGATAAGCTGTGCCACACCCTGTTGTTGCATCTTGATGCCTTGGGGGTAACACGAACGTTGGAGTCTGTTGATGCTCAGTTGCGTTTCACAGACCATGAGCTGGCAGGCAATGGGCTCATCCGGGTGCTGCCGTTGGCAACCCCCCTCGGCTATCGTTGTGATGAGGGGGGTTACATTCTCAACAGCAATCCCATGACCTGGCATGCGGTGCGAGAAGTTTGCTATCGCCAGCTTGGTTTGAGCGACGGGACGGCAACGAAAGCGATGCGAAAAAGCGCACCCATGCAGCCCTGTCGGGTATTGCTGGTGGAGGATAATCCCCTCAACCAGTCGCTGGTAATACGCCAGCTCAGGCAACTTGGGATGAACTGCGATGTGGCAGAGCATGGCCAGCAAGCCCTCGAGATGGTCGCGCAGCATCCCTATGAGCTGGTGCTCTGTGACTGTCAGATGCCGGTGATGGATGGTTATGAGTTCACCCGCAGGATACGGGCTGCAGAGAAAGGCGAGCGGCAGCTGATCATCGCCATGACGGCCAATGTGTTACCAGAACAGGCTGAAAACTGTTTTGCCGCGGGCATGGACGATCTGTTGGGCAAACCGGTGCTGCTGGATACTCTGCGCCAGATGTTGCAGAAGTGGCAGATCTTACCCGCGCCTACCTTGATTGATATTGCAGCCATGGAGGCATTTTTTGGTCATGGTGAGAAGTTGCGGCAGATGTTTCCGCTTTTTCGCCAGGAGCTTGAACAGTCGATGACACAGGCGCCACCTGATGACAATGCATTGGCCAATTGGGTGCATCGTCAGGCGGGGACCATCAGCATGATGATGGCGCCGGAATTGGCGGAACAGGCATGGCGATTGGAAGAAAAAATCCGTCAATTTGGATCGCCAGCTTGTACAGATGAGCTGACACGCTTTCGTGCCCAATTACAGCAAATCATCGATGAATTGACGTTATTGAGCGAGAAAGGGCACTCAGTTATCGAGGGAGAGCTGGAGTAAGGGGAACTGTTCACTCATAAAATTGCGGGGGCTGTGGCCATTGCCTGCGCTGGCCAGCCACTCCCAATCCAGTTTTGGCGAGCCCGCTTTGAAGCGTTGATAGGCAACGCCCTGATGAATGGTCAGAAAGAGGGTCGTGGGGAGTCCCAGCTTGTTGCTGTAGCGCACCATCAGATCACCCTGATAGTCGTTGCTGATTCTGACTTTGAGCGCCTGCAATGTCAGACCGGTGGCGTGACCATGCTCGTCCCAGACTTCAAACATGATGTGAACACTCTGATGTCGATGATGCCACGATGAGCAAGATGGGATGCAATTGCAACTGTCAGATCTGACAATGCCGAAAAAGTGTGAGGGGGATAGCAGAAAGCGAAAACCCGGCGCGAGGCCGGGTTTTCTTGAATGATGGTGGAGGGAGAAGGATTCGAACCTTCGAAGGCAGAGCCGTCAGATTTACAGTCTGATCCCTTTGGCCGCTCGGGAACCCCTCCACAGGGGCAAAGCAAATTGTATTCAGCCATTGCAATCGGGGAAATGGTGGAGGGAGAAGGATTCGAACCTTCGAAGGCAGAGCCGTCAGATTTACAGTCTGATCCCTTTGGCCGCTCGGGAACCCCTCCACGGGGTATTTCCTGATTGTCACTACTTTTGCACTTGAATGGTGGAGGGAGAAGGATTCGAACCTTCGAAGGCAGAGCCGTCAGATTTACAGTCTGATCCCTTTGGCCGCTCGGGAACCCCTCCCCAAGTGCGAGGCGCATACTATCAGATCCAGAGGCTTTGTGAACCCCTTGATGAGGCATCTGGCAGTAAAAAATGACTGTTCGTCGATTTTTTGATACATCCAGCTCAAAATTCAAGCTTATCAGCAAGTTGTACGCTGCTTTTCTGCACAAAACAGCATCCGTGCAATTTGGCGATCGCGCTAAAGAGAAGGCAGATAGCAGAAGACCGCCAGTGTCGGCGGTCTTGCCGGGCATCACATCTAGCGCTGGAACGGGTAGACCGAACCCAGTTTCAGGATCTGGGTCAGCTCGTCCAGTGCGCTGCGGGACTCCTGCACCAGTGCCGGATCCCGCAGGTCATCGAGGGTCAGGCGGTCGCGGTAGTGACGATCGACCCAGCCATCGAGGCGGGCAAACTGGCTGTCTTTGATAAGGCAGGCCGGATTGACCGCAGCGAGTTCCTGATCGTTCATGGCAACCCGCAGTCGCAGGCAGGCCGGGCCGCCACCATTACGCATGCTCTGTTTCACATCCATATAGTGGACCGCCTTGATCGGAGTCTCCTGCGTCAGCAGCTTGCCAAGATAGGCCGACACCGCCGGATTATCGCGGCACTCGGTGGGGGCGATAATGGCCATCTCGCCACTCGGCAGGGTGAGGATCTGGGTGTTGAACAGGTAGGATTTCACCGCATCCAGCACGGATACCTCGGCGGTTGGCACTTCGATAAAGTGCAAATTCCCCTCGCCAAACTTGCCGCTGATCTCGGTCAGTACCGCTTCGGTGTTGAGGAACGCTTGCTGGTGGAAGAAGAGCACGTTCTGGTTGCCCACCGCGATCACGTCGTTATGGAATACCCCCTGATCGATCACCTCCGGGTTTTGCTGAATAAACACCACGCTCTCCTCGCCAAGGCCATGCAGGCGGGCGATGGCCTGGCTTGCTTCCAGAGTCTGGCGGGCCGGGTAGCGCTTCGGCGCCGGGCGGGAGTAGTCAAAGGCGCTGCGGCCATAGACAAACAGCTCGACCCCCGCCTCGCCATAGGCGCGGCAGAGGCGGGTGTGGTTGGCCGCCCCCTCGTCGCCGAAGTGCTCATTCTCCGGCAGATGGAGGTGGTGGCTGAAGTGGCGATCGTTGTTGAACACGGCTCGCAGGATACGGCCCGTGACGTCGGGCTCCAGAGAGCGGTGAAACTTGTTGGTCAGGTTGGCGGGGGTGAAGTGAATGCGGCCATCCTGGGTATCGGCACTGGGGGAGACGGTGGCGGCGTTGGCAGTCCACATGCTGGAAGCCGAATAGCAGGCAGCCAGTACGGCGGGAGCCTGCTTGGCTGCCTGTTCCAGCACCCGGGCATCGTTGCCGGTGAAGCCTAGGCGGCGCAGGGTAGCGAGATCGGGACGCTCTTGCGGCGCCAGCACCCCCTGGGTCATGCCAAGCTCGGTCAGCGCCTTCATCTTGCGCAGCCCCTGTTTGGCGGCCTCTTTCGGATTGGAAGCCTCCTGGGCATTGCTCTGGGAGGCAACATTGCCGTAGGAGAGGCCGGCATAGTTATGAGTCGGGCCGACCAGACCGTCGAAATTGACCTCGAAGTGCTTCATTGAGTACATCCTTTCGATTTTTATGATGGGTAGCGGTTCCTTCCGCGCACAATGCGTCGGGGTTGGGCCATTATAAAGAGATTTTATGTTTTTGTAACAAGCCGGTAACCAGCAGACGTTTTTATGTCGTTTCAGATATAAAAAGAGGGGCGGTATGGCAGAAAATTGAAAAAGCGGTTGCGTCCGGCCTGCTGCCTTCGCATTAATAAATAAAGAAGCAATAAAAGAAGCCGTGTGGTTCGGGCTGGTCAGGCAAATTTGCTCACAAGATTGCTTTTTCGCGCCAAATCTCTTATACAGCCCCACAAAACCGCACACCAACCCCGTCGGGTGCAATGAGGATAATAGTTACAGCATGGGCAAATCACTGGTCATAGTGGAGTCTCCGGCCAAGGCCAAGACGATCAACAAATATCTGGGCAAGGACTACGTGGTGAAATCCAGCGTTGGTCATGTTCGCGATCTGCCCACCAGCGGCAGCGCCAGCACTGAGCCCAAGAAACCTGTCATTCGCGGCATCAAGTTGAGCGAATCCGAGAAGGCTGCCAAGGATCGCAAGGCCCTGTTTGCCCGGATGGGTATCAATCCGACCGCTGGCTGGCAGGCTAACTACCAGATTTTGCCCGGCAAGGAGAAGGTGGTCAGCGAGTTGCAAAGTCTGGCCGAGAAAGCCGACACCATCTATCTCGCAACCGACTTGGATAGAGAAGGAGAGGCGATCGCCTGGCACCTGCGCGAGATCATCGGTGGCGACGACAGCCGCTACAAGCGCGTGGTGTTCAACGAGATCACCAAGAGCGCCATCAAGGAGGCGTTTGCCCAGCCGTCCGAACTCAATATTGACCGCGTCAATGCCCAGCAGGCCCGTCGTTTCCTCGACCGCGTGGTGGGTTACATGGTTTCCCCGCTGCTGTGGAAAAAGCTGGCCCGCGGTCTCTCCGCCGGTCGGGTGCAATCCGTTGCGGTGCGTCTCATCGTCGATAAAGAGCGCGAAATCAAGGCGTTCGTACCGGTCGAGTTCTGGGATCTCAATGCCGACCTGCTGACCGCCGATAAGAGCGATCTGCGGATGGAAGTGGTCAGCCGCAACGGGGCCGACTTCAAGCCGGTGACCCAGGCCGAGACCTTTGCCGCCGTGGCGGCCCTGGAAGGGGTCGACTACAAGGTGGTGAACCGGGAAGACAAGCCGACCGGCTCCAAGCCGTCCGCGCCGTTTATCACCTCTACCCTGCAGCAGGCGGCCTCTACCCGGCTGAGCTTCGGGGTCAAGAAGACCATGATGATGGCCCAGCGTCTCTATGAAGCGGGTTACATCACCTATATGCGTACCGACTCCACCAACCTCAGCAAAGAGGCGGTTGAGGCGGTGCGTGAATATATCGGCGAGCAGTATGGCGCGGCCTATCTGCCAGCCGAGCCGAATCTGTATGGCGCCAAGGCCAATGCTCAGGAAGCGCACGAAGCGATCCGTCCCTCCAACGTACAGGTGACTGCCGAGATGCTGGAAGGGATGGAGCCGGATGCCATGCGTCTGTACGACCTCATCTGGCGTCAGTTCGTTGCCTGCCAGATGACCCCGGCTCAGTACGACTCCTCCACCCTGACTGTCAAGGCGGGTGAGTTCGAGCTCAAGGCCCGTGGCCGTACCCTGCGCTTCGCCGGTTGGACCAAGGCTCTGCCGCCGATGGGTCGCAAGGGTGAAGATAGTCAGCTGCCGGCGGTGACCGTTGGCGAGGTGCTGAAACTGGTCAAGCTGGATCCGCGCCAGCACTTCACCAAGCCGCCTGCCCGTTTCACTGAAGCTGCGCTGGTGCGCGAGCTGGAAAAACGCGGCATCGGCCGTCCGTCAACCTACGCCTCCATCATCTCCACCATCGTTGATCGCGGATATGTGCGGGTCGAGAGCCGCCGTTTCTTCGCCGAGAAGATGGGCGAGATTGTCACCGATCGTCTGGTGGAGAACTTCGTCGAGCTGATGAACTACGAGTTCACCGCCAAGATGGAAGACAAGCTCGATGGCATCGCCGAAGGGAGCCTGGAGTGGAAGAAGGTGCTGGACGCCTTCTACGCCGAGTTTACCCAGGAGCTGGAGAAGGCTGACAAGGCGCCCGAAGAGGGCGGCATGCGTGCCAACCAGATGGTGATGACCGACATCGACTGCCCGGATTGCGGCCGCAAGATGGGTATTCGTACCGCCACCACCGGCGTGTTCCTCGGCTGCTCCGGCTATGCCTTGCCGCCGAAAGAGCGCTGCAAGAAGACCATCAACCTGGTCTCTGCCGACGAGTTTGTCTCCGCCACTGACGGCGAAGAGGCGGAAACCGAAGCGCTGCGCGCCAAGCACCGCTGCGGTGTCTGTGGTACAGCGATGGATGCCTACATTATCGATGACAGCCGCAAGCTGCACGTCTGTGGTCGCAACCCGGATTGCGATGGCTACGAGATCGAGAAGGGCCAGTTCAAGCTCAAGGGCTACGAAGGGCCGAGCATCGAGTGCGACCGTTGCGGAGCCGAGATGCAGCTCAAGAACGGCCGTTTCGGCAAGTACATGGGCTGCACCAACGAGACCTGCAAGAACACCCGCAAGATCCTGAAAAACGGCGACATCGCGCCGCCGAAGGAGGATCCGGTGCCGCTGCCGGAGCTCAAGTGCACCCAGTCCGATGCTCACTTTGTACTGCGTGACGGTGCTGCCGGTCTGTTCCTGGCGGCCAGCAACTTCCCCAAATCCCGCGAGACCCGCGCGCCGCTGGTGGAAGAGCTCAAGCGCTTCAAGGATCGCATCTCCGCCAAGCACAAGTATCTGGCCGGTGCCCCGCTCACCGATCCGGACGGCAACCCCGCCATCGTGCGCTTCAGTCGCAAGACCAAGGAGCAGTACGTGATGAGCGAGGTGAACGGCAAGGCGACTGGTTGGACCGCTCACTACGACAACGGAACCTGGCAAGAGAGTTTGCCAAAGGCTAAAAAAGCCTGATGAAAAGAGGCCCCGACAAGGGGCCTCTTTGCTTATGGATAGCGGTATACTGAGACAGCTGCAAGGAGTGCAGCTGTCGTCAATCGCGAAGTAGACAAGGAGGTTGAGATGGAGATTAACGAGATCCGGCCGGGCATGAGCTGCATGACCCGTGAAGGGGCGGCCTATGTGCTGGAGGTTGACCGGCAGAGCCTGCTGGTGCTGCTGCAGCGTGCGGATGAGACCATACCGGTGCAGGTGCGCAGCGACGAGATCCTGGCGCCGCTGGAGTGATCCGGCTGTGCCCCCTCAAAACGGCAGTAGAAAAAGCAGCTCGGCCAGATCGGGCTGCCATTGCCACTCCTTCATTCTGACCCGCCCACCGATCACTGGCACCCCCTCTTGTTGCAATCGTCCCATCTGCTCGGCAAAGCCTGGCGATCCTTTCGGTAACGAGATGGTGCCCGCCGCGCCCAGCACCCGATGCCACGGCAGTACCTTGTCGGTTTCCCGCAGCACCTTGCCTACCAGTCTTGCCCGTCCGGGCAGCCCCGCCAGATCGGCCACCTGACCATAGCTGACCACCCGGCCTGCCGGGATCAAGGCGATGATCGCTTCGATACGGGCAGCTTTGTTCAATGGGGATGGACTTGATTCAATGCTCATAGACCCGATTCGTCAAAAACAACAGAAGCGCCATTGTGGCGCTTCTGTCATGAGGCTGGCAATGATTCAGCCGAAGGTCTGGCTAAGCCCCTTCAGTTGCTTGGCCCGTTCCAGCAGAGCCTGACTGGAGTGATCGACATCCAGCATCTTCTGACTGTTGGCGTGGGAGTACTCGGAGATCTGGTGGATGCTGCGGCTGATCTCCTCCACGACCGCTTGTTGCTGCTCTGCAGCGGTGGCGATCTGGGTGGAGTGTTCGGTGACCAGCTCTATCTCTGCCAGCACGGTATGGAGGCTGCTGGCGCCCTGGCGGGTCATCTCGGCACATGCGCGGGTCTGTTGCAGGTTCTCCTGCATCATCCCCTTCCAACGCCCCAGCGTGTGCTGGATCTGCTTGATGCTGCCCTGGATCTGCTCGGTCGCCTTGTGGGTGCGGGTCGATAGAGTACGCACCTCGTCTGCGACCACCGCAAAACCACGGCCCTGCTCCCCGGCGCGAGCGGCTTCGATGGCAGCGTTGAGGGCCAGCAGGTTAGTCTGCTCGGCGATGCCCTGGATCTCGCCCATGACACTGCCAATCCGTTCGGATTCACTGGCGAGCTCTACCGCCGAGTTGAACGCCAGCTCTGCCTGTTTGGCGAGCTGTTCGATCTGTTGCTCGGTCTGGTTCAACTGCTGGTTGGTTTGTTCACAACGATTGCGAGCTTCGTTGACCTGACCGTTGGAGTCTTGAATGTTGCGGGCGATCTCGTGAGCTGTGTTGGCCATTTGAGTCATAGCCGTAGCCATCTGCTGGGTCTGGGCATCTTGCTCGTTGATATCGAGACAGGCCTGATGAGAGGCCTGCTTCAGATTGATGGCCAAGGTTTGCAGAGGTGCCGTGGCATCGTTGATCCGCCCCAACACGGTTCGGATGCGAGCCTGCAGCATCTTGATATGAAAATCGGCAATGGCGCCGGGGTTGTCACCGGAGTAGACCAGCCGGGTCAGACTGTCATATTCGCGGCCCAGCTGCTGTAGATAGTGGGGCAGGGCAAAAAGCTCGCGCCAGTAGGCTCCGCCAAGAAGCAACAGGGGCAGCAGCATCAGCAGGACGGTCATGGCCCCTTGGCTGGCGAAGGTCCAGCCCATCATGCCGAGCAGCAGCAGGGTAATGGCCGGGGTGCGCACTCTGACAAGAGAGGGTAGGTTGCTGCTGTTGCCACGCTCGGCCTTGAGCAGAGCTTGGTAGGTCTGAGCAGCGATGCGCTTGAATTGGGGCTCGGGCTTGCAGCGTACCGACTGGTAGCCGCTGATCCTGTTGCCTTCATAGATGGGGGTCACATAGGCATCTACCCAGTAGTAACGACCATCCTTGCAGCGATTCTTGACGATGCCGCGCCAGGGTTTGCCCTCCTTGAGGCGGGCCCAGAGATCGGCGAAGGCGGCCTTGGGCATGTCGGGGTGGCGTACCAGATTGTGGTTGTGACCGACCAGCTCGTCGGCGCTATAGCCGGCGATGGTGCAAAAAGCCGGATTGGCATAAGTGATCACCCCGCGCAGGTCAGTGGTGGAGACCAGTTGTACGTCGGCAGGAAACTCCACTTCGCTATCCAGGGTATGGACATCTCTGCGGGCCATAGGAATACGCTCCGATGTTCTTGTTGATAATGTTGTCGTTGTTATTGTGGCAGATCTGGAGGTGGCCGCAGGCTCGCGCCAGCAGGAGGCAGACCAGCTTCATTGGGGGCTGGATTTTGCCAATAATGGCGGATGAATGGTAGGGGGAAGTTGATGTTTTGTTGGCTAATCGTAAAAAAGGCGGCCGATTGGCCGCCAAAGTAGAGACAACATTACCTCTGTGGCATCCGGTAGCGCACCTGCAACTGATCGAGGATCTGCAGCTGACCCGGCAGGCGGGCGGCGAAGTGCTCCCAGCCCTTGTGGGCGGGATCGCTCCAGGCCACCTCGGCCGTGGCCAGCATGCGCGGGAACAACATGTAGTCGAGACGATCACGGCTGGTGATCAATTCTGACCACAAGGGGCTCAGCACCCCGAGGATGTTATCGTTGGCATGGAAATCGGCTGGGGCAGGATCGCAAGCATAAACCTGCTCCAGATTGAGGGTCCCCGCCCAGTAGAGGCCGGGTTCATGAATATCGGCGCTCCAGGCCAGATCCAGATAGAGGAACTGGGCGGGCGCCATCACCACCGGATAACCGGCTGCGGCAGCGTCCAGCCCCGCCTGAAAGCTGGTCCAGGCACAGATGGCCGCTTTGCGGCTCACTTTGTCGCCATGCAGTATTTCCTCCCAGCCAATCATCTGTTTGCCTCTGGCGGCCAGATAGCGCTGGCAGTGGCGCAGCAGATGGCCCTGCAGCTCGCGGCAGTCGGCGTAGCCCTGTTCGGTCATCAGCTGCTGGCAGGCGGGGCTGTCGGTCCAGACCCCGGTCGGCACCTCGTCACCCCCCATGTGGATCTGCGGGCCGGGGAAGAGTTCGCACACCTCGTCCAGCACCGCCTCCAGAAAGCGGTAGGTGCCGGGCAGGGCGGGGTTGAGCACGTTGTCATCGAAATGCTGGACCGAGCGGTAGCGGGAGTGATCCGCCGTTTCGATCAGCAACTCGGGCAGCGCCTTGATGGCGGCGTGGCAGTGGCCCGGGATGTCGATCTCGGGAATGACGGTGATGCCGAGCTCAATGGCATAGCTCACCAGCTCCTTCACCTCGCTCTGGGTGTAGTAGCCGCCATAGGGTTCGGCACCGCCGCTGAGCTGGGGGTCGATCGCCAGATCGTGGCCGCGCCAGGCACCCACGTCGGTCAATGCCGGGAAGGCCTTGATCTCGAGTCGCCACCCCTCGTCATCGGTCAGGTGCCAGTGGAAGCGGTTGAACTTGTAGAGGCTCATCAGCTTGAGCAGGCGCTTGATGGTTGCCGGAGTGTGGAAGTGGCGGGCGCAGTCGAGAAAAATGCCGCGAAAGCCAAAGCGCGGGGCATCCTCCAGCGTGACGCAGGGCAGGCTCTCCCCATGTTGCAGATACCACTGGGCCAGCGTGACCAGCCCATAACGCCAGCCCGCTTCGTCGGCGGCGGCAATCACCACCTCCTGCGGCGTGATGGTGAGTTGATAGGCTTCGGGGGCCAGTTTGGCCTCGGTCAGCCGGATTTCAGCGTCGTGATCCTGCTCCAGCGCCAGCGACGTCAGCTCGTTGAAGTGGGCCAGCAATTTCGGTACATCGCGGGGAGCGCGACATGAGCCCGCTCGGCCAGCCGGAAGTTCCCCTCCAGCAGTACCAGATGGGCCGGTTGTGGCACTATGCCGGGCTGGGGCTCGACATCAGGCAGGTCGGAGCGGGTTACCGGCGGGTTCTCCAGTCCGAGATCCTGCGCCGCCAGCGTCACCGGCAGCAGCTGGGCACCCGTGGTCGCCTCCGGCAGGCTGAGAAAGAAGCCCTGCGGCATGTCGGAGAGCTTCTTGATGGGCGTCTGGCGGCAGCAAAAGCGCAGCTCGCAGCTGCCAGCGTTCGGGACAATCACCTTGTAGCTGCCGCTTTGGCGCTCCAGCTCCCCCCCTTGCAAGGAGTCGGGGTCGATATGGCGAGCCAGACAGAAGTGCAGTTTCCACTTGGTATCAGGCATGAGTGAGAGGGTGAAGGTGAACCAGACATCCTCGCCGTCACGTCGGGCGACCTGGGTGTGGATCAGGGGTGTAGACATGGAAAATCCTCTGATTGGGCAAACAGGATGGCGCCATCGAGCGCATCTGCCTGGGGGGGGATCAGGTTGAGCTGGCCGAGACGGGGAGCGAGGCGGGTGCCAATCCCCCCCAGCAGGGCGATCTGTCTGGCACCGAGCTGGGTCATTCCCTCCAGCAGGATCTGCAGTTGTTCGCAAGTTTCGTCCAGCAGCTGATTGGCGAGCTCGTCGCCATCGCTGGCTGCATCAAATACCCAGGGGGCAAAGTGGCCATAGTCCGCCGGAATGGCGCGGGCGGCCCAGCGTACCACCTCGGCCTGATCCCGCTTGAAGCGGTCCATCAGGCGGATTGCTAGGGTGCTGGGGGGCAGAATGCCGTCGTGGCAGAGCAGGGATTGCTGGATGGCGCGCAGCCCCAGCCAGGCGCCGCTACCTATGTCTGAAATGGGGAAGCCGCGGCCGGAGCAGGTGCGGATCTGCCCCTCCTGATAGACCAGCCCCACCGAGCCGGTACCGGCGATGAGGATGGCCCCCTCACGGCCGCCAAAGGCGCCAAGGCAGGCACCGCAGGCATCGGAGGTGAGCCTGACGCTGGCAAAGGGGAAGGGCATCTCGAGCAGGGCGTGATAGCAGTCGGCCAGCTCGGCGGAGGCGAGCGCCAGCCCGACCCCCATCTGTTGTTCGTACTCGATTCCGAGTCCGGCCGTAAGGCGGGCGCTGGCGATGGCGGCCAGTATATTGGCGTGAGCGTGAGGGATACCCAGCTCCAGATTGGATCCGGCGGCTCGCCCTTCACCGAGCAGCTTGCCTGCCCGATCCCGGATGCGGGCGCGGGTGTGGGTGCCACCGCCATCGACGCCGACCCAGAACTCAATCATGGCGACCTCCATTTCCCTGCGCACTCTGCCAAGTGATGGCCAGAGCAAACCAGGCAGCGTGGGGGATCCACTGCTCGCCCCAGCGCCAGTTCTGATCCAGCCTATCCTTGTACTCCTCCGGAATAAAAGCCACGTCGTTTTCGTCATCGAACCCGGCGGTGATGCCGTTGCAGATACCCCCCTGCGCATTGGGATACCCAGCGGTATAGGCGGGGTTGTTGATGCCGTGGCCCGCCAGCATGCAGGCGTTGAAGGGGTTTTGCCCGAGGATCCAGTCGAGTTGGCGCTGGCCGTAAGTGATGAGCGGCTGGCTCTGGCGGGGGAAGTGGCGGGCGCCAGCAAAGGCCATGGTCGCCAGCGATGCGAGGCGGGCGTTCTCCCCCTGCCACCAGTAACCGGATTCGTTGTGGTGGGGCATAAAGAAGCTGACGCGCGGCGCTTCATCCACCCCTTTCACATATTGGCGGGCGAGGGAGAAGGGGTTGCCTGCGCGGGCGCAGAGCGCCAGCTCGGCGGCCAGCGCCTGCTCCACCACGGTTTGTACCCGGGCCTGGTGCCCCTGATCCGGCTCTACGCCCAGATATTCCAGCAGCGCCAGAACCGGCAGACCCGCCTCGGCGGCGTGGTAGTAGGGGCGCGAGCCATCCTCGTTGGCCGACCAGTAGTGACCCAGCTCAGGATGAGGGCGCTGGCGGGCACAGAGCTTGCTGGCGCGGGCTCTCGCCTCATTCAGCCACTCGGCGCCGAAAGTGCGGGTCAGCTCCACCGCCGCGAGCAGAGCGCAGTAGTCGTCGATGATGTTCTCGACCCCGTTGTCCAGATAGGCAAGGTTGTGTTCGCACAGATGCAGGTAGCCGCGTTTGGCTGCCTCGGCGTAGCGGCTGGCATCGAAGTCGCCACTGACGCTCTCGCGGGCGGCGCGGGCCAGCGCGGCAATGGCCATGCCGCCCCCCTGGCGGAAACCCGCCTGCCAGTTGGCGGATTTGAGCCCCTGCTGGGTGGCATAGGCGCACAGCTCGCGCTGGGCGGGATCCTTGCTCCACTTGTCGAACAGGGTCATGAAGAAGAAGCCCGACTCATCCTGCATCCGGCAGAGGAAATCGGCGCCGTGCAGCGCCTCGTCATTGAGCCGCTTGCAGAGGTTCACCCCGTCGATATCGCGGCGCGGGGCCAAGAGTTCCCGGCACTTGAGCAGAGCCCACACCACCATGGGGGTCTGCTGGGGGTTGAGGTAGTTGGCGTAGGAGAGGTGGCTCAGGTACTTGCTCATGTCGCCGCTGGCATCGAACCAGCCGCCGTGCACATCTTTGTGCTGGTCGGAGCCAAACAGGCGGGCGCTGCGGTCGGCCCGATCAAAGGTGCCGCTGGCGCGCTGCCCCTTGAAGTAGTGAATGACATCGGAGAGGCAGCGGCTGGCCAGCAGATCCTGGCCGATGGCAAAACGGGTGGAGCGGACTATGCGTTGCTCTGTGGCGGCTGCGCCTATGGGGGCAATGATCGCCTCCAGCCGATAGTGGCCGGGCTCCTTGAAGGCGGAGAAGTCGGCACGCCAGTAAGCGCGGCCCTGCCAGCCGGGGACGCTGCCAGCTGGTTGCAGTGGGGTTTCAAACAGGATCTGGCCATCGTCGAGGCGTTGCAGCCTGACATAGCCGCCGAGATCAGGGGCGGGGGAGGTTTGCAACAGGGCGACCTTGTGTCCGTCGCACTCGTAGCCCACCTGATTGATCAAGAGTTCCATCAAGGTATTACTCCTGTGGTTCACCGCCGGGCGGTGAGGCACATCACGGGGCTGTGGCCGCCCCGTATCGAGGCATGGCCGGACAGGGTTGTCCGGCCGGTCTAAGGCTCACCCTCACTCGTAGAGGTAGCAGCGCACGAAGTGGTTGTCGGCAAGCTTGGTGATGGGGGGGAGCGCCTCCTTGCAGCGTGGCATTGCCTGATTGCAACGCCCGGCAAAGGGGCAACCGCAGGATTCCGGCGTCCAGAGCGGGATCTCCCCCTTGCGGCCTCCCTCCAGCTCGGCGTGGATGCTCTTCTCCGGGTCGGGCACCGCCGAGATAAGCAGCTGGGTGTAGGGGTGCTGTGGGTGGTGCAGGATTTCATCCACCTCGCCCCACTCCACCATGTGCCCCACATACATGACCGCCAGGTCTTCCGCCACGTAGCGGGCGGTGGCGATGTCGTGGGTGATGTAGAGCATGGAGACGCCGAGCTCATTCTTCATCTGCTCCATCAGGTTAAGGATACCGATGCGAATGGAGACGTCGAGCATGGAAGTAGGCTCGTCCGCCAGCACCACTTCCGCTTCCACCGCCAGATTGCGGGCGATGTTGACCCGCTGGCGCTGGCCGCCGGAGAGCTGGTGCGGATACTTGGCCGCCGTCGCCTTGG
Organism: Aeromonas sp. 3P; assembly: GCF_051919745.1. Lineage (NCBI taxonomy): Bacteria > Pseudomonadati > Pseudomonadota > Gammaproteobacteria > Aeromonadales > Aeromonadaceae > Aeromonas > Aeromonas sp. 3P. Next base: position 4,099,288 of record NZ_JBQBED010000001.1, read on the forward strand.
CGGGGGTGAGCCCCACCTTCTCCAGCAGGGCGTAGACCATGTCGGGCAGCTCTTTCTTGTCGATCACCTTGCTGTGCAGCAGCAGGGGGCGGGCGATGTGGTGATAGATGGTGTGGGTCGGGTTGAGCGAACCGAACGGATCTTGCCACACCATCTGCACGCTCTGGCGATAGTCCAGCAGGGCGGTGCCTTTGTTGAACTCCTCCAGATCGTGGCCGCGATAGAGGATGCGCCCGGCACTGAGCTTGTACATCTTGGCGATGATCTTGGCGATGGTGCTCTTGCCGGAGCCGGACTCCCCGACCACCGCCAGGGCGCGGCCCCGGTGCAGGTTGAAGGTGATGTCGGAGAGCGCCCGCATCTTGCCACTCTTGATGGCATTGGAGTTGATGGGGAAGTCCTTGTAGAGGTGCTGGACTTCGATGATGGGTGCATCGGTTTTGGCGATTTGCATGACAGACATCCTTAACAGCCAGCGGCCTTGTCCAGATAGATCACGGAATCTTGTTGCAGTCCCTGCTCCTCATAGAGGTGGCAGGCGGTCTGTTGCCCGGGGCGGATCTCGGCCAATTTGGTGTACTCCTGACGGCAGCGATCGTGCACCTTGCCGCAGCGGGCCTGAAAGCGGCAGCCGACCGGCACCTCCAGCAGGTTGAGCGGGGTGCCCGGGATCCCCTCCAGCACCTTCTTCGGCCCGTGCAGGGGCGGGAAGGAGTTGCCGAGCCCTCTGGTATAGGGATGCAGCGGCGCGGTCAGGATCGCCTTGGAGGGGGCGACCTCCACCAGTTCACCGGCATACATGATGCCGATGCGATCGCAGAACTCCACCATCAGGGAGAGGTCGTGGGTGATGAACAGAATGGAGAAGTTGAACTTCTCTTTCAGGGCATAGACCTTCTGCAGGATCTCCCGCTGTACCACCACATCGAGCGCCGTGGTTGGCTCATCCATGATGAGCAGCTCGGGGTTGAGCGCCATGGCGATGGCAATCACCAGCCGCTGGCGCATGCCGCCGGAGAACTGGTGCGGGTAATCCTTGAGCCGGCTCGGGTGGATATCGACTATGGTGAGCAGCTCCTGGGCGCGCTTGATCGCCTCGTAACGGGTCATGCCTGGGTTGTGGGCCAGCAGCACGTCGCAGAACTGTTCCTCCATCCGCAATACAGGGTTCAGGGCGTTCATGGCGGACTGGAACACCACCGACACCTGTTGCCAGCGGTAGGAGCGCAGCCGCTCGTCGTTGTAGTGGAGGATGTTCTCCCCCTTGAACAGGATCTCGCCACCGCTGATGTAGGCGGGCGGCTTGTGCAGTCGGGCCACCGAGAAGGCGACGGTGGATTTGCCGCAGCCAGACTCACCGGCGAGACCGAAGATCTCGCCCTGTCTGATATCGAAGCTCACCGAGTTGACGGCGCGCACGTCGCCATTTTCGGTGATGTAGTCGACGCAAAGATTGCGTACTGACAGCAGGGGATGCTTGTTCATGCTGTCTTCTCCTGTGCGGCAGAGAGTGGAGTTGCGACCGGGGTGGCAAGTTTCTTCCAGCGGCTCAACCCTTTGTGGGAGCGCAGCTGCGGGTTGGCAATCTCGTCTATGGCGAAGTTGAGCAGAGCCAGACCGGCACCCAGGGTGGCGATGGCAAAGCAGGGAGCCAGGATCTCCCACCAGGCGCCGACCAGAATGGCGCTGGAAGTCTGGGCGTTGTAGAGCATGATGCCCCAGCTCACCACGGTCGGGTCGCCAAGCCCCAGGAACTCCAGGGTCGCTTCGGTGACGATGGCGTAGATGATGGAGCCGATGAAGCTCACTCCGATGATGGAGATGAGGTTGGGCAGGATCTCCACCAGAATGATGCGCCAGGCCGGCTCGCCCAGCACTTCGGCGGCGATGACGAACTCCTTCTCGCGCAGCGCCAGGGTCTGGGCGCGGATGACCCGCGCACCATAGGCCCACGAGGTCAACCCTATTATCACGGCAATCACCGCCGGTGACGCCTCCCCGATAAAGCTCGCCAGCACCAGTAGCAAGGGGAGGTTGGGGATCACCAGCACCACGTTCATCAGGAAGGTGAGGCACTCGTCCACCAGACCGCCGAAGTAACCGGCGGTGATGCCGATGGCGACGGCCAGGGTGCAGACCAGCAGGCCTGCGCTGAAGCCCACCAGCAGCGAGATACGGGCGCCGTTGGTGAACTGGGCCCAGATATCGTGGCCCATGCGGGTTGAACCCATCACGAACTCGGCACTGGGCGGCTGGTGCGGGCGAGCCACCCGTTTGGTCGGCTCGTTGCTGGCCAGAATGGGGGCAAAGAGGGCCATCAGTACGAAGGCAACCACGATGGCGAGGCCACAGGCAGCCTTCTTGTTGCCCAGCAGGATCTTGAGAATGGTCGGCATACGCATCTTATTTGCCTCCTGTACGCAGACGGGGATCCAGGAAGACGTAGAGCACGTCGGCCAGGAAGTTGAAGCTGAGCATGGTGATGGTCATGATGAGCAGCTGCCCCTGAATGAGCGGGTAGTCGCGGGCCAGAATGCCCTGATAGAGGGTCAGGCCCAGGCCGGGATAGTTGAAGATCACTTCGGTGATGAGAGAGCCACCGATGACGAAACCGAGCGCCATGGAGAGGGCGGTGACGCTGGGCAGAATGGCGTTGCGGGCGCCGTAGTTGAAGATCACCCGGTTGCTGGAGAGCCCCTTGGCCTTGGCCATGGTGATGTAATCCTCGCCCAGCAGGTTGATCATGTTGTTGCGCATGGTGATGAGGAAGCCCCCCACCTGCACCACGGCCAGGGTCAGCACCGGCATGATGGCGTGAGTCATGATGCTCTTGATGTGCTCCCAGCCCCAGTCAGCCTTGATCTCCGGGCTGTAGGCGTAGCCGATGGGCAGCCACTCGAGGCTGACCCCGAACAGGAACAGGGCGAGCAGAGAGACCACCACCGGCGGAATGGCCTGCATCACCAGGGTGAGCGGGGAGAGAATGCTGTCCATCCGGCCGCCGCGATACCAGGCGGCGAAGATGCCGACGATGGAACCGATGGAGAAGCTCAGGATGGTGGAGGTGCCGACCAGAAACAGGGTCCAGCCGATGGCACGGCCCAGCACGTCAGAGACCTGCTGTGGGTAGAAGCGCACCGAGGTGCCGAGATCCCAGGTGAAGACACTCTTCACATAGGTGAGAAACTGGGTGCCGATGGGGCCGTCGACAAAGCCGAAGGTGGCTTTGAGGGCTTCCAGGGCGGCGGGTTCCATCATGGCGCCAGCGCGGGCAAACATCACGGACAGGATCCCCTGGCATGGCACGGGGTAACAGGAAGTTGATGGTGGCGGCTACCAGAAAGGCAACCAGATAGAAGGAAAAGCGTCTCAGTATGAATCCCATGATAGTACCTTTTACTGCAAGTCTGCCCCGCGTCGGGTATAGCTACCCCAACCCCGGCGGTGCCGGGCAAGAAGGGGATTAACGGGGAAGATGGCCCCCCGCAGGGGGCCGGGATTGTTTAGCTGTTTGGCTTGAGGGACAACACGTGCAGCAGACGCTCAGGGGTGTCCGGGTGGAGCTGAGGTTTGGCTACCGGGTTATCAGCACTGAACCAGCCGTTGAAGCGCTTGGTGCTGTACTCATACCAGGTCGGGTTGTTGAAGACCGGAATGATGGTCTGGTTGGCACCAACACGATCCTGGATGGCGAACATGATCTCCTTCTGCTTGGCCGCATCGGCGGTCTGGGTGAAGTCATCGATCAGCTTGTCGAGCTCGGGGTCCTTGTAACGGGGCGCGGCGAAGCGGTTGCCACGGTCACCCATGTTGCGGGAGTGGAACGCGGTCTCGAAGTACTTGTGCGGGTTGGCACCGGCAAAGTAACCCTGCAGGGCGACATCGAAGTCACCGGTGATCAGGTTCTCGGTCCAGACGGTTGCTTCTGGGGTGGCGGTCTTGGCGTTCAGGCCCAGTGCCTGCAGCCCTTCTACACCGATCTGTACTGTGTTGACCCAGTCGGTCCAGCCGTTCGGTACCAGTACCTTGAACTCGATCTTTTTGCAGCTCGGGGTGTCGAGGAACTTGTCGCCGTCACAATCCTTGTAGCCTGCCTCTTTCAGCAGGGCCTTGGCCCCTTCCAAGTCGAACTTGTTGTACTTGCCGTACTTCTTGTCCACTTCCGGGTTGTTCCAGGAGTCAAAGGCTTTGCCCAGACCTGACGGGTACTCGTTGACGGTAGGGTAGCCGTAGCCTGCGATATCCACCATGGACTGGCGGTCCATCGCCATGGAGAAGGCGCGGCGGAAGTTGATATCGTTGAAGGCTTCGTTATTGCCCGGGTTCTTGGTCTGGAAGTTGACGTTGAACGCCACGGTACCGGAGGCCGGGAACCAGTATTTGTTGTTCTTCGGATCGTTGCCGACGTAGAGGCGCTCGATATCCGGCACGAAGGAGCCGAACCAGTCGATGTCACCCTTCATGACAGCCGCCAGCACCTGGTCGTTGGTGGCCATCTGCGGCATGCGGATACAGTCGATGGCGAGGTTGGCGTTATCCCAGTAGTGCGGGTTGCGGCACTGGGTATAGAGCTGGGCGGAGAAGTTGTCCACTTCGGTGAAGGGGCCAGTACCAACCGGCTTGTCGTTGGTGAAGGCAACCGGATCTTTCACCGATTTCCACTGATGCTCCGGCACGATAGGTACCAGCACCAGATCGTTCACCACGTTAGTGTTGACCTCGGTCAGGTCGAATTTGACCTTATTGGGGGCGAGCTTCTCGACGCTCTTGATCTGGGTCCAGATTGAGCGCTCATCCAGCGCCTTGTTGGCCTTGACCAGATTGAAGGAGAAGATGATGTCATCGGCATCAAAGGCTTCGCCGTCAGACCATTTCACGCCGTCACGCAGATCGAAGGTGACGGATTTCAGGTCATCGCTGAACGCATAGTTGGTGGCCAGACGATAGACGGGTTTGCCCCCTTGCATATCGTTGAAGATCACCAGTGGTTCATAGATGAAGTGACGGGTGGTGTGCAGCAAGCCCGCTTGCAGGAAGGGGTTGAAGTTCTTGACCCAGGCGGTTTCCTGCTGTGCGACCATGGTCAGCACGGTTTTGTTTTCTGCGGCCATGGCGTTACCGGCGGCACCGGCAAGCATCATGGTTCCCAGCATTACAGCGGTAGAGATTTTGGATACTTTGGCAAGCATATGTTTTCCTTTCTTATTTTTTGGCATTCCCGAGGGTTCGCCTTGTTTTGTGTGAGCACCGGTTTCGCATGCTGATGAAATCGGCCCTCTGTGTTGGTCAGGTGTCTAACCTTTGTCGTTCTGTTTTCCAACGCCCTAAGCAAACCAGAATTAACAGGAAAACAACAACTATTGATTTCGTTGTTTTCGTAAAAATTGACGGTGTTACGTCAATCTCGTCAAAATGCTTTTTTATCTGTTTAGAATCATTGGTTTGCGTTATTTGCTCTCGCGTAGAAAGTGGATGTGAAAATGGCGTATATGACAAATTTGTGAATTGGATCTGCTCTCGGTTTCGGAGTTGTGCGGGGCTTTGTTTTGTGCAAAAAGAAACCAGATTGCCAATTGTGATCCGGCGCCCGTTTAGGGCGCCGTGTCACGGTTTGCGGTTGGCGAGTTGACGCAGGGTCTGGGCGCTGTGCTGCAACTGGTGGCGCTGGTGGTCATTGAGCGGGCAGTGGCCCAGCACATACTCGGTGGTGGCCACTACCGTCTTCCAGCGTGGCGACTTGGGCAGGGTGTCCAGACTCAGGTATTTGTCGAGGGTGCGGGTCTGCGGGCTGGATCTGTCCATATAGACCCGCCACAGCTTGCTCTTCTCTGCCAGCACGATTTTGCCCTTGCCGGTCCCCTGCTGCCAGGCATCCAGGGTGAGCTGCATGGTCTCTACCAGCGCCCGGCGCAGCGGCTCGTCATCCTGCTGGCGAATAAGGTCGTCGGCCAGTGAACGGAACTCGCCACCCAGGCGGCTCAGCTCGCCCAGCAGCTGTTCATCTTCGATGATGGCTTGCCGTGAGAGGTTCTTGAGGGCGTTCTCCAGCGCCATTACCCGGTTCTCATCCTGACGCAGCTCGGTACTCAGAGTGAGGGCGAAAGCGGCCTGTCCTCCGAGCGCGATGGGCAGGGCGCGGGCGTTGAGTACATCTTTTTGCCCGGCCACCAGAAACTCCAGATTGTGTTCCCGCTCGCTGGCAAGGTCGGGCCACTGCTGTTGCAGCGGGGTGGCGAGCCACTCATTGAGGGGCTGCCCCTCCATGGCTTCCGGCTCCTGTCCCAGCAGGCGCGCCAGTACCCGGGAGGCAAACAGCACTGTGCCCTGCTCGTCGATAAAGATCATGGGGTCGGCCCCTTCGCCGAGCAGGGCCAGCAGGCGCTGCTGATCCTGATGCAGCCGATCCTGCAGGGTGAGGCGATGTTCGATCTCCTGCTTCAATAGCCGGTTCTCTACCAGCGAGGCGCGTCCGGCCTTGGCCTCCAGCAGTGCCTTGACCCGGGCAAACAGCTCTTCCTTGCAGAAGGGTTTGACCAGATAGTCGTTGGCACCGGCCCCGAAGCCCTCCTCGATATCCTTGGGCTGGTTGAGGGCGGTGAGCAGCAGCACCGGCAGCATATCTTTCGGGTGCTGCTGGCGCAGGCGACGGCAGACGTCAAAACCGGAAAGGGTCGGCATCATCACATCGAGCAGGATGAGGTCCACCGGCTCCTCGGCCAGCTTGGCCAGCGCATCGTGGCCGTCACTGCTGGGCAGGATGCGGTAGCCGCAGGGTTGCAACAGATGGCGCAGGATGTGCAGGTTGATGGGCTCGTCATCCACCACCAGAATGAGTGGCGCATCCTCGGGGGAGGGGGCAGATCGTCGCTCTCCCAGTCCGGCAGGATCAGCGGTTGCTGGCGCACCAGCTGATGCTCGATCTGGCGGCTGTCGAGGGTCAGATTGGCCGCTTTGCCGGTGGCAAGAGGCAGGGTAAAGGCGAAGGTAGAGCCGACGCTCGGCTCGCTCTCGACGAACAGCTCGCCCCCCATCAGGTGCACCAGCTGGCGGGTGATGGAGAGGCCAAGGCCGGCCCCCTGCTTGCTTACCTCCGGGCTCATCTGCACCAGTGGCTCGAAGATATGTTCCAGATGATCGGGGGCGATGCCGATGCCGGTGTCGGTGACCTTGATGCGCAGAAAGTTGTTCTCGACGATGGCGCTGAGCACCACCTTGCCCTGCGGCGTGTACTTGATGGCGTTGCCCACCAGGTTGTAGAGCACCTGTTCGAGCCGCTGCTCATCGGCCAGCACCGGCGGCAGTTCGGCCGGGCTGATATCCACCAGAGTGAGGGGTTTGGCCTGCACCAGATGCTGGCAGAGGTCCAGCACCAGCCGGATAACCCCTTTTGATGAGACGGGTTGTGAGTGGATCTCCAGCTGGCCGTAGCGCATCTGGTGGTAGTCCAGCAGATCGTCCACCAGACGGGCCAGACCATCGGCGCTCTTGATGATGAGGCCGAGCTGCTTTTGCTGCCCTTCGGTCAAATCCTGCTGGCTTGCGAGCATCGACTCGGCCATCCCCTTGATGCCGTGAATGGGGGTACGCAGCTCGTGGGAGGTGTTGGCCAGCAGTTCATCCTTGAGCTTGTCTGCCTGCTGTAAGCTGAGGTTCTGCTTGTGGGTCAGCTTGACCTGCTGTTGCAGCTCCTGGGTCTGCTGTTCGATCAGTTCGATCTTGTCCTTCACCGAGCGCTGCATATGGCGAAACGCCTCGGCCAGCCGGTCGATATCATCGCCGGTGCGCTCGATGGCGATGGGGTGATCCAGCGCGCCGTCGGCCACCTGCTCGGCTGCTTCGGTCAGGGATCGCAGCGGCGCCGTGATGGAGTGGGAGAGCCAGCGGGAGAAGAGGATCAGCAGCAGTACCGAGCCCGCACCCAGCACAATCACCAGGGTTTCCAGTTGGCGGATCGGGGCATAGGCTTCCCGGGTGGAGATCTCGGCGATAAAGGCCCACTCGGTATCGAACACCTTCACCTGGGTGTAGGCGGCCAGCACCTCGTCATCCTGATAGGAGTGGAACAGCCCGACCCCCTGCTCGCCGGAGAGCGTCTTGGTGATGAGGGGCGTTTGCAGTGGACGGAAGTTGGGGCTGAAGCTGTTCTCTACGCTGAACTCCGGTGCCAGCCAGGCATCGGCGCGCATCCGCTTGTCAGGGCCGATCAGGATGGTCTCGCCGGTCTCGCCCAGCCCCTCCCGCTCCGCCATGATCTGGTTGAGCTTGTCCGGCAGCAGCTCGAAAATCACCACACCGCGCACATAGTCGTACTGCATCACGGGGGCCGCCATGTAGGCGACCACCTGCCCGGTCAGCTCGTTGCGGCCAAAATCGGTGAATTCGAAGATCTGCTGCGGCTTCTGGCCGCCATCAAGGCGGCGTTTGATCTTGGCAAAGGTCTGGCCCAAGCCACTGCCCTGATAAGGTCCGGAGAGCAGATTGGTGGCAAAGTTAGGGTGCTTGGTGACCGAATAGACCACATCACCGTTGAGGTCCACCAGAAAGATGTCGCTGTAGTTGGACTTGCGCACCATGTCGGCATAGCCGCGATGAAAGCGTTGGTGCACCCGGCCATACATCTCGTCGGCGAGGATAAGCGCCGTGATGGAGGGTTCGATCTCCACCTGACTGTCCGGTTTGCGCAGTTGATCCCAGGATCCGGGCAGATAGCGGGCCTGGGCACGGCTGCGGGCCTCCTGCGGCGTGGTACCCAGCTTCTCGAAGGCGCCGGTAAAGCCATAGAAACGGCCGATACTGTTGCCGGCAAAATCCTGCTGGGAGAAGTTGATGATCTGCTCTTTGAGGTTGTTGAAGTAATCCTCGAGCTGACTCTTCTTGATATTACGGACGGAGACCAGATGGTTGGAGGTCTGGGTGGTGAGATCCTTGCCGTGGCTGTATAGGAAGAAGAGGGTGATGACCAAAAAGGGCACCATGCCCAACATGAAAAAAGCCAGCATTAACTGCGGCCTGAGCCCACGAAGCGTGAAGATCCATTTCATCTTGTGATTTTCAATTGAGAATCCGGTTATTAAGCCGCTCAAGTCTCGAACGAAAGCGTAATCATTTCAACGACTTTATCCCAAATTCGCTTGGTGGGTCACAGCTGGCTGGAGAAAAATGCAGCAAGGCGTTTAAACACTGAGCAAACAGTCTGCATCAGGGCTTAAATTGCGAAAAAGGGGTTGTGCTGGCGCTCGTGGTACGTATAATGCGCCTCGTTGTCAGGCAACTGGCACGAAAGCAGTAACGCGGGAATAGCTCAGTTGGTAGAGCACGACCTTGCCAAGGTCGGGGTCGCGAGTTCGAGTCTCGTTTCCCGCTCCAATTTTCCATCACACCAACGATGGAACTCACTTTCAAGACAATCAGTCTTGTCAGCATGGCGCGTTAGCAAAGCGGTTATGCAGCGGATTGCAAATCCGTTTAGTCCGGTTCGACTCCGGAACGTGCCTCCATCTTTCCTCTGTTTATCTCAATCATCACTTTTCGAGTCTGAGCTTTGGTCAGTATCCTTGCTGTACCAGTAACTGTTCGCAGCCAGCCTGTTTCCACTCGCGCTCGAGATAGTGGCTCACATCCGCCATGTTTTGCCCCCGATATTGAAACTGCACCTCGGCACTGTGCTGGTTGAAATCCGCAATCCGTTGCTTCAGTGTGCCGCATTGCCACAGGCTGACGGTGGGCACGCCCCGTTCGGCCAGCACGATGGCATCTTCCCGATTCAGTTGCCACTCCTCCAGTTGTGCCCGTGTCAGGGCAACCATCAGCACCAGCAGTGCCACTTCCGGCAGTTTCATGCGTGTCTCCCTACTGCATGTTTTTCCCCTGATAACTGTGGCAAAGCGCACGATTTTCGCAAGTTTGTTAACTGTTGGTTAATGACGTAACCCGTTTTCAGTATTTCCCGTTTTTCACCATTTTTTTATAAAAAAATGCGTTGGTGATGTAGTAATCCTACATGGAGTGGGGTAATCTTTGCTCAGTGGTCTTACCAGTAAGGAGTTACATCATGTTTCATCCCTTTTCCCTGACTCAGATTATTCTTCGTCGCATTTATGTATTGCTGGTGGGCATTCTGGCTTTCCCCGTGATGCTGTTTCGCAGCGATCGTGCCCGCTTCTACAGCTATCTGCACCGGATCTGGAATAAAACCAGCACCAAACCGGTGTGGCTCAAAATGAGCGAGCGTGGCGAGCGGATCTTCTACTAAACCCCATTCGCACCATGTGCAAAAAGAGACAGCCAAAGCTGTCTCTTTTTTTATCTGTTTGCCGCAACTCCTGGCTCCCAATACCACTCAGATTGTTTATTTCTTGTTTCTTTAAAGTTGCATCCAGCCCTGCCTGTTGGCGGGGCTTTTTTATGTCTGACGCATCTCTTTTGATGGAAGCAGTGAAGAAGATTAACGGGGTTAAAGCACCATATGGCACTTTTCTCGTTCATTAATGGGTGGTCGTCGAGAAATTTTCAATGATGAAATAGCTGTTTAAAATCAATTGGTTGAGTGTTTTCCTTTGGGTTTTTTAACTCTTTTTGTGTTTTTTTTGAAAGGGAATATCCCGTTTGCCGGTTCTATTGCAGGTACCCGGTTGCGACAAATCGGGGATATCAGCAACATCCAACGACATCAAAAGGAACATGAACATGAATGTTAAAAAAAGCACTGCTATCGCCTCCGCCATGACCGGTCTGCTGGCGCTGGGCGCCCAATTTATCGCGGCGCCAGCCATGGCTGCCGATGAAAAGGAGAAGTGCTACGGCGTGGTCAAGGCCAGCAAAAATGACTGTGCGACCAAGAGCAGCTCCTGCGCCGGTACTGCCAAGGAAGATGCTCAGGGTGATGCCTTTGTGGTGATGCCCAAAGGGCTGTGCGAGAAGCTGGTCGGCGGCTCGCTGCAACCCAAGTAAGAGACATCGGGCAGGGGATGGCCAACGGGCCGCCCCCTGCATCTTCTCTGATTGGTGAAAGTGAGTCTTGCGATGAACCCTTTGATTGGTATCGGATTACGCTCTCCCCATTACGACGAGATCCGGCAAACCCTGCCGGCAGTCGGTTGGCTGGAGGTGCATAGTGAAAATTACTTCGAACGGCACAGCCAGGGTTTTCAGGTGCTAGCCGAACTGGCGCAACACTACCCCGTCAGTCTTCACGGCGTTGGCATGTCCCTCGGTTCTGCCGACCCGCTCGATCCGCACCATCTGCAGCAGTTGTCGACACTGGCCGCGGCGATCAAACCGGTACGGATCTCCGAACATCTCAGCTGGGGCAGCATTGGTGGGCGTTACTTCAACGAGCTGCTGCCGGTGCCCTATACCCGAGCCTCCCTGCGCAACATGAGCGACAAGATCCAGCAGGTACAACAGACCCTGGGTTGCCGCATGTTGATTGAAAATCCCTCCTCCTATCTGCAACTGCCCGGCGAGATGAGCGAGTGGGAATTTCTGGCCGAGCTGCAGCAGCGCAGCGAGTGCGGCATCCTGCTCGACCTCAACAATCTCTATGTCAGTGCCTTCAATCACGGTTTCTCTTGCGATGAGTATCTGGCAGCGATCGATCTCGCCACCGTCGGGGAGATCCATCTGGCCGGTTATACCGAGAAGCAGCTGCCGGAAGGCTCCCTCTATATCGATACCCACAGCGCCCCTGTGGTGGAGCCGGTCTGGGAACTCTATCGCCAGATCTGCCGCAAGCAGGCTATTCCTACCCTGATTGAGTGGGACCTCGAGATCCCGCCGCTGCCGGTCTTGCTGGCAGAGGCGACGCAGGCCGGCGCCATTCTGGATGAGGCGTGTGCCATGAGTGCACCACGGGAGGTGGCCCATGGCTGAACTGGCACAGCTGCAACAGCACTTTGCCGATGGTCTGCTGGGGGCGCCTGACGCCATTTCCCCTTACATCAGCTCCCGGCTCTTTTCTGCCGAGTCTGTGCTGCAGGTCTATCGCAACCACTTCATCCTGAGCCTTGGCGAGGTGCTGGCGAGCAGTTATCCCGCCGTCAAGGCCATGGTCGGGGATGACTTTTTTGCAGCGGCGGCCCGTGGCTTCGTATTGGCAGAGCCGCTCAGGGAAGGGAGCGTCATACACTATGGCGCCGGATTTGGCCAATGGTTGGCCCGCTTGCCGACTACAACCGGACTGCCCTGGCTGGAGGCGCTGGCGCAGTTCGAATGGCAGCTTGAGCGTGCCAGTCTGCTGCCGCTGGAATCACGCTGCTGGCCAGCCGAGCGTCTGGCCGCATTATCGCCGCAACAATGGGAGCAGCTGCGACTCTTGCCAGCTACGGATCTGCTGCTGGTTGCCAGCGATTATCCGGTGCTGGCCCTGTGGCAGATGGCGCTGCACTGTGGTGAAGCGGTGGAGGTGCTTGATGCCCCCGTCTGGTTGGCATTGAAGAAACAGCCGGATTGCCGGGTTGCCCCCTTGCCCCTGACGGCGGGTGAGTGGGCGCTGCTACAGGGTTGTCTCGCTGGTACGGCGCTGGTCGAGCTGCTGGCGGCCGACCCTGCGGCCAGTGCACATCTCACTCGCCTGATAACCCTTGGTCTGCTGGTGGATATGGAGGTCATGCCATGATGGCAAACAAATGGCTGGCGCTGGCCAGCTCGAGTGCTGATTTGCCGCGCTGGAGCAGCGCTGGTGTGCTGTTGCTGGCGCGGCTTTGGGTCGCGTCGGTTTTTATCACTTCAGGCTGGCTCAAGCTGACGGCGTGGGATTCCACTCTCTATCTGTTTGAATCCGAGTATCAGGTGCCCCTGCTGCCCTGGTTGTGGGCTGCTTATCTGGGTACGGCGATCGAGTTGTTGCTGCCGCTCTTCCTGCTGGCGGGGCTTTTTACTCGCCCGGCAGCCTTGCTGCTGTTTGGCTTCAATATCATGGCGGTGATCTCCTACCCGACCCTCTGGGCGGGTGGCTTTTACGATCACCAGTTGTGGGGCTGGATGCTGCTGACCCTGATCATCTGGGGCGGCGGTGTGCTGAGCCTGGATCACTGGCTGACACGTCGCAGCCATTGATTTATCAGTGATTTCCCCAATGACAAAGAGCGCCACAAGGCGCTCTTTGTCATAATGACGACCGGCGAAATTTCCCATGAGAGAAAAGGAGCAACCCATGATCATTCGTCAGGCAAGGGCCGCAGATATTCCCGCACTGGTGGCGTTGCGCATGGAGCTGTTTTGTGAGGTCGGTGAGCTGGTGACGCAGCAGGCAGACCCGGCCTTGTGGCAGGCCACCCTTGACTATTTCACCCGGGCGATGAGTGAAGAGAGTGCTTTATCCTGGCTGGCTGAGGCCGATACGCAGGAGGGCGGCAAACAGATCGTGGCGGCCGGGACGCTGGCATTGTTTGAACGGCCGCCCTATCCCGGCAATCTGGCGGGGGTGGAGGGGTATCTGCTCAATATGTATACGCGGCCACAATGGCGCCAGCAGGGGATCGCCACGGCGCTGCTCGATGCCATTACAGCCTTCGCCAGATCGCGTCAGCTGGGCAAGGTGTGGCTCCATGCCAGCGAGCAGGGGCGCCCTCTCTATGAGCGGATCGGCTTTGTCGCCAATCCGGCCTATCTGGAGTGGGACCTGACTACCTAATTGATGAGGCCCCGCTATCTATCTGGTTTCTCGTCTAAAATTGATGCAGAAAAAATGTGGTCACATCAATGTAACAGCGGAGCGGGGCAGATGTTTAACTTCAAACTCAAAGCGGAATTACAAGCGTGTCAAATGCAGTTGGCCCAGGCCCAGGCATTTATTGATGCAGTAAAAGTCGGTGTCGCTACCATCAGTTTCACACCAGGTGGCGAGATCCTCGAGGCGAACCCGCTGTTTCTGAGTGTGGTGGGCTATTGCGAGCAGGAGGTGATTGGTAAACACCACCGGATTTTTTGTGATGCCCACTACGTCCAGTCATCCTCCTATGCCCAGTTTTGGGAACAGTTGCGTCAGGGGCATTCCCACAGTGGCATCTACCAGCGCATTGATAAACATGGCAGGGAGTTGTGGCTGGAGGCGACCTACTTCCCGGTCAAGGTTGAGGGCAAGGTGGTCAGGGTCGTCAAGATAGCCTCCGATATCACCGAGAGTTATCAGCAGTTGAGTCGTCAGAAAGCGATCATCTCGGCACTCGATCGGGCGCTCGCCATTATCGAGTTCACCCCCAAGGGGGAGATTGTGACGGCCAATCAGAATTTCCTCTCCTGCGTCGGTTACTCCCTTTCTCAGCTCAAGGGGCAGCATCACAGGCTGTTTTGCGATGAGAGCTTCTATCGCGAGCAACCCCACTTCTGGGACGATCTGGCCCACGGCCAGCTCAAGTCGGGGTTGTTCAGTCGCCGTGACAGCCACGGCAACGAGATCTGGCTGGAGGCTACCTACAACCCCATCAAGGATGAGAGCGGCAAGGTGGTCAAGGTGATCAAGTTTGCCAGTGAGGTGACAGAGCGGATCAAGCGCGCCCAGGCCGTGAGTGAGGCGGCCAACATAGCCCAGACCATTTCGCAGGAGACCACCCGCTTTGCCGAAACCGGGTCTGAACTGCTGGCGGCATCGGTTGCCATCTCCAGCGCCATTTCCGAACAGGTGAGTCGCACTTCCGGCCTGATTGGCCAGCTCAATGAGCAGTCGAAAAGCATTGAAGCTATCGTCTCGACCATCAGCAGTATTGCCGAGCAGACCAATCTGCTGGCCCTGAACGCAGCCATCGAGGCCGCCCGGGCCGGCGATCAGGGACGCGGCTTTGCGGTGGTGGCCGACGAGGTACGTCAGCTGGCTGCGCGCACCTCCCTCTCGACCGGCGAGATCGCCAGCGTGGTTCAGAAAAACCGCGAACTGACGGCCCAGATCACCGGCAACATCAACGAAGTGGCCACCAGTGCCCAGCGTGGCAAGGAGCAGATAAGCGAAGTGAGCAGCGTCATGGTGCAGATCGAGCAGGGCGCCATCAATGTGACCGAGACAGTCTCCAATCTGGCCATCGGCTCCTGACGGTTATTGGTTGTTGAACAAGGCACCGATCGGATGACAATCCCATCGGTGCTTATTTATTGCTCACTTGGTACGCCAATCTGAACCCCTCCTGTATCGTCCCGCCATTGTGAATTGTCCTCTTCTGGCCCCTTGATTAGGCTTGCCGCCTCATTCATTTCAGAGCAGGAACAGAACAAGATGGCATTACAACAGAAGGGGCGGGCAATGGCCCTGCTGGTTATGGTCGCGAGCATGGGTCTGGGCGGCTGTATGGGGCAGATGGGGCTTTCCGGCATGGTCACCAAGGGCAACCTGAGTGTGGTGGATAACCGCTACGGTCGTGCCGGGGTCTTTATGCTGCTCTCCCCTGTCTATGGTCTGGCTGCGACCGCTGACCTGTTCGTTTTCAATACCATCGAGTTCTGGTCTGGCAAGAACCCGATCACCGGCAAATCTCCGGCTGTGGTGGACATGAAAGCCGATCCGGTGATCAAGGTGAACCAGCATCTGGATCCGGCCCTCAAGACGGTGCCGTTGGCCATGCTGCCACAAGGGGTGCGCGAGGTGGAGATCAGCTACCCGGACGAGCATACCGCCCAGATGGAAGTGCACTATCTGGATGGCCGTAGCAGCATGATGCGCGGTGAGAAGCGCGGCGAGCTGATGGATATCTATTTCGACGGCCGCTTTGTATCTACCCTGAGCCGGTCAGAGCTGGAGCAGATGAGCGCAAACGCCCGCGCCGCAGCCTGATTATTGCGGCCATGCCGACCGACAACGCCCCGCAACTGCGGGGCGTTTTGCATTGGGCCTAGTCGGGCTGCTTGCGATGGGGCGGGGTGAGGATCAGTCCCAGCAGGCGGCGCAAGTGGGTGAGCTGCTCGGTCAGCTGCACGTTGAGCCAGAGGTAACCATTGATGGCCGCCTCTGCGTTGGGCGGCAGCGATACCTGGGTCGCCACCTCGTGCAGGCGGGCGATGGCGGCATCGGCGCCGCGCCCGTCACCGGTTTGCATCATCAGGGCAAGCTGGTTGATCGCCTCCTCGGTGGCCAGATGGCAGGCGTGCAGTTCGCGGGTACTCTGCATCAGGAAGTGGCTCTCCCGATCGTTCCAGTAGGTGTTGGCCAGCATCTCAAGAGTGCAGAGGGTGTTGCGCATGGTGACCTGCACCGCATCAAACAGGGCGACGCTGTGGCGCGTCTCCTTGGCCGCAGGGGCCAGCAGGGCCCGCAGTTTGCCGGTCTGTGCCAACAGCTGGGAGAGATTGTGCTTGAGGCGCGGGCGCTCCAGCACATTGGGGGAGAGGTGAGTGTGATAGAGCCGCCCCGACTGCTGCAGGATCTGGTGCAGTTGCAGCCGCCAGTGGCTATAGGCCCGCTGGGGATAGATGCTGCAAAACAGCAGCGCCAGCAGGGAGCCCAGTATCACGTCGGCACTGCGCCACAGCGCCGTCTCGATATCCCCCGGCATGGCCCCCATGGTGACCCCCAGGGTGATGCCGATCAGCAGCCCCACATAGGGGCGCTTGCCGAGGGCCAGATAGCCGCAGAGAAACATGATGCAGCCGCACCAGATCAGGGTAAGCGGTAGCGAGTAGATCTCGAGATAGAGCGCCACGACCCCGCAACTGGCGCCGAAGATGGTGCCCACCACCCGCTGCAGGGCGCGCGACAGTACATTGCCCCAAAACGAGATGGGGCCCATCACCACCACCAAGGTTATCAGCGGCCAGGTGCTCTCCGGCAGTTTCAGCTCGCGGGTCAGCAGAAAGGTGAGCATAAAGGCGAGCGCAATGCGCAGGCCATGGACGATCCGGTAGCGGCCGTAGACCAGCAGTTCGAGTCGGGAGAGGGGGGCATCAAGACGCACAGTCTGCCTCCTGTCAGGTGGGTGACGGGGCGCCGTGCATCCGGCCGACGCCCCGTCGGGATTTAGGCCAGTCGTCCCTGCAGGGGGTGGATCCAGACCCGTTCGCCAACGGCGATCCCGGGTTGGTCCGGTACGATTTCAATCAGACAGTTGGCATCGGCCATGGAGCTGAGAATGCCGGAGCCCTGTGGCCCTGTGGTGCGCACCCGCAGCTGGCCGTTACGGTCCTGATGGAAGATGCCGCGCAGAAACTCGGTGCGCCCCGGGCGGCTCTTCATCTTCTCGTCCGCCAGCGCCGAGAGGCGCAGCGGCTGCCACCGCTTGCCTTGCAAGCGGGCGATGGCAGGCTCGACAAATTGCAGGAAGCAGACCATGGCGGCTACCGGATTGCCGGGTAGGCCGAAGAAGGGGGTCTGCCCCAGCTTGCCAAAGGCGAGCGGGCGGCCCGGTCGCATCTGGATGCGCCAGAAATCGATCTGGCCAAGCTCTGCCAGCACCAGCTTGATAAAGTCGGCGTTGCCCACCGAGACCCCGCCGGAGCTCAGCACCAGATCGGCGCTGGCGGCGGCCTGCTCAAGCTGCTGGCGCAGAATGGTCTTGTCATCGGGAATGATGCCAAGGTCCATCACCTCGCAACCGGCGGCGCGGATAAGGGCCATCAGGGTGAAGCGGTTGCTGTCGAAGATATGGCCGGGGGCGAGCTGCTCGCCCGGCGCCTGCACCTCGTCGCCGGTACTGAACAGCGCCACTTTCAGCGGGGTGCGCACCGTGAGACCGGCCTGACCGAGCGATGCCGCCAGCCCCAGCTGGGGGGCGCCCAGCCAGGTCCCGGCCGGGATGGCGACCGCGCCCTTGGCGAGATCTTCGCCGGCCAGGCGCACATTCTGCCCTGCGCGGATCGGTGCGGTGACCGTGACCCACTCACCTTCAATATGCGTCTCTTCCCGCATCACCACGGTATCCACCCCGGGGGGCAGCGGAGCGCCGGTCATGATCTGCACCGCCTGACCGGCCAGCACAGGCTCGTGGCGCTGCTGGCCCGCCAGCACTTCTCCCACCAGTTGCCAGCGACCGGCGGCGAGATCGTCGCTACGAAGGCCAACACCATCCATTGCCGAGTTGGCATGGGGGGGCACATTGATGGGGCTTATCAGATCGGCGGCCAGCACGGCGCCGTGGCATTGGGCCAGCGGTTTGTCGCTGCAGGCCGTGCTCGGGGTGAGGGCCGCCAGAATGGCATTGCGGGCCGCCTCGACCGAGAGAAAGCCCTTGCCCGCCTCCGGCTCCTTGCTCTGGCAGCCGTCAAGCCAACTGCAGACGAAGTCGGCGATAGCCGCCAGATCGTTGATATCGAGGCGGGGCAGGCTTGTCTGCTGTTGTTCGCCACTCTGTTGGGGCTGATCGCTGGCCAGCGCGATGATGTCGCTGTCTTCGGGGAAGAGCAGCGGCTTGCCAATCTCGGCGCGGTGCAGCTCGATTTTCGGGAAGTGTTCGTGCTTGAACCCCTCGACCAAGAGCAGATCGAGCTCTGTCTGATCGAAGCTGGCCAGCAGCTGGCGAAAGTCCGCTTCGGCCAGTTCCGTCTCAATGATACGAGCGTGGCGACAGCGGGAGGCCACCATCATCTGCTGGGCACCCGCCTTGCGCAGGCGATAGCTGTCTTTGCCCGGTTGGTCGATATCAAAGTCGTGGTGGGCGTGCTTGAGCACCCCGATGCGCAGGCCGCGATCCACCAGCAGGGGGATCAACTGCTCCAGCAAGGTGGTCTTGCCGGTGCCGCTCCAGGCGGCAAAGCCGAGCAGGGGAAGAGTGGGGGCCGGGGTCATGAGGTGACTCCTTGTTGGGGGGCGATAGCCGGGGCGAGCAGACGGGCCTCGTAGGCGGCCAGCTCGGCAGGGCTATTGAGATTGATAAAGGCATCCGGCTGATCGGCAAAGCTCACCACCGCCATATTGTGGCGGGCAAACCAGATATCGATTTTGCGCTCACCCTCTGCCAGCGCGGCGGTGAGGGAGGGGAGCAGGGATTTGTGCAGCAGAGCCACCACGGGTTGCAGCCAGTCGCCATCGTGGGCCACTACCAGCTCGGTATCCGGGGTCAGGGCGGCGCGAAAGCGGCTCATCAGATCCAGCGGCAGGGCGGGGCCATCGCAGGGGACAAACAGCACCCAGTCGTGACGGGCGGCGGCAAGGCCCGCCTGCATGCCCGCCAGCGGGCCGAGATAGTCGTTGTTGTCATCGCTGATGACCGGGGCCAGCGTCTGATAGCGGGTCTGACTGCGGTTGGCGTTGATCAGCACCTCATCCACCTGGGGGCGCAGGCGCGCCAACACATGGTCGATAAGGGGGCGTCCCGCCAGTGCTACCCATCCCTTGTCTTCGCCCCCCATCCGGGTGGCGCGGCCTCCTGCCAGGATCACTGCTGATACGGCAACGGGATCAGAGTGGCTGTCGCTTTTTGAAGTCATGTCGCTCGATGATTTTTAAAGGGGTCGTCTCTTGCAGCTGGCCACGGGCGAGGGTCCATTGCCGCTCGCACAGGTCGGTCAGGGCGTTGCTCTGGTGGCTGATGACGACCAAGCCGCTGCCATGTTCCAGCAGATCTTGCGCCAATGCGGCCATCAGGGCAACCGAATGTGTGTCCAGATTGGCGGTGGGCTCATCCATCAGCAGAAAGGCCGGTTGCAGTGCCCAGGCGCGTGCCATCGCCAGCCGTTGCCGTTCGCCACCGGACAAAATGCTGATGTGCTCCCGTGCCAGCCCCTCCAGCTCGACCCGGCGCAGCGCCTCGAACACCCGGATCTCGCTGCCGAGTTGTTTATCCAGCGCCCAGGCCACGTTGTCGTGCACCGTGCGATCGAACAGATAGGGTGTCTGGTGCAGATAGGTGACCCGGCCCGGCCCCAGATCCCGCTTGAGCAGCCGGTTGAGCCGCTGTTGCCAGCGCCCCGGCAGATTGGTGTGGCCGCGGGTGGGGGCCAGCAGCCCCGCTAGGATCTTGAGCAAGGTGGTCTTGCCCACCCCGTTGGCCCCGTGCAGCCAGATGGCATCCCCCGGTGCGATAGCGAGCCGGTCAATCTCGAACAGCTGGCGCTCGCCAAAGCGCATGGTGAGTTGCTGGGCGGTCAGGGCCATGGGGTACTCCTGTTGATACACAGTGGGGGCATGGTCAGTTCTTCAGATAGCTGTGGCCGCGACAGGCCGTCAGCAGCAGGTTGAGCAAGAGGGCGAGGGTGAGCAGCACGATGCCGAGGGCCACCCCCTGAGTGAAGGCCCCTTTCTGGGTCTCCAGCGCGATGGCGGTGGGGATATTGCGGGTGAAGTGCAGGATATTGCCCCCCACCATCATGGAGCAGCCCACCTCGGTGACGATGCGGCTAAAGGCGCCGATGATGGCGGCCAGCAGGCCAAAGCGGCACTCGTGCATCAGGCCGATCAGTGCCTTGGGCCAGGAGACCCCCAGGGTCAGGGCGGTCTCCCAGGCACGCCGGTCGCTCTGGACAAACGCCGCGTGAGCCATGGTGGAGATCACCGGAAAGGCGATCAGCATCTGCCCTACCACCATCGCCTGCTGGGTAAAGAGCAGCTTCCAGTCGCCAAAAGGGCCGGCCCGCGACAGCAGCATGTAGAGCAAGAGGCCAATCACCACGGTCGGCACCGATTGCAGGGTGTTGATGCAGGAGAGCCAGAGCCAGCGGCCGGGCAGCGGCAGATAGGCCAGGGCAAAGCCCAGCAGCAAGGCGGGCAGCAGCACCAGCAGTAGGGCGATGCAGGAGACGGAGAAGGAGACCCCCACCACCTGCCACAGTTCGGTGTCACCACTGAACAGCAGGGCGAGGGCCGCCAGCGTGGTATCGATCAAGGTCCGCATGACGCATCTCTCTCATCGTGCAGGGCGAGGGCCGTCCATACGGTCGTGTCGAGCAGGGTCGGCATCAGGCGCCTCCCTCAGCGAACCGGGGGAGGGCCATCAAGGTCATCGCAGGAGTCAGCGTTGCCATTATTTCCCGTTGGCATCCGCTACGAACAGCGCCTGACCGGCTACCTTGAAGTCGCCGATCAGCTTCTGGCCATGCTCGGAGACCAGCCAGTTCTTCAGGGTGCGTGCCCCTTCGGTGTTGAGATCCGGGTAGCGCTTGGGGTTGACCAGGATCACCTGATAGGGGTTGAACAGGCGCTTGTCACCCTCCAGCAGTACGGCGAGATCCAGCTTGCTCTGGTAGGCGAGCCAGGTGCCGCGGTCGGTCAGGGTGTAGGCACCCAGCTCCGAGGCCATGGTCAGGGTCGGCCCCATCCCCTGGCCGATGGACTTGTAACCGGCAAACTCGGGTTTGACGTCAGCGGCTTGCCACAGGGTCTTCTCTTTGATGTGGGTGCCGGACTCGTCACCGCGGGAGATAAAGGTCTGGCCCTGCTCCTTGATGGCTTGCAGCCCCTTGGCTGCGTCGTGCAGTTTGCCGAGACCCGCCGGATCTTTGACCGGGCCGACGATAACGAAGTCGTTGTACATCAGGTGTACCGGCTCGATGCCAAAGCCTGCGTCGACAAACTTCTTCTCGGCAGAGGGGGCGTGGGTCATCACCAGATCCGCATCGCCATTCTCGCCCATCTTCAGGCTCTGGCCGGTACCGGCCGCCATTACCTGCACCGGATAACCGGTCTCCTTGGTGAACTGGGGCAGCAGCCAGCCCAGCAGACCGGACTGCTCGGTGCTGGTGGTGGTGGCGAGGCGGATCGGCGCTTTTGTGGCATTAGTATCCGCTTCGGCGTGGGCCGCACCGGCGATCAGCAGGCTGGCGGCGAGGGAGAGGGCAAAACGTTTGAGGTTGGTTTTTATCGTCATCGTGATGCAACTTTTTTCAGGGTGGATGAGGAGAGGGCAAGAGTAAGCAAGCAGGGTGCCAAACTGTTCCTTTGCCGCTGCATTCACGGTTTGCCTTTTAAAAACAGAAGCTTATTAGAATCAATTTGGTGAGCTTGTTATCGCTTTTAATAATTGGTGTTGGTGCTTTTGATACGGTAAGGACAAAATGTCCCACTAAGGTTCTGGTTATCGGGACATTCACCGACCGTACGTGCATCCGAGGTACTTTTTTCCATGACACTCCCTCCCAGCCGCTGGTCTGCCCTCTCCCTGCTTATCGTTGACGATGAGCCCGGCATGCGCAGCTTTCTGGCCAAGGCGCTGGCCAAGCGTTTTGCCCAGATTGAGACTGCCGCCAGCGTGGAGGAGGCGGAAGCCCTGCGCTGCCGCCTTCACTTCGACCTTATCATCGCCGACATCCGGCTGCCGGGGCGCTCCGGCATCGAGTGGCACGAGGCCATAGACCCGGCCACCCGCCGCAGCGACATCATCTTCATGACCGGTTTTGGCGATATGGAGACCGCCCTCAAGGCGCTGCGCCTCGGCGCCAGCGACTTTATCCTCAAGCCCTTCAACCTCGATCAGATGGTGCAGGCGGTGGACAGAGTCATCGAGCGCCGCCAGATGGAGCGGGAGAACCTGCTGCTGCGCCGGGAGGTGAGCAAGCTCTTCCCGCCCACCCTGATCGGCGACAGTGCAAAGACCCGCGAGCTCAAGACGCTCATCGCCAGAGTGGCGCCCTCCAACGCCGCCGTGCTGGTGGAGGGGGAGTCCGGCACCGGCAAGGAGTTGGTGGCCCGCGCCCTGCATCAACTCTCCGGCCGGATGGGGGCCTTTGTGCCCCTCAACTGCGCTTCCATCGCCCCGGAGCTGCTGGAAAGCGAGCTATTTGGCCACGTACAGGGGGCCTTTACCGGCGCCCGCAAGGGGCGCGACGGCCTGTTTCGGGTCGCCCATCAGGGCACCCTGTTTCTCGACGAGATCGGCGAAATGCCGCTCGCCATGCAGGCCTCCCTGCTGCGGGCGCTGGAGCAAAAAGCGATCCGGCCGGTGGGGGCTGAGCGCGAATTGGCGGTGGATGTGCGCATCGTCGCCGCCACCAACCGCAACCTCAAGGCCGAGGTGGAGGCGGGCCGCTTTCGCGAAGATCTCTTCTATCGCCTCAACGTGGTGGCGCTGCCGGTAGCCCCGCTGCGGGAGCGGATCGACGATATCCCCGCGCTGGTGCACCACTTTACCCGCCAGCTCACAGCTGAGATGGGGATGGGCTCCTTGAGCTGGACCCACGAGGATGTGGTAGCGATGCAGGCCTACCCCTGGCCCGGCAACGTGCGGGAGCTGCGCAATCTTATCGAGCGCTGCCTGCTGCTGGGCAAGCCCCCGGCGGATTACTGGCAGAGCAGCAAGCCCGCCGAACCGGGCACGAGCGAGGAGGGTTATCCGCTGGCGTGGCCGCTGGCGGAGGTGGAGAAGGCTCACATCCTGCAGGTGGTGGCGAGCCATGATGGCAACAAGTCGGCCGCCTCCCGGGTGCTCGGGGTGGCGCGCAAGACGCTGGACCGCAAATTCAAGGAGTGGGCCATCGAATGAGGAAGGCTGACTGGATGGGGTGGCGATGAAGCTGACCCTGCTCTCCCGCTGCATGCGCGCCCTGTTGCCCCGTTGCGTCCGCACCAAGGTGCGCTGGCGCCTGCTGCTGCTTACTTCGGTGCCCATCATGCTCACCCTGGTGGGCATGATCGCGCTCACCCTCTACTGGACCCTCACCTACAGCTGGCAGAACCTGCTCACCACGGTGCGCAGCGATCTCGGGGTGGCCCACCACGCCATCACGGTGCAGCAGCAGCGCCAGACCGAGCATCTGGAGCATTTGCGCGATGCCTGGGCCTTTCAGCTGCGGCTGCGGGAATCGCCGGATCAGCTGCATGACTGGGTGATGCCGCTGGCGGCCAACTATGGTCTCGATTTTCTGCGCTTGCGCCGTGGCCCCGAGCTGGATCAGCTGACGGCGCAGGAGCGCGCCGCCCTCACGGCCGGGCGCAGCGTCAGCCACTTTGTGGTCTGGTCGCAGCAGGAGATGCTCGCCCTCTCCCCGCAACTGGCCAAGCGGGCTGTGCTGTGGCAGCGGGATGGCACCAGGGTGGTGGAGAATAGGGGGCTGATCAGCTTGTCACTGACCCCTGTGATGGGTCGCGACGGATCGCTCTGGGCGGTGCTGGAGGGGGGCGAGCTTGTCAACGGCAGCACCCGGCTGGTGGATGAGCTCAAGGGGCAGGTGTTTGCCAAAAACACCCTGCCGGATGGCAGTGTCGGCACCGTTACCCTGTTTCTCGACGATTTGCGGGTGAGCACCAACGTACCGGTCAGCAGTAGCCGTCAGGTGGGGCGGGCGGTGGGCACCCGGGTCTCGCCGCCGGTGCGCGAGCAAGTACTGGGGCGGGGGGAGATGTGGGTTGACCGCGCCTTCGTCCACGACGCCTGGTATGTCTCTGGCTACGAGCCGCTGCTGGGAGCCAGGGGCGAGCGGCTCGGCATGCTCTATGTTGGCTTTCTCGAGTGGCCCATCATCCGCACCTACCTCACCAATCTGGTGGAGCTGGGATCCGGCGTGGTGCTGCTGTTGCTGCTCTCCGGCCTGCTGGTCTATCGCGGCGCGCGGGATCTCTTCTCCCCCATCGAGCGGATGCACAAGGTGGTGCGGCAGGTGCAGGCCGGGGAGTCGGCCCGTATCGGCCCGCTGGCCCTCGACCCTGACCACGAGCTGGCCCAGCTCGGTCGCCAGTTTGACGCCATGCTGGACAGGCAGGAGGCGCACCAGCAGCAGATGGCTCGCAGCGCCGATGAGCTGGAGCAGAAGGTGGCCGAGCGTACCCAAAGCCTTGAGCTCAAGACCGCCGAGCTGGAAGATCATATCCATATGCTGACCGAGGCGCGCCAGCAGCTGCTCATCAGCGAGAAGCTGGCAGCCCTTGGCGAGCTCTCGGCCGGTGTGGCCCACGAGATCAATAACCCGCTGGCGGTGATCCTCGGCAATGTGGAGCTGATGAAGCTGGAGCTGGGGGAGGCGGCAGAGCCGGTCAGCGAGGAGCTGACGTTGGTGCTGGCCCAGATCGAGCGCATCCGCGCCATCACACGTAGCCTGCTGCAATATTCGCGCCCCGGCGACTACGAGACGGCGCCTGTGTGGCAGCACCTCAACCCCATCATCGAGGAGAGCCTGACCCTGGTGCGCTCCGCCCTGCGCCAGCAGCAGATTGAGCTGGTAGCCGATCTCAGGGCCCAGCAGCCCATCGAGGCGGATCGCCAGCAGCTGTTGCAGGTGCTGATCAACCTCTTGGTCAACGCCAGCCACGCGCTGGGGGAGCAGGGGGAGATCCGGGTCGAGAGCCGCGACTGGGTCGATGAACTGGGTCAGCTGCGCGGGGCCGAGGTGCGGGTGATCGACAACGGCAGCGGCATCGAGGCGGCCATTATCGACAAGATCTTCGACCCCTTCTTCACCACCCGCGCCACCGGCACCGGTCTGGGGCTGGCCCTGAGCCACCGCATCATCAGCCGCTGGGGTGGGGAGCTCTTGGTGGACTCCACCCCGGGGCAGGGGAGCTGCTTTACCGTGCGGCTGCGCAGCCACGCCCTGCTGCCAAGCGGCAGCGAGCCCGCGAAACTGGAAGGGTGGCGCATCGCCCTCAATGCCGAAGGGCGTGAGACAAGCGATTGATGCTGTTATAAAAAGGCCCGTGACAAAAACAGCCCGTCAACATGGTTGACGGGCTGTTTTGTCGGTGGGTGAGTGGTTATTTACTGCGGACTCCACACCAGCTTGCCGCTCTGGGTCAGGTCATAGCCGCCGAGGCGCGCCGCCAGCTCACGCCCCTCGGGGGATTGCAGCCAGCCGATCAGCTGTTGCAGCAGGGTGCGAAAGAAGACCCCCTGCGGCATCACCAGATCGAAGCACTCCTGCGACAAGGGCATAAAGCCGAGGCCAAACTCGGTGGCGGTGCTCTGGGCGCCGGGCCCGACATCCGCATCGCCGCGGCTGATGGCGGCGGCCAGCTCCCGCTCGCTGTTGACCTCGAGGGTGCGCTCCAGCCGGGTCAGCGACTCCCCTTGCGTTTGCAGCCACTCCTGCAGGGCACGCTGGCTGCCAGCCCCTTCTTGGCGCATGGCCCAGCGCCAGTCGAGCGCCTCTTTCGCCTCCTTGGGTTGCAGCCCCTGGCGCAGCACCAGCCCCTGCACCCGCCTAAATCCATGAACGATCACCCATTGCCGGTGGCCCTGATACTGCTGCACCAGCGCCGGGTGGCGCAGGTGGGCCTCCTCGGCCTGGCCCCAGTGGATGGCGCAGAGATCCACATGGCCGCGCGCCAGCATCGCCAGCCCCTGACGGGTGCCACACGGGGTGTAGCCCACCAGTGCCTGGGTGCCGAGCTGCTGCGCCAAGCGGCTGCTGGCGTAGTGGAGCAGCACGTCGTCCGAGCCCGCCAGCAGCAGCCGGTCGTTCATCACCCCCTCGTGGCAACTGCCGAGCAGCCAGCGATCGAGCAGGGAGCGGGGAAACAGCCACTTGCCGGTCGCCTTGGTGGCGGGGATGCGCGCCTCGTTGGCGAGCTGGTAGACCTTCTTCTCGTTGAGATCGAGGTATTCCGCCACCTGCTTCACGTTCATAAACTCGTTCATGACTTAATCCCGCATCCCGCGACCGGCTGAACCGGGCGCCAGCACCGGCGGCTTCTCGTCCAGCACCATATGGTCGTGGCCGCTGAATACCTCGAAATGGCGCCCCTTGGCGCGGGCAATCATGGTGATGCCGAGCTGGCGGGCGAGATCCAGCCCCATCTGGGTGACGCCGGAGCGCGACAGCAGCACCGGAATCCCCATCTGCGCCACCTTGATCACCATCTCCGAGGTGAGCCGCCCGGTGGTGTAGAAGATCTTGTCGTAGCCAGCCTCGCCGCGCATCCAGAGCTCGCCCGCCAGGGTATCCACCGCATTGTGGCGCCCCACATCCTCGACAAAGGAGAGGATTTCGCTACCGCGACAGATGGCGCAGCCATGCACGGCACCGGCCATCTTGTAGGTTTCGTTATGGGCCGACAGCGCCTTGAGCAGGGCGTAGAGGGTGCTCTGTTTAAGCTCGGGCGCCGCCAAGACCACCCCTTCGAGCTTCTTCATCACGCTGCCATACATGGTGCCCTGACCGCAGCCGGAGGTGACCGTCTTCTTCTCCAGTGATTTGTCGAGATCGGCGGCCTGCTGGCTGCTCACCACGGCGGCGGCCTCGCTATCCCAGTCGACGATCACCGACTCGATGGCCGAAATATCCTCGATAAAGCCCTGATTTTTAAGGTAACCCAGCACCAGCGCCTCGGGGCGGGCCCCCAGCGTCATCAGGGTGACGATCTCCTTCCAGTTGAGGTAGACCGTCAGTGGCCGCTCACAGGCGATTTGGCGGGTGTTCATTATGCCCTGTTCATCCATCACCTCGACGGCCATGGTGAGCTGGGCGGCAGCATTGCTTTTGATAAAGGTCGGTGTCATGGGCCCCTCGCGACCGGTTGCCGGGATCTAAGGGGAGGGATACAGCAAGTTTTGTTCCAGAAGTTTCATTCTAGAAGGTGCAATGCTAGTTTTGTTGGTATATCTATCAAATGATTGGTTGGCAAATATTAGCCTGAGTTTCTTGGTTCGTTTCAAGATGCTTCGCTCATAGGGTCGGCTTGACGTAGGGCGCCGTGATTTTATGAGTGTGTTAGGGCATCGATTGCGGCATAATCTGCTCACTTTTGGCCGCTATTTCTCGCAAGAGCGGTCAATTTTCGATTTATTACTTTTGGAATGAGCAGGTGTATGGCAACCAACCAACCAACCAACCAACCAACCAACCAACCAACCAACCAACCCCTAATCCAGTCTAAGTCATTTCGTCACGATATTAACGGCCTGCGGGCATGGGCGGTGGTCGCGGTGGTGCTCTATCACTTCGGCGTGCCTGGCTTTGCAGGTGGCTTTGTCGGGGTGGATGTGTTTTTTGTGATCTCCGGTTATTTAATGACTGGGATCATTATATCTGGCCTCGAGCGTGGCAATTTTTCCTTGTGGGGTTTTTATCTCGCACGGGCCAGACGAATTATTCCTGCGCTGTTGGTGCTTTGTGCCAGTTTGCTGATTCTGGGCTGGTTTTGGTTGCCCAATGTCGATTACAAAATGCTGGCTAGCCATGTTGGCACCGCGGTGGCATTTGTCTCTAACCTCAAGTTCTGGCGCGAAGCGGGCTATTTTGACGCAGCCTCCCATGAGAAGTGGTTGCTACATACCTGGTCGCTGTCGGTGGAGTGGCAATTTTATATTCTGCTGCCGCTTGGCTGTTTGCTGTTGTGGCACTGGTTTGGTAAGCGAGGCGTGAAGCTGGCACTGATTGCGGCAGGAGTGTTGTCATTAGTCTTGTCGGTCTATGCCAGTAACCGCTGGCCGGGGGCGGCTTTTTACCTGTTGCCCACCCGTGTTTGGGAAATGCTGGCCGGTGGTCTGGTCTGGTGGGCCACTCGCCAGCACTCCATGTCACGGCAGTGGGCTCGGTTGGCGGAAGGGATTGGCTTTGCGCTAATCATCTGGGCGATAGCCACCTTTGATCCGGCGATGCTGTGGCCAGGTTATCTAGCACTGGTGCCGGTGGTGGGTGCCATGTTGGTGTTGGCGGCCAATCGCCAGCGCTCCTGGTTAACGGCTAACCCGCTTGCCCGCCAGCTGGGCGCCAGCTCCTATTCGATTTATCTGTGGCACTGGCCGTTGGTGGTATTGCTGACTTATGCCGGTGAGCAGGCTAACCCCCAATGGATGGTGGCGGGTGTGTTGGGCTCGCTGCTATTGGGTGAACTGTCGCTGCGCTTGGTAGAAAATCCGATGCGTAAAGGTTTAAACAGATCTGGTCTCTGGATGCAAAGTGGCCAATTAGCTGTTGTTACCGGTGCTATTGGGTTGGCGGCGGTGTTGGTGTTTCTAGGCGTTAAATTGTCACATCCGGTGGTGAATCAGCGACTGGATGCAAGAGTTAATGTTATTTCCGACGAGTCGCTTAATGTAAAACCAAGAAAAGATGACTGTTTCGTTAGCTCGGGTGTTACGTCTCCTGCCTGTGTTTATGGGGGCGCGGAAGTTAAAGCAATTTTGATTGGTGATAGTCATGCTGATGCCGTATCAGGTGGGTTAGCCGCATCTGTGTTGAAAAAAACAGATGGAATTCTTGATTTAACATATGCAAGTTGCCCAACTATTTTTGGGTTGAATGTTGTGGATGATAATAACAAGACGCAGTGTAAAGAGTTCAATGATTGGGCAAAAGAAAAAATATCAGCATATAGAGAAGACATCCCATTGGTGATTGTAAATAGAACGTCAGTGTATGCTTTTGGGCAACACAACATCAAAGAAAAGATGAATATGCCATTATCATATTTTGATGTTTATAACATTGAAATAACAGATGGCTTTTTGAATGAATTTTCGGCGGGATTGATTAAAAGTGCTTGTGAATTAGCCAAGCAAAGGCCCGTATATATTACGCGCCCCATCCCTGAGATGATGGTTGATGTTCCAAAAGCCATGGCTCGTGCACTGATGTTTGGCAAACCCGATCCCCAAATATCGATTTCGCTCGAAGAGTACCATGCACGGCACAAAGTGGTGTGGGCGGCGCAAGACGCGGCGGTGGCCAGGTGTGGCGTCAAGATTCTCGATCCGCTGCCCTATTTGTGTCATGACGGCCGCTGCTGGGGCAGCAAAGATGGCCGACCCATCTATTACGATGACGACCATTTGAGCGAATACGGCAATAAACTACTAATTCCGATGTTTAAGCAGGTATTTGCTGCATCCGCATCGCAGTAGTGGAGTCGCTCGTCATAACAAGACTGCCACGATATCTCGTAGGTTGGTGCTGAACGAAGTGAAGCCCAACGTTTACCGCGCACATACTTATCAAGGCAATAATCGGATAATTCGGCGTTATTCGATGATTGCCATCTCCTTGAACAAGCATTGGCGGATTGATTTGATGCCGCATGTTGGGCTTCGCTGCGCTCTGCACCAACCTACGCCCGCGCCAACCTATGTCCCGCACGACGTCCCAACCCGCATCAAAGCCCCCATCAACCACCAAACCGGCCTTGGCCCCACTCTTGCTAAGTCTTATTCCATTGATGGCCGTGGCCGCCATAAGTCTCCTGCTGTGATCCGCCCCAAACGGGGTGAATCACGGGGGAGAGCGGCCCGGCAGAGACCTTCTGATGGGAGCAGTGACAGTGCAAGAGACAACCAATACCTTGCCCCCGCAGCGCTGGCTGCAACTGGAGTTAAAGGCCATCGACAGCCAGGTTGGCCGCTGGCAGAGCCGCCGTTTCGAGATTGCGGCGCTCTATCCCGCCGAACCCGAGGCTGCCGGTGCCTTGCCCCTTACCCTGTTTCGTGATGAGCGGGGGGATTATCGCTTCAATTTGAGCTCCGGCTCGCCCCGCCTCTTTGTCACCGGAAGCCGCGTGGACAGTGGCTTTGTGGCCGATGGCCTGACCCTGAGCCAGACCGTGGCTGCCGCCTATATGGATGGCGAGCGGCAGGTGCTCTCCTGCCCGCTGCCCGAAGCGCTGCAAGCCTGGGTGGAGGCCTTTATCGGCCGCCACGGCGAGCTGCTGGAGGCCCGTCGCAAGGGCAAGAAGGGCAAGGGGCGGGCGCAGGATCAGCTCGGTGTCGATACGGTAGATCAAGCCAGCTGTGGCGCCGTTAAAGCCACCTGCCCCGATGGCCGCGAGCGTGGCAGTGACGCCGGAACCTGTGCCGTAAACAAGGCCGGAAACAGCGCCCATGAGTGAGTTCCTCAAACGCTGGTCGTCTCGCAAGAGTGAGGCGCGCAAGCATCAGGTATTGCAGCCACGGGAAGAGGCCAGTCCCGAGGCGGTTGCCGCCCCCATCGAAGGCAGTGGCGAAGCTGAAACTCCAGATACCTCGCTGGATAGCCCCGTAGTCAGCACTGACAAGGGGAGCAGTGAATCCCTTGCCGTGGAGGGGGCCGAGAGTGGCGAGCCGCCGCTAACAACGGCTCAGCCGGGCAAGGCCAAACTCCCCGACAGGGAGGCGCTGCGGGCCATGTTTCGCAGCCACAAGCCGGATGGGCTTGACGACTACACCCAGGATTTTAGCCAGCCCGAATTGCTGCCTGCGGCCCTGACCGCAGGCCTGCGCAACTGGCTGGTGGATCAGGTAACCGCCCCGGAGAGCGAGATGGGCAATCCGGCCAGCGGATCTGCTGAACCGGTGACGCTTGTCAGCGAACCTGCCGCTGACGAGCTGGCTGATAACCATTCTCAAACCCACACCGACGATCGGGACATTTTGGTTTCCTGTGGTGGACAAAATGTCCCAACGAAAGGTGGGGAAATGGAACCCTCAGGATCCTGACTCCCTGTCAGTCACTTTTTTTCCGGGGGAGTTGGCTCGCCTCTTGCTCTCTCGGCTTACCAACAAGCGCCCATCCCATGAGGTGGCGCGCACAGGAGTGTATGTGAGCACTGAACAAACATTGCCAAATCTGGCCCCAAATCTAGCCTCCAATCTTGCCCATGGGGCGGGGGCGGCCGAGCATAACGCGCTCGCTCGCGCCTATGCCCTGCAGCATACGGTCAAGACCGACAACCTGATCCCGGCCACTGTCTCTTACCAGAGTCAGGGGCGCCTGCTGCTGGTCGGCCCGGAAGATCGCATTCGCCGCGCTGCCAGCCTGCTGCCTGCCGGGGTGAAGCCCACTCTGCTGGTGACCGAATCGGTCCACTATGCCGAGGCGGCAGATCTCGAAGCCATTTTCGATGCCACCGCATCCCTCGCGGCCCTGACCCTGCGCGAGCCGAGCCTGACAGGGTATCTTGGCCAATTTCAGCTCACCGGCCTCAATGGGCAGGGTGAGCGGGTAAATCTGGCGGCGCTCTGCTTTTCACAACAAGCGATGGTGGGCAGCGAACCGCGTTTTGATTTGGTGGCCGATCTGGGCCGCGCCCCGCTCTTTGCGCTGGAGCGTCCGCCGGTCGGCTATCTGCATCTTGCCGATGACCAAGGGCTGGCCGAACGGCTTGCCGAGCTCTGTGCGCTGACCGGTATTTTCGACAAGCCGCGCTATTTTCGCCTCGACCCCGAGGCCTGCGCCTTTACCGCCCGCGGCGTGCCCGGTTGCAGCCGCTGCCTCGATGTCTGTCCGACCGATGCCCTCAAGCCCATCAATGGCCGCATCCAGATCGATCCCCATCTCTGTCAGGGCTTTGGCAGCTGCGCCTCGGCCTGTCCGACCGGGGCGATTGCCTATCACCAGCCCGATGCCAACACCAGCGGCGACTACCTGCTGCGATTGCTCAAGCACTACCGGGAGGCGGGCGGCGACGCGCCCCAGCTGCTGATCGCCGGTGAAAACGAGCGAGAATGGGTGGAAGCCGAGCTCACCCGCCTGCCCGTCAACTGGCTGCCAGTCTGGGTGGAGGAGAGCGCAAGCTTAGGTATCGAAAGCTGGTTCGCCGCCCTCGCCTATGGCGCCAGTGCGGTGCGCATCGCGCTGAGCGACGATGCCCCCGCCAGCGTCCGTGCACTGGTTGAGCGGGAACTGGCGAGCGCCGCCGTGCTCTTGGCGGGCGCCGGTCTTGCTGCCGATTGCATCGCTCTGTTTGACGCAGATGCTGGTGAGCCTGTTTCCGGCCAGCCCACCGTTACCCTGCTGGAGAAGCCGCTCAAAGGGGACAAACGGGAGAAGCTGTTTGCCGCCTTCGATGCCCTCTGGCAGGCCAACGAAGGGAGCCGTGAACCGCTGGCGGTGCCCCACGGCGCCCCTTACGGCAGCGTGGAACTCAAAGAGTCTGACTGCACCCTCTGCATGGGCTGCGTGGCGGTCTGCCCGAGCCGCGCCCTGCATGCGGTGGGCCATGCGCCGGGCCTCAACTTTATCGAACAGGACTGCATCCAGTGCGGCATGTGCGAAAAGGCGTGCCCCGAGCAGGCCATCGTGCTCACGCCCCGCCTGCAGCCGTTGCCCGAAGCGCGCCGCGCCGTCCAGAGCCTGAAAGCCGAAGAAGCCGCCTGCTGCATTCGCTGCTCCAAGCCGTTCGCGCCCGCCTCGATGATCCGCCGCATCCAGCAAAAACTGGCCGGTCACTCCCACTTCCAGAACGAGGCCGCCCAGCGGCTGCTGATGTGTGAGGAGTGCCGGGTCAAGGATGTGTTTGCGGCGCTGGCGGCGGATCCCGTCTCCCAGCTCAAGGTATGAGGGGCCAGTGATGAGTGAACAACATAACGAAAAGTCTGGCGAACTGACCATGACCGAACTGGAACAAAGCAGCGCCGATCTCTACGCCCTGCTGGCAAGCCTCTGGCGCGCCGCTCCCCGTGGCGAACAGCTCGCCTGGCTGCAA
Source organism: Aeromonas sp. 3P (assembly GCF_051919745.1). Lineage (NCBI taxonomy): Bacteria > Pseudomonadati > Pseudomonadota > Gammaproteobacteria > Aeromonadales > Aeromonadaceae > Aeromonas > Aeromonas sp. 3P. Next base: position 4,132,463 of record NZ_JBQBED010000001.1, read on the forward strand.
GGGTTGCAGGCTATGCCGGGCCCCTTTGCCAGAGGGCTGGGGTTGGTGCAGCTGGCGGCCAGCAGCCACCACGAAAACGAGCTTGCCGAGGAGTATCAGGATCTCTTTATCGGGCTGGGGCGCGGGGAGATAGTGCCGTTTGCCTCCTGGTATCTCACCGGCTCTTTGATGGAGCTGCCGCTGGCGGTGCTGCGCGCAGATCTGCAGTCCCTCGGTTTTGAGCGCCAGAGCGGAGTGTGCGAGCCGGAAGATCACTTGGCCGCCCTCTGTGAGGTGATGGCGGTGTTGATTGCCGAGCAGCACCCGGATCGCAACCGCTTCTATGAGCGCCACCTTGCCCCCTGGGTACTCGCCTGCTGCCGCGATCAGCAACAGGCGAAAGGGGGTAGCTTCTACCGGGCGGTCGGGGCCCTTGCCGAAGATTTCTTCAAGCTGGAAAACGAATTGCGCCTGCCGTTTGGCGCCTGCGTGGTGCCGGGCTGAATGCCTCTATCCACTCACAACAAAACGAACAGACGAGATATCCCATTGGACGCGAAGCTGGCGCGCAGGCGCCGGACATTACAAAAACAGAGGTCACAAGAATGAGCGATGAACAGCTGAAAGACCCGTCCCGCCGCAATCTGATCAAGGGAGTTGGCGTGGTTGCCACCATAGGCGTATTGGCCGGTGCCACCGGTCGGGTGGTGGGCAAAGAGGTGCTGACCCACGACACCGAGCCTGACAAGGGCTATCGGGAGACCCCCCATGTTCACGACTTTTATCGCACCCTGCGCGGCACTGACTGAGCCGGATCAGTGAAGGAGAACTCATGAAACTGACAAAACGTGCCGAGCAGCCCCAGGCGGGTGAGCAGGGCAATCAGGCCATTCGCGGCCAGGGACTGACCCGCCGTGCCTTTATGGTCAACTCAAGTCTGGTGGCCGGTGGCGCCGTGGCGGCCGGTTGGCTGGCCCCAGCCATGATGCAGCGGGCCGAAGCCAAAACCGTGGCGGCCGAGGTGCCGGTCGAGGTGAAGCGCACCATCTGTTCCCACTGCTCGGTGGGCTGCGGCGTCTATGCCGAGGTGCAAAACGGCGTCTGGACCGGTCAGGAGCCAGCCTTCGATCACCCCTTCAACCTTGGCGGTCACTGCGCCAAGGGGGCGGCCCTGCGCGAGCACGGCCACGGTGAGCGTCGCCTCAAGTACCCGATGAAGCTGGTGGGCGGCAAGTGGCAGCGCATCAGCTGGGAGCAGGCCATCGAAGAGGTGGGCAACGAGGTGCTGCGCCTGCGCAAGGAGTCCGGCCCTGACAGCGTCTACTGGCTCGGCTCTGCCAAGCACTCCAACGAGCAGGCCTACCTGTTTCGCAAGATGGCGTCGCTTTGGGGCACCAACAACGTGGATCATCAGGCGCGGATCTGCCACTCCACCACGGTCGCCGGGGTCGCCAACACCTGGGGCTACGGCGCCATGACCAACAGCCTGAACGACATGCATAACAGCAAGTCGATCATGTTTATCGGCTCCAACCCGGCGGAGGCCCACCCGGTCGCCATGCAGCACATCCTGCTGGCGAAAGAGCGCAACGGCTGCAAGATCCTGGTGGTTGACCCGCGTCGTACCCGCACCGCCGCCAAGGCGGACATGTACCTCTCATTGCGCCCGGGCACCGACGTCGCCTTTATCTGGGGCATGCTCTGGCACATCTTCAAGAACGGCTGGGAAGATAAAGAGTTCATCCGCACCCGCGTCTATGGCATGGACGAGGTGCAAAAAGAGGTGGCGCGCTGGACTCCGGCCGAAGTGGAGCGGGTGACCGGCCTCAACGAACAGCAGGTCTATGGCGCCGCCAAGCTGCTGGCCGACAACCGCCCCGGCTGCGTGGTCTGGTGCATGGGCGGCACCCAGCACACCACAGGCAACAACAACACCCGCGCTTACTGCATCCTCGAACTGGCCCTTGGCAACGTGGGCAAGAGCGGGGCGGGCACCAACATCTTCCGTGGTCACGACAACGTGCAGGGCGCCACCGACTTTGGCGTCACCTCCGACTCCCTGCCCGGCTACTACGGGCTGGAAGAGGGCTCCTGGAAGCACTGGGCCCGGGTGTGGGATGTGGATTACGAGTGGATCAAGGCCCGCTTTGACAACAAGGCCTACAACGGCAAGCTGCCGATGAACAACAACGGCATTCCGGTCTCCCGCTGGGTGGACGGTGTGCTGGAGAATGCCGATCTCATCGAGCAGGGCTCCAATATCCGCGCCATGTTCTACTGGGGCCATGCGGTCAACTCCCAGACCCGCGGCCCGGAAATGAAGAAGGCGATGCAAAAGCTCGACATGATGGTGATTGTCGACCCGTATCCCACAGTCGCTGCCGTCATGAACGATCGTACCGACGGCGTCTACCTGCTGCCGGCCACCACCCAGTTCGAGACCTATGGTTCCGTTACCGCCACCAACCGCTCCATGCAGTGGCGCGATAAGGTGATTGAGCCTCTGTTCGAATCCAAGGTCGATCACGAGATCATGTATCTGCTGAGCAAGAAGCTCGGCTTTGCCGACCAGCTGTTCAAACACATCAAGGTGGAGAACAACCAGCCGCTCTTGGAAGACATCACCCGCGAATACAACCGCGGCATGTGGAGCGTGGGCTACACCGGCCAGAGCCCGGAGCGGCTCAAGGCGCACCAGCAGAACTGGCACACCTTCCACAAGACCAACCTCAAGGCCGAGGGCGGCCCGGTCAGCGGCGAAGTGTACGGTCTGCCCTGGCCCTGTTGGGGCACCCCGGAGATGAAGCACCCGGGCAGCCACATCCTCTACGACACCAGCATTCCGGTCTCGGAAGGGGGTGGCGGTTTCCGTGCCCGTTTCGGCATCGAGTATCAGGGCGTCTCGCTGCTCGCCGAAGACTCCTGGCCGAAGGGGAGCGAGGTGGAAGATGGCTATCCCGAGATCACTGCCGACCTGTTGAAGCAGCTCGGCTGGTGGGATGAGCTGACCGAGGCCGAGAAGAAGGAGGCCGAGGGCAAGAACTGGAAAACCGACCTCTCCGGCGGTATCCAGCGTGTCGCCATCAAGCACGGCTTCGTTCCCTATGGTAACGCCAAGGCGCGCTGCGTAGTGTGGACCTTCCCGGATCAGGTGCCCAAGCACCGCGAGCCGCTCTACACCCCGCGCCGGGATCTCTTGGCAGACTACGCCACCTGGCCCGATGCCAAGAGCCTGTGGCGCCTGCCGACCCAGTACGCCTCGGTGCAGGAGAAGGATGTCAGCAAGGAGTTCCCGATCATCCTCACCTCGGGCCGTCTGGTGGAGTACGAGGGGGGCGGCGACGAGACCCGCTCCAACCCTTGGCTGGCTGAATTGCAGCAGGAGATGTTCGTCGAGATGAACCCGGCAGATGCCAACGACGTCGGCGTGCGCGACGGTCAGGATGTGTGGGTCGAGGGGCCGGAAGGGGGCAGGGTCAAGGTGAAGGCGCTGGTGACCCCGCGGGTCAAGCCGGGGCTTGCCTTTATGCCGTTCCACTTCGGCGGCCACTTTGAGGGCAAGGATCTGCGATCCAAATATCCGGAAGGGTCTGACCCCTATGTGCTGGGGGAGTCGGTCAACATAGTCACCACCTATGGTTATGACCCGGTCACCCAGATGCAGGAGACCAAGGTCACCCTGTGCCGTTTTCGCAAAGTAGGAGCCTGATCCCATGGCCAGAATGAAATTCATGTGTGACACCAAGCGCTGCATCGAGTGCAACGGCTGTGTGACGGCGTGCAAGAACGAGAACGACGATGCCCTCGAGTGGGGCATCCAGCGCCGCCGGGTGGTAACCCTCAACGACGGCCTGCCAGGTGAAACCTCCATCTCGGTCGCCTGCATGCATTGCACCGACGCCCCCTGCATGGCGGTCTGCCCGGCCGACTGCTTCTATCACACCGACGACGGCATCGTGCTGCACAACAAGGATCTCTGCATCGGTTGCGGCTACTGCCTGTTTGCCTGCCCGTTCGGGGCGCCCCAGTTCCCGAAGACCGCCGCCTTTGGCGATCGGGGCAAGATGGACAAGTGCACCTTCTGTGCCGGCGGCCCGGAAGAGGATCACAGCGAGGCGGAGCGCCAGAAGTACGGTGCCAACCGCATCGCCGAGGGCAAGCTGCCCATGTGTGCCGAGCTCTGCTCCACCAAAGCACTGCTGGCAGGGGATGCGCAGGTGATCTCCGACATCTTCCGCGAGCGGGTTGCCTATCGCGGCGCCCCTCATGCAGCTTGGGGGGCTGACGAACAGGCGCTCTATCGCGACGCCAGCAAACCTCACGATGGCAGAGGCAAGGGGCTCAAGCTTGGCAAGCAGGAGGATGGCCAATGAGACACTGGCTGACAGCGCTGCTGACGGCCTTGCTGCTGTTCAGCGCGCCCGGCTTCGCTGATGCGCAGAAAGAGGCGGTCGGCTTTGCCGGCGCCGATTATTGGCGGGCGGTGAAGGATGGGCAGGAGGGGGTGACCACCTCCCGCTCGCCGGAGCACGGAGTGCTTATCTCGGTGCCGGGCCAGCTCTGGTTCGAGGTGAAGACCAAGTGGGTGTCGCCGCTCGGCGCCATCGCCATTTTCGGGTCGCTCGCCATGTGTGGCCTGATGTATCTGGTGGTGGGGCAGACCAAGCTCTCCAAACCGCGCACCGGGCGCAAGCTCAAGCGCTGGAGCAGGCTGGATCGGGCGTTGCACTGGACCACGGCGGCCATGTTCCTGACCCTCTCCGGGTCGGGGCTGGCCATCATCTACGGCAAGTACTTCATCAAGCCGGTGGTGAGCCTCGGGGTGTGGGAGAACTGGATCTGGTTTGCCAAGGTGTTCCACAACTACGTGGGGCCGCTCTTCTTCCTCTGCCTGATGGGGGTGCTCATCAAGTGGTTCCGCCACAACATCGTCAACATGGTGGATGTGCAGTGGTTCATGAAGTTTGGCGGCATGCTCGGCAAGCACAAGGGAAGTCACCCCTCGGCGGGCTTCTCCAACGGCGGCGAGAAGGCGATCTTCTGGCTACTGATCTGGTTTGGCGGCATCGTGGTGGCGACCGGGCTGTTCCTCGACTTCCCCATCTTCGGCCAGCTGCGCCGCCAGATGGAGTGGGCCAGCTTTATCCATATCGTAGGCGCCTTGATCCTTATCTGCGGTTTTATCTTCCATATTTACATGGGCCTGTTCCAGCTGGAAGGGGCGCTGGAGGGGATGGTGACCGGCGAGGTGGACGAGACCTGGGCCAAGGAGCACCACGACCTCTGGTATGAAGAGGTGAAGCACACCCTCGATGAGCCCAAGGCGGGCAAATCAAGCTGATGGTCGACAAAGAGTAAAGAGAAGGGGCGCTGCGGCGCCCCTTTTGATAGCGGGTCGATGGTGATGGCAAATTGATTGAGCGATGCCGCAAACGGCGATGGTTTTTTGGGTCACCTTGAGCAACAGTAACAGGGGTTCCATTCACACAAGGGATGACAAATGATGAGAAAAGCATGGCTGGCAGCGGTATGTGCATCTGCGCTCTTCGGTGGTATTGCGGGCATGGCGCAGGCGGCTGACGGGATCAAGACCCAGCAGGTGCAGTTCAAGAAGGGGGAGTCAGGGGCAACCATCAACGGCACCATTCAGGGTAGCCAGACCCTCGATTACAAGCTGACGGCCAACAAGGGCCAGAGCATGGTGGTGATCCTGACCGGCAAGCCCTACTTCAATATTCTGCCGCCGGGCAGCAAGGGGGAGGCGATCTTTGTTGGCTCTCGTGACGGGAACAACTTTGAGGCAACCCTGCCTGCCAAGGGCACTTATACCATTCGGGTCTACCAGATGGGGGCGGCCGAGAGCAGCAAGGCCAAGACGCCGTTCAAGCTGGAGGTGGGCATCAGCGGCTAATGCCAGCAGCTGACAAGCATCACAGAGGTGGCGGCCACAAAGGGCCGCCACCGTTGTTTTATCCTCTCTGTTTTTGCCTCGCCAAGGTCAATATTCACCCCGGGCCAGTCGCTCGAAGTAGCGCTGATAACGTCCGCTGGCGATGGCCTGCTGCAACTGCTGATTGAACTGATCCCGCAGTTTGGCTGAATCCGGCATCTTGCGTGGGAACATCACGAAGCTGTCGTTGCGCAGAAAAGGGGTCTGACTGTGGGTGATGAGTGCCGCGCTGGCGGGGTCGAGCTGGTTCTGCAACTCGGCCAGACCGACTCGCAGCTCTTGTGGATAGAGGTCGATCCGCCCGCGCAGCAGCTTGCCGAAATTCTGCTTCACGTCGGTGACTTTCTGTTGGGTTACCTTGCCATCGGCCACCATCTTGTCCAGCTCGGGCCCGTAGCTATAGGCGATATCGCCCCCCAACCGCATGCCGATGATCTGCTCAAGGCGCTCGGCCTGCAGCCGCCGTGATTTGAGGGAGAAGAAGACAAACTGCTCCTGCAGCACCGCTTCGCTGAACAGAAAATCCTGCTCCCGCTCCGGTTTGTGCATCCAGACGGCGGTGGCGTCGTAGAGCTGGCTGTTGGCCGCCAGCGAATAGACCCGACCCCAGGGGGCGAAGTGGAACTTCACCTCATAGCCCGCCTCCTTGAACAGATCGCTGATGAGGTGGGCCACTGGCCCGTGCTGTTTTGACTGCTCGGAGACAAAAGGGGGCCATTCACCCACGATGATGTTGAGCACCCGACCCGGTGCGGCGAGAGCTGACTGGCAGGTCAGAAATAGCCACAGAGCAAGCAGCGAGATCAGGCGCATGGCAGAAAGAAGGGGACGCAGGCTGGCAGAGGCGAGGGCATCAGGTCACTCCCGGCTGTGATGCGGTGAAAGGGGCTGGGTTGCCCGCAATGCTAACATGAGTCTCATTCCTTGCCGTGGATATTTGTCTCGCCGGGGTCGCCGGGCGCCTATTTTGGCCGCAGGGTATGCCCAAGCTCACAAAACCGATCGAGTAAACGTCATATGATTGATTTCATTATGAGTCTTGCTCTCCTGCCGAACGGCAATTTCACGTAAATCAAAGAGAATGACTATGGCTACCGGACAATATCTGCTGTGGAAAGATGCACAGGGACAGGATTTTCGCCCCGTTGCACTGACCGGCACTGATCTGCTTAACAATCGATACCTCAACAAGGGCACAGCCTTTACCGAACAGGAGCGGGCCGATTTTGATCTCGATGGTTTGCTGCCGCCTCAGGTGCAAACTTTTGAAGCCCAGCTCGAGCGAGTGTATGAGGGGTTCAAGAGCGCTTGCAGCGATATCGAGAAGTACCAGAACCTGCGTGCTCTGCAGGATCGCAACGAAACCCTGTTTTATGCCCTGTTGTCACGCCATGTGGAGGAGATGACTCCCTATATCTATACCCCGACCGTGGGCAAGGCGTGTCAGGAGTTCAGCCACCGCTTCCAGAAGCCGCGTGGCCTCTACATCACCCCGGACAACGTGGATGACATGGGCAGTCAGGCCCGTCACTTCGATGCCAAATCGATCCGCATCATAGTCGTCACCGACAGCCAGGGCATTCTGGGGATCGGCGACCAGGGTGTTGGCGGCATGGGGATCCCTATCGGCAAGCTGGCGCTCTATACCCTAGGGGCCGGTATTCACCCCGCCTGCTGCATGCCCATCGCGCTGGATGTGGGCACCGACAATCAGAAACTGCTCGATGACCCCATGTATCTGGGCCGCCCCCACAAGCGTATTCGCGGCAAGGAGTACGAAGAGTTCATCGACAAGTTCGTGCAGGGGGTCAAGCGCCACTTCCCCAACGCCGTGCTGCAGTGGGAAGACTTCAGCAAATCCAACGCCTTCAACAATCTGGCCCGCTACCAGCAGTCACTGCCGTCATTCAACGATGATATTCAGGGCACCGGTGCCGTGGTGCTGGCCGGTATCATAGGCGCGGTCAAGGTCAAGGGGGAGACCCTGGGTCAGCAGAACTATCTGGTCTATGGCGCTGGCGCCGGCGGGGTTGGTGTCGCAGATCAGATCTGCGCGGGGATGATCCGCGAGGGGATGGATCCGCAGGCGGCCCGCGATCGAATCTACATTCTGGATACCCAGGGGCTGGTGTGCGACAACCGGGACGGGCTCGACGAGTACAAGCGTCGCTACGCCAAACCGGGGTTGCTGCTGGCGGGCTGGGATACCGAGGTGCCCGGCAAGGCCAATCTAGCCGATGTGCTGCGTCATGTGCCCATTACCGTGCTGCTGGGTACCAGCGGCTCGGGCGGGGCCTTCCAGGAAGAGCACATCCAGCTGATGCTGCAGCATTGCGAGCGCCCCATGGTGTTCCCGCTCTCCAACCCGACCGCCAACTGTGAAGCGCTGCCGGAGGATATCTACCGCTGGAGCAAGGGCAAGGCGATCGTGGCGACCGGCAGTCCGTTCAAGGATGTGAGCTACGAGGGGCAGGAGTTCAGGGTCGGGCAGGGCAATAATGTCTTTATCTTCCCCGGTGTAGGTCTGGCGGCCATCGTCAGCCAGCTCCGCGAGATCACGCCCGATGTCTTCACTACCGCCGCCTTTGCGCTGGCCGAGTGCGTGAGCGAGGTGGACCTGGCGAAAGGGGCCGTTTATCCCCGCATTCGCGAGCTGCGCAGCATCTCGGTGCATGTGGCGACTGCTGTGCTCAAGGATATCGTGCGTCGGGATCCCTCCCACCCGCTGATCGGTCAGGATCTGCAGCAGCATATCCTCAACCACATGTGGGAGCCGGTTTACCTGCCCTATCGTCGGGTATAACCGCGTATTCACCGCTCGGATAACGGGTCGGTAAAGATGACAAGGGGGTAGCGCTGCTACCCCCTTTCGTTTACCCCGTGGCATTCACTAAGTTCGCAATGGCCGCCAGCGCCCTTGCTGATTGCGACAGGCGGTATCCTGCCACTGCTGGCTCGCCTTGCCGATATAGAGTTGCTCGCGATAGTCGCGACACCACTTCCCGCTGGTATGGCGGAAGGTGCGTAGCGGGGTGACGCTACCCGAGTGACGGTTAGCCGGATTGAACCAGGTGAGGCTCTGCCCTTTGGTACGGGTTTCCAGCGCCTTGGCGAGTGCCTGATTGGCCAGTTGAACATCTGCCTTATCCATCTGATGGTAAAGCGGCGGGGTGTCGACCGTGGCGCAGCCAGCGAGGCCGAGCAGGAGGAGTGTTATCAGATAACGCATCATGGTTGCCCCTGTTGGCGAAAACCGTTGTTGATCAGCGCCCGCTCCTGCTCATCGGTAAGCACTTGCTGGCGATCATCGACCGTGCCATCACCTCTTAGTTTGTTGCCGTTGGCATCGACAGCATCCACACCGTTGTCATCGATGGTGCCATCGCCTCTGAGTTTGTTGCCATTGGCATCAACGGCATCCACACCGTTGTCATCGACCGTGCCATCACCTCTTAGTTTGTTGCCGTTGGCATCGACCGCATCCACGCCGTTGTCATCGACTGTGCCATCGCCTCTGAGCTTGTTGCCATTGGCATCGACGGCATCCACACCGTTGTCATCAACGCCATTGCCAAACCCGCGGCCACCCCCATGGCGTTCTCCCCCTGCATGTTTTTCTCCACCAGCATGCCGTTCACCTCCACCATGCTGCTCTCCGCCGGCATGCTCGCCTTGGCCGCCACTGTCATCGCTGCCCCCATCGCTGTCGCTGTCGCTGCCACCGCCGCTGTCGCTGCCACCGCCGCTGTTGCTGCCTCCACCACTGCTGCCCCCACTGCCACCATCGCCATCTTTGTTGTGAACGATCAGCTCATTGGCGATGTAGCTGTGGCTGCCATCGAGCAGCAGATTGAAGAGTGCGGTAGTGGGAGACGCCTCGATCCAGCAAAGTGACTCAACCAGCAGTAATTCCGGCTGGGATTGCAGGGCCAGATTGCCCGTCACCATGACAGGTGCCGGGCGACACATTATCTGCATGCCGGTAAATAGCGGCAGCACCGCCAGTTGCGGGTTTTCGGTTCGTGTCATGGCCGGTGAGATGGCTGCCCAGCCCCGAGTGGTCAGCAGAGGGTGCTCTGCGGTAAAGAACGGGGGCAGATCATTGATCCCGTAGAGTCTGCGCTTGCCTAGTATGACCCGTTCGATCGCCAGGATCCGGTTACTGCCGCCGTGCTGATCCAGCACCCGTTCACCGACCCGCAGCGTCTCTATAGGGCGGGTGGAGCCATCGGCCATCGTGATGCGAGTGCCGGCGATAAAGCAGGACTTGGCATAGGCCTGATTCATTTGCCACTCATTGTGGGCGAAATCATAACTGAACGGGTTCGCAAACAGGGCGAGAGCGATGGCCGAGCCGATCAGCAATCTGCGCTGGCTGGCCTTGAATGGGGGCTGTGACATGGGGACTCCTTGTCCATCTTGATTCACAGGATCCATTATAGAGCGCCCCTTGGTGGCGGCATTTTTGACCATGAACACAATAAACATGATGGAAAAACGATTGGCGTTCGTCACAATAATGCGTAAAATCGCATACTCGATGCTTGTAGCAACGAATCCCGCCTAAAAAGCCAGTTTCATGCCCTTCCCAAGCAGTAAAAGGTAACAAGTGACGCATTTGTGTTCATTTTGTGCCTTGAAAAAGTCTTGTGATGACTGAAAAGTGATAAATATCCCCATCAGTTATCAAAAAATTAAGGACATCCATGTTTTCCTTAGTCAAGCAAAGTGTCGCCGGGCTGCAAATCCTGTTTGTCGCCTTCGGTGCCATGGTTCTGGTGCCCCTGCTCACCGGACTGAACCCCTCCATGGCCCTGCTTGGCGCCGGTGTGGGCACCCTGTTGTTCCAGCTCTGCACCCGCCGCCAGGTCCCGATTTTCCTCGGTTCCAGCTTTGCCTTCATCGCCCCCATCATCTACGCCACCCAGACCTGGGGATTGCCATCCACCATGTTTGGCCTGTTTGCCGCCGGTTTCATGTATTTCATTCTGGCTGCGCTGATCCGGGCAAAAGGGATGGGGTTTGTGCACAAATTGCTGCCCCCGGTGGTGATTGGCCCGGTGATCATGGTCATCGGTCTTTCTGTGGCGCAGGTTGCCTGCAACATGGCGATGGGCCGTGCCGGTAGTGAGCAGGTAGTACCTGCGGGGACTGCGTTGACGCTGGCCGGTATCTCGCTGGCGGTCACCCTGATTGCAGCTGTGTTTTGCAAGGGGTGGATCAAGCTGATCCCAATCCTGTGCGGCGTGATTGCCGGTTATGTCTCGGCGGTCTTCATGGGCCAGGTGAGTTTCGATGGCATGGTGAACGCCCCCTGGCTGGCGCTGCCCCACTTCGAAACCCCAGAGATCAACTGGGCTGCTGCGTTGTTCATGTTGCCGGTAGCCATCGCCCCCTGTATCGAGCATATCGGTGGCGTGTTGGCGATTGGTGGCGTGACTGGCAAGGATTACACCAAGGATCCGGGTTTGCACCGTACGCTGGCCGGTGACGGCATTGGCGTCTGCTTCGCCGGTTTCATCGGTGGCCCACCCGTGACCACCTACGCCGAAGTGACCGGTGCCGTGATGATCACTCGCAACTTCAATCCGGTCACCATGACCTGGGCTGCGGTGTTTGCCATCATTCTGGCCTTCTTTGGCAAGTTCAATGCGCTGCTCACCTCTATCCCCATGCCGGTGATGGGCGGTATCATGCTGCTGCTGTTCGGATCCATCGCTGCCATCGGTCTCAAGACGTTGGTGGAATCCAAGGTGGATCTGGGGCTGTCACGCAATATCGCCATCGTCGCTGTGACTCTGACCGTCGGTGTCGGTGCGCTGGAGATGAAGATTGGCGACTTCGCGCTGGCCGGTGTTGGCCTGGCCTCTGTTGCCGCCATCCTGCTCAACCTGATCCTGCCTGCGCACTCCGAAGAAGGTGTGATGGACGCGGCCAAGGACTGAGTTCCACCAGGTGTTCATCGTTGATTTGGAGAAGGCCACCTCGCGGTGGCCTTCTCATTTTCGGGTATCTCGCGCCACTTTTTGGCTCGGCGGAGCTCATCTGGAATCTAATCTGGAAGCAGATGAGGGGGTTAGCATTCTCATTTGACGTATCTCTTTTCGTGACCTTAGCTAAAGGACAGGTTTGGCTCTGAGGTCTCCTCGAGCAGTATGGGAAAATGGATGTTGGCGTTTTATATCATTTCTCTCCCAGACCCCTGTCATAAAACGATGCGCTTCTTCTTTGCCACGGCGCTGTTGTATGGCGGAGGCTTATCCGCCCCACTCCGTACTCCCCTCATGCTGCCCTGGCATGTTTCCACCTCGATTTGTTGTGAGCCTCCCTCGCCGGTTGCGTTTCGTTACGCACAGGCAAAATCCGGATCTGTTTGCTGCTGCACATGGGTGGGTGGCGAGCCGTGAAAGCCGGCATGACCCCAGCGGGTCAGACGTGCACCGCCATCGGTAACGGCGGATGTTCAGGGATGAATGGCAAGCAAAGCGAGGTTGCAATGAACTATCAACTGCTGTGGAAAAGTGCAATTTTTTCAGTCTCTTCCATGATGGCGATAAGCGCTGTTCAGGCTGCGCCACTGAACGTGATGACCGAGGATTACCCGCCATTCAACATGCAGGGAGAGGGGGGCAAGATTGTCGGGCTGTCGACCGAGGTGGTCGAAGAGCTGTTCAAGCGTGCTGGGGTCGAATACAAACTGACCCTGATGCCCTGGAAACGGGCGTATGAAGATACCCTCGGCACCCCCAATACCGCCCTCTACTCCACGACCCGCACTCCGGAGCGGGAAGCACTGTTCAAGTGGGTAGGGCCGCTGGTCAATAACAACTGGGTGTTTTTCTCCAGTTCGACCGCCAATATTACGGTCAAGTCGCTGGAAGATGCCAAGCAGTATTCGGTGGGGGGCTATAACGGTGATGCGGCCGCCGAATATCTCAAAGCCCAGGGATTTGCCAAGTTGCAGCTGGCTGCCAACGATACCGCCAACGTGAAGAAACTGGAGGCAGGCCGCATTGATCTCTGGGCAACCGGCCAGTATCTGGCCCCCTATCTGGCCAGCAAGGAGAAGGTGGCCTCACCCAAGCCGGTATTCGTGTTCAAGGAAACCCAGATGAGCTTGGCGTTTAACAAGGATACGCCCGATGAGCTCATCACCAAGCTTAACGAGATCCTCGCTGCCATGAAGGCGGATGGCACCATCGACAAGATCAATGCCAAGTACCAGTAACAGTACCAATAGCAAGTGCCGCTCAATGGCACTGCGCCGGCTGCCGTAAAACCGGGAGGAAACCATGGATTGGAAAAGTCTGACGTTCAGGATTGCCGTGTTGACCTCCCTGTCGGTGAGCCTGCTACTGGTGTTGTTTGGCGCTTACAACTACAACGCGGTCAGGGCGGAGAGCTACAGCAAACAGAGTGCGCTGGTCGAACAGGCCATCGGCCGGCTGCAGCTCTCCCTGCCCGGCCCGCTGTGGAATTATGAATCGGCCTTCATCGAGGCATCGCTCAAGTCCGAGCTGGCGGCCGATATCCTGAGTGCTTTGCTGGTGGTCAACAAGGACAAGCTGGTAGCCGGGTTTGCCCGTGACTCGGCGGGGGACATTGCCCCCGTGACAGCCATGCCTGCCGATGTGTCTGCCTACGGGGGGTATGATCTGGTCTATGACGACAGCGGCCAGAAAAACACCGTGGCCCGATTGCTGGTGCAAACCAGTGATGCTGCCATTCAGGCCCAACTGCGGCAGCAGTTGATCACCACCGTCTGGCAGATCCTTGTGCTCGATCTCTGCATCATCGCGCTGCTGATGGTGCTGATTCATCGCAATGTGCTCAGGCCGCTTCACCAGATGAATCAGGCTGTGTTCGATCTGGCCAAAGGAGAGGGGGATCTGACCCGGCGTCTGAAGATCAGCCGTCAGGATGAGATGGGCGCGTTGGCCACCAACATCAACCACTTTATTGCCAAGTTGCAGGAGATGGTGGCGGAGATCAACGAGCTCTCTGCCGGTGTGTTGCAAACCGCTGAACTCTGTGACTCCCTCTCGGCAGATACCCGGGTAGGCAGTGACGCCCAGCAATCCGAGCTGGATCAGGTCGCTACCGCCATTACCGAAATGAGTCAGGCAGTGCAAGAAGTTGCTGGTAACGCGGTGAAAACCTCTGGCGCTACCGATGAGGCCAACCTCTATGTGGAGCAGGGTTACAATCTGGCGGGCCATGCCAATGAGGCCATCCATCAACTGGTGGGGGAGGTGGAGCGAGTCGCCACCCTGATGCGCACCCTTTCGACCGAAAGCAGCAGCATTGGCACCATCATCGAGGTGATCAACGGCATTGCCGAGCAGACCAATTTGCTTGCCCTCAACGCGGCCATCGAGGCGGCGCGGGCGGGTGATCAGGGGCGCGGTTTTGCGGTGGTGGCGGATGAGGTACGCACCTTGTCGGGCCGTACTCGCCAGTCGACGGAGGAGATCAGTGCCAGTATCAAGCGGTTGCAGCAAGCGACCCAGAATGTCGGGGCCGGCATGCAACAGAGTCAGGAGAAGGCATCCCGCGCCGGCATCGAGGCGGCAGATGTGCAGATATCGGTGGAGAAGATTAAAAATCAGGTCAGCCTGATCCGCGAGATGAACATGTATATCGCCCAGGCATCGGAAGAACAACACTCGGTGGCAGAGGCGGTCAGCCATAGCGTCAACCGGATTGCGACGCTCAACAGCGAGAGTGCAGCCAGAGTGGCAAAGGTTGCCGAGGCCAGCAGTGATCTGCGGCAGCTATCGGCCCAGCTTGATACCCTGCTCAAGCAGTTTCGGGTCTAGTCAGTTAACTTCGCCCCGTTGGATCATCCTGCGGGGCAGGCCGGTTCCCATTAATTTGAGGCGTGGCGAGATGTCGTGAGGGGCAAGGTGCCTTGTCCACCAGCGTTTTTCGCCATGCCCATGTCACTGTTCAGCTGAGATTGGCGTGACTGTGATACGCGAAACTCGCAGCATCATGCTCTGCCCGATACGCAGTCCGACAGCGCTGGACGCATATTTTCATTTTCCCCGCTCATGCCTGCTAGCATCTATTGTGCCGCTGATCCCGACCCTTTAGAATTTCGTTTAATTACAGCAAGTCCTGAGCCGCCATCTGGCTTTATCAGGTGTGGAATCCCATCTTCTTCATGATGAATGCAAATAACAGGTGGTTGGTATGACGGGGGGTGCGCCAGGCAATAACATATCAGCCTATCACTTCGGTGATTATGTCTTTGATGTCAAAAGGCGAGAGCTGATCTTCTGTACCGACAAGGACAACTTGCAAAGCGCCCGGGTGGTGCGCTTGTCATCGGCAGAGAGCCTCATTTTCAGCTATCTGCTCGATCACCATGACGAGGTGTGCGACAAGGATCTGTTGCTCGAAATCGGCTGGTTGGGTCGCCCCATCAGCCCCAACTCACTGAACGTGGCCATCGCCAATATTCGTCGCCACTTCGCCTCATCCCCCCAGACGCTGGATATCAGAAGTACCCCGAAAAAAGGGTACTCCCTGCATCTTAACTGCAAGATGAAGAGCTATTACGGTAAGGCACTGCCAACAGAGAGTGAGCCCTTGCCCGAGCCGATGAGCGAGCCCACGCCTGCAGCGGCTGCGCAGCCACCGTCGACATCACCAAGCTCCGACCACGAGGTCATCGAAGAGCCTGCTGCTCCCCGTTCTTTTGTGAGCGCGCCAAACTTGCCTTTCTCAGCGGTATCGGGCGGCCAATGCTGGCAAGGGGCCTGATGTACGTCAATCTGCTACTGGCTGTGCTGATGGCGTTTGTCGCCAGCTATCTCCATTTCGAGTGGCTCCATGTGCACTGCACCGACTCGCCGACCGGCGTTGTTTGCCAGATGGAGGCACGGAGCGATGTGCCACCAGTCAAACCGGCATCGCTGGTGCTGGTCTCCGGCCACCAGGTTCGCGTGCTTTCCTATAAAGAGCTCGAAAAAACGCTGTAAGGGATCTCTGATGAAACGAACGCTGAAAAATACCTTGCTGCTGTTGCCACTGCTTGTCGTGCTGCTGTTTGTGGTCGGGATGTTTATCAACAGCCTGGGCTGCCATTACGATCTGAAAATGTCGGCCAATGGAGTCAACTATCACGGGGTGTGCCGCTGGGGCAAAATTACCGTGATCGAAGAGGAGGAGGCGACCAGGGAGAAGTGGCGAGTGACCGGTTTTCAACTTACCTTCTTCAACCAGCTTGTTTACCTCATCGACAGTCGTACCCAACTGCACGAATCGGGTAACGATGACTCCTATCTCAATGAGTACAACCTGATCCAGTCGCAATATGCGCTGGTCAACTATGCCTGGGTGCCGCTGACTGAAAACAAGGTGGCGATCTTCCAGCGCGATCCAGTGCACGAGGTCGTGATTGCCCAGCGAGATGGCTGGTTCGATCTCTACCGCTGGTTCTTCCCCCCGGCACCGCTGGTGCCTGTTCAGCCGCAAAGCGCAGGTGCCGGGCGTCCCGCTAGCTTCTAAGCAACTTGCACCAGGAGCCGGTGACCTCGCAGTGGCCTGTCTCATCACTGTTTTGCCAGCCCAGCCGATGGTAGAAGGCCACTGCCGCCGTGTTGCGGGTCGCAACCTTGAGCGAGCCGTGCGGCGAATCAGCGAGGCCCCGCTCCAGCAGGGCGCGCCCTATCCCCTGACCGTGCCAGTCGCTTGACACATAGAGGTGATGGACGAAGTGATCGGGCTGCCAGATGGCGATAAAGCCGCAGATATTGCCCCCCTGTTCGGCGACCCACACCTGTTCACCTTTGGTCTGCACCTCGAAATCCTCGAGTTGGAAACGGGCGGGATCAACCCAGTGAAAGGTGTGGCGGCGGCTCTTTAAAAATAGCCGGGCCAGTTGGGGAATGTCGTGTTCTTCCATGAGCCGGATCATGATGCCCTCCCGGATCAAGCCAATGTTCATTGAGGCAGCTGCACAGCGGCAGGTTAATCGATGCAAATGACAAGGGTGTGATTAAGCACTGTCCATTGTATTTGCCATGGGGCTATACTGCCGGAGTCCCTTGTATGGATGGCTTGAGGATCGCTGATTTATGGACAATAAACTGATTGAAGGCAACATTTTTGTTCCGGCGCACATAGACGATGTCTGGCACGCCTGGACTACCGAAAGCGGTCTGCGCAGTTTTCTGGCTCCCGAATGTTTGATGGTGGCCGAACCGAATGGTCCTTTCGAGATCTACTTCAGGCCCGATGCCCCGCTGGGTGAACGTGGCAGCGAAGGGTGCCGGGTCATGGCCGTCATGCCCTATGACCTGCTCAGTTTCAGCTGGAATTTCCCGCCCAGCCTACCCCATATCCGCCAGCAAAAGACCCAGGTTTGCCTGCGATTTGTGCCGGAAGGGCAGGGCACTCGCCTCTACTTCCTCCAGAGCGGTTGGGCCAATGATCCGGATTGGGATCAGGGTTATGCCTATTTTCGGGAAGAGTGGCTGGAGACCAGCCTACCACGGTTGCAGTACCGTTTTACCCACGGTCCCATAGACTGGAACAATCCCCCCGACAAGGCGCAGCTGAAGGCGCTGGCCCAGTAATCCCGGATATCAGACATAAAAAAAACCGGCCAAAAGGCCGGTTGAAACAGTTCAGGCTTGTCAGGTGACAAACGTATCCAGCGGATGAGAGTCGCTTTCCACTCCTTGTGAAGCACAACACTCTTGGTTACGTGCGGCTACTTTATGCCATTCACACTGAATCGAGGCTGAACCATGGATGATCCCGCCTCATTCCCCTCTTCAATCAGATTGTGATCCCCATCGACTGGCGCAAGTAAGCGCCCGCACCGAGCAGCCCCGGCCCTTCATGGGTGATCAGGAACACCGGGATCTCCTTGAGGTAGGACTTGAAGCGCCCCTTGTCTTCAAAGGCGACCCGGAAACCGGAACCGGTAAAGAACTCCTGGAAGCGCGGCACTATGCCGCCTGCGATATAGACGCCGCCAAAGGTGCCCATATTGAGGGCCAGATTGCCGGCAAAGCGGCCCATCAGCACGCAGAACAGGCTCAAGGTGCGACGGCAATCGAGGCACTCACCCGCCAGTGCGCGCTCGGTAATGTCTTTGGGGGCGAACGGTTCCGGCTCACGACCATCGGATTTCACCAGCCCGCGATAGAGATTGACCAGACCCGGGCCGGAGAGGAAACGCTCTGCCGAGACATGGCCCAATTCGCCACGCATCACCTGCAGCACCGCATCTTCCTCTTCGGTGTTGGCTGCAAAATCCACATGACCACCTTCACCCGGCAGGCTCAGCCACTGCTCACCCGCCTTGACCAGATGGGCGACCCCAAGGCCGGTGCCTGCACCATAGATGGCGATGGGCTTGCCCGCTACCGGCGCGGCGCCGCCAAGCTGGATGCGATCCGATTCAGTCAATACCGGCACTGCCATCGAGACGGCGGTAAAGTCGTTGATCACTTGCAGGCGTGCCAGCCCGAGATTGCCCTGCATCTCGCTGATGGAGAACTCCCAGCTGTGGTTGGTCATGGCAACCCAGTCACCGTTGATGGGGCAGGCGATGGCGATGCAGGCTTCAGCCACCTGTACCTTGTGTTCCTCCAGATAGAGGCGTACCACGGCTTCAAGGCTGGGATGGGCCAGACCTGAGTAGGTCTTTGCCTGAGAGATAGTACCGGTGGCCAGCTCACACAGGGCCAGACGCGCATTGGTGCCGCCGACATCGCCGACCAGCGCATGGGTATGCTGCATAACAACTCCTTCGTTACAGGATGGGGACGACTCTGGTGTCCCGAGATTATTGTTGGATTATGACGGTCCATTCTATCCGAGCTCAGGCTTGCTCACCTGCCGGATCGATACAAACGTGCGCCTGCTCACAGTGTTGTTGCTTTGCAACATTTGTAAGCGCTTTCATGGCAAGGTGACGTTTTGTAACGAAAAGTACGAAATAATTAGAGATGAGTCATACTTTGTATGGCAGGCGTTAGTTGCCATAACCGCTTGTCTTGTATAGTCCTTAGCTTGAATGGAAACTTGCTTAGCCGTAGATTGAGTGCAAAGACACTGAAGCTAAATTACAAAAACGCCTGGTGGTGATGATGAATACCCTTGATAAAATTACGAACAACTTGGAAAGTTTCAGTAAATCAGAACGCAAGGTTGCCGAGGTGATCCTGGCGTCTCCCCAGACCGCCATCCACTCCAGCATCGCCGCTCTGGCCAAGATGGCCGACGTCAGTGAACCGACCGTCAACCGCTTTTGCCGCCGTCTCGATACCAAGGGCTTTCCTGATTTCAAACTCCATCTGGCCCAGAGCCTGGCCAATGGCACCCCTTACGTAAATCGTCATGTGGAAGCGGAAGATGGGCCTGATACCTACACCGCCAAGATCTTCGAATCCACCATGGCCTGTCTGGATGCCGCCAAAAACAGCCTGGATATCTCTGCCATCAACCGCTGCGTCGATATCCTGACCCAGTCCAAGAAGATCAGCTTCTTCGGCCTTGGCGCCTCCTCCGCCGTTGCCCGCGATGCCCAGAACAAATTCTTTCGCTTCAACATTCCGGTAGTGAGCTTTGACGATATCGTCATGATGCGCATGAGCTGCATCAACAGCAGCGAAGGGGATGTGGTGGTGCTCATCTCCCACACCGGCCGCACCAAGGCACTGGTCGAGATCGCCGCGCTGGCCCGCGAGAACGACGCCACCGTGATCGGCATGACCGCCAAGGACTCCCCGCTGGCCCGCGAGTGCAATCTGGTGCTCTCCATGGATGTGCCGGAAGATACCGATGTCTATATGCCGATGGCATCCCGCATCGCCCAGCTGGCGCTGGTGGATGTGCTGGCGACCGGTTTTACCCTGCGCCGGGGGATGAAATTTCGCGAAAATCTGAAGAAAGTAAAAGAGGGATTGCGCGAATCCCGCTTCGAAACCCCGCACTCTTCCTGAACCGTCGGGGGCTCAGGCCCCCGACTGTCTATGCCACCCGCCTTGGTGTAGTATTGTAATTTAATAACAAAAACCACCCAGATGGTTTGTAAACGGGTGCATCGAGCCATGGGCTTGATGGGGCAGAATCTCAAGTCATATCAACTTCATATTGGAGTCTTTCATGCCTAGACGTACAAAGATTGTAACCACACTCGGTCCGGCTACCGACCGCGAAGGGATCCTCGAAGGGATCATCCGCGCCGGGGCCGACATGGTGCGGATGAACTTCTCTCACGGCACTGCTGAAGACCATATCCTGCGCGCCAATCAGGTGCGTGACATTGCTGCCAAGCTCGGTCGTCACGTCGCCATCATGGGTGATCTGCAAGGCCCGAAAATCCGTGTTTCCACTTTCAAGGATGGCAAAATCTATCTGGCCATCGGTGACAAGTTCATTCTCGACGCGGCACTCGGCAAGGGGGAAGGGTGCCAGGAGCAGGTCGGTATCGACTACAAGAGCCTGCCAGACGATGTGGTGCAGGGCGACATCCTGCTGCTGGACGATGGCCGTGTGCAGTTGAAGGTCGAGCAGGTTGAAGGCACCCGCATTCACACCACGGTGACCGTGGCCGGGCCGCTCTCCAACAACAAGGGCATCAACAAGAAAGGGGGCGGTCTCTCCGCTCCGGCCCTGACCGAGAAAGACAAGGAAGACATCAAGACCGCTGCCCGTATGAACGTGGACTATCTGGCTGTCTCCTTCCCGCGCTGTGGCGATGATCTGCGCTACGCCCGCGAGCTGGCCCGCGAAGCCGGTTCCAATGCCAAGATCGTGGCCAAGGTTGAGCGCGCCGAAACCGTCGCCACCGATGAGGCGATGGAAGACATCATCCTCGGTTCCGATGCTGTGATGGTCGCCCGTGGCGATCTGGGTGTCGAGATCGGTGACCCCGAGCTGGTTGGCGTACAGAAGAAGCTGATCCGCCACTCCCGTCGTCTGAACCGTGTGGTGATCACCGCGACCCAGATGATGGAGTCGATGATCAATGCGCCGCTGCCGACTCGTGCAGAGGTCATGGACGTGGCCAACGCCGTGCTGGATGGTACCGATGCGGTGATGCTCTCTGCCGAGACTGCTGCCGGTCAGTTCCCCATCGAGACCGTTACCTCCATGGCGAGCGTCTGTGTCGGTGCCGAGAAGCATCCGAGCCTGAACGTCTCCAACCACCGCATGAGCTACACCTTCACTTCCGTTGAAGAAGCTGTAGCCATGTCCACCATGTATGCAGCCAACCACCTGGAAGGGGTGAAGGCGATCGTGGCACTGACCGAGTCCGGCACCACGCCGCTGCTGATGTCCCGTATCAGCTCCGGTCTGCCGATCTTCGCCATGTCTCCCCACAACAAGACCCTGGCCTGGACCAATCTCTACCGTGGCGTCACTCCGGTGATGTTTGACGGTGACGAGACCAAACCGGTCTACGAAGTGTGCCGCGACGCGTTGGCCGTGCTCAAGGATAAGGGGCTGTTGCAGAGCGGTGACATGGTGCTGCTGACTCACGGTGACAAGATGGAAACCGTGGGCAGTACCAACACCTGCAAGGTGATGATGGTCGAATAAGCCCGTCCGGTTTTGCTGTGCTTAACAAGGCTGCTCCTCTTTGATGAGCAGCCTTTTTGTTAACTGCTGTCGGGCTGTGGCGGTATAAACAGGACTCAATGATTGCTTAACCGGATTCCCCTTCCGATAATGCGGGAGTGATTTTCAGCGGGTAGCCTGTTGTAGGTGATCGCCCCAGGTAACCCAGACACTCGACAATACGGGAGTGAAAAAATGAACAAGCGTAACTGGTTGCTGGCCCTGTCACTGAGTCTGGCCTTCTCACCCTGTTATGCCGACTGGGCCAAGCTCAAGGCCGCAGCGTCCGAGCTGGGAGCGGCAGTGAGCGAGACCAGCAAGGAGGTGTGGCAGGATGTCAGCGATTTCTCCAAAAAGAGCTGGGCTTCCATCTCGGCCTGGGGAGAGGATGCCTTCAATACCGCCGGGGTCTGGACCGACAAGAGCATTGCGACCGGCAAGGAGTGGCTGAAGGCGGCCGACAAGGAGCTCAACGAGATGCTCAACCCCAAGACGGCGAAAGAGGCGAGGATCGCGCTCAATACCATGGCCGACACTGCGCTGATCCGGTTGTTCAACGAGCAGCCATCAGCCAAGTTGTTGTTTGACAAGGCTTATGGTTATGCGGTGTTCGATTCGCGCAAGTTCTCCCTGATGCTGCATACCAATCAGGGGGCCGGGGTGGCAGTCAATCGCAAAACCGGCAAGCACACCTATATGAAGATGTTTGGTGCGGGTCTGGCGGCTGGGATTGGTGGCAAGTTCTATCAGCAGGTGATCCTGTTTGAAGACAAGGCCAGATTCGATGCCTTCGTGACCCAGGGGTGGGAAGCTACCTCCGAAGTGGGTGTGGTGGCCGGCAAGGAGAGCGCCGAGCTGACCGCCAAATACAACGGCGGCATGGCCATCTACCAGATTGGCGAGAAGGGTTTGCTGCTCGATGCCAATATCTCCGGCTCCAAATACTGGATTGACAAGGACTTGACTGAAACGAGCCGCTAATTCCGCCGTTATCGGTTGCTCACTGCACACCATATGCTTGTCGTGATCTCGCCAACAGGCCCGCAATGCGGGCCTGTTTGTTCTCGCGGTGTCAGTGGGCTGAATAGACCTGCTTGCCCTTGAACATGGTCCAGAGCACCTTGGTCTCCTTGAGCTCTTCGCTTGCTACCTGTTCCAGATTGCGATCCAGCAAGATCAGGTCAGCACTCTTGCCCGCGCTGATGGAGCCAATCTCTTTCTCCCGTCCAATTACCTTGGCGGCGTTGAGGGTATAGGCCTGCAAGATGGCCTGACGGCTGATCTGCTCGCTGGCGGGGGGCAGCAAGCCAAGCTCCCCTTGACGAGTGATCGCGGTATACATGGCGAGGAAAGGGTTGGGGCTGGAGACCGGCCAGTCACTGGCACCGGCAATAATGGCGCCGCTTTGCAGCAAGCTGCCTGCCGGATAGAGGCGGGCTAGCAGTGCCGGGGGCACTTTTCCATCAAGCAGCAGGGTGGTCGCCACGTTTTTCCCGGCCCACAACAGTTGCATCGATGCGGCCACATTGAGCGGTTTGAAGCGGGCAATGCTGGCCGGGCTCACCACCTCCAGATGGGTGATGCTGTGCAGCAGGCGGTGATCCCGATTGTGGGCCCGGGCATAGGCGATGGCATCGAGGGATTCACGGACGGCCCGATCGCCGATGGCATGAAAGTGAGCGATAAGTTGATGGGCATCCGCGGTGCGGATCAGCTCGTTGAAACGCTGTTTGTCCAGATCGTCCTTGCCGCTGTAACCGGGACGGTTGAGGTAGGGCTCGCTCAACTTGGCGGTCTGGGATGGATACTCGATGACACCATCTTGCAGGATCTTGATCCCCACCAGTTTAACGTCCGGGGCATCTTGAAACTGCTGTTGCAGCGCCGATACGTCATCAATGATGGCGGGTGATGCGTGGAGCCCCACCAGTGCCAGTGCGGATACATGTCCGGTCAGCTTGCCTTCCCGGGAGAGCATGCTGTACGCCGGCAGCAGGCCGGTATCGCGGCGATCCGGCTCGGCGTTGAAGATGGGCGCAAGGGGGCGAATGTTGCTGATAGGGTCCATCCAGGCGGTAATGCCCACCTGATTGAGTTGTTGGCGGTCATGATGGCACTGGCAATCGTCTCGTCGCTGACGGGGGGCAGCGCCTTGAGGATGGCATCCCAGCCGCCTTCCGAGGCAAAGCCATTGAGCATGCCGGATGGGGTGAGGCCAAAATTGCCTTTCAGCGGAGCATAACGACCGGCAAGGGTGTCGGCATCAATGCCAGCCTTGCGCAGCATGGCCTGATTTGCCCAACCGGTGTGGGCATCCGAACCGGCAAGCACTACTGGGATCTGCCGGTATTGCGGGTCATTGAACACCTGATCGAGCAGGGGAAGCTGATGCCAGTAGTCGAGGGAGACATTGCTGTATAGCTCTACATCGCCCAGTGTCAGGCGGGGATCATCCTTGCTGCGGGTCAGAAATTGCTGCACCTGCTCAACCTCATTCATGGCATCGGGAAAGTTAACCGTCATCCCCTGAAAACCGGCAAATGCCGCATGAACATGGCTGTCGATGAGGCCTGGCATCAGGTACTTTCCTTTCAGATCAAGACGCTTGGCATGGCTGCCAAGGCGGGCGCTGACCTCCTGATAGCTGCCGACTGCCACTATCTTTTTACCTTCAATGCCGACCGCTTCCGGGTGAGGGTTCGCCGGATCACCACTGTAGATGGTGCCGCCAAAGATCAGCGTCTGGCTCTGTGACTGGGCATTGGCGGCAGCGGGAAGCGTTACCAGCAGGCTGGCTAGAAACAGCGTTTTGATATTCATGGGCATGACTCCGTCGCTTCGGTGTCCGAAGGCACCGAAGTGGGTAAAGGAAATGAGGTATCGGCTTATCGGTTGATCAGCGGGATACAGATATCAAACACGTAATGATCCCGGTCGGAGTCCGTGCCTGCGTGGTATTGCTCATAACACGGACGATCGTCGCAGTTCAGCCCTTGACCCACTACCCAGCGAAACGCCGTCTCCCAGCAGGCAACCAGTTGATCGCCGCGAGCGATAAAGTGACATACCGCATAGGGGCCCGCTGCGATGGTCTGGGTGGTTAACTGGCGCCCTGCGGGGATCTCTGGCCCCAGTTCGATGCAGACGTCAGTACGGCAACGGGTCTCATCGGTGATATCGGGGATATCCCAATAGAGACTCAGGGTACCCGCCGGTGTCATCGCCTCGTCCGAGGCGAACAGCGCGAGCAAATCCCGATGAGCTTGCTTGCAGGTCTCTTTGCCATAGGGGCCCAGGCGGCGCATGTACGCCACGCGCCGGGCGGGCATCTGCCTGACGCTAGCCCCCTGCAACAGACCCGGGTGTTCGGTGACCGGGTGCATGACCAGGCCATCATAGGTGTCAAAGGTAAGGGGATCGTTTCCAATCTTGCTTTTCCAGTTTCCCCCCAGCTGCTGGCGGTATTCCGAGGGGCTCATGGCGAAGTGCAGGCGAAAGGCCTTGGCGAAATTCTGCGAGCTGGAGAACCCGGCGGCCAGTGCGAGGGTGGTGATGTCGCTCTGGGGGGAGGCGAGCAAGCGACGGGCAGCGCGCTCCATACGCAGGCGCCGGGTAAATCCGGCAATGGTCTCGCCGACCATCGTCTTGAAAATACGGTGGAAGTGGAAGGTGGAGATGGCCGCCGCTGCTGCGACCTCATCCAGGCCCGGATTGTCATCCAGATGGTGGCTGATGTAGTCCATCGCCTTGAACACGGGTTTGCGATAATCCAGAGCGGACTCCTTGCCAGCCAGCAAAAGTAGGCGTCAGAGTCGGATTTAATCAGAGCCACCTGCCGTTGTCGAACTCGTCCAGCTTGGTCTGGCCACTCATCCGTGTCGCACTTTTAACGCATTGGCACTCTAATTGCTTGTTGCATGCCAGCGTCAATGATTTGTCTGGGGATGGAAAATGGAAATTAGTGCAAGCAGCCTGATGCAAGAGATGCAGGCGCTCAAGATCGAAGCAGGCGCAACGCCGCTGGCACAACCCGGTCGTCAGGTAACCTCCGACTTTGGTCAGCTGCTGCAACAGGCGCTTGGCAACGTCAACGAACTGCAAGGCGCCGCCAATGACCTGCGTACCCGTTTCGATATGGGCGACAAGTCGGTGGATCTGGCCGAGGTGATGATCGCGGGCCAAAAATCCTCCATCGCCTTTGAAGCCACGGTACAGGTGCGCAACAAGATGGTCGATGCCTACAAAACCATCATGAACATGCCGGTATAAGCGACGCCAATAAACCATGACGACTGAACATCATGAACATGTCAGCAATAAGGACATAAATCGTGGCTACTGACCAAAACGGCGATCTGCTGATAAACGATGAGGGCACCGCCGCCCTCGATGAAAATGAGCAGAAGAGTTCGGCGCTGGGCTTCCTGTCCAATACCGATGTGCTGCGGCAAATCACCCTGATCCTGGGGCTTGCCATCTGTCTGGCCATTGCGGTGTTTATCCTGCTGTGGGGCAAGGAGCCGGACATGCGTCCCCTCGGCACCTACACCACCCAGGAGCTGGTGAAGACTCTCGATTTCCTCGATCAGCAGAAGATCCCCTACGAGGTGGATGGCAAGAGCGTGCTGGTCAACGCCGAAAGCTACCCCACTATCCAGCTGGCCCTGACCCGTGCCGGTCTTGCCAATGCCACCGATAGCAACATCGGTGGTGAAGATATCCTGCTGAAAGATTCCAGTTTCGGCGTCAGCCAGCGGATGGAGAGCGAACGTCTGAAGCTGAGCCGCGAGCGCCAACTGGCGAGCGCCATCGAGCAGTTCCAGAATGTGGCCAAGGCCCAGGTGCTGCTGGCTATCCCGAAAGACAACGTGTTTGCCCGCAACGAACGCAAACCCAGTGCCACCGTGGTGCTCAACCTGAAAGGGGCGGCGCTGGGGCAGGGGGAGGTGGACTCCATCGTCGATATGGTGGCCTCTGCGGTACACGGCCTTGAGCCAACCCGTGTCACCGTCACCGACCAGAATGGGCGCCTGCTCAACTCCGGCTCGCAAGACCCGATCTCGGCCCAGACTCGCAAAGAGTTTGCCATGCAGCAGAAGCAGGAGCTGGAGTACAAACAAAAAATTGACGCCATCCTGATCCCGGTGCTGGGGGCCGACAACTATACGGCGGAAGTGGATCTCTCCCTCGACTTCTCCCAGCAGGAGCAGACCCGCAAGACTTACAACCCGGACCTGCCTGCTGTGCGCTCCGAAATGACCATGGAAGAGAACAGCGCCAGCGGCAGCAATGGTGGTGTGCCTGGTGCCCTCTCCAACCAGCCCCCTGCCGCCTCCAATATTCCCGAGGAGGCGACCGGTGGTGATGGTGCCAGCGCTGCCGCTTCGGGCCGTTCCCGCAAAGAGGCAACCCGCAACTTCGAGCTGGATACCACCGTCAGCCATACCCGTCGCCAGATGGGTGGCATTCGCCGCATGACTGTTTCGGTTGCAGTGGATTACAAAGCGGTGCCCGGTGCCGACGGGGCCGTGACTCGTGAGGCGCGCACCCAGGCAGAACTCGATACATTGCGCCGTTTGCTGAGCGGTGGCCTTGGCTTTGATGTGACCCGCGGTGATACCCTTGAGGTGGTCGCGATTCCGTTCAATCGCCCAGAGCTGGATACCGTGGCCGAAGTGCCGCTCTACGATCAGCCCTGGTTCTGGCGTGCGGTGCGGATTGCCGCCTCGGTACTGGTGATCATCGTCTTGATCGTCACCGTGGTTCGCCCCATGCTCAAGCGACTGCTCTACCCGGATGCCAAACCGGAAGGGGAAGTGGATTTCGACAACCACACCGTACTGGGTGGCGACGACGAGTTGAGTCTGCTGTCAGCACAAGTCGAGAACGATCAGGTATTTGGTGTACGCGATGGCCAGCTGAAACTGCCGGATCTGCACCGTGACGAAGACTTGCTCAAGGCGGTACGTGCGCTGGTGGCGAACGAGCCGGATCTGGCCGCTCAGGTCATTAAAGAATGGGTAACGAACAAAGATGCCTGAAGAAAAGAAGAGTCAAGTCACCGGCAATGACATCACTGACAGTCAGCGCCAGATCCTCGACCAGATGTCGGGGATGGAGATGGCTGCGGTGCTGATGCTGAGCCTCAATGAAGAGGATGCCGCCCAGATCTTCCGTCATCTCGAGCCCAAGCAGGTGCAGCGGCTCGGTATGTCGATGGCCTCCATGTCCGACTTCAGTCACGATCGGGTGGCGGCGGTGCACCGTCAATTCATCGACGATATCCAGAAGTACACCAACATCGGTATCGGCAGTGAAGACTTCGTGCGCAAGGCGTTGGTGGCGGCTCTTGGCGAGGACAAGGCGAGCAACCTGGTGGACCAGATCATTCTCGGTTCCGGCGCCCGTGGTCTCGATTCGCTCAAGTGGATGGATGCCCGTCAGGTGGCCAGCATCATCCAGAACGAACACCCCCAGATCCAGACCATCGTGCTCTCCTATCTGGAGCCGGAGCAATCCGCCGAGATCCTGAGCCAGTTCCCGGAGCAGGTGCGCCTCGATCTGGTGATGCGTATCGCCAACCTCGAAGAGGTACAACCGGCGGCGCTGCAAGAGTTGAACGACATCATGGAGAAACAGTTCGCCGGTGCGGCCGGTGCCCAGGCAGCCAAGATGGGCGGCCTGAAGGCTGCCGCCAACATCATGAACTATCTGGATACCAATATCGAAGGCCAGTTGATGGACTCCATCCGCGAGTCGGACGAAGAGATGAGCCAGCAGATCCAGGATTTGATGTTCGTGTTCGAAAACCTCATCGATGTGGACGATCGCGGCATCCAGACCATGCTGCGGGAAGTACCGGGGGATCTGCTGCAACGCGCCCTCAAGGGCTCCGACGATCAGATGCGCGAGAAGATCTTCAAGAACATGTCCAAACGGGCGGCCGAAATGCTGGCGGACGATCTGGAGGCCATGGGGCCGATCCGGGTCTCCGAAGTGGAAGCGGCCCAGAAAGAGATCCTCTCCATCGCCCGTCGTCTGGCGGATGCTGGCGAAATCATGCTGGGCGCCGGTGGCGGCGAGGAGTTCCTCTAAGCCATGGCCCATAAACAGAACCGCGATGCCAAGCCCGCATCAGGCAGTGGTGAGGAGCCGCGCAAAGCATGAACAACAAACTGCGTGGGTATGTGCGCCCCGAGGGTGATGATGCCCGGGTTGAGACCTGGGGCTGGCCCGAGATGGAGGTCGAGGTAGAGGCGGGAGCGCCTACCAATGCTCTTGGCCTGGCCCCTGACTGGTATCAGCAGGAAGAGGAGGTGGTGGAGCCGGAGCCCGAACAGGAGCCGACCCCCAGCATCACCGCCGAAGAGCTTGAAGCGATCCGTCAGGCCGCCTGGGAAGAGGGGATGGCCGAGGGGCGCGAGTCCGGTTATGCCAAGGGAATGGAAGAGGGCAAGCTGGAAGGATTGCAACAGGGCCACTCTGCCGGTCTCGAACAGGGGCGCGAGGAGGGGCTGGCCATGGGCCGCGAGCTGGTGGAGCAGGAGATCGCCCACTGGCAGGGGCTCGCCACCCGCCTTGCCAATCCGCTTAACGAGCTGGATCAGGCGGTGGAGCAGCAGCTGGTCTCGCTGGTGATGCAACTGGCCCGCGCGCTCATTCGTCACGAAGCGGAGACCTCCCCCCGCATTTTGCTGGAGGCGCTTAAAGAGGGGCTGGCCTTGCTGCCTGCCGCCGAACAGGGGGTGACTCTGATGTTGCATCCCGACGATATAGCGCGAATCGAACAGGCATTTGGCGCCGACGAGTGCGCCAAGCGCCACTGGCGATTGCAGAGCGATCCCACCCTTTCCCCCGGCGATCTGCAACTGGCTACCGAGCTCTCCAGCATCGATTTGACCCTCTCCGGGCGCATCGATCAGTTGCTGCGCAACTTCTTGCGGGACAATGCGTCGCAGAAACCGGCTTCGCAGGACTCACGCCCATAACCGATGCCGGACGTTGCCGTCCGGCTGCACTTTTTAGCTCTCAGGAGGCCAGATGAGCGGCTCGCTACTGAACCGGTTGCAAGGGTACAAGGTACGCGACAGCACCCCCAAACCGCCGGTTGCCGGTAAATTGACCCGGGTGGTGGGGCTGACCCTCGAAGCCATCGGCTGCCGCGCCGCCATTGGTGCTCTCTGTCGCATCGATACCCTTGATGGGACGCTGGAGGCTGAAGTGGTCGGTTTTTCTGGCGATCGCCTCTATCTGATGCCGAGCGAGCAGCTCAAGGGGGTGATCCCCGGTGCCCGGGTGGTGCCCATCACCGAAGAGCACGGCATTCCGGTTGGGATGAACCTGCTTGGTCGGGTCATCGACGGCATTGGTCAGCCACTCGATGGCCTCGGCCCCATTCTATCCTCCCAGACCGTGCAGTTTGCCCAGCACCGCATCAACCCGCTCTCTCGCCGCCCGATCCATCAGCCGATGGACGTGGGGGTACGCGCCATCAACGCCGTGCTGACGGTTGGTCAGGGCCAGCGGATGGGGTTGTTTGCCGGTTCCGGTGTCGGTAAATCGGTGCTGCTGGGCATGATGACCCGCGGCTCGGTGGCGGATGTGGTAGTGGTCGGCCTCATCGGTGAACGGGGCCGGGAAGTTAAAGAGTTTATCGAAGACATTCTGGGAGAGGAGGGCCGTGCCCGCTCCGTGGTGGTAGCTGCTCCCGCCGATGCCTCGCCGCTGATGCGGCTCAAGGGGTGTGAAACGGCGCTGGCCATCGCCGAGTATTTTCGCGATCAGGGGCTCAACGTGCTGCTCTTGATGGACTCTCTTACCCGTTATGCCCAGGCCCAGCGCGAGATTGCGCTGGCCGTGGGCGAGCCGCCGGCTACCAAGGGTTATCCGCCCTCGGTGTTTGCCAAATTGCCGGCGCTGGTTGAGCGGGCCGGTAACGGCAGCGATGGGCAGGGATCCATCACAGCTTTTTTCACCGTACTGACCGAGGGGGACGATCTGCAGGATCCCATCGCCGACGCTGCACGGGCGATCCTCGATGGCCACATCGTGCTGTCACGCGAGCTGGCTGATGCGGGCCACTATCCCGCCATCGACATCGAGAAGTCCATCAGCCGGGTTATGCCCATGGTGACCTCGCCGGAACATATGGATCTGGCGCGCACCCTCAAGCAGTTCTACTCCCTCTATCAGCAGAACCGGGATCTCATCACCATCGGCGCCTATAGTCAGGGTTCCGATCCGCGCATTGACCGCGCCATCATTCAAAAACCCTATCTGGATCAGTTCTTGCAGCAGGGGATGCGTGAGGTCATTCACTACGATGATGGCCTGCAAGCCTTGCAGATGGTGGCGATGCCATTGATGCGCTGATGATGGTCGGTAACAGAGAGGTCGACGATGAGTAAAGGGTTGGTATTGTTGGCCGATCGGCTGGTGGAGGCGGAGCAGCAGTGTGCGCTGGCGCTGGTGAAGGCGCAGCAGGATCTCAAGCTGTTCATGGATCAGCAAAATGCCCTCAACCAGTACCGCCAGATCTATCACCAGCAGTGGACCGATCGCGGCCTGCAGGGGATTTCGCCCCAGCAAAATACCCAGTATCACGCCTTTATCAACAAGCTCGAACAGGCAGCGACCCAGCAGTACGAAGGGGTGTTGCAGGTGCGTCAGGCGCTGGAACAGCGCCGTGAAGAGTGGCTGGCGGCCCAGCAGCGGCGCAAGGCGGTGGAGCTGTTGCTGGAGAAGCAGGCGAGCCGCGAGCAGCAGAAAGCCCAGCGTCAGGAGCAGAAGATGCTGGATGAGTACGCCATGTTGCGACGTTTTCATCAATCTGGCCTGTAACTTGCTTTGATATGGACATTGTCGGCGGCCATCTCTTTGGGGGCCACCAGAATTCAGGGATCCCATCATGATGCAGACACTGTTGACACAAACGCCTTCGGCTGCGGCCAACGGGTTGGACAAAGCGCCTCTGAGCGGTTCCGTCGAGAGCAAAAGTATCGATGGGGGAACCGGCAGCGACAGCAAGGGTGATTTCGCCACCCTGATTGCCAAGGCCGGGAACAGCGAACAGGGCGCTGCCGAGGCTACTCAGGGCGGTAACCATGTCCGATCAGCCAAATCTTTGGCGACCGAAAGTACCTCTCCCAAAGAGGAGACCGGCAAGGAGCAGGCTTCTGACGCCGACAACAAGGTGGAGGAGGTCCCTGCCACCGACTTTCTGCTGCGCCTGCAAGACTCCCTCAAGCTCGATACTTCGCTAGTGACTCCCCAGCTGGCGGTGGCGGCCCAACAGAGCGCCACTGCGGTAGACGGCAATCCGTTGCCGCAAGAGGGTGAGCAGGAGGGGATTGCACTTGATGAAGGCGAGCAGACTCCTGCCGCTGCCAGAATTGCCAGCCAGCTTGCCGGTCAGACCGGGGCGCAGTCGCCGCTGGCGACGACCGCCAATTCGACTCTTGATACCACCGTATCGTCTTCAGCGGCGCGAGTGGTGGCGAAGGGCGATGCCTCTGCTGCCGTTCTCTCCTCTGAAGGTGAAGATGCCGCCACTACTGCGGATGAGCAGACCGGGGAGAAAGCCTCTGCCAAGGGCGAAACCCTCGGAGCAGATGGCAAGCACACCAAGCCCCTCACGGGGGCAGAGCGGATGGCCCAGCTGGCCAAGGTGCTGCCGGTCGATGAGTCAGCCAGTACCGCCAAACCCGCGGAGTCACTTGCTGCAAAAGAGGCTGGCGACAGCAAATCCGATCTCGCCGTCAGCAATGCTTTGACTAACAAGGGGCAGGCGACGCAAGCCGCGACTCAGGGGGCTGCGCTCAAGGCCTTCAGCGAGGGGCTCAAGCAGCCTGAGGTGGGCGCTGCAACCACTTCAGCAACTGCGGATGGAAGTGGGGTGGCTGGCAAGGGGACAGAAAAAAATGGTGCCGCCGAAGGCAGCCAGCAACCAGCCACCGCCGCCAATCAAGGTTCGGCGCCCGTGAGGACGGCGCAGAGTGCCTCAGAAAGTGCCGCAGCCCAGAGCAGCGTAACGACAAATGCGACGGCTCAGACCGATAGTGCTGCCGCCCCCGTGATGGTGGCGCCGCAGCAGGTGTTGGCACAGGCTGAATCTCAGGGGCCGCAAGCACCGCTGTCGACCATTTCAGCCGGCATCAAGCAGATGGAAGTGACCGGCACCGACGAGGTGCGCAAAGCGGTTTCGCTTGAGGTAAAACCGAAGGCCGGTGAGGCGGAGAAGAGCCTGGTTGCGACGACATCTAGCAGTGAGAGCAGCCAGAGCCAGACCGTTCAGCATGGCCAGAACAGCCAGACTCAGCCACAGGTAGCCGATAGCCGGGCTCCCGCCGCTGAGACGACGCTGCGCCGTGAGCCGCAGAATTTACCCCATTTGAAACTGGCCAGTCAGGAAGCGCCTGCCGAATTGCACCAGAAGGTCAATGTGATGCTGGCCGAAAAACTGCAACAGGCGGAAATTCAGCTCGACCCCCTCGGCCTTGGCAAGATGAAGATCCAGATCCAGATGGGGTCCGACAGCCAGGCCAACGTCCATTTTGTGGTACAACATGGCCAGACCCGCGAGATGCTGGAGCAGGCGATGCCCCGGCTGCGTGACATGCTGGCAGGGCAGGGGATCCAGCTTGGTCAGACGCAGGTGCAGCAGCAGTCGCAACAACAGCAGCAACAGGGCCAGCCCACCTTTAACGGGCAGGGGCAGCAAGGTCAGACTAGTGGTCAGCCGCGGTCCGGTAACGGGCTGGTTGAAGGGGAACTCACCACTTCCAACCCCAGTTTGCTGGTGGAATCGACAAACGGTTCCGGAATTGATTTCTATGCTTGATGCAATCCCGAGTAAGTTTATGATATCGAACAAGTTTGAGACTAGGGTGGACAAGGGATGGCTGACGATAACGAGTTGACGCTAAAAGACCCGGCTGCGGGCAAGAAAAAGAAGCTGATCATTATCATTGCCCTGGCGGTTATTTTGCTGGGCGGAGGTGGTGTTGGCGCCTTCCTGATGCTCTCCGGCTCCGATAAACCGCCTGCTGAAGCGGCGGAAGGTGCCGAGGCCACACCCAAGGAGGAAGCGCCTAAACCTTCCCTCTATGTCGGTATGCCGCGCCCCTTTGTCTTCAACGTCGCAGGTGCCCAGCGAGATCGACTGGTGCAGATCAAGATCCAGCTGATGGTGCGCGGTACCGCCGACGAGACGCTGGCCAAACAGAATATCCCCCTGATTGAAGGCACTTTGCTGCGGGTATTCAGCGCAGCCAGTGCCGAACAGCTGATGACCTTCGAAGGCAAGGAGAAGCTGCGCAAGGATTCACTGGAAGAGTGCCGTCGGGTGCTCAAGGACTTGGTCTCTTCCCCCGTTATCGAACAAGTGCTGTTTACCGGCTTTGTAATGCAGTAGGTGAAGCGTGAGCGATCTGTTAAGTCAGGACGAAATTGATGCCCTCTTGCACGGTGTCGATGATGTCGAAGAGGAAGAGATAGGCGGCGCTGGAGACCCCGGCGTAGCCCAGTTTGACTTCTCCTCCCAAGACCGCATCGTCCGTGGTCGCATGCCGACGCTGGAGCTGGTGAATGAACGTTTCGCCCGCCATATGCGGATCAGCCTGTTCAACATGATGCGTCGTACCGCCGAGGTCTCCATCAACGGCGTGCAGATGCTCAAGTTTGGCGAGTATGTTCATACCCTGTTTGTGCCGACCAGTCTCAACATGGTGCGCTTCCGCCCGCTCAAGGGGACGGCACTCATCACCATGGAGGCCCGACTGGTCTTCATCCTGGTAGAGAACTTCTTCGGTGGTGATGGCCGTTATCACGCCAAGATTGAAGGGCGCGAATTTACCCCGACCGAACGGCGCATTATCCAGATGCTGCTCAAACTGGTGTTCGAGGATTACAAGGATGCCTGGGCGCCAGTGATGGATGTGGGTTTCGAATATCTCGACTCTGAAGTGAACCCGGCAATGGCCAACATCGTCAGCCCGACCGAAGTGATCGTGGTCAGCTCGTTCCACATCGAGCTCGATGGTGGCGGCGGCGACTTCCACGT
This sequence comes from Aeromonas sp. 3P, assembly GCF_051919745.1. Taxonomy (NCBI): domain Bacteria; kingdom Pseudomonadati; phylum Pseudomonadota; class Gammaproteobacteria; order Aeromonadales; family Aeromonadaceae; genus Aeromonas; species Aeromonas sp. 3P. The sequence goes on from NZ_JBQBED010000001.1 coordinate 4,167,037, forward strand.
GGCGATGCCTTATTCCATGCTGGAACCGATCCGCGAGCTGCTGGATGCCGGTGTGCAGAGTGACAAGGGGGATACCGACGTACGTTGGAGCAAGGCGCTGCGTGACGAGATCATGGACGTCAAGGTGGAGCTGCGGGCCAAGCTGCTGGAGACCGAACTCACCCTGCGTGAACTGATGGAGCTGCGACCCGGCGATATCATTCCGGTCGATATGCCGGAAAATCTGCTGGTTTTTGTGGAAGACTTGCCCACTTTCCACGCCAAGATGGGCCGCACCAAGGATAATGTGGCGCTCAAGATCACCGACAAGCTCAAACGTCCGGAAGGGGTCAAGACGGAGATGCATCTGGTGACCCGGGGCGGGGTACGAATTGATGGCGAGGCCGAGCTGGAAGAGCTCGAGCGCAGTATCGAAGATCAACAGCGATAATTGACGGTTTATTACGGTAAACGGTCACGAAGTAGCATAAGGAAACAAGATGAGCGGAACTGAGGAAGAGGATCTGATGGCTGATGCCTGGGCTGCGGCTCTGGAGGAGCAGGTGACGGCGGAAGCCAAGCCAGCCCCGCTGGAAGAGTTGAAAGATGATGCCCCCATCAGTGCCGAGGAGCGTCGCAAGCTCGACACTATTCTCGATATTCCGGTCACTATCGCCATGGAGGTGGGCCGCAGCCAGATCAGCATTCGCAACCTGTTGCAGCTGAACCAGGGCTCGGTGGTGGAGCTGGATCGGGTTGCTGGCGAGCCGCTGGACGTATTGGTCAACGGCACCCTGATCGCTCACGGCGAGGTGGTGGTGGTGAACGACAAGTTCGGTATCCGCCTGACTGACGTCATCAGCCAGATTGAACGGATCAAGAAGCTCAAATGATGCGCCTCCTGTTGTTATTGCTGCCTGTTCCGGCCTTTGCCGAGACAGCGGCATCTGCCAACGTGCCTAGTCTGAGCTCCTGGTTGCTCTCCAGTCTGATGGTGATCGGCCTCATTCTGGTGCTGGGCTTTCTGCTCAAGAAGAGCAAGCTGGCGACCACCATGGGGGGCGGCCAGATGCGGGTCATCGCCTCGTTGCCGGTGGGTTACAAAGAGAAGCTGCTGGTGGTCAAGGTGGGCGAACAGCAACTGCTGGTCGGCGTAACACCGCAGCAGGTCAACTTTCTCTACCGGCTGGAGGAGCCGCTGGATGAAAACCAGCCGCAGGCGTTTTCCCAGCAGCTTGGCAAATTGATGGGCAAGCATGAAAAAAGCTAACGGCTTATGGCTGAAAACGGGGCTGCTGGTCAGCCTGCTGATACCACTGTTTTGCTCCTGGCCTGCACTGGCACAGGACGCCATGTCGGCGGTGACCGTCAAGACCATGGGGGATGGCTCTCAGGAGTACAGCCTGACCCTGCAAGTGCTGGCGCTGATGACCGCGCTCTCCTTCTTGCCGGCCATGGTGATCATGATGACCTCGTTTACCCGCATCATTGTGGTGTTGGGTATCTTGCGCCAGGCGATCGGTCTGCAACAGAGTCCTTCCAACCAGGTGTTGATCGGCATAGCCCTGTTCATGTCGTTTTTCATCATGTCGCCGGTGCTGGATCGCATCAATGATGAGGCGCTGCAGCCCTATCTGGCCGAAACCATTCAGGCAAAAGAGGCGCTGGAGCGGGCCGAGTTGCCCATCCACCAGTTCATGTTGGCCCAGACCCGGATCAAGGATCTCAACACCTTTATGGAGATCGCCAACGTGCAGGTGGAGAAACCGGCCGATGTGCCGCTACGGGTGCTGATCCCGGCGTTTGTCACCAGCGAGCTGAAAACCGCCTTCCAGATTGGTTTTATGCTGTTCTTGCCATTTCTGGTCATCGATCTGGTGGTCGCCAGTATTCTGATGGCGATGGGGATGATGATGCTCTCGCCGATGATTGTCTCGCTGCCTTTCAAGCTGATGCTGTTTGTGATGGTGGATGGCTGGAACCTCATTCTGGGGTCGCTGGCCAACAGTTTCGGACTGGGTGCCGGTTAGCCGGTCGAGCGCAAGGAGCCCGAACATGAGTCCTGAAACCTTTGTCGACGTCTTTCGCGAGGCGCTCTGGCTGGTCAATATCATGGTCAGCGCCGTGATCCTGCCCAGTCTCGCAATCGGGCTGGTGGTAGCCATTTTTCAGGCGGCCACCTCCATCAACGAACAGACCCTGAGCTTTCTGCCCCGTCTTATCGTGACCCTGCTAGCCTTGGGAATTGGTGCTCACTGGGGAATGCAGAGTCTGATGGACTTCTTCATACTGATGGTCAATCAAATCCCCGAGGTGGTGGGATGACCTACACAACCGCTCTGATCATGGAGTGGTTGTCTTCCATCCTCTGGCCGCTGGCGCGGGTGAGCAGCCTGCTGATGGTGATGGCGGTATTCGGCAGCCGCCTCGCTCCTGCGCGGGTACGGATGGGGCTGGCTTTGGCCATCACCTTTCTGATTGCCCCGCTGCTTCCGAAAATGCCACCCATTGAACTCTTCTCGGCCGGCAGCTTTCTGGTATTGGGCCAGCAGTTGCTGATCGGAATTGCCCTCGGCCTGATGACCCAGTTTCTGATGGAGAGCTTCGTGATGGCCGGTCAGGTCATTGCCATGCAGACCAGTCTGGGTTTTGCCACCCTGGTGGACCCGATGAATGGCCAGTCGGCCCCCGTGGTGGGGCAGTTTTATCTGATGCTGGCGACCCTGGTGTTTCTGGCGCTCGATGGTCATCTGGTGATGCTGCGGCTGGTCATTCTTAGTTTCGAGACACTGCCTGTCTCCGAGCACGGCCTTTCGGTTTCGTCTATGAAAACCCTGAGTGCGTTTCTGGGGGTGATGTATCAGGCTGCTTTGGTGATGTCGCTCTCAGCCATCGTCGCCTTGCTCTTAATCAACTTCGCCTTTGGTGTCATGACCCGGGCGGCGCCGCAACTCAACATTTTCAGTATCGGTTTTGCGGTCAGCATGATGTCGGGTCTGCTCATCCTCTGGCTCACTATCGGTGGGTTCCTCGGTCACTTCGACATCATGTGGGAGCGGGTGCAGGAGGTCAGCTGCGAGTTGATCAACACCCAGTGCTTCGGGGGCGCTCATGGCTGATACCGACCAGGAACGTACCGAACAACCCACGGGCAAACGACTGCAACAGGCCCGTGAAAAAGGGCAGATTGCACGTTCAAAAGAGTTGGGAACCGCCAGCGTTTTGCTCTCGGCGGTATTTGGTCTGCTGATGCTCAAGGGCTCGCTGGCGACCGCCATGATCAAGGTAGTCACCATGGGCTTTACCCTGGACAGGGAGCAGGCTTTCGATCCCAATGCCATGATCGCCATGGTGCCGGCGCTGCTGGGGGAACTGGTGCTTCCGCTGGGACTCTTGTTTGCGCTGGTGGCGATTGCCGCTTTTATTGGCAACACCCTGATGGGGGGGATGAACTTCTCCACCGAAGCCATGATGCCCAAGATGAGCAAGCTGAGTCCACTCAGCGGCCTCAAGCGCATGTTCGGGGTGCAGTCGCTGATCGAGCTGGTCAAATCCATCGCCAAGGTGGTGTTCATCACCCTGTTTGCCTGGTGGATGCTATCCAGTCAGTTTAATCATCTGCTCAACCTATCCATGGAGGGTTTCCCCGGCGGTATTATCGATGCGCTGGAGTTGTTTCTCTGGATGTTGATCATCCTCTGCTGCGCCCTGCTCCCCATCGTGGCCATCGATGTGCCGTTCCAGCAGTGGAACCACATGCGTCAGCTCAAGATGACCAAACAGGAGGTCAAGGACGAGTTCAAGGACAGCGAAGGCAAGCCCGAGGTAAAGGGCAAGATCCGTCAGTTGCAGATGCAGATGGCGATGCGCCGGATGATGGGGGATGTACCCAAGGCCGATGTGGTGATCACCAACCCGACCCACTACTCGGTAGCGCTCAAGTATGATGCGGGAAAACCCGGTGCCGCGCCCAAGGTCGTGGCCAAGGGCACCGATGAAATTGCAATGAAGATCAGGGAGATCGCCAGAGAGTACGAGATCCCCATCATGCCGTCACCGGCTTTGACCCGGGCTATTTACCACTCAACTGAGCTGGGCCACGAGATCCCGGAAGGGCTGTTTGCGGCGGTTGCCCAGGTGCTCGCCTATGTCTTCCAGCTCAAGAAATTCCGCCGCGGTCAGGGACGCCGTCCCCAGCCGCTGGCTAAAGTTCTCCCCATTCCGACCGAATATCTCAAATGACAAAGTTCTGACGTAGTCAAAATAAATCCATTGCATTTCAATGTCTTGTATTATTGGCTTGATGTTTGCTTTAATCTGGCACCAGCAGGTTGAAATTGAGAAGCGCGATGGAATTCAAGGCAGTATTGGGCCAGTTCAAAGAGTACCGGGGAGTATTGGGCAAAGGCCTTGGCACCCCTCTGCTGGTATTGGCCGCGCTCGGCATGGTGGTGTTACCCATCCCGCCGCTGATGCTGGATGTGCTCTTCTCCTTTAACATTGCCCTCTCCATCGTGGTGCTGCTGGTATCCGTCTATACTCGCCGCCCCCTCGAATTTGCTGCCTTCCCGACCGTACTGCTGCTCGCTACCTTGCTGCGGTTGGCGTTGAACGTCGCCTCGACCCGGGTGGTGTTGCTGGAAGGTCATAATGGCAGTGCGGCGGCCGGCCATGTGATCGAGGCGTTCGGTAACGTGGTGATCGGCGGCAACTATGCGGTCGGCATCATCGTTTTCACCATCCTGATGATCATCAACTTTGTGGTAATTACCAAGGGTGCCGGGCGGATCGCGGAAGTAAGTGCCCGTTTTACCCTTGATGCGATGCCGGGCAAACAGATGGCCATCGATGCCGATTTGAACGCCGGTCTCATCAATCAGGAAGAGGCGAAGAAGCGTCGTCAGGATGTAACCCAGGAAGCTGACTTCTACGGCTCCATGGATGGTGCCTCCAAGTTTGTCAAAGGGGATGCCATTGCGGGCATCATGATCCTCTTTATCAACATCATCGGCGGCTTCATCATCGGGATGATGCAGCACCAGCTGACCTTCAGCGAATCGGCCGAGATCTATACCCTGTTGGCCATCGGTGACGGTCTGGTGGCGCAGATCCCCTCCCTGCTGCTCTCCATCGCTGCCGCCATCATAGTGACCCGTCAGAATACCGATCAGGACATGGGTACCGCAGTACTAGGCCAGCTGTTTGACAATCCCAAAGCCCTGATCATCTCGGCCGGGATTCTGCTGATGATGGGGCTGGTGCCGGGGATGCCGCATTTCGCCTTCCTGAGTCTGGGGGCTCTTGCCGCCGCTGGCGCCTGGTGGTTGCTGCGCCGCGAGAAACTGGCGGCCGCCAAAGCAGCCAAGGGCGAGCTGCTGCCTGCCACTGCCGAACAACCTCATGAGCAGAAAGAGCTGAGCTGGGATGATGTGATGCCGGTGGACATCATCGGGCTTGAAGTGGGTTATCAGCTGATCCCGCTGGTGGATCGCAATCAGGGTGGCGAACTGCTCAACCGGATCAAAGGGGTGCGCAAGAAACTCTCGCAAGAGCTGGGCTTTCTGGTCCCGGCCGTCCACATTCGCGACAACCTGGATCTGGCGCCAAACCAATACCGCATCACCTTGATGGGGGTCAGTACCGGCGAGGCCAATGTCTACCATGATAAGGAGATGGCCATCAATCCGGGGCAGGTGTTCGGCCAGATCCAGGGGATAGCCACCCGGGATCCCGCCTTCGGACTGGAAGCGGTCTGGGTTGCCAAGGAGATGGTCTCTCAGGCACAGACACTGGGGTATACGGTGGTGGATACCGCGACCGTGGTGGCTACCCATCTGAGCCAGATCCTGACCAACCATGCGGCTTTGCTGCTGGGTCATGACGAGGTACAACAGCTGCTCGACATGATTGGCAAACATCAGAGCAAGCTGGTCGAAGGGCTGGTGCCGGAAGTGATCAGCATGGGTAACCTTGTGAAGGTATTGCAGAATTTGCTCAATGAAGGCGTGCCAATCCGCGATATGCGCACTATCCTGCAGACCCTGGTTGAATACGCACCGCGCAGTCCGGATCCGGAAGTGCTCACGGCCGCTTGCCGGATTGCCCTGCGTCGCCTGATTGTGCAGGAGATTGCAGGCCCCGATCCCGAGCTGCCGGTGATTACCTTGGCGCCGGAATTGGAACGTATATTGCATCAATCCCTGCAGGCTGGTGGCGGTGATGGTGCCGGTATTGAACCGGGTCTGGCAGAGCGGATGCAGCGTTCACTGGTGGAAGCCACTCAACGACAAGAATTGGAAGGCCAACCGGCCGTGCTTCTGACATCGGGGATCTTGCGCAATACCCTGGCGAAATTTGTCAAGAATGCCATTCCTGGATTGCGCGTTCTGTCTTATCAGGAAGTGCCCGACGACAAGCAGATCCGCATCGTCAGTGCGGTAGGGCAGAACTAGTTAGCGGAGACGACGGGTGAAGATTAAGCGGTTTTTTGCCAAGGATATGCGAACGGCTCTGGCCGAGGTCAAGGAGACTCTCGGGCCGGATGCCGTCATCATGTCCAACAAGAAGGTCACCGGAGGGGTAGAGATAGTCGCCGCAGTCGATTATCAATCCCAGGTCCCGGGGCCCAAAGATGCGCCGGTTCGTCGTCAGCTGAACGATGAGAGCGTCAATATTTCGTCTGCTGCACGGCAGATGATCCGCCCCGAGCCGTCGCCGGCGAAGGAGCAGAACGAACATTATGCCGATACCCTGGCCGCCTTGCTGGCGCGCCAGCAGAAGCTCAAGCCGGGCAATGGGGCGACACTGGGTAATACCCAATCGGCCGGTCTGGCCGCTGCCAATGCTGCGCCCAGAACATTGGCCGAGCAGGGGCAGTGGGGCGCCGCTCCGGAACCTGCCAAGCCCAAAGCTCGGGTTGCGTCCGGCCAGCGCCCCCCTCAACCTGCCCAGCGGGATCAGGAGATGGAGGGGATGCGCAAGGAGATGGCCAGCATCCGTAAATTGCTGGAGCACCAGATCTCCGGGCTGATGTGGCAAGAGGTGGAGCGCCGCGAACCGATGCGGGCCCTGCTGATCAAGGAGCTCAAGAAGCTCGGCTTTGACGATGCGTTTGCCGATCAACTTGCGGGACTGATCCCCGAAGATATGTCCATCCATCAGGCGATGGCCCAGTTGGCCGAGGTGCTGACGGCCCAGCTCAAGATCAGTGAGGACGAGATCATGCGTCAGGGCGGCGCGGTGGCGCTGCTTGGTCCGACCGGGGTGGGCAAAACCACTACCATCGCCAAGCTGGCTGCCCGTTTCGCCATGAAGTATGGCGCCGAACAGGTGGCGCTGATCACCACCGACAACTACCGGATTGGTGCCCATGAACAGCTGCAGACCTATGGCCGCATCATGGGTTGCCCGGTACGGCAGGTGCGTGATGCCGAAGAGCTGGCCAATGCCCTTTATCAGTTCCGCCACCGTCGGCTGGTACTTATCGATACGGCCGGGGTGGGCCAACGGGATATCCGGCTGACCGAGCAGCTCGATACCCTGGTCAAGAATGCCAAGGTGCGGATCCGCAGTTATCTGGTGATGTCGGCAACTTCCCAGCGTCGGGTGATGCAGGAGGCGGTTGACCATTTCCGGCGTATTCCATTAAGCGGCTGCATACTTACCAAATTGGATGAAAGTCTGAATCTGGGCGAAGTGATTAACGTGTGTATCCAGAATTCATTACCCATCAGCTATATCACTGATGGACAAAGGGTTCCGGAAGATATTCAGGTTGCCAATGCGGCGCAGCTCGTCGGAGCTGCCATGGGCTCGCTGGAGCGAGAAACAGAGGAGCCCTATTTCTGGGGCGCAGGCTTTGGCGAGGCCGAAGATTCGGAGTTTTATGAGTAACATGTATATGGATCAGGCGAGTGGTCTGCGCAAAATGCGTCAAAACAATCGAGTAAAAGTAATCGCCGTTTCCGGTGGTAAAGGTGGCGTGGGCAAGACCAACGTGACCCTGAACGTGGCCGGAGCCATGGCCGCCCAAGGCAAGCGGGTGATGGTGCTGGATGCCGACTTGGGTCTGGCCAACGTCGACGTCATGCTGGGGCTGCGGGTTCATCGTAACCTCTCTCACGTGCTGGCCGGTGAATGCACCATCGACGACATCATCGTCGAAGGCCCTTACGGCATGATGATCGTGCCTGCGACCTCGGGCACCCAGTCCATGGTCGAGCTTTCTCCGGTGCAGCATGCCGAGCTTATCCGTGCCTTCAGCGAAATGAAGACCCAGGTCGACATCCTGCTGGTGGATACGGCTGCGGGGATCTCCGACATGGTGCTGAGCTTCACCCGTGCCGCTCAAGACATCATGGTGGTGGTCTGTGATGAGCCGACCTCCATCACCGATGCCTACGCCCTCATCAAGATCCTATCCAAGGATCACGGCGTGTTTCGTTTCAAGGTGGTGGCCAATATGGTGCGCAGTCTGCGCGAAGGGCAGGAGCTCTTTGCCAAACTGACCCGGGTCACGGATCGTTTCCTCGACACCTCGCTGGAACTGGTCGCCTGTGTACCCTATGACACCAATCTGCGTGCCGCCGTGCGCAAGCAGAAGCTGATTGTCGAGGCGTTTCCCAAGTCGCCGGCCGCACTGGCGTTCCGGGCCCTTGCCAACAAGGCGGCGAGCTGGCCGGTGCCCAACCAGCCGGGCGGCCATCTGGAGTTTTTCCTGGAAAATTTGTTGCAGAAACCGGCCACAACACAGGAAGGTTCCCGTGAATAAAGCCCAAGCGTACTTGCGTCATCAGGATTCCTACGTGCTGGTGGAGCGTCATGCTCCCCTGGTCAAGCGAATTGCCCAGCATTTGTTGGCTCGCCTGCCCAGCAGTGTCTTGCTGGATGACCTGATCCAGGCAGGTATGATTGGGCTGCTTGAAGCCTCCCGCAACTTTGACGGTAGCAAGGGGGCCAGCTTCGAGACGTATGCCGGGATCCGGATCCGCGGCGCCATGCTGGATGAGATTCGGCGTGGTGACTGGGTGCCCCGTTCAGTGCATCGCAACAGCAGGGCTATTGCAGAAGCGATCGAGAGTGTCGAGCAGACTCACGGGCGTGACGCGCGAGATACCGAGGTTGCTGCCGAGATGGGGGTATCCATCGCTGATTACCATGCGATGCTGCAAGATGTCTCCTGCGGCAAAATTATCGGCATCGAAGATTTGGGAGTCAGCGAGGATGTGATCGGCAACCCCGATGACGCCCCTTCAGGCTCGGGATTCGATGAATTGGCTGCCGAGCGATTTCAGATTCAATTATCCGAGCAAATTGGTCGTCTACCAGAGAGAGAAGCTTTGGTTCTCTCTCTTTACTACGATGAAGAGCTGAATTTGCGTGAAATTGGCGAGGTTTTGAATGTCAGCGAGTCGCGTGTGAGCCAGATCCACAGTCAGGCAATGCACAGATTGCGTGCTCGTTTGAGAGATTGGCATCTATAAGTGTTTGTACTGGCTACACTGAGATGAAACTCTAAGGCATAATCCGCACGACACAACCCGTTTTTAGCATCATGTAAGTGAGCCACTCTGGTGGCTATTTAGGAGGGAATTTTGGACAAGAACATGAAAATCCTCATTGTTGACGATTTTTCAACGATGCGCCGGATTATCAAGAACTTGCTGCGCGACTTGGGATTCAACAATACCCATGAGGCGGATGACGGCAATACAGCGCTGCCGATGCTGAAAAATGGTGACTTTCAGTTTGTAGTTACCGACTGGAACATGCCAGGCATGCAAGGTATTGACCTGCTTAAAGCCATCCGTGTCGATGAGAAGCTCAAGCATCTGCCGGTACTGATGGTAACCGCTGAAGCCAAACGTGAGCAGATCATTGAAGCCGCCCAAGCTGGCGTCAACGGTTACATCGTCAAGCCCTTCACCGCAGCAACGCTCAAAGAAAAACTCGACAAAATTTTCGAACGAATTGGCTAAGGAGCTGCAGGGATGATGGCCAAAACGAGAGCAATGATTTCGCTCGACCAGGCAAGGATGCTTGTTGCTCATCTGGAGCAAGGCGAATTTGAGCTGGCCGATGAACTGCTTGCCGAAGTATGTGCCCCCAACGCAGCCGATCTGTTTGAAAAAGTAGGTCAGCTGACCCGACAACTGCATGATTCACTTCAAGAATTTCGCCTCGATCCCCGTATTCCGGATTTGGCTACTCATGATATTCCCGATGCTCGGGAACGCTTGAGCTACGTTATCGATATGACCGACAAAGCGGCCAATCGCACAATGGATGCGGTGGAAGCCAGTTTGCCGATAGCGGATCGCCTGAATGACAATATCCAGCTGGTGATGCCGAACTGGAATGCCCTCATGTCTCGTGACATGAGCGTGGGACAGTTCAAATCCTTATGTCACCAACTTGATGATTTTATTAAGGCTTCAGAGTCTGATGCCGATAAATTACGGCAACTGCTGACAGAAATCCTGATGGCACAAGATTTTCAGGATTTGACAGGTCAGATGATCCGCAAGGTCATCAAGCTTGTTCAGGAAGTTGAAACAAAATTAATAGAAATGCTGACCATGTTTGGTGAGGCTTCTGCTGAGCATTCAACTCGTAGTATTCCTGTCAACGGGATTGAAGCAGAGGGCCCTATCATGAACCCCGAGGCTCGTGCCGATGTGGTCAATGGTCAGGATGATGTGGACGATCTGCTGTCTAGCTTGGGATTCTAATGGAGTGACGCATGGCCTTCGAAGTTGATGAAGACATACTGCAAGACTTTCTGGTCGAAGCATCCGAAATATTGGAACAGTTGTCTGAACAACTGGTCGACTTGGAAAAGCGGCCCGATGACAAGAACCTGTTGAATGCCATCTTTCGCGGTTTCCATACCGTGAAAGGGGGGGCTGGTTTTCTGTCGCTCGGTGAACTGGTTGATGTATGCCACGGTGCGGAAAACGTGTTCGATATCTTGCGTAATGGCAAGCGAACCGTTACTGCGGAGCTGATGGATGTAATCCTGCAAGCGCTGGATGCCATCAATGTCATGTTCGCCCAGGTTCAAAATCGCGAAGCACCCAGCCCTGCGTCAGATGATTTGCTTCATGACCTCCACGAGTTGTGCAAGCCGGAAGGGGAAGAGCAACTGCGCACTGCTACCAGTGCGGCTGCGGCTGTAGAATCTGAACCTGCAGCACCGGTAGTTGTTGAAGAAGTTGCTCCAGAAGTTGTTGAACCCGCAGCCATCAGCAGCGAGCCTGCTCCTGTCAATGGCGGCGGCTCGATCGATGAAATTTCTGCAGACGAGTTTGAACGTCTGCTGGACGAGCTCCACGGCGTGGGTGGGGCACCGACCAAGACGGTTGCAGCAGCGCCTATCGCTGGTGGCTCTGGCGATATCACCGATGATGAGTTTGAGGCCTTGTTGGACCAGTTGCATGGTCAGGGACAGCACATGGGGGCGCCAGAGGTGAATCCTCTGAAATCGGTGCAAAAAGAGGTGGACGAGCTTATCGATGATGATGAGTTTGAGCGTCTGCTTGATGAATTGCATGGTCGTGGTCAAGGGCCTCAGAGTACTATGGCACCTGCCGCACCTGCCGCACCTGCCGCACCTGCCGCACCTGCCGCACCTGCCGCACCTGCCGCACCTGCCGCACCTGCCGCACCTGCCGCACCTGCCGCGGTGACTCCGCCCAAACCGGCCACTCCTGTAGCCAAACCAGCACCGGCTGCCCCCGCAAAACCCGCTGAAGCAGCCAAGGCACCAGCGCCTGCCGCCAAGGCTGCGCCTGCGCCAGCAGAAAACAGTGCCGTGCAAAGCGATACGACGGTGCGGGTGGATACCAAGACTCTCGATGTCATCATGAACATGGTAGGCGAGTTGGTACTGGTTCGTAATCGGCTGGTGAGCCTGGGTATTGCCAGCAATGATGAAGAGATGTCAAAGGCGGTTGCCAATCTGGATGTGGTAACGGCTGACCTGCAAGGTGCGGTGATGAAAACCCGCATGCAGCCAATCAAGAAGGTATTTGGTCGTTTCCCGCGCGTGGTGCGTGATCTGGCCAGAACCCTCAAGAAAGAGATTGAGCTGGTGATGGTGGGGGAAGAGACAGATCTGGATAAAAACCTGGTAGAGGCGCTCGCCGATCCTCTGGTTCACCTTGTTCGCAACTCATGCGATCACGGGGTCGAAATGCCGGATGTGCGAGAGAAAGCGGGCAAACCGCGTCAAGGGACAATAACCCTTAGTGCCTCCCAGCAAGGTGACCATATTCTGCTTTGCATCGAGGATGATGGGGCAGGGATGGATCCTGAGAAACTCAAGTCCATCGCAATCAGTCGCGGTGTTCTGGATGCAGATACTGCCGCTCGCATGAGCGACAACGATGCCTATAACCTGATCTTTGCTCCGGGCTTTTCAACCAAGGCCGAGATCTCCGATATCTCTGGCCGTGGTGTCGGAATGGATGTGGTTAAAACCAGCATTGTCAGCCTCAATGGATCGGTGCATATCGATTCCACCTGGGGGAAAGGTACCCGTCTCGAAATCAAGGTTCCGTTGACGCTGGCCATTCTGCCAACTCTGATGGTGGAAGTGGGTGAGCAGACTTTCGCACTTCCCCTTGGTTGTGTGAATGAGATTTTCCATCTGGATCTGAAAAAGGCCAACATGGTTGATGGCCAGCTCACCATCATTGTGCGCGAGAAGGCGATACCGCTCTTCTATCTGCACAAGTGGTTGATTCGTGGCGCCAACAAGCGTTCACGTCAGGATACCGGACATGTGGTGATTGTGCAGATTGGCACTCAGCAAATCGGGTTTGTGGTAGACAGCCTGATTGGTCAGGAAGAGGTGGTGATCAAGCCACTCGATAATCTGCTGCAAGGCACCCCTGGCATGGCCGGTGCGACGATTACCAGTGATGGCGGAATCGCTCTTATTTTGGATGTGCCGAGTCTGCTCAAAGCATATGCGCGTAGACATTAATAGCTCAGGCCCAAGGAGTTAGAAAAACAACAATGGCAGTCAAGGTATTAGTTGTCGACGATTCGAGCTTCTTTCGCCGTCGGGTGAGCGAGATCATCAATCAGGATCCCATGCTGACGGTGATTGATACGGCCCAGAATGGACGTGAGGCGGTGGACAAGGCGCTGTCACTGCGCCCTGATGTGATCACCATGGACATCGAGATGCCCGTGATGGATGGCATCAGTGCGGTGCGGGAGATCATGGCCAAGTGCCCAACCCCCATTCTGATGTTCTCCTCCCTGACCCATGAAGGGGCCAAGGCTACGCTGGATGCGCTGGATGCTGGTGCCCTAGACTTCTTGCCCAAGAAGTTTGAGGACATTGCCAGAGACAAAGATGAAGCGGTCAGACTGTTGCAACAGCGGGTAAAGGAGATTTCCCGCAAGCGCTTCCTGATGACATCAGCTGCTCGCCCCAAAGCACCTGAACCGGTTGCTCGTGCTCCGCTGGGTAGCCCTGCGCCCAGATCTTCAGATCGTCAGCCTGATCTGCAACGCACTGTGCCAAGTGCCTCATTCAAGCGCAGTGGCAAGAGTTATCAGTTGGTGGCGATCGGGACTTCTACCGGCGGACCTGTTGCTTTGCAAAATGTGCTGACCAAGTTGCCGGGGGATTTTCCCCATCCAATCCTGCTTATCCAGCATATGCCAGCCACGTTTACTGCCGCATTTGCTGCCCGTCTCAACGGGTTATGTCAGATTGGCGTCAAGGAAGCGGAAGATGGCGATGTGCTTAAACCCGGGCATGCCTATCTTGCTCCCGGTGGTAAGCAGATGCTGTTGGAAGGTCGTGGGGTAGGGGCTCGCATTCGCATCGTGGATGGCAACGACAAGGTCAATTACAAGCCTTGTGTGGACATCACCTTTGCCTCTGCGGCCAAAACCTATGCCGACAAGGTACTGGCGATTGTGCTGACCGGTATGGGCGCAGATGGCCGTGATGGCGCCAGACTGCTGAAAGAGCAGGGATCAACCATCTGGGCTCAGGATGAGGCTTCCTGCGTGGTATATGGTATGCCGCAAGCGGTAGCCAAAGCGGGGATTGCCAGCGAATCACTCCCTCTGGACAAGGTGGCCCAGCGTATTCTGGTTGAGTTGGGGCGCTAATCATGGGCTTGCTCGGTCTGCTCCTGGCATTGGGGGCTATTGCCATTGCCCAACTGTGGCATGGCGGCTCCCTGTTGACGTTGGTGGACGGCCCCGCTTTTTTGATCGTGCTGGGTGGTACCGTTGGTGCCGTCACGTTGCAGACTCCAGCCAAGTACATCCTGCTGGCGTTGCGCCAGCTGTTATGGATTTTTACCCCTCCCCGCCAGGATCTCGCGACGCAGGCCGAACGGTTGCAGTCATGGGCCGTCTTTGCGCGCCAGCAAGGGCTGCTGGCTCTTGAAAATCAGGCTGAGCAGGAGGAAGACAACTTTACCCGTCAAGGGCTTGGCATGATTGTCGATGGGGTATCCACGGAGGATATTCGCATGTTGCTCGAAGCCGATATCGATATCGAGCAGGAGCGTAATGAACATGCCGCCAGGGTATTTGAAGCTATGGGGGGGTACAGTCCGACCATCGGGATCATCGGTGCCGTGCTGGGCCTGATCCAGGCCATGTTTCATCTCGAAGACCCGTCAGCGCTGGGGGTGGGTATCGCAGTGGCATTTGTGGCAACCATCTATGGAGTGGGGTTTGCCAACCTCATCTACCTGCCTATCGCCAACCGGCTACGCGCATTTCACTATCACTATGCACTCTTTCAGGAGATGACCCTGGAAGGGCTGCTGGCTATCGCCCATGGTGAAAACGGCTTGCAGGTTGAACGCCGGCTCAGGGCCTATTTGAAAGGAGAGTAGCCATGCGCAAGCGCTATCGGTTGCACTTGCAGGGTCGCGAGCATCTTGACCGCTGGCTGGTCTCCTATGCCGATTATATGACGCTGATCTTTGCCTTGTTCGTGGTGCTTTACTCTGTTGCGCTGGTGAACAAGGACAAGTATCGCGCGGTGATTGATGGTATGAGCCAGGCGTTCAGTGTCATGCAGTCTGGCGGCAATGGCTTGCTTGAAGGGCAGGGTAATTCCCTGCTGGATAACCCGGTATCTGCCTCTCCATCGTTGCTGGAAAGCCCAGCATCCCCCTCTCCTTCACTTGCTCCTATTTCTGGTGTGCCAGTGCTGCAAGATGGCGCGACACTTGCAAAACTCGATATGCAGTTGCAACAGAGCATGGGCTCGCTGGTGGATGCCGGTATCGTCAAACTGACGCAAGATGAGAACTGGCTGACGGTTGAACTCAGTTCCGGCTTGTTGTTTGGCAGCGGCAGTGCCTTTTTGGGACCAAACGCTGCACCGGTCATTAATACTCTTTCAAGTATTCTCAAACCGGTCGATAACTATGTAAGGGTTCGGGGTTATACCGATAACCAACAGATAAATAATGAAATTTATCGTTCTAACTGGGCGCTTTCTGCTGCTCGGGCCGAAGCGGTACTCAATGGTTTGATTGCAGATGGGATCGCCCCCCAGCGTCTGGCGTTCGAGGCATATGGCGAGTTTTCCCCTTTTGCTGACAACGGCAGCGAGCAGGGCAGACTGCAGAATCGCAAGGTTGTGGTCGCTATCTCCAAATTTGCCTGGGTGCCGCCGGCACCTGTGGTTGCAACACCGACGGTAGTTGCTGAACCGGTTCCTGCTGTACAGCAGGCGGTGGATGCAGGAGAGATAAAGGTGATCACCTTGCCCGGTGGTGGCATACGCATAACAACAAGGCAGGATTGATACAGTGATTGTTTGGACGGTTGCCAACCAGAAAGGTGGTGTGGGTAAAACCACCACAGTGGTCTCGCTTGCGGGGATCCTGGCCCAGCGTGGCCAGCGGGTGCTGTTGATTGATACCGACCCCCATGCTTCGCTGACTGCATATCTTGATTTTGATTCAGATCGCCTGGATGGAACCCTCTATGAGTTGTTTCAAGCTGTCAAACCGACAGCCGAGCTTGTCAATAAACTGACGCTCAAGACCAAGTTCGAGAATATCAATTTACTACCCGCATCTATTACCCTTGCGACCCTTGATCGGGTGATGGGCAATCGTGAGGGGATGGGACTGGTACTGAAGCGGGCACTGCTGCGCATTCAGGATCAATATGATTACGTGCTGATCGATTGCCCGCCAGTGCTGGGGGTGATGATGGTCAACGCGTTGGCTGCCTGCGATCGCATTCTGGTGCCTGTCCAGACCGAATTTCTGGCCCTCAAGGGGTTGGAGCGGATGATGAAAACATTCGAGATCATGCAGCGTTCCAAGCGTGACAAGTTCCGTTATACCGTGATCCCGACCATGTTCGACAAGCGCACCCGTGCCTCTCTGATGACCTTGAAGTCGATCAAGGATCAATATGGGGATTCGGTGTGGAATGCGGTAATCCCTATTGATACCAAGTTTCGGGATGCCAGCTTGCTGCATATCCCCCCGTCTATCTATTCTCCCGGGAGTCGTGGAACCTATGCATATGAAACGCTGCTCAATCATCTTGATGCCCTTGAGCGGCAACGGGTTCATGAGGTGACGGCATGAGAGATACCATTCAAGTTCGGGCGATGGATGACTATTTCCACTCCCTGCTGCTCGATGAGCCGCTGGTGCTGGATGAGGTGGAAGAGGTTCAATCTGCCCCTGTTTTACAGTTGCAACGTCAGCCCCAAAGCGTCCCCGAGGTAGTCGCCGCACCTTACCTTGAAAGCGATCCACGGCTTGCCCAGCTCGGTGAGCTATTGGCTCAGGTGGGACAAGTCCAGTTTGAGAATGACGCCTTCACCCAGGAAGCAACTCTCACCGCACCGCTGGAGATTGTGGCAGAGGAGTCACTGCTGCCGGTGGAGCCTGAGTGGCCTGCGGAGGTGCTGCTCCCCGAGGTTGCGGAACCCCATACTACTATCCTGACCGAGACGGCGCTGGAGGTTGCTCCGGTAGAGGCCAGTGAACCTGTTACCTGGGAAAATATCGATACCGGTAAAGAGTTTCAGGCCCTTTTCTTTGAAGTCGCGGGCGTGACGTTTGCGGTGCCGTTGACCGAGCTGGGTGGTATTCATCAGCTGGGCGAGATCACCTCCCTGTTTGGCCAACCGGGTTGGTACAAGGGGATCATGACCTCCCGCGAGCAGAAGATGAATGTGGTCGATACTGCCCAGTGGGTCATGCCGGGTCAGCATCTCGAGATGGATGATTACAAGTATCTGATTATGCTTGGTGAATCGCCGTGGGGATTAGCCTGCCATCATCTCAAAGGGACTGAATTGTTACACCGTGACCAGGTGAAATGGCGCCATCAGGAGGGCAAGCGCCCCTGGTTGGCGGGCATGGTTAAAGAAAAAATGTGTGCCCTGTTACACGTCCGCGAACTGCTCCTGTTGCTGGAGCGTGGGGTTAACATAGAAGGTCGCTGATAACTTCTGCAATCGAGCTGTTTTATTGCTAGTTTTAGCAGTAGACGTTTTCATAAAAGGAATAAAAACATGACAGAAAAGCGCAATATTGCACAGAATCTGGCCGAAGATGAAGTGCTGCAATGGGTAACCTTCCAACTGGAAAACGAAACCTACGGCATCAATGTGATGCAGGTTCAGGAGGTGTTGCGCTACACCGAAATTGCACCGGTGCCGGGTGCGCCTGAGTACGTACTGGGGATCATCAACCTGCGTGGCAATGTGGTGACTGTCATCGATACCCGTTCCCGTTTCGGTCTGCCTTCTGGTGATGTGAGTGAAAACTCCCGGATTGTGATCATTGAGGCCGAGAAGCAGGTGATCGGCATCATGGTCGACAGCGTGGCTGAAGTGGTTTATCTGCGCTCTTCCGAGATCGATGCGGCACCTGCGGTCGGTACTGAAGAGAGCGCCAAGTTTATTCAGGGGGTGAGCAACCGCGATGGGCAACTGCTGATCCTGGTTGACTTGAACAAGCTGCTCTCCGATGAAGAGTGGGAAGATATCGGTTCCCTCTGATAAGTAAGGTGATGTTTTGATAATCGAGATGGTTGCCTTGGGGGTGTCCCTGATTGCCTTGGCGTTTGCCTCTTATATTTGGTTCAAGAGCAAGCGCAGCAAGCAGGAGTCCGAGGCCAGTGTGGCAACCCTGCAGGGTCAGTTGGAAAGCTTGCGCAAGCAGATGATGGAACTCCATACCGGCGCTATTGGCATGGGGCAGCGTCTGCAGTCGGTGGAAGGGGCGATGCAGCAGGTCAATGAACGCCAGCAAGAACTGACCATGCAGGATCCCGAACGCAGGCTCTACAGCCGAGCGGCCAAGATGGTCGAACTGGGCGCCGATCTTGATGAAGTCATGAGTGAGTGCGAGTTGCCAAAGGCAGAGGCAGAGCTCTTGATATCGTTGCGAAAAGGTCGCTCTTGATGATTCAGGAAGGCAATTGCCTTCCTGAATTTTATGGCGTGCAGCCGCTTGTCTCCCAGCTGCGTTGAGCAGGCGGTTTCTACCGTATTTTCTTTGTGATCCCGGTCGCCAGTCAGTTCAATTGTTGCATCTTTGAAAAGACGTATTCCAATACTGTGTTAAGATGCAGACCGCTTCATTTTCTCTGAAAAAATCCCCATGCTGCTTCAAGTTAACAATCTGAGCTGCGTGCGTGAAGATCGCACTCTGTTTGAACACCTCTCTTTCTCTGTTGCGCCCGGCGATCTGGTGCAAATTGAAGGGCCCAACGGGGTTGGCAAGACAAGCCTGTTGCGGTTGTTGACCGGGCTGTCGCAGCCGTTTGCCGGTGAGGTGTGCTGGAATGGGGAGAATATTCGTCACTGTCGTGATGAGTATCATGCCAATCTGCTCTATCTCGGCCATCAGCCCGGTGTCAAAGCGGCGCTGACCCCTTTTGAAAACCTGAAATTCTACCAGCAGTTACATCACCCGCAGCAAACAGAAACTGACTTGTGGCAGATATTGGCCCGGGTTGGGCTGGCCGGATTTGAAGAGAACCCGACCGGGCAACTCTCTGCCGGTCAGCAACGCCGGGTGGCCCTGGCCAGACTCTGGCTGTCACAGAAACCGGCACTCTGGATCCTCGATGAGCCCTTTACCGCCATCGACAAGCAAGGGGTCAAGGTGCTCGAGCAGCTCTTTCTGGAACACGCCGAGCGGGGCGGCATGGTGATCCTCACCACCCATCAGGATCTGACCCTGATGCAGGGACGGCTGAAGACTATCTCGTTGACCCCCTTCGCCTCGACATTGCAGGAGTAACGCCATGTTGCGCGCTGTTATGCACCTTATTCACCGTGAACTGCTGATGGCTCTGCGCCAGCGTTCCGATATTCTCAATCCGCTCTGGTTTTTCCTCATCGTCATCACCCTGTTTCCGTTAGGCATTGGCCCGGAGCCCAAACTGCTGGCCCGTATTGCCCCGGGGATTATCTGGGTGGCGGCGCTATTGGCGGCCATGTTGTCGTTGGAGCGGCTGTTTCGCGACGACTTTGTCGATGGCGCGCTGGAGCAGATGATGCTGATGCCGCACCCGCTGGGCTTGCTGGCGCTGGCGAAAGTGGTCGCTCACTGGCTGCTGACCGGCTTGCCGCTGCTACTGATCTCTCCTTTGCTGGCGATTTTGCTGTCGCTGGATATGAACACCTATCTGGCTGTCGTCGCGACGCTGGCACTGGGCACTCCTGTATTGAGTCTGCTCGGCGCGGTCGGGGTTGCGTTGACGGTGGGATTGCGCAAAGGCGGGGTGCTGCTCAGTCTGCTGATCCTGCCGCTCTATATTCCGGTACTGATTTTTGCCACCTCAGCCATCGATGCTGCGGGGATGAGCTTGCCCTATGGCGGGCAGCTTGCCATTCTGGCCGCCATGCTGGTGGGGGCTCTGACACTGACACCGCTGGCTGTGTCGGCGGCGTTGCGGGTCAGCCTCAACTGATGGCCGTGAGCTGAACCGGATTTGGCTCCGAACGGAGTCTTTTTGCAAAAAATAATGTTGCGATGGATCAAGGAGAGTGCCGCTTATTGCTTTCGGGGTATTTGATGCTGCCCTGCGGTCGGTATGGTAGGCCTCGCCAAACGATTAATAACAAAAAGGTTTTGTGAGCTATGTGGAAATGGTTGCACCCTTATGCCAAACCGGAGCGTGCCTATCAGCTGGCAGGCACGCTGTTGCCCTGGTTTGCGGTGATTAGTCTGCTCTCGTTTGTGATCGGTACTGTCTGGGGCCTCGCGTTTGCGCCAGCGGATTACCAGCAGGGAGATTCGTTCCGGATCATCTATATCCACGTGCCTTCCGCCATTCTCTCCATGGGGGCCTACTCCACCATGGCGGTGGCCGCCTTTATCGGCCTGGTGTGGCAGCTGCGGATGGCGGACATGACGGTTGCAGCCATTGCGCCGGTCGGCGCCGTATTTACCTTTATTGCCCTCTTTACCGGTGCCGCCTGGGGCAAGCCCATGTGGGGTACCTGGTGGGTGTGGGATGCACGGCTCACCTCTGAGCTGATCCTGCTGTTTCTCTACCTCGGCGTGATTGCTCTCTACAACGCCTTCAGCGACAAGGTGGTCGCTGGCCGTGCCGCCGGCATTCTGGCGCTGGTCGGGGTGATCAACCTGCCCATCATTCACTACTCGGTGGAGTGGTGGAACACTCTGCATCAGGGGGCCACCATCACCAAATTTGACAAACCCTCCATTTCACCCGAGATGCTCTGGCCGCTGCTGATCATGATTCTGGCGTTTGCCGCGTTTCTCGGGGCCCTGACCCTGATGCGTTTTCGCAATGAACTCCTGATGCGGGAGTGGCATCGCCCCTGGGTCAAAGAGATTGCAGAGCAGGAGAAGTAAGCATGCACTTTGCCTCTTTCAGTGATTTTATGGCGATGGGCGGTTACGCCTTCTATGTCTGGCTCTCTTTTGGCCTGACGTTGGTGTGTCTGGCCGGCATCATCATTTCTACCCGCATGAAAACCCGCAGCCTGCTCGGTGAGTTGCGCAGCAAGCAGGCGCGTGAGGCCCGTCGCAAGGCGGCCCAGCAGATGGAGAACACCCTATGAACCCGAGACGCAAAAAACGCCTCACCATCATTCTCGCCATCACCCTGGGTCTGGCGACCGTCAGCGGGCTGGTGCTCTACGCCCTCAGTCAGAATATCGACCTCTTCTACACCCCGAGCGAGCTGGTGGAGGGGAAGGGACCGGACAAGATCAAGCCGGAAGAGGGGCAGCGCCTGCGCATCGGTGGATTGGTCGTGCCGGGGTCGGTACAGCGGGATCCCCAGAGCCTCAAGGTTGCCTTCAAGCTGGTGGATAATGGCGGTCATTTGGTGACGGTCGAGTTTGACGGCATCCTGCCGGATCTCTTCCGTGAAGGGCAGGGGATTGTTGCCCAGGGCACCCTCAAGGATGCCACGACCGTAGAGGCGTTCGAGGTGCTTGCCAAGCACGATGAGAACTACATGCCGCCGGAAGTGGCCGATGCCACCAACGGCATGCACTTCAAGCCGGAGTATACCGAGGCGCAGTTGAAGGGAGCCAAGCAGTGATCCCTGTGGTGTTTGCCTTTTCCGCTTTGCCTGCCGTGCGTGGTGCGGCTGTTGTCACCGTTCAATTGAAAGGAATGCCTTCATGATCCCGGAATTAGGTCAGTTTGCGCTGATCCTGGCCTTTGCCACTGCCCTGCTGCTGGGGAGCTACCCACTACTGGGCGCCAGTTGGGGGCGTCTTGGCATGATGTCGGCGGCCCGTCCGCTCGCTTATGCCCAGTTCTTGCTGCTGCTGCTGTCGTTTCTCTGCCTGACCTGGGCCTTTATCGATAACGACTTCACCGTGCAGTATGTGGCCACTAACTCCAATAGCCTGCTGCCGCTCGCTTATCGCATCTCGGCGGTGTGGGGGGCCCACGAAGGTTCCCTGCTGCTGTGGGTACTGACCCTGGGTGGCTGGACTGCGGCGGTGGCCATGTTCAGCCGCCGTCTGCCGCTTGATGCTGTCGCGCGGGTACTCGGTGTGCTGGGGCTGATCTCGGTCGGCTTCACTGCCTTCGTGCTGTTCACCTCCGATCCCTTCACCCGCACCTTGCCCTATTTCCCGGTAGATGGTCGTGACCTCAATCCGCTGCTGCAGGATCCGGGTCTTATCTTCCATCCGCCGATGCTCTACATGGGTTATGTGGGCTTCTCGGTGGCGTTTGCCTTCGCCATTGCCTCGCTGATGACCGGCCGTCTCGATGCGACCTGGGCCCGCTGGTCGCGCCCCTGGACCATGGCGGCCTGGGTATTCCTGACCCTTGGCATCGTGCTCGGCTCCTGGTGGGCCTACTACGAGCTCGGTTGGGGCGGCTGGTGGTTCTGGGATCCGGTAGAAAACGCCTCCTTCATGCCCTGGCTGGCGGGTACCGCTCTGCTGCACTCGCTGGCGGTGAGCGAGAAGCGCGCCACCTTCAAGGCGTGGACCGTGCTGCTGGCCCTCTCTGCCTTCTCGCTGAGCCTGCTGGGTACCTTCTTGGTACGCTCCGGCGTGTTGGTGTCGGTGCATGCGTTTGCCTCCGATCCGACCCGCGGCCTGTTTATTCTCGGCTTCCTGCTGGCGGTGATCGGTTCATCCTTGCTGCTGTTTGCCTTTAAAGGCTCGCAGGTGAAGAGCCACGGCAAACACGAGCTGTGGAGCCGCGAGACCCTGCTGCTTTGCAACAACATCATGCTGGTGGCGGGTCTGCTGACCGTGCTGCTCGGTACCTTGCTGCCGCTGGTGCACAAGGAGCTGGGGCTGGGGAGCATCTCTATCGGTACCCCCTTCTTCAACCACATCTACAGCTGGCTGATCATCCCGTTTGCCCTGCTGCTGGGGGTTGGCCCGCTGTTTCGCTGGCGTCGTCAGGAGCTGGGGGAACTCAAAAGCAAGGTGGTCGTGGCACTGGTACTGAGTCTGGCCGCAGCCTTGCTGTTGCCGCTGCTCTTTGCCGAAACCTTCAAGCCGTGGGCGGCGGTAGGGATTGGTCTGGGTGCCTGGATCATCGTCACCAGCGTGCAGGAGACCTGGGCGCGAGCGACCCATAAGCACAGCTTTGCAGTCGGTGTGCGCAAGCTTGGCAACAGCCACTGGGCCATGATCCTCGGCCATGTGGGGCTGGCAGTCAGCATCATAGGTATCGCCTGCACCCAGAATTACAGCATCGAGAAGGATCTGCGAATGCAGGCGGGTGATCGGGTGCACTTTGCCGATTACGAATTCGTCTTTGCCGGGATCAAGGAGAAGAACGGCCCCAACTACGATGGCTTCAAGGGCGTGCTGGAAGTGCACAAGAATGGCAAGCAGGTCGCCCTGCTCAAGCCCGAGAAGCGGATGTACAAGGTGAGCCGGATGCCGATGACCGAAGCTGCCATCGATGCCGGCATCACCCGCGATCTCTATGCGGCGCTGGGGGAACAGCTCGACAACGGGGCTTGGGCGGTGCGGATCTACTACAAGCCGTTCGTGCGCTGGATCTGGTTCGGCGGCGTCTTTATGGCCATTGGTGGCGTGCTGGCGATGCTCGACAAGCGTTACCGTTTCGGCCGTCGTGAGGAGGAGGCCAAGGCATGAACAAAAAGACCTGGTTGTTTTTAATCCCCTTTATCGTCTTTTTGCTGGGGGCTGTGTTCCTGTTCAAAGGGCTCTACTCCGATCCCACCAAGCTTGAGTCCGTGATGGTGGGCAAAGAGGTGCCGGTGTTCACCCTGCAGGACATTTACGATCTGAAAAAGCAGCACGATCGCAGTATCCTGACCGGTCGCCCCATGTTGCTCAACGTCTGGGCCACTTGGTGCCCGACCTGCTATGGCGAGCACACCTACCTCAAACAGCTGGCAGGGCAGGGCATTCCCATCATCGGCATGAACTACAAGGATGAGCGCGACAAGGCGATCAAATGGTTGGCTGAGCTGGGCAACCCCTATCAAGTCAACCTCTATGATCCGGACGGCATGCTGGGGCTGGATCTCGGGGTATACGGCGCGCCGGAGACCTTCTTTATCGACAGCAAGGGGATCATCCGGTATCGCCACGTGGGGGATATCAACCCCGAGAACTGGGCGTCGACCCTCAAACCCATCTTTGATGCCATGAAGTGAGGGGAGTCTTGATGAGAGTATTGATTGCTTCCCTGCTGCTGTTGCTGGGATGGGTGGTGCAAGCGCCGGCCATGGCCGCTATCGATGTCTACACCTTCGACAACGACAATCAGGAGCAGGTCTTTCGCGAACTGACCAAGGAGCTGCGTTGCCCCAAGTGCCAGAACCAGGATATCGCCGACTCCAATGCGGGGCTGGCCAAGGACTTGCGCGACAAGACCTACCAGATGGTGCGCGAGGGCAAGGATAAAGAGGAGATCGTGGATTACATGGTGGCCCGTTACGGCAACTTTATCCTCTATAACCCGCCCCTGATGGCCTCCACCCTGATCCTCTGGCTCGGCCCTCTGCTGGTGATCCTGATCGGTGGCGCCGTGGTCGTGATGCGCAGCCGCCGGCCCCCTGCGGTGAAAAAACAACTGGATAACGCCCTGAGCGAGGAGGAGCAGCGCCGACTGGCCGAGCTGCTCAAAGAGGAAGAGAAACAATGACCGCTTTTTGGATAGTTATTGCGGGCTTGCTGGTGCTGGTGAGTCTGGCGCTCGTCGTGCCGCTGTGGCGTGGTGAAGGCAAACAGAGCATCAGTCGCTCGGCGCTCAACAAACAGCTCTATCGCCAGCGGCTGCTGGAGATTGGCGAAGAGCGCGAGCAGGGTGTCCTGGCTGAGGAGTCCGACTCGCTGGTCGAGCTGCAACGAAGCCTCCTGGATGATATCCCCGATGTGGAGCAGACTGCCCGCAGTGGCAAGAGTCTGATCTGGATCCCGGGTGTACTGGTGCTGTTGGTGGTGAGTCTGGGGCTCTACTACAAGTTGGGCTCCTGGCAAGAGGTGAGTCGCTGGCAAGATGCCAGCAGCCGTCTTGGCGAGCTGAGCAACCGCATTCTGGTGGAACGCGATGCCCAGGTGACCGAGCAGGATCTGCTGGATTTCACGCTGGCACTGCGTACCCGCCTCAAGGATGAACCGAACGACTACCGCGGCTGGCTGCTGCTGGGACGTTTGGCGCTGGATGGCAATGATCCTGAAATGGCCAGCGAGGCGCTGGAGCGGGCCTACACGCTGGCTCCCCAGAAATCGCTGGTGGCGGTGCCCTACGCGCAGGCGCTAATGATGACGGGGGATGAGGCGCAAGCGGATGCCCTGTTGCAAGCGGCTATCGCGCAGGATCCGGACAATATCGAAGCACGCTCTGTCTATGCCTTTATGGCGCTGCAAAAAGAGGACTTCCAGACCGCGCTGTCTCGCTGGCAGGCGATGTTGCCACTGATGGAGAAAGGTACCCCCCGTTACGTGATGGTCGAGCGCTCCATGGAGTACGCCCGCGCGCAGCTCAAGCAGCGCGGCATCGAGGTGACGAATTCAGGCGCAGCCAAAGCGGGCGCAGTTGAGGGACAACCGCTGGCGGTGAAGGAGGGGGAATTCCCCATCCACGTCACGTTGGCGGCGGGCATTCAGATGCCGGAAGATGCCCATCTCTTCGTCTTTGCCGTGGTGCCCAACGGGCCGCCCATGCCCATCGCCGTGAAGCGTATCGCAGGGCCAACCTTGCCTGTTACCCTGTCACTCGGGGATGGCGATGCCATGATGGAAGGCAGCAAACTGGCGGCCTATCCGGAGCTGCAGTTCAAGGCGCGTCTCTCGCGCGGTGGCAATGTGATGAACAAGGAAGGAGCCTTCGAAGGGGTATCCGTGCCGGTCAAGACGGCCGAGATCCCTGCTGCTCCGATTGACATCCGTATCGATCACGCCCTCTAATATGCCTTTGGATAACCCGGCTCCTGGATAGGAGCCGGGTTATCTATACTTCTGATAAATCAAAATAAAACGTCAGGACAATCATATGTATCTTCGTTCAGGGGCCATACTGGCAGCCCTCTTGCTGGCTGGCTGTGCCGGTGGTCCACCCAAGCCTGGCCCAGAGAGTCTGGATCTCAATCCCGGCATGAATAATCCGGGTGCCACCAGTACGGCGGCCGATCCGCGCGATCCCTTCCAGGGGGCCAACCGGGCCATGTGGGCGGTCAACTATGATGTGCTGGAGCCCTATGTGGCACGTCCTGTGGTACATGCCTATGCCCGCTACATTCCGGTTGGGGTGAAGGATGGCATTGCCAACTTTGTTGCCAACTTTGATGAGCCAAGCAGCATGGTGAACCATCTGATCACCGGTGATTTGAAGGGGGCGGGCACCAACCTGGGGCGCTTTACCCTCAACACCACGGTCGGTCTGCTGGGTATCTTCGATGTGGCCAAACATGCCGGCCTCGAGCGTAACAAGCTGGAAATGGACACAGTGCTGGGCAGGGCCGATATCGGTAATGGTGCCTACATCATGGTGCCTGTCTACGGCCCGACTACCACCCGGGAGCTGGTTGGTGACACCATTGATACCATCTATTTCCCCTATGCCTTGCTGACAATCCCGCTGAGGGTTACCCATTGGGTGCTAGATGGCTTGGGTAATCGCGCCAAGCTGATCGATCAGGAGCGGATCATCGACAACTCCCTCGATCCTTATGCGCTGACCAAGGACTTCTACCTGCAATATAACCAGGGCAAGGTGACGGGCAAGCAGACCGAGCTGAAAGCGTCTCAGCAAGAGCAGGCCGACGATGCCAATCTGGATGAATATATGGACGAGTTGGACCAGTAAACGGGTCATCTCGATATGTAAAAGGCGCCTGCGGGCGCCTTATTCATTTTCGCAGCCATATCGAGATAAAAAAACGCCCCGCAGTGCGGGGCGTTTTGGCAAGCGAGGCTGATTAGGCAGCCAGATTCTTGGCCACGAATTCCCAGTTAACCAGAGCCCAGAAGGTTTCCATGTACTTCGGACGCAGGTTGCGGAAGTCGATGTAGTAGGCGTGCTCCCACAGGTCAACGGTCAGCAGCGGGGTGGTACCGGCTTCAGTCAGCGGGCAGCCAGCGTTGGAGGTGTTGACGATAGCCAGAGAGCCGTCAGCTTTCTTCACCAGCCAAGTCCAGCTGGAACCGAAGTTGCCGATGGCAGATTTGGTGAAGGCATCT
Organism: Aeromonas sp. 3P; assembly: GCF_051919745.1. Classification (NCBI taxonomy): domain Bacteria; kingdom Pseudomonadati; phylum Pseudomonadota; class Gammaproteobacteria; order Aeromonadales; family Aeromonadaceae; genus Aeromonas; species Aeromonas sp. 3P. The sequence continues at coordinate 4,194,164 of NZ_JBQBED010000001.1, forward strand.
TTGAACTCGGCGAAGGAGCCGAATGCCTTGTTGATGGCCTCAGCCAGGGCGCCAGTCGGCTCGCCACCGCCATTCGGGGAGAGGCAGTGCCAGTAGAAGGTGTGGTTCCAGATCTGGGCGGCGTTGTTAAAGATGCCGCCGTTGGAGGTCTTGATGATCTCTTCCAGAGACTTGCCTTCAAACTCGGTACCCGGCACCAGATTGTTCAGGTTGACCACGTAGGTGTTGTGGTGCTTGCCGTGGTGATATTCCAGAGTTTCCTGGGAGATGTGCGGTTCCAGAGCGTTGATTGCATAGGGCAGAGCGGGAAGTTCGAATGCCATTTTCTACTCTCCATTGGCTGGACCGTGCGAAGGCGACGGTTGCAAGACATTGCGTACTCTTTTCTATATGTGAAAAGAGTTGTTTTTAAAATAATGGGGCTGGGTAGCCCAAAGCCAAGGGATTGTAGCAGTATCAAAGATGGCCTAACAACTCTTGATTGGCGCCATGATCGCGATCAATCCAGTGTGGGTTCTTTGCACAATTCGAGCCGGGTCACCCCTTTGTCAGTTTGTGCTCGGGCAAGATTGCAGTAGAATGGCCGCCGAAATCGCTCTAGTGAGGCACCTATGGAAACTATTGAAAAGATTAAGCAGCAGCTGGCTGACAACCCCATCATCATCTACATGAAGGGCTCCCCCAAGCTACCCAGCTGTGGCTTCTCTGCCCAGGCCTCCCAGGCTCTGATGTCCTGCGGCGAGCCGTTTGCCTACGTTGATATCCTGCAAAATCCGGATATACGCGCCGAATTGCCAAAATTCGCCAACTGGCCGACCTTCCCCCAACTGTGGGTTGAAGGTGAGCTGATCGGTGGCTGTGACATCATGATCGAGATGTTCCAGGCTGGCGAGTTGCAGGCTCTGATCAAAGAGACTGCTGCCAAGTACAAGAAAGATGATGCTGCAGCCGAGTAATCGGTTTTGTGTTGTCGAGAGGGAGCCTTATAGGCTCCCTTTTTTATTGTCCCGGTTCTGGCAGGCAAGCAACTGATTGCCGGTTGCAAAAAGCAACGAAATTGCCCTTAAAAATCTAATCTTTACGGCTTTGTTTTGGAGTTGTTAATTATATTCTTTGCCAATATCTGATTACTTTTTTTAATCCATTTGGATTCAAGTGTTGCTGCCATCACATTTTTTGATAATTTCACCGTAACGCAGTCTCTTTGTAGATTTTTTTGTGTTTATGCTCACATTAATTGCAAGTGATAGAACCTAGTATCGCTTCGCCCTGTGAAATAAAACCCTACAAATTAATAAATAAAAAGAGATTTGCGATGAAGATGTATAGCAATCTGCCCATTGGTCTTCATGATATTACTGAAGCCAAAAAAAGACTGACCAATCATATATACAAGACCGCGCAACTACCCTCTAACTACATCAGCGAACGTTGCCATGGCGAGGTTTACCTCAAGCTTGAAAACATGCAACGTACAGGCTCTTTTAAAATTCGTGGCGCCTTCAACAAGCTCAGTTCATTAAGTCTGGAAGACCGACAAAAAGGTGTTGTCGCCTGCTCGGCGGGCAATCATGCCCAAGGTGTATCACTCTCCAGTGCTATGCTGGGAATTGATGCCAAGGTGGTCATGCCTTGCTGTGCCCCCAAATCAAAAATTGCTGCAACCAGTGACTATTCAGCCAAAGTGATCCTCCATGGAAATAGCTTCAATGACACCATTGCCAAAGTCAGCGAAATCGTGGAGATGGAAGGCCGCGTATTTATCCCCCCCTTCGACGATGCAAAAGTAATTGCCGGCCAGGGCACCATTGGCCTGGAAATTATCGAAGATTTGTATGATGTCGATAACATCATAGTGCCGATCGGTGGCGGTGGTTTGATTGCTGGTGTTGCCATGGCTATCAAATCTATTAATCCGACCATCAAGGTGATTGGTGTGCAATCCGAGAATGTGCACGGTATGGCGGCCTCTTTCTATGCCGGTACCATGACCAATCACAGAACCAGCAGCACGCTGGCCGATGGCTGTGATGTGGCAAGACCCGGTTCACTGACCTTCGAAATCGTCAAACAATTGGTGGATGATATTGTACTGGTCACCGAGGATGATATTCGTCATAGCATGGTTGACCTTATTCAGCGCAACAAGGTGATTACCGAAGGGGCGGGAGCTCTGGCCTCGGCAGCGCTGCTCAGTGGCAAGCTGAAACATTATGTCGAAGGTAAAAAGACCGTCAGCATTATTTCGGGTGGCAATATTGATCTGACCCGGATCGCCGAAATTATCGAACAGAACAATATTCGTCAATTTAGCCTGTAAGGAATGCAGTCATGATATTAGACAGTGTTGTCACCGGCAGTAAAGAGAATACGCGTGCATGGCGTAAATCGGATACCACATGGGGATTAGGTCTGTTCGGTACTGCTATCGGGGCGGGAGTCTTGTTCTTTCCAATCCGGGCCGGATATGGTGGCCTGATCCCAATATTAATCATGCTGGTGCTGGCTTACCCCATTGCATTTTATTGCCACAGAGCGTTGGCCAGATTATGTCTTTCTGGCAGTAATCCATCGGCAAATATTACCGAGACCGTTGAGGAGCATTTTGGCAAGATGGGTGGAGTAGTAATTACCTTCCTCTATTTCTTTGCCATCTGCCCACTGCTGTGGATATATGGAGTGACGATCACCAATACCTTTATGGCATTTTGGGAGCATCAACTACAGTTGGTTCCGCTTAATCGAGGTGTGGTTGCACTGGCATTGTTGATGTTGATGGCATTCGTGATCTACTTCGGTAAAGATCTGATGGTCAAGGTGATGAGCTATCTGGTCTTTCCCTTTATTGCCAGTCTGATCGTTATATCTCTCTCCCTTGTCCCGTACTGGAACAGTGCCGTCTTTGATCAGGTCAATCTGAGCGAGATATCGATGTTTGGTCACGATGGTATTCTGGTTACCGTCTGGCTGGGGATCTCCATCATGGTCTTCTCCTTCAACTTCTCGCCGATTGTCTCCTCTTTCATCGTCTCCAAACGGGAAGAGTATGAGCAGGAGTTCGGTCGTGATTTTACCGAGAAGCGCTGCTCGAAGATTATCTCCGGTGCCAGCATGCTGATGGTGGCCGTGGTGATGTTCTTTGCCTTCAGCTGCCTCTTTACCCTGTCACCGCAAAATATGGCGGAAGCCAAAGCCCAGAACATTCCGGTGCTCTCCTATCTGGCCAACCACTTCTCCTCAATGACGGGCAGCAAGTCTGCGTTTGCCACCACTTTGGAGTATGCGGCGTCCATCATTGCGCTGGTTGCCATCTTCAAATCCTTCTTTGGCCACTATCTGGGGACGCTGGAAGGGTTGAACGGCCTTATCCTCCGCTTTGGCTACCAGGGCGACAAGAGCAAGGTTTCCAGTAAAAAACTCAACATGGTCAGTATGTTGTTCATCATGGGTTCGACCTGGCTGGTCGCTTATGTGAACCCCAACATCCTCGACCTGATTGAGGCAATGGGGGCGCCAATCATCGCATCCCTGCTCTGTCTGCTGCCGATGTATGCGGTGAGCAAGACACCGGCACTTGCAAAATATAAAGGTCAGGCCAGCAACCTGTTTGTCACTATCATCGGTGTGCTGACCATCCTGAATATAGTTTCCAAGCTGTTCTGAAAACCTTTTCTGCAAGTCATCAACCATTCAGGCCCCCCTGGCGGGGTCTGGATGGTGCAGTCAGACATGAGCAATAACCGGTTCTTCGTTGGCCACAATTATGTGGGCCCTGGGTAAGGCTTGCCGTTTTTTGACTTTCTGTTTATGGCGAAATGCCCTGACTGCAGTGACTTGACACTATTAATCTCGAGGCGATGTAATGAAGTTTGATTCGTTGGTTCTGGTTATCAATTGCGGCTCCTCATCGGTCAAATTCTCGGTACTGGAGAGTCAATCCTGTGAGGTGGTGATATCCGGTATGGCGGATGGTATTGAGACGGCCCATCCCCAATTGCAAGTGGGTAAAGAGCCCGCTATGTCATTACCTGAAAATAACCACACCTGTGCATTGGCTGCCATCGCGGCGGAATTGAAAAAACGGGATCTGCTGGATGCCATTGCACTGGTGGGTCATCGAATTGCTCATGGTGGTAGTGAATTTAGCGAAGCGGCCATCATTGATGAACATGTATTGGCCAAAATAAAGCAGGTGTCACCCTTGGCTCCCCTGCACAATCACGCCAATTTATGCGGTGTGATGGCGGCTCGTCAGCTATTTCCCACACAACCCCAAATTGCGGTATTTGATACCGGTTTTCACCAGACCCTGAAGCCGGAAGCCTATATCTATGGGCTGCCTTACCAATATTTGCAGGATTACGGCGTGCGCCGCTATGGCTTCCACGGTACCTCCCATCGCTATGTGGCCGAGCAGGCTTGCGTATTTATGGGGCTGGATGAGCAGCATGCCGGTCTGGTCATCGCCCATCTGGGCAATGGCGCCTCTATTTGTGCGGTACAGGATGGCAAGAGCGTCGATACCTCGATGGGGATGACGCCGCTGGAGGGGTTGATCATGGGCAGCCGCAGCGGCGATATCGATTTTGGCGCGCTGGCCTATATCGCCAGCAAGACAGGACAATCCATCGAGGATATCGAGCGGGTATTGAACAAGCAGTCCGGCCTGCTGGGTATTTCGGGGCTCTCCTCCGATATGCGGGTATTGGAAGCTGCCTATCACGAAGGACATCCCGGGGCAAAATTGGCCATTCACGCTTTTGTCCATCGTATTGCCCGCCATATCGGCGGCCATGCCACCTCATTGCGCCGACTGGATGCCGTTATTTTCACCGGCGGGATCGGCGAGAACTCGGCCTTTATCAGAAAGCTGGTATGCGAACGACTTCAGGTATTTGGCGTAGCGATCAGCGAGCCGTTTAACCAGCGTCCCAATAGCGAGGGCTGCCGGGTGATTTCGGCGGCAGAGTCCATGGTACTGGCGACGGTTATTCCCACCAATGAAGAGAAAATGATCGCGCTGGATGCCATTCGTCTGGGGCAGCAGGTTCGTCAGGCCGAGTGCGTCTGACATCTTCCACTGTAGTGTCATGAGTAGTGAATGAGGTTTATTTGATGAAAGTTGATATGCAATTGGATCAGGATAAATTCCGTCAGGCATGGCAAGGGTTTGCCGGTGAAAACTGGAAGCACGAGATCAACGTCCGTGATTTTATCCAGCAGAACTACACCCCCTATGAAGGTGACGAACAGTTTTTAGCAGATGCGACCGAAGCGACCACCACTTTGTGGAATAAGGTGATGGAGGGGATCTGCATTGAGAATGCCACCCACGCACCGGTCGATTTTGATACCAATATTGCCACGACCATTACTGCCCACGGGCCGGGTTATATCGAGCAAGGGCTGGAAAAGATTGTTGGCCTGCAAACCGACAAGCCCCTTAAAAGAGCACTGCACCCATTTGGCGGTGTAAATATGATCCGCAGCTCTTTTGAAGCATATGGCCGGGAGATGGATCCCGAATTTGAATATACCTTCAGCGAATTGCGCAAAACCCATAACCAGGGCGTGTTCGACGTCTACTCTCCCGAGATGTTGCGCTGCCGAAAATCGGGGATTTTGACCGGTTTGCCGGATGGTTACGGCCGTGGTCGCATTATCGGAGATTATCGTCGGGTCGCGCTCTATGGCATAGATTATCTAATCCGTGAGCGGGAACTGCAGTTTGCCGATCTGCAACCGGCCCTCGAGCGTGGCGAGAATCTGGAGCAGGTGATCCGTCAGCGCGAGGAGCTGGCAGAGCACAAGCGGGCACTGGTGCAGATCAAGCAGATGGCGGCCAGCTACGGCTTTGACATCTCCGGGCCAGCACGCACGGCGCAGCAGGCAGTGCAGTGGCTCTACTTTGCCTATCTGGCGGCGGTGAAGTCGCAAAATGGCGGGGCCATGTCCCTCGGTCGTACCGCTACCTTCCTCGACATCTATATCGAGCGGGATCTTAAGGCGGGGCTTATCAGCGAGCAGGATGCCCAGGAGCTGGTTGATCACTTCATCATGAAGATCCGCATGGTACGTTTCCTGCGTACCCCCGAGTTTGACTCCCTCTTCTCCGGCGACCCCATTTGGGCGACCGAGGTGATTGGTGGCATGGGGCTGGATGGTCGCACCTTGGTGACCAAGAACTCCTTCCGCTACCTCCACACCCTCAAGACCATGGGGCCGGCGCCTGAGCCCAACCTCACGATCCTCTGGGCGGAAGGATTGCCGCGGGCCTTCAAAACCTATGCCGCCCGTATCTCCATCGATACGTCATCCCTGCAGTATGAAAACGATGACCTGATGCGCAACGACTTCGAGAGCGATGACTACGCCATTGCTTGCTGCGTGAGCCCTATGGTGATCGGCAAGCAGATGCAGTTCTTTGGGGCCCGTGCCAATCTGGCCAAGACCCTGCTTTATTGCATCAACGGCGGGGTGGACGAGAAGCTTAAGATCCAGGTTGGCCCGAAAGTGGCGCCCATCATGGACGAGGTGCTGGATTACGAGACCGTCATGGCCAGCCTCGACAGCTTTATGGATTGGCTGGCGGTGCAGTACATCAGCGCGTTGAACCTGATCCACTACATGCACGACAAGTACAGCTATGAGGCCTCGCTGATGGCGCTGCACGATCGCGACGTCTATCGCACCATGGCCTGCGGCATTGCCGGTCTGTCGGTGGCGGTCGATTCGCTGGCGGCCATCAAGTACGCCAGGGTCAAGCCGGTGCGCGATGCCGACGGGCTGGCGGTCGATTTCGTGATTGAGGGGGAGTATCCCCAGTACGGCAACAATGACGAGCGGGCCGACTCTATCGCCTGCGATCTGGTCGAGCGCTTCATGAAGAAGATCCAGGCGCTGCCGACCTACCGCAATGCGGTGCCAACTCAGTCGATCCTGACCATCACCTCCAACGTGGTCTATGGCCAGAAGACCGGCAACACCCCGGATGGCCGTCGCGCCGGTGCGCCGTTTGCGCCGGGGGCCAACCCGATGCACGGCCGGGATCGCAAGGGGGCGGTCGCCTCGCTGGCCTCGGTGGCCAAGCTGCCGTTCAAATATGCCAAGGACGGGATCTCCTACACCTTCTCCATCGTGCCGGGGGCGCTCGGCAAGGAGCCGGCCAATCGCGAGAGCAATCTGGTGGGGCTGATGGATGGCTACTTCCATCATGAGGGGGATTTGGAAGGGGGTCAGCACCTCAACGTCAATGTGATGAATCGCGAGATGCTGCTGGATGCCATCGACAATCCGGACAAGTACCCCAGCCTGACCATCCGGGTCTCCGGTTATGCGGTGCGCTTCAACGCCCTGACCCGCGAGCAGCAGCAGGACGTCATCTCCAGAACCTTCACCAACATGATGTAACTCTCATGCCCGGGGTGAGCAGGCTTGCTCCGGGCCTACTTTTTGTTTGTCAGCACGAGGAAGTAACAGATGCGACAGGTTATCACTACCAAGGCGGCGCCGGGCGCCATCGGCCCCTATGTGCAGGCCACCCGGATTGGCAACATCCTATACACCTCCGGTCAGATCCCGCTGGACCCGGTGAGCGGCGACGTTGCGGAGGGGATCGAAGCGCAGACCCTGCGCTCCCTGCAAAACGTACAGGCGATTGTCGAGGCGGCAGGCGGCGAGGTGCGCAACATCTTCAAGACCACTGTGTTTGTCTCGGATCTGAACGACTTTGCTGCGGTGAATCAGGTCTACAACGACTTCTTCACCGAGCACGATGCCATGTATCCGGCTCGCTCCTGCGTAGAAGTGGCTCGGTTACCGAAGGATGTGAAGATCGAGATAGAGGCGATTGCTGCGCTGTAACCCCATCGGGAGTGGGTCTGCAAGCCAAAACAGAGCGGCTGCCAATGGCAGCCGCTTTTTCTATCTGGTCATCGGGCAGATCAGGCGATCCGTTCGATACGAGCCATGTAGAAACCGTCGAAGCCGGTCTCTGACGGGCTCACGGTGTGATCGTCACGCAGACAGAAGTTTTCGTTGGCGGCGAGGAACTTGTCCACCTGCTGACGGTTTTCCTCGGGCAGGATGGAGCAGGTTGCATAGACCAGCAGGCCGCCGACTTTCACCATCTGGCTGTAACGCTGCAGGATCTCTTCTTGCAGCGCGACCAGCACCGGCAGACGCTCGGCGGTATCACGCCACTTGGCATCCGGATTGCGCTTGAGGACGCCCAGACCGGAGCAGGGCACGTCCAGCAGTACGCGGTCGGCGCTCTCTTTGAGGCGCTTGACGGTCTTGCTGCTGGTGATGACCCGGGTCTCCACGTTGTGGGCACCGGCGCGACGGGCGCGTTGCTTGAGGTTCTCCAGCTTCCACTCTTCCACATCCATTGCCAGCAGACGGCCTTTGCCTTGCATCATGGCGGCGATATGCAGGGTCTTGCCACCGGCACCGGCGCAGGCGTCGATAACGCGCATGCCCGGGGTGACTTCCAGCGCAGCTGCAACCAGCTGGGAGCCTGCATCCTGCTGTTCGAAGCAACCATCGGCAAAGGCCTTGGTACGGAACAGGGCGGCGTCAGAGGTGACCTGCAGGGCAGTCTCCACACCTTCAACCGGAATGGTGGTGACCTGCTCTTTGGCCAGCATGGCCTGCAGCTCATCACGGGTGCACTTGAGGGTGTTGACCCGCAGGTAACGCTTGGGCATCCAGGCCAGGGCAGCACGCTCGGCAGGCCAGGCTTCACCCAGCTGCTCGCTTCCCAGTTTCTCCAACCAGCTCGGGCAACCATCCATCAATACCGGGTTCTTCTTCGCCTCGGTCAGACGGCGGCGGAATGCTTCTTCATTGAAGCGATCCAGGGTCGGGTGGTTGGGCTGGGCAATTTTGTGGAATGCGTGCCAGCTGTGAAGCAGCGGCCAGACATTCTTTTCGGCCTGACGCACCTGAATACCGGTGAGGAAACAATAGAGGCTGAGACGGCGCAGCAGGTCGCCGGTGACCAGGGCAATCCTTGCCTGTTCTTGCGGTTTGAGTTCGATGCCGGAGAACTGACGGGCATAAGCGCGGTCGAGGGTAAGACCCTGACCGAGCACATCGTCAACAATGGCAACGACCAGATCCCCGAAACGGGGCAACAGTGGGGATTTGAGCATGAGATTAACCTTGGCCAGATAAAGATGAACCATCCGGGTAGTTGTGGATGATTCTAAAACAGATAAACCGGCGCAATGATAGGTGTAAGGGTCATGCGGTGCAAGGTAGATATATAAAGTGTGGTCGAGTGTGATTCCCTTTTTGACTGTGACTACGTCTGAAAATTGGCAAGAGCAACTGCCGAAGTGTTATCTGTTCTGCGGTGGAGTGCTCGGCTGTGTTATGGCTTGTCACTGGCAGATGAGCGGAGCACAATGCCTGCGTCACTCTCTTGATGGTCGTGGAACCATTATTTATTTGAAGGAAAATCAAGATGATGGATGTTGCTGATCTGCGCCGTGAATACTCCCGTGGCGGGCTGCACCGGGCCGATCTGCCGGCCGAGCCGCTGGCGCTGTTCGAGAAGTGGTTGGCGCAGGCTTGTGAGGCCAAACTGACCGATCCCACCGCTATGGTGGTAGCGACGGTGGATGCCGATGGTCAGCCCTGGCAGCGCACTGTGCTGCTCAAGCACTACGACGCCCAGGGGATGGTCTTTTACACCAACATGGGTAGCCGCAAGGCGCAGCAGCTGGAAGGCAACCCCCGTATCAGCCTGCTCTTCCCCTGGCACACGCTGGACAGACAGGTTCATGTGACCGGCCGAGTGGAGAAGATGAGCACTTTCGAGGTGATGAAGTATTTCCACAGCCGTCCCAAGGATAGCCAGATCGCTGCCTGGGTCTCCAAGCAGTCGACCCGCATCTCGGCCCGCGGCGTGCTGGAGGCCAAGTTCCTTGAGCTCAAGCAGAAGTTTGCCAATGGCGAAGTGCCGCTGCCGAGCTTCTGGGGCGGATTCAGAGTGGTGATCGAGACGGTGGAGTTCTGGCAGGGGGGCGAGCACCGGCTGCACGACCGCTTCTACTACACCCGCGACGGGGATGGCTGGCATATCGAGCGTCTGGCTCCCTGAGCGCGCTATTTGAATCTGTTTTCACAAGGAGTGTGTATGCGTCTGTATGGTGATCTGCGTTCCGGCAACTGTTACAAGGTGTGGCTGCTGGCCCGCTGGCTGGAGCTGCCCCTTGAGTGGGTAGAGGTGGATATTCAGGCGGGGGATACCCGTACCCCCGCATTTCTGGCCATGAACCCCAACGGCAAGATCCCGTTGCTGGAGATTGGCCAGGGCGATACGCTGGCGGAATCCAATGCCATCCTCTTCTATCTGGCGCACGGCAGCGCCTTGTGGCCAACCGATCCGCGCCAGCAGGCAGAGGTGCTCAAATGGATGTTCTTTGAGCAGTACAGCCATGAGCCCTACATCGCGGTGGCCCGCTTTATCGTTCACTATCTCGGCCGACCCGAGTCCCAGGAGGCGCGGCTCGACGGTCTGAAAGCCGGTGGCGAGAAGGCGCTGGCGGTAATGGAGCAGCAGCTGAAACAGAGCCCCTACTTGTGCGGTGATGCGGCTACCATCGCCGATATCGCCCTTTATGCCTACACCCATGTGGCAGAGGAGGGGATCTTCTCCCTGCAGGGGTGGCCAGCTATCCGCAGCTGGATCGCCCGTATCGAAGCCCACCCCCGTCACCTGACGCTGCCAGCGGCCTGTCAGGCCAGCTGATGGAACTGCTGATCGAGGCGACTCTGTGGCAGCCGCAGTGGGCTGCGCTGTTGCAGGTCTGGCAGCAGCACGGCCATCGCTGGCAGTTGCTGCTGGGCAAAGAGGCGGCGGCCGCCCTCGATCAAACCGTTACTCCCTGGGCGAGCAGCCCTCCTGATGGGGTGCTCTGCCCGGGGGCCCTGCTGGCCGCCTGGCTCGATGGGGATCTGCTGGCGGATTTTCATGCTGATCCCAGCCGCCAGATCCTGATCACTGCCTCCACCTCTCTGCTGACCCTCGCCAAGGAGCAGGGGCTACTGACCCTGGGTCCGGTGGGGGCCGATCTGCCTCTCACCCCCGAGGCCGATTTGGGCGCCGTGCTCAATCGCCTGCTGGCGCGCCGCGTGATGATACCGACGTTGGCCGAGGGTTCGCACGCCGCTGGCGTGGTGCTGCGGCCACTGCAGGCGGTCGATGATCGCGAGATCGCGCGCTACTGTAGCGACGAGGCGCTGGCCCGCTACACCCTCAATATTCCTCACCCCTATCCGCCGGAGGGGGCCCGCGACTGGCTGGCGCTCGGCTGGCGCAAGGCGGCGCTTGGGCTTGGCTGGAGCTGGGCCATCACCTTGCCAGAGGAGCAAGGGGCGGCGCTGGTCGGGGTGATCTCCCTGCACTGGAATGGCGAGCTCGCCTGGTGGGTCGGCGTGCCCTGGCAGAATCGCGGTCTGGCGACCCGGGCTGCACGCTTGGTCAAGGGGTTTGCCTTTGACCAGCTGCAACTGCCTGCGCTGACGGCTCGCCATATGCCAGACAATTTAGCCTCCGGCCGGGTGATGGCAAAACTGGGGATGCACTATCGCGGGCGGCGCCATATCAGCGGTCGTCAGCCGTGCGAGGTGAGCTACTGGCGATTGGATCGTTCCCTCTCCTTGCCTGCCCCCTTGCTCGACGAGATGGCCCATTGGCTGGCGGATGAGCGGATTGCCGTGGTGATCCTGCGCGATCCTGCGGTGTCGGCAGTGCCTTTGCCAGGTAGCGAGATATCGGTCGCGCTCTTTACGGATGAGCCGGATGCCAGTGAGGTGGTGCCCTATCAGCGCCGCCAGCTGCACGATGGCAGGGTAATGACGCTTCATGGTTATCCGCTCGCGCAGCTGGAGCAGGCGGATCCGGATCAGCTTCATCATCTGGGGGGCGTGTTGCTCAAGGATCGGGATGAGCAGGGGCTGGCATGGCTGCTGCAACTGGCAGCCCTCTATCGACAGGGGCCTGCGCTGCTGACGGGCGGGGAGCGTGTGGCGCAACTCGCATGGATTGCGCAGTTGATGAATACCGGAGCCGATGGCGGAGGGGAGGGGCCACTGCTGGCTCGCTACCAGCAATTGCGGCTGCTGGTGGAGCTGCCGGAGCTGGTCGATGAGCTGGATGGTTGTTGGCATCAAACGCCCGAACTGACTTTTGAGCGGTTGGCGCGGGAGGCTCCCACCCTCTGGCTGGCCTACCGCGAGGCGATGAACAGGGCCACCCCGGCTACGCTAACCGCCTTGCAGCAGCAGTTTGCCGCTCGTTTTCCTGAGTGCACCCTCCCATTTTTGGACAAAGGTACTCAGAATGACCAGCCGTTGTGTGGAATAATGCCTGCTCTGCTGTACGAGGAGTAATACCAGATGTTGAGAACCGAGCGCCCCGGTGACATGCTGCCGGTTTATGAGCTGCTGAGTGCCGCCTTCGGTCGTTCCGATGAGGCCGAACTGGTCAACCGCCTGCGCGAATGTGGCGCTGCCGTGGTGACCATGGTCGAAGAGGAAGAGTACGAGTTCATGGGGCACCTGATGCTAAGCCCGATCACCATTAACGGCATGGAAGGGCCCTGGCTCGGTCTGGCGCCGGTCGCGGTTCATCCCGACTGGCAAGGTCAGGGGATTGGCTCTGATCTCATCCGTGAAGGGCTTGATACGGCGCTCGAAATGGACTGGAAAGGGGTGGTAGTACTCGGGGATCCGGCCTATTACAGCCGTTTCGGTTTCCGCCCGGCCAGCGAGTTTGGCCTGCACTGCATCTATGAGGTGCCTGCCGACTGCTTTATGGCGATGGAGCTGCAGGAGCGCGGTTTTGCGGGTGTGCAGGGTGAGGTGCTCTATCACCCGCTGTTTGATGAACTTCCCGACGAGCTGCCGGATGCGCAGGCAGAAGAGTCCCATTTATAACGAGACGTCGCAGCGACAAGCCATAACGAAAAAGCCCTCATCGAGGGCTTTTTCATCTTGTATTGGGCCCTGCCGGGCTTATTCGAGCAAATAGGCTCAGGCAATGATATCGAGCTGGGTGCCCTTGCGTTTATCTTCACCCAACATGTCCCCCATCTGCTGGGCGAGCGGGCTCTGCTGGAACTGCATATAGTCGCTCAGATTCTGCTGGCGCTGGTAGCGATTGGCCGCCTGATAGAGTTCAGCAGTGCTCGGGCCCGACTTGCTATCGCTCTCCTGACCGCTGGCCTCCAGGTAGCGCTCCACCACGGCTTTATTTTGCTGGTTAGCCGTATAAGAGACCGCCAGGGTTCTGCGAGCCGTTGCTTTCTCTTCGCTCTGTGCCTGCAATTCATCCTTCTTGGTCAGTGCTTCGTTACGGGCCTGATTGACCTGCTCGGGTGTGACAGCCGGAGAGGAGGGATATTTGCCGTAATCAGGCAGCGGCATGGGCCGGGAGGTGATTTGCATGGTGGTGCTTCTCTTGTGAACAGGGATGGACGCATGATACCCATCCATTTTAGTTCAATAAATCACCACCTGTCGGTTCATCAAGAGTGGGTTCAGCTTCGCGCATCGATTGTTAATTGAACCGCCTCTGAGTGACAAAAAAGGCGCCATAAGGCGCCTTTTTATCCTTCGGTTACCGCCGGATCAGTTGAAGAACCAGTAACCACGGTTGACCAGACGGGTCAGCAGTTGCAGGAAACCGGCCTGATCGGCCAGCTCCACCATGTCGGCCTGAGTGATGATGTCCTTGTCACACAGCAGGGAAATGGCTGCCGCATCTTCGCTCTGCAGAGTCCAGGCTTCGCCATCGATATAGCACTGCTGGCTTTCGCCGCTGAACCAGACGCTGCGCAGGCCCGGCACCTTGATGGCAGGCTCGCCCTGGGTCAGCAGGTCGGCTACCTCCTCGGCGCTGTAGTCCGGCTCGACCGGATTGACATCCAGATCGTGCTTGGCTTCGGAGATCATGGTGCCGAACCACTCCTTGAACAGGGTCTCGTCATCGAGGGCCTGTTGCATCAGCTCGCGCAGACGGTGCAGCTCGTGGGGCTGGATCTCGCCGTGGCGGGCACGGGGCTTGAGGTCGGCATCGCCGTAACGCTCGGTACGCACCTCGTTGTCGATCAGGTGATCGGCAAAGGAGGAGATAAGCGCCTTGGCATCCGGCGCGCGGAAGCCCACCGAGAAGTTCATGGAGGGCTCGATGGCGTAGCCTTCGTGGGGGAATCCGGGCGGAATGTAGAGGATGTCGCCCGGCTCCATGATGACGTCGATGATGGCCTCGAACGGCTCGCAGTGCAGCAGGGCGGCATGGGCGGCAAACTCGTTGAGCGGCTTGGCATCGCCAACCCGCCAGTGACGCTTGCCGATACCCTGGGTGATGAACACGTCGTAGTTGTCGATGTGGGGGCCGACACCCGCGTGAGGGGTGGAGAAGCTCACCATCACATCGTCAAAGCGCCAGCCCGGAATGAACTGGAACGGCACCGCCAGCTCGTTCACCTCGGGGGCCCAGTGGTTGCAAGCCTGTACCAGAATGGTCCAGTTCTCTTCGCCCAGATGGTCATAGGATTCGAAGGGGCCGTGGGCAGCATCCCACTTGCCGTCGAAACGGGTGACGAGGCGGGACTCTACCACCTCTTCCATGGCCAAACCCGCCAGCTCATCCGGGCTGATGGGATCCTGAAAGTCCTTGAAGCCGCCCTTGATAAGGAGCGGGCGCTTCTGCCAGTAGTGCTCGAGGAAGTGAGCGATATCCAGATTGAGTTCGTACATAGATCTTCTCGTCAAAGGGTTCGACAAAGGTCAGGAGAGGTCTTGCCAGAGGCGGCTGTCGGCCTCGGGCAAGCCCTCTTGCAAACCGTGTATAGGGTGCCACATAAAATAACCGGGGCCCTGTTGCAGATCATGCACAGGGCCCCGGTGATCTCATTTATCCGCTTATTTCAGCAGATCAACCAGACGCTGGGCGTCACCGATGTAGTTGGCCGGGGTCAGCTTCTTCAGCTCAACCTTGACCGCTTCCGGCAGCTCCAGGGTGTCGATAAAGGTGCGCATCCCTTCGGCATCGACACGGCGGCCACGGGTCAGCTCCTTGAGCTTCTCGTAGGGCTTCTCGATACCGTAGCGGCGCATGACGGTCTGGATCGGCTCGGCCAGCACTTCCCAGTTGGCGTCCAGATCGGCGGCCATGGCGGCGTCGTTGGCTTCCAGCTTGGAGATACCCTTGAGGGTGGACTGGTAGGCGATAAGGGAATAGCCGATGGCAACGCCCAGATTGCGCAGCACGGTCGAGTCGGTGAGATCACGCTGCCAGCGGGAGATGGGCAGTTTGCTCGCCAGATGCTGGAACACGGCGTTGGCCAGACCCAGATTGCCTTCGGAGTTCTCGAAGTCGATGGGGTTGACCTTGTGCGGCATGGTGGAGGAGCCGATTTCGCCGGCGATGGTGCGCTGCTTGAAGTGGCCCAGGGAGATGTAGCCCCACACATCGCGGTCGAAGTCGATCAGGATGGTGTTGAAGCGGGCCATGGCGTCGAACAGCTCGGCAATGTAGTCGTGCGGTTCGATCTGGGTGGTGTAGGGGTTCCAGGAAAGGCCCAAGGAGGTAACGAACTCCTCGGAGAACTGGTGCCAGTCCACTTCCGGATAGGCGCTGATGTGGGCGTTGTAGTTGCCGACCGCACCGTTGATCTTGCCGAGGATCTCCACCGCCATGATCTGCTTGTACTGGCGCTCCAGACGGTAGGCGACGTTGGCCATCTCCTTGCCCATGGTGCTCGGGGTCGCCGGCTGGCCGTGGGTGCGGGAGAGCAGCGGCATATCGCGGTACTCGTGGGCCAGACGCTTGATCTCGCCGATCAGCTTCTCGCAATAAGGCTTGATGACCTCTTCGCGGGCGGTTTTCAGCATCAGACCGTGGGAGTTGTTGTTGATGTCTTCCGAGGTGCAGGCGAAGTGGATGAACTCGCTGACAGCCGCCAGCTCCGGGTTCACTTCGACCTTCTCTTTGAGGAAGTACTCCACCGCTTTCACATCATGGTTGGTGGTGCGCTCGATCTGTTTGATGCGGGCGGCGTCGCTCTCGTTGAAGTTGCTGACGATGCCATCGAGCAGGGCGTTGGCGGCCGAGCTCAGGGCAGGGACTTCCGGGATCCCGGCGTGGCTGGCCAGTTTCTGCAACCAGCGAACCTCGACTTCAACGCGAAAACGCAGCAGGCCGAATTCGGAGAAGATAGGGCGCAGGGCATCGGCCTTGTCGCCATAACGACCGTCAATCGGGGAAACAGCAGTCAGCGCGGACAGCTCCATGGGGTGAACTCCTGATGATTGGTGTGGGGGATCCGTATTCACTTGCGCGCCGGTCGGGGTGTATCAAGGCTGATGTGCGGCTGTTCACCTTGTCCTCCCTCTGCCTGCGCGCAAGCCAATGATTAGTAACGCTTGGCCAGTTCCACCATCTTCTTGCGAGCGAAGATGATCTGGGTGCGGCTGCCACCGAGCTGGCGCCACAGCACCACGGCGCGGATGCCTGCCAGCAGCAGGGCGCGTACCTTGTGCTGCACCAGCGGCTGCTGCAGGAACAGCGGGGTGCCGGCCACCTGAATGCGCGGCCCGATGGGGCTGATAAGGTCGCTGTAGATGCTCGCCATGTTGGCCAGGATCTGCTCGTCGAGCAGATCGAAATGCTGTTGCTGGCGACCGATCTGGCTGATCCGCTCACCCAGCATGTTGAGAATGTCCTTGCGCTTGGCCAGCTTGCGCTCCAGCGCAATCAGGCTCACCACGTAGCGGGTCAGCTCGGCATTCTTCTGGCTGCCATCGGCTCCCAGCTGCTCGACCAGCGCGCGGTAGCCGTCGCGAATGGCCAGATGGGTGTTGTTGAACACCTCGAGCGGGTGGCTCGGATTGGTCACCAGAATGCTGGAGAGGCTCTCGCGCAGGGCGGCCTCGTCACAGCTGCCGTCGCGGGCCACCTTCTGGACCAGCGCGGCCGCCTGGCAGATGCCGGCAAAGGCCATGGTTCTGTCTTGGAATTTATCGCTCACGTATGCTGCCTTTTGCTATTGGCTCAAACCGGATGGCTGAAACGCTGTTCGATGATGCCGCCGCCCAGACACACTTCCCCGTCGTAGAAGACGGCGGATTGGCCCGGGGTCACCGCAGCCTGCTTCTCGTCGAAGATGACCCGGATGGTCTCGTCGTCGATGGGCTGGATCAGGCAGGGGATATCCTGCTGGCGGTAGCGGGTCTTGACGGTGCAGCGACGCGGCTCGCGAATGGGGGTGCGATCCACCCAGTGCAGCTGGCTGGCAATCAAACCATCGGAGTAGAGGCGGGGATGTTCACCCTGCGCCACCACCAGCACGTTGCGTTCGACCTCTTTGTCGACCACATACCAGGCCTCTTCGGTGGCATCTTTGCGCCCGCCGATACCGAGCCCCTTGCGCTGGCCCAGGGTGTGATACATCAGACCCTGATGCTCGCCGATCACCTTGCCATCCACGGTCTCGATTTTACCGGGCTGGGCGGGCAGGAACTTGGCCAGGAAGTCCTTGAACTTGCGCTCGCCGATAAAGCAGATACCGGTGGAGTCTTTCTTCTTGGCGGTGATGAGATCCAGCTGCTCGGCGATGCGGCGCACCTCCGGCTTCTCCAGATCGCCAACCGGGAACAGGCTCTGACCCACTTGCTTCTCGCTCAGGGTGTAGAGGAAGTAGCTCTGATCCTTGTTGGTATCGAGACCGCGTAGCAGGCGCGGGCGGCCGGTGCTGTCGTCACGGCGCACATAGTGGCCGGTGGCGATGTAGGTGGCTCCCAGCTCTTCGGCAGCAAATTCGAGGAATGCCTTGAACTTGATCTCCTTGTTGCACAGGATATCCGGGTTCGGTGTGCGGCCAGCCTTGTACTCTTCGAGGAAGTGCTCGAACACGTTGTCCCAGTACTCGGCGGCGAAGTTGATGGTGTGGAGTTTCATCCCCAGCTTGTCGCAGACGGCCTTGGCATCAGCCAAATCCTGGGCGGCAGAGCAGTACTCGTCCGTGTCGTCTTCTTCCCAGTTCTTCATGAACAAGCCTTCGACCTGATAGCCCTGCTGCTGGAGCAGGTAGGCCGAGACGGAAGAATCCACGCCGCCGGACATGCCGACGATCACCTTGATTTGGCTGTTGTCTGTCATTAGTCGAAGTTACCAGTTCGTTTAAACGGGGCGTATTCTACCAGAGTTTTGCGCCCCCGGTCACATATCCATGCCGCAGTTCCCATCAGGAGCCTGATAGCAGGAAATCGTTTTTCTGTTGTTGGCCAGCGTGGCCGTAAAAGAGTGTCAAATGGCCTCAAATAAAGGCCTTGAGTGCCGACAGTGGCAGCCGTGTACCCGCCAGATAATCCTCGATGCACTGCCACACCAAGGGGCTTCTCAGGGCCGGTTTGCACTCGGCGATCTCCTCCAGGGTGAGCCAGTGGCAGGCGAGAATATCGCCGTCAGGATCCTCTGGATGGTGCTGACCGGGCGCTTTTTCAAGGTCGAAGATGATGGCGGTGCGCACATAGGTGGCCTCGCTGTCGGCCGGTTTGTAGAGATAGGTGCCAAGCCAGGAAGTAGGCGTGGCGGTCAGCCCCGTCTCCTCTTTCAGCTCGCGGCAGGCTGCGGTGAGCAGATCTTCACCGGCCTCTACATGGCCAGCGGGCTGGTTGAAGCGGCGCTGGCCTTTTATCTCCTCCTCCACCACCAGAAAGCGGCCCTGCCACTGCACCAGCGCGGCGACCGTCAATCTGGCCTGCATACGCTCGTGCGGCGTTTTCTCCTGCGATGCAGGAAGGTTATCGCTCATAAGGACTCCTTGTCTCGTTACCGGTTTGGCCCCGGCCGAAGCGGGGGCTCGATTCAGCGCTGTTCTTTACAATGCGATTGCCAGCGGGCTGCGCGTTACTCCGATGGTTTGCTGCGGGCCGGTCGGCGCGCGGTGCCACGGCCGCTACTGCGATTGGCCGGGCGCGGGCTCGTGTCACGGCTGTCGCGCCCCTGGCCCTGACCATGGGGGCTTCGGGTCGATTGTGCGTTGCGCGGATTGCTGCTGCCCGAGCCCTGACTGCGTGGTTTGTTGGGTGTCTGTGTCCTGCGCGGGGCGGGCGCCAGCTCGGGGGCGGGCAGGCTGCGGCTCTCGCCGGGTGCCAGACCATCCAGGGTCCAGTCGCCGATGGCGTAGCGAATAAGGCGCAGGGTGGGGTGGCCGATATGGGCGGTCATCCGCCGTACCTGGCGGTTGCGCCCCTCGATGATTTTGATCTCCAGCCAGCTGGTGGGGATCTCCTTGCGCTCGCGAATGGGCGGATTGCGCGGCCACACCGCAGGTTCATCCATGATGCGCGCCCCGGCAGGCAGGGTCATGCCGTCGTTGAGCTCCACTCCGGCGCGCAGGGCGGCCAGTTTCTCTTCGCTCGGGATCCCTTCCACCTGCACCCAGTAGGTCTTGGGGGTCTTCTCCCCCGGCTGGGTGAGGTGCGCCTGCAGCTTGCCGTCATTGGTGAGCAGCAACAGCCCCTCGCTGTCGCGGTCAAGCCGACCTGCGGCGTAGATGCCGGGCTCGCTGATGTAATCCTTGAGAGTCTCGCGGCCCGCCTCGTCGGTGAACTGGCAGAGCACCATGTAGGGCTTGTTCAGCAGGAGCAATTTGCGATCCGCTGGGGCCAGCTCCGGTTTGTGGGGGGATGCATGGCGAGGTGCGGCTGGTTTGGCCGCCGTGCGCGGGGCGTTATCGCGCGGCGAACGGCTGACAGAGAGACGGGGGCGGGGAGATTTCATCGGATACACACTTCAGACAGACGATGGCAGCGAGTGTACCACAGGGTGCTGAGGGCAGGATGAATGGCTGTGGCGTCACAACAAGCAGTGCCCAGAGCCAATTCGCCTAGCTCAGCAGGCTCTCGATGACGATAGCCTGACGGGCGGGGGCCGAGCCCGCCAACAGCAGGGCGTGGCTAACCACATCGTCGATCATCGCCTGCGCCAGTCTAGTGAGGGGGCGCAGGGTCTCCCGTCCGCTACCAACCGGCACCGCCAGCAAAATGATGGTTTGCACCGGCCCGATTTGAGAGCCCCACTCGATGGGCTCCTTGCAGCTAAGCAGGGTCAGCGCTGGCTGGCTGATCCCTTCGCTCAATACATGGGGCATGGCAAGGCCGGGGCGGATGATGGTGGCTGAGACCTGCTCGCGCCGTTCCACCGCGGCGGTCAGTGTAGCGCGGTCGGTGAGCAGCTCGGCGGGCAGCAGATCGATCAGATGCTCGAGGGCCTCGGCCTTGCTCAGCGGTTCGGGGCTGTGGGCCAGCTGGCGCAGGGCAAACTGGTAGTCGGGCAGGGCGTTGGCCAGTCGCAACTCCGCCAGTGCGGCGGTGTGCGGGCGCACCAGCGGTTGACCCAGCTCCCCGCACCAGCAGGTGAAGGCCATGTGGGCGAGCTCGGCATCGCACCCTTCGATCTGCAACTGGCAGAGATCGCCGGGTTGGGTGGCGAGGGTCAACAGGGAGAGCTGGTTGCTGGCGGCAACGGTCTGGCGCCGGGTGAGGTTGGCGCAGTGGATGGTGGATTTGAACATCCCCGCCAGCCGGTTCAACTGCTTGGCCTGGGTGATGCTCAACCCCTGCTGGCAGTAGAAGGTGATCTCGCGGGTCAGCATCAGGCCGGGATCGGCAGGGCCTTGAGTACGGCGTTGGCATCCAGCAGCACTGTTTCCAGTCTCACCTGATGGATGGTGCAGCCGAGGAAGCGCTCTTTCTGCTCAATCTCGATATCGGAGGCAATCAGCACCAGGTCGGCGCTGGCAATATCGCGGGCGGTCAGCATGTTTTCCATGCCCATGGCGCCCTGAGTCTCGACCTTGATCTTGAGTCCCAGCCCAGTGGCGGCTTTTTGCAGGGCATCGGCAGCCATATAGGTATGGGCGATACCGGTCGGGCAAGCGGTGACGGCGACGATCTTCATCTGCTCTCTGTGATGCTGACAAGGGGGAGCAACAAGATAGCGCCAGCGGGGGGCTTTTACCAAAAGTCCATATGAAAAGTGGGATCTTGATGGGGATATGCCCGTCCCTTGAACGGCAGTGCAGGCTCATGCCGGGCCAGTCGGGTGTCTGGTTGCTCCAAACAACAAGGGCCACCCCTGTGGGTGGCCCTGAACAATCTGCGTCTGTTGTTATGGCTATCAGGCGGTCTGGGCAGCCAGCTCGGCGGCTTTCAGTTCGCGCTTGATGCGGCGGATCTTGCGCTCCTCGGCGACCGCGACACAACCCATCAGTACCAGACAGGCGGCGGCTGCGATATCGAGAGCGGCGAAGGTGCCAGTCCAGCCGGTCAGACCGAAGATGGGGGTGCCATCGGCGATCATGCCCAGACCCAGTTTGGCGAAGCTGTCACCAATCAGGTAAGCGAAGGTGCCCTTGACGCCATCGGCCACGCTGATGCCCTGCTTGGGGACGAAGCCCACGGCGGCGACGCCGATCAGCAGTTGCGGGCCAAACACCAGGAAGCCCAGGGTGAACAGGGAACCCAGGAACATAAACTGGGTAGTCGCATGCTGGTAGAGACCCAGGGTGGCGATGATCAGCGCTAGCGCCACACAGGCAACCAGACCACGGCGACCGTTGGCCAGATCCGAGAGGTAACCCCACATCAGGGTGCCGACCAGTGCGCCCACTTCGAAGAAGGTAAAGCCCTGAATGGCCACGTCTTTGGAGAAGCCAAGCTCCTGGTGGGCATAGACGGTAGACCATTGGTCGATACCGATACGCACCACGTAGAGGAAGATGTTGGCAAAGCAGAGCAGCCAGATCACCTTGTTGAGCAGCACGTACTTCACGAAGATCTGCCACTTGGTCAGCTGCTGCTCTTCGGTAGCGATATCCTCTTCGCTCGCCACTTCGTCAAACAGCTCTTCCACCTTGCCAAGGCCGTAGGCTTCCGGCGAGTCGCTACCAAAGCGCAGGCCGATAAAGCCGACGATCAGCGCGATGATGGAGGGGAAGATAAACATGCCGAGCACGTTGCCATCAAACAGGTAGTTGGCACCGAACAACGCCACACCGGCTGCACCGGCACCGCCCACGTTGTGAGAGAGGTTCCACATACCCAGATAGGTGCCGCGCTTGTTGCGAGGGGTCCACTTGGTGATGGTGGAGTAGCTGCAGGAACCACCACAGCTCTGGAAGAAACCGCTCAGGGCATAGAAGAAGATCATGAAGTAGAGGCTGAAACCGGTGCCGCCCATGCTGGCACTGAAGCCCAGCATGCAGAGTGCGGAGAGGATCAGCATCAGCGGCAGGAACTGCTTGGTGTTCTTGCCATCGGCGTAGTAGGAGACGATGGTCTTGCCCACCCCGTAGGTGATGGAGAAGCCAAGGCCGATCATGCCAAGCTCGGTCATGGAGAGACCGTACTCCTGGATCATGTCATTTTGCGCAATGTTGAAGTTCTTGCGGATCAGATACATGGTCAAATAGCCAATAAATACAACCAGATAAGATTGCATAAACGGCTTGAACCAGAGCTTGCGCCGGGCTTCGACCGGCAGGTCGAGGGTGGGGACCCGGACCTGTTGGAGCAATTTCAACATCTTCGTTCATCCTCTGCGAGATAGACGGTATTTCCGCCGCGCCCCTCATTTGTAGATAGGTTGTTCGAGGTCACGCCACGGAAGGGGGAACGGAACGTCGGGGCTGTCAGCCGTTGCTGCGCTCGACGCTCCATCCATATAAACCCGGGCCCGGCACGGAATGACGGGGCACATTGCCCGTCGCGGTGCGGGTCACGACATCAGGTGAGGTGACTCTAATAAGAGGGGCAAAAAATGGCTTGAGAGCCATCCCTAGTGGGGCTAGGAAATTTTCCTAGTTTTTGCGCTTTCGCGGACAAAGCGTGAGAAACATCACACCGCTGACGCCGGATTGCTGCCATTTCAGCCAGTTTGGCGCTCTGTGTGAGTGCTGGGCTGAGGAGGGGAGAGGCCAGAAGGGAGCAAGGGAAAGGCAAGGAGAGAGGTGAAGGGAGAGACGAGGAAGAGTGCTTATCGACCACTATTTCTCGGGGGGCGATATTGGGAAATACGGCCCGCCAGCTATCCCCAAAAACAAGAGGCCACCCCGTGGGGTGGCCTCTTTTATGGTCTAGGAGCCGCGATGGCGAGGGGGCACTCAGGCCGCCTTGGCCAGAGTTACCTCATCACTCTTTTTGACCCGCAGTTTTTTCAGGGCAACCGCCACCACGCCGGTGACGATGGCACCGCAGATCATGCAGAGCAGCGCCAGCAGCGGCTTGTTGACCGCACCCAGCAGGGCCACGATGGGGCCACCGTGGGCAACGCTGTTGGTGATGCCAAACAGGAAGGCCATCACGGCGGCGGTCATGCTGCCCAGAATGTTGGCCGGGATAACGGCCAGCGGGTCACGGGCGGCGAACGGAATCGCCCCTTCGGAGATACCCACCAGACCCATGGCACCGGCGGCTTTGCCCGCTTCGATTTCAGAGGCATCGAAGATACCGAGCTTGCGACCGAGTACGGTAGCCAGCGACATGCCAAGGGGCGCGGCCGGGATGGCGCAGGCCATGGCACCCATAAACTGGGTCTGACCGGAGGCGATCATGCCGACCGAGAACAGGAATGCCACCTTGTTGACCGGGCCACCCATATCAAAGCCGGCCATACCACCCAGCACGATACCCAGCAGCACCAGACTGCCACCGCTCATGGAGAGCAGCATGGCGTTGAGGCCGGTCATCATGTCGGCAATCGGGGCGCCGATGATGAAGATAAATACCGCAGCGATAAACAGGGAACCGACGATGGGGGCGATCAGGATCGGCACCAGCGGTTGCACCATCTTGTGGTACTGACGGGTCGCAATCCAGCGCACCAGATAGCCGACCAGGAGGCCCGCAATGATGGCACCGATAAAGCCGGTACCGGCATCCGCGCCGTAGAAGCTGCCGTTGTTGGCGATCCAGCCACCGATAAAGCCCGGTGCCAGCGCCGGACGATCACCGATGGCGTAGGCGATATAACCCGCCAGAATGGGGATCATCAGGGTGAAGGCGGCCACGCCCACGTTGAGGATCTGGTTCCACATGCTCCCTTCCGGGATCTGCATGCCGCTCGGGGTCGGGTTGCCGCCGATGGCCAGTGCCAGCGCAATCAACAGACCACCGGTCACCACGAACGGGATCATGTGAGAGACGCCGTTCATCAGGTAGCGATAGAGATCGGAACTGCCGCCTGCGCTCTTCTCCTCACCTTTTTTATCTTCTTTGCCAGCCACATAGGAGGGGGCTTTCAGGGCCTGCTCGATCAGACCCTTGCCATCCTTGATGGGGGCCTTCACGCCTGTCTTGATGAGCGGCTTGCCGTTGAAGCGGGCCATATCCACCTGCTTGTCACAGGCGACCACGATGGCGGTGGCGCGGGCGATCTCGTCCGCGGTCGGGCTGTTCTTGACGCCGATGGAACCGTTGGTCTCCACCTTCACCTCATAACCGAGCTCCTTGGCGGCACGCTCCAGCGATTCGGCCGCCAGATAGGTGTGGGCGATTCCGGCCGGGCAGCCGGTGACACCGATGATAAAGCCTTTGCTGGTGGTCGGGGCCGCGCTCTGCTCTTCTTTCTTGGCCAGCAGCAGCGCCAGCGCATCGGCCGGAGTTTTCGCCGCCAGCAGCTTGGCGATAAAGCCCTCTTCGATCAGCTTGCCGGAGAGCTCGGCCAGCACCTCGATATGGTGGTTGGCGCCGCCATCGGGGGAGGCGATCATAAAGAAAATATGGGATGGCTTGCCATCTTCGGCGCCGTACTCGATGCCATTGCGGCTGATGCCGATGGCGACCGCCGGGTTGCATACCGCCGCACTCTTGGCGTGGGGCAGGGCCACGCCCTCTTCAAAGCCGGTGTTGCCCAGCTCTTCGCGGGCCCACAGATCCTTGATAAAGGCCTGCTCGTCGCTGACTTTGCCTTGCGACGCCAGCAGGCGGGCCATTTCGGTGAAGACCTCTTCCTTACGCGTCGCTTTCAAATCGAGGTTGATCAGATGTTCATTGATCAAGGTGGTGATCATGGCGCTCTCCCCGCTTCCGGTGACGGAAGCTATGCGTGAGTACGTATCGACGTACTGGATAAAAATGACCTGTTCATTATCGTGGCTCGCTCGCCCCCTCCCTATCGGACAAATGTGCTAATCACTGGATTTTTGTGCGCAGTAAAACGCGATGTGATGAAGATCCCGTTTTCAGGCAGGACTCACCATTTTCAGGTTATTGCTAATTTTGTCTTTAAAAACAAATAAATGGATTGTGACTGGTCTCGTAACCAGGTTTGTAATGCATCATGTCAATAAATTAATCACCAGCGGGGTCTGGATTTATATGTGGTTTTAAGGCGTTATAAGATGTGACCTTTCTCACAAAAAGTCGCAGTTTCGTCGGGCGGATTAGGATTTTTATGCGCCTGATGGCGGAGGCCAATTGGATTGGCAGAGCGAACGCAGAGGGGGATGGGAGACGTAGGGTGCAATGAACAGAGTGAATTGCACCGCCTGTTTGGGCTGGGAGGGTGGTAGCAAGAGAGGGGATGGCCGAAAAGATAGAGGTGATAATGCGAACGTTCGAATACGCTCCGCTATTCGAACCTATGTGCTGATATTAGGTCTCTTGCGAGATTGCGAGATTGCGAGAAACGCCGCTTTATTCTTTGAGCCCATAGCCCTGAGTTTGCGTACAAGAGATCTTAAAATTTGACTCCCTTTAATGCTATCGATAGGCATAAAAATAGAAGTGCCAAGACAATAGGTATGGCCATGAGCAGATACAAGATTGCCAGCTTTATAGTATGAAGAAGTGGTGAAGGGGGCGGTTGAACAGTGTATTTTTTGAATAAAAAAACTCCGTAGAATGAGCCAGTGCACCAAAAAAAGAGCAATAACTTAAGATGTAAATCACTTCCATAGTCTGAAAATCCTTTAATTAATAATAATGCACAGGCATGCATGATTAAACTTGAGAAAAATATCTTATTAGAGACGTTCATAAGGAGTGGTTCCGTAGGGTGCAATAAACGAAGTGCATTGCACCGCAGTTTGCTCACAGAAAATGTGATGGCTCGAAGGTAGAGGTGGTGACGCAAATGTCCGAATATGTTTCGCTATTCGAACCTACGGGTTATCTTGAATCGTTTTTATGAGCGTAAGCTGGTTTTTATCAACAATGTAATAGTTCGTGTAATAAACAAATTTTTTTCCGTCTTGACTGTTTTCAACTTTAACCGTTGTGAGAAGGCGGCTATCAATTTGGGGAGATTCTATCCATTCTCCCACACGGGTATCAGACTCATCATTTACATCATATGAGCTATAAGCATTAAATACCGTATCAAGTACCTTTCCCGTGCGTTTGTTGACAAGAACTTGATCATAACAACCTGATGAACCACATCCCCAGCCTGTCAGTACATATTCACCAGCATATACTGGTTTTTGTGACAAGGCCGCGGTAAGTCGGGTGCGGAATGTTCTGGCCAATTCAGAGTCTAGTGAAAGCTTGGCTGGCTTACCTTTATATACAGGGGGGGCCGGGTAGTCCTCTGTCCGAGGTGGTACTTGAGAGCCGGTATCACTACCAAATGAGATTTGACTGGATAACCCGAGGAAACAAAAAAAGTAAATCACACGTGCTTTCATAATGTTTTGTCTTGATATTTAAAGTTGTAGTACCGTAGGTTGAGATCAGCAAATTTAATTGCGATGCTTTGTGGTAAAAAATTATAGAGGCCGGAATGTGGATTTTTTAAAAGATTTTAGAAGTCACTTTTATAGGCTTTTTGTAGGAAAATTTGCATAGCGACTATCGGCAACGATTCGGTCATGTCGTTTGACAAAAGCAACTAATTTTTCTGAGTTTTCAGCATATGAATTTAGCCATAACTGGATTGCTTTTTTTATTCTGAAATCAAGTGTAGTAGTCGTAGGGGAAAATTAACGAAGTGAATTGCACCGCTTGTTTGGTTAGAAAGTGTTGAGGCGGAAGGTAGTGTTTATTACGCGAGTGTCTGAATATTCTTACGGGTATAAGACTTTATATATGTGTAAATATTCTAATTCCCATCTGATTCATTCACTTCTATCTCAAAAGTATTTGGGTTAATGTGTGCATAATTTATTTTACAATTTATTCGTGGATTGCCTCTTATAATTGAAAGGAGAGTGTTGCGCTTAAGTTCATCCATTTTACAACCTATGGTAATTGTCTTTATGGCTTCTGGCGGGATAGTTACTAGAGACTGTTCTGGCACAAAAAGCCTAAACTCTCTTTCGTATTCCCATTCAGATGATTTTAATGTGGTTAGTGTGCCAATTCCTAGTGAACTGTGATCTCTTTGAATATTTTTTAGTGTATTGAATAGCAGTTCTTCTGCGCCATATTTCTTCAGTTTTCCGTATTGTATTGTGCTATAACCGACCTTGTTACCAATCTCTTTAGATATACCTTCGATTAAGGTCAGAGTGTCGTACTCAATACAAAACCCTCTTAACCCATTGGCATAATGTGACTACATTAACCTATTTTTTATAGCAAGTTTATTTTTTTCAATATTATCTTTGGCAAAGCATGTCATTCGTGAGTTTTTTACTAAGTCAGATAGTCTTTTTTTTGCAAAACTCAAGGTTGAATATATTGTATTGATATAATGGCTTTCTAATTGATTGTTAATTTTTAATTGAAGTAACGCCTCTTCAATTTTATATTGAGGAAGGTGTTCTTTGTGCAGCATTTTGTAAAATTCAATGGCTTTTGTTTGATTATAGCTATCAATGTCAACATTAAGAACATTCTCAATAAAAACATCCTCAAATGGATCATTAAAGTCTTTGTAATTACTGAACCATAAGTAATTATTTGCAAGGGCGTCTAAGTCATGAGGGTTATAGGGGAAGAATTTATAAATTAAATTCGTACCAATCATTTTTGATGATTCCTTCTTATTACTTGATATATCTCTCATAGCACAGGAGTTTAGACAAGCCTTGGTTGCATAAAAACTCTGGTAGATTACTGAGGTGCATAAAACGTAATCAGACGATCGCGAGGGATATATCACTAGATCCATTTCTTGCAGACACGCTACCGCCCGTGGATTACAGCCTCCAGCCTGCTGCGGTTATCCGGCGATGTGGTGGATGGCGAAACGGCTGCACAGGGTGATCTCTGCAAGAGTGGTTGCCAAGTGAGGCATATTAATCGAGAGAGGGGCAGGGTAAAACCGCAGTCGGGCAAAAACCTGCCAAAGATCAATAAATTGCTCACTAAGTGGGTGTTATCTGCCCGCTTGGCACGGCGACCGCAAGCTGAGCTTCACCTCTTGCCGGGTACTACCGACACTCAATACTCCAGAAACTTCTCCCCGCACCGCTCACAAATTAGATGTTTTACATGGGTGGTCTGGTAGGCCAGTGTTTCACCAAACGCCCAGTTGGTGATGCTGCTGGAAGTAAAGGCTTGCCAGAAGGCTTTGCGCGGATCCTTGGGCATGATGTCCTGGCTGTGATCGCGGGCGACCAGCACCACGATATGGCGGGTACGCTCGCCGCATTTGTCACAGCGATGGATTTCAGTTGGCGGATTTTGGTCGTGCGGGTGGCTCATAAATGGGCTCGTGAAGTGAGGCAGGCGCCCATCATATTCCTCTCCACTTGGCTCTCAATCTCTCCTTGCCGGCGCAGTGAGCGGCCTCACGTTTTGCGCTGCTGCAGGCTTGCCCAGCCAGTTCAGACCGACTCCCGCTTCTGCGGTTTGCTGGTGAGCGGTGATGATATGGCGGGTGGGGTGAGCTCGGGCTTGTCCAGCCAGCTCAGGCTGATTCTCGCTTCTGCAAGTTGGGGGTGATGATATGGCGGTTGGGGGCGAGCTCGGGTTGCTGCATCCGGGTCAGCAGTCGTTTTGCCGCCTGACGGCCGATTTCGCGGGCCGGTGAGCTGACGAAAGTGAGTGCGGGGGAGGTGAGTTCGGCCTCCGCCACATCGTCAAAGCCGAGCAGGGCCACCTGCTGGCCGATGTAGTTGTCCTTGCCCACGGTGCGGCCGCTCGCCTCGACGCCATAGATGGCGCCGAGCGCCACCTCGGGGTAGTGGCAGAGCACGGCGGTCACCTTGGGGTGCTGGTGCAGCAGCTGGGCGATGGTGTCGGCGGCGCTGCGCTGGGTGCGCTCGCACTCCAGTACCCACTCCGGTTTGAAGGGGAGGCCATATTGCAGCAGGCTGGCGCAGTAGCCGCCGATCCGCTCGGCACGGGTGAGGGAGTCGGCCCGTCCGCCGACGTAGGCGATATGGCGGTGGCCCTGTTCGATCAGGTAGGTGGTGGCCTGCTTGGCGGCGTGGGTATTGTCGGGGCCGATAAAGTCCACGTCATCGCGATAGTAGGAGCGGGCGGCGCACACCACCGGCAGCTCGGAATCGAGCAGGGTCTCCAGGGTTTTGGCCGCCGCGCCGCGCACCGGATTGAAGATGATGCCCGCCACCCCCTGCCGTGACAGGGAGTGGATGCTCTGCTGCAGCCGCTTCGGGCTGTGGCCGCACTGGGTCAGAAACAGCAGATAGCCCTGCTGCTCCAGCACCTCGCTCACCCCGGCGGTCACCTCGGTATAGAAGGGGTCGGTGATGTCGCGCAGGATCAGCCCCACCAGGTTGGATTGCTGGCTGCGCAGGTTGGCGGCGGCGCTGTTGGGCACATAGTCGAGCTCTTTTATCGCCTGCTGCACCCGCTCGGCGGTGGCCGGCGAGATGCGCCCCTTGCCGTTGAGCACCATGGAGACGGTGGTGACCGACACTCCCGCCCGCTGGGCGACATCGGTGATCTTGGTGGCTTTGGCAGAGAGGGATTTGGGCGACATAGGGCGAATGGACGACGGACAGTTGAGAGCGAGGCTCAAGCATACCTGCTCATATGCCCAAGTGAAACGTTACATCACCATCTGGCCGATCCGGCTCACAAATTTGGATCCTGCTGCCAGCCAGCCCCCTTATTCTGTGATCCTGTCGGCACTTGTAAATTGATAAAACGTTTTATCATCCAGCAAAACCTGATGCTGACCCGCGCCTTTTGCTTCGAGATTGCGTCGAGATTGCCTCGAGCGGGGGAGGGCAGCCGCAGATATTGCTGTCTATTCACAAGGAGCCGTTTCATGGCCAAGCCTCAAGCCAAATCCACCATCTGGGAGTTCCTGCAGAGCCTCGGCAAGACCTTTATGTTGCCGGTCGCCCTGCTGGCCTTCTCGGGCATCCTGCTCGGTGTCGGCAGCTCGCTCACCAGCGATGCGGTCAAGCAGAGCATGCCCTTCCTCGACAATACCGTGCTGCAACTGCTGTTCCTCTGGATGACCAAGGTGGGGCTGGTGGCCTTTATCTATCTGCCGGTGATGTTTGCGGTGGCCATTCCGCTCGGGCTGGCGCGAGAAGAGAAGGGGGTCGCGGCCTTTGCCGGTTTCGTCGGCTATGCGGCGCTCAACCTCTCCATCAACTTCTACCTGACCGTGGCCAACGTCATCGGTGACGCAGCGGCGGAGAAGGCCTACGGGGTGAAATCGATCCTCGGTATCAGCTCCATCGACACCGGGATTCTGGGGGCCATCATCGTCGGGGTGATCGTCGCCAAACTGCACGCCCGTTTCTACACCTACAAGATGCCCGATGCGCTCGCCTTCTTCGGCGGCGCTCGCTTCGTGCCCATCATCACTGTATTGGTGCTGGGTGTAGTCGGTCTGGTCGTGCCGTTCGCCTGGCCCTGGTTTGCCGCCGGCATTAACGGTATCGGGGCGCTCATCTCCCACGCCGGCCCCTTTGGCCCCTTTCTGTTCGGTACCGGTGAGCGCCTGCTGCTGCCACTCGGCCTGCACCACATTCTGGTGGCGTTGATCCGCTTTACCGAAGCGGGCGGCACCCAGCTGGTATGCGGTCACGAGGTGAGCGGCGCCCTCAATATCTTCTACGCCGAGCTCTCCTGCGCCGACACTTCCGGCTTCTCGGTCTCTGCCACCTCCTTCCTCTCGCAGGGCAAGATGCCTGCCTTCCTCGGCGGCCTGCCGGGCGCGGCGCTCGCCATGTATCACTGCGCTCGCCCGGAAAATCGTGGCAAGATCAAGGCGCTGCTGGTCTCCGGCGTGGTGGCCTGCGTCATCGGCGGCATCACCGAGCCACTGGAGTTCCTGTTCCTGTTCGTGGCACCGGTGCTCTACGTTATTCACGCCATCCTGACCGGTCTGGGCTTTATGACCATGGGGCTGCTCGGCGTCACCATCGGCAACACTGACGGCAACCTCATCGATTTTCTGGTGTTCGGCGTGCTGCAAGGCACCGCTACCAAGTGGTATCTGGTGCCGGTCGCGGCCGCTATCTGGTTTGCCATCTACTACAGCGTGTTCCGCTTCGCCATCGTGCGCTTTAACCTGAAAACCCCTGGTCGTGAAAAAGAGAGCCGCGAAATCGAGACCAGCGAGGCTGCCCAGCCCGCAGGCAAGAAGGCAGGCAACAGCGGTTACAACGGTGAAATCATCCTCAATGCGCTGGGCGGCGCTGATAACATCCTCGCGCTCGATAACTGCATCACCCGCCTGCGGATGTCGGTGCAGGACATGAGCCGGGTCGATGACAAGGTATTGAAAGCGAACGGCGCCATCGGGGTGATCAAGCTCGACGAGCACAACTTGCAGGTGGTGATCGGCCCGCAGGTGCATCTGGTGAAAAACCAGCTGCAGAGCCTGATGGGGGCCTGAACTGGCCAATAAGATCCGAACGGGGGGCGTAAGCCCCCCTTGTTTGCCTCTCCCAATATGTCTCCTGTTTATGGAGGGAGAAACTTCATGCACGATATTTATGACTTCGACCATGTGGTCGACCGCCACGGCACCTACTGCACCCAATGGGACTATGTAGCCGACCGTTTTGGCCATGCCGATCTGCTCCCCTTTACCATCTCCGACATGGATTTCGAGACCGCTCCCTGCATTCGCCAGACCCTGGCAACTCGCCTGGAGCACGGGGTATTTGGCTACAGCCGCTGGAATCACGATGACTTTAAAGGGGCGGTGAGCAACTGGTTTGCCCACCGCTACGGCGCGAGCCTCGACCCCGAGACGCTGGTCTACGGCCCCTCGGTCATCTATGTGATTGCCCAGCTGGTGAGCCTCTGGTCGGCGCCGGGGGAAGGAGTGCTGGTGCATACCCCCGCCTACGATGCCTTCGGCAATATGCTGGCTGCCAACGACAGGGTGCTGCTGCCATGCCCGCTCAAAAAGTCAGAGGGGAGTTACCAGATCGACTGGCAATGTTTCGAGCAGCAAGCCGCTCGTCCCGATTGCCGGATTTTGCTGCTTTGCAGCCCCCACAACCCCACCGGGCGGGTCTGGACGCGGGATGAACTCGGCCGGATGGCTGCCATCTGCCAGCGCCACGGGGTCAAGGTCATCTCGGACGACATCCATATGGATGTGAGCTTTGCCCGCTATCTGCCGTGGAGCGAGGTGGCACCGGACGATCAATGGGCGCTGGTGAACTCGGGCTCCAAATCCTTCAATATTCCCGCCCTTGGCGGCGCCTACGCCTTTATCGCCAACGCAGAAGCGCGGGCCGCCTATCTGCAGCGGCTCAAGGCGGCCCATGGTCTTTCATCACCGCCCATTCTCGGGGTGCTGGCCCATATCAGTGCCTATCGCGATGGCGCTGCCTGGCTCGATGCCCTGAAAAGCTATCTGCACGGCAACCTCGACCATGTGGCGGCGCGGCTCAACGCCGCTTTCCCCGCCATCGACTATCGGGTGCCCGAGGGAACCTATCTCGCCTGGATTGACCTGCGCGGTCTTGGCATCGACTCCACCAAACGGATGGATGCGCTGCAAACCGTGCTGGTGGAGAAATACCGGGTCGCCATCATGCGCGGCGACACCTACGGCCCGGAAGGCACAGGCTATATCCGCCTCAACGTCGGCTGCCCGCGCTCGAAGGTTGACCAGGGGCTCGACGCCCTGATCGGCGCGCTGGGGGAGGTGGTTTAACACAGTGCCCCTTGCCAATGCTGGCAAGGGGCACTGAACCATAAGATACCTGTTTACATACAGCGAACGGCTTTCTGCCGTGCGATGATATAGTCTCCCAGCGAGGCGTAACCATCCACCCCCTGCGGGGCTGCGCTTGGGTTATGGCGCAGATTATCTTGGTAGGCTGTCAGCGCTTGAGCCAGGGATGAACAAGTACTTTTTTGATCCTGCAGTTCCTGATAGACAGAGGCTTTTAGTAGCTGCACATTGCTCAGCTTGTCGTAAGCGGTTGTTGTATTTAGCTGAGTGGCGGCCTGATCCAGATATGCTGCAGCCTTGATTGTCCTGTTTTGCAGGTTGACTGTCTGATCTATAAATCCTTGTTCTTTATAGTGTTCTGCCCAAGTAGAACCAACGGAAGAAGATAGGAGTAGCAGGGCATATTCTCTATCTGCCATGGCATGGCAAACCGCGTCTTCCTTGCAAAGGTTTCTGGCTTCGACGATAAGTTTTTCTGCAGCGGTTGCCCGCCCATGTTCAATCAGCACATCTGCTTGGGCCAGATTTTGCCAAGGGTCGTTGCTTTTTACGACGCCAGCAGCAGAACAACCACATAGCAGAAGGGCGATAGCGGAAAGTCCGATTTTTTCCATATCTAATTCTTCCTTGGCATGATTCATATCAGTTTGTAACTCGAGGTTGTATTGTTTGCGGACACGACTAATTGAAAGCAAGTATCTATTGCCAAGAGTGTGATTTATAAGCCTCTTTCGCGTTGTGTCTGATGGCAATACGGTACGGGTTTACGATGATAATCGAGTTGCTCGTCACGTCGGCGCACGTGTCGCTCGATTGCAACTTTTGATGGAGCTGGCGTGCATGACCTTGCTCTCCGGATTGCTCTCTATTCCGCGCCCAAAACAAAACCGCCCCGGAGATCCGGGGCGGTTTTTTATTTTGCGATACCGAGATGAGCCGTGGACGACACAAGGGCTCAGCGATAGCGGCCGCGTACCGAGCTGCTGGCGCGGCCAGCCATCTTGATCAGGCTCTGGCGGGTGTGCAGGTGGCAGAGCGCGACGCCGAGGGCATCTGCTGCATCCGCCTGCGGGGTGGCGGAGAGTTTCAGCAGATGGGTCACCATATGCTGCACCTGCTCCTTGGCAGCGCCGCCGGTGCCCACCACTGCCTGCTTGATCTGGGTGGCGGAGTATTCGCTCACCGGCAGGTAGGCATTGACCGCGGCGACGATGGCGCTGCCCCGGGCCTGCCCCAGTTTCAGGGCCGAGTCGGCGTTGCGGGCCATAAAGACCCGCTCGATGGCAAACTCGGTGGGCTTGAACTGGGTGATGATCTCGCATACCCCGTCATAAACCTGCTTGAGGCGCTCCGGCAGCTCGCCGCAATCGGTGCGGATGCAGCCAGAGCCCAAGTATTCGGCCTTGCCGCCCACGACCCGGATAACCCCGTATCCGGTGATCCGCGAACCCGGATCGATGCCCAAAATAATGCTCATGGGTGTTGATTGCTCTAAACGCGAGTGATGGCCGCCAAGATAGCAAACTCCGGCCTGCTTGGCTGTACGCAGGATGTGCGAACGGTCAGTGCGTGGCGATTGCCATAAAAAAAGGCCCCGAAAGGGGCCTTTTTGATTATCGCTTGTCAGGCGGCGTGATGGATGGGGCTGGCCTGCGCCATTCCCTCCAGCTCGCCCGGGGCGAAGTTGTCTACCTGAATCGCTTCGTAGCGCAGGGCATCGGCGGCCAGCAGCTTGTCTGCCTCGTCCTTGCTCAGTACCGATTTGGCCAACGCTGCTTCCACCAGTTCCGGCAGCGCCAGTTTGCGGGGCAGTTTGCCCTCTTTCTGGGCCTGCACCAGTTTCTTCTCGTAGGGCTGCACGGCGACCATGGCCTGGAAGGCACGCTCCATCAGACCAACCGGGTCCGCCTCGTCTTTGCCGACGTAGCAGAGGGCGGTCAGACGGTCGCGGAACTCGCCCGGCTTCATCATGGCCAGACAGATGGCGTGGCAACGATCGTCGGCCGGCATCTTGTAACCGACGCCGAACGGGAACACCACGCGCTTGAGTACGGCACCCACCACCTTGTTCGGGAAGTTCTGGAAGAAGCCCTCGAACGCCTTGCCAATCAGGTAGAGGTTGCGCTCCACCGCGTACTGCACGAACGGCAGATCGGAGACCATACGGCCCTGATCCTCGTAGTGTTTGAGGGTGGCGGAGGCCAGATAGAGGTGGCTTAGCACGTCACCCAGACGGGCGGAGATCATCTCCTTGCGCTTGAGATCGCCACCCAGCATCAGCATGGAGACGTCGGCGCACAGGGCCAGCCCTTTACTCATGCGGGAGAGCTGCTTGTAGTAGCGAGCGGTTTCACCGGCTACCGGCGCTCTGTTGAATTGACCCAGAGTCAGCCCCTGGAACAGTGAACCGAAGAAGTTGCCGGCGCCAAAGGCGATGTGTTTCATCAGCAGGGCGTCAAACTTCTCGAGACCGCGCTCCACGTCGGTGTCAGCCGCTGCTTCCAGCTCGGCAAAGACGTACGGGTGGCAGCGGGTAGCCCCTTGCCCGAAGATCATCAGGTTGCGGGTCAGGATGTTGGCCCCTTCCACCGTGATGGCGACCGGAATCCCCATGTAGGCGTAGCCGGTGTAGTTTTTCGGGCCCAGCTGGATGGCACGACCGGCGTGGATATCCATGGAGTCATCCATGATCTGGCGCGCCATCTCGGTCATGTGGTACTTGGAAATCGCGGTGACGATGGCCGGTGCCTGACCCAAGTCCAGCGAACCGGCGGTCATACGACGGGCCCCTTCCAGCTGATAGGTGAGGCCGCCAATGCGAGCCAGCGCCTCTTGCACCCCTTCAAACTTGCCGATGGACATGCCGAACTGCTTGCGCACGTAGGAGTAGGCACCCACGGTGCGGCTCGCCATGTGACCGCAAGCGGTGCCAAGGGCAGGTAGCGAGATGCCGCGACCGGCGGAGAGGCACTCCACCAGCATGCGCCAGCCACGGCCAGCGTAATCCGGGCCGCCGATGATCCAGTCGAGCGGGATGAACACATCCTTGCCGAAGGTCGGGCCGTTCAGGAACGCCAGACCCATGGGGTAGTGGCGATCGCCGACGCGCACGCCCGGGTGGCTGGTGGGGATGAGCGCGCAGGTGATACCGAGCTCCTCCTTGTCACCCAGCAGTCTTTCCGGGTCATAGAGTTTGAACGCCAGCCCCAGCACAGTAGCGCGGGGCGCCAGGGTGATGTAGCGCTTGTTCCAGTTGAGGCGAATACCCAGCACCTCTTCACCCTTGTGCATCCCTTTGCAGACGATCCCCTTGTCAGGAATGGCGCCCGCATCGGAGCCCGCTTCCGGCCCGGTCAGGGCGAAGCAGGGCACCTCTTTGCCATTGGCCAGCCCCGGCAGCCAGAAATCTTTCTGGGCCTGGGTGCCGTAGTGCATCAGCAGCTCACCCGGGCCGAGAGAGTTCGGTACCATGACTGTGACCGCCACGCTCAGACTCTTGGTGGCAATGCGGGTGACGATGGTGGAGTTGGCAATCGCCGAGAACTCGCGGCCGCCGTAGGATTTCGGGATGATCAGGGAGAAGAAGCCTTCCTTCTTCAGATAGTCCCACACCGGTTCCGGCAGGTCTTTGGTTTCGTTGACGATCTTGAAGTCGTCAACCATGGCGAGCAGGGTTTCGACCTGATTGTCGATAAAGGCCTGCTCCTCTGCGGTCAGCTCGGCCTTGCCGTAGCCGTGCAGTTTTTTCCAGTCGGGGTTGCCGCGAAACAACTCGCCATCCCACCAGACGGAGCCGGCCTCCATGGCCTCCCGCTCGGTAGCTGACAAGGGCGGCAATATCTTTTTGAAGATGCCGAACACCGGACGGGTTACCACCTTTTTACGGATGGAGGGCACGCCGAGCACAACGGCTATCGCCAGCACCAGCAGGACAAGCAATGTGATCATACCGAAGTTCCTTCTATTTCACTGTTTCCGTTGATTTATTGTTGGTTGTTACACGGCCAGGGAGAGCCTGGTCGACTCCACGGGCGCCCCGACTCCGGACGCCAGATAAGGAATAACGTTGCGCACCAGCCCTTCCACATCGAGCTGCTGGCCAAAGTCGGCCAGGGCGATGTCGCGCAGGGCATCGGCAGAGGCCATGGTGAATACGACGGTGCCCAGAGTGAAGTGCAGGCGCCAGAAGAGATCCGCTGGCGACAGGGCCGGATTGGCCTTGGAGATGGCCTGGGTGATACGCATCAGAATAGGGCCGTAGTGGGCGGTGATAAAGCGGCGCAGGTGGCCCTGGCTGTCGATATAGCCGCGCCCCAGCAGCTGCATGAAGATGGCCGGGCCGTTGGCCCGCACCGCGGATAGCTTCATCAGCGGCTCGACGAAGCTTTCAAAGAGTTGCAGCAGGGTCAGCTGCTCCTGCTCCATCAGCACCCGCAGGCGGGCATCGAGATCGGGCATAAACAGGCTCAGATAGCGGTCGAGCACCGCCTGGATCAGCTCCTTCTTGGAGCCGAAGTGATAGTTCACGGAAGCCAGATTGACGTCGGCCTCGCTGGTGATCAGACGCAAAGAGGTATCGGCGAATCCCCGCTCGGCAAACAGCACTTCAGCGGCGTCGAGAATACGGTTTTTGGTATCGATTTTACTCACTGGACACCTCACTTAAACGAATGTTTAAAAAGTACGTTTCATAACGTGAAGTGTCAAGAGAATGTGAATGAGTGTTAGCGGAATGTTTTTCGATGAAAAAAGCAAAGTGGGCGGAACTTAGTCAAAAAGCAGGACTCTATATCTATGCCACTGCAATTAAACATTAAGTCTCGCCCAACCTGCACCATGCTAGTTGGGCCTTTTTTTGCGCGTTTGTTACCGGTTTGCGGCTTGCAGGCAAAAAAAACCGCCGCAGGGCGCGACGGTGGGGAAAGTGAGTTCGCGTCATCCTGACGGCAAACTGTCGATGCGAGTTCAGGCATGTATCGACGGGGGCAGTATGCCAGCCAGAGCCCCTCAGACTATGTCAGCTTCGCGGTATTTTGTGACAAAGTGTGGCAAGCACTGGCGTGGCCCAAGCTGCCGCTCTTTGCTATGCTGCCCTTTCAAAATATGAGGGGAGAGAAGATGAAGTACCCGGTCGATACCCACACTCACACCATTGCCAGCACCCATGCCTACAGCACCATCCACGACTATCTGCCGATAGCCAGGGCCAAGGGGATCAAGCTGTTCGCCACCACGGATCATGGCCCCGAGATGGCCGATGCCCCTCATGTCTGGCACTTTGCCAACTTGCCGATATTGCCAAGAGTGGTGGAAGGGGTGGGGATCCTGCGGGGTATCGAGGCCAACATCAAAAACCTCGACGGGGAGATCGATTTCCCAGAGCGTTATGAGTCGCGCCTCGACATGATCATGGCGGGTTTTCATGAGCAGGTATTCCCTCCCTGCGATCAGGCAACCCATACCCAGGCGATGATCAACGCCATCAAGAGCGGTCGGGTCGACATGATCAGCCACCCGGGTAACCCCGCATTTCCCATCGACATTCAGGTTGTGGTCAAGGCGGCGGCGGACTATCGGGTAGCGCTGGAGATCAACAATTCCTCCTTCATTCATTCCCGCCCGGGGAGCGAAGGCAACTGCCGTGCCATAGTCGAAGCTGCGCGAGATCTGGGGGCCTATCTCACCTTCGGCTCCGATTCCCACGTGGCATTTACTCTTGGCGATTTTGACCACTGCCATCGTCTGGTGACCGAAGCGGGCTTCCCGCAAGAGCGGATCCTGGTGCGCTCCCCCCGCGCCCTGCTCGAATTTCTCGAAAGCCGCGGCCGTGCCCATATCCCCGAGTTTGTCGATCTGTAAATCGGGCTCTAACACCATGAGCCAACTCATAAAATCGAGCTGGCTCAATTGACTTGCCGGTTATTTTTTATGAATGTGGAGAGCAACAAGCCGGTATAGCTCAGTTGGTAGAGCAGCGCATTCGTAATGCGAAGGTCAGGAGTTCGATTCCCCTTATCGGCACCATATAAAACAAAGGGTTAGCTTCTCATCGAAGCTAACCCTTTGTGCTTTTGGGCTGGTGGCCCCTTCTCATCCCCCTCTTTTGCGCTTGCAAAGCCAAGGGGGAAGGGTTGGCAGGCCAGACACCCGGTAGGTGGCCACTCAGGTGGTAACCAAGCGGCGCTCGCTATTCCCCTCAGGTCACCTCGGGTTCTGGCTTGGCCGGTTCCGCCTGCATGGTGTGTTGCTCTCCTTGCCTCGGGCACTCCAGCTTGTCGATGCGCACCGCTGCCACCTTGAACTCGGGGATTTTGGCGTGAGGGTCGGTTGCATTGATGGTGAGCCGGTTGGCCGGAGCTTCGGCGAAGTGGAACGGGATAAAGACTACACCCGGTTGCATCCGTTTGGTGACGAAGGCGGGCAGTTCGATATGGCCGCGGCGACTGGTGACTTTCACCTGCTCGCTGTTGCTGATCCCCAACCGCTGCGCATCCACCACGCTCATCATCACCCGCGGCCCGGCCAGCTT
The DNA here is from genome assembly GCF_051919745.1 of Aeromonas sp. 3P. Lineage (NCBI taxonomy): Bacteria > Pseudomonadati > Pseudomonadota > Gammaproteobacteria > Aeromonadales > Aeromonadaceae > Aeromonas > Aeromonas sp. 3P. The sequence goes on from NZ_JBQBED010000001.1 coordinate 4,233,784, forward strand.
GTCGAGCCCCTTGGTCTTGCGGGTCATGGTGCCGGTGTGGAACTGCTCCAGCAGGCGGCCGGTGGTGAGCACGATGGGATAGGTCTCATCGGGCAGTTCGGCGGCATAGCGGAACGGGGTCGCGACCATCTCCCCCTTGCCACGGGTGAACTGCTTGCCGTGGAGCAGGCGAGTGCCTTCGGGCGCCGCGTCGTTGCAGGGCCACTGTAGCCCTTGTGCTCCCACCTTGTCCCACTGGATGCCGGCGTATTGCGGGGTGACTTGGCAGATCTCGGCGGTGATCTCCTGGGCGTTCTGATAGCGCCAGTCGCCGCCCATTGCATTGGCAATCTGCTGGATGATCCACCAGTCCTCTCGTGCTTCCCCCGGCGCCTTGAGGGCGGGGGAGATGCGCTGTACCCGCCGCTCGGTATTGGTGAAGTGGCCGCTTTTCTCGGCAAAGGAGCAGGAGGGGAGCACCACATCGGCTAGCTGGGCAGTTTCCGAGAGGAAGATATCCTGCACCACCAGAAACTCCAGCTGCTTGAGCCCCTCGATGACATGGTGCTGATCCGGATCGCTCAGCACCGGGTTTTCCCCCATCACATAGAGCCCCTTGATGTTGCCCGCACAGGCGGCATCGATGGTCTCGGTAAGAGTGAGGCCGAGCGTACGCGGCAAGTTCGGCTGCTGCCAGGCGGCGGCGAAGCGGGCATGAACCTCGGGGTTGGCCACCTTCTGATAGCCGGGCAGGCAGTTGGGCAGCGCCCCCATGTCACAGGCGCCCTGCACGTTGGATTGGCCCCGCAGCGGGTTGATGCCGCCCCCTTCGATGCCGATGTTGCCGCACAGCAGTTGCAGGTTGGCGATGGCCCGTACGTTGTCGTGGCCGGTGGTGTGCTGAGTGATCCCCATGGAGTAGTAGATGGCAGTGCGCTCGGCGGTGCCGATGAGGCGGGCGAGCTCAATCACCTGCTCGGCCGGTACGCCGGTGACGAGGGCGACCTTGTCCGGTGCATAGGCGGGGGAGAGCACCTCCGCTTGCAGCGCCTCGAACCCTTCCACCCGCTCGGCGATATAGGCCTTGTCGTGCCACTCGTTCTTTATGATCTGCTGCATAAGGCCGTTGAGCAGCATCACGTCGGTGCCGGGGCGGTGGGCCAGATAGAGGCTGGCGTGGTCCGCCATCTCGATCCGCTTGGGATCGGCCACCACCAGCCGCGCCTTGCCCGTGATGACGGCCCGCTTGATATGGGAGCCGATGATGGGGTGGGCTGCCGAGGTGTCGGAGCCGATGATGAAGATGAGATCCGAGTGATCAATGCTCGGGATGTCGTTGGTCATGGCGCCACTGCCGAGTGACGCCTCCAGCCCGGTGACGGTGGAGGCGTGGCAGAGCCGCGCGCAGTGATCCACGTTGTTGGTGCCCAGCTCCCGGCGCATGAACTTCTGGAACAGGTAGTTCTCTTCGTTGGTGGTTTTGGCCGAAGAAAAGCCCGCCAGTGCATCGCTGCCATAGCGCTGGCGCAGGGCGGTGAAACGCTCGGCGACCAGGGCGATGGCCTCCTGCCAGCTGGCGGGTTCCAGCTCGCCATTTTTGCGGATAAGCGGGGTCGTGAGGCGCTCCTTGCTCTGGATAAAGTCAAAGCCGAAGCGCCCCTTGACGCAGAGCAGCCCCTGATTGACTGGCGAGTTGCGGTTCCCCTCCACATAGCGGATGCGGTTGCGCGACTCATCGACATAGAGGGTGACGCCGCAGCCGACCCCGCAGTAGGTGCAGATGGTATTGACCGGCGTGAGCAGCTCGGTGCGCCCCTGCGACTTGTCGCGGGCATCCACCAGGGCGCCGGTGGGGCAGACCTGTACGCAGGCGCCGCACTGCACGCAGTGGGAGTCGCCCATTGCCAGCCCGCTGTCGAACTGCGGCCGGTTCGAGAGGGTGCCATCGTTGTTTTTGGCAAAGCGCAGCACCCCTTGTACCGCCTGTTCGCCACAGGTCTGCACGCACTGGCCACAGCCGATGCAGCGGTTTGCATCGAACACGATAAATTCGCTGCTGTTATCCACTGCAAACTTCTGGCACTGGCTGGTATCGAGAGCGCTCTGCTCGACCTTGTATTCGGTGGCGTAGTCGCGCAGTGCACAATCGGTGTTGGCCTGACAGCCGCACTCGAGGCAGCGGCTGGCTTCGCTGCGGGCATCGGCATCACTCAAACCACGCTCCACCTCGGCAAAGCTGCCCTCCCGCTCGGTGTTTGACAGATGAGGCATGATGGTGCGGGCGACTTTTTTCAGGTGAGCAAACTGGGCGGGATCCACCTGCTTGAGTGTGGGAGCCTTGCAGGCGTTGAAGGGGCGAACCGGATCGACCATGTCACCGTGAAGGAACTGATCGATGGCCAGCGCGGCCTTGCGACCATCGGCGACCGCCTCGATGGCGGTGGCTGGCCCGCGGCGCAGATCGCCGATGGCGAACAGGTTGCCGTGGCCGCTGTGCATGGTCTCGGGGTGGGACTCTAAAGTCTGCCAGCGGGTGAAGGGGAGGGTGAGGGATTCCCCTTCCATAAAGCTGAGATCCGGCTGCTGTGACACCGCCGCAATCACGGTATCAAACTCTTCAAGGAAGAACTCGCCGGTGGGCTCCGGGCGGCGGCGACCGGAGGCGTCCGGCTCGCCGAGAGCCATCTTCTCGAGGCGCACCTGACAGACGCGACCACAGCTATCCGGCAGATTCTCAACCGGATTGGTGAGCATCAAAAAGCGCACCCCTTCGTGCTCCGCCTCGTCGATTTCGTACGCTTCGGCGGGCATCTCGGCGCGGGTGCGGCGATAGATAAGGGTGGTTTCAGCCCCCAGCCTGACCGCCGTGCGGGCGCAGTCGATGGCGGTATTACCACCCCCGATCACCGCAACCCTCTTGCCGGTGGTGAGCCGCTTGGCCAGCATCCGATCCTTGAGGTAATCGACCCCTAGATAACAACCCGCCAGGGTGCTGCTCGGGTAATCCATCGGCACCGCCTTGGAAGCGCCAACCGCCAGACAGACCGCATCATAGTCGCGGTACAGCGCCGAGAGGGTGATCTGGTGGCCCAGTCGCTGCCTGGTGTGGATCCGCATGCCACTCTGGCACATCAATGCAATCTCCTGATCGAGGATCGCCTTGGGCAGCCGGTATTCGGGGATGCCGTAGCGCAGCCAGCCACCCGCTTCGGGCATCGCCTCGAACAGATCGACCTCGAACCCCTCGTAACCCAGATAGTAACCGCAGGTGAGGCCGCCCGGGCCGCTGCCGATAATGGCCACCCGCTTGCCCTTGGCGGGCTTCTTTGCCGGTTGATAGGGGGCAATCTCGGCCAGATCGAGATCGGCGGCATGGCGCTTGAGCTGACGAATGGCCAGCGGTTCATCTACCAAGGCGCGGCGGCACTGTGCCTCACAAAAAGCGGGGCAAACCCGGCCAATGGAGAGGGGCATCGGCAGGGTCTGCTTGATGACGGCCATGGCCGCCTCGTGCTCCCCCATGGCGATGTGGTGCAGATAGGATTGAATGTCCACCCCGGCCGGACAGGCGCGCTGGCAGGGGGCTTCGCAATCGGCGTAGTGATCTGCGAGGATGCGGCCGAGGGCATGCTGGCGGTGGGCGAGCAGGGCATCGCTTTGGCTGGTGATCACCATTCCTGCCTCGGGGCGCGTCTCGCAGGAGCGGCGGATGCCGAGACCGGCAATCTCTACCACGCAGAGGTCGCACGGCGTCTTGGGGCCGCTGGTGTTGTCACCGCACAGGGAGGGGATATCAGTCTGGTGCTGTTTGGCTATCTGGAGCAGGGTTCTGGTCGGGTCAACCGTCAACTGAGCCCCATCGAGGGTGATGGTGATCATGGCGTCATAAACTCGCTTTCAAGGCGCAGAAAATGCTGCATCTGGCGGAGCCAGCAGGGGAAGCGACAGGGAGGCCGCTTGCTATACGCTCACCATAACAAAGATTATTTACAACTTTATTTGATTTTAGACAGCTTGTTGTTCAAAAGGGAAAACGATTTCAGGTTGTCTTGTCTACCTCATCGGCACGGCGCATCGTTGAGAATCATTCCTGTTACAGCAGGCAATTCATTGTCTTATTGTCAGTTTATGCGTCTGGTAGAAGAGAGGCCGCTCTTGCTCGCGGTAGACGTGATCCGCCAGTAGTACCATTTTTGATGCAACTTATTTTGCATCAATGGTGACTCAAGGCATGCGGCGCATACAGAGCAAAGGGGGTGGGTGGCACTCGGTTGGATAAAAGGTTGGTGGATAGGGGGCGGGCATGCGTGAGTGGCGAGCCCGATACAAAGAAAATGGCCACCTTTTCCAAGGTGGCCATTCACGTTGCCGGTCGGTGCCCTGTTGGCCCAAAGGGTTGGTCGCGGGAGGTCAGCCGGATATCAGGGTCGGCAGCCGGGCTTGCCAGATCTGGTGCCAGTGCTGCAGTTCGCTGCGCGGCATCGGGCGGGCAGTAAAGAAGCCCTGACAGATATCGCACCCCAGCTTGGCCAGCAGTTGCCAGGTCTGCACATCTTCCACCCCTTCGGCGACTGATTTCAGCCCCAGCTTGCGGGCCAGCTCGATGCTCGATTCGATGATGGCCAGACGGGAGGGGTCGGCATAGCAGCGATCTACAAAAGATCGATCAAGTTTGAGTTCGGTAAACGGCAGCAGCGCCAGCTGCTGCATCGAGGAGTAGCCGGTACCGAAGTCATCGATGGAGAGGCCAAAGCCGTGCATCCGCAGTCGTGTCAGCACCTCCAGTGCCTTGCCGATATCCTCGACAAACGAGCTTTCTGTCACCTCCAGGGTGATCAGCTCGGGATTGACGCCCCAACGCTGGCACTGGTTGATCAGGAAGTGGCAGAGATCTCCCTCGATCAGCGAGGTGGTTGAGAGGTTCATCGACAGATTGAGGGAGAGGCCGGTCTGGCCCCACAGATGGCAATCCTGCAGTGACTTGTTGATGATGACATCGGTCAGCTGGTCGATAAGGCCGTTGTTTTCCGCCAGCGGGATAAACATGCCGGGGGAGATCAGCCCATATTCCGGATGCTGCCAGCGGGCCAGCGCCTCCATCCCCACCCACTGGCCGGACGCAAAGCCGACCTTGGGTTGATACCAGGGCAGCAACTGGTCGTTGTCGAGGGCGCGTTTGAGCTCGTCCACCGACAGGACGAGGCCATCGTCCTTGCCCGAGGGGGCCGACTTGGGTGCCCAGGAGTCGATCAACTGGCGCAGCCGCTGCGGGCTGGAGGGTTTCTCGATGCGACCCAGCACATGGAGACCATAGGCCGCGCTCATGCGCAGCACAGCCTCCACCACGTCATCTTCCAGCGCGCTGGAGAGGATGATACCGCCCCGAAAGCCACCCAGCGAGAGGCGGCGCAGCAGCGCCATGCCATCCATGCCGGGCATCCGCAGATCGCAGAACAGGATGTCGACAGTGTGGCTCTGGCACAGCGCCAGGGCTTCGATGCCGTCTGCGGCTTCCAGCAGTTGCTGATAACCGAGCGCCCGGATCTGGTGCATCAGGGTCTTGCGTTGAAACCCGTGATCTTCGACCACCATGATGACCAACTCGTCTGCCGTTCTACTCATCGAGCCACAATCCCATTTCACGTTCAATATTGTTCATCTGTTCTTTCACTCTCTGTGTCAGCAGCGCGAGCTCGCTCAACTGTTTGAGGCGGGCCGCCGATTCCAGTTGCGCCGCCTGCTCGGCCAGGGAGAGCTCCCCGACCATTCTGGCTGCCCCTTTGATGCGGTGGGCGATCTCCACCAGCTCCTGGCTATCATCGGAGGAGAGCGCGCTCATCATAGCGTGGCAATCTTTCCGGTTGGAGGCCAGATACTCCCTTGCCATGCTTTTGGCAATCCCTTCATCGCCAAACAGATCTTGCCAGCGACCGATCATGTCGAGATTGATGGCCTGTCGTGCGGGCACTCTCTCTGTGATCGTAGTCGCGGACAACCACCGCAGCAGCATCTGGCGCAGTGACTCCAGCGAATAGGGTTTGCACAGCATGCCGTTCATGCCGGCTGCCGTCATATTGGCTGCCGCCTCCTCCGAGGTATCGGCGGTGACGCCGATGATGGGGGCCTGCTCCCCTTGTTCCCTCAGGCGGCGGGTCAGGGTGTAGCCATCCATGTGCGGCATGTGGCAGTCGGTGATCAGCAGGGCGAAATTCCGGGTTTGCCAGGCGCGCAACGCCTTCTCGCCATCTTCCACTACCTCGCACTCCACTCCCAGAATCGCCAGTTGACGGGTCAGCAGGGCGCGATTAACCAGATGATCATCGGCGACCAGCACCCGCCCGCCCAGTTTTTCGATGCTGGCGGCATGGGTGGTCACGGCTCGCCCGGTGATCAGCTCGCGGCAGCTTTCGAGCAACAGATCCGGATAGAGGGGGGATTGGCCGAGGCGCCACCAGTTCTCCGAGCCCATGCGTCCCCGCAACGCTTCGCGGGGGGAGAGGATGACCCCCTTGAGAGTGCCGGACTGTAGCAAGGTGTGCCATTCGCTCCCCAGACTGGATTCCAGCGCGGCCTCTTCCGCCAACAGCAGGCCGTCGAGATCGGCGGTGAGCTGGTGGATCTCGAGGGGGCTCAACCGGGCGCCGAGCCGTGCCATGGTGGCCTGCAAGGCGGCATCGCTACCCAGCCACCACCATTCGCTGCCCGCCAGTGCGGGTGGTTCCCACAGGACATTGAACAGCGGGATGCTGAAGCGGAAACAGGCTCCTTCACCGAGCAGGCTCTTGACCGTCAGGGTGCCGCCCATCTTCTTCACCAGCTGATCACAGATGGCCAGCCCCAGACCGGTGCCACCAAAGCGGCGATTGATATCGGATTCCACCTGCTCGAACGGGGTAAAGAGCTGCGCTTGCTTCTCTTCGGCGATGCCGATGCCGGTATCTGTCACCGCGATAACCAGCTGCTGGTCCTGATAGCTGGCCTGGATCGAAATGGCGCCCTGCTCGGTGAACTTCACCGCGTTGTTGAGCAGATTGGAAATCACCTGGCCCACTCTCACCGGATCGATATCGGCCAGGTCGGGGAGTTGATCCTCCCACTGGAGCGTGACCTTCAGCCCCTTGCTGTAGGCCAGCGCGGCATGGCCGCGGATCACGTCGCACACCACGGGTTGCAGACGGCAGGATTGGCGATTGAGGTGCAGCTGACCCGCCTCGATTTTGGAAAAGTCGAGGATATCGTTGACCAGATAGAGCAGGTGGTTGGCCGAGCTCTCCACATTGCGCAGCAGATAGCGCTGGTCATCATTGAGCTCGCTCATGCGCAGCAGCTCCAGCATGCCGTGCATGCCCGAGATGGGGGTTCTCAGCTCATGGCTCATGGTGGCCAGAAAACGGCTGCGAGCCTGCATCGCCTGCTCGGCCGCGGCACGCGCCTCGCGCAGCTCATGCTCCTGTTGCTTGATGGCGGTGATGTCCTGCACCACGCCGTTGAGCAGGCGATCATGGCCCTGTTGCGCCACAAAGTTGCCGCGGATCTGGATATAGCGCTCCCCCTGAACAGAGGGCACCAGCACCTCCATATCGAGCGGCTCAAGGGTTTGCGCATGTTTGGCCACTTTATCGATAAAGGTTGCCATAGCCTCATCGTTCAAGCCGAGGATCACGCCGCCAGACTCGGCTGCCATCAACTCTTGGTGGGTCATCCCGAGAATGTCGCTGGCCCCTTGGGACAGATAGAGGAATTTCCCCTTGCCGGCCCCTTGCCAGAGATATTGATAGACCAGACCCGGCATGCTGTCGGTGATGTCCCGCAGCCTGCCCTCCACTTCCCGCACCTTGTTTTCGGCGGCCTTGAGGGCACTGACATCGGTCAATACCGTCAGCACCCCCTGAATCGCGCCGTCTGCTGCGCGATAGGGCAACTTGACGTAGACCACGTGAAGGGGAACATCCCCCTCGCGCTGGGTATAACCCGATCCTTCGAAGATCTGGCCGGTTTCCCAGACCGCACGCTCCTCGCGCAGCATCTGTTGCCGCTCGTCCGCGGTCATATAGCCCCAGCGATCACCTTCTTCCCCATCACCGACAAACAGCTCGCGGTATGCCCGGTTGCTGAGGGTCAGGCGATGATCGCGATCCCGCAGCGCCACCATATTGGGCAGGGAGTCGAGTAGGGTCTGGACGAACACCAACTGTTCATTGAGCGTCTTCTCGGCCCGTTGTCGCTGCACGATCTCCCGTTTCAGAGTGCGGTTCCAGACCCAGAACAGGGCAAACAGCAGAGTGGCAGCCGTGCCACCTATTACGAACCAGAGCAGCACTGTTTCGCTGTTGATGCCGGTCTGCACACTCATGGAGAGCCAGCGCCTCTCCACTTTATTGAGCTCCTCCGGCGGTATCGAATAGAGCACCTTGGTAAGGATCCGCTGCAGCATGGGATCTTTGCGCGTGGCCATGGCGACCGGCAGGCGCAAGTCTTTGCCGGCATAGACCACCTGATAGCGTTCGCTCACCCGCTTGTTGATGGATGGAAGGGTGACCATCACGTAGTCGGCATCGCCCGTGTCCAGCAGCTCCAGCAAGCGGTTGTCATTGTTGACCTCTACCGGATGGGCGCCGATGTGGGTCAGTAGATCTTTATCCAGCGAGCCATGCACCATGCCGACCCGTTTCCCTCGCAGCAGTGAGAGATCGGTGATATCGGCACTGCGTTTGGGGGCAATAACGACCCGATCGACAAACAGATAGCCGGGGGTGAACAGCGCAAACTGGCCGCGGTCGTGGTTGGGGGATATGGCCGGAATAAAATCGATCTGTCGCAGCTTCAGCATATTCTGGGTTTCACCCCAGCTATTGGTGCGAACCAGAGAGAACTTTAGCCCAGAGACTTGCTGCATCAGCGTCATCAGGTCCGCCACATAACCGACCAGCCTGCCCCGGTAATTGAATTCGCTCATGGAGGTCCAGTCCGGAGAGACGCCGTAAGTCAGCTCAGGATGCTGGTTGAGCCACTCCTGCTCCTCAGGGGTAAACTGCACAGACTTTACCGCTCCTGAGTCCGCATGTTGGCTAGTCGTGGTAGCTGCCAGCATATGACGACGATCTTCAACCGGTATCTCGTTGAATGCCTTGCTCACCAGGCTGACCAGTGCCGGGTCGCTCTGGTTCATATTGATGGAGAGAGACGTGCCGCTTACCCATTCCGGAGTGGCAATGGTGAAGCCAGCCTTGGGGTGCTGATCTTTCACCATCACCAGTGACGGCATGTCAGCAAGATAGGCGTCAGCCATGCGCTTTTTGAGCATAAAGGCCGCTTCGCTGCGACTCTCGGCCTCGGTCACACGGGGAAATCCCAGTTTTTTCAATTCACTGCAGGCATTGACTCCCGTGACACAGATCCAGTGCAAACCATGGGCATCCTGTCGTGACAACTTCGTTTTGCCATTGTTGAGCAGCACGCCGCGCGGCATGGAGAGCAAAAACGGGAGGGAGACAATATTGGATCGCCATTGTTCGCTTGGCTGGTCGTTCACCAGTATGTCGATTGCTCCGTGGTCAAGTCCGGACAGTGCATCCACGTAGGAGGGGTAAACCTTGTAGCGCAGGGTCAACCCGAGCGTTCTGGCAATCTGCTGCGCAATATCGGGGACTGGGCCGGTAAAGCGTTGATCTGCATCCTTATAGCTGTATGGAGGGTCACCCATCATCGGCATGCCGATGACCAACTCCTGGTGTGATGACAGCCAGGCGCGCTCAGACAGATCAAATTCGTCTTCATTCAGACTGGTAATGGCGTGCGCCGCCACGCCCCAGAGCAGTAGCAGGAGAAACAGGAATAGACGATCACATTGGCGGAGCATCAGAAGGAATCCAACAGAATTGGGCGCATATTGTAAGTGCATTAAAATGCAGCGGCCAACATCAATTTACTCAATATTGGGCCACGACATGCCGATGTGCGGCTGTGAGTCCGTCTAGTACCGGGATGGCAACCTGATGATAAAGCCTGCGCGGTGATGCGCCTGATTTTTTTTGCCAAAGGCCAGTTCAAGGGGGATATTGGAAAAAAATCCAACCAGTTTGATATCGGTAAACAACATGGACATGGACAAATAAAAAGGGCCGCCTCTTGCGAGGTGGCCCTTTCCAAACGTTTGGTGGGCTGGGGGGATTTGAACCCCCGGGCTGTGCAGCTTTACCAATTGAACTATAAGGCTTTTTTATTTTCCGGTTGGATTTTGGATCAGGATTGGCGCTTTTGCTGTCTGGCCGTCGTACTCGGCGAGGTAGGATCCGTAGTGCCGAAATAGCATCTCCGGCCCCTTGTGACCCATCTGTGTGGCGAGCCAAAACAGGTTGCAGCCGCGGCTAATGTTGGCCGTGGCGAAGGTGTGGCGGGTTTGGTAAAGGTGGCGATAGCGAACACCGGATCGCCGGAGGGTGTAGAGCCAGGCTTTCTTTCTGATGGACTCAGCCCCGGACCATGGCTCGTTGAGCTTCGGATCTTCAAACACGTACTCACCGCGCATAAAGGTAAAGCGCTTCTGGCTGGTCAGCGCCGCCAGCGCATCACTCGTCAGCTCGATGGTCCGCGTCCCCGCCCGGGTCTTGGTGGTCTTGATGACTCCGACCACTCTGGCGGACGACACCTGCACGGTGTTACCAACCCAGTCGATTGACCCCCAGCGCAGGGCGCAGATCTCGGACGGGCGCATGCCGGTGGCGAACGCAAACGCGAACAGGTTTGCCCACTGCTCATTGATGCCGTGAGCGGTCGATATGATGGCGGACACTTCATCCGGGTTGAACGGGTCAACAGACTTGGCTCCCTGTTCAGGAGCTGAATCCACGTCCAAATATCTGGATACGGTGACCAGCGACACCGGGTTTGATGGCAACAACCCATCAGTAACCGCCTCGTCAATGGCGCTGCGCAGGAACGACAGCCGGTTGCGAGCCGTCTTGGCGGTGGTGCTGCTTCTCACCAGCCAGTTCTTTACCTGTGCCGGGGTGAGCTCAGACACCGTGATCCCATGCAGATCGGCCAGCGCCTTGTGGCATTTGCGGTACCCGACCATGGTTGACGGGCTCAGACCGCGGCTTTCGCAGCGGTGCAGGTACTCATCCAGATAGTCAGACACCTTGGCGGCGATCGACGCACCGCCGAACATGCGCAGCTTTTTGGATTTCGGGAAGTAGTCGGCGTAGGCGAACTGGCCGCGTTCTATCTTGCCCTGGATCTCGCCGAGCAGGCGGGAGGCATAGCGCACGTTTGCCGTGGTGTTGGGCAGGTTTGACAGGGGCTCACGGCAGCGAACCCCCTTAAAGGTGAAGGTGATGTTGATGGTCTCACCGCGCAGGCTCACGCCGCGTGGGAGCTGTTTTTCATTGCCCACTTTGTCACCTCTGCGATGTTAACCCAGCGCTCTTTCACCCCGTCCACGTTGACGATGTGAACCCCCAGTTGCCAGATGCCGCGCTGGATCCGCTTGTTGATGGTATCCCGATCGGTGATCTCGATGGTGCTTAGGTAGGTGCTGAGCGGGATGGCGTCAGGCATTCTCATTATGATGAGCTGGCCCTGAATATGGCTGACTGCCGGATCTGCTGCTGTTTCCATGGTGTACGGTCCTCGCGTTTAAAAGAGACTCGAGCCGGTGACGCCCGAGCTGGTTGTAGTAAAAGGTTTGAACTTGCTTGCGGGAGTTTGCCGCCTGGTCAAGGCGGTACTCCCCCAGTTCGGTGGTTTTCAGGTTGTGCTGGTTGGCCAGCCTGCCGATGGCTTGGGCGCTCACCCCCAGCTCCTTGCCCAGGTCGGTTGCGCTCCAGAGCTGTCCAGTTACCCGCGGCGTTTCGATAGGCAGATCGAAGTGCGCCAGGATACGGCCGATCTCGGCGAGCTTTGCCGATTGGGAGAGGGTGGGGGAGAGTACGGTATTAACCAGATCGTCCAGCAGTTGGCTGCTCTGGTCGATGAGTTGTAGCTGTTGCATGGCGTGGCCCTCCTGTCCTTGAGGATGGGGCGCCAATTGGATTGAAGGAAGGGCCGCTATTTGGCAGGCAAGTTCTGCTTGCGATATCCGGCGTTGTAGAGTGCAGCAGCATAGGCCAGGCCAATAGTGTCCAAGCTGCCGGGATACGGGAAATGCTGCCTCATCTCCTCGACGGCCAGATCGCGCTCGGTGCGGATGGGGCGGAAGTCTGTCGGCTCGTCGCCATGGTATCCACATCTCTCTTTCAGGCACCAACCCAAGGCGAACCCGTCTCGGTGACAGATCACCTCAATTTCAACCCATTGGTTTTCTGATGTTATGAGCGCCTCGCAGCGTGTCCCAACCGGTGGCAACTCCCCGCGCTCAAACCAGTGGTTATTGAGATAACCCTCGCCACCGCACACCTTGGCGTCGCGCTTGACGATCTCGGCGTCGGCCAGTTCAACCATCTCGGCCAGGGCGCCGGTATCGAAACTGCGCGGCTCGCTCTTGAGCGCAACCAGCAGGCGCTGTGCCATTGCGTTGATCTCTTCGGCGCCATCAGCGCCGCGCTCTTTCACGCCGCCAGCTGGCTCGGAGAGGTCTACGGGTCGCCGCTCCAGCGTGTCGCGCCAGTCGCCAAGGACTTCGCCAAGGCCGATATCAACCCATCCGCAATCACTTCTGCGTGACGGCTGGTTGTTGCGCCAACCAATGCCATCGACACTCATGTCTGACGACTCCACATTCTTAAACCACCTGCCACTTTCATGCTGGAAAAAACATTTGGCGTCAGGATGATCGGCAAAGCTTGGCTTGTTCTGCAGCTCTGCGCGGCGGGCTAGCCACTCGTCTCGGGAGAAGCTTATTCCGTGAGGTGGCTTGTCTCGGTAGAAATATAAGTCGCCAGAAACCGTAATGAAATTTTTACCACCTTCAAAAGCATGAACGTGGCGCGCCAGCCATGTCAGTTCATTTATCATCTCAATTCCCCTCAACTTTGCAGCGGTTGCTGCTTTGGTTCGATCGTTACCACCCCGAGATCACACTCGAACTGGATGGGCTGGCCGTGGTCTGCTGCGACCCAGCACATCACCCGCCCCATGCATTTCAGGGCTTCATCTGTACCAAGCACCACCATGGCGGCGGCGATCTGCTCGGCGAACTCCTTGTTGTCAGCCATCAGCCATCCTTCACAAACAGGTCGGCCGCCACAATGACGGCCAGAATGTTAATGGCCAGGATTGCGATCCCGGCCGCCTTTTGTTTGGTCACGCTGTCACCCCATACTTTGCAGCCGGCACAGTCTCATCAACCGGCTCGCCGCACTTGCGGCAGCGGAATACGCTGGAGCCGTGCTCGCTGTAGAGTTGAGGATCTAGCCCATCATCCAGCCCCTCATCTGGATAGAATGGGCGCTTCTTGTCGGTGCGGATGGTGCGGCGCGGGCAGTCCAGTTCGACGCTGATTGGCTCGCCGCAGCTGCACTGGTCGCGCACCACGCGGCCAAAGATGCCGTCAATGGCGATCCCGGTGCGGGCGGCGATGCGCTCCTGAATACCCTTCTTGGCGATGGACACCGCCATGCGCATCATGTGGAGCAGGTGCTGCTCATCCTTCGCCTCAATGCACTGGCGGATGTACTTCATCAGCTCGGGCGGCGCGTCGCCTGGAAACTCAGGCTCGGCCTGAACGTCTGCGATGCAGGCCAAGGTGGAGCCTTTGACCATATTCACCAACTCAGTGACCGTGGCGGGGTTGGCGGCGGAGATGAATGCCGCATCGTGCGCAAAACAGGTATCAGCCAGCAGACCATGATCACCGTTAACGCTGGTGTGCCCGTCCGTGCTCCATGTTGCAGGAGTGGCCTTGCCAGCCAGTTCCAGCAGCTTTTCCAAGTCAATGTTCATTTCACATCCTTCATGCTGATCGAGATCCCGACGTATGGGCACTGGGCGCGGTACACATCGCGGCCGTGCTCGCGCTCGATGCTCTTGCAGCGAAAGCCGGAGCGGGACTCGGTGGAAATAGAAAGGCCAGCTGGTTGGCTGGCCTGTAGTTGGGCTATCTGGTGCAGGGCGCGCTCGAGAGCCGCCTGCTTGTTGGGGTCAGTCAGCATCGCCACCCCCTGTACCCGATAAAGCCGGGCTCCATGACGCGCCGGAACGGCAGCACCGGGAGGTGGGCTATCAGGGTCTTGAGCTGGGGGTTATCTGGCTGGCTGTCGATGGTTACTTTGGCGCCGGGGTTGATGCGGAGGTATCGCTCCCGGGCGTCAGTGGCTTCTTCCCGGGTCAGGCCGGGCTGGATGATCGGGGCTCTGAATCGCACGATTGCTCTCCTTCCACAAGTTCGAGGGCGGCGGCTACTTCCGGCAGCAGCTCGTCCCAAGTGGCAATGGCTCCGTTCTGGTGCCAGCCCGCTACCCCTTGGCTGTTGTTCATCACTTCCAGCACGCCATTCAGCGCCTCGAGCAGCACATCCCGCTGCTTGGTCATAGCGGCCAGCTTCTCAACCGGTGTGAGCCCTTCTGTGCGCTGCAGGGTGATGGTGAAGGGGCCAAGCTCAGGTATAGCCCCTTTCACTTCCAGATAGTTGGTGGCTCCGCGCTCGGCGAAGAGGCTGGTGTAAGCGGCGATAAGGGCCTTTTCTGCCAGCTCGGGGTGACTAGCCACGAACTCGGCCAGTGTCACACCCTCTAGCTCCTCGGTGGGGTAGCCGTGCAGCAGGTTCCAACAGGCTACGATGCGGCTGGCGTTGGCCGCGGTGACAGATTCGGCGACCATATGGCCGCCGTAGTAATCGAGGGCATCGCTGCCTCTCATTTCTGGAACTGGGTGGTCAGCTACAACAGCATGGCCCTTTCCAACTCGCAGCAGCCCCTTGGGGTGTTCGGTCATGCTGCCTGCTCCTCTGCCGGTGCCTGGTAGTCCATCATGGTGCAGAGGTCAGTGATGGCCTTTGACAGCAGGATGAGATTGGCCGCGTTGCACTGGCGCCAGTGGTGGGCGTAGTCATCGTCGTCATCTTCCGAGTCGTAATCCGGCATGGAGATGGCGCGCAGGCTGAAATCGCTGTTCAGCTTGAAGCTGATGGGCTCGTGCCACAGTTCCAGCTCCTCCACCTGATAACCAGCCTCCAGCAGGGAAACCACGTCAGAAGCGCGATCGCCGTTGAGATCCATGCCCTTGAAGGTCACCATCTCTTGCGCGGTGTCGGCAGACTTGAGCTTGACGAACTGGAGCGGGGAGAAGGGGCCGAGCGCTTCCGGGCGCTCTGCGCTATCTGTCAGGTAATCTTTCAGGCGGTTGCTGATCCCCATCTTGATGTTGTCGATGTGGATGGTCTGGGTTTTGAGCGAGCCCATGCACTTCACCAGTAGGTGCATAACCACATTGAGCGGGCGCTTGGTGGTGGTGTTGAGGTACAGCAGCTCGTTTTTCTGGTCGTACAGGGCGTGGATGAGCGTGGTTTCATACTCGGCGGTGGCGGCCATCTCGACAATCAGCTGTTCCTTCATTGCCTGCTTCTGTTTGCGAGTGATCTTCTCGCACAAGCCGGAGGCAAGCAGCTCGTCAACGCGCTCTTTGAGCTTGCGGTTGACGATCTTGGTCGGGATGAGCTTGGTGTCTTGGCGCACGACAAATGCGAACCCGACGCCTGGCAGGTTGGTAACCAGCTCGCCGGTCACCTGATTGTTCTCGAACCCGGCGCAGCTGAGCTGGTTTTCAGTGAGCGGGGTGAAG
Source organism: Aeromonas sp. 3P (assembly GCF_051919745.1). Classification (NCBI taxonomy): domain Bacteria; kingdom Pseudomonadati; phylum Pseudomonadota; class Gammaproteobacteria; order Aeromonadales; family Aeromonadaceae; genus Aeromonas; species Aeromonas sp. 3P. The sequence goes on from NZ_JBQBED010000001.1 coordinate 4,249,480, forward strand.
GCAAGCTCGGCCAGGTGTTCGCGCATGGCGTTGATGGCGGGGAGCTTGGCGCTGTAGACACTGGCAGATTTGAGTACGGAGTGATTCATGGTCGGGGTCCTTTTGGTCGGTTAGTTGCGGGCTTTTGCCAGCAGGTCGTGGATTTTCTTGGCGGCTGCCTCGGCTTGTGACCGGTTGCAGATGGTCCCGCCTGGCAGTACAAACTTACCGCGCAGCTTGGGGTGGGGCATGACGACGCCCAACCCGATGACTACCGCGCCGCAGTAGGGGTGTTCCGTGTCTTTCATGGGGTTCCTCGACTTATCCACCGTTTCTGTGTGGCTGGCGGTGGATGGATTGGGGGTATCAGGCCGCGCGCTTAGAGCCAATGCCGCGCACAAATGGGATGCGAGGGGATGCACCCACCTTCATGGTGGGGAAGGCAATCAGGGCGCAACCGAAGTTGGCTCCGCTCTTTCTGGTTGCGCCATCGCGCTCGTAGAACTGATAACGGCCATCCGGCTCGTAGATGATCACATCCTCGGCCAGCAAGCGGCGCCACCATGTTGTCAGCGGCTCGTATGGCAGCAGCATCATCCCGGGCCTGCCATTGGCTTGCTGCTGGCGGGCCTGGGTGATGAACTCAGGTTTCAGGTCGAACGGCGGGTTACACCACCAGTGCTCTGGCCAGTCAAGGTTGAGGCTGTCGATGCCCATACAGATGGTGCCTGCCTGCTCCGCCTCGCGTATCTGGGCGCGAACATCGTCACTGGTGCGGTAGTCCAGCAGCTTATCCAGCAGCAGATGACTGGTGAAGTAGCGGCTGCACTTGGCTGTGAGCGGCTCGGCGGCCACATCGCACTCGAAGTTGCGACCGTAGAGCGCCTGCGCATCGGCAAAGCACTCCCAGGTGGTGGCCCAGAAGTTCTTATCGCTGGCCGGGGTGCCGCTATCAATCAGAATTGCCATCGACTCGATCCTCCTCGTCAACTGCAGGGCGCTGATTGAGCCAGCTCATGGCATCTTGCTTGGCCGCCTCGGCGCTTTCACTGAATCCGGCCTGATACATCACCTTGCCGAACTCTGTTGCAAGGAACTCGTAGGCATCGGCCAGTTTCTTTGCTTCATCGGTCAGGTCGATCCGCCCCTGCAGAATCCCCTCCTTGATGGTGTTGTACTCCCAGCAATGGGTCTGAGCATCGACATAGACCCGAATGCCTTTGCGGTAGTCGTGCCGTTTGCGCTCGATAAACGCCTCTGCCGCATCCTTGGTGAAGTGGCTGCAGACGTATTCCCACGACTCATCCCATCCGGTTACTCTGTGGTCATCCAGATCGCCAAGCTGATCCCACTGGTCATCCTCATCGCGCTCAAGGAAGTCACATTCGCTCCAGTGCTGGGCGACCCTGTTCAGCTCTGCCCGACCCTCTTCATCAAGGTCGTCCCAGTATTCTTGCGGGCTGAACCACACGCTATCTTCAAAGATGACGGCCAGCTTGTCGGTGTAGTCTTTATCTATCCCGTAGATGCGTTCGCGCGATTCGACTTTAAAGATGGCATCAGCGGTGCAGTGGCTACGAACACCTTCACCAACGCAGTCGTGGCGCAGTCTTGCCACAAAGTCAGCCCATGATTCGGTGCTCAGCGGTGCGCCGTGGGCGAGTGATACCGGTTTGTCTGATTGCTGGCTCATGCCGCCTCCTTGTGCTGTTCAGGTTGCTGACTGGCCTCTGCCTGCTCTTTCTCCCACTGGCGAACCGCGGCTTGACCGGCGCTGATGATCTGATCGGCCAGCTTGGCGCCAATGCCCTTGATTGCCAGCAGCTTGTCGCTCTGGTTAACCATCAGCTTCCACAGGTCGGTGATGCCAGCACCCTCCAGCAGCCCCTGCACCTTGGCGTTGAGGCCAATTTCGCTGATGTGGACTGTCTGCGCCCACTCGGCGCGGGGTTGCAGGTGAGGGTGGGTGATGGCCAGCGCATCGAGCATGAAGGCGTGGATGTCGCGGATCGCCTCCATCGGGATGTCTTTGGCAATTACGCTCGGAAATATCGGGCTCATCCACTCGCTCAGCATCACGGTGCAACCGGTGGCGTCTGAGCGCATGGCGTGGAGCTTCCAATCCAGATCGTTCAGCAGGTAGCTCTTATCAGACTGGATACCACCCTCTACCAGGTAGACATTCCAGCGGATGCCGTTGCCGTCAGGGTAGTGATTGCGCAGGTGTTTGCCCCACAGCAGGCTGATCTCCTTGAATTGGGCCATGTCGTTGATGACCTGCTGGCGCTCGTCCAGATCGGCCTGCTGCTGGTTGATGATGGCTGTCAGCTCGGTCACGCTGCGGGAAAGCCTGGTGTTGTCGCGGCGGTACCCGCTGATTTCGTTCTTGCTGGCGTTGATGGCGTTCAGGCGCTCTTCCAGCTTCTTGCGCTGCTCCGCCACCTTGCGCTTCAAGCCTTCCGGATCCATCGCCTTATAGGCTTTGATGGCGCGTTCCAGCTCGCGGATCTGGACGTTGGCAGCGTTGAGGTCTGCCTGAGCTCCGTCAGCCTTGCGGTTTGCGGCGTAGACGGCATTTTCAGCATGATCGGCTTTGGCGCTGGCCTCTTCTTGTGCGTCTGCAATGCGCTGCTCGGCTTCGGCTACCTGCTGGCGCAGCTGGCTGACCAGTGCGATCTGGTCATTGAGCTCGCTATCCCGGGCTTCCAGCTGGTCGATGAGCCCGTTGAACTCGTCGATATGGGCGTTGGCAGCCTCGCTGATCATGGTCAGGTTGGCGGTGAGCAGGGTTTCAAAGCTGCCGATGGCTGCCTTGGCCGGGCCGTCAGGCATCAGCAGGATGTTGCGGATCTGGGTAGTGAGGGTGGTTAGCGCAAGGCTGGTCGCCTCGCTGGGGTTCAGTTCGGTGGTCATGGTTCGGGGTCCTGTTAATGATGGCGCGGTTTCTGGTAGCGGGCATGCAGGTTTTCGCTGTCAACCCAGCGAGTGGCTAGCACGATCAGTGCGCGCTGGCCGTCCGGTTTTACGGTGGCGCCGCGCTTGCGGTACGCATCGATCGCCTTATCGCGCTCCACGGTGGTGAGGTAGGCTTGGGCAAATTTCATGTAAACCTCAGTAGTTGATGGATAGGTGCTCGATCTTGTTGCTGGCGATGTGCTTGATGAGGTTGATGGCTTTCCCCTCATCGATCCCCAAGCCCATCAGGTCCATCAGGATTGCGTTGTTGATGGTGCGGCGGTGCTCCACATCAGCAGCGCGGCGCCGTTCTTCCTCCTGCTGGCGAGCCTGCTCCTGTGCGATGCGCTGGCGCTCTTGCTCGGCGGCGCGGGCTGCGGCCTCTTCCGCTTGGCGTCTGGCATTTTCTTCTGCCTGCAAACGGCGCTGCTCTGCCTGCTCAGCTTCGGCAATGCGGCGTTCCTCTGCCTGCTGGCGGGCCAGCTCTGCGGCTTCGGCGTCGCGGATGGCCTGCTGCTCGCGCTCTTTTGCTTCGCGCTCGCGGCGCTCGGCATCGAGGCGGGCCTGCTCTTGGCGCTGTGCCTCTGCGGCGGCGGCCTGCTCTGCGATGCGGCGTTCACGATCTTCCTGCTCGCGGGCGGCAGCCTCTTGGCGCAGGCGCTCCAGCTCGGCGACTTGCGCTTCACGCTCTTTGGCCTTCTCGATGATGGCGCGCAGGTGCAGCACAGCGGCATCCTTGGCCACACCAGCTTGGGCGGTCATCTCTTCCCAGCTGTCGTCGATGGCGATCGCATCAATCTGCTGCAGGTAGTGCTCCAGCTCGGTACTAGGCAGCTCTGCGGTGGCCTGCTTGGCATCGGAGAAGGCGGTCATGCGCTCCTTGAGGGCGGCAACCCGGGCTTCTTCTGCCGCTTCGTACTGGGTGAGCGGGGCGCGCACCTCGTCTTTCAGGGCGTCCAGCGTGTCGCGCAGCACTTTGCGGTTGGCGTCGATGCGTTTGGGGATCTCTTTGTACTGGTCGGTCAGCTCTTTGCCGATCCCGTCCAGATAGGTTTTGGTCTTGGCGACGGCATAGGCGATGCTGGCGATCTCTTTACGCCCTTTTACGGTGGTCACATCAGGTACCAGGCTGGATGCTTTCTGGCGGATATCTGCCAGCAGCTCAGTCACACCTTGCCCCTCGGTAAACAGGGCAACGGCGGTGGTCGGTTCGATTACAACCAGCTGGGTCTGGGCGGTGTCGGTCTTGGCTTGTTCGGTCATGTCGGGGTCCTTGTGGCGCTCGGCCATAAAAAAGCCCGCTGGTTTGCGGGCTGGATGGGTTGAAGTGGTTTGTTACGCTTGCGGCTGGTCAAGTTGGCGCTTGCGCTCGCCAGCGATCTGCTTGATGCCTTTGACTATCTGCGGGTCGCCGGTGCCGTTGGCCCACTCCCACGCGGCGGTGTAGGCTCGTTGCCACTCTTCGCCGGAGGATGCGCCCTCGATGGCGGCGCTGTGGTCAGCGTAGGCGCTGGCGTGATCAACTGGCTCGACCTCTTCGATTTGCTGTTCAATCTGTTGCTGCGGTTCAGCTTCGAGCGTCACCGGCTGCTCCATGCTGCCTTTCATGGCGGCAAGCGTGCGGTTTGGTGCTTTCTGTTGCTGTACCTGGGCGCCCGGGATCTCGTTGATGATGATCTCCTTGCCTTCCATCTCCTCGGCGGTCGGCTCACTGCCAATCTCAGGCCATGCCTTACGCAGTGCTTGCGCCTCGGTACACTTGGCCAGTTGGGCATATGGGCGCTTGCGCCACATGGCGTTGGGGCACTCGGTCTTGCTGCTCTGGGTGGCGTAGTTCTCCTTCCAACGCTCAAGGGCATGGAAGGCAACCCGTTGACCGTCGATCATCTTGTAGACGGTGTATTTGCACCACTGCGGATAGGTGACCTTGATCTTGTTTTGCTGGTTGTATGGGTCTTGAAACTCCTCGGTCACATCAGGTCCAAACACTGGCTCATCAGCGCCAGCGTAGTTTCCGGAGCGGTCTGCCTGAATGCGGTACATGCCGATGCCAGGCATCGGCACATCGCGCCAAGCCTTATCTTTGGTGCGTGCGTCAGTGACCTGCATGGGCACCAAATGCACCGGCTTGAGCAGGATATCGAGCCCGCGAGCCTTGCAGTAGTCAATGGCCATCACTACAGAGTCAGGGTTAGCGCCAGGGTAGATAGTGTTGCACAGGGCGTTCCAGGTTGGCTCATCGATGCCGCGCTGGGCCAAGATGGGGAACTCGGCGGCGAAGTTCTCTGCTGCCTGCTGCTTGATGATTGCGATGCTGCTCACGCTGCTCTCCTTGCCCATGCCGGGCGGGTAAGTGGTATCAGGTCGTGCCAGTCGTTATTGACTCGGCACTCGTGGAATTTGCGCAGGTCGCGGCGGTAGAGGTCTTTGCCGGCCTCTTTCCACTCCTGCTCCAGCGGGCGAACCCGCACCGGGTAGCGGCCGCACTCAATGGATGAGCTGACCGCGATAAAGATGAAGTCCGGGATATCGCCGTAAATCTCGCGAAAGCCGTCTGAGTACATGGCGTCCTGAACGTGGTAGCGGAACTCCTCGACGTGGCGCTCGAAGCGGCCCATGTCGTCCACCTTCTTCACGTCCGCCAGGATGGGGAAGTTGTTGAGCTTCTTGTCTGGCCGGCAGCGGCAGAGCTCTTCTGTCTCTCGGTCAGTCCAGTAGAGCGAACCCTCGCAGATCCCGTCTTGCTCCAGAAACCATCTGGCGTCAGGGTGGGCGAACACGCTTTCGCGCATCAGCTGCAGCTTGCGCCCATCCTCTGCGGTCATGATGGTCTTGCCCAGTTCGGCGCAGTTGGCCAGAAACTCCTTCTCCTCCTCCTTGCCCGCGTTGGTGCGGCGGTTGAACTCAGGCGCGATGATGAATCGATCCTCGAACTCTTCCGGCTCCAGCAGCAGGCAGTGCAGGGCGGTGCCCATATCCAGCGCCTTGAGCTTCTCCTCATCGACCGGCGCGCTTTTGCGCCAGATGTAGGTGGCCGGGCTCTCGGCGATATCGTCGAGCTGGGATTTGCTGATCCCAGGGCCGGAGTGGTACTCCTCATTGGAGAGGCCCAGCACCAGCCCCTGCGGCAGGGCTAGGCTGGTATCGACGGCGGCGTTCATGCTGCACTCCTGTGCTGGTATTGCTCAAACTGATCGTCGCTCATAGCGTCGTGCAGTTGGGCAACGTGGTTATTCCATGCCTGTTGGGCCATGGCTTTCAGTGCGGTATCCATCACCTGCTGGATCAGCATGGTGAGCGGCACCTTGTCGCCGGAGACCATCAGCAGATAGATGGCTTGGTTGAGTTGGGTGGTGCGATCGACATCCACCTCGGCGAGCAGGGTGGCGGCGTCGGTATCGAGCTGGCCGGTGAGCAGCAGCGGGAAGTTGGTCTCAACCCACTGGGCAACCCACTCGGCTTCGGCATTGGCCTCGGCCTCGCGGCTTTCCAGCAGGGCGAGCAGGGTGGTTTCATTGGTCATGGTCTGGGTCCTGTGGTTGTTAAAAACAAAAACCCCAGCACGATGGCTGGGGTTGTTGGTTGAAACTGGCGCTGGTTAGCGTGGCTGCATCAGCGATTTGGTGCGCCGAGTGACGGAAGCCAGGGTTAGCTTCATCAGGTCGGTCAGGTCGTCATTACTCATCAGGTCGAGCATGCGCTGCATGTCGCGCGGGTCGGTTGGGTCAATGACGTGGGCGCAGTCGGCAACCGGCCAGAGGGTGAGGCTATCCCCGCCGTGGCGGCCGCTCATGCTGCCGCTGTCTGGCTCGATGCTGAGCATGTAACGGGTGGTGCCAATCTTGTGGCAGAGGGCTTTGGCCAATTGCTGGGCGTCACACTTGTGCAGCTCACTGGCAACGGGCGGGAAGGGGATGTCGTTATCAGTCAGCTCGGCAAGCTGGCGGTGCAGCGCCTCGCTTTCGCTGCGGCGGGCGGCTTGAGCTGCGGCATAAACATCAACTTCAAAAGCTGGCTCAATCCATCCTGCATATTTCATGGCCACCAACTCCACCGCCCACACTCCAGGCTTGTTGCCACCCCTTACCGTTTTCAGAGCGGGAAATCCCGCTTTGGCTTCTACCGCCGCAATATAGGCGCCATTGAAGCGCTTGAACTCGCTTGGCTTGTGCGATGCGGTAGCCTTGCCTTGGGCAATAGCAGCTTTATGCAGGTCGTTGAGGTTGTACATACCATCGGCAGCGATGGTGATGGAGTGGTTGGCAATGGTGAGCTGAGTGTTCATGGTGCGATTCTCCTGTAGAAGTGAATCACCACCGAAGAGACCAATCTTACTGGTGGCGAACTGGACGGGATTGGTCTTACCGGCTACAGAAGAACCCGGCGCCCCGAAAGGCTCCCGCCCAGCCCGCCATAACTGAGATTGCGGGTACTACTGGGCTACGCATAAAAAAACACGCTAGCGCGTGTTATGCGCTTCTGTAGGTTCGGGAGACCAATCCCGGCAACGGATTTTGCCGTTGCTTTTATAGTATCTAGAAACATTGGCATGGTTGTCAATCCATGAAAAAGCCCAGCAGTGGCTGGGCTTGGTCTGGTGGTCGTTGTGGTGACTACTTTGGTTGGTATTTCTCGAAGTAGCTTGCGGCCAATTCTTGGCCTTTTGCTAATTGTTCAGGGGTGAGGCGCTTGGCTGTTTTATCTCGCTCTGGCGGGGATATTTCCACTCCATTTGCAGCTGCAACGGAGAACCAGGCGTAAGCTTGGACATAGTCCTGTGGAATTCCACGGCCATCAAAGTACATGGCGGCCATGTTGTGTTGGGCTTCAGGATTGCCTTGCTCGGCAGCTCTCCGATACCAGTGCATTGCTTGTTTGTAATTTTTGGTAAACTCGCTGTCTTGGCTATACATTGCACCCAATACAAGTTGGGAACCAACGTCTCCTTGTTGCGCTGCTTTTAGCCACCATTGTTCAGCTTGTTGGTAATTTTGTGTCACTCCAAGGCCGGAGAAATATTTAACTGCCAAGTTTCCTTGGGCTAGAGGATCGCCTTGCTTTGCTGCCTTGCTTAGCCATTTTACGGCCAGCTTGTCATCCTTGGTGACACCATCTCCATTGGCATACATCAACCCGATATTCGCTTGGGAGTTCATATGTCCCTGTTTAGCCGCCTTAAGGAACCAGTCGGCAGCCAGCTTGTGGTTTTGGGTTACTCCATTGCCATTGCTGTACATCACCCCTAGATTGAACTGTGACTCGGCATCCCCTTGTTCGGCAGCTTTACGGAACCAGACCAATGCCTTCTTGGTATCCCTTGGCACGTTGTCGCCGAAGAAATATGCAAGCCCAAGAAGTGCCTGAGCAGCAACGTCACCTTTATCTGCTCGTTCAATAACCTTAGCTACAACGTCTTGGTCCACCACTTCTGCCTGCGACATCGGGGTAGCTAGCAACGACACCCCAAGCAACACCGCCCCGATCCAACCCCCTACTCGATTCATATCCCCTCCTTGTTGTTTGAACGGGCATTATGGATCTGTTTGGGGCGACTGTCAGCCTGCAACCCCCTGATACAAGAGGCTCCAGGCTGGCCACTGTTGCCAGTGGCTAGCTGTCACCTTCCAGCGCCATGTTCCGGTTTGACGGGTTAATGGCGATCTGCCGGGCCAGCAGATTGCGAGCGGTGACTGCCCAATCCAAGTTGTTAAAGAGCGGTGCAACGCTGCTTCTTTTGGCAAAAAGAGGTTGCAGAAAGCCGAGACACACTCGCGGTGCCTATTAAATGCGTCTTGGCTTGAGCCCTATGCGTGGGAGGGCTCGACCCTGTTATCAAACTGCGGAGCGGTGAAACTGCATGCGCCAGTGGAGAAGGGCGCTGTGCTTGGTAAAGCCTGTGGTGCGGCGCTGGGCTGCGCGGGCTGCCACAATTCTGTGCTGCTCGGTCTGCATCATGGCAACGGTCAAGCGCTGCTTGATGGCGCGGCGGCGGGCGGCATTGCCATTGAACTTGTCAGCGATGGCAAAGAGGATCTGGTCTGCGTGATGCGCGGCTCTGGAAAAAATGCTCTTGGTCATGGTACATTTACTCCTGTTGGCGAGTTGGTCCTCGCTAATTCCCACCGGGTCAACTGGTTGGGGTCCTGATTGCCGGGGTTGGTCCCTCGGCTTTCTCTGACTGGGGGTGGTACCCTGGTCCTTCAAAGCCCGCCCTGTGCGGGCTTTGTCGTTCTTACGCGCTGGTCAGGCGCTTTTCACTTCTGCCCTGGTTAGGGGCTTGGTCCTGATTGCTGGGTGGCACTGAATTCAGTTAAAAAATGTGCGCGGGTAAAACTTGCTGCGATTAAGTCGCGGCAGCGGTCGGCGCTGGGTGGGCGCTGGTGCTGGCTCGGCCACGCTGTGGCTGGCGCGCCCCCGAAACAGCCATTCCGCATCAACCTGCAAGGCATCGGCGATGGCAAACAGGGTTGGGGCTTTCAGTTCGCGATCAGGGTTGTTGATCGCCCTACTGATGACAGCCGGGGAAACCCCGGTGCGCCTGCTCAATTCGACTTGCCTAATGCCCAACTCAGCCAACCTTGCTTCGATGCGCTGTCCTAGCGTTTTCATTGAGAACCCCTTGCTGTTTTGGTCTTGGCCGTTCGATTGCTTTACCGAACAAGATGGAGGTTAATAGTTGCGAACCATCCAGTCAATATAAAATGTTCGAGATAACGAATTTTTTTTGGAGTGAGCACCATTACTGCCGATCGAGAGATGCAAAAAAGCCCGCATAAAGCGGGCTCTTAGTGAAGATTGGTGCTGTTATTTCAGGTAGATATTGATGGCTATCGCTACACCGAGACCAAGAAATGCTGAGGTGTAGAGGCCCGTATCAAAGATGGCGTGAAACGCAAAGGGGGAGGCGCATAAGCCAATAATCATGGCTAATGTCACGTTTCTGTTTAATCGCTCATCTTCCTTATGCCTTGCTGCTCTTGCCTCTGCCGCCATCTGTTTCATCATTTCACGCTCGCCTTTTTCCATGGCGGTTACTCCTTGACGTCTCTACGCAGTTCAACCATTCGGCCATAAATCAGCGCCTCTTTGACTGGGATGACACCCAGTCGCGGATCATCGGTGACCAATGTAATACCTGATAGGCCATCCAGCGCCTTCAGTAAGCGCTCCTGATTGTTGCTATCCAGTCGCACCAGCACGATATCGTTATGGCGTGGTTCCCGATCTGCCAGGTCAATGACGCAGATGTCACCACTCTTGATGCCAGAACCGATAAGGTTGTCATCGTTGGCAACCACGCCAATCAGATGCCCATTGGCATCACTGAATAGGTGGCGTCCGCTATCCAAGGTTGAAAGAGCATCGGTCGGGTGCTTGCCGAGATCTGACATTTCCCAGACTGGCACCTTACCAAGGTTAATATCGGAGACATAGGTGCCACTTTCTTTACCGGTGTAGAGCCAGAGAGGATCGCAACCGAGCGCTTTGGCGATAGAAAGCAGGCTGCTGACTCGCAAATCCTTGAGCGGGTCAGACAAGAGAACGGAGACCACAGCTTTGCTGACCCCAGACCTGCGCACCAGGTCAGCTTGCTTCCAGCCCCGTTCTTTGAGCATGTATTCCAGTCGGTCTCTAAAAGAGGTCATGTTGATCTCGTTCGCATAATAAAACCATTTTCTATTTTCACCTATTACATGTGCTTAATGTCGATCGCTTGACTTGTTCGGTTTTAAGAATGAGAATGCCCTTGTATTGTCAGATACCACAGGACCCGACCAATGAAGAAACAAGACGTTATCCGCCATTTCGGCAACATGGCCCGCGCCATGAAGGCGATCGGTATCGCTCGTAGCGTGGCCGTGAAGTGGGGCGAGGTTGTCCCGGCCCAGCATGCCGTCAGCTTTGTCATCGCCAGCAACGGGGAGCTGCGGCTGGGGCTGGAGGATTACCCCCTGATCAAGGACCAGGACCACCCCGCCCAGCAAGCGGCCTAACCAGCCGCCCAACCACCCACAGGACCCAAGACCATGACCAATCTGAGCCTTATCAACAACAACGACCAGACCATGAGCAGCGTTGAGATCGCTGAACTGACAGGGAAAGAGCACAAGAACGTTCTGGCCGATATCCGCAAAATGCTGGTCGAAATTCAATCGGCTGAAAAGCCAGCCGATTACAAAGACGGCAGAGGTCGCACCCAGCCGTGCCTTTTGCTGACCAAGGAAGAAACCCTCTGCCTTGTTGCTGGCTACAGTGCCGCCCTGCGCATGGCGATCATCAAGCGCTGGCAGGAGCTGGAATCCCAGCAGGGGCCGCAGATCCCGCAGACCTATGCCGCCGCGCTGCTTGAGGCCGGACGCCTTGCGCTGGAAGTGGAGCAGAAAAACCATCTGTTGGCGGTTCAGGCACCCAAGGTGGCATTTGCCGATCGCGTTGCCGGTGACGACAAGGGCGTCAATATCGGCAACTACGCCCGCGCCGTGGGCCTCGGCCAGAATGTGTTGTTCCGTGCTTTGCGTGAGCATCGCATCCTCATGAGTGGCGGTAATCGGCATAACTTGCCGTTTCAGGACTACATCGAGCGTGGTTACTTCACCGTCAAAGAGGGCACTCGCACTCACAACGACGAGACGATAACCACTTTCACTCCGATGGTGACAGGAAAAGGCCAGCAGTGGCTGACCAAGCGCCTGATTGATCTCGGCTACCTGAAACCCATCGCCGCCTGACCAGCGGCCAGCTTTACCCCAACCACCAGAGGACCCTGACCATGGGACGACCAGCACTGTCTGATCACGAAAAAATGGACGCCGTTTCCCCCCTGCGGGTGCGCGGCACTGTAGGCCACCGACAAGTGTGGCAGGAAGTCGGCGCCGAAGTCGGCATGACTGAAACCGCATTTGCCCGCACCTCGCTGCTGATGCTCCTTAACTCCATATCTCAGCACGAGCCGCAGATACTGGCGAGAGCCGTCAAACGGGCCAATCGGAGCCTGATCGAGCAGGGTTACCCGCCCGTCACTGTCGAGGAGATTTTAAAGGGCGATGGCCTGCCAGAGCGCGGCCTGCTGACTTTCTCGCCAGAGGATGAGGCAGCATATAACGAAGAGCGCCCCAAGAAGCCGGTGCAAAAGCTCAAAGATCTCATCAATTTCGTTTTAGGGAGATAACCATCATGTTCAGCAATACCAAACCCCGCCCGAAACCCGAGCATGTCACCGATCGGGATAACGTCGTCCTCAAGGCCGTAATGCACGAGCTTGCCCTGCACCTGGACGATGACTCGGTGATCACCATTGCGCAGGCCGCTGGCACTGATCGCACCGCGACCCAGCTTTCCCGCGAGCTGATGGCCCGCAAGATCGAGCGCGCCGACCAGCAAGCCTGCGCATAACCATTATCAATCAGGCCCGCCTCACCACCGGGCTGTTAATTCAGGACCTCAAAAATGACCATTGAACCCAAGGCCCAGCTGGGCCACCCCCTTTGTGCCGATCTGGATCACTGCCCCATTTGCGGCAGCGAGCTGCGCACCGGTACCGATGATCGCTCATTTGAATGCCCGGGGTGTGAATACACTGAGCGGGAGGTGGCGGCATGAAAGCAATCGACCTTTTTGCTGGCCTTGGTGGCTGGTCTACCGGCGCCGTTATGGCAGGTTGCGAAGTGCTTTGGGCTGCCAATCACTGGCAGGAAGCTGTGCACTGGCATAGTGAAAACCACCCGGACACCCAGCATATCTGCCAAGACCTGCACCAAGCTGACTGGACTCAGGTGCCGAGCCATGACCTGTTACTCGCTTCACCATGCTGCCAGGGGCACAGCAAAGCTCGCGGCAAGGCAAATGGAAACCCGCAGCACGACGCCAGCCGTTCAACGGCGTGGGCCGTGGTGTCTGCCCTCGAGTTTCACCGGCCGCAAGCCGCCATCGTCGAGAACGTGCCCGAGTTCCTTGATTGGTCGCTGTATCCGGCATGGGCTGCTGCCATGCAGGCGCTGGGTTATTCCTTGGCTCCGCATGTGGTCAACTGCGCCGATCTCGGGGTGCCACAAGAGCGGATCCGCATGTTTATCGTCTGCACTCGCTCAGCAAACCCATTAATCCTGAACCTGCCGAAGCTGGACCATGTTCCAGCGTCGCAGTTCATTGACTTCAACGCTGGGCGCTGGTCACCAATAGCCAAGCCTGGGCGGGCGGAGGCAACGCTGGAGCGTGTTGCCAACGGTAGAGCAGTACACGGAGACCGGTTCGTGATGAGCTACTACGGCAACACCCGCACCGGGCGAAGCATTGAGCGCCCGATTGGCACTATCACCACCCGCGATCGCTGGGCTGTTGTGGACGGCAACAGGATGCGGATGCTCACAGCAGAAGAAAACCTGCTGGCAATGAGCTTCCCGCGCGATATCAAGCGCCCAGACAACCACCGGCTGACTGTTCATATGGCTGGCAACGCCGTGCCGCCACTGGCTGGCAAGCGGATCATTCAGGCTCTGGTGGAGGCGGCATGAACACCGTTATTAAATTCCCGGGGCCTAGCGCCCCTCAAACCACCCAGAAGGAGGTTCGTGTGGCTGACCTTGATGATGGGTATACCCGCACGGCGAATGAGATCCAGAAGGCCAAGTGCAAGCTGCGCATGGCAGGGAGAGAGCTCAACGTCCTTGATGCGGTGATCTACTCCACCTATGGCTGGAACAAGAAGCGCGATCGCCTCACAAACACCTATTTGGCAGACCTGTGCGACATGGATCCGTCCGATGTTAACAAGGCTCTTCTGGTGTTGGCTCGACGTCGAATTATCACTCTTGAGAAGCTCGGCCATATGAAAATTGTGGGCGTAAACAAGGTGATCAGTGAGTGGGAATACGCCAGAGAGAAGACCCAAAAGGGTATTGGTAATTTCACCAAAAAACCGGGTAATTCTACCCAAAATGATGGGCGTTTTGACATTTCAAATCGGGTGAAAACACCCAACACCCAAGACAGTCTTACCAAAGACAATATAAAAACCTCTTCGTCGAAGAACGCTGACGCGCTCCCCGACGCCGGCGTTGTTGAATCGGTTTCTGCTGCTGTCGAGAAGATTCGGCCAGATGCTGCCATCCAGACCCCGAGCGGGAAATTCTGGGGCACTCAGGATGACCTGACCTGCGCTGAATACATCCACGGCAGGGTGCTGGTAGTGAACCCCACGGCCAAGGCCCCAAACTGGGCGCAGTGGGCGAACGATATCCGTCTGATGCGAACCCAGCTTGGGTACACCCACCACGATATCTGCTCGCTGTTCAAATGGGCCAACCTCGACCCGTTCTGGTCTGCCAACGTGCTGTGCCCCAAGACCCTGCGCAAGCAGTGGGACAAGCTCACCGCCAAGCGTGCCGGTGTGGTGCGCCAGCCGGTGCGTGGCGATGAGTGGGATCTGACCAAGACCATGAACGCTGACAAGCTCAACCAGTTAATTCAGGAGGGGTTCTGATGACCATGAAACCGTTAAGCGAGGTCCTTGCTGGTATGCCGAGCGAGTTGCCTGTCACGCCAGTGCGCCCGGTTGCTGCGGTGGTAACCGAGCAGGATACCCAGGTGGTCGCCATGCTGTTCGAGCAGCTCAAGGTGATCTTCCCTGCCTGGCAGCGTGCCTTCCCCAATCCCGAGATGCAGGCCAGGGCACTGCGAGAGTGGACGGTTGCGCTGGTCGAGGCCAACTGCACCAGCCGTGAGCAACTGAGCCAGGGAATGCGAACAGCACGAAGCCAGGGCGGAGAGTGGTTCCCGAGCACTAGCAGGTTTATCAGGTGGTGCCAGATCACGCCGGAGTCGCTTGGCCTGCCATCGCTGGACACCGCTCTGGTTGAGGTGCGCACCCGGCGTTACACCCATCCAGCCGTCGAGCTGGCCGCCAAGGCGACGAGCTGGGAACGCCAAACGCTCAGTCTGGATGCGTACCGCCCTGTGTTCGAGCAGGCATACGCCCAGCTGCTGCGCCGGGTCGTTGCCGGAGAGGATCTTGGGACGGAGGTGCGCAAAGGGCTGCCAACGCGTGAGCAGGTCCAGCACAGCCCCGAGTATTACCAGCAAGCCGGCCAGCGTGGCGTGGAAAGCCTCAAGGCCCTGTTCAAGCGTGGAGGGATGGCCAATGTTCAATCTTGACGTGATCGCTGCGGTCAAGGCCGCGAAGTTTTGCCGGGTGGTGATCTATCCGCCCGTCCGGGGTTGGTGCGGGGAGCGGGTGCTGCTGGAGGTGGCAGACGAAATCGCCGTGCTGGGGCACACCGATTGTCAGCGCGGGGCAGGGCATTGGCTGGTGCTCGACACGACGCCTGAGCAAGTGGCGGAGGAGGTCAAACGGCTGAGAGGCGCGCCAGTGCTGGTGTTGAGAGGTAGTGCTGCAAATGGAGCTGTGGATAACTTTGGAGGCGCGGCCCTTGCCAACCCGTGACAAGCGGTATAACGCGCCGTAACATGTTTCAGGCCGGACCTAGACCACCCGGCCGTTGACCAAAAGGACCCGACCATGACCGCAAAATCGAATACCCGAGATCTATCCGTTGCGACCCAACTGGGCCGCGTCATAGCGATAATGCGCGACGGAAAAGCCCGCACCCTGCGCGAAATTGAGCGCGAGTGCTGGAGCCGCTACGGCCAAGCCGATACCCAAGCCGCCATCAGCGCCCGCCTGCGCGAAGTGTGCTGCCATGGCTGGGAAAAACACGCCAGCAACAAGAACATCAACGGCAAGCAGGTGTGGCATTACAGCCTTTCGCCGTTCCCCACTGCGGAAGCCATTGCGGCTAAGGCGGTGGCAGCATGAGCTTATTCGCTAGCACCCTTCGCATGGCCCGCCAGTTGGGCACAGACCTTCGCTTGCAGGTTCACCTTGCCATGCTGGCAGGAATGTGCGCCTGGGTTGGTCCCTCCCGCTCGCCTATCACCCTGAAAAATCGCAGCTGGCCGGTGTCCAACCCGCGCAATGACAGGGCTGCCAAACGCCAGCGTGCCGCCGCCAAGCGCCGCAACAAAGCCAAGCGGGGGTGAGGATGGAGCTTACCCTTCTGAAAATGTCCGGCGGGGTACTTGCCCCGTCAACTCCGGCCGATGCCGAAGCCATCAAGCTGATGCCGATCGGTACCACCATCCTGGCCAAGGGGAAGGGACGACGCAACCTGGCGTTTCATCGCCGCTTCTTCGCCCTGCTCAACCTGACGTTCGATTACTGGGAGCCAACTGGCGGTATGGTCTCGCCAGCAGAGCAGGGGATCCTGTCCCGGTTCGTTCGCTACCTCGCCCAGTTCGGCGCTGGCAACGTGCTGAACAAGGCCAAGGATGAGTTTATCGACCAGCTGGCCAGCAGCCGTATCGAGCGCCACGGTCCCCAGGCTGAGAAGTCGTTTGAGGTGATGCGCAAGTGGCTCACCGTCGAGGCCGGTTATTACACCGTGGTGATACTGCCGGATGGCGGCATGCGCAAGGAGGCCAAGAGCGTCAGCTTCGCCAAGATGGATCAGGCTGAGTTCTCCGACCTGTACCGGGCTGTGTTCGGGGTCTGCTGGCGCTATGTGCTGAGCAAGCAGTTTGCCACCGAGGAGGAAGCTGAGAACGCCTGCGCCCAGCTGATGGGGTTTGCCGGATGAGATTCGAGACCAGCCCAATCCGCTCCAGCGACCTGCGCGATGGCGCTCGCGGCCAGTTCTGCAAGATCCAGCTTGCCGGGGTCTGCATTGGTGGCACTGAAACCACCGTGCTGGCTCACCTGCCAAGCGCCCCGCATGGAATGGCGCTCAAGGGGGATGATTTGGTGGCAGTGGAGGCGTGCTGTGCTTGCCATGACGCCATTGATGGCCGTATTGCCTACGACTGGCAGCCTGGTGAGCGTGAAGAGGTCACCTATAGCGCCCTGACCCGTCAGTTGCACAGCTGGGTGATGCGTGGGCTTGTCAGTGTGAAGGGGGCGGCATGATCCACCTATCCGCTATCGATGCCAGCCGCCTGCTCGGCAACAACCCGAAAGCCAAGGCCGTGGTGAACAAGGTCAAGAAGGCGCAGCAGGTGGATGAGCTGCACGGCAAGGTGCTGGCACAGCTGGTCGGCTTCCCTGACCCAGCCACCGAGCTGGTATTCCACCCCAAGCGCCGCTGGCGCCTCGACTTCGCCTGGCCCACCCGCATGATCGCCGTCGAGATCCATGGCGGGATCCACTCCGGTGGGCGCCACACTCGTGGCAAGGGGTTCGTTGAGGACCGCGCCAAGATGAACGAGGCCGCCCTGCTCGGGTGGACCGTGCTTGAGGTCACCCCGGAACATGTCAAATCCGGCCAACTGCGCGCCTGGCTGCTTACCGCTTTCAATCAGGACCAAGACCAACGAGGACCAACCCATGAGTAATTCACTGGAAATGGCACTGCGCCTGTTCACGCCAAAAGGGGCGCTCCATGATCCAACCTCCAGCAACTTCAATGCCCTGGGGCGTGACGACTTTATCGGTGCCCTGCAGGTGGCCGCCAAGAACAACCCGCAGGGGCTCCAGTTCCTGATGGCCGATCACCTGCTCGATGCTGCTGCCATCTCTGAGCTGCTGGCGCACTTTGAGTACGCTACCGGTAATGAAGAGGTCGGTGGCATGGCGCTGGCTATCCTGCTGCGCCGCCCGCTGCCTGAGCAGCTGGATCACCTGGTACTTTGCCACCCTCACTATGACAAGGAGCGCCGCCGGGCCGCCGTGGTGATGGAGAAGGCCAAGCGCGCCCACCGGGCCGGCAATGATCACGAGTACCAGCGCCTGCTGGCTGAGCGGAACGAGATCCTGTCCCTGGCCAATGACCACTGTGTCGCCGAGATGATGCAGTCAGGGCGCTGCCCGCACTGCAATGGCACCGGGATCCGCCCGCGCAAGGGGGACGAGTGCCCCAAGTGCCACGGTACCGGGCGAGTCGTTCCGCATGCTGATATGGTGTCACGCCGGTTCGGGCAGGAGATGCGCCAGCGCGTAGAGCGGCTAGTTGATGAGGTGATCCACCAGGCGTCCGACCTGTCCAAGATTATGGACCGACAGGTGCGCCAGATGCGGGCGGCGTAGGTGCGGGCCATGACAAAGACAGGTGATATGCCAAGCCAAAAGAGCGTCTGGAGTGAAGGGAATCACCCTGCAAATTCGCGAATCATTGGACTTGAGTCATTGGCTAGAAATGGTTCAACTGAGACGATAAGGCGCAAGGCCATTGCATCGCTAAAGAATAATTTTGGAATTAACTTCAAGGTATAAGTTGGCGCATCACAAACCACTTGAGTAAAAAGCTCCATTGCTTGAATCCCCACTGCCCCAGCGTTAGTATCTATCAAAGATGGCCAGATTCCCCCGGGACTCTGGCCTTTTTCATTTCCGGCCCGCCATCGTGCGGGCTTTGTCGTTTCTGGAGGGGCGATGACGCCTGACAAGGATCCACAGAACTACAGCATGCTCGCCTATCTGGCGTTCGGCGGGCTGAGCGTATGGGGAGGGCTTGTGACCTACATACAGACAGTGAAACGCGAAGGTCGGCAATTCCGCTGGGCGGAGGCGGCGCTGCAAGTTGTGGTGTCAGGCTTCGCCGGGATGTTGACCATGCTGCTGAGCTGGTACATCGCAGCCCCGCTCCCGTTGTGCGGCTTCATGGCTGGCCTGGCTGGCTTGATGGGGTCGAAAGCACTGGAGCTGTACGAACGCCGGGCAACCGGCTGGATGGGAGGGAGGGGGTGATGGTGAAAATGCGCTGGGTAGATGAAGCCCGTAGGCATATCGGGTTGACGGAGATTAAGGGGCCCCAACACAACCCCGAGATCGTGGCGATGTGGAAGGCCATCAAGCGGGGTGGTATCCGTGATGATGAAACCCCGTGGTGTGCCGCCTTTGTTGGAGCGTGCCTGGAGCGGGTCGGTATTCAGTCCACCCGGTTCGAGGGTGCGCGTTCCTATGCCTCCTGGGGGGAGAAGCTGGAAAAGCCGGTGGCAGGCTGCGTTGTGGTGTTCTCCCGGGATGGTGGCGGACACGTTGGGTTCGTCGTGGGGCAGGACAAGGCTGGCAATCTGCTGGTATTGGGCGGCAACCAAGCGGACGCGGTGAACGTGAAGGCGTTCCCTCGCTCCCGGGTAACCGCATACCGCTGGCCCGCCGGTGAGCCGAAGCCTGTGGGGGAATTGCCTGTGATGGCTGCGGCAGAGTTCTCGAAGTCCGAGGCATAGGCGCAAGCCTTGCCAATATCGCCGGGTAACCGGTAACAGCAGAGGAGAGTGCGATGGAACACATCGTTGAGGTGGTCATCAACTGGATTGTCATCCTGATGGCTGTAGTGGGCGGCGCGTCCATGGTGGTGCAGGGGCTGGCCAAGATTGCGGCCGTCACCCCGTCCACCCGGGATGATGAGATTATCGGGAAGGTAGACGCCTTTCTGGTCGGTCTCATCAAGGTGCTGGATAAGCTGGCCCTGAACCTACCGGCTGATAAAGCCCGGAAGCAATAACATGAACAGCTTGCTCCAACTGCTCGACATTCTAACGGCCCTTCTGGGCCGTTGGCTTAAGCAGGAACGGGCAAGGGAGGTGCAGGAAAGCTATGACCAAAACCATAGTGACCCTCAGGGTCGTTTCGCTGAGCGCTTCGGTGCTGCTTCTGGCCAGCTGCCAGACGACGCCAAGCCAAACGGCAAACTGCCCGCCACCCACTCCCAGGCTGACATGGAGCCCCGCCAATAACGGCGGGGTTTGTCTTTCTGGGGAATCAACGGCCGACCTACTGGACTATCTCGATGCGCTGGAGCGATGCAGTGGTTAATGGCATTACCGTGACCGGGGTGATCACTCATGTGAAGGCGTATGACGGCAGTCATGCCCTGGTTGTTCTCAATACCGGCGTCTCCGTAGTGGTACCGGCAACCCATCAGCCCGTACCCGGCGACACCGTTGTCGAAGGCGAGCTATCTCTCTAAATGGCAAAGACCGACTGGGCACAGCTCAATGCAGAATACCTGCAGGAGCACGAAGCGACCGGCATCAGTGCAAAAGACTGGTGTGACAGCCGCGGCCTGAACTACAACTCGGCGCGTCGCTATTTGAAATCTCGGGGGCAATCCCCTGCACAACCTGAAAAATCTCGCGTAGCTGCGCAATCTGCGCAATCCGAAGTGCGCAAAACTGCGCAATCTGCGCAAAGTGCGCAACCCAATGGGAATGAAGGCAAGACCAAGAGGGGAGAGGGAAGAGGGGAAAGGTCATCTTCATCCACACAAACCCCTGACGACTCAGGCCAAGCGCCGAAAAACAAGATGGGGAGCGGCAGGGATGGCAGCGGCCGCTTTACCGAGGGGCACAAGGAGTCGGTAGGTAATTCTGGCAACCCGAACCCGCCCGCCAACATCAAGCCAGGCATGCAGATAGCCAAGACCCACGGTGGTTACGCCCAGTTCCTCGATTCGCCTGAGTTGTTCGACCAGGCCGAGGAGTTGAGGCTGCGGGACGAGCTGATATTCACCCGGGCTCGCGTTATCTCTGTCACCAAGACCCTGCAGAACCTGCATCAGGACTTGCTGGATGCCACCGAGATGACCGACCGGATTGGGCTCTATGACAAGATCCTGAAAGCCGAGCAGGCCCTTGACCGCAACATCCAGCGGATTGAGTCCATCGAGCGCACCCTGAGCGCCATTCGCATCGATGAGGTAACCGGCCCCAAGATTGAGGCGGACACCAAGCGCATCAAGGCGGCCACCCGCAAGCTGACGGCCGAAGCCGATCGGCTGGAGAAGGATGGCGGCAGTGATACCACCCCAGTGAGTGAGATGCTCTCGGAGCTGCACGAGATGGGCACCGGAGGGCTGATGTCGTGACAGCGGCCGAACTTGACATCTCCGCCATGACTGAGCAGGAGCAGATTGCCTGCATCCGCGAAAAGCTCAGCGATAAGTGGTGGCGGATGAACAACCTCTACATGATCGAGAACGAGCAGGGCCAGCTGGTGCGTTTTCGGCTGCGTCCGGCGCAGGAGCTGCTGTTCAAGACCATGTGGTGGCTAAACATCATCCTCAAGGCGCGTCAGCTCGGGTTCTCCACGGCCATAGATATCTATCTGCTGGATGAGGCGCTGTTCAACAAGAACATCAAGTGCGGGATTATCGCCCAGGATCTGACGGCAGCAGGGGAAATCTACCGCACCAAGATTGAAGTCCCGTTCGATAACCTGCCGGGCTGGCTCAAGGCCCAGTTCAAGGTGGTTACTCGGCGCGGCGGGGCCAATGGCGGTCATATCCTGTTCCGGCACGGCTCCAGCATTCAGGTGGCCACCTCTTTCCGCTCTGGTACCGTCCAGCGCCTGCATGTGTCAGAGCACGGCAAGATCTGCGCCAAGTACCCGGAGAAGGCCAAGGAGGTGCGTACCGGTACCCTGCAGGCTATCCACCCGGGCGCCGTGGCTTTTATTGAGTCCACTGCCGAAGGTGTGGGAGGCGACTTCCACGCCATGAGCATGAAGTCCCTCGAGCTGGCCAGGGCATCCGGTGAGCTCAGTAAGCTGGATTGGAAGTTCCACTTCTTCGCCTGGTGGCAGGACCCCAAGTATCGCGCCGACGTTCCCGCGTCTGGCGTGGTGGCCAGCAAGGCACAGCTTGACTACTTCGCCGCGGTTGAGAAAGCCATGGACTGCACCATCAGCGACGAGCAGCGTCAGTGGTACGTGCTGAAAGAGTCCACCTTGGGCGCAGAGATGAAGCAGGAGTTCCCCAGCACGCCGCTGGAAGCGTTCCTGACCTCTGGCCGTAGGGTATTCGACCCCATCGCCACCATGGAGGCAGAGGGCGACTGCATGCCGCCTCTCATCGTCTATGACATGGATCCCGTTACCGGCAAGCGTGAGAAGGCCCGCAAGCCGGACAAACTGGACGAGCAGGGCCAGCGCTCCCTCGAAAACATGCTGTTGGTGTGGGAGTTGCCCGATCCAGATGAGGATTACGCCATTGGCGCCGACGTGGCGGAAGGCCTCGAGCACGGTGACCGCTCCAGCTTTGATGTGATCGCCAAGAGTGACGGGCGTCAGGTGGCCCACTGGTTCGGCCATCTGGATCCCGGTCTCTTTGCCCAACTGCTGGCCCACGTCGGCAAGTTCTACGGCACCGCAGAGCATGGCCCTGCCTATATCGGCCCTGAGCGTAACAACCACGGCCACGCCGTCCTGCTCAAGCTGCGCGAGCTCTACCCTACCCGCCGCATCTACACCCAGGAGTATATCGACCGGGATCGGGATGATGAGACCCAGCGCCTCGGCTGGCTGACCACACGCCAATCCAAGCCGATCGTGGTGGATGGTCTCAAGGCCCTGCTGCGTGCCGGTCAGGCCGGGATCCGCTGGATAGGCACCATTTCCGAAGCAACCACCTACGTCTACGACAAATCCGGCAGCATGAACGCCCAGGAAGGCTGCTACGACGACCAACTGATGAGTTACATGATTGCCCAAGAGATGCGCGCCCGCATGCCTGCCCGCATCGTCAAACCCGAATCCACCCGTAAACCCAAGCATTGGATGGCCAACTGATGATCAACTCACAACCCAAAGCCCCCGAGAAGGGCGGCCTCGATACGCAGAAGCTGCTCGCGCTGATGAGCGATATCAATGGCCAGCCAGACTGGCGAAGCCTTGCCAATCGCTCCTGTGCCTACTACGACGGCGACCAGCTGCCGCCCGAGGTGGTCAAGGTGCTCAAGGAGCGGGGCCAGCCCATCACCGTTCACAACCTGATCGCCCCAACCATTGATGGGGTGCTGGGCATGGAGGCCAAGAGCCGCACCGATCTGATGGTTGTCGCTGATGACCACGACGACGAGCTAGAGCAGCTGGCCGAGGCCGTCAACGCCGAATATTCCGACATGTGCCGCCTTGGTGGGCTGGATCGCGCCCGGGGCGAGGCATATGGCGGCCAGATCAAGACCGGTTTGGGCTGGGTGGAGGTAAGCCGCCGCAGTGACCCGTTCGGCCCGCGCTACAAGTTCAGCAGCGTCCACCGTGACGAGGTGTATTGGGATTGGCACAGCCGTGAGCCTGACTTGAGCGACTGCCGTTGGCTGATGCGCCGCCGCTGGGTTGATCTGGATGAGGCCAAGACCATGTTCCCGAGCAAGGCTCAGGCGCTGGAGTGGGGCGTCAACGATTGGGCCGGTATGGTCAGCCTGACCGCCATAGAGGGGCTGGATCCCAACCTTGTCAGCGCCTATGACGAATGGAGCCAGTTCAGCGGCAAGGAGATTGAGTGGTGCAGCCGGGAGCGGGATCGCGTCCTGTTGCAGGTGGTCTACTACCGCACCTACACCATGCGTCAGGTGTTGATGCTCGACTCTGGCCGGGCGCTGGAGTTTGACAAGAGCAACCAGCTGCACCGCGCCGCTATTGCCAGCGGCCGCGCCAGGCTGGAGCGCTGTCCGGTAGCCGTGATCCGCGAGTCATGGTTCGTCGGCCCCCATCATCTGGTCGATCGCCCCTGCACCGCCCCGCACAACATGTATCCGCTGGTGCCGTTCTGGGGGTACCGCAAGGACCGCACCGGCGAGCCCTATGGCCTTATTGCCCGCGCCATGCCGGCACAGGATGAGGTGAACCTGCGCCGTATCAAGCTCACCTTCTTGCTGCAGGCCAAGCGCGTCATCATGGATAAGGACGCCACCAACATGAGCCGGGATCAGGTGTTGGAGCAGGTAGAGCGCCCTGATGGCTATATTGAGCTCAACCCTGACCGCGCCAACAAGACCAGCGTGAGCGACGCCTTCAAGGTGGAGCAGGATTTCAACGTGGCGGCCCAGCAGTTCCAGGTGATGCAGGACTCGGTGAAGCTCATTCAGGATACCATGGGGGTTTATGCCGCCTTCTTGGGGCAGGGCTCGACCGGCCAATCTGGCGTTGCCATCAGCAACCTGGTGGAGCAGGGCGCGACCACCCTGTCGGAGATCAACGACAACTACCGGATGGGCTGCCAGCAGGTTGGGCAACTGGCGCTGGCTTATCTGCTTGAGGATATGGCCAGCAAGCGCAACTACAAGGTGACCGTCAACCGCGACGACCCGCGCCGCCGCAAGGCTGTGGTGATTAACGTGGAGCAGGAAGGGGGCAAGCTGACCAACGATGTGACCCGGCTGCGGGCCCATATCGCACTGGCGCCGATCCAGCAGACTGCCGCCTACAAGCAACAACTGGCCGAGCGGATGACCCAGGCTATGTCCCAACTTCCGCCAGAGGCTGCAGGTGCCTGCTTTGACCTGCTGGTCGAGCTGATGGATGTACCGCGCAAGGCAGAGTTCGTGGAGCGGATCCGCAATGCCCTCAACATCCAGAAGGATCCGGAGGAGATGAGCGAGGAGGAGCGCGCCGCCGCAGAGCAGCAGGCACAGCTGGCCCAGATGCAGCAGCAGATGGCCATGCAGGAGATGCAGGCCAAGCTGGCAGAGCTGGAAGGCAAGGCCGCCAAGTGGCAGGCAGAGGCCCAGCGCATCACCAAGCTGACCGACTCTATCCGCTTCGAGGATGCCCTCAAGCAGGCTCAGACCGGCAAGACCCTGCAGGAGATGGAGCAGTTAGCCGCCCAGCAGCAGGCGATGCAGACCGAGCAGGCAGCCCTGCAGGCCCAGCTGTTGGACACCATTCAGCAGCAGATAGACGCGATCGCGCTCTGATGAATCCAAGCCCAGTAGGTGCTGGGCTTTTTAATGGATTGACAACCATGCCCATGTTTCTAGATACTAGAAAAGCAACGGCAAAATCCGTTGCCGGGGTTGGTCTCCCGTATGCATAAAGCGCACAACACGCGCCAGCGTGTTTTTTTATGTGCGGCCCAGTAGTACCCGCAATTTCAGTTATGACGGGCTGGGCAGGAGCCCCTTCGGGGGCGCCGGTTTCCTTTGTGCCCGGTAAGACCAATCCTGCTCAGTTCGTCACCAGTAAGATTGGTCTCTTCGGTGACGATTCACTTGCACAAAGGAATCTAACCATGAACGCTATCGCCCCCGCTACCATGCAGAACCTCGTTGCCGTCGTCGAAAGCGGCGCGCTGATGACCACTTCCATCAAAGTTGCCGAGGCTTTCGGTAAGCGCCACGACAACGTATTAGCCAAGCTAAAAACACTGCAATGCAGCTCAGATTTTCGCCTCCTTAATTTTAAGGAGGCATCCCAGACTGTTCAGCAGCCCAACGGTGGAACTACCGAATACAAGATCTGGAACATGACCAAAGACGGCTTTATCTTTCTGGTGATGGGCTTCACCGGCACCAAGGCAGCCGCCATCAAAGAAGCCTACATAGCCGAGTTCAACCGCATGGCCGATGAACTCCACCGCCGAGAGTTGGCGACACTGGTAGACGACATTCCATTTCCACCTGTTGCCAGTGAGCTGCACAAATGCAGCAGCCAGCAGCTGGCTAAGGCGCTCTGCCAAAAAGCCTTCACCACCCGCTTTATGCTCAGCATCGACCCCCAAAGCGGTGAAGTAGGTGGCACCGGCGACGCCATCACCCTCTACCCGGTGAATGACACTACCTTTGCGCTTGATCTGAGCAACCCGCAACAACTTGGTCGCTCTACCGATTTCATGAGCAATGAGCAACTTGCTAACCTGATGAGCGCCGCAATGACTGCGCTCAACCAGCGAATTTCTGCCCTAACGCTGCCTCGCTAGCAAATATCAAAACTGTTGACCGCTATCCCGCCCAGCGTTAGGATTTCTCCATCATGGCCCAGTCTTTCGAGATTGGGCCTTTTCATTTCCAGACCCGGCCATTGCGCCGGTTTTTTTTATGCCCAGCCCCAGCCGGGGAGCGCTTTCACCGAGAGCCTTCCCCCGCTTGGGCAGCGATACCACCCACTGAAAACCCACGAGGACGACCATGAGCAAAACCATCGATAACCTGACCGGAACTGAAAGCCTGGACGAACTGGAAGCCATGCTGGCCGAGATTGAGCAAGCGCCCGATGTCGATCTGGACAATGGCACTGACACCAAGCAAACGGACGTAGAACCCGCGCCGTCGGCGGGCGAGGTGGCAGCCGGTAACGAACAAGCCGCAGCCAATCAGGTTGAGGAACAGGCCAGCGCACCTGAAAAGGTCGTTATGGCCAAGAACGGTCAACACACCATCCCGTATGAAGTGCTGGAGCAGGCGCGCAATGAAGCCAAGCAGTTGCGTGAGCGGCTGGCTCAGGCGCAGCAGGCACAGGCAGAGCGGGATAAGTTGCAGGCGCTGCTGGAGAAGAACGGGATCGACCCATCTGTTGACCCGGACGACATCAGCCAGGAAGAGCTGGAGCAACTGGCGCAGGACTACCCGGATCTCGGCAAGTCCATCGCTGCCATTGCCCGCAAACTCCAAAAGCTGGAGCCGCAAGCCGCGCCGCAACAGGTTCAGCCAGTCGCCAACCCGGCACAGGCCGCACTGCAGGCGGTACCTGACCTGGCCGCATGGCGTGACGGCGACCAAGACCGCTTCGATATGGCCCTCACTATCGATGACAAGTTGCAGGCCGACCCCGCGTGGAGCAACAAGCCGCTGGCGGAGCGATTCGCAGAAGTGGCTCGCCGCACCAAGCTGGCCTTTGGTGACGAGGTTGAAGCGCCTCCCGCCAAGGCACCCGGCAAGGCGGCAGAGAAACCCGCTGATCACATCCCGTCCAGCCCATCAGAACTCGGCCAAACCCATCACGCACCGGCAACGGGTGTCGAGCGCTATGGCGCCATGTCCCAGACCGAACTGGTCGGTGAGCTTGGTGCTATGAGCAACGCCCAGATCGAGGCGCTGCTGGAGCAAACCGGGTTCTAACCCACAACCACGTTTACATCAACCAACCCCGGCCACTGTGTCGGGGTTTTTGTTTTCATGTAGGAGAGGATCATGACCCAAGTCACCTCGGCGCAAGCCAACAAGATTTTGCAGGCCGCCCTGTTTACCGCGGCCAACCGTTCCCACTCGCTGGTGAACATGCTGACCGAAGAGGCCCCCAAGGGCGCCAAGGTCAACGGCGGCAAACAGACCAGTGCAGGTGCACCGGTAGTTCGCATCACCGACCTGGCCAAGCAGCGCGGCGATTCCGTGGATATGCAGCTGTTCCATCAGCTCTCCGGTCGCCCGAGCATGGGTGATCAGAAGTTGGATGGCCGCCTGGAGTCTCTGTCCTTTGCGGACTTCTCGCTCAAAATCAACCAGACCCGCCACGGCGTGGATGCTGGCGGCAAGATGAGCCAGCAGCGCACCAAGCACGATCTGATCAAGACCGCCCGCACTCTGCTTGCTGACGGTTACTACGGTCACCTGGTTGACCAGCGCGGCTTTGCCCAGCTGGCCGGCGCCCGCGGCGACTACTACGCGACCGATATCATCCTGCCGCTGGCGGATGACCCGGAATTTGCCGACATCATGATCAACCCGCTGACTGCGCCCACCTACGAGCGCCACTTCTTCGGTGGTGATGCGACCAGCTTCGAAGCCATCGACGCGGCTGACCGCTTCAATCTGGGCTGCGTGGACAACATGTCGCTGTTCCTGTCCGAGATGGCCAACCCCATCCAGCCGATCCGCATGGTGGCGGATCCGTCCGGTGGTGAGCCGCTCTACGTGCTCTATGTCACCCCGCGCCAGTGGCACGACTTCTACACCTCCACCTCCGGCAAGGACTGGCAGGCAATGCTGGCGGCCGCAATTGAGCGCAGCAAGGGCTGGAATCACCCCATCTTCCGTGGTGAAGGTGCGATGTGGCGCGGCATCCTGGTCAAGCCCTACAAGGGCATGCCGATCCGCTTCAACCAGGGCAGCACCGTCAAGGTGTGCGCAGCCAACTCCGCGACCGGTGCGGAAGTGGACAAGGTTGCTGGTACCACCATCGACCGCGCCGTGCTGCTGGGCGGTCAGGCGCTGGCCAACGCCTTCGGCTCTGGCGAGCAGGGCGGCTCCTTCGGCATGCACGAAGAGAAAACCGACCATGGCAACAGCACCGAGATCTCCATCAGCTGGGTATCCGGCCTGCAGAAGATCCGCTTCAAGCAGCGCAACGGCAACGTTCAGGACCATGGCTGCATGGTGCTGGATACCGCAGTCAGCGCCGTCGCACGCTAATCCACCCACCCACCCGAGCGAGGGGGTTGATGCCCCCTCCTGTTTAAATCTGACCAGACAAGGAGCCATATCATGGCCAAAACTACCCTGCTCACCCGAGCGTACCGCTGGTTTATTGGTTCGTTCGGCAACCTCTCTATCTCCCCGACCCTGGTGGCCAAGCTGGCGGCGGTGCCGTCCGGCGACGTTATCGCCTTTGGTGACAAGGTGGAGCCCAACCTGAAAGTGGTTGGCGCCACCCTCATCAGCGCCGGGC
The DNA here is from genome assembly GCF_051919745.1 of Aeromonas sp. 3P. Classification (NCBI taxonomy): domain Bacteria; kingdom Pseudomonadati; phylum Pseudomonadota; class Gammaproteobacteria; order Aeromonadales; family Aeromonadaceae; genus Aeromonas; species Aeromonas sp. 3P. The sequence goes on from NZ_JBQBED010000001.1 coordinate 4,277,780, forward strand.
TGGGTGCCAGCACCACGCTGACCGTCAAGATTGGCGATACCACCATCATCAACGCCGAAGGCACGGCAACGGCGGTATCCAAGTATTTCCCGGTGGACGATCTGAAGACTCTGCCAGACCAGGAGATCACCCTCACCGTCGGCGGCGCGGCGGCAACGGGCACGGTCAAGCTCAAGCTGCACTATGAGGTGATCGGCAACCTGTAAGGCTGCCCGTCACGCCATGCCCGGCCCAGTGCCGGGCTTTTTCATTTCTGGATTGGAGATATTGCCGTGAGCGACAAAATTGCCGTGGTTTATATCGGCGACAAGCCGAGCAAGAAAGACACTGTGACCGGATCCCGCTTGGTGTTCCCGCGCCACACGCCCGTTGATGTGGAGAGCCACATCGCCATGCAGCTGCTGGAGTTCCCAACCGTATGGATTCGCCAAGAAGCCCTGGCTGGTGCGCTGGAGCGGCAGGAGACCATTGCACGAATGGAAGCGGAAGAGCAGGAGCGCCTTGCTGCCGAAGCTGCCCGCCTGGCCGAAGAGCAGAGCATGGTGGTCGGTGATATCGATCTGGCCAAGCTCACCTCTGCCCAGCTGGCGACCCTGATCGAAGGTGAAGATCTGGGTATCGAGCAGAAGGGGCCGCAGGAGAAGGTGGACGACTTCCGCGTTCGCGTGCGTGACGCCATGAAAGCCAAGCTGGCTGCCGGTCAAGGTGGTGAGTAATGGTGCCGGTGCTGGATAGCCGTCTGGTTAGCCCGGACACCCTGATCCCGCTGGTTCGCCAGCGGGTTTCTGGCCCGCTCGACAGCATTATCCGGCAGGCCATCATTCGCGCCGCTATCGACTTCTGCAAACGCAGCGCCCTTATCCACCTCGAGCGCCAGTTTGATGAGGTGCTGGAGGGGCAGACGGTGAGCTTTGCCAAGGCGAGCAGCATCAATCGACAGGCCCGCCAGGATGTGCGAGAGCCACAAGTAACTGGCTCGGTCATTCACCGCATCACCTCGCAAGGGGTGCCGCTGCAGCCTGGCATTCACTATCACGTTCAGTCAGCCGAGTCTGTGCGGTTTCTGGTGACGCTGCAGGGCGTCTGCATCATTGGTGCCATTGAGCCGCTACCGACAGCAAAGCTGATCCCCGCTGCGCTGGTTGAGGATTACGCCGAGGCGATGGCGGACGGTGCCGCTGCCATTTTGCAGCTCCAGCCAGGCAAGCCGTGGGCAAGTCCGGAGCTGGCGCAGCTTAATCAGATGCGATTCAACGAGGCAGTGAGGGATGCGCACCGCTTTCGCGTGGAGCAAACCCCGAACGCCCAAATCCAGAACCCGGTACGCCGCCGGCAATTCTTTTAGGTGAGAGCCACATGTCAACCATCAAAGCCCTGCTAGAGCGGATCTCTATCGAGCTCACCGACAAAACCAGAACGAGTTGGTCTGTCGCCGATCTGGTGAGCTACTACAACAGTGCCATCGCGGCGATCGCCAACTATCGCCCTGATGTATTCGCCCAAACACAGGAGTTCACCTGTGTGGCCGGTACTCGCCAAGCCATGCCGTCTGGTGCGGTAAAGCTCATCGAGGTGGAGCGCAATACCGGCGGTCGCAAGATCCGCTTCTTCAAGCGTGGCGAGCTGGATGACCTTGATCCTGAGTGGATGACCGGCACCGGGGCTGCGGCGGCAGAAGCCTACCTTCACGAGCCAACCAACCCTCGCACCTTCTGGCTGTACCCAGGGGTGGCCGCGGGCGTCAAAGTGGATCTGGTACTCAGCGCCCTGCCTGCGCCGGTTGACGTGGCTCAGGTGGAGTCTGGCGTTGCTCTGCAGGTGGATGACACCTTCCTCACCCCCTGCATGGACTGGATTATCTACCGCGCCTATCTGCGCGACTCTGACGATACCGCCAACTCAGCGCGCGGCCAGCTGCACCTCCAGGCATTTGCTCAGTACCTTGGCATCAAGCTGCAGATGGAGCGAGCTGTCATTGCTGTACGTGACGACAAGTTTCAAACCAATCAGGGGTAACCATGATCCGCATTTTCGGCACCATGACCGACCCGTCAGGCTCACCAGTTCCAGGGGCCATCATTGAGCTAAGGGCAATCAACAGCACCAGCGAGGTTCTGCTCGGTTCCACCGTCAACCATAAGTGTGACCAGCAAGGAGCCTACAGCTTTCAGCTGGCAATTGGCACCTATGATGCCTATGCGCAGAATGATCGCTGTGGCGACATGGATTACCTCGGCACGGCCAGGGTTTCAGATAATAGTGTTGATGGTGACTTGCATAGCATCCTGGTTGATGGCGGCATCAATATAACCCCGCCAATGCTTGATGGCGCATTAGCAGCAGCGCAGCGAGCTGAGTCAGCAGCAGCCCTCACTGCGGCAGACAGGGTTAGCACCGGTCAGAATGCAGAATCTGCCAAGGCGGACTCTGCTGCCGCAAAAACAGCGAAGGACGAGGCTATCTCGGCGGCTAGCACGGCGATTTCTGCCAGGGACAGTATCGTCACTGATGCCAATGATGTCAGGCGTCTTGCCACTCAGATTGCAGATCAGGCTGCGGACGTATCGTCCAAGCATGGCGATGTGGCAGCCAAGGCGGCACAGGTTTCCGCTCAGGTTGATGTCGTATCTACCAAACACAGCGAGGTGGTAACCAAGGCTGCGCAGGTATCAGATGATGCGTCTGCAACTCAATCGGCAAAAAACATATCGGTTGCAGCCGCCGACACTGCCACACAGAAAGCTGCGTCAGCTGCGACCCATGATGCCTCTGCTCAAGATGCGGCTATTCGGGCTGAAAATGCAGCTTCAGCTGTTGTTGGTGCCGTACTTGATGGTGGGGAGTGTGACCTGTCTTCCGGCATTTACCCACAACCGATAACAGTAGCCGGTAAGAAGTATTCAACTATTTGGTATGTGGCTGTGGCTGGATCAGTGTCAGGTATTGCTTTTGATGTCGGCGACATCCTGCGCTACACGACAGCAAAAACTGGATACTATTTCAAAGTTGACGCTAAAGATGATGTTTACAGCGTCAACGGCGACAAGGGGGCGGTTGTAATAACCCCTGAGAAAATTGGTGCCGAGAAAACTGGCGTTGCACAGCAGCTCGTTGAGCAACACACATCTAAACCTGGAGCGCATGGGATTTCCAGTGTGCAAGGGTTAACCGAAGCTCTAGCTGGAAAAGAGGCTACGGGTACGGCAAGTTCGGCTGTTGCCTCACATGAGGGTAAGGAAAGCGCTCACCCTATATCCGGTATTGCTGGTCTTCGGGCCGAGCTGGACACCATCAAAGCCGCTGTCGGGGATGCCGTCCTTGATGTTAAGTGGCTAACAAAACGCTCGCCCATGCGCACTGGATATGCGGCGGGGGATGGGCAGACTCTTTCGAGGTCGCTGTACCCGGACGCCTTAGCGGCAATTCAGGCTGGTCTTGTACCTGTATGCTCCGACGCAGACTGGTTGGCGGATCCAGCCAATCGTGGATGCTTCACTCTCGGGGATGGCACAACTACTTTCCGCGTTCCAGACTACAACGGCATGCAACCGGGATCCTACGGCCCCGTTTATCTCGGCGGCGGCACGACTGATGGCGGCACGATTCTGCGTGACCGGATTCAGAACATTACTGGCACGGTTTCAGGCATATCTGAATCGTTTGCTACGAGCGGATCTGGGACCGGTGCGTTCACTAAATCAGCCACGACACCTTCTGCTCTCGGTACGCCATCGGCAACTGATCCGGGCAACGCCGGTACTCTGTACTTTGACGCTTCTCGAGTTGCTCGGACTGGTGACACTACTCGCCCAATTACCGCCGAAGGCTGTATTGCCATCAAATTGTTCGGGGCAGTGCAAAATACCAGCTCTGCTGACGCTGCTGCGCTTGCGACTGCTGTTGCTGACCTCTCTGCCAGAATGTCGGTTGTTGAGGGGAAAGTTGCAACATTAGAGCAGCGCAAATCCACGTGCCTTGTAAACGCGACGGGCACTGGGGCGCCACATGAAACGGTTGTTGCGCAGCTACCAGTAAACATTACTGTTAATACTCGATATGTGCTACCGAATCCCTTTGGAAACAACACACCAGTTACTTGCTGGGCAGAGGTGTTTGTAAATAACAAATGGGCAGACACTGGGTTTGTATATGACTCTGCTACAGCAGGCGGTTGTGGCACCAAAGCATCGTTTGTGCAAGGAGAGGGGGTGGTAGTTCAGACGGGTGGCTCGCGAGTTTGCGTTAGCTCTACCAACGCGGGCGGAGGCCACGGGACTACGGTCGCTGTAAGCTCCGCTCCCTGCCGGGTTTTTGTTCGTAAACTGGAGGCGTAAACAGCATCTTGCCTGTCATGGTGTTTATTAGTGAAAAGGATTAATGGTAATAGTTGAGTTTTAGCAAGGAAACTTGTTCTATTGCTCAGTAATCGTTACGATATTTAAACAATGGCCCCGCTCTAACGAGTGGGGCTTTTTCATTTCTGCTTTTCGAGAAAATCCTCATGCCGCTTATCGACATCGTGACTATGCGAGGTATGGTGCCGCGCGTAGAGGATCACCTGCTGCCTGATGAGGCGGCGACTTTTGCCCGGGACTGCCAATTTGACCGCGGCTCTGTGGCCCCACTCATGCAAGACAAGCAGAGTGGCATCTCCTTCCCCGTTACTCCCGTTACGCTGTTCCATTACTATGGCGACCACTGGTTTGCTTGGAGCAAGCTGGTTGAGGTGATGCGCTCCCCGATCGCGCAGGACCAGTACAACAGGGTTTACTTCACCGATGGCGAGTTCCCCAAGTTGACCTATGACGCCATAGCTACAGCTGGAAGCAGCAAACCTACCAGCTGGTACCGTCTTGGCGTTCCAGCTCCGGCAACCCCTCCAAACATGCAGTCGGTAACACCTCCAAGCGGCAGTAAGGATGACGACCCTACGGACGATGAGACACGCTTCTACGTTGAGACCTATGTGACAGGGCTTGGTGAGGAGGGGGCTCCAGGGCCAGCCAGTGGCAAGGTAACTATCACTATCCCTGGCTCCACTGTTGTTGTTGGTCTATCACCAGCCCCAACCAGCGACAGCAATATTACCCATCGCCGGTTGTACCGCTCTGTTTCTGGTGGCGGGCTTGCTGACTACCTGCTGGTTGCAGACTTGCCGATCGCCACTGTTAGCTATAGCGACAGCAAAAAGGATGGCGAGCTTGGCCCGGTGCTGGAAACCTATGACTATTCGATGCCACCAGAGAAGATGCGCGGGATCTGCCAGATGGCCAACGGCATCTGTGCCGGATTTGTTGGCAATGCCGTGCTGTTCTCTGAGCCATACCTGCCGTATGCGTGGCCAGAGAAGTACAAGATGACCACGGAGCACGACATTGTGGCGATCGCCGCTATCGACACGGCGTTGATAGTGGGGACGAAGGGTTACCCATATCTGTTTCAGGGGGCATCACCCTCATCAATTACCGGGCAAAAGTTGTCATCTGTGCAGCAGGCGTGCGTGAGCTCTCGCTCCATGGTGGCGCTGGATGGCCTGGTGCTCTATGCATCCCCAGATGGCCTGGTAGGAGTCGGTGCTGATGGCGGTCACCTTGTCACTGAGGGGATCATCACCCGGGAGCAGTGGATGGCGCTGAAGCCAGATACCTTACGAGCCTGGTACAGCGAGGGTAAGTACGTTGCTCTTACTGACTCACATGGTTTCGTGTTCGACCCGAAATCTGGCGATCTGCGCTGGTTGAGCGGTAGATGGGATGCCGCAGTGCCAGACATGCAGCTCGATGCACTGATGCTTGCCAAGGGAACCCAGCTGTTCCAGTGGCGTGGTGGCAGCGCTCCTCTCTCAATGCGTTGGCGCTCCAAGGAGTTTGTCTTGCCGCCTGGCGTTCGCCTTGGCGTTGCCCGCCTGATGGGTGAGTCACTCAGCTCTGTTGGTTTTTCGCTTTGGCTGGATGGCGTGAAAGTGTTTGAGCTTGCCGCTGGTGCCGTTCCCGAAACTGCATTCAGGCTGCCGCCGCTACGAGGCAGGCGCTGGCAGGTAGAGGTAACAGGAACTGCAGCTGTAGAGCGGATCATGCTGGGTGGTAGTGTATCGGAGGTATCAGCATTATGAGAGGGTCATCATTCCGAGCAAGCAACACCCAGCAGGGCCTGACTGAGAACATGCAGATCCTGACAGGGCAGAAAGGGGACCGGCTCGATAAAGCCCTGACATTGCGTGAAGCCGCTGAGCTCGGGATGGTTAACTTGAGGCGTAATGGGTCTGGCCAGATTGTGCCAGAGATACCGCCAGGCAACTCAGGCGATCCTGAGTGGTCAGGAGTTCAGCAACCCGTAGCGCCAACTGGCGTCACCGCTGATGGGGCATTCCACACCATTACACTGACATGGGACGCCCCTGCCTATAAGGGTCACTCCTATGCCGAGATCCTGCGCGCTGAGGTTGATAACCCATCAAGTGCAGTAGCCATCGGAACAACGCTCGCCAATGTTTACTCCGATGCTGTTGGCAAGGGATTTTCTGCATTCTACTGGGTCAGGTTCGTTAACAAGAACGGCATGACCGGTCCGCTTCACGGCACTTCCGGCTTGCATGCAGCTACCAGCCCGGATGTCGATGAGCTAATTGCATCAGCAACCAATTTCGCTATCTACAACCCAGCCAAGCCAGCCGAAAAGGAGATCATCTTCGGGGTGACTGATGGGGGCAAAGTCGCCATCCGCGAGGCTGTCATCAAGGCCGCCACCATCCAGATTATCCATTCAGAGAAGATCACCGCCGACTATATCAAGGCAGGGGTAAGCATCAGTGCTCCGTTAATATCTGGCGGCTCCTTTGATATGGGCAACGCCTATATGAAGGACGGCGCTGGCGGCTTTGGCCTTGGTGGTCCTTACAGCGCATGGGCGAAAGGGTGGTATACCCTGATCACCGCAGACGGCTATATCTACACCAACCGGCTGCGCGCTGAGGGTGGTTATGTCAAAAATATGACCATGAGTAACTGCACGATTGAAGAAGATTGTGTGGTGAAGGGGACTATTTACGCCAATAAAATAGTAGGCGACGTGTTCATTGAGCGAGTTAAACGGATTGCGCAAACCAGCTTTGCGAGCGCACCCCCACCGAGCGTCAACTGGGTGACGGTAGGCGCAGCGGTAATATCAGATGGCGACTCTAGGGATAGGAATGTTGTGTTTGAGGGGTTGATTGTCTCGGGTACGATTGGCGGCAATTCCTCTGGAACTTTACAAGTCAGGTTGTTATTCAATGGGGCAAAAGTGGATTATCAGTCCTCGAGTGGAACCAACACAAGCACGATCAGTGGGATGGCCTTGGCGGTGCGCTCTACGTATTTCCACACATTACCAGCTAACACTGTAGGCACCTATCAACTGCAAGTCGGCGGCAATCTGAGCTCTCAATATTACGAAGCGAATGTGCTTTCTATGCGCATCGGGAGGCAAGGTGCATCACTGTCGTAACTTACTCCGCATCTGCGCCGACACCGGCAACCCCAAACTCCCAGCCGAACTACACGACGCCATCCGTAACAGGGTGGCGTTTTTGTTTGTGCGTGGCGATGACGGTTTTGTCTTGAAGCCGGTTAGCGAGCAGGGCGCAACCGGTGTGCTGGTATGGGTTGGTTGGGGCGATGGTGGGGCGCCAGAGCGCCACCTGCCGGAGGTTAAGCGACTGGCCCGCATGATAGGTGCCCGCTGGTTGCGCTTTCACTCTGCGCGCAAGGGGTGGCTCAGGGTAGCGCCAAGAATTGGGTGGGTGCGTCAGCCAGATGATGCTGACGGGCTCTTTGTGTTTCAGATCAACTTGTGAGGTGAGCGATGGGCAAAGGTGGCTCTAACGAAATTCAGGAGACGGAAGCCCAGAAAGCTGCGGCTGGCGTGGCCATGGAGCAGTGGCAGCTCTATAAAAACGACCTGCAGCAGTATGAGGACATCTTCATGGACAAGGTGGATGACCTCAACAACGAGAGCGAGTACGACAAGCTGGCTGGCACGGCCGCGCTGGGTACCGCTCAATCCTTTGGTGAGGCGCGCGCTGGGCTGGCCGACTCCATGGCGGCTGGCGGCGTGGATCCGACCAGCGGCAAGTACCAGGCTGCCATGTCCAATCTGGAGACGGACCAGGCGCTGAGTCAGACAGACACCACCAATCGCGCCCAGTCCAGCCAGCAAGATAAGTATGTGGCTGGCCTCAAGGATGTGGTGAGCATTGGCGCCGGGCAGAAGGCCGAATCGCTGGCTGCCATGGGGGATGTGGCCAATACCAGCCTGCGCAAGGCCACCAGTGACGCTCAGAGCTCATTCCAGAGTCAGCAGGCGACCGCTGGTCTGGTTGGTACGCTGGCAGGGGCAGGCTCGGCCTATGGCCTTCAATCACTAAGGGATGCCAAAGTGAAGATGGAGAAGGACTTCAATGCTCAGGCTGATGGATATGAGAAGCGTGGAGCATTCACCGGCTCATCCACGCTCGGCATGCTAGGGAGATAAGCAATGGGATACGCCGCAGATACATTTGCAAAGATCACCCGCGAGAGCTACCAGGACTGGAAAGACCGCTTCTACCCGAAGCAGAAGGAGCTGATGGAGCTGGCCACCAACGGCAAGCTGCTGCAGGAGCAGCTCGGCCGGGTGGATGAGAACAACGCCAACGCCCTGCGTTCTGCCCAGCAGGCTACGGCAAACCGCAATGCCCGCATGGGTGTGAGCAGTAACGCCAACGACAACAGCCAGGGGCTGCGGGCTGCCCTGATGACGGCGGGCACTGAAAACGGTCTGCGCGAGCAGGAGCAGGCGCGCCAGATGGGGATCTTGACCGGCGCCGATGCCGGCCTGCGTGAGGCAATCAAAACCGGTGGAGGTATGTGATGGGGTACGGACTGCTTGATATTGGCGCCCAGACGCGCCAGCAGGGGATGATGGGGCTGCGCGATGCAGCCAATCGGGAGGAGGAGTTGGAAGCTGCCAACAAAAACCTCAAGACTGCCCGCAAAGGGCAGACCCTGAGCACTATCGGCACTGGTGCATCAATGGGGGCCATGCTCGGAATGGCTGGTTCGGTAGGCGGACCAGTAGGCGGGCTTATTGGTGCAGGCGTCGGATTTCTGGCTGACAGTTTGTTTTAAAGGGGAATGAGTGATGGGTGTATCAGGATTGGCAGAAGGCTTTCTGGCTGGCTTCAACACCATGGACCGCTATCAGCGCGGCCAGAAAGAAGATGAGCGAATGGAGAAGGCTATGAGCCTGCGCGACGCCATGTGGCAGAACACGCTGAGTCAGCAGCAAAAGGCCGATGCTCGTTATGAGGACGAAACCAAATACACTCGGGGGCGTCATGCGATAGATGACAAGCGTTACAGCTTGGAATATGCAGACAAACAGCGCCAGCTCGAGTTGGAGAATAACAGGGCCAATGCCATGCTCAGTATTAACGCGGAGCAGAACAGGCGAGCGCAAGAGTCGCACGCACTCGCAGTTGAAAAAAACAACCGTGAACAATGGTGGCTTGATAATGAAGCGCCTTTCAATATGGCTGTAACGGCATTGGGGCGTGGAGAGCAAATAACACCAGAGCAAGATGCGCTGTTAAACAATAAATATGCGGCAGGTAAAAACCCATTTCGCGTATTTGGTGATCCACAGTGGCATCAGAGTTCAGGTGCTGTATATCAAGGGATGAAGGGGATATTGAGCAATCCTGACGCCAAGACTTGGGATGCTGGGAAAATGCACGGCGCTATTAATACTCCAGAATTGAAAAAATCCCTGACATATATGGTCAGGGATAATCTTGAAAAGGGCATCGGAACAATCACGCCTGATGGGGTTGTTAAGTCTTATGGTGAAGTGGAAGTGGTTCCAACTGGGCGTGGAACTTTCTACATGCAAGCTCCAGTTACATACGTCAACCCAAAAACAGGCGAGTCAATAGTAAAGGATGCGCCGATAACAGAGGGGAGGACTGGCAACCCTAGCGATCCAGTTAAGGAGTTTACCGCGCAGCAATTCATTAATCATTTTGGAAAAGCTTATCAGGTAAGTCAGCAGATCCAGAAAAACCCAGAACAATGGGACGAGTATCTGGTGCAAGCTGGAATGAAGCCTCCAGTTGACCACAAGGGGTTCAGAAGCGCTGTGTCGAAAATCAACGCCGACACGGCAAAGGCTATCAGCCAAATCCGGCGCAGCGACCTGTCAGAGCCAGAAAAGCTGGCTGCAATTAAAGATGAGCGAGCAGCTGCCGAAGCGCAGATTACCGATACCCAAGAGATATTTGGTGTTGGCGGTAAAAAATCAGGCACCACAAGCGAAGAGCCTGATGCGACCCTCAAATTGCCCGAGCAAGTAAGCGGTTGGGCTGGCAATGACAAGAGAAAGCAGAGCTTTATTGACGCAGCGGTGAGTCGCGGGTTTGACTTCTCTACATACACACCAGAGCAACTTGATGGTGAATACCAATCCATCATCAAGAAGCAGCGCCAGCAATCTGCTTACGAGGCGATAATGGGGGGTGGCAAGCAGTAAGGCTAGGGCGTGGCACAACAAGGCCGGGGTGCCCGGCCTTTGGTTCTAGGTTTTTTCCAGTTTCGGAAATAACTATAACCAATTGGTTTTAAACAAAATAAAACCGCTCAGTGCGCTATTTTGGTTATTTTATAAAACCGAATAGGGTTTTACAGCTCGGCTTAGTCGATGCTGTTCGACGTGTTCTAATATTCGATCCCATTCTTCTTGCAAAGTTGTATACAGCAATTGACCGCTGGCATTCCAAAGATCCGGTGATGCTTTGATAGTTTCCCAGATCCTGAGCTCGTCGTAATCCAGCAGATCGGGGCGTGCCAGTGCCAGATTGGCAAGGCGAACTGACTCATCTGTTGACCATAGCGAGTCGATCACCTCTAAAAAGCTGATGCCACGATCGTTATCAAAGATTGCTTCGGTGCCAGCACGCTCAACCGCCCACTCTATCACTCCTGTAATGGTGCGCTTCTGCTGTCTTGCGAGCAGGTCGATCAGATACTTGGAGCGGGGGTCAAGTCTTAGAGATAGCGTGACGCTAGTCGAGGCTTTCTTAGATTTCTTTTCAATAGCCATAAATGTTCCTGATGTGCCGATGGGATAGTCATCAGCATTTTTCAATGATAGCGATTGTTTATCATGTGTGGTGTGTTGGTCAATGGCGGTAATTTGTAGCTGTGAGTGTAATTTTGGCACATGTGCTAAAAATCATTGCATGCGGTAATTTGTTTGGCTATGTTAGTCGTGTTGAAGTCACAGCCAAGCAGAGGACAAGAATGGAAAGCGAGAAGAAAAAACCACTACAGATACGCATGACCCCAGCGATGATCGCGGAGTATAGCGAGAATGCGGGCCAGCATTTTAGGACGTTGGCAGCCGAGGTTATGTACCGTCTGGCGGTACTGGATGCACTGGTAAAAAGGGGAGAGGTAAACCTGAATGAGTTCAAGTTCTAGCAGAAAGAATTCGACCCAAGCTGTTGACGCAGCTCGGGTCGAGGAATGTAAACCCCACAACCAAGTAAGGATTACGGTATGACTATACATCAATCGGATAGACAAACGAAAGTCAATGCCATCGTTATCGAGAGCCATTCTATCGCAGTGAAGGCTGACGGCATGTACTGCCTCAACGATCTGCACAAGGCGGCGATGGCGCTAGGCAAGGCGACAGAGAGCCAACGGCCAAGCAACTTCCTCAAGCACCAAGTGGAGTTTATTAAAGCGATTGAAGCCGATGCTACTTTTCTAGCATCGGTAAAATCGATTAAGGGTGGTGTGAAACAGGGCACTTGGGCGATTGAAATTGTCGCGATGAAGTACGCCGGTTGGATCGATGCCTCATTTGAAGTGCAGGTCTATGCCGCAGCTCAAGCTCTGCGCCACGGCGACATTGAAAAGGCGGTTGAGCTCTCTGGCAGCAAGGCAGCCAAGGCTGCGCTGGATGACATGCGCTTGGCCAAGGCTGTCACGTTGCGCGCCCAAGCTCTCGATCAGCAGATCAAGAATGCTCAGGCCATTTGTAATCTGCTCCCCCACCTGAGCGACGCGTCTCGCCAAACCATTACCGCATCACTGGTTAACCCGGTGGTTGGCGCTGACATTATTCCGCTGCCATTGCTCACTGAGCATTACTACACAGCCACTGAGGTTGGCGACCGCTACGGCATCAGTGCCAACAAGGTGGGTCGCCTCGCCAATGAACACGGCTTGAAAACAGAGCAATACGGCAAGGTGTTTCTCGACAAATCGCCAAACTCGCCCAAGCAGGTGGAGTCGTTCCGCTACAACGACGCGGGTATGAAGGCCATTGGCGAGATCATCACACTGCTGGAAGTTGGGGGTGCTGCATGAGCACCGCCCAACTGCAAGTCGAACTCACTGCCCTGCTGGTTGAGTTGGAGAGCATCGACATGACTCGCGTTGAACGAGCCGAGATCACGGCGCGGATCCAACGAATGATGCAGGTTGAATATTCACCCGCCCAGCGTTAGCATCTCCCCATAGTCGGCCAGTCTGCTTATTGGCCAGCACTCCCTATATCAAGCCCTGATCGGTTCGCCGGTCGGGGCTTTTCTTTTGCAAAGAACCCGAGGATATCATGGCAGAAACCAATGAATTCGACGCCTACTGGGATAACAAGCTCCGCCAGCGCGATCTCGAGGTTGGAGTTACAGACGGCGCCAAGGGGGTTGCCGGTGCGGCGGTAAAAGGTACCGGCTCCCTGATCTCAAATCTAAGTGCTGGCGACATTGCTCGTGGAACCCGAGGCCTCGTTGATCCAACCATGAACAAGGTGGAAGAGGGTGGGGTCATTGATACCGCACTGACTTGGTTGAATGACACGTTCGATCCAGAAGGGAATGAGCGTAAGCGTGTTTCTGAGCGGGTTAAGGATCTGCAGGAAAGCGGATCTCTGCCAAAAGGTGATGGTCAAAATAAGGAACTTACAGTAGCGGTGCTGCCAGGGTTATCTGCACTTGCCGAGCCATTGAAGGGGGCTGAGGTTGTTGGTGACATTGCAGACAAGGCGATAAGGCCAGCGGCAAAGTTCATTGGTGAGCCAATCAAGGAGGCCGGGCAGGGCATAATTGAGTCAACTTCTCCGGATATGCAGGAAGCGATGGGCAATCCAGAGATATTCAAGGACGGAAAGTTAGGTCGAGGCGCGGGCGATCCCGCTGCATGGGCTGGTGTTGCTGCACAAGCTGCTGGCTCGCTAATTCCAACAGTGGCCACAGCGGCGATCACCAAAAACCCTACAGCAGGCCTTGGCGTGGGCATGGGAATGTCAGTTGGTCAAGCCGGTGACAATGCTTATGACACCGCTATCAACAGCAACCCAATGGACTTGATCGACTCACCAATTTTTGTCGGAGAGCTGAGGAAGGTCAGCCAAGATCCTGAGTTCGCTGAACTTGATGGGGCAGCAAAAGTAGAGGAGGCGCAGCGGCGATATGCAGAACTTTCGTCCAGCATGGCCAAGTCTAAACCTGAGACTATTGCCGCTGCGGCAATGGGCACCCTCCTTGGTGACGCTACCATCGTGAAAACCATGCTTGGCTCGGGGGCTGGCGGTGCCGTTCGTGGGATGCTGAAAGGCGCTGCAACTGAGGCTCCAGGTGAATTTGGTGAAGAGTGGTTGCAGCAATACGTTGGGAACGAAACTCAAAACCAGATGGCAAACACACAACTGGTTGAGCCTATGGCTGGCACTTTGGATGCTGGTCTGCATGGAGCTGCGGGTGGCGCAATGGCTGGCGGGGCGATGGGTGGCACTGCCGCAAAATTTGCCAAGGTACTGCATGCAAACAAAGACAAGCTGACGCAAGAGCAGGCTATCCAGGTCGTTGAAAGCTCCATGAAAAAACGCGGCGCCGATGATGCCACAGCTCGCCAGGTTGCTGAGCAAGCTGCCAGTATGATGGCAGACCCAGACTTGGCGCCTGCCGCCGACACCATGGCCGATCCGGTGGTTGCACCCTCTGGCGAGCAATCCCCGCTCGGCCCTAGCGCCAGCCAGTTTGACGAGCTGCGTGATGTGCCAGCCTACCTGCGCCGCGACGATACCGCGGAGCGGTTCAAGGGCATGGCTGCCGATAGCGAGGTGCAGCGCGCCCTGGCTGGTGAGTTTGGCCAGTCAGTGCAGGAGCTGGTTGCCTCCCAGATGCAGGCTGGCGATCAGGGCAAGAGTCTTTATGAGCGAGCTCAGGCTGGCGAGCTTGGGCTTGACCCGTTCGCAGGAAACAAGAGCGCCCAGCAAGTAGCCATGGAGAACCAGCGCCCAGCCCTGCCGCTCAAGGATGTGATCTTTGCCGGTGACGCCAATGCCGCCCGGGGGATGACCAAGGAAGGCCACTTTGACGACAAGCAGGCTGGCACCGGTCCCCAGTTTCGCGGCGCAGAGCGTACTCGCTGGCAGAGTGGGCAGGAGGGGGATGTGTTGCCGCCAGAGGCATCTTTCACCAAGCCCGCTGGCGAGCTGCCTGGCGCGGTGATTGAGGGTGAGGCTCGCGAGGTCGGTACCGAGTTGCCGCACCGCGATGTGGTCTATGGCGCAGATCAGCGACAGCCTGACGCCAAACCGATGCGCGGCAGTGCCACCGAATCGGCAGTTGGCCCGCTCCAGACACTCCGAATCACCCGCAAAGGCAAGCCGTTCGCAACCGAGAAAGAGGCTGCCATGGCCAGCCGCAAGGGCAAGGAGATGCCGGTGCCGCTCAATGGTGGCGGCTTTGGGGTGGCCGAGATCGCCGAAGTGGAGCAGGTGAAGGCTGCTGCAACCACGCAGCCCAGTGCCCCGCAACTCGATGACATCAGTGTCACAAACCAGAACCAACCATCTGATCAGCCAGCTGCAAGCGTAAGCGCTGAAACAGTTCCGGCGCCGTCCGTCACCTCGGGCGAAGCCAGCCAACTAGCACCAGCTATCGATACCGGATACCGAGAGGTGATCCCCCTCAACCAACCCCAGACAGAGGTGAGCAATGAGCCAGTTACCCCAGTACCTGCAATCGGCAGTGAAGGACAAGGCGATCAGCCTGGCGCAGGCGAACCGACTGCAGCAGGCGCTGGACCAGCCGTTTCCGGACTCGCCGACCGAGCTGGATCCGGAGATCCGGCAGACTACGCTGCTGCTCCACCTGTACCTGATGGACAGCAGCAAGATGACCCAACACTGACAGCCCCGGCCCCTGATGCCGGGGCTGCTGTTTCTGAGGTGTCGCAACCTGATCCTGTAGCTAATGAGCCTGCTGCCGCGCCGACGCCGTGGGCGGAAGCCATCGATAACCCGGATGGCACCATCACCTTGAAAGGTGATGTACCGCTCATCAAGCAGTGGGCCAAGGAGAGTGGCGTAAAGGCAATGCCTGGCAAGGGCGGCCTGTTGGTGGCCAAGTCATCGGCAGCCAAGGTGCGGGAGTACGCCGCGCCAGCCGCCAGTGAGCCGGTTCAGCAGATCGAGGCTGATGCCGTGCCAGCCAGCAACGTGCGCTTGTCCCAGCAGCGGAAGGGATTATCTGTTGAGGACGCAGGGAAGGTGGTTGACGATTTCCTGAGGGATTACAATGGCAACATTCCGGTTGAGCCATTTATCAGGGAGAAGGCCAGTGAAATCTACGGACCCAGCGTTGAAGGAACAGAGTTCGCCAGAACAACAAAAGGTGCATACCACCCAAGCGCTGGACTTGTCACCATCATACCCGGAAATGCCGGAGACAACGGGAGCTCCTTACTTTCCTCCTCCGCATCCATTCGAGACATACCTGTTCGGAAACCTGAAAGCACTGGCGCAGGGGTATCTACTGGTGCCGTGGGGGAGCAGAAAGGTGAGCAGGGAGGTTCGAGAGGAGGCAAGTCGTCGCGAGAACACGCGACTGGAAGAGTTGGAAAAGGAGAAGGCGGAGCGAGAGAGGCGCAAACTGGAAGAGTTGGCGCTAAAGAGGACCTCATCAAGACTCTGCGCCATGAGCTCTTGGGTCACTACGGTACTGACACGTTTACGCCTGAAAATAAGCGCTCCCTTCTCCAGAAGCTAATTGATGCGAAACAACAGCCGTGGCTAGCCAAAGAATGGAGTGCCGCGAACAAAGGTTATAAGCACCTTGATGACATGGGCAAAGCGGAGGAAGTCTTTGCCAGCATCGCAGAGAAAGAGCTGCCGCCCCGCACCATTCAGACCTGGAATGACATCAAGACCGAATTCGCTCGTCTGCTGCGTAAAGCAGGTTTGGTGAAAGGCCCCATCAAAGAGCATGAGCTGGACAGCCTTATCAGGGCGGTTGGCAAAGGTATTCGCAACGGAGATCGCACCAAGCAGAACATTCGTGGCGATCAGGAGGTGATCGGCAAACAAGCCGATGAGCCAGCCAAAGACGACAAGCCTGAACGCATTATCAGCTTTTCCAAGCAGGCCATGGCGCAGGGTGAGAAGCCAGCCAAGCACCTGACCCGCAAAGAGGCGGAGCTGGTCACCAAGGAGTGGTTCAAGCAGTACCGTGGCGCCAGTGGCATTAATGTGCAGAACCATGCCACCCAGGCAGAGCTGGAGCAGGCGCTGGGGCTGGCAGCAAAAGACGGCCTGATCCGCCGCGCCGCGTTCGATGATGACAACGGCACCCTGCATGTGGCCGCGGATACCATCGCCAACCCCAAGCGGATGCGCGAGATCCTGCGCCATGAGGTGCTGGCCCACTACGGGCTGGCCAATGTTCTGGGCGATGGCGAGTACACCAAGCTGATCAGCCGCCTCATCAAATCAAGAAATGACCCGAGCATGAAGGCGGTGTGGGACTGGGTAGACACCCACTACGCCGACGAGGAGCTGGGGGTACAGGCCGAGGAGGTGGTTGCCCACCTTGCCGAGCTGGAGCAGAGTGCCTGGCGCCGCGGCTGGGATCAGGTGGTGGCATGGGTTACCAAGGCGCTGCGCACTGTCGGCTTTGTGCCTGGTGGCATTACCGCCGCCGAAACTAGAGTGCTGATTGAGGGGCTGGGCAAGAAGATGAAGCGCGGCGGCCCTGACAATGGCGGCCCGGATGGTGGTCAGAAGTTCAGTCAGGAGGATGGACGTACCAGCCAATATAAAAACCCGCTCGGTACGACCCAAGGGCTCCAATTGCCCAAGCGTGGTTCACCAGAACGGGTTTCTGATTCAAATGTACTCACCAAGGATGATATCCGCAAGGGCGGGCTCAAGATGAGCCAATCCAATACCGCAGCCGACGACTCTAAAACTCTTGAGCAATCCATCACGCAAAAGGCAGTTTACCAAGCTGGTGCTGCACTTGGCTCGGTGAAGAACTGGATGAAGCAGGGGCGCCCAGTGATGCTCGGCACCCTGACCGACCTGCAGATTGACCAGGTGTACCGCGACATCACGGGCGGGGCTGTGTCGGAATACCAGCGCCTGCGCACTCAGATGGAGGCTGATCGTAACGACATCCTGCTGGATGCTGAAACCCGGATCGACCCGCTGTGGGATGCGCTGGACAAGCAGGTGAAGGCGGATCTGTCCAACCTGATGCACGATGCCACCATGGCCCGCTTGCACCCGGACAAGTCACTGGATGAGAACAGCTACTACCAGGAGGCCAAACAGAAGGTAGAACGAGCCAAGAAACCGGAGACTCGAGCAGCCTATGAAGCAGAACTGCACATCATCGAGCGCAATCACACCGAATTGGCCAAGCAGTACAACTCGCTGCCAGCCAATGCCAAGGCGCTCTACGGCACCATGCAGGACACCTACACCAAGCAGTGGGAATCTCTGCGCGGTGCGATAGAGCAACGACTGGAGGACTTGCTGGGAGTCAGCGAGGGGCGCGCCATGGCGGCCGAGATGCGCCAGAAGATGGAGCACGCCCTCCAGCATGGCCCTTACTTCCCGCTGACCCGCTACGGTGAC
The DNA here is from genome assembly GCF_051919745.1 of Aeromonas sp. 3P. Lineage (NCBI taxonomy): Bacteria > Pseudomonadati > Pseudomonadota > Gammaproteobacteria > Aeromonadales > Aeromonadaceae > Aeromonas > Aeromonas sp. 3P. Next base: position 4,295,726 of record NZ_JBQBED010000001.1, read on the forward strand.
TACGTGGTTAAAGCTCGCAAGGGGGATGAGTACGTCCGTGAGCACTTCGAGCGCCGCGCCGATGCCGAGCAGGCGGTAAAGCAGTACCAGCGCGACGGTTACAACGCGGTAATGACGGTGAAAGAGGAGGGCGGTGGTGACAGCGCAAATGCTAACCAGCTGGGCATGGAGATGCTGAGCTTTCTCGATAGCGCTGACGGGGTCAGCAAGACCGCCCTGAAAGACGAGATCTGGCAAGCCATGCTGCGCATGATGCCGGATGCGTCATACGCCAAGCATGCCATTCACCGCCGTCGGGTGAAGGGGGCCAGTCGTGATGCGCACCGCGCCTATCTCAACAGCGTCTACCACTATGCCCGCCACGTATCCAAGATCCGCTATGGCCACAAGATGCAGGGGGAGTTGGACAAGCTAAGCGAGCAGATCCGGGCTGGTGTCGCTGGAGAGCCAAGCAGCCTCAAGCCAGAAGACCTGGAGATAGCTCAGCAGGTGCTCAACGAGATGAACAAGCGTCATGACCTGAACATGAACCCAACCGGCAAAGCGTGGGCGGGTTCTGCCGGTAATATCGGTTTTCTCTACTACATCGGACCATCAGTTGCCTCTGCCGTGGTCAACATGACCCAGAACTTCACCGTTATGCTGCCCCAGTTGGGGGCCAAGTATGGCTTTGCTAAATCCGCTGCCGCCATGACTCAGGCGCTGAGGGATTATGTGAAGCACGGTAAGTTCAAGGCAGGCACCACCGAGGCATGGCACTCCCTGACCCGCTCTACCACTTTGCCAGCAGATGAGCGTGCCATTCTGGACAGGCTTTACCGCGCTGGAGCACTGGATCTAACTCAAGCGCATAGCATTGCAGCCAAGGCAGACACTGACCAGCAAGAGGCCAAGCCGATGGGGAAACATTGGCGACGGGCCATGCGCTGGGCTGGAGCCACTTTCCACAACGCCGAAGTGCTCAACCGTGAGGTGGCCGCCCTGGCGGCTTACCGCTTGCTCAAGCAGGCCGAGCCGACGCTGAATGGCCAGCAATACGCTGACCGGGTGGCTGAGATGGTTTATGACGGCCACGGCAACTACGCAGCAAGCAACCGCCCACGCTACATGCGCAACGACATCACCAAGGTGCTGACCCAGTTCAAGATCTACAGCCAGATGATGACCTACGTCCTTTACTCCAATGCCATCAAGGCAGCCAAGGGCGACAAGGTGGCGCAGAAGACGCTTGCCGGCGTGTTGGCAACGCACTGGGTGATGGCAGGGGTGATGGGATTGCCGACACCAATCACCGCCGTCGTTTATGCGATAGCAGCAGGGCTGGACGACGACGATGACCGCAGCGGTGAAGCCTCGTTCCGCCTGGCTCTGACCGAGGCATTAGGTCCTCGCGCTGGGGAGCTGTTAGCCAAAGGGCCGATGGATGCCTTGACTAACCTCAGTATTGCCGGTCGTACCGGGCTTGGTGATCTATGGTGGCGCAGTCCTAAAGAGGGCACCGAAGGTGACGATCTGGCATGGCACGCTGTTCAGCAACTTCTGGGACCGGTTGCCGGGATCGGCATCAATTTGGCGCGTGGCGCGGGGCAGATGACAGATGGCCACATTCAGCGCGGGCTGGAAACCATGCTGCCGAAGTCGATCCGCGATGTTGCCAAGGCCTATCGCCAAGCGACAGAAGGGGAGCAGACCATCAAGGGAGACATTATCATGGATGATGTTTCGACTTGGAACGTTGCCATGCAGGGGCTGGGCTTCGGTAGCGCCCAAATGGCCAAGAACTACGACGCCCGCGAATACATCAAAGGCAAGGAGAAGCGCATCGCGGATAAGCGCTCCCAGTTGCTGACCGACTACTACATGGCCCGCAAGAGTGGTGATATGGACGAGGTGCAAGAGGTACTGGAGCGCATCAAAATGTTCAATGCCATCCACCACCCAGGCGAGCGTATCACCGGCAAGAGCCTGGCGCTGTCGTTCAAGGCCAAGCTTCGCAGCAACGAGCGAACTCAGGGCGGGGTATACCTCAATCGCAACCGAGAGTACCTGAGAGAGGAGGGGCGCTTCGCAGATTGATGGGGAATGGCGGCCGCCTGATAAAAAGGGAATCAGGCGGTTTTTTGCTCTTCTAACCAAAGCGCGTAAAGGATATCGGCAAACCACTCTTCTGGCAGCTCGCCAAGCACAAGGTCAACCATGGCGTCCGCCAGCTTCTCGTTATCTCTTTCAATCTCGAAGTCGTTGAGGGAGAGATACTCAAGGCAGACAGCGAGCCCGGTGCGCTTGTTGGCATCTGAAAAGGCGTGAGCGGTACCGATGGCCATTGCGTACTTTGCGGCGATGAGAAACACATCGTTTAGCCCGCTGTAGGCGATGGCATTGTCGATGCGACCAAGCGCCCCCTCCAATAACGCGATGCTGGCAGGACCATGATGACCAGGCGACGCACCAAGAATGTAGTGGTTAATCTCCAGCACCCGAGCGGGAGGAAACTGGATGATGTCCATTACATGTCAGCCAAACGGGTGAATGTTTTTTCGTGGGTTTTCAGTGTCAGCTTGGTCTCAGATTTGATGATCTGGCGACCTTCTTCACCGTTCAGGCACAGATTCTTTTCAGCTTTGATCTGCGGCCGATTCTGCACTTGTGGCAATCCATATTTGTTGCTGACGGTGTTGTCTTTCATGCTGTGGCTACCTCTTGATGTCGCATGGTGAGACTTTACCATAAATGGTAAATCGACATCCTGTGGTATGTCCAACTTAGTTGCGCGGCCCTGGCTGAGCCCATGCGAAGGGGGTAAGCTAGGGCCTTAATATGTGAGGACCCTGACCATGTGGATACTGTTTGCATTGATAATGATGGTGGTGGCGCTCAAGGCGTTCAGTTTCAGCTTTACGCTGGCCCTGATCCCCTTTGCTGCCGGGTGTTGGTGTTTTAGCAAATCCAGCCGGAGCGATCTGGATGACTTTATGGCATTCAGCTTTTTCTTTGTCCTGGTTGGATTTGCTATTGCGGCGCTTGATCAGATTTTTTAGGTGCGACCAGAGCGATGCCGCTTTGAATAACAATTACATAACAGAACAATCATTATAGATCTCGCTAGCTTTACGCTTGGCGGTCTTTAGTTCAGCCGGCTCTAAATACCTGCCAGAGATTAAATCTCGTTTTTCATTATTGCCTTTTGTTGTGGCACCTAACGCAGCCGAAACAGAATAAAAAACATAAGCCTCAGTGAAATTTTGCAATACACCATCACCGCGAAAATAAAGATCGGCCAATAATGACATGGCGTTTGGATGACACTGCTTTGCGGCAGCTGAAAAAGATTTGAACGCCGCAACCTTGTCATTTTGCAGCACACTAATACCATTAATAAACTGACAGTGTGGCACGCCAGAATTTGCCGCTTGACCAATTAGCGACATGGCTTTTTTATACTCTGCAGGCCACTCTTCTTTTTTAAAAACATCATTACCAGATTGCCTAAGTATCCATGTCGCGTAAGTGCATTTTGCATCGCTATTTCCAGCGGCAATTGCCATCTCGTACTTAGCAACGCCATCCTTAATCCTCCCTAGCTTATCTGCATACAATTCACCAAGCATTGCCTGTGCCGCTACGCTACCACCCCTTTCAGCCATTAAAAGCCATTGCTCTGATTTAGATAAATCGATATCAACATAGCCACCGTTCATATATTGGTAACCCAAAAACTCTTGAGCGTACAAGTCACCATTATTTGCCTTGGCTATGACATCGTTAACCAAAGAAGCTGAAGCCAAAGGAGATAGGAAAATAAAAGTTAAAGCAGGTAGAATCTTGGCGGTCATTTTAATAGCATCCATACTCATTGCAAATAACAGAAAAGGAATCACCTTCACTGTCTGTTCCATTAATTACGGTAGAGCTGCCCATTTTTGTGGCTGTGCTATCCCATGAATTACCATCGGCATCTCGCCCGGTTGTGTAAGTGCTGTTACCAAGCTTCTGGCTATGCTGACTCCAGGTCGATCCAGTTCTGGCGTTCTGACCATCTACATAAGTGGAATTACCAAATTTCTGCACCGTATATGTGTTTCCGCTGTCGTCATAGCATGTTTTTAGGCTGCCAGATCCAATACATTCAGCAGAGGCTGCGCCAGAAAAAAATAATAGTGCGGCGATAGCTGTGGTGGTAATTCGCATCAAGAATCTCCCTTCTTTTCTCTCATTTGCCTTACGAAATCCAACACCTCGCGCATCTCATCTACAAAGTCGGGGTTCCACTTCGGCGGAATGTTGGGGTCTGTTAGCACTACATCATGGACCAAATGGCGCCCAACATCATTGATACGACTCACATTGTTGCCGTTTTGTGGTTCGACCTGCTCAGGCTCAATGTACCCAGCCGCGATCATGGCATTGCGGAGGTGGTGAGCGATCTCTGAGTTTACAGATCTGTTGTTGCGCTCTGACGAGAGCTTGATGGCTGCATGTAAATCGTCATCAATCCTGAGTTTGAACTGCGGCATGGAGACCTCCCATAAAAAACTGTTTGACATACAACCACAGTGGTCCATATCATTCAATGGAACCAAAGAGGTTCTATTGGTGAGAAAAGGAGCTCAAAATGGGAAATCAAATCCCACCCACATCAATAAGACTCCCAGATGATCTTAAGAAGTGGCTGGGTCACAGAGCGGTTGATAATGATGTCAGCCTAACAAAAGAGGTGCTCTCCATCCTTTACGCAGAGATGAAAAGAGATGCCGGGGCAGAAAACAAACACGGGAAAGGTGGTGATCTTTAATGAAACTGACAAGAGATGTGAAGCAAACCAAGTTCCGCATTCCTGAAGAAATGCTGACTTACCTGAAAGAGCAGGCGGAGAAAAACTTCCGCTCAGTGAATGCCGAACTGATGGCGCGACTGGTTCGCACCATGGAGCAGGACTGTGCTGGGGGTAGCAATGCGTGATTGGGAGCCGCTTATGGTGCGGATGCCGCCAGGACTCCGTGAGTTGATCAAGGAACTGGCAAAAGATAATTGTCGATCGATGAACTCGGAGATTGTGCAGCGCTTGAAGGAGGTACTGAAAAATGAAGGGAAGTTGGCCTGAGGCCAAAAAGAATTCGGCCAAAGCGGCTGCCACCGCCAAGGCCGAGGATGTAAACCAAAACCACTACGTTAAGGACTACGGTATGACTATACAACAACAGTATCAGCAAACCAAAGTTTTGACAGGGCCGCTGAATGGTGGCGATGTCACCATGACCAGTCTTGAGATCTCAGATCTCGTTGGTAGCCGCCATGACAATGTGAAAGTGGCCATTGAAAGGCTCTCCAAAAAGGGCGTAATCCAGCTTCCTGCAATGCAGGATTGTGGAAGAATCAATGGGTTAGGCATCAATCAGACATTTTCCGTCTACGTGTTCACTGGCAAGCAGGGCAAGCGTGATTCGCTGATCGTAGTTGCTCAGCTGTGCCCAGAGTTCACCGCCCGCATTGTGGATCGCTGGCAGGAGCTGGAGGAGGCGGTATCAACACCGGCCGCCAACCTGCCTGATTTCAGCAATCCCGCTGCAGCGGCCCGCGCTTGGGCCGAGCAGTACGAGCTTGGGCAGGTGCTGGCCATCGAGAACAAGCAGCAACAGGAGCAGATCCACTCACTGGAAAGCCTGTTCCGCCAGGGGATGACGATCCCGCAGTTCTGCAAGATGCTCAACGGCGTCAACTCCCAGCAGGTGTGCATTTTCTTTGAGGCTCGCGGCTGGCTGTATAACGAAAGCCGCTCCGGTAAACGCTGGCGTGCTGCGTCTTATGCGCGCGACAGATACCTCACCGAGGAGCAGAAGGAGATCCGCAGTCATGGGTTTGAGTCCTTCATAAATTTCACTCCAGTTTTGCTCCAGAAGGGGGCGGTGCGCGTCTACCAGATCTACCTGAAAGGCGAACTCCCAATGAAGAAGGACTGGGATGGCCTGTTCACCCAGGACAAAGTGATCAAGGGGGCAGCATGAACAACCAACTCCCGCAGACGATATTGCGATTCAGGAGCGATATCAGTGATAGCGAGAAGGCAAAGCGCCTGTCGGAATTTATCGATACCATGCGCACCGTACATACGTCCCTTAGCATGAGTGATAGCGTTCCGATTGTTTTGTGTGCAGCGAGAACGACGCTGGCTGCTACATACTTGCTATTCAACGGCAGAGCATTCAGTCATGGGCATGTTACCAAGATACTCACGTTGGAGGATATTGAGTGGACAATGAGCGGAACTCTAGAGGCGGAGTTTTATGGAGAGATAGACAGTAAAGACGTGGCGTCAAGGTTGACAGAGCTGTACGAGCGCATGCTTGTGATTCGTGACTATACATGCTGGATTACCGAAGCTGGCATTGATGTGATGGATAGTCTGATGAGGCGCGAGCTTGGTGAGGCCTTTAAGATGCCAGACTTCGTTACGGAGTTCATGGAGGAGGCAGCATGAGCGCAGCCCAACTGATGGTAGAGCTGGCCGCCTTACTGGACGAGCTGGAAGGTGTCGATATGACGCGAGTCGATCGGGCCAAGATCACGGCGCGGATAGAGCGCATGATGCCTGAACAGGCAGAGTAATAAAGGTGGGGCTTCGGCCCCATTTTTGTCATCCCACCCGAACCCCAAGTATCTCTGCATAGCAATTCAGCATCGACGCCAGGTGTGGCTTCGGCAGTCGTGCTGCTCGGTTGATCAGCCCCATATGTTCATCATCTGAGACGCTCCAGTCCGGATCAGCAAGGATGGCCTGGACGGATAGGCCCATTGCTGACGAGAGCATGACCGCCTCTGCCAATCCCATGAAGTCGTCGTGATGCGGCGATAGCCATCTGCTGATGCTTGAGCGGGGGATTTCGGTCAGCTTGCTGATCTTGGACTGGCTGAGCTTTCTCTCCGCCATCAGCTGGCGCACCTTCTTCTTGGTGCGATGGACATACTCGAGGCTAGAGCTGGTCAGATACAGCTTCATAGGCATTCCTTATCTTTGGTGGCCAACCGTGCTCTAGATCATGTTTTTGTCTTTGTCCCATATCTGGGACGCCCATAGTGCAATTGCTCAGTAATGGCACATGCGGGTCATGTAAATTGTAGGTGAATAATAACGAGTAGAACGCACAACGAGATCACCGCGCATCACCTGTAATGACGGAGTGTAGCGGTTGTATGACGAGCAATAGAATACGGGATTTGTTTTCTGAACGGATGTGGATAGGAGGGCTGGGCAAAGATAGTGCTCCACTCGGTCTGCAAAAAGTGGTAAATTCGCTTCGGTACTGTATGGGTATACAGTGTTTCACAGTCGAGAGACTGAGAGCAGATAAGCGGGGACCTGACCGGATGGAATCACTAGCTGAGCTTGAGAATATTCTTGATACTTTGGACCTGAGCAGGGTGGAGGAAGAGAAGATCGCGCGCATTCTTGAACGACTTCGCGATGAGCTGAACGCTGCTTCATAGTTGTTGCAGCCGGTTAGGATTGGCCCGCCATTGAGCGGGCTTTTCTATGCGCGCTTTTTGGTGGAGGCAGGTGTTGGGGAGGGGAAAAGAAAAAAGCCTGCATTTCTGCAGGCTTTCTTGCTCTTGGATCACCAGTGGATCATTTTAGTTCCCGTTTTGGGCCAGTCACTGTCGCCGAGATTTGGCTAAGTTGCTGTTTTAACTCGTTTTGTCCTGTCTGTGTCCTAGTTAAATTGGTGGAGCTGGGGGGATTTGAACCCCCGTCCAAAATTACTACATCCTTGGCACTACATGCTTAGTCACTCTTTACATTCGCCAACCCGCTGCGGAGAGACACGCCACGAATTGACTAGCTCGATTGGTTTTAATGCTTCCGCCCCGAGCAGGACTTCCACACGATCCTGTGAAGGATGACCTTCCGATTCCCTAGGACACAGGCAAGCTAGGGTAGAAGGGCTCTATGCAGGTTATTAAGCTGCTAGTGCGTAGTTTTCGTCGTTTGCGACTATTTTTTTGCGGTTTATTAACGAGGCCTACCGCACCTCGGCATGCACCTTGGGTTTCGTGAATCTTGTCGAATCCAGAATCAGCCCCAAGTTGTTAATTGCGATTGTACGCAAAAATGCTGTCATAGCAAGGCGTTGATACCCATTCCCTCTGGCAACCAGTCTGTTTGCCGATTTATTGTACGCAGCTGAGCCTGAAGAGCCAGCTGCGCTGGGGGAAGGTGAACTGGCGCCCAGATCCTGGCAGTAGCGGGTTAGCCGCGATGCTTGTTCTTCATGATGCGCGCTTTTTCCCGATCCCACTCGCGGGCCTTGGTATCTTCGCGCTTGTCGTGCTCTTTCTTGCCCTTCACCAGGCCGATCTCGACCTTGACCCAACACTGTTTCCAGTAGAGGGCGAGGGGAACTATGGTGTAGCCCTGACGGGCGATCAGGCTTTCGAGCTTGTCGAGTTCACGACGGCTCAGCAGCAGTTTGCGGGTGCGGGTCGGGTCACATACCACGTGGCTGGAGGCCGCTTGCAGTGGCAGGAAGCTGGAGCCGAACAGATAGGCCTCGCCATCGCGGAAGATGACATAGGCTTCGCTGATGTTGGCCTTGCCCGCCCGCAGGGATTTGACTTCCCACCCTTGCAGGGACAGACCCGCTTCGATCTTCTCTTCGATGAAGTATTCGTGGCGCGCGGTTCTGTTGAGTGCAATGGTGCTGGACCCGGCTTTGTTTTTACTGTTTTTTTTGCTCATGACGGGCGATTTCCGGCAATGACTAGGAGCTCGTATTATACGTAGGCAGGGGCGGCTGTAAAACGCGCAGCAGGTCAAGTGGTGGCTTTCTGAGCGGTTTGGCTGAGGTTTTACCTCCACAACCCCAAACATGGTGATAAAATCGCGCCGATTGGATGAGGAAAAGCCATGCCCCGAATTACGCGCAGTGCCCTGGTGATGTTCAGTGCAGAACAGATGTTCAAGTTGGTTAACGATGTGGATGCCTATCCGCAGTTTTTGCCCGGCTGTGTCGGCAGCCGTGTCCACGAGGCTGGCGATGACTACATGATGGCGTCGGTCGATGTGGCCAAGGCGGGGATTGCCAAGACCTTTACCACCCGCAATCAGCTGGATGTGAACCGCCAGATCAGGATGGAGCTGGTGGATGGCCCGTTCCGCAAGCTGGCGGGCTGGTGGACCTTTACCCCGCTCGATGTCGACGCCTGCAAGGTGGAGTTTGATCTCGATTTCGAGTTTACCTCCAAGCTTATCGAGGTGGCCTTTGGTCAGGTATTCCGCGATCTGGTGAGCTCCATGGTCTCCGCCTTCTCCAACCGGGCGAAGGAGGTCTACGGTGTCTGACCAGCTCAACATCGAGGTTGTCTATGCCTTGCCGCAGCAGCAGACGGTGATTGCCCTGCGGGTGGCGCCCGAGACCTGCGTGCTGGCGGCCATCGAGCAGTCCGGCATCGTGCAAAAACACCCCGAGATCGATCTGGCGGTCAACAAGTTCGGTATCTACAGCCGCCCGGTGAAAGGGAGCGAGCCGCTGCACGACGGCGATCGTATCGAGATCTACCGCCCGCTCATCGCCGATCCCCGCGAGATGCGCAAAAAGCGGGCCGAGAAGGCCAAAGAGGAGGGGAGAGCCGATAGCGTGACCGGTGGTCGCCCCGATGTGCATCGCAAGCACCGCGAGTAGCTCTCGGTTCTTTCTTGCAGAAAAAAGGCGCCGTGGCGCCTTTTTTTGATCCCGTTAGCCGGTGAACTGGCCGAAGGGATATCAAGAGAGGGCTGCTTCTGCCACACCCAGTCGTGCACGGGCCCAAGCGGCCAGTAGCTCTACCCCGCTTTGCATCACCCGCTCATCGAAATCGAATTCGTTGTGATGGTGCGGCGCCGCCAGATCGGCCCCCAGGATGAGGTAAGCCGCTTCGCCCCCCTGCTTTTGCACCCGCTCCATCAGAAAACCGGCATCTTCGCTGGCGCCAAAGCGGCGAGTCTGGATGGTGGCGAGCCCCTGCTTGCGGGCCAGCGCCGCCAGCTCGGCCTGCAGCGCCGGGCTGTTGTCGAGGGCAATGGCCTCGCCCTGTTTGATGATGCGGTAGGTGACGCCGTGGGCGAGGGCGGTACCTTCGACGATGCGCTGTACCTGACTGAACATGTAGTCGTTGAGCGTGCTATCGGCGCCACGGGTTTCACCGCGTAGCTCTGCATGATCGGGGATGACGTTGCGGCCGCTGCCAGCGTGAAGCTGGCCGACGTTGATGCGGGTCATGCCGTCGCGGTGGCGGGGAATGCCGAGCATGGCGGTGGTGGCCATGCAGGCGGCTGCCAGCGCATTGCTGCCGGCATTGGGTTCGAGCCCCGCGTGGGCGGCGGTGCCCATAAAGTGGACGTCGAACTTGGTGGAGCAGAGAAATTCGGTGGGATTGATCACCAGCTCGCCGCTGCCAGCGTGAATACCGATATGTAGCGAGAGCAGGGCATCCACGTCATCGAGTGCGCCACCGGCAGCCAGCGCCTTGCCACCGCGGCACCCCTCTTCGGCGGGCTGGAAGAAGAGCTTGATGCGGCCGCGAAGCTGCTCCTTCATCGCCATCAGCTGGCTGGCCAGCCCCATGCCGATGGCGGTGTGGCCATCGTGGGCGCAGGCGTGCATCCACCCCTTGTTGTGGGAGGCAAAACCCTCTTGCTGCGGTTGGTGCTGTTCGGCGTCGGACTCTTCCACCTCCACCGCATCGATATCGAAGCGAAAGGCCAGGGTCGGGCCGGGACGGCCGGTATCCAGCTCTCCCATCAGTCCGGTGACATCGCCGATCCGCTCCAGCCAGTCGGGATGGGCTCCCTGACGGCGGGCGCGAGCCTTCTCGGCCGCCACATCCACATCACGGCCCATCATCAGATTGCTGGCCAGCAGCTTGTCGCCGAGCACGATGCGATAACCGAGCTCGCTCAGGTGGTGGGCAATCAGGCTGGTGGTGCGAAACTCTTTCCAGGCGGCTTCCGGCAGGCGGTGCAGGTCGCGGCGCCACAGGATCAGGTGCTCAAGGGTCATCTTGGCTTCCTTGGTGATTCGATTTGTCGGCTATTGTGCCTTTTTTCCCGGCTGACCACACGGGGGCTGCAGCTGGTCGGGGGAGCTGTGAGTGCAAGTGGTGGCTGTTCGGGCCGTGAATAGTGGTGAGCGCCCATAAAAAACGCCTCCACAAGGGAGGCGTTGTCGATAGCTGGTTATCAGGCCGCGTGATGGTAAGCAGAGGCTTCAAATAGCTTCTTGTTGGCCACCAGATCGATGGGGTCAAAATCATCGACGTTGATGGTACGCAAGCGACTTACCTCGGCGCGGCGCAGCAGCTCGGCTTCGCTCTGGGTCAGTACGCCAGCGGCCAGGCCGATGTCGGCCACCTTGTCCAGTGCCATGAAGGGGCGCTTGATGCCATCGCTCTTGCAGACTTTCTCGAACAGTGGCTCGGCGGCCAGTACGTCATCGAGCGCCTGCTCCAGCAGACCGAAGGGGTTGCCCTCTTCGCGGGTCAGATACTGCCCCTTGGCCAGGCGGCTGCGGGTCTCGCTCGGGGTTTGCAGCAGACGGGCCACTTGCTGGTCCAGCTTGTCGCACGGACGGTTCAGGTCACGACCCAGCGGCAGCACCACGGCGCGCAGGGCAAGCCCAATCCAGCGGTTCGGGAAGTTGCGCAGCAGTTCGTCGATCGCCTCTTGTGCCTTGAACATGGCATCTTGCAGTGCCCAGTGCAGCAGCGGCAGGTCGGCCTGCTGGCGTCCCTCGTCCTGATAGCGCTTGAGGGCGCTGGAGGCCAGATAAAGCTGGCTCAGCACGTCGCCAAGACGGGCGGAGACCCGCTCCTTGCGCTTGAGCTCGCCACCCAGAGTACCCATCGCCATGTCTGACAGGAACGCCAGGTTGGCCGAGAGGCGGGAGAGCTGCTGGTAGTAGCCCTTGGTCTGATCCTTGTAAGGGGCCGCGGCAAAGCGGGCGCCAGTGATACCGAGCCAGAAGCTGCGCACCAGGTTGCTGATGGCAAAGCCGACGTGGCTGAATACTGCCTTGTCGAAATCTTTTAGCGCCTGCTCCTTGTCGGGGTGGCTGGCGGCCAGCATCTCCGGCAGTACATACGGGTGGCAGCGGATAGCGCCCTGACCATAGATGATCATGCTGCGGGTCAGGATGTTGGCCCCTTCCACCGTAACGGCGATGGGCGCACCCTGATAGCCACGGGCCAGATAGTTGTTGGGGCCCATGCAGATGGCTTTGCCGCCGTGGATGTCCATGGCATCGATGATGCACTTCTGGGCACGGTCGGTGAGGTGGTATTTGACGATGGCGGAGATGACTGACGGCTTCTCGCCAAGGTCGATACCGGTCACGGTCAGGTTGGCTGCGGCGCCCATGATGTAGGCATTGCCACCGATGCGGGCCAGCGGCTCTTCAATCCCTTCCATCTTGCCGATGGGCAGCTTGAACTGGCGACGGATGCGGCTATATGCGCCGCTCGCCAAGGCTAGCATCTTGACGCCACCAGTGCTGTTGGAGGGCAAGGTGATGCCGCGACCGACTGACAGACACTCGACCAGCATGCGCCAGCCCTGACCGGCCATGGCCGGGCCGCCGATGATGAAATCGAGCGGGACGAATACATCCTTACCCTGGGTCGGGCCGTTCTGGAACGGCACGTTGAGCGGGAAGTGGCGACGGCCAATGCCGACACCCTTGATGTGAGTCGGGATCAGCGCGCAGGTGATGCCGAGCTCTTCCTCTTCACCCAGCAGGTGCTCGGGGTCACGCAGTTTGAAGGCCAGACCCAGCACGGTAGCAATGGGGGCGAGCGTGATATAGCGCTTGTTCCAGGTAAGGCGCATACCGAGCACCTCTTTGCCTTCCCACTCGCCCTTGCAGACGATACCGAAGTCGGGGATGGAGCCGGCATCAGAGCCCGCCTCCGGGCTGGTCAGGGCGAAGCAGGGGATCTCTTTACCTACCGCCAGGCGGGGCAGGTAGTAATCCTTTTGCTCGTCAGTGCCATAGTGCTGTAGCAGTTCGCCCGGGCCCAGCGAGTTGGGTACGCCAACGGTGGAGGCGAGCACGGCGCTGGCACCGCACAGTTTTTGCAGGACGCAGGACTGGGCGTAGGCCGAGAACTCCAGACCGCCATATTTCTTCTTGATGATCATGGCGAAGAACTTGTTGTCCTTCAGGTATTGCCACACCTCGGGGGAGAGATCCGCGCGCTCGTGGGTCACTTCCCAGTCACTCACCATGCGGCACACTTCCTCGACTGGACCATCCATAAAGGCCTGCTCTTCGGCAGAGAGGGTGCTGACCGGGATGGCGTGCAGCTTTTTCCAGTCCGGGTTGCCCGCGAACAGATTGGCTTCCCACCAGGTTGTGCCCGCTTCAATCGCCTCTTTCTCGGTGCGGGACATCTCCGGCATGATCGATTTGTAGATCTTGAACAGCGGTTTGGTTATTTGATTGCGGCGAAATTCCACCAGATTGAGCGGGATGGCGATCACCGCGAACAGCGCCCATACCAGCAAGGGCACATGACCATAGATGGCGCCAAGCACCAGGGCGGCGCCGGTGACCAGGGTGGAGATGAACAGGGATGCCCGGCGATAGGCCAGGGCTCCGATAACCAGGATCACCCCGAGCAGAGTGAGGGTCGTCGTCATTGCTTGCTCCTTGCGTGGTTAGGTTGCCAACGTGGCGTAACTCATCCAGAGGTCTGACCTGTTGGATATGGCCCCTGTTGTAATTCATACGCACAAAGTTATCAAGCTGTTTACATCTTCATTACCTTCTCTCTGTGATCCCCATAACGCTCACGCGCCGCCAGCGCTGTGGCTCGCAGGGGGCGACTGTGCGATTCGCTTGTGCGAGAATAGCCGCGATCTACACGCACACTAAAAACAGTGGAAGAGACATCATGTACCAAGAATTGATCCGCAATGAACTGACCGAAGCTGCCAGCGTGCTGCAGGCCTTCCTGGCTGATGAGCAGAACCTGAAAAACATCGAAGCGGCCGCCAAACTGCTGGCTGACTCTTTCAAAGAAGAGGGCAAGGTGCTCTCTTGTGGCAACGGTGGCTCCCACTGTGACGCCATGCACTTCGCCGAAGAGCTGACCGGTCGTTACCGCGAGAACCGCCCGGGTTATGCCGGTATCGCCATCTCCGATCCGAGCCACCTCTCCTGCGTCTCCAACGACTTTGGCTATGACTATGTCTTCTCCCGCTACGTAGAAGCGGTCGGCCGCCGTGGCGACGTGCTGCTTGGTATCTCCACCAGCGGTAACTCCGGCAATATCCTGAAAGCCATCGAGGCGGCCCGCGCCAAAGGTATGAAAGTGATCGCCCTGACCGGCAAGGATGGCGGCAAGATGGCGGGTCTGGCGGATGTCGAGATCCGCGTGCCGCACTTTGGCTATGCCGACCGTATTCAGGAAGTGCACATCAAGGTGATCCACATCCTGATCCAGCTGGTCGAAAAAGAGATGGCCAAGTAATCAGGCCATCGTCACCAGACTAGGGCATCACCGGTTGCATGGTTTGCCATCGGCCGGTTGTTGCCAGTCACAGGGGAAGGGATTGCGCCTTCCCCTGCTGTCTGTCGAACCAGCGTGCTGGTCGAACATGACACAAGCCAAATCATGAAAGGAGTCTGCCGGATATGTGCGAACTGCTCGGCATGAGTGCCAATGTGCCGACCGATATCTGCTTCAGCTTTACCGGGTTGATGCTGCGCGGCGGCAAGACCGGGCCCCACAAGGATGGCTGGGGGATCACCTTCTACGAGGGGAAGGGCTTTCGCACCTTCAAGGATCCCGAGCCCAGCGCCCAATCTCCCATCGCCAGACTGGTACAGGCGCTGCCCATCAAGAGCTGCGCCGTGGTCAGCCACATTCGGCAGGCCAACCGTGGCTGCGTGTCACTGGAAAATACCCACCCCTTTACCCGTGAGCTGTGGGGTCGTTACTGGACCTTCGCCCACAACGGTCAGCTCACCGGCTACAAGAAGCTGCCAACCGGCCGCCACCGGCCGGTGGGGGATACCGACAGCGAGCACGCCTTCTGCTGGCTGCTCGACAGGCTGGAGCAAAAATATCCCAAGCGTCCTGCAAACTTTCCCGCCATGTTTCGCTATCTCGCCACCCTGTGTGACGAGCTCAGAGCATTCGGGGTGTTCAACATGCTGCTCTCGGACGGGGAGTATGTGATGAGCTACTGCAGCAACAACCTGCACTGGCTGACTCGCTGTGCGCCCTTTGGCGAGGCGAGCCTGCTGGATGAGGAGGTGGTGATCGACTTTCAAAGGGAGACCACCCCCAACGATGTGGTGACCCTGATCACCACCCGTCCGCTGACCGGCAATGAGAATTGGGTCAAAATGGCGCCCGGCGAATTCAATCTGTTTCGCATGGGGGAGCGGGTGGCGACCAACCAGGTCGCGCTTGAGCAAGATAAAAAAATACCAGGGTAGATACCTACCCTGGTTCTTCGCAGCAGCCATAAAAGGCAAAAGGGATGAGAGGTGTTGCTGAGCATCATCACTCTGACGGCATTAAGTGTTGATCAATTGTTAATTGATGGCAATCAACTTGTTGTGTTGAAGGGGCGTTTCAGCATCGCTATTTCGATACTGATCACATTTTTTGCCACTTTATTCCCTGAGCCATCCAATCTGGTGCTTCATCACAGCCTGGTCGTGAGCCACGACATCGAAAACTATCTATAGTATGGTCTGTTTGAATACCGTTCTGGAGGAGCCTCTCATGGAGTGGGTGGATCGCAAGGTGTTGCAGCAGCTGGCAGAGGATATCGGTTCGGATATGCTGCCCGTGGTCATCGCAGTCTTTATTGAAGAGGTGGGCGAGCAGCTGAGTCAGCTCAGGCCCCTCTATGAACAGGGGGAGTGGGAGGCGCTGGCTCGGGTGGCGCACAGCATGAAATCATCCTGTGGCAGCTATGGCGCCATACCGAGTTATCAGCAGGTGATGGCGCTGGAGATGGCCAGCAAGCAGGCCGATGTGGCCGAGGTAGAGCGCCAGTTGCAACTGCTGGAGGCCTCCTTGCCCCAGGTGCTCGCGTTTCTTGCCGATTATCAGTAACGGCGCCATGCTGGGATGCCGGGGCGCCGTGACCGTTGCCTAACGCTGGTTGAGCAGTTGCTGGATGATCCGGTCCAGCGCCAGTTTCAGCTTCAACCGATCGTGCCGATGCGGCAGCTCAAGCTCGCCCAGCTCGGCTTCGATCACACGCCCTTGCCAGTCCCCCGCATCACTCGCGCCCTGTGGGGCCAGGATGGCATCCAGCCGACCCTGACCGACCCGGGACTCCAGCCAGCGACACTGACTCATCAGATCCAGCTGGCTGGCAGGACCGTTCTCCGCCACCAGATTGCAGACGAAAACCAGCATGGCGCTGCTCTCGTTGATGGCCTGGGCGATCTCGGCCAGCAGCAGTGGCGGCATGATGGAGGTGAGAAAACTGCCCGGCCCAAGAATGATCATGTCCGCCTGCTGCAATGCCAGCACCGCTTCCCGGGTCGCTTGCACTTCCGGCATCAGGCCGAGGGAGAGGGGCGGTGTTGCCAGTTGATCGATGGATACCTCTCCCAGGATCTGGGTGCCACACTCCATATGGGCGCAGAGATCGGTGGGAAATTCAGACATGGGTAGCAATTGTG
The DNA here is from genome assembly GCF_051919745.1 of Aeromonas sp. 3P. Classification (NCBI taxonomy): domain Bacteria; kingdom Pseudomonadati; phylum Pseudomonadota; class Gammaproteobacteria; order Aeromonadales; family Aeromonadaceae; genus Aeromonas; species Aeromonas sp. 3P. The sequence continues at coordinate 4,312,405 of NZ_JBQBED010000001.1, forward strand.
ACTCGATTTTGAGCATGTCACTGATCAGCTTGATAGCATCAAGAGGACGGACACAGAGATTATCGAGCGCCAGCAGCATCAAGTTGCCAAGGTTGTGGCCCGCCAGCTCGCCTTTGCCGGCGAAGCGGTACTCGAACAACAGGCTGCCGATGCTGGGATCGGTCACCAGCTGGTTCAGGCAGTTGCGCAGATCGCCCCAGGCGATGCACTCCTGACTCTTGCGCAGGCGTCCGGTCGAGCCACCATCATCTGTGGTGGTGACTATGCCGGTGAGCCGTTGACCGAGAAACGAGAGGGACGAAAGCACTCGCCCCATGCCGTGGCCACCACCGATGGCAACGACCCGATCGAAGTCATTGATGTTTTTTTGCCACATATGGGCGTCCTGTCATTGGTCTCAGTTGACCGCTATGTTAGCAAGTGAAGCGAGATAATTGTTTGATAAAGGTATGATTTTTGCTTGAGGCTGCTATTCGATAAAACAAGGAGATGGTGTTGAAATTTCTGACCGTTCACTCCCTCGCCCAGGATTCATCGCTGGCGGCCCAAGATATCTGCGCGCAGCTGCGCCACCATGCCGATCAGGCCCCCTCCCTGCTGTTACTTTATTTTACCCAAGCCCATGAGGGGGCGATACTGCGCGACGCGCTCAAACGCCAGTTCCCGACGACCCGCTTGCTTGGGTGCAGCTCTTGCGGTGGTGTCATGACCGAGATGGGACACCACGCCCGAGACGGATATGGGCTGGCCGTTGCTGCTCTGTACGATGAGAAAGGGGCATTCGGGGTAGCCGGTGCCAGCGGTGACGGGGTGGATGTGCGGCAGTTGCTGCGCCGAGCCATGAGCGACTGTGGTCGGCCGGGCGAGCTGCCCCAGCTGATCCTGTTTCATGCCAGTCCCGGCAAGGAAGAGGGGCTGCTGGCCGGTATCGAGGCAGAACTCGGTGCCTCGGTGCCGGTGGTCGGTGGGTCCGCGGCAGATAGCAGCGTCAGCGGTGACTGGCAACTCTGCTGGGATGAGGCGGTGAGTCAGGATGGCATCGGTCTGGCGGTGCTCTATCCCGATTGCCAGCTGGCCTTTCAGTTTCACTCCGGTTATGTGCCTGCCGAATTCAGCGGCGAAATCACCGCCTGCAACGGGCGGGAGGTACTCACCATCGATCACCAGCCTGCCGCCGAGGTCTATGCCCGCTGGTGCGGGCGCGAGCAGCCCTGGCCGGTGGGGGCGATTTTGCGGGAGACCACGCTCACCCCGCTGGCCCGTCAGGTGGGAGCGCTGGATGGCATTCCTTACTACAAACTCTCCCATCCCGAAGCTGTGACCGAACAGGGCGGGCTGCGGCTCTTTACCGATGTGGTGCAAGGGGAGCGTCTGCTGTTGATGTACAGCAGTCAGGAAGGGTTGTTGCAGCGCAGCCTCAATGCCATGCGCGTCGAGCCAGGGTATGGGGTCGATGTGGAATTGCAGCCTATCGGCGCGCTCATCATCTTTTGTGCTGGTTGCCGTTTGGCGCTAGGTGATATGTTGTGCCAATTTGTCGAGCAGAGCCAGGCTCGCCTCGGCAAGATCCCCTTTATCACCCCCTTTACTTTCGGCGAGCAGGGGCGGCTGCCCAATGGCGAGCTGGCCCACGGCAACCTGATGGTATCGAGCGTGATTTTCCTGACCCGTTGAGTCGGCAGAACATAACAGAGCAGGCAACAAGATGATTGGCAACAGTGAACTGGAAGCCCTCGGCGACAAATTGCAGACCACGCTGGTCGACCTTATGCGTTGCCGCGAGCGCGAGGCCAAGTATCGTCACGAGTCTCAGACTCTGCTGGGGGGCGTTGCTACCCTCGCCGATGCCAAGACGCTGGAGCAGGTGCTGGAGAGCCTTATCCAGGTGCTTAAACCCTTTATTGGCTTTGAGCACGCGGATGTGGTGGCCTGGGAAGGGGAGCAGGGAAGTACCCACCTCAGTACCGAGCCTATGCTCTCTGCCCGCAGTTGGCGCATGACCCCGGCATTTGCCCGCGCCATCTCGGGTGAAACTCTGGTGATTTACGATCCCGTCCAGCTGCCTGAGCTGGCGCCGCTGGCGAGCGAGCCGGGCTGGGCCAGCGTGATGCTGACCGGGCTGCAGGCCCCCGGCTTTACCGCTACCCTCATCTGCCGCCACGCTCGGGCGGGCACCTTCGATCTCACCAGCAAGGCCGCCATGGAGCGTTGTCGTCCGCTTATCGCCCAAGCGCTGGTCAACATCACCTATCGGGCCCGCTTGCAGGAGCAGGTCGCGGTAAAAACCGAGGCGCTGCAGGCCAGCGAACGCCGTTTTCGCAGCTTCGCCGCCATGGCTTCGGACTGGTTCTGGGAGACAGATGCCGAGCATCGCCTCAGTTATGCCTCAGAGCCGGGTTATCTGGATGAGATGACCCCGCAGGCGACCCGGCCGACCCTCTATGACTACGTCTGCAACAAGCAGAGCTGCGATGCCCAGAAATATCTGCAGCTTTTGGAGCTGCGCCAGCCGGTGCGAGGGGTGCGGATGCAGGTTGCGCTGCAACACGGCCCCTGCTGGATGGAGGTGAGCGCCGAGCCTTGCTTTGACCATGATGGCCTGTTTATTGGTTATCGCGGCACAGCCCGGGATATCAGCAACCAGATCCGTAGGGAAGAGGAGCTGGCGCGGGCACGGGATGAGGCTGAAGCGGCCAACCGTGCCAAGTCCCAGTTTCTGGCCATGATGACCCACGAGATCCGCTCGCCCATGAATGCGGTGTTGGGGATGCTCGATCTGGTGCAGCATGCCGAGCTGGCGCCGGAGCAACAGAGCCTGCTGCGCCATGCCACCCACTCGGCCAGATTGCTGCAAACCATCATCGACGACGTGCTCGATTTTTCGAAAATTGAGTCGCAAACCCTGGTGTTTCACTGCGAGACCCTGCAACCCGTCCAGCTTTGCCAATCTCTGGTCGAGCCGCTGCAAGCTCGCGCGACCGCCAAGGGGATTGCGCTGGTTTATCGGGTCGATGAGTCGGTACCCCGGGAGTTACAGGGAGATCCGATGCGTTTGTCACAGGTGATGGGCAATTTGCTGGACAACGCCCTCAAGTTTACCGAGCAGGGGCAGGTGACACTGCACCTGGGTTGGCAGGATGAGAAGCTGCTGATCTCGGTCTCCGACACCGGGATCGGGATCGCTGATGCGGATCAGGCGCTGTTGTTTGAACCCTTCTCCCAGGTCGACAACTCGGCCACCCGGCGTTTTTCCGGTACCGGCCTCGGTCTTGCCATCAGCAAGCGTCTGGTGACGCTTATGGGGGAGAGATCCACCTGAAGAGCGAGCCGGGCAAGGGAAGCTGCTTCTGGTTTGAGCTGCCTGGTATGGCGCTGCCTTGTCATAGCCAGCCGCAGCGGGAGGAGGGGGCTTCGGCACTGCTGCCACTGGATGTGCTGGTGGTGGAAGACAGCCCGGTGAACCAGTTGGTGGTGTCGCTGATGTTGCAAAAGCTGGTGGGCAAGGTACGGCTGGCTGCCAATGGTCTGGAGGCGCTGGCGCAGGTGGATGAGCAGCTCCCGGATTTGATCCTGATGGATATGCGGATGCCCCTGATGGACGGACTGGAAGCGACACGCCGGTTGCGGGAGTTGGGATGCACCATGCCTATCGTCGCCCTGACGGCCAATGCGATGGCGGAGGACAAGGCGTGCTGTCTGGCGCAGGGGATGGATGACTTTCTCGCCAAGCCCATCACCTTGTCACGGCTGAGAGAGTGTTTGCAGCGTCACTTTGGTCAGCGGTTGCCGACGCGCGGATAAAAAAAATGGTCAACTTTGTGGGTTGACCAGTTCTTCAGCAAATACTGAAGAGAGCACGGGATAAATCGGGTTGTACAAATCTATATGAAAAATCTGTGCCAACTTTTTTAGACTCTTTTGTGTTCAATTTTGGCCGTTTAGCGCAGCGGCTCTCTCTTGTTATGGCGTTTTGCGTTCCTACTTACTTGCAAAATGCGAATTTCACATTTTCATTGTTGGAATAATTGCATTTTGCAACGCTGTTTTTGTCATTGTGAAATCAGGCGATGCAGAAATTTACGGGCCGCTTCGCTGTTTTGTTTGGCAATCAGCATCTGCTTTTCGTAAATCGGCATCGGCAATATCTCGAGCCAGCGTTGGCAGAGCCAGGCGGCATCTTCAAAGCGCTTGTCCGGATAGAGCTCATCAAGCTCCGGATACTGCTCGAACACTTCCCGCAGGCGATTGACCAGCAGCTTGTCGTTGAAATCTGAGTGGGTGCTCGGCCAGTTGGGCAGCATCTCCACCTTGGCCCGGCGCAGGCCCATCTCGTCTGTTTCCATCTCGTGGATACAGAAGCGCTCCAGTCCCAGCACCGTCACACCCAGCAGGCCATCATTGAGGGTGTAGAAGTCTGTCACCTTGACCCGGGTGCCCACCGGCAGAATGCGGCCGGATTGTCCCGAGGTGGTCGACTCTTCCATCACGATGCCAAAGCCCTGATCGTTGATGAATGACTCCTTGAGCATCTGCAGGTGGCGTGGCTCGAACAGACGCAGAGGAAGCTTGCCGCCCGGCAGTATGTGGGAAGGCAAGGGGAACAGTGCCAAAGGTTGTAGTTTCATGTTCCATCCTCCATTGAGTAGTTGCTGAATATGACAATGCAGCGACTGTGCCAGAGAATGAAAAAAGCCACCGGAGGGTGGCTTTTCGGGCGGTTGAGGGCGCTTAGTTGCGCTGCTCCAGATACATGACAGCCGCTTCCACGCGGCTTTGCGCCTCGAGTTTCTTCAGCAGGCTCTTCACGTGAACCTTGACCGTTCCCTCGGAGATATGGAGTACCGAGGCGACCTGTTTGTTGGAGAGGCCTTTTGCAATTTCGCGCAGGATTTGCATTTCGCGACGCGTTAAGCTTTCCAGCTTTTGCTGCAGGTGATCCAGCTCGTAGATGTTTTCGAGATAGGGGCGCAGCGGTTCGCTCAGGATCTGCTTGCCGGTCATCACGTCGGCCAGCTGGGCCAGCAGCAGATCAGGCTCGGTATCTTTGAGCAGGTAGCCATCAGCACCCGCCTTGAGCAGGGCTACCACATCCTGACGGGCATCGGAGACGGTGAGGATCACCACCCGGGAGGTGATCTCTTCGGCCCGCAGCGCCTTGAGGGTATCGAGGCCGGAGAGCCCCTTCATATTGAGGTCGAGCAGGATCAGGTCCGGCTCGGACTCTTTGGCCAGCGCCACGGCATCTGTGCCGTTGGAGGCTTCACCGGTCACCTCCATATTCTCTTCCAGAGCCAGCAACTGCACAATCCCTTTGCGCATGAGGGGATGGTCATCTACGACCAGAACTGTGTATTTCATCTCGTCCATCAGGCGTCTCTCGCTAGACTGGTGGGAAAGGTCAGATGCACGCAGGTGCCTTGTGGTTGCTGCTCGTTGATGGTCAGCAGACCGTGCAGTTTGCTGGCGCGCTCGTTCATGATGCTCAACCCGTAATGGTTGATCGCCGAGCTGGCGAGTCCGATCCCGACACCGTCATCTGAAATCTGAACCTCGATGTTACCACTGGCGAGGGTCTCACAGCTAACATCAATCACTTGCGCGTTGGCATGTTTGATGGCATTGAGCACTGCCTCACGGATCAGCTGCAAAATGTGGATATGCTGGCCCGCCTCCAGGTCGTTGTCGGCCAGTCCGTAATGGAACCTGATTTCGGCCTGGGTCTGAGGTTGCAGCTGATCGAGCATCACCCGGATTGCTTCCCCCAGATTGGCATCGCCAATGGTGAGACGGAAGGTGCCGAGCAGTTCGCGCAACTGGGTATAGGCATTACTTAGCCCCTCGTCGATCTGCTGCATCGCCTCCTGCGCCTTGTCATGCTGCCCCTTGGCGTAAGAGCGTTTGAGCAGGGTGGACTGGATCTTGAGGTAGGAGAGGGCCTGCGCCAGCGAGTCGTGCAGCTCGCGGGCGATCACCGCCCGCTCCTCCATCAGCAGCAGTCGCTGCTGTTGCAGCAGGGTCTGGTCTTTGTGCAGCACCTGAGCCAGCAGCATGGTGAAGTTTTTAATCAACCGCTCATCGATGGGGTGTTGGCTGATGATGTCGAGGCGGCCGAACTCCTGCTCATCCATCTGCAGATAAAAGCTGGCGACCGCATCGAGATCGCCGGGCCAGCCGGTGCGCCCCGAGATGTAGACCGGCATGGCGTTGTGCTCGAAGCGGGTCAGCCGGATGTGGTCGATATGCTGGTGGGCGGCGGCGCGGTCCAGCAGTTTGATAAGGGTACGGGTGCTGAGCGGGGCAGCGTGCAGCTTCTGGGCGGTCGAGTAGAGAAACGAGAGAGTATCGTTGGCCTGCTGCAGCTTGGCGGTTTTCTCCTCCACCTTGTTTTCCAGCTCCCGATAGAGTTTGCCCAGCTCGTCCGCCATGGTGACGAAGGCGCGCGACAGCTCCCCCAGCTCGTTTTCGCCGTGGGCGGGCAGCTTAAGATCGAAATCCTGCCGCTGGATCTGGCGGGCACAGTAGACCAGCTGGTTGAGGGGGGCGACCACCTGCTGGCGGGTGAAGCGCACCGTAAACCAGGCGATGGTGATGATGGCCAGCAGGCCGAGCCCCTCCGCCAGTGCCAGCATCCGCACCTTGAATTCCACGTGGTACTGCATCTGATTGACGAAATTGTCGATGGCCGCCACAAACTGCTCGGTGTTATCGGTGTACCGTCTGGGGGTGCGATCCTCGATGTGCTGGCGCATCACCTGCCACTGGCCGAGCACCTCGCCATAGGTGCGACGCAGGGAGGCAGGAGTGATCCAGCGCTGGGTCTCCTGCAGCTCTTCGGCGTGCAGGGTCTCTTCAAACTGGGAGAGGCGCCCCAGCACGCTGTCGCCCCGCTCGATTTCGTAGGCCATCCGGTAGGCCTGCATCCGCAGCGAACCGGAGAGATTGATCGCCTTGGCATCGGGTACCGAGTAGAAGAGGGTGACCATGGCGACCAGCGCGATCAGGCTGGCCATGAAGAGGATCAACACCATGGCGCGGCCAATGGCACTGCTGACCGAATGGACCCTGAACCGTTTTCCCATACTGATGCGCACCTCTGAATAGTGATAAGGACCCCGCAAGATGCGTGGGAGTGTACTCCAACTTGTGTTAGCATCGAAAAACTAGATGAACTCCGAGCGGTTTTGCCTAAGTCCTAGCGATAGGGGGAAACCAGCCGTCAGCCGACGTTCGAGCTGTAAGGGTCAGGAAAGAAATGCCCTGGCCTCCCGTATTTGGAAAGGTGTTTATGTTGCCACTTGAAGATGGTTTTTCCCGTCGTTTTTACTATTTGCGTCTGTCGGTGACCGATGTGTGCAACTTCCGTTGCACCTATTGCTTGCCTGACGGCTATCGCCCCCCCGAAGGTCACAAAGCGGGGCGTCAACCCTTTCTCTCGATTGACGAGATCCGCCGCGTGGTCAGCGGTTTTGCCGCCATGGGCACCCGCAAGGTGCGCATCACGGGGGGCGAGCCCTCCCTGCGCCGCGATTTCACCGAGATCGTCAAGGTGATTGCCACCACCCCGGGTATCGAGAAGGTCGCCATGACCACCAACGGCTATCGCCTGAAGGAGCGGGCCCAGGAGTGGTTTGATGCCGGACTCAACGCGCTGAATGTCAGTGTCGACAGTCTCGACCCGCGCCAGTTTCACCAGATCACCGGTGAGAACAAGCTGGCCGAGGTGATGGAGGGGATCGAAGCAGCACTGGCCGCCGGTTTCAAATCGGTGAAGATCAATGCGGTGCTGCTCAAGGGGCTCAACGACTACCAGCTCGATGCCTTTCTGGGCTGGATCAGGTACAAGCCCATCGAGCTGCGCTTTATCGAGCTGATGCAGACCGGCGAGATGGATACCCTGTTTCGTGACCACCATGTCAGCGGCGAACAGATCAAACAGCGCTTGCTGGAGAGCGGTTGGGTGCAGCAGTTGCGGGGCACGGATGACGGTCCGGCGCAGGTCTTTATGCACCCCGATTCGCAAGGTGGGGTGGGGCTTATCATGCCCTACAGCAAGGATTTCTGTGCCGGTTGCAACCGGCTGCGGGTCTCCTCGCTGGGGAAGCTGCATCTGTGCCTGTTTGGTGACAACGGCATCGACCTGCGGGATCTGCTCGGCGCAGATGGACAATCTGATGAGCTGCAACAGCGCATTCGCGCGGCACTGGCGGGCAAGAGTGCCACCCATCGTCTCCATGAGGGCAATGCCGGCATCACCCCTCATCTCGCCTCGATCGGCGGATAACCGCAAAAAATCGCCAACGATTAAATAGCAATCCTCACATGGAGGTATTTTAACCGATACCTCCATTTTTATTGCGCTGCAAGGCTTTGATCTGGCGCAAGAATCCCCCCTGTTTATCTCCCTGGTGGTATATCCCTTACCTTGTCAGGGCCGCAATATACACCCACTCTTATAATTGGTATCAAGAATGCCAATCATGGACTCGCACTGTCCCCTTTTTCACCAGAACAGGAGTCAACATGCCGGATGAGATCGATCTTGCCCGCCGCGGCCTGTTCCGGGGGCGGCTGAGAACCGCCGAACCGCCGGTGCAGTTGCCCTGGTCAGTCAACTGGTCGGCATTTGTCACCGACTGCACCCGCTGCGGGGAGTGTCTGGCGGCCTGTCCGGAGCAGATCCTGGTGAATGGCGAGGGCGGTTTTCCGGTGGTCGATTTCCAGCGTGGCGAATGCACCTTCTGCACCGAGTGCGTCACGGTCTGCAAGGCGCCTGTGTTTCGCCCGACCAGCGAGTCCCCCTGGCACTACAAGGCCCATATCGAGGCCAACTGTCTGGCCAATGGTCAGGTGTTCTGCCAGCGCTGTCAGGACAGCTGCGAGCCCAATGCCATTCGTTTTATTCCGGTGTTGGGGCGTGTGCCCACCCCGACGGTCGAGCCGGATCGCTGTAATGGCTGCGGCGCCTGTGTGCAGGATTGTCCGGTTGGCAGCATCAAGGTCGACGGGCGAGCCGCCCCATCCGGTGGTGCGAGCCAGCCCACCCTCAAGCAGGAGTCAGAATGAGTCAGAAGCCGTGTGACACAGAAGCCACAATGGATCAGGAGTTCCATGTATCGAGTCTGGTGGTGCTGACCCAGCCCCCTTTGCGCCATCAGCTCGCCGAGCAGATTGGCGCCCTTGAAGGGGCCGAGATCCACGCCGTCAGTGACGAGGGCAAGCTGGTCGTGACCCTGGAAGGTCCGAGCCAGCGGCCGATCATGGCGGCCATTGATGCGATACAGGCGATGCCGGGCGTGCTCTCAGCCGCCCTGATTTACCACCAGTTCGATGAACTGGGCGGTCACTGAAAAGAGTGATGGGATGCCGGGCGTGCCCTCTGCCGCTGATGGCTGGCTCCCGTTCGACAGATTCGACAACTATTACGCGATAAGCAATGTGAGGATATGCCATGAAGCTGAGTCGACGCGACTTTATGAAGGCCAACGCGGTGGCAGCTGCCGCTGCCGTGGCCGGTGTCAGTGCCCCCACGCTGGCAGCCAATCTCATCACCAGTACCGACAAGACTGCCATCCATTGGGATAAGGCTCCCTGCCGCTTCTGCGGTACCGGCTGCTCCGTGCTGGTGGGCTCTCAGGATGGTCGGGTCGTGGCGACTCAGGGCGACCCCGATGCGCCGGTCAACCGTGGCCTCAACTGCATCAAGGGCTACTTCCTCTCCAAGATCATGTACGGCCAGGATCGCCTGACCCAGCCGATGCTGCGGATGAAGAACGGCCAGTTCGACAAGGATGGCGACTTCGCCCCCATCAGCTGGGATCAGGCGTTCGACATCATGGCCGAGAAGTTCAAGGCGACCCTGAAAGAGAAGGGGCCGACCGCCGTCGGCATGTTCGGCTCCGGCCAGTGGACCGTCTGGGAAGGCTATGCTGCCGCCAAGCTGATGAAGGCCGGTTTCCGCTCCAACAACATTGACCCCAATGCCCGCCATTGCATGGCCTCTGCGGTCGTTGGCTTCATGCGTACTTTCGGTATGGATGAGCCGATGGGCTGTTACGACGATATCGAGCAGGCCGATGCGTTCGTGCTGTGGGGCTCCAACATGGCCGAGATGCACCCCATCCTCTGGTCGCGGATGTCCGATCGCCGTCTCTCCAACCCGGATGTGCAGGTGCACGTGCTCTCGACCTTCGAGCACCGCAGCTTCGAGCTGGCGGACAATGGCATGGTGTTCACCCCGCAGACCGATCTGGCGATCCTCAACTATGTCGCCAACTACATCATCCAGAACGACAAGGTGAACTGGAACTTCGTCAACAAGCACACCGTGTTCAAGAAGGGGGCCACCGACATCGGTTACGGCCTGCGCCCGACCGATCCGCTGCAGCAGAAAGCGAAGAACCCGGACAGTGGCGATGCCACTCCGATGACCTTCGAGGAGTTTGCCAAGTTCGTGGCGGATTACGATGTGGAGTCGGTCTCCAAGCTCTCCGGCGTCTCCAAAGAGAAGCTGGAAAAGCTGGCCAAGCTCTATGCCGATCCGGGCAAGAAGGTGGTCTCCTACTGGACCATGGGTTTCAACCAGCATACCCGTGGCGTCTGGGCCAACAACCTCTGCTACAACATCCACCTGCTGACCGGCAAAATCTCCGAGCCGGGCAATGGTCCTTTCTCACTGACCGGCCAGCCCTCCGCCTGTGGCACCGCGCGTGAAGTGGGTACCTTTGCCCACCGTCTGCCTGCCGACATGGTGGTGACCGAGCCCAAGCACCGCGCCATTGCCGAGCAGATCTGGAAACTGCCGGAGGGGACCATTCCCGACAAGGTGGGTTTCCACGCCGTGCTGCAGGATCGCATGCTCAAAGATGGCAAGCTCAACGCTTACTGGGTGATGTGTAACAACAACATGCAGGCCGGCCCCAACATGAATACCGATCGCCTGCCTGGCTATCGCGACCCGCGCAACTTCATCGTGGTCTCTGACCCGTACCCGACCGTCACTGCCCAGGCTGCTGACCTCATTCTGCCGACCGCCATGTGGGTGGAGAAAGAGGGGGCTTACGGCAACGCCGAGCGCCGGACCCAGTTCTGGCACCAGCAGGTGAAAGCGCCGGAAGGGGCCAAGTCCGACTTGTGGCAGCTGATGGAGTTCTCCAAGCGCTTCAAAGTCGAGGAAGTGTGGCCGGCTGAGCTGATTGCCAAGATGCCGGAAGTGAAGGGCAAAACCCTGTTTGATGTGCTCTATGCCAACGGTCAGGTCAACCAGTTCCCGAAAGAGCAGAGCAAGGGGGTGCTGAACGACGAGGCCGAGCACTTCGGGTTCTACGTCCAGAAGGGGTTGTTCGAGGAGTACGCCACCTTCGGTCGTGGCCACGGTCACGATCTGGCTCCGTTCGATCAGTACCACGAAGCCCGTGGTCTGCGTTGGCCTGTGGTAGATGGCAAAGAGACCCTGTGGCGCTATCGCGAAGGGTTCGACCCCTATGTGAAAGCGGGTGAGGGGGTGCGCTTCTATGGCAAGCCCGATGGCAAGGCGGTCATCTTCGCCCTGCCGTTCGAGCCCGCCGCCGAGTCGCCGGATAAAGAGTACGATCTGTGGCTCTCCACCGGCCGCGTGCTGGAGCACTGGCACACCGGCACCATGACCCGTCGGGTTCCCGAGCTTTATCGCGCCTTCCCGGATGCGGTGCTGTTTATGCACCCGGACGATGCCAAGGCTCGCGGCGTGCGCCGTGGTGAAGAGGTGATTGTCTCCTCCCGCCGTGGCGAGGTGAAGACCCGTGTCGAGACCCGTGGTCGCAACCGTCCGCCGAAAGGGCTGGTCTTCATGCCCTTCTTTGATGCCAGCCAGCTGGTCAACAAGCTGACCCTGGACGCCACCGATCCGCTCTCGAAAGAGACCGATTACAAGAAGTGCGCCGTCAAGGTGATGAAGGCTTAAGGCGGGGGAGTGCGAGATGAGTCGTAGTCGTCGCCAGTTTCTGGCCGACATGGCCAAGGGGGCCTGCGGTGTGGGCCTGCTTGGCGTGGGGCTCGGCGGCATGGCACGCCAGCAGGCACAAGCTGTGCCTGCCCAGGCGCTGCGTCCGCCTGCCGCCCTCGATGAAACAGAGTTCCTCAGCGCCTGCGTGCGTTGCGGGCTCTGCGTCGAGGCGTGCCCCTACGACACCCTCAAGCTCGCCCGGCTGTTTGACCCTGTGACCACTGGCACCCCCTATTTCAAGGCGCGTGCCGTGCCCTGCGAGATGTGTGATGACATCCCTTGTGTGGTGGCCTGTCCGAGCGGGGCGCTGGATCAGCAGATGACCGACATCGATCAGGCCCGGATGGGGGTGGCTGTGCTCATCGATCACGAGACCTGCCTCAACTATCTGGGGCTGCGCTGCGATGTCTGTTATCGGGTCTGCCCGTTGATTGACAAGGCGATCACTCTTGAGCTGCAGCATAACCAGCGTACCGGCAAGCACGCCATGTTCCTGCCCACGGTACACAGCGATATCTGTACCGGCTGTGGCAAGTGTGAGCATGCCTGCGTGCTGGAGGAGGCCGCCATCAAGGTGGTGCCACGCCAGCTCGCCAAAGGTGAGCTGGGTCATCACTACCGGCTCGGCTGGGAAGAGAAGGCCAAGGCGGGGAACAAGTCGCTCATCGGCGACAGGCTCACCCTGCCCACCCGTAAACCGGAGGGGTTATGAGTCGTTATCCGGGGGAAGAGGCTCGCATCAAGCTGGGGTGGTGGCGGTCCCACCGCTTCCTGCTGCTGCGCAGGCTGAGTCAGTTCAGCGTGCTCGGGCTGTTTTTGCTGGGACCGCTGGCGGGCATCTGGATCCTCAAGGGCAATCTCTCCAGCTCGCTGTTGCTGGAGACTGTGCCGCTGACCGATCCGCTGACCCTGTTGCAATCGGTGGCCGCAGGCCACTGGCCCATCACCACTCTCTGGCTGGGGGCTGCCATTGTGCTGGCCGGTTACTGGCTGGTCGGTGGGCGGGTGTTCTGCTCCTGGGTCTGTCCGGTCAACCTTATCACGGATGCGGCGGCCTGGCTCCGGGGGCGACTTGGCCTCAAGGGCAACGGCCAGTTCAGCCGTGCGACCCGCTACTGGCTGCTGGCCATGGTGCTGGTGGTGCCTGCGGTGGTCGGGGTGATGGCGTGGGAGCTGGTCAATCCGGTGTCGCTCGCCATGCGCGGCCTGCTGTTTGGCATGGGGGCGGGCTGGGCCCTGCTTGCGGCGCTGTTCCTGTTCGATCTTTTCGTGGTTGAGCGGGGCTGGTGTGGTCATCTCTGTCCGGTGGGGGCCTTCTATGCCCTGGTCAACCGGGTCGGGTTTATCAAGATTTCTGCCAAGGGGCGCGAGCGGTGCAACAACTGCATGGATTGTTATGCGGTCTGCCCGGAGCGTCACATCCTGCGCGGGCCTGTTCATGGTGCCAAGCGCGGTCACGGGCCCTTGATTGCGGCTCAGGAGTGTACCAACTGTGGCCGCTGCATCGATGTCTGCGCGGAACAAGTTTTTGAAATCACTGTAGGTTTTGCCGTCAAGGCAGAAAAAACGTCGGAGAACAAATAATGAAAAAGCTGATTGGAGCAATGCTGGCCTGCCTGATGGCGGGATCCTTGATGGCAGCGGCCCCCGAGATCACCAACAGTACCGGTGGCCTCAAGTCCGAGCGTGGCGCCACTGATCTGGTGACCGATGCCACTGCCGCGCCCCTGAAAAACTTCCGCAAGGATGGCGCGCCCTACGATCGCCAGTACATGCATCAGCCGCCGCTGATCCCCCACGACATTCGCAACTATGAGGTGGACACCAAGGTCAACAAGTGCCTGGCTTGCCACAGCTTCAAGAATGCCAGCGCCATGAAGGCCCCCAAGATCAGTCCGACTCACTTCGAGACCCGCGACGGCCTGACCCTGGGTGAAGTGTCGCCGCGTCGCTACTTCTGCCTGCAGTGCCATGTACCGCAAGCGGATGCCAAGCCGCTGGTGGAAAATACCTTTAAACCGGTTGAAGCGCTGAACTGAGGAATCCATAGATGAAATTACCCGGCTTTATCCAGCGTCTGTGGACCACCTTCAAGTCACCGTCGAAGGCGGCTCTCTGGGTCATCTTGCTGATGGGCTTCTTCGGTGGCGTGATTTTCTGGGGTGGCTTCAACACCGCCATGGAAGCATCCAACACCGAGGCCTTCTGCACCAGCTGTCACGAGATGAAGGACAACGTGTTCGAGGAGTACCGCGACACCATCCACTACGCCAACCGCTCCGGCGTGCGGGCCAGCTGCCCGGATTGCCACGTACCGCACGAGTGGACCTACAAGATCATCCGCAAGGTGCAGGCCTCCAAGGAGCTGTGGGGCATGATCACCGGCAAGGTGGATACCCGTGAGAAGTTCGAGTCGCACCGGCGCGAGATGGCGGAGCGAGAGTGGCAGCGGATGAAAGAGACCGATTCGCGCGAGTGCCGCAACTGCCACAACTTCGAGTATATGGACTTCTCCCTGCAGGGGCAGCGTGCCGCCAAGATGCACTCTACCAATCTGGCCAGTGGTGAAAGTACCTGCATCGACTGTCACAAGGGGATTGCTCACCAGCTGCCCGACATGACCGGGGTGAAAGGATTCTGATCCTGCGACGACAGGCCGGGTTTGCCCGGCCTGCGTTTTGTTCATATATGGGACAAGCATCAGATTTGTGTGTCTTTTAAATCCCATATCTCGTGAAACCTTTGATAGAATCAGCCCGCCGTCACACGCTTGAGCAAGTTGGTCACCCCTGTCTGCGTCCGTTTTTGTGCTCTGACAGCTGGCCTCTCATACCCCTTCTCTTCCTGCCTCGTTGACGGCCCATAGCCACAAGGAGCTGCCCGATGGGACAGAAACACAACGCATTTATTCCCCTCAAGATCGCCGTGCTGACGGTTTCCGACAGCCGCACTGCCGCCGATGACAGCTCGGGCGACTATCTGGTCTCGGCCCTTACCGACGCGGGCCATCTGCTGGCCGATCGGGCGCTCTGCCCGGACAACCTGTTTCGCATTCGAGCCCAGGTGAGCGAGTGGATCGCCGATGAAGGGGTACAGGTGGTGCTGATTAACGGCGGTACCGGCTTCAATGAACAGAACCGGGTACCGGAAGCGGTCGGTGTGCTGTTCGAGCGCACCGTACAGGGTTTTGGCGAGATGTTCCGTCAACTCTCTTTTGCCGAGATTAAAGGCTCCGCCATGCAGAGCCGTGCGCTGGCGGGACTCGCCAATCGCACCCTGATCTGCTGTCTGCCGGGCTCCACCGGCGCCTGTCAGCTGGGTTGGGAGCAACTGATCCGCGATCAGCTCGATGCCCGCACCAAGCCGTGCAACTTTGTCTCCCACCTCTGAGAGCAAACGATGAACCAGACAGATACCAAGCAGACCCAGCCCAACCTGACGCATCTGAATCAGAGCGGCGAAGCCCATATGGTGGATGTGACCGACAAGCAGGTGACCGAGCGCGAAGCCCGTGCCGAGGCGTTTGTTGCCATGGCCCCCGAGACGCTGGCGCTGATCCTGAGCGGCCAGCATCACAAGGGTGACGTGTTCGCCACCGCCCGCATCGCCGGCATCATGGCCGCCAAGAAGACCTCTGATCTTATCCCCCTCTGTCATCCGCTGGCCTTGACCAAAGTCGAGGTGGAGATAGTGCCGCTGGCCGAGCAGAATCGGGTGCATATCCGCACCCTCTGCAAGCTCTCCGGCAAGACCGGGGTAGAGATGGAGGCGCTGACCGCCGCGTCGGTAGCGGCGTTGACCATCTACGACATGTGCAAGGCGGTGCAAAAGGACATGGTGATCGAACAGGTGCGGCTGGTAGAGAAAAAGGGCGGCAAGTCCGGCCATTTTCAGTTGGGGTCAAATAGCGGGGAACAAGCATGATCAAGGTACTTTTTTTTGCGCAAGTAAGAGAGCTGGTGGCCTGCGATGAGCTGAGCCTGCCGTGCGACTACGCCACTGCCGAACAACTGCGCGCGGCGCTCAGTGAACGCGGCGACAAGTGGGCGCTGGCGCTGGAAGCTGGCAAGCTCTTGGTCGCGGTCAATCAGACCCTGGTGTCCCTCGATACCCCCATCAATGATGGCGATGAGGTGGCCTTCTTCCCACCGGTGACCGGAGGTTAAGGATGAGCGAGATAATGACCGTGGATCGCACCATTGAGCTGTGCGGTGGTGACGAAGTGGCCTTCTTCACTTTCTCTCCAGTAACGACCGGAGGCTGAGCCATGAACGACGTAGCCATTACAGACCGCATTCTGGTGCAGCGGGCCGACTTCTCGCTGGCGGACGAATATGCCCGCCTCGCCACCCGCCCCGATAGTGGCGCCATTGTCACTTTTGTTGGCAAGGTGCGCGACTTCAATCAGGGGGAGGAGGTGAAGGGGCTGGCCCTCGAGTACTACCCCGGTATGACCGAGAAGGCGCTGGCCGATATCGTGCAGGAGGCCCGCCGCCGCTGGCCGCTGCAGGAGTGTACCCTCATTCATCGTATCGGCGAGCTGTGGCTTGGCGATCAAATCGTGCTGGTGGCGGTGAGCAGTGCCCACCGCGACGCTGCCTTTGATGCCTGTCACTTCATCATGGATTTCTTGAAAACCCGGGCACCGTTCTGGAAAAAAGAGCTGACCGCCGAGGGTGTGCAACGCTGGGTCGAGGCCAAGGAGAGCGACAACGCCGCCGCTGCCCGCTGGCAAGCCTGACCTGTTCATCACGAGGGGCGCAGGTTCAACGGGAACCACGGCCCCGTCAAGGGGCGCGGATGTGCGGGCCCCATCAGGAGAAAGGGAATGAAACCGCTATTATCTGTTGTCATCGCCGGTGTCTGCGCCGCCACCTTGCATACCGGTGCCGTGCAGGCCGATGAAGTGAAAGTGGCCGTGGCTGCCAACTTCAAGGGCACCATAGAGCGTATCGGCAAGGAGTTTACCGCCAAGACCGGCCACACCCTGGCCATCTCGTCTGCCGCCACCGGGGTGCTCTACACCCAGATCAGTCACGGCGCACCGTTCGATCTCTTCCTCTCCGCCGATGCGGCGACCCCCGAGAAGCTGGAAAAAGAGGGCAAGGGAAGCGATCGCTTCACCTACGCCATCGGCCAGCTGGGGCTGTGGAAGAAGGGGGGCCGGCCCCTGACGAGGCGACCCTGCGTAGCTGGAAAGGCAACCTTGCCATCGCCAATGCCCGTACCGCCCCCTATGGTGCTGCCGCCATGGCGACCCTCACCCATCTCAAGATCGATCCCAAGCAGTACCGGCTGCTGACCGGTGCCAACATCGGCCAGACCTGGCAATTTGTCGACACCGGCAATGCCGAACTGGGCTTTGTCGCCTGGGCTAATCTGGTGGAAGCGGGCAAGACTGGTGAAGCCTGGGCAGTGCCTGCGAGCTTCTATCCCCCCATCGAGCAGCAGGGGCTGGTATTGAAGAAAGGCGCCGCGGTCGAGGCGCTGGTCGCCTGGCTCAAGGGGGCGGGTCAGGCGCAGATCAAGGCAGCTGGTTATGCCTTGCCCCAATAAGGGGATGGGCCTGATGCGATACCCTGAGTGGTCGGCCTTCGGGTCGGCCACTCTTTGCAATAAGGATGGATACCATGCCGTTGGGGGCATTTATCAACCGGGAGGTCGGCAATGAGTGAAGGGGATCTGCTGGCGGTCTGGCTCACCCTGAAGCTCGCGGCCTGCACCACAGCGATTTTGCTGTTGCTGGCGCCGCCGCTGGCATGGTGGCTGTCGCGCAGTCAGAACCGGCTGCGGCCGCTGGTGGAGGCGCTGGTGGCGCTGCCGCTGGTGCTCCCTCCCACAGTGCTGGGTTTTTATCTGCTGCTCGCCTTCTCCCCCGAATATGGTTTCGGCGCCTGGTGGCGCGACACTTTTGGTGCCCCGCTTGCCTTCAGCTTTCTCGGCCTGCTGTTCGCCTCCATTCTCTATTCACTGCCGTTTGTGGTGCAGCCGCTCACCTCTGCCTTCGTCAACATGGGTAACAAGGAGCTGGAGGCTGCCGCTACCTTGGGGCTCGGCCCGCTGGAACGCTTCTTCCACATCATCTTGCCGATGACTCTGCCCAGCTTTGTGATGGCGGCAGCGCTGGGCTTTGCCCACACCCTGGGGGAGTTTGGCGTGGTGCTGATGATTGGCGGCAATATTCCGGGCGAGACCCAGGTGCTCTCGATTGCCCTGTTTGATCATGTGGAGGCGATGGATTACCAGAACGCCCATATTCTGGCGGGTGGCCTGATGGCCTTCTCGCTGGTGATGCTGGTGCTGGTCTACGGGGTGCTGCAGCGCAGACAGCGGAGAGTGTTTGGATGAACCAGCCCGCCACTATGCCGCCAGTGAACGAGCCGCACCGCCATGCCCTGAACCTCCATGCCCGGCGCGAGTTTGGCTCCTTTACCCTCGATTGCGCACTGACCCTCGAACTGGGGGGGATCCTCGGCCTGTTCGGCCCCTCGGGCTGCGGCAAGAGTACACTGCTGCGCATCATCGCCGGGCTCGATCGCCAAAACGGGGATCGCTTGCGGTGGCGCGATCGGGAGTGCGCCGCGCTGCTGCCTGAAGCGCGCCGGATCGGGCTGGTGTTTCAGGACTCGCGCCTCTTCCCCCATCTGACGGTGCTCGGCAATCTGCAACTGGCGTCCCGCAAGGGACGGGGGCGTTGGCAACCCGAAGCGCTGGCGGCGCGGCTCGGCTTTGCCGATCTGCTGGGGCAACCTGCCCATGCCCTCTCTGGCGGTCAACGCCAGCGGGTTGCGCTGGGGCGGGCGCTGCTGGCCGAACCCGATCTGCTACTGCTCGATGAGCCTTTCTCGGCGCTCGATCGGCGCAGCCGCATCCATCAGGCCCATGTGCTCAAGGGCTTGCAGCAGGAGAGCGGTATCCCGATGATCTTCGTCAGCCACGCCATGGAGGAGGTGAGCCTGCTCTGCGATCAGCTGGTGTTGCTGGAAAGTGGCAGGGTCGAGGCGCAAGGTCGGCCGAGCGAGATCTTCGCCCGAACCGATCTCTCGCTCGCCAGCCGTGACGATGCCGGGGTGATGCTGAATGCCACCTTGGCCCACTATGATGACGACGAGCAGATGGCGACCCTGCAACTCGGTGAGCAGCGACTGCGGGTCACCATGACCCAGGTGCCGGACGAGAGCGGCCCCTTGCAGATCAAGGTGGCGGGGCGGGATGTGGTGATTGCCACGGCACCCATCGAGCACTCCAGTCTCTCCAACTGTCTCGTCACCCGTCTGCTGGCGGTGCGCGAGGTGCGCCCCGGCCAGACCCTGTTGCAGTTGGCGCTGGGTGAGCAGATACTGCTGGCCCGGATCACCAGCCGCTCCGCCAGGCGGCTGGCGCTGTCGCCGGAGCAGCAGATCTACGCTTATATCAAGGCGGTGAGTCTGGTCAGCGAAGGCTGATTGGGCGCCGTGCCGTGGCAGGATAACCACGGTGACATAACAACAAGAGATGGTTCAGGTGATGAATCGAGAGGCAATACACTGATGCGCCGCAATCAGGTGATGAAATTCAATGGTCTTGCCCTGCGCAGTGCGGGAGAGGGCCCCTTGCTGTTGCTGCTGCATGGGCTGGGCTCCTCGAGCCTCGACTGGCAGGCGCAGATCGAACGGTTTTCCGAACACTACCGGGTGGTAGCGCTGGACTTGCGCGGCCACGGCCAGAGCATGCAGGAGGGGCCGTTCGATGTGGCGACCCTGGCAGCCGATGTGGTGAACTGGCTCGATGCACAGCCAGAACCCGCCTGGGTGGTGGGATTGTCGCTGGGGGCCATGGTCGCGCTGGAGCTGGCACTGCAACTGCCCCACAAGGTGCAGGGACTGGTGCTGGTCAACGGTTTTAGCGAGTTTCTGCTGGAGAGCCCCAAAGAGCAGGAGCGTTACGCCCAGCGCCTCAAATGGCTGCGCTGGTTCGGTATGCGCCCGCTCGCCTGGTGGCTGGGACGCGAGCTCTTCCCGGGCCCGGATCTGGCACAGGTGCGCCACACCTTCCGGCTGCGTTTCGTGCGCAATAAAAAGAAAACCTACAAGGCGCTGCTGGAGGCGTTACCCGGCTGGTCGGTACGCGCCCGGCTCGGCGCCATCTGGCAGCCGGTGGCCATCATCTCCACCAGTCACGACTACCTGCCGCTGGCCAAACGGGTAGAGCAGTTTGCCGCCCTGCCCAACGCCACCATCCACACCCCCAACGGCCACCACGCCTGGCCTGCGGAAGACCCCTCGGGCTTTAATCACCTGTTGCAACGGATCCTCACGACCCATTGAGAAAGGGGTTGTTAGGCGCAGATACCAAAAAGCCGAACCACAGGGTTCGGCTTTTTTTGATCCCGTTTGCGTCAAGGATGGGAACAGACGGGGCAGTCGGGGCGTTTGGGCAGCTTCATCTCGCGGAAGGTGCCGCTCAGGCCATCGATCATCAGCAGGCGGCCGCTGTAGCTTTTGCCCATGCCCGCCAGCAGCTTGATGGCTTCCAGTGCCTGCAGGCTGCCCACCAGACCAACTACCGGAGCGAGTACGCCCGCTTCGACGCAGGTGAGGGCCTGCTCGCCAAACAGGGCGCTGAGGCAGGCGTAGCAGGGTTCATCTTCCTGCCAAGTGAAGCTACAGAGCTGACCCTCCAGCCGGATGGCGGCGCCACTGACCAGCAGTACCCTGTGCTGGCGCGCCTTTTGGTTGAGCAGGTTGCGAATGGCCAGGTTGTCGGTGCAATCGAGCACCAGCTGATGTCGGGGCAGCTGGGTATCGAGCAGCGCCTCATCGGCCACGGCAGCGTGGGTCTCGACGTTGAGCCAGGGATTGAGGGTTCGCAGCGACTGGGCGGCAGAGTCTACTTTGTAGTGGCCAATGCGCTCATCGTTGTGCAACACCTGACGCTGCAGATTGGAGAGCTCCACCTTGTCGAAATCGACCAGGGTGAGCTGGCCAACTCCGGCTACCGCCAGATACTGGCTGGCGGCGCAGCCAAGGCCACCAGCGCCGATCACCAGCACACGGGCCTGCTTGAGCGCCTCCTGTCCCTCGAAGTCGAAGGATTTGAGGATGATCTGGCGGTTGTAGCGCAGCAGTTCGGCGTCGCTCAGGATCTCGCTCACAGCAGCAACCCCCCGAATGGCTCCACGGTCACCGTCTCGCCCGCGGCAACGCGGCCCCGTTCCCGTTCAAGAACGATGTAGCAGTTGGCTCGCGACAGTGAGCTGAACACGGCGGAGTCCTGCGAGCCGGTGCTGCGCACCTCGAGGCCGTTTGGCCCCTGACTCAGGATGCCGCGCTGGAAGTCGAGTCGGCCCGGGCTCTTTTTGAGTGGCTCGGCCGCAATGGCTTGCAGCTGGAGCGGGCGCTCGAAGTGCTGGCCCGCCAGCTTGGCCAGCGCCGGTTGCACCAGCTGATCGAAGGTGACCATGGCGGAGACGGGGTTGCCCGGCAGGCCGAAGAACCAGGCGCGGGGCAGACGGCCAAACGCAAACGGCTTGCCCGGCTTGATGGCAAGCTTCCAGAAGCCAATCTCGCCGAGCTCGTCCAGCAGTTGTTTGGTGAAATCCGCTTCCCCCACCGAGACGCCGCCGGTGGTGATGAGTACATCGGCCTCTTCGTCGGCGCGGATAAAGGCAGCGCGTAGCTGGGCCGGATCGTCGGGGATGATGCCAAGGTCGAGGCAGTCGCAGCCCATGCGCGCCAGCATGGCCCGCACGCCGTAGCGGTTGGAGTCATAGATATCGCCGTGGGCGAGCGGGGTACCGACCGGTTTGAGCTCATCGCCAGTGCTGAAGATGGCCACTTTCAGCGGTCGGCGCACCGCGACGGTAGCCACGCCGAGGGAGGCTAGCAGTGGCATCTCTCTTGGGGTGAGGCGAGTGCCGGCTGGCAGCACGCAGGCGCCCTTGCCGATATCGCTGCCGGTGCGGCGGATATTCTGGCCCGGTTCGGGTTGCGTAAGAAAAGTGATCCGATCGCCGTCGGCCTGCGTTTCTTCCTGCATCACCACCGCATCGGTGCCTGCGGGAACCGGGGCGCCGGTCATGATCCGCACGCAGTGGCCGGCGGGCCACTCGCCCTGATAGGGCTGACCGGCAAACGCTTTGCCCGCCATGATGAGCGGGGTGCCAGCAGTGAGATCCGAAAGGCGCACGGCGTAACCGTCCATGGCGGAGTTGTCGAAGGGGGGCACGGCGAGGGGAGAGGCGATGTCGCTGGCAAGAACCCGGCCAAGGGCCTCTGGCAGGGGCTGCTGCTCGCTGTCGCAGCAGCAGGCGAGTTGTTCCAGCATCCCTTGCAGGGCATCGCTTAAGGGGAGTAGTCC
Organism: Aeromonas sp. 3P; assembly: GCF_051919745.1. Lineage (NCBI taxonomy): Bacteria > Pseudomonadati > Pseudomonadota > Gammaproteobacteria > Aeromonadales > Aeromonadaceae > Aeromonas > Aeromonas sp. 3P. The sequence continues at coordinate 4,334,723 of NZ_JBQBED010000001.1, forward strand.
GCTGGTATCAAATCCCATCGTCATGACCTCTTTCTATGATTGAAGGCGGGATTATCACAAAAATCCCCGGGGATGGGCAGGTTATCTCAAGGATTCTCGGGGTAATCGGCGCAGAAACGGGGGTAGATGGCCATAAAGTATGAGGTGACGCACAAGTTGACTTGAATCTTGGCGGCAATGGCCGTTTACTATGCCGCCATAACAGATGGCCGTTACATCCCGAGTGGCGACCATTACAGCGATACCGTCGGCCCTGTACGCCGCCATAACATAAGGGGTTGCTCCTTGAGCGGCCCTCACAGTCCCTGAGCGTGGGAGAGAAGATAATGACAACCTTAAGTCCGGAAGCCTTGCTGGTCAGGGCTGCCCTCGAAGCCCAGGGACTGGAAACCCCCCTGGTCACCAACGAGCTGAACAGCCAGGAGAAGCGGGAGAAGATCGAAGGCCATATGCGCTCCATCATGGAGACCCTGGGGCTGGATCTGGCCGATGATAGTCTGGCCGAGACGCCGCATCGCATCGCCAAGATGTACGTCAACGAGATCTTCTCCGGCCTCGACTATTCCACCTTCCCCAAGGTGACGGTGATCGAGAACAAGATGCAGGTGGACGAGATGATCATGGTGCGGGACATCAGCCTCACCAGCACCTGCGAACACCACTTCGTCACCATCGACGGCATGGCCCATGTGGCCTATATCCCTCGTGGCAAGGTAATTGGCCTGTCGAAGATCAACCGAATCGTGCAGTTCTTTGCCCGCCGTCCCCAGGTGCAGGAGCGGCTGACCCAGCAGATCCTGCTGGCGCTGCAGACCCTGCTCGGTACCAAGGATGTGGCTATCAGCATCAAGGCGACCCACTACTGCGTCAAGGCACGCGGCGTGATGGACTCCACTTCCTATACCACCACCACCTCCCTCGGCGGGGTGTTCAAGACCCAGCCCGATACCCGGGCCGAGTTTCTCGGTGGCCTGCGCGGATAAGATGGCGGTTGTTTTGTAACCGCCACGCTGAATAAACGAGACGCCAGCAGCCATTGCTGGCGTTTTTCATTGGTCCCGGATGAGAGTGGCGGCCTGCAACGGCTTGGCCCGTGTGGCTTGCCTTATGCAAACGTTATGCATTTTTCCGATTTATTCATCTGAGCGGTATATTTAATCGAACACGAAAAACCCCTCGTTTTCACCTTACAAAAAGTAACCGGGCAGACTCTTTCCGAACCGTCACAATCCGGTTACTCTAGCGCCCCCTCACGGCTCTCGCTGCCGCTCATGGAATTCAGAGATATTCATCAAGGTTGGATGGTGCGCCACTGAACAGGTGGCCAGATAGTTCATGCCAGGAGGGCGTGAACCGGACGAGTGCTACGAATTTAACGACCACCAGGATATCCCATGAATACCAGTTCCATGACCATAGGCAAAAAACTCACCGCCGGCTTTGCCGTGCTCGGTTTGATGGTCGCCTTTATCGGCGGTTTTTCCCTTGTCCAGTTTGGCAACATGAATGATGTTGCCATCCGGTTTACCGACAGCATCTTGCCAGCGGTCAATCGCACCAGCGCGATCGGGGATTCTCTCGGTGAGTTGCGTCGTTATGAGCTGGGTTATTTCGTGGTGGCTGCCGAGCCGCTGAAAAGGGCTGAATATCGGAGTATTGCCAGTCAACAGCTTAACTCGATCGCGCAGCAGCTGATTGCCCATGACAAGACGATCTGGCCTGAGGATGTGGCGGAGCGCCGTACCTTCGATACGGTGAAATCTGACTGGGATCGTTACGTCGCCCTGCACCAGCGAGTCAAACAGCTGCAAGACAGCGATCAGCTTGCCGAAGCCCAACGCATCTTCCTTGAGGAGGGAGTTCCCCTTTACACCGCGCTGAGCAAGTCAGTGGCCTCCCTTATCCAGATTAACCATGGTTATGCGTCTGAATCCCGCAGCGACATTGTCGACTCTTATCAATCCGCCAACCTGAGCGTCACCATCGCACTGGTGCTCGGTCTGCTTCTTGTGGTGGTGCTCTCCGTGGTACTGACCCGCCAGATCCGCGACCCGCTGATCATGCTGGCCCGTCAGGCCCAGCGTATTGCCAATGGCGATCTGGGTCAGGGCGAACTGCAGCAGTGGATCCGTGACAGCCGCTTCAACCGTGATGAACTGGGTCAGCTGGGCTCCGCCATCAACCGGATGCAGGGCTCCCTCTCCGATCTGGTGAGCGAGATCGCCGGCTCCGTGAGCCAACTCAGCAGCGCAGTGGAGGAGGTGAGCGCCATCTCCAGCCAGTCTGCCAGCGGCATGGCCATCCAGCAGAACGAAGTCCCAGGTGGCGACAGCCATGAACGAGATGCAGTCCACCGTCAACGAAGTGGCCCGCAACACCACGGATGCCATGAGCGCCGCCAAGGATGCCTCCCGCACCTCCGCTGCCGGCAGCGAAGTGGTACGCAGCTCCATTGCCAGCATCGAAGAGGTGTCGGTCAAGATTGAACAGGCAGGCACAGTGGTGCAGCAGCTGGAGGCCGACAGCGCCAACATCAGCGTGGTGCTGGATGTGATCCGCGATATCGCCGGTCAGACCAACCTGCTGGCCCTTAACGCCGCCATCGAAGCGGCCCGTGCCGGTGAGCAGGGTCGTGGTTTTGCGGTCGTTGCGGATGAAGTGCGCTCCCTAGCCCAGCGTACCCAGGACTCCACCGCCGAGATCAGCAAGATGATCGAGCTCTTGCAGAGCCGCGCCGCCGAGGCGGGCAACGCCATGCAGCTGAGTCGTCACCAGATGCAGGAGAGTGTCGGTCTGGCGCGGGATGCCGGTACCAGTATCGAGACCATCAACGGTGCCGTGGTGCGCATCACTGACATGAACACCCTGATCGCCACCGCCACCGAAGAGCAGAACGCGGTGACCGAAGAGCTCAATCGCAGCATCGTCAACATTCACAATGCCGCTGACGAGAATGCCCAGGGCGCTCATCAGATCGCCCAGGCTTGCGTCGAGCTGAGCAAGCTGGCCAACACCCTGCACCATATGACCCAGCGCTTCACCCTCTAAGGGGTGATGCATGGATAACAGAAGGCCCCGCCAATTGGCGGGGCCTTGTTGTTTCTGGCGTTGTGGAAGGGCTCAGCTCAGGCCGACTATCTCGCCGTTCTCATCGATATCGATATGGCGATAGGCAGGCAGACTGCCCAGCCCCGGCATGGTCATGATGGGGCCCGCCAGCGCATAGACGAAGCCTGCACCGGCGCAGAGCTTCACCTCGTCGATGGGCACCTCGAAATCGGTCGGTACTCCCTTGAGGGCGGGGTCATGGCTGATGGAGAGCGGCGTCTTGGCCACGCAGATGGGCAAGTGATCCCACCCTTCGGCGGAGAGCTGGGCCAGCTGCTGGCGCGCTCTGTCGGAGAGCTGCACTCCGCGGCCGCCGTAGCCGCACTCCACCAGGGTCGCCAGTTTGGCGTCGAGGCTCGCCTCGTCGGGGTAGAGCAGTTTCACCTTACCGGGTTGCTCGCAGGCGGTGACCACGGCGCGGGCCAGCTCGCTGGCACCGGCACCACCCTGGGTGAAGGCGTTGGAGATGGCTGCGCCACAGGCGCCGGCTTGCTGCGCTTCATGGGCCAGCAGCGCCAGTTCGGCCTCGCTGTCGGTGGGGAAGCGGTTGATGGCGACCACCACCGGCACCCCGTAGCGGCGGGCGTTCCTGATATGCCAAGCGAGGTTGGCGCAGCCCTGCTTGAGGGTCGGCAGATCTTCCCCTTGCAAGCTGGCTGGCAGCGGCTGGCCCGGGCGGATATCGAGCAGGCCGCTGTTGGCCTTGAGACCGCGCACCGTGGCCACCAGCACCACGCAGGCGGGGGTAATACCGGATTGGCGGCTCTTGATGTTGAAGAATTTCTCCAGCCCCATGTCGGAGCCAAAACCTGCCTCGGTCACCACATAGTCGGTCAGGCCAAGGGCGATGCGATCGGCGATCACCGAGGAGTTGCCGTGGGCGATGTTGGCAAAGGGGCCGGCGTGTACCAGCACCGGTGTCTGTTCGGTGGTCTGCATCAGGGTCGGTTGCAGCGCATCTTTGAGCAGCACCGTCATGGCGCCCGCTACTTCCAGCTGTTCGGCGGTGACGGGCTTGCCGTGAATGTCGCGGGCCAGCTGGATGCGGCCGATGCGATCGCGCAGATCCTTGAGATCGCTTGCCAGCGCCAGAATGGCCATCAGTTCGGAGGCGGCGGTGATGACGAAGCGATCGCTGCGCTCCACACTATCGGCAGCGCCCCCCTGTCCAATCGTGAGGTGGCGCAGGGCGCGGTCATTCATGTCGAGGGTGCGCGGCCAGAGGATGTTATCGGCATCGATATCGAGCCGCGGCAGGCCGGTTTTGGCGGTGAACTTGGCACCCAGTTTCTGTTCGTGGAACAGGCGGGCATCGAGGGCAGCTGCCGCCAGATTGTGGGCCGCCGTTAGGGCGTGAAAATCGCCGGTGAGGTGGAGGTTCATCTCCTCCATCGGCACCACCTGGGCGTGGCCGCCACCGGCTGCCCCCCCCTTGACCCCGAATACCGGCCCGAGGCTCGGTTGGCGGATGGTTGCGATGCTGGGCTGGCCGATATGGTTGAGCCCCATGGAAAGGCCAAGGGTGGTCACCGTTTTCCCTTCACCGAGCGGGGTAGGGGTGATGGCGCTCACCAGTACCAGCTTGCCGCTCTGTGTGGGCTGAGACTTGAGCAGGTCGAGGCTGAGTTTGCCTTTGCAGTGGCCATGAGGGCTGAGCAGGTGCTGGGGGATGGCGAGGCGTTCGGCCAGCGCGTGAATGGAGAGAGGGACTGGCGGGAGATCTCGATATCGCTTAGCATCAGCACCTCGTTGGCATATCGGGGTAAAATATGCGGCGCAGTCTAGTGGAATATAACGGGTAATCCAATGACGAAAACGATTTTATTTGGTGAGGGTGAGGTTCGTCAGAATCCTGTTCTGCTGGATCTCAACGAACTCTATCATCCCCCCAAGCAGCCGATGACGGCGCTGGGGATTGTCAGCGCGCTGGTGCCGCTGTTCGGTTTCGGCTGGCAGGCGATGACCCAGGACCCCGAAACCCAGCTGCGCCACGAGATCCGCAAACGGGTCAACAAGCACAAGACCGACGAGGCAAACCTCATTCTGATCCTGCAGCTGGCCGCCATGTTTGACTGCCCCGAGATTGAAGTGGCGCTCCCCTATGCCCTGAGTGAGCCGCAGTTGTCGGTTGTCCGCACCCGACTGCCACGCTGGCAGTTGCACCCCGAGCAGGAGCGTCTGCTAGCCAAGCTCACCCCTGTTGCCGCATCCACCACCGCACTCGACCAGCGTTAGGCTTCAAGCCGGACCAGCAGGCCGGACAGTCAGGCCGTATCCTCTGCTCTGGCAATCATCACGGCTTATCCCACTGTTGCGGGGCGAGATAGCGCTCCTGCACGAACTCGATAAAGCAGCGCACCTTGGCCGAGACGAAGCGGCGGTGCGGATAGACCGCATAAAGTCCCACCTCTCCCTTGTCCCACTCTGGCAGCAGGCTGACCAGTTGCCCTGCCCGCAGCGCCTCCCCCACGATAAAGGTGGGTTGCAATATGATGCCCTGATCATCACAAGCGGCGCGGGTCAGCGCCACCCCGTTGTTGGCCCGCAGCGGCCCCTGTGGCCGGATGCTCTGCTGCTCGTTTCCCCGTTTGAAGTGCCACTCCGGCTGGGTCAGGGTGTAGATCAGACAGTCGTGCTGCTTGAGATCCTCGGGTTTTTCCGGTCTGCCCTTGCGTGCCAGATAGGCGGGGCTGGCGCAAAGCTCGACCCGAATGGTGGCCAGTTGGCGCGCCACCAGCGAGGAGTCGCTGAGGTGGCCGATCCGCAGCGCCAGATCGAATCCCTCTTCCACCAGCGCTACCCGTCGGTCACTGTACTCGATATCGAGCTTGAGATCGGGAAAGCGCTGGCGAAACAGCGGCAGGGCGGGGGAGAGGTGCAGATAGCCAAAATCCATCGGCACCGAGAGCTTGAGGGTGCCGTTCGGCTGCTGGTTGTGGTGGGTCAGCTGGCTGTGGGTCTCTTCCAGCTCTGCCAGCAGGGCGAGGGAGCGCTGGTAGTAGAATTGGCCCGCTTCGGTGGGATTGACCTGACGGGTGGTGCGCGACAGCAGCCGGGTGGCGAGGGACTCCTCCAGCTGCTGCATCAGTTTGGAGGCCATGGCGACCGAGATGCCGAGCTGGTTGGCGGCCTTGGTAAAGCTCTGGCACTCCACCACCTTGATAAAGGTGCGCATGGCGGCGATCTGGTCCATTTTCCATCCTCAGTAAATAATGAATTTAATAAATCACTGATTATTCATCTTCAGAACGAGGTTAGCATTTTAACCACTGATGTGAACCCCAAGATGAAGGAACGAACGGATGAAAATGACCAAGGCTCTGCTGGCCTCCTGCCTGTTTATGGCTACCCCTCTGATGGCGGCGGATTACGATGTGGATGCGGCGCACACCACGGTGCAGTTCAAGGTGGGTCACCTGGGCTTCTCCGAGCTGGTGGGTCGCTTCAACACCTTCAGCGGCACCTTCAGCATGGATGACGCCAACCCGGCGGCGGCCAAGGCGAGCTTTGAAGTGGATGCCGCCAGCGTCGATTCTAACCACGAAGCCCGCGACAAACACCTGCGCAGTCCTGACTTCCTCGACGTGAAGCAGTATCCCAAGATGACCTTCGTCAGCTCCGCTTACGAGGGCACCAAGGATAAAGGCGTGCTGAAAGGGACCCTGACTCTGCACGGCGTATCCAAGGAAGTGGCCTTCGATCTGGTCAAGATCGGTGAGGGCAAGGATCCCTGGGGCGGCTACCGCAGCGGCTTCAACGCCTCCACCACCATCAAGCGCAGTGACTTTGGCGTGAGCTACATGCTGCCCGGCATCCCGGACGAGATGAACATCAACCTGTTTGTCGAAGGCGTGCGCAAGTAATGGGCGCGGAACTTCTGCTGCAAACCCTGGCGGCTCCTCTGGGAGCCGCTTTGCTATCGTGGCGCTGGCCGCGACTGGGTTATCTGTGGGGCGCCCTGGCGCTCTGGCTGGTGGGCTCCTTGCTCGGCGGTCTCTATGGTATTCCGGCCAAGGCGTGGCAGTGGCTGCCGCTGACCCTGCTGGTGCCCGCCATTGCGGCTCAGGTGAACTATCAGCGCGGTTCGCTGCTGCTCTTTGCGGTGTTCAGTGCGCTGGTGTGGTGGCAGGGATTGGCCTCGGTACTGGCGAGCGAACCCGGGATCTGGCTGGCGCTACTGCCCGCCATCCTCTGGTTTGGCTGGAGCACCTTGCGCTGTGATAGCCGCGAGGGGCTCGGGTTTGCCCTCGGTTTTATCTGGCTGGCGCTGGTGATCGGCATCGATGGCAGTCTGCTGATTGCCCAGCTGGCCGGTGCGCTGGCCGCTTTCGCCGGTTTTCGCGCCCTGCTTGCCACCTTTGTTGGCATCAAGGTAGCACCCGCCGGTCTGGCGCTGGCCCTCGCCTTCGTCCAGATGCTCGCCTGGCAATATGTGGAGGTGCCGCTGGTGGTGTTGCTGCCGGTCTGGTTGCTGCCGCTGCTGGAGTGGGCATTGCGTGACAAACCGTTGCCAGTGCGTTGGGTGGGACTGATCCTGCTCGCTGCCGCGGGAACCGGGCTCAGCCTGTGGTGGGTGTGGCCTGCTGCTTCTTTGTACTGATTTTTGCATGAAAAACAGGCAATTACAGTCATTTTTGCATACCCGCTCATACTCTTGGCAGATAATGATTGAGCCACCTATGTGTTTCAGATAAAAAGGTTTTTCATTTTATTTGGACACACACAGAACCCGGCCGCGCCGGGTTCTGTTTGCCTGCTTTGCGGCACATAAGGAGGCCACAGTTGCGCAGTCAAGGATCTGAGCATCTGTTTTTTCGCCATTTCACCGGACAGGGACGTATCGATGGTCTCTGTATTCTGCTGGTCACTCATCTGCTTCCCGATCGCCCCCGTTTTATCGAAGCGCTTTCCCGGATTGGGCGGATTGGTGCCATTTTACCCAAACCGAAATCGGTACACGGCCCGACCCTGGAGTGGGTATCCCAGCACTATCCGGTGCTGCCCCTCAACCGGCGCTGGACCAATGATCCCGGCAGTCTCATCCAGCAGATTGCGCCGCTGGTGGCCCCTCACGAGCGGTTGCTGATCCTCGATATTGGCGGTTACTTTGCCAAAACCCAGGTGATCTTGAGTGAATACTTCGGCCCCCGTTTCCTCGGGGTGGTGGAGATGACCGAGAACGGCCATCAACGCTATGAGCAGGAGGTGCTGGCGACCCCTGTGGTGTCGGTGGCGCGCAGCCCCCTCAAGCAGGCCGAGGATATCCAGATTGGTTTGAGCGTGGTCTACTCCGCGGAGTCGCTGGCCCGCAACCTCAACCGTACCTTCAACGTCTGCGAAGCCGTGCTGTTTGGCTATGGCAAGGTGGGGCGCAGCATCGCCCGCGACCTGCGCTGTCGCAACCTCCATCTAGGGCTGGTGGAGACCGATGTGCTGCGACAGGTCGAAGCGCTCTCTCACGGTTTTCGCTTGATCACCAAGGCTGAAGCCTTGAGCCGCGCCGAGCTGGTGATCTGCTCTACCGGCAACGGCTCCCTGGACTTGGCGGATCTGCAGGCGCTGCGCCACGGCACCATGGTCGCCTCGGTCACCTCGGCCGACGACGAGTTTGCCTTCTCGCTGGCCCAGTTGCCGTGGCCGAGCGAAGAGGTGTGCCCCCATGTGCTGGCCCTCAACCGGCCGGATGGCACCCAGATCTACCTGCTCAACCGGGGCGAGGCGGTCAACTTCGTCCATGGCGCCGTGATTGGCGAATATGTCTATCTGGTGCTGGCGGAGATTATGGAAGGGATCCGGATGCTGGCGGCAGGCCCTCTTGCTCCCGGCCTGTTCGAGCTGCCAGAATCGGCGATGCGTACCATTGCCCGCCATTGGCTGGCCGATTTTCATGGGGTTGATCAGCACTGATTTGACCAAACCGGGATTGGCCATTGGGCGGCAGTACGCCACTTCCCGCCATTATCGCTTTTTTATGGAGTCACTCATGACCGAGTCTGAAACCCTGATCAGCAAACCCCGCATCGAAATCCGCTACTGCACCCTCTGTCGCTGGATGCTGCGCGCCGCCTGGCTGGCGCAGGAGCTGCTATCCACCTTCGACAGCGATCTGGGGGAGGTGGCGCTGGTGCCGGCCAGCAAGGGGGAGTTCCGCATTCTGGTGAACGGGGTGCAGGTGTGGGATCGGGTGGTCGATGACGGCTTCCCCGAGGCCAAGGAGATCAAGCAGCGGGTGCGTGACGTCATCGCCCCTGAGCGGGATCTCGGCCACTCGGATCGCAAGACGGCCGAGTAACGCCAGATGGGCCGAGCGCCTCGAAAAGGTGCTGAGCATTAGATCGAAAGGAGAGGGAGGCGATGGCCTCTCTCTCCTTTTTTGCCTTTGGCTGTTTGCCTGGCTCCAGCAGGGTTATAAGCGCGGCTCGGCCAGATTACTGCCGATATAGCGGGCCCGCTTGTGGGACTTGATGCGGCTCACATCGACCCACACCAGCCCGTCGATGCAGTGGTTGAAGTCGGGGTCGATGCCAAAATCCATAAACTGCACCCCGCCCGGCTCGCACAGCTCGGAGTACTGCTTGTAGAGCGTGGGGATGGCGCAGCCCAGATTGTCGAGACGAGCCTTGAGTGTTTTGAGATCGGCGCCGTAATCCAACCCCTCGAACAGAGGTTGCGTCTCGGGGTAGGGACGGCGGGAGGGGGCCAGCGCCAGCTCGGGGGCAAAGTGCTGGCGGTAGAAGCTCACCAGCAGATCCTTGGCCGCCGGCGGCAGGCTGCCGGAGAGCGACACCGGGCCAAACAGGTAGCGGTAGCGGGGATAGCGGGCCAGATAGGCACCGATGCCGAACCAGAGATAATCGAGCCCCCGCTTGCCCCAGTAGACGGGCTGGATAAAGCTGCGGCCAAGCTCGATGGCCTGCTCCAGCCGGGGCAGCAGCTTATCCTCAAAGCCGAACAGGGTGTGGCTGTAGAGGCCATCCTTCCCCTTGCTGGCCAGCAGCTCCGCCACCGGGGCGAACCGGTAGGCGCCGATAATATCGAGTCGGGCCGGATCCCAGAGGATCAGGTGGTGATAGTCGTTGTCAAAGCCATCGAGATCCCGCCGCTTGCCGGAGCCTTCCCCCACTGCGCGAAAGGCGATCTCCCGCAGTCGCCCCAGCTCGCGCAGGATCACCGAGTGGCTCAGTTCGTGGCGGCGGTAGAGGTAGATCCCCTGACCATCCGGGGTGGTGCCGAGCTGCTCGCAGCTTTCGATGGCCTGTTTGAGCTGGCGGCGATCCTCCGGCAGGGCGATGGGGGCCTCGGTCTGCAGGCGCCCTGCCTTGCCACGGCCAATCCGGTAGAGGTGGTTGCGCACCAGCCGCGCCGCCGTCTTGGCGGGCAGCTCCTGAAAACTGCCGAGCGGAATGCGCGCTCCTATGGTCACCGGCAGGGTCTGCCCCTGCTGGCGAAACAGCTGGCGTACCAGCAACAGGGCGGAGGCGGGCTTGTTGAGCCAGGAGGCGAGATAGAACCAGAGGCTGTTGCGCCCTCCCAGATGGATGGGCACCAGCGGGGTGCGGGTGCGCTGGGCCAGTTTGATAAAGCCTGCCTGCCAGGGGCCATCTTTTACCCCCTTGAGGCCAAACCGAGATACTTCGCCTGCGGGGAAGATCACCAGTGCCCCTTCATGGGCGAGGTGTTCGTTCATGGCGAGGATGGCCTGTCGATCGGTCTTGCCCTCCATATTGTCCACCGGCAATAGCAAAGGGCGCAGCGGCGCGAGCTGGGCCAGCAGCTGGTTGGCGACGATCTTCACATCGGGGCGGATGCGACCGAGCAGTTGCAGCAGCGCCAGTCCATCCAGCGAGCCGATGGGGTGGTTGGCAACAAGAATGACCCGGCCGCTGGCGGGAATATGCTCCAGTTGCGCCTCGCTGACCCGATAGTCGAAATCGAGCTGGGTCAGCGCCTGCTCGACAAAGTCGAGGCCGCGCAGGTGCGGGTAGCGGGCGGCAAAGTCGGCAAAGGCACGTTCGTTGAGCAGCCAGCCCAGCAGCCGCTTGAACAACGGGGTAAGCAGAGGGTAGCCAAGCAGGCGGGGGAAGTGCTGGGTCAGCAGGGTATCGATAGTGAACATCTGGAGGGCTCCGGCGATCCGTTGCTCCCAGCATGATGTGGCACTGTTCCCGCGACATGTCAGCGGGATGACAGTTTGATGGCAGCGGCAGTCAGTAGCTCCTGAGCGACCCTCCCCGGTTTCCCTTTGTTGATGGGTGATGGCCAGATAGCAAGGGGGGAGCCGGTTAACCGGCTCCCCCCTTGGTTGTCATGGTAATCGATTAACCGCGCCAGGCTGCGGTGAGGCGCACCAGCTCCACCAGGGTGGCGACCGATTTCTCCATGGATTGCAGCGGGATGAACTCGTGCTTGCCGTGGAAGTTGTGGCCACCGGTGAAGAGGTTGGGGCAGGGCAGGCCCATAAAGGAGAGGCGGGCGCCGTCGGTACCGCCGCGAATGGGCTTGATTTTCGACACCACGTCGGCGGCTTCCATGGCGGCCTTGGCCAGCTCGACGATATGCATGTGCGGCTCAATCTGGCTGCGCATGTTGCGATAGCTGTCGGCCAGGGTTAGCTCGATGCGGGCCTTCGGATATTCGGCCTGTAGGGCGGCCACCCGGCTCTGCATCTCGGCCTTGCGTGCGGCGAAGTGCTCGTCGTCGAAGTCACGGATGATGTAGTGCAGGGTGCTCTCCTCCACGGTGCCGCTCATCTGGGCCAGATGGAAGAAGCCCTCATACCCTTCGGTGCACTCCGGGGTCTGCTCGGCAGGCATGGCGGCGTGGAAGCGGGCGGCCAGGGTCTGGCTGTTGATCATGCTGCCCTTGGCGGTGCCGGGGTGGACGTTATTGCCGATAAAACGCACCGTGGCGCTGGCGGCGTTGAAGTTTTCATACTCCAGCTCGCCCAGTTCGCCGCCATCCACGGTATAGGCCCACCTGGCCGGGAATCTCTCCAGCGGGAACAGGTTGGCGCCACGGCCAATCTCTTCATCCGGGGTAAAGCCGACCCAGATATCGCCGCGCGGGATCTCGGGGTGGGCCTGCAGGTGGTCGATGGCAGTGAGGATCTCGGCGATACCCGCCTTGTCGTCGGCGCCAAGCAAGGTGGTGCCGTCGGTGGTGATGAGGTCCTGACCCAGATAGTTTTTCAGGAAGCGGTAGTCACGGATGGCGAGCACCTCGTCACCCTTGCCAAGGCAGATGTCGCCGCCCTGATAGTTTTCGATGATTTGCGGTACTACGTGCTCCGCCTCGTAGTCGGCGGTGTCCATGTGGGCAATCAGGCCGATAGCGGGGGCGTCCGGCTGGTTGCCCGGCAGGCAGCCGGTGAGGTAGCCGTGTTCATCCAGGGTGACCTGGCTCAGCCCCAGCGCCTTCATCTCTTCTTGCAGGGCACGGGCAAAGATCAGTTGGCCTTCGCTGCTGGGGCAGGCTGGATTGGTCTCATCGGAGCGGGTATGAAAAGTTACGTAACGCAGAAAACGCTCAAGCAGGGTATCCATTAGTCAGCCTCTAACCGATTGTGAGCGGTCATTGTGGCCAATCCGTGCGGGGTACTCATTGCGTCAGCGCAGGTTTTTCCCATTTTTTGACGCAAGGGAAGAGCGGCGAATGTGCGGCGCGCGGGGCAACGTCCGGGAGGGAGATCGCATAAATGTGGCATTTATTGCGATATTTAGGCGCTGGCGGTGGCGGCCAAATTCCCCTCAGCCACCGCACAGCAAGGCGTCAGCCCAACCATGGCGTTTTCGCACACTTTTCAAGGGGAAACCGGGCTGTCGCATAACCTGCGCCATCCCAGAGCCTGCCTGCCCGCCAGCAAGATTTGATCGACTTATTAAAAGGGGATTTTGAACACTATTTTTTATTGTCACTGCCCGCGGTAAGTGTGTACACTCCGCGCCGATCCAAGGGCAACCCTGAAGCAGGCAGAGCCGCCAGAAACCCGACCGATCATACGCCTATAGGGCGAGGCACGCAGAAACGACAGACACTGCTGGGGAATGGTTTCTTTAATACCGGTTAGGCTCCGGTATCAGGGAGAACAACAGACTCTCATCCTTCATTTGACCGAGTGGGCCACCGGCTCATCATCTTCCCTTGTCATGGGCGGTCACTGACGGTGAGGTGGGCTGTGGTTGTTGTCGTCTATCAACACGCATGCGTGCTGGCGCCTTCGCTTCTCTTCCTTGGAACCCTCTCCTTCTGTCGGGATCGCTGCCGAATGATGAACTGACGGCGTGGCTGATGTCGTCTGTCATCAAAGTACCGCGGCGCTACGGCATAGTGGCACCGCATACCGTTGAGCTTGATGTAAAGCCACCAGCCCCACATCAAGACTCGTTACTTCCCCAAGATCCACCAGGCAGCCTCTGGCTTGCCGCGATGTGCAAAGCGTTGGTTTGGGTGGCTGCGTCTCGTGATGGCAGCGCTCGCCGTACTCTGCACTAGATGGTCTGGATGTGATTGAGGGTAACGAAGGCGACTTTGGGTCGCTCATTTGCGAGGCATAGCCCATGACTAACTGGTCCAGCAAGGACTCCTTGAAGGTCTACAACGTTCCCTACTGGGGTGCGGGTTTTTTCAATATCAATGACGCCGGTCATGTGACCGTCGCCCCCGACAAATCACGCCCTGACGCGCATATCGTGCTCTCTGACGCCATCGAACAGTTGCGTCAGTCCGGGCTGACCACCCCCGTGTTGCTACGCTTCCCCGACATTCTCAAGAGTCGGGTCGATGCGCTGTTCAACGCCTTTGGTCAGGCCATCGAGAAGTCTGGCTATGAAGGGGACTACCTCTGCGTTTACCCGATCAAGGTAAACCAGCAGCGTCGTGTCATCGAGACCATCAGCCAGTCCTACAGCGACAAGCCCCGGCTTGGCCTGGAAGCTGGTTCCAAACCGGAACTGCTGGCCGTGCTGTCCCATCACCATGAGCAAGGCTCGGTGATCGTCTGCAACGGTTACAAAGACCGCGAATATATCCGCCACGCCCTCTTGGGCAACCTGATGGGCCACAAGGTCTACATCGTGGTGGAGAAGCCCTCCGAACTGGAGATGGTGCTGGACGAGTCAGCTCGTCTCAATATCAAGCCCAACATCGGGGTGCGTGCCAAGCTCGCTTCCACCGGCTCCGGCATGTGGGAATCGAGCGGCGGCTCCATGTCCAAATTTGGTCTCTCCGCCTCCCAGATCCTGGCGCTGATCGAGCGTCTGCGCGGGCTGGGCAAGCTGGATTGCCTGCAACTGCTGCACTTCCATCTGGGCTCCCAGATCGCCAATATCCGCGATATTCAGGGTGGCATCCGCGAGTGCGGCCGTTTCTACGCTGAACTGCGTCGCCTCGGTGCCAACATCGAAGTCGTGGACGTCGGTGGCGGCCTGGGTGTGGACTACGAGGGAACCCGTTCCCAGAGCCACTGCTCCGCCAACTACAGCCTCTCCGAGTACGCCAACAACGTGGTATGGGGCATCGGCGATGTCTGCCGCGAGTTCGACCTGCCGCACCCGACCATCATCAGCGAGTCTGGCCGTGCCCTGACCGCTCACCACGCCGTGCTGGTTACCAATATCATTGGTGCGGAAGGGGTGGAGATGAACGACATCAGCGCGCCGGACGAAGATGCACCGACCATTCTGCAGAACATGTGGAAAGGCTGGCTGGATCTGCGCAGCGAAGATCCCTCCCTGCTGGAGATCTTCCATGACTCGGTGGCAGATCTGGGTGACGTGAATACCCAGTACACCATGGGCCTCTTGAACCTTGAACAGCGTGCCTGGGCCGAGATGCTGCACCAGAACACCTGTCTGGCGCTCAAAGAGATGCTCAACCCGGTCAACCGCAACCACCGTGCGCTGGCTGACGAGCTGAGTGAAAAGCTGGCGGACAAGTGCTTTGCCAACTTCTCCCTGTTCCAGTCCCTGCCGGATGCCTGGGGTATCGGTCAGGTATTCCCGGTGATGCCGCTGGCTGGCCTCGATCGTCCGCTTAGCCGTCGCGGTATCCTGATGGATATCACCTGTGACTCCGACGGTCAGGTCGAGCACTATGTCGACGGTCTGGGGGTCGAGAGCACCCTGCCGATGCCGGTCTACGGCGAGAACGAAGAGTGCCACGTCGGCTTCTTCCTGGTCGGTGCCTACCAGGAGATCCTGGGGGATCTGCACAACCTGTTCGGTGATACCCACTGCGCGGAAGTGTGGCTGGACGAAGAGGGCAAGATGGACATTCGCAACGTGGTGCGTGGCGACACTGTCGACCAGCTGCTGCGTTACGTCAACATCGACCCGTCCGTGATCCGCGAAAACTACCAGCGGATCGCCGCTCACCCGGCGCTGGACGATGCCACTCGCAAAGCCCTGCTCGACGAGCTGGAGCTGGGCCTGCAAGGCTACGCCTATCTGGAAGACGAATAAGCTTTCTGTTTGCCCCTCGCTTTTGAGGGAAAATCAAAAACGGCGCCTGCGGGCGCCGTTTTTGTTACCGGGGGCCATCCGGCGATATGACGGTGTGCTCGGTCCATCTTCATTTGGATAACCTATGATGGCTCGGGGCATCCGCAAGCCACAGATCTGGCAGATATCTATCCCTTTCAGCCGCTTCCATTGATCTGCATCAAGCTTGAACCTCGGTGGTTATTTTACGGTCAGGAGTGATGTTGATGGGATGTAACAAAAGGATGTGCATATGGAACTGAAAAGGGACCCGAGATGCTATACCGACGTCTGTATCGACGGTAAGTGGTATCACTACGACCACTGCAGCACCAATGTCTACATGCTGATGGGAGGCGCCGCGCCGAGCCTTCAGCTGGCCTATGAGCCGAGCAGCGAAGAGGAGCTAATCGAGATGCTCCAGCAGCTGGGGCGCTTCTGACTCACCGAATTGATGTCTTGCCATATGGCCATCGGGCACGTTGCCACGATGGCCACGACTCTTTACCGTTGTACCTAATCTCGACGGGTTTTATTGCCTAATAGCCCCTTGCCTAGCTCCAGCATGGCTACGGCCGCAGCGTAGCTGCTATCGGACTTGCCTATCTCATCGGCCACATAGAGGAAGTTGGAGCGATACTTCTCCACCGCCTCGCGCGGGTTAGCTGCGTCGATAAAATCCTCTTCCACCTCGAACCCCTGCGTCAGCAGCGCCGCTTTCTCGGGCAGGAGGGTGGGGGAGGCCATGTCGATAAAAGTGTACTGCTGCCGGTTGGAGGCCGGGATAGAGAAAAATTGGTACTTCGCCATTTGCGATACCTCGCCTGAACGGTTGTGTCGTGATGCGAGCTTCCTCTCGCCGAACTCTTGTCGAACTGCCTCTCGGGCGTCGAACTGATCCCCGGGCCTGTGGCTGGCAAAAAGGTAACGTTCGAATCTTATTGTGGCTGAAGATTACTCCGCTTTATCCTCATCGCACAATGGGTAGTCGATACTTTTTTCGCCAAGAAAAACAATGCTGCCTGATCGTCTGAATTTGCAAAAAACCAGCCCCGGTAGGGGCTGGCGATGGAGTGGGGGGCGGTGGCTGGCTCAGAGCACGAAGCTCTGTACCATGGCGCGCAGCTGTTCGGTGAGCTGGTGGATCTGGCGGGCTGCATCGCGGGCGGCGTTGGCCACTTGCAGCGCCTCGTCGCTGCCATCCGAGATGCGCACCACGTTGCGTTCGATCTCGTTGACCACGGCGCCCTGCTGCTCGATAGCGCTGGCGATGATGGCGTTGGTATCGACCATTCGATCCACCTTCTCGGTGATGGCGCCGAAAGCCTGTTTTGCCTCCTGCGCCAACCCGACCCCCTCCTGTGCTTCATGACTGGCCGCCGACATGGCGGTGACCGAGGCGCGGGCGCCGGATTGCAGCTGTTCAATCATCTGCTGGATCTCGACGGTAGCCCCCTGGGTGCGGTTGGCAAGAGATCGCACCTCGTCGGCCACCACCGCAAAGCCGCGACCCTGCTCACCGGCCCGGGCCGCTTCGATGGCAGCGTTGAGGGCCAGCAGGTTGGTCTGTTCGGCGATGCCACGGATCACGCTGATGACGCCGCCAATCTGGCTGCACTGCTGTTCCAGTTGACCAATGCTCTCGGCGGTGCGCAGCACTTCGCGGTTGATATGGTCGATGGCCTTGATGGTGCGCTCCACCACATCCTCGCCCTGACCGACCACGTTCTGCGCCTCCTGGGTCATGCGGGCGGCTTGCAGGGCGTTGCCCGCCATGTCTTGTGAAGTGGCGGCCAGCTCCTTGATGGCGGTGGCGACCTGATGGGTCTCCCCTTGCTGATCGGCAATGACCTCCTGTGAGCGGCAGGTGCGCGCTTCGATCTCGGTGGCGCTCTCCACCACGGTGACGCCATTTTCACGCACTTGCAGCATCAGGGTGCGCAGGGTCTCCAGGGTCACGTTGTAATCCCGGCTGATGGCGGCCAGCTCGTCCTGACCGACGATCTCGATATGCTGGCTAAGATCCTGGGCGTTGACCCGGGCGGCAATATCACGCACCCGCCCCACGGTTTCGCGCAGGGAGAGATAGGCGCCGATCATCAGGTAGAGGTAGAGCAGCAAGCTGACGGTCAGCGGCGCGGTGACCCACCAGAAGTGGCGCTGGTTGGCGGCCAGCCGCTGATGCAGATCGGCCTCCAGCCGCTGGCGTACCTGGCCTGCCAGCGCGGTGATAGCCTCGTCCATCTTATCCCCCAGCGCCTGTACCTCCTTGGTGGAGAGTTGCACCAGCTGATCCTTCATCATCTTGTTTTCCATGGTCTCGACCCCCTGACGCACCAGCTGTATCAGAGCATCGGTCTGCTGACCCAGCTCGGCGCGGTAGGCCGGTTCAATCTGGTAGAGCAGGGTCAGATCGGCCTCCAGCTCCTGCATGGTGGCGCTGATAAGGTCGAGACGAAAACGCAGGCCGCTGTAGCCCTCTGCCTGAAACAGGCCGAAATCGGCGATGGTGGCGGCGCGATCCCGCACCTGGGCCAGCAAGTCGCGCAGC
The DNA here is from genome assembly GCF_051919745.1 of Aeromonas sp. 3P. Taxonomy (NCBI): domain Bacteria; kingdom Pseudomonadati; phylum Pseudomonadota; class Gammaproteobacteria; order Aeromonadales; family Aeromonadaceae; genus Aeromonas; species Aeromonas sp. 3P. Next base: position 4,352,858 of record NZ_JBQBED010000001.1, read on the forward strand.
TGCGGCAACCGCTCGCTGGCGAGGATTACCATGTAGTAGGTACCGAGCGACGGATCCTGGATCAGGCTGCTACTGGCGGTAATGTGCTTGTAGAGGTGGCGCACCTCGGTCAGCAGCTTGTCGTGGCGCAAGTTGCTCTGCTCCACTTCCAGCTTGCCCGCTTCACTCTGCAGGGCGGCCCAGCCCTGCTGGATCACCTCAAAGGAGGGGTTGTTCTGGCGGGTGTCGGCAAAGGCTTGCAGGCTCTGATCAACTGCTTGTGCGGCTGCCTTGACCTGATCATCACCGACCGGATCCACCTCATGGGCGTGACGGGTCACCAGATTGCGATGGGTGAGCAGGGCTTGCTCGATAGCGGGCACGGGGGCGAGATTGGCCACTCCCGCCAGCTCGCGGTTGGCCTGCGCGTTGTCATCCTGCAGCCGCCCCAGCAGATTGGCCATGCTGTAGGCCAGTGGCAGCAGCATCAGGCAGGACCAGAGCAGGAATTTATATTTGAAGGAGAGCTGATTGCCCAGCCGGATGGCGGGGTTGAAAATCCATTTCATGTTAAGCCTCGATACCTGAGTGCGGGCGTGAGTCGTGTTGCCTGAATAGTACTCCGAGCGGCCTCCCTTGGGTGATGGCCGGTTGCAAGTTGTGATCCCCTTGGCTTTTTGCCCCGCGGGGTGACTTGGCAGCCGCAGCGACAGAGAGGCGGGTTGCGCCAATAAAAAACGGGCCACCCGAAGGTGACCCGCGGTCGATAAGGGGACACCGATCAGTTGAACGCCAGGAAGGGCGAGACACAGAGCAGCAGGCCGGTGACGATGATGATGTAGAGGGAGGTGCCCTTGTACTTGTGCAGCGCCGGTACCTGATAGACCAGATAGGCCGGGATGAGGCAACCCACCATGCCGAAGATGGGGCTGCAGATGGAGGTGAAGCTCAGTACCGGTGCGTTGAGCACGATGGCACCCCAGGAGAGCATGACGGTAAACACCATGATCCCTTTGCCTACCAATCCTTTGTTGATGCGGTTTTCCGGCAGCACCCGGCGCAACAGGTTCATCGCCAGACCCTGACAGGCTTCACGGAAACCGAGGTAAACGCCGAAGTAGGCGGTCATTACCGCAAAGATGTTGAGGGTGAGGCTCAGGAGCTTGAGGGTCTGGCCGGGCATCCCCTGGGCTACCATGGCCAGCGCGGAGATGTTCTCTTCAGAGGCTTTGACCGCCTGATCGTGGCCCATGGCCAGAGTGAAGGAGACCGCGTAGAAGAACACCACCACAAACAGGATGCCGAAGGCGATATTCATGGCGCGCATCGCCTTGAAGCGGGCCACTTCCAGCGACTTTTCCCGCGAGCGGTAGGAGATCACCATGGGGCTCAGGCTTTGAATAAAGAGGATGGAGGTGAGAGTGAAGGGGAGCATGATGATGGCATCCTTCATCCAGTCACCGGCAGCGGGCATGGCGGTGATGTTGGCCGCATCCCACTTGTCCACCATCATCAGGCCGAGCACGGCCACCACGCTGATCTTGGTCAGCACCATAAAGGTGGAGATCTTGAACAGCAGGTTCTCGCCGCGCGAGGCCAGCGCCACCAGACCGCAGATCAGCACCAGACCGTAGAGCGGGTTTTCGGAGAGCAGGCCGTCGGTGACGCCGAAGCTCTGCAGGAAGGAGGCGCTGTCATTGGTGATGGCGGTGGAGTAGACGAAGACCCAGATCACCAGCATCACGAAGTAGAGCGCGCCGAGCAGCACACCCCAGTTCTTGCCGAGGTAGCCGGTGATGACGCTGGGGTAATCCTTGCACTCCGGCGAGGTGGCCAGGGTGTTGATAAAGAGGCGCTGGAACATGTACATGGCGGGGTAGCCGATCACCGCCGAGAGCAGAAAGACCCACAAGCCCATCAGACCCACCTGTACCGGCAGGAAGACGATCCCTGCGCCGATGGCCATGCCGATGCTCATGATGATCCAGCCCCAGTCGGTGCTGTCGAAGCGAACCGCTTCTTTCCATTCCAGCGTGCCCATCACGGGGCTGGCGAGTGTAGTGCTATGCGCGTCCATTAAAACCTTCTTTTTTGTAGGGATGTGGGAAAGCGGCGCAAATATAGTTGAATGAAACTGTCATAAACAATGCCCATAAGAGTACTTTTGTTCAAATCAGGATGGTGATCACGGTTTATATTGAGGCCGAAAGGTGCCTTTAAACGCCATTTTTGTATCTTTTTGTTGAATGGATAAAATAAAAAGCAAATAATGTTGAACGGAATGAGATTCATGATTGCAAAAAAAATTGCACAAACAGGAGTGGCTATATGAAACGCATCATCACAGCAGCAGCGGCACCTGACGCTATCGGTCCCTACAGCCACGGCACTGCCTATGGCGACCTTATCTTTACCTCCGGTCAGTTGCCGGTCTGCAAGCAGCAGGGTGGTGTGGTGGAAGGGGGGATTGCCGCCCAGACCCGCCAGTCACTGGAAAACCTGAAATCCGTGCTGGAAGCCGCTGGCGGCTCGCTGGATACCGTGCTCAAAACCACCTGCTACCTCGCCGAGATCAGCGATTTTGCCGCGTTCAACGAGGTCTATAAAGCCTATTTCCAGAAAGATTGTCCGGCGCGCAGCTGCTTCGCAGTGAAGGATCTGCCGATGGGCGTCAAGGTTGAAGTGGAAGCGATCGCCCATATCGCTCGTTAATGCTGATAAAAAGGTTCAAGTGATGAAACAAGCGTGGCAGCAGTATCTGCAGATTATTCAACAGGTTGTCAAACCAGCGCTGGGTTGTACCGAGCCAATCGCCGCCGCTTATGCCGCGGCTGTCGCCGCTCGGCAACTGGGGGGGGAGCCCGGTCGCCTCGAGGTTGCGGTGTCGGACAACCTCTATAAAAACTCGATGGGTGTCTATGTGCCGGGCACCGGCAAGATCGGTCTGGCCATTGCAGCCGCGGCCGGTGCCATCGGCGGCAACGCCGATGCCGGGCTGGAGGTGCTGGCCGCGATCCAGCCAGAACAGGTGGAGCGTGCCCAGCAGCTGATCGATGCTGGCAAGGTGCAGGTGAGCCGCACCGCCGCCCCCGAGTTTATCTTCTGCCGCGTGACCGTTTATGGCACTGATGACAAGGGTGAAGAGCACAGCGCCGAAGTGACCCTCTGCGGCGGTCATACCCGCATCGTCGAGCAGCGCCGCGATGGTGAAGTGACCTTCACCGCCGATCAGAGCCAGGGCGGCGCCACCGGTTCCATCTGCGATGGCGTCGATATCAGCATCGCCGCCATCTACGAGTTCGCTACCCAGGTGGAGTTCGAGCAGATCCGGTTCATCCTCAAAGCCTCCGAGCTTAACGGCAAGCTCTCTGCCGAGGGGATGAATAACCCCTATGGCCTGGAGATTGGCCGCACCATGCAGCAGAACATCAATGCCGGTCTTATCGGCGAGGATGTGATGAACCGCATCGTGATGATGACGGCGGCCGCCTCCGATGCCCGCATGGGGGGCGCGACCCTGCCAGCCATGAGCAACTTCGGCAGCGGCAACCAGGGCATTGCCGCCACCATTCCGGTGATGGTGATTGCCGAGCGCTTTGCGGCCAGCGAAGAGCAGCTGGCTCGCGCCCTCATCATGAGCCATCTGGGCGCCATCTATATCAAATCCCACTATCCGCCGCTGTCGGCCTTCTGTGGCAATACCGTGACCAGCGCGGCCGCCTCCATGGCCATGGTCTATCTGGCGGGCGGCAGCTTCGAGCAATCCTGCTTCGCCATCCAGAACGTGCTGAGCGACAGTGCCGGCATGGTGTGCGACGGGGCGAAAGCCTCCTGCGCCATGAAGGTGAGTACCTCCTCTGGCGCGGCGGTGCGCGGCTTCCTGATGGCTCTCAACAGCCACTCGGTGTCGGGGCAGGGGATCGTCGCCGGCGACGTGGATCAGACCATCCGCAACGTCGGCCAGATGGTGAAGGAGGGCATGTCTGCCACAGACAGCACCATTATTGATATCATGTCCGCCTGATGTCCCTGTCGGTTGCTGCCCGGCGCCTATTGTCCGGCAGCAACCCTTGCAAGAAGGTCCCATTGTGAAGCTGCAAGAGTTGAGTCCGAGCGATTTTGAGATCCTCAAGTCGATGGAGAACATAGTGGATGGCATCGCCGCCATGTATGGCCAGCACACCGAAGTGCTGCTCCACAGTCTGGATGCGCGCAATCCCTCGATCGTCAAGATTGCCAACGGCCATATCACCGGCCGCAGTGTCGGCGCCCCCATCACCAACCTGGCGATGATGAAGCTCAAGAGCGGGCAGGATATCTCCAGCCCCTACATGACCAAGTGCGCCACCGGCAAGACCCTGCGCTCCATCACCACCGTGATCCGCAACGGGGAGCACAGGGCCATCGGGTTGCTCTGCATCAACAGCGACATGGATGCCCCGTTGCAATCCGTGCTACGGACCATGATGCCGGAGTGCATGCATCCCCACGAGAGCCATGCCACCCCGGAGGTGTTTGCCCGCAACATCGACGAAGCGCTCAACAGCACCATCGACACCGTCAGTGCCGAGGTGCGTGGCAACGAGGCGGTGCCTCCGTCCCAGAAGACACGGGTCATCGTCAATCAGCTGCACGACATGGGGATCTTCGAGCTTAAAGACAGTGCCCAGATTGCGGCGCGCCAGCTCGGGATCTCGGTCCACTCCATCTACCGCTATCTGCGGGAGATCAAGAAGGGCTGAGTCGATACACTCTGGCCAAATTGGCAGCAAACGGGTCAGCCTTGACCCGTTTTTTACGCCCGCTTTAGCCTCTCTGTTTGGGCCATCCTTCGGGCTCATCTGCTATCATCTTCCCCCTTTATTTTTCTATCTCTCTGAACATGCTGGAGAAATCATGTCTCGACTCATCTATCTGCTGCGCCACGGCCAGACCCGCTTCAATGCCGAGCAGCGTCTGCAGGGGCGTTGCAACTCCGAGCTGACCGACAAGGGCGAGGCGCAAGCCATCGCCATGGGGCGGCGGCTTGCTGGCGAACTGGCGGAACCCGCCCGCTGGACCGTCTATGCCAGCCCGCTCGGCCGTGCTCGCCAGACTGCGCTGCTGGTGTGCGAGCAGCTGGGGTTGGCGGCAGAGCGTATCGTCTGGGACGACCGGTTAATGGAGCTGGGGATGGGGGAGTGGGAGAGCTGCCAGATACCGGCGCTGCGTCTTGCCCACCCCGAGCTCGATACCGGCAAAGGGGACTGGTATCTGCAGGCACCGGGGGCCGAGAGCTCCGAGAGCATTCAGCGCCGGGCACACCAGTGGTTGCAGGATCCTGCCATCGCCGAGCGGGCCATCGTCATCTCCCACGGCCTGCTCGGTGCCATGCTGCGTGGCGTCTATGCCGATCTCGACTATGAGGCGACCTGGTCACAGGAGTTGCCGCAAGATGCCTTCTATAAGCTGCAGGATGGTCACGTCACCCGCATTGCTTGCTAGTTTCGTGGACGTTGCCGCCATCAGTGCATGGACGATGCAGGCTGCAACACGCTACGGATTTTGCTTTGCGAAGATTAGACATCAACGAAATGATGAATAGACTAAAAAGCGCACTATCAATAAGGACATTAGTCCTTCTCCTGCGGTGATGTGTTTAAGGTCTGGTTTTGCGAACAGGTTGCAACTTGCATTGCACTATGGTGCACAGACCGCGCTTTTTTAATGAGGTAAGCGGGTGATTGTATTGAAATGAGTGGTCGCGTGATGCTTGGTGTATCAATTGCATATTAAACGACCAGTGGCCTGAGTATGAGGACGACACCATGAAAGGGATCTCGGTTCGTAGCAAATTATTGATGCTGGTTGTGGTACCGCTGTTTTGTATGATTTTGCTGTGCACTCTCTCCCTTTGGGGGATGCGCCTGATGAATCAGGCTGCCCATCAGGTGAATGAAGAGGAGGTGCAGCAGTTATCCGAACTGAAGCTGATTTCAGACTTGTATGCGGTCAGTGTCGTTGATGCGATCAATAAAGCGCATGTTGGATTAATCACCCGTGAAGAGGCAAAACGTTCCGTTACTGAAGCGCAGTTAAAAGCCGCAACGGAATGGAAGCGTTACATGGCCCAGAAGATGTCTGCGGAAGAGCGGGCGATAGCGGAGTCTGCCCAGGTATTGATGAACAAAGCCGACATTACACTGGATGGTATTCAGAGTGATCTTTCATTAAAAGCTCCTCTTGATAAGGCAATTCATCAGTTATACAGCACGGTTGATCCTTTTAATGAGGAGCTGGGCAAGCTGGTTGAACTCCAGCTGAGATTTGCAGATGAACATGTTGGTACCTTGGAAAGTCTGGCCGTTGATTTTTCATTTGCCTTCCTCTCCATTACCGGGATTGCCTTGTTCGCTTTATCCGTGCTGGGGATCTGGATTTTTCGCGGGATCAGTCAACCGCTCACCGCTTTGCGCAGAGCGCTTTACAAATTGCAGCATGAGCAGGATTTGACCGTCACCGTCCCTGTTATTCGGGAAGATGAATTGGGGCAAGTCGCACGGGCGCTGAATGATATGGTTAGCCATTTCCGCAGATTGATTGGCGAAATGGATGACGTGGCCGAACAGTTATCGACAGGCGCCGATGCACTGAACGAGCTGGGGCTAACCAGTGCTGAACAAATGGCCCAGCAGCGTCTGGAGACAGATCAGAGCGCTGCGGCGATGAATGAGATGAGCGCAACGGTTAACGAAATCGCCCAGAATACAAATAGTGCCGCAATTGCCGCCCGTCAGGCTGAAAACAAGGCAGAAGAGGGGCAAGCGGTTGTCAAGGAGACCATTGGGAATATGGCTCTGCTCTCTGGTCAATTACAAAATACATCCACTGTGCTGCAAAACCTGGCTATCGAGAGCAATAACATTACTCAGGTGATGGGGGTTATTCGCTCGATTGCCGAACAAACCAATTTATTGGCACTGAATGCGGCAATTGAAGCCGCCAGAGCGGGTGAGCAGGGGCGTGGCTTCGCTGTTGTGGCTGATGAAGTCCGGGTACTTGCTCAGCGCACCCAAAACTCTACCGGAGAAATCCAGAACACCGTCAATCGCCTGCAACAGAATGCAACTATGGCTGTTGATAGTATGAATATCGGATTATCTGAAGTGGAGAAGACGAATACCCTGATGCTGACCTGCGGCGTCTCTTTGGAAGAAATTGTGAGTGCGGTGGATGATCTGAATAATCTCAATGTGCAGGTCGCTGCTGCAGCCGAAGAGCAAAGCAAAGTCACCGAAGAGATGACGCGCAGCATGGTCAATATTGCCGATATCGCAGTACATACCTCGGACTCGGCAGCCCATGTATCGGCCAAGTGTCAGCGTCTTGATGAGATGGCCAAGTCAATGAGAACACAGATTAATCATTTTAAATGGCGCTCACATGCCGCTTGATATAATTCGATGACATTACCCCCAGGCCCCGAGAGTTCGGGGCCTTTTTGTATCATGTTGGTCGTACTGCACCTGCGTTGAAACATGTCATCGGTTTCCATAGATATGGGGAGATTCATTACCGGACTGATGAAGTGAGGCTTTCCGAAAAATTGTGCATTTTTGACGGCAGCCGTCACCCTGAATGGCCATTTTTGCCGCAGTTCAACACATCAGAGCACCTTATCGCGGCAAGATGAGGTATCTTATGCCCCGATTTCATCCATTAAACGGATCCGAGACCCCATATGATCATCAAACCCAAGGTTCGCGGCTTTATCTGCACCACCACTCATCCGGTCGGTTGTGAAGCCAATGTTCGTCGCCAGATCGCTTATACCAAGGCCAAGGGCACCATCGAGAATGGTCCCAAGAAGGTGCTGGTGATCGGCGCTTCCACCGGTTATGGCCTGGCCTCCCGGATTGCGGCTGCCTTCGGTAGCGGCGCCGCCACCCTCGGCGTCTTCTTTGAAAAAGCGGGCACCGAGTCCAAGACCGGTACCGCTGGCTGGTACAACTCTGCCGCCTTCGACAAGGCAGCCAAAGAGGCGGGCCTCTACGCCAAGAGCGTCAACGGCGATGCCTTCTCCAGCGAGTGCCGCGCCAAGGTGATTGAGCTTATCAAGCAGGATCTGGGTCAAATCGATCTGGTGGTCTACTCCCTGGCCTCTCCGGTGCGCAAGATGCCGGAAACCGGCGAAGTGGTGCGCTCTGCCCTGAAACCGATCGGTGAGGTCTACACCACCACCGCCATCGATACCAACAAGGATCAGATCATCACCGCCACCGTCGAGCCGGCGAACGAGGAAGAGATCCAGAACACCATCACCGTCATGGGCGGTCAGGATTGGGAGCTGTGGATGGCTGCCCTGCGCGATGCCGGCGTGCTGGCTGACGGCGCCAAGTCCGTGGCCTACTCCTACATCGGTACCGATCTGACCTGGCCAATCTACTGGCACGGCACCCTGGGCCGCGCCAAGGAAGATCTGGACCGCGCCGCTGCCGCCATCCGTGGCGATCTGGCTGCCAAGGGCGGCACCGCTCACGTGGCCGTGCTCAAATCCGTAGTGACTCAAGCCTCCTCTGCCATTCCGGTGATGCCGCTCTACATCTCCATGGCCTTCAAGATCATGAAGGAGAAGGGCATTCACGAGGGCTGTATGGAGCAGGTGGATCGCATGATGCGCACCCGTCTCTACGCGTCCGACATGGCGCTGGACGAGCAGGCTCGCATCCGCATGGATGACTGGGAACTGCGTGAAGATGTGCAGCAGACCTGCCGCGACTTGTGGCCATCCATCACCAGCGAGAATCTCTCCGAACTGACCGATTACACCGGTTACAAGCAGGAGTTCCTGCGCCTGTTCGGTTTCGGTCTGGACGAGGTCGATTACGATGCGGATGTAAATCCGGACGTGAAATTCGACGTGGTCGAGCTCTGAGTCTGACTCAAGTGAAAACAGGGCCCCGCGGGGCCCTGTTTTTTTGGCAAAAATCCCGCTAATTTGCGGAATTTTATTATCAGCGATCACCTTTTCCCCATATCAAACCCGCTAGTCTTGCGCTGATCGGATCACAGACGGCATTGCCGAGGAACGGAAGCTATGACCACTCCAAACGAGGCGCCCAAGAAGCGCCAACTTCCCACTGTCTATACCCTGCTTTTTATTATCATCGCCCTGATGGCCGCCCTCACCTGGGTGCTGCCAGCGGGCAAATATGACTATGTCACCGCCAAGACCCAGCAGCCGGTGGCGGCAGCGGCCGTGGCCGATTACAGCGGCGACGAGCGGCTGTTGCCTGTACCCGGCAGCTACACCGAGTTACCCGCCCACCCGCAAGGGGTATTCGAGGTGCTCAAGGCCCCCATTCAGGGCTTTCACAAGGCGGCCGACGTAGCGCTGTTCGTGCTCATCATCGGTGGTTTTCTCGCGGTGACCATGCAAAGCGGTGCGCTCGATGCCGGGGTGGGGGCCATTGTGCGCGGCTTTGCCGGCCGTGAGCGGCTGCTAATTCCTGTGTTGATCGCCCTGTTTGCCCTCGGCGGCTCCACTTTCGGCATGGCGGAGGAGACGGTGGCCTTCTGGGCGCTGATCGTGCCGGTGATGATGGCGGCGGGCTTTGATCGCATGGTGGCGGCGGGGATTATCCTGCTTGGCTCCGGGGTCGGGGTGCTTGCCTCCACCGTCAACCCGTTTGCCACCGGCATTGCCTCCGGTTTTGCCGGTATCCCCATCGGCGAAGGGATCGGTTTGCGGGTCATCCAGTGGCTGCTGCTGGTGATCTTCGCCTCCTGGTTCGTGATGCGCTACGCCAAGCAGGTGCAGCAGGACAAGTCCCGCTCCGTGCTGGCCGACATCGTCTATGACGACGAGTTCTCCCAGATGAAGAGCGGCAACCTCGCCTTCACCGGCAAGCAGAAGCTCACCATGCTGGTCTTCTTTGGCACCTTCCTGCTGATGATCTATGCGGTGGTGCCCTGGTCCGATTTGGGGATCGACGTGCTGCCCACCTTTGGCTGGTGGTTTGACGAGCTATCCACCCTGTTCTTCAGCGCCTCCATTCTGATCGCGCTAATCAACCGGATGCCGGAATCCAACTATGTGGCCACCTTCCTGAGCGGCGCTCGGGATCTTATCGGGGTGGCGCTGGTGGTGGCGGTGGCGCGCGGCATCTATGTGGTGATGGAGCAGGGTGTCATCATCGACACCATTTTGCACTGGGCCGAAGGGCTGGTGACCGGACTCTCCTCATCGGTCTTCATCCTGATGGCCTATCTGGTGCACATCATCCTGAGCTTCTTCATCCCCTCCACCTCGGGGCTGGCGACCGTCTCCATGCCGCTGATGGGGCCGCTGGCGGACTTCTCCGGTATCTCCCGGGATCTGGTGATCACCGCCTATCAGTCCGCCTCCGGCTGGATCAACCTGTTCGCCCCCACTGCCGCCCATCTGGTGGCCGGTCTGGCGCTCGCCAAGATCCCCTATGATCGCTTCGTACGCTGGGTGCTGCCCTTTATCATCGGCGTGGCCCTCATCACCATGGCGGTACTGGTGGCCGGTGCCCTGCTGCACGGCTGATGGTGCGGATAGAAAACGACAGATGACAAAAAGGCTCCCGCGGGAGCCTTTTTCATGAGCCTTGCTTACTGCTTGTAGCCCTTGAGGAAGCGGGCGAGGCGGCCGATGGCATCCTCCAGCTCCTCTTCGCGGGGCAGGAACACCAGCCGGAAGTGATCCGGCGCCGGCCAGTTGAAACCGGTGCCCTGTACCAGCAGCAGCTTCTCCTGCTGCAGCAGGTCGAACACCATCTTCTGATCGTCGCGTATGTCATACACCTTGGGGTCGAGGCGCGGGAACATGTAGAGCGCCCCCTTGGGTTTGACGCAGGAGACCCCGGGGATCTCGTTCAAGAGCTCCCACGCCTTGTCCCGCTGCTTGCGCAGGCGACCGCCCGGCAGGATCAGCTCGTTGATGCTCTGATAGCCACCAAGGGCTGTCTGGATAGCGTGCTGCATCGGCACATTGGCACACAGCCGCATGGAGGCCAGCATCTCCAGCCCTTCAATGTAACCGCGAGCACGGCCTTTGGGGCCGGTGATGACCATCCAGCCCTGACGGAAGCCGCAGGCGCGGTAGGCCTTGGAGAGGCCGTTGAAGGTCACCACCATCACATCGTCGCACAGGGTGCAGACGCTGGTGTGGGAGATATCGTCGTAGAGGATCTTGTCGTAGATCTCGTCGGCGAAGATGATGAGATTGTGCTGGCGGGCAATCTCGATCACTTCCAGCAGGAACTCGCTGCCGTAGACGGCACCGGTCGGATTGTTGGGGTTGATCAGTACCAGGCCGCGGGTGCGCGGGGTAATGCGGGCGCGGATATCGTCGAGATCCGGGTACCAGTCAGCTCCTTCGTCGCAGCGATAGTGCACCGCATGGCCACCGGAGAGAGTGACGGCGGCGGTCCAGAGCGGGTAGTCGGGGGAGGGTACCAGCATCTCGTCGCCATTGTTGAGCAGCGCCTGCATCGCCATCACGATCAGCTCGCTGGCGCCATTGCCAATGTAGATGTCGTCGATATCGACCTTGCGCATCCCTTTTTGCTGGTAGTACTGCATCACCGCTTTACGGGCAGAGAAGAGCCCCTTGGAGTCGCAGTAGCCCTGGCTCAGCGGCATGTTGAGGATGACATCCTTGATAATCTCTTCCGGCGCATCAAAGCCGAACGGGGCCGGGTTGCCGATGTTGAGCTTGAGAATGCGGTGGCCTTCGTCTTCGAGACGGCGAGCCTCTTTATGCACCGGGCCGCGGATGTCATAGCAGACATCGTCGAGCTTGTGCGACTTGTCGATTGTGAACATGGTGAGTGTGATTCCTTCCCCACAGGGACGCGTTGGCGAAAAAGGCGATTTTTAGTATCAAATTTCTTTTCCCCTATTCTTCACAGAATTGAATGCTAGAACAATCCTCTTTTTAGAAGAATTCCCTGATTTTTAGCCCTGAAACAGGGTTGCTAGAACGTTAAATTCAGCACGATCTTTGGTGCTAACCAAGGTTAACTAGTGAAACATGGGGAACGAATTAACAATGCTGCCTGACTGTGTTGCAATATCCGGATCCTGTGGCACGATTGGCTTGTGTAAAAAATCGTCTTCGTCCCCCTTTTCGATGAGTTGAATGGTACCCATGGTGTCATCTTTATGTGGTTCGCTCATCGGTGTTCACTTCTACGAGGTTTTCCCATGCAAGCACCCGTTCCAGGCCGCTATCGCCACTTCAAGGGGGGTTACTATCAAGTGCTTGCCTTGGCTCTGCATACCGAAACCCAGGAGCAGCTGGTCATTTATCAATCCGAGCAGGATGGTCAGGTTTATGCCCGACCCGTCGCCATGTTTATGGAGTGGATTGAGCATCAGGGGCAGGTTGTCAGCCGTTTTGCCCCTGCAGGAGACTGACCACGCCTCCGTTTTTATCGTTCAAGGGATGAGCACTCGAGCTAAACGGTGTCACAAGTTGTCGTATGACGCCCTTGGGTATGAGATGTGCAGCCAGCTGTCTTAATGATAAATCCCTTATCTAATCAACTGATTGTGACGAACATCACATTCAGTGAGCTCTGCCTGCAGGGTTCGCAATCTGGACTCACACTCCCATAATGCTGCGCTTGTTCAAGCATGGGCCCTTCTCGGGTCTTGTTCTGTGTTATCTCAAATGGGAGAAATAATGTGAAACCTGTTGCTGCTGAGTTTATGGGCACTTTCTGGCTGGTATTGGGCGGGTGCGGCAGTGCCGTGCTGGCTGCAGCTTTCCCTCACGTCGGGATTGGTCTGTTGGGGGTCTCGCTGGCTTTCGGTCTGACCGTGCTGACCATGGCGTTTGCCATCGGCCATATCTCCGGTTGCCACCTCAATCCGGCCGTGACTGTCGGCTTGTGGGCGGGTGGTCGTTTTCCGGCATCCGGTGTACTGCCTTATATCGTGGCGCAAGTGCTGGGTGGCATTGCCGCTGCTGCCGTGCTTTACGTGATTGCCAGCGGTCAGGCCGGGTTTGATCTCTCTGCCGGTTTTGCTTCCAACGGCTACGGTGAGCACTCTCCGGGTGGTTACAGTCTGACTGCCGCACTGGTGTGCGAAATGGTGATGACCGGTTTCTTCCTGTTTGTCATCATGGGGGCCACCGATAGCCGTGCGCCTGCCGGTTTCGCGCCGATCGCCATCGGTCTGTGCCTGACCCTGATCCACCTCATCAGCATTCCGGTGACCAATACCTCGGTCAACCCGGCTCGCAGTACCGGTGTTGCGCTGTTTGTCGGTGACTGGGCTATCAGCCAGCTGTGGCTGTTCTGGGTTGCCCCGATTGTCGGTGCCATTCTGGGTGCGCTGGCTTATCGCCTGGTGGCGACTGAGCAGAAGTAATCATTTGCGAAACAAAGTGTGGTATCGACACGCCTGCGGGCGTGTTTTTTGTTTCTGGAGGGGCGAGAAAAGAGCATTAACCGAGGCTAACCTCAGAGCCCTTTGGCCTGCAGCATCTCTTTGTAGCGCAGGTGGAGGAGCTGGACGCGCTCCACATAGGCACGGGTTTCCGCATAGGGCGGGATACCGCCATGTTTTTGTACGGCGCCCGCGCCGGCGTTGTAGGCCGCGGTCGCCAGCGCCACGTTGCCGTCATACTGCTTGAGCAGTCCCGCCAGGTATTTCACCCCGCCGAAGATATTCTGCTCCGCCAGCAAGGCATTGCCGACCCCCAACTCCCGCGCCGTGGCGGGCATCAGCTGGGTCAGCCCCATCGCCCCCTTGCGGGAGACCGCCAGCGGATTGAAAGCGGATTCAGCATGGATCAGCGCCCGGATCAGCGCAGGCTCAACCTGATAGGTTTTGGCGGCCGCCTTGATGGTGCTGGCATAGTCATAGAGAAACAGCCCTGTGGTCTGCCAGTTGACGCTGGATTTGGGGTCGCAGGCGAAGCAGTCGTTGAACAGCAGCAGCTCGTAATGGCCCTGTTCGGGCGCCATGTCGGAGTAGCGAACCACCCCGTTTTGTTGCACCGATTTATAGACCTGGATCTGCTTCTTGCCGTTGGTGGCGACTGCCGCTGTTTGAGCGGTGTCGGGTTGTGAGGCGGGAGTGGCATCTTTGCTCGGACGCAAGGGGGAGGGCGCGGCGGTCAGGAAGATCACCTCCGCGGGAGGGGGAGTCTGGCTCCATCCGCTCAGGGGGATCAACAACATATGGCCTGCCAGCATCCATGCTTTCAACCCTAATACTCCTTCTTGTGATGACCATGTTGAGTAAAGCATCATGACGAGGGCAGAACAAGCGGCCAACAGGGGGCAAATGATCCGATTCGGTGACCGGGATCAAAGTCTCCGCCGCAATAAAGGATTGTCATCATAAAGCACGGTTTTGGCCGTCAGGCGGTGGGTCATGGCCTCTTCCACCGGGTAAGCAAGCTGCCCACGACGTCCGCTTTTTTGTTGACGAAAGGCATGCTATCGTGCTGGCGTCATGTGGTCGGATTAGCGCACCGTATCTGGCACTAATAACTGATTATCAAAGGATTTGTCTGTGACAAGCAAGCTGGCGATGGAACTCACTTTCGAAGAGTACTGCGACGCCGACCTCTCCCTTATCAGGGACTATTACGAGACGACGTTTTCCCACTATGTGCCGGATCTGGCCGAGCGGATCTTTGTCGTGCGTGATGCTCACTGGCTGGTGGGGGCGGTTCGGTTGCGGGACGAGGAGGAGTTTTACCATCTGTGCGGCTTTCGCCTGTTGCCCCACTACCAGTCGCTGGGATTGGGGTCACGGCTGCTGCAGCACGCCTGTCACGGTCTGTTGGACAAACCTGTGGTCTGTCAGGCGCTGCCCTTCGAGAAGCCTTTCTATCTCAAGGCCGGGTTTGCCGATATGCCCCTCAATCAATTGAGCGGGTCGCTCTTCTCCCTCTACGAGCGGCAGCAGCAGCAGGGTTATCAGGTGGAGCTGTTGGTACGGGATACCACCCAGCCCCTCCTGAATTGAGCGGTTTAGCGCGGTTTGGTCAGCAGGTGGATCTTGCCCGGTGACAGCTCCAGCCCCAGCAGATTCTCCTTCAGCCAGGCCTGATCCGGATCCTTGTCATTGAGTTTGTAGACCGGTTTGGTCTCGAGCCGCTTCTCCATGCTCTGCAGCAGCATGTTGAGCATCAGCCCGAACTTCTTCTCGGCCGCCTCCGGCTCCAGCTTGTACTCCACCAGCTTCATGTTATCGAGAAACAGCGCGCTCTGGCTCTTGTCATAGCGGGGTCTCGCCTCATAGGTCATCTGCAGGCGGGCGTCATATTCGGTATTGTCTGGCAGGGCGATTTTGAGCTTGCCCTTGCCATAGACCCGGGCGGTATCGGGGCGTTGGCGACCGATCTGGACGTCGCTCTGCTCAAGCGTCACATGGGCCTTGATGATGCCCGGCAGCTCCAGCTGTTTGTCGACTTGCACCTGAGATTGCAGGTACTGGTTTATCTGTTGCTCATTGATGTCATATGAGCCTTGGCCTAGCATGGCCAGGCTGAGCAGCATAGATTGCAGGATCATGCGTGCGACCTGATAGAATGGATTTGCCTTACAGCATACCATCACGGCCGGTTGGGGTCTGCCCACCGCGCTGTTTGTCGATTAGAAGGAGTCCCCGTTGTTTAACGGTCTGGAACACGATCTTCAACTGCTGTTTTCCCGTTTTCTGGGTTGGCTGCTACTGCTTTTTCATACCGTGATTGTCACCGGTGTGTCGTTTCGGGTGGTGATGAAACGCCGTCCCATCGGGGTGTCGCTGGCCTGGCTGGCGCTGATCTATGCCATTCCGTTTGCCGGGGTTGGCTTCTATGTGCTGTTTGGTGAAATAAAGCTGGGGCGCCGCCGTGCCGAGCGCGCCCAGGCCATGTATCGCCCTTATGCCATCTGGATCCGCCAGCTGGCCCGTCTGTTCCCGCAGCACTGCTGCGAAGTGGGCGCCAAGGCACAGCCGCTGCACGATCTCATCCAGGGACGGCTCGCCATGCCGATGCTCTCCGGCAACCGCATGACCTTGCTCAACAAGCCGGACTGGATCTTGCGCGAGATAGCCCAGGATATCCGTCGCTCGACGCTCTCCTGCTATCTGGAGTTCTATATCTGGCATCCGGGCGGCGATGCCGACGAGGTGTGCGAGGCGCTCATTGAAGTGGCGCAACGAGGCGTGGATTGTCGCTTGCTGCTCGATTCGGTGGGCAGCAAGCAGTTCTTCCGCTCCCACTGGCCCAAAAAGCTGCGCAAGGCGGGGGTCAAGCTGGTGGAGGTGCTGCCGGTCGGCGCCTGGCGCATTCTGTTCCAGCGTCAGGATCTGCGGATGCACCGCAAGCTGGTGGTGATTGATGACAGGGTGGGTTACACCGGTTCCATGAACATGGTGGATCCCCGTTTCTTCAAGCAGGATGCCGGGGTCGGCCAGTGGGTCGACATCATGATCCGGGTGCAGGGGCCCATGGTGCCGCTGATGTGGTCGATCTTCGTCTGGGACTGGGAGATGGAGACCGGCGAGCGACTGCTCGACAGTCTGCAGCATGAGCCGGAGGCCTGGCCCCAGACCAACTACCGCGCCCAGCTGATCCCGTCCGGCCCCTTCGTCGGCGGCGACTGCATCCAGCAGAGCCTGTTGCTGGCTATCTATCAGGCGCGCAGTCATCTGGTGCTGACGACCCCTTACTTTGTACCCGACGATCCGCTGGCGGCCGCACTCAGTTCGGCAGCGGCGCGCGGGGTGCAGGTGCAGTTGGTGTTGCCGGCACGCAACGACTCCATCATGGCCAATTACGCCTGCAACGCCTTTATGGAGGAGCTGCTGGCGGCCGGGGTGGAGATCTACCGCTACGATGCCGGTCTGCTCCATACCAAGAGCGTGCTGGTGGATGATGACTTCGCGCTGGTGGGGACGGTCAATCTGGATCGGCGCAGCCTCTGGCTCAACTTCGAGGTGACCCTGCTGGTGGATAACCCCTCGTTCGTGGCCCAGATGACCCGGCTGGTACAGGGCTATATGGCGGAAGCCACCCCGATGACCCTGGCCCAATGGCAGGCCCGCCCCTGGTACAAGAAGGCGATGGAGAACATCTTCTATCTCTTCAGCCCCTTGCTGTGATGTTGTGGCGAGCCGCAAGAAAGTGGACTCGCCATCTGATTGGACTTGCCTAGCCCCGAGTCCGCCCCGTAGAGTGCAGTGACAACTCCCTGGAGACACATGGATATATGAAAAAGATAGTGGCCCTCGCCGTGGGTGCGGCACTGGTAGGTGGTGGTCTGGCTGCGTGCTGGTACACGGGCAACAGCTTCGACAACATCATGGCGGAGCAGATCGCCAAGGTGGAGAAAGAGAGTGGGCTCGACATGCAATGGCAGCCGGGCAGCAGCAACCTTTTCACCCGTGACGGGATCCTGAAGGTCGTGGTAACGCCGGAGGAGCTGGCTGCCATCGACAGCGAGCTGGAGGGCAGTCAGCCCATCGAGTTGCAACTGATGGTCAAGAGCCAGATCCTGCCGCTCTACATCAAGAGCCACTTCCTGCTCGATACCCATAATGGCACGCTAGCGCCGGTTTTCACCGCACTGGGCATGGAGCAGTGGGAACTCGGTCTGGAGTCGGTCACCAGTCTCTGGACCCAGGGTAACAGCAGCCGTTTCTGGGCCAATGAATTCAAGATCAAACAGGGGCTGGACGAGTTCAGCTTCCTGCCCCTGAGCGGCGAGTTCCACGGCAATCTGGAGGGGAATGGTCACCTCACCATGACCTGGCAGGGGATGACGGTCCATGAAGAGCAGAGCAAGATGGACTTGGTGCTGGCTGATCTGAAAGGGAGTGCCGACATTGCCGAGATCAGCGGTGTGCTCCTCTCGCCCCAGAGCGAGATGACCCTCTCGGCCCTCACGGTGCAACTGCCTGACAGCGTCAAGGTCGCCCTGCAGGGGATGACCACCGAGACTCAGCTGACCGGTGATGATGCCCAGACCCTCTCCAGCAGCTATCAGATGAAAATTGCCAAGCTGGATCTGGAGAACGAGACCGACACCCTGGCGGTGACCGACAGCAAGTTGGCGCTCAACCTCAACGGTCTGGATCTGGAAGGGTATCAGGGGCTGCAGGCCGCCGGTGGCAAGGGGGTTGAAGATGCCGCCATCCAGCAGGCGCTGGACAAGATGCTCAAACGTGGCGCGACCCTTGAACTGGCCGATCTCAGCGCCAAGCTCAACGGTGAGGCGGTGACCATGAAGGGGGACGTGAAGCTGGCCTCCACCTCGCTGGAGCAGCTGTTCAACAGCGACGCGGGGATGCAGGCCCTCTCCGGCGTGCTGCATGCCAGCCTTAGCGACAAGCTGGGTAAGGCGGTGCCGCAACTGGCCCCCATGCTCGATCAGCTGACCCTGATGGGTTATCTGAAGGCCGACAAGCAAGCGCTGACCTCCGAGCTGAAGCTGGAGAAGGGCGCGGTGACGGTAAACGATCTGCCGCTCTGACACTCGGCGCAGAAACAACAACGGCTCCCATGGGAGCCGTTGTTGTTTCTGGTGTTTGCATACGGGCCGTGTGGGCGAATTACTTGAAGACCACCGTCTTGTTGCCGTAGACGAACACCCGCTCGTTCAGTACCAGCTCCAGCGCGCGGCTCAGCACCGATTTCTCCACATCCCGACCCGCCTTGGCCATGTCGTCCGCACTGAAGGCATGACCGACGTGGATCACGTCCTGTTCGACGATGGGGCCTTCATCCAGATCGTCGGTCACGAAGTGGGCGGTGGCGCCGATCAGCTTGACGCCGCGATCAAACGCCTGCCGGTAGGGGCGGGCACCGATGAAGGCGGGTAGGAAGGAGTGGTGGATGTTGAGGATCTTGCGCGGATAGGCCTCGACGAAGCTCGGGGTCAGCACCCGCATGTACTTGGCCAGGATCACATAGTCAGGCTCATAGCTGTCGATGATGGCGCGAACTTGCTCTTCATGTTCGGTCCGGCTCAGATCATCGTGACTGACGGTGTGGAACGGGATATCGAACTTGCCGGTGAGCTCGGCCAGGGTATCGTAGTTGCCGATCACCGCAACGATATCCATATCCAGCGCGCCCGCGTAGTTCTTCATCAGAATATCGCCGAGGCAGTGGGTCTCCTTGGTCACCAGGATGACGATGCGCTTCTTGCCCGCCTTGACCAGACGGCGTTGGGCACCGGTGGGTAGGGCATCATCGAGGTCGGCCAGCAGGGTCTCGTCGTTGAAGCGCCCCTCCAGCTCGGTACGCATAAAGAAGCGGCCATTCTCGTGATCCACAAACTCATCGTTCTTGATGATGTTGAGCTGGTGCTTGTAGCAGATGTTGGTGATCTTGGCGATGAGCCCTTTGGCATCCGGGCAATCCGTGAGCAGTATTTTCTTTTCCATCTCTGTCATTTTCCGTTTGTGGTGTTGGCGCTGCTGTCTGCGCCGGCAGCGTTGTTCAGGCTCTCTTTTCGGGCCCTGTTTTTTGGTTTCGGGAACTATGCCATAAACCGATCCGCGCCATAAAGAAATTCGCCAGTCATGGCCTCTCGTGCTGGCGAGCGGGCCGCAGAGCGGGATCCCGGGCGCAATGTTGAAACGCTTTTCAGCCTGCGGGGGATTTTGACTGGTATCTGCAACCGTTTTTCTTTAGGCTGTCTGCGCTTATTCTCAGGGCGGGGTGCAATTCCCCACCGGCGGTATCCCGATTGACTCGGGGAGCCCGCGAGCGCCCGACTTGGCTGATTGCCGGGTCGGGGTCAGCAGATCCGGTGAGATGCCGGAGCCGACGGTCATAGTCCGGATGAAAGAGGATAAGACAGACCTTGCCGTGTTGGCCCTTGTGGGCTGGCTGCTGCATGCCCGTCTCTGTCTGCCTTTCCATGCCCTGATTCTGGTCCTTGTCTTGTTTAGGAGTTTTACCATGAATCAGTCTCTACTCAGTGAATTCGGTGATCCCGTTGCCCGTGTCGAAGCGGCGCTGTCTGCCTTGCGTGCCGGAGGCGGCGTGCTGGTGGCCGACGATGAAGATCGGGAGAACGAGGGCGACCTCATTTTCGCCGCCGAGTCCATGACCAATGAACAGATGGCGCTGATGATCCGCGAGTGCTCCGGTATCGTCTGCCTCTGCCTGCCCGACGAGCGGGTTCGCCAGCTCGAACTGCCGATGATGGTGGAGGCCAACTCCAGCCACTACCAGACCGCCTTTACCGTGACCATCGAAGCGGCGCAGGGGGTCACGACCGGTGTCTCGGCTGCTGATCGCATCACCACCATCCGTGCAGCCATCGCAGACGGCGCCAAACCGGGCGATCTGCACCGCCCGGGTCATGTTTTCCCGCTGCGGGCGCGAACCGGTGGGGTGCTTACCCGCCGTGGTCATACCGAAGCGACGGTCGATCTGATGCAGCTGGCTGGCCTCAAACCGTTTGGTGTGTTGTGTGAATTGACCAAAGAAGATGGCTCGATGGCGCGTCTGCCAGACCTGGTTGCGTTCGGTCGCAAGCACCAGATGCCGGTGCTGACCATCGAGGATCTGGTGCAATATCGTCAATTGTTGTCAGAACGTACAGCCTGAGCCTCATACGAAATTGTAATAAGGCAAAAATTTGGTTAACCTTTGTCCGTGCCCCCACCACACGGCACTCATTTTTTAGACGAATCTGGACAAAAACTGTTCATTCAAAAAAAAATGAGGGTTTTAATGCATTTATCTGTGGTGGGGACTATGCAAAGTAGGATTTTTTTGTGCCATAATCACGCCGCTTGCTAAACGTCTGGCGAGTTCAAGGGAGCTTTAAAAATGAAAAAATTGTTGTTGGTAGGTGTTGTTGGTCTGTCCGCTCTGCTGGGCGGTTGTGCAAACACCAGCGAACTGGAAACTTCCGTTCAGAATCTGTCTAACAAAGTTGACCAACTGGCTCAAGATGTTAGCGCAGTTCGTGCTGATCAGTCCAAAATCGCTGCTGATGTTGCCGAAGCCAAGCAAGAAGCTATGCGTGCTAACCAGCGCATCGACAACATGGCTACTTCCTACAAGAAGTAATCCATGCGAAAAAAATGGCGCAGTTTTGCGCCATTTTTTTTTGCCTGAAATTCACCGTATCTTCACTATTCCCACAGCACCTTATTCCCACAGTACCTTCTTCGTACTTGACCCATGAGGTCATGCCGGTCTCCCGGCACTCCCCCATCATTACCAGCCAGTTCGATTCCGATCAGTAGAGCAGACTATAGAGTTTGCGACGGTAGCTCTGGGCCGCCGGTGTGCTGCCCATGGTCGCCAGAATATCGAGATAGGTCTTTCTGGCATCGCCGAATGCCAAATCCCGCTTGAGGATCTCCAGCAGCAGTCCCAACGCCTCTTCCTGACGACCAGCCTGGTTGTATTGCACCGCCAGCTCCTGAGTCAGGGCAAAATCATCAGGCTGTTCTGCATGACGGGCTTCCAGCGCGCGCAGTTCCGGGCTGTCTGCCGCTTGCAGGGCCAGCGCCAGCCGTGAGCTCAGGGTATGGAAGTGGCTATCCTGCGCCGCCATCGGGATGGTGCCGAGGCGCTCCTGCGCTTCCTCCAGCAGGTTGAGGTCGAGCGCGGCCTGGATCAGCCACAGGCTGATGTCGTGACGTTCAGGAGCTAGCTGGTGTGCCTTGGTCAGATGGGCATAGGCGATGCTGGGCTGCTCGTCAGCCAGCGCCTGTTGTCCCTTGGCCAGCAACTCTTCCTCTTCTTTGGGGGCGAAGGCGGCGAAATACTGGCGCAGGGTGGCTTCATCCTGCGGTCCTTCGATGATCCCCTGTTCGTCAGGGCGACCCTGATGGAACAGCACCAATGCGGGCAGGGCGCGCAGGCCGAGCTGACTGGCCAGCGGCTGCAACTGGGGATCGTTCATATCCACCTTGGCCAGGGTGACCTGCTCATTGGCGGGCCCAACCAGTGATTCGATCAGCGGTGTCATCCCCTGGCACTCCGGCATCTGCGGAGCATGGAAATAGATGACGACCGGCTTCTTCATGGACGCATCGATAAGTTCAGCGTGAAAATTCTGGGGAGTAATGTCGACGATCATGAGTTGGACTCTTCAGAAAGGGTGTTGAGTAACATGGGGTTAAGCGAGTGGCAATTCAAGCGCTCATCCAGCCGGTAAAAGGTCACGGGGGCTGCCGTCGCCGCGAGGCTGAGCCAGCCGCTGGCAAATGGCCAATCCTGTACCTGATAAGGGGTGTCATCGAGTCGATTGTCGAGTCGCCATCCTTCCTCCGGGATAAATCGCACCTTCTCCAGTCCCGCCGCTATGCCGCCACCGTGGGCTTTCAGTACCGCCTCCTTGCGTGACCAGAGCCGGTAGAAGGCGCTCTCCTGCTCTTGAGCAGGCTGTGCGCAGAGCCACTCATATTCACTCTGTGCATAAAACCGGCGGGCCAGGGGGAGGGGATGATGCCGCCGTTTGCCCAGTTCGATATCCACCCCAAGCGGCCCCTGCGGGCAGAGTGCCAATACCAGCCAGCTGCCACTGTGGCTCAGATTGAACTGCCAAGCATCATCATGCAGTCGGGGCTTGCCGTGGGGGCCGTTGCAAAATTGCAGACTGGCGGCGGGTTGTTGCAGCCGCTCGGCCAATAGCTGGCGCAGCAGGGAGCGGCTCACCAGATATTCCTGACGCCGTTCAGGATGGGTCATGGCTTGCCAGATATGCTGCTCATCGGTTGACAGCCATTCAGGCAATTGAGCAAGCAGTTCCTGGCATACCCTGGCCGGTTTTAACAAAAAAAGATCGGTTTCGATCATTATTTTTCACTTTAAAAAGGTGCTGAAGCAGGGATAAAAGCCAGTTATCTATGAGGCCCAAGGCTCTTTTTGCGATTGTATATTGTTTGGGCATGATCACATTAATTATGAAAAATCGTGCATTTCCTTGCAAAAATGTGAGCTCGATAGGGATTTTCACTTGCCTCGATAGAATTCTTGGATATAGTCGGGTGCTGTTGCCTTATAAATTGCCCTTTGGGGCCGTATTTTAACAAGATTTACTATTTAGCGGGGATAAAGGATTGCGCCACCTGATGCTACTGCTGGTCGCGCTCGGAATGGTGGGTTGTGCCTCGGCACCCCAACCCGAGGTCGCAAGCAAGATCGAAGTTTCCATGGTTGAACCTGTCATCGAACCGGAAGCTTCCCAGACACCCGATGTGAATGAAATCCTGACTGTATATAAAGAGTGGCGTGGTGTTCCGTACCGGATGGGTGGCAGCAGCCAGCGCGGTATCGACTGTTCCGCCTTTGCCCGTGAAGTGTTCCGCAATGCCGTCGGTATCGAATTACCCCGCGATACCCGCTCCCAAGTCCATGAAGGGACGCGCGTTTCCAAGCAGGATCTGGTCGAGGGTGACCTGGTCTTCTTCAAAATCAATCGTCGTCTCAACCACGTTGGTATCTATGTCGGCAATGGTGAATTCATCCATGCCTCGACCCGAGCCGGTGTGACGCGCTCCAAGCTGGATAGCCAATATTGGCGCAACAAGTTCTGGCAAGCTCGCCGGATCGATATCTGAGTCAGGCTGGACAAACGGCTCGCAGTACGGACTGTTTTTCCAACCTCACTTGAACCGGGCTCGATAGCCCGGTTTTTTATTGCCCTCGTTTAGACTTTCCCGAGTCAAATCACTATAGTGTGGGCCCGTTTTCTTCGGCAGGCTCAGCATGAAACCCCGCATCCCATCAGCCGGTGGCCCCAAGTCGGGCGACCGCAAATCCGGACTTCACTCCCGTAATCGCCATCAGGCAGGTTACGACTTTGAGGCGCTCTGCCTGCGAACTCCCGAGTTGGCTGCCCACGTCTTTATCAATGACTACGGCACCCGCACCATCGATTTTGCCGATCCCGATGCAGTGAAGACCCTCAATCGCGCCCTGCTGGCCCATCACTACGGGATTGCCCACTGGGACTTGCCTGCCGGTTACCTCTGCCCGCCTATCCCGGGACGGGTGGATTACCTGCACTGGGCGGCCGACCTGCTAGCCGAGAGCGCAGACCAGCTCCCTACCGGCAAGGGGGTGAGGGTGCTGGATATCGGGGTGGGGGCAAACTGCATCTATCCGCTGCTGGGGGCCCGTGAATATGGCTGGCGTTTTGTCGGATCGGATATCGATCCGGTCTCGGTCAAGGCAGCCACCCTGCTGGCCAAGAGCAACGGACTCGGCAACCAGATTGAGTGCCGCCTGCAGGGTAACCCCAACCATGTGTTTCGCGGCATCATAGGGCCGAAGGAGCGCTTCGCCCTGACGCTATGCAATCCGCCGTTCCACGCGTCGCTGGAAGAGGCGAGCAAGGGGACGGAGCGCAAGCTGCGCAATCTGGGCAAGGAGGTGACAGGCGCCCCTGTGCTTAATTTTGGCGGCCAGAAGGCCGAGCTCTGGTGCGAAGGGGGCGAGGCGGCGTTTCTGGCCAACATGATTGCCCAGAGCAAGGAGTTTGCTACTCAGTGTCTCTGGTTCAGCTCGCTGGTGTCGAAAAAAGAGAATCTGCCGGGGGCGAAAAAGGCGTTGAGCCGGGTGGGGGCACGTCAGGTACGGGTGATCGACATGGCACAGGGCAACAAGGTGAGCCGGATCCTCGCCTGGTCCTTCCTGGATGAAGAGGGATTGCGTCGCGGCTGGTCGAGCGCGCGCTGACTCCCCACCACAAGGCCCGACGAGGGCCTTTTTTCATGATGAGCACCGCGAATTTCCCCTGCTGGCGGCATCTTTGGCAATCGATTTCCTCATTGGCAGATCGTGCTGGTTTACATGGTGTAAGTAGTTACTTCCGCCTTGGTACAGGTGTACGCCGAGATTTTTTTGCACTTACAGCTGAAACTTTAATAAAATAGGACTGGTTAGACCTCTTTACAGGCATTGAATCAAATAGGGATCGGTAGATGAAAGTTGTCGATTTTCTGAAGCGCAAGCGCGAAATTCTGGCGCAGCACCCCTTTGAGCTCAAGGATTGGCTCTCTCCGGCGATCCGCGACTACTGGCGTGAGTTTCAGCAAAAGGCACATCTTCACCCTTTGCTGGGGCGTGTGCTGGACTTGCAAGCCGAGTCCCAGAGCGAGCAGCAACAGGATGCAGCAACCGTGGCACAAGTAGCCAACGGTCAGCCTGCCGTGGCTCAGGAACCCGCAGTTGAGCTGGGGGCCGAGGCGGCCGAGCTCTATGCCGCCCTACAGGCCCGCATTGGTGAAGAGACCCATGTGGGCGAATGGCTGCACGTCAGCCAGCAGATGATCGATCAGTTTGCTGCAGTGACCGGGGATCATCAGTGGATCCACACCGATCCGGAGCGTGCGGCCGCAGAGTCGCCTTTCAAGACCACTATCGCCCACGGCTTCCTGACCCTGGCGCTGCTGCCGCAGTTGACCGGCTCGGTCGATGAGGCCACCCCCGAGTTCCCGACCGCCCGCATGGTGGTGAACTTCGGGCTGGATCAGGTACGTTTCCCTTACCCCATCAAGGTGGACAGCAACATCCGCGCCCGCACCAAGCTGGCCCGGGTCACCCCCATCAAGGGTGGGCTGGAGTTGCTCAAAGAGATCAAGGTTGAGATCGAAGGGATCCGCCGCCCGGGTTGCGTCATCGAGTCGGTGACCCGCATCTACTTCTGAGCCCCCTCATCGGCATGAATGGTGAAACGGGCCCGCTGTCGTGTGCAACGAACAGCGGGCCCGTTTTTTTGCCTGTTTGTTGCAAGGGTTGAGGCGTCAGCTATAGCGTGCCGACCCCAGCTTGATATGACTCACAAAACGGTGCGCCGTGCAGTTAGCCAGCTCTCATTTTGGCGAGTTGGCCGCGTGAGGCGATAGCATGTTATGCCACTATTGGTTTCTTACTCCCGATCCTGGAGACAATAGTGCCCATCAATAACAAGATTATTCTGCCACTGCTGCTGAGCCTCACCATCCTGCTGATCCCGACCCACTGGATCCCGCTGGAGGGGATCACCGTCATCGAGCAGCGGGTCGTGGCCATTTTCGTGCTGGCCGCCCTCTGCTGGATCCTGGAGCCCATCCCTATCTTTGCTACCTCGGTGCTGATCATCGTGCTGGAGCTGCTGCTGCTCTCCGACAAGGGGCTCTGGTTCATGACTGCCGACAAGGCTGAACCGGGGTTTGGTGAGCTGCTCAAGTCCACCGAGGTGATGGCGACCTTTGCCTCGCCGGTTATCATGCTGTTTCTCGGTGGTTTTTTCCTCGCCATTGCGGCGACCAAGTACCATCTGGACGTCAATCTGGCGCGGGTGTTGCTGCGCCCGTTTGGTCAGGATCCCCGGATCGTCATGCTGGGGCTGATGTTGATCACCGCCACCTTCTCCATGTTTATGAGCAATACCGCCACCACCGCCATGATGCTGGCCATCCTTACCCCGGTGCTGGCGGCGTTCCCCGACAAGGACCCGGCCAAAATCGGCTTTGTGCTGGCCATTCCGCTGGCGGCCAACCTCGGCGGGATCGGCACTCCCATCGGCACTCCGCCCAACGCAGTGGCCCTCAAATACCTGACCGGCGAGCATGCCATCTCGTTCGGCCAGTGGATGGGATTTGCGGTGCCCTTTGTGGTGCTGTTGTTGCTGCTTGGCTGGTTCCTGCTGGGGCGCTTCTTCCCGAGCACCCTCAAGCGGATGGATCTCAAGATTGAGGGGCGCTTTATGCAGACCCCCCGCGCCTGGGTGGTCTACCTCACCTTTATCACCACCATAGTGCTCTGGCTGCTGGGGGATCTGCATGGCATGAGTTCCTACGTGGTCGCCATGATCCCGGTAGCTGTGTTCCTGACCACCGGCATCATCACCAAGGACGATCTGCACAAGATCTCTCTCGATGTGCTCTGGCTGGTCTCGGGCGGTATCGCGCTGGGGCTGGCGCTGGAGGACTCCGGGTTGGCCGAGCGGCTCATCACCCATATTCCGTTCCACGAATACTCCACGCTGGCGGTGCTGATCGGCGCCTGTCTGCTGGCAGTGGTGATGGCCAACTTTATGTCCAACACCGCAACCGCCAATCTGTTGCTGCCACTGGTGGCAGCGCTGGCGGTCAGCATGCCGGAGCTGGTAGAGTGGGGCGGCAGTCACACCCTGATCCTGGCGGTCACCATTTCGGTTTCGCTCGGGATGTCGTTGCCCATCAGTACCCCGCCCAATGCGCTGGCCCACGCCACCGGTCTGGTGGAGAGTCACCAGATGGTGCGCATCGGCGTCATCATGGGGTTGGTTGGCACCCTGCTGGCGATGGTGTGGATCTACCAGATTGCCGCTTGGGGACTGATCTGAGCGTACGGCCGGTTTCTCATCTGTTGCCTGCTCCATCATCGGAGAAGTGCCATGGCAGGTGATGACCAAAACAGAAAGAGGAGCCGACTTGGCTCCTCTTTCTGTTTGCAGTTGACTCAGAAACTGGCGCCCAGATTGAGCAGGTGCCTGAATTCGGTCTCTTTGTACTTTTGCTCGAGACCGACGAAATGCACTTCGCCATCTTCCCACTCCATCTCGCTCGACCAGGAGAGGCGCAGGTGGTCGTTGAAGTAGTAGCGCAAGCCCACGCTGCCAGCCACATCTCGATTCAGAGTGATATAGGGGGAGGGTTGATCCAGATAGAGCAGATAGCGCCCCTGACTGAACAGCTCCAGTTTTTCCCGCCATATCGGGATGGGTTGGCGATAATCCCAGTTCATGCTGGCAAAGGGGTAGTCGATGATCCGGTTGCCTTTGAAGAGCAACCCAATCCCGCTCTCTTCTCTGAAGTAGGCCTTGCGCAGACCCCCTTGTGCTACGAACTCCAGCCGACGGCGCTTCTCGTTCCAGAAGCGGTAACCCGGCCCGGTACCATAGTCGAGGCTGAGGTAGTTGCTTTCCAGCATGTCATATTCGGCATTGAGCGAGCTGCGCAAAAACCACTGCTGATCGAAAAAGTAGTCAATGGTCGGGTTCAGTTTGTAGTCGTGGTTATCGGTGACGCTGTCAGACGTTTCGTAGGAGTACTCTCCGGAGAAGCTGTAGCGCCAGTCCAGATTGGCCAACTCGGTCTTGCCCTTGAAGTTGACGTTGTTGGTGTGCTTGTCCTTGTGTTTGAGCTTGATGTTGAGATCGCCACTACCGGTCCAGAGCCAGGCCTTGCGTTCATCCTGCTCATCCTTGAACAGGGTGAATCCACCTTTGGCGGTCGCCTTGGGTTTATCCTGATGCTCTAGTCGCCAGCGCTTGATGGCATCCCGCTTGACGGTAACGGCACCGGTATAGGGCAAAGAGATGCGTACCGACTCATCGCCAATCTCTTCGATGGTACCGGTCAGACGATCGCCATTGTTCATCCAGAGAATGTCTTTGGCCCACAAGGAGTGACAGGCCAACAGGAGTAGGAGGGGCAGGAATTTCATGAGGTAAGGTGACTCCGGTGTGACTCGGGCGCTGGTGACTTAGCCACTGACAAGTTGGCTGCTGATGGGGCGGGGCAGGCCATTTTTGCTCTCCAGCGCCGCCGTCACCTCATCCTGCATCACATCAGGTGCGCTGATAAAGCTTTCTACGGCCGGTGATAGCATCAGCGGGGCGCCATTTTCAAGCTCCTCTTCGGTGCGGGAGAGCGGGGAGTGTACCTCCAGCCAGCGGCGACCATCCGGTTCGATGGCTACCTTGACCGGTTGATTAATGACCCGCACCGGCGTGCCGATCGGCACAATCTTGAACAGGGCCTCGATATCGTCAGGTCGCAGCCGGATGCAGCCTGCACTCACCCGCAGACCGACGCCAAAATCCTTGTTGGTGCCGTGGATCAGGTAGTCGCGCTTGCCATAGCCAAGGCGCATGGCGAACTTGCCGAGGGGATTCTCCGGGCCGGGGGGCACTACGGCGGGCAGGGTGATCCCTTTTTGCTCCAGCCAGGATTTGCGCACCATGGGGCCGGGCACCCAGGTCGGGTTGGGATTCTTCTCGATGACCGTGGTGGTCATCTCGGGTGTCTCACGGCCGATATCACCGATCCCGATGGGCAGCACGATGACCTCGCTCTTCCCTTGGGGGAAGTAGTAGAGGCGCAGTTCTGGCAGATTGATGACGATCCCCTCGCGAGGCACATCTGGCAGCAGCATCTGGGTGGGCAGCGTCAAGCGGGTACCCGGCTTGGGTAAATAGGGATCTACACCCGGATTTGCCTCAAGCAGCGCCAAAAATCCAATTTGCGTATTTTTGCCAACCAGTTCCAGATGTTCATTCTGCTGGATGATGTAATCCTCCAGCTCACCGATGAGGCGACTCCCGGCAGGTGGCAGCTGGTAGCGTTTGGCCTCTGCCGGCGCCGCGCAGAGCAGGATCGCTGCCAGCAGCATGGAAAGGGCGGGCGTTAAGGGTAGGGGCTTGAGTTTCGGCAATCGCATAAGAAGATCCATCAGTTCAATCGGGGCGGAACATCATCAACACAGCCGCCAGGATGGCGCGATTGTTCCTCAATCAGCCCATGATTACCAGCTTGCCGCGCACTCGCAATGATGTGGGGATACATAGGAAACCTGCCAAAATCGGCATCACCCATAAATTTGAGCGCCAAGCAGGAAAAAGAGACGCCTCATGGCAATGGGTTAATATCACGATATGGATAATGGCCGGGTGTGTGAGCGGGTGGACACAGGGCTATACAGGGCGGCCTCGCAACGCGAACATCACGCGCCGCATTGTGAGCCTGCTCCCAGATATCTGATTCAGCCATTTGATATCTAAGAAATTTTTATTGCATCCTCGGCCCAGCTTGGGTAAAAATCTCTCCCCACGGAGAGATGCCGGAGTGGCCGAACGGGATTGACTCGAAATCAATTGTGGCAGAAATGCCACCCAGGGTTCGAATCCCTGTCTCTCCGCCACATACCAAGCCCAACCTGTTTAGCAGGTTGGGCTTTTTCTTTTGGTGATGTGCTGAGGGACTATCCGGCCGCCAGTGTATCTGTGGTCATCGATCCGGATGAATGCTGTTGGATGCTCGCCGTGCCCGCCAGGCTTGAATGCGCGCCTGGGTACCGATGACGAAGACGAAGAAGACCGGTACGAAGAAGATAGCCAGCAGGGTGCCGCTGATCATGCCGCCAAACACGCCGGTGCCGATGGCGTGCTGGGTCTCCGCGCTGGCGCCACTGGCGAGCATCAAGGGCACCACCCCGAGGGTGAAGGCCAGTGACGTCATCAGAATGGGGCGCAGGCGTAGGCGGGCAGCAGTGACAGCTGCATCAAGCAGTGAGCGCCCTTCGCTCTGCAACTGGCGCGCAAACTCCACGATGAGGATGGCATTCTTGGCCGACAGACCGATGATGGTGATCATGCCTACTTTAAATAAGACGTCGTTGGGCATGCCGCGCAGCATCACGGCCGCGACGGCACCGAGCATGCCCAGCGGCACCACCAGCATCACCGAGAGCGGGATCGACCAGCTTTCATAGAGTGCCGCCAGCACCAGGAAGACCACCAGCGCCGACAACAGCATCAGCAGAGGGGCCTGCTCGGCCGACTGGCGCTCTTGCAACGACTGTCCCGTCCAGGCCAATGCGAAGCCTGGCGGCAATTGCGCCACCAGGCGCTCCATCTCCGCCATCGCCGCTCCGCTGGATATGCCGGGCGCAGCCCCCCCGGCAATACGCACGGCAGGGAAGCCATCGAAGCGCATCATCTGTTGCGGCGATTCGCGCCATTCCGGTGTCACCACCTCCCGCAAGGGGACCATGCCGCCGCTGGCATTGCGCACCCGCAGGCCGAGCACGTCATCGAGCTGCATGCGCGCCGACGCGTCGGCCTGCAGAATGACCTGCTGCATGTGCCCGCCGTTGGGGAAGTCGTTGACGTAGAGCGACCCCATTGCGGCCGACAGGGTACTGCTTACGCTGGCGAACGAGAGTCCCATGGCTTCGGCCTTCTGTCGGTCGATCTCGAGGTGAATGCTCTCGCCGGGAGGCAGATTGTCGGGATACACATCACTGACTACCTGGCTGTTGGCGGCCAGTTCCAGCAGTTGGGCCTGAGCGGCCAGCAGCGCGGCTTCCCCCCGGTTGGCTCTGTCTTGCAGGAACAGGGTGAAGCTGGAGGCGGTGCCCAGCTCGTCGATGGCGGGCGGCAGCAGGCTCATTACCGTGCCTTCAGGAATATTTGCCATGGCTGCTTGTGCCAGATCTGCCTCTTCGGCTGCCATGGCGCCATGACGCTGATCCCAATCTTTGAGCATGGTGAAGGCCATGGCGGCATTGGGGCCTGCGCCGGAGAAGCTGAAGCCCTGCACCACCAGGTTGGTGTCCAGCGCCTCGCGAGAGGCGACGTGAGCCTCGAAGGCCTTGACCACCTCAAGAGTACGCTCGCTGGTGGCGCCGGTCGGCAGCTGGATGGAGGTCATGAAGTAGCCCTGATCCTCGTCTGGCAGGAAAGAGGAAGGCAGCTGGGCGGCGGCGATGGCCAGCACGGCGCAGAGGGCGGCAAAGGTTGCCATCATCCGTCCGCTGCGCCCGACCAGCCGGGTTACCCGCGCACCGTAGCCTGCCGTGAACCGCTCGAAACCCCGGTTGAAGGCACCGAAGAAGCCGCGCCTCTCATGATGATCCGGACTGACCGGACGCAGCAGGGTGGCGCAGAGTGCAGGCGTCAGGGTCAGGGCGAGGAAGGCCGAAATCAGGATCGACACCGCCATCGACAGGGTGAACTGCTGGTAGATGACCCCCACTGAGCCGCTGCCAAACGCCATGGGGAGGAATACCGCCGTGAGCACCAGGGTGATGCCGATCACCGCCCCGGTGATCTCCTTCATGGCCTGCGAGGTCGCCTCACGGGGCGACAGCCCCCGGGTGGCCATCAGGCGCTCGACGTTCTCCACCACCACGATGGCGTCGTCGACTATGATGCCGATGGCCAGCACCATGCCGAACATGGTGAGGGAGTTGATCGAAAAACCGGCCAGCAGCATCACCGCGAAGGTGCCAAGCAGAGCGATGGGGGCGACGATGGCCGGGATCAGGGTGTAGCGCAGGTTCTGCAGGAAGAGAAACATCACCAGAAACACCAGCACCATGGCTTCCAGCAGGGTGTGGATCACCTTTTCGATGGAGACCTTGACGAAGGGGGCCGAGTCAAACGGGATCGAATAGGCCATGCCCGCCGGCAGGGTGGGGGCGAGCTGGGCGAGACGGGTGCGCACCGCATCTGCGGTACGCACGGCGTTGGCGCCGGGGGAGAGCTGGATGGCGGCGCTGGTGGCGGCCACGCCGTTCTCCCGGTTGGAAAAGGCGTAGGATTGCGCCCCCAGCTCGACCCGAGCGACATCACCCAGCACCAGCTTGGCGCCATCGCCACCGGCTCGCAGCACGATGGCGGCGAATGCCTCGGGGGTCGTCAGTTGGCCTTGAACCGTGAGGGGAACCGTCAGGCGCTGGCCAGGCAGGGCGGGTTCGTCGCCGAGGCGCCCCGGTGCAATCTGGATGTTCTGCTGCTCGATGGCCTGCGCCACCTCGCTGATGGTCAGCCCGTAGGCGGCGAGTTTGGCCGGATCTACCCAGATGCGCATGGCCTGCTCGGCGCCGAACAGTTGCACTCGTCCTACCCCGTCGATGCGGCGCAGCTCCTGCACAATATTGCGTGCCATGTAGTCGTTGAGGGCAACCTCATCGAAGCGGCCATCCGGTGAGGTCATGCCGACCATCATCAGAAAGCCGGATGAGGCGGACTCCACCTGCAGGCCGGTTTGCCGCACTGCTTGTGGCAAGCGAGGTTCGACCGCCTTGATGCGGTTTTGCACGTCCATCTGGGCCAGCTCCGGATCGGTGCCCGGCTTGAAGATGGCAGTGATCTGCGCGCTGCCCGAGGCGTCCACCGACGACTCGAAGTAGAGCAGGTTCTTCACTCCCGACAGCTCGCGTTCGATCAGGCTCACCACCGCATCGTTCAGGGTCTGCGGCGTGGCGCCCGGATAGGTGGCATAGAGGGTCACCGACACCGGCGCCACCGAGGGATAGCGGGAGATGGGGAGCTTGGGGATGGCGATGACCCCTGCCAGCACGATGAACAGGGCGATCACCCAGGAAAACACCGGGCGATGGATAAAAAACTGCGGCATGGATAACTCTCCGATTCAGCGAATGCCACCGTCAGCCGGTTGGCTGACAGCGGGTGGTTGCCAGGGGGAGGCAATGACCTGACCCCCCGGGTCAGACGGTCGATCCCTTCGATCACCACCTGTTGCCCGGCACGGAGCCCGGACGCGATGCGGTACTGGCTATTCACCAGTTCAGCGGTGTTGACCGGAACCAGCTGTGTCTGCCCCTGGCCATCCACCACCCACACGCTGCTCTGACCCGAGGTGCGAACTACCGCCTGCTGGGGCACGCTCAGGGCGTTGGCATAGCGGGCACGGGGGATGCGCGCCTGCACATAGAGGCCGGGCAACAGCCGCCGCTCAGGGTTATCCACCAGCACCCGCAGCAGCACGTCGCCGGTTCCGGCATCGACCTCGATACCGGAGAAGAGGATGTGCCCCTGCATGCCGAGCGGCTTGCCATTGCTGCCGAGTATTTCCACCGCCAGTTCCGGTGCCGTTGAGCCAGCTTGCTGGCGCAGGGATTCCAGCACCGAGGCCGGTTGGCGCACATCGACGTAGACCTGATCGATCTGCTGGATCCGGGCCATGGGGGTGGCATCGGTTGGCGACACCAGAGCCCCTTCACTCACCAGCGCCTGATCGATGCGTCCGGCGATGGGGGCATCCACGCTGGCAAATTGCAGGTTCAGCTGGTGCCGGGCCAGAGTCGCCCTGGCCTGGGCTACATCGGCGGCCGCCTGATCCCGCTGGGAGATCGCATCGTCATAGGTCTGGCGGCTGATGGCGTCGGTGCGCAGCAGCGGCTTCAGGCGGTCAATCTGGATGCGGGCGCGGGCCAGCACCGCCTCGGCCCGTTGCAATGCGGCGGCGGCGCTGTCGACATCGGCCTTGAAGGGGGCCGGGTTGATCTGGAACAGCACTGTGCCTGCGCTGATCTCGGCGCCCTGCTCGAACAGGCGGCGCTGCACGATGCCGCTGATCTGGGCGCGAATGTCGGCGCTGCGCAGTGCCGCCACCCGGGCGGGCAGATCCTCGCTGATGACAAGCTCCCGGCCAGTCAGAGTCAGCACCGACACCTGAGGCAGGGCGGGTGCCTCCTGCTCTTGCGGTGCGGCATCGCAACCCGCCAACCCGAATGCGGCAATGACGGCGAGCAGGGCGCCCGCATACCGCTGTTTTACAAACATCATCCACTCACCTCGTTAAACCGTCTCTCCGGTGTGATGTGACCGAAAAGTGCATCGAGCGGCCATTATGGCGAGGGGCTATTGCGAATGATTCGAGGCTTTGTGGAGAATCCATGGAGGCGATGATAAAGTTCAACGCCACCTTTTTTCGAGTCCGACTATGTCCCATCTCAATGCTCCCGCCAGCCCGGCGGGCCAGTCACTGGTACTGATTGCAGAGGATGAAGCCGAGATCGCCGACATCCTCGCCGCTTACCTGCAACGTCATGGCTTGCGCTCCCTGCACGCCGCCGATGGCCGTGAAGCGTTGGCCATGCATCAGGCATTCAAACCCGACCTCCTGCTGCTGGATGTGCAGATGCCGCAACTGGATGGCTGGCAGGTGCTCAGCGAGATCCGGGCGCGCGGCGACACGCCGGTGATCATGTTGACCGCCCTCGATCAGGATCTCGACAAGCTGATGGGGCTGCGCATGGGGGCGGATGACTATGTGGTCAAACCCTTCAATCCGGCCGAAGTGGTGGCGCGAGTGCAGGCCGTGCTCCGGCGCTCCCGGGCCGTAAAGCCTGCCACGGCGAACGTGCTGCGGGTCGGTCAGTTTCAGATCGATCTGGAGAGCCACGAGGCCAGCATTTTCCGCGATGACCAGCAGCAGGTGCTGGAGCTGACCCTGACCGAGTTCAAGTTGCTCGCCTCTTTGATGCGGGCGCCGAAACGGGTGTTCAGCCGCGCCGAACTGCTGACTCACTGCCTGCCGGAGGGGGATACCCAGGAGCGCACTGTGGATAGCCACATCAGCAAGTTGCGCAAAAAACTGGAGACACACGGCATTCAGGGGGTCCCCGCCAGTGTCTGGGGCGTTGGCTATCGCTTCGGGGGCGATGCATGAAATCGGCGCCCGACCTTCGCAGGCAGATCATCCGCTCTCTGGGCTTGATGACGCTTGGCATCATCTCCCTCGCGGTGATCGGCACCTATGTGTTTTATGGCATCGCCGTGGCGTTTGTGCCGGGCAGCATCTCCGAGACCTGGGTGCCCTCCAGAGTCGAGATGTTATGGATCGGCTCCACCATTCTCATTGCATTGGGGATGGCGCTGTACGTGGCGGTTCGCCTCTCTCGCCGCATCCTGACTCCCCTCAACTCGGTGGCAACCAGCCTGCGTGAGGTGGCCGAGGGCAAACTCGATGCCCGTGTGCCGGAGGATGAGCAGGCGATCGGGGAGACGGCGCAACTGGTGCGCGACTTCAACGCCATGGCCGAGCGGCTGCAGAGCATGACCCGCGAGCGGGAGTTCTGGAATGCCGCCATTGCCCACGAGTTGCGCACTCCGGTGACCATTTTGCGCGGCCGCTTGCAGGGGCTGGCCGAAGGGGTATTTCCTCCCAGCAGCGAACTCTTCGAGGGGTTGCTGCGTCAGGTGGAGGGGCTCAATCACCTGATCGAGGATTTGCGGGTATTGAGCCTCAACGACAGCGGCCATCTGGAGTTACAGCGGACCGAGGTCAGGCTGGCCGACGAGCTTGCCGTGGTGCTTGAGGCATTTGCCAGCCCTCTG
Organism: Aeromonas sp. 3P; assembly: GCF_051919745.1. Taxonomy (NCBI): domain Bacteria; kingdom Pseudomonadati; phylum Pseudomonadota; class Gammaproteobacteria; order Aeromonadales; family Aeromonadaceae; genus Aeromonas; species Aeromonas sp. 3P. The sequence goes on from NZ_JBQBED010000001.1 coordinate 4,388,671, forward strand.
GCGGCGAGCGGATTTGTGTTGCAGCGGGAGCTCGATAGCGAACTTCATGTCTGCTGCGATCTGTTTCGTATCCGTCAGGCTCTGATGGCGCTGTTGGAAAATGCCCAGAAGCACGCGCTGCCGGGCCTGCTGACCGTGCGGCTGTATCGCTCGGAGAGTGTGTGCGTCCTGAGTGTGGAAGATGAGGGGCCAGGCATCAGCGAGGAGATCGCCGCCTGCATCTTCGATGCGTTTCGTCGGGGAGATCCGTCACGCTCGCGCAAGAGCGGCGGCAGCGGACTCGGACTCGCCGTGGTCAAGGCGATTGCAGAGGCCCACGGCGGCAGCGCGGTGTGCCAAGCTACCGGACGGGGAGGGAGCCGATTCGTGCTCTCCTGGCCCATCTCGGCCATGTCCGGTGGCCCTGAAATCTAGCCTAGGGGGGCAGGTTCTGATGAAGCTATACAGCTGACAGCTGCCCGCACAGGGGCGTTCGACAAGCGACCGTCATAGGGGTTTCTACCGCTTGTGCCGGGTGAGCAGGAGGGGTTGGGACATGGTTCATTTGGCGCGAAATCACGGTTTTTTGCCGCTAAAAATTGAAACCGTTTTCAGAAATCCTTTTCAACTGTGATCCGCTTCAAAGCTTTTTCGGGCGCCAACCTCTAGCATTGGCTCCACGAATTAGGGGCTAGCGCTCCCGATTTTCCCGCTGTGGGAGGTAACCGGATGATCCGGCTATTTCCTTCGTTACTTTCGACGGTCATCATGGATGGCCGTTTTTTTTTGAGTTATTTCACGGTAAAGGGTCGAGCCGCTGGCGCTTTACCGTTAAAATTCCGCTTTTGCACTTGCCCGTGAGTCTTGATGTCTGCGTCCACCCTCTCTTCGGATAGTTATGCCCTGCTCGCCACCCTGCAATTGCAGCGCGTTGCCAGTACCCGTTTGCTGCAAGAACAACTGGCGATAGGCCATGCCCTGATCGATAAACTGACCCGATTGCAGGATGCGGGGCTGGTCAGATTACGCGGGGAGCAGCAGTGGAGCCTGACCGCCGAGGGGACGTTGGCGCTGATCCTGGGGGTGCGTGCCGGTCTCTGCCCGGCGCCGGACTGGAGCCGGGTGCCCTCATTGACCGGGCAGGATCTCACCCATGCGGTGGTGCGCGAGCTCTGCCGCGGCAAGGCGGGGGAGATCCCGACCTATTTCTCGGCCAGCGATCTGCTGACCCTGCTCGATACCCCGGACGCTCACCAGTTGCTGGCGGGCTCCAGCCCCGCCTGGCAGCAAATGTTGCTGGAGCACTTCTCGCTGCAACTCTTGCTTGATGCCCCCTATGAAGAGCGCTGGCCGCTGGCCAATGCGCTGGTGCGCTGCGCTCCCGAGGTGCAAGCTCGGGCCAAAGCGTTCGAGGCGGAGTGGCGCTGGCTCTGCGGGGATGGCGAGAGCACATTGCCAATCGGCGAGGACCAGGATGCCGCCCCCGGCTGGCCGGCCCTGCAGGCGCTGGCCCAGCAGAGCCAGAGCGGCCCGCTTGGCGAGCGACTGCTCACCGCGCTGGGCCAGTGGCAGGCAACCGATGAGGGTGAGGCGGGCCAGTGGCCCCGTTCATTCAGTGCCCTGCTCTGGCTTGGCTGGTTGCAGCAGGCTGATCCCGTCATTGCCAGCGAACAGCGCAAGAAGTGGCAGCGCAGTCTGACCGGCCAGTTCCCCCTGCTTGCCGACCTGCTCAGCCAGTGGGCGGGTGATCGCCACGGTCAGGCGGTCGGCCTGTTCGATACCCTGCAACTGCCGGTGGAGGAGCTCCACTGGGGCTACCTCTGGCTCGATCTCTGCGCGCTGGCCCGTCACGGTGCCCAGAGTCCGCAGGTGGCCATGCTGCACAAGTGGGATCTCACCCATTTGCTCGATGCCGAGCCCCATCATCGCCTGATGGCGTTTTGTCAGGATCTGCTGCGCATCTTGTTGGGCGAGGTGGCCAAAGGGGCGCCCTTGTGCCAGCTGCGCGGCAGTGAGGAGAGTGCGCAAGAGGGCAGTGACGAGCAGGATGATGACGGGGACGAGGATAAAACCGCGGCCTCTGCCAGCTGGCTCAACTGGCTGCAGGGGCTGGGACGCTCCAGTGGCGTACGCAAGCCGCAGGAGCGGTTGGTGTGGCTGCTCCATGCTGACGGCCCCGAGCTGGAGTGCAAGATCCAGAAACTCAGTACCAAGGGGGAGTGGACCGCCGGTCGCCGGGTCGATCCGGCCCTGCTCTCCACCCAATATGCCGCCATGCTCGACGAGCACGACTGGGCACTGGTTCGCACCCTGCCACGGGTGATGGGACGACTGCCGCGGGATGTCTGGGCGCCGCTGGCCGATCACCCCCGCTTGTTCAACGCCAAGGGGCAGAAGCTGCAACTGGCCATCAGTGCCCCCCTGCTGCAGGTGGTGGCTACCGAACAGGGGATGAGCGCGCAGCTCTGCCCCGATGCGGCCGCCCGCGGGGCCCATATCATGCCGCTGGCGCAGGACCTGTGGCAGCTGATCCTCACTCCGCAGCCGCTGCTCGACCGCTTGCCAGCGCTCGAATCCATCCCGCTGTTGCCCGCCGAGGGGCTGGCCGAGTTGCAACGCACCCTGGACGCTATTCCCGAGTTGCCCTGGCACAGTCAGGTTGCGGGGCTTGGCGGCAACGCCGAACTGGCTCCCTGGCCGGGCATTCCTTCGGTGCAACTGGATTGGCAGGATGGCCAGCTGTCGGTCAAGCTGGTGACCCGCTTTGAGGATCTGCCGCCCCAGCCCCTTGGCAAGGGGGAGGCGATCGTGCGGCAGGGGATCAAGGCGTACCACTACTGGCAGCGGGATCTCGGGGCCGAGAAGCTGCAGGCCCAGTTGCTGCGCAATCAATTGCCCATCGGCCTGCCCGGCAGCGAGTGGCTACTGCAGGGGGAGCAGGCGCTGGCGCTGGTCAATGCCCTGCCCGAGCTGGTGGATGCCGGTGTGGTCATTCACTGGCATCAGGACAGCGCCCGTCTCAAGAGCCTTGATGAAGCGGCCCTGAGCCTGCGCATCGAGCGGCGGCAGGACTGGTTCCAGGTCGAAGGGGCACTGGCCCTCGATGAGCACCAGATCCTCGACCTGCGCCTTATTCTGCGCCAGATGACCCCGGGGCAGCGCACCGTTCAGCTCGACGAGAAGACCAGCCTGATGCTGAGCGACAAGCTGGTGGAGCGGCTCACCATGCTGGGGGCCATGCTCGATGAAGAGCAGCGGATCAACAACAAGCTGGCCTATCCGCTCACTCGTCTGCTCTCGGTCATTACCACCGAAGGGGATGCGGCGTGGCAATCCCTGCAGCAGGAGTGGCAGCAGGAGGTCGAGTGCCCGGACGAGCTGCTTACCTCCCTGCGGGACTATCAGAAAGAGGGGGTGCGCTGGATGGCGACCCTGGCCCATCACGGTTTTGGTGCCTGTCTGGCCGATGACATGGGTCTGGGCAAGACGCTGCAGGCGCTGATTGTGTTGCGGATGCGCCAGCACCTTGGCCCTGCGCTGGTGGTGGTGCCCAAGTCAGTGGTCACCAACTGGCAGGAGGAGGTGGCCCGTTTCGCCCCCGAGCTGGATGTGGTGGTGTTCGAGAATCCGGCCGAGCGGGAGGGGATTATTCGCGAGGCCAAGGCCGGTCAGGTGATCCTCATCAACTACGGCATGCTTGGCAGCCTGGCGGAGGCGCTCAAGTCCCGCCGCTGGTCTTCCATGGTGCTTGATGAGGCCCAGCAGATCAAAAACGCCGGCACCCAGCGCGCCAAGCTGTTGTTCCAGCTCGACGGCGATTTTCGCCTCGCCCTCTCCGGCACCCCCATCGAGAACCATTTGGGGGAGCTGTGGAGCCTCTTTACCTTCATCAACCCGGGGCTGCTCGGCAGCCTCGGCGAGTTCAAACGTCGCTTTGGCAAGGCGGTCAAGGATCCCCAGCACATGGCACTGCTGCGGGCGGTGATCAGCCCCTTCATCCTGCGCCGTCTCAAGCAGCAGGTGCTGACCGAGCTGCCGGACAAGACCGAGATCATCCACCACATCAGCCTCTCCCCCGAAGAGCGCCAGCTCTACGAGGCGACCCGGCGGGAAGTGGTGCAGCAGGTGCAAAGCGCCGATGGTCGCGCCCTGATGCATGTACTGAGTGGCCTGACCCGGCTGCGCCGTCTCTGCTGCTCACCGGAGCTGGTGATGCCCGAGTGGTCGCAGACCAGCAGCAAGCTGGACGAGGCGATGGCCCTGCTGGAAGAGGCGATCGACGGCGGTCATCGGGTGCTGGTGTTCAGCCAGTTCGTCGATCTGCTGAGCCTGCTGCGTGCCCGCATCGAGCAAAAATCCTGGGATTACTGCTATCTTGATGGGGGCTGCTCTGCCAAGTCCCGTCAGGACTCCATCCTGCGTTTTCGTCATGAGGAGGTGCCGCTGTTCCTCATCAGCCTCAAGGCAGGGGGGACCGGCCTCAACCTCACCCAGGCCGATACCGTGCTGCACCTCGATCCCTGGTGGAACCCGGCGGTGGAAGATCAGGCGAGCGATCGGGCCCACCGCATGGGCCAGACCCAGCCGGTGACCGTGTACCGGCTGGTGTGCGAGCAGACGGTGGAGGAGAAGATTGTCGCCCTGCACGACGAGAAGCGGGCGCTGGCCGATGGCCTGCTGAGCGGCCAGTCCGAGGTGCGCGGGCTGGATGTGGAGAGCCTGCGGGCCCTGCTGATGGGCTGATTGGCGACGCCGCCTTACATACCGTCTATCGATACAGAAAAGGGGAGAACATCCAGAGATGTTCTCCCCTTTCTTATTTGGGGTGCTGATGCGGGATACTTCGTTTATCGCGGCAAGGCGGCCCGGTTATCCCTGAACCAGCTATCCCTGATCCAGTCACCCCTGATAGAGATAGAGGTGCAGCCGCTCGATGATGGGCTCGCCGCCAATCTTGCGATCTCGCCGAGCCTGTCGGCTCTTGGGGGGATAGTTGCCCAGATGGGTGACCGCGGGCGGGGTATCCGAGCAGAGCAGCAGAGGCAGGCTCGCCTTGATCTGCTGCTTGCGCGGGGTGCGCTCCAGCCAGAGCAGGTTGATCATCGGGTGGGTCTTGACCGGGCGGCGGATCCGCAGCTCGGCATCAGCGGGCAGACGGCGAATGTCGTACACCTCCTGATCCACCATCTTGCTCCACTCCTCGTTGTTGGAGAGGGCCGGTATGTAGCGGCGGCTGCGCTCCAGCATCTCAAGCACCTGTTCGCGACTGAGGCGATTGATGGTCTGCTTATCAGCCCAGGTAAAGCCGAGGGATTGCAGCTCCCCCGCCAACAGGGTCAGCTTGCGGTAGACCTGCAGGGTGATCACCCCGGGCAGAGCGGTATGTACCAGCTCGAACTTCTCGTCACGTCCCCCCGCCTGCTGCACCAGCGCCTTGAAATCGAGCTTGTGCTGGTTGATTTGGTCGATCAGCGGTTGCAGCAAGGGGGCTGCGGCGGCAGGAAAGCGCAACCAGCCGGGCAGCCGATGAGTCGCCTTGGTGGAGCAGCCGGGACGGGCGCTGTGGTCCCGATAAGCGGCGAGGGTGGCCGCCAGCGCGGCTTCACCGTTGAGATAGCCCACCTCAATTTGTTCGATCGGGTCGTGTTCTTCCCCCTGTGGCACCGGGGGGAGGGGATAGACATGGGCCTCCTGCAGATCGAGTTGGCCAAGCAGATCGGCCAGCTGGTTGAGAGAGGCTTCTATGGCGGCCATCTGTTGACGCAGGGCGGCGGTCGGGGTAAAGGTATCCATCGATGATCCTGTGGTCTGACCCACTGTTGACGACATCAGGTATGACATCGCTGCGGGTAGCAAAACTACTGTATAAATAAACATACCAGCATGCGGTTGGAGTGCCAAGAGGCACTTTGGGGAGGGGGCAATGTGCGCCTCTGAATGGGGATGCGGTGCTGGTTTTATTTATGTTTCATTGTGTTAAATAAAGATCACTGCAAGATCATTAAATTAACAACCATGTGTAACTCCGCTGTTGCCAGCTGTTCACACCTTGTCCATCCCTGCATATGTAAAGCAGTAAAATGCATATATAGATGGGTGCCATGCAGCACAATATGCTGTGCGACTCTGCTGGCCAACCGTTAAAATAATTATTTGTTTAAAATCAAAGCGTTAAAATTAAATCCTGCTGTTTTTAGACATTAGATTTACTAATGTAACGTATCAAAATTCGTCAATTGAGTCGGCCCTGCTCCCTGACTAAGCTTTGCGCATCAAATAAAGCTCAGTGCGTAAACAAATATTCAGAGGAGCCACATCATGGCCAACATGACTTATACCGAAACCGGTTACCAGCATTCCAGCCAATTGAATCTGGTTGCTCGCGTTAAAATGACCGTTCTGACCTGGCTGGAGCGCAGCCGCAGCCGTCGCCAGCTCTCCGAGCTGCCCGAGTACCTGCTCAAAGACATCGGCCTGAACGAAGCTGACCGTTATCAAGAGACCACCAAGCCGTTCTGGCGTGGTTGATCAGCCGGGCATGGATGCCTTGTTTTTCTGCTGAGTCGTTTGCTGTTCTGCCCCGTGGCGCCCGGCCGCCAAGTCTGTCATTGTCTGTTTTATATCCCCCGTTTTCCCCCTGTTATTTGTTGGTCCTTTTTCCTCTCCTCTTTATTCCACATTGCTACTGCCATTGCTGTCGTCGTTCGATTGTTATCATACTTGTATCGTTAATGTTTGAATTTGTTTAAAAAACGATTTTAAGCCGCGATGCCTTGCGTATAATCCGGCCATAGTATTCCAGCGCAAGAGGGTGAGACGGATGATTCCCCAGCACGATTTTTTGACCTTGACCCGCAGCCGTGAGTGGCAGCTTGAGCCCTTTGAATTTGCCCTGCCCGATGGTGCGCGGGTCAGCGTCTGGGATACGGGCGTGCTCTGTCTGGAGCCTGCCAGTGGCGCGGGCGACCAGCCGGGAGGACGCAAGGATATCGTCCTCTCCTGCGGCATCCACGGCAACGAGACCGCTCCCATCGAGATCTGCAACCAGCTTCTGAGTCGTCTGCTCTCAGGCGAGCTGAGCGCCCGTCATCGGGTGCTGTTCCTGTTTGGCAATCCGGCTGCGATGAATCTGGGGCTGCGGGAGGTGGAGGAGAACATGAACCGGCTCTTCTCCGGAGCACACAGCAAGGGGGAGGGGCTCTGCAATCGGGAGCGGATCCGCGCCATGCGCCTTGAGCAGTATGTGAGCCGCTTCTTTGCCGATCCGGCTCGTCCCCGTTACCACTACGACCTGCACACCGCCATTCGCGGTTCGCGCCACGAGAAGTTTGCCGTCTACCCCTTCCCCCACGAGCGGCCTCACTGCCGCGAGCAGGTGCAGTTCCTCGGCGCCTGCGGGGTGCGTACTATTCTGCTCTCCGCCAGCCCGACCACGACCTTCAGCTACTATAGCTCCCGCCAGCATGGCGCCCATGCCTTCACGGTGGAGCTGGGCAAGGTACGCCCGTTTGGCGAGAACGACATGACCCGCTTTATCGAAACCCGTCAGGCGCTGCAGGAGCTGGTCACTCAGGATGAAGTGGCACTGGAGCCGTGGCGGGCGGATGATTTCACCCTGTTTGCCATCGATCGGGTGATCACCAAAAAATCGGCGGACTTTCGCTTCCTGTTCGCCAGCGATGTCGACAACTTCACCGAATTCCCCCAAGGGTTCGTGCTGGCCGAGGATGGCGAGCTGCGCTACACGGTCGAGAAGCCGCGTGAGGCGGTGGTCTTCCCCAATGCCAATGTGGCGATCGGCCAGCGCACCGTGCTGATGGTGGTGCCGACAAGGCTCTGGGAATAGCGGTGATAGCTTTGCCTGCAGAGCGGTGATGCATCCGCAGGCGGCGCCAAGCCATTGTTTTAGTCGGTGGCTCAGACACAGCAGCGGTTAGCCGCAGTAATAAAAAACGGGGCCAGTCAGATGACTGGCCCCGTTTTTTATCGGGTTCAAGCGGTGAGGCTTAGCTGTTGTTCTTCACAAACAGGGTCAGCTCCTGACCGGGCTTGAGGTAATCCCCTTTATCCAGCTGGTTCCAGCGCATCACATCGTTGATGGCCACCTGGAAGCGAGCCGCGATGGAGGAGATGGAGTCGCCACGGCGAACCTGATACACCATCGATTTGTCGCTCTTCTTCCCTTGCTTGGGATAGACCACCAGCTGCATGCCTGGCTTCAGGGCCGACTTGGCGTTCAGACCATTCCACCTGGCGAGCTCTTCGTGGGAGACACCGTGCGCCTGGCTGATGCTCCACAGGTTGTCACCCGAGCGCACCTTGTAACTGACCTTGGCCTTCTGGCTGCTGCCACGGTTGGCCAGCTGCTGCGGGGCAGTACTTGCCTTGCTGCTCACGGCATGGCCGCTGGTCGGAATGACCAGACGCTGACCGCGACGCAGGCTGTTGCCACGCAGATTGTTGGCCAGTTTCAGCTCGCTCACGCTGACGCCGTGATTCTGGGCGATGCGTGACAGGGTGTCGCCACTGGTGACCTGATAGGAGCGGGTACGGATACGCTCGCTCTTGGGCAGGTCGGCCAGTGCCAGCTCCAGGGTATCGGCATACTCTACCGGTACCAGCAGGCGGTAAGGGCCACGGGGCGACATCACGCCACGGCTCAGGGCAGGATTGACCTCCTTGAGCTGCGAGGTGCGCAGACCGGCCAGTTGGGCGGCCACATTCAGATCGATCTGGCTGCCAGTCTCCACCACTCGCAGCTTCGGCTCGTTGGCGAGCACCGGCAACTGGATATTGTACTTGTCCGCATTGCTGATCATGTCAGCCATGGCGAGGATCTTGGGCACATACATCCGGGTTTCGCGCGGCAGATCGAGCGACCAGTAGTCGGTCGGCTTGCCTGCGCGCTGGTTACGCTGGATGGCGTTGCGCACCCGTCCTTCACCGGCATTGTAAGCGGCCAGCGTCTGCAGCCAGTCACCGTCAAAGAAGCGGTTCAGGTATTCCAGATAGTCGAGCGCCGCATTGGTGGAGGCCAGCACATCGCGCCGTCCGTCATACCAGTTGTCGTGGCGCAGACCGAAGTTTCTGCCTGTCGCTGGCACAAACTGCCAGAGTCCGACGGCATTGCTGCGGGATCGGGCATGGGGATCAAACATGCTCTCGATCATCGGGACAGTAATAAGCTCCATTGGCAGCTCACGCCGTTCAATCTCCTCTACCATCAGATAGAGGTAGGGTTCAGCCCGGCTGGCAATGGTCGCCAGATGCTTATCATTGCGCAACAGCCACTCACGTTGCTGGCGGATGGGCGGATTGTCCGGAGTTTCCAGTTGCATATCATCGCTGATACGCACCCACAGATTGTCCGTATCTTCCATTTCGTCCAGCTGTTCATCGCCAAACAGGAAATGGGAAGAGTGTTTTTTATGCGCTTTTTTCTTGACCTGGGGGGACTTGATCGGCTCGATTGCCGTTAGCGCCCGGTCATCCTGATGGCTCAGGTTTTGGCAGCCGCTGAGCAACAGCGCTGCCAATAAGGCCGTTCGTACCTTCATCTCGTTCCGGTCATTTTTAGGAAAAACAGCCCGCATCATAAGGGGCAATGGCCCCCTGATCAAGGTTTGTTCAAAAAACGTCCTTCCACTGACGCAGGATGGTGAAGGTATCTACCGGATTTTCCACGCATTTTAGTCCATGTTTTTCAGCAGAAAATTTCACTGAATCCTGTTCGCAGCGCAGAAAAATGTTGAAAGTGCGTTCGTCACCCAGCCGGGTTGGCAGGCTTGGCAGCCCTTGTTGCCGTAGTTTGCTGATCAGCCCGATCTGGCGGCGGATCGCCGGGTTGTCCGGCTCGACCGCATAAGCAAAACGCAGGTTTGAGAGGGTGTACTCGTGGGCACAATAAATGAGTGTCTCATCGGGCAGGGCGGCGAGTCGTTGCAGCGAGTGGTACATCTGCTCCGGCGTCCCTTCAAACAGGCGGCCACAACCGGCCGAGAAGAGGGTATCGCCACAAAACAGCATGCCGTTGCCGTGGTAGGCGATGTGGCCGCGAGTGTGCCCGGGCACATGGATCACCTCGAGGGCGAGGCCGTGCCAGTTGATCTGATCGCCATCTTCCAGCCACTGACCGTGGTGATCCGGCATCGGGTCAAGTTTGGGGCCATAGAGCCGGGCGTGGGGGAAGTGGGCAAGCAGGTCGGTGACGCCCCCGACATGGTCGTGATGGTGATGGGTCAGCAGGATGGCATCGAGCACCAGCCCCATTGCCTCGAGCCGCTCCAGCACGGGGGCCGCATCGCCCGGATCGACCACCAGGCAGTGATTTTCGTGGCGGATCAACCAGATGTAGTTGTCATTAAAGGCTGGAACTGTGATCACTGGATACATGAGTCTGCTTCTCTTTAGGGAGGGTATCTTATATAACAGGATGGCGTTCGAAACCCCGAGTTGAGCCCTATTATGCAGGTGGCACGTACCGAACAACAAATCGAGATCCCGACCAGCTGGTCTGCATTGCCTATGGGGGACTGGGTGGCGGCCGAGATCCAGGATCGGCTCGACAACTGGTGTCCCAATCTGTTTGGGTATCATCTGCTGAAAATTGGCGCTCTGAGCGCTGAACTCTCCTGCAAACGCTCCTCCATTCGTCACCAGATCGGGGTCGCCCCCGGCGGGCGGCTGCTCGACATGTATGGCGATCCCCTCGATCTGCCGGTGCGGACCGGCAGCGTCGATGCCTGCCTGCTGGCCCACTGCCTCGATTTCTCTGCCGATCCTCATCAGGTGTTGCGCGAAGCCGAAAGGGTGCTGACCGACGATGGCTGGCTGATCATCAGTGGTTATAACCCCATGAGTCTGGTCGGGATCGGTCACTGTGTGCCGTTCTTGCGGCGCAGAATGCCTTGGTCAGCACGGATGTTCACCCCGGGGCGGGTGACGGACTGGTTGCATCTGCTGGGATGCGAGGTGATGTTCGACGAGCGTTTCGGTTACTCGTTTATGGGAAAACAGAGCTGGCACAGTTGGTGGCGGGAGAGTATCGGGCGGGATTATTGCAGGGCATTTGCATCGGTATACGTGATTGCGGCCCGTAAACGGCGCTTTCCACTGATCCCGGTGCGGCGGCGCTGGCAACTGCCAAAGTCCCTCGCTACACCGGGAATGGCCCGTCAGGGCTGGTAGCCGGTATCCTCGGCCAGATCCTTGCCGCAGGCGGCCTCTCTGGCCAGCTCGTCGCACCGTTCGTTCTCCGGGTGGCCGGAGTGACCCTTCACCCAGAGCCACTCAATCTGGTGGCGACCCACTTCCGCATCCAGCTCCTTCCAGAGATCGACGTTTTTGACCGGTTGCCGGTTGGCGGTCATCCACCCTTTCTTCTTCCAGCCGATGATCCACTGGGTGATCCCCTGGCGGACATACTGGCTGTCGGTGGTGAGGCGAACCTTGCACGGTTCGTTGAGGGTGCGCAGCCCCATGATGGCGGCCATCAGCTCCATCCGGTTATTGGTGGTCAACCTGAATCCGGCGGAAATCTCTTTGCGGTGCTTGCCGTAGACCATGACGGCCCCGTAACCACCCGGGCCCGGATTGCCGAGGCAGGAGCCGTCGGTATAGACATCAATCTGTTTTAACATGAGCAATCAATCTGTTTTAACATGAGGCTTGGGGTAAACTAGCGAGTAATTAAAGCCGAAGTTTGACATAGATTGGATCATGAACACACCCCAACTGAATCGCCAGATCATTCTGGATACTGAAACCACAGGTATGAATACGGCGGGTGGCCCTGTCTATCTGGGGCACCGCATTATCGAAATCGGCTGTGTGGAGGTGATCAACCGCAAGCTGACCGGTAACCACTATCACGTCTATATCAAGCCGATCGTCTGGTCGACCCGGAAGCGATCCAGGTGCACGGTATCACCGACGAGTTTCTGCGTGACAAACCGTCGTTCAGCCAGATTGCCGACGAATTCCTCGAGTTCATCCGCGGCGCCGAACTGATCGCCCACAACGCGCCGTTTGACGTGAGCTTCATGGACTACGAGTTCAGCAAGCTCGGACTCAACTTCAAGACGGCGGATATCTGCACCATCACAGATACCCTGGCGATGGCGCGGGATCTATTCCCCGGCAAGCGCAACAACCTGGATGTGCTCTGCGATCGTTACGGTATCGACAACTCCCACCGTACCCTGCACGGGGCTTTGCTCGATGCGGAGATCCTGGCGGACGTCTACCTGCTGATGACCGGCGGCCAGACCAAACTCAATCTGGCCACCGAGAGCAACGAAAACGAAAGCAATCAGGACACCAGTATTCGCCGGTTGGAGAGCAACCGACCTGCCCTCAAGGTGGTGCGTGCCAGCACCGAGGTTCAGGCCCTGCACGAGGCGAGACTGGATCTGGTACAGAAGAAGGGAGGAAGTTGTCTGTGGCGGCAATGAGCAAGTGGTGTGCCGGCCTGCTGCTGTTGCTCTCGCTGGGGGCGACGGCGACCGAAGTGTTTGCTCCCTCCGACATCCCGCTGCTGGATAACCGCTTTCGCATCGATTATGGGGTTAAGGAGATAACCTTCATTATCAAGCGCAAGCCAGGCACTCCGTCCGTGATCCTGGTTCGCCCCGATGGCAGCAAGCTTTACGTGGGCAAGGTCAAACCCGCAGATGTGGGTTGGCTGGCGCTGCCGGAGCATGATCTCATTACCCTGCGCAATCCCATGCCGGGCCCCTGGCAGGCGATTGGCGAGGTGGATCCCGACAACCGGGTGCGCATTCTCTCCGATATCCGGCTCGATATTGCCGCCCTGCCGATGCAGCTCTATCAGGGGGAGGTGGTCAAGCTCAAGGCGTGGTTGCTGATCAATGGTCAGCAGCCGAAATAAATACTATCTCTCTGACCTTGGCATGACCGTCAAGCTGCAATCGTTCAGCGATGCCGATAAGAAAGAGGTCGTGCTGGATCAAGTACTTGGCCACTATCGCGATGATGGCAAGGGGCTCGACGAAGTGCCGGGTGATGGCATCATGACGGCGGAAGTGACGCTGCAGGATATTCCCGGTGGCAAGTACCGCGCCATGTTCAGCACGGGCAATCAGGTGTTTGTCCGTGCCCGTTATCAGGATGTGCTGCTTTACCCCTATCCGTTCAGCTATAACTTGTCGCCGCCTTCGGATGAGCTGGGTGCCAAGCTCTCACTGCTAATCGACCGTGATGAGCTGGATCCCGCCTCTGTGGTGGTCAAGGGGAGTGTGACCAGCAATGTGGGCGGCCTCTACGAGTTCAGCGAGACTGCCAGCGACCCCAAGCTTGATATCGATCTTTCCAACATCAAGGAGGTCGGTCAGCATGAGGTGAAAGCAACCCTCTATGGCACCACTCGCCTCGGCCGTGAGCTGAAAATCGAGTTGCCGGTGAAAACCTTCAATGTCTTCCCGCCACCGCCGCCTCCTGTAGAGGTGGTGTCGGCCGCCGCACCGGCCTCCAGTGCTGAGGCGACCCATCAAGCCCCGGCAGAGGAGGAAATGGGCTGGCTGATCTGGGCATTGGCGGGTGGTGGTGTGCTGCTGGCGGTATTGGGTGGGGTCGGGTTTGTGGTGATACAAAAACGGCGTGCCCTGAAGCGTGCTCTGGCCGCTGCGCAGGCCGAGAATCAGCAAGCCGGACAACCTGCCGCCAAGCTGGATCTCAATCTGCCAGAGCAGTAACCCTCGTACTGAAGTGGCGTGATGCCAGAGATAAAAAACCGCCCTGATAAGCAGGGCGGTTTTTTTTAGTTCATAAACAGAACAAGCTGGCTATCAGTGTTCGCCGATATAGACATCCTTGTTCTGCTCGCGGATCTCGAGGAACTTGTCCAGATTGGCCATCATCAGCTCGACCAGCTGGGGGTCGAAATGCTGCCCCTTCTCCTCTTCAATCAGGGCCAGCACCTTGTCCAGCGGCCACGCCTTCTTGTAGCAGCGATCCGAACCCAGGGCATCGAACACGTCAGCCAGCGCCACAATCCGCCCCTCCAGCGGAATATCCGTCCCTTTCAGACCGCGGGGATAGCCACTGCCATTCCACTTCTCATGGTGATTGCCAGCGATGGTGGCACCAATCTGGAACAGCGCCAGATCGCTGCCGGAGAGCATATCCTGCCCAAGCTGGGCGTGGGTTTTCATGATCTCCCACTCCTCCGCTGTCAGCTTGCCCGGCTTGTGCAAGATGGCATCGGGAATTCCCACCTTGCCAATATCATGGAGCGGTGAGGCACGTTTCACCAGCTCGCTCTGCTCTTCGCTCATGCCCATCAGGTGGCAGAACTGTTCGGTATAAAGCGCGACCCGTTTGACGTGCAGTCCTGACTCTTTTGAACGGGTTTCGACCAGTTCGCCGATGCGATAGATGATCTCCCGCTGGTTGTCGGCGATCACCTCATTGAGCCGGATATTCTCCAGCGCCACTATGATGTTTTCGGTAAACAGGGTCAGCAGACTGGTATCGATCTGGCTGAGCTGGCGGGTGGTCTCGATGTGGAACAGCAGGTGGTGGCGCGGATTCTGACAGTAGAGCACCATCTGCGTGGCGTTATAGACGTTGCTGCGCTTGCTCATGGCCTGGCGCAGGATCTCCGGCGCGTCCGTGAGGAGCATGGCTGGATGGCCGGGGAGCAGGGGCTCCAATACTTGATCCTTCACCTCATAGGCGTATTGCTTGACGTCGTATATCTGGGTTTCCCCCAGATGGAGCAGGGCGCTGAGCTGCTCCTGGGCGCCTTCGACAAACTGGCGCAGGGCCCGTTTCTCAAAGATCCCCTTGGAGGCTTCGATGACTTTTTCCAGCCCCTGACGGTTACTCTCCAGGGTGCGGATATCCCGATATGAGCGCAGGCTGGCCCGCAGCAGGGTGCGCAGCTTCTGGGAGGTGAGCTCGGTTTTATCCTTGTAGTCGTTGATGTCGTAGTTGGTGACCACGTCATCTTCCGGCGCCTGGCCGGGTTGGCCGGTACGCAACACGATGCGTACCATCTTGTTTTGCAGATCTTCACGGACGTATTTGACGACATCGAGGCCGGCGTGGTCGACCTCCATCACCACGTCCAGCAGCAACAGAGCAACGTCCGGGGTGGTGGCCAGCAACTCTTTGGCCTGTGCCGCGGAATAGGCATGCAGAAAATCGATGGGGCGATTGTCAAACTCGAATTTGTTCAAGGTGATCTTGGTGATGCGATGCACTTCAGGCTCATCGTCAACAATCATCACCTTCCAGCCCGCTTGCTGTGCGTCGGGGAGGGAGAGATCGTCATCATCAATAATCAGGATCTGGTCATCCATCATACAATCCTGTTTGGCATCCTGTGCTTACATTAACTGCTTCACTAAGGATAGGAAACTTTGGGAAATAAAATTTGATCTCGAAAAACTATGGTCGAAATAAGCAAATGGAACCCTTTGTGACTGTGGCGTTGTCCGGCTGCTTTCTTTGCCCAATCATGGAGCTAGCGTGCATAAAGCCTATGTCTGGATTGGGGTGTGTATGCCAGTGGTTGGGGATGTTTGAATCCAGCTTGTAGCTATTAGACGAGAAGTAATCTTATTTGATAGTAATTCCTATTTGCGTGTAGCATGGGCGACACACTCAACGAGGAGCCCCATCGTGTCCCCATCTCTGCCTCCCAATCGCCCCCGTCTGCTGACTGTCAAAGCCATTACCCAGATCACCCCCCATTTGCGTCGCATCACCTTTGGTGGCAGCGAGTTGGCTGACTATCCCTTTACCTGTGGTGGGGCCCATATCAAGGTGATGCTGGCCCAGCCCCATCAGGTAGAGCCGGTGCTGCCTGCCATGACCCCGAGCGGCCCGCGCTGGAGTGACCCGGCTGACAAGCCGGTGATCCGCACCTACACCATCCGCGCATTTCGCCGTGATGAGCAGGAAATTGATATCGACTTCGTGCTGCACGGTGACGGCGGGCCCGCCAGCGCCTTTGCCACCCATGCCAAGCCGGGAGAGAAGGTGATCCTCTCCGGGCCGGGTGGTCCCAACCCCATGCTGAAACCGGCCGATCACTACTGTCTGGTGGGGGATCTCACCGCCTTGCCCGCCATCATGGCGATGTGTGAGGTGATGCCTGCCGAGGCCAGAGGGGAAATTGCGATTCTGGTGCCGGATCAGGCCGATGCTCAGCCGTTGACGCTGCCGGTCGGGGTGCGCTGTCACTGGTTTGTCGGCGAGCCCGAGTCCAGCGGCCTGTTGGAGCATGTGATTGCTCTGCCGCTGGTGCGCGATGGTGGCTTCTTCTGGCTGGGTGGGGAAGAGGCGCTGGTGCTGCCGCTGCGCCGCCATTTTCGGTCTGTGCTCGAGGTGGATCGCCAGTCGCTCTACGCCGTGCCGTACTGGCGTCGGGGCAAGAGTGAAGAGGCCTATCACCAGACCCGTCACGATGTGATGGATAATTAAGCGGATGCGAAAGAATACCTGATTCACTCTTGCAAATAAAAATGATTTGCATTTAGTATTGCGCCGTCCCGATGTCAGTCGGTACGGCGCTTTTGTTATTGATGGCTGCGAGTGGCATAGCACAACGCAGGGCCTGCCGTAATGCACTGATGTTTGGGGTGATGGGGCATGGACGACTGTTCATGCCAATGAACTCCATCACTTTGCACCGGGTCTGGCGAGGTCAGACAGGGATGTCGGTGGTGTTGGCCTTGGTTGTTTTATGTGGAGTGTTGATGATGCGTACATCATCCCGACGATTTGCAGTGCATCCGCTGGTGTTGTCCCTTTTTGCCCTGCCAGTTCTGGCCCAAGGGACTGCGCCTGTCACCGCTCATGAAACTATGGTGGTGACGGCGAGTAAAACCCGGCACAGCGAGCTGACCGCCCCGGCCAGCGTCTCTGTGGTGACCCGGGCCGAGCTCGACAAGCTCAATGTCAATGATCTGACCGGCGCTCTGAAACAGTTGCCGGGGGTCAATATCAGCCCTGCGACCAGCTACGGCCGCAGCGAGATCAAGTTGCGCGGGCTGGAGGGGGATTACACCCTGTTGCTGGTGAATGGCCGGCGTATCAGCTCCCGCGATGCTCTTACCTCCGGTTATGGCAATGATTTCGATCTCTCCGCCATCCCCATGGCGGCCATCGAGCGTATCGAAGTGATCCGTGGCCCCATCTCCTCCCTCTACGGTGCCGATGCGCTGGGTGGGGTGGTCAATGTCATCTTGCGCCAACCCGGGGAGAAGACTGAAGCGGCGGCCACCTATACCTTCAGTGACCCCACCGACGGTCACGGAGGGGATATCAACAAGGCGAGTGCCTATGTGGGCGGGGCGCTGATCGACAACAAGCTGCTGGCCAACCTGGTGGTGGAAGGGAACCACAGGGATGCCTGGCAGAGCGAGCAGAGCATCAACCCCAAGGCCGATGCCATCGAGCAGCGTGAAAAGCTGGGGATCCTCTCCAACGTCAAATGGTTGATCGATGATCGTCAGGATCTGGATGTAGGGATGAACTACGCCAAAGACGATCGCGAGGCCCACTGGAACAACTACGGCCAGACGCCGCGCAACATCCAGCAGATGGAACGACTGGGACTCAACGCCACCCACGTCGGCCGTTGGGATCAGTTCGACAGCCGGGTCGGCTATGCCTTCGAGCAGGTTGACCTGTTTGACGACTCCGAACTGATGACGGCGCTGAGCAAGACCAGCGGCGATGTGAGCCAGACCAACCACACCTTCGATGGCCAGCTGAGCGGTAATCTGGGCAGCCACCTGCTGACCAGCGGTGCCGAGTACCGCATCACCGAACTCAAGCATAACGTCAACCTCAAGGGGGGCGATGTCAGCGTCAACCAGAGCGCGCTCTATCTGCAGGATGAGTTTGGCTTTGGCGATCTGGCGTTGACCCTGAGTGGCCGGGTCGATCACCACGAGACCTATGGCACCGAGTTCAGCCCCCGTGGTTATGCCCTCTACAGCCTGACGGACAACTGGGTGGTCAAGGGCGGGATTGGCAAGGCGTTCAAGGCGCCGACTATTGCCCAGTCCAACCCGGATTATGCGGTAACCGCCTGTCGCGGTCGCTGCGCCGTGGTGGGCAACCCGGATCTGAAACCGGAAACCGCCGTCAGCTACGAGCTGGGCACCGCCTATGATGGTTCGTTCTGGGGCGCCGGGGTTACCGCCTTCCACAACGATATCAAGGACAAGATCCAGAGCGAGGCATGGACCTCCACCTGGCGTCCGGGGGTGATGACCTATCAGAACGTCAGCAAGGCCCGCATCAAGGGGGTGGAGCTGAGTGGTTGGTTTGATATTACCGATGCCCTGACCCTCTCCAGCAACGTCACCCTGATCGACGGGGAAGACAAGACCAGCGGCAAGGATCTCTATCGGACGCCGGAGCATACCGCCAACGCCAAGCTGGAGTGGCAGGTCATCGAGAGCCTGAGTACCCAGCTCGGCTGGAACTACACCGGCAGCCAGATCCTTCCGGTTCCGCGCATGAGCGGCACCACCTATGAGACCACCGCCGCATTCCACACCCTGGATGTCGGGGCAGTCTGGAACGCCACTCGGGCACTGGATCTGAAGTTCGGGCTCAACAACCTGACCAATACCAAGCGTGACTGGGTTGCCACCGAGGCCGATCAAATTCTCGACGGGCGTACTGTCTATGCCGGTGTGGCCTACAAGCTGTAACGGTTGAACGGGAGCCCGCATTGGCGGGCTTCCGTTGTTGCCACGGTATCACCTCGGGTGACGGCTTTTATTTCAATTACATGTATGTCAACAACATGCGCATTGCCACCATAAGGAGTTAAAGGGTGTTTAGAGACCAGACCTCGCTGTTCTGGCTGGGATTGTTCCTCCTGTTCATACTGCTTTCTCTTTCGCTCGCCACCGGTGCGGGCGTCTATGGTGCCCGCGAGGTGTTCGGCTACCTGATGGGTGACGCGCCTTGGGCGAGTGACGAGAAGCTCGCCATGGTGCTCAATACCTTGCGACTGCCGCGCACCCTCTGCGCCATGGTGGTCGGCGCCTCTTTATCTCTGGCTGCCTCCTTGCTGCAGAGCGCGACCCGCAATCCGCTGGCGGAGCCCGGCCTGCTCGGGGTCAACGCCGGGGCCGTCTTTGCGCTGGTGGTGGGGCTTACCTGGTTCGGGGTGGAGTCCGCCTACGGCTATCTGCTTTGGGCCGGACTCGGCGCGCTGCTCGGCAACGTGATTGTGCTGGGGCTCGGCATGATGATTGGTCGCTCCAACCCCCTCAAGCTCATTCTGGTCGGGGTGGCGCTCTCCGCCACCTTCGGCGGTCTCTCCAGCTTTCTGCTGCTCTCCAACAAGATGGTGCTGGAGCAGTACCGCTTTTGGAACCTCGGCTCCCTGTCGGCGGCCAATCTCGATGCCATCATCGCCGTGCTGCCCTTCGTGCTGGCGGCGTTTGTCATCACCCTGCTGCTCTGTCGACAGCTGACCCTGATGCAGATGGGGGACAGTCAGGCCCAGGCGCTGGGGATCCGCCCAAACCGGGTGCGAATTGGCGTGCTGCTGGCCGCCACCCTGTTTACCGCCAGTGCCATCGCTATCGCCGGCCCCATCGGCTTTGTCGGCTTTCTGGCCGCCTACTGTGGCCGACTGGTGGAACCGGTGAAGCTATCGGTGCAGGTCTGTTTCTCCGCCCTGTTCGGCATGCTGTTTCTGCTGTTGGCCGACATTCTGGCGCGCTGGCTGATCCAGCCGTTCGAGCTGCCCAACGGGGTCATTCTGGCCCTGATCGGTGCACCTGTACTGATCGCCATCGTTCACCGCGGGGGCTTTCGTACCCTGCTGACCGTCAAGTGAGGGGCTGATGCGTACACCTACCGATATGCTCTGCCTGCGGGCCGGCAACCGCTCTTTGCTGATCCATCTGCCGAGCTGGCGCTGGCTGGCGCTGCTCGCCATGGCGCTGCTGGCGCTGGGTCTGCTGGCCCTGAGCGTTGGCGGCGGCAAGCTCGGCTTTGCCGGGGTGGTCAACACTCTGCTGGGGGAGGGGACGCGGCTTGAGCAGCTCACCCTGTTCAAGATCCGGCTGCCGCGCATCCTTGGGGTGATGGTGGCGGGGGCGGCCATGGGGCTCTCCGGCTGTCTGGTGCAGACTCTGGTGCGCAACCGGCTGGCTACTCCCGACATGGTGGGGGTCAACAACGGCGCCTCTCTGGCCATCATCGTCTTCTCCCTCTACCTGACGGTGGGCAGCTGGCCCTGGTGGGCGGCCCCCATCGGCGCTATCTTCGCGGCGCTGGTGCTCTATGCCCTCTGCCGCAAACCGGGTGAGCAGGGCTATCTGTTCGTGGTGATAGGTATCGGTCTCTCCGAACTGTTCGAGGCGCTCGGCCAGTTTGTGATGTCCACTCAGGCCTTGCTGCATTTGAGCTCTCTCTATCTGTGGAATATGGGCAGCTTTATCGCCGTGGGTTACAGCACCATCACCCCTATCGCCATCCTGTTGCTGGTGCTCTGCCCGTGGATCGTCTATCTCTCCCGCGCGCTGGCGGTGCTGCGCTTTGGCCCCGAGATGGCCAGAGGGCTTGGCGTCAACGGCGATCGGGTACAACTGGGCATTCTGGCCCAGGCCATTCTGGTGGCGGCGCTCGGCACCGCCATCGGCGGCCCCGTGGTCTTTATCGCCATGGCGGCCCCCATTCTTGCCTCCTGGCTGGTGAAAGACCGGGTGGTGCCGCTCTGGCTGGCGGCGCTTAGCGGCGCCCTGCTGCTGCTTGCCAGCGATACCTTGGTCCGGGTGCTGGCCAGCCCTCACGAGGTGGCGACCGGCATCATGACCCGCATTCTCGGCGGCCTGTTGCTGCTGTTTCTTCTTGTTAACGATCGCCAGAGGGCTGACTGATGACGCTCACCGTAAATCGCCTCCACTTCGCCTATCAGCAGACGCCCATCCTGCGGGATATCTCCTTCAGCGTGCCGAGAGGCAAGCTGGTGGGGATCGTCGGCCCCAACGGCTGCGGCAAATCGACCCTGCTCAAGCTGTTATCCGGCCAGATGAAAGCCCAACGCGGCGAGATCCTGCTCAAAGGCAAGCCGCTTGCCAGCTACCCCATGAAGGCGCTGGCGCGGGAGCTCGCCTATCTGCCCCAGCGACCGACCCTGCCTGCCGGCATTCTGGTGGAGCAGTTGGTGCAGTATGGCCGTCACCCCCATCAGGGCTGGTTCAATCAGTGGGGCGAGGAGGATGCCCGCATAGTGCGCAGCGCCTGCGAGCGGATGCAGCTTGAAAGCATCTGGCAGCAGAGCGCCGCGTCTCTCTCCGGTGGGCAGGCGCAGCGGGTGTGGCTGGCGATGATCCTGGCACAGGACAGCGACATGGTGCTGCTCGACGAGCCTACCAGTGCCCTCGATATCGGTCACCAGACCGAGGTGATGGAGGCGATCCATCGCATCACCGCCGAAGGCAAAACCGTGCTGCTGGTGATCCACGATCTGGCGATGGCGGCCCGCTACTGTGACGAGTTGATCGCCATCGGCGAGGGGACCATTGCCGCCATGGGCCCGGCCCGGGAGGTGGTGACCAAGGATCTAATCGACCGGCTCTACCAGACCAGTGTCGACATTCTGCATGCCCCCGGCGATGGGGCGCCCATTATCGTGCCCCGTCGTCACGAACATGGCCGTTCCCTGCGTTCGGTGAGTTGAGTCATATGGGCCTGCTCTGTTGGCCCGCCGAGTGTATTTACGCGGCCGATTATCCGGGCCGTGCAACGAGAAGGAGTGAGATGATGAAGCGTTTTGCCGCCCTGGCAGCAGCCATCCTGATGCTGGCCGCGCCGCTGGTTCAGGCGCAGGAGATGCGTGAAGTGACCGATGCGTTTGGCCAGAAGGTGCAGGTGCCAGTCCAGCCAACGCGGGTGGTGGTGCTGAGCGAGCTCGAACTCGACAGCACCCTGACCCTGGGGCTGACCCCCATCGGCGCCGTCAATGGCCGTGGTCAACCCACCTTGCCCCGCTATTTGCTGAACAAGGCGGGCATGGGGATCCAGGTGATCGGTGATCTCGACAGCCCCAATCTGGAGTCGCTGATTGCGCTGGAGCCCGACCTTATCCTGACCGGCCAGACCCGTCCCGAGCTGCTGACCTTGCTGGGGGAGATCGCGCCGACCGTGGTGACCAGCAAGTGGGGTGAGCCTTGGCAGGATAGCTTCCGCCGCACAGCTCACACCCTCAACCGCGACCAGCAAGCTAATACTTTCTTGCTGCAGTATGCCGAGCGGTTGACTCAGGCTCGCAGCAAGCTGGCCAAGCATCAGGGGGAGAGCATCAGCATAGTGCGCTGGAACCCCAAGGGGCCGAGCTTTATGTATCAGGGCACCTTTGCCAGCAGCGTAGTGGAGTCGATGGGGCTGGTGCGTCCGAGCAAACAACAGGGGACTGGCGCGCCCCACTCACCGGCGCTGAGTCTGGAGTCCCTCAACCTGCTGGATGCTGACTGGCTGGTGGTCGGCACCCTGAGCGCCAGCGGTGATGCGGTGGATGCCATGCGTCAAGCGGAGCAGACCCCGGCGTTCCAGCAGTTGCCGGTGATCAAGGCCAAGCGCTTTGGCGCCGTGGACGGGTCGCTCTGGACCTCCAGCGGCGGCCCGCAGGCGGCCCTCAAGGTGATCGAGGATGTGGAGCAGTTGCTGGCAACCCGCAGCTGAGTGCTATCGCGCGCCAGAGGTTGACCACACGAACAGGTTGATCAAAAGAAGAGGGAGGCTGATGCCTCCCTCTTGCGTTGTCACTGTCTATCGTGACCTCTTCGGCGAGCCAGAGCCATTTATTGCGGCTGGATGGCTGTCACTGTGAGCTTGCCGCTCTGGCTTTCGGCATGAAAGTGGATGGCATCCCCCACCTTGAGCCCTTTGAGCTGGGCCGGATCTGCCACTCGAAAGACCATGGTCATGGCGGGCATCTTGAGATTCTCGATCGCCTCGTGCTTGATGCCGACCTTGCCGCTCCCCTCATCGAGGCGGGTAATGACCCCCTTGGTCATCACCATTGCGGCCTGTTCGCTCATCTCACCCGTCTGGCTCATCTCGTGCCCTTCATGGTGCATCATCTCTTCGGCTTGCAGGTTGGTCTGGGTGGCAAGGCCAAGCAGCAATGTCAGGGTCAGCGTCTTGTAGTTCATGATGGTTTCCTCATCGTTCAGTCAATATGGATCGTGAAATCGGGTTATTCGGATTGCGGGTTCGCGCCCTTGCCAAGGCTGCGGCTGCGCCACAGGTAATAGGCCGCTGGCAGCACCAAGAGGGTCAGCACCAGCGCGCTCACCATGCCGCCGATCATGGGGGCGGCGATGCGCTGCATCACTTCGGATCCGGTACCGTGGCTCCACATGATGGGCAAGAGGCCGGCGATGATGGTGACCACCGTCATCATCTTGGGGCGCAGGCGCAGGGCGGCGCCGTGGATCACCGCCCGGTGCAGCCCCGCCTTGTCCGGCTTGCCGCAGGCTACGAGGTCATCCCAGGCGTGGTTGAGGTAGACCAGCATCAGCACACCCGTCTCCACCGCCACCCCGGCCAGGGCGATAAAGCCGACCCCCACCGCCACCGAGAGGTTGAAGTCGAGCAGCCAGAGGGTCCAGATCCCGCCCACCACCGCCAGCGGCAAGGTGGTGAGAATGAGCAGCACCTCCTGGAAGCGGCGAAACGCCAGATAGAGCAGCAGCACTATGATGGCGACCGTGAGCGGCACCACGTAGGCGAGGCGCGCCTTGGCCCGCTCCATGTATTCGAACTGACCGGACCAGGTGAGGGCGTAGCCCGCCGGCAGCACCAGCTGTTTGTCCACTTGTGCTTTGGCTTCATCGACGAAGGAGCCGATGTCGCGGCCGCGAATATCGACGTAGACCCAGCCGTTGAGCCGCGCGTTTTCACTGTGCAGCATGGGGGCTTCATCGCTGATGTAGACCTGGGCTACATCCGCCAGCGCGATGCGAGCGCCACTTGGCGTGACCACCGGCAGCAGCTCCAAGCTGGCTACAGAATCGCGATAGCTCTGGGGGTAGCGCAGGTTGATGGGATAGCGTTCGCGCCCCTCGATGGTTTGGCCCACCTCCATGCCGCCCACCGCGGTGGCGAGCACCGCCTGCACGTCGGCGATGTTGAGGCCGTAGCGGGCTGCTTTGAGCCGGTCGATATCCACCTTCACATAGCGGCCACCGGCCACCCGCTCGGCGTAGACCGATGAGGCGCCCTCCACCTTGCCAACGATCTGTTCGAGCTGCTGGCCGAGCTGCTGGATCACCTTGAGATCGGGCCCCGCAATCTTGATACCGACCGGGGTCTTGATACCGGTAGCCAGCATGTCGATGCGGGTCTTGATGGGGGGCACCCAGGCGTTGGTGAGTCCGGGGAAGCGGATTAGGGAGTCGAGCTCCTCTTTGAGCTTCTCCGGGGTCATACCGGGGCGCCACTGGTCCCGGGGCTTGAGCTGGATGCTGGTCTCCATCATCACCAAGTCGGCGGGGTCGGTGGCCGATTCGGCGCGACCCGCCTTGCCGAACACGTTCTGCACCTCGGGCACGGTACGAATGAGCTTGTCGGTTTGCTGCAAAATCTCCCGCGCCTTGCCAACCGAGATATTGGCCGCTGTGGTGGGCATATACATGATGTCCCCCTCATCGAGCGGCGGTATGAACTCGGAGCCCAGGTACTTGAGTGGCCAGAAGCCCGCCACCGTCACCACGGCGGCGACAGCCAGAGTGGTTTTTGGACGGGCCAGCACGGCTTTGAGCAGCGGCACATAGCCCTGGCTCAGCCAGCGGTTGAGCGGGTTGGCCTGCTCCGCCAGCACCTTGCCACGGATGAAGTAACCCATGATCACCGGCACCAGCGTGATGGCGAGCCCGGCCGCCGCCGCCATGGCGTAGGTCTTGGTGTAGGCGAGCGGGTGGAACATCCGTCCCTCCTGCGCCTCCAGCGCGAACACCGGCAGGAAGCTGATGGTGATGATCAGCAGGGAGAAGAAGATGGCGGGGCCTACCTCGATGCTCGCCTCGGTGACGATGCGCCAGCGGTTCTTGTCGGTGAGCGCCTCCCGCTCCATGTGCTTGTGGACGTTCTCAATCATCACGATGGCGCCATCCACCATGGCGCCGATGGCGATGGCGATGCCCCCGAGCGACATGATGTTGGCGTTGATCCCCTGCAGGTGCATGACGATAAAGGCCACCAGAATGGCGATGGGCAGGGTGATGACCACCACCAGTGACGAGCGCAGGTGGAACAGGAAGGCCAGACACACCAGCACCACCACCGCGAACTCCTCCACCAGCTTGCCGGAGAGGTTGTCGATGGCGCGCTGGATAAGGTCGGAGCGATCGTAGACGGTGACGACCTCTACCCCCTCTGGCAGGCTGCTCTTCAGCTGGGCGAGCCGTGCCTTGACCCCGTCGATGGTGTGCTGGGCATTCTCGCCGTAGCGCATGACGATGATGCCGCCCACCACTTCCCCTTCACCATTGAGCTCGGCCAGACCGCGCCGGCTCTGGGGGCCGGTGACCACATCCGCCACGTCGCCCAGCAGCAGCGGGGCGCCGCGCACATTGGTGCCGAGCGGGATCTGCTTCAGATCCTCCACGCTCTTGAGATAGCCGTTGGAGCGCACCATGTACTCCGCTTCCGCCATCTCGATGACGGAAGCGCCTGTCTCCTGATTGCCCTGTTTGATGGCGGTCTCGATAAGGGAGAGCGGGATGCCGTAGGCGCGCAGCTTGTCCGGATCGACCCGCACCTGATACTGGCGCACCATGCCACCCACGGTGGCAACCTCTGAGACCCCCTCCACCGTCTGCAACTCGTACTTGAGGAACCAGTTTTGCAGGGAGGTGAGTTGGCTGAGGTCATGCTTGCCGGTTCTGTCCACCAGCGCGTACTGATAGACCCAGCCCACCCCGGTGGCATCGGGGCCGAGCTGGGGACGGGCGGAGGCGGGCAGATTGGGCGCAACCTGGCTCAAATACTCCAGCACCCGGGCGCGGGCCCAGTAGAGATCGGTGTTGTCGTCAAACAGCACATAGACGAAGGAGTCGCCGAAGAAAGAGTAGCCGCGCACCGTGGTGGCCCCCGGCACCGCCAGCATGGCGGTGGTAAGCGGATAGGTGACCTGATCTTCCACCACCTGTGGCGCCTGGCCCGGATAGGAGGTCTTGATGATCACCTGCACATCGGAGAGATCCGGCAGGGCGTCCACCGGGGTCTGTTTGACCGACCAGAGCCCCCAGGCGGTGAGCATGAGGGTCAATAGCAGCACCAGAAAGCGGTTGCCCACGGACCAGCGAATAATCGACGGGATCATGGTTTTGCTCCTTGCTCATTTTGTGCAGAGAGCTGAACCTGTTTGTTGACAACGTAGCGAATGATGGAAGGGATCATGATTTCTTCTCCATCTCGGGCATCGTCATCTGATGCTGGCTATGGTCCATGCCTTCCATCTTGCCCATCTCATCTGCCGCAGGCTTGGCGGTGTCGTCAGTTGCTGGTGCCTTCTCCTGATGGATGGTGGTGATTCGGTACTCATCCCCCTCCTGTATCACCTGCAGATGAAGGGTCTGCCCCTCGACCAGCTTGCTGATATCGACCCCGTCGGCGACGGTGAACTCCATCTCCATGGCGGGCCACTGCCACTCGGGGATGGGCTGGTGGGAGACCATCAGGGTACGGTTGGCCAGATCGATGCTTTCAACCTCGCCCTGGGTCCACACCTGGGCGGGGCGCACTGCCGTCATACGCTGGAAGTCTGAATCGATGGCCGACTCGGAGTCGAGCAGGAACTGGGCCGAGCTGACGATGTTATCCCCAGCCTCTACCCCTGCCTTGATGGCAACCTTGTCGCCAAACTGGGGGCCGAGAGTGACGGCGACCGACTTGAAGTTGCCATCCCCCAACGCCAGCACCAGCCGATCCTGACTGCCGGTGCGGATCACAGCTTCGCTCGGTACCACCAATTGCGGCTCTCCCTTGCCCGCCTGAATGGTCACCTTGGCGAACATATTGGGTTTCAAAAACTCGTCCGGGTTGTCAAAGCGCAGCCGCACCTTGAGGGTGCGAGTAGCGGCATCCAGGGTCGGATAGAGGTAATCCACCTTACCTTGCCAGCTGCGGCCGGGGGCATAGTCGAGAGTCATGGTGACCGGATCCCCCACTTTCAGCTGGGCGGCTTGACGCTCGAACACCTCGGCACTGACCCACACCTGCTTGAGGGTGCTGATGTTAAAGAGCGCCGCTGCGGGCTCAACATACTGGCCCTCGCGCACCTTGAGCTCGGAGACATAACCGCTGCTGGGGGCGTAAATGCTGATGGTTTCGCGCACCTGGCGGGTGCGCTTGAGGGCCGCAATCTGATCCGCCGGTACCTGCAGGGATTTGAGCTTGCCCTCGGCAGCGCGCAGCAGCAGTGGGTTGGCCGTGTTGAGTGCCAGCAGGTATTCGTGCTGGGCGTTGACCAGATCCGGCGCGTAGAGCTCGTAAATAAGGCTCCCCTTGCTCACCTGCTGCCCCTCGCTCTTGATGGCGAGGGTGCGGATCCAGCCCGCCATGCGGGCGTTGATCGCCTCCAGCCGATCCTCGTCATACCCGACATAGCCCACCGTCTCGATCTGCTGGTGGATAGGCAGTCGCTCGACCTTAGCCAGCCGCACCCCCAGGTTCTGCTGGATCTCGGGGCTGATGGTGACGGTGCCCGGTGAGCCGCCCTGTTTTTCCTCATAGACGGGGATAAAGTCCATCCCCATGTTGTCCTTGGCCGGGCCGTCGCGCTTGTCACGGGGATCCATGGGGTTGACCCAGTAAAGGGGCGTCTTCTCTTTGGCGCTGGCGCCATCGGAGGTCTGTTTGGCGGCCCAGTAGCCGCCACCAGCGCCAAGGGCGAGCAGCAGGGCCGACATCAGGACGGTCTTGTTCATGACTGGCCTCCGGCGCGGATTTGCATGCAGAAAGTGCAGGAGGGTAATGCGCCCGCAAAGGCAGCAACCTTGGACGGTGAAAAGTGGGCTGGTGACATAATACGTCTTCTCTTTTGCAGGCCGCCGGTCGGGTGAGGTGCAAGGCATCACCCAAGGGGCTGGCGGCAAACGGGGCGCAGCTGTATCAGTGCGCACGGCTCCCTGTGAGCGGACCGGTTTGGCCGGGGCACAGGGTCAGGCAAGGCGGCAGGAAACGGGCAAGCCGAGGCTTGCCGCTGCCGCAAGAGAAGCGCTTTCTAGTGGCGTAACACCGACAGCATCAGATGTCGGCGCGGCCAGGAGGGAGGGTGAGTGCCGCGCGAGCGCAGGAAGGGATCCCGCAACCAGTTATCAAGCAGTGACGCTGCGACGTTGTTGCCAAGTAGCAAGGGAAAGAGCAGCAGGGCGACCAGTATCCCAAGCAGAGTCATCGCGCCGAAGGAGGGGGCATTGATGCCTGTCTGCATCTGGCACTCATCGCCCATGGCTGACCCCTCGTCTCCCTGATGGCAGGAGAGGGGCATGACATCGTCCGGGTGATCCATCGCGAGCATTGCATGAGAGATATCGCTATCCGCCATCGCCATGGATGAATCGAACATCACCATCGATTGGGCGCTGCTTGGGGTCGGCTCGGAGGAGAGGGGAGAACCATGCCAGCTGATGCAGAGAGTCAGATTGCAGACGAGCAGCAGCGCCAGCAATAGCCGGGCCAGAGCAACAGAGGGCAATCTTGCAGCAAGCTGGGTGAGTGACAATCCGAGCATCCTTAGGGGGGCAAGTTGCCAAACTCTAAACCTTGCTCGCACGAGAAGGTCAAGGCTTCTGCTGGCGCTGCTGCTGCAGGTAGAGGTCACTGTATTTTTCCAGCAACTGGTCTATCCATTGACTCATGCCGGGCGCTGCAACATGGGCTCCAGTTGTTCGAGGGTGCCAAGATGGGGGGATTGCAGTGAAACAGAAATATAGAGCTCACCGCGCTGCAGTGGCCACTGCAGATCAGCCATTCCGCTGCTCGGGTAATTTTCGCTCAAAAACAGGCGGCCGGAAGAGCGGCCATAGGGAACGAAGTCGACCCGGTCACTGGCCAGCAGGCCAAATACCTGCTTGAGGGAGTTGACCCTGTAGATGCGGGTATTCGCTTGTAAAAAACCATCCATTTCGCTGCCAAGGCTAACGCCTATCATCATGGCGCCCCGCAATCCGGTCAGATCCTCCCGTCGTTGCAGCAAGCGGCTTCCGAGTTGGCGCACGAACACCGCCATGTCATTGATGGCCATGGGCGTTCGGGTAAAGCGGGAGTAGTGCGCTCTCTCTTCGTTGCGCAGCGCACAGATATTGATGTCGACCTCTCCTTTCGCCACTTTCTGCTGACAGCGGGCCCAGGGGCCCACATAGGAGAGATCCACATTGAAACCCAACCGTTGATAGAGGGTACTGACGACTTCGGCACAAACGCCGATGATCTTGCCATCGCTCAGCCAGTTCCAGGGGGGATAATCGTGATGACCACAGGCGGAGAGGGTCGTGGTCGTCAAGGTCGTCGCAAGCCAGAGCTGAGCCAGCATATCCGGATCCTGTGCAAAAAAGTCTCGATATGTGTCATTGAAGCACACCGCAGACAAAAAAATACCCCCGCACGGGCGGGGGTAGTTTGTTATCGGTGGAACGCCCGTGGAGAGCGTTACGGCTTGGCGCGCTTTTCCGATCCTCTCATGATGAGGCGGAAGAAAAGCGGGATAAAGAAGATGGCGATAAAGGTGGCCGCCAGCATGCCGCCGATGACCGGCCAGCCGAGGGCGTGACGGCTTGCCGCACCGGCCCCGCTGGAGGTGACCAAAGGCACACAGCCGAGGATGAAGGCGAGCGAGGTCATCACGATGGGACGGAAACGCAGGCGCGCCGCCTCCAGTGCCGACTCGATGAGGCTCATCCCCTCTTCGTGCTTCATCACCGCGAACTCCACGATCAGGATAGCGTTCTTGGCGGCAAGGCCGACCAGGGTCACCAGCCCGATCTGGAAGTAGACGTTGTTGGTCAGCCCCACCAGCCAGGTGGCGAGCAGGGCACCGAACAGGGCGAACGGTACGGCGGTGATCACCGCAAACGGCAGGCTCCAGCGTTCATACTGGGCGGCCAGAATGAGGAAGATCATCACGATACCGAAACCAAAGGCCATGCCTGCGCTGCCTGCGGCCGCTTTCTCCTGATAGGCGGAGCCGGTCCACTCCAGCTTGGCGTCGTTGCCAAGAGCCTCATTGGCGACCTCTTCCAGCGCGGCGATGGCTTGACCCGAGCTGTAGCCAGGGGCGGGCTGGGCCATGATCTTGGCGGCCTGGAAGATGTTGAAGCGTTCGACCAGTTCGGGGCCGGTGGCATCACGCACCGTCACCAGACTGCTGAGCGGGATCATCTCCCCCTTGTCGGAGCGGACATAGACGTTGCGGATGTCGCTCTTCTTGGCGCGATAGTCTGCCTCGGACTGCAACTGCACCCGGTAGGTACGCCCGAACTGGTTGAAGTCGTTGACATAGACCTGGCCGAAGGTGGCCTGCATGGTGTCGAACACCGCGTTGATGGGCAGCCCCAGCGCCTTGGCTTTCTCGCGATCCAGATCCAGATAGACCTGTGGCACGTTGGCGCGGTAGGTGCTGGTGACGCTGGCAAACTCCGGGCGTGCCTTGGCTGCTTCAAGGAAGCGCTGTACTTCGTCGGAGAAGGCCTGGGCGTTGCCGGTGCCACGGTTTTGCAGATAGGCCTCAAGGCCACCTGTGGTGGACATCCCCTGAATGGGAGGCGGGTTGAAGGAGGCGACAAAGCCATCCGCCAGCCCCATCAGGCTTAAGCCCTGGAAGGTCTTGGCCAGCGAGAAGGAGTCCTGTCCGGCCCCCTGACGCTCACTCCAGTCCTTCAGGGTAATGAAGGTCATGCCGCTGTTGCTGATGATGGCATTGGAGAGAATGTCAAAGCCCGAGAAGGTGATCACATCCTTCACATGGGGGTTTGCCATGGCGATCTTGTCGAACTGATCCGCCACCGCCTGGGTCCGGCTCATCGCGGCCGCATCCGGCAGCATGACGGCGGAGATGAGGTAGCCCTGATCTTCGTTCGGTACCAGTTCGCCTGGCACTTTCAGGAAGAGGCCGTAGATGGAGAGGATCAGCACGGCGATGATGGCAAAGGCGACCCCCACCCGACGGTTCAGGAAGGCCACACCCCGTACATAGCCGCGGGTCAGCTGGTCAAATTTTTCGTTGAACCAGACGAAGAAGCGGGCCGGTTTGTGGTGTCCCTCTTTCAGCAACACGGCACAGAGGGCCGGGGAGAGAGTCAGTGCCACCAGACCGGAGATAGCGACCGAGACCGCGACCGTGATGGCGAACTGTTTGTACATCACCCCGGTCATGCCGCCCATAAAGGCGACCGGCAGGAACACGGCGCAGAGCACCAGCACGATGGCGACCACCGGACCGGAGACTTCCTGCATGGCGAGGATGGCAGCCTCCTTGGCGGAGCACTTCTTCTCGCTCATGATCCGCTCGACGTTCTCGAGCACCACGATGGCGTCATCCACCACGATACCGATGGCAAGCACCATGCCAAACAGGGTCAGCAGGTTGATGGAGAAACCGAGCACCAGCATGCCGGCGAAGGTCCCGATGAGCGACACCGGCACCGCGATACAGGGGATCAGGGTGGCGCGGAAGTTCTGCAGGAACAGATAGACCACCACGAACACCAGCACGATCGCCTCGAACAGGGTGTGTACCACCTCTTCGATGGAGATCTTCACGAACTCGGTGGTGTCGTATGGGATCTGGTACTCGATATCCTGCGGGAAGCGCTCTTTGAGTCGCTCCATGGTGGCGTGTACCGCATCGGCAACAGCGACGGCGTTGGCGCCCGGCTGCAGATAGGTGGCGATACCGATGGCCGGTTTGCCGTTGGCGCGGGCGACCAGGTCATAATCCTTGCCCCCCAGCTCGACCCGGGCGACATCGCGGACCCGGATCTTGGAGCCATCTGGCATGGAGCGGACGATGATGTTCTGGAACTCCTTCACATCCTCAAGGCGCCCTTTGGTCTGCACCGTGTAGGTGAAGTCGATGGGTGCCGTGGTGGGTTGGGCTCCGATCTTGCCCGCCGCGAACTGGGTGTTCTGTTCGCGAATGGCGCCGATCACGTCGCTCGGGGTGAGCTCGAGCTGGGCCAGTCGGTCCGGCCGCAGCCAGATGCGCATCGCATAGTCGGTACCGCCAAACAAGGTGGTATCACCGATGCCGGGAATCCGCTTGAGCTCGTCGATGATGTTGAGCAGGGCGTAGTTCGACAGATAGGTGGTATCAAACGAGCCGTTCGGTGACTGGAGGGTGACCACCTGCAGGATAGAGGTCGATTTCTTCTTGACCGTCACCCCCTGCTTCTTCACCTCTTCCGGCAGCTGGGCCATGGCGGCCGAGACCCGGTTGTTGACGTTGATGGTGGCCTGATCCGGATCGGTGCCGATCTCGAAGTAGACGTTGAGGTTCATCTGGCCGTTGGAGGCCGACCCCGACTGCATGTAGATCATCCGCTCGACGCCGTTGATCTGCTGCTCCAGCGGTGCAGCCACCGTCTGGGAGATCACCTCCGGGGTTGCGCCCGGATAAAACGCCGTGACCGAGACCACCGGCGGGGTGATCTGGGGATATTGCTCGATGGGGAGCGCCCGCATCGCCGCCAACCCGCCCAGCACGATAATGATCGAAATCACGCTGGCGAAGATAGGGCGTTCTATGAAGAACTTGGAAAACATACGGGCTCCTTACTTGGCCGCAGACTGGCTGACCACCTTGCCGGTGATCGCCTTCATCTCGTCGGCAGAGACAGGTTTTACCACGGCGCCGGGGCGAGCCTTCATCAAGCCTTCGACGATATAGCGCTCACCTGCCTGCAGGCCGCTCTCGATCAGCACGCCGGAGTCGACTGCCGCGCCCAGGGTCACCGGACGGGGCACTACCTTGTTGTCGGCATCGACCACCATCACCATGCGGTCAGCCTGGGACTGGACGATGGCACGCGGCGGCACAACGATGGCGTTTTTGCGGGTGCCCAGATCGATGGTCATACGGACAAACTGCCCCGGCAGCAGTACGCCGTCCTTGTTGTCGAAGATGGCGCGGGCACGGATGGTGCCGGTTTGGGGATCGACCCGGTTGTCGGAGAAGTTGAGCTTGCCCGCCTCCGGATAGAGGGAGCCATCGGCCAGACGGATATGGGTGCGCCAGGTGGTGGCATCCTTCGCCTCAATCACCCCTTTCTTTACCGAGTTTTCGAAGTTGAGGCGATCCTGCTCCGAGTAGGAGAAGTTGACGTAGAGCGGATCAAACTGGGTGATGGTAGTGAGCAGGCCGTTGTCGCCGCTGGTGGAGATAAGGCTCCCCTCGGACTGGGAACTCTTGCTCGCCATGCCGTTGATGGGGGCGGTCACCTGGGTGTAGCTGAGGTTGAGCTCCGCCTCTTTCACCTTGGCCTGAGCGGCCTGATGACTGGCGATGGCCGCTTCATAGTTGGCGATGGTGTCGTCATAGTCCTTGCGACTCACCACCTGACGCTTGAAGAGGGGAATGATGCGATCCCGATCGGCACGGGCCTTGTTGAGACGGGCCTGCTCCTGAGCCAAAGTCCCTTTGGCCTGCTCCAGTGCCACCTTATAGGGCTCCGGGTCAATCAGAAACAGCTCCTGACCGGCGGTAACCGGCTGGCCTTCCACATAAGTGCGCTTGAGCAGGATGCCACTGACCCGGGAGCGCACATCGATCTCGCGAAAACCGGCGGTCTCTCCCACCATCTCGGTGGTGAGCGGCACATCGGTCAGCTTGACCTCGGCGACCACCACAGGGACGGCGGGCATGGTCTGGGCCGTCTGGGTCGTCTCGCCGCCACAGGCACTCAGACCGCTGATCAGCGCCAGGGTCAGCAAGCTGCGTTTGTAAACCTCTCTTCCGGCATTGGGCACCTTCATCATCACACTCCTATTGGATCGATTTCGGCTGCTGCGTTCAGCATGTTTCTCCATACACATCATTAACTTCATGATTAAAAAAACAACTTCTTTATGATTGGAATGGGAGATGATAGGGCGGCAACCTTGAACACAACCTTCTCAAAGTGGCAATTAGGGTTGCCGATTGACGAAAAAAGTCTGACTTTTCCGATATGGGCGGGGGGCTTCGGGGATGTTCATCCAGGGCCTGGGCTCTTCGCAACCGTATCACGCTTGCCACTCCTTGCTGCAAAAAAATAAGGTGCCATAAGGCACCTTTTCTGGATGGGTTTTTTACGCCCTTTTATCGCGGGCAACCGCGAGCCGCTTCACAGTTTACGAATTCGTCGCGGCTCATCGGTTAATCTTGCGCCGTGTCAGGCGAAGCAGGCCCAGATGGGGGCGTGGTCGGAGGGTTTCTCGATGCCGCGCAGCTCGTAGTCGATACCGGTCTCGGTCACCTTGTCCTTGAGGGCGTCGGAGGCCATGATGAGATCGATGCGCAGGCCGCGGTTCTCGTCAAAGCCCTTGGAGCGGTAGTCAAACCAGGAGAAACGCTCGCACTCGGTGGGATTGGCGGCGCGGAAGGTGTCGGTCAGGCCGAACCCTTTCAGCCGCTCCATCCATTCGCGCTCGATGGGCAGGAAGGAGCATTTGCCATCCCGCAGCCAGCGTTTGCGGTTTGCCTCGCCGATGCCGATGTCGAGATCGGTGGGGGAGATATTCATATCCCCGATCAGCACCAGCTGGTCGTCCGGGGTGTGGTTGGTCTCGAGGTAGTGCTGCAGATCCTCGTAGAACTTCTGCTTGGCCGGGAACTTGGTCTCGTGATCCTGACTTTCACCCTGCGGGAAGTAGCCGTTCATCACCTTGATGAGAGAGCCGTCTTCGCGCTCGAAGGTGGCCATGATCATCCGGCGCTGGGCCTCTTCGTCATCGGTGGGGAAGCCTTTCTCCACCTTGACCGGCTTCTGCTTGCTCATGATGGCGACCCCGTAGTGGGCCTTCTGGCCGTGAAACTCCACGTGATAGCCCATGGCCTCCACATCGGCCAGCGGGAAGGCTTCATCGTGCACCTTGATCTCCTGCAGGCCGATCACATCGGGCTGGTGCTTGTCGATGATGGCTTGCAGTTGGTGCAGACGGGCGCGCAGGCCGTTGATATTGAAAGAGATGATCTTCATGTCCGGGATGCTCATGTCATTTTTATAAGTGGCTATTGGACTAGGAATCGGCGGTGGATGCAAGTTCGGGGGCTGTGACTGGTGCAGCTGCTTGGTAACCTGTTCACGATCCGTCGCGAGAGGTTGTCAGCAAGGTGAAGCGCAGCGCAGGAACCGGATTGTATATGTATACATGAGCACTCTTGGTTACAAAAAAGCGAGCAGCACATGAGCCTTGATCACAGCCTCGCAGTAGGATCGTGGACAGGTTTTCAGCGGGTCATCTTCTTGACGAATACCACCACAAACAGCGCCAGCGTAAAGCTGCCGGTGAAGGCCTCGAAGGCGGCGAAGATCCTGGAGAGGCCGACCGGAGTGAAGTCGCCGTACCCCAATGTGGTGAAGGTGACCACGCTGTAGTAGAGGCATTCGAGCAGGAAGATGGCGTTCTCTTCAAAGGATGCCTCTGGTCGGTAGATCAGGTAGTTGCCCGCGAAGTTGAGGCCGCAGAAGAAGTAAAAAATGCTGCAGATGAAGATGAGCAGCAACGAGAAGAGCACTACCCGCATCGGGGCCTCGCCGTAGCCACAGAAGAGATCGACCACCCAGGAGGTGAAGCGCTGGGCCGACCAGAACGGCAGTTGCAGGCGGCGCATGGTGAGCTCCTGCTGGATATAGTTGCCGGACATGGTGAAGATCCCCTGTGCCTCGGAGGCTTTGCGCAGATCCCGGTAGGTCTCTTCCGCCTCCTTGAACCAGATGCGCGCCTGTTTGGGATCCCGTTCACGGCGCCCCTTGCGATCCTGCATCACCCGTTTGCCGGTCTGCATGTTGTCGAGCCGGGTGTTGTGCCAGCGGATGCCGAGCAGGTTGACGTCATCGAGGGTGGCGCACTGGAGGTTGGCATCACTGAGATCGGCCTTCATCAGGCTGCCGCCCTTCATGCGCAGGCCGTAGAGGTGACCACCGCGCAGGTTGGCGCGATAGAGGTTGCACTGCTCCAGCAAAAATCCCTGATCGGACTCCTTGTTGACCAGATTGAGGCCAGCCAGATTGGCCCGTGACAACTGCAGGCCGTGGCAGAGTCCGCCAGCGCGGACGTACTGTTCAAGCGCCTCGGCGGTGTGAGCTCCCTGATGGGTATGGTGGGGATCATGCCAGTGGCAGAGATCGTGCTCGCCAGCCTCTTCACTGCAGTGGCGGCCATCGGCCACCAGATAACGACACATCGCCATCTTCATTTCCCTCGCATTGCCGAACTGGTTTCAGCATAGGCGGGGAAAGGGGGGCGCGGCGGCGTCTTAGCTGAACTGGTTGAACTCCTGACGCAGCTTGCGAAAACGCTCCTGCTGGGCCGGGTTGAGGGGGATGCCGTCGAGCACGTCCAGGGTGTCTTTGCACTCGGCACCAAATTCCGGACTCTTGCGGTTTTTCTGCATCAGTTGCAGCAGCACCTGGATCTTGTTGAGAGCCGCACCGGTATTGGCGGGGGCGCGGCGCAGGGCCTCGCGAAAATGGCCGAGGGCCTGCTCCAGCTCGCCGCTCTGATAGGCCTTGATCCCCAGATCGTTGAGCTGCTGGTAGCGCTGACGCCGCTCCAGCACCGTCTTGTCATCCCGGGTTGCCTGAATGCAGGTGGTGAGCAGCCGATCTTCGTCCTCCGCCAGCAGCCCTTGCAGGCTTTCGGCATATTCAAACTCGCCGAGCTGGTAGAGGGCAAGGATGGTCTCGCCAAGCAGGGCGGGGGGCATGGTGGCCGGTTCATCGAGCCAGTTCTGGTTGGCGCGATAGAGCATCTTCTTGCCCTTGAGCAGCTCGCCCAGCGCAATCTGCACCCGGGCCTGACAGATCTGCTCGAACACCGGGTAGTTGAACTCCGACATCATCAACGAGTCGCGGATGCGCGACAGGGCGGAATTGACCTGCTTTTGCAGGTTGGCGATGTGGTAGCTGTCGTTGCTGTTGAGGGCGTAGAGGGTCAGGGTCTGGATATAGGCTCCAAGATAGTGGGGCGTGCGGTGAATGGAGTTGCGCGACAGGTCGATCAGCGACATCAGCACATCCTTGGCCTGGGCGTAGTCGTGGCGCTGCAGGCACACCTCCGCCAGTCGTCGGGAGAGTTGCACCGACTGGGGGGAGATATCCACTGCCCGTCTGAGCTCCTGCTGCGCCTGCTCGTCATTGCCAAGGGCCAGCAGGGATTCTGCCAGCCAGAGGTGAGCCTCCACCATCAGTGGGGTATTTTTGAGGGTCGCCTGCAGATGGCTGACCGCCTCTTCGTGGAGCCCCAGGGTGTTGCACGCCTTGCCCAGCGTCAGGCGGGCCCAGCTGTTCTCCTGCCCGGCCAGCAGCTGGCGCATCAGGGCGCGCGCCTCCTGCGCCTGACCCAGCTTGAGGTGGGTATCGGCCTGCAGGCAGCGGCAGTAGTTGGCAAAACGGGGCACCGCATCGGCCCGCTCGGCACAGGCGGTAATGAGGGCTGCCAGATTGTCATCGGCCAGCGCGGTAAAGACGCTGGCCAGGGCGTTGCGCCGGGCGAGGGCACGCTTCAAGCGAAACGAGAACTGCTCCTGAGAGAAGGGCTTCATCAGGTATTCGTCGGGCTCGGCTTCCAGCGCGCTCAGTACCATGGCGCGGGAGCTGTCGCCACTCACCATGATCACCACGCTCTGGGGCGGGATCAGATCTTTGTCGCGCAGGCTTTCGAGCAGCTGGCGGCCATTCTCGCCAACCCCGAGATCGTAATCGATGAGATAGATGTCGAAACTGCCCTTCTGGCAGCGGCGCCGCGCATCCTCGGCGGTATTGGAGTAGGTGATGTTGCTGATACCCAGATTGAGCAGCATCGCCTTCATCATCACCTGAAACGAGCGCTGCTCATTGACCATCAGAATGCGTTGTGGCTTGGCTGGGCTCTTTTTCTCTGGCTCTTGTTCAGGTGTCTGCATCTGTCTGGGTCGAGGCGCTACGGGCTGATGAGGGAAAGTGTGCCACCAAAGCGCCCGAAGAGGCAATTGGCCAAGTTGTCGATTGCGAACCGTCTCCGTTTGTCCGCCTTTTGCCCGCGATGAGTGAAAGAAAAAGGCCCTGTTGCCAGGGCCTTGAACTCACCGTTTTTTCTCTGCCAGATAGGGAGCAAATTGCGGCGTGTACTCAGCCTTGAACCCCTGTTCGGTCTTGATGATGAGATAGACCGCCAGCTGGTGCTGTTTGGCAAATGCCATCCCCGCTTCAGGCCCCATCACCATCAGCGCGGTATCGAGGGCATCGGCCTCCAGCGCGGTCGGGGTGATGACGCTGGCGGAGACCAGCTTGTGGGTGACCGGCTGGCCGGTGGCGGGGTCGATGATATGGGAGTAACGCTGGCCATCCATCTCGTAGTAGTTGCGATAGCTGCCCGCGGTGCTGAGCGCCATGCCGTTGGGGATGACGATATCGGAAAACGCCCCCGGCTGATCGGAGGGTTCGACGATGGCCACTTTCCATGGCGAGCCCTTGCTGTTGTTGCCCTTGCTGCGCACCGCACCGGCCACTTCGATCAGGTAGTTGTGTACCCCCTTGCCTTCGAGCAGGGTGGCAATCTCGTCAGAGGCAGCCCCCTCGCCGAGGGTGGAGAGGTCGAGATAGAGATCCGGGATCGTTTTTTCGAGCAGGAAGTGATCCCCCTGCGGGGTCAGGGTCAGCTTGTCGATGCCCACCTTGTGGCGGGCGGCGGCGATGGCTGCCTCATCGGGCCGCTTGACCGGCCGTTTGTCCGGGCCAAAGCCCCACAGATTGACCAGAGGCCCCACGGTCACATCCAGCTTGCCGTCGGTCAGCTTACCGGCATCAATCCCCTGCTGGACTATGATGGCCATGGCGGGCGGGATGGCAAACGGGGTGTTGGCGGGTCCCTGATTGAAACGGGAGATGAGCGAGCCCGGATCGTAGGTGGAGATCTCCTTGTTCATCCGGGCCAGCAGGCTCTCTACGTCGCTTTTGAAGGCGGGCTCCCCACCGGGGTAGCTATCGCTCAGGGTCACCACATAGTAGGTGCCCATGGTCTTGCCCTGAATACGGGTCTGGGCAGGCGGGGTGGGCTGGCAGCCGGCCAGCGCCAGCAGCAGGGTCAGCAGCAGGCCGCGCAGGGCCGCCACGGGGGTTATCGCAATCATCCGGCGCTCTCATCTGGAGAAGGTTCATATCGGGGCGCTAGCTTAGCCAAGGGGCGCCCGCCGGGCGAGCCCTGATAGGGGCAATCGGAGGGAAAAGAGCAGAAAAAATTAAACAGTTTTGAACCTGTGGCGGGAGCGGGTCGTATCGTCCATCCGTGAGGGAGAGAGTGGCGAGTAGAGCACCGTCTGGTGACCTGGCCCGCAGCTTTGGCCAAAAGCCATAGCCGATTGAAGACAATTGAGTAAAATGAAGGTCGATTTAGACGGCATCTTTGCGAAGCGTTCACCGCATCCGCCAAGTCGTTGCCATCCATTGCCAATCAAAGGAGAAGATGATGAAAAAGGCGATTACCCTGCTGTTTCTGAGTACCCTGGCTGCCCCCGTGCTGGCGGATGAGTGTGCACTGGTCATCGAAGGCAATGATGCCATGCAGTACAACCTCAAAGAGATGAGCGTGCCGGCCACCTGCAAGGAGGTGACGGTCACCCTGAACCACACCGGCAAGCTGCCTGTGACCGCCATGGGTCACAACTGGGTGCTGGCCAGCACCGCCGACTATCAGACCGTGGCGACTGCCGGGATGAGCGCCGGGGCCGAGAACGGCTATCTGCCCAAGGATGATCCCCGTGTGCTGGCTCACACCAAGCTGATCGGCGGCGGCGAGAGCAGCAGCGTCACCTTCAAGACCGACGGTCTGGCGGGCAAGGATCTCACCTTCTTCTGCTCCTTCCCCGGCCACTTCGCCATGATGAAGGGCTCCTTCAAGGTCAACTAAGGTGCTGACCGGCATCGAGCCGGTTGCCTCAAAAGCCGGGATTTCCCGGCTTTTCTATTGAGCTATATATCTGACAGAATTGGCTGGCATCAGACGAGGTTTTTGTTCTAAAGACGCTGGAAGATACACGGAAATGCAATTAGTAAAATTGGTTCTCAGTTGTTGTTTACTCTTGGTGTGTACCATCGCCTTGGCAGCAGAACCTCCGGTAAAGAAAAGTCGTAGTG
Source organism: Aeromonas sp. 3P (assembly GCF_051919745.1). Classification (NCBI taxonomy): domain Bacteria; kingdom Pseudomonadati; phylum Pseudomonadota; class Gammaproteobacteria; order Aeromonadales; family Aeromonadaceae; genus Aeromonas; species Aeromonas sp. 3P. Next base: position 4,428,972 of record NZ_JBQBED010000001.1, read on the forward strand.
GTATATGTCATCCGAAAGGGGGGACTTATTACAACCGAACCAAGCATTATATCCCTTATGACACAATGCAAGCATGCCTCGACAGTGGAGGGCGGGCACCCAAACGTTAATCAAATTAGAGCCAGAGTGAAAACTCAGACAAGTCATAGCATTTGACATTTTTGGTAGCGCATTTTTTCGCCTCGGATTTTAGCCATTCAAATGCAGCTTTTTTATGGCCTTGGCCTTCAATCAAAATGATGACATTTTGTTCAGGAGCTTTGTTTGCGCTTTGTAAAAAGAAAGGAAATTTACGGTCTACAGAGCCGGAAACTTGTTGCTGATGAGGTTCAATACGAGTTAACCCATCAATTGGATGGTTAATTACAAAAGCACTGATTGCTTTAAGCCCATAGAGATCCTCGTAAGGAACTCTGCATTTGAATGTTTTGGCGTTAACTAATTTATTATCCTCAACATAACCAAATTCATTCAAAATCTCTCTAATTCTTTTCTGTAGTTGTTGATTACTTTTTTCTTCTTCAGTGGTGAGTTCTGGTGGTGCTTCGAATCCATCAAGTGTGTATTGCATAGGATCTCTCATCACAAAAGCTATGAGAGACCCATATTACTCCGAGATATATAACTTTCAATATTCGTGAGTAATTTTTAACCGCGGCAGATCCTATTTGAGAACATCCTGCAGGGTAAAGAAGGCGATGGAGGTCTTCTTCTGGCATTCGAAGTGAATGCTCTCTTCCCCGGTCACCACCAGCGTCTCGTTGATAGCCACCTCTTTGCCCTGCACGGCCAGCTGGCCGCTCAGCAGGTGACAGAGGTAGGTCTTCTCTGGCTCGAGGGTAAGGGTCAGCGGGAAGGGGAGGTTCAGTACCCGCACGTTGGCGCTGATGCGATCCGGATGGTAGATAAGCCCCAGATCGGTCACCTCTTTTTTCAGCAATTCGCAGTGGGTCTCCTCATCGCCGCTAAAGTGCGCCGCCTCGAAGGTGGCGTAGGGGTGGCCGTTGAGCACAAAGCCTGCCCCGCTCACCGGCAGCAAAATGCGCTGATAGCCGGGAAAGGGGGAGAAGGGACCCGCGCTCTTGATGGGGGCCGAGCTCAGTCGATAGTCAAAATCGAGTTTGGCAAGGCTGCTCCCCTTGGGTGAGATGAGGATCTGGCTGGTAGTGCCCTGCTGGTTTTTCCAGGGCATCTTCTGGTGGTCAGACTCTTTAATCAGGGTGATCACGGGCACTTCCTCACGATAAAAAAACGCAGGGAGCCGGGGACATCTGCCTCGGCTCCCTGATAGAGATTGGCGATGGTAAAGGCGATCAGCCCTGACCATCCAGAGCGGCCAGCCGTGCTTCCATGGCGGCGAGACGGCTCTTGAGCTCGCTCACCTCCTGCTCCAGCTCGCTCAGACGGTCGGCGGCAGGGGAGGCATAGGCCGCGGCGGGGGCGGCATCCATCATCGCCTGAATATCCACTTCGCCGCTGAACAGGTGGGCGTAGCGGGATTCGCGCTTGCCCGGCTCGCGCGGCAGCTTGACCACGTAGGGGCCACGCTCGATGAGCTGGGTCAGTACCGCATCCACCTCGGTGACATCATCGAAGCTGCAGAGGCGGTTGGTGCGCGAGCGCAGCTCCCCCGGGGTTTGCGGGCCGCGCAGCAGCAGTTCGCAGACGATGCCAAGCTCCTGGGCACTGAATTTCAGCTCGCCAAATTCGGTGTTGCAGAATCTGTGCTGGTAGCGGGGCACCCGGGCGTTGAAACCTGCAGTGTTGACCACCAGCCGCTTGCGGATCAGCTCGTCCACCACGGCGCGGATATCGAGCTCGGAGAGCTCCAGCACCGGCTCGCGGTTGCTCTTCTGGTTGCAGGCGTTGACCAGTGCATTAAGGGAGAGGGGATATTGATCCGGGGTGCAGATCTCTTTTTCAATCAGACAGCCGATGACGCGGGCTTCCAGTGGGCCAAGTACTAACTCCATTTCCTACTCCCTTCCAAATCGAGACATCAAGAGCCCCTATCTTAGTCATGGTCCGCGCCGCGTCTAGCGTTGTGCGCCATTTTTGCGAGCTGATCAGGGCGTTGGCGAAAGGCTCGCCAACGCCGCAGATCTCCGCTTTTTATCGCTGCCCCTGATAGAAGCGCGCCTTATTGGCATACATGGCGTCGTCAGCCACCCGGCTCAGCTCCGCCAGGGGGGTCTGGTCGCTGCTGCTCCAGCCGATGGCAAAACGCAGCGGGAAGCAGTGCTCCCCATGCTGCACGATGGCGTGCTGCTGGCTTGCCTCCAACCTGCCTGCCAGCTGCTGGCTGGCGAGGTGATCCGCCTCCGCCAGCAGCACGAACTCGTCGCCGCCGATACGGAAAATCTTCTCATCCTGACGGCAGAGGGTGCGCAGTTGGCGAGCCATCTGGATCAGCAGGGCATCGCCTGCCTCGTGCCCATATTGGTCGTTGGTACGCTTGAGGCCGTTGAGATCGAGCATGAAGAGGGCGAGGTGACGCTCGGGATGGCGTGCCAGCACCGCCTGATAGTGATGGAAGGCCTCTTCGAACGCCTGCCGGTTGGGCAGCCCGGTGAGGTTGTCGGTGCGGGCGACCCGCGCCAGCTCGTCGGTGAAGAGGCGCCCCTCGATACCCACCGCCAACTGCTTGGCAAACAGCCGCAAGATGGCCCTGTCTTCGGACTCCAGCCCTTCTGCGCTCACCATCAGATAACCAAACAGCACGCCACTTTGGCTACCGGGCAGAGTCATGATCTTCCAGAGTGCGTTATCCCACTGGCATTCGGAGTGTTTGACCTCCTCATCCATCAGTTGAGCCAGTTTTTCCTGCAGGGCATCCCGCAAGGGGGCATCGACCCCCTGGGTCAGGGAGTAGTGGGGCTGCCCGTCTCGGCGGATCACCAGTCCCCAGCGGTGGCCGGGATAGAGCTGCGAGAGCTGCAGCAGGGCGGAGCTGGCCAGCTCGGCAATATCGATATCCAGCTGCTGATGCAGACCGAACTGCAACCAGGATTGCAGGATATGGCGGCTGCGCTCCTCCCGGCTCAGGGCCGAGCGCAGGGCGGTCGTTTGCGAGGCAACCTCTTGCTCCAGTTCGTCGTTGAAGCCGAGCAGCCGCTGGTTGAAGGCCTCTTTCTCGCTATTGGCCTGCTGCAGCTGTTCATTTTGCTGATAGAGCGCCCGCACCTGATCCGAGATGGTGCTGGCCATCTCTTGCAGCAGCTGGCGCACCTCGTCGTACTCCACAAAGCGCAGCGGCGCCTGCCGTTGCTGGTAGTTGCCCTTGCCATAGCTGCGCACCAGCGCGGCCAGCGAGCGCAGCGGTCGGGTGAGCCAGCGGGTGAGCCAGACGCAGCCGATGGCCACCAGCAGCAACATGACGGCGATGCTGACGGTCAGCAGCTGTTGGGATTTGTTGAGCTCGCTGACCCTGTCATTGCTGTAGCTGTAGAGGGTGATGGTGGGGGTGATCTCCTGCTCCAGCTGGGGCCAGCCAATAGCCAGGGGCTGCGCCATCTTGCTTGGCTCCCTGTCATCCATCGCGTTGGCGTTCTGGTGAGCCCCTTCGTAAAGACGGTTCTCGCCCTGGGAGATCACCAGATATTCGCTCCCCTTGAGATAGGGTTCCAGCAACTGGGCCATCTGCCGCCAGGGGAGAATGGTCATCACGAAGCCGGAAGGGGTCTGCATCACCCCTGCTCGCTGGTGGTTGCGATAGATGGGGGCCACCAGCGCCAGCCCGCCACTGCGGTTTTGCTCCATGTCGTCGACCAGTACGGGATCATTGACGGGGAGCAGCAGATGCTTGCCCTGTTTCGCCTCGCGGGTCTTGCCCCAGGCCATCAGCTGCGGCATCAGGTCGCTCGACTCGAGGTGGGAGGCCTGGCCATTGATGTACTCCACCACCAACCCCTTGTCATCGATGAGGTAGGCCGAGGTGAGCAGGCTGTTGGATTTGACAAAGGTGGCCAGCGCCAGCCGGGCATGGCTGGAGAAGAGAAAGTTGTCGAGGGCCTGATGGAGCACCCGATCCTGGCTGAGCTGATTGAGCTGGGTGCCGATCAGCTCGCTGCGAAAGCGGGCCTCGCGGGTCATGCTGGTGAGGGCCCGCTCCAGCTGCGATTGCTCGCTCTGGGCGATGATTTGGTGCTGGCGGATCAGCAGCACAGTGCTGGCCAGCAGTGCCGGCAGCAAGGCGACGGTGAACAGGATGATGATGAGGGTCGGGCCGAGCCGAAAGGTGCGATGTTTCATGGTGTTTTGACCTGCCGGTACTGCTGATCGGCCAGCTGCTGCATATAGCGGGCGGTGTCGGCGGCACTGATCCCCTCTTTAAAGCGCTCGAACCCTTTCTCCATCGCTTGCCAGGCGATGGACATGGCGCTGTCGGAGGGCATGGGGGTACTGAGGGTGAACTGTTCCAGCAGCACTTTTTCCTGAGGCGTGGGACGGCGGCTGATGGCGGTAAAAGCCTGCTGATTGACCGGCAGCAGCGCCCCCTGATGATAGATGAACTGCTGAATATCCTGACGCTGGATAAAGGCCATCAATGCCTTGATGACGGGTTTCCTATCCTCATCATCCATCGCCCAGCGGGAGGCTCCCATCACGTAGGCGCCGCTCATGGAGTGCATGGGATGGCTTTGCCAGCGGGGCAGCAGGGCAACGCCCAGCTTATCCCCCATGTTCTTCACCAGATCGTTGAAGGCCCAGTCCCCATTGATGAGGTAGGCGCTCTTGCCCTCATTGAAGCGGGTGAGGGCGGTGTCATAGTCGCACTCGGGATCGACCCACTGTTCGCTGACGACGGTGCGGTAGGCCTCCAGTGCCTGCACCATGGCCGGGCTGTCGAGGGTGATGCGCCCTTCGGTCACCGGCGAGCCGCCAAAGGTGTGTAAAAAGGCGGCGAAGTAGTACATGTCGTGATAGGGCAAGCTGACGGGGTAGACCCCTTTGGCCTTGAGAGCCGGGGTGATAGCAGTCAGTTGCTGCCATTGGGTCACCGGAGTCGAGACCAGCGCCTTGTTGTAAAACAGCATCAGATGGTTGCCCTGCATCATGGGCATGCCCCAGCGTTGCCGATCCAGGGTGACATAACGCAAGGCGCTGGCCATCAGCGCGGGGGAAAACCACTCGGTCAGGAGCGGGGCGAGGGTCATCTGGCGATAGAGGCCGATAAAATCGGAGGGGATTAGCATCAGGTCGGGCAGCCCCCTGGCCTGAGCTGCCAGCAGGAGATCCGCCTTGATCTTGCCCGGCTCAATCTGGGTGACTCGCACTCTGTGGTTCCCCTCCTGATTGAAGCGGGCGATCACGTCGTCGATCACGTAACCGGCTTGCTGGGAGTGCCACAGCTCCAGTTCAGGCTCCTGAGCCTGCAGGGGGTGGCTCAATGCGAACAGGCAAAGCAGCAAGAGATGATAAAAAGATCGTTTTCTGCTCATGTTATCATCACCGTTATTCCCTGAATTCCAAGGGAAAAATGTAACAAACTACCGGCAAGATCGGTAGGCTCGGGTGTCAACTAATTGACTGAAACAACAAAAAGCCCGGCGCGTGGGCCGGGCTGGGGGATAAATTGCTTATCCGCATATTCTTCGAGGCATCTATTGTGGATGTTGTTTGAGGATGTCGTATATCTCCTCTTTCAGTTTGAGTTTCTGTTTTTTCAGATCTCTCACCTCGGCGCTATAGTCGCTGGCGTGATGCTTTTCCAACTTTCTAATCTCCGCATCCAGGTCGTTGTGCAAGTCAAACTTCTTCTGGAAATGGACATCACTGCTCTTCAGTTTCGAGATGAGTTCTCTGTACTCTGGGAACATGTAATGGAGCCTCCTTGGTTTCGTTTGATTGTGCCTGTAAGACCAAAGCTACCCCTTAGTGTCGGGGATAAATGTGATCCTGATCGGATTTGGGGGCAATGATTTGGAGTATTCGGCGGGATATTTATAACTTGTTGAATCAAAACAAGATAAGTGATTTGTCAATCTGAATGGTGCGCCAAACTGTGCGGCAAGTCACAACTGGGGCTGTGTTGGCGTGAGGGGGGTAGGATCAAAAAAGGGACCGAATGGCCCCTTTTTATGGATGCAGGCGACGTTACTCTTTCTCTTCGTCCGCCTGCTCTTTTTTCTTTTTCTTCTCGGGCAGCGGCTTGCCATCGCGGTGGATCACCTTGCCCGCTTCAAAGCCAATCTGGGCCGCCAGCTCCTCCAGATCCGCCGACTTGGCCTGATCACCGATGGCGTAGCGATAGTTGGCGATGGAGAGTTTGTCAGCCACCGGCGTGCCCGGGACGATAGGCTCGCGCCAGCCCTGGCCGATGTGGGCCACCAGGGTGCCGTTCATCAACAGCTCGCCGACGATCTCCTGGGTCGGATTGCCCTTGCCGTAGGTGAGACCCTGCGGGTGCTTCTTGCCGACCAGCGGCTCGTTGCTGGCGGGGATCAGCTTGGTGCGGATCAGCCACTTGGGCTTTTTGGTGTTGCCTACGGCCTTGCCGGTCTGGTACTCGTTGATCTTGATGGTCTTGATCATCTGGGCCATGAAGTCCTTGGTCAGCGCCTTCTGGGCGTCGCTGGTTTCATCGATGGCGATGGGGGCCACATACCAGGTCTGGGTGGCTTGAGCCTTGGGAGCGGCAGGGGCAGTTTGCGCCATGGCCAGGGGGCTGAGCAGGATGGCAGCCAGCAAGAGTCCTATCTTCTTCATTGTGATTCCGCTTTTGTTTCAACAAGAATTTTGTTTTGCCAGCGACGACTGCGCCAGCGCCAGAACATGGCCAGACCGCGCACCCACTCGTCGCAGGCCAGCGCCAGCCAGATACCGACCAGTCCATAACCCTGCATGATACCGAGGAAATAGGAGAGTGGCACGGCAATTCCCCACATGGAGAGCAACGCCATGTAGAGGGGGAAACGGGCATCCCCGGTGGCCCGCAGAGCGTTGATCACCACCAGATTGAAGGTGCGGCCGGGTTCGAGGATAAGGCTGATAACAAACAGCTGCGCCACCTGGGTGATGATGTCGGCATCATCGGTAAAGAGGCTGATGATGGTACGGCCATTGAGGGCCGCCGCCACGGCGATGACGCAGGTGACCGCCAGCCCCAGCTTGAGGCTCTTGAGCAGCTGCTGATAGGCGCGATCGAACTGTCTGGCCCCCGCCAGATGACCGATGATGATCTCGTTGCCAAGGCCGATGGAGAGGCCAAACAGCAGGATAAACAGGCAGATCTGAAAGAAGTAGGATTGGGTCGCCAGCGCCTTGTCACCCAGCAGTCCGACAAAGGCTGTCACCACCATAAACTGCAGCATCCAGGAGAGGTTCTCTCCTGCCGCAGGCAGGCCGATATGGAGCACCTTGCCCAGCATCTCCCGGCTGGGGTGGACGATATCACGCACCACCAGTCGAATGCCGGTCTTACGGGCTACCAGCCACACCAGCAGCACCACGCCGATCAGGCGGCCCGCGACCGTGCTGATGGCGACACCGGCGACGCCAAGTTGGGGCAGGCCGAACCAGCCGTAGAGCAGCAGCAGGTTGCCGACGAAGGTGATGAGGTTGACGATGAGGGTCACATACATCGCCTGACGGGTGTGGCCGTGAGCGCGCAGGGTGGCAGCCAGACAGAGGGCCGCGGCCTCCGGTAACAGGCAGAGACCGATGATCTGCAAGTAAAGCGTCCCGTCGCTCATCAGATTGGCAGGCAGGTTCATCAGCGCCAGCATGGTGCTGGCCCCCGCCATCACGCCGATGGCCGCTACCAGACCGATCAGCAGATTGAAGCCGATAGCGGTGTGGATCACCACCCGACTCTTCTCCCGATCGCCCGCCCCCAGATACTGGGTGATCACCACGCTGGTACCGATACTGACGAAGCTGAACAATGTGATGGCGAGATCGAACACCTGATTGCCGACCGCCAGCGCCGCCACTCCCTGATAGGAGACATGACCCACCATGAAGGTATTGAGGGCGCCCGTCAGAAAGTGCAGGGCGAGATCGATAAAGAGCGGCCAGGTCAGCGCAAAGAGGGTGCCCGGGCCTGCGTGGGATTGAGATTGCATGGCATGTCCAACAGCTGGGAGGGCACGGGGGAGTGCCCTCTGGGGGCGCATTTAACACCAAGGCCAAGGCCGGTGCAATCCTTGTGCAGGATTGCATCGGCCAGGGGATCAGGCTGGCGTGGCGCCCGCCTCCTGTTCGCTTGGCAGGGTGAGGCGAGCCGAGTCGGGCAGGGCATCATCCTGCGGCCAGTTGGAGCGGATGACATCAGTGGTGCTCTCCACCACCGCATCATCCTTGAACACCGGCTCGCGGTAGCAGCGGGTCAGGCGCAGCGCCTGATACATGTCGGGGCAGAGGATGATCCCCTCATCGCCTACCCGCACGCCCGCCTGCTTTAACCAGTGAGTCATCTGGCCGTGGCGACCCGCCATCACCATATGGATGCCGCGCCGTTTCAGCTCTTTGTGCAGCTCTCCCACCATGCTCATCACGCTGATGTCCTGATGGGTGAAGCAGGCGACCGCATCGATCACCAGACACTTGGGAGCTCGGGGATCCTGCACCAGCAGGGCCAGCACCCGCCGCTTGAAATAGGGGGCATTGAAGTAGGTGAGCGGCGAGTTGAAGCGATAGACCAGAATACCCGGGATCGCCTTGGCCTGTTCGTTGTCTCCCAAGGTGCGCACCACCCCTTCATCATCCATGCCGAGTAGTTGATCGGTGGGACGCATCACATTGCGCAGGAACTGGAACAGCCCCAGCAACACGGCGAGGGTGATCCCGGGGATCACCCCCATGGTGAGCACGCTGATAAAGGTGACCAGAGCCAGCCAGAAGGCGGAGCGATCGGAGTGACGCAGGGCCCAGAGGCCACGAAAATCGGTGAGCGACAGGGAGGCCACCACCAGCACCACCCCGAGGGCAGCGGTCGGGATGTATTGCAGTGGCGCAGTCAGATAGAAGGTGATGAGGGCGATCACCGCAGCGGCGATGATAGAGACCAGCTGGCTCTTGCCGCCGTTGGCATCGTTGACCGCAGTGCGCGAATCCGCCCCGCTGATGGCAAAGCCTTGCGAGACTGCGGAGGCGAGGTTCGCCATACCGAGGGCCCGAAACTCTTTGTCTGCGTCGATTTCGTAACCGTTTTTGGCTGCAAAGCTGCGAGCGGTCAGCATCATGGAGACGAAGCTCACCATGGCCAGGTTAAGGGCGGGCAGCACCAGCTCCCGCATCAGACCGGGGGGAAATTCCGGCATCTGGAACGCGGGCAGGCCGGAGCCCACCGTCCCCAGGGTGGCAATATCAAACTGGCCGAGATTAAAGCCCCACACCAGCGCAGCGGTTACTACCATGGCCACCATGGAGGAGGGCCATGCCGGTTTGTAGCGCTTGGCCAGCAGCAGGGTGAGCAGGGCCACCAGACTCATGGCCAGAGTGGGCAGATGGGTCTGGGTGATATAGGTAGCCCCGCTGGCGATCCGCTCGATGAGGTAACGTTCGCTGAAAGTGAAGCCGAAGATCTTGGAGAGCTGGCCCACCATGATGGTGATGGCCACACCATTGAGCAGCCCCATCAGGATGGGTCGGGAGAGAAAGTCCGCCAGCACTCCCAGCTTGAAGCGGCTGGCAATCAGGCACCAGAAGCCGGTCATGGCGGTCATGGTCATCACCAGTTGCCAGTGACGGGTGGGGTCGCCTGCGGCCAGCGGCGTCACCACGGCGGCAATGACCGCGCAGGTGGCGGCATCGGGGCCGACAATCAGCTGGCGGGAGGTGCCAAACAGGGCGTAGACCAGCATGGGCAGGATGCAGGAGTAGAGACCGACGATGGCACCCACCCCGGCAAGCTCGGCATAGGCGATGGCGACGGGCAGCGCCACGGCCGCCACCGAGAGTCCGGCGCGAAGATCTGGCATCAACCAGGCGCGCTGGTAATGCAGCAGGGCGGCGAGGCCCGGTAGCCAGCGTTCGAGAGAGAAGAAGTCGCGCATTATTTAACCCATTGAGTTACAACCAGCTTTTCCCCTAGTGTGCCCAAGGTTATCGAAAGATTGCAATCAGGTTATGGCCAGTTTACCTGAAGGTCAGGCCAGATAGCCTGCCAGCGTTTCTCCTTGATGCGCTGGGTAAAAATCTGTTTGTCCTGACGACATCTGGGGTTGGCACTCACTTGCAGCGACCAGTTGATGGTAAAGCCGTAGGGGGCGAGCCACTCGAACTCGCCATCTCGGGTGAGGCGTACGCCGATGCAGGTGGGCACCTCGACCCAGTGGCTGAGCGCCTCAAGGCTGCTGGCAAACGGCGCTACCAGCTGGCGAGTGTGCATGCGGGCCTGATTGCGCACTTCCCACTGCTGGCCGGGCAGGCGTTTGGCGAGCCAAGCTTCGTGCTCCGCTTCGGCCAGCCCTTGCGGGTCGCTTTTATCGAGATAGATAAGGTCGATATCGTTGAGCGGGGTGGGCGCCGCCTTGTGGTGAAGGTGATCCCAGATGAGGTTGCGGATAAAACCGGCTCCCAGCGCCCAGTCGGGCAGATTGAGCTCGGCCGCGGCTTGCAGGCAGGCCATCCGCTGCGGATCGGCCCGCAGCAGGGCTTCTGTTTTGGCTTGGAATTGCTGTTCGAGGACGGTGTTCAGAGGTTCAGTTGTTGGCATTGCGGCGTAACCAGACATCAATGTAGCGGCAGCTCGGCACTATAGTGAGTCCCTCCGCCTGAGTCCAGTTGAAGAAGGCACGCGCCAGCTGATCGGCAATCCCCTGCACCCGCAGCTCGGGGGGCACGAAGGTGCTGTAGGCGTCGATGGTCTTGGCATCGAGCCGCCGGTAGCGCAGTCTCGACTCTTTCCCCTCCACTATACAGATGAACTGCTGCTGGTTGGCCTGATGGATGATGTCGCTCATGGTGGGCACCTCTGGCATAAAGTTGGGTCTCTCGGCACAACATAACTGTTAGCCAAGGTATAGAACAGATAATGAGAGCCCGTGGTCAATATCATCCCCCTTTGACAGAGGGCGCATCGATATCGCGATGCAGATCAAGGTGCCCGATGGTGAGTCGGGCACCGCGTTAGTGTCAACACAAGAGTGTTGGCAAAGGGGCGGGATCAGGCCCAGGCTCGCTCCAACAGAGTGAGTAACTGCTCACGGTCGGCGTCCTTGCGATTGAACAGAAGGGCGCCGTCGTTGATCGCAAGATCGCGGATCTCGGTCAGTAGCGAGCGATCGCTTACCCCTGCCTCGCTCATGGTGCGCGGCAGCTTGACCGCTTGCCACAAGGTGTCGCGCAGGGTGCGAATGGCTGTGATGGTCGCCTCCGCCCGCTGATGGGCCGGGGTGGCAGCAAAGCGCTCTGCCCCCACCAGCGGCAACAGCAGCCGGGCCAACTCGCTATCCACCTCGGGGCGGTTGTAGTCGAGCACGGTCGGCAAAAAGAGGTTCATGCACAGCCCGTGGGGCAGATGGCAGCGGGCTCCCAGACTGTGGCCGAGGGCGTGCACCAGCCCCACCATGGAGTTGGAGAATGCCATGCCAGCCAGCGTGGAGCCTTCCGCCAGTTGCAGCCGCAGCTGTTTGTTTTGCGGGTCGTGGATGATTTGCGGCAGGGCGCTGGCGATCTTCTCCACTGCCATCAGGGCCAGCGCATCGCTCACTGGGTTTTTCGCTGTGCCGATAAAGGCTTCGATGGCGTGGGTCATGGCGTCCATGGCGGTGGCGGCGGTGATATTGAGGGGCAGCCCCTGGGTCAGGCGCGGGTCGAGCACCGCCAGCTGGGGAAGCAGGAAGGGGGAGGTGAAGGGCACCTTGCGCCCGCTCGCCTCATCCTTGATCACTGCAACCAATGTCACTTCTGATCCTGTGCCCGCCGTGGTGGGCACCACCGCCAGCGGCTTGAGGGGACGGGTCAGGCAACCGGCGCCCGAGTAGTCGAGCAGGTGTTCACCCCCCATGGAAGTGAGAATGTTGACCGCCTTGGCGGTGTCGATGACCGAGCCGCCCCCCAGTGCCACCAGACTGTCGCAGTCGAGCTCGCGATAGCGTTTGGCGATCCGCTCCACCACGGCGGTGGAAGAGTCGGCCGGGATCTCGTCCCAGATGGCGGCGACCGGCAGCTCCCCCTCGGCCAGCACATTGGCCAGCAGGGTGGCAAGGCCGGTGGCATTGACCCCCTTGTCGGTCAGCAGCAGCGGGCGGCGGGCCCCGAGGCTGGCCAGCTCGCTGGCCAGTTGCTCCAGCGCCTGTTCACCGGCCAGCAGTTTGACCGGGCAGAAAAAATCGTAATAGCGGCTCATTTCAAGGCTCCTTGCGCGTTAGCCGGTCACCAGACCCAGATAGATGTTGCAGGCCCGGCCGATCTTGTTGGTCGGGGCTGGATAGTGGCGCAGCAGAGGCCGCGCGATAAAGGCGGGCAGGATCAGGGACTGCAACTGCTCAAGCCCCCGTACCAGATGCATGGCAACGGTCAGGTCTCCCTCCACCAGCAGCCGGTTTTCACTGAACGCCTGATTGACCCCGAGCCGAAAGCTCAGGGCGCGAAAGGCGATATTGGGGTGCTTGAAGCGCACCCGCAGCGGATGGATGGTGGCATGGGGGGCGACTGGCGCACCGGGATACCAGCGCCCACCCTGCTTGTGCATGTTCATGGCGTAGCCGATGCCGCCTACTTCGAGGCGGATTGCCAGCCCGTCCGGCAACGGCGCCAATTCGCGGCGTACCGCCTCATCGGTGCGGGCGGCGCGGCAGAGGGTACGACCCACCATCCAGAGCAGTGTGGTGATCCAGAGGCGGCGGCCAAGTGCGGCCAGAGATTCAACGGTCGGAGTTGTCATAGGGGTTGGCTCCTGAGATGGCTGACCAGAAGAGGGCAAAGGCACTGGCTTGCCAGTAGTCGTCCTCTCCCAGCTCCGGTTGATCGACAAACAGTGATGCGCAGGCGAGGAACTGGCCCTGACACACCTCCAGCAACAGTGGCGCGGGGGCCTGCATCAGCTCGCCGCTGGCCTGCCCCTTTGCCAGTAGGGCAGGCAGAAAGCGCAGGGCATCGTTCAGGATCTGGCTGCGGGCCGGTCTGGCCAGCAGCGGAGAGTGAAAGAAACCCAGCACAAATTTGAGCTCATTGGGGTTAGCCTGCATCCACTCCATCGCCAGCTGCCAGTAGTGGCGGGTCTGGTCGTACAGCGGCAGGGTGGGATCTGCTTCATGGATGGCGCTCCCCATCCGGGTTTTCACATCCTGATAGAGGGCGAGGATCAGCGCCTCCTTGCTCGGAAAGTGGTGGAACAGAGTGCCGTTGGCCACCCCGGCCGCCTTGGCGATACGGGCGGTGGCGGCCCCCTGCAGGCCATCTTCGGCGCAGAGGGCGAGGGCGGCATCCAGGATCTGGCGGCGCTTGTCGGTCATGTTTTGTGGCTGCGGGATAGCCTGGTTCATGGTCATCTCCATCAGCGCAGGAAGAAGGCCATCATCAGCTTCTGGATCCAGCTGTGGTAGGGGGGATGGATCAGGGAGCCGGTGGTGAACTTGCCGCGGGTCAGCACGGTTTTCGCCTTGGAGAAGGTAAGAAACCCCTCGTGGCCGTGGTAGTGGCCCATGCCGGAGGCGCCGATGCCGCCAAACGGCACATCGTCGGCCGCCACCTGAAACAGGCTCTCGTTGATCGCCATGCCGCCGGAGTGGGTCTCCTGGGTCACTCGCGCCTGCAGCTCGGGGTCGAAGCTCATCAGATAGAGGGCCAGCGGGCGGGGCCGCTCAGCCACATAAGCGAGCGCCTCCTCCAGGGTGTCGTAGGGGATGAGCGGCAGCAGCGGCCCGAAGATCTCCTGCTGCATCATCTGACACTGACCCGGCACCCCGGTCAGCAGGTGGGGCACCAGCAGGCGACGCTGGTCGTCGCGGGCCGGGTTGCCACAGGGGTGGAGCTGGGCACCCGCCTGCTCGGCTTCATCCAGCCAGCTGACGAGACGTTGATACTGGCGGTCGTTGATGATGGCGCCGTAGTCAGCACTATTGAGCCCCTGTGGGTAGAGCTTGCTGAAGTGGCGGCGATAGGCGGCGATAAAGTTATCCACCTCGCTGCGTGGCAGCAGCACATAGTCGGGGGCGACGCAGATCTGCCCGGCGTTGAGGCTCTTGCCGAAGATCATCCGCTCGACCGCGGTGGCGACCGGCATGTCGGGGGCGATGAGACAGGGGCTCTTGCCACCCAGCTCAAGGGTGAGGGGGGTGAGCTGGGGCGCGGCGGCGGCCATCACCAGCTTGCCCACCATGGTGGAGCCGGTAAAGAGCAGGTGATCGAACGGCAGTGAGCTGAACGCCGCCGCCATCTGGGCATCCCCCTCGATGATGGCGATCTCGTTTTCGTCAAACACGCTGGTGAGCATGGTGCGCAGCACGGCGTTGGTATGAGGGGTGAACTCGGAGAGTTTCAGCATCGCCCGGTTGCCCGCCGCGATGGCGGTGATGAGGGGGCCAAGGCTCAGCATCACCGGAAAGTTCCACGGCACGATAATGCCGACCACCCCGAGCGGCTGGAAGTGCACCTCTACTTTGGCGGGGGCCAGCAGCAGGCCGGTGTGACGGCGGTGGGGCTGCATCCAGCGCTTGAGCCGCTTCTGGGTGTAGTTGATCTGCATGATGCAGGGCAGCACATCGGCGATCAGGCTGTCGTAGTGGCTGCGCTGGCCATAATCTGCTGCCAGCGCCTTGCACAGCTCTCCCTTGTGGGCGAGCAACGCCTGCTTGAGTTTGGTCAGCTGCGCCCGGCGCTCGGCTAGGGTAGGCATGGGGTGAGCCAGACTCGCCCGCTTGAGTCGTGCCAGCTGATCCGGCAGGGACAATTTGATGGCGAGGATATCCTCAGGAGAGTGTTGAAGCTGCGCCGCACCCATGTTGTTCTCCGCATGAAAAATGACCGACTGATTAGTCGGTCTAAATTTAGCTGTTTGTTACCGGAATGTAAAGCTGGCAAGCTGTCTGCCGCTCACCGCGAGCCGGACGCAAGAGAGAACTGTGTGTCTCCCCACACTTTTGTGGTTTGTTCGTTGGTGAATTATCTAATAAGGGGTAGTTTTTGGCTATTAACCTACACGGAGAGAGCACTATGACCAGGGAACTGAACAGCTTGTTGGCCCGGCTTGAAGATGTGGTTGAGCGGATGCCGGATTGCTTCAACACCTACGAATTCGCCCAGAAGCTGGCACTGCAATATCAGCCGGAGTTCTTTGCCGCGGGCCACTCTCTGGCCGAGCACGAGGGCAAGGTACTGCGGGTGCTGCACCAGAAGATCGCCGAGGCGCTGGCAGGCAGCGAGAGGGTGATTGAAGGGGCGCTGCTCCCCTGCGTCACTCCCTGGGGGGAGAAGGCGACCTCACCGCGCTGGCATCGCAAGCACTGAGGGGCGTAGTCAGGCAGATCGGTGCCAGATAGCAGATAATGAACAATGATAAAGAGCGCGGCGCTGGCAACAGGGCCGCGCCGTTCTTTGTGCAGATTGTCGCCAGCAGCGCCCCCGCTGCCGGGAGCAAAGGCCCGGTCTGTGATCCCATGCCGGGATACGAGACCGTCAGCCGGGTAGACTCTCCCTTTTGTCGCAGGGTTTGTCACCGTAGGAATTTCTCATGACCCATAAAATCATTCTGGATACCGATCCGGGTATCGACGATGCCATGGCCATCCTGTTTGCCGAGGCCCACCCCGCCATTGAGCTGCTTGCCATCACCACTGTTTTTGGTAACGCCACCATCGACAATGGCACCCGCAACGCCCTCTGGCTCAAGCAGAAGTACGGCATGAAAGCAGATGTGGCCAAAGGCGCTGCCGCCCCGCTGCTGCGCGAGCCGGTCGGCCCTACCACCATAGTCCACGGCCCGAGCGGCTTTGGCGACATGGAGGCGGGGGAGGTGACTATCGCTCCGGATCCCCGCCCCGCCTGGCAATATATTGTCGAGGCGGTGAAAGCCGCGCCGGGGGAGATCACCCTCGTCACTATCGGCCCGCTCACCAATCTGGCGCTGGCGCTACAACAGGCGCCCGAGATTGTCTCGCTGGTGAAACAGGTGGTAGTGATGGGCGGCGCCTTTGGCGTCAACGGCCATCGCGGCAACGTCACCCCCTATGCCGAGGCCAATATTCACGATGATCCCGATGCCGCCGACCGGGTCTTTACCGCCGACTGGCCTGTGGTGATCATCGGGCTGGATGTGACCCAGCAGAGCTTCTTCAGCAGCGTCTATCTGGATGAGCTCAGGGACAAGGCGGGGGAGCCGGGCCGCTTCCTGTGGGATGTCAGCCGCTTCTACCTGCGCTTCTACTCGGAGAAGCTGGGGCTCTCCGGTTGCCACGTTCACGACCCGTCCGCCATCGCCTATGTGATTGATCCGACTCTCTTTACCCTGCGGGAGGGGCCGGTGCGGGTGAGCACCAGCGGCCCGGCCATCGGCCACACCCTGCAAAAGTTCGATGGCAAACGCCACTCCCACGATGACTGGGCAGCCTATCGCCCGCAGCAGGTCGGGGTGGCGGTGCGCGATGAAGCCTTGCTGGCGCTCTATCGCGAGACGCTGGTGGGCTGGGGCAAGGACTGCTGAGCAAAGAGGCGCTATTGCGCTGACGCGGGGGCTGTGATCGGCGCCAAACAATCGGAGCGCACGGCCGCTTATACTGCCTTATATCAAGAGCTTGGGAGGGATGAAGATGGCCTGGATTTCCTTGATAGTGGCGATTGCGCTGATCTGGTGGTTGATGAAGCTGGGGCGTGGTGCCCTGTTCGAAATCCGCCTTGCCCCCGGCAAGGTGGTGGTCAAGCAGGGCAAGGTGTCACCCGCCTTTATTGAGCATGCCAAGCAGATCCTGCGCCACGACACGGTGCGCGGTCGCATTGTGGGGCAGCGTGATGGCGATGGCGTCAAGCTGATCTTCTCCCGCTCCATCCCCGAGCCGGTGGCCCAGCGTTTTCGTAATATCTTCCCCTATGGCGATTACCGCCAGCCAACGGCGCCACTGCCGGGGCCCAAATCCCGAAAGGGATAAGCACCGGAACCTGGTTCATCAATAGCAAACGGGCCTCCAGTGGAGGCCCGTTTTTATGGCACTTGGCCAAGAGAGAGCTGACAGCCCTTACTCCTTGCCGTTCAGCTCGCGCTGGGTCTTGACCGCCGCCGCCTTGACGGCGGTGCCTTCATTGCCCCAGGAGGCGCGCAGGGTGTTGACCAGCTCGGCGAGCCGCTCATCATCCATGGTCCAGCCATAGCCCGGCATGTGGTAACCCAGATGGCCGTGGGTGACCGGTGTTTCGGCACCGTGCAGCAACACGTTGATCAGGCTCGACGGATCGCTCGCCAGCACGGTGCGGTTGTTCACCAGCGAAGGGATGACGTGGTCATTGCCCTGGCCGTTGACCCCGTGACAGGTGGAGCAGTACATGGCGTAGTCCGCCTTGCCGCTGGCACTGGCGTAGGCGCGGGCCCCTTTCTCCGCCACCGGTTCATCTTTCAGATCGGTGAGATAGGTGGCGATGCTGGCCAGATCGGCGTCGCTGAAATACTGGCTGCTGTGAGTGATCACTTCCCCCATGGGGCCCGCGACCGCTTCATGCTGGCTGCGGCCGGTTTTCAGCAGATCGATCAGCGCCTGCTTGCTGTAACGGCTGCCGCGAATGTCGGGGGCATACCAGCCATCCAGCGCCGCCCCGCTCAGGTAGACGGGATCCGCCTCGGTCAGCGCTTTCTCCTGCATCCCCAATCCGCGTGGGGTGTGGCAGCTGCCGCAGTGACCGGCACCCTGCACCAGATAGGCGCCGCGGTTCCACTCTTCGCTCTTGCCTGCGACCGGGGTGAAGCGGCTGTCATCGTGATAGACCCAGTTCCAGCCCATCAGCGGCCAGCGCATGTTGAGCGGCCAGGGGATGTCGCTCTCCTTGTTGGCGATGGCCAGCGGCTGCACCTCCTTCATCAGGTAGTGATAGAGATCTTCGAGATCCTTATCGCTCATCTTGGCGTAGGCGGTGTAGGGCATGGCCGGATAGAGGCGATGACCATCGCGGGCTACCCCTTCGCGCATCACCTTGATGAACTCCGGCAGGCTGTAGTTGCCGATACCGTGTGCCTTGTCGGGGGTGATGTTGGTGGCAAATACGGTACCGATGGGGGTCGGGAACCCTTTGCCGCCTGCCAGCGGCTTGCTGGTTTCGCTGGTGTGGCAGGCGGCGCAATCGCCGAGCTTGGCCACGTATTCCCCCGCAGACATGGCGGGGGCTGCGTTGGCGGCAAGGGCGGGCAGGGCCAGCAACAGGGCGCTGGCGGTCAGTGACAGGGCGCGGCTCATTGGGCACCTCCCTTGCTCATGGCAACCAGCTCGTTGACGGCGCGCCACGCTTCGTCGATGGCGGCGTGGGCGTAGGGGCTCCAGCCTGCATCCGAGTTGGCGATGGTGATGTTGCCGATCGGTTGGCGACCCAGTTCAATCCATTTTTCACACTGCGCTTCGTCATCAAACAGGGTGTTGGTGACATAGGAGTAGCCGTGAGACCAGCGGTTGACCGTGATGGCGAGGATATCCTGCTCATGGTTGAAACCGGCGCTGCCGAGCATCCCCTGCAACTGCTCGCGGATCATCTGTTCATGCTGCTCGAACGGCATGCCGAGGATCATGGCGCGCCCCTTGCGGGACTGCTCGCGGGCCGAGAGGCCGCTGCCCGGCAGGGTCGGCACATAGACCATGTGCAGGCACATCGGCTGATCCGGGCTCTTGGGATGCTCGTAGCCACCCATGCTGACCGGATAGTCGAGCTTGACCCGGCTGTAGGGTGCGGCGGGGGAGTAGACCTCGTGTACCCCTAGCTTGACGAAGGCTTGCCAGTTCTTGATCACCACCTTGGTGTAGACCAGCGGCGCCTTGGCATTTTGGCGCAGCGCCTCCTTCTGGGGCTCCGGCATCTCGGGCACCATGTAGGGGATCATCATGTTGTAGCCAGCCATGATCGACTGCTTGGCCCGCACCCGGTGCAGTTTCCCCTCCTTGATGTAGGTGACATCCACCGCCAGCTTGCCGTCGGCGAGGCGCACGTTTTTGGCCTGCAGCGCCGTGCTGCCAAGGCGCAGTTGCACCTTGTGCTCCGGCAGGTCGAGTTTGCTGTAGTCAAACTTGGCCAGCACCACATCCTGCATGGTGTGACCCGGCGCCACCTGCGGAATGAGCTTGCGTACCATCAGGCGGGTGAGACCGGCGTTGCCATCGGGGAAGTGGAAGATGTAGGGGTCGTCCAGCTCCGCCTGCTCCTCGGCATCCAGCGGCGTCAGATTGAGGCCGTCGAACCCCGGCAATGCGCAGAGGCGCGCATCGGCGCAGGCGGTGGCGTCGATGCCGACCGCCTGGAAGTCGTTGGTGCGCTGCTGGAAGTAAGTGATCGCCCGCTCGCTGAGGCCCACTTTATCGCGCAGGAAGGTGGTGTAGCTGTTGCGAGTCACCCACTCATCCTGCTGCTCGCGGGTCATGCCGCTCAGGTAGTCGATCTTCGATTCGTGCAGGGCCAACAGGGCGGCCTTGTCGGCATCATCGAGGGGGAAGTCACCGATAAACTCTGCCAGCGGCCGACCGTTCAGGCGATCGCGCGGGATGTCATCCGCCACGTTGTGACCCGGATCGCCGTTCACTATCTTGTTGACGCCAAAGTGCTTCTCGTCGAAATAGACGCCGCGGCTCAGCCCCAGATCCGGATAGAAGGTCTGCTGGAAACCGGCGGCCAGCTCGTCGATGTTGACCTCCAGCGCCTTGAGCAGCCCGAGCGCCACCGGGCTGTAGACCGAACGCGGTGATTGCAGGGACTCACTGCCGCCGTAACCCAGACGCAGGCCATCGGGGGTGGTGAACTCGTTGCGCTTGGCGTGGCCGCCGAAGTCATCGTGGTTGTCGAGCAGCAGGATCTTCTTATCCGCGCCGAGCAGTTGCTGATAGAAGCAGGCAGCGGCCAGACCGCTGATCCCGGCGCCGACGATCACCAGATCGACCTCTCCCTCTAGGGGAATATTGGCAAAATCATACTGCTTGCCATCACGGGCGATGCTGTGGGCCGGTTCGAAAGAGCCCGGGTGGTTACCGCGCAGGCCGGTGAGGGCGGGCGGGTAGGCCAGGGTTTTATCCGCCAGCGTGCTGCCGCCTTCGGCAGCTTTGAGCAGATTGATAGGGGCGACGCCTGCCGCAATGGTGATGGCAACGCCGTTGAGAAAATCTCTGCGTGTAATACTCATGGCTATCCCTGTGTTAGGAGAAGTAATGAATAAGTGGATTCATTATGGGAGGGAGACACAGATCCTGTTCAGGATTGGGCGCCGAATCTACCGCTATCCTCACGCTGAGTCCATACGATTGCTAATGGATTATTAAGCACCATTTTCCTGCTTGTGACGAGAGTGATGCGCTGATGGGGGTGATTTGCCCTGTTGCAGGGCAAATTATCTTCCGGAACGGTCGGTCAATCATTGCCGCAGCTGATTAGTTTGGGAGGCGTTCGGGCATCATTGTCGATTCGGGGGGATGATCGCGCTAAGCTCTTAACTACTTGTTTTATCGACTCTCTTTTTATTCATAGGCATAAAGGCCACTCAGGAGGCGCAATGAACTGGTATATCTCGGTCCTCAAGCAATATGCGGTATTCAGCGGGCGGGCCCGTCGCACCGAATACTGGATGTTCGTGCTGTGCAACGTCATCGTCATGCTGTTGCTCGGCATGGTGGACAAGCTGATTGGCGGCGACAATGAGCTGATAAGCTCCATCTATTCGCTTGCTGTGCTGCTGCCATCGCTGGCGGTGGCGGCCCGTCGTCTGCACGATACCGACCGCAGCGCTTGGTGGCTACTGCTCGGGCTTATCCCCATTATCGGCACCCTGGTGCTTATCTACTTTATGGTTTGCAACGGTCAGCAGGGACCAAACCGCTTCGGTGATGATCCCAAAGCGGCCCCCTCGCAGGGCTTTATCGTCAGCTAACGGGCGCGGCTTGGCCAATCATCGGTCAATAAAAAGAGAGGGAGGCATCACGCCTTCCTCTCTTTTTCGTTTTGATGGCCGATCAACGCTCAATCAGCGGGGCTGAGCGGTAGCTCCACATGCCGTAGGTGCGCAGGGCGTCGCGGTAGATGCCGAGCAGCTCGCTCTCGCTCGGGGTGGCCAGCTCCTCGAGGGGCTTGTCAGGGTAGCTGACGCTCGCCACCTTGATGTTGGCTGGGCCAATCTGGTCGCAGGCGATTTCCAGCACCGTCTGACCGCGGCGCACATGGCTGGCGGAGCTTACCAGCACCGCATAGTCAATCTGGTGGCGGGCGAGGGCATAGGCGCTGTAGAGGGCGTTGTCCACCGTGCTGGTGGCGTAGTTCTCTTCAATCAGGCGGCTGCGGTCGATGCCGTGGTTGGCCAGCCAGTCAGCCATCAGCTTGCCCTCGGTCTGGCGGTTCTGGGGCACGCCGCCGGTCAGGATGATCAGCGCTTCCGGGTCGGCCTTGGCCAGCTCAAGGGTGGTTTGCAGGCGGCCCAGCAGGATCTTGTCCATGCTGCCGTCGGGATTGAGGGCGTAGCCCAGGGTGACGATGGCGCGTTTGCCCTCCCTGCTGGCCTTGACCTGATCCTCGGTCAGTTCGGTCTGCAGCGGGGCGGCGGTGATCCGCTGCACCCGGGCGATGATCTCCTCCAGATCGGCGGCGCGGCCACTGTTGCGATCCGCCACTTTCGCCAGATAGCTGCGGGAGGCATCCTTGTTACCCTTCACCAACTGCCAGATGGCGAGATAGCTGTTGATGTCGAGATCATCGGGGGCGACGGCCTGCGCCTGCTCCAGCAAGGTGATGGCGCGGCTCAGGTTGCCGTTGTAGATCTGGGCGTTGGCAGCCGAGATGAGCAGGTCGGTGCGGTAGGGTTCCAGCTGGTAGGCGGCCAGCAGCCGCTCGGTCACCAGCTCCATATTGCTCGGCATCTTGGCGGTAAAACCGGCGTGGGAGATCTTGGCAGGCGACTTGTAGATTTGCAGCGCTTCGCCGAGCAACATGTCCACCGCCTGGCGTTTGCTGACCAGGGTATTGAGGTCGTGCTCCATTTGCATCGAGCTCTCGGCCGCTTGCAGGGCGAGGGGCGAGAGCGCCAGCAGGCCGCCGAGGGTGAGGGCAAGAAGGGTCTGTTTCATCAAAAGGTCCTCTGTCGGGCTGAATCGCGCCGTGGCGCAGCGATTTGCGGGCCGATGGGATAAGGCAAATGTGCGTCAATTCAGTCTGTTAGTGCCAAAGAGAGGCAATATACCAGTTAACGGCGTGGCAAACTGTGAGTCGGGGCGGGTCGTCGGGCGATGCCACACCTGTGGCCGCAAAAATGGCCGCAATGGGTCAGCAGCCATCTGAAAGGGGCAGGGGGGGCGTGACTCCCCCTGCTGGGAGGGGCGCGGGCCCCTCCCTCTATCGCGATGTAAGACTGATGGCGTCTCAATCTATCTACTGATGAGTATTCGCGGTCAGTTCCACATCTGGGAGACGCGGGCTTCCAGCGTCTCTTGCTGCTCTTCGGGCATATCGCTGAAGAAGTTGAGTTGGGTCTGCTCCTCCACCTCGCGTACCGAGACCCGGTAGTCGGCGATCTGGCTGATGGGCACCTCTTCCTGCGGCATGATAAAGGCGATGGCCTGCAGTCTGGTTGGGTCCATCACGATCTTGTAGTAGGCGCTCGGGATCGCCACACCCTGACCGATGGACTCTTCAGAGCCGGTAAAGATGGGGCCGGTGATCACCTGCACATCCTTGCGGGAGACCGCCCACTTGTTCACCTTGTCCTCCAGCACGCGCCACGCCTTCTGGTTGAGCACCCCGATCTGCGGTGTCATGTTGCTCAGCAGGAAGCTCTCTTTCATGGTGTTCTTGTTCGATTTCATGTCCCCCGCCGGGGCCTGATGGCCACGGTCGTAGCCCGAGCCCTTGTAGTCGGAGAGGGTGGCGCGATAGGCAACCGGGATCTCCCTGTCCTCGGCGAAGGCATCCTTGCGGGGCACTGTGCCCTGTGCGCTCTGGGCGGTCATCCGGTAGGAGACCCAGTCCGCCACCTTGTAGTCGTAGTTGTAGCCGACCGCATACCCTTCACGGCAGAGCTTCTGATCCGATTCAGAGGGCAGACCAAAGCGCACGTGGTCGCCACACGTCCAGTGGGCTGCCAGCAAGGGGGTGGCAGTGAGGGTGAGGGTAACAGCTAGAACCAATTTATTGATTTTTATCATTTTTATGATGCTCCAGTTTAGTAGGCGGAGCCATTTGACATGAGATCTGACCAGCGCTTCAATTGCTGTTTTTTTACACGTCACCGTTCTGTGACGGCTCGCCAAGATCCGTGATGTGAGTAGTTAATATGTTTTAAATCAGTGGCTTGGTCGGTGGGATGATGTGCGGTTGCTCGGCAGGCAACGAAAAGGGGCCCGTGATGGGCCCCTTGTGATGAGCTGTCTGACTGCTATCAGGCGGCGTTTGCCTTGTTGCCCAGCGTGCGGGCCAGCAGTGCTTCCGGATTGTGAATCGCCTCCTTGGTCTTCACATCGATGACTTCGATATCAGTGAAGCGCTCGCGGTTCTTGATAGCCACGTCGTGGGCGAAGATGACGCAGCGGGCGTTGGCGACATCCTTGGCGGTAATGCGGTTGATGATGCCGTTGGCGCCCTGGGTCTCGACCTTGATCTTGATCCCCTGCTTGGCGGCGGCCTTCTGCAGGCTCTTGGCGGCCAGGAAGGTGTGGGCAACGCCAGACGGGCAAGCAGTGATGGCCAGTACGTCTGCTTCCCCTTCCGCTTCAATGACTTCGAAGCTGGTTTGGGGGGCGGTCACGTCATCTTCTTCGCTCACCGGCTTTTTCAGCAGGTTGACGATGATGGCAGTGGTCAGGGCGCCGAGGATGGTACCCAGGATGTAGCCCATCTTGCCTTCAACAACCGGCAGGACAATCCAGCCACCCCAGGGGGCGTGGTTGATACTGTGCATCATGAAGCCGGTGATGTTGCCGACGATGCCGCCTGCGACGATGGCCGGGATAACTCGCATGGGGTCAGCAGCGGCGAACGGGATAGCACCTTCACTGATACCGATCATGCCCATGATGGCGGCCGCTTTACCGGATTCACGCTCCTCTTTCTTGTAACGCTTCGGAGACATGAAGGTCGCCAGTGCCATACCCAGCGGCGGTACACAGATGGCGATACCGACGCCGCCCATCAGCCAGGGCTGGGTGTTGACCTGAGTCTGGGCAAACAGGGTTGCAACCTTGTTGACCGGGCCGCCCATATCGAAGGCGGTCATACCACCCAGAATGGCACCCAGCATCACTTTACCTGAGCCCGCCATGCTGGAGAGCCAGTGGTTCATCCCTTCCATCATGGCGGCGATCGGGGCACCGATCCCCCACATCACGATGCCACACACCAGGAAGGTACCGATCAACGGATAGATGAAGATGGAACCAAGGGAGGTCATGGAGTCAGGCAGCTTGATCCGTTTGAGCTGATTGACCACGAAACCTGCGATAAAGCCCACCAGAATGGCGCCGAGAAAACCGGTCTGATAGTGCTGTACGGCAATCCAGGAGCCGATCATGCCCGGGGCCAGGCCCGGTTTGTCAGCCAGCGAGTAGGCGATGTAGCCGCCCAATACGGCAGTAAACAGGGTCAGGCCGGCGATACCCATGGTCGCCATATCCTTGAGGAAGCCCGCTTCCGGCACGGCGCCCTTGCCGCTCATCATGACCGACAGGGAGAGCAGCACACCGCCCGCCACGATAAAGGGGATCATGTGGGAGGTACCAAACAGCAGGTGCTGCTTCATGGTGTTGAGGCGATCCTTGAAGGTGCGATCGGTGGGTTCAACCGGAGCAGTGGCAGCCGGTTTGGCGGTTGGCGCCGTTTTTTCTGCTTTCGGGCCTTGCTTGAGCAGGGTCAGGGCTTGCTCGACGGTAGTGGCCGCCTTCATCTGCTCGATAAAGCCCGGCTCCAGCAGACGGGTAGATAGTTCGGCCAGCACTTCGATGTGGTGGTTGGCGCCGCCATCCGGGGAGGCGATCATGAAGATCAGCTGGGTCGGCTTGCCATCTTCGGCGCCGTACTCGATACCCTGACGGCTGACACCGATGGCAATGGCCGGACGGCTGACCGCCTTGCTCTTGGCGTGGGGCAGGGCGACACCCTGCTCGAAGCCGGTGCAGTCCAGCTGTTCGCGGGCCCAGATATCCTTGACGAATTGCTGTTGATCAGACACGGCGCCATCGCGCGCCAGCATCTGTGCCATCTCGTCGAACAGAGCCTCCTTGCTGGTGGCCTTCAACTCCAGGCAGATGAGTCTGCCGTTGGTCATGGTGGGTAACATATTACACTCCTGGCTCCGTTGCCGAGCCGCATGATGGGGGGAACAATTGACCTGGATATTGTTCTCCCGTTGGCGCGGTGCCGAAATCGGACAAATGTGCCGTTTACTGGATTTTTGTGCTGGCAAGAATGAGCTGTGATTCTCATCTCGTTTTGGCGTGATGATTGAATTCGATGTGAATATTAATTTAATTATTTGGTATCAATCACTTACTTTTGTTTCGTTCGTGCGAAATCTTATCTTAGTGTCCAGGTCGATGATGGGTTTTCTGTGATGAATGGAATGGATATTTGTGTGATTTGTTATGGGTCAATAGTGTGAGCTGGTTGGCAAATAGCAGGCGCCTCAAGTGATTTTATTGTCATTAATTGGGAGGGAGATAACTCTGTGAGTATGGTCAACCGTGTTGTCAAGAGATGAAAGGGGATGGATGGGGATAAAAAACAAGGGCCATCATTGATGGCCCTTGTGCATATTCGAATGGGGCATAGCCTCAGGATGTGCCCGTTAGCAGCTGTTGCCGGCGCGGGCGACCCGTCCTTCGGCCAGCAGTTGATAATTGCCAGTCGCTGCAGGAATAAAGGCTGATTGCCCCTTTTCCAAACGCAGTGACTGTTCGCCCTGCTTGAGGGTCACTGTGTCATCGATGGCAAAGAGGATCTCGGCGCTGGCAGTGGTGAGCTGATGCTCGCCAGCCGGGTAGACGCTGAAAGTGAAGTCAGGTACCGGCACGTCGAAGTGCTGTACCGCACCATCACAGCGGGGGGCCAGCAGGATCTGGTCGTCCGGCTTGGCGACACAGCGGGTGCAGTCCAAGAGCTCTGCCACGTCGATGTATTTGGGGGTGAGGCCGGCGCGCAGTACGTTGTCGGAGTTGGCCATGATCTCGAGACCCGTGCCGCGCACATAGGCGTGCGGGGTACAGGCATCGAGGAACATCGCCTGACCGGGCTCAAGCGTCACCACGTTGAGCAGCAGCGGCGAGAATAGGCCCACATCTCCCGGATACTGGGCCGCCAGACTGGTGATGAGGGCAAACGTCTCCTCATCCTGATGGGCGGCGGCATAGGTTAGCAGCCCTTCCAGCGCCTCCTCCTTGCACGCCCCTTCCAGTACCAGCAGCTGGTGGAAGAAGTGCTGCAGGCCCGCTTCATTCTGGCTGGCGGCAAGGGCTGCGGTCAGATCGGCGATGGCCGCCAGATTGACCCGCTCGAACAGTGCCAGAATGGCGGGGATAGCGCGAAAACCGTTCATCGCCTGATAGGGGGTGAGGGCAAAAACCAGCTCCGGCTTATGGTTCGGGTCCTTGTAGTTGCGATTGCTCGCCTTGATATCGATGCCTGCGGCCTCCTCTTTGGCAAAGCCCGCTTCGGCCTGAGCCTTGCTCGGGTGCACCTGAATGGAGAGAGCCTTCTCGGCACACAACACCTTGAACAGGAACGGCAGGCTGCCAAAACGGGCGAAGGTGGCCTCACCCAGCGCGGCGGCTGGAGCCCTGTCGATCACCGAAGAGAGCTTTTGCACACTGCCCGCCAGCGTCACCTCGGAGCAGCCGTTGGGATGGGCGCCCATCCACAGCTCGGCCTGGGGTTTGCCTTGCGGGTTGGGGATGCCAAACAGGGTGGTGAGGGAGTCATGACTGCCCCAGTCATAGCCTTGAATCGGGTTTTGCATCAACAGAAAGGAGGGCAGATCGCTACTGCTCATAAGGGACGCCTCGTCTAGTTTGAAGAAAATCGGGTGCAGAAAAGGGTGGCATTACTGCGGTGGACCGGACTATAACATGGGCGGTCGTGCGCGCCGCAACCGCTTGCCTCTCTCTTGATCAGGATCACCATGTCTCTCATCTTCAGCCAACTGCTCGACGGAGCCCTGAGCGAACAGGTTCCATTTGACCAAATCTGGTTTGCCAGTGAACAGGGGGTGCCACCCAGTTTCAGCTATCAGGTCAACTTTCCCCGCCTCGAGCTGGTCTTTAGTGGCGAGTATCTCAACCAGATCTGGGACAGGGAGGAGGGGGTCAGAGAGATCAGCGTGTTACCAGGGCAGGCGCTCTATATTCCCCCCAACGGCTGGAACAAGCCGCTCTGGACCACCGACTGCTCGGTGCTGAGCCTGCTCTTTGGCAAACGCCAGCTGGGGTTCAGTCTGGTGAGCAAGCGCCGTGAAGATCCGGACTTTTTCGATGTGCAAAAGCACAGCATCATGGCGCGGGCGGGCCATGTGATCGAACACATTTTGGCGGCGCTGAACGTACTGACCGAGGATCCCGGTCGCTCCCCCACCGATGATCACCTGCTGCAGGCTCTGCTGGCGAGTGCCCGTCAGCTGTTGCTGGAGTCCGCCACGGATCGGCCACGGGGGGCAGAGCTCTTTCACGGGATCTGCATCTATATCCAGGAGAACTTTCACCGCTCCATCACCCGTGACTCCATCGCCCATCGTTTCAACGTCTCGGCCAGCCATCTCTCCCACCTGTTCCGCGAGCAGGGTCATATGCGCCTTGCCGATTACATCAGCTGGGTGCGGATCGATCGGGCCAAATTCATGCTGAAAAAGTACCGCTTTCGTCTTGAAGAGGTGGCCAGTCGCTGCGGTTACAGTGACGTGAACTACTTCTGCCGGGTGTTCAAACAGAAGACCGGTTTGACCCCTTCCCAGTACCGCTCCCTGAGTCAGCCGCAGGCGGCGGCCAGCGAGCTGGAGGGATAACGGGGCGGGGTCGGGGAGGCGTGGTGACGGCGCACTGGCGGGTGGCTACCTCTTTGGTCTGACATGCTTTCTTGTCGTTTTATTATGAAAATGAATGGGCTAAGATGGCCGCGCGCAACAAACAAGTTGATAACAAACGGAAGTTAGGAGATGCCGATGGAAAGCAAAGTAGTAATCCCGACCCAGGGTCAGAAAATCACAGTCGATGCCAACGGCAAGCTGCAGGTTCCCAACCATCCGATCATTCCGTTTATTGAAGGGGATGGCATCGGTGTTGATGTAACCCCGGCCATGTTGAATGTGGTGAATGCTGCGGTCGAGAAAGCCTACAAGGGCGAGCGCAAGATCGCCTGGATGGAGATCTATACCGGCGAGAAGTCGACTCATGTCTATGGTGAAGGTGCCTGGCTGCCGACCGAAACCCTGGATTTCATTCGTGAATATTGCGTGGCCATCAAGGGCCCGCTGACCACGCCGGTCGGTGGCGGTATTCGCTCCCTCAACGTAGCCCTGCGTCAGGAGCTGGATCTCTACATCTGCCTGCGCCCGGTGCGTTACTACGACGGCACCCCGAGCCCGGTGAAACGTCCTGATCTGACCGACATGGTGATCTTCCGCGAAAACGCCGAAGACATCTACGCCGGCATCGAGTGGAAGGCCGACAGTGCCGAAGCGAACAAGGTGATCGCCTTCCTGCAAAACGAGATGGGCGTGAAGAAAATTCGCTTCCCCGAGTCCTGCGGGATCGGCATCAAGCCGATGTCCAAGGCCGGTACCGAGCGTCTGGTGCGTGCCGCTATCGAGTATGCCATCGACAACGATCGCGACTCTGTGACCCTGGTGCACAAGGGCAACATCATGAAGTTCACCGAAGGTGCCTTCAAGGATTGGGGCTATGCTCTGGCCCAGAACGAGTACGGTGCCCAGCTGATCGACGGCGGCCCCTGGTGCTCCTTCAAGAACCCGAAAACCGGCAAGACCATCGTCATCAAGGATGTCATCGCCGACGCCTTCCTGCAGCAGATCCTGCTGCGCCCGGCCGAGTATGACGTCATCGCCTGTATGAACCTCAACGGCGACTACATCTCCGACGCGCTGGCCGCTCAGGTAGGCGGTATCGGTATCGCGCCGGGTGCCAACATCGGCGATGGTGTGGCTCTGTTCGAGGCGACCCACGGCACTGCACCGAAATATGCCGGTCAGGACAAGGTTAATCCGGGCTCCCTCATCCTCTCTGCCGAGATGATGCTGCGCCACATGGGCTGGGTCGAAGCGGCCGATCTGATCATCAAGGGGATGGAAGCGGCGATCCGCAACAAGACCGTCACCTATGACTTCGAGCGTCTGATGGAAGGGGCCACCCTGCGCTCCTGCTCCCAGTTTGCTCAGGACATGATCGACCAGATGTAATCTGCTGCTTGCCAGAAACGCAAAACCGGCGCCATGTGCGCCGGTTTTTTTATCGCGAAAGAGTGCAGGGGCTTATTGCGCCTGCTCTACGTGTTGCTGATAGCGTTGCTGCCATTTGCTGGTTTCTGCTTCATCACCCTGGGCCTTCCAGAAGGCGCAGATGGTGTTGGCAAGTTCCGAAGCCATCGCGTGATCTCCGTCACGTCGGCTCATCAGATAATCTCCCAGCCAGCTTTGATATTGTTTCATTACCCGATCTCCTTATCTCATGTGCCCTTGAGGGTGCCCACCTTGACGGGAGCCTGTCGGCTCATCCTGGGGGGAGCATCATCAGGCATGATGGTGCAAAGTCACGACCCGGGCAGAGAGCCCGATGGGCAATCTGGCGGCGAACGTGACGCGAGATGTCAAAAAATGAGCGCCATTTTAGCACAAACTGACCAACTTGGGGAAATTGTCGCCATGGATTGCGACAGAACTGCCCCATCCCCTTGTTCCCAAAACAGAAAACCCGCCGTGATGGCGGGTTGATTTGCAGATAAATGTGGCAAAACAGCCTAGATCTTGGCGCTGGCCAGGTACTTTGCCATCTCTTCGGCGGGCACCATGCCGCCGCCGGTGGCCCACACCAGATGGGTGGCCTGTGCCATGGTTGCGGCATCGAAACCGCGCCCGGTGAGCCACTCGGGATTGGCAGCCACCCGCCACGGGCCGGCCATACCTGCCAGAGCTGAGGGCTCGAGTGTGATCTGCTCATCGCGCGCCAGCAGTCCCAGCAGGTCATACATCTCCTGATCGCTCAGGGTGTAGAAGCCCGCCAGCAGCCGCTCCATGGCGCGGCCGACGAAACCAGAGGCACGCCCCACCGCGAGGCCATCGGCTGCGGTGAGGTTATCGATGCCCAGATCCTGCACCGCAATGGCATCGTGCAATCCGGTGTGGACCCCCAGCAACATGCAGGGGGAGTGAGTGGGCTCGGCGAAGAAGCAGTGAACGTTATCCCCGAACGCCAGCTTGAGACCAAAGGCCACGCCGCCTGGGCCGCCACCCACGCCGCAGGGCAGGTAGACAAACAGCGGGTGGTCGGCATCCACCTTGATACCCATCTGGTCGAACTGCTTTTTCACCCGCTCGCCCGCCACCGAGTAGCCGAGGAACAGGGTGCGGGAGTTCTCGTCGTCGATAAAGAAGCAGTTGGGATCGCGCTCGGCCTCTTTGCGCCCCTGTTCCACCGCCACCCCGTAATCTTCGGCATATTCGACCACGATGACGCCGTGTTCACGCAGCTTGCGCTTCTTCCACTCCCGCGCATCGGCCGACATGTGGACGGTGACGGTAAAGCCGAGCTTGGCGCTCATGATGCCGATAGACATGCCGAGGTTGCCGGTGGAGCCCACTGCGATGCTGTACTGGCTGAAGAACTGGCGATACTCCTCGCTAAAGAGCTTGCGGTAGTCATCCTCTTCGCAGAGCAGACCAGCCTTGATCGCCAACTGTTCGGCGTGAGTCAGCACCTCGTAGATACCGCCTCGCGCCTTGATGGAGCCTGAGATGGGCAGGTGGCTGTCTTTTTTCAGCAGCAGTCGACCGGTGACCTCAACCCCGTAGCGCTGGTTGAGCGTAGCCTGCATCGCCGGAATAGCGGCGATCTCGGACTCCAGAATACCGTTGCTGGCGCGGGTCTCGGGGAAGGCTTCGCACATGTAGGGAGCAAAGCGGGCCAAGCGGGCGGAAGCGTCTGCCACATTGCTGCTATCGAGTCCCACATAGGGCAGACCGGCAGCCAGAGTGGTGGTGTTGGGGTTGAACCAGGTGACTGACTCAAGCGCGATCAGGGATTGCACCAGTGGAAATTGTGCGGTGAGCTGTTGTACGTCGATGTTTTTCATAGTGTTCTCGGTCTTGTTACACGATAAAGGAGAGCAGGAAGGTACCGGCCAGCGCCATCAGGGAGGCGACCAAGGTGGCGGTGGTGTAGTACTTGAGCGTTTCGTTCAGGGTGGCGCCGCAATACTGCTTGACCAGCCAGAACAGAGAGTCAGTCACCATGGTGCAGCCAATGGCACCGGAGCCGATGGCCAGGGTCATGATCTCCGGGCTGATATCCGGGTAGTGCACCATGATGGGGGAGACGATAGCGGTAGCGCCCATCATGGCGACGGTGGCGGAGCCCACGGCGGCGTGCAGCACGATAGCCACCAGCCAAGCGAGCAGAATCGGGTGCATATCCAGCTGGGAGAGAATGGTGGCCAGACTATCGCCCAGCCCGCTTGCCTTGAGTACGCCGTTGAAGGCGCCGCCCGCTCCGATAATGAGCAGGATATTGGCGATGGAAGAGAAGCACTCCTCGGTCTTGTTGAGCAGCCCTTCCATCTTCATCTGCTGGCGGATCCCCAGCACGTAGTAGGCGGTGAAGGCGGCGATAAACATGGCGGTGATGGGGTTGCCGATAAACTCCAGCACGGTGTAGAGGTGGCTGGCGTGCTCCATATTGAGCTCGGCGACCGTCTTGGCCAGCATCAGCAGGATGGGCAGCAGCACGGTAAAGAGCGAGGCGCTTAAGGTCGGGAGAGTTGCTTCATCGCGGGCCTTGATGTCGGCAAAGGCTGCGGGCACCTCCTTGAACGGGAGCCGGTTACCCAGCAGCTTGAGGAACAGCGGGCCGCCCACCAGCGAGGCAAACAGCCCGACCGCGAGGCCATAGACAATGACCGAGCCGACGTCAGCCCCCAGCTGATTGGTGACGTAGAGGGCTGCCGGGTGCGGCGGCACTATGCAGTGCACGGCCATCAGGGCGGTGCAGAGCGGAATGGCCAGGGTCAGCAGCGAGGTTCTGGTCTTGCGGGCGATAGAGAAGGCGAGCGGGATCAGCAGCACCACCCCGACTTCGACAAACAGGGTGATGCCGCACACCAGACCCACCAGCACCATGATGACCTGTGGCGAGAGCCAGCGGCATTTCTGCAGGGCGAGGCCGATGCGCTCCGCCGCCCCTGACACCTCCATCATCTTGCCGAGTATGGTGCCAAGACCGATGACGGCGGCGAGAAAGCCTAGCGTGCCGCCAATGCCATCTTCCATGGCGCTGACCATCTTGAGGGGCTCCATCCCCATCAGGGTGCCGACATAGAAGCTAGCCAGCAGCAGGGCAAGGAAAGGATGCACCTTGCCCTTCACTATGGTGACCACGATAAGAACGATGCTACTTAGCAAGGTAGCGATGACCCATACCTCTGAACTCATACTGCGCCTCGACATCTGTTGTGTGTGATTGTTTATGCGCTTATTGAATGAAAATGAGGCGGGGCTGACAAATGATGAAATCGACCACTTGAGTGAGCCGAGGTGATGCAAGAGCGCTGCATTGGTCACAATTTATCGAAATCACACTCTTTGGGTCTTTTGGTTTCATCCTGAAAGTGGCCTGTGGGTGTATCATCGGCGGCTCTTGCGAAGAGGGGGATGAATGTATAACGGGGATAATTACATATCGCGCAACAAGCTGTTGAGCGGCTACCAGTTGGCCAAGTTGCACACCTTCGAGGCGGCCGCCCGCCACGGATCCTTTGCCATGGCGGCTGATGAATTGTCGCTGAGTCCCAGTGCCGTGAGTCACCGGATCAGCGCGTTGGAAGAGGAGCTGGGGTTCAAGCTCTTTGAGCGTTTTCACCGCAAGGTGGTACTGACGGCGGATGGGCAGCGGGTGTTCTGGGCGCTCAAATCCTCGCTGGAGTTCATCAATCAGGAGATCCTGGAGATCAAGAATCAGGAGCTCTCCGGTACCCTGACCATCTATTCGCGTCCCTCCATCGCCCAGTGCTGGCTGGTGCCCAGGTTGGCTGATTTCTCCCGCCAGCATCCGCAGATCGAGCTCAATATCATCACCGGCAACGAGAACATCAACCTGCATGGTTATGGCATCGATTTGACCCTCTATTTCGATGAGAAGAGCCCGGAGCGGCTTGCCATCCACCCGCTGATGGATGAGTACATGCTGCCGGTCTGCAGCCCGGCATATGCCGAGCAGCACAGGCTTGTCGGTAATCCCGCCAACTTGTCCTTGTGCCGTCTGCTTCATGATCGGCAGGCATGGGGATTTGACTCGGATACCGACGAATGGAGCTGCTGGGCTCGCCACGCCGGGGTCAGCCTCGAGGCATGCCAGCTGAGCATGGGTTTTGATCGCTCGGATCTCGCCATCATCGCCGCTATGAATCACGCCGGGATCGCCATGGGGCGCAAGAATCTGGTGAGCAAGCGACTGGCACGCAACGAGCTGGTGGCCCCTTTCCCCGGGCTCGAGGTCAAGTGCGAGCAGCGTTATTACATGGCGACCCTGCCCAACCGGGCGTGTCCCAAGATCCAGGCCTTTATCGACTGGGCGCAGGAAATGGCTGCCGAGATGGAATGAGCCGCTGTTGTCAGGCGAGAGAACAAAATGGCGGCGGCAACATGCGAGTTAACGGAGGTAGCGGTTTAACATGGCGGGAAATAGGGGAGAGTGTCAGCGGAATAGCCTTGCTGCCAACCGTGGCTGGCAGCAAGGCAACGGTCGGGATCAGGTGGTCTTTTCCAGATGGTTCTGGTAAATCTGCTGCCACTTGTCCAGTTCGTTTTCATCACCCTGCTGCTGCCAGAACTCGCAGATGGAACTCGCCATCTCGCATGCCATGGCGTGGTCACCGTCACGGCGACTCATCAGGTATTGCCCCAGCCAGCTTTGATACTGTTTCATTGCACGATCTCCTTATCTATTTAACCCTTGATACTGCAGCTGTGGGACACCCGTCCGGCAGTGTTGCGCCACACTCCACTTTCGCCGCGCGCTGCTTGTTGTCGCCGCGCGTGTTGTCAATCAGGACAGAGAGCGTATGAGAAAAAGGCAAAAGTGTTAAAAATTGGCCACCACCTTATCACAAAATGGTGTGATATGCAGGCTTTGGGTCCAATTGAGTTATAAGCGCGGGTTGTGTGTCCCGACATCGCGACAGGGATTGACGGAAAGTATCGGCACGCAACTTGTGCCGCAAGCAGGCGTTTGAGCGGCTACTGGGTCACCCGACGTGCCTGCCAGTAGCGACTGTTCCAGTAGACGTTGTCGAGGCGGGAGCGGATCACTCCCTTGCTGGTGGAGGCGTGAATAAACTCGCCGGCACCTGTGTAGACCCCCACATGGTACTGTTGCCAGCCGGTTTTGAAGAAGACCAGATCCCCGTGTTGCAGCCGGTAGCGATCCACCGGTTTGCCAATGCTGGCCTGAGATTCGGTGGTTCTTGGCAGGTTGAAGCCCAGCACCTGACTGTAGGCGAGCTGGGTGAAGGCGGAGCAGTCTAGCCCGGCACGGCTGGCGCCGCCCATGCGGTAGGGAACACCGCGCCATTGTTGGTAGAAGCCATCAAAGGCACTGCTCTGCCGGGGGGCCGGAGGCGGCTCCGGCGTGCTGGAACAGGCGGCCAGCAGCAGAGTCAGCAGGGATAGCAGCAGCTTGCGATACATCGGGCTCTCTCCACGGACAGGTCTACCAAACGAGACATTTATCGAACGCCATATCCTGCCAAATCGTTTTGGCGGTAGGGGGCGCGACAACTTTTCCATCATAAACAAGGATCTGGCTCCAGACCTAGTCTCCGAGAGGAAAAATGTGGTGGGGAACTGAAAAACGCCAACCCGAGGGCTGGCGTTTGTTGTCACTCGTTGTGGCTGATCAGCGGTTTAAGCAGCTCGGCCAGCTTGTAGAAGGTCTGCACCCGGGTGGTGCTGGGGCGCCAGACCAACCCGATTTCGCGATAGGAGGTCTCTCCCGGCAGCGGGATGGCCACCAGATCGGAGTTGGCAAGAATGCCTGCATCGATGGCCATCTGCGGCAGGAAGGTGGTGCCAAGACCCGCTTCCACCATCTGTACCAGGGTGTGCAGGCTGGTGGCGGCGAACGGGTTGATCTTGCTCTTGTCCCGCAGGCGACAGGCGCTCACTGCGTGCTCGGTGAGGCAGTGCTCCCGCTCCAGCAGGAAGATGCTCTGGTTGGGCAGCTCCTTGTAGTCGAACGGGGTATGCAGACCGGCCGCCATGCTGGCGGGCATCACCATGTGGAACGGATCCTGACCGACGGTCTTGCAGTGAAATCCACCTATCTCGATGGGCAGGGCGAGGATCAGCAAGTCGAGCTGACCCTGTTCCAGCTGCTTGAGCAGATTGCTGGTGGTGTCTTCACGCAGCAACAATTCGAGGTCAGGATAGGTTTTGCTGCACTCTTTCAGCAGCTTGCTCAGCAAGAAGGGGGCGATGGTGGGAATGCAGCCCAGACGTACCGTCCCCTGCATCACGCCACCCTGATGTTGCCCGAGCTCCATCAGATCCCGCGCATCGGAGAGCAAATTGCGAGCGCGCTCGACGATTTCCATGCCGACCGGGGTCATAATGAAGCTCTTGTGGTCCCGCTCCACCAGTTGCAGGTTCATCATGTCCTCCAGCGTCTGGATCCCGGTACTCAGGGTCGACTGGCTGACATGACAGGCCTTGGCGGCGCGGTTGAAGTTCTTGTGCTCATCGAGAGCGACCAGATATTGCAGCTGTTTGAGGCTGGGCCAACGTTGCATAGAAAAACCCGATTAATGCTATCTATTTAATTTGATTTAACTAATCTACCACCGGGTCTATAGTTTGTCGCTTGAATTAGATGGACTTGGCTCTAGGTAGCCCAATCCTCACCGGATTGTTCACTTCACATAAAGAGGAATTGAATATGGTATTGGTAGGCCGTCCCGCACCCGATTTTACCGCCGCAGCTGTTCTGGGTAATGGCGAGATCGTTGATTCATTCAACCTGTCATCCCACATCAAAGGCAAAGCTGCCGTTGTCTTCTTTTATCCGCTCGATTTCACCTTCGTCTGCCCGTCCGAGCTGATTGCCTTCGATCACCGTTATGAAGAGTTCCAGAAGCGTGGCGTGGAAGTGATTGGTGTTTCCATCGATTCCCAGTTCTCCCACAATGCATGGCGTAACACCAAAGTGGAAGATGGCGGTATCGGTCAGGTCAAGTACCCGCTGATCGCCGACGTGAAACACGAAATCTGCAAAGCCTATGACGTTGAGCATCCGGAAGCCGGTGTGGCGTTCCGTGGCTCCTTCCTGATCGACAAGAACGGTGTCGTTCGTCACCAGGTTGTCAACGATCTGCCGCTGGGCCGCAACATCGACGAGATGCTGCGCATGGTCGATGCCCTGCAATTCCACGAAGAGCACGGCGAAGTGTGCCCGGCTCAGTGGGAAAAAGGCAAAAAAGGTATGCAAGCCTCTCCGGACGGCGTTGCCAAGTACCTGTCCGAGAATGCTGACTCCCTGTAATCGGGTCGCACTCTCCTTGAAGAACCGGCGTCTTGGCGCCGGTTTTTTTATACCTGAGATTTATCCATCCTCTGACATAGTGGCCAGACATTTCTCGCTCCATCGCTCGCTATTCCAAGCGGCCGTTCGCTGGCGTACTCGTTGTTTCGAAATGAGGTGCTGATCCGAATGGCTGGGTGGGATATGCCGACAGACAATCGCCATAAAAAAAGCGCGCCATAGGCGCGCTCAGTTCACAAGCGAAGAAGTTATTCCTCAAAGATCCCGAAGTGATCCTTGGCGAAATTGACCCGCTGCTCCACGTTCATCTTCACCTGCCCCAGCTTCTCGATGGTCTTGAGGTTGGGCACCAGGCCGCGACCGTTGGCGATCTGGATGGCAAGACCGGGGCGGGCGTTGAGCTCCAGCAGCATGGGGCCGCGGAACTTGTCCAGCACCATATCGGTACCGATATAGCCCAGACCCGACATCTCGTAGCAGGAGGCGGCCAGGGTGAGCAGGGTATCCCAGTGGGGCACCTTGAGTTCATAGAGGTCAAGGCCGGTGTCCGGGTGGTGGCGCAGCGGATTGCCAAACTGCACCGCCCGCAGGGCACGACCGGTACGCAGGCACAGACCCACCCCCACGGCGCCCTGGTGCAGGTTCGCCTTGCCATCGGAGGCGGCGGTGGAGAGGCGCATCATCGCCATCACCGGGAACCCCTTGAAGATGATGACCCGGGCATCGGTACCCCTTCAAAAGAGTAGCCGTCGAACACATCATCAAAGTTGATGAGGCCTTCGACCAGTGCCACGTCTGGCTTGCCGCCAAGCGAATAGAGCCCCGCCAGAATGTTGGAAACATGGCGCTCCAGATCCTGACCGGTAGAGGCGCTGCCGTTGGGTTTATAGAAGAGGCCATCTTCCTGACGCAGGATCACCAGGATCCCCTTGCCGCCCGAGCCACGGGCCGGCTTGATGCAGAAGCCCGGCCAATCTTTTACCAGCTCGGTGATGCGACCCACATCGTGCTGGGCACGGATGGTACCGATCAGCTCAGGCACTGTGACCCCTGCATCCAGCGCAATTTGCTTGGTCTGCAGCTTGTCATCCACCAGCGGATAGAGGCTGCGCGGATTGTAGCGGCTGATGTAGGAGTGGTTGCGTTTGTTCATGCCGAGGATGCCTGATTGGGACAGGCTCCACGGGGTGGTGTATTTTTCCCAGAACCACATCGGTTACTTGTCCTTACCCGGGGTGACGCCAGATTTCATCTCGTCCACCAGCGGCTTGAAGCGCTTCAGTTCGCTCAGCTTGTAGCCGGTGTAGTTACCCATCAACAGCACGGTCGCCATCAGCACCAGCTGCAGGCCGAGGAAGTTGAAGGTGAGGTGACGAATAAGCTCGTTATCCATGGCCAGATAGGCGATGACGGCAACCAGCAGAGAGCCACCACCCTGGCGGAACACCTCTTTCGGGCCCTCTTCTTCCCACAGGATGGACATCCGTTCGATGGTCCAGGAGAGGATGATCATCGGGAAGAAGGTGATCTTCATACCATCGGTCAGCCCCAGCTTGAAGGCGAACGCGGAGAAGATACCGATCATCGAGATAACCATGATGATGATGGCCGATATTCGGGCGACCAGCAGCAGGTTAAGCCGAGACAGATAGGAGCGGATGATGAGACCGGTGCCGACGATCAGCAGGAAGCCGATGAGACCGGTGACCAGCGAGGTCTGGATAAAGGCGACCGCGATCAGCACCGGCATAAAGGTACCGGAGGTCTTGATCCCCACCAAAACCCGCAGGAACACCACCATCAGCACGCCGATCGGGATCAGCAGCAAGCCCTTGAACAGAGTCTGCTCTTCCAGCGGCAGGCTGTGGATGGA
This sequence comes from Aeromonas sp. 3P, assembly GCF_051919745.1. Classification (NCBI taxonomy): domain Bacteria; kingdom Pseudomonadati; phylum Pseudomonadota; class Gammaproteobacteria; order Aeromonadales; family Aeromonadaceae; genus Aeromonas; species Aeromonas sp. 3P. Next base: position 4,467,684 of record NZ_JBQBED010000001.1, read on the forward strand.
GAAGTTCATCATCTCTGATTTTTCGAACTTCTGCGCCAGTGCCACGCTAACCGGCTGCTCCTGCTCGATCATCGAGAAGCTGACACGGGAGTTGTGACCACCGGTCACGTCCAGCAGGGCGCCGGAGTTATACTCCCACAGCAGCAGGTTGGCCGGACGACCCTGTTCACCGGTTTGCGGGTTGAACAGCTTGTAGTCGGTCGGGCTGTTGAATACCTGCAGGTAATCCACCAGTTCCTGACGACGGCGGCCATCTTCCAGATTCAGGGCATGCACCACGCGGGTGGGGACGTCAGCATTGTTGAGCAGCTCGGCGATCAGGTTGGCGCGGCTCTTGTGCTTTTTCAGCAGCTCGGCGTTCTGCTCCTGCTTCTCGATCTCCTTGATGATCTCGCGAGTCAGGGTGTAGCCGTCGGCAGAGCGCTCCTGTGCCCGCTCGAGGATCTGCTTCATCGCGGTGGCATAAGGCTCACTTTCGATCTGCTTCTCGATGGCGGGCGGTTGCGGATTGGCGGCCGGTTTGGCATGGGCATCCGCCATCATGTCGACGCGGTAGTAGAGCTCCTGACGGCCAGAGGCGGTGCGGATGGACCACTCGGCGCGGGCATCGCCATCTTTCTCGACAAAGGAGAGGCCGTAGCCGGGGCTGGCGGCGTTCTCGTTCATCAGGGTGAAACCGGGCTGGGTGCCCGGAATGGCCAGGGAGGCGATCACCGGCTCACCGGTCGCCTCAAACTCCAGCTTGGCTTCGATGGACCAGATCTGGCGCTTTTCACCGGGCGTCAGCGGCACATCCAACGCGATATGGTGATAGATCGTCATCCCCAGGCCGACAATGTACAGCAGGGCTACCAGCAAATAGAACGGCTTACGGGAAACCATGGATTATTTCACATCCTTGAGCTTGGGTTTGGGTTGGATATATTCGCGGGCCACATCAACCACGGCGATGTCTTTCAAAAATTCGCGACCCAGCAGCACAGGGAAGGTCATGTCGCTACGGTCTTTCAGGGTAAATTCGGCTTTCTCGGTCATGTCGCCAATGCGCACGGCCAGACGCACCACCGGACGGCGGTCCAGATCGTCGGCAGAGGCCTGACGCACACGCACATGGCGTACCAGCGGCGCTTCGATCTGGATCTTGTCGTCCACTTCCTGATGGCTCAGGAAGAAGCGCACCCAGTTTTTGCCGTTGCGCTCGAAAATGGTGATCTCCTGCGCACTGATGGAGGAGGTGGTCGCACCGGTATCGACCCGCGCCTGGAAGGCGTCGTTGGCTGCATCAACCCAGATCCACTCGGCTTCACCGACCATCAGTTTGCCATCGATGGTGTGACCCTGATTGGGGGCCGGGCACTTCTCGGTGGGGATGGCCATCGGCTTGGGCGGCTCGGAGGGGAGGGTGGCGAGCTTGTGGTCTACTTGCTTGACGGACTCTTTCATATTGGTGACATCTGTGTTGAGCTGAACCAGCAGGTGCTGTTGCTGCACATACTGCTTCTGTTGCTGTTCCATGGATGTTTGCAGGCGTTGCTCGCTCTGGCTCAGCTCGCTACGAAGCTCGGCCAGCGTCAGAGCAGGGACCTGAGGCGCTTTTTCCATATTGACACACCCGCCGAGACTAAGCAGGGAGAGCAGGGTCATTCCTTTTAATTTGCTTTTCATGTCATTCATTTAACTGTGCTTCCTGGAATTGGGTCAGTGTAACTTCCTGAATCGCCATCGGCTAGTCTTTGGCCTTGCGGGCAATCAGTACGGCACGTTTCGGCGCCGGGTGTCCTTCTACCGTGAGTGCTGGATTGTCTGGATCCAGATAGTCACTCAGGGATTCATTAATCATCCAGTCGGTACGACGCTGTTCGTCGGTGCTGGTCATATTCTCGTCTACTATCCGCACGTCGGTGAAGCCGCAGCGCTCGACCCACAGCTTGAGGGCGCGGCTTGAGGGAATAAACCAGACGTTGCGCATCTTGCCGTAACGGTCAGTGGGCATCAGCACGTCGTTGACACCGCCGTCAATCACTAGCGTCTCCAGCACCAGCTCGCCATCATCTTTCAATTGATTGCGCAGCTGCTCGATGTGCTCGATGGGGGATTTGCGGTGATAGAGCACCCCCATGGAGAAGACGGTGTCAAAGGCCCGCAGCTCCGGCAGCTCCTGAATGCCGAGCGGCAACAGGTGGGCGCGCTGATCATTGCCCGCGAAGTGGCGAATGGCCTCGAACTGGCAGAGAAACAGCGGGCTAGGGTCGATGCCGACCGCCAGCTTGGCCCCTTCACCCACCATACGCCAGAGGTGGTAGCCGCTGCCGCAACCCACATCCAGCACGTAACGGCCTTCGAGCGGGCTGATATGGGGCAGCACCCGATCCCACTTCCAGTCAGAGCGCCACTCGGTGTCGATATGGATGCCGTGCACGGTGAACGGCCCCTTGCGCCAGGGCATGAAGTGGCGCAGCAGGCTCTCGACCTTCTTGCGTTCACCTTCGCCAATGCTCTCGGCCGAGCCAATCTCGACCCGGCTTTTCAGCTCGATGTTGCCGGGGGAGACCACCGGCAGCTTGTTGAGGGCGCGGTTCCAGCGCGGCAGGTCGCCATGCTGGTTGTCATGTTGCCAGGCGTGCAGCTGGGCGGGCAGGGTATGCAGCCAGTGGCTCAGCCGGTTTTTGGCAATCAGTTGATAGAAATTGGCAAAGTCGATCATGGCTGGGCGTCGCTGGATTTGATGGCAATCATGGAGCCGAAGTTAAAGCATTGGAACCAGAGATCCTGATGGACGAAACCGGCATCCCGTAGACGGGCCTGATGCACCGGCAGGCTGTCGGTGCGCATCACGTTCTCAAGGGCAGTGCGTTTCTGGCTGATCTCCAGCTCGCTGTAGCCATTGGCCCGCTTGAAGTCGAGGTGAAGATCGATGAGCAGCTCGTTGACCGGTTCATCTTCGAAGCGGAACTTTTCGCTCAGGATCAGGATCCCGCCCGGGCGCAGACCATCGTGAATGCGCTGGATCAGGGCGGCCCGTTTTTCTGGCTCGACAAATTGCAGAGTGAAGTTGAGCACCACCACGGAGGCGTTCTCGATCTCGATGTCGCAGATATCCGCCTCCACCAGCTCCACCGGCACCTCGGATTTGAAACCGGAGAGGTGGGCGCGGGCGCGCTCAATCATCGGGTGGGAGAGATCCACCGCGGTGATGCGGCAGCCGGACTGGCTGACATGGCGACGCATCGCCTGGGTCGCGGCGCCCAGTGAGCAGCCGAGATCATAGAGTCGGCTCTCGGGTTGGGCGTAGCGGGCGGCCATCATGCCGATGGCGGAGATGATGTTGCTGTAACCCGGCACCGAGCGCTGGATCATATCGGGAAACACGTCGACGACCTGTTCGTCAAAACAGAAGTCTCCCAATCGGGCGATCGGGGCGGCAAAAATTTGATCTTTGGTATGCATGCTGGCGCAACCTGACAGCCGGGACATCACCCGGCTGTATTGTTCAATTGAGTCGTTGGGTGACACCCATCAGAGTAGATTTATCACCTGTTTACGAACGGGTTGGCTGGTCGTGAAATCCTTTGGACCTGTCCTGTTCGTACGGGCCATGTTCCGGACCCTTACTTGGGGCGGTAGTGTAGAGGATTGATGCCCGTTTGTCTTGACGCCAGGGCTTGCCACGCCACAAAAAAGCACTTTTTTTGCAGCGAAACGATGGCCGCAGAATGGGTTGGCTAAAAGCGCAGCACTCCCTGCCGTGCGCGATCGTTTTCCCCCGGCCAGGGGGCCATCTCCTGCTCCAGCAAGCGGGTGATCTGACGGGCCAGCTCAGGTGCCTGGGCGTTGTCGGCAGTATGTATATAGAGGTAGAGATCTTTCCCCTCCGCGAGCCACTGGCGCCAGTGGGGGAGCCAGCTGGGCAGGAAGGGGTGATTGGCCGCCGGATCCGGAAGGCCGATAAAGCGCACCATGGGGGCGTTGGCGGTGGCCAGCAGATGTACCGGCAGGCGTGGCTTCTTGCCCTGGGCATCGACAAGGGCTGGCGTGGTTGCTGGCACCGAGAAGAGTGGCCGGCTGTCGAGCATCACCCGGTTCACACCCTGTTCCATCAGCAGTCGGTTCAATGCCCGCTCGGCCTCCCCCTTGGCGAAGAAGTCGTGGTGGCGCACTTCGAGGGCGTAGCGAAAAGCCCGCGGCAGCCGATCGATGAAGGCCGCCAGTCTGGCCAGCCCCTGTGGCCCGAAACGGGCGGGCAACTGCAGGGTGAGCAGACCCAGCTTGTCGTGCAGCGGGGCGAGCAGGCGAATAAAGTCGGCGACTTGCTTGTCTGCGCTCACCAGATCGCTCTGGTGGCTGATGGTTTGCGGAAACTTGAAGTTGAAACGAAAGTGATCGGGCACCGCATCGGCCCAGCGCTGTACCGTGTCCGGTGTCGGCAGGGCGTAGAAGGTAGTGTTACCCTCCACCGAGTTGAACACGGTGGCGTAGTGGGCGAGGTGTTCGGCAGGCTTGGCGCCAAGGCCCAGCAACTGGCCGGGCCAGCTGGGGTGGGACCACTGTGGCATGCCCAAATAGAGGCTCATGATGGCTATTCTCTTCGCTCTTGGTGCATTCGTGCCGATTTTTTGCCCGCTTTTTGCCATCGAGTGCAAAAAACTGGCGAAAGGAGGCTGCTGGCCATTTTACCCAAAAGGGGGTTTTCCTCTATAATGCCAGCCCTTTTGTTTTTCAATTTCTTGTGACCCATGCCTATCTACGAATATCGTTGCGACGTCTGTGGCCATGAATTGGCAAAACTGCAAAAGCTTTCCGATGCCCCCCTGACCGACTGTCCGGCCTGTAGCAAGCCGAATCTGGTCAAGCTGATATCGGCGGCAGGCTTCCGGCTCAAGGGAACCGGATGGTACGAGACTGATTTCAAACCGGGTAAGAAAAAGAATCTGGCCAGCTGTGAGACAGACGGTGCTTGCCAGTCGTGCCCGGCGGCCCAAGGTTAACCGTCTCTCTACAATTTCGAAGGAAGAAGTCCATGCGCTCTATCTATTGCGGACAGGTCAATGAGGCCCATGCAGGGCAGACCATTACATTGTGCGGTTGGGTTCATCGTCGTCGTGATCTCGGCGGTCTGATCTTTATCGATATGCGCGACCGGGAAGGGATCGTTCAGGTGTTCTTCGATCCGGACAAGCCGGATGCGTTCGCCCTGGCCTCCGAGCTGCGCGGCGAGTTCTGCATCCAGGTGACCGGCGTGGTGCGCACCCGTCCCGAGTCCCAGCGCAACAGCGACATGGCCACCGGTGCCATCGAAGTGTTCGCCCACGAACTCAACATCATCAACCGTGCCGAGCCGCTGCCGCTGGACTTCAATCAGGTCAACAGCGAAGAGATCAGCCTCAAGTATCGTTACCTGGATCTGCGTCGTCCCGAGATGGCCAAGTACCTGAAGACCCGTGCCAAGGCCAGCGCCTTCGTACGCCGCTTCATGGACGAGCACGGCTTCCTCGATATCGAGACCCCGATGCTGACCAAGGCCACCCCGGAAGGTGCCCGTGACTATCTGGTGCCGAGCCGCGTGCACAAGGGCAAGTTCTACGCTCTGCCGCAATCACCCCAGCTGTTCAAGCAGTTGCTGATGATGTCCGGCTTCGATCGCTACTACCAGATCGTCAAGTGCTTCCGTGACGAAGACCTGCGTGCCGACCGCCAGCCGGAATTCACCCAGATCGACGTGGAGACCTCCTTCATGACCGCGCCGCAGGTGCGTGAAGTGATGGAAGAGATGATCCGCAAACTGTGGCTGCACATCCTGAACGTGGATCTGGGCGACTTCCCGATCATGACCTTCGACGAAGCCATGCGTCGCTACGGCTCCGACAAGCCGGACCTGCGTCTGCCGATGGAGCTGGTTGATGTGGCTGACCTGCTGACTGCTGTCGAGTTCGCCGTGTTCGCGGGCCCCGCCAACGATCCGAAAGGCCGTGTGGCTGCCCTGAAAGTCCCGGGCGGTGCCGAGCTCTCTCGCAAGCAGATCGACGAATACACCAAGTTTGTCGGCATCTACGGTGCCAAGGGCCTGGCCTGGATGAAGGTCAACGAAGCGGCCAATGGTATCGAAGGCGTGCAGTCTCCGGTTGCCAAGTTCCTCTCTGACGCCATCGTGCGCGAGATCCTGGCCCGTACCGGCGCAGCCGACGGCGACATCATCTTCTTTGGCGCTGACAGCAAGAAAGTGGTCTGCGATGCCATGGGCGCCCTGCGTCTGAAAGTGGGTCGCGATCTGGGCCTGCTGGAGAACAGCTGGAAACCGCTGTGGGTTATCGACTTCCCGATGTTCGAGGAAGATGGTGAAGGTGGTCTGGCTGCCATGCACCACCCGTTCACCGCGCCGAGCAACATGAGCCCGGCCGAGCTGAAAGCCAATCCGGTGGGTGCTTACGCCAACGCCTACGACATGGTGATCAACGGCTACGAAGTGGGTGGCGGCTCTGTCCGTATCCACAACAGCGAGATGCAATCCACCGTGTTCGATATCCTGGGTATCACCCCGGCCGAGCAGCGCCTGAAGTTCGGCTTCCTGCTGGATGCCCTGAAGTACGGTACCCCGCCGCACGCCGGTCTGGCCTTCGGTCTGGACCGTCTCAGCATGCTGCTGACCGGCACCGAAAACATTCGGGACGTCATCGCCTTCCCGAAAACGACCGCGGCCGCCTGTCTGATGACAGACGCCCCCAGCCTTGCCAATGCCGCCCAACTGGGTGAGCTGGCGATTGCAACCACCGTCAAGGGCGACGAGTAAGCCGATACCGGCACCGGAGGCCGCCGCCGTGCGGCCTCTGTGTTTCCCTTGGGTTAGTCATGATCAGTGTTACTGACATTTAAAAAATAACGGAGAGTCTCTATGGCAGGTCACAGTAAATGGGCCAACATCAAACACCGCAAGGCCGCTCAGGACGCCAAGCGTGGCAAGATCTTCACCAAACTGATCCGCGAAATCACTACCTCCGCGCGTCTGGGTGATGCCGATCCCGCCAACAACCCGCGTCTGCGTGCTGCGGTGACTGCCGCCCTGACCAACAACATGACCCGCGACACCATCAACCGTGCCATTCAGCGTGGCGCCGGTGGTGGCGATGGCGAACAGCTCGAGACCATCGTATACGAAGGTTACGGCCCGGCTGGCTCTGCCGTGATGGTAGAGTGCCTGACCGACAACCGTAACCGTACCGTAGCCGAAGTGCGCCACGCCTTCAGCAAGTGCGGTGGCAACCTGGGCACCGACGGCTCCGTTGCCTATCTGTTCAGCAAGAAAGGTCTGCTGACTTTCGTGGGCGTAGACGAAGATGCTCTGATGGATGCCGCGCTGGAAGCGGGCGCCGATGACGTGGTCACCGAAGAGGATGGCACCATCGAGGTGTACACCACCCCGAACGACTTCGGTACCGTGCTGGACGGTCTGGAAGCTGCCGGCTTCAAGGCCCAGAGCGCCGAAGTGACCATGATCCCCTCCACTGAAGCGGAGCTGGATGCAGAAACTGCACCCAAGCTGATGCGTCTGATCGACATGCTGGAAGATCTGGACGATGTGCAAGAGGTGTATCACAACGGCTCCATCTCCGATGAAGTCGCTGCGACCCTCTGATCGCTGAATCGTGCTCTCCCGATGGCAGCCTGATGGCTGCCATTTTTTTATCTTTGCATCGTGGCAACTGCTGATGTGTCGGTTGAGCAACTGGTGCTGCAACTCTCTTCACTGACAGGATTTCCCGCTTTCTCTGCGCATTATCATTGCTCTATTCATGCCAGTCGGTTGGCCCTGTACGTACGCCAGTCGGCAGTTCTGCTGCGTTGCGATAGCGAGGCTCCGCTTATCCTGTTTATCACCCCTATAGCTCTTGAGATGGCGTTGACTGCTCACATCTGCCCGACAGGGTAATTGCTTTGCGGGTAGGGGAGAGGAGGTGATGGAGCGTGCTCTTGTTATCACTGGTGCCCATCAATACAGAGTGACAGGTTGGGATGTCGATAACGGATTGGCTGGGGCACGCTGGTTGGTTGGGAAGTTAGGGGCTGCACTTGCGCAATCGTCAGGGAGATGATGGCTGTGATTAGTAGCAGATAAAAAAAGCCCGCGCAGTGCGCGGGCTTGTTATCTCAGGACTGGTTATCAGGCCTTGGATTTCTTCTTGCCTTCAACCTTGGCTTCAACCGGGGCAGCAGTTACCGGAGCGGCTTCGGTGAACGGACGACCGTAGTAGGAGTCCAGCAGAACCTGCTTCAGCTCGCTGATCAGCGGGTAGCGCGGGTTGGCGCCGGTGCACTGGTCATCGAAGGCTTCGATAGCCAGCTGGTCAACCTTGGCCAGGAAGTCAGCTTCAGTCACGCCAGCTTCGCGGATAGAGGCCGGGATACCCAGGGTAGCCTTCAGCTCGTCCAGCCAGGTCAGCAGCTTCTCGATCTTGGCAGCGGTGCGGTCACCGGCAGCAGTCAGACCCAGGTGGTCAGCGACTTCGGCGTAACGACGACGAGCCTGCGGGCGGTCGTACTGGGAGAACGCAGTCTGCTTGGTCGGGTTGTCGTTCGCGTTGTAGCGGATGACGTTGCTGATCAGCAGGGCGTTAGCCAGACCGTGCGGAATGTGGAACTCGGCACCCAGTTTGTGAGCCATGGAGTGGCACACACCCAGGAAGGCGTTAGCGAACGCGATACCGGCGATGGTGGCAGCATTGTGCACCTTCTCACGAGCGATCGGGTCGTTGGCACCGTTCTGGTAGCTGGACGGCAGGTACTCTTTCAGCATTTTCAGGGCTTGCAGCGCCTGGCCGTCGGAGTACTCGTTAGCCAGTACGGAAACATAGGCTTCCATGGCGTGAGTCACGGCATCGATACCACCGAAGGCACACAGGGACTTCGGCATGCCCATGACCAGGTTGGCATCAACGATGGCCATGTTCGGGGTCAGCTCGTAGTCAGCCAGCGGATACTTCTGACCAGACACTTCATCGGTTACTACCGCAAACGGAGTGACTTCAGAGCCGGTACCGGAAGTGGTGGTGATACAGACCAGTTCGGCCTTCACGCCCATTTTCGGGAACTTGTAGATACGCTTGCGGATATCCATAAAGCGCATGGCCAGATCTTCGAACGCGGTGTTCGGGTGCTCGTACATCACCCACATGATCTTGGCTGCATCCATCGGTGAACCACCGCCCAGCGCCAGGATAACGTCCGGTTTGAAGGAGTTGGCCATCTCGGCACCCTTGCGAACCACAGCCAGGGTCGGGTCAGCTTCTACTTCGTAGAACACTTCCACTTCCATATTCTGTGCTTTCAGCAGGCTGACCAGTTCATCGGCGTAGCCGTTGTTGAACAGGAAGCGGTCAGTTACGACCATGGCACGCTTTTTACCTTCCAGGTCGCTCAGAGCGATCGGCAGGGAACCACGACGGAAGTAGATGGATTTCGGAAGTTTGTGCCACAGCATGTTTTCTGCCCGTTTTGCGACTGTCTTCTTGTTGATCAGGTGCTTCGGACCCACGTTTTCGGAGATGGAGTTACCGCTCCAGGAGCCGCAACCCAGGGTCAGGGACGGAGCCATTGCGAAGTTGTACAGGTCACCGATACCGCCTTGGGTAGACGGAGTGTTGATCAGGATACGCGCGGTCTTCATCTTGTCGCCGAAGTACTTGATGCGGTCAGCGTTGCGGTCCTGGTCGGTGTACAGACCTGAGGTGTGGCCGATACCACCGATGTTGACCATGTCACAGGCCATATCAACGGCGTTTTCGAAGCTGCTTGCACGGAACATACCGAGCAGCGGGGACAATTTCTCGTGAGCAAACTCATCTTCTGCACACAGCTTGACGCCTTCACCGATCAGGATCTTGGTATCAGCCGGTACAGTCACGCCTGCCATCTCGGCAATCTTGGTGGCTGGCTGGCCAACGATGTTGGCGTTCAGGGCGCCGTTGATCAGGATGACTTTACGGACCTTGTCAGCATCTTCTTTGGAGAGCACGTGGCCCTTGTGGGATGCAAAGCGCTCTTTAACCTGGTCGTAGATGGCATCAACAACGATGACTGCCTGCTCGGAAGCACAGACCACGCCGTTATCGAAAGTCTTGGACATCAGGATGGAGGCAACGGCACGCTTCACGTCGGCGGTTTCGTCGATAACGATAGGTACGTTACCGGCACCCACACCGATAGCAGGCTTACCGGAGGAGTAGGCTGCTTTCACCATGCCCGGGCCACCGGTGGCCAGGATCAGGTTGATGTCTTCGTGCTTCATCAGGGCGTTGGAGAGCTCAACAGACGGTTGGTCGATCCAGCCGATGATGTCTTTCGGTGCACCAGCGGCAACAGCGGCATCCAGTACCAGCTTGGCAGCGGTATTGGTGGAGTTCTTGGCGCGGGGGTGCGGGGAGAAGATGATGGCGTTGCGGGTCTTGAGCGCGATCATGGATTTGAAGATCGCAGTAGAGGTCGGGTTGGTGGTCGGAACGATACCACAGATGATACCTACCGGCTCGGCGATGGTGATGGTACCCATCTGATCATCTTCGCTCAGAATGCCGCAGGTCTTCTCGTCTTTGTACTTGTTGTAGATGTATTCGGAGGCGAAGTGGTTCTTGATAACCTTGTCTTCGATGATACCCATACCGGATTCTTCCACGGCCATCTGGGCCAGGGGGATACGGGCGTTGTTGGCGGCCAGGGCGGCGGCACGGAAGATATTGTCTACCTGCTCTTGAGAGAAGCTGGCGAATTCACGCTGGGCTTCCTTAACGCGGGCGACCAGTGCATCCAGTTCAGCCAAATTGGTTACTGCCATGTTTATCTCCTGATTATTTGAAAACTGTTTAGTAAGACGTTGGCAATGCCCGGCAATTATAGTCGCCCTGTCAAGACGGTATCGTTGCAACAGCTTTTTCACATGCCTTACTAAATCGCTTTCTGAGTCGATTATAGAGCGGGGCTGACTCAGAAAAACTTGATCTGGATCATGTGTAACAAAAGAACAAAAGAAATTTTATTTCACAATCCTTGTTTGACTGATGTTATCGGAATGTGCATCAAAGGGAAAGGCGAGAGACTTGTTAACGCAGGGTAATAAACCACATTTATCAAGTGGTTAATTTCAATCGAACATAGGATTGCAGAGCTATTTTGGCGGTATAGGTTAGCAAATATGAGTGAATCGGTTTCAAAATCACCGACAAACGCACTTTATTCCAGCGTTTGTTGCAAAAATGATTGTTGTTTTAATCCATGACTAATCCACTTTATTCCCCGAGGGGGCCATTTCTGCCCCCTTTCCCGGTTTTTGCATTGTGGCTCTCTTGCCGAGTCAATGAAGTGATGTCTGGCCTGAAATAGTGGGAAGGCAAAGCCTGGATCCTCTCGAGTCGCTCGGTCATTCGGTCTGTCATCGTCGGACTCTCTGGTCATGATTAAGCAGGCTTGCGCTCACTTTTCTGGCGCGTGTCGGGCGGTAGAAAGGGCTTTTGGCATCGGTTTATGCCAGTTAGCGCGGATGCATGAGATGAACTAACTAAAAAACCCTCAAAATGGTGAGATTATTTGATTGGTGCCCGCTCTGGCTATGATGTAAATTTACGCACGAAATTAATGGACTGGCCCGCTGGGCCCGAAACTCTATTGGAAGGCGCCTATGGCAGCAATTGACGTCTCGTTGTATCTGAAGTTTTTTGTCGGTTTGTTCGCAATTATCAACCCGCTTGGTTTGTTGCCGGTGTTTGTCAGTCTGACCAGCCACCATACCCAGGCCGAGCGGATGAAAACCAATACCACCGCCAATATCGCGGTGATGGTGATCCTGCTGGTCTCCATGTATATGGGGCAGCTGATCCTCGATGGGTTTGGCATCTCGCTGGCGTCTTTCCGGATCGCCGGTGGGTCGCTGATTACCCTGATTGCCTGGTCGATGCTGCAGGGCAAGCTGGGCGAGGTGAAGCACAACAAACAGGAGAAGGGCGAATTGGCGGTGCGTGAGTCTATCGCCGTGGTGCCGCTGGCGCTGCCGCTGATGGCGGGTCCCGGTGCCATCTCCTCGGTAATTGTCTATGCCAGCCAGAGCCACTGGCAGCAGCTGCTCGGCATGTCAGTTGTTGTCGTGGTCTTCTCTTTCTGCTCCTGGCTCATCTTCCGTGCCGCGCCGCTGCTGTTCAAGATCATGGGCAACACAGGCATCAACGTGGTGACCCGTATCATGGGTCTTATCATGATGTCGCTGGGTATCGAGATCATGGTGGCCGGTATCAAGGGGGTTTTCCCCAGCCTGATGTGAGCCAGCTCCGCTTTATGAAAGCCGGTCCTCGTGACCGGCTTTTTATTGGTTGCTTTTTGCCCGGTCTTTTCTAGAATCGGTCGTTTGTGTGAAAAATGAGCGCTTTGCCGGTGTTTTAATACTGAAAAAGCGCACGCCAGCTGATTTTTTGACCAGAAAATGACGATTACCCTGACAATATCTGTTGCATTATCGGAATTGGCAGGGAATTATGCTGGGAGCGGGTTTTAACCCCGTCACTTTAAAAAATGCATGGAATGTTCTTGTTGGAGTAGGGAAATGACTCATAAAAAAACAATGATTAACACATTGCTGATGGCTGCACTGTTTGGTGGCGTCAATGTGGCTCAGGCTGCCGATGTCCCGGCGGGAACCAAGCTGGCTGAAGTCCAGCAACTGGTAAAAGGCAACGGCTCAGAGCCTGCGACCCTTGACCCGCACAAGACCGAAGGAACGGTCGAATCCAATATCCTGCGCGACCTGTTTGAAGGTCTCGTTGCATCCGGCCCGAAAGGGGAAATTCTCCCGGCTGTGGCTGAATCCTGGGAAACCAAGGATAACAAGCACTACGTCTTCCACCTGCGCAAAGATGCCAAGTGGTCCAACGGTGACCCGGTCACTGCCCACGATTTCGTTTTTGCTTTCCAGCGTGCCGTTGATCCGAAAACCGCCTCTCCTTACTCCTGGTATCTGGAGATCCCGACTATTGCCAATGCCTCCGAGATCATCGCAGGTAAAAAGCCGGCTGATACGCTGGGCGTGAAGGCGACCGACGACTACACCTTCGAAGTGCAGCTCGAGAAAGCCATCCCTTACTTCGTCAGCATGCTCTCCCACACTACCACCTATCCGGTACCGAAGAAGGTGATCGAGAAGTTCGGTGACAAGTGGACCCAGCCGGAAAATATGGTATCCAACGGTGCCTATACCCTGAAGAACTGGGTGGTGAACGAGCGCGTCGAAGTGGAGCGCAACAAGCACTACTGGAACGATGGCAAGACCGTCATCAACAAGGTGGTCTATCTGCCCATCCAGTCTACCAACGCCGACCTGAGCCGCTATCTGGCGGGCGAAGTGGACATCACCTATCAGATGCCCATCGAGCGCTTCAAGCAGATGAAGAAAGAGAAGCCGGACGAGCTGAAAGTGACCGGTTATGTTGGTACTTACTACTACCAGTACAACGTCAAGAAGAAGCCGTTTGACGATGTGCGTGTCCGTACTGCGCTCTCCTATGCCATCGATCGCAACGTGATCGCCGACAAGGTGATGGGTCAGGGTCAGACGCCGGGTTACACCCTGGTGCCGGACTTCGTCGATGGCTTCAAGCCGGTAGCGCCCGAGTGGTCGAAGATGACCCAGGCTGAGCGTGATGCCAAGGCCAAAGCGCTGCTGCAAGAGGCCGGTTTCGATGCCAGCAAGCCGCTGAAGTTCGAGCTGCTCTACAACACCGATGACAACCACAAGAAAGTGGCTGTGGCCGTGGCCTCCATGTGGAAGAAGCTGGGCGTGCAGGTGAGCCTGGTCAACCAGGAGTGGAAAACTTACCTGGAAACCAAGAAACAGGGTCAGTTTGACGTAGGTCGTGCCGGCTGGATCGCCGACTACAACGAAGCCTCGTCCATGCTGGATCTGATGCAGACCACCCACGGCAACAACGACGGCAAGTACTCCAATCCGGAGTTCGACAAGCTGATGGATTCGTCCCGTGATCAGGTTGATGTGGCGGCCCGTAACAAACTCTACGTCCAGGCTGAAGAGATCCTGGCCAAGGACATGCCGATTGCCCCCATCTACCAGTACGTGACTGCCCGTATGGTCAAACCCTATGTAGGCGGCTACCCGGCCAACCCGCTGGATAACCTCTACAGCAAAGATATGTACATCATTGCTCACTGATTTAAAGCAACAAGTCGCATAACAAGCAGGGCCCGCCGGACGGCGGGCCTTTATTACAACCGCGACCATTTGGAAGCAGTACAGGACAGGAAATGTCTATGTTGAAATTCATTTTTAAACGGCTATTGGAAGCGATCCCGACTCTGCTGGTCTTGATCACCGTCTCTTTCTTCATGATGCGTTTCGCCCCGGGTAACCCCTTTACCAGCGAGCGTTCACTGCCCCCCGAAGTCATCGCCAACATCGAGGCCAAATACGGGCTCGACAAACCCATTGGCATGCAATATCTCACCTACCTGGGCAACCTGGTGCAGGGTGATTTGGGCCCCTCTTTTAAATACAAGGATTTCACCGTCAATGATCTGGTGAGTCAGGCGCTGCCTGTTTCCGCCAAGATCGGGACCACGGCCTTCTTCTTCGCCGTGCTGCTGGGGGTCACCTTCGGCACCATAGCGGCACTGAAACAGAACACCATCATCGACTATCTACTGATGTCGTCGGCCATGGCCGGGGTGGTGATCCCGGGCTTTGTGCTGGCGCCCTTGCTGGTGCTGTTTTTCAGTATTCATCTGGGTTGGTTCCCTGCCGGTGGATGGCAGGGGGGTGGCATCCAGTTTATGGTGCTGCCGGTGTTCGGCATGATGATGTACTACATCTCTGCCATCTCGCGGATCATGCGGGGCAGCATGATCGAGACCATGAACTCCAACTTCATTCGTACCGCCCGTGCCAAGGGCTTGCCGCTGCGCCACATCATCCTGAAACACGCGCTGCGTCCGGCCATGCTGCCAGTGGTCTCCTATCTGGGCCCGGCCTTTGTCGGCATCATCACAGGTTCCGTGGTGATCGAGACCATCTTCGGCCTGCCGGGGATCGGTCAGCTGTTCGTCAACGGTGCCCTTAACCGTGATTACTCCATGGTGCTCGGTCTGACCATTCTGGTCGGCGCCCTCACCATCACCTTTAACGCTGTGGTCGATATTCTCTACGCCTTTATCGATCCCAAGATCCGTTACTAATTCGGGAGTTCATCATGGTTGTTTCAACTGAAAAACGCGATGCCGTCGAGGCGTTCGCGCAAAAAGTGGAAGTGGTGGAGGGGCGCTCCCTGTGGAAGGATGCCCGTCGCCGTTTCCTGCGCAACAAGGCGGCCCTGACCAGCCTGATCATTCTGACCATCATCGGTCTGGCGGTCATCTTTGGCCCCCATTTGTCCCAATACACCTTTGACGATCCGGACTGGGGCGCCATGCAGTCACCGCCGGATATGGAAGCGGGTCACTACTTCGGAACCGACAGCTTGGGGCGCGATCTGTTCGTGCGCACCCTGCTGGGCGGCCGTATCTCCCTGATGGTCGGCATCATGGGCGCCATGGTGGCGGTCATCATCGGCACCTTGTATGGCGCGGCTTCCGGCTTTATCGGCGGGCGGGTCGACAGCCTGATGATGCGGGTACTGGAAATCCTCAACGCCTTCCCCTTCATGTTCTTTGTCATCATGCTGGTCACCTTCTTTGGCCGCAATCTGGCGCTCATCTTTATCGCCATCGGGGCGGTGAGCTGGCTCGACATGGCGCGGATCGTGCGGGGCCAGACTCTCAGCCTCAAGAGCAAGGAGTTTATCGAGGCAGCCCACGTCTGTGGCGTCTCCAAGTGGAAGATCATCACCCGTCACATCGTACCGAACGTACTCGGTATCGTGGCCGTCTACGCCACCTTGCTGGTGCCGGGGATGATCATGTTTGAATCCTTCCTGAGTTTCCTGGGCCTTGGGGTTCAGGAACCGATGACCAGCTGGGGTGCCCTGCTGGATGAAGGCTCCAAGTCGATGGAAGTGGCCATCTGGCAACTGCTGTTCCCCGCCTGCTTTATGGTGGTGACCCTGTTTTGCTTCAACTTCCTCGGGGATGGTCTGCGTGACGCCCTCGATCCGAAAGATCGTTAATCGAGCATCGGATCGACAGGAAAGCATCACGAAAGATCGATAAGGAGTTTTTATATGAAGTTACTGGATGTGAAAGATCTGCGGGTCGAGTTCAAGACCCCGGACGGCAATGTGGTGGCGGTTAACGACCTCAACTTTTCTCTCTCTGCGGGTGAAACCCTGGGGATCGTCGGCGAGTCCGGCTCCGGCAAATCCCAGACGGCCTTTGCCATCATGGGGCTGCTGGCCAAAAACGGCATTATTACCGGTTCCGCCAAGTTTCAGGGTGAGGAGATCCTCAACCTGCCGGAGTCCAAGCTCAACAAGATCCGCTCCGAGAAGATCGCCATGATCTTCCAGGACCCCATGACCTCGCTCAACCCCTACATGAAGGTGCAGGATCAGCTGATGGAAGTGCTGATGTTGCATAAGGGCGTCAGCAAGGCGGAAGCGTTCGAAGAGTCGGTACGGATGCTCGATGCGGTCAAAATTCCCGAAGCACGCAAGCGGATGGGCATGTATCCCCACGAGTTCTCCGGCGGCATGCGTCAGCGGGTGATGATCGCCATGGCACTGCTCTGCCGGCCGCAACTGCTGATCGCTGACGAACCGACTACCGCACTCGACGTGACCGTACAGGCCCAGATCATGACCCTGATGAACGAGCTCAAGCGCGAGTTCAACACCGCCATCATCATGATCACCCACGACCTTGGCGTGGTCGCCGGTATCTGCAACAAGGTGCTGGTGATGTATGCCGGTCGTACCATGGAGTACGGCAAGGTAGACGATATCTTTTATCGCCCGAGCCACCCCTACACCGAAGGCCTCCTGCGCGCAATTCCCCGCCTCGATACCGAAGGGGAAGTGCTGCCCACCATCCCGGGCAATCCGCCCAACCTGCTGCGTCTGCCGACCGGCTGCCCCTTCCAGGAGCGTTGCCACCGGGTCAGCGAGATTTGCGGCCAGCAGTCACCGATCCTGACCCCGTTCAACGACGGTCGGGAGCGTGCTTGCCACTGGGTTTCGGATGCCATGAACAAGGGGGCCAACTAAATGGGTGCCGACAAAAAATTGCTGTTGGAAGTGTCTGACCTCAAGGTCCACTTCAGTATCAAGAGTGGCAAGGCGTGGCCCTGGGCCAAACCGTCCGACCTCAAGGCGGTCGATGGGGTGACCTTGCGTCTCTATGAGGGGGAAACCCTCGGTGTGGTGGGGGAGTCCGGCTGCGGCAAATCGACCTTTGCCCGCGCCATCATCGGTCTGGTACCGGCCACCGATGGCAAGGTGGTGTGGCTGGGTGACGATCTCACCAAGCTCGATCAGAATGCCCTGCGCGAAAAGCGTAAAGAGATCCAGATGATCTTCCAGGACCCGCTGGCTTCTCTGAACCCGCGCATGACCATCGGCGACATCATCGCCGAGCCGCTCATCACCTTCTACCCCAACCTGCCGCGGGAAGAGGTGAAAGAGAAGGTGCGCGCCATGATGAGCAAGGTGGGGTTGTTGCCCAACCTGGTCAACCGCTATCCGCACGAGTTCTCCGGCGGCCAGTGCCAGCGGATCGGGATTGCCCGGGCGCTGATCCTCGAGCCCAAGATGATCATCTGTGATGAGCCGGTGTCGGCGCTCGACGTCTCTATCCAGGCACAGGTGGTCAACCTGCTCAAATCCCTGCAAAAGGAGATGGGGCTGTCGCTTATCTTCATCGCCCACGACCTGTCGGTGGTCAAGCATATCTCCGATCGGGTGCTGGTGATGTATCTGGGCAACGCCGTCGAGTTGGGGACCCGCAAGGAGATCTTCGCCAACCCGTTGCACCCCTACACCAAGGCGCTGATGTCAGCGGTGCCGATCCCGGACCCTGAGCTGGAGCGCAACAAGGTGATCCAGATCCTGGAGGGGGACTTGCCCTCACCGATGAACCCGCCGTCCGGTTGCGTGTTCCGCACCCGCTGCCCGGTGGCTGGCCCCGAGTGTGCCAAGACCCGCCCCGTGCTGGAGGGGAACTTCGATCACGCGGTCTCCTGCCTCAAGGTCGACCCGCTCTGATGGGGATGTGTTGAACCTGCTTGCGGGGCTCCTTGATGGGGCCCCGATTTATTTTTGACGGCAGTGAAGATGCCTCTTGGCGTTATCATTTACCGCTGCTACTATCCGCGCAACAAGGGGAGTAACTTCTCGCCGGTTTGTCGTCATTACGGTGCACCCATTTCCTGCAGTGCACCCGGCAGCCGGGCAGCCGATGCAAATCTGCTGTAAGTGAGACCTTGCCGAGAGGCAAGGTGTATCTGCTCCAAACGCAAACCCACGCCTCTCGGTCGTGGGTTTTGTCGTTTTTGGGAGAAGTGAAAATGGGTGAATGGTGGATGTGGACCGGTTTCTTCAGCATAGTGCTGGTCCTGTTATGGATAGACATACGCTTTGTCGGTGGCGGCAAGTCACACAAGGTGTCCCTCAAAGAGGCGGGTGTCTGGTCCCTCATCTGGGTCAGCGTGGCGCTGCTCTTCAACCTGGCCATCTGGCTCTGGCTGGATCACAGCGCGGGCCGTGAGATTGCCAACCAGAAGGGACTGGAGTTCCTCACCGGCTACCTCATCGAGAAAGCGCTGGCAGTGGACAACGTATTCGTCTGGCTGATGCTGTTCGGTTACTTTGCCATTCCGGCCGAGCTGCAGCGCCGGGTGCTGCTGTACGGGGTACTGGGTGCCATCGTGATGCGTGCCGGTATGGTGTTCGCGGGCAGCTGGCTCATCGAGCAGTTCCACTGGATCCTCTATCTGTTTGGCGCTTTCCTGCTGCTGACCGGTGCCAAAATGCTGTGGGCGGCCGACAAGGAGCCTGATCTCGCCAACAACCCGTTGCTGGGCTGGATGCGCCGTCGTTTCAAGGTGACCGAGACCCTGGAAGGGGAGAAGTTCTTCGTCTGGCGGGACGGTGTGCGCTATGCCACCCCGCTGCTGCTCATTCTGGTGCTGGTGGAGGTGAGCGACCTCATCTTCGCGGTGGACAGTATCCCGGCCATCTTCGCGGTGACCACGGATCCCTTCATCGTGCTGACCTCCAACATCTTCGCCATCATGGGTCTGCGTGCCATGTACTTCCTGCTGGCGGGTGTGGCTGATCGCTTCGCCTTGCTCAAGTACGGTCTGGCACTGATCCTGATGTTTATCGGGGTCAAGATGCTGCTGCTGGATATCTTCAAGATCCCGACCGGCATAGCACTGGGCGTAGTCGCGTTGATCCTACTGGCATCCATGGGGCTGAGTCTGTTTGTGACTCGTAAAAAGGCCGCTTAAACGCAACATCATTTAATACCAAACAACAAGGGCTCCCGCGGGAGCCCTTTTTCATATCGCGTGATCAGCGTTTGATCTTCTTGGGGTTGGTGTAGCCCCAGATGGTGTACATGTCCGCCAGCAGGGCGCCGTTGTACTCCTCCAGATCCGCCTGTTTCACTTCGGCTTCACCCTGACGGCCAAACAGCACCACCTCGTCGCCGGGTTTCACCCCTTTCAGATCAGTCACATCCACCATGATGGTGTTCATGGAGGTCTTGCCGACCACCGGCACCTTCTGACCCTGGATCAGCACATAGGCTTTGTTGCTGAGGGCGCGGCGATAGCCATCGGAGTAGCCCAGCGGCAGGTTGGCGAGCCAGGAGTCACGCTTGAGGGTAAAGGTGCGGTCATAACCGACGGTGTTGCCCGCGGCATAGTGGTTGATCGAGGCGACCTGGGTCTTGAATGCCATCACCCGCTTGTACTCGGTGTGGGAGGGGATGGAGTCGCCGTAGAGCAGGCCGCCCGGGCGCACCATGTCGAAGTAGGCGTCCGGCACAGCCAGAGTGGCGAAGGAGTTGGCGGCGTGGATGGTGATCTTGCTGCGATCCAGCTTACCCGCTTCCAGCAGCCACTGGGAGTCCAGTTTGAACTGGGCCAGTCCCATCTTGACGTCCTCTTTCTCCTCAACCGGGAAGTGGGTCATGATGCCGACCGGGGTGATCCCCTTTAGCTTGAGCATAGCCAGCGTATCCTGCTTGGCATCGGCCAGACGCAGGTCGATGCCGTTGCGGCTCATGCCGGCGGAGTTGAGCGCGATATGCACCGGAATGGTGGTGTGGTGGCGCTGGGCGATCTCGGCGATACCCTGGGCACTCACCAGACTGCCGATCAGCTCCTCCATCTTGTAGGGCAGGGCCTGCTCTACTTCATCCGGGGTGGCAGCACGCACCCGCATCAGACGGCCGGTAAAGCCCTTCTCGCGGGCGACGCGCGCCTCTTCGTTGCTGGCGATGCCGATGCAGGGGATATTTGCCTTGACCACGGAGGGGACCAGCAGGTCGATGCCATGACCGTAAGCGTCGGCCTTCATGATGGCGCAGATCTGCGGGCCCTTGTCGCCGAGACGATCCTTGAGGGTCTGGATATTGTGCTCAAAGGCGCCCAGATCCACTTCCAACCAGGCGTTGCTGGCGGTTTGCTCCTGGCCGTTGCGATGATCTGTCGCAAGGGGCAGATAGGGAGCCGCAACGGCTTGGCCCGCGAGCAGGCCGAAGATCAGGGTAGCCAGCAGAGTTTTCTTGTGCATGGTGATTCCTTTTTGTTGTTCGCGTTGGATAGTTTGGACGGGGTCGGCCACATTGGTGGTGGTTTAACCACAACTTATTGTTATTATTATGATCTTTGTCACTCTCAACAGGCGCTGACTGGTTGGGAGTCTACCGCAACACGGGTTCGGCCGACACTCGTCAGGGGAATAAAATGGTCAATCTTGAGTTACGTTTGCCACCACCGCTGATCTTCCTGCTCTGTGCAGGGGCCATGTGGTGGCTAAGAGGGGAGAGCCAGCCCGGCATCTGGGCAATGACGCTGATGGCTGTGCTGGTCGTGGCGGGGACCATCATGGGCTTTGGTGCCCTGCAACGATTTCGTCACCACCAGACCACGGTCAGCCCCACCAAACCTCAGCACACCAGTCGTCTGGTGACCTGTGGCGTCTATCGTGTCAGTCGCAATCCCATGTATCTGGGGCTGCTTTGCTGGCTGGCCGCCTGGGGCTGTTATCTGGGTGGAAGTTGGGTCTGGGTTGGGCCAATCGTGCTGGTTGCCTGGCTGACCCGCTTTCAGATCATGCCGGAGGAGCGGCTGCTGCGCGCCCGTTTCGGCGACGAGTATGTGGTATATTGCCAGCGCGTTCGCCGTTGGTGCTGACTGGCTGTGAGCTGCGTGAGCTGAGGGATAAGTCGGGTCAGCTGTGCTGGATAAAGAGAACCCCGGGCGGGCCCGGGGTTCTCGAGGAACTGGTTAGAAAAAATCGCCCTTCTCGTCCTTGGTGGGTTCGAGGCTCCAGCCGGTGGCATCGCTGCTGCTGGCAATCTGCCCCTTCTCCTTCCACAGCTTGATCTTGAGGCGCAGGTTGTTGGCCGAGTCGGCGTTCTTCACCGCCTCTTCTTCCTCAATTACCCCTTCCACCACCAGATCGAACAGGGCACTGTCGAAGGTAACCATGCCGAGGGCCTTGGATTTCTCCATCACCTCTTTGAGGCCGCCAAATTCGCCGCGCTTGATCATGTCGCGGATGGTGTGGGTGCCGAGCATGATCTCCACTGCGGCCCGGCGGCCGCCATCGGTGGTTTTCACCAGCCGTTGGGAGACAAAAGCCTTGAGGTTGTTGCCCAGATCGTTGAGCAGCTGGGGGCGGCGCTCCTCGGGGAAGAAGTTGATGATGCGATCCAGCGCCTGGTTGGCGTTGTTGGCGTGCAGGGTGGAGATGGCAAGGTGGCCGGTTTCGGAGAAGGCCAGCGCATGTTCCATGGTCTCGCGATCGCGAATTTCACCGATAAGGATGACGTCCGGCGCTTGACGCAGGGTGTTTTTCAGGGCGGCGTGGAAGCTGCGGGTATCCACGCCAACCTCCCGCTGGTTGATGATGCTCTTGCGGTGGCGATGAACGAACTCTACCGGATCCTCGATGGTGATGATGTGGCCGCCGCTGTTGCGGTTGCGGTGGTCGATAAGCGCTGCCAGCGAGGTAGATTTACCCGACCCGGTACCGCCGACAAACAGTACCAGACCGCGTTTTTCCATGATGGTGTCGAGCAGCACAGGCGGGAGTTTGAGATCTTCAAAGCGGGGGATTTCGGTCTTGATGTTGCGGGCCACCAGAGAGACTTCGTTGCGCTGCTTGAAGATGTTGACCCGAAAGCGGCCGATCTGGGGCAGGGAGATGGCGAGGTTCATCTCCAGATCCTTGTCAAATTGCAGTTTCTGCTCGCCATCCATGATCTCGGCGGCGATCCGCGCCACTTCACCCGGCTCCAGCGGCGTTTCGTTGAGGGGGCGCAGGCCGCCGTTAAACTTGGCGCAGGGGGGCGCGCCGGTCGACAGATAGAGGTCTGAGCCATCCTGCTTGGCCAGGATCTGTAACATGTCTCGCAATTCCATTTTTTTGCCTCGTCGATCAATGAGATGCCATGAGCGGGATGATATTGAGTGTACAGCCTCAGGCGCCGGTCAGTTTCTCGCGAAAGACAAAAAAGACCGCCCCGAGAATGCAGAGCCCTGCCCAGAGATAGTCCCATTTCAGATCTTCCTTGAGATAGAAGATAGAGAAGGGGACGAATACGGTGAGTGTGATCACTTCTTGCAGGATTTTAAGTTGGCCCACGCTCATCACCGTATGGCCGATGCGGTTGGCGGGCACTTGCAGCAGGTATTCGAACAGGGCGATACCCCAGCTCACCAGGGCGGCAATGATCCAGGGTTTATGGTTCATGCTCTTGAGGTGAGCGTACCAGGCGAAGGTCATAAAGACGTTGCTGCAGAGCAGCAGACCGATACTGGTGAAAATCGGGTTCATAGGGTTCTCCTTGAAAATCCGGCGCATTTTATCCCTGAACCACGGGTTTTCATACGTGGTGCGGGAGGGTATTTTTAACCAACAGGATAAGCCGTGCGAGGTATGCGACGGGATGGGCAAGTTATGCGGGATAGTGTTGTTACTGTTATTTGCCATGCCGGTGCGTGCGGCCCCGACGCTGACGGTGGCCACCGATCTGTGGCCGCCATTTCGCATCCTGCAAGCGGATGGCCGGTTGCAGGGGCTCGACATGGACATCCTGCGCCGGTTGCAACAGGCGAGCGGCATTGAGTTGCAGGTACGGCGGATGCCGTGGGGCAGGGCGCTCAAGCAGATGCAGACCGGACAGGTCGATCTGATGATTGGACTGGCCCACACCCCGGAGCGGGCACAATTTATCGATTATCTGCAACCGGCCTACTACCAGTGCTGGCCCGCCTTCTATGGCAAGCGGGAGCAGGTGGCCCGGTTCGATCAATACAGTCACCTGCTGGGCGTCAAGGTGGGATTCGTGCTCAACTCCGCCTACTTTGAACCGTTCGACAGCGACATCCGGCTCGACAAGCACGGGGTCGCTACCGAGGATCAGCTGCTGCGGATGGTGCAGCGCGGCCACCTGCCGTTGATGATTGGCACCGACTGTCAGGTTGATTACGCCCTGAGCCGCGAGCCGGCCCTTGCCCTGGCCAAAGCCCCTTACCGGCCAGCCCGTCCCATCACCCTGTATCTTGGGATGAGCAAACGCTCACCCTATCAGGATCTCAAGTTGCCGCTGGCGCAGGCGTTGCAAACGCTGGTGGTCAACGGCGAGATCCAGCAAATCGCCAGACCCTATCAGCCTTGACCTCGGGTGGCACGGCGCTGTTATCATTCCCCCTCTCGATTCTCCTCCGCGGCCAGAGTGGCCAGCCGGGGGAGAAACCCTCTTTCGTTGCGGGGAACCTGCTTGTATCTCTCACTTGTTGCGCGTCAGCAGCGCTGGCAGCGGCGTTGGCTGCTTGGCCTCTTGCTGCTGACCCTGCTGCTTTTTCTCTTCTCCCTCGCGTGGGGTGAATTTGTGCTGCTGCCCTGGCAGCCGCTGGGGGAGCTTGAGCAGCGCATTTTGCTGGAGCTGCGTCTGCCGCGTGCCTTGCTGGCCTTGCTGGCAGGGGCGGCACTCGCCTGTGGCGGCGCCGTGTTGCAGGTGATGCTGCACAACCCGGTGGCCGAACCCGGTCTGCTTGGCGTCTCGAGCGGAGCAGGGCTGGCCGCCATGGTGGCGATGGCGGTGGCCAAGGCGCTCGGCGTCTATCTGCCTGGCTGGGGGCTGTCGCTGGCGGCCTTTGGTGGCGCCCTGCTGGTGACCATGCTGCTCATTCGACTGGCGCGCCGCGCCCGGCTCGGCCATGCCAGATTGCTGCTGTTTGGTGTCGCCATCGGCATTCTCACCAATGCCGCCATGACCTGGCTGCTCTATTTTGCCGACGACAGCTCGCTGCGCGAGTTCATGTTCTGGATGATGGGCAGCCTCTCCTATGGCAGCCAGCAGCTTGGCTGGTGGTGGCTGCTGTTGCCGTTCACCCTGCTCTGGCTCTGCCGCCAGGGCAAGGTGCTGCAACAGCTGCTGCTGGGGGAAACCCAGGCTCGCCTGATGGGGATGGATGTGGACAGGATGCGGGTGCGGCTGGTGCTGGCGGTCTGCCTGCTCACCGGGTTGGCGGTGTCGCTTTGCGGCGTCATCGGTTTTGTCGGGCTGGTGGTACCCCATCTGCTGCGGCTCTGTGGCGGCAGCGATCAGCGCTTCCTGCTGCCCGCCTCGGCGCTCGGCGGCGGGGCCCTGCTGCTGGCGGCCGATTTGGTTGCTCGATCCACCCTGAGCGCGGGGGAGTTGCCTATCGGCGTCATCACCGCCTCGGTGGGGGCGCCGCTCTTTATCTACCTGCTATTGAGGCAAACTGCCGATGGTGCTGCATGAATATCTGCATGATTTGGTCGGGGCGCGCAGTCTCCTTATTTACCTGTTGTTGAGGCAAGATGCCGATGTCACCCGCTGATCACATGCCGGTTTCTTCTGGTGCTACTGCGCCGCTGCTGGAGGCGCGCGAGCTCGCCATTGCCGGACGGCTCTCTCCCCTCAATATCCGTTGGCATGGCGGCCAGTTGGTGGCGCTGCTTGGCCCCAATGGCAGTGGCAAGTCGACCCTGCTCGGGGCGCTGGCGGGGATTTTACCCGCCGATGGCACAGTGCTGCTGGGGGGGGAAGTGCTTACTGACCTGAGTTGGCCCGAGCTTGCCAAACGGCGTGCCATGCTGCCCCAGCGTCAGCCCCAGCTGTTTCATATTCCGGTGTTTCAGGTGTTGAGCCTCGGGCTCAATGAGGCGGTTGCGCCCGCCAGACAGAACGAGGCGATAAATGCATTGTGCGAGGCATTGGAGCTGGAAGCTTTGCTGGCTCGTGACTTCAGCCGGTTGTCGGGGGGCGAACAGCAGCGGGTGCTGATTGCCCGCACCTTGCTGCAGATGTGGCCGAGCCTCAATCCGACCGGCAAGGTGCTGCTGCTGGACGAGCCGCTGGCGGGGCTCGACCTGCATCACCAGCTGGCGCTATTGCGGTTGCTGAAAACCCTGGCCGGGCAGGGCTTGCTGGTGGTGCTCGCCATCCACGATATCAATCTGGCCATCGACTGGGCCGACCGAATTCTCTGCCTGCAAGGGGGCGCGGTGGTGCGCGAAGGGGGTGTCGAGCTGGTGGATGAGGCGCTGCTGGCACAGGTATTCCAGATCCGCACCAACCGCATCGAAGCTGCGGGGCGCGTGTGGTTTATGCCCAGTTTGTGAGAAACAAGAAAGGCCCT
Source organism: Aeromonas sp. 3P (assembly GCF_051919745.1). Lineage (NCBI taxonomy): Bacteria > Pseudomonadati > Pseudomonadota > Gammaproteobacteria > Aeromonadales > Aeromonadaceae > Aeromonas > Aeromonas sp. 3P. Next base: position 4,493,497 of record NZ_JBQBED010000001.1, read on the forward strand.
TGGCGTCAGCCGAGGGCCTTTTTGAAGAAGACCACCCGCTCTGTTTCGCGGAAGCCGAGTAGCTCGTGCATGTTCTGCGAGGGTAAATTGTCGATAGCTGTATCGGAGGCTATTTCGCGGCAACCCTGCTCACGGCCCCACTGCGCTACCCGGACAATCAAGGCGCGGGCCAGCCCGCGCTGGCGCGATGCCGGTTGCACATAAATTCCTTCCAGATAGACCTCCGGGCTGCTTTCGCAGCCGTTCACGTAATCGTGGCGCAGGGCTGCATCGGCAAAGCCTACCGCCTGACTCTGCTCATCCAGCGCCAGAAAGGCGTTGAGATGTGCATTGGCCAACATCTCAACCCCTTCCTGCAGGTGGGCCGAAAGTGCGTGGTGCGGCCACAGCTGCTGGCGCAGGGTTGCCCACTGCGCCAGCAGAGTCTCGTCGAGGGGGACTATCTGCCAGCCGATATTCGTCATCGGGGCTCAGGCTTGCCGCTTGGCAAGGCGTACCAGTGCAGCCTCTGCCAGCATCGCCAGCAGGGTTTCGGTGTCGCTCCATGACAGGCAGGCATCGGTGATGCTCTGGCCAAAGGTGGCGGCGCAGCCGTTCTCCACATCCTGACGCCCTTCCACCAGGAAGCTTTCTGCCATGATGCCGGCGATGCCGGTACGGCCGCGGCGCAGCTGATCGCAGATATCTTGCGCCACCAGCAGCTGACGGCGGTGATCCTTCATGCTGTTGCCATGGCTGAAATCGACCACCAGACGCTCCGGCAGGCCCACATCGGCCAACGCTTCACACGCTTCATCGACACTGGCGGTGTCGTAGTTGGGTCGGTGGCCGCCACGCAGGATCACATGACCAAAGGGGTTACCGGCGGTGCGGTAGATGGTCATCTTGCCGTCCTTGTCCGGCGAATAGAAGATGTGGCTGTGACGGGCGGCGCGCACCGCATCGATGGCGATGCGGGTATTGCCGTCGGTGCCGTTCTTGAAGCCAACCGGGCAGGAGAGGGCCGAAGCCATCTCGCGGTGTACCTGGGATTCGGTGGTGCGTGCGCCGATGGCGCCCCAGGTGATGAGGTCGGCAATATACTGGCCGGTCACCATATCGAGGAATTCGGTGGCGGTTGGCATGCCGATCTCGTTGATGTCGACCAGCAGTTTGCGCGCCAGTTTCAGCCCTTCGTTGACGTCGAAGCTGCCATCGAGGCGAGGATCGTTGATCAGCCCTTTCCAGCCGACGATGGTGCGCGGCTTCTCGAAGTAGGTGCGCATCACGATGCAGAGGCTCTCTTTATACTGCTCGCGCAGGGCGTTGAGGCGTTGGGCATACTCGCGAGCAGCAGCGGGATCATGGATAGAGCAGGGGCCGACAATGACCAGCAGGCGCTGATCGTCTCCGGCCAGAATGGCTTCCACTTCGCGACGGGCATCCAGCAGATTCTGGGCAATGGTATCGGTGATCGGAAACGCGTGGGCAAGCTCGCTCGGAGTGATCAGTGACTCCAGGCGACGGGTGCGCAATTCATCTGTGTGAATGGACATACAACTCAAGTCTCGAGTGGGTGGTGTCAGCCGCAAGGGGCGAAAAAGCAAAGAGATAAAATAAAGCAAAAGTCCCCTGATTGAAACCTTGGGGGGCTCTGATAGGATGTGAGGCCAAAATCGATTCCAAATGAGGTAGTTAGCGTGGCAAAGCCAGGGGCAACCGGGGTCACCCGCATCATCAACGCAACCGGTTACAGCATGAAGGGGCTCAAGTCAGCCTGGATTAACGAGGCGGCGTTTCGGCAGGAGCTGATGCTGATCCTGTTGCTGATGCCGCTGGCCTTCTGGCTGGGGGATTCTCTCAACCAGATCCTGCTGCTTATCGTCATCAGCTGGCTGGTGGTAATTGTCGAGATCCTCAACTCTGCCATTGAAGCTGTGGTAGACAGGGTTGGCTCCGAGCATCATGAGCTCTCCGGTCGTGCCAAGGATTTGGGCTCTGCCGCCGTCTTTATCGCGTTGGCCCTGAACGCCCTGGTATGGGGCGCGTTGGTGGGCCGCAATCTGTTGGGGTGGTGGTAAGCCACTACGCTGCCTTTAGGTTCTGCTTCATAAAAAAGCCCGTCATCACGACGGGCTTTTTGCTGCGCAGATAAGGGCTTATCAGTGGAGGATCCGGGCACGGATGGTGCCGTTGATCTCCTTGAGCTTGGCGAGCGCCTTCTCGCTGTGCTCGGTCTCCACGTCGATCACCACGTAACCGATATGGCTGCTGGTCTGCAGGTATTGACCGGCGATGTTGATCCCCTCTTCGGCGAAGATCTGGTTGATCTGGTTCATCACGCCCGGCTGGTTGCGGTGAATGTGCAGCAGGCGGCTGGAGCCCTTGTGGCCCGGCAGCGACACTTCCGGGAAGTTGACGGCGGAGAGGGTGGAGCCGTTGTCGGAGTATTTGACCAGCTTGTTGGCCACTTCCAGCCCGATGTTCTCCTGCGCCTCATGGGTGGTGCCACCAATGTGCGGGGTCAGGATCACGTTCTCCAGCCCACGCAGCGGGCTTTGGAACTCTTCGTCATTGGACTTGGGCTCGACCGGGAAGACGTCGATGGCGGCGCCGGCAATATGGCCGCTCTTGATGACGTCAGCCAGCGCATCGATATCCACCACGGTACCGCGGGCGGCGTTGATGAAGATGGCGCCCGGTTTCATCATCCGCAGCTGCTCGGCACCGATCATGTTCTTGGTGGAGGCGGTCTCCGGTACGTGCAGGCTGATGACGTCAGACATATTGAGCAGCTCGACTATGCTTGGCACCTGAATGGCGTTGCCCAGCGAGAGCTTGTTCTCGATATCGTAGTAATAAACCTTCATGCCGATGCTTTCGGCGATGATGCCAAGCTGGGTACCGATGTGGCCGTAGCCGATGATGCCGAGCTTCTTGCCGCGCGCTTCCACCGAGCGGTTGGCCAGTTTTTCCCACACGCCGCGATGACACTTGGCGTTTTTCTCGGGGATGCCGCGCAGCAGCAGCAGGATCTCGCCCAGTACCAGCTCGGCGACCGAACGGGTGTTGGAGAAGGGGGCGTTGAAGACCGGAATACCGCGGATCTGGGCCGCTTCCAGCTCGACCTGGTTGGTACCGATGCAGAAGCAGCCGATGGCGACCAGCTTGTTGGCGGCGTCGAGGACTTTCTCGGTGATCTGGGTGCGGGAGCGCAGCCCGATGAAATGGACGTCGCGGATCTGCTCGATCAGCTCCTCTTCGGAGAGCGAGGTCTTGAGATACTCCACACTGGTGTAACCTGCGGCACGAAAGGTCTCTACGGTGTTGGGGTGAACCCCCTCCAGCAGCAGAACCTTGATTTTATCCTTGTCCAACGAAAACTTGGCAGTCATGACGATCCCTCTGTATGTGCAAACGTAAGTGCAGATTTGGTGTGCGAAGAAAACCGTAAAGTAGCAAAAACGTTTGGGAGAGGGAATATTTGTGACGAAAGTCAAATTCTTTGAAGTTATCAACGAATGTTGTAAACATCCGTATGCAACTTGTTGAGGGATAAATAAAAACGGCGCCATCAGGCGCCGTCATTTATTCACAGTGCAATGTTTGGGTCATATCCCATCCCGGGGCTCAATCAACGCCGCTGCTGCGTCAGAGGTGGCAGAGTGGCGCTGGCGGGCGAGGGAGAATGCCGCTGCACTGTGCTGCCGGTATCGGGATTACTGGGTAATCACGCCGTCCGGCGTACCGATCAGGACCACATCGGCGCCGCGCGCGGCGAACAGGCCGTTGGTGACCACGCCAACAATGGCGTTCAGTCGCACTTCCAACGCCTTGGCGTCGGTAATGGCCATGCCTTTCACATCCAGAATGTGGTTGCCGTTGTCGGTGACCACCCCTTCACGCCACACCGGGTTGCCACCCAGTTTGCGGATTTCGCGGGCCACGTATTCGCGGGCCATCGGGATCACTTCCACCGGCAGCGGGAACTGGCCCAGCACGTCGACGGTCTTGGTGTTGTCGATGATGCAGATGAACTTGTCAGCGACGGCGGCAACGATCTTCTCGCGGGTCAGGGCTGCGCCACCGCCCTTGATCATGTCGCGGGTTGCGTTGATCTCGTCGGCGCCATCCACATAGACGGAGAGGGCGTCGATCTCGTTGAGATCATATACGGTGATGCCGAAGCCCTTGAGGCGCTCGGTAGAGGCCACGGAGCTGGATACCGCCCCTTTGATCTCGTCCTTCATGGTCGCCAGCGCGTCGATAAAGTGGTTGACGGTAGAGCCGGTGCCCACCCCGACGATGGTGCCGGGAACCACATACTTGAGCGCAGCCCAACCGGCCGCCTTCTTCATTTCATCTTGAGTCATGATCGTTCCTTAAGAAAAAAGCGGGCGCATTATATCCAACCCGGTACCCCGTCGCGACCTTGTTGCTCACGTTTCGGGGCAAAAAGAGGGACTTTGTAAATCGTTTGCCTGTTTATTCTGCGTTTGCGCGCACAAAGCAGGGGCTGCCTGCCAAAAACAGCCTATTCAAAGCGCCAGCAGTGGCTCGGGGTGATGATCTGGGGCAGCGGCACATCCCACTCCTCTTGCGGGACGGAATCTACCTGCTGGCAGTCGTGGGCAATGCCGAGTGGCTTGGGGCCCAGCTTGTGCTCATGCCAGATGGCGAGAGTGCGATCGTAGTAGCCGCCCCCCATGCCAAGGCGATTGCCCTGGGCATCGAAGGCGACCAGCGGGGTGCAGATAAGATCGAGCGTGCTGTGGGGCACCACTTGCAGAATATCCAGCTCCGGCTCTTCGATGCCGTAACGGTTGCGTACCATGGGGCTGGTGGCGGTATAGCGCAAAAAGAGCAGGTGACCCGGGGTAAAGGGGTGGAGCACCGGCAGGTAGACCTCTTTGTGCTGGGCCCACAGCCAATGGATGGTGGGCAAGGGGTTGATCTCCCCATCATTGGCCAGATAGAGGGCAATGCGTTTGGCGGCGAGGATCTCGGGGTGTTGCTTGAACTGGGCCAGCAGTTGTTGGGCCGCCGCCTGCTGCTCGGCCGGACTCAGATTTTTGCGGCGTTGACGAACCAGTTGGCGCAGGGATTGACGTTCGGGTTGGGACTCATGCATGGGGAACCTCTGGTATAGCTGCGCATCGATGGCTTGAACGCGCTCTACCTTAGCACATTCACTCTTGACGTTAAGGGGGACAGGGGAACTCCCGCCCCGGACGGCGGATGCCCGGGACGGTAGGATAAATGCTGGCTGGTCCGATAGTGAGTCAACAAGGGCCAGGGGGGGCCCCTGTTGATGGCATGTCGGCACGCCAGCGTCTGGTCAGTTACTTCTCAGCCTTGCCGCGCATCTGGTGCTTCACAAACACTGCAATGAGTGCCGCTACCGCGAGAGCCATCGGGTAGAAGCTCATGCTCACCACGGCTAGCGGCGACAGGGCGAAGATGGATCCCAGCAGCAGCGCCTGTGCGCCCCAGGGGATCAGACCCTGTACCACGCAGGAGAAGATATCGAGCATGGAGGCGGCGCGTCGCGGGGTGACACCGTGGTGTTCGGCCAGATCCCGGGCTACCTTGCTGGCGACGATAATAGCCACCGTGTTGTTGGCGGTGCAGAGGTTGGTGAGGCTCACCACCCCGGCGATGCCGAGCTCGGCGGCTTTCTCGTTCTGTTCACCATTGTGCTCGCGAGTGAAACGGGCAATCAGGGCGCTGATGCGCTCACTGATCCAGGCCAGACCACCCTGACGATCCATCAGGGCGCCGAGACCGCCGATCAGCATGGAGAGCAGGAAGATCTCCTGCATGCCGGTAAAGCCCTGATAGATATCCTTGCTGAACTGACCGATGGCGTAGCCGTTGATCATGCCCACCACTCCGGCGGCCAGAATGCCGATCCCCAGCACCACAAACACATTCACCCCGGCGAGCGCCAGCCCCAGGATCAGCAGATAAGGCATCACCTTGAACAGCTCGATGGCGCTGCCGCTGGCAGGGGATTCACCCACTGAGCCCAGGGTCAGATAGAGCAGGATCACCGCGATGGCGGCAGGGGCCGCAATCTTGAAGTTCTCGCGGAACTTGTCCTTCATCTCGCACCCCTGACTGCGGGTTGCTGCTATGGTGGTGTCGGAGATGATGGAGAGGTTATCGCCAAACATGGCGCCGGAGAGAATGGTGCCTGCCATCAGCACAGAATCAATACCGGCTGCCTGCGCTACGCCAAGGGCCACCGGCGCCACGGCACCTATGGTGCCCATGGAGGTGCCCATAGCGGTAGCAATAAAGGCAGAGATGAGGAACAGCCCGGGCAACAGCGCCCAGCCAGGGATGAGCGACAGGCCCAGCGCCACGGTGGCATCAACCCCGCCGGTGGCCTTGGCCACGCTGGCAAAGGCGCCCGCCAGCAGATAGATAAGGCACATCGCCATGATATTGCTGTGGCCGACCCCCTTGAAGAAGGTCTCCAGATTGCTGTTGAAGCTCTCTTTGCCAAGCAGCAGGGCGAGCATCACCGCAGGCAAGGCTGCAACCGGAGCGGGCAGCTGATAGAAGGCGAACTCGACCCCCTGCAGGGTCAGCCAGGTACCGGTACCGATAAAGAGTGCGAGAAAAACCAGAAGTGGCAGCAAGGCCCTGGCACTGGGTTGAGTCTGGATCATGTGTTCCTCTGAAATTGAACAATGACCTCCTGTCATAAACTGCTTTGTACCTGTATCGGATAGGGATAGGGGGAAAACAGGGCGGGCATCCTGCCGCATTGGGGTGCCCACAGTAGTGAGTCAACCTCGCTTGGTCAAGATAGACGTCCAGATGGATAAGTGTTTTTGTTTGATGATTCTGGTGTTGTTGAGATATCCAAAGAATATTCGGAAAAAGAAGTTAGCGCTGTTTATTGTTCATTACTGTTCTGACACAGTCCGCGGGTATCTGGGGGTATCGCGTGCCTTTAATAAGGAAAGAGGGAAACGATAAGATCTCTGCATGCCATCTTGGGGATTTCTCCCGCTGCCAAACGTCAGCCGCACCTCTCTCTATCTCTACGTGAGCATGGTGCGGATATTTCCAGAACGCGTGGACACAAGACCTGGGCTGTGTGGTTACTGTGTCAGTTTCTCTACCGCCTGAACGGCTGTCGCGAGAGCATCCTGTTCCAGCGTCAGCGGAATGTGGCCAATTCCGGGCAGCAGGGTGACAGGCCAGGAGATGCCGAGACGTCTTAACTCAGGTTCAAGTTGATCTGTTTGGAAGGCTTCGTCATTTGCACCCGCGACCACGGCGCAGGGGCATTGCACATTGCGCAAATTCTGCTGATAGTCGCGCTCCGGCTGAAAGTTAGAGGCAAGGTTGAAGGAGTAAGAGGGGGTCAGCAGGGATTTCGCCTCATCATTAAGGGCAAAGTTCAGCACGGTCAGATGGTTGAGTGCGGAAATATGGAAACCGTTGAGGATGCTCAGGGCGATGAGGCGAGGCAAGCCGACACGCACCCAGCCACCGCTGTTGGGCCGGTAGTTGGCGGCGGTGGGGCCGAGATAGGGGGAGAGCAGCAGATAGCTCTCGAACAGAGTTTGTCGCGCACTGCCAGCAACACGCAGGACAAAGCCACCCCCTGACGAGAAGCCGACGAGTGTTGCAGGCTTGTCGGGGGCTACCGACTTGATGAAATCTTCCAGATCATCCTCAAGCTGGCCGATGTAGGCAATGGTGCCTTTGTTGCCCGATGCGCCATGGCCGCGAATATCGAGGGCGTAGGCGTCGTATCCCGCTTGCGAAAAGGCGCTCGCCATCTTGTGCATGCTCTGGCTGCTGGCAGAAGAGCCATGAACCAGTACCACGCTGCCCTTGACCTTGTTGTTCTCTGCGTGCTCCTTTGCGCCATAGTGCCGATAGGCCAACTGTGTGCCGTCACGCGCCGGGTATCTTGAGAGAGGTGGCATGTTGCTCCAGCCACTCCCCTTGAAAGGGTCGTTCATGCTGGCCATCGCCGGTGCCGGGTTCGGCCCGCCAAACAGCAGAGCCGCGGCCAGCATGACCAGGGTCAGTGATATCAACCCCACAGCAAACAGCAATCCTGCGCTCATCCTTGCACCTCGTTTGATATCGACACGGGCGTTGCCCTGATTTTGCTTATGCTGGCATTTCACTCGTTCGAACCTATCAGATGGCACCCGGTCTGCCAAATGATGGAGTGAGACGATGAAAAACGGCCTGTGACCAAAAGGAAGTTCATGGCCAGCCAGCGGGCGCTGCCGTTGGCGAGTGCAGCAAGGCGTGGTGGCATCATGGCTTTTCAAACCCGGCGCGGGCTGGTAAAACGGTCTCTTTCCATAATTAAAAGAGATGAGAGGGTGGAGATGGACAATCCGATCCGTGTGGCCGTGATGGGCTGTAATGGTCGTATGGGCAAGGTGCTGCTGGAGGCCATCACCAACACCGATGGCGTAGTGGTCGGTGCCGCGCTGGAGCGGCCGGGTTCGGCGGTGATCGGCCTTGATGCCGGTGAGCTCAATGGGCTGGGCCATCTGGGCGTGGCCATCAGCGATAGTCTGGACAAGGTGCGCGATGAGTTTGATCTCATCATCGACTTCACCCGCCCCGAGGTGACCCTTGCCAATCTGGCCTTTGCACTGGCCCACCACAAGCAGATGGTGATCGGCACCACCGGTTTTGACGATGCAGGCAAGGCTGCTCTGAAAGAGGCGGGCAAGCAGATCGGTATCGTGTTCGCCTCCAACTACTCGGTCGGGGTCAACCTGGTGTTCAAGTTACTGGAACAGGCCGCCAAGGTGATGGGGGATTACACCGACATCGAGATCATCGAGGGCCACCATCGCCACAAGGTGGATGCGCCATCCGGTACTGCGCTCTCCATGGGGGAAGTGGTCGCCAAAACGCTGGGCCGGGATCTCAAGGAGTGCGCCGTCTATGGTCGCGAGGGGATCACCGGCGAGCGGGATCGCAACACTATCGGCTTTGCCACCATTCGCGCCGGCGATCTGGTGGGGGAGCATACCGTCATGTTTGCCGATATCGGCGAGCGGGTGGAGATCAGCCACAAGGCCTCCAGCCGCCTGACCTTCGCCAACGGTGCTGTGCGGGCGGGCAAGTGGCTTGGTCAGCAGGGGGCCGGTCTTTATGACATGCAGGATGTGCTCAATCTCAAGTGATGCCTCTGAGCGGCACTTTCGTATTACTGCTACCCCAGTGAAAAACCCCGGCTTGCCGGGGTTTTTGCTGTCAGTCAGCCAGAGTTTGTGTAAAAAGACACGCTATCGGCAATTTTTATCTGAACGCCTTATAAATCACACTATTGCGTTATCCGCCAGATTTTCCCTTCCTGAATGTCATCACCAGGTAACAGATTTGAGCATCTTTATGGCGGATAAAGCCATTTTTTTACACGGACTGGAAAAGACTAAAAATTCAAACACAGAAAAACGTTTTCCATTTTTCACGTTCACTCTTGTCATCATAAAAACGTTTAATTTGTCATTAATGTTTTTTGTGTAAAAATAAATGCTATTGTTTTTATTGGTTTTTTTGTTTGTTTTTGTCGTTATCGCTGGCTTGGTAGCATCTTTTGGTGGTGGTTTTTCCTTTTCTTTCATAGGAGGGGGTTGCAAAGCGGTTTAGTGCATAGATAATGGGTAATGTTGCTTTTTTATTGAATTTAGATGCATTTCATCTGAGAAAAGACGTTGAAATGCCACTTTTTTTAAGTAGAATGCGCCCAATTTGCCAGAAATCTGCCGGGTTCGAGTCCTGTCCAAGACCGGAACCGAGCCCGCAACACCCAGGTAAATTGCTGAATTTAAAGCTAAATAACTGGAGGTTGTCTTGAATCACACTGCATTGCTAGTGCTGGAAGATGGAACTGTGTTCAAAGGCGTGTCGATAGGCGCCGAGGGATGTTCCGTTGGTGAAGTGGTTTTCAATACGTCGATGACGGGCTATCAGGAAATCCTCACCGATCCCTCTTATTCCCGTCAGATAGTCACCCTCACTTACCCCCATATAGGCAACACCGGCACCAACAGCGAAGATGAAGAGTCCAGTCAGATCCATGCTCAGGGATTGATCATTCGGGACCTTCCGATACTTGCCTCCAATTTCCGCAATCAGCAATCCCTCTCCGAATACCTCAAGTCTCACAACATCGTTGGCATCGCCGACATCGACACCCGCAAACTGACCCGCATCCTGCGCGAGAAAGGCGCTCAGGCTGGCTGCATTCTGGCCGGGAAACAGGTCGATGAAGCATATGCTCTCGAACAGGCCCGCGCCTTCCCCGGTCTGAAGGGGATGGACTTGGCCAAAGAGGTGACAGTTGGTGAAGCGTACAACTGGACCGAAGGGTGCTGGCAGCTTGGCAAGGGGCACGTCACCCCGGATGCCGACCAGCTGAAGTACCACGTAGTGGCCTATGACTTTGGCGTCAAGCGCAACATCCTGCGGATGCTGGTTGACCGTGGCTGCCGCCTGACCGTGGTACCGGCCAAGACTCCGGCCGCCGAGGTACTGGCGATGAACCCGGATGGCATCTTCCTCTCCAACGGCCCCGGCGATCCCGAGCCGTGCGACTACGCCATCGAGGCCATCAAGGCTTTCCTTAATACCAACACGCCGGTGTTCGGCATCTGTCTGGGACACCAGCTGCTGGGTCTGGCCTCCGGCGCCAAGACCGTCAAGATGAAGTTTGGCCACCACGGCGCCAACCATCCGGTTAAGAGCCTCGATGACAACACCGTCATGATCACCGCCCAGAACCACGGTTTTGCGGTAGATGAGAACAGCCTGCCGGATTGCCTGCGCGCCACCCACGTCTCCCTGTTCGATGGTTCCCTGCAAGGTATCCATCGCACCGACCGTCCGGCCTTCAGCTTCCAGGGGCACCCCGAAGCGAGCCCGGGCCCGCACGATTGTGCCGGTCTTTTTGACCACTTTATTGAATTGATTAAGCAGTATCGCGCCTAAGAAATAGAGGAAAGAGTTTCATGCCAAAACGTAATGACCTTCAGAGCATCCTGATCCTCGGCGCCGGCCCCATCGTCATCGGCCAAGCCTGCGAATTTGACTACTCTGGCGCCCAGGCGTGCAAAGCCCTGCGCGAGGAGGGCTACCGCGTCATTCTGGTCAACTCCAATCCGGCCACCATCATGACCGACCCGGAGATGGCAGACGCCACCTACATCGAGCCCATCACCTGGGAAGTGGTGCGCGAAATCATCAAGAAAGAGCGCCCGGACGCCATCCTGCCCACCATGGGCGGCCAGACTGCGCTTAACTGCGCACTGGCGCTGGAGAAGCATGGCGTGCTGGCCGAGTTCGGTGTCGAGATGATCGGTGCCACCGCCGACGCCATCGACAAGGCCGAAGACCGCTCCCGTTTTGACAAGGCGATGCGCAGCATTGGCCTCGAGTGCCCGCGTGCCGGCATCGCCCACAACATGGAAGAGGCGTGGGGCGTGCAGCAGATGGTCGGCTTCCCCTGCATCATCCGTCCCTCCTTTACCATGGGCGGCTCGGGTGGCGGCATCGCCTACAACACCGAAGAGTTCGTCGAGATCTGCGAGCGCGGTCTGGACTTGTCGCCGACCAAAGAGCTGCTCATCGACGAGTCGCTGATCGGCTGGAAAGAGTACGAGATGGAAGTGGTGCGGGATCGCAACGACAACTGCATCATCGTCTGCGCCATCGAAAACTTCGACCCCATGGGTATCCACACCGGTGACTCCATCACGGTCGCGCCAGCCCAGACGCTGACCGACAAGGAGTACCAGCTGATGCGCAACGCCTCCATGGCGGTGCTGCGCGAGATCGGCGTCGAGACCGGCGGCTCCAACGTCCAGTTCGGTATCAACCCGAAAGATGGCCGCATGGTCATCATCGAGATGAACCCGCGGGTGTCGCGCTCCTCTGCGCTGGCCTCCAAGGCGACCGGTTTCCCCATCGCCAAGATTGCTGCCAAGCTCGCCATCGGTTACACCCTCGACGAGCTGATGAACGACATCACCGGCGGTCGCACTCCGGCCTCCTTCGAGCCGGCCATCGACTACGTGGTCACCAAGGTGCCGCGCTTCAACTTCGAAAAATTCGCCGGTGCCAACGACCGTCTGACGACCCAGATGAAGTCGGTCGGTGAAGTGATGGCCATCGGCCGCAACTTCCAGGAGTCCCTGCACAAGGCGCTGCGCAGCCTCGAAACCGGCAAAACCGGCTTCGACCCCATGGTTGACCTCAATGCGCCGGACTCCCTGACCCGCATCCGTCACGAGCTGCAGGACGCCGGTAGCGACCGTATCTTCTACATCGCCGATGCGTTCCGCGCCGGTCTCTCCATGGACGGTATCTTCAAGCTGACCAAGATTGACCCCTGGTTCCTGGTGCAGATTGAAGATCTGGTGAAGCTGGAAGAAGAGGTGAAAGAGCGCGGCATGGCCGGTCTCGATGCCGACTTCCTGCGTGCCCTGAAGCGCAAAGGCTTTGCCGATGCCCGTCTGGCCAAGATCCTCGGTGTGGCCGAAGGGGAAGTGCGCAAACTGCGTGCCCGCCACAACATCTTCCCGGTCTACAAGCGGGTCGATACCTGCGCCGCCGAGTTCGCCACCAACACCGCCTACATGTACTCCAGCTATGACGAGGAGTGCGAAGCGGCCCCGAGCAACCGCGACAAGATCATGATCATCGGTGGCGGCCCGAACCGTATCGGTCAGGGTATCGAGTTCGACTACTGCTGCGTGCACGCAGCGCTGGCCCTGCGCGAAGACGGTTACGAGACCATCATGGTCAACTGCAACCCGGAGACCGTCTCCACAGATTACGACACCTCGGATCGTCTCTACTTCGAGCCGGTGACCCTGGAAGATGTGCTGGAAATCGTGCGCATCGAAAAACCCAAGGGTGTCATTGTTCAGTACGGTGGCCAGACCCCGCTGAAACTGGCCCGTGCACTGGAAGCCAACGGCGTGCCGATTATCGGTACCAGCCCGGATGCCATCGACCGCGCCGAAGACCGCGAGCGCTTCCAGTCTGCTGTCGAGCGTCTCGGCCTCAAGCAGCCGGAAAACGGCACCGTCACCGCGCTGGAGCAGGCGGTGCTGCTGGCCGAGCGTATCACCTACCCGCTGGTGGTTCGCCCCTCCTACGTATTGGGTGGCCGCGCCATGGAAATCGTCTATGACGAGCAGGATCTGCGTCGCTACTTCGCCGAGGCGGTGAGCGTCTCTAACGAATCGCCGGTGCTGCTGGACCGCTTCCTGGACGATGCGACCGAGCTGGACGTGGATGCCATCTGCGACGGCACCGATGTAGTCATCGGCGGCATCATGGAGCACATCGAGCAGGCCGGTATCCACTCCGGTGACTCCGGTTGCTCCCTGCCTCCCTATACCTTGTCCAAGAAGATTCAGGACGAGATCCGCGAGCAGGTGCGCAAGCTGGCGCTGGAGCTCGGCGTTATCGGCCTGATGAACGTGCAGTTCGCGGTCAAGGGCGATGACATCTACCTCATCGAGGTGAACCCGCGCGCCGCCCGTACCGTGCCGTTTGTCTCCAAGGCGACCGGTGCCCCGCTGGCCAAGATTGCCGCCCGCGTGATGGCCGGTCAGAGCCTGAAAGAGCAGGGCTTTACCAAAGAGATCATCCCGCCCTACTACTCGGTGAAAGAGGTGGTACTGCCGTTTGCCAAGTTCCCGGGGGTTGACCCGCTGCTGGGGCCGGAGATGCGCTCTACCGGTGAGGTTATGGGGGTGGGCAGCAGCTTTGCCGAGGCCTATGCCAAGGCGCAGCTGGGTGCCAACCACGCCGTACCGAAAGAGGGTCGTGCCCTCTTGTCAGTGCGTCACAGCGACAAGGCGCAGGTGGTTGACTTGGCTGCCAAGCTGCTGGAGCTGGGCTACGAGCTGGATGCCACTCACGGCACCGCGGTCGCGCTGGGTGAGGCGAGCATCAACCCGCGCCTGGTCAACAAGGTGCACGAAGGTCGCCCGCACATTCTCGACCGCATCAAGAATGGCGAGTACACCTACATCGTCAACACCGCCGAAGGGCGGGTGGCGATCCAGGACTCCAAGCAGTTGCGTCGCGCCGCCTTGCAGAACAAGGTGGCGTATACCACCACCATGAACGAGGCGTTTGCCACCTGCATGGCCATCAGCGTGGATGCCACCGCCAATGTCAACTCGGTGCAGGAGCTGCACCAGAAGGTGAAAAACCGCTAAGAGTTTGCAGCGGGCATCAGCCCGACTTGCCAGACGACCAACCCCCGCCAGCGATGGCGGGGGTTTCTTTTTATCTGTCGCTAAGCGTTCGGTTCGGGGCGGGTGAGCCATTGAGGAAGGTCATGAGTTCCGCATCGCAGACAACGGATGGCGCGTGGGGTGGTAAAAGCTGGCAAGGGGAGGGGATGCTGCGAGTGCGGGTTTCAACTGCGGCAGGCAATCCTCTACAATGGCCCCACTTTGCTTGTCAGTGCAGTGCCAGCGGCGCAGCCTGTAGGGCCAACAAAAATGGACATGCTTATGACCGCTTTGCCTTCCTGTCGTCTTCTTGCCTTCTGCTCAGCCTTGTTGCTGGCCGGTTGTGCCAGTGATCCCGCCTCCGCTCCCACCAAAGAGGCGAGCGTGAGCAACCCCAAAACGCCGCCTGCCATGCAGCCGCGCAAACCGGCGGATATGAAGAGCCGCATCGTGCGCTTCTTGCCCCGTCAGGTGCCGGACAAACAGGGGTGGGCCAACGACGTGGTGACGGCGCTCACCACCCAGGGGGTGACGGTCAATGATCACAATGTCTGTAGCGTGCTGGCGGTGGCGGAGCAGGAAGCCACTTATCAGGCCGACCCAGTGGTGCCGGGCCTTGGCAAGATCGCCTGGAAAGAGATCAACTCACGGGCCGCCAAGCTGCTGATCCCCGAATTTATGGTGCGGGCCGCGCTCTCCATCAACTCGCCCACCGGCAAGAGCTATGCCGAGCGGATCGACAAGTTGCGAACCGAGCGGGAGATGAGCGAAATTTTCGAAGACATGATCAGCATGCTGCCGATGGGCAAGACGCTGTTTGGCAACCTCAACCCGGTGCATACTGGTGGCCCGATGCAGGTGAGCATCGCCTTTGCCGAGGCCAACGCCCGTGGCTACCCCTATCCAATCAAGGATTCCATCCGCCACGAAGTCTTTACCCGTCGCGGCGGCATCTGGTTTGGCACCAAACATATCTTCGGTTATCCCGCCGACTACCCGGATACCCTCTACCGCTTTGCCGATTTCAACGCCGGCTGGTACGCCAGTCGCAATGCCGCTTTTCAAGCCGCCGTCAGCCGTTTGAGTGGCAAAACTCTGGCGCTGGACGGGGATCTGATCCGCTATGACTCGGATCTGCCGGGCAATACCGAGCTTGCCGTCTACACCCTCGCCAACCGGGTCAATATGAGCAAGCAGGCGATCCACCAGAGCCTGCGTAAAGGGGATACCGCCGAATTTGCCGAGACCGATCTCTACCATCGCATCTTTACCCTGGCCGACAAGCAAGCGGGCAAGCGACTGCCCCGCGCCATCCTGCCCGGCATTCAGCTAAAGAGCCCGAAAATCACCCGAAACCTTACAACCGCCTGGTTTGCCAAGCGGGTGGATGACCGAGAACAACGCTGCGTGCGGCAGATGGCGACGATTCGGTAAGACTGGGTTTGCTGCGAGACTAGTTGCAAAGCGGGTTGCCATTGTTAATGACAACCCGCATGCTTAATCGCCCCTTCCAATGGAGATCTTTGGCTCCCATCCAGTCATGAACGGTGGCGGCTCCTTCCGAGTGGCATGAGTTGTTACTACTTTTGCAGGATCAGCCGTGTTGGCGGCGGTCGTTGGCCTGGGCCAGTAGCATGCGGCTTTCACGCAGGAACTGGTCGGCATGCTCGCCGAAGAAACCGGAGACTTGCGAGAAGGCATCGATGAAACCGTCCCTGTCCCCTCGTTCCAGCAGCCCCAGCGCTTCACCGAAGTTTTGGTAGTAGCGACGGATCATCGCCAGATTCTGCGGTGACGACAAAATGATGTCGGCATAGAGGTGGGGATCCTGAGCGAACAGCCGCCCCACCATGGCGAGCTCCAGCCGGTAGATGGGGGAGCTCAAACTCAGCAGGCGATCCAGATTGGCCTGCTCCCGGGAGAGGTGCCAGCCATAGGCAAAGGTGGCGAAGTGACGCAGCGCCTGAATGAGGGTCATCGCCTCATCGTGGGCCTTGGCTTCCACCTGTTGCAAGCGGGCGCCCCAGATGGTCATCTGATCCAGCAGCCATTGGCTGGCGGCGGGGTCACGACCCTGGCAGCAGACGATCACCTGCTTGGCGAGACTCGCCACATCCGGCCCGAACATGGGGTGTAGTCCCAGTACCGGCCCTTGGTGCACCGCCAGCATATGTTCGAGCGGCGCCGCCTTCACGCTGGTGACATCCACCAGCAGGCTGTGGGCGTGCAGGTTGCCGAGGCGGTCGATGATCTGGCAGGTGATATCGATGGGCACCGCCACCATCACCAGACCGGCTCCGGCGAGGATCTCGTCAGCGCGCGGCCAGTCGGCTTGTTCCAGCGTCTCGACCCGATAGCCTGAGAGGCTGAACATATGGCCGAACAAGCGGCCAAGCTGGCCCTGACCACCGATGATGACCACCTTGCCAAGATCCGGCTTTATGCATTTGAAGCCGGTATCTTTCTCGCTGGCATAAGATTCACGCATCACCCGGCGCAGCACGTCTTCGATGAGATCGCCGGGCACTCCCAACTGCTCGGCCTCGGCGCGGCGGCGGGCCAGCATGCTCGCCTCCCTGTCCGGTGCATAGATGGGCAGGCCGTGGCGGCTCTTTACCTCACCCACTTCTCCCACCAGGGCCAGACGGGCGGCCAGCAGATCGATCAGCTGCTTGTCCACCGCATCTATCTTGTCCCTGAGTACATTCAACTCTTCAGCCATATCCAGTCCCTGCTGGCGCCGCGAGCGGCGGCGCCCTGAAATTCAAGATGCAACAAGGTATCACGGCGTGAGCGGCTTGATGCCACCAGCAGTGATACCTCGATTGTTCAATAGGTTACGCCAAGATACCACGGCTTACCGTGCAGTTCTGCCCTTGAGGGGGTCAGCCAGCTGGTTGTGGCAGCGGGCCAGCAGGGTGGCGGTGGTGTCCCAGTCGATGCAGGCATCTGTGATGGAGACCCCGTAGCGCATCTGCTCCTTAGGCTGCTCGCTGGACTGGTTTCCCTCGAACAGGTTGGATTCGAGCATCACCCCGATGATGGAGCGGTTGCCCTCCTGGATCTGGTGGATGACGTTGTCGGCCACCTTGGGCTGCAAACGGTGATCCTTGCTGGAGTTGCCGTGGCTGCAATCCACCACAAGGCTCGGCAGCAGGCCCGCTTTCTCCAGCGCCTCTTCCGCCAGCGACACGTTGACCGAGTCATAGTTGGGATGTTTGCCGCCGCGCAGGATCACGTGGCCATCCGGGTTGCCCTGGGTCTGCAGCAGAGCAACCTGGCCCTGCTGGTTGATCCCCATAAAGGCGTGAGGGGAGGAGGCCGCCTGCAACGCATTAATGGCAGTCCCCAGGTTGCCGTCGGTGCCGTTCTTGAAGCCGACCGGCATGGAGAGACCTGACGCCATCTCCCTGTGGGTCTGGGATTCGGTGGTGCGGGCGCCGATGGCTGACCAGGAGAAGAGCTCGGCCAGGTATTGCGGGCTGATGGGGTCGAGCGCTTCGGTGGCCAGCGGCAACTCCAGCTCCGCCAGCCAGCAGAGCAGCTCGCGGGCACGGTTCAGCCCCAGCTCCACATCGAAGGTGCCATCCAGATTGGGGTCGTTGATAAAGCCTTTCCAGCCGACTGTGGTGCGCGGCTTCTCAAAGTAGACCCGCATGACAATGTAGAGAGAGTCCTGATAGGCATCATGCAGCGCTTTGAGTCTGGTTGCGTACTCTTTGGCGGCGTCCATGTTGTGGATGGAGCAGGGACCACAGATCACCAGCAGCCGGTGATCGCGGCGGTGAATGATATCGGCGATGGTATTGCGGGCCCCTTGCACGAATGCCAGCGCCTTGTCGGAGATGGGTAACTTCTCCTTGAGCTGGGTAGGCGTGATCATCACTTGTTCGGACTGGATATGGATGTTGTTCAGGGGGTCTCTTTGCATGATTTCATTCTCTCTACTGTATTAAGCTAAAAGCGATTGTACCGATATGTTTACGTTGGTACCTGCTTTGTTACGCAGCCGCCCTCACCTTACCAAGGAAAAACAAACAATCAAGTGAAACTAGCGGGTTTACCGCTAAAAAGTCAGATAAAGGAGCTGCTATATAGCGCGAACAGGAATAATACAGAGGATTTTTCGGAGGGGTGATGGTTTTTGTGTAATTTAATGTTTACGGTTTGTGGGCGTAAAGGTTGCATTGTCCAGCTGTTTACCCACAGTAAATGGTATCTCTGGGAGACTGCAACGCGATGGCAATGATGGTGTGAGGTGGCTATCTGGTCAGCCATAGAAAGAGGGAGCCATCATGGCTCCCTTTACGGTAGGAAGGGGGATCCCGTCTGGCTGCGGATCAGCGCTTTTGTTTTCCCTGCAGCTCTTTGTTCAGGCGAGTGAGCATCCCCTGGGTGACCAGCACTATGCCCTGCTCGGAGCGGTGGAAGCGACGTGCATCTTCATCGGCGTTTTCACCGATCACCGTGCCTTCCGGCAGTTTGCACCCCTTGTCGATCACCACCCGGCGCAGTCGGCAACCGGCACCAATCTCCACACCCGGGAAGATAACGGCCTGATCCAGAGTGCAGAAGGAGTCGACCCGCACATTGGTAAAGAGCACCGAACTCAGGATGAAAGAGCCACTGACGATGGTGCCCCCGGCAAACATGGAGTTGATGGTCATGCCGTGCTGGCCGTTTCGGTCCTGCACGAACTTGGCGGGAGGAGTCATGTTCTGACTGGTCCAGATGGGCCAGTCCTGATCGTAGATATCCAGCTCAGGCGTGACGGAAGCGAGATCCATATTGGCCTCCCAGAAGGAGTCCACGGTGCCCACATCGCGCCAGTAGGGGCGGCGATCCGGACAGCAGCCGACACAGGACATGCCAAACGGGTGAGCGAATGCGGTGCCCTCTTTCACCACGCGGGGGATCACGTCCATGCCGAAATCGTGATGGGACTGCTCGTTGGCAATGTCCTCTTCCAGCAACTGATAGAGATACTCGGCATCGAAGATATAGACGCCCATGGAGGCCAGCGCGGTGTCGGCCTTGCCCGGCATGGCGGGCGGGTTGGCGGGCTTTTCGACGAAGGCATTGATCTTGCGATCATCATCCACCGCCATTACCCCGAAGGCGCTTGCTTCACTGCGTGGCACCTCGATGCAGGCAACGGTCACCTTGGCGCCCATATTGACGTGGTCGAGCAGCATGGCGGCGTAATCCATCTTGTAGATGTGATCGCCTGCCAGCACCACCACATATTTGGGGGCGTGATCGCGGATGATATCCAGATTCTGGTAGACCGCATCGGCGGTACCCCGATACCAGTTCACCTCATCTACCCGCTGCTGGGCAGGGAGCAGATCGATAAACTCGTTCATCTGGTAGCGCAGGAAAGACCAGCCCGATTGGAGGTGGCGCAACAGGCTGTGGGATTTGTACTGGGTCACGACACCGACCCGACGGATGCCGGAGTTGATGCAGTTGGAGAGCACGAAATCGATGATGCGGAATTTGCCGCCGAAATGAACGGCAGGTTTTGCACGGTTGTCGGTTAACTGTTTGAGGCGACTACCCCGCCCTCCTGCGAGTACCAAAGCCATGGTCTCGTTCAGCAACTGTCTGGATTTTGCTGTATTGGCAGGTTGTAACAACATCTCATATCCCTTTGTAGATAAATCACTACAATGTTGCCTCCTTTGAGCCCTCAAGAAAGTGCTTTCAGTCACATTTTATGGTTTCTGACGTAATAAAATGACCTTTTTGTTATTAAAAATGACGGGTTGATCCGTCATTGCTTTCAATATGGTCAGTTGTCAATTGAGGCGAGCCGAACGACAAAATGGGCGGCGAGAGAGGAGGGATGAAAAAGCCCCTGCCAATGGTTGGCAGGGGCCCGGTTTGTTGAGACCCGGTGAGCCGGGTCTGATTAACAAGGTTCAGGCTGCGTTGGCCAGTGGCTCCTCGCTCTTCTTCTGGTAGGCCTGCGGGGTGAGCCCAAGCAGCTCCTGCACGGTCGAGGCGACGGTAATGGAGGAGACGGTGCCCACCAGGATCCCGGCAAACAGGGTGAAGGAGAAGCCGTAGAGGGCGTCACCGCCAAACAGCAACAGAGCGCCCACGGTAAACAGGGTGGTGCCCGAGGTGATCATGGTGCGACTGAAGGTCGCCTTGATGGCCACATCGGAGCATTCGTGGATGCCCATCTGGGTACGCGAGCTCAGCAAATCCCGCAGCCTGTCCGAGATGACGATGCTGTCGTTGAGGGAGTAGCCGATCACCGCCATCAAACCGGCGATGATGTTCAGATCGAATTCGATCTGAAAGAGTGACAGCAGCCCCAGCGCCACGATAGCGTCATGGACCACCGAGAGCAGGATGCCGATGGCCTGACGCCACTCGAAACGAAACGCCAGATAGGCCGACATCGCCAGCGAAGCGACCAGTACCGCCAGCATCCCCTGCTGGAACAGTTCTGCACCCACCTGAGGGCCGACGATGGTGGTGCGCAGCAACTCGACCGGCATCCCCAGCTGTTGGGTCAGCATGGTGGCGAGATCTGCCGCGGGCCAGGGCAGTTCGTGGGGGGGCAGCTTGATCAGCCACTCGCCGGGAATACCGGCCGAGCTCAGCTCAACGGCTCCCGCCAGCGGGGAGACCAGCATGGCATTGAGCTCATGGGCCTCTTTCAGGGTCTGGATATGAAACTCCAGCAGGATCCCGCCGGTAAAATCGAGCCCCAGAGTGAGGCCGTTCACCAGCAAGATGGCGACGCTGGCCACGGTCAGCAGGATGGAAGCCCACAGGCCGATATAACGCCAACGGGTCAGCCCCATGGCAACGATCATTCTCAACATAATTCTCTCCTTGGCCAGCCAGCACCAGGCTGTTGGCCCATCACGACGTGTCGCGACACGCCGGGAAATAGTGTTCTGCTTTGGCCGCTCCGGCCATGTCCATGGCCGATGGCGCAGCCAAAGCCGCTCATCAGAGGGACAACTGTCTCTGTCCCGTTACACCTTCAGCGTGCGCTCGCTGCTGCGTCCCCACAGGGGGTTGATGATGGCGCGCGTCCCCCAGATCCCGGTGATCATGCTGGAGAGCAGACCCAGAATGAGGGTGATGGAGAAGCCCTGCAGCGGACCGGAGCCGATGGAGTAGAGCACTACAGCGCAGATGAGCGTAGTGATGTTGGCATCGAAAATGGTGTGGAAGGCGGAGCGATAGCCAAAATCGATGGCGTTGGCCAGTGAGCCCCCTTCTCGCAGACGGTCCCTGATCCGCTCGAAGATCAGCACATGGGTATCCACCGCCATGCCCACCGTCAGCACCAGACCGGCGATTCCCGGCAGGGTCAGCACGGCGCCCGGCAGCACCGCCAGCATGCCGACCTGCATCAACAGGTTGGCGACCAGCGCCGTGATGGCAACCCAGCCGAATTTGCGGTACCAGGCCATCATGAACAGCATCATGCCTGCCATGCCGAAGGCCAGCGCGGTGAAGCCCGCCTCGATATTCTGCATCCCCAGCGTCGGGCCAATACTGCGTTCTTCCAGGATCTTGAGAGGGGCGGTGAGGGCACCGGCGCGCAGCAGCATGGCCAGCTCTTGCGCCTCCGGCAGACTGCCAATGCCGGTGATGCGGAACTGGTTGCCAAGGGCGGTCTGGATGGTGGCGACGTTGATCACCTCGCTCTGGGCCCGCAGTTTGCCCTGGGCGTTGGTCTTGTACTCGGTGAAGACTGTCGCCATCGGCTTGCCCACATGCTGGCGGCTGAACTGGTTCATCTTGCTGCCACCTAGGGTGTCGAGCACGATATTGACCTGGGGTTGACCCATTTCGCCCATGTTGGCGCGGGCATCGACGATGTGCTCGCCGGTGAGTACCGGCTTGCGCGCCATGCCGACGGCCTGACCGTTGCGATCGGCGATATAGAAATGGCTGTCGGCTTTGGCCTCGTAGAAGGCCAGCGAGGCGGTGGCGCCGATCACCTCTTTCGCCTGTTTGGGGTTGTGTACTCCGGGCAGTTCGATACGGATGCCATCCTGACCCTGACGCACCACCGAGGCCTCGACGATGCCGAGTTCGTTGATCCGTTTTTTCAGGATCGACAGGTTCTGGGTCACGGCGTTGTTGACCAGCAGGGTGCGCTCAGCATCGCTCAGCACCAGTTTCAGATCATTGCCGGAGCGGGTCAGCTTCCACTGATCCTGACGGGTACCGGCACTCTCTTTGATGATAGAGAGCCAGCTATCCTGTTCGGCCACCTCCGGCAGGGTGACGGCTACGGCGCCCTGTGCCGTGCGCGTGACGCTGGCGCCGCGCAGATTGGCTTCGCGGAAGCGGGTGCGCAGGGTGTCCACCAGATTCTTGGTCTGATTGTCGATGACAAAGTCCACGTCCACCCCGATCAGCAGTTGGGAGCCGCCGCGCAGGTCGAGCCCCAGCTTGATGGGGTCGGCGCCGAGGCGGGTGATCCAGGCCGGCGCATTGGAGTGAAACTCCAGGGTCAGGGCGGCACTGTCGACCCCTTGCTGCTCCAGCAACTGCTTGGCTCGCTGCTGCTCGCCCTGACTGGCAAAGACCAGCTCGACCCGCTCAGGTTGCTCAAGGACCTTGAGCGGGGTCAGGTGTTTGTCACTCAGCAGCATCTGTTGTTGAGCGGTCAGGCGCTGCTGTCCGTGCAGGCCGAGGGAGGGCTGCTCACCGAAAAAGGTGGGCAGGGAGTAAAAGGTAAAGGTCAACAGCATCAACAGCAGTAGTGCGTACTGCCACTTGCTCATGCGGTTGAGAACGGTGCGATTGCTCTTTCTCATGGCAAACAAGCCTCTGTCAGGAGAATGGTGCCCGGGCCGATAGCAACAAGGCTCGGCAAGGCGCAAAAAATGGGATGCATCAGATGCGGATCAGGCAGCCGCCGGATCCGTCAGGAAGAGGAGATGAGCAAACAGTGGATGTGCCAGCCCCTCCGGGGTCAGGCGCTCAGATAGCTCTGGGTGAAGCGGTATTGCAGATGTTGGCGCTGTAGATGGCGTCGGTGGATCGCGCCAAAGCGATCGCGAAAACTCTGTTTGTGATAGAGCTCGGGTGCCAGCATTAGCCAGCCGAGCAGCAACAGCAGGATGGCCTGGGCCGACCAGCTCTGGATCAGCTCGTAGACCACACTCTTGGGCTGGTTGTCACTGCGCAGGGATTGTTCGAGACGCAGCAGGTGATTCTGATGGCTGCCGACAAACTTGATGATGCCATCATCGCTGTCGCTAAGCTGATTGAACACCTGAGTCTGCTGCTGTTCACTCTGGGGAGATGCGGGTAGCAGCGGGCCTTCCATTCGGGCGATGGAACAAAGCAGGGTGAGGGCGATAACCAGAGTTACCAGCACCAGTTTTACTTTGTCGATAAGGCGCAAAAGTTAATTCCCGATAAATAGGAAGGGCAAACTACCATAAGCGCCCGGTTTGAACAAGGTTGCTCGGGCGTAAGGTACCATTCGGCGCCGTTTGTCAGCTGCCGCTCATCTGCTTGAAGTCGCGGGCGTAGCCCTTGAGCAGGGAGTAGAGATGGGCCCGCTGGGAGATATCCAGCGACTGGCTCATGGCGCTCAGCCAGTTGACGGTACGTTGGCGCGACTGCTCGGTATAGCCGGTAAAGCGGCCATCCATCAGCCCATCCCCCTCGGCCAGCAGGTCAGTCAGCTCGCGGGTAAAGTCGGGACTCTGGCGCTGCTTCATCAGCCTGTCCAGCTCCTGGATCCAGGACTCCTGAAACTCGAGCCAGGGGGGCATGAGCTCGTATTGCCATTCGGCCCACTGGGCCACCAGTGGCGCCTGTGCCGGTTTCACCTCGCCAATCCAGAACTCGAGTCGCTTGTTCATCTTGTCGCGAAACTCCGCCAGCATCTGCTCTTTGGGCTCAGTGGCAAAGTCCTTTTGCCGCTCCTGTTGCCGCTTGATACGATCGGTCATAAAGTGGGCCACCTGCTCATCGGTCAGGGTGCGCGCCAGCCTGACCGCGCGGGGGATAGTGTTTTCCAGCGTGCGGGTCAGGCTCTGCTGCACCGCATCTAGGTTGGTCGAGATCTGCTCCGGCGTCATGGGGCTGGCCACCGCCTTGGCCAGTGCGTCGAGATCCTTGGCGTAGCGCGGCAGCTCGTGCTGGCGATGCCAGGCCATCAGCCCCTTCACTTCGCGGCTGAGCAAATCCTTTTGGGAGTAAGAGAGGGCAAAGTAGTCATCCAGTTGCCAGATGATGGCGGTATCGAGCCAGTAGTAGATCACCCGGGTGGAGCAGCCGGTCAGCAGCAGGCCGATCAGCAGCAGACCCCAGGTTTTCGGCTTGTGCCAGCGCACCTTGTTTATCATCTGTTACTCCAGTCGTTGCCGGTTGATGGCGATCAGGGTGTCATAGTCGAGTGAGGGCTGCTGCTCTGCCATCAGCAGGGCCCAGAGCAGGCCGATATAGTCGACCCAGGGTAAAAATGCCTCGCTCTGAAAATCGGGCCACTGGTGGCGCGGCAGGGCCTGCAGATAGTGCGCTTCCAGCTCGTCGCGCCGCTCGGCGGGCCACTCATGGGTGCGCTGGATGCTGGCGAGCTCAAAGCCGGGGTGACCTGCCGCGCCATACTCCCAGTCGATGACCCAGGGTTTGCTTCCCAACAAGTTAGCCGGATTGAGATCATGGTGGCAAGGGCGCCAGCAATCATTTGGCTCACTGCTGGCGAGCAAGCTCCGCTCCAGGGCGGGCAGCCAGGAGGGAATGCGGGCCAGTCGGGCGCGATAGCCCGCCGCGTGGGCTCGCACCGCCATCACTACCGCAGGCAGCGGCAGGCGATGGAGCTTGCGCAGCACCTCAGCCAGCAGACGGGGCTGATCGGCTTCCGGTGGTGCCGCGTGCACCCAGTTTGGCTCATCGCACCATTCGAGCAGCATCAGACCGCTGGCGGGATCGCCATAGTGGCAAGGCAGCGTCAACCCTTCTGCCATCGCTCCCTGATAAAGCTGCCACTCGGTGGGACGGTCGATGCCAAGGCGCACCGGGTCGGAGTGGCCCTGACGCAAAAAGTAACTGCGCCCCGAGGGGAGGCGCAGTCGATAGTTGCAGTTGGTCAGACCTAACCCGAGTGGTTCCAGCAGCCCCTCCCGCCAGGGGGCGGGTAGGCTGGCCAGTAGCGGATCACAGTTGCCTGTCACCAGGAGCCTGTTACCAGCCAAAGGTGGATTTCTTCGCCTGTTTGCGGATCTCTTTCTGGTCAGCCCACAGCAGTTCGCCGTTTTGCAGATCCATCAGGTTCATGGTCATCTGGTAGTAGACATCCTTCACCTTGCCATTGTCTTTGACGATGCTGGCGAGATTGCCATAGACCATGTAGCGGGCACCGGTCTGCTTGCCCAGACGCACCATGGAGGCTGGATCCACCATGCCGCTGCTCTGCTGGTATTCGAGCTGCTGCTTGACGGCGGCCACCTTGCTCATGTCGACGAAGCGGAACTTGCCGGCCCGCAGCAATTTGGTGCGGATGGTATCGGTGATCGCTTCGGTATCGATGTGCTCGGAGGTCTTGTTGCGGATAGAGTCCATAAACATCACCGGACGACTGCCTGCGGTGATCTCGCTGGTGGCAGGGGAGGCGAGCATGGAGTCTGCCATTTTGTCGGCGATGGCCTGCAGATCGCTTGAGCCGTAATCGACGGTGACGGTTTCAGTTTCAGTGGGATCGCCATAGCTGACGGTGGTGCTGGAGCAGCCGCCCAAGAGCAATGCAGAGGTCAATATCAGCAGGGCATGATTCATTTTCATCAGTAGGATTCCTCAATCACTTCGCGTACGTAAATCCGGTAACCCTGCGCCGCCGGGCTGGGCGCCAGGGCCGAGAGGGTGCGGGTCTGATAGCCATGCAGCTTGATGGGGGTCCAGCCGCGGCCATCGCTGGCGACCTCCTGACCGGCCTCATCATACCAATAGAAGATATATTGCAGCTTGTTATCGCCGCGCTGGGTGCTGGCGGCGGCCACATTGACCTGCAGCAGGCCATTTTGCTGGCGGCGGCTCAGCTCGGTCAGGGTGACGTTGACGTTTTGATGCTGCTCCAGCGTGGGTGCACCGCCCGCCGGGCCATAGAGCGCCACGCCGGAGGTGTTGGTGGCACAGCCGGTCAGCAGCAGCGCGAGCCCGAGGGCCAACCCGTATGCTTTCATCTTGCTCTCCTTAATCGGGGTGAGTGGGGCCGCGTGTGAGCCTGCCCGGTTAATTGTCTTGCTCATCTCTCTTCGCCATCTGCTTAGAGCGGCATCACCCGGGTGGTCAGAGCGGCACCGAGGCGCTGTACCCAGACCAGGGTGGTGCGTCCCTTGTGGATGGTGAGCGGCAATTGCCGCTGCGCTGCCCCCGCCCCCAGGGTGAGATTGATGTCACCTGCCGGCACCATTCCCTGCCAGCTCGATGCCTGAGCTGGCAGCGTCAGCCAGCTGCGGGTATCGGCCCGCTCCGAGAGGGTGTTGAAGATCCCCACCAGAATATTGCCCACATCCCCTCCCTCTTTGGCGGCGGTGCGGCGCATCTGCTCCTTGGCCACCAGTCGCAGCGCCTGGCGGGTCAGCATGCCGGGCAGCCGCTCCTGCAGATCTTTGGCGGCCAGCGCTTCCAGCCTGACCAGCTCGCTGGTCTGCCAGGCCCGCTTGCCGACTTCCACCGTCAGCGGGCCGGTGTCGCTGGCCCGATTATCGTAATAGGGGATGGCGACGGTAAAGGTACGAAAATCGCCGCGGGAGGTGGAGATGGGCAGCGGCAGGAACAGTTCGCGCCGTGCCGGGATCAAACCATCTTCAAACAGCACCACCAGTTGGCCTTGATCTTTTGCAAGCGGCGGCGCTTTGCGGCCTATCTTTTTCTCGGTCTCGCGGATCTCGTCCGGTGAGCCACGCAGCCGCGCCAGACGCAGCAAGGCATCTTGCAGGCTGCGGTTGTCTGGCGCTATCTGGTAGCCGCGCTGATAGTCGACCCAGGCATCGTTGAGATCCCCGGCCGCCTCATAGAGCACGGCGGAAAAATAGAAGGTGTAGGCGTTCTGAAAACCGTTCTTGACCTTGCCGATCAACCGGTCGAGATCCGGTGCGCCGCGCGACATCAGCTGGCGCATCTCGCCTTCTGCTTCGGCCTCTTCGCTCTCATCCTTCGCCTTGCGCACCTCATCGGCTCGCCGTTTCAGGGCCTGTTCCTGCACCTGATTGGCCCGGCGCACCTCCACCAGGGCGCCATCGGCATCACCCCGTTGCAGATAGTTGAGGGCCAGATAGTGATGCAGCATGGTGCGTTCGTAATCGGGAGTACGATAGGCCATCGACTGATCGTTGGTGAGCAGACTGCCCACCTGATCCAGACCGTGGCTCAGCCGGTATTCGGCCTGATTGTCTTCCCACTGAAGGCGGCTGTCGGCGGCGGTGAACGCCTGCTTGCTGCCCGCATCCTGACCGGCGAGCCAGGCAATGCGCCCCTGTTCGAGCCGATCCAGCACAAAGGTGTCATCCCCCAGGGTGGAGTCGCGCACTTCGGGCAGCGCCTCGGCGGCATGGCCCAGCAGCAGCTGGTTGCGCAGGGGCACCATCTGATCGGAGTAGGAGACGAACATATCCTGCCAGCGGGAGGCGCAGCCTCCCAGCAACAGCAGGGCGCCGCAGAGCAACAGGGCGCTGCGGCAGGTTGAGGCGTGGCGATTCATTACAGGCTGAGCAGCGGTCCCAGCGGCTGGCCACCGACCAGATGCATGTGGATATGGTAGACCTCCTGCCCGCCGTGGCGGTTGCAGTTCATGATGAGGCGGTAGCCATCTTCGGCGATGCCCGCCTCGCTGGCCAGTTTGCGGGCCACGGTGAACATCCGGCCAAGGGCCAGTTCATGTTCGGCTTCCACGTCATTGACGGTGGGGATCAGCACATTGGGGATGATCAGAATATGGGTTTTGGCCTTGGGCTGGATATCCCGGAATGCGGTGACCAGATCGTCTTGATAAAGGATGTCGGCGGGGATCTCTTTACGGATGATTTTGCTGAAAATGGTTTCTTGCGCCATGGCTAACTCCCTTATATGAAACAGAAAATTGAACTAGAACCCCAAGCGGCTCCCGAAAGGGGGGCGAGCAGCACGCCAAGTGTGACACAAGCCGACATTTGACACAGCTGATGTCCCATTCCCTTCAGTTATTGTTAAAAATACCGATAGCCAGAGGGACGTCATCTGCAGCGCCTGTTCAGGGTGGTCTGCAGGGTATCAAAAGGACGGGGTACTCAGGCAAGGGACTTTTGCATATACAGCGGGACAATAATGAAACAAACAATGTCGGATCTCTCCATCTTGCAGCGAGTCTACCTTGGCTTCGCGATCCTGGTGGCCGTGATGGTGGCCAGTTCACTGCTCACATTTCGTAGTCAGGAGACCCTGGGGAACGCACTGGAGCAGGTTACCCAGCAGTCTATGCCGTTGGTGATTGCCAGCAGCCAGACCCAGATCACCCTGCTCAGCGCCAACAAGTGGCTGGGGGATGTGCTCACCGAGCAGGACCCCAAACAGCTGCCAGCCGAAGTGGCCGAACTGAAACAGGCGAAGGCCGCGGTGGGCAAGAGCCTTGACGTCTTGCGCCAGCAGGTGGCCCACCACCCCGAACTGCAAGGGGAGATGAGCAGCCTCAGCCAGCAGGTCGACAGCTACCTGCAACTGACCGATACCCTGCCCGGCGAACACGAGGCGCTGCTCACCCGACTGCACAAGGTCAATCTGGCCAAGGGGCAGTTTCAGGTCAGTCTGCCCCAGTTCAAGAAGAGTCTGGGTGACATGATGGTCACCATCGACGACAGCTTCATCAAGATGCTCTCCGAGACCCTGACCACCAAGCTTTCCGCTATCGAACTCTCCACCATGGACGCCCTCAATCAGACCATTCCGGCCCCCATCGAAGGGGCGCTCAAGCGCAACAAGATGCAGATCGAGGGGTTCAACAGCACCATCAAGGATCTGCAGGGGGAGCTGAAGAACTTCGAGAACGACATGGGCCACTATGTTCACGGCTTCGTGCGTGACACCACCGCAAGCGAAGGCGTGCTCTCACAGTATCTGGCGCTGATGAAGCAGCAGGAACTGATGCGGGAGAAGAGCAAGCAGGCCAGCGCTCTCATCGTCGAGATCCAGAACCGGCTTGAGCGGATCACCGGCCAGAGTCAGCAGCTGATGAGTCAAAGCATTCAGCACGCCAAAGCCACACAGAGCCAGAGCACCCTGACCCAGGGAACCAGCATCGTAGTCGCCATCCTGATCGCCATGCTGGTGGCTTATACCCTCGGCAAGGCCATTCGCCGTCCGCTCAGGGAGTTGCTGCGGGTGTTGACCGAAGTGACCCAGGGCGACATGACCCAGCGCATCGGTTTTCAGAGCAAGAACGAATTCGGCCAGCTGGGCAGCCAGATCAACCTGCTGATTGCCCAGATGGGGGAGGTGCTGGCACAGCTTTCACAAGCGTCTGCCCAGCTTAACGATGCCGCCCACGGCAATCGCCACACCACCGAATCGGTGCGGGCGGATCTGGAGAAACAGCGGCAGGAGACCGCCTCGGTCGCCGCCGCCATGACCCAGATGGAGGCCTCGGTGCGGGAAGTGGCGCAGGCCGCCAACCAGACCCTGGAGCGGGTGCAGGATGTGGAGAAGGCCTCCGAGATGGGGCGCAAGGTGATGGCAGGCAATATCACCACCACTCATCAACTTGCGGGCAAACTGCAACAGACCGGCAAGGTGATTGGCGATGTGAGCGCCATGAGCAGCCAGATCGGCAACATCCTCGATGTCATTCGCGGCATCGCCGAGCAGACCAACCTGCTGGCCCTCAACGCCGCCATCGAAGCGGCGCGGGCCGGCGAGCAGGGGCGCGGATTTGCGGTGGTGGCGGATGAGGTACGCAGTCTGGCGGGCCGTACCGCCCAGTCCACCAGCGAAATCCAGACCATGATCGAGAACCTGCAGCAGGGGGTCGCCAAGGCGGTGACCGTGATGCAGGAGTGCTCTCGCGAGATGGACAGCTGCGTGGATCAGAGCTCTCACGCCAACAACGCCATGGAGGAGGTGCAGGGAATTGTGGTGCTGATCAGCGACATGTCGAGCCAGATCGCCTCTGCCGCCGAGCAGCAGCAGGCCACCAGCGCCGATATCGCCACCAACCTCAACCGCATCTCCGATATCTCGGATCTCAACTATCAGGGGATTGAGCGGGTAGCCGAGACCAGCCAGCAGCTGGACTCCCTTGCCGAGCAGCAGGAGAGCCTGGTCAAGCGCTTCCGCCTCAGCGCCTGATGGTCGAGAGTTGAAACAACAAGGCCCCGCAGATGCGGGGCCTGGCCGTGACAAGGGGATCAGGCGTAGGCAATCGCGCCCTTGCCGACCCCTTCATAGGCGACAATCTTGACGAACTTGTCGCCCACCATCTTCTTCACTTCGCGAGCAATGTAGCAGGCCAGCAGTTCGACCGTGGTGTCGGTGTCGATCATCTCCACCTCGGCGGTGGGGATGGCCAGCTGGAACAGCCCTTGCGGCGCCACATATTTGAAGCCGCAGTGATGCTCGCCAAGCTGGGCATTGGCGCGGGGGCTCAAAGCGAGCTCGGTCAGCGCCACCTTGTCCTCCTCGGTGCCAAGGTAGATATCGCCCCAGCGCTCGGCCCAGTTGAGCTCAAGCTCCTGGTCGCGCTCGCCATCGACGTGGATCTCGATGGGAGAGCGGTGGCCGTGGGCGATGCGCTGGCAGTTGCCATCGTGCTTTTTCAGGCCATGGCTGTAGTGGTAGAAGGCACCGGTGATCGCCTCCTGACGGAGGGTCAGGGAGAGATCCTTGATATTGCCCGGCAGCCGTTTGGCCAGTACCGCCAGCAGGTAGCGGGTCACCGACTCTTTATCAACTTGCGGAGCCGGGATAAAGGCGAAGCCCTGGGATGGGCAGCGCAGATGGATGGAGCGACCCGGGCGCAGCAGATCCACTGTGCTTTCGTCACCATCCAGAGCCTCAACGTGGATCAGCGGGCACTCGGTCGGCACCAGCAGCTTGTGGTCCACCTCTTCATCGATGATCGATTTGATCAGCTTCTTTACCCGGCCAAAGTCCAGCAGCATGCTCATTTCGTTGAGCTCACCGCTCATTTCGATATCTACCAGCCAGCTCTCACCCACCATGCCGCGGCGTTCGCACAGGTAGCTGGAGTCGATCACGGTCAAATCTCTTACAAATAACTTCATCAGTCAGGCCTTGCTACAGAGAAAGGGCAGTTTTGCGCTATTATGACCCGCGATTATCGGCAAAGGAACTGGAACCCCCCATGAACAAACTGCTTATCAAGAATGCCACCTTGGTCAACGAAGGCCGTATCTATGCCTCCGATGTGTTGATCGAGGGGGAACGGATTGCTCGCATCGCCCCGGATATCGAGGCGCCCGATGCGCTGGTTATCGATGCCGCAGGTCGCCATCTCATCCCCGGAATGATCGATGATCAGGTCCACTTCCGGGAGCCGGGATTGACCCACAAGGGGACTATCGCCAGCGAATCCCGCGCCGCCGTCGCCGGTGGCACCACCAGTTTCATGGAAATGCCCAACGTCAATCCCCAGACCACCACCCTCGACGCTCTCGAAGCCAAATACCAGATCGCCGCCAACTCCTCCGTCGCCAACTACAGCTTCTATCTCGGTGCCACCAACGACAACCTTGCAGAGATCAAGCGTCTCGACCCCAAGCAGTCCTGCGGGGTCAAGGTGTTTATGGGCTCCTCGACCGGCAACATGCTGGTGGACAATCAGGAGACCCTGGCGGCCATCTTCCGCGAAAGTCCGGTGATGATCGTGACCCACTGCGAAGACACCCCGACCATCGCCAAGGCGGAAGAGGCGGCGCGGGCCAAGTGGGGCGAGAATGTGCCGATGGGCGAGCACGGTCGCATTCGCAGTGACGAGGCGTGCTACAAATCCTCCAGCATGGCGGTGGCGCTGGCGAAAAAATACGGTGCCAAGCTGCATGTGCTGCATCTGACATCGGCCAAGGAGCTGTCGCTCTTTACCGCCAGCCACGACCTGAGCGAGTTGAAAGACAAGAACATCACCGCTGAGGTGTGTGTGCACCACCTCTTCTTCAATGATGCCGATTACGAGACCCAGGGCAGCCTGATCAAGTGCAACCCGGCGGTGAAGAGTGCCGCCGACCAGCAGGCACTGCTGGATGCGGTACGCAACGACGTGCTCGACATCATCGCCACCGACCACGCTCCCCACACCTGGGAAGAGAAGCAGAACAGCTACTTCAAGGCGCCGTCCGGTGTGCCGCTGGTGCAGCACTCTTTGCAGGCGCTGCTGGAGCTCTACCACAACGGCGTGTTTACCCTGGAGACTATCGTCAAGAAGACCTCCCATGCGGTGGCCGAGCGCTTCCAGGTGCAGGATCGCGGTTATATCCGCGAGGGGTATTTCGCCGATTTGGTGCTGCTGGATCTGGGCAAGCCCTATGTGGTCAACGATGACAACATCCTCTACCACTGTGGCTGGTCGCCCTTCAACGGCTACCGCTTCCACAGCACGGTGGAGATGACGTTGGTGAATGGCCAGATCGCCTGGCAAAACGGGCAGGTGACTGACCAGATCCTGGGCAAGCGGCTGACCTTTAACCGCTGATTGTTCGCAAAGCAGGCGAACGCACCGTGGCTTAGGAATTGGCGGCGTTTCCCTGTTGACAGGGCAGGGTCATCTCCATAAACTCTGCCCCCGTCAGCCGAGCTGACTCCGTCGGTGTGTAGCGCAGCCAGGTAGCGCATCTGCATGGGGTGTAGAGGGTCGGAGGTTCGAATCCTCTCACACCGACCAAATTCCCCGGTAAAGGCCTTGTCAAACGACAAGGCCTTTTCTTTTGCCTGCGATTTGCCGCACAGGCGCGAAGCCAGTGGTGATGCATGCTGGTCGCTGCTGGCGTGAGTCGATTGTGCAGCCACCGCGCTTTATGGTGTAGTAACAACTCTGTTGCTCATTTGTCTGGCGAGGCCTCTCGTGTCTGCATCCGTATCTAAACCCTGTTGTCTGCTGATGCTCACCCTGCTGTTGGTGGGCTGCGCCACCCCTTACGAGAGTGAAAAGTCATTCTGGAACGGCCAGACCGGTTTTTCCCAGACCCGGCTTGGCCCGGACAAGTGGCAACTGGAGTTTGTCGGCAACGATCTGGTGGACAGGGAGACCGCCCGCAAATATGTGCTCAAGCGGGCAGGGGAGCTGGCACTGGCAGAGGGTTACTCCTGGCTCAAGGTCGATGAGCTGACCATTAACCGCGATGCCGTCAGGGTGACCCCATCACGGCCGATATTCGGCTTTGACGAAGATGAACCTGATCTCTTTATGGCCCAGATGCAGGTGCAGCATACCATCTCGGCGCTGCTCACTTTTCGCCTGTTGCCACGGGCACTCGATGAGCGAACTCTGAATGCGAAATATCTCGCCGAAATCAAAATAAACAGTGATTAATATTGGTGGTTTGCAAGATCCATATCACATACACCTAATGGCAGGATAAAATTCTGGATAAAGCCTCTAGATTTACCCCCTGCTTTTAGGCATTCTCCCAGCATACCAGCCGCCAGGAATCAACGGCTCGGATCACAAAAACGGACTGTAGTGGCTCCCACGCCACTGTTTACGGCTTGCACCAATCAAAACCGGGACTCCCCCATGAAAATGAATAAACTGACGGTCGCCATCCTCATCTCCATGATGTTTGGCATCCTCACCGGCCAGGGCTATCGGATGTTTGCCGCAGATCAGGCTGCGGATTTCGCCAATAACATCACGATCCTGACCGATATCTTCCTGCGCCTGATCAAGATGATCATCGCTCCCCTGGTCTTCACCACCCTGGTGGTCGGTATCGCCAAGATGGGCGACACCCGCACCGTGGGTCGTATCGGTGCCAAGACCCTCGGCTGGTTCATGCTGGCCTCCCTGATGTCCCTGAGCCTGGGTCTGGTGATGGTGACCCTGATGCAGCCGGGTGTGGGTCTTTCACTATCCCTGCCCAATGACACCGCCAGCTCGGGCATTGCTGCCGGTGCCATTACCCTGAAAGATTTTGTGACCCACGCCATCCCCAAGAGCGTGGTCGAGGCGATGGCCACCAACGAGATCCTGCAGATCGTGGTCTTCTCCCTCTTCTTCGGTCTGGCTGCCGCCGCGCTCGGCGATCTGGCCAAGCCGGTGGTGGTGCTGATGGCCAGCGCTGCCGAGATCATGCTGAAAGTGACCGGTTATGTGATGAACTTTGCACCGTTCGCGGTATTTGGCGCCATCGCCGCCATGGTGGCCAAAGAGGGGCTGGGTATTCTGGTTACCTACGGCAGCTTTATGGCCCAGTTCTATATCGCGCTGGCCTGTCTCTGGCTGCTGCTGATCGCCATGGGTAGCGTCTTCCTGCGTGGTCGCGTCATCAAGCTGCTGGCGATGATCCGCGAGCCGATCCTGCTTGCCTTCTCGACTGCCAGCTCCGAAGCGGCCTATCCGAAGACCCTGGATCGTCTGGAGAAGTTCGGTTGTGACAAGCGCATCGCCAGCTTCGTGCTGCCGATGGGGTACTCCTTCAACCTCGACGGCTCCATGATGTACTGCACCTTCGCGGTGATGTTCATCGCCCAGGCGTATGGCATCGAGCTCTCCATGGCCCAGCAGATCACCATGCTGCTGCTGCTGATGGTCACCTCCAAGGGGATGGCCGGGGTACCGCGCGCCTCTCTGGTGGTGATTGCCGCCACCCTGAACCAGTTCCATATTCCGGAAGCGGGCATCCTGCTGCTGCTGGGGATCGATCACTTCCTCGATATGGGCCGCTCTGCCACCAACGTGCTGGGCAACGCCATCGCCGCCAGCGTGGTCGCTAAGACCGAAGACAGTCTGGGTGAAACCGTCGCGCTGGGCGAGAGTGAGCCAGCCAAAGCCTGATCACAACGCCATGAAAAATAAACAACAACGGCCCGCCAATGCGGGCCGTTGTTGTTTATGGCTCGTCTACACTGCTAGATAGTTTTCATCTGGAGTGTACGGTTATGAACATTGCTCGTCGGCTTCAACTGATAGCGCTGCTGGTTATGCTGGCGCTTGTTTTCCTCAGCTGGTTCAGTATCAACCGCCTTGGGGCTGGCAATCGAGACTTGAGCTATGTGACGGACAATACGGTGCCCAGTATTGCGCTGATCAAGGAGGTGCAGGCTGCGTTTTATGAGCTGCACTCCCGGGTTCAAAGCCATATCCTCAACACCGACAATGACAAGATGCAGCAGATAGAAGCGGATATTGCCGAGCATCGCAAACAGATCAATTCGCAACTGGAGAAATATAAAGCAGAGATGCTCTCCAATGACGAAGACCGACGCCTGACCGACGATGATCAACGAATTATTGCGCAATACTATCAGGAGATAGACAAGGTTCTGCAGCTCTCCCACCAAAACAAAAACGACGAAGCGCGAGACATGCTGGCAGGAGAAGCCACCAGAGTGTTCCAGCAGTTTGCCAAGGCAATCGAGCTTCATGTCAACTTCAATATGGATTTGGGACTGGCGCTCAAGAAGCAGGGCCAGGAGAATTATGACAACAGCCTGCAAACCCTGTTGTTTATCGCTGGTGGTGCCACCGTACTGACGATGGGGCTGTTTGTCTGGTTGTTCAATCAGGTGGCCAATCCCCTTCGCACCGCCATGGATACCCTGACCCGGATCCAGCGCGACCTCAACTTTACCCTGAGAGCAGATGTGAAACAGCAGGATGAGATTGGTCTGACCCTCAATGCGGTCAACCGGCTGCTCGATACGCTGCAACAGACATTTACCGAATTTTCCGTCGGCAGCTTGCAGATCAAGAGCACTGCCGAATCCCTCTCTCAGGCAGCGCAACACTTGGCCAGCTCGGCTAATCAGGCCAATGATGCCACCAGTCTGATAGCCGCCGGTGTGGAAGAGATGACGGTCAGCATCACCGATATCTCCCAGCGCACTCAGGAGACGAGCCGCATCACCAACGAGTCGGGGCAACTGGCGACCGAAGGGGGCCGGACCATTGAGCGCACCGTTCATGCCATCAACGAGATCGCCAACTCGATCCGGCAGGCCTCGGCCGAGGTCATTGCGCTGGGTGAGGGCATTTCGCGCATTGGCGGTGTGGTCAACGTGATCCGTGATGTGGCGGGGCAGACCAACTTGCTGGCCTTGAACGCGGCCATTGAGGCGGCGAGGGCCGGGGAGTCCGGCCGTGGCTTTGCGGTGGTGGCAGATGAAGTGCGCAAACTGGCTGAGCGCACAGCCCAATCCACTCAGGAGATCTCCGCCACGGTAGAGGCGATCCAGCAGGAGTCGAACAATACAGTCTCCCGCATGCATCTGGTGGAGGAGAAGGTGAGCCAGGGGGTCACCATGGCGACCGAGAGTGGTGCCATTATTGCCGAAATCCGCAGTGCGTCGCACCGGGTGATGGAGCAGGTGGGCGAGATCACCAATGCCATCCGCGAGCAGAGTTCGGCCGCCGAGTCGATCGCTCATCAGGTGGAGCAGATTGCTCAGGTCGTGCAGCAGACCAGCAGCACAGCGGAAGAGACCTCAGCCGCCGCCGAGGAGCTCAATGTCACCACCGAGAGCATCCACCAGCAGATATCCCGCTATCGCATTCAGTAACGCCGAGAGTTGTTATCCATCCGCTATCCCCGCCCGCCAGCTGGCGGGGATTTTTTATATGGCTTGTTTAGAAGCCTGAGCCCGGTTGCTGCAAAAATGCCGCCTCTTCCGGTGTGCTGGGGCGACCCAGAATGTCGTTGCGGTGGGGGAAGCGGCCAAAGCGTTCGATGATCACCTGATGGCGGCGGGCAAAGTCGGCAAATCCTGCGAAGGTCGCTTGCGCCGGTGTGCCAGCCTGCTCGGCAGCCAGAGCCTCGAACAGGGCCACACTTCTGGCTTGTTGTTCGCGGGATTCGGCATGTTCCAGCGGCAGATAGAAGAAGACCCGCTCCAGTGGCGAGAGGGATTTGTCCGCCCCGATGGATAGCCCTTTCAGGCAGAGATCCCTTGCTAGCGGATCCTGGGCAAAGGCCGCAGGCGTGCCGCGATGGATATTGCGGGGCAGCTGGTCAAGCAGCAGGATCAGCGCCAGCCGACCGCTGGGGAGATCGGCCCAGTGGGCGAGGCTGCCCTCGGCTGCCGCCTCTGCCTGTTCGCCAAAGCGGCTGGCCAGCAGGGCATCTGTTTCGCTGCTTTTTCCCCACCAGAGCGGGGCTTGCCGTGTGGCCCGCAGGACATCATCGGCTTCGTCGCCAAACCAGAAAGCGAGCAGAGGTTGCCAGGGTTGCATGGGAACTCCTTGAGGTGATTCAGAGGGAACCAGGAACAAATGGCTCAGGGGTGCTGCCGAAACGGCGGCTTCTCGTTACACTGTGCCATCTTTTGCCCGAAAGACGTAACCCCCCGATGGCGAGCGCCGGATTTTTGGCTCGGCCGATGATGGCCTGCGATCGCCATGAGGTGGTCCTGTTGACCCTGGTGGTTATCGGGATGTACATCTCTCTCGCGGTGTTGTTCTCACTGATATAAGGAATCTTTGATATGGCCGGAACCAGTTTGTTGGCCCTGCTCGACGATATCGCCAGCGTGCTCGATGACGTGGCGCTGATGACCAAGGTCGTGGTGAACAAGCGCGAGACATTTTTCGGGAAGACGTTTCTCACTGATATAAGGGATCTTTGATATGGCTGGAACCAGTTTATTGGCCCTGCTCGACGATATCGCCAGCGTGCTTGATGACGTGGCGCTGATGACCAAGATGGCGGCGAAGAAAACTGCCGGGGTGTTGGGGGATGATCTGGCCCTCAACGCGGAGCAGGTTTCCGGAGTGCGTGCCGAGCGGGAGCTGCCGGTGGTGTGGGCGGTGGCCAAGGGCTCATTTCGTAACAAGCTGATTCTGGTGCCCGCAGCCATCGCCATCAGTGCGCTGGTGCCCTGGCTTATCACGCCACTCTTGATGCTGGGAGGCGCTTACCTCTGCTTTGAGGGGGCCGAGAAGCTGGCCCACAAGTTTCTGCCCCATGAGGCGAGTGAGGGGGAGGCACACACTGCTCCTATTCCCGATGATTTGGCCGCGTTTGAGCAGCAGAAGGTGAAGGGAGCGATCCGCACCGATTTTATTCTCTCTG
Organism: Aeromonas sp. 3P; assembly: GCF_051919745.1. Taxonomy (NCBI): domain Bacteria; kingdom Pseudomonadati; phylum Pseudomonadota; class Gammaproteobacteria; order Aeromonadales; family Aeromonadaceae; genus Aeromonas; species Aeromonas sp. 3P. Next base: position 4,531,934 of record NZ_JBQBED010000001.1, read on the forward strand.
CCGAGATCATCGTCATCGCCCTTGGCACGGTACAGGGAGCAAGCCTCGCGCTGCAGCTCTCGGTAGTGGCGGGCATCGCCCTGCTGATGACCATCGGGGTCTACGGGTTGGTGGGGCTGATCGTCAAGCTCGATGACATCGGTCTGCATCTGCTGCAAAAAACCGATGGCAGCGCCCTGCGCCGCGCGGTGGGGCAGGGACTGCTGGTGACGGCTCCTCGTCTGATGCACCTGCTGGCACTGGTCGGCACCATTGCCATGTTTATGGTGGGTGGTGGCATTCTGGTGCATGGCTGGCCTTTTGCCCATCACCTGATTGAAGGCGCAGCCGCTGTTGTCGCCACCCTGCCAACAGTAGGGGCCGTACTGGCGGCGGTGACGCCGACGCTGCTCAACGCCGTGGCCGGTGTGGTGGCGGGTCTGCTGCTGGTTGCCGTGATGACGCTGGTGAGCCGTCTTGCCCCGGCCAAGGGATAAGCGAGCTTGCGGGCCATTTTCTCTTTTTCCTCTCTTCATTTTTTGGCCCTCGGGTTGCCCGGTCTCTGACTTGCTGCCCGCAGGTCTGTTGCGCCTCCCGATAAAGGCCTTTGCGAGAAGCTATGTATCAACAACAGTGGAATAACGACCATATCTACCCGGGCCTCGACAGCACCGAGCTGGAAGCGGACATGCGCGCAGCCCGCCACGCGCTGGAAGAGCTGGCCAGCTATATGGCGGGTCTGGACGGGGTGCGCGGCGATGACGCAGCGCTGCAGGATTTTTTGCGGGAAGTGCGGCTGCGCGCCCGTGATATTCGCCATATCGGCTGGAACGTCGCCATTCTGGCCGCGTGCCGCGGCAGTCAGGATGCGCGGGATCCGCAGGCCAAACAGCTGGCGTCCCGTGCCCGCGCCCTCAACGCCGATCTGTTCAAGACCCTGGCGCCGGTGGAAGATCTGATGCTGGCGCTGCCGGAAGATGCATTTGTCGCGCTGATGAGTGATACGCTGCTCGGCGAGGAGGCGTACCGCTTGGGCCATGAGCGTCGTTTGCAGGATCAGCGCTTGCCGGTGGCGGCGGAGCAGCTGGTGATCGGTCTGGGCACCGATGGTCTGCACGCCTGGGGCAACCTCTATAACGATCTGGTGGGCAAGATCCGGTTAACCATTGATGGCCGCGAGATGGGGCTGGCCGAGGCGAGCAATCTGCTCTCCAGCCCGATACGTGCGCTGCGTTTAGAAGCCTTTGATGCCATCAGCGCCGGTTGGGAAGGGGAGCAGGAGACGGTTGCCGCTATCCTCAATGCCCTTAACGGCTGGCGGTTGGAGCTGGCCCGTCAGCGCGGCAAAACCCGTGTGCTCGATGCGCTGGATCTCTCCTGCCATCAAAGTCATATCGAACGCGCCACCCTCGATGCCCTGATGAGCGAAACCTGGCGAGCCCGTGGGTTGGGCCAGCGGGCGCTGGAGCTGATGGCCGAGCGCCTTGGTCTCGACGATCTGGGGCCGGAGGATCTCTTTGCGCCGCCTCCGGCCGTCAGCAGCCGCGAGATCCCTTTCGAGGAGGCGATCGAGTTGATTGCCGATGCCTTTAGCCGTTTCGATCCCGAGATGGGGGCGTTTGCCCGTATGATGGCCGAGAAGGGGTGGATTGATGCGGCACCCACGCCAAATCGCCGCACCGGTGCCTACTGCACCAAGTTTGCCGAACCGGTCGAGCCGCGGGTCTTCGTCACCTATGCCGGCACTATGGACAATGTCATTACGCTGGCCCATGAGCTGGGTCACGCCTGGCACAACTGGGTGATCCGCGATCTGCCGATGAGTCAGCGCAGCTACCCCATGACGCTGGCGGAGACCGCCTCCATCTTTGCCGAAACCCTGGTGCGAAGCGCCCTGTTCGAGCAGGCGCAAAGCCCGGAAGAGCAGCTGGCCATCGCCTGGGCGGAGGCCGATGGCGCAGCCACCTTCCTGGTCAATATTCCGGCCCGCTTCGATTTCGAGCGGGCGCTGGTGGCCGAGCGGGCGCAGGGTTATGTGTCGGCAGAGCGACTCAAAGCGTTGACCGACGAGGCGTGGGGACGCTGGTATGAGGGGAGCCTGACCCGCTATCACCCCATGTTCTGGGCGGCCAAGGCGCACTTCTCCATCGCCGGGCTGGGCTTTTACAACTATCCCTATCTGTTCGGTTATCTGTTCAGCCTCGGGGTCTATCAGCAGTTGATGAGCCGCAAGGCGGCGGGGGAAGAGGGCGTGGCCGAGGCGTATCGCGCCTTGTTGCGCGATACCGGCCGGATGAGCGCCGAAGATCTGGTAGCCAAGCATCTGGGGCAGGATATCCGTGAGGCCGCCTTCTGGCAGGGGAGTCTGGCACAAGTAGCGCAGGCGGTAGAGCGCTTCACGCAGTTGCCTGCCTGATTGGGTCAGCGGTGATATGAACAACAGGCCCCCGGACAGTCTCTCTGTCCGGGGGCCTGTTTGTTATGCCTGTTCTTGCTGCGGTTTGATGGGGCCAACGAACAGGGGGCGGGTCTGGTGAGTCAGGTCAGGCTGATAGCCGTTGAAGAAGAGGTTGAGCAGCACCGAGCTGATGGTGGCCAACAGAATACCGCTATGAAAAAGCGGTTGTAGCTGCGCCGGAAGCTGTTGGAAAAAATTCCCGGAGACCGTCGGGATCATGCCAATTCCGAGACTGATGGCGACGATATAGAGGTTGTGACGGTTGCTGTTGTAATCGGTGCGCGCCAGGATGCGAATGCCGGTGGCCAGCACCATGCCGAACATCACGATACCGGCGCCCCCCAGCACAAAGGGCGGGATGGAGGCGACCAGCACCGACATCTTGGGGATGAGGCCAAAGGCGAGCAGGATCCCCCCCGACATCACGCAGACCCAGCGACTCGATACCCCGGTCACGCTCACCAGACCGATATTCTGGGAGAACGAGGTGTGGGGGAAGCTGTTGAATATTCCACCAATAATGGTGCCGATGCCATCCACCCGCAGCCCGCGTACGATATCACCGCGCCTGGCCGGATGGCCGACGATGTCGCCAAGGGCCAGAAACATCCCCATGGATTCGATAAAGGTGATGAGCATGATCACCGTCAGGGTGGCGATGGAGATGGGATCGAAGGTGGGCCAGCCGAAGGCGAAGGGCACTATGGGGGCAAACCAGGCTGCCTCGCCGAGGCCATCTAGGCTTACTTCGCCCATGGCTATGGCCACCACGAAACCGAAGATGATCCCGAGCAGCACCGAGATATTGCTGAAAAAGCCCTTGGTGAAGCGGGTCACCAGCAGGATAAAGACGAGCACCAGAAAGCTGGTGCCGATATAGCGCAGGCTGCCATATTCCGGATTGCCCTTGCCCCCCGCCATCCAGTCGATCCCCACTTGCATGATGCTGATCCCGATGGAGGTGATAACCACCCCGGTCACTACGGTGGGGAAGAGCGGCATCAGCCGACCTATCAGTGGCACCAGCAGGGTCGAGATGATACCGGCGGCGATGGTGGCGCCGAAGATGCCCGTCAGCCCCAGATCCGGGTTGGCTCCGATGGCCAGCATGGGCATCACGGCGGCAAAGGTGACCGACATGATGACCGGCAGCCGGATCCCGGCAAAGCGGCCAATCCCGACACATTGCAGCAGGGTGACGATGCCGCAGCAGAAGAGATCCGAACTGATGAGGTAGGAGATTTGATCCTTGGGCAGCCCCAGACTGCCGCCAATCACCAATGGCACCGCCACGGCGCCGGCGTACATCACTAGCACATGTTGTAGGCCCAGGGTAAAGAGTTGGCCCATGGGGAGCATGCGCTCCACTTCATCCACCGGGCGCTTGCGCGCACCCGGTCGGGGGGAGGGGGGATTGGTCTCGTTCATGAACAGATCACTCCTTGAAGCCCGCGTAACTGCTACAGGCAAGATAGTGAAAGCCGCAGCTTTCCCGGTCATTGATCTCGTGTATTGACAGAGGTGCCAGATCCCTCGGCAGTAGTGAGAGGGAGCCGGTGCAGCACGGGTCAGTGCACAAAACATGCACAAAGCCACTTACGAGAGAAAACGTTTGGCGATAACGCCTTGTTTTTGCGGGATGAGTCACATACCGGCCAGATAAGTGTCCGGCTGCTGGCAGGGGAAGGAGGTGAGGGCATCTCAGATTGGTAAGGGGTTTATCATTATTGGTCTGGCGATCTCACTTTGATAGCCGGGCACCATAACGTTGCTCGCAATGCGCCCCTCTGCATGTGACGGCGCTCGCGGGCCGCAGGGCGCAATCGGGGGCGGGGGCGTGATCCAAAGCAAGAAAGTTGGATGTTTTGGTGGCGCACGGGGCCGCCGCTGGGGTAGTTTCGATAAAACCGACACAGATCCTGAGGTCTTATCCATGATCATCTATCTGCATGGCTTTGATGCAACCAGCCCAGGCAATCACGAGAAAGTGCTGCAGTTGCAGTTTATTGATGATGATGTGCGTTTCGTGCACTACAGCACGGTTCACCCCCGTCATGATATGAGCCATCTGCTCAAGGAAGTGAAAAAACAGCTCGATATGAGTACCGATCCCAAACCGCTGATCTGCGGCGTGGGTCTTGGTGGCTACTGGAGCGAGCGGATCGGCTTTCTGTGCGGCATTCGCCAAGTGATCTTCAACCCCAACCTCCATCCGGAAGAGAACATGCAGGGCAAGATCGACCGGCCGGAAGAATATGACGATATCGGTACCAAGTGTGTAACTGAATTTCGTAAGAAAAATTCAGGAAACTGCCTGTGTATCCTTTCCGTTCAGGATGAAGTGCGCGATAATCGGGACACTGAACGTGAATTGAAGAACTATTACGACATCGTGTGGGATGAGCGCGAGACTCATAAGTTCAAAAATATCTCGCATCATCTGCAGCGGATGAAGGCCTTCAAAGAAGCCTGATCCATCACGTCGACCGATTTCGTTTTAGGGAGCCAATGGCTCCCTTTCGTTTTGAGGAACCGAGGAAAATCATCATGATGAATATTGTCGTTGTAGGCGGCGGCGCCGGTGGCCTGGAGCTGGCCACCAGTCTGGGTCGCAAGCTTGGCAAGAAGAACAAGGCCAAGATCACTCTGGTCGATCGCAATCGCACCCACCTGTGGAAACCCCTGCTGCACGAAGTAGCCACCGGCTCCATGGACGCGGGCATCGATGCTCTGAGCTACCAGTCTCACGCCAAGAACCACGGTTTCGACTTCCAGCTCGGCACCCTGACCGACATCAAGCGTGACGATAAACGCATCGTGCTGGCCCCGATCCACGACGACAATGGCGACATCGTGGTCAACGAGCGCGAGCTGCCCTACGACTATCTGGTGATGGCCATCGGTTCTGTCTCCAACGACTTCAACACCAAGGGCATCAAGGATAACTGTATTTTCCTCGATAGCCCCTCCCAGGCGCACCGTTTCCACAACAGCATGATGAACCGCTTCTTGCAGTTCGCCACCGAATATAAGCCGGGCGATAAGGTGAAGATTGCCATCGTCGGCGGCGGCGCCACCGGCGTTGAGCTCTCTGCCGAGCTCTACAACGCGGTCGAGCAGCTCTACGCCTACGGCTTCAAGAACCTCACCACCGACAGCCTGAAGGTGACCCTGGTGGAAGCGGGCCCGCGCATTCTGCCGGCCCTGCCGGAGCGCATCAGCGGCGCCGCCCATCAGGAGCTGGTCAAGCTGGGTGTGGACGTGCGTACCGCCACCATGATCACCGAAGCGACCAGCGACGGTCTGCACACCAAGGATGGCGAGCTGATTGAAGCGGATCTGATGGTGTGGGCGGCCGGTATCAAGGCGCCTGACTTTATGAAGGATATCGCTGGTCTTGAGACCAACCGCATCAACCAGCTGGTGGTGAAAGAGACCCTGCAGACCACCCGTGACGAGAACATCTTCGTTATCGGTGACTGCGCAGCCTGCCCGCAGCCGGATGGCAAGTTCGTGCCGCCGCGCGCCCAGTCTGCCCACCAGATGGCCAGCCAGGCGTTCAAGAACATCCTGGCCAAGATGAACGGCGGCGAGATGAAGCCCTACCTCTACCACGACCACGGTTCGCTGGTCTCCCTCAGCCGCTTCTCCACCGTGGGCAGCCTGATGGGCAACCTGATGCGCGGCTCCATGATGGTGGAGGGTTACATTGCCCGTCTGGTCTACATCTCCCTCTACCGGATGCACCAGATCGCCCTGCACGGCTACGTCAAGACCGGCCTCATCATGCTGGTGGGTCGCATCAACCGGGTACTGCGCCCGACCCTGAAGCTGCACTAAGCCGGGATTTGGCAACATGTTGAATACCAAAAGGAGAGGCGATGGCCTCTCCTTTTTTATGGGCGCAGATCAGGAAAGAGAGAGCTACTTGCCCAGATAGGTGCGGTCGAAGAAGGTATTGACCCAGTGAGGGCGGTAGATGGCCAGCACCGTCATCGCCATGCCGTTGAGCAGAGCTTCGGGGAACAGCAGCAGTGGCCAGATGGAGAGGTAATCCGCGGTGATGGTGTGCCAGGGGTAGCTGTGACTTAGCCCCATCAGCAACGCACTGGCGGCCACCTTGACCGAGATGGTGATGGCGCCGCCGAGAAAGGCGGCCACGAAGATAGACAAAGAGATGGCGCGGCAGCCAGGCCCAGCTGGCCAGAAACAGCAGCCAGCTGGTGGCCACCGGCAGGGCGATGCCAACCAGTGCCTGCCAGCCAAAATCGGCCAGATTGGTGACGCCGAAGTAACCGAGCACCAGCAGGGTCAGACAGGGGGCTAGCAACGCCAGCCGCCAGCCCAGCAGCAGGGTGAGGGAGGTGAGCCCGAGAAAATGGACCTCCAGCCCCTCATGCAGACCGGCCCTTAGATACCAGAGCGGCACCAGCGCGATGGCACTGCCCAGCAGCAGGTGCTGATAGAGGGGGTTGTCATGGAGGGTTTGCCACAGGGAGCGGCGCAGGCTAAAGGCCAGCAGTACCAGCCAGATCAGAAGGGCGGCGAGTTGTCCTTCACTCATCTTGTCGTCCATTTATGCAGTAGAGTCCGGGCGGCCTTCCCGACCACCCATAGCAGAGCAGGCTGACGAGTCAGCCTGCTTTTACCATCAATATTTGACGTTGCTGTGGTACTTGCCGAGGATGCCCTTGACCCGTTCCATGGTCTCCTTGCTGGGGGGCTTGATCCCGCTCAGCTCGTACGGGTCGCCCAGCACGTCCCACTTGTGTTTGCCCAGCTCATGGTAGGGGAGCAGCTCCACCTTCTCCACGCTCTCGCCCAGCTCGGCGATGAACTGGCCCAGCCCTTCGGCGCTCTCGTCGTCATCGCTCCAGGTCGGTACCACCACGTAGCGGATCCACATGGTCTTGCCTTTGGCCGCCAGATAGCGGGCAAACTCCAGGGTGTATCTGTTGCTGACGTGAGTCAGCGGAATGTGTTTCTCGTCATTGATCTGTTTGATGTCGAGCAGCACCAGATCGGTCTGGTCGAGCAGCTTGTCCACCTGTTCGTCGAGATGACGGACGAAGCCGTTGGTGTCGAGACAGGTGTGGATCCCTTTCTCTTTGCAGGCGGTAAAGAGTTCGGTAATGAAAGCCGGTTGCAGCATGGCTTCACCGCCGGACGCTGTCACGCCACCGCCGGAGGCATTCATGAAGTGGCGATAGCTGGTGATGTCACTCATCAACTCCGGTACGGTCACTTCGCGGCCACCTTCGGTATCCCAGGTATCGCGGTTGTGGCAGTACTTGCAGCGCATCAGGCAGCCTTGCATGAATACGATAAAGCGTATTCCCGGGCCATCGACAGTGCCGCAGGTTTCGACGGAATGGATCCGGCCAACGGTGCCGTGAGCTCCGGCTGGCTGGCTGATTTCAACGGCTGGGATCCGATTAATGACAGACATAAACAACTCCAACGATTCGAGCAGGCCGTTATTTTATTACATAAACCCCTATTGATCCTACACCTTTAGTCCGGCGCCCGGCTGCCAAGCAGCAGCTCCAGCCCCTTGATGGTGAGCGGCCGACTGGTGAGAAACCCTTGATAATGCTGGCATCCCAGGGCTTTGAGGATGGTCAGCTGCGCCTCCTCTTCCACCCCTTCGGCGGTGACGGTAAAACGGAAGACCTGGGCCAGATCGAGTATCGCCTTGACGATGGCTCTGTCCTGTTCGCTGTGTACCAGGGTCTGAATGAAGCTTCTGTCCAGTTTCACCTCGTCGGCGGGCAGATCCCGCAGATAGGCCAGCGACGAGTAGCCGGTACCGAAGTCATCGATGGATATGAGGATGCCGAGCTCCTTGAGCTGGCGCATTCTGGCGATACTCTCCTGCCGATTCTCCAATACTACCGATTCGGTCACCTCCAGCAGCAGGCGGGAGGGGGCACACCGGTATCGCGCAAGATGTACTCCACCTGTTGTACGAAGCCCTGGGTGTGGAACTGGCGGGCACTGACGTTGACCGACAGATGGGGGATCTGCAGGCCACGGTTGAGCCAGAAGCTGTATTGGGCGCAGGCGGTCTTCATCACCCAGTAGCCGATTTCGAGGATCAGGCTGGTCTCTTCGGCGATGGGGATAAACTCCCCGGGTGGCACCATGGTGCCGTCGCTGCGCTGCCAGCGCAGCAGCGCCTCGATACCCGACAGCGAACCATTGTCGACCCGGTATTGCGGTTGGTAGTGGAGTTGCAGCTCGTGGTGACGCAGGGCATCGCGCAGCTCATTGGTGAGGGTCAGCCGGTTCTTCTCATGCTGGGCCATCGCCTCGGTAAAGAAGACGTAGTGGCCCTGACCGGCGCGCTTGGCCATGTGGGTCGCGGTGTCGGCCTGTTGCCCCAGGACCAGATGATCCGTCACGTTGCCGGAGAAGAGGCTGATCCCCACTGAGGCGCTGCAGTGCAGCTTGTGATCGCCGATGTCGAACGGGGTGCGAAACAGCCCCATCAGTTCGCGGGCGAAGTGCTCTGCCAGAATTTTGGCGGTGACTTCCCCTTGTCCCAGCTGGGTAAAGAGCAGGGCAAACTCGTCCCCCGAGATGCGCGCCTGCACCAGATTGTCCTGGGGCAGCTCCCTGAAACGCTGCACCACGGCTTGCAGCAGCAGATCGCCGCAGGCGTGACCGAGGGAGTCGTTGATCGACTTGAAGTTGTCGAGATCCACCAGCAGCAGGGCACCCCACTGGCTGTTGGAGGCGTTCAGGGTCTGCTGCAAAATATGGTTGAGACTGCGCCGGTTGTGCAGACCGCAGAGATCGTCGTAGTAGGCGAGCTGCTCGATATGTCTGGCCGCCTCTTTTTCCTGGGTGATGTCGTAGAAGCTGCAGATAAAGTGGCTGAGCTCCCCCTGCTCATCCTTGACGCCGTTCACCATCAAGCGCACCGGAAAGAGGTGACCATCCTTGTGCAGGCAGCGCTCTTCCCCAAGCCAGAACTCCTGCTCGTTGACGGTGCGGCTGACATCCTCCTTGAGATGATCCCCGTAGTAGGTGGGACGCAGCTTGCGAATGGAATGACCGATCACCTCTACCTCGCCAAATCCGGTGATCCGGCTGAAGGAGTGGTTAACCTTGAGGATGATGCCGTTGTGATCCATCACGATCAGCCCATCGTGGGTATTGAAGGCCACTTCCGCCAGCCGCAGGGCATCGTCGGTGGCGAGGCGCTTGAGTTCGATGGCGGCCCGCTCGTGCTGGCTGCTCAATAGATCCAGCAGCTGTTCGGGCTCCTCAAGAGGGGTATCGAGCAGCAGGGTGATCTGGCCAATAGGGGCGCCGCTTTGACCATGGAGCGGAATGCCGATGTAGGCGCTGGCATTGAGGGCAAGCAGCCGGGTCGCTTTGGGATAGCGTACGGGCAGATCTTCCACATAGATGGCCTGACCGTGCTGGAACAGCTCCTGAGCGGGGCCGGGGTCGAGCTGGATAGGCTTGAGGGTGGAGCAGATCTCCTCGTTGATGACGCAGCGGGGGATGATCCAGAGATCCTGACCGCGGGGCTGGAATTCGCCGATCCAGCCCACCCGGGCACCGCTGGCGCTCATGGCCCAGCTTACCAGCGTCTTGCAGTAGTCGATGCCGGTCTGCTGGTGCAGCTCGGGCGGGAGGGCCAGCTCGGCGCGGTGCTCTTCCGGTTGCCAGTGGCCGAGCAACTGGGCGCTGCTGCGCACCAGCTGCAACATCTCCTCGCTAAGCGGGGTGGGATCGAGATACTCCAGACTCAGCACCCCGAACAGCTTGTCCTGCTCCAGCAGGGCACCATCGAGGCGTGAGCGCACACCGGCACTGGTCAGATAGAGGTGATTGCTCAGCATCGGCTGGTGGGCCGCTTCCGAGAAACTCAACGATTTGCGGGTACGCAGGGCGCGGATATAGCGGCTGTCACCACGAATGGGGTAGAGCGCCTCGACCCCCAGGGTGAACACCGGGGTGAGTTGTTCGCTGCCGAGATCGCCGTTGGCCTGATAGTGCCAGAGGATGAGCCGATCGGCCCCCAAACTCTCTTTAAGGGCCTCGAGCAGGGGCGCATACTGTTGCTGGCTCGCCATCTGGCTGAGGCGCGGCAGTTGCAATGCCAGATCGGCGATGGGCTCCTGACGAAGGTTCTGCAGACAGATGAGCCAGAAGCCATCCTGCTCGTGAGCGAGTGCGATATGCCAGAGCTGGCTGGCAAAGCGCACGGTGATCTTGCCGCCATGGCCGTTGGCCAGCAGTTGTTCGATGGGCAGGCGCAGGGCATCGGGCAGCTGGGCAGGCCAGGGGGCGCGCGGTTCGTCGAGCCAGTAGAGCGGGGTTTGCATCACGTCGGTCAGGGCGACCAGCCGTTGACTGCGCAGGTCCAGACGGAAAAAGAGTGGCGTCTGGAGGGCAGGAGGAAGATGACTGAGTGCGGTAGACGACATGAACAAACAACATCCTGTTAAGCAACCGTCGGGGTTGCAAGAATACTGCAAAATGGTGTGAAACAAAATTTCATTGAATTCTAAATTAGAAAAGTCTAATTTATTGCCCATTATCATGTATGAGGAGTCTTGCAGATGAAACGGATCCTGATTATCGGTGGTGTCGCGGGGGGCGCATCGGCGGCGGCTCGTACTCGTCGTTTGAGTGAAGAGGCAGAGATCGTGATGTTCGAGCGGGGCGAGTTTGTCAGCTTCGCCAACTGTGGTCTGCCCTACCACATCGGGGGGGATATCCCCAATCGGGACGCCTTGCTGCTGCAGACACCCCAGAGTTTCAAGCGCCGTTTCAACGTCGATGTGCGGGTCTTCCACGATGTGATTGAGATCGACAAGGCGGGCAAGACCTTGCTGGTGCGCAACCTGCAAACCGGTGAAGAGCAGCGTGAGCATTACGATGTGCTGCTGCTGAGCCCGGGTGCGGCGCCAATCCGTCCTCCTTTCCCCGGTATCGACAGCCCCCATGTTTATACCCTGCGCAACATCCCGGACATGGATCGCATTCTGGCGGCCCTGCACCACGATCAGCCGCGCCACGTCACTGTGGTGGGCGGCGGCTTTATCGGGCTGGAGATGATGGAGGCGCTGCATCAGCGCAAGCTGGATGTCACCCTGCTGGAGCTGGCCGATCAGGTGATGGCACCGGTGGACAAGGAGATGGCCAACATGCTCCATGCCCGCATCCGGGAAGAGGGGATCGACCTGCGCCTTCGCACCGGCCTCACCGCCATCGAGAGTCTGGATCTGCCTGCCGAGAAAACCTCCGCCGTGCCGACCGCCAAAAGCGGTGGCCTGCGCCTGACCCTCAATGACGGTTCCCATCTTGATACCGGTCTCTTGATCCTCGCCATCGGCGTCAAGCCGGAAACCCTGCTCGCCGCCAAAGCGGGGTTGGAGCTGGGCCCGCGGGGCGGCATCAAGGTGGATGCCGGGATGCGTACCTCGGATCCCTTCATCTATGCGGTGGGGGATGCGGTGGAAGAGATTGACTTCGTCACCGGCGAATCTGTGCTGATCCCGCTGGCGGGCCCGGCCAACCGGCAGGGGCGCATCGCCGCCGACAATATGTTGGGCCGAAGCGAAACCTACAAGAAGACGCAAGGGACCGCCATCTGCAAGCTGTTCGATCTGGCGGTGGCCAGCACCGGCCTCAACGAGAAGCGACTGGTGCAACTGGGATTGCCGTTCGAGAAGGTTTATGTCCACCCGGGCAGCCACGCCGGTTACTACCCCGGCGCCCATCCGGTCAGCCTCAAGCTGCTGTTTGCCCCGGATGGCAAGATTTATGGCGCCCAGGCCATCGGCAAGGATGGCATCGACAAGCGCATCGACGTGCTGGCGGTAGCTCAACGTGCCGGTCTCACCGTGTTTGATCTGCAGGATCTGGAGCTTACCTATGCGCCGCCGTTCGGCTCGGCCAAGGATGTGATCAACATGGCGGGCTTCGTGGCAAGCAACCACCTGAAGGGGGACACCCAGCTCTGCCACGTGGCCGAGGTGCAGGCTCGTAACCCCCATCAGCTGGTGGTGGATGTGCGCAATGGCCCGGAGCTCGACAAGCTGGGCCGCATTCCGGGGGCGCTGCATATCCCCCTCGACGAGTTGCGTGGTCGCCTCCATGAGTTGCCCAAAGAGAAAGAGCTGCTGATCAGCTGTCAGGTCGGGCTGCGCGGCCATGTCGCCTGCCGCTTGCTGAGCCAGCACGGCTTCAAGGTGAAAAACCTCTCCGGCGGCTTCAAAACCTGGCAGATGGCCACCGCCGAGTAACCGTTTTATTTCTGTGCCTGTTTGCCCCTCTCCCTTGTGCGTGCAAGATGAGGGGCTTTTTGTTTCTGCTTTTCGCCCTTCTTGCATTCCCCTCGTTGCTGCAATATTTCGACACACTTTATTTCCTGTGCCGGACAAAATTAACGTTTTGTTCAGGGGATGGGTGCTATAACCCCTGCCTCGTTCATGATGAACCGTGTAGTAGGGAGAGTGACATGCTGGATATGCTGATGGCCATTTGGCATCAGGATTTTGACGCCCTGGTTCAGATGCAGGCGGTACCCCTGCTGATCAGTTGCCTGATGCTGGTACTGCTGCTGGAGTCCGCATTCGTCTTCCTGCCCCTGCCGGGGGACAGTCTGGTACTGCTGGCCGGTGGGTTGGTGGGCATGGGGGTGTTTGGCCCCGAAGTGACTCTTGTCTATCTGCCGTTGGCTGCTGGCATAGGTTCTGTGCTCGCCTACTGGCAGGGACGGGCACTGCAGCGCACCCGCTTTATGGATCATATCGAACGGATGTTGCCTCCCGACAGCCTGCCCAAGGCGACCCGGCTGCTGAAAAAGTACGGTTTTCTGGCGATGTTCTCCTCCCGTTTTATCCCGTTCGTGCGGGTACTGACCCCCATGCTGATGGGGATTGGCCGCCTGAGCGTGCTGCGCATGTGCGTGGCCAGCTTTGCCAGTGCCTTTATGTGGGCGCTCTGCCTTAGCCTAGTGGGCAAGCTGGCGATGAATACCCCCTTCTTCCTCCACCACAGCGAACTGTTGACCCGGGCCCTGCTGATTACCTCGCTGGTGCTGTTTCTGGCGGCCGTCATGGCCATCCTGTTTCGCTGGTTCAAAGGCGGAGCAAAAAACGAGACCAGCCACGACTAGATGACAACCCTTGCCGCACTGGATCAGTGGGCAAGGGGATTCTCGTGCAGTAGGGGCGCGGAAATGTGCCCATTCGGGTAATGAGCTTTGTGTCGGGTGAGCAGGATGCCTTATCCTGTTTGCTGCCACGCTGCGCTTGCAGCGCTCCAACTCGGGATGGAACCTATGCGCCTCTTCGACTCTCCCTCTGCGTCTCACCGCTCTACCGCCGGAACCGGCGCTCTGCGCCGCCGCTGGTCAACCCTGCTGCTTTGCGGGATGGTCGGTTTGCTGTTGGCCGGTTGTGGCCCCGACAAGCCTGTCGCCAATGGGCCGACTATAAAGCCTGCCGCGCAGCAGGAAACGGGCGCCCCAAGCGCCGTGGTGCAGGCAAATGCCCGCCAATATCGCGATGCCCCGGCGCTGGCGCTGGTCTTCTCTGGCCCCTTGGCGCCGAAGGCCAATTGGCAGAGCTGGCTCGGGGTCAGTGAGGGGGGCAAGCAGGTGCAGGGGGAGTGGATCCTCGCTGAAGATGGTCGCACCCTCTATTTCCCGAACGTGCAGCCCGATAAAAGCTATGAAGTGAGCCTCAAGGCGGGGCTGGGCCCATCCCCCCAGAGCTGGACCCTCAAGACCCGGCCGCTGGAGGCGGGGGCTTCGTTTACCGCCAGCGGCATGGTATTGCCGCTGCGTAAGGAACTTCGCTTGCCCATCAGCGCTGTCAACGTGGATGAGGTCAATATCGATTTCTTTCGGGTCGATGCGGAATATCTGCCCCGTTTTCTGGCGGAATATCGCCCCGGTGCCGGCATGGGGAACTGGGAGCTTGAGCAGATCACCCAGCGGGCCAAGCGGGTATTCAGCGGCCGCTATGCGCTGGAGCTCGATGCCAACCGGCGCGAGACCCGCCTCATCAATGTGAAGGAGCCGCAGCTGGCTGAGGCTGGCGTCTACTTTGCGGTGATGTCGCCCCTTGGCAACTACGACTGGCGCAAGGAGACCACCTATTTTGCGGTGAGCGACATGGGGCTCAGTGCCCGCCGTTACCGCGATCAGCTGGAGGTGTTCGTCAGCTCCCTGGCCAGCGCCGACCCGCTCAAGGATGTGCAGCTCTCCCTGCTCGACGAGAAGGGTAACCGGCTGCAGGTGCAAACCACCGATCCGCAGGGCCATCGTCGCTTCGATCAGGTGCAGGGGGCCCGCTTGCTGCTGGCCGAACAGGGCAACCATCTGGCGGTGCTGCGCCTCGATGGGGCGGCGCTCGATCTCTCCACCTTCGATCTCGGCACCCAGCCCTGGCAGGCCCAGCAGTTGTATCTGTTCAGTGGGCGCGATCTCTATCGCCCCGGCGAGCGGCTCGACAGCGAGATTTTGCTCAAAGGGCAGGATGGCCAGCTGCTGCCGGGCATGGCGGTGGAGCTGGAGGTGAAGCAGCCGGACGGCCAGCTGCTCGAACAAAAGCGGCTGCTACCGGACAATCTTGGCGCGGCCCACTACGGTCTGCGCCTGCCGGACGATGCGCCGCTCGGGCGCTGGACCATTAACCTCAAGACCGCCGCTGGTAGTCGTTTCGAGTGGCCCTTTTTGGTGGAGGAGTTTTTGCCGGAGCGGCTCAAACTGCAGCTTGGCAAGGGGCCGGATGGTGAAGTGACGGATCTGGGCGCCTCCCTCACCCTGCCGCTGCAAGGGGACTATCTCTACGGTGCACCGGCGAGCGCCACCAAGGCCAAGGCGGAGGTAAAGATCAGCCGCGCCACCATGCCTTTTACCCAGTGGCAGGAGTTCACTCTGGGTGACGTGCTGCTTGCCGAGCAGGCCAAGGATCTCGAGGCGCGCAGTCTCACCCTCAATGAGCAGGGGCAGGGGACTTTTTCGCTTGCTGATGAACTCGATGGGGTGCGCGCCCTCGGGCCGCTGGAGGTGGCCTATCGGGTGTCGCTCGCCGAGCCCGGTGGCCGCGCCGTCAATCGCAGCCGCACCCAGTATGGCTGGCCCGCGGGCAGCCAGTGGCCGGCGCTCAAGGCCGACTTCGTGGCGGATCGGGTAGAGGGGGGTAAGCCGCTCCCCTTCCAGATCCTCAACCTTGATGAGCAAGGCCAGCCGGTGGCGGGGGCGGTGAAGGTGCGCCTTATCAACGAGTACCGCGACTACTACTGGCATTACGCCGATGGGGAGGGGTGGAAGTACGAGTTCAACAGCCAGCCCTATCTGGAACAGGAGCAGACCCTGCAGCTGGATGGCAAGGGGCCGACCCCGCTCACGCTTCAACTGGCGGCGGGCTGGTATCGATTGGAGGTGGAGAACAGTCAGGGCCATCAATCGAGCCTGCGGGTGGAAATAGGCAGTTATGCCTGGGGCGGTGGTGGCGAGCAGGCACGGCCTGACAAGATTGCCATCACCCTCGACAAGCGCGCCTATCAGGCGGGTGACAAGGCCAAAGTGACGCTGGTGGCCCCGCGCCCCGGCAAGGGCTTGCTGCTGGTGGAAGATGGCGACGGTCTGCGCTGGTGGCAGCGTATTGAACTCAAGGGGGCCGGTGGCGATGCCAAGGATGCCCGCGGCGAGTTCGAGATCCCGGTCAGTCCCGAGTGGCAGCGCCATGACTTGCATATCTCGGCCCAGATCGCCGCGCCAGACAGCGCCTCCAAACCGGCTGGCAAGCAGCAGGGGCAGAGCCTGCGCTCGGTCGGACTGGTGCCGCTCACCCTGGACCGGGAAGCGCGCCGTCTGCCGCTCACCCTGAGCGCGCCTGATACAGCGGTGCCGCTTACCCGGCTGGAAGTGACCGCAACCTCCACCCCCAATAGCCAAGGGCGGGTGGTGCTGGCGGCGGTGGATCGGGGCGTGCTCAACATCAGCGACTACCAGCCTCTCGACCCGTTCGAGATCTTCTTTGGTCGCAAGCGCTTCGCCCAAGATTTGTTCGACAACTACGGCCAGGTGATCCCGCCGCAGGATGGCAAGCTGGCCCGCCTCAACTACGGGGGCGATCGGGCGCCGCTGAAAAAGGGTGGCGCGCTGGAGAGCCGGGTCGAGATAGCCGCACTGTGGAGCGGCGTGGTGAGCTTTGACCAGCAGGGCAAGGCAGTGATCCCGCTCGATTTGCCCAACTTCAACGGCGAACTGGCACTGATGGCGCTGGCCTGGAACGAACAGCAAGTCGGCGAGGCCGAGCGCGCCGTCAAGGTGGTGGCGCCCTTGGTGGCCGAGATTGGCTGGCCGCGCTTTGGCGCGAGAGGGGATGAGACCCGTGCGCTGGTGCAGCTGCGCAACATGAGCGGCGAGGAGCAGACCCTCTCCCTTGCCTGGACCCTCAATGGTGGGCTCAAGGCAAACGGCGAGCTACCCCGCACCCTGGCCCTTAAAAATGGCGAGGAGCAGTGGCTGACCCTGCCGCTCACCGTGACCGGGGCGAGCGGTGTGGCGAGCCTGCAGTTGGCGGCCAGCGGCAAGGATTTTGCCATCAGCCGCGACTGGTATCTGCCGCTGCGCTCCCCCTGGCCTGCCGAAACTCGCCAACGCTACCAGATGCTGGCCCCCGGCCAGCAGATGAGCTTTGCGCCAGCTGAGCTGGCTGGGCTGGATCGCGCCAATCTGCAGGGGCTGCTCAGCCTCTCCGGTACTCCCCCCTGGGATCCGGCAGCCCAGTGGCAGGCGCTGGCCGACTACCCCTACGCCTGTCTGGAGCAGACTCTGTCCCGTGCCTGGCCTTACTTGCTGACCACGGCCGATGAGCGGGCCGCCTGGAGCAAACCCGCAGAGGGCAAGAAAGCGGCGAGCGAGGCGGATGTGCAACGCGCCCTGCTGCAACGGCTGCAGCGGTTGCAACTGCCAAGCGGCGGTTTTGGCCTGTGGGATGGTCGCTCCGACGAGGAGCAATGGCTCACCGCCTATGCCGCCGACTACCTGCTGGCGCGCAAGGAGGCGGGCGACGCCGTGCCGGAGGCAATGCTCAATCAGGCGCTGAACCGGCTGCAGAGCTATCTCACCGACAGCCAGTATGGCGAGCGCTGGAGCAGTGCCCCCGAGCACAGCCGGCTGGCCTATCAGGCCTACAGCGCCTATGTGCTGGCCCGGGTGGGCAAGGCGCCGCTCGCTACCCTGCGCCTTATCTGGGAGCAGCAGGCCGATCACGCTCGCTCCGGTTTGCCGCTTTTGCACCTCTCGCTGGCGCTCTCGGCCATGGGGGATGAGCAGAATGCCGCCAAGGCCCTCAGCCGGGCATTGGCGACCGAGCGCGGGGATGACTATCTGGGTGATTACGGCTCACTGCTACGCGATGAAGCCCTTGAGCTCTCCTTGCTGCGTCAGCACAAGCTGGCTGCGGAGCGCTGGCTTGATCTCAGCGCCAAGGTGGCCGATACCCTGGCTCACCGTCAGTGGCTCAGCACTCAGGAGCGGCTTGCCCTGTTGCGACTCGCCCGCTTCGATCCGGCCGCCGACTGGCAGGCCAAGGTGACTTCCTCTCTTGGCAGTGGATCCCTGAGCGGTTCGGCTCCGCTGCAGCAGAGTGCCCCCGAGGCACTGGCCGCGAGCACCGTCACCAACGAGGGCAAGGGATCCCTCTATGTGCAGCGCACTCTGGTCGGTTACCCCGAACAGGCACCGGCACGGATCAGCAAGGGGATGAGTGTGACCCGCAGCTGGTTCAACAGCGACGGTCAGCTGTTTGATCCCGCCAAGGTGAAGGTGGGCGATCTGGTGGTGGTGCGGCTCAACGTCAGCAGCGAGTCGGCGGTGCCCGATGCCCTGCTGGTGGAGATGGTGCCCGCCGGCTTCGAGCTGGAGAACCCGGCCCTTGGCAACAGCATCAAGCTGGAAGAGCTCTCCATTGAGGGGAAACCGGCGTGGCAGAGCGAGTGGAACGACTATCTCAAGCATCAGGAGTTTCGCGATGACCGCTACACGGCAGCGCTGGATCTGAGCGAGGGGAGCAACCAGCAGCTGGTCTACCTGATGCGGGCGGTGACGCCGGGTCGCTATCAGGTGCCACCGACCCAGGTAGAGGATATGTACCGGCCTGAACTGCGGGCTGTGGGTGAGGATATCCACGAGGTGCGTATCTCTGAGTAACAAACCCTCCCTTGAGCGGGTTCGCCCGCTCACTTTTTGGCAGCATGGTTGGCTGAAATTAGGTCGCACTGGCCGCGCTGGCTGGCGCTGGCTGGGCCGTCTGCCGCGCTGGCTGCGTTTCTCGGTGCTGGGAGTTGTCGCACTGCTGCTGTCATTGCTGGCGTTGGATCGACTCTTCCCGCCGCCGCCACTCGACCCCGCCTATGCGCGGGTGGTGCTCGACATGAAGGGGCGGCCGCTGCGCGCCTTTGCCGATACCAGCGGCGTGTGGCGCTACCCCGTGACCCTGGAGCAGGTCTCCCCCCGCTATATCGAGGCGTTGCTGGGCTACGAGGATCGCTACTTCTGGCGTCATCCTGGAGTCAATCCGGTGGCCATGGTGCGCGGGGTCTGGCAGTGGCTGCGCTATGGGCGGGCTGTGTCGGGCGGCTCGACCCTCACCATGCAGGTGGCGCGTCTTATCGAACCCTACCACAGGAGCGTGCCCGGCAAGTTGCGCCAGATGGCCCGTGCGCTGCAACTGGAGTGGCACTACGACAAGCGCACCCTGCTCACCGTCTACCTCAATCGGGCGCCGTTTGGCGGCAATCTGGAGGGGGTGCAGGCGGCAAGTTTTGCCTATCTCGGCAAGAGCGCCGCCAAGCTGACCTATGCCGAGGCGGCGCTGTTGGCGGTGCTGCCGCAGGCCCCCAGTCGCAACCGGCCGGACCGCCATCCCGAGCGGGCCCGCACCGCCCGTGACAAGGTGATGCAGCGGCTGGTAGCGCAAGGCGTCTGGCCCGAACAGGTGTGGCTGGAGGGGCGTATCGAGCCGGTGCTGGCCCGCGGTCACTTCACGCCGATGGAGGCGCCGCTCTTTGCCCGTCTCGCCGCCGACCATCAGGCCGGGGCGCTGGTGCACACCACCATTGATGGCGATCTGCAGCGCTGGTTGGAGGGGCGGGTGGCGAGCTACATTCGCCGCTTCCCCGAGCAGACCTCAGCGGCGTTGCTCTTGGTAGATAACAAAACCATGGCTGTGCGCGCTTATGTGGGTAGCGCCGAGTATGGCAATTTGCGCCGCCACGGTTATCTCGACATGGTGCAGGCAATCCGCTCTCCCGGCTCCACCCTCAAGCCCTTTATCTACGGTCTGGCGATGGATGAAGGGTTGGTGCACTCGGCCTCCCTGCTCTCCGATGCGCCGAGGCTGGGATCTGACTATCGCCCCGCCAACTTTTCCGGCGCCTTTCAGGGGCCGGTGACCCTCGCTCAGGCACTGCAGCAATCCCTCAACGTGCCGGCGGTGCAGGTGCTGGAGGCGCTCGGGCCCGACAAGCTGGTCAGCCGCCTCGACAACGCTGGGGTGCGGCTGGCGCTCTCCGACAAACCCAATCCGGCCATTGCGCTGGGGGCGGCGGGCATTCGACTCGAGCAGCTGGTGGCCATCTACAGCGCACTGACCCGGCAGGGGCAGGTGGCAATGCCGGTCTGGCTGGCGGGGCAGCAGGCGGTGTCACGCCCCTTGCTGAGCCCGGGAGCGGCCTGGATCATCTGGCAGATATTGAGCGCGCAGGGACGGGCGGACCAACCCTTTGCCAGCGAGGCGACCGGCCGGGTCAACAGGCTGGCCTGGAAGACCGGTACCAGCTATGGCTATCGCGACAGCTGGGCGATGGGGGTCTCCGGTCGCTGGACCATCGGCGTCTGGCTGGGGCGCCCCGACGGTACCCCTATGCCCGGTTTTTACGGCCAGAGCGCGGCGGTGCCGCTGCTGCTTTCGGTCTACTCGCGACTGGCTGACAACAGCCCTCTGCCGGCACAGCCCAACACGGTGAGCGAGGCCGAGATTTGCTGGCCGCTGGGGCGCAAGGCGAACGCGACCCTGCCTGAAGCCTGTTTGCAGCGCCAGAGCGCCTGGTTGCTGGAAGGGCGCGATCCTCCCACCTTGCCGGATCCCATGGACTGGCCCTCGCCGCTGCGGCAAGTTGCACTCACTGCCGAAGGCAAGCCGACGCTGACCCGTTGCCCCGATGCGGCACAATCCGGTTTTCGGGCACTCTGGCCGTTGTCGTTGGAGCCTTGGCGGTCCCCCAGCGAGCGGCGGCAGTCGCTGCTCGCCAGCAGTTGTGCAGGGGAGGGGCAGAGCGCCGAGCTGCAGGCCCCCATTCGCATCGTGGCGCTGGGGGAGGGCAACCTTATCCGCAGCCAGCGCTATCGGTTGCAGCCCAAGGTGCTGGGCGGTGTCGGCAAGTCGGCCTGGTTTCTCAACGGCCAGCGACTGCGCTGGGACGGGGATCAGGTGCTGAGTGTGGCGGGTCGTTATCAGCTGGTGGTGGTGGATGAAGCGGGCAACAGCGATCGTATCGAGTTTCGCGTGGTGCATCCTGACAGTGATGCCGGCACCATCACCCGTTGATCGTTTTGCCGACAGCCATTGAGGTGAATGTAATTAACTATTTGAAATGCATCAATATTTGATTGGATGAATTAATTTATGAATAATTACGAGTTCATTCAAATCCAATCGGGAGTTCTCTTTTGCTGCGTGTTCTGTGTCCCTTGCTGGTGCTGATGAGTTCGGGTTGTGCCACAACCGATCATGGTGATCACCATGTTTCTCCTGAACGTACCGGGTTCTATTCACCTTTCGAACCAGCTTCCGAGAGTTTTGCGCGTTGCTATCAGAAACAGTTTGCCTGTACCCCTTCCAATATCCGCCGTGACAGGGCGATGGAGGCGCGCAGGAAGGCGCAAGAGCGGGCCAATCATCGTGGTGATGATTGGTAGGCCGCAGATAACGAGAGGGGTTGGCAAATGCCAACCCCTTTTTCATTCCGCCCATTCAGCCCGGTTGGCGCAGATGGCCGAGCCGGGTGAAAAAGTGCTGGCTCTTGCGCTGGTGAAAGTGGCTCTTCTTGATGGGATGGAAGATGAGGTTGCTTTCGGGGTGGCTCGCCTTTAACTGGTGGAGCATGGCTACGGCGGGCAGGCTGGTGCTGACCAGGGTGGTGAGTGGCATGCTGAGGGTCTCGGGCCCGAGCAGTTGATTGAGCCCTTGCTGAGCCTGCTCAAGGCGGGTCAGGGCCGCCGGGTCGGCATAGCCGCTACCCAGCATGGCGAGCAGGTTGTCGATGGCCAGATGAAATTCGGCCAGCTGTTGGCGAAAGCCGCTGCGCCCGCGCAGGGCAATCAGCTCTGCAAACGGAATGTCGGCCAGGTGAGTGGGCACTTGCAACGGGATCTCGAGGTGGAAGCAATCCTGACCACCGCGATTGTGGTAGCGGGATTCGAGCAGATGGAGCAGGCGGTCGAGATAGTCGTGATCGGTAATAAGCGCCCCGTCATTGGCGAGTGCCCACTCACGGGCGAGACGCATGGAGAGCAGGTTGGCAAAGCGCCGCGCCATTCTGATCCCCCCTTCATCCCGGGTCGCAAAGCCGTGAGTAAGGCAAAAGCCGTGCAGCCGCTCCAGCCCCGCCTGATCCGGGCAGAAGCAGTCGTGGTTGGCCTCCTGACGCCAGCGACCAATCAGCTCCTTGTTGCCAAACACCTTGTGGCGGACGAAAT
This sequence comes from Aeromonas sp. 3P, assembly GCF_051919745.1. Taxonomy (NCBI): domain Bacteria; kingdom Pseudomonadati; phylum Pseudomonadota; class Gammaproteobacteria; order Aeromonadales; family Aeromonadaceae; genus Aeromonas; species Aeromonas sp. 3P. The sequence continues at coordinate 4,554,115 of NZ_JBQBED010000001.1, forward strand.
CGGGGGCCACCAGGCCGCTTATCTGGTTCTCCAGTTGCGGGGTAATGGCGGCAAAGAAGGCGGCATCGGGCCGCTCGGCCAGCAGATCGGTCTGCTGTTGAAGGGTATCGAGCAGGGCGGTGAGACCGCTCTTTTCGCTGACGGTGAAGACGAAGGCGAGCCGCTCCAGATAGAGCAGGGCAAATTTGAGCCAGAGCTCGTCACGTACCTCCATGCCGGGGTAGTAGATATAGGTCTTCATCGGATCAGTCTGTTGTCAAAAATCTGGCGAGGCGCAGGGTCGGGAATATACGCAAGATTGGCGCTGCACGGCAAACACTGCGTGGGGGAATGTGAGCAAACGCTCATCCAGTAGGCGCTGGCCACAAAGTTCTGATATAATTCGCGCCCTTAAATCAAGGTCACCCGAGTCATTACCATGAAGTTCATTATCAAGCTGTTCCCGGAAATCACCATCAAGAGCAAGTCGGTTCGCCAGCGCTTTATCAAGATCCTGCAGGGCAATATCCGCAACGTCCTGCGCCGCTTCGACGACGATGCCCGCGTACGGATGGATTGGGACAAGCTTATTGTGAGCTCTCGCAATGACCAGTTCCGCGAGCAGGCTATCGAAGCTTTGGCCTGTATTCCGGGCATTCAGGCCTTCCTCGAGGTACAAGCCAGCAAGTTTACCGATCTGCACGACATCTTCGAGCAGGTGAAAGCCGTATGGGGCGACCAGCTCAAGGGCAAAACTTTCTGCGTGCGCGCCAAGCGCCACGGCAAGCATGAGTTCTCCTCCCTCGAGGTTGAGCGCTATGTGGGCGGTGGACTGAACCAGCACTGCGAAAGCAATGGTGTGCGCCTCAAGAACCCGGATGTGAAGATCAACCTCGAGATCGACGGCGAAGAGCTCTTTATTGTCAGCGCCATCCATCAGGGCCTGAGCGGCATGCCCATCGCGACCCAGGAAGATGTGCTGAGCCTGCTCTCCGGCGGTTTTGACTCCGGCGTGGCGTCGTTCCAGTTCATCAAGCGCGGCTGCCGCGTGCACTACTGCTTCTTCAATCTGGGCGGTGCGGCCCACGAGATCGGCGTCAAGCAGGTGGCCTATCACCTGTGGAACCGTTTCGGCTCCTCCCACCGGGTACGTTTCACCGCTGTGGACTTCGAGCCGGTGGTTGCCGAGATCCTCGAGAAGATCGACAACGGTCAGATGGGCGTGGTGCTCAAGCGGATGATGATGCGTGCTGCCGCCAAGGTGGCCGATGAATTCCAGATCCCGGCGCTGGTGACCGGTGAGTGTGTGGGTCAGGTCTCCAGCCAGACGCTCACCAACCTGAACGTGATCGACCGGGTCACCGACAAGGTGATCCTGCGCCCGCTTATCACTTGGGACAAGCCGGATATCATCAACGAAGCCCGCCGTATCGGCACCCTGGAGTTCGCCGAGACCATGCCGGAGTATTGCGGTGTCATCTCCAAGAAGCCGACCGTGAAGGCCGATCTGACGCGCATTGAAGAGGAGGAGGGCAACTTCGACTTCGCCATTCTGGACAAGGTGGTCTCCGAGGCCCGTTACCTCGATATCCGCCGTATCGGTGAAGATACTGCCGCTGAAGTGCAAGAGGTGGAAACCACCCAGGTGCTGGGCGCTGACGAGGTGATCCTGGATATCCGCTCTGCCGATGAACACGACGAGAAGCCGCTGGTGGTGGAAAATCGTGAAGTGCTGCATATCCCCTTCTTCAAGCTGGCCACCGCCTTTGGCGATCTGCCCAAAGAGAAGACCTACCTGCTCTACTGCGATCGCGGTGTGATGAGCAAGCTGCAGGCGCTGTATCTGAAAGAGAAGGGCTTTGACAACGTCAAGGTGTACCGCCCGTAAGCGTGTTTTTTACCTTCAATAAAAAAATCCGGCCAATGTGCCGGAGTTTTTTATTTCACAGAGTGAGCCCTGACTATCAGGGACAGGGAACCGGAGTGAAGGAGTCTTGCCCCTGGCAACGCCAGCCCATTTCCGCCTCCCGCATCTGCCACAGGTTGTTGCTGCGATAGAGGGTCAGGATGTAGATCATGTCGCTCTTGCTGCCGTCGAGGGCGACCGAGAGTACCAGATCATTGTCCAGTTGCTGGGCATGGATGCGACTGGGTGTGTCACCATGACCGACGAATCGCAGAGCGACCTCACGGTAGTCATTGACCCAGTTTTGCTGTTGATGGCTTGCCTGGCGTATCTGCTGGTTGAACTGCTGCACCGGCGCCGAGGCCAGTCGTCCAAATACCACTTGTGCTTCGGCGTGGGCTGCCGTCACGTTCGCCAGGAGAAGGGTGGTAAGCATACCGATTTTGCGCATGAGAAGTTCCGGCTAACAACGACTGCTTCTATGACAACAGAAAAGCCTATTTGGTTCAACGCGCGGCCCACAGCGACATGATGACGCTGTGGGCCTGCTCTCAATTGCGTTGCAGCGAGAAGGTGGGCAGCGACAGATGCCAGTAGATAGCAGCTACTCGCAGGCCAAACACGGCCGTCATGCAGATGAGCATGGCCGTTACCCTGTCCATGTTCGCCTCCAGCGCCAGGGTATAGAGAATGCCGCCGAGGATACAGGCGGTGGCATAGATCTCTTTTTGCAGCACCATGGGCACCTCCCGCGCCAGTACATCGCGGATCATGCCACCGGCTACCCCGGTCATGGTGCCCATAATCACGGCAATCAGCCCCGGGGTGCCGAAGTTGAGGGCCTTCTGGGCACCGATCACGGTAAAGAGGGCCAGCCCGAAGGCATCCGCCACCGGCAATACATACCAGGGCATCCTGCGGGGCAGCTTGACCATCCACATACCGATCAGCGCCGTCGCAATGACGACCCAGATATAGAGGGGATCGCGCACCCAGAACACGGGGGTGGCTCCCAGGATCATGTCACGGATGGTGCCGCCGCCGATGGCAGTGACCGCCGCCAAAACCATGACGCCAAACCCGTCCATTCTGAGTCGGCCAGCCACCAATACCCCTGAAAACGCGAATACCGCAGTACCAAACATGTCGCTGATGTAAACAATCTGCTCAACCAGTGTCTGCATGGAGAACAACTCACGCCAAATTGTTGATGGGGCCGCGATTTTAGGGGCTGGTGAGCCTAATCGCCAACAGTGCTCGACAAAATTGAGAGTCGGGACGGATTTTTTCTCGCAGCACGAACCGTTAGTGTCTCGTTTGCCCCCTGCCGTTGGCGAGCTTCAGAATGTTGAGTCTGTCACTGGTTTTGGCCCGATTTTTTCCTTAAGTATCCCCCCGACCCGCCGATATATAAGGTAAGCGGCGTTAATGCGATGAAGCGTTGAAAAAAAATGCTAAAGACATCCAAAAACGAGCCGTTAAATAAGACGCATCGGGCACAGAAAATAATAAAGCCAGAGCAAATAGAAGAGTAAATTTAATAGCTTAGGAGAATAGTCATGGGCCTTTATATCAACACTAACGTTTCATCACTCAACGCTCAGCGTAACCTGATGAATACGACCAAATCACTGGATACTTCCTACACTCGACTGGCATCTGGCTTGCGTATCAACAGTGCCAAAGATGATGCCGCGGGTCTACAAATCGCTAACCGTTTGACCTCTCAAATCAACGGGTTGGATCAGGGTAACCGCAACGCCAACGACGGTATCTCTGTAGCTCAGACTGCTGAAGGTGCGATGGATGAGATTACCGCAATGCTACAGCGGATGCGCACCTTGGCCCAGCAATCAGCCAATGATTCAAACAGTAAGGATGATAGAACTGCCTTGCAACAAGAATATAAACAGCTCTCTACAGAAATTAATCGCATTGCCGGTGATACCACTTTTGGTGGTCAAAAAATATTAGCAGGTGGTTATAAAGGAACTTTCCAAGTCGGAGCTGAGGCTGGGCAGACCATTTCATTCAAAATGACCAATTCGTTCAAGCTGACAGGGATTGCAGAGATGACCAAGGGGAAAGCCGTAATTAAAGCAGCCTCTACAGCTACTGTGGCTGATGCTTGGGCTGTAACTGCTTCTACCGGTAAGGTCACGTGGGGTGATATTGACGATATATCGGGGTCGACAGGATCTAGCGCCCAGTTGGCGTTAGCAAACTTGGATTTTATGATTGGGGCGGTAGATAGCAAACGAGCTGAGTTGGGTGCGGTACAGAACCGCTTCGATTCAACCATTCGCAACCAGGCGAATATCTCTGAAAATGTCAGTGCAGCCCGTTCACGTATTCGTGATGCTGATTTTGCGACTGAAACCGCCAACCTGACCAAGCAAAATATTCTGCAGCAAGCTGCCTCGACCATTCTGTCGCAGGCAAACCAGCGCCCACAGTCTGCTCTGTCTCTGCTGCAAGGCTAACAAAAGAAAACAGGGCGGTTGTTCAGGCCGCCCTGGTCAAGAGATGGAACAAAGGGGTGTTCGGGTCGCACTCTGTTCTATCGGGAGAGATATAATTCTCTACTAGTAATGCCAAGTGTTGTCCAGCTGTGTAGTTCTGTCACGCTTGGTCATATTCTCCTGAGCATATGCTCATCTTTAGGCCGGTTTACCGGCCTCTTTTTATTGTGTCGCCAAGTTGACGTCACTCTATTAGTTCTTAGCATTAACCGTGCCAACACATCTTATCTCTTAACGCGGGCCCTCATCCGCTGCGAGCTGCATGGTGATGTTGCTCAATTCATGAACTTTTGCCGCCTGCCGGAGAAAATTTGCCGCTTTAGGCAACAATTTTCCTAAAGCTTGTATCTGCGCTGCCGTTAACCAAAGTGAAGCAATCGAGGGGTGTTCGGAATCCAACGTTTGCACTACTGCGGGTGCCCTGTTCGTTCAAACAGACACCCGCCTGAAGAGCCAGGACTGTTCAACCTGCTCTTCAAACGGTGGGACGTCGTGTTGTTTAGACGACGCAACCCGCAGTCGCATGTTCTTCGGGAGAATTTATTATGGCCATGTACATCAACACCAATACGTCATCACTGAACGCTCAGCGTAACCTGATGAATACCAACAAATCGTTGGATACTTCCTATACCCGTTTGGCATCTGGTTTGCGCATCAATAGCGCCAAAGATGATGCTGCCGGTCTTCAGATCTCAAACCGTTTGACCTCACAGGTCAATGGCTTGGATCAAGGGAATCGAAATGCAAACGATGGTATCTCTGTAGCTCAGACTGCTGAGGGCGCGATGGATGAGGTGACCAGTATGCTGCAGCGGATGCGCACGCTGGCTCAACAATCAGCAAACAGCTCCAACAACAAAGATGACCGTACTGCCTTGCAGCAGGAGTATAAGCAACTGACAACCGAGATTAACCGTATCGCCGGGGATACAACCTTTGGTGGTCAAAAAATACTCAATGGTAGCTATAAAGGAAGTTTCCAAGTCGGTGCTGATGCGGGTCAAACCATTTCATTCAAGATGACCAACTCCTTCAAATTGACCGGGATCGCAGAGATGACCAAGGGGAAAGCCGTAATTAAAGCGGCTTCTACTGCAACTGTCGCTGATGCTTGGACTGTAACTAATTCTACTGGCAAGGTTACTTGGGGTGATATTGACGATATCTCGGGTTCTACGGGCTCTAACGCGCAGATTGCGTTGGCGAATTTGGACTTTATGATTCAGGCCGTCGATAGCAAACGCGCCGAGTTGGGGGCGGTGCAGAACCGCTTCGATTCTACCATCCGTAACCAGGCTAACGTATCTGAAAATGTCAGCGCTGCTCGTTCTCGCATCCGTGATGCTGATTTTGCAACAGAAACTGCCAACTTGACCAAGCAGAATATTTTGCAGCAAGCAGCATCCAGTATTTTGGCGCAAGCCAATCAGCGTCCACAGTCTGCACTCTCTTTACTGGGTTAAGAGTCGGCACTGGAGTGATAGATAGAGGAGAGATAAGATGACGAATGAACTTGGAAGCCTGTCATCTGCTAGTGGCTCTTCTGTACTGTCGAAAGATAAGAGCGGCCATTCGGCCGCTCTACCACTTTCTGGCAGGCCGGCAGAATCGTTTAAAGGGCAGTCAGAAGAGCAGCTTGATGTTCAGAAAGAGATCAAACCGACTTCTCAATCTATGACATTGAGTGATGAAGAAGCTGAAGTTCAGGTACAAAAATTGCAGGAGTTTGGGCGATCACAAGGATGGACTGTGAATTTTAGTTTGGAGCGAGAGTTGAACGAAGTGGTCATCAAGGTAGTTGACTCTGACTCCAAGTCAGTCATACGCCAGATACCGAGTGAGGAACTGATCGCGCTAAGCAAGCGAATTAGAGAGTTGAGTGAGGAACACTCTAGCTCATCCCCCAGGGTTGGACTGTTGCTTGATCGTGAAGTATAAAACCATAAGTACAGTGGCTAGGAGAGGATAAAATGGCAACAATCACATCTGCAGGTGCCGGATCAAATCTTGATCTGGAGAGTGTTATCGCTGCTAGCCTCAATGCACGTAAGGCTCAGATTCAGCAACCCATCATTACCAAAAGAACCAATGCACAGGTTGAATTGTCAGGTCTTGGTCAATTCAAGTCTGCAATTAGCTCTTATGTTACTAGCCTCAAAGAGATGTCAAAATCAGATGCTTTTAACAAAAGAGCTATCAATATAACTCAGGATAAAGATAACCCAGTCCTAAAAGTAGAGAGTAAAACCGGTGCAGCTAATGGGCAGTACAATGTAACCGTCAATAAATTGGCTACAACGAGCAAATTTGAAGGGACATTCAATAACTCTACGGATCCATTGGTGACTCAAGATGGCACGCTTACATTCACCGCCGGTGCAAAAACGTTTAATGTAGATGTGAAGGCTGGCGATTCTCTTCAAGCGATCCGTAAACGGGTCAATGAAAATGGCAATAACTTTGGTCTGAATGCCAATATTATTAACACCTCTGATGGTAAAGCAAAGCTGGTTATTGACTCTGGTATTAGTGGTGCAGGTAAAGATTTGCAAATTACGGGTAGTACCGCAGGGTTGACAACCTTTGCCTCATCTTTAACCAAAACTCAGTCCGCAGAAAGTGCCGAAATTTCTGTTGATGGTAATACGTTAACGAGTGATAGTAACATGTTTGATGGCACTATCATGGGATTAAAAATGACAGTTCTGAGGGTGTCTGATAAAGACACTTCGGGTGTAGCAAAGTCTAATAAAGTTGATGTCACAACGGATAAAGATGGCATCAAGGAGATGGTAAAAAATTTCATTAAAGGCTATAACGAACTGGTTGTTAAAGCAGACTCGCTAGGTAAACGTAATTCTGTCGTCGCAGGTGTAACACAGAATGATGGCGGTGCATTAGCAGGGGACTCAATGACCCGTAGTGTCGTCAACCTTATGAGTAATACGCTTATCACTCCATCAGAGTCATCCAAAGAGTTTTCAACAATATTCCAACTTGGCATCAAGATGGATAATAAAGGGGTTCTTTCTCTTGATGATAAAAAATTTAGTGAGGCATTAGATAAAAATTTTGAACAAGTAGTGGCAGTATTTGGGGGCGAGAAGGGCGTTGCTGGTAAGTTGGCTACATCTCTGGAAAGTTATTCCAAAAGTGGCGGTTTGGTTGCACAACGAGAAGACTCACTAAATATAGAACTACGTTCTCTGGCAAAAAAAGAGAGTGACGCTGCTGCCGAACTTGTCAAATATGAGACCAGCTTACGCGCAAGATATGGTGGGTTGGATAGCTTGCTAGCAAAAATGAATCAATCCGCAAGTTATCTTAAAAATATTCAGACATCTAACAAAACTAGCTAATACGTGATTTATCTGTGACTCTTGTAATATAAATGAGGTTGTTATGTATCATAAGAGCATAAAAGCATACACCAGTCAAAATCTGCAGGCAGAGATGGCTGTTGCCGATCCTTATCGAGTTATCCAGCTGATGTTGCAAGGTGGTATAGAGCGGTTATCACAGGCCAAAGGTGCGATAGAACGCAAGGACTATGAGGGGAAATCCATCGCTATTTCCAAGAGCTTAGCAATTATCAATGGATTACAAGATGCCTTGGACCTTTCATATGGAGATATACCAGAAAATCTTTTTGCTTTATATGAATATATGAAATCTAGATTGTTTGATGCTAGCCGAGATATGGATTCAGCCCCTGTTGATGAGGTTGCTATTTTGCTTGGGACCATAAAAAGTGCATGGGATTCAATCCCCGTGGATGATCGGGTTAAAGCATTAGCTCAGCAGGCATCATTATGAGTGATGTTCAACATCTTTTTCATCTAAGCAAGCTTTTAGAATCGGCAATTAAATCACAAGATTTGCAATTGGCGCATGAGTTGGCGGATCAGCGCCTTGTATTATTGGATGGAATATACCATTCCAAAAAATACTCGCAGGAGTTGATTAATGCAGTCAGTGTTATTTTGAATAATGAACCGCTCCTCACGAAAATGATTTTAGATGAAAAAAATGAGATAAAGAAAAAGCTATTATCCGTTATCGCTTCAGATAAAGCGAGTCAATTATACAAGTCTCATTCTAAAAAGTAGGGTGAAAATGGATTTCCAAAAAAGCATTAGTGAAGTTGAAAAAGAAGTTGCGCGTCTAAAAATTCAGAGTGAGCAAGAAAAAGCAATGATTGAAGTGCTACCGATTCGTTTTGATAAAAACATGGAAGCATTTAAAAAGTACATGCCGGGGCTATATAAACGGTTTAATGATTATAAATCTGAGAGAGCATTTAGATTTTATTGCAATGAGAATGGGGTGCCAAACTTATTGTGGCTGGATGATAATGTATCGCTATATGGACATGATCCATTTTTGGAATGTAAAGCGCAGGTGGATAGTGTTTTACATTGCAATAATGCAATTCAGACAATAGAATTTTCTAGAGAAGATAATCCACTTGATTTCATTCATGTGAATTTCATGAATGAAATGTTGGAGCAACAAAGCCTTTTAGCTGACAGGCTTAAACCTATCTCAACGGCTGGTGATGTCATCCCGCTCGTTATTATGTTTGGTGTCGGATTGGGATATCAGATTTCATATCTTTTTGAACAGTGCCAGCCAAAGGTTTTCTTTATCGTTGAGCCAGATCTAGATTTGTTTTACGCCTCTATTTTTACTTTTGATTGGTTTTCTTTATTTGAATATATTGACAATGAAAATATTAATATTCATGTTTTTCTTGGCCAGACAAATGACGAAATAATAAACGACATAGCGCCTGCTATGGCGAAATTTGGTTCATATTTGGCGGCCGCTAGTATCGGATTTTGGCATTATAAAAGTGAAAAAATAATTGATTTAATAAAGAGAGTAAAGCAAGAGTTTTTTATATTGGCTAGCGGTTGGGGTTTTTTTGATGACAATATAATCGCAATGTCTCATTGCATCGAAAACGTCAAAAATAATATCCCATTTTTGGTGAAAGACCGGTATGTTGATGAAAAGTGGAAAAATACACCCGTTTTTATTGTTGGTAATGGCCCATCTCTCGATAATTCAATTGATACGCTGAAGTATCTACAAAATAGTGTAGTTATTATCAGTTGTGGCAGCGCACTTTCAGCATTGCATAGAGCTGGAATAAAGCCAGATATTCATGTTCAGGTTGAGAGAACCAAACTTGTCCCGGATACACATGCTTTATTGAATGATGATGATTATTTACGAGATATATTATTTCTTAGTGTGGATGTTATTCACCCTAATTGCATGACGCAGTTTGATAAGGTTGGATTAGCATTTAAGTTATTTGAACCAGGTCCATTTATATTAAAGCGTGACTTTGAAATTGCTAGATTACGCGACACGCTCAGAGCTGCTAACCCTCTTGTTGGAAATACGGGGTTAGCAACAGCATGTCGACTCGGATTTGAAAATATTTATCTTTTTGGCATAGACAATGGTTATGTCAGCGATCAGCACCATCACTCTAAACTAAGTTTTTATTTTGATGATGATGGAAAATCAAAAGAGAAACTATCTCTCTTGATTACGCAAAAAAGCAAGCATCTTGTACCTGGTAATTTTGGTGGGGATGTTGAAACAACGAATATGATGATCAACTCCAAGTTGGTAATGGAAAGTTTGATAAAGGTATATAAGCAGGTTGATATATTCAATTGTTCAAATGGTGCGGAAATTAAAGGTACTAAACCGACAAGAGTCAGTGATATCATTGTAGATAACGTGGTTGTTGATAAAAACGAATTAAAATCACATATCATAAATCATATTTACCAGCCAATGAATATTTCAACCGCGGATTTTGTTGGCAGGATCAATAGTGAATTTTTCGATGAGTTGATCGATAAAATGGTATCCGAATGGGAAGTCGATTTTTCCTCTCGGGAGAACATACTGCAGTGTATGATGAGACAATATGAGTATATGTCAGCCATTCGAAATAGTGGATATAACCATATATATCGATGTGTTATTGGTTCGTTATACTATTCATATAGCGTTATTTTGTCTACTTTGTATCGGTATGAGGAGTCTGATGACTTATATAAGGTAATCAATCTTATGATTTTTATTATGAGACAGTACTTTATTACCATGAAAGAAAAATACAAAAATGCATTAACAAGCATAGATAATAAACAGCACGGTTTACTAGATTGAGAATGAGATGCAGCCCTATCTTGGGCTGCGTTTTTATTCTTTGATATGGTCATTGATCTTGCTAAGCAAGACAGCTGACGTCCAACCGGTCGATATTTTAAAATGACCTAGCGTTTCGCTTTCAATAATGAATCCATTTTTAATAAAGGCATTGATGGATGCATGATTGTCGCCATATGCACCTGCTGTAATTTTGTGTATATTAAGCTGCGAAAAACAATAATCGGTTGCTATCTTGATGACCTCTGTTGCAATACCTCTTCCCCAATAATTTTTATCTCCTATCATTATTCCTAGCACGATGCTGCTATTTTTTTTGTCAATGATTGATAATTTCACATTTCCAATGTGTTTATTTTCTGTAAGGTCAATAATAGCCCAAAAAAGACCTTCTCTATGGTTTTCCATATAATAGTTGGTTAGTTTTTCGATATCCCACTTAATAAATCTAGACTCAAGATAACGATTTACTTCTGGATCATTCAGCCATGAGCAGTAAGTGTTATTAATATCTGATAGTTCAAGTCTTCTAATGCCAATTACAATTTTTTTTTGATGTGAACTAATTTCACTTGAAAGTATGATATTAGAATTCATCATATCAACCCTCTATTTTGAAATTTTCAAGTCAGAAAAACAGACTGCTTTACCTCGATGAATATCATGGAGAGTTGTTTTTCCCAATACTTGTGGCAATGATTCAGGTGGCAACCCATAGCCTGGCCGGATCCGTCGGATGTGTTCCGGCTTTATGATGGTGCCCGCAGGGATGTCGGTAACAAAATACAAAGAACGACGAAATCTCAGGTTTGCCTGCTCAGCCTGGTTGTCACCACTTTCTCCTGATCCTAACGCTTGCCAGCAGAGTTTTGCCTGGCTGCAGAGCTCTTTAAGTTCACGTGGTTCAAGTGAGAACTCGGCATCCGGGCCGCCATCAGCGCGAGCCAAGGTCAGGTGTTTCTCGATGGCCACAGCGCCCAATGCTATTGCCAGCTGAGCGGCGGTATTTCCCAGCGTGTGATCAGAGAGACCAACGGGTACTGAAAATGTCTCTGCCAAGCGGGTAATCCGCTTGAGATTGATATCAGCAAGAGGGGTTGGGTAGCCACTGACACAATGAAGCAGCAGGATCTGTGAGCAACCATTTTCACGCAAAATGGTCATTGCCTTGGCAATTTCATCTTCAGTTGACATGCCAGAAGAGATAATGACCGGCTTTCCTTGCTGAGCTATGTAACTGAGCAGGGGAAGATCGGTAATTTCGAATGAGGCAATTTTGTATGCGGGAGTACCCAGCTCCTCCAAAAAATCAACAGCACTCTCGTCGAAGGGCGTGGAGAAAATAGTCAATCCGCGTGACTTTGCTCGTTCAAAGAGAGGCTGGTGCCATTCCCATGGGGTATGGGCTAGGGTGTAGAGATCGTAAAGGGTATGGCCATCCCATAAACCGCCCTGAATATGAAAATCCGGTAGATCACAGTCGATTGTCATGGTGTCAGCTGTATAGGTTTGCAGCTTGATGGCATCAGCTCCCGCATCGGCAGCCGCATCTACCAGCGCCAGTGCCCTCTCCAGCTGGCCATTATGGTTGCCGGATAGTTCAGCAATGATGTATGGCGGGCTATTTGGGCCTATCTCGCGGCCATTAATAGTGAACTGAGGCATGAAACGTCTCCTTGGGAGAAAAATGAAACCAGTTCTGTGAGCTACTGCACTGATATCCAATTGACCGGAAGAGTGCCAGAGAGCCCTGGTTTTCAGGGCTGATATAGGCGTGAAAGGTGAACCAAGGGAAAAGTTGGTGCAACAGATTAAGAGCCCGTTTGCCATGCCCTCGTTGGTGTTGCTCGGGGTCAACGTAGATAGAAACTTCGTTATACCTGTCTGGCTCACAGGCTTCATCCAGCCTCACGACGGCGCAAGGACCTGTGGCTGACATAACCTTGAACAGCCAGCGCTGAGGGTTCTGCAAAGCTCCGTGTAACCAGATTTGATGTTCACTGAGGGGAGGACAATCGGTATTTCGGCTATAGCGGCGAGTTACCGCATCCTGTTGCCATTGCCATATCCACTCTGCGTCTTCTTCTGTGATTGGCTGCAGCCAGTATGAGTGCTGCTGCGATGTGAGCTTCTGCAACAAACGCTGTGCTCCCGTGCCATCACAGAGTGCGGCGCTATGTTTGCCGAGTTGCTGCAAGGTCTCTTGATTGGGCCAGTGAAGTAACAGCTGTTGTAGCAGTTGCTTATTATCAAGCATCCTCAGATCGCCAAGCCATATCACGGCATTTGCCTGTGCTAGCCGTCTGGCATTTTCCAGTTGGTTGTCGGCAAGAGTGAATAGCAGGGTAGGCAGAGCCAAGGTAGCGCGCTCCCAGCAACTGGTTCCTCCAGCACCGATGGCGAGATCGGCCTGCAACATCAATTCGGCCATGTTGTTTGCATCGAGGTGCAATTTGACGTGATGGCGACTTTTTGCCATGACCTCTTTAAGTGTATCGATATGAGGGGCTTTGCTTGCCAATACCAGATCAATTTCCAATATAGGGATGGGCAGTTGATCTATCTGGGGCAGAATGCGGGATAGATGATTGTCACTGTCCATTGCTCCGAGGGAGAGCAGCAGTCGTCTGATCCTTTTATTTGACGCTCTTCTGGCAAGCGCGACAGGCCGTAGCCTGGCAAACTCTGGTCGCAGTGGCGCATAACCTGGGCCTAGCAGAGGCACTTCTTCAAACAGGCTTTCGCTATAGTCGGCAGGTTGCCGGTATGGGGTCATATCAAGCAACCGGGTTGCTTCATGAGGTCTGTCAGCCAGATCGTCGATAACCAGTTGTTGGGGGAAGAGGGCCGCCAGCGGCTGCTCCCAACGGCGATCCAGCTGATAGTGATCCACAATCAGCCAATCACTGCCTCCCCACCCCATGGTGGCGCGATAGAGCGAGCGCCAGTCAGGTTGTGCGGGAAGCAGCGTCAGACCATGTTGGCGAGCAATGACTTGAGTGCCATCAAAGCCAGGCAAATCGGCACAAAAGAAGTGGCACTCGTCACCTCGGCTGGCTGCAAGATCAGCGATGCTAAGGCACCGCATGAGATGGCCTGCGCCTATTGTCGTACTGGCATCACATCGGAACAGCAACCGCATCAGCGTACTCGGAATACGGGTTGAATGGACTCGCCATCAAGCGCACTGGCCAGTGTCAGATCTCTATCGTGGCGAATGAGCACTGGCAGTATGTCGCGATAGGCGGCCAGCAAAGCGGCCACATCCTGTTCGCTGTGGGCCAGATTCATATTGTGACTGCCAAGGGTGAGGAGCCCTCGCTTGCACAACTCCTGGATCAGATAGCTCTTGAGAAGCCAGGTAGAATGGTTTACTGAATCCGCAACCAGCAGAAAGCTCCAGCTCGGGTGTCCGGCGGTTTGCAGCCAAGCTGGGGCATCGATCTCTTTTAGCAAGCTATCGAGCCCATCCAGTACCTGTTGTCCCCGCTCTGCGAGCCTCTTTGGTACATCCAGTTGCCGCATCTTTTTGATGACGGCGTTGGCCGCAGCGAGGGCAATTACATCCCCGCCGAAGGTGCCGGAGAAGAAGATATCTTCCATCCGTTTCATATATTGGCGGCGGCCAACAACGGCGGAAATCGGGAAACCATTGGCCATGCCTTTGCCGAACGCAGCAAGATCCGGCGTCACACCAAAGAGGCTCTGTGCCCCGCCCAAGTGGTAGCGAAAACCGGTAATGGTCTCATCAAAGATGAGTAGTGCGCCATGGGCATCGCAGAGTTGGCGCAGACCAGGCAGAAAATCCGGGGTTGGCCAGGTTACATTCATCGGTTCCAGAATGACGGCTGCAAACTCGCCCGGGTGAGCTTCCAGCAGGCACTGCAGCGAGGCAAGATCGTTGTAGTCAAATCTGTGGGTCAGCTCTCTCACGCACTCGGGGACCCCCAAATGGCGGGTGGTTGAGCCGATGTACCAGTCTTGCCAGCCATGATAGCCACAGACTGCTACCCGCTCGCGGCCTGTGACTGCTCTGGAGAGCCTGATACAGGCTGAGGTGGCATCAGTCCCGTTTTTGCCAAAGCGAACCATTTCGGCGCAGGGGATGAGCTCAATGAGCTGTTCAGCGACTTCAGTTTCCAGCCGGTGGGGAAGGGAGAAGATCGAGCCAAGACTGAGTTGCTCTATTACCGCTTCATTCACATCCGGATCGCAATATCCAAGACTGATGGCCAGTAGGCCGCTGGCAAAATCAAGATACTCGTTGCCATCTACATCCCAAACATGCGCCCCATTGCCGCGCTCGATAAAGAGTGGGGCGGCGCCATAGGGGAAACAGAGGCGACTTTTGGAGAAGGTTTGGGAGCCGAGTGGAATGCTCTGTTCCGCACGTGCCGAGAGAGCGAGTGAATGTTGATAACGTGAGGTCATATATGATTCTCCTTGGCCAGCGAATTAGCCAATCCTTCGTTGCGCTTGTGCCGGGTATTAAGTGTTGTCAGCTCCGGCTGCTGCGCCAGCAGGGCGAGGATATCGTCGGTCGTAAAGGTTGGGTTGGCAGGATAGAGAGCCTGATAAATTCGCTCTACCAGTTCAAAGTCGGCAGGCTCATCGACAGTCCAGCGCAGGTGGGCCAGCGAAGGCGAGCGCTGCAGTTCGCCGATAGAAAACTGTTCGGAATGACAGCGAACGTAATAGGTGACATGTTCCCGCTCGGTCTGCGTGGCGGCCTTTTCCTGCAAGGTTGCCAGAGTCGCTCCACTCATGATCTCGGCATCCAGCCCATCCGGATAACTGGGATTGCCGCAGTTGCTGCTGTAGTCGAACTTGCCCGAGAGATGAAGGGCTATCAGCTCGTCTATTACCATAGGGTCAGCCAGTGGGCAGTCACCGGTGAGACGTACAACATGGGTCGGACTGTAGGGTTGGGCCGCCAGATAGAAACGCAGCAACACATCGTCAAGAGGACCGCAGAAACAGGGGATATTCAACCTCTCGCACAGCTCGGCAATGGCGCGATCTTCCGACTGATCGCTGGTGGCAACCAACAGTTTATCCAGCAGCTTGCTCTGTTGCAGCCGTTCAATCTGCCTTGCCAGCATGGGTTCGCCCAGCAGTTCCTTTAGTACCTTGTTGGGCAGGCGGGAAGAACTGGTTCTGGCCTGCAGAATACCCAAGATCATCGTGTTCTCCAGAGTCCGGGGTTGATAAGTTCCTGTTCCATAGACGCCAGGTGTGCGATATCGGCCTCGTAGCACTCGTGCTGTACTTGACTGGCCGCAACGATGGCGGCCAGCTCTTGGGCATGACAAACACCGACAACAAAGCGGCTCACCTGTGGTAGGGCTGTCATGATGGAGAGGGCTCTGCCAAGCGGGGCCATCGAGGGATGCCAGTGGTCAAACCGTTCAAGTGCGGTAGCGAAACGCTGAAAATAGTCAGGTCGCTGCGCTGGTTGCATCAATAACAGGCCCTGTAAAAAGAGCGAGCGAACATGGATTTCACACCCCATATCTACCAGTTTGTCGAGCCATCCAGTGCGTAAAAAGCGTTGATCGAGCAAATTGGCAGGTAATTGCACCAGTTCCAGAGGATAGCCAGCTGCGCTCCAGGTATCGAGCTCCTCCGGGGAGTAGACGGAGATCCCGAGTTTTCCGATCGCGCCCTGTTGCTGCAAATCGGTGAGTAACTCGAACAAGGCAGGTGAGGCATCTTGGCTACGGTGCAGCAGCAAACCATCGAGTCGTTTTCGCCCCAGCCAATGCAAGCTGTTGTTTAGCGCTGCCTTAACATCGGACAGCGGTAGCCCTGGTGCCAGCTTGTCGATGAGATTGAAGTCGGTGATATCTCTTTGCCCCAGCCTCTGCTCGGCATTGCCATAGGCTTGCGCCGTATCCAGGGTATCGATACCTGCTTGACGAGCTAACGCAATGATCGCGTCGAGTTCCTCATCGCTGACTTGTCCGTCGTGATTGCTGATCCCGTAATCCAGACCGAATTGCACTGTGCCCAGAGCTAGCCGCATAGTGCCTGCTCCAGCGCATCTACGACCTGTTGCTGCTCTGAGAGAGTCAGAGCCGGGAACAGTGGAAGAGATATTGCTCCCTGATAGTAGGCTTGTGCGCCCGGATAGGCTGCTGGGTCATGTCCCAGCCCACGGTAGTAGGGCTGGGCTGGGATAGGAATATAGTGAACGTTGACGCCAATGCCGGCAGCACGCAGGCGGGCAAACACCTGATCGCGTTCAGCCACCTGAATGACATAGAGGTGATAACCGCTCTGGCGATTATTACTCTGCTGCAACGGCTGGACTGGCAAGGGGGATAACAGCGCGTCATATCGCCTGGTAAGTTCACGACGCTGGGTAATGAACTGATCAAGACGGCTCAACTGACTAAGCCCTAGTGCCGCCTGAATGTCGGTCAAGCGATAGTTGAAGCCCAGAAGTTGTTGCTCGTAATACCACTCTCCGGGAGAGGGCATGAGCAGCGCTTGCGGATCTCGAGTGATTCCATGGCTGCGATAGAGTCGCAATTTGTCGGCCAACACCTGATCCCTGGTGGTGACAGCACCTCCTTCTGCGGTCGTAATCGGTTTGACCGGATGAAAGCTGAAGACCGTCATATCGCTGTGACGGCAACTACCGATAGGTGACCCCTGATAGTGGGCACCCAGTGCATGGCAGGCATCCTCGATCAGAATGATTCCGTACTGGCGACAGAGCGCACCGATCTCTTCGAGATCGCAGGGCTGTCCGGCCAGATGTACAGCAATCAGCGCTTTTGGAAGGGAGTGGGTGCGCACAGCTTGCTGCAGTTTCTTATCTAGTGCCACTACATCGAGGTTACCGGTAGCAGGGTCAACGTCGACAAAATCAACGTTGGCATTGCAGTATCGAACGCAGTTCGCCGAGGCAACAAAACTGACCGCAGAAACCCAAACTGTATCTTGGGCGCCAATATCCAGTACTGCGCAGGCCAGATGAAGCGCAGTGGTGCCGTTACTGCAAGCAACCACATGCGGCACTTGGCAGTAATCGGCCAGTCCTTGTTCGAAAGCGGGAACGGCTTGGCCTTGGGTCAGATAATCAGATTTCAGTACGGCAACGACGGCTTCTATATCGGCATCGCTGATCGATTGGCGTCCATAAGGGATCATTCGGACAACACCTGCTGGTTCATGCTCTGTAGTTCAGCTATCGACAGAAAATGCTGATTATTTAGAGAATTGTATTCAAAACCTGGAGTAACCAGCGTGGCTGTTTCGCCCAGAGCATTAATGCTGAAATCATTGTTGCGGCTATTGAAGCTGATGCTGGGTGCAATCACGTAGTAATCGTTGAACTCATAAGTGTGGAAAGAGTCGTCAGCCGGACACATCACCTCGTGCAGCTTCTCCCCCGCACGGATGCCGATGATCTCCTGCTTAAGGGTCGGAGCCATGGCTGCCGCCAGATCGGTGATCTTGACCGACGGGATTTTCGGCACGAACAGTTCGCCACCGCGCATACGCTGGAAGTTGCTTAGAACAAAATCTACGCCTTGCTGCAAGGTCAGCCAGAAGCGGGTCATCTCGGGGTGGGTGATAGGCAGCGTACTGGCGCCGCTCTTGATCAGATTGTCGAAGAAGGGAACTACTGAGCCCCTTGAGCCGACCACGTTGCCATAACGTACCACCGAGAAGATGGTCGGGTTCTTGCCCGCCATATTGTTGGCAGCGACAAAGAGCTTGTCAGAACAGAGCTTGGTTGCCCCGTAAAGGTTGATCGGGTTGGCAGCCTTGTCGGTCGAGAGTGCAATGACCTTCTGCACGCCATTGTTGAGCGCGGCCTTGATGACGTTTTCGGCTCCTCCAACGTTGGTCTTGATGCACTCCATCGGGTTGTATTCGGCAGCTGGCACTTGCTTGAGCGCAGCGGCATGCACCACAAAGTCGACATCGCGCATCGCCATATCGAGGCGCTCGGCATCGCGAACATCGCCGATAAAATAGCGCATGCAGGGATGGTTGAAACACTGCTGCATTTCAAACTGCTTGAGCTCATCACGGGAGTAGACGATCAGTCGTGCGGGTTGGTAGCGGGATAGCACGGTTGCGATGAATTTCTTGCCAAATGACCCCGTGCCACCGGTAACCAGGATTGTTTTTCCATTAAACATGACGGTGTCCCATGATGAAAATTGGTATCTATAGAATTCTAAAGCACTTTTTATGCCATTTGCAGACGTATATTGGCAGGCGTGATCTGAATGGCTGTTTTTTGGCTACTTGCTGTTGGGTTGGGTAATAGCTTGGCAAACCTGTTCCACTGCATTGAGGGCTCTCGGGGTGAAACGGTGCAGCTCATCCGAGTTGATTAAATCGAGTCGCTGATGCTGCACCGCGTCGAGATTAGGCCACTTCTGCCAGTGACGCAGAGCGTCAGGATCTTGACTCCCCGCGAGGATCAGCGATGGGTTGGCTCTGATCACCTGTTCCATGTCCACTTGAGGGTAAGGGGTCTTGGCATTCGCCATGATGTTGATCCCGCCGCAAAGTTCGATGGCCTGAGCTGGCCAGGCATTGCCACTGACGCTGGTGAGCGGCGGGTACCAGAGTTGGTAGAACACCTTGACGCCGGTTGGTTGGCCATAGCGCTGTTGCAGGGAATGCAGACGCGCCAGATAGCGATCGGCGGCTTCGTTGGCACTTTTCTCAACACCCAGCAATTTGCCCAGCGCCCGCATCTCGGTGGCCAGCGAGGCAAAATCGGTAGGCTCAGAGTAGAAAACCGGGATACCCAGCTGCTCCAGCGGGGCCAGCATGCGAGACTGGGCCGAGCGCCAGCCGAGGATCAAGTCCGGCTTTTGTGCCAGCAGGGCCTCGACATTGATGCTGCGATAATTGGCCACCTTGGGCTTGTTTTTCACCTCGGCGGGATAGTCGGAGGCATCGTCGATGGCCACCAGCTTGTCACCGGCACCGATGTCATAAAGCAGCTCGGTAAGATGGGGTACTATGCTCACCACCCGGCTCGGAGTCGCGGCAAACAGAACACCGGGCAACCAGGCCAGCAGCGCGCAGGGCAGCCAAGTCGGCAATCGCAACCATCTAACCATGAAATAACCCCGCCACAGTGACAAGCAGCGCCAGCATCAACCAGCCCCAGCCAATTGCTTGCAGAATATTGAGGACCTTGCGTGGTGACTCTCCACCGGGGTCACCACTGTTGCCAAGTACTGGCCAGCGTTGCAAGGTTCCCTGATAGTAGCGAGGGCCGCCAAGGCGGATCCGGCACTTGTCAGCAAGTAGCATCAGCAGCATCCCGATGGCGGGATTGGGCCAGATCGCACCACTTCGCAGCAGTTGAGTGGCCTGCTTGAGCCGTGGCAACAGGAGTGGCAGCCCCAGCAGCAGGATGGTGGGGGCATTGAGCCCCTGATAGAGCGCGCTGGCGGCGCGACCAAAGTGGTCGAAGGCGGGATCTTTGCGACTCCAGCTCTGATTCATCAGCTGCACCAGCCGCCAGAGCAGGGCGCCCTGTACGCCAGCCAAAGCAAATCCCAGCAGCGGGCCAGCCCATTGGCCGACCAGACGCAGGGCGCAGCTCTCCGTCACCGCTTTGGCGAGTCCCATGGCCGAGAGTTTGCCTGTCTCCCGTTTGAGCCAGGGGGCAGACTGCAATCTCGCCAGCGGCAGAGTTTCCTGGGTGGCGAGCGAGCGGGTGGCATGGGCGAGTTCGCGCAGCGGACGGGATTCGAGCATCAGCAGCAGGAACAGCAGGTCGAAGATCGGCTCGCTCAGGGCCAGATTGCGCAGCGACCAGAGCCCGGCAGCGCAGGGGAGCCAGACTACCAGCATTGCCAACAGGCCGGCCTGCATTTGCTGGCCGGGTGAACCATCGGGTCTGTGTACCTTGTGCCCCAGCCTGGTCAGCAGGGGCGTGACGGCCGAAAGACGCAGATGGGATGGCCACGGGATCACCGCCTCCAGCAGGGCAGCCCCCACCAGAATGGCCGCCATCGTCGAGAGGATGGCGTCGGCCATCAAATCAAGCGAGCCGGTCTCGATCACAGCTTGCCGAGCATCTTGATGATCACTTCGGCGGAGTGCTTGCCGGCCACTTCGATGAAGGCATCGAAGGATTCAACCTGTTCCTTGCCAGCGATATCGGACATGGCGCGTACCACCAGATAGGGCACTTTGAACATGTGGCACACCTGACCGATGGCGGCACCCTCCATCTCGACCGCCAGCATCTGCGGGAAATCGGCGCGAGCCTTGGCGATGGCGTCCGGTTTGCACATGAACTGATCGCCGGTGCAGATAAGGCCGACCTTGGTCTGGTGCTTGCCCTGCTCGGCGATGCAATCCTGAGCGACCGCGATGAGTTTCTCGTCGCAGGGGAAGGCGGCGGGTTGCTGCGCCATCTGGCCCATCTCGTAACCAAAGGCGGTCACGTCCACATCGTGGAAACGCATCTCGCTGGCAATCACCACATCACCGATGTGCAGATCCTGGGCAAAGCCGCCCGCAGAGCCGGTATTGATGACGCAGTCGGGGGCGAATTTTTCCAGCAGCAGGCTGGTGGCCACGCTGGCGGCGACCTTACCGATACCGGAGCGGGTCAGGATCACCTCTTTGCCTGCCAGCATCCCTTGATAGAACTCGCAGCCGCCCAGTTGCAGGGTGGTGGGGTTGCTCATCTGGCTGCGCAGCAGGGCCACTTCTTGCTCCATGGCGCCGATAATACCTACTTTCATTGCTGACCTCGTCTTGATAGCCGTGTGGCTGAATTTAAGTTGCTGTAGATCATAACAAAAGATGGCGTCGGCGCCGAGAGGCACAAGCGAAAGGAGAGATGAAACGCGGCGCTCCATATGGGAGCGCCGCAGGTGACAAAAAGCATTGATGAGATAGGAGGGGGGCCTTTAGCCGAGCGCGGTGTCGAGGGTCATCATCAGGGCAAAGCCTGCCATCAGGCCGAGGGTGGCATAGGTCTGGTGACCGTTGCGGTGGGTCTCCGGGATCACCTCGTGCGAGACCACAAACAGCATGGCGCCGGCGGCGAGCCCAAGTCCGATGGGGTAGGCGATGGCAAGGCCGCTGGAGAGCCCGACCCCGAGCAGGGCGCCAACCGGTTCGAGCAGGCCGCTGGCGATGGCAACCAGCACCGCCACCGAGGGGCGAAAACCGGCAGCGCACATGGCCAGCGCCACCGCCAATCCCTCCGGAATATCCTGCAGTGCGATGGCAGTGGTAAGCGGCAGCCCCACCGACATATCCCCCTGCGAGAAGCTCACCCCGATGGCCATCCCCTCCGGCAGGTTGTGCAGGGCGATGGCAAAGACGAACAGCCAGACCCGGGAGCAGCTCTCATGGCCGGGGCCGCAGGGGCCGGTTTTGTCATGCTCGTGCGGGGTGAACTGATCCAGTCCCAGCATCAACAGTACCCCGAGGGTCATGCCGACCACCACCACGGCGGCGGCGCTAAAGCCGTTGCCGGTGATCCCCTCGGCGGCCTCCAGCCCAGGCAGCAGCAGGGAGAAGGCACTGGCCGCCAGCATCATGCCGGCGGCAAAGCCCAGCATGGTGTCCTCTACCTTTTGCGGCACCGAGCGCAGAAACAGGGCGGGCAGGGCGCCGATGGCGGTGGCGGCAAACCCGGCGGCACCACCGACAAGGCCGTAGCGCACGCCGCTGGTCACCTCGCCGGTAGCGAGCATGATGAGACTCTGCAACAGCAGCAACAAGACGGCAGCCAGCGCGATAAATAGGCCGAGAGCAGTGAGCGGGCGACTTTGCATCTGGCTGCGCAGTTGCTGTGACCAGGATAACGGAGGAAGAGCTGAGAGATGGTCCATGGCATGGCCTCGAGTGTGCAAAGTGGATGGTGGCATTACATCCACTTGGCCGCCCCTTGTCTATGTCTGCAAGGCGATTGCCGCTATCGAAAAATGGCGTCAGGTGAATATGAAGTTTTTTGTGATCCGGCTCCGATTGTTGGTTTTGTTAAGTTGCTTTTAATTTTTAAAGAAAAGTGAGGGCGTGGTCGCTTTGTGCTAGAGTGCGCGCCTTTGCGGAACTCTACCTTCCCGGTGTTCTGCATTTTTTCCCGTCAGGAAGGTCCGGGGATTTGCTCATAGGGACGTGATCGCCACACTCCATTCGCCTGTCAGCAGTAGAGGATCACCCGCCACTATGTTTTACAAGAATCTCTCCATCGGCAAAAAGATTGCCGTGGTTTTTGCGGTCATTGCCGCAGTCAACGTTCTCTTCGGTGTTTTTCTCTCCAGCGAATTGCGCGGTGTGCGTGATCGGGTGCTGAACTTTACCGACTCTACGCTGCCGAGTGTCCTGTCGGTTGAAACCCTGCTCTATGACGTCTCCTATGTCCGTCGTGCCCAGTTCGCCTTGCTGATGGTGAACGATGCCGCTGATCTGCAGGCTCGCCGCAGCCGGATCCAGCAGAATATCCAGAAAGTAGACAACGCATTTCACGCCTATGAGGCGACCGTCGGTGCTGATCATGAGCGTCAGGTGTTTAATCAGGCCAAACAACAGTGGCTCAGTTACCAAGGTGCAGTGAACGAGTTTGATCAACTGCTGGTACAAGGACAACAAGAGCAAGCCAAGGCACAGTTATTTGCCTCGAATGCGGCTTTTGGATCTTTGGAGCGGGCTGTTAATGCTCTGATCGATGTGAACCTCGGTTTTGTGAAGGAAAACCGCAGCAGCTTGCTTGGCAGCGTCAGCATGGTGACCACTTTCGCCATGGTGAGCATTGGTGCTCTGCTGGTGTTCATGGTGGTGATGACCTGGTTCCTGACCCGCCAGATCTGCCTGCCGCTGCAAGCGGTAGTGGCTCAGGCCAACGCCATTGCCGCCGGCGATCTGACTCATCAGCTGGAGCGTCAGCATATCGGCCGCGACGAGCTTGGCATGCTGGCCAAAGCTTCCCTCAAGATGCAGGACAACCTGCGTGGTCTGATTGAAGAGGTGGTGGCTGCGGTTACCCAGTTGGGGGCGGCGATTGACGAAGTGAGTGCGGTTTCCGAACAGTCTGCCAAGGGTATTCAGAGCCAGCAGCAAGAGATTTCGCTGGTGGCGACAGCCATGACCCAGATGAAGGCGACCGTTGCTGATGTGGCGGGCAATACAGAGCACACCTCTGAGTCTGCCAGTGCAGCTAATACCTTGGCCCGCAAAGGCAACCAGGATGTGCAGCGTTCGCTGGTGGCGATCACCCGTGTGGCTGAAGAGATTGAGCAGGCTGGCACGCTGGTGGCCGAACTGGAGCGTGAATCCGCCCAGATTAACGTAGTGGTCGATGTTATTCGCAGCATTGCCGATCAGACCAATCTGTTGGCTCTCAATGCCGCCATTGAGGCAGCCCGTGCCGGTGAACAGGGCCGTGGCTTTGCGGTGGTTGCCGATGAGGTGCGCACCCTGGCGGGCCGCACCCAGGCCTCGACCGGCGAGATTGTGGCCATCATCGAAACCCTGCAGGCGCGCGCCAATCAGGCCAAAGAGGTCACTGGCCAGAGCTGCGAAATGATCCGCCAGTGTGTGGATCAGAGCGAGCAGACCGGTATCGGCATCCAGCAGATTGAAGAGGCGGTCGCCCAAATTGCCGACATGGCGATCCAGATTGCCAGCGCCTGCGGCGAGCAGGATGCGGTCTCCGACGAGCTGGGCCGCAACGTCGAGCGGATCAACGAGTCCGCCAACGAGGTGGCTCTGGGCGCCGATCATACTGCCCGTGCCTGTCTGGAGCTGAGCCAGCTGGCGGTGGGTCTGAAGCAGACCATCGGTCGTTTCCGCCTCGCCTGATAAAGGGGCTGGCGTACGCCGGCCTCTTCATTCATAAAAGTCGGGGCGCTTTGCCTGCCCTCACGACACCCGGCCATGTGCCGGGTGTTTTTTTATCTGGCGATGGGTACGAGGCCAGATGGTTGGGGCTCTTCATAAGAGGATGAAGGTCTGGGCGAACAGGGCGGTCAGATAATTATCCCGGCCTGTGCGCGGTGATATTCAAGAAGGTTGGTTAAGGCGTATTTGCTAATGAGAGAAGGGCGACGAACTGTTTTGGGGATGGGGAACGGGGCGAGCAGTTGGGGCGTATGCTACGGGGAAGAAGAGCATAAGCAGTTGGTTGGAATGCTCTGACAGGGTATATCGCAGCAATAAAAAAACCGGCTTGCGCCGGTTTTTTTATCTGTCTGCTCGAAGGCTGGCTTATTTGGCCAGAGACTCCGGCAGCTCTTCGCGGATCTTGCCCAGCATCTCTTTCAGGACGCGCGGGTTGGCAACCACGATGTTGCCGGAGTTTTCGTAGTTGTGGCCACCAACGAAGTCGGTGACGATGGCGCCGGCTTCTTTTGCCAGCAGCTCACCGGCAGCGGTGTCCCAGGGCTTGAGGCCGATTTCCCAGAAACCGTCGACACGACCGGCAGCCACATAGGCCAGATCCAGTGCGGCAGAGCCGGAGCGACGGATGTCGGCACATTCGATGAACATGCTCTGGAACATCTTCAGGTAAGGCTCGATGTGATGCTTCTGCTTGAACGGGAAGCCGGTCGCCAGCACGGTGCCAGCCAGCTCTTTGGCCTTGCCGACACGAATGCGGTAGCCGTTCAGCTGGGCGCCGCTACCACGGGTAGCAGTAAACAGCTCGTCACGGATCGGATCGTAAACAACGGCTTGTTCAGTCTTGCCCTTGACGCGCAGGGCGATGGAGACGGCAAAGTGCGGAATGCCTTTGACCAGGTTGGTCGTGCCATCCAGTGGGTCAATGATCCATTGGTAGTCCGGATTGGTACCGGCAATCTCACCAGACTCTTCAGCCACAATGCTGTGCTCCGGGTAAGATTTTTTGATGGTGTGAATGATGGCCGCTTCGGCTTCACGGTCAACGTTGGTCACGAAGTCATTGCTGCCTTTTTGGATAGCCTCAATGTTCTCGGGCTGGGAGAAGGCTTTTACTACAACTTGACCGGCGTTGCGCGCAGCGCGCACGGCGATATTCAGCATCGGATGCATAGGTTCACCACTGGATGTTAAAGAACGGGGGATAAAAGGACGCGGTATGATACCAGTATTTTGTGCGATGGCAACTGTTATCCCCCTACGACCAATTGATTACCACTGCCAGATTTGACGGCTCCAATATAGACCAGATCTGCGCTAGTCTTATCCCAGCAGCCGGATACAGGCTGTCATGAGCATAGGGATGTGAACCATGAATTTGTCATTAGTGAGTCAAAATGTGTCTACTGCCAGCGAGGGACTGCTGGCCATTTTACGATCGTCACCCGAGTACGGTGATCACTTTGCCCACATCACCGTGACCCCCCTGGCCCAGTGGCAACCGGCCAAGACGGAGATCCTGCTGATCGACGGTGATGCGCCCTGGCAGGATGCCGGATTTGCCCGGGGAGAGGATGAGACGATCGGTTTGCCGGTCTTGCCGCTGCTGATCCGCAAGGGGGACAAGGAGCTGACGGTCTGCGGGCCGGATGTGCGTGACCCCCGTTTCTATTTTGTCTCAAACGGCATCGTGCTGGATGAGTCGGAGCTGGCCGAGCCTGCCTGCAGCCGGGTGCTGTTGCGCAAGCTGGAGTCCTACTTCCCGCTGCTTTCCCGCCTGATCATGCTGCGCCAGCGCAAGCCGGTCGCCGTGATCAACTAATATCTACCATTGCCAGAGCGCACCAGCGGCGCACCGTGGCCTTATTTGGCCTATGGTGCGCCGCTTTTTAATGGTCTGGAGCCGGTCACTTGTTGCAAGATGAGGTGGCTATGGTGTTGCACCCTGTTAAAACTGTGCAATTTGGCTATGACCAACAAGGAGTGAATCATGATCGATTTTTACACCGCCGCGACCCCCAATGGTTTCAAAGTGGCGATCGCCCTCGAAGAGCTGGGTTTGCCCTATCGGGTCATTCCTCTCGATCTCTCGGCGCTGGATCAGAAGAAGCCCGAGTTTCTTGCCATCAATCCCAATGGCCGCATTCCGGCCATCGTCGATCGGGATAACGACGATTTCGCCGTATTCGAGTCGGGGGCCATCCTCATATATCTGGCGGAGAAAGCAGGCAAGTTGCTGCCCGCTGATCCCAAACGCCGCTCTCAGGCCATCCAGTGGCTGATGTTCCAGATGGGCGGGGTAGGACCCATGATGGGGCAGGCCAATGTCTTCTACCGCTATTTCCCCGAAAAGATCCCCGCCGCCATCGAACGTTACCAGAAGGAGGGGCGCCGTCTGTTCGAGGTGCTCGACAGCCATCTGGCCCACCACGAATATCTGGCGGACGAGTACAGCATCGCCGACATTGCCACCTGGCCCTGGGTGCGTATTTATGACTGGAGCGGTATCTCCATCGAGGGATTGCCCCATCTGCAAGCCTGGATGGATCGCATGGCAGAGAAGCCTGCCTGCCAGAAGGGGATCACCATACCGCCGCGTAAGGAGCAGCCCGATGAGCTGATCAAGCAGGCGCAACAGATGGTAACTCGTTGATTTTTAACTGCTGACGGGGCGAAGTGCCCCATAATATTAGAAAAACTAAGGCAAGCCGATTATAAAGATTCGTTCGTTTTTTGTGAGCTGAATCACTATGATGCCCCCATACCACCAAACGTCCTGTGCGGTGGCTTGGCGGGCTCCCCGCCTACTGTTTCCAACACTGTTTTTGATTGCATCACAACCTCTGTGATCAGATTCCTCTGGGCCATTTTGTGCCAGAGGGGCGGCAGCATTTTTTCGATTTTTTGGGACTGATATGGATCGGCACAGTTTTTATCCGTTGTTTTTATTGACCATTCTGATGGTCGCTGTGGGCCAGATGACCCAGACCCTTTATGTTCCCTCCATTCCCATGATGGCGGGGGACTTCAATGTGGCCTCGGGCCAGTTGCAGGCGGTGATGGCCTGTTACCTGATCCCCTATGGCCTTTCCCAGTTTGTCTACGGGCCGTTGTCGGATCGCATCGGCCGTCGCCCGGTGCTGATCGTCGGCATGATGGTGTTTCTGGTGGGCACCCTGATCATTCAGGTCATCCCCCATTTTGCCGCCCTGCTGGTGGGTAGCTTTATTCAGGGGCTGGGTACCGGTGCCGGTGGCGCCATGAGCCGTACCGTGATGCGCGATCGCTACAACGGCGCCGAGCTCAACCGCGCCAACAGTCTGGTGAGTATGGGGGTGATCTTCTCCCCGCTGCTGGCACCGGTGCTGGGGGGATGGCTGACCGAGCTGTTCAACTGGCGCGCCGGTTACTGGTTCCTGTTCGGTTTTGGTGCCGTAGCCACCCTGGCGATCATGGCCTGGTTTGGCGAGACCCTGCCTGCTGCTGCCCGTCAGCCACTGCGCGTCGGTGCTGCCTATCGTCATGTGCTGGGCAACCCCAAGTTTCAGGGCAACCTGCTCTGCCTAATGGCGACCTTTGCCGGTTTGGCAGTGTTCGAGGCTGCGGCCGGTGTGCTGCTGGGCGATGTGCTGAAACTGAGCGCCCGTACCGTGAGCGTGCTGTTCGTGCTGCCGCTGCCCGGCTATCTGTTCGGGGCCTGGCTCTCTGCCAAGCTGAGCTTCCGTTTGACTCAGGGCAAACTGATGCGTCTGGGAATCGCCTTTCTTGCGCTCGGCTCACTCATCATTCTGGTGCCGGGGCTGTTCGGGGTGGTGAGTGCCGCCTCGCTGGTTGGTGGTGCGGCTGTCTACTTCATCGGTAGCGGTATTCTCTACCCGACCGCAACTTCCTGTGCCATCGAGCCCTTCCCGGGTCAGGCCGGCACCGCGGGGGCCATTCTCGGCGGGATGCAGAATCTGGGGGCGGGTGTGGTGACCCTGCTGGCCGCCGGTTTCCCGATGACTGGACAGGTGACCCTGGGGGCCATCATGACCCTGATGGTGCTGATCGTGGCGCTGAGCTTTGTCTGGTTACGCCACCACGGTTCTCCTCACGAGCAGATGGCCATCTAAATTTGCTTGCCAGTTGCAAAACAAAGCCCGCCTTTTGGCGGGCTTTGTCGTTATGGCTGTGTCCGTTTCACACCTTGTCCCATTGGGTTCTCCATTTATTGGGGGGGAAAGGTGTAAACCATATTCAGGACGGGACAGTTCGTTGATCATCAGGCAAAGAAAAAGCCCGTCACGCTGGTGACGGGCTTTTGCTGTTGGTACCCCGAGATGCCGTTGCCGGTTTGGGCCCTTGAACCGTCGGTTCAAGGCGGGGATCGGATCTGACCGCAGGCTTCTCGGTCGTGCCGAGCATGCGCAATAGCCAGAAGGCAGATCCCCTGTTTGGTATGAATATCGGCTCGGGGACTTGAACCGGCTGACAAACATCCCAGGGAATTTTAAAACGGTTTGCGATTAGGGCTGTTGCCCCTCTTCGCTGGAATCACCATATTGTCCGTGCTCGATCAGGGCCGCTTCGATGGTGCGCTGCAGCATCTTGATCCGCTTGTCCATGGTCTCAGAGTATTGGTGGTTCTTCTCTTTTTCAAGGCAGAGCTCATGACAGAAATTGAGCGCAGCCATGATAGCCAATTGTTCGTTGCTGGAGACTTTGGAGCGTTGACGCAGGTCGATCAACTTGTCGGTCAGCTGCTCGGCGGCCTGGCGCAGGGCATCCTGCTGTCCCAAGGGACAGGATACCTTGTAGGGACGTCCCAAAATGACGATTTCTACGGCCTCTGTGCTCATGCCTTCCTCAATACGGCGGAGCTGATTTCCGCCTTTATCCACGTGGACAACTGGGCGGGACTATATAGCGCAGATGCATAAGTTTCAAGGCCTTGCTGGCTCTGCAAGAGGGAGAATGCTAGGATCCTGACCATTAATTCTGCAAATTTGACTGAACTTTGAGCGGATCCTCGATGAGCAAAACGAACCCCCTTAAATATGCGGCAGTGGCCGACATCATGGAACAACATGAACTGATGGCCAGCGCAGTAGAGGCCCATGGTGTGATCTGCGGTCTGGTGTGCGGCGGTGTGGCACTGGACGACAAGAGTTGGCTGCCCCATTTCAACGATCTGGTGAACGACGGTTTCGGCCTGCCGGCCCCGGTGCGCCAGGTGATGACCGATCTTTATCACAATGTGGTCGAGAGCCTGATGGCCCAGAAGGGCGTCGAGCTGTTGCTGCCAAGCGATGATGCTCCCCTCGACGAGCGCATCGATTCGCTGGTGGACTGGTCACAGGCGTTTCTGGCCGGTTTCGGTGTGGTGCAGCAGGAGCTCTCCCGCGCGTCGGAAGAGCTGCAGGAGATGATCCAGGATATCGCCAGCATCACTCAGGTCTCTGCCGAGTTCGATCAGGAAGATGACGAGAACGAAGCCTCCTTCCTGGTGCTCTACGAACACGTCAAACTGGGTGTCATGATGGCCTTCGAAGAGTTTGGCAAGCGCCCCGATACCCCGAGCGCGCCGCCGACCCTTCATTGAGGTGCGGGTCAACGAGACCCTTACTGAATCTGCAAGAGCGCCTGATGGCGCTCTTTTTTATTTCCTTGTGGTAGCTAACCCTGTGAGGCGCAACCGGTTTTTTGCCGGTGACCTCGCATTCGGCCAGCGGCTTTGTGATAGCATGAGGCCACCTTTTTCACTTCTTCCTCTCTGCTTATGTCTCAATCTGATGTGCGACAGGTCGATGTCACCCTGGTCGGCGGTGGAATGAGCGGTGCCGTGCTGGCCCTCTCGCTGGCAGCCCTGCTTCGATCCGATGGCTCCCCCCTCGAGATCCTGCTGCTGGAGGCAAGCGTCCCCGAACAGCACACCCATTCAGGGTTCGACGCCCGCGCCATTGCGCTTTCGGCCGGTACCTGTGATGCGCTGTTGCGACGCGGACTCTGGCCGCTGTTTGCCCCCCATTGCGCCCCCATTACCCAGATTCATGTCTCGGATCGGGGCCACTTCGGTCAGGCTCGCCTGTCGGCTGCCGAATACGGTCTGCCAGCGCTGGGCCAGGTGATCGAGCTTGCCGCTGCCGGTCATGAGCTGCAATGGGCGATGGCGGCCTCTCCCAATATCCGGGTCTGTTGTCCGGCCCGGGTGAGCGAGATTGCGCCCGATGAGGAGAAGGTGACCCTCACCCTCGAGAGCGGTGAACAGATTGAGACCCGCCTGCTGGTGGCGGCAGACGGCGGCAACTCCTTTGTGCGTCAGCACTTCAAGTTGCCGGTGACCCGCCACGACTTTGAGCAGCACGCCATCATCGCCACGGTCAAAACGGCGCAAGACCCTGAGGGACGCGCCTTCGAGCGTTTTACCGAAGGGGGGCCGCTGGCCCTGCTGCCGATGCAGGAGGGGCTCTCCTCGCTGGTATGGAGCGTCGGGCAGCATGAGGTGGATGAGCTGATGGCCCTCAATGAGGCGGCGTTTCTTGCCCGTCTGCAGCAGGCCTTTGGCTGGCGACTCGGCCGCTTCGAGCGATGCGGCGTGCGTCACGTCTATCCGCTCATCCTGACCGCCTGCGACTACCCGCTGGCCCAGCGCACCGTGCTGGTGGGTAATGCCGCCCACGCCCTGCACCCGATTGCCGGACAGGGCTTCAACCTCGGGATGCGGGATCTCGACCTGCTTACCGGCGCCGTAGCCAAGGCGTTGGCAGAGGGGGAGGATATCGGCAGCTTCCAGGTACTGAGTGGCTACTGGCAGCAGCGTCAGCGCGATCAGGAGCAGACCGTCTGGCTCACCTCTTCGCTGGCCCAGCTCTTCTCCAATGGTCACGATCCGCTGGTGGCGGGGCGCAATCTGGCGCTCACCCTGATGGGGCGATTCCCGTGCCTCAAGGCGCCGCTTGCCTCGCGCACCCTGGGCTTTGTCGCTGATGTGTGCGGCAACTAGCCAGCACTTGTTGAGTGGAACCTGTTGACCGGAAGATGGTGACCGCCATTCGTTGATCAAAACCTATTGAATAAAGAGGTGATGCCTGCGGGCGTCACCTCGCTGGCCAGCCGGTCAGCCCTGAAAGGATGAGATGATGCAGATGCAAAATGTGGATGTGGTGATTGTCGGTGGCGGCATGGTGGGGCTGGGGCTCGCTGCGGCCCTGAAACATAGCGCCCTCAAGGTGCTGGTGGTGGAGGGGCAACTGCCCGATCCGCAGCTGGGGGAGGTGGCCGATAACCGGGTCAGCGCCCTGAGTCTGGCCAGCCAGCAGATCCTGCGCCATGTCGGCGCCTGGGACGGCATTGAAGCGCGCCGCCTGCAGGCCTACGACAAGATGGCGGTGTGGGAACAGGACAGTTTCGGCCATATCGACTTCGATGCCGCCAGCCTGCGTCAGGCCAACCTCGGCCACATCGTCGAGAATCGGGTGATCCAGCTGGCGCTGCTTGAGGCGATTGAAGGTGCCAGCAATATCCAGTTGCTGACCCCCGCCAGAGCCAAGAGCCTGCAGAGCGGCCCGGCGGGCGCCCTGCTGCTCCTTGAAGATGGTCAGGCCATCTCGGCCAAACTGGTGGTGGCTGCCGATGGCGCTCACTCCTGGGTGCGCCGTCAGGCTGATATCCCGCTCACCAGCTGGGATTATGGCCACCACGCCCTGGTGGCGACGGTGCGCTGCGCCGAACCCCATGAAGCTGTTGCTCGCCAGATCTTCACCCCGGATGGCCCGCTCGCCTTTTTGCCGCTGTGGCAAGAGAACCTCTGCTCCATCGTCTGGTCGCTGCCTGCGGCCCGCGCCGAGGCGCTCTGCGCCTGCGATGATGAGCAGTTCAATCGCCAGCTTACCGCCGCCTTCGATGCCCGGCTCGGTCTGTGCAAGGTGGAGGGGCCGCGCAGCGCGATTCCTCTTACCGCCCGCTATGCCCGCGACTTTGCCCGCGAGCGGCTGGTGCTGGTGGGAGATGCCGCTCATACCATCCACCCGCTGGCGGGGCAGGGGGTCAACCTTGGCCTGCTGGATGCTGCCGCGCTGGCGGAGCAGATCTTGCAAAATCATGCCGCGGGCGAGGATATCGGCCTGCTCGCCAACCTGCGCAGCTACGAGCGCTGGCGTAAGAGCGAAGCGGCTCGCATGCTGGCGGCGATGGAAGGGCTCAAGCGGCTGTTCAGCGGGGCCAACCCGCTCAAGAAGCTGGTGCGGGGCGTGGGATTGCGCGCGGCCAATCTGCTGACGCCCTTCAAGGAGGGGGTGATCCGCGCCGCCATGGGGCTGGAGGGAGAGTTGCCCGCATTGGCCCGTCCTGACTGGGCTGTTGCTGCGACCAAGGGCAGTGCCATGCAGGCCAAGGGTGAAAAAAACTAATATTACTCGCCGTTTTTGACAACAAAAGTAATCCGACAAGGCTGATGACCCGTTTTGGGTGTCAGCCTTTAATTTTGCTCTGGAGCGAAACGTTTTTCCGCAAATTGTGACGAAACGGTAAAAATCAAAATTTAATCTCGCCTGAGTCGGCTTATGGCTGTTTTTATCACTGCATTTATCTTAGTGTCTGGAGTCAGTTTTACGGGAGGGGATTAGTTTTTTTTGAGCGGCACGCTCGCCTGCTTGTCATATAATCCGCTCCGTTCAAGGAATCCCTCTTGCCTGGCAAGGGCAGGAGCGAGCACACACTTTTGGATCCGGTCGCTTTTTGCTGTACGTAGTGCAGTCAGATCGGTGGCGCGGGTCGCAAGGGTGGTCGCCAAAGCGAAAAGGCTTTTTGCTAAGGAAAGAATGCGATGATCCAGACTACTGTACTGCATCCCAAACACCTGGAAGCCGGCGCCAAGATGGTGGACTTCCACGGTTGGGAAATGCCCATCAACTACGGCTCCCAGCTGGAAGAGCACCACGCGGTGCGCAGCGATGCCGGTATGTTCGATGTCTCCCACATGACCATCGTCGATTTGACCGGCGAACGGGTCAAAGCCTTTCTGCAACACCTGCTGGCCAACGACGTGGCCAAACTCACTGCCCCCGGCAAGGCCCTCTACAGCGGCATGCTCAATCCGGAAGGCGGCGTGATCGATGACCTCATCACCTATTACCTAACCGATACCTTCTACCGGCTGGTGGTCAACTCCGCTACCCGCGAGAAGGATCTGGCCTGGATCCGCCATCACGCCATCGATTTCGATGTCACCGTGACCGAGCGTCCCGAGCTTGCGATGATTGCGGTGCAGGGCCCCAACGCCAAGGTCAAGGCTGCTGCTGTGCTGAGCGCCGCTCAGCGTACCGCCGTGGTGGGGATGAAACCCTTCTTCGGCGTGCAGGCTGGCGAGCTCTTTATCGCCACTACCGGTTACACCGGCGAAGATGGTTATGAAATCGTGGTGCCGCAAGAGAAAGCCTGCGAGCTGTGGCAAGCGCTGCTGGATAACGGCGTTGCCCCGTGCGGCCTCGGTGCCCGCGATACCCTGCGCCTCGAAGCGGGAATGAACCTCTATGGTCAGGATATGGATGAGTCAGTCTCTCCACTCGCTGCCAACATGGCCTGGACCATCGCCTGGGAGCCGAGCGATCGCAACTTTATCGGCCGCGACGTGCTGGAAGCGCAGAAAGCGGCGGGCAACCAGCCCAAGCTGGTGGGTCTGGTGATGGAAGAGAAAGGGGTGCTGCGTGCCGGTATGCCCGTTACCTTCACCGCGGCAAACGGTGAGAAGCGGGAAGGTGTGATCACCTCCGGCTCTTTCTCCCCCACCCTGGGCTACAGTATTGCCCTTGCGCGGGTGCCCCGCGATATCGGTGAGCTGGCCGAGGTGGAGATCCGCAAGAAGCTGGTCACCGTGAAGGTCACCAAGCCCGCTTTCGTCCGTAACGGCCAGAAGCTGGTTTAATACCGTTTTGGGGGAGGGCAGTGCCTCCCCCATCCCTTTTCATATTCGTTTTTAAACGCGACTCAAAGATCAAAGGAAGCACAAATGAGCCATATCCCGAGCGAACTGAAATATGCCACTTCCCACGAGTGGATCCGTGTTGAAGCCAACGGCGAGGCCGTGGTTGGTATCACCGAGCACGCCCAGGAGCTGCTGGGTGACATGGTGTTTGTCGAGCTGCCGGAAGTGGGCAAGCAGGTCAGTGCCGGTGACGACTGCGCCGTGGCCGAGTCGGTCAAGGCGGCCTCCGATATCTACAGCCCGGTGAGCGGCGAGATCATTGCCGTCAACGAAGAGTTGGAAGGGAGCCCCGAGCTGGTCAACTCCGACCCCTACAGCGCTGGCTGGCTGTTCCGCATCAAGCTCGATGACGAGAGCGAACTGGCCAACCTGCTGGATGCCGAAGGCTACCAGAACGTGGTGGACGAAGAGTAATGCCCCCGGGCCCTGCCAACACAGCAGGGCCCCTTTGTATGACCGCCAGCCGGGCAAGCACCGGCCGGTGGAAGGGTGAAGTCGTCCGCGCCTGCCGTTTGCCACCCTAGGAGCCCAGGGGGCAAACGGGCCGGTTCGCAACAAGGCGATCCCCTCTTGATGCTGCCGCAGCATCCGGTGCCGCATCCTGTCTGCGGGACCCAGAACATGAGTGGAGTCGGTATCTGCCGACGATCAGGAACATCAGGTCTTGGTTATCAGGATGTCATGCCAGGACTTATTTATCAGGAAATAGGGAAATGACCCAGTCACTGTTTGAACTCGAGCAAAAAACCGATTTTGTCCGCCGCCATATCGGCCCGGGCGAGGAAGAGCTGCGCCAGCTGCTGGCGACCGTCGGGGCCGAAAGCCTGGACGATTTGATTGAACAGACCGTGCCCGCCGCCATTCGCCTGCCGGGTCCGCTGGGGATCGGTGCCGGCATGACCGAAGTAGAGGCGCTGGCCAAGCTCAAGGGCTATGCCGCTCAGAACAAGATTGCCAAGAGCTACATCGGCATGGGTTATCACGATACCCATGTGCCCCACGTCATTTTGCGCAATGTGCTGGAAAATCCGGGTTGGTATACCGCCTACACCCCCTATCAGCCCGAGCTGGCACAGGGCCGTCTCGAAGCCCTGCTCAACTTCCAGCAGCTGACGCTGGATCTCACCGGCATGGATCTGGCGAGTGCCTCCCTGCTGGATGAAGCGACCGCCGCCGCCGAGGCGATGGCGCTGGCCAAGCGGATGGCCAAGTCCAAATCCAACCTCTTCTTCGTGGCCGATGACGTGCACCCGCAGGTGATCGACGTGGTCAAGGAGCGCGCGGTTCACTTTGGTTTCGACGTGGCGGTTGGCGCCGCGAACGATGCAGTGAGCGAAGAGGTGTTCGGTGCCCTGTTCCAGTACCCCACCACCACAGGTGAGGTGAAAGATCTGCGCGCTCTGATTGCCGCGGTACAGGCCCAGAAAGGGCTGGCCTGCGTCAGCGCCGATCTGCTCTCTCTGCTGCTGCTCAAGTCCCCGGGCGAGCTGGGTGCCGACGTGGTGTTGGGCTCCGCCCAGCGCTTTGGCGTGCCCATGGGCTACGGTGGCCCCCACGCCGCCTTCTTCGCTACCCGCGATGCCTACAAACGTTCCATGCCGGGCCGTATCATCGGTGTCTCCAAGGATGCCCGCGGCAAGGCCGCGCTGCGCATGGCGATGCAGACCCGCGAGCAGCATATCCGCCGCGAGAAGGCCAACTCCAACATCTGTACCGCTCAGGTGCTGCTGGCCAACATGGCGAGCTTCTACGCCGTCTACCACGGTCCGGTGGGGCTGAAGACCATCGCCTCCCGCGTGCACCGTCTCACCACCATTCTGGCGCTTGGCCTCAAGGCCAAGGGGGTGGCCCTCAAGCATGCAAGCTGGTTCGATACCCTGACCGTGCAGACTGCTGACAAGGCCGCGCTGATCGCCAAGGCCGAGGGGCTCGGCATCAACCTTCGTGCAGACCTAGATGGCGCGGTAGGGGTGTCACTCTCTGAAACCACCACTCGCAGCGATGTGGCCGAGCTGTTCGATCTCTTCCTCGGTCAAGGCCATGGCCTCGACATCGAGGCCCTCGACAAGGCGGCCCAGGCCCATCACGCCATCCCGCAGGATCTGCTGCGCACCGATGCCGTGCTGACCCACGAGGTGTTCAACAAGTACCACTCCGAAACCGAGATGCTGCGTTATATCCACCGTCTCGAAGCCAAAGATCTGGCGCTCAACTACGCCATGATTTCGCTCGGCTCCTGCACCATGAAGCTCAACGCCACCGCCGAGATGATCCCGGTGACCTGGCCCGAGTTCGGCAAGTTGCACCCGTTCGCCCCGCTGGCACAGGCCAAGGGCTACCAACTGCTGCTGGCCGACCTCGAAAACTGGCTGGTGAAGGTGACCGGTTACGATGCGGTCTGCATGCAGCCCAACTCCGGGGCGCAGGGCGAGTACGCCGGTCTCTTGGCCATCAAGAAGTACCACGAATCCCGCGGCGAGGGGCATCGCGACATCTGCCTGATCCCAGCTTCTGCCCACGGCACCAACCCGGCCTCTGCCCAGATGGCGGGGCTCAAGGTGATCGTCACCGCCTGTGACAAGTCCGGCAACGTGGATCTCGACGATCTGCGTGCCAAGGCGGCCGAGGCGGGGGATCAACTCTCCTGTCTGATGGTGACCTATCCCTCCACCCACGGGGTGTATGAGGAGACCATCAAGGAGGTGTGCGACATCGTTCACCAGCACGGTGGTCAGGTCTATCTGGACGGCGCCAACATGAATGCGCAAGTCGGGTTGACGGCGCCGGGCTTTATCGGGGCGGACGTCTCTCACCTCAACCTGCACAAAACCTTCGCCATTCCTCACGGTGGTGGCGGCCCGGGCATGGGCCCCATCGGCGTGAAGAAACATCTGGCACCGTTCGTGGCCGGTCACGCTGTGGTCAAGACCAACAAGGAGAGCCGTGATAACGGCGCCGTGTCGGCGGCACCGTTTGGCTCAGCCAGTATCCTGCCCATCAGCTGGATGTATATCGCCATGCTGGGTGACGAGGGGCTGAAGAAATCCACTCAGGTAGCGATCCTAAACGCCAACTATCTGGCCAAGAAGCTGGGTGACTCCTTCCCGGTGCTCTATTCCGGGCGCAACGGTCGGGTAGCTCACGAGTGCATTCTGGATATCCGTCCGCTCAAAGAGGCTTCCGGCATCAGCGAGATGGACGTTGCCAAGCGGCTGATGGACTACGGCTTCCACGCACCGACCATGAGCTTCCCGGTAGCGGGCACCCTGATGGTCGAACCGACCGAGTCGGAATCCAAGCGCGAGCTGGATCGTTTCGTCGAGGCGATGACTTCCATCCGCGCCGAGATTGCCAAGGTGCAGGAGGGGCAGTGGAGCCTCGCCGACAACCCGCTGGTCCATGCGCCGCACACGCAGGATGATGTGATGGATGCAGAGTGGTCCCGTGGCTACAGCCGCGCCGAGGCGGTCTTCCCGTCCGACGCCGTGCGCGCCGCCAAGTTGTGGCCCTCTGTGAACCGCATCGACGATGTCTACGGCGATCGCAACCTGTTCTGTGCCTGTATCCCGACTGAGGATTACGCCAAGTAAGTGGCGTCCAGGAGCAACAGTTAAGCCGCATAAACAACAGGGCCACCCAGACGGGTGGCCCTTCGTTTACATGGACTTTATCTGCATGCTGCTATCCGAATGTCCGGCTTAAGTCCTTGAGCTGGCTCGCTTTGCTCTGCAAATTGGCACTGGTTTCACTCACCTGATCGATTTTGAGACTGTTATCGTGAGAGAGCGAGGATATCTGGTTGATATTGCGACTGATCTCCTCGATGACCGCTTGTTGCTCGGTGGCTGCGGCGGTGATCTGGTTGGAAAAATCAGAGACCTTGTCTATCTCGACCACAACCTGATTCAGGTTGCCGGTGCTTGCCCGGGTGGTGGCGAGGCAGGCGTTGGTTCTGGTCACATTGAGATGCATCATCTCTTTCCATCCCCCCAGGGTTTGCTGGATATGGCCAATGCTGTTCTGGATCTGCTCTGTTGCCTTGTGGGTTCTGGTCGACAGGCTGCGAACCTCGTCCGCCACAACTGCAAAGCCGCGTCCCTGATCGCCGGCCCGTGCGGCTTCGATGGAGGCATTGAGCGCCAGCAGGTTGGTTTGATCCGCAATACCGCGAATTTCGCTCATGATGGTGCCGATCCGCTCGGACTCGCTCGCCAGCTCGACAGCTGACTGGAAGGCTTGCTCCGCCTGGGTGGCCAGCGCCGACATCTCTTCTCCTGCTTCCGAAAGCTGGGTGCTGGTGGTGATGCAGTGGCTACGGGCCTCTTCAATCTGGCTGTTGCTGTCTTGAATATTGCGGTTGATCTCCTCGGCGGCCGAAGCCATCTGGGTGACGGCGGTGGCAATCTGCTGGATCTGCGTGTCTTGCGAAGAGATATCCTGGCTGGCCAGCGAGGCGGAGCCGCGCAGGTCATTGGCCATGGCATTGAGCGACGCGGTGGTGTCATCCACCCTGCCGAGTACGGTACGGATCTTCGCTTGCCCGAGTTTGATATGGAAATCGGCGATGCTGTGGGGGGCATCCCCCGAGAAGATAAGGCGGCTGATGCTGTCGTAATCCTGCTCGAGCTGCTGCAAGAATCGCGGCGTGAGGAAGAGAGGGTGGCGATTGAACCAGATTGTTGCCAAGAGGGGTATGATTACCCAGAGCGCCTGCAGCGGTGAGATCAGCCAGAGCGCGCTGATCACGCTGACGAGCAGCAGGGGGATGGTCATCATGGCCGGCGTGAGTTGACGCAGGCCCATGTGAATGGCAGAGCCGGTTTCACGGGCTTTAAGGGTTTTGTACATCTGGCTGGCACGCGCTTTGTGCTCTGCGGCGGGGCGGCAGCGGACGGATTGGTAACCCACCATCTTGCCATCTTCATAAATCGGGGTGACATAGGCATCAACCCAATAATAGCGACCATCTTTGCAGCGGTTTTTTACCATCCCTCGCCATGGTTTACCCGCCTGCAGGTGGGCCCAGAGATCGGCAAACGCTGCCTTGGGCATGTCGGGGTGGCGCACCAGATTGTGATGCTGCCCCAACATCTCTTCCAGGCGATAGCCTGCCACCTGACAAAACGCCGGATTGGCGTAGGTGATGTCCCCTTTGAGATCGGTCGTCGATACCAACTGGATATCGTCGGCAAATTCAACCTCGGTATCTGTGGTGTGAAGCGAGCTGGTTACCATGATCAGACTCCGGTTTCGGCGTAACGGAATACTTCGTCTGAGTATGGCAGAGGATGTTCATTTATTGTGTTGTTGCACATTAACTCTTGTGCTACTGCGTGGGGACGGGATGGGTCTCACATTTTTACAGCGCGGTTTGGCGAGGGGAGGCAAGCCAAGTAACATGGCGTGACTTATGGCTGTGAAGCGAGACAGGTAACGCAATGAAGTTGGATGCGATTTTATGGGATTATGACGGTACTCTGGTCAATTCGGTGCCGAAGAATATCGATATCACCAAGCAGATCCTGGCTGAGGTCGCCCCCCATCTGACCGGAGAACATCTGCCGCGCTATCTGCGCAGCGAAGCGGAATATCACCATGCCAATCACGCCGCCAAGAACTGGCAGGCGCTCTATATGGATTACTACGGTTTGTCGCGGGACGAGATGGTGCTGGCTGGCAGTCTGTGGGCCAAGCATCAGGAGATGAACCGGACCGAGGTGCGTTTTTTTGCGGGGCTGGAGGCGGTGATTGACCATTTCTCTGCCATTCCCCACGGAATTTGTTCGCAGAACTCCCAAAAGAATATTCGCCGGGTTCTGGAGCAGCATGGCGTGAACAGCCTGTTCAAGGCTGTGGTCGGCTATGATGACGTGCCCGGACAGCAGCAAAAACCTCATCCTTTCGGTGGCCTCAAATGTCTGGAGTCTATCTTCGGCCCAGCTAGGTGCCAGTCGCTGATCTATATCGGTGACCATGAAGCGGATGTGCAGTTTGCCCGTCATTTGCAAGCGGCGCTTGGCGAGCAGAGCCGTGTGATATCGGTGGCTGTCGCCTATAGCCGCGCGACCCCGGAGCGCTGGGAACACCAACCCGACCATATCGCCCGTGACGTCGAGGATCTGCTCCCCATCGTCGGGCAATATCTGTAACGCCGGTTGCAGATTGCCGTACGGAATAGACAAACGCCGATCAGTTGATCGGCGTTTGTCTATGGGAAGCCTGATGGTTTCACACTCAGCTGGCTTAACACCCTGTCTGTTTAATGATGGGCGACTTAAAACAGCAGTTGCGTCAGGTAGCCCATCAGGATCGCCATGCCGAGGATCACGGTAAGGAAGGCCGCAATCATCGGGGTTCTGAACATCGACTTGAGCAGGATAACCTCGGTCAGACTGGCACCGGCACTGCCGATGATCAGCGCCATGACGGCGCCCATTCCCATCCCTTTGCCCAGCAGTACCGACGCCAGCGGAATCACGGCCTCGGCACGGATGTAGAGCGGGATCCCGACGATGGCGCTGAAGGGGATGGCCAGCGGGTTGTCGGCGCCGGCATGGGCGGCGATCCACTCGGCCGGAATAAAGCCGTAAATAAACGAGCCGATGAGCACCCCCAGCAGCAGGAAGGGCAATACCGCTTTGAACTGCTGCCAGGCATCGATGCGAGCTTTGACCCAGGCGGTGGGGAGCTGTGGCGCTCTGGTCAGGGTTGCCGTGCCATCGCCGCAGCAGGAGAGGGTGGCCTGCTCTGCCATCTCTGGTTGCTGAGCCGGGCAGCACGCTGCCCCGTTGAGGGGTTTGATTGCGCGAATGGCACAGCGTTGGTTGTCACTGCAATGTGCTTGAGTTGTGGCGCGGGTCGCCGGGCTACAGTCGCTACCGCAAGAGGGGGTGGCCTCTTTGGGGTCGATGACATGGCGCTCGAACCCCAATCTGTCGAGTAGCATGCTCGCCATGACGGAGACGCTGGCGGCGATCACGGCGTAGAGCAGGGTCACTTTCCAGCCGAAGGTGGCCCACATCAAGCCGACGATGATGGGGTTCAGCAGTGGCGAAATAAACAGGAAGGTGAGGGTGGGGCCAAAGCCAGCCTTGGCCGAAAGTAGTCCTCTCAGCATCGGGATGGTGGAGCAGCTGCAAAAGGGGGTGACGGCGCCGAGCAGGGCTGAGAGCAGATAGCCCTTGCCATGGCGCGCCCCCAGCATCCGTTGGATCTTCTCGTCGGGGATCTTCTGGCGGATCAGGCTGACCCCGGCGCTAATGACCAGAAACAGCACCGACAGCTCGACAGCCAGAAACAGGAACATCTGGGCTGCATCGGTCAGCATGGTTAACCACTCATTCATTGTCGTATCCTCACTTGTTTTCTATATTTCCAAAATAACCGAAATAAATGATCGGTCAAGATATTTCTGGTATTATCGAAATATCAAATTCGTGGAGGGCACAGAGATGCAACTGGAAGAGGTCGCCAAGGCATTGAAAGAGCTGGGTCATCCGACCCGGCTGTTTATCTTCAAGCATCTGGTCAAGGCGGGAGAGCAGGGGCTGCCGGTGGGTGAGCTGCAAAAGCAGCTGGCGATCCCCGCTTCCACCCTCAGCCACCATATCGCGGCGCTGGTCTCGGTGGGGCTGGTGAAGCAAAACCGGGAGAGTCGGACCCTGCTTTGCGTCTCTCAATACGCGGTGCTGGAGGAGATCATCGCCTTTTTCCGCGATGAGTGTTGCGTCAACAGCCCGGAGCATCGGCAAGATCAAAGGCAAGAGCTGCCTTCCTGAGGGCTATGGCTGCTAGTAGTGCTGCGCGTAATAAAAAAACGCCGATCATGCGATCGGCGTTTTGCATTGTTTTTCTCAGCTGCGGGTATTAACCCAGATTGGCTGCAACCTTGCTTTGGGCCTGTCCCTTGCGCTTGATGACAAAGCCAATGCCCAGTACCACCAGCCAGGCGGGGATCAGTTCGACTGAGATGCGGAAATCGGGGGTCATGTACATGATCACCAGGATACCAGCCATGAACGCGAGGCAGAGGTAGTTGCCGAAGGGATACCAGAACGCCTTGAACTTGGGCTGGACGCCTTCTGCGACTTTGGCCTTGCGGAACTTGAGGTGCGCGAGGCTGATCATCGCCCAGTTGATCACCAGTGCGGAGACCACCAGCGCCATCAGCAGGCCGAACGCCTTGCCCGGCATCAGGTAGTTGATCAGCACGCAGAGCAGGGTGGCGATGGCCGAGACCGAGAGGGCAACCAGTGGCACGCCGCTCTTGTTGGTCTTGAGCAGGGCTTTCGGGCCGTTGCCCTGTTTGGCCAGACCGAACAGCATCCGGCTGTTGCAGTAGACGCAGCTGTTGTAGACCGACAGTGCCGCCGTCAGCACCACGATGTTGAGTACGGTGGCGACCAGATTGCTGTCCAGAGCGTGGAAAATCATCACGAACGGGCTGCCGCCTTCCACCACTTT
This sequence comes from Aeromonas sp. 3P, assembly GCF_051919745.1. Classification (NCBI taxonomy): domain Bacteria; kingdom Pseudomonadati; phylum Pseudomonadota; class Gammaproteobacteria; order Aeromonadales; family Aeromonadaceae; genus Aeromonas; species Aeromonas sp. 3P. The sequence goes on from NZ_JBQBED010000001.1 coordinate 4,596,995, forward strand.
ACCCCAAGGGTAGAGGGACATCAGGATAGCCAGAGCACCGATGTAGAAGATTAGGATGCGGTAGATCACCTGATTGGTGGCCTTGGGAATGCTCTTCTCGGGGTTGTCCGCTTCGGCGGCGGTAATGCCCACCAGCTCCAGACCGCCGAAGGAGAACATGATCACCGCCATCGCCATCACCAGACCGCTGATGCCGTTGGGGAAGAAACCGCCCTGAGCCCACAGGTTAGTGACGCTCGCCTCGGGTCCGCCGGCACCGGAGAGGAGCAGATAGCCGCCAAAGCCAATCATGCCGATGATGGCGACCACCTTGATGATGGCGAACCAGAACTCCATTTCGCCAAACGCTTTGACGTTGGAGAGGTTGATGGCGTTGATCAGCACGAAGAAGAAGGCTGCCGACATCCAGGTCGGGATCTCGGGCCACCAGTACTGGACATAGATGCCCACCGCGGTCAGCTCGGCCATGCTCACCAGCACGTAGAGCACCCAGTAGTTCCAGCCGGACGCAAAACCGGCAAACTCACCCCAGTATTTGTAGGCAAAGTGGCTGAATGAACCGGCTACCGGCTCTTCCACCACCATTTCGCCGAGCTGGCGCATGATCAGGAAGGCGATAAAGCCGCCGATGGCATACCCCAGCAGGACCGAAGGGCCTGCCATCTTGATGGTTTGGGCAATGCCCAGAAAGAGGCCGGTGCCGATGGCGCCGCCCAAAGCAATCAACTGAATGTGGCGGTTTTTAAGGCCGCGCTTCAGCTCCTCACCGTCTTGTTTCAAATCCATGGGTCTGTCCTTACGTCTCTGTTGTCTCTGGTCGGTGTTGGGCTCATCCTGAGCAGGCCGCATTGCGTAGCCAAAACCTGACGAAATCTGTATTTATTTCGTTACGACATGCCATTTTCAATTTTTTAGTGTTGGCTGGCAACTGAAGCAGAATAGTGATAATCCGCCATGAATGCACCTATTTTCCATCTCTAATGGCCGTATTTTGTACCAAAGGCAGCTTTTTCATGATTTGAAGAGGCTTCTTGGTAGTTTTTGGTTGATGTTTGTGCAATCGAATTCTGTTTTGTTGACATTTTGTCTTGTTGGTGTGCTTTTGTGGTGCCAAGCCACAAATAGATGCAAATGATGCCAAACAAGCAAGAGTACAGGGAAGAGTGCAGGGAGTTGGAGTACAGAGAGCGCGAAAGCGTGCTGCAACAAGGGGTTGCCCGGGGTGTGCTGGTGGCGCTCTGGTTAGGGATTGCTGCCAGTCCGCTGTTGTTGCTGGTGGCCGCGATTATGTTGCTGGGTTGGCTGTTACTCGGTGATCAGGGATTGCTGCACTACTGGCAGTCGCTGTTGCTGGTGGGTGGGGTAACGGGGGCGCTCGTTGGCGGCTGGCTGGCGGAGCGGGTTCGCCTGCGCCACGGTTTGCTGGCCTTCTATGCCAGGTTGATGAACAACCCTGAGCTCAATCGTTAGTTAACGCTGGCTGTTTGCCGAGCGCAGCAGAACGGAATCGAATAGCGGCAACTGGCAGCAGGTGACAAGGGCACAACGGCAAGGTCGACAAGAAGAGGGATAAGCATTTGTGGTGCTTATCCCTTTTTTATCCACGCTTTTCACTGTCATCTATGTGAATTGCAGTTCGCCACAGCTGACTTTCGCCGCGACACTGTAATTTTTATCTTTTGTTGATGCCGATAGCTGTCAAGCTGGCTTAACAGAGCTGGCGGCGCAGACCGGTCGCCTCGAGGACCTTGGCGCTGATCTCCTCCACCGAGTGGGAGCTGGTATCCAGGAAGCGAATCGCCTCCTGGCGAAACAGTCGCTCCACGCAGGCCAGCTCCTGCTCGCACTGTTCGATGGAGGAGTAGCGGCTGTTGGCACGGCGCTGGTTACGGATCTCATGCAGCCGCTGCGGCGCTATGGTGAGGCCAAACAGCTTGTGACGGTTGGCCTTGAGGGGGGCGGGCAGCTCCAGCATCCCCATGTCCTGCTCGATAAAGGGGTAGTTGGCGGCGCGAATGCCAAACTGCAGTGCCAGATAGAGGCTGGTGGGGGTCTTGCCGCAGCGGGAGACCCCGATCAGGATGATGTCCGCCTCATCGTACTCCTTGGTGGTGATGCCATCGTCGTTGGCCAGTGCGAAGTTGACCGCCTCGATGCGATCGTCATAGAGCTTGCGGTTCTCCATGCCGTGGGTGCGGTGGAGGCGGGGCTCGGCTTTTACCCCCAGTTCCTGCTCCAGCGGGCTGACGAAGGTATTGAGAAAGTCGTGGCCGCACGCCTCCGATTTCAGTACCTCTTCCCGTACCAGCGGGTCGACGATGGTGTGAAACAGGATGGGGCGTACCCCGGTCTGGCGGAACTGCTCGTCGATCCGCATCCGTACCTGACGGGCTTTCTCCAGTGTCTCCACAAAGGGGATAGTGATCTGCTCGAAGGCCAGCGGAAACTGGCTCAGTACCGCGTGGCCGAACACTTCGGCGGTGATGGCGGTGCCGTCTGAAACATAAAATACGGTGTGCACGTAGGGCTCCTGTGATACCGCGGGTGGGGTCGCATGGGGTAAGGGGTGAGAAGTATCTCCCGAAACCATACCAGTTTTGTCAACCGGTCTGCTGTGCCCAAGTTGTGAAGTGGCTTGCAAACCTGAATCGTTATCTTTTTGTGTCGCCATTGTAGAATGTTCCGGTCATTCGACCATCCCCAACGCTTGCTCGGGGATTTTTTTGAAAATCAGTAGAAAACGTTTTCATGGTCGTTGGCAACAAAAGAAACAGACAATAACGCACCTGACTTACCCATAACCTCATCGATTAAATCGGGCGCACGAGGTGCTATGGCATCGGTGCCCACCAACCTGGAGACATCCAAGTGCAACAGTACGTGCTCTGGTACGAACAACTCGGAATGCAGGACGTAGAACGAGTTGGCGGCAAGAACGCATCCCTTGGCGAGATGATCAGCAACCTCTCTGGCGCCGGCGTATCCGTGCCGGGGGGCTTTGCTACCACCGCCTTTGCGTTTAACGAGTTTCTGGAGTCAAGCGGCCTCAACGGCAAGATCCACCATCTGCTCGACAATCTCGACGTGGACGATATCGCCGCCCTCAACCGGGCCGGTCAGCAGATCCGCGACTGGGTGATCGAAGCCCCGTTCCAGCCCGAGCTGGAGCAGGCTATCCGGGTTGCCTATGAAAAGTTGAGTGCCGGTGTCGAGGCCTCGTTTGCGGTGCGCTCCTCCGCCACCGCCGAGGATATGCCGGACGCCTCCTTTGCCGGTCAGCAGGAGACCTTCCTCAACGTACGTGGCATCGATGCCGTCATGACGGCGGTCAAGCATGTGTTTGCTTCCCTGTTCAACGATCGCGCCATCTCCTATCGGGTGCATCAGGGCTACGACCACAAGGGTGTTGCCCTCTCGGCAGGGGTGCAGCGGATGGTGCGCTCGGATCTCGCCGCCTCCGGCGTCATGTTTACCCTCGATACCGAGTCCGGTTTCAACGACGTGGTCTTTATCACCGGCGCCCATGGTCTTGGCGAGATGGTGGTGCAGGGGGCGGTCAACCCGGATGAATTCTATGTGCACAAGCCGACTCTCAAGGGGGGCCGCCCGGCGGTGGTACGCAAGACCCTCGGCTCCAAGCTTATCAAGATGACTTACTCTGACGATGCTGGTCACGGCCGTCAGGTGAAGATTGTCGACACCAACGAGGCTGAGCGTAGCCGCTTCTGCATCAGCGATGAGGAGGTGATGGCGCTGGCGAAACAGGCCCTCATCATTGAGCAGCACTATGGCCGCCCGATGGATATCGAGTGGGCCAAGGATGGTCAGGATGGCCAACTCTACATAGTGCAGGCCCGTCCGGAAACCGTGCGCAGCCGTCAGGAGGCCAACACCCTCGAACGTTTTGCCCTCAAGCAAGCGGGCAAGGTGCTGATCGAGGGGCGTGCTATCGGTCACAAGATTGGCGCGGGCCCGGCGCGGGTCATCTCTTCCATCAGTCAGATGGACGAAGTACAGCCCGGCGATGTGCTGGTCACCGACATGACCGACCCGGACTGGGAGCCCATCATGAAGCGGGCCTCCGCCATCGTCACCAACCGGGGCGGCCGTACCTGTCACGCCGCCATTATCGCCCGCGAGCTGGGCATTCCGGCGGTGGTGGGCTGTGGCAACGCTACCGATCATATTCAGCCGGGCCAGCGGATCACCGTCTCCTGCGCGGAAGGGGATACCGGTTTTATCTATGACGGCGAGCTGGACTTCGATGTGGCGGTGACCGAGGTGGGCAATATGCCGCGCCTGCCCATCAAGATCATGATGAACGTCGGCAACCCGGATCGCGCTTTCGACTTTGCCCAGTTGCCTAATGCAGGCGTAGGGCTGGCGCGTCTTGAGTTCATCATCAACCGGATGATCGGGGTGCACCCCAAGGCGCTGCTGGAGTTTGACCAGCAAGCCCCAGAGCTGCAGGCCACCATCGGCAAGATGATCGCCGGTTACGACAGCCCGCGTGAGTTCTACGTGGCCAAGCTGACCGAGGGGATCGCCACTCTGGGTGCCGCCTTCTGGCCGGAGCGGGTGATCGTGCGGATGTCAGACTTCAAGTCCAACGAGTACGCCAATCTGGTGGGCGGTCGTGGCTACGAGCCCCACGAGGAGAACCCGATGATCGGTTTTCGTGGCGCATCCCGCTACATCGCCGACAGCTTCCGCCCCTGCTTTGCCCTCGAGTGCGAGGCGATCAAGCGGGTGCGCGATGTGATGGGGTTGACCAACGTCGAGGTGATGATCCCCTTCGTGCGCACCGTGGGCGAGGCGGAGCAGGTGATCGAGATCCTGGCCGAGAACGGTCTGCGCCGCGGCGAGCGGGGGCTCAAGGTGATCATGATGTGCGAGATCCCGAGCAATGCCCTCTTGGCAGACAAGTTCCTCGAGCACGTGGACGGCTTCTCCATCGGCTCCAATGACATGACCCAGCTCACCCTTGGGCTGGATCGGGACTCGGGGCTGATTGCCCACCTGTTCGACGAGCGCAACGATGCGGTCAAGGCGCTGCTGTCGATGGCGATTCAGGCCGCGCGCAAGGCGGGCAAGTATGTGGGGATCTGCGGTCAGGGCCCATCTGATCATCCGGACTTTGCTGCCTGGCTGGTGGAGCAGGGGATCGATTCGGTGTCACTCAACCCCGATACCGTGGTCGATACCTGGCTCTATCTGGCGGAGCAGCATGGCGCCAAGTAAGCCACTATCAAAATGAGCAGCAGAAAGGGGGCCATAATGGCCCCCTTTGTTATCTGTGTGTCGCGACCTATTTCGGCTGCTGTTCGGCCCCCGACAGCTCGATCTGCACATTCACCCCTTCGCTCTTGAGCTTGGTGGCGATGGCGTTGAGATCGGTGCCCGATTTGGCCTCCAGCAGGGCGATACCACCACTGCTCTGTTTGAAGTTCAGGCCGTGGCGAGTCGCCAGCGCCTTGGCGCTGGCATCGTCAGCTTCCACCAGCAGGGTGCCGCTTACAGTCAGCTCCGGGCTGGCGGCCCCTTGCATCAACACGTCACCGCGGCGCAGGGTCTGTTGCGGGACCTTGCTGTCAAGGCTGCGGGCGACCCGCTTCTTGCTGCCGTTGTCGGGAATGAGGTAGGTCTGGCCGTTCACCTCTATGGTGCTGTACTGCTTGCCATCCATGGTGACGGACTCCTGGGCGCAGAGCTGTCCCGAGAAGGGGGCCAGCAGGGTTGCCAGAAGCAAGGTAACAGGTTTGTTCATGGTAATACTCCTAGCGTGTTAGCTGCGGTTGGCATCGTGACCCAGGACCCGCAGGGACCATGAGATCAGCTTGCCCGGTTGGCGATTGTTGCGCTCGGTCAGGGTGGTACGCTCACGGGTCTCGCGATTGAGCAGAGAGACCTGACGGGTACCGTTGGCAACGTCGGTCACTTCCAGTCGCCATGTGCCTTGCGCCGATTCGCCGTAGAACTTGTTGGATAGCATCCGCATGTCACGCAATCCCTTGGTTCGTACAAAGCCCAGCTGCTGCTGGTCGAGAGATTGGCCGACCAGGCTGTTGAAGGGGCTCAGCAGGATGCTGCGGGTGCCGGCGGGGGAGACCAGTTCGATCAGCAGATCGGGCAGACGCTGGTGATCCAGGCTCACCATCACCTGAACCGCTTCCACCGTCAATGGTGTCGCGATGCGGGTTGTGGAACGGGTCGGGCTGTTGCCCACATCCGGGATGGCGGCGGCACTGCCAGTGACATTGATCTTCTGCCATGGCAGTTGCACCAGCGGGGGCAGGGGCTGGTGATTGGCTGCCAGCTCAAGGGCCTTGTTGACGTCGATCAGACCAAAACCGTAAGTGGGGCTGAACCACATGCCAGCGGCATTGCGCTCCCACCCTTCCAGCCCTTTCACATCACGCACCTTGCCGGTGCTGCTGGTGTAGCTGACCATCACAGGTTTCTGTGTGGCATCGACCCGGGTTGCGCTGCGCGCCAGCAGATCCCGCAGGTCCCGCACCGACAGATCCGGGTAGGCGGACATCAGCAGCGCCATGGCGCCGGAGGTGCTGGGGGTGGCGGAGGAGGTGCCGTTCATCACGCCGTTGTAGTCGCAGCTGGCATCCAGTTGCGGGTTGCCGTGCAGCCGGTTGGTGCTGGGATCGTCGGTGCGGTTGTAACCCATGTCGCAGCCGGGCAGATCCGTGGTCACCATCGCCGGAGAGTCGGTACCGTACTCGCCACCGGTCGCGCTCAGGAAGATGTTGCTGCCGACGCTGGAGTAGGAGGATCTGACGCCATCGGCGTTGAGAGCACTTACCACCAGGTTCCAGAAGTTGCTGTTGGAGGGATCGAGATTGCTGTTTTCAAACGGCAATTTGGGGCCATTGCCGGTGCGGTTAAGCACATAGCCGCCCGCCGCTATCTTGTTGAAGCCGTTGCCGGCGGCCTTGATATAGGCCGCGCCCTGCGCCTTGAGGGTCTGCTGTTCAAACAGGCGATCAAGCTGGGATTGATCCAGAGAGTTGGCAGAGCGGGGATCCACCACACTCATGCCGTAGCTCTGGTTGAACACCCGGTTGTCGCGACTGGCATCGCTGTCGCCAAGGGCGTAGAGCCAATCTTTCTGCAACTGCTGGCTGTTGTCATCCAGCAGGTTGAACCCCTGCAGCTGGGCTCGCGGGGCTATCCCCTTGGTGCCGATGGCGTTGTCTACCGCCGCTATGATGCCGGAGACCGAGGTGCCGTGGGCCGTATCCGGATCGGTCGGTGTCGGGTCATCGCTGCCGGTCACCACGTTTTTCGAACCCGGACGCACGTTCTCCGCCAGATCCGGGTGGGCGATAGCCAGACCATCATCCACCACGGCCACATTGACTCCCTGGCCCAGCACGCCGGTGCGATGAGCCCACCAGAGGTTGAGATCATTGCCCGCTATGCCGCCACGGGCGCTGAATCCATCCTGTCCGCTGTTGAGCAGATACCACTGCTGATCCTGCAGGGGATTGGTACCTGGCAGGCAGCGCTCGGTGCTGCTGCGTCCGATATCCATGCCACTCTCCTTGCCGGTGAGCGGCGCACAACCTTCATTTGCCTGAACGAGCGCACTGGGCAGGGTCGACAGCAGTGCTGTGATCGCCAGTGCTAACGATGTTTGCTTCATTATTCTTTTAACTCCATCTTGGATCGCACCATCCTGAGTGCGACGGAAATCTATACACGGGTGGTAGGGGTTCAAAAAGAGCCATTTTCAAAAAACGCAATGAGGTTCAAAGAAATCCGATCTGGTTTATGGTAGGTATTCCAATGACGCTGGTTATGTGTTTTATTGAGAATGGTTCTCACCGCTCGCTACTGATCTTTTTATCTGTAATTCACTCCTCTCGCGACTCTCCTTCGCCGCAGCCATCTCGATTCGGGGCAATCCCGAGGGGGGCTCGTGCGCTCTTGGAAATAAACGGCATGGTGGTGTGTGCCAATGTGAGTGCAGCTATGCGTTCGGGTGAGCCTGCAAGAGTGATGAGGTGGGGGTGGGTCAGTGGTTTATTGCTTGGCGGCGGTGGATGGCTCTGTTATGGTAATTGAAATAGCCATCTGGATGGCTAGATTGCTGCGGTTTGAGGGGCTTAATCTCTGAGAGCCACCCCGCCGCAGTCCCATAGCTTGATGCGTACCTGACAGGGAGTCCCTATGCCGTTTCGTTCCTTTTTATCTTCTCCTTTGACTGCTTCCTTGCGCGCCACTGCTGGCGCCAGCACCTTTATTGCCGCGATGGCGGTCGGGAGCCTCTCTTTTTCCGCGGTTGCCGCCGATGCGTCCTTGCCGACCAAACAGGAGATTGTGATTGGTACTACGGTGGGGGATTTTGCCGACATGGTGACCGATTCCATCAAGCCGCAGCTGGAGGCCAAGGGGTATAAGGTCAAGCTGGTGGAGTTCACCGACTATGTGACTCCCAATATTGCTCTGGCTGACGGATCACTGGATGTGAACTGCTTCCAGCACAAACCTTATCTGGAGAGTTTTGCCAAAGATCGCGGCTTGTCGCTGGCACCCATTACCCAGGTGCCAACTGGCCCGATGGGGCTCTACTCCGGCAAGCTGGCGGCACTCGACAAGGTGAAAAAGGGGAGCACGGTGGCCATCCCCAACGATCCCACCAATCAGGCGCGGGCTCTGCTGATGTTGCAGGATCTCGGTTGGCTGACCCTCAAGGAGGGGATCAACCCGCTCAAGGCGAGCGAGTTTGATGTGGTGAACAATCCGCACAATCTCAAGCTGGTACTGCTGGAAGCCGCGCAGTTGCCCCGCTCGCGGGAGGATGTGGATTTCTCGGTGATCAACGGTAATTTTGCCGCCTCCAGCGGTATCCCGTTTAGTGAAGGACTGTTTCTGGAGCGCAGCTACGATTTTATCAACTGGGTGGTGGTGAAAAGCGCAGATGCGGATCAGCCTTTTGCCAAAGATGTGGCGGCGGCCTACAACTCGGCGGCTTTCAAAGCCTATGCAGCCAAGCGTTTCGTCGGCTACAAGTACCCGCAAGGGTGGGGTGGCTAACTGTCGTGAACGTGGCCGGCTATACAACGAAAAACGCCCCGAATTCGGGGCGTTTTTTATGGTATCAAGCCATCAACGGGCGCTTCACTGGTTGCGATAGAAGCGGTTCAGCTCGTTCATCACCTGGATCATGGCGCCCATATCCGGGGTACCGTGCTTGATCGGGCGATAGCTGTTGCGTTCCAGCAGTTCGAAGTCACCCTGTTTGTTGAAGTGGGTGATGGTCTCCCCTTCATAGATGGCGAAGTCATTCTGATCCCCGGCCAGCAGCCAGTTGCGCGGGCTGGTATCAAACAGCGAGCGGCCAACGCTGTAATCGCGCGCCGGATTGCGCACGCCCAGCATCCCCTGCATCAGGGTCGGCACCAGATCGAAATGGCTGCTAGGTTGTTCCCGAACGTCACTGCCGCGCCCCGGCCAGGCCAGTACCAGCGGTACCTGCACCTGATAGGGTGAGTAGTTGCTGCCTGCGCCCCAGCTGTTGCTACGGGTGTCGTTGAACTCCTGGCCGTGGTTGGAAGTGATGACGACGATGGTGTTGCTGTCCATCCCCTGGGACTGCAATTTGGTCAGCATCTGCTCAAGCAACTGGTCGGTATAGAAGACCGAGTTCTTGTAGCGGTTCTCCAGTTTTTGCAGGTTCTCCGCCCGATAGGCGGTCGCCGGATTGAAGTTGGCAAGCTCCGGTTGGAACGGCCCCTTCATGGTGGCGGGCAACTGGTAGTCGCCTGGGCTCGAGAGATAGACCAGCGAGAACCAAGGGCGCTCGGGAGAGCGCTTCTCCAGCCACTGTTGCCAGTCGGTCAGCAGCTTGCCATCGTCACTCTGCTCGGAGACAAACACCTGTTTGCGCAGACCGGCGAGGATGCTCTTGCGATACTTCTGGGCATCTTCCATCGCGCCGAACAGCCCGAACTGGTAATCCTGGCGCAGCATCTCGTCGAACAGCACCGGCGGACGCTTGTCGCTGCTGATGTCCTTGTAGTAGTGACCGGGCAACCCGTAGAAGAGGCTGAACATGCCCATCAGGTCGTCGTTGCCGCCACTCAGGTGATTGCGGAACGTCAGATGCTGATCCGCATAGCGCTGCAGATTGGGCATGTTGATGTTGTTGAGCATGTCAAAGCGCAGAGAATCGACCACCACAATCAGCAGATTGTTGTGAGCCAGGGGGGCGTTGACGTTTAGCGGGCGCAGCGGATAGTGCATCCGGCTGTCGCTGTTATCCCCCTGGGAGGCCGCCTGCTTCTCGTACTGATCCAGATCCAGCCAGCCATGTTTGGCCAGGAAGGAGCGGGCCGTCATAGGGTAGGAGAGGGGGAAGTTGGCTCTCTGCATGGTGATCGGCTGATAGAGGGTCGCATCCGCCCAGCTGTTGACCACGTGGGTCAGAATAAAGCAGATCAGCAGGGCCAGCCCCACCTGATTGCCGTACTGGCGGCGCTTGCGCTTGTTGATCTTGCGCCAGACATAGGCCGACAGCAGCAGTTGCAGCAGGAAGATGGTGGGCACGGCAACGAAGATAATGCTCCAGATTGAGCCCTCTTCGGTTTGCGCCTGATCCAGCAGCAACTGCCATACCTGACTGTTGAGGTGGAACTTGAACAGCCGGAATACCTGGGTGTCGATCAGCAGTAGCACCAGCGCCAGTGTAGCGATGATGGCCGAGATGAACCGCAACGACTTCTCCTTGGGCAGCACGAAGCTGAGCGGGAAGATCGTCAACAGGTAGGTGACAAAACTCAGAAACGAGAAGTGGCCAATCCAGCTTACAACGAGATAGATCACGCCAAGCGTGGTCGATGGCCAGCTGATGGCACCCAGATAACGGGTGGCGATGAGCATGGCCAGAATAATGTTGAAGAAGGAGAACCAATGCCCCCAGGTGATCAGGCGAGAGACATTATCACGATAGGGGTTACCGGTTTCGACCATAGTGATCCATCTGCGTTGAGAAACGTCAAATCAACAGAGTCGGGGACTCAGTGTGCGTCGTGGCGATTATCGACCGATGCGGTCAGGGCCTGGACAAACTTTTCAGTGATGGCCTGGCGCTGGGCCGGTGCCATACCGTTGATGATATTGGTGGTCAGATTGCCAAGCACCATAAGGCTGAGATCTACCGGCGCTTTATGCTTTTCCAGCGCGGTGATCAGGTCGTTCATCAGGGCGTCAAATTGCTCGTTATTGTACTTTGATACGATAGGCATAATCTTCAGTTCATCTCGGTTCAAAGCGCCTTATAATACTTCACCCTTTCGGCTAACACTATGGCTTTGTGACATGAGTCTCGATATCGACAAGATCATTCTTCACTCCTTGCGCCAGGGCGGCGATGGTCAACCCCACGCCGATACCCGCAGCCAGACCCTGCCCCCTGATGAGGCGGTACAGGGACTGATGGCGGAACTGCATCGGATCTACAACGGCAAGGGTGGCAAGGGCTTTGGCTTCTTTGCCGACCCCGAGGCCGCCGTCGCCGAGCTGGCCGACGGTGAAGAGGCTCCCAAGCAGCCTTCACCCGCGTTTCGTATCGCCCTCGAACAGCTGCTCGACGAGCAGACCGAATTCGTTCCCTTCTCGGTCACCGTGACCCAGATGCTGGTCAAGCAGCTGGTGGAGCACGCCCTCGATGAGCAGGGGGTGCTGCTGTTTGCCAAATATAACTACGTCGGGGTCGATTATCTGCTGATTGCCCTGCTGGAGGGCAAGGAGAGCGTCACCGTCAGCGAAGCGCTGGAATTGCGCCATATCCAGTATCTGGATATCGGCAAACTCAATCTGGTGGCCCGCATTGATTTGACCGAATGGAAAACCCAACCTGATTCGCGCCGCTATATCACCTTCAGCAAGGGGCGTATTGGTCGCAAACTGGGCGACTTCTTTATGGATCTGCTGGGTGCCCGCGAAGGCATGGATGCCAAGGTACAAAATAAAGGCTTGCTGCAGGCGGTCGAAGATTATTGCGACAGTCGTCAGCTCGAACCGACCGAGCGCAATGACTATAAAAAGCAGGTCTTCAAATATTGCACCGAACAGGCGAGCGCCGGTGAAGAGATCGAAATCAAGGAGCTGTCTGCAGAATTGCCTGGCGACGGTGACCTCGATTTTTACAGTTTTATTGGTCAGGAGTATGAGCTGGAAGAGCGTTTCCCGGCGGATCGCTCTACCCTGCGTGGTTTGACCAAGTTTGTCGGCTCCGGTGGCGGCCTGACTTTGAGCTTTGAGCAGAAGCTGTTGAACAGCCGGATCTTTTACGATCCCCAGACCGACACCCTGACCATCAAGGGTGTGCCGCCCAATCTCAAGGATCAGCTGCTGCGCCAGTCTTAGTCATGCTCCCGAGTGTGATCAACTCGTCATTTCTCGCAAAAAGAGACTCCGCCCCGGCGGGGTCTCTTTTTCATGCATCAAGGGGCTATTGGAGAAAGTGACTCGGTGTTTTGTTAACACTTCCAGCATGAATAATGCACATGAAAGGGGTTTCACTTGTTTGAAAACCATTTCATGGTCGTATTTATATTTCATAATGGTAATTTATTTTCATGAAACGTGGTCGATTACACCGATAAATAGGGATTTATCTCTATTTTAAGAAAATGTTTTCATGTTTTTTTGGATGTAATGACGTAATTGTATTTCAAAAATGCGAGTTGCGTCATGTGAGCCGTTTGCCACTTGGGATAATATTCATCTCGCACACAATGCTCTTACAGCGCGGAACTACAACAAGGAAAGGCTCATGAAAAAGAAATTGCTGTCATCCCTGATCGGTCTGGCCACTATTGGCGTCGCTTGCTCTGCTACTGCTGCCATCGATGAAGGCCAGTTGACCATCTGGATCAACGGTGACAAGGGATACAACGGTCTGGCTGAAGTGGGTAAGAAATTTGAAGCAGAAACTGGTATCAAGGTTACTGTGGCTCACCCGGATCAGGTTGAAGTGAAATTCCAGCAAGCTGCTGCCACTGGCAATGGCCCGGACATCTTCTTCTGGGCAAACGATCGTTACGGTGAGTGGGTCAAAGCCGGTTTGCTGTTGCCAGTAACGCCGAACGCCGCAACCAAAACCAAGTTTGACACTATGGCTTGGGATGCCATGACTGTTGATGGCAAAACCTATGGCTACCCGGTTGCCATGGAAGCGGTCAGCCTGATCTATAACAAAGACCTGCTGCCAGAGCCGCCGAAAACCTTTGAAGAGATCGCCGGCATCGACGATAAACTCAAAAAAGATGGTAAGCGTGCCATCATGTGGGCCTATAACACCCCGTACTTCAGCTATCCGCTGGTGGCTGCCAATGGTGGCTACGCCTTCAAGAAAACCGCTACCGGTTATGACGTCAAAGATACTGGCGTGAACAATGCGGGTGCCAAGATGGGCGTGGGCTACATCTCCGAGATGATCAAGTCCGGTCACCTGGAAAAAGGCATCGACTACGGTGTGATGGACGCCAAGTTCAACAAGGGCGAAGTGGCCATGATGATCAACGGTCCCTGGGCCTGGAGCAACCTGGACAAGAGCGGCATCAAGTACGGCGTTGCGCCGCTGCCGACCCTGAACGGCAAGCCGGCCAAAGCCTTCGTTGGCGTACTGGGTGCCACCATCAACGCCGCCAGCCCGAACAAGGATCTGGCCATCGAGTTCCTGGAAAACTACCTGCTGACTGATGCCGGTCTGTCATCAGTTAACGCCGACAAACCGCTGGGTGCCGTTGCCCTGAAATCCTTCCAGAAGACGCTGGAATCCGATTCGCGCATCAAAGCGACCATGCTGAGTGTTCAAGCTGGTGAAGTCATGCCCTCTGTACCGGAAATGACCCGTTTCTGGGGTGGATTCGAATCAGCACTGACCAATATTACCTCCGGTCGTCAGAGTGTTGATGATGCTCTTGCTGCTGCCGCCAAGCGTGTTGCTCAGTAACTGAGTATGACCTCCGGGAGGCCAATCTGGCCTCCCTCTCTCAAATCTCTCTTGGCGTTATAAAGGTTAATTGGCATGGAAGTAGTACCTTCTATTGAGTCATATGCCGGTCCGAAGGATAAGCACAGCTGGCTTAAGTGGACCATAGCGGCCTTGGTTGCCATCCTCAACGGCTACGCAGCCGTGATGATGTACGCCAGTGGCGAGTGGGTATTCGCGCTGCTGGATCTGATGGTGGTTTCCGTCGGTCTGTATGTCTTCATGAACAAGAAGACCTATGCCCATCGCTACATCTTTCCGGGTGTTGCGGGCATGGTTGTGTTTATCATCTTCCCTCTTGCCTACACCATTGGCATCGCTTTCACCAACTATTCGGGGTCAAACCTTCTCTCCGTGGAGCAGGCGCGGGACTACCATCTGAAGAAAACCTACAAGGTGGCGGGCGGTGAATTCGATTTTACCCTGCTGGGTGGCGACAATGGCCAGTTTCAGCTGCTGCTGACACAGGATGATCAATCCTTTATCAGTCAACCCGTTATTTTGTGAACAATAAGGATCGTGAGCAGGCTGTTCGCGAAGGGAAGGTTCAAACCACGTCGCAAGTGGTTGAATTGCAACCGCTGGTTGGTGATGTGGAGCGCAAGGCGGCACCAGTTAGGGCGATCGTAGAGCATCGTGTGCATTTAAGTTCGCTGGATTTGGTTATGCCGGAGGGGGACACTCATCTTACTTTGAGTGGTTTGCGCAAATTTGCCGCCCAGAAGCCGCATTACACTCGCTTGGTTGAGGGTATCAAACTTCAGTCTGGGGTGGTGATCAAAGACAGTAACCTGCTGCGTGATACCCAGAATGGCGAGCTGATGCTGCCCAACGGCGAGACCGGCTTCTATCAATACATCGACGAACAGGGTCAGTTTGTCGGCAAGGGGATTGCTCCGGGCTTTGTGGTCAGTGTCGGTTGGAAGAACTTCGTGAGGATCATGACTGATCCGGGTATCCAGGGGCCATTCCTGCAGATCTTTATCTGGACCGTTATTTTTGCTACCTGTGCCGTTGTTTTTACGTTGGCTATCGGCATGGTGCTGGCCTGTCTGGTGCAGTGGGAAGCGCTAAAGGGGCGCGGTTTCTATCGGGTCATGCTGATCCTGCCCTATGCCATCCCGGCGTTTATCTCCATCTTGGTGTTCAAGGGGTTGTTCAACCAGAACTTCGGTGAGATCAACATGTTCCTGGAAGCGGCGTTTGGCATCAAGCCGGACTGGTATACCAACCCCTTCCTGGCCAAGGTGATGATCCTGATTGTCAACACCTGGCTCGGCTACCCCTACATGATGATCCTCTGCATGGGCTTGCTCAAAGCCATTCCGGAAGATCTCTATGAAGCGTCCGCCATGGACGGTGCTGGCCCGGTGCAGAACTTCTTCAAGATCACCGTGCCGCTGCTGATGAAGCCGCTGACACCGCTGTTGATTGCCTCGTTTGCCTTCAACTTTAATAACTTCGTGCTTATCCAGATGTTGACCAACGGTGCGCCCGACATCATCGGTGCCAGCACCCCGGCCGGTACCACCGACTTGCTGGTGAGTTATACCTACCGGATTGCGTTCCAAGGTGGGGGGGGGCAAGACTTTGGCTTGGCTAGTGCCATCGCCACCGCCATCTTCCTCATCGTGGGTGCGCTGGCGCTGCTCAACCTGAAATTGTCCAAAGCCGACAAGCAGCTGTAAGGAGGCTTCAACATGGCAATCGTACAACCCAAATCAGTCAAATACCGGGTGTGGGCCACCCACCTGGTCATGTGGGGTTTCCTGGCGTTGATCATCTTCCCGTTGATCATGGTTATCGCCATCTCGTTCCGTAACGGTAACTTCGCGGTAGGGGAGATCATCCCCTCCAACCCGACCCTGGATCACTGGAAGCTGGCGCTGGGCATGTCCATCACCAACGCCGACGGCAGCATCACGCCGCCGCCGTTCCCGGTGCTGACCTGGTTGTGGAACTCCATCAAGATCGCCGGCATCACTGCCCTGATGATCGTGACGCTCTCCACCACCTGTGCTTACGCCTTTGCCCGCCTGCGTTTTCGTGGCAAGTCCACCATCCTGCAGGGTATGCTGATTTTCCAGATGTTCCCGGCAGTGCTGGCACTGGTAGCCATCTACGCGCTCTTTAACAAGATTGGTGACTACATCCCTTGGCTGGGTCTCAACACCCACGGTGGCCTGATCCTGGCGTACATGGGGGGGATCGCCCTCCACGTCTGGACCATCAAGGGCTACTTCGAGACCATCGACTCCTCCCTGGAGGAGGCGGCGGCCATCGACGGTGCGACCCCGTGGCAGGCATTCCGTCTGATCCTGTTGCCCCTGTCGGTGCCCATCCTGGCGGTAGTGTTTATTCTGGCCTTTATCGGTTCCATTACCGAGGTGCCCATGGCCTCCATCCTGCTGCAGGATGTGAACAATCTGACCCTGGCGGTCGGGGCCCAGCAGTACCTCTATCCGCAGAACTATCTGTGGGGTGATTTCGCGGCGGCCGCAGTGCTTTCCGGTTTCCCCATCACCGTGGTCTTCCTGTTGGCACAGCGCTGGTTGGTTGGCGGTCTGACTGCTGGTGGTGTGAAAGGTTAAGTTTATGGCCGGGGGATCTGACTCCCCCGCTATCACGATTTGCAAAGATTCAAGAGCGGAGCTCGTCATGGCTGAAGTAGTACTCAACAACGTTCGCAAAAATTACGATCCGGCTGTTCACAAGGACACCCTGCGCAACATCAACCTCTCCATCAAGGAAGGGGAGTTCATTGTCTTCGTCGGCCCGTCAGGCTGCGGTAAATCCACCCTGCTGCGGATGATCGCGGGTCTGGAAGACATCACCAGCGGTGAGCTGACCATCGGCGGTCGCTACATGAACGACGTGCCGCCGGTAGAGCGCAACGTCGGCATGGTGTTCCAGTCCTACGCCCTCTATCCCCACATGAACATCTACGAGAACATGGCCTTTGGTCTGAAGCTCAAGAAAATGGACAAGGAGAACATCCACAAGCGGGTGATGCGCGCCGCCGAGATCCTGGGTCTTGAGCCGCTGCTGGACAGAAAGCCCAAGGCGCTCTCCGGTGGTCAGCGTCAGCGGGTCGCCATCGGTCGCTCCATCGTGCAGCAGCCGCAGGTGTTCCTGTTTGACGAACCGCTCTCCAACCTGGATGCCGCGCTGCGGGTCAAGATGCGGATCGAGATCGCCAAGCTTCACAAAGAGCTTAACTCCACCATCATCTACGTGACCCACGATCAGGTGGAAGCGATGACTCTGGCCGACAAGATTGTTGTGCTGAGCCCGCTCAAGGCCGAAGCTGCCACCAACCTGGAACAGTTCGGTTCACCGCTGGATCTCTACCACAACCCGGACAACAAGTTCGTGGCGGGCTTTATTGGCTCTCCCAAGATGAACTTTCTGGCGGGCGAGTTGCTGGAGATTGGCGAGCAGGAGTGCCTGGTCAAGCTGACCTCTGGCGATACCGTACGGGCTCGGGTCGATGCCCGCAGTGGCGCTGTGGGTGACAAGGTTGAGCTCGGTATTCGCCCCGAGCATCTGATGCCGCTGGATCACCCCCATGCTCACAGCAAGGTGAGTGGGATCGTGCAGGTGGCCGAGCACCTGGGTGCCGAGTCCTTCGTTTATATGGATGTGGACGGTCACGACTTTACCGTCAAGGCTACCTCGGATGTGGATGTGGCGACCGGTCAAACCTACAGCGTGGGTATCCCGGCCGAAGCCTGCTACCTGTTCGATGCCAAGGAGCAGGCGTTCCCCCGTACCGCCAAATATATCCGTACCTGATTTTTTGTTGTGCCGGTTTTCCTTTCTTAATAATCAATGCCTTTTTGCCGGTCGTCAGACCGGCTTTTTATTGCCTGCGATTTGAACACGCAGATAGGCAAGGTAACCCGGTTCAAGCCTCGAGTTCGGCGGTAATATCGGGCACAAAGGTCTGGCTGGCCAGCGGCGGGCGTTCATACCCTTCGGTCTTGATGGGGGGGAGCTTGATAGGCTCGTAGTGGATCGCCTCGTAGGGTACCTTGCTCAGCAGATGTGCAATGCAGTTGAGGCGGGCACGGCGCTTGTCGTCCGCCTCTACCACGAACCAGGGGCAATCCTCGGTGTCGGTGTAGGTGAACATGTCATCCTTGGCGCGGGAGTACTCCACCCAGCGCGAGCGGGACTGCAAATCCATCGGGCTGAACTTCCAGCGCTTGATGGGGGTGTTGATCCGCTCTTTAAAGCGCTTCTCCTGCTCCTCGTCACTGACCGAGAACCAGTATTTGATCAAGGTGATGCCGGAGCGGATCAGCATCCGCTCAAACTCGGGGCAGGCGCGCAGAAACTCGCGATACTCGGCGTCGCTGCAAAATCCCATCACCCGCTCGACTCCGGCCCGGTTGTACCAGGAACGGTCAAACAGCACCATCTCGCCAGCGGCGGGCAGGTGGGCCACATAACGCTGAAAGTACCACTGGGAGCGCTCTCGATCGGAGGGGGCGGGCAGCGCCGTGACCCGGCAGACCCGGGGGTTGAGCGGTTCGGTGATCGCCTTGATGACGCCCCCTTTACCGGCGGCGTCCCGTCCCTCGAACAGTACCACTACCTTTAACCCCTCCTGCTTGACCCACTCCTGCAGCTTGACCAGCTCCTCCTGCAGATGGGCAAGGTGGTGCTCGTAGCACTTCTTGTCCAGACGCGGCCGCTTCTTGCTCTTCTCCTTCGCCATGGGTTTCTCCTTTTGGCATCCTTTCATGGGTGACTTCTTTGAGTCACTGTCAGCTTGCACCAGGGAGGCGTCACCTGCCAAGGGGGACGTGATACACTGCCCGCCCATCGCTGGCAACAGGAGATAACATGAAGCATTTTATGGAGATAGCGGGCCGCCGGATGGCCTATCTGGACGAAGGGCAAGGGCCGGTACTGCTGTTTGGCCACAGCTATCTGTGGGACAGCGCCATGTGGGCGCCGCAAATCGAGGCGCTCAAGGGCAGCTATCGCTGCATCGTCCCCGAGCTGTGGGGCCACGGTGATTCCGACCTGCTCCCCGAAGGTGGCTGCACCCTGGCGACGCTGGCGCGGGATCACCTGGCGCTGCTCGATGCCCTTGGGGTTGACGAGTTCGTGTTGGTGGGCCTATCCATCGGCGGCATGTGGGGTGTTGAGCTGGCGCGCATGGTGCCAAACCGCCTTAAGGGTCTGGTGCTGATGGACAGTTTTGTCGGCCTGGAACCGCAGATCACCTGCGAGCGCTACCTCGGCATGCTGGCGATGATCGAGCAGCTCGGCACCGTGCCGGCGCCCATCATCGAACAGGTGGCGCCGATCTTCTTTGCCAGCCAGCCTGATGAGGTGCTGATGAGTGGTTTCAAGGCGCGTCTGGCCGCTTGGCCAAACGAGAAGATTGCCGCCATGGTGGCGGTGGGCCGCAGCTTTGTGACCCGCGAAGATCGTATCGAGTGGCTGGAGGAGATCACCACTCCCGCGCTGGTGATGACCGGCTGCGAGGACAAGGCCCGTCCGGTGCTGGAGGGCTATCTGATGGCCGAGGTGCTGGGTTGCCCGTTCAGGGAGATCCCGATGGCTGGCCACATCTCGTCGCTGGAAAATCCGGCCTTCGTCAATCAGCAGCTGATCGATTTTCTGGCGGAGCTGTAAGCCTGAATTGGCAGCCTGAGCAGGCTGTACTACCAGCCTGATGATGGTCGTGAAAAAGGGAGCCAAGGGCTCCCTTTTGTTTGGTCGTGTCTCACGGTTCAAGACTCATAACCGTTACCAGATATAGCCCAGTGCAAAACCCGCATAAAGTTCGCCATCGTGCTGGACGATGGGGCTGTTTTTGATGTCCCGATCATACCATTCGTAGTTCATGGCAAACATGCCAATCCAGTTGGGGCTGAAGCGGTAACTGGTGATGAGGGCCGCCATCGGGGATAGGGTGGTACCGGTATCCCAGGCGGGCCGCTGGGCGGTTGCCTCGCTCTCGGAGATGCCGCCAAAGTAGTAGTTGGCCATCTTGTCGCTGCGCAGCATCAGCCCCATCCCCGGCATGACCAGCAGGTTGTCGCGCAGGATGGGGAAGTCGGCCCACAGCAGCAGCTCCTGTCCCTTGCTGCGGCCGGTGACATCGCTGTTGGCCCGCACGGTCAGCAGGGCATAGGGGGTGATGATGTTGCCACCGATCCCGCCTTCCAGCTGCCATTTTCGCTGCTCCATACCACTGAAAGCGGGCGAGTCCTCGGGATCCAGATTGCCAAAACGGACCCGGCCATAGCCGTACAGGGCGATCTTCTCATCCTTGTGGAAATAGTAGCGGGCCCGATCTCCCAGAAACATAAAGTCGTCGCCGAAGTAGATAAAGCCCGGGATGGCGTAGAGGGCGTTGTCCTGCGCTTCATAACGGGCCTGTCCCCCGATGAGCGCCGCACCGGCGACAAAGCCCTGTGGCACCGGACTGGTGGGACTGTCGCTGGTGAGCAGATCCATGGCGCCAAGATCGATATCGGCACGCGCTGGCATGGCGGCAGCGAGGAGCAGGGCCGTCAGCCCTGCCGCTCTAATTTGACGAAAAAAGGTCATGGACACTCCGTTGTCACGATTGCAGGGGAAGCAGGTTATTTTGCGGCACTGGGCATCTCTTCACGTTTTGGCCAGGCATTGATCACCGCCTTGACCAGGGTGGCGAGGGGAATGGCGAAGAAGACTCCCCAGAATCCCCACAAGCCGCCGAAGACCAGCACGGCGATGATGATGGCCACCGGGTGGAGGTTGACTGCCTCCGAGAAAAGCACAGGTACCAGCAAGTTGCCATCGAGAGCCTGAATGACCAGATAGGCCACCATCAGCCAGGCGAACTCGGGGGTGAGCCCCCACTGGAACAGGGCGACCATGGCGACCGGTACGGTCACCACGGCAGCGCCGATATAAGGGATCAGCACCGAGAAGCCGACCGCGACCGCCAGCAGCACCGAGTAGCGCAATCCCATCAGGGCGAAGGGGACATAGGTGGCGATGCCGACGATGAGGATCTCGATCACCTTGCCGCGGATGTAGTTGATGATCTGGTTGTTCATCTCCACCCACACCCGGTTGACCAGGGTGCGGTTGCGCGGCAGGAAGCGGCGCAGGCTGCCCATCAGTACCCGCTTGTCTTTGAGCATAAAGAAGACCATCAGCGGCACCAGAATGAGGTAGATCATGATGGCGACCACGTTGACCAGCGAGCTGAGGGAGGCGCTTACCAGATGCTCGCCGCCACTGAGGATGCGCTGGCGAATATTGTCGATGACGGTCTCCACCAGACTGACGTCGATGAGCTCGGGGTATTTGTCAGGCAGGGTGCGCACATAATCCTGAGCGTGGGTCAGCATGGCCGGCGCCTCTTTGGCCAGATTGATCCCCTGACTGACCAGCGTCGGGATAAGACCCAGCAAGGAGGCGACTGCTACCGCAATAAAGAGGATCAGAATGACGCTGGTGGCCAGGGTGCGCGACAGCCCCGCTTTTTGCAGCCGGGCGACCGGCCATTCCAGCAGATAGGCCATTACCAGCGCCACCAGCAGGGGGGCCAGCAGATCGCCAAACAGCCAGATGATGGTGAAGCAGAACACCAGCAACAGAAAAAGGGTAACGGCATCGGGATCGGAAAAACGGGTCTGATACCAGCGCTTCAATACTTCTAACATGACGGCATCCTTACATCACTGGGGCTCAAGATGGTTGTTTCGCCCCGACAACCAACTGCAAAGAGAGGGTATTGTCCGGTTGTTGCTGCATCTCGACATGGTGGCCCTGACGGTGCAGATAGGCCGGAATATCCTGCCGGGAGCCCGCATCGGCCAGCCGAATGGTGACGGTTTGACCGCTTTTGGCCCCCCTTAACCAGAGCTTGAGCCGGATCAGCGGCTCGGGGCAACGCCAGGGGGTCAGGTCGAGAATTTCCATGGGGGCTCCATCAGGCAGGTGGCCGCTATTATGGCCGTGATAAGAGCGTGAAACAACGCTTGTAGCCCTTGATGGGCAAGGGTATTCTGCCGAAGCCCTTTCTGATGGAGATAGAGATAACGTGGCACGTTTTTCCCCCCTGATGGCATCGCTTCCCCTGCTGGCTTCCCTGATGGGCGCCACGTTTCATGCCGAGGCCAACAATCAGCTTCCCGACATCGGCACGGCCGGGGTTGCTGCCCTGCCCATCGAGCAGGAAGTGCGTTACGGCAACGCTTTTATGCGCTTTGCCCGTGCGGGTCTGCCGATCATCGATGATCCGGTGCTGAGCCAGTACATTGACGATCTGGGTCAGCGATTGTTGACCAACGCCGATGGGGTACGTTTCCCGTTTACCTTCTTCCTCATCAATGATCCCAGCATCAACGCGGCCGCCTTCCTCGGCGGGCGAGTCAAGGTGCACACCGGCCTCTTCCTCTACGCCGACAGCGAGAGCGAGCTGGCCTCGGTACTGGCCCACGAAATCACCCACGTGACCCAGCGCCATATCGCCCGTTATATGGAAGCGCAGGCGAGCAGCTCGGCGGTGACCCTGGCCGGTCTGGTGGGCTCCATCGCGCTGGCGGTGATCAACCCGACTGCCGGTATCGCTGCGTTGCAGACTACGCTGGGCCTCTCCATGCAGTCGGCCATCAACTACACCCGCGACAACGAATATGAAGCGGATCGCATCGGCATGAAGACCCTCTATGATGCCGGTTTCGATCCCATGGGGATGGCCAACTTCTTCCAGAAACTGGCTGCCGAATACCGTTACGCCAGCAAGCCGCCGGAAATGCTGCTCACTCACCCGCTGCCGGAGACCCGGATCAGCGAGGCCCGCGCTCGGGCGGGCAGCTATGGCCGCCGCGACTTGCCGCCCAGCCTCGACTTCTGGCTGGCCAAGGTGCGGATTCAGGTGCGTTTTGGTACCGATACCCCGCAGGGGCTGCTGAGCTACTTCGATAGCCGGATCCAGAAGGGGGATTATCCGCTCAAGGATGCCGCCATCTATGGCAAGGCGCTGGCGCTGATCCAGCTCAAGCGCACAGACGAGGCTGATACCCTGATGCAGGAGCTGGCGGCCCGTCATCCGGAAGATCTCTTTATCGTCGATGCCCAGACCGACATCGATCTGGCCAAGGGGCGCAGTGCCCAGGCCATTGCGCGCCTCGAGAAGTTCCGCAGCCGGATGCCGGATAACGAAGTGGTGGTGGTCAACCTCGGCAACGCCTACCTCGAGAGCGGCAACTATAAGAAGTCCATCGCCATCCTCGACCCCTATGCCCGTGCCCATGAGGAGAACAATCTGGCCTGGAACCTGCTGGCCGATGCCTATCGCAAGGCGGGCAGAATGACCGAGCTGCATATGGCGCGGGCCGAAATGCTCGCACTGCGCGGGGATTATCAGGCGGCCATCGACGAGCTGATCGTGGCGCGCGGTACCACCAGCGACCGGATGACCTTGGCTCGTCTGGAGGCGCGCATCACCGAACTGGAACGCGCCAAGAAGGATCTCGACAGCCTCAAGGGCTAACGACAGCTGGCATTGGCCAATCCAACAAGGGCGCACCACGGTGCGCCCTTGTTGTTTATGGCGGTGGCGTTGATGTGGGGGACGGTGATAGCAGCGATGGGCTAGTGACTCATGCCGCTGGCGGTCGCCTTGAGCATCTCGATCTGCTGCTGGTCGAGCTCGCCGACCAGCGTCTGCTTGAGCTTGCCCTCATTATCGAGCAGGTAGCTGGTAGGCAGGCCGCTTGGGCGAGGGAAGGGGAGCCTGGCATCTTCATTGGCAATAAGGAGCGGCACCTTGATGTGGTACTGCGCGGCCAGCTTGCCCAGCTCTGCCGGGGTGGTCGGGTCGTAGTTGATGGCCACCACTGTGATCTGGCCCTCCGCTGCCAGCCGGTTGAGGTGCGGCATCTCCCGCAGGCAGGGGGCGCACCAGGGGGCGAAGTAGTTGACCAGCAGCGGCTTGCCGGCAAAGTGGCGCAGGCTGACCGACTGCCCTGTTGCATCGGTAAATTCGGGGGCGGGTGTGCAGGCGCCCAGCAGGCCCGCCACAATCAGCCAACAAATTCGTTTCAATTCCTTTCCACTGCCGCTTACCCTGACCATCACTTTCCCCTACAATAGCGCCGTTTCTAGTCCCATCTTGCGATTAATCAGGGAGTTACCATGAGCGAGACCCAAATCTACCACAATCCGCGCTGCTCCAAGAGTCGCGAAACCCTGGCCCTGCTGGAACAGCACGGGATCGCCCCTGATGTGGTGCTCTATCTGGAGCAGGCCCCGAGCGAAGATGAGATCCGCAACCTGCTCTCTCTGCTTGGTTTTAACGATCCCCGCCAGCTGATGCGCACCAAGGAGGATCTCTACAAGGAGCTGGGATTGGCCGATGTCAGCGGTGATGGCCTCATCCGCGCCATGCACCAGCATCCCAAGCTGATCGAGCGCCCCATCGTCATCAAGAATGGTCAGGCCCGTATTGGTCGCCCGCCGGAGCAGGTGCTGGAGATCCTCAGTGAGCACCCGCTTCGCACGTTGGCTGACTCTGGTCGGCTTCTTCGGCCTGCTGGGCTGGGTCATCCTCTGGCATCTGTGGCTGTCGCCCCATCCGGACCTCAACCCCTGGCTGCTGCCGGTGATCTGGACGGTGCCGCTGCTCTTCCCTCTCAAGGGAATAGTGCAGGGCAACCCCTACACCCACGCCTGGGGCAACTTCGTGTTGATGCCCTATTTCCTGCACGCCCTCACCCTGATCACCACGGATGAGGGGGAGCGGTGGCTGGCGGTGGTGGAGCTGGTCTTCACCACTCTCGCCTTTGTCGGCACCATCTATTACGCCCGACTGCGTGGTCGGGAGCTGGGCTTAAGCATTCGCAAAAAGAAAGACGAAGCCAACTGATGACAAACGCCCCGCAAGGGGCGTTTTTTATGGGGAAGCAGCTCTATCCAGAGGGGTCACAGTGCCCCTTGGGCTGTCCGATATTGGGCCAGTTGCTGCTGGCTAAAGTCCATCAGCGCGGGATAGAAGCGCAGAAATCCCGCCTCGCATGTTTGCCACTGCGACTCATCGAGGGTCAGCAGCGCCTCTCCCAGTTGTACCGGGCGGCGCAGTCGGCGACCTATGCCATTTAGCGCTTGCCCCAGCCCCTCCCTGTGGCGGTAGGAGGCGATCCAGTTCTGCTCGGCCATCCGTTTGAGGGGGAGTGGCAGTCCGTCCGGCAGGCGTGGGTGATCCGCCAATAGCTGCTCATAACTGCGTTGCAGGAAGCGGGGCAGGGGCTCGGTGCTGAACAGTCCCCAGTGCAGGCTCAGCCAGTGGTCGTAGATCATATCCACCACTATGGCGCCAAAGCGGCGCCAGGGGGCCTCGAAACAGGCGACGGCCGCCTTGTGCTCGGGGTGGCTGTCGGTGAAAGCGTCAATTTTGCGGTGCAGCCAGATCCCCTCATCGAAGTGGGCGGCAAGCCCCGTGGGCAGCGTGCCTTTGACGAAATCGCCGAGCAGATTGCCGGTGAGGGAGCTTCCGGTGTGGGCAGCCAGATGGAGATGGGCCAGAAAATTCATCGGTCGCTGTGTGTCTGTTATGGGATGGCAAGGTGCTTCGAGCCTAACGGATCCCGCCTGCCTTGACCATGATCGGGATTTTGCTACTGCCTGGCGGCTGCCTCTTGCCGGGCAAAATTCGGGCGTGCTAAGGTGATTGCCATCTTTGTCACAGGACGCGACAAACCACCATGATGCGCAAAGCCAGAGGCTTTTTTCTGGCCTTCTACTTCAAGCCTTTCTATCTCTCCGAGTGGTTCGACGAATAGATCGAACCCCTGGAGCAGTTCACTGACGCCCGCTCGGGCGTGATCTCGCTCATCCAGATTTTGCCGTTTTTGGTCATCGCATGCATTCGCCTGCGGTGCCTTGTCCGCGCTTGTGCGCTTTTTATGTAATGGAGTACACATGATGAAGATCAGACTGACCCTCTCAGCCCTGTTTGTTGCCAGCCTGCTGGCTACCCCCGCCATGGCCAAGGAGTGGAAAACCGTGCGCTTCGGGGTGGAGGGGGCCTACCCGCCCTTCTCCTGGACCGATGCGTCGGGCGAGATCAAGGGGTTTGATATCGATCTCGCCAACGCCCTGTGTCAGCAGATGGCGGTCAAGTGCGAGCTGGTGGCGCAGGATTGGGACGGCATGATCCCGGCCCTGCTGTCGCGCAAATACGACGCCATCATTGCCGCCATGTCGATCACCGACGAGCGGCGCCAGAAGGTCGATTTCACCGAGAAATATGCCCATATTCCCAATCGCTTTGTGGCGGCCAAGGGGACCGAGCTGACGCTGACCCCGGAAGGCATGGCGGGCAAGCGCATCGGGGTGCAGCGTGCCACCACCCACGACAAGTACCTGACCGACAATTTTGGCTCGAATGTCACCATAGTCCGCTACGGCAATGCCGATGAGGCCTATCTCGATCTGAAAGCGGGTCGGGTGCTGGCCCTGCTGGCAGATGCCTCTGCCATTGAGCAGGGACTGCTTGGCAAAGAGGGGGGCGACAAGTTCGACTATGTGGGGCCCGCCCTGACCGATCGCCAGTGGTTTGGTGATGGTATGGGGATCGCCGTGCGCAAGAGCGATAAGGAGCTCAAGGGCAAGCTGGACGAGGCGATCAAGGCCCTGCGTGCCAACGGCACCTATCAGCAGATCAACCAGAAGTACTTCAAGTACGATATATATGGTGGTTGACGGGGGGAGGGCGCTTGCTCCCTCTCTTTTCATTGGGCAAGCGACAATCGTGCAAGGAGGATCGCCATGTTGACCCTGATCGAGGGAGCCGAGATCTTCAGCCCCTCCCACCTTGGCCAGCAGGATCTGCTGGTGGCTGATGGTCGTATCGCCTGGATGGGCAAGGGGTTGACGGTGCCCACAAACTGGCCGCTGCATCGGGTCGATGGTCGTGGCCGCTATCTGGTACCCGGGCTGGTGGATCCGCTGGCCCATATCACCGGCGGCGGCGGGGAGGGGGGCTTTGCTTTTCGCACCCCGGAACTGGCTGCGGGCGAGGCGCTCAAGGCAGGTGTCACTACCCTGGTGGCGGCGCTTGGCACCGACAGCCTGACCCGCACTCCCGCGCAGGTGCTCGGCAAGGTGCGCGAGTTTCGCGCCGCCGGGGTGAGCGCCTTTATGTATACCGGCTCCTACCATCTGCCGGTCAAGACCCTGACCGGCACGGTGGAGTCGGACATCATCCTGATCCCCGAGGTATTGGGGGTGGGGGAGGTGGCCATCAGCGACCACAGATCCAGTGCGCCGACCCACGATGAGCTGGCCAGGCTTGCCAGCGAGGCGCGGGTGGCCGGGCTGCTTGCGGGCAAGAGCGGGGTCAGCTTCTTCCATGTCGGGGATGGCAAGGGGGCATTGGCGCCCCTGCGGGCCCTGCGCGATGAGACTGACATTCCGCTGCGCCAGCTCTATCCCACCCACTGCAACCGCAACCCCTGGCTCTTTGCCGAGGCCATCGAGTGGGGCAAGGCGGGAGGTTGGGTCGACCTCACCACCTCGAGCTTTCCCGATCTGCTGGAAGATGGCGAGCGGCTTGCCGCCGATGCACTCCTCGAGCTGCTGGCCGCCAACGTGTCTGCCGAGCGCATCACCTTCAGCTCGGATGCCAACGCCAGCCTGCCGCGCTTTGATGGCGAAGGGCGGCTAATCGAGATGCGCTGCGGCCAGATTGCCAGCCTGTGGCAGCAGTGCGCGCGCGCGACCCGGCTCGGTGTCTCGCTGGAGAGGGCATTGGCCGTGGTGACGAGCAATCCGGCGCAGGCGCTGGGGCTTGGCAGCAAAGGGCGTATCGGGGTCGGGCAGGATGCGGATCTGCTGCTGGTGCACGACCGGACGTTTGCTATCGAACGGGTGATGAGTGGCGGCTTGTGGCGCGAATAAGGCTGCGGGCAATATCGCAGCCAGTGCGAGAGCGTGGTTGTTCCAAACAGCAAAAGCCCGACAACAAGGTCGGGCTTTTTGATGCAATGTGGGAATAAGGCTTAGATAGCCAGAAACCCGAGGATCAGGATGGGGCCGAGCAGGCTCAGGATAAAGCCGGAGACAATGGCCACCGGCACCACCTGAATGCCCCCTGATTTCTGGATGACCGGCAGGGTGAAGTCCAGCGCCGTGGCGCCGCCGTAACCGATGGCCGCCGAGGGGTGGCGTCGCATCAGGACCGGGATGATCAGAATGGCGATAAGCTCACGCCCAAGATCGTTGATAAAGGCAGCAGAACCGAGCACCGGCCCCAGTTTGTCGGCCACCAGAATGCCGGAGAGCGAATACCAGCCGAAGCTCGAGCTCATCGCCAGACCATGGGTAAAGGGCATGCCCAGCAACTGGGCCGCCAGCAGGCTGCCCAGCCAGCTGCTGAGGATGACGGTGGCGGCTATCTTCATCCCCCAGGGGTTGAGCAGGATCTGGCGCAGCCGCATGCCGGAGTTGCGCATCTGCACCCCGATGAGAAACAGCAGCAGCATCAGGGCCCACTCGCTCCACTTGTCGATGGGCAGTGCGCGCAGATCCACCAGTAGACCCAGCAGCACACCGCCGAGCACCACAAAGCAGAGCTGCAGGGATTCCCACAACAGGTGCAACTTGCCCGGCATCTTGGCATCGCTCGCCTCGTGGGTCGGCGGCGTGCGCTTGTCGAGCCACCAGAGGGCCAGCAGGTTGCAGACCGTGATCGCGGTCAGCATCACCCCGGCGACCTTGAAGATCACCGCCAGATTGCTGCCCAGGTTCTCCACATAGGCAAGCCCGAGCCCCATCAGAAACAAAATGAGGTAGACCATCTTGCCCAGACTCTGGTTGACCAGCTTGATCAGCCGGGCAGAGGAGAGGGGAACCAGATAGCCGATTGCCAGTGGCAACAGGATCAGCAACACATTGAGCAGCATCGAGGCCTCGATCACAAAAACTGATAAAAACACCACCTTATCATTACTTATTGGCTCTGTGTCACATATCTCTCGCTTTCATGGCCAAAAACAGCCCTTTTGGGGGCGGATTGTTACTTTTTTGCCACAACCTCTCTGTCCAATAAGGTTCTGTGCGAGCCCGAGTGCACCAATGAAATCAAGTCGATCCGATCGGGGGGCCGATATTTCGCTCGGCGAGGGGATGCATAAAGCCATTTTGGTGCCGGTTTGGCACACATCACGCTTTTCTCTTGCCACTGATATGATTGGGGTATAAAAAGGCGTTATCGGAATAGCCATTGAAACGGCTGTTTATGCAAACAAAGTGCTGAAAAATACGCAAAGATCGAATAAAAATAGAGCGAATCCCCTGAAGACCCTCGTTCTGTATTGTTTTTTCACTATCCGGGTGATATTTTCGCTGAAGGTTGCCATCGGTTAACTTTTTGTTAAATGGACGATGGTTGAGTCACGCCCCCTGCGGCGTCTAGGGACAGACAAGGTTGTAATGGATGAGCGACGTTGCCGCACTGGAAGTACGTGATCTGCACAAATATTTTGGCACCCACGAAGTGCTCAAGGGCATCGACATGACCGCCCACAAGGGGGATGTGATCTCCCTTATCGGCTCCTCCGGCTCGGGGAAGTCGACCTTTCTTCGCTGTATCAATCTGCTCGAAACCCCCTCATCCGGCACCGTCTCGCTCCATGGCGAGTTGATCCGGATGAAAACCAGCCGCGCCGGCGAGCGGTTGCCCGAGGATATGCGTCAGGTGGAGCGGATCCGCAGCCGGCTGGCCATGGTGTTTCAAAGTTTCAATCTCTGGTCACACATGACCATCATGCAGAACATCATCGAAGTGCCGATCCAGGTGCTCAAGGTGCCTCGCGCCGAAGCACTGGCCAAGGCAGAGCAACTGCTCAACCGGGTTGGACTCTGGGAGCGGCGTGACTACTATCCCGGCCACCTCTCCGGTGGTCAGCAGCAGCGGGCCGCTATTGCCCGTGCGCTGGCGGTAGAGCCCGAGGTGATGCTGTTCGATGAACCCACCTCGGCGCTGGATCCCGAGCTGGTGGGGGAGGTGCTCGGCCTGATGCGCGAGCTGGCCGAAGAGGGGCGCACCATGCTGGTGGTGACCCACGAGATGTCGTTTGCCCGGGATGTATCGAACAAGGTGATGTTTCTGCATCAGGGGCGGGTGGAAGAGGAGGGCAACCCCAAGGAGATTTTCGCCCATCCCAAATCCGAGCGGTTCAAGCAATTCATCTCCTCCATCTACTGATGGCGGGATGCCTGGTTACCCAATCAACTGTTTTATCAAGGAGAGATACATGAACAAGCTGATGCTGGCGACAGCCGTAGTTACTGCCCTCGCGTCCGGTAGCCTGATGGCCAAGGAGTGGAAAGAGGTCCGGATCGGGGTTGAGGGTGCCTATCCCCCCTTCTCCTGGACCGAGCCCAGTGGCGAGGTGAAAGGCTTTGATATCGACATCGCCAACGCCCTGTGCGAAGAGATGAAAGTGAAGTGCACCCTGGTCAAGCAGGACTGGGACGGCATCATTCCGGCGCTGTTGTCGCGCAAGTTTGACGCCATCATCGCCACCATGGACATCACAGAAGAGCGCAAGAAGAAGGTGGACTTCACCCAGAAGTACCAGCACATTCCGGCCCGCTTCGCCGCCAAGAAGGGCACTGACGTGCAGCTCGACAAAGCCTTTATGGAAGGCAAGTCCGTCGCGGTGCAGCGTGCAACCTCCATGGATACCTATATTACCGACAACTTCCCCAATGCCACCATCAAGCGTTACGGCACCGCCGATGAAGCCTATCTCGATCTGAAATCCGGTCGTGTGGACTATGTGCTGGCCGACTCTGCCGCCATCACCGACGGTCTGCTGAAGAAAGAGGGCGGTGATGCCTTCGAATTCGTCGGCCCGAAACTGACCGATCCCAAGTGGTTTGGCGAGGGTGCCGGTATTGCGGTGCGCAAGGCTGACAAGGATCTGAAAGAGAAATTCAACGCCGCCATTCTGGCGCTGCGTGCCAACGGCAAGTACAAGGAAATCAACGACAAGTACTTCGAGTTCGACGTTTACGGAGAGTAAAACAAAGAGATGTTTACGGCGAGTAAGTCCAAAGACGTCTACGGCAAGTAACGACAGGTTGATCCCGTCAGTAGTCATCGGGCCCGTCACCTCCCTGAGGGAGTTTACGGGCCCGCATTGATTGCAATGGAGCTGCACATATTTCATTCGGACTGCTATGGAGCCTTCTGGTTAGCAGGTGCGTGAAGATTCAGTGGCGATGGAGCTGCATATGTTTGATTTGAAAGGATACGAAGCCTCGCTGCTGGAGGGCGCCTGGGTCACCCTGGAAGTGGCGCTGGCCTCCCTGCTGCTGGCGTTGCTGCTGGGGATGCTGGGGGCGCTGGCCAAACTCTCTCCCTACAAGTGGGCCCGGGCCATCGCCACCGGCTACACCACCATCATTCGCGGCATCCCCGATCTGGTGCTGATGATGCTGCTCTTCTTTGGCGGCCAGGTGCTGATCAACGGCATCTGCACCTGGGTCAACGAGACTTACAACAGCTGGTTACTGGAGAGCAATCCCAATCAGGAGTGGGTCTCCCTGCTCCCGGACTATATCGACATCAGCCCCTTTGTGGCCGGTGTCGCGACCATCGGTTTTATCTTCGGCGCCTACATGACCGAGACCTTTCGCGGCGCCATTCTTGCGGTGGACAAAGGTGAGCTGGAGGCCGCACGAGCTTTTGGCATGCGGGCAACCCAGGTGTTTGTGCGGATCCTCTTCCCCCAGATGATGCGCCACGCTCTGCCCGGGTTTGGCAACAACTGGCTGGTGCTGCTGAAAACCACCGCGCTGGTCTCCATCATCGGCCTTGATGACATGGTGCGCAAAGCCTCGCTGGCGGCGGGCTCAACCCAGCAACCCTTCACCTTCTACATGGCGGTGGCGCTGATCTTCCTGATCTTCACCGCAGTCTCCACCTCGGCGCTCAAGTGGGCCGAGCGTCACTATGCCATCAAGACGAGGTAAGCCATGGATTTCTCAATCATTCTCAAAGAGTGGCCCACCTACTGGGAGGGGCTCTATACCACCGTCTGGCTGGTGGCCCTCTCTCTGATCCTTGGGTTGATGCTGGCGGTGCCCATGGGCATCCTGCGTAATAGCCGCAACTGGCTGATCAAGGGGCCGATCTGGGCCTATATCTACTTCTTTCGCGGTACCCCGCTGCTGGTGCAGCTCTTTATCATCTACTACGGCGCCGCCCAGTGGGAGTGGCTGAAGAACAGTGCCGCCTGGTCGCTCTTCTCCGAAGCCTGGTTCTGTGCGCTGCTGGCTTTCACCCTCAATACCGCCGCCTATACCGCCGAGATCGTGCGCGGGGCGGTGCACAATATGCCGCGCGGCCAGATTGAGGCAGCCAACGCCTTTGGCATGACCCGCTGGCAGACTCTGACCCGGATCATTTTGCCCAACTCGTTTCGTCGGGCACTGCCGGCTTACAGCAACGAGGTGATCTTCATGCTGCAAGGCTCAGCGGTGGCGGGCATCATCACCATCGTCGATCTGACCGGCGCGGCGCGGATCATCAACTCTCGCTACTACAGTCCGTTCGAGGCCTTTTTGACCGCAGGGCTGCTCTATATGCTGCTCACCTTTGTCATCGTCTGGCTGTTCAAGAAGTGGGAAGCGCGCTGGCACGCCCACCTGCGCCCGCGCAATGTGTAAGGTGTGATCTGCCAAGATGAGCGAAAATGGCCCCGCCTGTTGCAGGCGGGGCCATTGTTTATCTTTATCCTCCGCCCGTCCGGTTTGCCAAATGGCGGACGAGCAGGGAGAATGCAGCACTCCCGAGCGCCGCCAGCCGTTGGCTGCGTGCCTTATCCCCCAGTTCCCGAGGTTTTATGTACCGGATATTGTTTGAGCATCCCGCTTTCCTGGTTATCGACAAGCAGCCCGGCATCGGCATGCACGACGAGAAGGGGGACGGTGAGTCGGTCAATCCGGGGCTGGTCAATCGCGTGAAGGCCGATACCGGGCTCACCCTCTATCCGGTACACCGGCTCGACAAGATGACCTCCGGTCTGGTGCTGCTGGCCCGCACCACGGAGGCGAATCGTGAGCTGAGCATGGCTTTTGCGGCCCGTGAGGTGAGCAAGCAGTATCTGGCGCTCTCCGATCGTAAACCGAAGAAGAAGCAGGGTTGGGTGAAGGGGGATATGCAAAAGGGGCGCGGTGGCAGCTGGATGCTGGCTCGCACGCTGGAAAACCCCGCCATCAGCTGGTTTGATTCGGTGTCGGTGCGCGAGGGGCTGCGGCTCTATCGCATCAAGCCCCAGACCGGCAAAACCCACCAGATCCGGGTTGCCCTCAAAAGTATCGGCGCCCCCATTCTCGGGGATGAGCGCTATGGCGGCACGCCAGCCGATCGCGGCTATCTGCACGCCTGGCGACTGAGTTTTACCCTGGCGGGCGAGCCGTTCGACTTTGTCTGTCCGCCCGATGTGGGGAGTGAATTTGTCACTCCCGAGCTCATGGCCGCCATCGCAGCCCTTGCGCCCTGATGCTGATGCGCCCAGCACCTGACACCATGATCCATTCAGCGAAAGAGCGTGATCCTGACGGACGTGCACCGCGCTGGATCCTGGCCGACTTTGACGACACCCTGGCCCCCGGCGACAGCCACGCTGGTCTGCTGCGCTATATCCTGCGCCGCCGGATCTGGCCGCTGCTGCTGTTGCCAGTGATTGCGCTGGGTGGGTTGGTCTATTTGTTACCAAGTCAGCTGCTACCCAGCCAGCGGTGGCGCGGTATCTCCCTTATCTGGTGGGCCATCACGTTGGGGCTTTCCCCTTTGGGCTGGCGCAAGCTGGTGCGCGCCTATTGCCGCACCAGGCCGGGGCTGTATCGTCAGGCTCGCGAATTGCTGCAAAGCGAGGGCGCGCGCTGCTGGGTGATCTCCGCCAGCCCCTGCGCACTGGTGCGAGCCCAGCTCTATCAGCAACTGCCCGGCCAGTTGCCCCACCGGATCATTGGCTCGCAGATGCGCTACCGTTTTGGCGGTCTGATGCCGTGCTTCTATTGCCACGGTCAGCACAAGCTGCTGCCGGAGATCTGCGCCCTCGAAGCCGAGCTGGCGCTTAGCGACAGTCTGCACGATCTGCCGCTGCTGGGGTTGGGGAAAGAGGCGTGGCTGATCAATCCGACGCCCACGCGACTGCAAAAAGCTCGGGGGCTGTTGCCTCATCTCATTCCACTGCGCTGGCAGTTGTAAGGCAAAGCTGACACCCTTGCCGTCCGCAATGAGCGTTGTGGCAAGGGGACTCACTGTTTGTCACACTTCATTTACATCTTTTGCTGCCAGTTGCGAAAAACTATCTGCAACTCGCCTCTTCTCTTCCTGCTACGCCCTGCTTCTAATGAAACAAGTTGTTAACACTTGCCGCGCCGCTGGGTGCTGCAATCCGTTTTAACCGAATCAAGAGCAAGGAGCGCCCGATGAATGCCACCTCTTCCGCCACCCATACCATCAATCCGTTAGGCACAGACGGTTTCGAGTTTGTCGAGTACACAGCCCCCGATGCCAAGGGGATTGCCGCCCTCAAGAGCCTGTTCGTTTCGCTCGGGTTTGCCGAGGTCGCCAAGCACAAACACAAGCAGTGCTGGCTCTACCGGCAGGGGGATATCAACTTTGTGGTCAATGCTGAGCCTCACTCCCAGGCGGAGCAGTTTGCCAGCCTGCACGGGCCGAGCGTTTGCGGCATGGCATTTCGGGTGAGCGATGCGGGCAAAGCCCAGCAGTACGCCATCGCCAAGGGGGCCAAGCCCTTTGTCGGCAAGATTGGCCCGATGGAGCTCAATATTCCCGCCATCTACGGTATCGGCGAGAGCACGCTCTCCTTTGTCGACCGCTACGGCGACAAAGGCTCCATCTATGACGTGGATTTTGTCTTCTACCCCGACTGGCAGGCCCGGATGGCGGAGGTGGATGCCGGTCTTATGGAGATCGATCACCTGACCCATAACGTGCATCGCGGCAATATGGATGTCTGGTCCAACTTCTATGAGCGGATCGGCAACTTCCGCGAAATTCGCTACTTCGATATCGAGGGCAAGCTGACCGGGCTGCACTCTCGCGCCATGACTGCTCCCTGCGGCAAGATCCGCATCCCCATCAACGAGTCGGCGGATGACAAGTCCCAGATCGAGGAGTACCTGCGCCAGTACAAGGGGGAGGGGATCCAGCACATCGCCATGGCCTCCAGCGATATCTACCAGACCATCCGCACCCTGCGCAGCCGCGGTACCGGTTTTATGCCGACGCCGGATACCTACTACGAGAAGGTGAACAGCCGGGTCGAGGGGCACCAGGAGGATCTGGCGGCCCTCAAAGAGCTGCGCATCCTCATCGACGGCTCCCCCACCAAGGATGGCATCCTGTTGCAGATCTTCACCGATACCGTGATAGGCCCGGTCTTCTTCGAGATCATCCAGCGCAAGGGCAACGAAGGGTTTGGCGAGGGCAATTTCAAGGCGCTGTTTGAATCGATCGAGCTGGACCAGATCCGCCGTGGCGTGCTGGATGGCGGCGAGGATGAGAAGGGGGCCCGTAAAGAGGGAGCGAGCAATGCGTAACTGGATTAACTTTCCCCACCGGGAGGGAACCCACTCCCGACAGGCCCATGCCGACCTGCCGGAACAGGCCATCTATGAGCGCGAGCTGGGGCGTAGCGGCTTTTTCGGCCCCGCCACCCACATGCACCACAAGCATGCCCCCACCGACTGGAGCAGTTGGGAGGGGCCGCTGCGGCCACGGCTGTTTGACCTCAATGCCCTGCAGGAGGAGGTGAGTTCCCTCTCCCCCTGGGTGGCCCCCGACATTCTCAGCAACCCCCACTGCCGCTATCGCATCTGGCGGCTCTCCGAGGCGATGCCGTTTCTGGTGCGCAACGCCGACGGTGACGAGCTGCTCTTTATCCACGAGGGGGGCGGTGAGTTCTTCTGCGACTACGGCCACCTGACTCTTCGCGATGGCGACTACGTGGTGATCCCCCGTGGCACCATGTGGCGCATCGAACCCAGCGCACCCATGTTCATCCTGATGATCGAGGCGACCAACGACAGCTATCAGCTGCCGGACAAGGGGCTGGTGGGCAATCACGCCATCTTCGACCCGGCGGCGCTGGATGTACCCGCCATCAACGAGCGCTTTTTGGCCCAGCAGGATGAAAATCCCTGGTCGCTGCAGGTCAAGCGTCACGATCAGGTGTCGGTTATCACTTGGCCGTTCAACCCGCTGGATGCACAAGGGTGGCACGGGGATTTGTGCGTGGTGCGCCTCAACTGGCGGGATATCCGCCCGCTGATGAGCCACCGCTACCATCTGCCGCCGTCAGCTCATTCGACCTTTGTGGCGAGCCGCTTCGTGATTTGTACCTTCGTGCCGCGCCCCATCGAGAGCGATCCCGGCGCCCTCAAGGTGCCCTTCTATCACAGCAATGACGATTATGACGAGGTGCTCTTTTACCACGCCGGGGACTTCTTCAGCCGGGACAATATCGAGCGGGGCATGGTCACCTTCCATCCCGCCGGTTTCACCCACGGCCCCCATCCCAAGGCGTTTGCGGTAGGGCAGGCCTATGCCAAGAAGTTCACCGACGAGGTGGCGGTCATGCTCGATACCCGCGATGCGCTGAACGTTGGCAGTCTGTGCGAAGGGATCGAGAACACCCGGTATGTCTCCAGCTGGCAGCGCCCGGACGCTGCTGCCGGTAAATAAGGAATCGCTTATGAAATTGGCAACATTGAACAATGGCAAGCGCGATGGCGCTTTGGTGGTGGTGAGCCGGGATCTGACCCGGGCGGTACGGGTGAGCGAGATTGCCCCGACGTTGCAGACCGCCCTCGACGAGTGGGCCGAGGTTGCCCCCAGGCTGGAGGCTGTCTATCAGCAGCTTAACGAGGGCCGTGTGGCCGAGGCGTTCCCCTTTGACGAAGCGTCTTGCCTCTCTCCGCTGCCGCGCGCCTATCAGTGGGCCGATGGCAGCGCCTACGTCAACCATGTGGAGCTGGTGCGCAAGGCACGCGGTGCCGAGATGCCGGAAAGCTTCTGGCACGATCCGCTGATGTATCAGGGAGGCTCCGACAGCTTTTTGGCTCCCCGCGGGCCGATTGTCATGGGTTCGGAAGAGTGGGGGATCGATTTCGAGTCGGAGGTCGCCATCATCACCGACGATGTGCCGATGGGGGTGAGCGCACAGGGGGCCGCCAGTCACGTCAAGCTGCTGATGCTGGTCAACGACGTGAGCCTGCGCAACCTCATTCCGGGGGAGCTGGCCAAGGGATTTGGCTTCTTCCAGTCCAAACCGTCCAGCGCCTTCTCACCGGTGGCCATCACCCCGGACGAGCTCGGCGATGACTGGCGTGATGGCAAAGTGCATCTGCCGCTTCTGACCCACCTCAACGGTGCCCTGTTTGGTGCGCCCGAAGCCGGGGTGGACATGACCTTCAACTTCTTCGAGCTGATTGCCCATGCCGCCAAGACCCGCCCCCTTGGTGCGGGCTGCATCATCGGCTCCGGCACCGTCTCCAACTACGATCGCAGCGCCGGTTCATCCTGCATCGCCGAGCGCCGCATGCTGGAAATTCTTGATTGTGATCAAGCTATAACCCCCTATTTGCAGTTTGGTGATAGAGTGTCGATCGCGATGGAAGATCGCTCTGGCCAAAACCTGTTTGGCACCATCTCTCAACAGGTGGTGCCAGCGAGCGGTCAGGGAGGTTGATGGCCAGCGCCGGTTGGCGGCAAGGATATTCGGGATATGTCCGGATCACGACGAGCCCTCAACCGGTGCCGGATACACAAGGAGGCAGGTGGCGAGCACCTGCCGGGCTTCGGGCCCAGATAAGATGCAGGGACAGATTATGTTGCAGTTGTTTGGCTATTGGCGTTCGTCGGCAAGTTTTCGGGTGCGGATCGTGTTGCAGCTCAAGGGGCTCGCCTACGAGCAGCACCCCATCAATTTGCGGCAAGGCGAGCAGAGCGAGAAGGCCTATCGCCGGATCAACCCGCAAGGGCTGGTGCCGTTTCTGGTGGATGGCGATGTGCAGATCGGTCAGTCGGTCGCCATCATGGAGTACCTTGACGAGACCTATCCAGCCTACTCCCTGATGCCCTCTTCCCCCGACGCGCGGGCCCGAGTGCGCCAGATCGTCAACATGATCGCCTGCGATATCCACCCGCTCAACAATCTGCGGGTGCTCAACTATCTGGAAGAGCACTTCAGGGCTAACAACGAGCAGGAGGCTTGCTGGTATCGCCACTGGATTGACGAGACCTTCACCGCCCTCGAACAGCTGTTGATGACCACCGCCGGTGTCTACTGCGTCGGCAACGAAGTCACCCTGGCCGACTGCATGCTGGTGCCCCAAGTCTACAACGCCCGCCGCTACGACATGACCCTGGACGATTACCCCACCATCCGTCGCATCGTCGCCAACTGCGAACAGTTGCAAGCCTTTATCAAGGCCGCCCCCGCAAACCAGCCGGACGCGCAGTGACCTACTGACTTGAATCGCGGGATGGCATCAACACGCCATCCCGCGCGTTATATCTCCTCATCTCTTTATTTCCCTTCTGTATGCGCCTTGCGTGCCTCGTGTTGACGGCTGAATGTCGCCAAGGATCCTGCACTTGTCACACTTATCAATATTTTGCATCGATTGAGTCTTTGTTGTTGGTGTTTTGGGCTGCCAGTCACACTTAAGTCAGTTGATTGGGCCTAGTATCGCCACGCCAGCGGAACAGCGGAAAGCAGAAATGCGCACAGGT
This sequence comes from Aeromonas sp. 3P, assembly GCF_051919745.1. NCBI lineage: Bacteria > Pseudomonadati > Pseudomonadota > Gammaproteobacteria > Aeromonadales > Aeromonadaceae > Aeromonas > Aeromonas sp. 3P. Next base: position 4,635,814 of record NZ_JBQBED010000001.1, read on the forward strand.
CGCCTATCAGGGGGCCTTGGCTACCTCCCTGGTTTCCACGGTTTATCCGCACTGCTCTTTTTCGTGTTTACGGTTTGATGGCCCGCACTGTCCGGCCCGTGTCACCGCGCAGATCCCTTGTGACAGCGGCAGGTTGACTGGCGTGCCACCGCTTATTTGCAACCACTCTGTGCAACAAGGAGATCTCATGCATTCCTTCAAAAAGTGCGTCGTCGCACTCTCCATCAACCTTGCTCTCTTCTCGTCGGCGTTCGCCTGTACCACCTTGCTGGTCGGCAGCGAGGCCAGCGCCGATGGCTCCATGATGGTGGCCCGCAGCGCCGACAGCGATGCCCTGAAAGCCCAGCATTTCGTGATCCATCCGGCCAAGCAGGGGCAGAGCGGTATGCACAGCTCCAAGGCCCACAACGGCGCCAATGATTTCAGCTATCCCTTGCCGAAAAACTCCCTGCGCTATACCACGGTACCGAACTGGAAGACCCAGCTGCACGGCGCCACCGGGTTCAACGAGAAGGGAGTCGGGGTGAGCGGCACCGAGTCCATTTTTGCCTCACCCGAAGCGCTCGCCTTTGACCCCTATGTGGAAGATAAGGGGATCACCGAGGATGACATTCCCGATGTGTTGCTCTCCCGGTCCACGTCGGCCCGCGAGGCGATCACGTTACTTGGCAACATCATCGAGACCATAGGCGCGGGAGAGGGATTTGGCGTCGCCGTGGTGGATGATAACGAGCTCTGGTATCTGGAGACCGCCACCGGCCACCACTGGATGGCGCAGCGTCTGCCGAAAAATCACTATTTTGCCACCAGCAATCAGGGCCGCCTGCAGCAGTACGATCCGGCCAGTGCCGACATGATGGGCTCGAAAAATCTGATTGAATTTGCCACCGAGAAGGGGCTCTACCATCCGCAAAAGGATGGGGCGTTCAACTTCTCGAAAGCCTATACCCGCGATGACGAGCGGGATCGCACCTATAACGATCCGCGGGTCTGGACCATCCAGCAGATGTTCAACCCCTCGCTCAAGCAGGCGGTGGATGCCGGTCGCCAGTTCCCGGTCACCCTCTCCCCCGAGAAGAAGATGACGCTGGAGGAGGTCAAGGCGGTGCTGCGCAATCACTATGACGGCACCGAGCACGATCCCTACAGCAAGGGGTTGAACGGTCAGGAGCCGTGGCGCCCTGTCAGTGTGTTTCGCACCTACGAGTCCCACGTGATGCAGGTACGCCCCTGGATGCCGCGCGAGGTGGGGGAGGTGACCTATCTGGGCCTCGGCATGGCGGATCTGACCGCCTTCGTTCCCTACTACAGCGGTCTGGAAGCCTATCCGGCCCACTATGCCATGGGCAGTGACAAGGCCGACAGCGACTCCATCTACTGGAAATATCGCAAGCTGCAGACCCTGGTGATGACCGATTACCCCAAATTGGCACCCATAGTAAAGCAGGCTTACCAGAGCTGGGAGGCGAAGATCGCCAAAGAGCAGAAAGAGATGGAAGCCAGCTATCTGAAAACGGTCAAAACCGACAAGGCCGTCGCCAACAGCATGCTCAACGGTTTCAATCTGCGGGTGATGCAGGAGGCCGAAACGCTGACCGACGATCTGACCAACCAGATCTTCACTGTGCGCACCCAGGATATTCAGGCCGATATCTTCTTCGCCAACAAGGCGAAAAAGGACTGATTGCACCCCCATGATGTGGTGGTACGGCAGAGCATGTCGTAATCCAATTCCTCAGTATGGTGATCTTCTCACTGTCACCCCGGTTATAAGAGGACTACATAACGAAAAGCCTTCACGGAAGTGAAGGCTATTTTGCAGAGAGTGTTCAGATGGTCACGACGAAGCCTATCTGGCTAAAAACGGTACTCGATATGGAGGGTATGGCTGTCGAGCCCCGGGTTCTTGTCATACATATAGGCATTGGACATGTGCTCATACTGATAACCGATCAGCCAATTCTTGGTGATGGCGTAACCGAGACCGATACCCAGGGCGAACTGGAAGGGGCCGCCGTAATTCTTGTAGCCGTGGCCGCGAGTGCCAAATTGATACTGATCGAGCCAGACCATTTCGCCGGGGAGCCAGGTTACCCAGTTACCCCATTGGCATGCGATACGGGCGCCGCCCCCCAGTCTGGCGGTCTCTTCATCTTCTACCTGGAGCGTCCCGGCACGTAGCCCCAGTCCAAATTGACAGCCTGAGTCTCCCCAGCGCCAGAACATATGGTGGAACTTGGCATCGGCGATTTTAATGTCGAGCTTTTCCTTGCTGAAGGCCTTGCCAAGCTGCAGTACCACGACATTGTCATTTGCCATTGCAGACGGACTGGCCAGCAGTGCTGTCAGCAGGCCGATCCTTGATAGAGTGTTAGCGTCCATGCCCCCTCCTGTCTTATTGCTACCTGTTTCACTGCTGATTCAATCGAACACATATCAGGCATAGACAACGGGCAAGAGTCTTGTCAATTTGTGATAGAAAACTAAAAAAAAACATGTTGGCTAATTAATGGTCTATCACGAGCTTTCCATTCGGCTGAACTTTAGATGCTGCGCCCGCTTTGTTCGTTACTTGAACAGTCTGGTTTCGTGAGGAGATGAAGTCGGATCAATGCGTTTAATTTTATTAAACCAGTGATTTGATTACTTGATATATCTGGAAGGCATCTATAAGTGTTACTATGTTTGCAATAGAGTTTCCTTACATCATCTAGCTTCGCTTGGCAATAGGTGTAGTTCTCAAAAATAGATAAAGTCACGTAGCGATAACATATATAAGAACTCTCTAAATTGTATGTTTTCTCACCATCAATTCTTGAGTAATTCAATCCAAGCTATCACCCATGGTTTGATGATTTTAAATCAATTTAAAAACAATAAGTTACTTGATGCATCATGTAAAATGGTGTCTGGGGGCAGGATTTATTGAGTGTTGACTCAATCGTGACTGGTTGATAGTATGCGCCGAAAATAAATACAAGCATGATTTGCGTCACATAATGACGCTTAATGCACGGGTTGGATATTTACTACGCAATCAATATTGCTGTTTTTTAAACCGGCAATGTCCGCTATTGCTCCCCCGTTTTTGTTTTTCTCATTCAATTTGCCTGCTTTTTGTCCGGGAAGGTGTCATTGCCGTGCGGTAGCTATGTCTATTCACTTTAGTGGCAATTGTCGTGCGGTAGCCATGCATATTTTCATGTAAACCATGGGTTCGTTGATTGCTCTTTGCTTTTCTTCGCGCTCGTTGCCGCAAGTTAAGCCAAGCCTCCCGTACACAGGCATCGTATGCGGCAAATTCGACTTGCCAATCAGAGCGTCATCTCGGTCTAACTGAGCGAAATGCGATTGCCTCTCTTGTTTCATTTCCTCAAAAGCTCGCTTCCGCCAAGCATTTACGGAACACTATTGCGCATCTCGCAATACGAACTAATGGAAAATCTTGATACATGAACAATGTCACTCCGTTCCTGGCGGTCATCTTCGCCATTCAGCTCGGTGGCTGCGCATATCAACCTAAGCAGGTCGAGGCATCTCGTCCCTTGGTTAACCCGGTTGATATGAATGCACAGCCAGTTATGCCAAGCGCTGTACAACAGGCGCTCAATACGCTGCCTCAGGGCTCGGCGTTCACCCATCACGACACCACGTTTACGCTCGGGAAGCGTTATGTCTCGGCGCTTGGGCGTGAGTGTGTCGAGCTGATTTACAGTCAGCAGCAAGGGCACCAGCAACGCAGTGCAGCTTGCAAGAGTGCGGAGCAGTGGTACCAGGTTCCTCAATTGGATCAGGCATCTTTGGGCAATCTGTTTGCCAGGTAACAACGCGAAAGGGTTAGGTTTTGAAGATTAAAAGTAGCCGTTTGAGTTTGATGTTGTGGTTGATCACTGCATCTTTCCCCGTACTCTCTGCCAGTGCCCCCAATCTGGCCCAATCAGATGGTCAGACATTTGGCTATCAACTGGCAAACAACAAAGGGTTGCATTCTGCACAAGGTGGCCAAGCCAATACCGATTCGACCACCGGCACCTTTGCCCAACAGAACCGGCAAGGAATGTTGTTGCCAGGGGAAGCTGATGTACGCAAATTGTTGCCGCAAGCAGAAGCTGGATTGCCTCCTCCTTACGGTGCCAACCTGTTTGCCGGTGGCTATGAAACCGAGCGCAGTGATGGCTTGAATGACAATTACCTGATTGCCGCTGGCGACAAACTCAATATCTGGATTTGGGGAGCAGTCAATTTTTCCAATGTGGTGACGGTGGATAATCAGGGTAATATCTTCATCCCTGATGTGGGCCCCATCAATGTCAAGAATGTGCCGGCCAGTCAGGTTAACGGGCTGGTAACCAGCCGCATTGGTGATGTATTCACCAACAATGTCAATGTTTACGTCAATTTGCTTACCACGACCCCTGTTAGTGTTTATGTCACCGGCCCAGTCATCCGTCCTGGTCAATATGCCGGTCAATCGTCAGACAGCGTGCTCTATTTCCTCAAACGAGCTGGCGGGATTGACTCCGAGCGGGGCAGCTACCGCCAGATCAAGGTGTTGCGTCAGAATCGGGTGATCCAGCAGGTAGACCTCTATGAATTTATGCGCCAGGGCAAAATGCCCAAGCTCTCTTTTAAAGATCAGGATGTCATCCTGGTAGAGCCACAGGGCCCGATGATCAATGTGGCGGGCAAGGTTCGTAATCCATTTCGATTTGAATTGACCCAGCGCAACACCCTGGGGGCGGAACTCATCAACTATGCGTTGCCGTTGGCCAAAGTAAGTCACGTTGGTGTGATTGGCGATCGTGCCAATGGCCCCTTCTCTGTCTATCTGCCATATAAAGACTTTGCCAACATCCAGCTCAAAGATGGCGACAAGGTGCTGTTCAACGATGATATGCATGCTCAGGTTTATGATGTGCAGGTCTCTGGCAGTTACATGGGCCCCTCTTACTTCACCGTGCGCAAACAGACCAAGTTGCACGACTTGCTTGACCACATTCCGATTGATCCGCAACTTGCTGATTACCAGTCCATCTATCTGATGCGAAAAAGTGTGGCCGCGCGGCAAAAAGAGATGCTGGATGAGTCGCTCAATCGACTCGAGCGCAGCGTCTTTACTGCGCCTGCCAGCTCGGATGGGGAAGCGGCGATCCGTGCCAAAGAGGCAGAACTGGTGATGCGCTTTGTCGAAAAGGCCAGAAAAATCGAGCCACTTGGCAAGGTGGTGGTCGCAGACAAGGGGATTGTTGCGAACATTCAGTTGGAACAGGGTGACCAGATTGTCATACCGAACAGAACTGACCTGATTCAGGTCGGTGGGGAAGTCTTGATGCCACAGGCTGTGGTCTATAACGCCAATGCGACTCTCGATGACTATGTGGCCTGGGCGGGCGGATTCACCGAGCGTGCGAATGACCAGCGGATAGCCGTGGTTCATGCCAACGGATTGGTGGAGTTTAAAGATAAGGGGAGTGTCCAGCCCGGTGATCAGATCCTGGTGTTGCCCAAGGTTGACAGCAAAACCATGCAATCGGTCAAGGATATTACCCAAATCATCTATCAGATCGCCGTGGCTGCTAACGTAGCAATTAACTAAGCCGCTTCTTGCTGTAAAAAAGCAGGCTCGCCAATAGGCGAGTCTGCTATGGGTAAAGCGAACTAATGAATAAACCGATTCTTAATCAAACTCCGCGTACATCCCTGCAGGTGTTGCGAGATGTTGTCTTTGGCCTGCTTATTCGTGAGCTTAAAACCCGCTTTGGCAGATACAGGCTGGGTTATGCCTGGGCTCTGCTGGATCCGCTGCTAATGATTGTTTTTTTTAGCCTGATTTTCGGCCTGCGTGGCCATAGTGGATTTGGTGGGGCACCGGCACCGTTATTTATCGCGACTGGATATCTGCCCTTTATTGTTTTTAAAAATGTGGTGAGTAAGTTGCAAACGGCAGTCAGTGGCAACATGGGGCTATTCTGTTATCGCCAGGTAACTCCCTTCACAACGTTTATTGCCAGGTTTATGCTGGAAACTATGGTCGGTATGATGGTTGGAGCAATTTTTATACTTGGGCTGCTTTGGTCTGGTTTTGATGCTATACCCGCCGATCCGCTACAGGTGCTGTTTATCTATATATTGCTGATGATGTTTTCCTTCTCTCTGGGAATCCTTTTCTGTGTCATAGGTCATTCATTTCAAGAAGCTAATAAATTCCTGCGTTTAGTAATGATGCCTTTGATGTTTATTTCTTGTGTTATGCATCCTCTAATTGCAATTCCAAGTCAGTATCAGCATTGGTTTTTATGGAATCCGCTGGTGCATGCCCTCGAGCTTATTCGCAGTGGCTGGATCGCAGGCTATAGCAGCCCCAATGTCAGCTCGAGTTATCTGGCGGCCATCACCCTGATACTGCTCACCTTCGCCATGAGTTGTTATCGGTTAAGCCATCGCCGCTTGATTGCCAGTTAAAGTGAAACCAGATGATCGTTCTTGATTCAGTTACCAAGTATTACCCGACCAGATTTGGTCGTAATTATGTGCTGCGCGATGTCTCGCTCACCCTGCCTCGGGATCGCAATATCGGCATTCTGGGGGTCAACGGGGCGGGAAAATCGACCCTGTTACGGCTGCTCGGGGGTATGGATATGCCCAACCGAGGCAAGGTGAGCCGGCATTGCCGGGTCTCCTGGCCTCTGGCTTTGAGTGGGGGCTTTCAGGGCAGCATGACGGGTCGTGAAAATACCCGTTTTGTTTGCCGCATTCACGGGGTGCGCGAAACCCAAGCCGTAGAGGAGTGGGTCAAGGAGTTCTCGGAAATAGGGCAACATTTTGAACTGCCGATCAAAACCTATTCCAGCGGAATGAAATCAAGGTTTAATTTTTCTGTTAGCATGGCCTTTGACTTCGATATCTATCTGACCGACGAAATCACCTCGGTGGGGGATGCCCGATTTAAACAGAAGTGCATCGATGTCTTTAACCAAAAACGTGCAACGGCCAGTCTGATTATGGTGTCGCACGATATGAAAAACCTGCGTCAGCAGTGTGATATGGGGATATTATTGCGCAATGGCCAGCTGGAAGTGTTCGACAATATCGACGATGCGATCTGTATTTATCAAAATCTATAATAAGCACAATTAAACATGACACAACCTATCAGAATAGAAAAGCCATCACGCTTCGTGCGGAAGATTCGCAAGCTGGCAAAGAGCCGAAGCGTTTCTTCATTGATTCCAGCGGTTATAAGATCGTCCACAGATCTTGGCAACAGAGTCTGAAACTGGGCAGTTTTTTGTGGGTTGTAGCCTGCTTTACCATGGCATCGATCTATTTTGGCGGGATTGCTTCAGACCGTTATGTCAGCCGTAGCGAAATCATTATCAAACAGGCCGACCAGATCAAAATGCTGCCCGATGCCCTGTCTATGCTGGGGCTGGGTGGTAGCAATCATCAGGACATATTACTGGTACAAGAGTACCTGCGCTCCTGGGATCTGCTGGCCAAGCTGGATCGCGAATTGGCGCTTAAAGCGCACTACCAAAGCCATGATGCCGACTTCTTCTCCCGTCTATCGGGGGAGGCGACCCGCGAAGAGTTTCTTGAATATTACCGTGATCACCTGAACTTGCGTCTTGATGAACTCTCCGGGGTATTAACTATCGAACTGCAGGCTTTTGAGCCCATATATGGCCAGCAGGTAGTGAGCATGATGCTGAAAGAGGCGGAAGGCTTTATCAACAAGCTGGGCCATCAGGTTGCCATGGATCAGCTCGCGTTTGTCGAGCAAGAGGTTAACCGTTCCCATCAACGCTTGCAGGCAGAGAAAGCCAAGGTACTGGCGTTTCAAAATAGCCATCAGCTAATCAGCCCGGAATCGACCAGCACTGCACGCCTTGGTGTGGTCAGTGAAATTGAAGCCGAGCTGGTGCGCCAGCAGGCAGAACTGAAGCAATTGCGCAGTTATATGAAAGAGAGCGCACCAGGGGTGGTATCGGTGCAAAGTCGTGTTGATGCGTTAAGCAAGCAACTGAAACAGGAAAAGGCGAAATTGACCACCAATGATGCCGGTGCTGGCACTCAGGTGGCACCTGAGGCAATGAACGAAATCACTGCCCAATATATGGATCTGAAAACCCAGGCCACTCTGGCTGCTGATCTCTACAAGACGGGCCTTATCAGTCTGGAGCAAGCCCGCGTTGAGGCATATCGCAAGCTGAAACATCTGCTGGTCGTGACGAAGCCAACCTTGGCGGAAGAAGCCGAATACCCATGCCGCTTGTATAACCTGGTCACAATTGGTGTTCTGCTTTGCCTCTTCTATGGCCTGATTGTTATGGGGCTGGCGACCTTGCGTGAACACCAGGATTGATAAGGTGATGCAAGATAGGTCAGAACTGTATTCTTGGCAGATGAGAATATCATCTGCCAAAGAGATAACGTTGAGGAATGAGGTCTGCCTGTCAGAATATAGCCAAGCGACGACTTTATAATAACTTATTGGTTTTTGATAAAAACCAGCATGCTGTTCATATTCCACGCTATATAGAAAATAGGTGGTTATGATTTTTACTGGATTATATATGTGGATCAATCTCTTTGGGCAATAATAAACGACCATGTATTGCTTTAGTTGCCGACCAGTTTACTACATTCAGTTTGGCTCCAGACGCAGATTTAATTCAAATAACACCGATAGATTGGCAATGGAAGTTAAGATTTTACAAACCTGACTTTTTATTTGTCGAATCAGCCTGGCGTGGTTATAAGGATAGCTGGAAAGGGAAAATAGCCAGTTATGCCCATAGTTCGCCCAATAAACCAGAGCTGCGGAGGTTGCTGGAATTCTGCCACAAGCGGAAAATCACAACAATTTTCTGGAACAAAGAGGATCCGTTTCATTTCGAACGCTTTGCTGATGCGGCCGCGTTGTTTGATGTAGTCTACACCACGGATTCCGGCTCACTGGAGCGCTATCATGCGCTCCCCCATCAGCGTTTTCAGCATGTAGGTGTGCTGATGTTTGCTGCCCAGCCACGCTGGTATCAACCTGCAGAGAATGGGGGGCGGGGTCAGGAGGTCGCATTTCTGGGGGGCTATTATGGTAACGAACTGGCTGAGCGAAGCAGGGTTCAGGAGGATATTCTTCTGGCATTGCGAGATAAGAATCTGATTATTTTTGACCGGTTTTGGCAGAAGGGAAATGGCTGCAGCTATCCTGAGCAACTACAACCTTACTGTAAACCTGCGATCACTCAAAAATCAGTTGCCAAGGCATATCAGCAATATCAAGTATATTTGAACTTCAATACGATTAGTCAATCTTCAACAATGTTATCCCGTCGGGTGTTTGAATTGGCCGCTGCTGGCTGCCCTATTATCAGCACCCCTTCGATCGCCATGGATAACATTTTTGGCAAGAGCATTGTCGCAGTGCAGGATGGTGCTGCGGCGCGCGAATGGTGTGAACAATTACAAAAAAATGTTCAACTAAGAGACGAATTGGGCCAAAACGCGATGGAAATAGTGCTGGCCCAACACACCTGGCAACACAGGCTGACACAGCTCAACAGTGAACTCAGTCTTTATTAGTTAGTATCGGGAAAAATAAAACCAATTAGCTCACACGGGAGTGATAATTATGCCAATTAAGGCGCAGCGAGTATTAATTGTTTTTGGTACCAGACCGGAAGCCATCAAGATGGCCCCTATCGTCAAGGCTTTCCAGGCCAATCGCAAGGTTGACGTCAGGGTCTGCGTGACCGGGCAACACCGGGAGATGCTGGATCAGGTTCTCAACCTGTTCGAGATTGAGCCGGAATATGATCTCAACATCATGAAGCCGGGCCAGGATCTGACAGATGTCACGACCGCCATCTTGCAGGGGCTCAAACCCGTTTTTGCCGAGTTCAAACCGGACCGCATTCTGGTGCACGGTGACACGGCTACGTCGTTTGCGGCGACACTGGCTGCCTACTACCACCGTATCGCGGTTGGCCATGTTGAAGCAGGGCTACGCACCGGCAACATCTACTCTCCCTGGCCGGAAGAGGGGATGCGTCGTTTGACTGGTGGCATCGCCGATCAACACTACACCCCGACGATCAGCTCGCTGAAAAACCTCATCATGGAGAACATCGCTCCGGAGACCATCTTCGTCACCGGTAACTCGGTGATCGACGCCTTGATTGAGGTTTCCCAACGCATTGATAAAAACCTTGGCATGAAGGCTGAACTGGCCGCGCGCTTCCCTTTCCTCGACAAGAGCAAGAAGCTGATCCTGGTCACCGGCCATCGCCGCGAAAATCACGGCGATGGCTTTGAGCGGATCTGCAAGGCGCTCTCCGTGCTGGCCCAGCGGGATGATGTGCAAATCGTTTATCCGGTGCACCTCAACCCCAATGTACAAGAGCCGGTCAACCGCAACCTCAAGGGGCTCGACAATGTGCATCTGATCGAGCCGCAAGATTACCTGCCGTTCGTCTATCTGATGAAGCAGAGCTACCTGATCCTGACCGATTCGGGCGGTATTCAGGAAGAGGCGCCCACCCTGGGCAAACCTGTGCTGTGCATGCGAGATACCACAGAGCGCCCGGCTGCCGTCAAGGCAGGCACAGTTCGTCTGGTGGGGACCTGTGACGAGACGATCGTTGCAGAAACCGTTCGCCTGCTGGATGACGAGCTGGCCTACCAGGTGATGAGCCATGCCAACAACCCCTATGGGGATGGCAGAACCAGCCAACGCATCGTCGAGGCCGTCATTGGCCTGAGCGGTGCCCTCGGCCAGCAGATCGACAGCAGCCTGCAAGTGGCCTGATTTACAGATTACATACCTGTCCTTGGGGGCATATTTGCCCCCTGTTTTACTTTTGAGAGCACAAATAATGAAATTCGAAACCATCTCCGTCGTTGGTCTGGGTTATATCGGTTTGCCAACAGCAGCAGTCATCGCCAGTAACGGCATTCGGGTTATCGGTGTCGATGTCAACCAGCATGCGGTAGACACCATCAATCAGGGCAAGATCCATATTGTTGAGCCGGGCCTGGAAGATCTGGTCAAGCAGGCGGTGCAGGATGGCCACCTGAGCGCACACACCAGCCCGCAGAAGGCGGATGCCTTCCTGATTGCTGTGCCGACCCCGTTCAAGGGTGAAGATCACGAACCGGATCTGAAATATATCGAGAGTGCTTCCCGTGCCCTGGCGCCTATGCTGGAGAAAGGCAATCTGGTGGTGCTGGAGTCCACTTCTCCGGTGGGGGCCACCGAACAGATGGCCAAATGGTTGGCTGAAGAGCGCAGCGATCTGACCTTCCCGCACACGGTGGCAGAAGGCCAGACCCCTGACATCTTTGTTGCCCACTGCCCGGAGCGTGTGTTGCCCGGTCAGGTGATCCGCGAGCTGGTGGAGAACGATCGCATCATCGGTGGCATGGATAAGGCCAGTACCGAAGCCGCCACTCAGGTCTACAAGATGTTCGTCAAGAAGGGTGAATGCATCGCCACCGAAGCGCGCACCGCCGAGATGAGCAAGCTGACCGAGAACGCCTTCCGTGATGTCAATATCGCCTTTGCCAATGAATTGTCGCTGATCTGCGACCAGCAGGGCATCAATGTGTGGGAGCTGATCTCCCTTGCCAACCGTCACCCGCGCGTCAATATCCTGCAACCGGGTTGTGGCGTGGGTGGCCACTGCATCGCGGTCGACCCCTGGTTTATCGTCAACCAGAATCCTGACACTGCCAAAATCATCCACCAGGCTCGCCTGGTCAACGACTACAAGCCGCACTATGTGGTGGAGCAGGTAGAAAAGGCGGTTGCCGGTCTGAGCAACCCGAAAATTGCCTGTCTGGGTCTGGCCTTCAAACCGGATATCGACGATCTGCGTGAGAGCCCGGCGCTGGATATCACCAAGACCCTGGCCAACAACCCGGCCTATCAAATTCTGGCGGTGGAACCCAATATTGAAGCGCTGCCGGCTACGCTGGAAAATCGTAATAACGTCAAACTGCTTTCTGTTTCTGATGCAATTCAGCAAGCTGACGTAGTTGCTATTCTGGTCAAGCATAAGCAGTTTATTGGCCTGCAAGACTCTGATGCTAAATCAGGTACACTGTTGAATTTCGTTAACGCATAACTAAACTCAAATACGCATTGGCCATGGGAATTACCCATGGCCATTTTGATAACTTGACACCCTACGGTTACTCTTCTTATGAAAGAATTTCAAACAACAGAAGTAGATTCCATTCTCCATATACCCACATCACAAGAAGAGCCCGTCATTTATAAATTAAAAATAAATGATTCTCTATATCTTTCTGGTTTATACAGAGTTAACAAAGAAACAGACAAATTAGTTGTATTTTTTAATGGCGCAATAAATGGAGATCTTACGGATAGACCTAACTTTATGAGATGGAGTTGGGCTTATGAAAATAATCTTTCGTTTGTCTGCTTTGATGACCCAATTGTATCTTGCACTCAGTCAACCAACCTTGGTTGGTATATAGGTTCATCAGAATGTGACATACAAGAATATATTTATATGATTACAAATCACCTAGTGAAATCATTATGTATTGAACCAAACAGGGTCATATTCTATGGTTCATCTGGCGGAGGATTTGCAGCCTTAATGGCTGCGATCAGACTTCGAGGCTCTGTTGCTGTTGTTAACAATCCACAAACCAACATATTTAAATACTATAAGTCTGCTGCGAATAGATTAACAGATAACTTCTTTAAAAATGAGAAGATATCATCTGACTCTGATATCTATCATAGATTCTCCGTCTTGCATGCTATTAAGAAATATGATTATATCCCGGCTGTTTTATATGTTCAAAATATACAAGATAGATTTCATTTAGAACGGCATCTTATCCCATTTCAAACTTCAACACTTCAAATCTTATCTTCTGTTGGGGATTACCCAAATAAAATATACTTTCACTTTTTTAATGACAATAGAGGTCATAGCGTTTTTTCAGATAAAAAAGAATTTATTAGTGAAATTAACCAAGCTGTAACTCTTTCTAAGGCTACAAAGGTTTATCCATCTTTATTCAATTTGAAAAAATCTAATTATTTAAATGAGAATATAATTTGGTATGAATTACAAGATAATACTATAAGTGTTGATGTATCCTTTGAGTTGAACTTTGAACCATCACCAGATAACTCAAGACCTGCAATTTTCCTCGTTGATACTGACAAAATAGGCTTTCATGAGCTAAAAAAACATGGTTATAGTTATTCAAAGTCTCTGAAATGTGCATTCAAATACATTGACAATCTACATCCTGGTAAAAAAATTACCATAGAAGTTCATAAAGAGCTAGCAGCAAAGCGAATTGGTTTAAGAAAATGGAAGTGTGTTGGTGAACTACACTTCAAAAATCTAGAAGTAAAAAATAGAAATGATTAAACAATATAATAATATAACTATTGACGATATAGAATTAGTTAATCAACAGTCTTATATGGATTTCCTAAAAAATGGATTTAAACCACGTAAAGACTTACCTTACTATAATATAACTCAGCCCATTGATTGGAATATAGATCCGTTCTCTGATAGTAATTGGAAATTTCAGCTACACTCATGGAGAAATCTAGACCCTGCAATTATAGAGTATAAAAAGAATCACGATAAATCTATACTTACATTTATCTTGGATACAATGAAGTCGTGGTTTCATTTTTCAATAGAAAACAAACATTCATTTTTATGGTATGACATGGCAGTTGGATTAAGAGCTCAGAAGTTAGCGCTTTTATCCAATGAATTAATGACGCTTAGTCAAAATAGCTTCGCTGACAAAGAGTGGATATTTAAATTAATATTATCTCATTTAGATGAGTTAATAGATAGCGAGAATTTTTCATTAAATAATCACGGCATTTTCCAAGCGCACGGGTTAATGGCGTTAGCAAAGGCTTTTGATTTTTCATCAACAAGATCTAATAAAGATATTTCAGAAATAGCCTTGAAAAGAATGTCTCAACTGTGGAGTAATCAGTTTTACCCTGAAGGTATCCATAGCGAGAACTCACCTGAGTATCATATTTTTGCACATAGAAAATTTTCCAAGTTAGCGGCAACCAATTGGTATACCTCAATACGACTCGATGATGCATTACTTTCAGCCAAACGAAATTTCTTTTGGCTTTGTAGGCCTAATAGTCAAATATGGCCTATAGGTGATTCAGGTATTTCCACACTAAAAATACCTGAGGATATATCAGAGCATGAGCTATTATTTTCTCCTGAACATAATGATGCCAATTTCAAATTCTTTGAGCAAAGCGGTTACTTTATTTCAAAAAGCAGAGATAAGGCGTTTGGGCTGTTCATTTCTACCGCTAGAAAAAATAAAGTGCATATGCACAATGATGATTTAAATTTTGAATGGTATGACCACGGTCGCCCCATAATAGTTGATTCAGGAAAATATGGTTATACTGGCTGTAAATATAGAAGATATTACCTCTCCCAGTATGCACACAATATAATTTTGATCAATGGAGAATCAATCAATGGTGGCCTATATGAATCTTGTCTACGTCGTGTAGGTAAAATGACTTATGGCACTCTAGTTGAATTGTCACATAAGTCTATTGATCATAGTATTCACAATACTAGAATTATTCTAACAAAGAAAAGCCATTTTTTAATTGTTATTGACAGAATAAATTCATCATCCCAAGTAACCGTAGAACAAACGTTCCATATACATCCTAACTTCTCTTTAGAGAATGAAACTGAGAGTAATTTTGACTATAGCTTTATAGACATTAAAGATAACTTAAAAATAAATGTGCGAACACTGACAAACAATGCTGAAAACAATAAATCTATCCTTTGGGGTGATACAAAAAATGGATTCTCCTTTGTGTCCGAAAGCTACCGAGAACAGAAACCATCATATCTTATTAAAAATTCAGTTTCAGTTAAGGAAACAGTGATTGCAACACTATTCACCACAGATAGTAAATATAATATAGAAGTAGTGAATAATGTAATTTACATAAACAATGGAAGTACTTTAATTGACAGGATTGATGTGAATATATGAACGGGATTAGCATGAATAGTTTAATAAAAAAAATTAATGTTTTTGCAAAAAAAACACAAAAAAAATCTATCTTTCTCTGTAATAAAAATGAAAGCATAGCACGCATATGGATCCATTTTAATATCGGCAATGGAGTCTCTTCTGCAGTACTCTCTAGACTGTTTTTTCAGCGGTTTAAAGATATATATCCAGTGTTATCTATTGAGCAAGCAGATAACGCTGTTAAGTATTTTTTCGACCCATCATTCAATAACGTCTATGCAAACAGATTAGAAAGAATAGGGCGCTTTGATGATGCAAACGAAATCAAAAAGCAAATATCTGATCTTGAACTGGTAAAGCCACACATTAAAAATGTTGATTCAGTATTTAAAGTACTGAGTAGTAAAGGGGATAGTGAGTTAGCTGAAAAATGGGTCACGTATTTATTGAAGGAAAACTCATCACTTCAAAATGAGATTGGAAGAAAATATTTTATATACTTTAAAGATATTGATGTTCACCGCAGTCTTGTATTAAGTAAATATTACCTCCTCCAGAATCCAACTGACGAGAAATTTGCTGCCGTTTATCTTAAAAGAGCAGAGAGCATATTTTCTGAGAGTGAATATTTAAATTTGATAAATAAACTAAATAAGTTGCATTCATGTAGTTTGTATAGTGACCGACTAGAACAACTTATTATTAAAAGAAACATAGACGAACTCTTGAGAAGTACCACATCTGAAAATGCATTAACAGATGTGCTCTCCTTAGAACAAAATGAAAAAATAAGGCTGACCTTAACAAAAGCAATATTTGATAAATCATCAGACAATAAACTTAAAGAAATATGTGCTGACTATTTATTTCAAAATGAAGACAAGCTTGAAAATACTTGGATAAGAAAACTCTCAGATTACCATTTATCAAGGGGTTCAATAACAAAAGCTTTAAAACTAGTTGATGAAAAGAAAAATGAAAATTTGATGAGGAAATTCTCTTCAATTTCATCTTTCTATAAGTTGTTTACTGATGGTTATAAATACATGCCAGTGGATAACGACCCCATTCACATACCTCGTAGTAATAAAGCTTTATATCTTCTCCATAATAGACTTCCATATAACTCTGGTGGATATGCGACGCGATCTCATGGTTTACTTACATCAATAAAACAGTGGTGGGATATATCAGGCGTTTCTCGTCTTGGTTATCCACAAGATAGAAGTGGCTTTGAGGATGTTGCTTATACTGAGTTTCATGATATCGATGGAGTTCGCTATCACTGTCTCCAAGCAGATAATAACGCATTTGGGCAAATCCCTATTATTAACTATATTGATGAATATAGCGAAGCGTTATATCAACTTAGCTTGAATGAAAAACCAGCGATAATTCATGGTGCATCAAACTATATGAATGGTTTGGCTGCTAACAATGTTGCTAAACGACTTGGCATAAAAAGCGTTTACGAAGTTCGTGGTCTATGGGAAATTACTAGAATATCTAGAGACCCAGATTGGAAAGATACTGAATACTACAATATGATGTCGCAGCTTGAAGCTCAAGCCGCTAATGATGCTGATGCTGTATTTACTCTTACCAATGCACTTAAGAATGAGTTAATAAATCGTGGAGTAGCAGCAGAAAAAATTCACCTTTTACCAAATGGTGTTGATTCATCCCGCTTTATACCAAAAATAAGAAACAATAAACTTGCACGAAATCTCGGTATTGAAGATAAAGTAGTAATTGGTTTCCTGGGTTCAGTAGTTCAATATGAAGGTGTTGAGTATATTATCCAAGCTGCATCAATTCTAAAAAAACAAGGCCTAAATAATTTTGTGGTTCTTATTGTCGGTGATGGGGCCGTATTGGATAACGTTAAAGCAATCACATCTGAATTACACATGGACGAGCATGTGAAGTTTACAGGTAGGGTACCACATGACGAAATTGAAGATTACTATTCTATCGTAGATATCTGTCCACTGCCTCGAAAGGGTCTACCTGTTTGTGAGATGGTTTCACCACTCAAACCCTTTGAAGCCATGGCAATGGGTAAGGTTGTTGTCTCCTCAGATGTCGCAGCATTGGCAGAGATTATCGATGATGGAGTTACTGGGTTACTTCATAAGAAAGATGATCCAGAGGACCTGGCTAATAAAATCAGACTCTTAATTGAGGATCATAATCTTCGTGATCGTTTAGGAAAATCTGCTCGAGAGTGGGTTGTCGCTGAGCGCGATTGGAAAGTTATCGCAAAGCGCGTAGATACAGTTTATCGCAACTTACTTGGCCAATGATTGTGTCGCTGATTCGAAAAAAAGCAGGGCTGCTCATCAGATGGGCAGCCAAAAAAAATATTCCGGGTACTACTGCACTACTCATTAAGCTATATCCCCAGCATATTTATCATTTATCATACTATTTTCTGACTAAAAAAAATGACGTTTTCAAAGCATATAATGCCGTAACAAAATGGGTCCCCAAAACAGATAAGGAAACAAACTACAAAGAACGAATACAAGAAATAGCATTCATCATTTCATCAAATAGCTCCTCTTTATGTAATATTGCAAGCACTAATACTGACAGTAAATTGCATACGTTTAATCATAAAGTTATGTTCTGCTTGCATAATTCAGCACCTTACGATCAAGCTGGCTACTGGCATCGAACATCTGCTATTTTTTCATCACTCACACCTGCTGGTGTGGAACTGTCCGCTGTGACACGACCAGGGTACCCATGGGATCTGATTAAGCATCGACAGGAGCCACGGATTTTGCACGATGAGCAAGGTGGAGTGACCCTATACCGGTTAAATGATGATGAACACCAATATCGTCAAGTAAGTGATAGCCGCTATGTTCAGCACTACGCCGCGCAGGTTGCAGAACTTGTAAGAAGATTAGATATAAATGTTATTCATGGACATTCCAACTACTTAAATGGATTGGCAGCTACGCAAGCGGCCAAAATTCTTGGAGTTAAAAGTGTCTATGAGGCTAGAGGTTTATGGCATTATACACGACTGTCTAAAGAGCCGGGTTATCAGCATACCGACATGTTTAAATATGATGATACGATGGAAAGAATGGCCATGCATCAGGCTGATGCTGTTGTCACGCTTTCTTCTGCTATGAAATCACTGATCGTATCCTGGGGTATCCCTGATAGCAAAGTATGGATTATCCCCAACGCTGTTGACACAGAGTCATTCCATCCATTACCAAGAGAATACTCTCGCCGTAGAAAATTCGTATCTGACAAGACTTTTTTAATTGGTTTTATTGGCTCAATAACTGTCTATGAGGGACTCGAAGACCTTATTCATGCCTGCGTACAGTTAAATGAGAATGGCTTGGATATTCATCTCGTTATTATAGGCTCTGGTCCATATGAGCATGAAATACGAACATTGGCTGCTCAGCACTCTTGCATCAGCTATCATGACCGTGTGCCACATAGCGAGGTCAAAGATTGGTATTCTACGTTTGACATGTGTGCATACCCAAGAAAATCTGATATTGTCTGTCAATATGTTCCTCCTATGAAAGTGCTAGAGGCCATGGCAATGGGTATACCTGTACTGGTCTCTAGTTTAGAACCGCTTATTGAACTCGTAGATAATGGGAAAATAGGTACCATCTGTAAAGCAAGTGACCTATCATCCCTTACCAAGAAAATTGAATATATGTATTACAATCAGGATAATATTCAGATGTTGGCCAAAAAAGGGATTGATTGGATTAAAGAAAATAGGACATGGCATCGAAATGCCGATTTATATAAAAAAATGTATCAAAGCTTATATGAAACCAATACAATCTGATGGCTCATATCTCCACTATCATTCCTTATTCGACAAGGTCGCGTGACCTGGATTCAAGACTAATAGAAAATTCTGCTATTTCTGGTATGTGCTTATTGGGAGAGGTCATTATTAGTGATCAGAGTGCCCATAGTGTAGTCAAATCAATGGGAATGCCATCCAATACGCACTGTATATATACACCACTTCATTTAGATAAACCATTTGCTCCTGGTATAGCACGCAATTATGCCATTTCAGCAGCAAATTTTGATTTCATTTTTTTTCTTGACCTCGATCTTCTCTGCTCTCCAACCTTATTCGCCGATTTACCTCAGCGGGTAACCAGACTATTTGAAACTGGTGATAATGCCTTTGAAATGTACCCCTGCCTTTATCTGACCAAGGAGGAGACTAAGCGCTTTGATGGGGATTTTCAGGGCTGCCTGGAGTCTTTTTTGCGGGGAGAAAATCACAGGGTGGAGGGAATCGCCCTGGCCAGCAGTTGTTTGCTGATGAATCGCGAGTGGTTTTTGCAGTTGGGGGGCTTTGACGAGCAGTTTGTCGGCCATGGCGGCGAAGATCTCGAACTGATTGACCGGCTCACCCGTCATTACCCCATCGGGCCGAGACCGGATGACTATGCCCTCAATATCAAGGCACAGCATCCGGGGGATTATCAGGGGTTTCGCCGCTATTTCAGCTATTATGCGCTGCCCCATCTGTTTGCCGGTCGGTTTCTGGTTCACCAGTGGCATCCGCGCCCCCTGACTCACCCTTACCACAAACGTCGGGCTAACAATGATCAGCTGCTTGAGCAGATGCTGGCTCGCAGTGAAGCAGAGCGAGGCCCGTTGAAAGGGCCCGTGGTGCCCTGTAACGACCTTGGCGGGGAGCTGCCGGATTTTCGCGAGTGGATGATCCGTTTGCAGGAGGAGGCGGGCTATCCGGTGAGCGAATATCCGGGGCTGTTGCGCTGGCAAGAGGGGGTGCAGCGCAAGCGGCCACTGTGGCGCAAGCTGCGCAAGCTCTACCTCAACCCTCGGGCCTTTTTCAGAGATATGTTTAAGCCCACATCTCGCTGAACTTTTTATCTGAGCAATTTGCATGACTCTATGGACACAATCCAGCGGCATACTGGCCCGCAGCACTCAAATCAGCGCCTGTCTGGGACAACCCTTGGCGCGCTTTGCTTCCCCTGATGCCGTACAGCCGGGGGATGTGCTGGTCGGCTGGGGCCAGAAGGCTAATACCCACCAGATCAAGGAGCAGGCCAAGACCCTGAGTTTGCCCTATTGGCAGCTGGAAGACGGCTTTATCGGTTATATCGGCCATCCCGCCAGGGGGGGCAAGGCGGTCTCGCTGATCGCCGATCCGGTGGGGATCTATTACGATGCCCGCCAGCCCAGCCAGCTTGAGCAATTGATTGCCACCCCGTGCGAGCCACAGATGTTGGCACGGGCCGAACGATTGATCGGTGAGCTGGTACGCCTCGGGGTCACCAAATACAACTGTTATGCCACTGCCCCCGGTCAGTCGATTGCCAGCGGCAGCGTGACCGCCCTCTCTGCTGTCGGGGACTATGGCGGCTTGCCATCAGGGCTTGCCACACGTCTGCAGCAGAGCGCCAAACCCAGGGTCCTACTGGTCGATCAGGTGACGGGGGATCTCTCCATTCCGGGGGCGCTGGCCAGTGAAGCTGATTTTGTGGCGATGGTGGAGGCGGCGCGCCGCAATCATCCCGATGCGCGCCTGCTGCTGCGCACCCATCCCGATACTCGCCTTGGCAAGAAGCGCGGGGTGTTGGCCCGTCTGAAACTGGATGATGTGGAGATTGTGGCCGATCACTGCCATCCCCATGCGCTGCTCAATGTGGTGGATGCGGTCTATACGGTGTCATCCCAGCTTGGTTTTGAGGGCCTTTTGCTTGGCAAGCCGGTCTATTGCTTCGGTATGCCGTTTTATGCGGGTTGGGGGCTGACCCATGACAGCAAGCAGTGTGAACGGCGCAACGTAAAAGTGTCGCTCGCCCAGCTGGTCGCGGCAGCCTTGATCCGCTATCCCCGCTATCTCGACCCTGTGCTGGGCCAGCGTTGCGAGGTCGAGGAGGTGATCGCCATTATTGCGAATCAGCGCCGCCCCGCGCCGCGCTGGCGCAGGCTTTATCTGGTCGGTTTCTCGCTGTGGAAGCGGGCATTTATGCAGGCGTTTTGCCAGCATTTGGCCGATGAGTTGCGCTTTGTGCGCAAGCCACCCAAGCGGTTGACCGGTGACGAGCAGATATTGGTGTGGGGTAGCCGCCACCCCGATCTCGCCTCTGCAATCCGGGTCGAGGATGGTTTTATTCGCTCGAGGGGGCTGGGCTCCAATCTCTGTCGTCCCTCCTCCTTGTCACTGGACCCGGTCGGGATCTATTTCGACAGTCGCACTCCCAGCGGGCTGGAACAGTTGCTCAACTATCAGGAGTTGACAGAGGCGGAGGTCAAGCGCGGGGATGCGCTGCTCGCCTTGCTACGGGAACACAGGGTCAGCAAATACAATGTGGGCGAGCCGCAGCACTACACCAGGCCCGATGATGGCCGTGAGCTGGTGCTGGTGGTGGGTCAGGTGGATGGCGATGCCTCCATCCTGACCGGGAGCCCCCATATTCGCAGCAACGAGCAGTTGCTGTGGGCGGTGCGAGCGGCCAAACCCGACGCTCATATTCTCTACAAACCACACCCTGATGTGGTGGCGGGCAATCGTGGTGGGGCGATTTCTGCGGCCTGTCTGGCGGAGTGTGTCGATAGCCAGGTGCTGGATATTGGGCTCACCAGCCTCTATCCCCATGTGGATGAGCTGCATACCATGACCTCGCTCAGTGGCTTCGAGGCGCTGGTGCAGGGGGTCAAGGTGACGACCTGGGGCCAACCCTTCTACAGTGGCTGGGGGTTGACCACGGATGCCAATCCGCCTGCTCGTCGTCAACGTAGTCTGCCGCTGGCGGCGCTGGTCTATCTGACGCTGGTTGCCTATCCGCTCTATCTCGATTGGCAGACCGGGCTCTGGATAAGTCCGGAGCAGTTGATCCACCAACTGGCGAAGCAGGGACACTCATCGGCCCAAAAAGCGAGCCGCTGGCAACGCTGGCAGCTCAAGCTCGGTTACTTGTTCCAGACGCTCATGCAGCGCCCCTCTCTCTCCCCGTTTTTGAGATAAGTCGTCAATGAAGATTTTGTTACTGCAAGGCCCGCTTGGCCCTTTCTTTCAGACCCTGAGTCGCCAGTTGACCGAGGCGGGACATCAGGTGGTGAAGATCCATTTCAATGGCGGGGATGAGTGCTGGCCCTGTGCCGGAAAAAATCTGCGTTTTCGCGGGAAACCGGAGAGCTGGAACGCCTTTTTCCGCCGGGTGCTCAAGCAGCAGGGTATCGATACGGTGATCTGTTACGGGGACTGCCGTTATTACCATCTGGAGGCTGGCCGTATCTGCAAGTTGAAGCGAGTGCCATTCTGGGCGATGGAGGAGGGCTATCTCAGACCCGATTTCGTCACGCTGGAGCAGGGTGGGGTCAATGCCTTCAGCCCCTGGTATGAGCGGCGCGATCAACTTGCCCAACTGGATTGGCCTGTGCCTTATGACAGCTCGCTCAAGGTGGGCAAGACCTTTGCGGTACGCGCCTGGTATGCCAGTCGCTACCACATCAACAAGTCGCTGTTCCGTTGGCGTTATCCCCACTTTGTGAATCACCGTCCCTGGAGTCTGGTGCAGGAGGCGATGGGGTGGGTCTGTGGCGCCATGGTGAAATACGGCAACTTGCGCCAGGATCGCGCCCTGCTCAAGGCGTTGCCGCAGCACGCCGGGCGGATCTTCTTTGTGCCACTGCAAGTGACCGAGGATTTTCAGATCCGGGAGCACTCTGACCTGAGCGGGGTGGAGGAGATGGTTGCGCAGGTGATCAACTCCTTTGCGGAGCATGCCAAACCCGAAGATGTGTTGCTGTTCAAGCACCACCCCATGGATCGGGGCTATGTCAGTTATCGTGCCCAGATAAACAGACTCATTGCGGTGCTTGGCCTTGAGGGGAGGGTCTTTTACGGTTATGAACTGCCGCTGCCAACCCTGTATCCCTTGCTCAAAGGGGTGATCACCATCAACAGCACGGTCGGTCTCTCTGCTCTGCTCCATGATGTACCCACCTTCTGCATGGGGCGGGCACTCTATGATATTGACGGTCTGACCACCAAAGGTTCGCTGGCCTCCTTCTGGCACTCGCAGAGCCCGGTATGTGCCGAGACATTCAAACGGGTGCGCCACTCCTTGCTCCATCTGACCCAGCTCAATGCCAGTTTTTACCGTCATCTGAAAATGAGTGCGCTGGCGGTCATGGAAAAAATGAAGCTTTCAGCGCCGAATATGCGTGATGAGCTTGTATCGCCGGAACGCCGTATGAGGGTGAATAATACCATGTGCCTTACATTACCCTGGCTGGCCACTCTCGATGGTATTAGCGACCCGTTTACATCTATCGGTTCAACCGCTCTGATGTTACTCGTTTGATGTCTGCCTATTTTTGATTTAGTGTGTTAGTGAGAGGTAAATAAAACCAGGAAGGTTAACATGAACATTCACGGTTGCTTGTTATCCATTGGACTCTTGGGGCTGCCGACTTTTTCCATGGCAGCTGAACATGATCTTTCACTTATTATTCACGGGGCATCAATACACAGTGATTGTTCGCAGGGAACAGGAAAAAAAAGCAAAACCTGTGACTTTAATGGTTTTAACCCGGGGCTGGGATTGGCGTGGGTGTTCTTGGGTGACAACGACACGGGAAAACTTGCGCTGCGCGGCGGGTTTTATCGAGATTCTCTAGAAAATACAGCTGGTTATGCGGGTTTCTCTTATCGGAAAGAGTGGTATCTCACCGAACATGTTTTTGCTGGGGTAGGGGCGCAGGCTGGTTATCTCAACGGTTCGGGTATTGATGGTTTTGCCGCTTTGCCGATAGTGATACTGGGTTACAAGTCAGTTGCATTGGAAGTCGGTTATGCACCCAAGGTTGATTGGGTACCTGGGGGAGACCATGTCGCGGTCACCACCTTCTCATTGCGATGGACGCTGTAATATTAGCGAAATATGATCGCCATTACGCATTGTACTTTGTCATTTTGCCACGTTTTTTTAATACACATTTGTGGTGGATATAATCTGGCAAGCTGTGTGAAATATATTTCAGGCCAGATTTTGACTTGTGAGTAATAAAATGGTGCCCCATTTTATCTGAGCAACAATTATTGTGGATTTATTTCAAGATGAGCTAAGTGGCATATTCATTTATCAATATTGATTGCATCTGGAACATTTAAAAATAAAAAGCCCTTCACCATGGTGAAGGGCTTTTTGCTATCTGGCGTTAGCCGATGGGGTTGCCCCGC
This sequence comes from Aeromonas sp. 3P, assembly GCF_051919745.1. NCBI lineage: Bacteria > Pseudomonadati > Pseudomonadota > Gammaproteobacteria > Aeromonadales > Aeromonadaceae > Aeromonas > Aeromonas sp. 3P. The sequence goes on from NZ_JBQBED010000001.1 coordinate 4,660,103, forward strand.
TCTGGCTTAGTAGCCCTGCTGGTGCACGTCCATCACGGCGCGGCCTGACGGGTCGGCCATCTCCTTGAACTTGGCATCCCACTCCAGCGCGGTGGGGGTGGAGCAGGCGACCGACTTGCCGTAGGGCACGGTGCGGGCGGCGGCTTCTAGGGGGAAGTGCTCGTCGAAGATGGCGCGGTAGAAGTAGGCCTCCTTGGTGAGCGGGGTGTTGATGGGGAAGCGGAATGCAGCCGCCTCGAACATCTGATCCGTCACTTCCTGTTCCACCATGGCTTTCAGGCTGTCGATCCACGAATAACCCACTCCGTCGGAGAACTGCTCCTTCTGACGCCATGCCACTTCGTGGGGCAGCAGATCCTCGAACGCTTCGCGCAGGATGTGCTTCTCGATCTTGCCCTTGCCACACATCTTGTCGGCGGGCTGCAGGCGCATCGCCACGTCCATGAACTCCTTGTCGAGGAAGGGCACGCGACCCTCCACACCCCAGGCTGCCATCGACTTGTTGGCGCGCAGGCAGTCATAGAGGTGCAAAGAGGCGAGCTTGCGCACGTTCTCTTCGTGGAACTCGCGGGCGTTGGGCGCCTTGTGGAAGTAGAGGTAGCCACCGAACAGCTCGTCGGAGCCTTCGCCGGAGAGCACCATCTTGATCCCCATCGCCTTGATGTAGCGGGCCATCAGATACATCGGCGTGGAGGCGCGAATGGTGGTGACGTCATAGGTCTCGAGGTGATAGATGACATCGCGCAGGGCATCCAGACCCTCCTGCACGGTGAAGTGGATCTGGTGATGGATGGTGCCGAGGTGATCAGCCACCTTGCGGGCGGCGGCGAGATCCGGCGACCCTTCCAGACCGACGGCGAAGGAGTGCAGTTGCGGCCACCAGGCTTCGCTCTTGCCATCGTCCTCGATGCGGCGCGCCGCATAGAGCTTTGTGATAGCGGAGATGACGGAGGAGTCCAGTCCGCCGGAGAGCAGCACGCCATAAGGCACGTCGCACATCAGCTGGCGTTTGACCGCCGCTTCCAGCGCGGCTTTCAGCTCGGCCTTGTCGCTGACATTGTGCTCGACCGCGCTGTATTCCATCCAGTCTCGCTTGTACCACTGTTTGAGCTCGCCATCCTTGCTCCACAGGTAGTGTCCCGGCGGGAAGGTTTCGACGCTCTTGCAGACCGGCACCAGTGCTTTCATCTCGGAGGCGACATAGAAGTTGCCGTGCTCGTCGCGGCCTGTATAGAGGGGGATGATCCCCATGTGGTCGCGACCAATCAGGTAGGCATCCTGTTCGGCGTCATAAAGGATGAAGGCAAAGATGCCGTTGAGATCGTCGAGAAATGCCGGGCCCTTCTCCTTGTAGAGAGCCAGCAGCACTTCACAGTCGGATTTGGTCTGGAACTGGAAGTCGACCTTGAGGGTTTTCTCCAGCTCTTTGTGGTTGTAAATTTCGCCGTTGACCGCCAGCACATGGGTGCGTTCGGGGTTGTAGAGCGGCTGGGCGCCATTACCCGGGTCGACGATGGCCAGACGCTCGTGCACCAGAATGGCTTTGTCGGAGCTGTAGACGCCGGACCAGTCAGGCCCGCGGTGACGAAGTCGCTTGGACATCTCCAGCGCCGATTTGCGCAGGGCGACTGCATCGGACTTGATATCCAGAATGCCGAAAATTGAACACATTGGCGGTAATCCTCTTGATTTTTATATGAGCCCCCCACGTTTGGGCTCGAAATTCCATTTACATTCCTCGTCAGACACAATGCCTAGCGGAAAAACCTTTTGCAAGCGGGAAAACCGCAGAAAATCATGCCGTAAGCGTCAAGCGGATTAACAGAATAATGGCTGCGGCAACGGGGCAGTGTGACGTGAACGTCAAGCCGAGGCGGGTTCGAAGATCACATAGACCTTGCGACAGGGGGTAAGGGTCTCCCACTCGCCGACAAAGCCGGCCGGAATCACGAATTGATCGCCGGGTTTGAGGGCCAGCTGGCCACCCTGACTGTCGTGGATCACCACATCCCCCTCCAGCAGTTGGCAATACTCGTGCTCGGTGTAGTGAATGGTCCAGCGGCCCGGCTCGCAGCTCCAGAAGCCCACGTGAAACTGCTGGCTTGGGTCGGAGTAGTGGTTCCACACCGTTTGCGCCGGGTTGCCCGCTTTAATGCGCTCGGGGGCTGGCATCAGCGGGGTTGGGGCCGCCTCGTGGCGGTCCGGCAAAATCCAGTCTTTGAGGGTCTTCATGGTGCCTCCTTGGCTTCGGCAGATAGGAACGCGGGGCCATCCCGGCCCCGCGTTTGTTCGTTTTATTAAACGAGGTTGTGCATAACTTAAACGATGCGCATTCCCTTGCCAAGGGCTGCTGGCCGACGACTCAAAGCGGCTGCAAGCGGCGGATCACATGGCGGGCAAAGCCACTGCCCGCTTCGTTGTAGACGTTGAACACCGCATCCACCCCTTGCTCCTGCAGGGAGGCTATATCATCCTCGAAGCGGACGATGGCGGCGATCTTGCCGTTGAATCCGTGGCTGCGCAGCTTCTCGATGGCGTAGAGATTCCCCGAATGGTGGGGCATCGCCAGCAGCACCAGATTGACCTGATTGGAGAGCAGCACCTTGTCCCAGAAGTCGGTATCGGTGGCATCCCCCTCGATGACGTTCATCCCCTGGGCGCGCAGGGTGGGCAGCTTCTCGCTGTCGTTCTCCACCCCGAGGATGACGTTGCCGTACTTGTTCTCCAGTTCGAAATAGGCCCCCTGACCGATCCGCCCCATACCGAGGATGATCACCTCCGCATCGCCAAGCTCAATGGGCCTGTCTTCCGGATGAAGGTTGCTCGCCTGCAATCCCCGCAGCCAGTGACCGATGCGATGGTAGATCCGCTCGCTCTGGGCATTGAGCGGGGCGGAGATCATAAAGCTTGCCGCCAGCGCCAGCGAAACCGCCACCAGCCACTCGTGGGAGAGCCAGCCCGCCTTGGCGGCGATGGCGGCGACGATCAGCCCAAACTCCGAGAAGTTGGTGAGCGCCAGGGTGGAGAGCAGGGCGGTACGCACCCGCAGGTGGGCACCGCTGTAAACCAGATAGTAGAGGGCGCTTTTCAGTGGCAGAGCCAGCACCAGCGCCAGTGCCAGCAACATGGTGTCGTGGGTCGGCAGACCGTTGAGGCCGATGGTGAGGAAGAAGCAGATAAGAAACAGGTCTTTGAGGTTGAAGAGCGCCTTGGCAAGGCCTGCTGCGGCAGGATGAGAGGCGAGCATCATGCCGATGATGAGGGCGCCCAGATCCGGTTTAAGGCCGACCACTTCAAACCCGGCTGCTCCCACCACCAGCGCCAGAAAGACTCCGAACAGCACCTGCAGCTCGCCGTGACCAGCCCGCTCCAGCAGCTTGAACAGCAGCGGGCGCAGCAGCGGCAGTCCCAGCACCCAGAGCGCCCAGATGCTGGGCCACTTGCCGCTGGAAAAGGCCAGAAATGCCACGGCGAACACATCCTGCATCACCAGCACCCCGATGGCGATGCGGGCGTAGAGGGCATTCATGTCGCTGCGATCTTCCAGCACCTTGACCGCAAAGACAGTGCTGGAGAAGGAGAGGGCAAAACCCAGCAGCAGCGCCAGTTTCCAGTCCAGCGAGAGGGCAAGTTCAAGCCCCAGCCCCTTGCAGACCAGCAGCACCACGGTAAATAGCAGGGTGGAGAGCAGCAGATGCAGGCTGGTGGTGCCCCACACATCGCGCCGCATCAGGGTCTTGATATTGAGCTTGAGACCGATGGTGAACAGCAGCAGGGTTACGCCGAGATCGGCCACCTCGCTCAGGGCGGGAGTATTTTCATATCCCATGCCGTTGAGGATAAAACCGGCGGCCAGAAAGCCGAGCAGGGGGGGCAGGCCAATCAGATTGACTACCATGCCGCAACCAAAAGCCACGGCGATCAGAATGGGTTCCATAACAGATCCTGCAAGGGCAGGAGAGACCTGCCCTGTTTAACGCTTGGGTGGTGATTAGACGATATCGATGTCGACCACGGAGTCGAAGATGTGATTCGGCCGAAACGGCATGCGGTCGATATCGGCGACCTTGCTCACCCCGGAGAGCACCAGCACCGTCTCGAGACCGGCCTGAAAGCCCGCCAGAATGTCGGTGCGCAGGTTGTCGCCGATGATGATGGTGTCGTCGGAGTGGGCCTCCATCCGGTTGAGCGCCGCACGGATGATCCAGGCGCTCGGCTTGCCGACATAGAACGGCTTCTTGCCGGTCATCCGCTCGATGGGGGCGCACAGGGCGCCGCAGGCCGGGTGCATCATGGGGCCGTGGGTGTCGGGGTTGGTGGCGATAAAGCGGGCCCCTTGATCGACGAACTTGGCGCCCTGTTGCATCATGGTCCAGTTGTAGTTGCGGGTCTCCCCCACCACCACGAAGTCGGGGTCTATGTCGGTGATGGTGAAACCGGCCTTGTAGAGCTCGTGGGTCAGCGCCCCTTCACCGATCACATACGCCTTTTTGCCATCCTGACGCTTGAGGAAGTCGGCGGTGCCCATGGCGGAGGTATAGAAGCACTCCTCGGGCACCTCGATCCCGGCGGAGCGGAAGCGGTTTTGCAGATCTTTCTGGGTCTGGGCCGGGTAGTTGGTGAGGAACAAGAGCTTGCTGCCTTGCTCCAGCAGGCGATGGACGAAACGGTCGGCACCGGGGATGAGATCGTTGTTGTGCAGGATGACACCGTCGATATCGCAGATGACGTTCTTCTTCATGAAAACTCCTTGTCAGGGCGCAGGCGAGCCGCCAATCGTTAAGATGTTCAATCATTTATGATTTTTGTGACGCCATTATAAGTCTGTTTGATGACAAGTCTCCCCTGTCTCGCCACTTCGGTGCACAATAAAGCTGCCGTCGGGTCAGTCTGGTGGAGGGGCTGACGCCGGATCACTTTGCTGATGGAGCCGTCGCCATGGACACCCCGATTTCCAAGCCAGTTACACCCGAACACCTCACCGCCGCGCAATTTATCGCCGGACTGCCGAAACTGGAGCTGCACCTGCATATCGAGGGCAGCCTCGAACCCGAGCTGATGTTTGAGCTGGGCCGCCGCAATAATGTGCCACTGCCCTGGCCCGATGTGGCCTGCGTGCGCGCCGCCTATGACTTTGACTGCCTGCAATCCTTTCTCGACCTCTACTACCTCGGTGCCAGCGTACTGATGACCGAGCAGGACTTCTTCGACCTCACCTGGGCTTATCTTGAGCGTTGCGCCGCCGACAAGGTGGTGCATGTGGAGATCTTCTTCGACCCGCAGACCCACACCGCTCGCGGCATCCCCTTTGCTACCGTGCTGGGCGGTATCGAGCGGGCACTGCAGAGCGGAGAGAAGGAGTTTGGCATCAGCTGGCGCCTTATCATGAGCTTTTTGCGCCACCTGAGCGAGGAGGATGCCTTTGCGACGTTGGAAGAGGCTATGCCCTTCCTGTCACGCATTCACGGCATCGGCCTCGACTCCGGGGAGAAGGGCAATCCGCCGACCAAGTTTGCCCGGGTCTTTGCCAAATGCCGCGAGCTGGGGCTGCCGGTGGTGGCCCACGCAGGTGAAGAGGGCCCTGCCGACTACATCTGGCAGGCGATCAACGAGCTGAAGGTATGCCGCATCGATCACGGGGTGCGCTCGGCAGACGATCCCGAGCTGCTGCGCTATCTGGCCGATACCCGGCTGCCGCTCACCGTCTGTCCCCTCTCCAACACCCGGCTCAAGGTGTTCGGCAATATGGCCCAGCACAATGTGTTGCGGCTGCTGGAGCAGGGGCTCTGCGTCACCATCAACTCGGACGATCCCGCCTACTTTGGCGGCTATATGAATGCCAACTTTGTGGCGCTGGCCGATGGCCTCGGCGCGACCATGAGTCAGCTCTGTCGCTTGTCGCTCAATGCCGTTGAGGCGAGCTGGCTCTCTCTGGCCGACAAGGCGCGGCTGACCCGGGAGATCCGCAGTTATGCCGCAACTCACGGGGTGATCCTGTATTGAGTCAGGCGCCAATGAAGTCGAGATGACATGCACTATATAAAGAGAGGCCCGCCATCACTGGCGGGCCTCTTTCGTTTCAATGGTCGGTGTGGTTATCAGGGAAGGTCAGCGTTATGCCACTCGCACCAGAAACTTCTCACCCTGTCCTTCGCGCTTGAAGCGCTCAAGCAAAGTAGGCAGTGCCTCAAAGTCGCCCACCACCAGCGGCGGTAGGGTCAGCTCGCCGCTCGCCATCTGCGCCATCATGGCGACACCAGCGGCCACCAGTCGGCTCCACTGCTTGTCGGTGCCAAAGGCGTGCTGGGCGCCCAGCGCAATCTCGTGCAATGAGTGGCAATGGCTAAAGGCAGGTAGCGGATTGTGCGGGATGCGCCCGAGCACAGTCACCATATGGCCGTAGTAGCCAAGGGCGGGCAGCAAGCTCTCTGCCTGTTGGCTGGAGACCAGATCGATGATCCCCTCGAACGGTTCGTTGCCGTTGGCAGTCTGCAAGGTGGCCAGCCAGTCTGGTGCCCGGTAATCGGCCACCCCCTGCACACCTATCTGTTTGAGCCAGTGATGGTGGCGTGGGCTGGCACTGGCAAAGACTCGCGCTCCTTGCTGGAGGGCGAGCTGCACCGCAAAGCGGCCGACACTGCTGCCGGCACCGGTGATGAGCAGCGCTTCCCCGTGCAGGCGCGGCAGCTTGGCCAGCGCCTGCCAGGCGGTGAGGCCGGGACAGGGCAGGGCGGCGGCGGCCTCGTCACTCAGGGCATCGGGCACCGGCAGCAGGGCGCGGGCTGGTACCCGGGTGTGGCGGGCAAAGCTGCCGTGGTGGCGCAGGTCGGTGTGATAGGCGACCCGGGCACCGAGGCGCAGATGGCTGACGTTGGCACCGGGGGCCACGATAGTGCCCATGCCATCGACGCCGGGCACCTGACCATCCTGCCAGTTGGAGTGGCCATATTCGATCAGCTTCCAGTCCACCGGATTGAAAGCGATGACCCGGTTGGCTACCAGTACCTCGTCAGGGGCGAGCGGTGCCAGGGGCAGATTTGCGAGGGTAAGCTGGGTCGGTTCACCGGGGGCATGCCAGCACCAGGCTTGGGTGTGATTCATGATGACTCCTTGTGAAAGCGAGGGGAGAGAGCAACGAGATCATTGCAACAGCAAGACAGTGAAACTGCCACTGCTGCGAATGGGCAACAATGCGGCAGGCCCCAACCTGTGGGGCCTGCGTTACGTGGCCGGTTGGCCATCGGCAATCAGCGGCTGGTCGCTGCGTCGTCGGCCTGATAGACGGGGTAGTCGGTCAGCCCTTTCTCGCTGCCGCCAAACAGGGTGGCCGGATCGTGGGGGGCCAGCGGATAGCCGTGGCGCAGCCGGTTCGGCAGATCCGGGTTGGCGACGAAGGGGCGGCCAAAGCCAATCATGTCGGCCCAGCCCGCCTTGAGGGCGGCGCGTGCGCGATCACCATCATATTTACCGGCATAGATCAGGGTGTTGGGGAAGGCATCCCGCAGACCCTGCTTGAAGTTGTCCGGCATCAGGGGGGCATCGTCCCAGTCCGCTTCGGCAATGTGCAGGTAGACCACGTTGAGCTGGCCCAGCAGACGGGCAGCCGCCAGATAGGTCTCCTGCGGATTGGCATCGACTGTGCCGTTGAGGGTGGTGAGTGGCGCAAGACGCACCCCGACCCGGTCGGCGCCGATTTCGCTGCAGACCGCCTCGGTCACCTCTTTGAGAAAGCGCAGCCGGTTTTCCAGCGATCCGCCGTAGCCGTCGGTGCGGGCATTGGACTCGGAGTCGAGGAACTGGTTGATGAGGTATCCGTTGGCGGCGTGCAGCTCGATGCCGTCAAAACCGGCGCTGATGGCGTTGCGAGCCGCCTGACGGAACTGGCCCACCACCGCATCGATATCGGCTTGGGTCATGGCGCGCGGGGTGACGGTCTCGACAAAGCCCGGCGCATCGCTGCCGTTATCGACGAACACCTTGACGCCCACTGCGGGCAGGGCTGAAGCGGAGATGGGCTGGGCGCCGCCGATGTTGTCCGGATGGGTGACCCGGCCCACGTGCCAGAGCTGGGCGAAGATGGTGCCCCCCTTGGCGTGCACAGCATCGGTCACCAGCTTCCAGCCAGCGATCTGCTCGGCGCTGTAGATGCCCGGTGTCCAGGCATAGCCCTTGCCCATGGGGTCGATTTGGGTGCCTTCGCTGATGATCAGGCCCGCCTCGGCGCGCTGGGCGTAGTAGCTCGCCATCATGGCGTTGGCCACATCACCAGGCTGACTGGCACGAGAGCGGGTCATGGGGGGCATGACGATGCGGTTGGCAAGGTGCAGTTGGCCGAGGCGCAGCGGGCAGAACAGGTGATCGTGGCTCATCTTGAGTTCCTCATGGTGGAAGTGAGGCCACTTTATGCCGCCATCTTGTTGTGAAAAAGGGGGGTAATTGCACAAGAGAATTGTGCTTGATGCAGCAATCAGTGCAAACCGTCGGGAAAGAGGTGTTGAGGCATAAAGTTGAAGCATAAAAAAGAGGGCCGTATGGCCCTCTTCTGTATTCTGCTGGTGGCAGGCTCAAGCCGTGGTGGGCATCACTTTCACCCGCTCGATGCGCCGCTCGCTCACCTCGATCACCTCGAAGTTGAGTTGCTGCAGTTGCAACTGCTGACCCGGAGTGGGCAGGGTGCCGAAGTGGGAGAGCAGCATGCCCGCCAGGGTCACGTACTCGTCGCTCTCGCTCACCAGCCCCTCGTGCTCCAGCACCTGCTCCACATGGTGGATGTTGGTGCTGCCATTGATGAGCCACCCTTCACCATCGCGGATCATGTCGGGGGTCTCATCCTCATCCGGCAGTTCGCCGACAATCGCCTCCAGCAGGTCGTGGGTGGTGACCAGACCCTGGATCACGCCGAACTCGTCGGCCACCAGAATGAGGCTCCCCTTCGCCTTGCGCAGCTCCGCCAGCAGCTTAATCACGTTGATGGTCTGCGGCACGATAATGGGGTCGTTCTGCTTGGCCAGCGCGCTTAAGGATTGCCCTTCGTTCAAGGCAAATAGCAGGTCGCGCGCCTTGACCACGCCGATCACCTCGTCCAGATCCCCGTCACAGACCGGGAACAGGCTGTGGGGCTCGCGCTGCAGCAGGGCGCGGATCTCGTCGCTGGAGTCGTTGATATCAATCCAGGCCATCTCCGAGCGCGGGGTCATGATGGTGCGAATGGAGCGCTCGGCCAGCGACAGCACGCCGGTCACCATGTAGCGCTCCTCCTCGCCAAAGCTCACCGGCGCTACGGCAGGGGTATCCAGATCGTCATCCGGCTGATCCTGATAGGCCTTGCTCCCCATCAGCTTGAAGATGGCGGCGGTGGTGCGCTCACGCAGGGGCTGTTTGGATTCGTGACGCATGGCGCTGCGCTGGGCCAGTTGGTTGAAAAACTCGATCAGCACCGAGAAGCCGATGGCCGCATAGAGGTAGCCCTTCGGAATATGGAAACCGAACCCTTCCGCCACCAGGCTGAAGCCGATCATCAGCAGGAAGCTCAGACAGAGCACCACCACGGTGGGGTGGGCGTTGACGAAACGGGTCAGCGGTTTGGAGGCGAGCACCATCACCACCATGGCGATGGTCACGGCGGCCATCATCACGCCCAGGTGTTCCACCATGCCGACGGCAGTGATGATGGAGTCGAGCGAGAAGACCGCATCGAGCACCAGAATTTGGGCGATCACCACGCCGAAGCTGGCGTAGGCGCCGACCGGGCCATCATCCTGGGGTTTGGCTTCCAGCCGCTCGTGCAGCTCGGAGGTGGCCTTGAACAGCAGGAACAGGCCGCCCCCCATCAGGATCAGGTCCCGACCGGAGAAGGGGTGATCCCACAGGTGCAAAATCGGGGTGGTCAGGGTGACCAGCCATGACATGACGCTCAGAAGTCCTAGTCGCATCAGCAGGGCCAGCGACAGGCCGATAATGCGCGCCTTGTCCCGTTGGGTGGGGGGCAGTTTTTTCACCAGGATGGCGATAAAGACCAGGTTGTCGATCCCCAGCACGATTTCCAGAATGATCAGGGTAAACAGACCAATCCAGATATGGGGATCCAGCAGCAATTCCATTGTATGACCTCAATAAAAACAGACAGAGCAGAGAGTGATCACGGCGCGCGATGGCCGCAGTAACAGCAAGGCAAAGGTGTTATTCAGAGGCGCTGATTAAGCAGAAAAAGATAGGCTTTGACAGAGAGAGACGAAGGGCAACTTCGGGGATTGTCCATGATGGGCAATAAAACCTCGGGTGAAAAATGAGCCCTGATAATAGCGGCTGGCGCCAATTTGGCAAGCGCAGCGTCAGCGCGGCGTGATGGGGTTGTGATGCGACAGGGGGAGGCGGCCGTGCCGCGCTCCCCCGTGCGGTCGTTACAACCAGCGCTTTTCGCGGGTGAAACAGACCGACAGCCAGGCATCCCCAAGGGTATCGCCAAGGCGAGACCAGAGCTCCTGACGCAGGGCATCCTGACGTTCGACGGGCCACTCCTGACCCGGCGCCACCAGAATGTTCAATTCCAGATCGAAGCGGCGACCGCTTTTGGCCAGATGGCTGTAGCACTCGATGCCGTGGCGCTGGCGCAGCGCCTCGATCTCCTGCTCGACTTGCCGTGGCACATCCCCCTTGGGGGCAATTTTCAGCACTTCCCGCAGGTTGCGACCGAGCACCTTGATGGGAATGAGGGTGGCGCAGAGGGCCAGCAGCGAGACCAGCACCGGGTCTATGTAGCGGTTGTATTGGCCGTAGCCGATGGCATCGAGGCCAATGGCGACCACAAAGCCAATCAGCAGAGTGGCGCTGAGCAGGGTATCCACCAGCCACTCCTTGGAGTCGACCCGCACCAGTTCGGAGTCAACCTGTTCGGCAACCTGGGCTTCGATGCGATAGATGATGGCGCAGAAGAAGGTGGAGACGGCGGCATAGATGAGGGCGTGGCCGAGATCGATCTCCCGTCCGCCATCCAGCAGGGTGGTGATGCCGCTATAGAGAGCGCCAAGGCAGAGCAGCAGAATAATGGCGCCATTGATGACGTTGGTGATGGGCTCGAAGTGGGCGTAGCCATACTGGAAGCGCGCATCGGAAGGGCGGGTAACGAGATAGGCGGTAACAAGACCGAGGCCTGTCATACCCATGCTGAACAGGGTGAAGATACCATCGAGCATGATGGCGTTGGAACCGACGAAGAGGCCGTAGCCGATGCCGAAGATGGCAAAGGTGATACAACCGAACAGCGACAGGGTAAGCGCCTGTTTTTCGGTGGTGACCAGCGTACTGATAACATGGCTGTGGTGAGCCATAAAAGTCCTCCTTTCAAATGGTGAATATTGCCAAGCGCAAGCGGTTTTCTAGCTGATATACTGCCCGCTCACATGTGAGCGGACTGGCCTGACTGCCATTGACAGGCGGCTGGCCAGTCGTTGTCGCCGGCGTGCCGGCATCAAGCAAAGGATGGGAACAAGGATTCATGATCCCGAGACTCGATTACCAGGACAGTTTGTCACCCGCAACCCTGCAGTTTCTTGAGTTGCTAGAGCGCAGCGCATTTCGTGGTGATATCGAAAAGTCTTATGCAAGCCGGTTGGCGATGGCGACGGATAACAGCGTCTATCAGGTAGTACCTCAGGCGGTTCTCTATCCGCGCAGTGCGGACGACATAGCAGCAATGCTCAAGCTGGCCGCAGAGCCGGCGTTCGCCTCCTTGAGTTTTTTTCCTCGCGGTGGCGGTACCGGCACCAATGGCCAGTCATTGGGCGGCGGCATTATCGTCGATCTCTCCCGTTATATGAACCAGATCATGGAAATTAATCTGGAGGAGGGGTGGGTGCGCGCCCAGGCCGGGGTGGTGAAAGACCAGCTCAACGCCTATCTCAAGCCCCATGGCTACTTCTTCTCGCCGGATCTCTCCACCTCCAACCGCGCCACCTTAGGGGGCATGATCAACACCGACGCCTCGGGGCAGGGGTCTCTGGTCTACGGCAAAACCTCGGATCACGTGCTGGGGCTCAAAGCGGTGCTGGAGAATGGCGACATCATGGCCACCGAGCCGCTGACCGGTGAGCGACTGGCCGACAAGCTGGCGCTGGAGAGTCGCGAAGGGGAGATCTATCGCACCCTCTATCGTATCGGCAAGGAGCGCCGCGCCGACATCGAGGCGACCTTCCCCAAGCTCAACCGCTTTCTGACCGGCTACGATCTCAAGCACCTATATCAACCGGATACCGACACGCTGGATGTGAGTCGGGTGTTGTGCGGCTCGGAAGGGTCTCTCGGCTTTATCACCGAAGCCAAACTCAATATCACCCCCATCCCGCGTTATCGCACTCTGGTCAACGTCAAGTACGACAGCTTCCCCTCCGCCCTGCGCAATGCCCCCTTTATGGTGCAGGCCCAGGCGCTGTCGGTGGAGACGGTGGACTCCCGGGTGCTCGGGCTGGCCCGCGCCGACATCATCTGGCATTCGGTGAAAGAACTTATTCAGGATGTGCCCGGCAAGGATCTGCAAGGGCTCAACATTGTCGAGTTTGCCGACACCGACGAGGCGGAACACAAGGCCAAGGTGGCGGAGCTCTGCCGCCGTATCGACGCGCTGCTGGCCAAGGGCGAGGCGGGGATCATCGGCTATCAGGTGTGTGACCACCTGCCGAGCATCGAAACCATCTACACCATGCGCAAAAAGTCGGTGGGGCTGCTTGGCAACACCGAAGGGCGCAAGAAGCCGGTGGCGTTCACTGAAGACACCGCCGTGCCGCCCGAATCCCTGGCCGATTTCATCATGGAGTTTCGCGCCCTGCTGGACGCCCACGGCCTCGACTACGGCATGTTCGGCCACGTCGATGCCGGTGTGCTGCACGTGCGCCCGGCGCTGGATTTGTGCGATCCCGAGCAGGAGGTGCTGCTGCGCCGCATCTCCGATCAGGTGGTGGCCCTCACCGCCAAATATGGCGGCTTGATGTGGGGGGAGCACGGCAAGGGCTTTCGCTCCGAGTACAGCCCTGCCTTCTTTGGCGAGCTGTGGGAAGAGTTGCAGCTGGTCAAGGGGGCGTTCGACCCGGCCAACCGCATCAACCCGGGCAAGATCTGTATCCCCTACGGTAGCGGCGCCGAGCTGGTGTCGGTGGATGGCCCCAAGCGCGGCAAGTATGACCGCCAGATCCCGCTCGCGGTGCGCACCAGCTACACCCGCGCCATGGATTGCAACGGCAACGGTCTGTGCTTCACCTTCGAGACCGACTCCCCCATGTGCCCCTCGGTCAAGATCAGCCGTGATCGCCGCCAATCCCCCAAGGGGCGGGCGGGTCTGATGCGCGAATGGCTGCGTCAGTTGGCGGAGCAGGGCTTCGACCCGTTGGCGGAAGAGGTGGCGCTGCAATCCGGTGGCGTACGCTTCAAACAGCTGGTGGACAAGGTGCGCAACAGCTGGGCCAAACAGCGCGGCGAGTATGATTTCTCCCACGAGGTGATGGAGGCGATGTCGGGCTGTCTGGCCTGCAAGGCATGTACCAGCCAGTGCCCGATCAAGGTGGATGTACCCGATTTTCGCGCCCGCTTTATGCAGCTCTATCACGGCCGCTACCTGCGTGCGCCGAAGGATTATTTTGTCGGCACGGTGGAGAGCTATGCACCGCTGCTTGCCAAGGCGCCGAAGCTGGTCAACTTCTTCCTCGAAAAAGAGTGGGCCCAGAAGGCGACCGAGAAGAGCATCGGCATGGTCGATGTGCCGCTGCTCTCTGTGCCGACCCTGGCTGAGAGCCTGCACGATAACCGCGCCCGCTATTTTGATCTGCCGGGACTGGAGCGGATGAGTGCCGAGCAGCGCAAGCAGGTGGTGCTGATAGTGCAGGATCCCTTCACCAGTTATTACGATGCCCCTGTGGTGCGCGACTTGGTGAAACTCGCCAGCAAGCTCGGTTTCCAGCCCTACTTGCTGCCCTTTAAACCGAACGGTAAACCCCAGCATATCAAGGGGTTCCTGCGCGCCTTTGCCCGCACTGCTGCCAACAGCGCCCAGTTCCTCAATAAGGTAGCGGCGCTTGGCATTCCCATGGTGGGGGTGGATCCGGCAATGGTGCTTTGCTATCGCGACGAGTATGCCAAGGCGCTGGGGTCGGCTCGCGGCGATTTTCAGGTGTTGTTGCCGCAGGAGTGGCTGCTCTCGCTGCCGGTAGATCAGTTGCCTGCTCGAACCGACAAGACCAAGAGCGAGGAGGGGAGCGAGCCCTGGTATCTCTTTGCCCACTGCACCGAGAAGACCGCCAAGCCCTCCACTCACGGTGACTGGAGCACCCTGTTTGGCCGTTTCGGGGCCAGCTTGCAGCCGGTCTCTGTGGGGTGTTGCGGTATGGCGGGCACCTATGGTCACGATGTCAAACAGGTGGAGAACTCCAAGGGCATCTATGGGTTGAGCTGGGCCGACCCGCTAGCCCGTCTACCCAAAGCGCGCTGTCTGGCGACTGGCTATTCGTGTCGCAGTCAGGTCAAGCGGATGGAGGGGGAAAAGCTCAAACATCCATTGCAAGCCCTGCTGGAGCTGCTCTGATGTTGACGTTTCCCAAGCGGTTTCGGGTGCCGAAGGCCTATCGGCACCCGCGTTTCTTGCTGTTACCCGCCACTCCTGCTCAGGCGGTGGTGGAGTTTGTTGCCATGTTGCGCGAGCGCGAGCAGCTCCATCAGCTGTTTCGCCCGAACGATATCTGGCCCTCGGCCAACTTCAGCTTGAGCCAGCACGAAGGAGATCTGGAGTGGCAGCAGTCGGAGTTTCTGGCCAAGCGCTCTTTTGCCTATGGCCTCTGGAGCCCGGATCGGGAGCCGCAATTTTGGGGCGGGGTTTATCTCTACCCCTCGGTGCTGCCAGAGGTAGAGGTGGAGCTCTTCTTCTGGAAGGTGGCCGAGGCGCCCATCACGGATGAGGAGCTGGAGACGCAGCTGCGCGACTGGCTCGCCAGGGTGTGGCAGTGGCCAGAACTCCGTCTGCCGGGGCGAGAAGTGCCCTGGTCCGAGTGGCCCGGCGTTACCTACCCTTGGTGACATCCAGCTTAAGGGCATGATTGTGTAACACGCAGCGCCGGGTCGGGGCTGCGTTGTTACCACGTCACCCGGTAACCAACAACTCACATAACCGAACCATTTTACCGATGGAGGGCGTTTCACCCATATCGGTACGCATTCATCGCTTACATAAGGAGTCTGATCGCAATGAGTCACGATATTGCGCCCATCTGGCGTAAACCCATGAGCCTGGAGGGGCTCAACGCCACCTCTCGCAACACACTGATGGCCCATCTCGACATCGTCTACACCGCTTTTGGCACCGACTGGCTGGAGGCGACCATGCCGGTGGATCACCGTACGCACCAGCCCCTTGGCATGCTGCATGGCGGTGCATCCGTGGTGCTGGCGGAAACCTTGGGATCGATTGCCGCCAATATGGCGGTCGGGCCAGATAGCTACTGTGTGGGGTTGGAGGTGAATGCCAACCATCTGCGAGCCAAGCGGGAAGGGGTGGTGACCGGGCGTTGCACGCCGCTTCATCTGGGAGCAACAACCCAGGTGTGGCAGATTGAAATTCGGGACGAACGGATGCGTTTATTGTGCACCAGCCGACTGACCATGGCGGTGCTCAAACACAAGCGGGGCAAGGACTCCAGCGAGGAGTGATCTGCAATAACGCACTATGAGTGCAAAATAAGCAAGCCATACTCGTCAGATCCCTCTATAATTGCCAACGTCTTGAGAGGCTTATCACATTTTTCAAGACAGCAGAACAAAGTGGCGCTATAATCGCCGCCTTTTTGCTATTCCGCGGTGTTAGCCGCCTGCCTTAATCTGGAAGAATCTATGTCTGATACCGAACAACTGCCCCTTTTTAGTGAGCTTGGACTGGCCGCGCCTGTATTGAAAGCGCTGCAGGACGTGGGCTATGAGCGCCCGTCACCGATCCAGGCCGCAGCAATTCCCCACCTGATGGCGGGACACGATCTGCTGGGGCAGGCGCAAACCGGTACAGGGAAGACCGCTGCTTTTGCCTTGCCTCTGTTGTCTCGTCTGGAAGCTGGTAACCGCAACACCCAGATCCTGGTGCTGGCGCCGACCCGCGAACTGGCGCTGCAAGTGGCTGAAGCGTGCCAACGCTACGCTCACCACATGCCTGATTTCCACGTACTGCCCATCTACGGCGGTGCCTCCTACGAAACCCAGACCCGCGCCCTGCGTCGCGGTGCTCAGGTTGTCGTCGGTACTCCGGGCCGCGTGATGGACCTGATCCGTCGCAAGAACCTGGACCTCTCCGGCCTGAAAGCTCTGGTACTGGACGAAGCTGATGAAATGCTGCGTATGGGCTTCATCGACGACGTTGACTGGATCATGGAGCAGTGCCCGAGCACTCGTCAGGTTGCCCTGTTCTCTGCCACCATGCCGGAGCAGATCCGTCGCGTGGCCCAGAAGCACCTGAAGCAGCCCAAAGAGATCAAGATCGCCTCCAAGACTGCTACCGCTACCACTATTCGCCAGCGTTACTGGCAGGTAACCGGTCTGCACAAGCTGGACGCCATGACCCGTCTGCTGGAAGTGGAATCCTACGAAGCCCTGCTGGTATTCGTACGTACCAAGAACGCTGCCGAAGAGCTGGCTGGCAAGCTGGCCGCCCGTGGTCACGCCTGTGAAGCGCTGCACGGCGACATCCCGCAGAAACTGCGTGAGCGTACCGTTGACAAACTGCGTCAAGGCCAGCTGGATATCCTGATCGCCACCGACGTTGTCGCCCGTGGTCTGGACGTTGAGCGCATCACTCACGTAGTGAACTACGACATTCCGTACGACACCGAATCTTACGTTCACCGTATCGGTCGTACCGGTCGTGCTGGTCGTAAAGGCGAAGCCATCCTGTTCGTCGCTCCCCGCGAGCGTCGTATGCTGCGCGCTATCGAGCACGCAACTCGCCAGGCCATCGAGCCGATGAAGATGCCGAGTACCGAGGACATCAACCAGCATCGTCTGGCCAAGTTCAAAGAGCGCATCCGCGAAACCATGATGGGTGAAGAGCTCGAGATCTACCACAACCTGGTCAACGAGCTGATCGAAGAGGATTCTGCCGATCCGCTGGAGCTGGCTGCTGCACTGGCCAAGCTGGTACAGGGTGACCAACCGCTGCTGCTGGATGACTCCATTCCGGATCCGCTGTTCAACAACAGCAACGATCGTGGTGGCTTCGAGCGCCGTGACTTCAACGACCGTGGCGGTCGTGATTTCGGTGACCGTGGTGATCGTCCTGCCCGTCGCATGCCGTCCCTGGAGCCGCGTCCGCTGAAAGACAACCCGGACGTGGAGATGGAGCGCTATCGCGTAGACGTGGGTGCGCATCACGGCGTCAAGCCGGGCCAGATCGTAGGCGCCATCGCCAACGAAGCGAACATCGAGAGCCGCTTCATCGGCAACATCGACATCGCTGATGACTTCTCCACCGTCGATCTGCCGAAAGGCATGACCGCAGATGTACTGGAAGTGATCAAGAAAGCCCGTGTTTGCCAGCGTCCGCTGCAAATCACCCGCTACACCGAAGTGCCGGCCGGTGGCAACACCAGCAGCCGCCCGCCCCGTGGCGATCGTCCGTTCCGTGGCGACCGTCCTTTCAACAAGGATCGCCGTCCCCAGGGTGACCGTCCGTTCAACAAGAGCGGGGAGCGCCGTGAAGGTGGCTTCAACAAAGATCGCAAATTCGGTGGCAAGCGTCGCGAAAGCTGATTGCTGATCCCGTTATGAAGAAGGCCGCTCCTTGAGCGGCCTTTTTTTCTGCCTGCGGTTTACCCTGTGTGCTTACTAAACACCAGATCGGCATAAGCCGTTACATGGGTGAGCGAATGAAGGCCACTATTTGATAACTGGATGTCGGGGAAAGAGAGAATACCGTTTCTACTCGACAGGCGGTTGTGACGTGGTTGGGTATCATCCGCCATTCTGCCATAGGTCTGGGCTGGCAGCCGTTTCTTTGTATTGGCAAGCGTTGGGACGTGTGCACTTGGGCGGATAGTTGGATGGGGAGTGACAGCATTGCGCCCGCTGACTCCGGCGGTCGCAAGGGGTGGCGACTAGTTGGCCGCTCAGAGGCTTTGTCTGGCTGGCAGCCATTATTCATATCGAGCGGGGTAGGTTGGCATCAATGAAGAAGGCGACCATCAGGTCGCCTTCTTGTTGTGCATTGTGACGTGCAGAGTTCGCAGCCTGAAGGGCTATCAGAGCACCATGGCGGCAATCCAGCCGAAGATCACCAGCGGGATGTTGTAGTGAATGAAGGTGGGCACCACGCTGTCCCAGATATGGTCGTGCTGGCCGTCGGCATTAAGGCCTGAGGTAGGGCCCAGCGTCGAGTCGGAGGCCGGTGAACCCGCATCCCCCAGCGCGCCTGCAGTACCGACCAGGGCGATGATCGCCATCGGTGAGAAGCCGAGCTGCAGACAGAGCGGCACATAGATGGTGGCGATGATGGGCACGGTGGAGAAAGAGGAGCCGATCCCCATGGTGATGAGCAGACCCACCAGCAGCATCAGGAAGGCGGCGATCCCCTTGTGCTGACCGATGCCTGAGGCAACCACCTGAACCAGAGAGTCGACACCGTGAGTTGCTTTCATCACCGCGGCAAAACCGGCGGCGGAGATCATGATGAAGCCGATCAGCGACATCATCCGCACCCCCTGAGTGAAGGCATCCTGGCTTTCGCGAAACTTGATGACGCCGCCGCAGGTGAAGATGACAAAACCGGCCAGCGCACCCAGTACGATGCTGTTGGTCATCAGTTGCAGCCCCAGCGCTACGCCAATGGCCAGCAGAGCCACCCAGATGTGGGTGAGGTTGAGCTCGACCGCTTCGGGCTCGGCATCCAGGATCTTGGCCAGATCGTACTGGCGCGGTTTACGATAGCTAATGAATACCGCAATCAGCAGGCCCAGTACCATACCGGCAACCGGAATGGCCATCGCCAGCGGGATCTGGCTGGTGGTGATGGGCACGCCGTTATCAATCAGGTTCTTGGCCAGAATATTGTTCAGGAAGATGCCACCAAAGCCGACCGGCAGCACCATATAGGTAGCTGTCAGACCAAAGGTGATGACACAGGCCACCTGACGACGGTCTATCTGCATCTGCGCCATCACATGCAGCAGCGGCGGGATCAGGATGGGAATAAAAGCGATATGAACCGGGATCAGGTTCTGGGAGGAGATCGCCACAGCCAGCACGGAAGAGAGCAGCAGGGTTTTGACCCACATGATACGGGTCGAGCTGGCATCCTTGCCCAACTGGCTGATCACCTTGCGGGCCAGCAGGTCGGTGATCCCGGAGCGGGAGATGGCAACCGCAAAGGCGCCCAGCATGGCGTAGGATAGAGCAATCTCGGCGCCACCACCCAGACCACCGCTGAAGGTGGTGAGGGTATCAGTCAACGACAGCCCACCGACCAGGCCGCCAGCAATGGCCCCCAGCGCCAGCGAGACCACCACATTGATCCGCAGCAGACTGAGCACCAGCATCAGCCCGACTGCGATAACAACTGGATTCATTTGATTTCCTTATAGTTTGTTATTGCTGTCTGTCATGTGAAGGGGAGTTAGTTTGCGAAAAATGTGACAAATGTCGAGAAAAAAATCAGTCAAACCCCTCATATCGCAGCAGCATGTGGCACAAGGTTGCTCAACATGAGGGTTTGTGACCTGTTTGTCTCCGTTCATCCCGTGCGCAGCGGTGGATAGTGATCTTGATAGCGATTTCCGGTGCGCTGTGCAATCAATCACTTCCCAAAAAGCGAAGGCTGCCAGTGGCAGCCTTCATCCGTTTATTCTTGCCCCTCATCGTCGGCAGGAGCATCGGTTGTGTCATCATCCGGATGCGCTGGCGGCCAACCCCCCATGCTCTTCCAGCGGTTAACGATATGACAGAACAGCTCTGTGGTGCGTTCGGTGTCATAGAGGGCCGAGTGCGCCTCTTTATTGTCAAACGGGATGCGGGCGCTCTGGCACGCTTTGGCCAGAACGGTCTGCCCCAGCGCCAATCCGGAGAGAGCAGCGGTGTCGAAGGTCGCAAACGGGTGGAACGGATTGCGCTTGAGGCCTGCGCGCTCGGCGGCAGCCATCACGAAGCCATGATCAAAGGTGGCGTTGTGGGCCACTATGATGGCGCGGCCGCAATCCTGCTCCTTCATCCCCTTGCGGATCCCCTTGAAGATCTCGGTCAGCGCCTCTTTTTCCGAGACAGCGCCACGCAACGGGTTGTAGGGGTCGATGCCGGTGAACTCCAGCGCGGCCTTTTCCAGGTTGGCCCCTTCGAAGGGCTCGACATGAAAGTGGAATACCTGATCGGGAACGAGCCAGCCCTGCTCATCCATTTTCAGGGTGTAAGCCGCGATTTCGAGCAGGGCATCGGTCTTGGCGTTGAACCCGGCTGTTTCAACATCGATGACGACGGGGTAAAAACCACGGAAACGGCCCTTGAGGGTATGAACTGCGTCGGTCATGGGATCTCGGTCGGGATAAAATGAGGCGGCATTATGGCAAAAAAGCACAGGCTTGTCCCCCCATCCCACGCAGGATGCCGCGGCAAGATGGCGCAGGATTCAATATCTGTGCAGCCACCAGCGGACGGCAATCAGCGCCGTGAGCGTGCCCAACAGGGCGCTGGCCAGCACATCCACCGGCCAATGCATTCCCATTACCATGCGTGACAGACCAATCCCCAGCGCCCACAGTGGCAGCAGCCAGACGCCCGTGGGGGCGCGGGCCAGCCAGATCAGGCCAAAGAACTGGGCCAGGCTGATAGCGGCGATGCTGTGGCCAGAGGGGAAGGCGTAGTTCACCTCGGCCTGCCAGTGGTGGCCGAGCCACTCAGGCAGGGCCAACAACTGGCTGGCGGCGTGAACCTGTTCACTCCGCACATCGACGCTACTGGCGTAGAAGTGCTTGATGGCCGGGATCAGCGCCTGACTCTCAAGCCAGAGCAGATAGGGTCTGGGCTCTTCGGTCAGGTGTTTGATCAGGCTCTTGAGCCCCCAGTCGCTGGCGAGCAGGGCCGCCAGCGCACACCCCAGCGCAATGAAGGGGGTCAGCTCCAGTTTGAGTTTGTAGCGAGTCAGCATCAGCAAGAGGGCGCCACTGACCCCGATCCCGGGAATATCGACCATGCGGGTGAGGGCGTATGACCACCATAACCAGCCTGATTGCAGGGAGCCGGTCAGAAAAGGCTGCCAGGGCAGGGTGGCGAGCAGTAACAGGGGCAGGATCAACAGGGCAGTGAAGACAAGCACCTGGCTGCGGGTGAGTGAGGTGGTTGACGTTGGGAGCGACGAAGCGTGTGGCGGCATGGTAGGTATGGGCGATCGCGAAAAAAGAGGGGCATTGTGCCACCGTGATATGCCCGGACAAAGCCGAGCAGCACGTTTGTTACCTCTGCTTACACATTTGTGGCGACATCCTCTGTTTGAGCGGGCGGGTGGGGTGGCTGCCGCACAATGTGGTCCCCTTTCGCGCCGGATTGCATCACAGGCTGAAATCTCGGGCGGCTTTGCGCTAGAATGGCGCCCCCGTGGCGGTTGTGACCAAAGAGAGCCCGATGAAGATAGTCGTTGATGAGAATATGCCCCATGCCGTGGAGCTGTTTGCCGAATTTGGCGAGGTGATCCCCTTGCCCGGACGGCAGATGCAGGCCCGCGATCTGCTGGATGCCGATGTGCTGCTGGTGCGTTCGGTCACCCGCGTCAACGGCGATTTGCTGGCGACCAGCCCCAAACTCGGGTTTGTCGGCACCGCCACCATAGGCACAGACCATGTGGACAAGGCCCTGCTGGCAAGCCGCAATATTCCCTTCTTCAGCGCCCCTGGTTGCAACAAGTATTCGGTGGGGGATTATGTGCTCTCAGCCCTGCTGGTGCTGGCGGAGCGCTATGAACTCGAGCTCTCGGCTATGACTTTGGCGGTGATTGGCGCGGGCAATACTGGCGAGTGCGTGGCTGGCAAGGCCCAAGCGCTCGGCATGCGGGTACTGCGCTGCGATCCACCCAAGGCGCGGGATAATCCTGATGCGGGCTTTGTCGATTATCAGACCGCCTTTGGTGCCGATATCGTCAGTTTCCATGTGCCCATTACCCGCGAAGGGCTGGATGCCACCTACCATCTGCTCGATGCCGAGCAGATTGCCGCCCGTCCTGCCGGGCAGATCCTGATCAACGCATCCCGTGGTGAGGTGTGGGATAACCGGGCGCTGCTGGCGCGCCAGCTGGGCGATGCGCCATTGCGACTGGTGATGGATGTGTGGGAGAACGAGCCCGAGCCACTGGCTGCGCTGGTGCCCCATACCGAGATTGCCACCCCCCATATCGCCGGTTACAGCCTGGAGGGGAAGGCCCGTGGTACCTGGATGCTCTATCAGGCGCTCTGCCAGCAGCTGGGACGCCAGCATCGTCAGGATTTGAGTCAGCTGTTGCCTGCCCCCGATGTGCAGGCGGTGGTGCCGGGCCGCACACCGGATCAGGCGCTGATCAAGCAGCTGGTGCATCTGGTCTATGACGTGCGCCGCGATGATGCCCGTTTCCGGGCCCGACTCGGTCTGCCCGGCAGCTTTGACGAGCAGCGCAAACACTATCCCGAGCGCCGTGAACTATCCTCCCTGCAGGTTGAGGGGGCGTTTGCCGACCAGGCGCTGGGCGAGCTGGGATTTACGCTGTCACGCCCCTGAATCGGGGACTAGGAGTTGGAAGATAACCGGAAGGGGTGAGCCGTACTGGCTACCTCGACCCCATTTTTTACTGAGCTGGCGCAGATGCTACTGCGCCGGCTCAGCCATATCAGGCAGCGTCATCTCGCCGTGCGGGAGACTGCCGACCATGGCGCCAGTCGGCGCCATTGCAGCATTATCAGAGGAGAACAGAATGAGCCAGCAGTTTAACGTAGCGGTATTGGGTGCCAGCGGCGCCGTGGGTCAGGCGATGATCGAGATCCTGGAAGAGCGCGAATTTCCGGTAGCGACCCTTTATCCGCTGGCTTCCAGCCGCAGCGCCGGTGATACCGTGCGCTTTGGCGGCAAGAACCTCGAGATCCTCGATGTGGAGGAGTTTGACTGGAGCCAGGTACAGATCGCACTCTTCTCCGCCGGTGCCGAGGTCTCGGCCAAGTGGGCGCCGATTGCTGCCGAACACGGCTGCATCGTCATCGACAACACCTCCTGCTTCCGTTACGACGAAGATATCCCGCTGGTGATCCCGGAAGTGAACCCGGATGCGCTGGCCGATTTTCGCAATCGCAACATCATCGCCAATCCCAACTGCTCCACCATCCAGATGCTGGTGGCCCTGAAGCCGTTGCACGACGAAGTGGGCATTGCCCGCATCAACGTGGCCACCTATCAATCCGTGTCAGGCTCCGGCAAAGAGGGGGTCAGCGAGTTGGCGGGTCAGACCGCTCATCTGCTCAACGGTCGTCCGGTGGAACCGACCCTCTATCCGCAGCAGATCGCCTTTAACTTGATCCCGCAGATCGACAGCTTCACTGACAACGGCTACACCCGTGAAGAGATGAAGATGGTATGGGAAACCCAGAAGATCCTCGGCGATGCCAGCATTGCCGTGAACCCCACCTGCGTGCGGGTGCCGGTCTTCTACGGCCACGCCGAGGCGGTACACGTCGAGCTGCACCAGCCGCTCGATGCCGAACAGGTCAAGGATCTGCTGCGCAATGCACCGGGTGTGACCCTGTTTGATGACGAAGGGGACTATCCGACCCCGGTGCGTGACGCAACCGGCAAGGATGAGGTGCTGGTGGGTCGGGTGCGCCAGGATATTTCTCATCCAAGTGGTATCAATATGTGGATCGTGGCCGATAACGTTCGTAAGGGCGCGGCAACCAACAGTGTACAGATTGCCGAGCTGCTGGTTCGCGACTATCTGTAAGGCTGGTTAGATGCCACAGATGCGCAGCAGGGAGTGCTGCGCATCCGGCCTGTGATCAAACCGGGGTGTGACCCATGCCGCACTCCGTCACTTCAAGATTCTGTTGCGATATCAACTGATTAAGTTTTTTCCTACACTCAGGGTCAAGTTGGGTGCTAAATGTGTCGGACTGCTGGCTTGCCAGGCGAGCCTGATTTATATTGAACCGACTGTTTTGGGGTAACTATCCAGATTTTTCAATGTGATAGGGCCGTCATACGAAGGAACGAATATGGGACATTCCCGCATAACATTGGCAACGCTACTCGCATTGGGTCTGCTGGGCACCGTCCAGGCTGAAGACTCGGCGCGGGAGCCTTTTTTTGTCGAGCTAAAAGGCCCTGACGAACCCGCACCTCCCGCCGTCAATTCCCAGCCGCTGGCGCAGCCGGTCGCCAGACCCGCCGCACAACCGGTGCGTACAACCGCCCAGCCGGTGGTGCGTCAGGTCACTGCCAATGCCGGTAGCTATGGCCCTGTTCGTCCGACCGATACCCTATGGAGCCTGGCGAGCAAATATCGCCCCTCCAATCGGGTCAGCGTCTACCAGACCATGGTGGCGATTTACGAGAAAAACCCCCGCAGTTTTGCCGATGGCAATATCAACCACATTCTGGTGGGGTCCCGCATTCTGCTGCCGACCGCTGCCGAGGCGAGCGTCATCACTGATGCACAGGCCCGCGCCAAGTTCCGTAGCGACAACGCCAGCTGGAAGGGGTTAAGCCCCAAATATCTGGCTGACAAGCAGGCCCATACCGCCAAGCCGGCTGCCGCCAAACCCGCGAAGGTTGAAGCCGCCAAGACCGAGCTGGTGAAGGCTGCGCCTGCGCCGCTGCCAGTGGCGAAAGCCGCCCCCATTCCCGCCCCGGTGGTGGCACCGCAACCGGCGGCTGAAACCAAAGAAGTGGCCAAGGTGAGCGAGCCAGCGCCGAAAGAGGCGGTAGCACCTGCTCCTAGCGCAGCAGAAGGCACCACACCGGCGCCTCTGCCTTCCGATCTGGATAAACCAGTGGGCAAACCGGCCACTGAGATGGCGCTGGCACTGGAAGATGCCAATGCCCAGCTCGGCCAGGTGACCGAGATGAACCACAGGCTCAAGCTGCGTCTGCAATCCCTGACCGAAGAGGTGGAGACCCTCAAGGCCCAGCTGCAGGATCAGACCGCGCTGCAAAAAGAGATTGCCGAGCTCAAGGCCCAACCGGTCCCGCCGGCGGCAGCCGAGCCTGAGCCTGAGAAAAACTGGTTGATGGATCTGCTCTCCTCACCGCTCAACCTCGCCATGATCATTCTGCTGCCGGTGCTGCTGGTATTGGCGCTGGTGACCCTGTGGCTGCGTGCCCGTGCCCGCCGCGAACTGGAAGAGCAGGAGAAGAGCCTCTCCGAATCCACCGCCATGATGATGGATCAGGAGCAGAGCGAGTTTGATGACCTGCTGAGCGTCGATGTGACCGACAACGAGCCGGTGCGCCCTGTGCCGGATCTCAACACCCCGGATGGCTTTATGCCGATGGAGCCTGACGAGCCGGCCGCCAAGCCGGATGTCGATCTGGTGTTCAGCGACGAGGGCGAGATGGAGCTGCAGGGCTTCGAGCCCGAGCGGATGGCGGCCCAGCCAGCCAGTCGTGACCCGGATCTGGTGCCGGATCTCGATCTCTCGCTGGATGAGCCCATCGCGCTGGCCAACGAGCCCGCCATGGATCTGGCCAGCGAGTTCAACCCCAAGCCCAAGGCCGCTGACGAGATCATGAGCGAAGAGGAGCTGCAGGCAGCCCTGTTTGCCGAGCTGGATGCGGATCTCTCAGCCGACCTCGAGCCCGATTTGAGCTCCATCGACGAAGTCGGCGCTGCTGACGACGATCTGGCGAGCTTCGATCTCGGTGATTTCGACAGTGCCCTCGACGAGCCCGCCACAGGGAAAGATGACAACGCCATTGATCTCAGTGCCGCAGAGGACACCGACGAGAGTGCCGATGCCATGCTGGCCGAGCTCGGTCTTGAGCCTGTCAAGGCGAAGGAAGCGGAACTGGATCTGGAGTGGGATCCCAACGAGCTGGCGCTCTCCGATTTCGAAGATGCGTTTGCCGAGGTGGAATCACATCCGGCAGATCTCCAGCCCCGTGAGCAGGCACAGGAGAGTGGCTACGTCGAGATCGACAAGCTGCTGGCTGAAGCGGATGCCACTGCGCCGGAGCAGGAGCCGTATCAGGGCTTCTCGCTGGATGTGGGGCTGGATGGCTTCCCCGAGGTGCTGCCGGAATCCACCGGATTTGACGTGGATGCCGACGACGGCGGTGTGGGTGCCAAGTTGGATCTGGCCCGTGCATACCTCGAGATTGACGACAAGGATAGTGCCCGCGAGCTGCTGCAAGAGGCGGCGGAGCAGGGTAGTGATCACCAGCGCGCCGAAGCCGAGAAGTTGCTCAAGCGGTTGGGCTAAAGGATTTCCCATTACGGGATCAGCAAAACGGGGGCAGCCAGCAGGCTGCCCCTCATATTTTGGCGATTTGCGATGGGGGATCATGGCCGTGCAGGCTCGCTATCCAGGCCAATTGCGCGTGTGGTGGGACTTTTCAGGCTGAGCGCGTATAATCCGCCCCGTTTCTTTCACTGCGTTTTCACAACAAGACAAGTTTATCCATGCGAATTGCCCTAGGTATTGAATATGACGGCAGCCGGTATTTCGGCTGGCAGCGTCAGCGTGAAGTGATCAGCGTGCAGGCTGAACTGGAGACGGCGCTGAGCCGGATTGCCAACCACCCTGTCTCCATCCAGTGTGCCGGACGCACCGATGCCGGTGTCCATGCGACCGGTCAGGTGATCCACTTCGATACCGAGGCGAACCGTGCCGAAGGGGCCTGGACCCTGGGGCTCAATTCCAACCTGCCGCCGGATATCGCCGTGCGCTGGGTCAAGCAGGTGGACGAGAGCTTCCATGCCCGCTTCAGCGCCACCGCCCGTCGCTACCGCTATGTCATCTACAACCACAACTACCGGCCGGCGATCCTCGGCAGTGGCGTCAGCCACTACCACGAGACCATCGATGCCGAGTTGATGCACCAGGCGGGCCAGAGCCTGCTGGGGGAGCACGACTTTAGCACCTTCCGTGCCGTCGCCTGCCAATCCAACACCCCGTGGCGCAATGTGACCCATCTGTGTGTCTGCCGTCAGGGGCCCTATATCGTGCTGGATATTCGCGCCAACGCCTTCCTGCACCATATGGTGCGCAATATTACCGGCTCCCTGCTGCTGGTGGGGCAGGGGCTCAAACCGGTGGAGTGGATTGCCGAGGTGCTGGCTGCCAAGGATCGCAATCTGGCCGGGCCGACTGCCAAGGCCGGTGGTCTCTATCTGGTCGACGTGGATTACCCGGCCGAGTTTGCTCTGCCGCAGTTGCCGCTCGGCCCGCTGTGGCTGCCGGACTCGGCACCGGGTACGACCAGTTTTTAGTAACTGCGCCCGAAAAATTGTGGTTTAATGACCCGTCATTTGTTGCCATCGAGCTATTAAGTCATTGAACAATCTAGGCTCGATGCGTTTTGTCAGGCACAAAAGCATTAAGGAATTCCATGAGCTGGCTTGAGAAGATTCTTCCCAAGAGCAAGATCACTGCGCCCCGTCGTCACAACATTCCGGAAGGGGTGTGGACCAAGTGCAGTGCTTGTGAACAGGTGCTCTACCGGGCAGAGTTGGAGCGCAACCTCGAAGTGTGCCCCAAGTGTGATCATCATATGCGCATCAGCGCCCGCGCCCGTCTCGAGAGCTTCCTCGATGAGCAGGGTCGTACCGAGATCGGTGCCGAGCTGGAGCCGCAGGATGTACTGAAATTCAAGGATTCCAAGCGCTACAAGGATCGTTTGTCTGCCGCTCAGAAAGAGACGGCGGAGAAAGATGCGCTGGTGGTGATGAAAGGGACCCTCAAAGGGGTACCGGTTGTCGCCTGTTCGTTCGAATTCTCCTTCATGGGTGGCTCCATGGCCTCCGTGGTCGGTGCCCGCTTTGTACGCGCCGTCGAGGAGTGCATCAAGGAAGGCCGTGGCCTGGTCTGCTTCTCCGCCTCTGGTGGTGCTCGGATGCAGGAAGCGCTGTTCTCCCTGATGCAGATGGCCAAGACCAGTGCAGCGCTGGACAGACTCACCAAGGCGGGCCTGCCCTATATCTCCGTGCTGACCGACCCCACCATGGGTGGCGTCTCTGCCAGTCTGGCGATGCTGGGTGACATCAACGTGGGCGAGCCCAAGGCGCTGATCGGCTTTGCCGGCCCGCGCGTTATCGAGCAGACCGTGCGCGAGAAACTGCCGGAAGGCTTCCAGCGCTCCGAGTTCCTGCTGGAAAAGGGTGCCATCGATATCATCATCGATCGCCGTGAAATGCGTAACCGTCTGGCCAGCCTGCTCGCCAAAATGCTGAATACTCACGTCATCGAAGAGTGAAGATGAGTTCAAACATGCAACAATCCCAAAGCCGGTCGCTTGTCGACTGGCTTTCTTATTTGGAGCAGATCCATCCGGTCAATATCGACATGGGGCTGGATCGGGTCGGTGCTGTCGCCCGGCGTATGGGGCTTACCCAGCTGCCGTTCAAGGTGATCACGGTGGCGGGTACCAACGGCAAGGGCTCCAGCTGTGCCATGGCGGCCAGCATTCTGATGGCCGCAGGCTATAAGGTCGGCGTCTACTCCTCGCCCCATCTGCTGCGCTTTACCGAGCGGGTACGGGTCAACGGGCAAGAGCTGCCCGACAGCGATCACTGCGCCGCCTTTGCCGAGGTGGAAGCCGCCCGCGGCGAGATTGCCCTTACTTTCTTCGAGTTCGCCACCCTGGCCGGTTTGTGGCTCTTCTGCCGAGCCGCCCCCGATGTGCTGCTGCTGGAAGTGGGGCTGGGTGGTCGGCTCGACGCCACCAACGTGGTGGAGTCCGATGTGGCGATGATCACCTCCATTGCCCTCGATCACTGCGACTGGCTGGGTGATACCCGCGAAGCGGTGGCGGTGGAGAAGGCTGGGGTCTATCGCGCCGGTAAACCCGCCATCAGTGGCGAGCCCAATCCGCCTGCGACTATCGCGAGCGAAGCACAGCGTCTTGGCGCCAACCTGCGTCAGGTCGGTATCGATTTTCGTGGCGATGAGCACGAGAGCGGTTGGGATTATCACGGCCTAAACCAGTGGCGGGATCTGCCCAAACCGGCGCTACCGCTGATGAACGCGGTGACCGTGCTGGCGGCGCTGGAGTCCCTCGGCTTGCCGCTGCCGGAGTCCGCCATTCGTGACGGGCTTGCCAATGCCCGGCTGGCTGGCCGGATGCAGCAGTTGCAAAGTGCGCCGCTGGTGATCGTCGATGTGGCCCATAACCCCCATTCGGCGGCCTATCTGGCCGCGCAATTGCACAAGATGCCCTGCTCGGGTGTGCGCCGCGCCGTGGTCGGCATGCTCAAAGACAAGGACATGGCGGGTTCCCTTGCCGAACTCGATGGTCTGATTGGCGAGTGGTATCTGGCCAGCCTCACCGGCCCGCGCGCCGCCACTGCTGCGCAGCTGGCTGCAGCGCTGGGGGAGGGCAAGGAGCCTGCCAGGGAGTTTGATGATGTCAGCGCCGCTTATCAGGCAGCGTTGGCCGCATCGAGTCCGGACGATATGGTCATTGTGTTTGGTTCGTTTTACACTGTCGCCGACATTCTGGCGGGTGTCGCCGTCTAGGCCACACCCCGGCTCCCCGGCCTTCGGGCGGGGAGCCAAATCGCATATTGAGTTACGTAAAGGTAGGATTCAACTTGGCCTCGAAGTTTCAAAACCGTCTGGTGGGCACCGTCATCCTGGTGGCCCTGGTTGTTATTTTCCTGCCGGACTTGCTGGATGGTCACAAGCTGGCACAAAAGGAGGAGGCCTTCGCCAAGATTCCGCTGCGCCCCGAGCTGGAGCCTGCCAAGCCTGCGCTGCAGGTCTCGACAGCCAGCAGCCTGCCCGCCGATCATCTGGCCAGCCAGCAACAGGCCTCTGCGGCCCAGCAGTGGCAAGTGGAAGAGGTGGCTGATCCCATGACCCTTGCCGGTCAGGGCAACGGCGCGCAGCCGGCTACAACCCCTGCCGCACCGGCGCCGGTTCAGCCGCAACAGAATGCCCAACCCAAGCCACAGCCCAAGCCGGAAGTGGTGGCCAAAAAACCGGTCGAACCGCCCAAGCCAGCACCCAAGCCGACGCCAGCCAAACCGGTTGAAGTGGCCAAGGCGCCCGTACCGGCCAAGCCGCAGGCGGGTCAGATCAAGTCCCTCGACGATCTGATTGAAAGCAAGATGACCCAGCCGACCACACCCGCGCCTGCTGCGGCACCGGCACAGGGTAGCTGGATCCTCCAGCTTGGCGCCTTCAAGAACGTCGACAGTGTCAACGCACTGGTGAGCAAGCTGCGGGCGGCGGGCTACTCTGCCCACACCTCGCCGCGCACACCGGTGCAGGGTCAGCTCAACCGGGTCTTTATCGGACCGGATGTCTCTAAGGCCAAACTGCAAGGGATGCAGGGGCGGATCTCCCAGATGACCGGCCTCAGTGGCTCGGTGGTCTCTTACAATCCGTGACGGCTTGCCGTTGGCAATGGCCCTCTGAAACAAACACCGCGCCCCGTGCGCGGTGTTTTTTATCTGGCTGTCGTGATTTTTAAGGACGGCGTCGTACAGGTCACCCCCCGGTTGGGATTTTCGGGCAGTTGGGGTAGTCTGAGCCCTTCTGCTACTCACAGGAGTTCAAGATGATCCTCTCGACGACCCCCACGCTGGAAGGCAAAACCATTCGTGAATACCGCGGCATCGTGGTTGGCGAAGCCATTCTCGGCGCCAACATTTTCAAGGATCTCTTTGCCGGGATCCGCGACATCATCGGCGGCCGCTCCGGCGCCTATGAAAAAGAGCTGGCCCGTGCCCGCGAGATCGCTTTCGATGAGCTGAAAGAGCGCGCAGCGGCCCTTGATGCCAACGCAGTGGTCGGCATCGATATCGACTACGAGGTGGTGGGGCAAAATGGCAGCATGCTGATGGTCAGCATCAGTGGCACCGCCGTGGTGGTCTGATCGGGCACCAGCCTCTGCATGGGCAATGAGCTGATAACTGGGTTATCGGCTCATTGCCTGTCTGATACGTGGCGGCTGGCAGGGTTATCACTCAAATCATTGATTTTAAATATTTATATTTATTAATAATTCCACTAACCGGTTTTATTTTTTTTAACTGGGGAGCCCGAGAGGGTCAAGCTAGAGTGCCGCCATCAGGAACGACACCGCTCACGGACGAGGTTCTCTTCTCTTGAAGGCGTATCAAAATGAATCAAAAACCTGCTCTGCTGCCCCTTGTCATGTTGGCCATGATCGCCCATGCCGGCAGTGCCCTCGCGGCGCTGCCCAACTTCAGCGCCACTTGTCCCACCGATATTCGGGTCAAGTCGCAAGGGGGCAACGTCTTTATCAATGGCAAGAAGGCGCCCCTGAAAACGCTGGCGCCCGCCGCCTATTCGGCCACGAGCGGCAAAGTGGTCATCGGGATCACCTTCGATCTGCCCGCCAGCGAACCCACCCTGGATTACGTCATCAAACATGATCGCCGGGCCCACGGCTTTTGCACCGTGCACGCCTGGTCGGCGGGCAAGGCCGCCGCACTGCCGATGGCCAAAGGGGACTCGCCCTATCAGGGCAAGTGGGTAGCCAAAAACCGCGAGACAGGTGCCACGGTGGCCAATATTCAGGTCGATGGCAAGGAGCAGGTGTGGGTCAACGGAGTCAAGGTGAAGGCGAAACGGGCCGATGGCGCGCTGCAGTTTCGTCAGGGCACCATCCTCTACACCCTGCAGGGGGATCCGCGCATTCGCGATGAGAGCGACTGGAATGACAGCGATGTTCAGAATACCGGCCCCATCACTCTGGAGTAACAGACGCGCCGTGCCACGGCTTGGTCATTGATGCAAAAAACAGAGAGCGGCATGGCCGCTCTCTATTGGTTGATCGCCGTGCGGGGTCAGATGCCGTGGATGGCGTTGGCTTCCCCATACCAATCCAGCTTGTCGGCCAGAGTGACCACCGAGCCGATGATGATGAGGCTCGGGCTCTTCACCTGACGGGCCAGTTCGGCCAATTGCTGCAGCTCGCCGCGCACCACCCGCTGACTGAGCTGGGTGCCTTGCTCCACCAGCGCCACCGGGGTGTGGCCGGGCATGCCGTGGGTTTGCAGCGCATCCTGAATGCGGGTGGCGTGGGCCAGCCCCATGTAGAACACCAGGGTCTGGCGTGGGGCCGCCAGCGCTGACCACTCCTGGGCGATATTGCCCTCCTTGTCGTGGCCGGTGATGAACTGCACCCGCTGGGCATGGTCGCGGTGGGTGAGGGGAATGCCGCTGTAGGCGGCGCAGCCTGAGGCTGCCGTAATGCCCGGTACCACCGAGAAGGGGATGCCCGCCTCGGCCAGGGTTTCCAGCTCCTCGCCACCCCGGCCAAAGATAAAGGGATCGCCCCCCTTGAGCCGCACCACCTGTTTGCCCAGCTGCGCTTGTTCCAGCAACAGCTGGTTGATCGCCTGCTGGGGCACACAGTGGCGGCCCGCCTCCTTGCCAACAAAGATCCGCTCGGCATCCCGGCGAACAAGCGCCAATACCTCCTGCGAGACCAGTCGGTCATAGACCACCACATCCGCCTGCTGCAACTGTTGCAGACCGCTTAGGGTAAGCAGTCCCGCATCGCCGGGGCCTGCGCCCACCAGGGTCACGCTTCCCTTGCTCTGTGGTTGCTCATCGAGCAGCTCGGAGACGCTCTGTTCGGCAGCTTGCTGCTGGCCGCGCGCCAGCTGGCATGCCAGTCGCTCATGGCTAAAGAGCCGCTCCCAGAAGCGGCGGCGGGCCAGCTTGTCCGGAATGAGTTTGACCCGCTCGCGCAGCTTGCCCGCCAGCGCCGCGAGCTGGCCGAGGTGTTGCGGCAGCATGGCTTCAAGTTTTTCCCGCAGCTGGCGGCTCAGTACCGGCGCCGCGCCTGCGCTGGAGATGGCCACCATCAGCGGCGAGCGGTCGATGATCGCGGGCATGATGGCGCTGCAGTGGGCCGGAGAGTCCACCACATTGCAGAAGAGCTGGCGCAGGTTCGCCTCGTTGAAGACTTGCTGGTTGACCTCTTGCTGGTTGGTGGCGGCGATCACCAGCCACTTGCCATCGAGCAGTTCGGGATGAAAATCGGCGGCGCAGACGGTCAGGCGACCCTGCTCGGCCCAGCTCATCAGCTGGGGTTCCAGATGCGGGGCATTGATGGTGATCTTCGCCTTGGCATCGAGCAGCAGGCGCGCCTTGCGCACCGCCACCTCACCGCCGCCGACGATCAGAACCGGCTTGTTTTGCAGCTGACAGAAGAGAGGGAGAAAGTCCATAACAGGCTCCGGATGCTGGCCCGCTCGCAATGCCGCGCCGGGCGAGATAGCAGGGCGCGCCGTGACGCACCCCGGATGGTCGGGGGAAAGATCCCCCGACGGGAATAAAAAAAGGGGAAGGGTGATCTACGCCCGGGCCAACGACAGATCCCCACCGGTGTCGGCCACTTGATCACGCTTCCCCAAACGAGGTTTTTCCTATTGCACCGCTTTGACGTGCATGTTGGCGACGTACTGATCTTCGGCCCAGAAGATGCGGTCAGCGACCATGGCTTCCGGGTTGAGGGTGACGCCGCGCAGCACCCGCTCCTTGAACTTGTGATAACCGGCCCGGTCGATAAGGTGACCCATGTGCAGGTAGATGGGTTTGCCATCCAGCATCTCGGCCTCGAACTCGAACAGGTTCTTGATCACCGCATGCAGCACCTCTTCGGTGACCCAGTTGAGGAACAGCTTGCCGATACGAGGGGTCTTCTTGCTGGTGCGCCCCCCCAGCTTGACCATGTAGAGCTGCTTGGGATCCCGCTGCCAGGCCAGGGTCGGGCAGGCCAGCACGCACTCGCCACAGCCGATGCACTTGCTCTCCTCCTTGACCGCCTTGCCATGCTTGATGGCGAGGCAATCCACCGCGTGGTGGCTGCATGCCTTGACGCAGGCGCCGCAGCCGATGCAGCGCTCGGCATTGAAGTGGATCTTGGCGATGCCGAGGATGCCGAAGTCGGCCATGTTGGCCTTGGCGCAGTCGTTGGGGCAGCCGGCGATCACCATCTTGAGGTGATAGGGGTTGGGGTAGAGGTGTTTCTCCATCCGCTGGGCCAGCCCGGTGCAGTCGATATTGCCCTTCTGGCAGATGGTGTTGCCCTGACAGGCGACGATGTTGCGCCCGCCGATGGTCTGGTAACCGGCTTGGGTGTCTTCTACCTCGATGCCGCAGGTCTCCACCTCGATCTCCTTGATAAAGGGTTCGAGGGCGGCGTTGACCTTGTCCATGTCCTGATACTTGATGCCGGGCATCGCCAGCTTCTGGCGGGTGGTGAGGTGGATCAGGCCGTTGCCATACTGTTCAGCGATCTGCTGGGCTACCGCCAGCAGGTGGGCTGGCATGATCCCGCCAGGAATGCGTACGCTGATCATCGCTTCGCCGCGCACCTTGGAGAGGCGGTATTCGTTCTTGGCGCGGGCCTTGATGATGTCGATATCGAGACTCATGGTGTTCTCCCTCAGTCGATCAGATGCTGGGCCTGGTCAAAACGAAAGACCGGTCCATCCACGCAGATATAGGTGTCGCCCATCCGGCAGTGGCCGCATTTGCCCACGGCGCAGGCCATGCGGCGTTCGTAGTCGACCCAGATGCGATCCTTGGGGATGCCCCGTTCGAGGAAGGCGAGCACCACGAAGCGGATCATGATGGGGGGGCCGACCACGATCACCTGGATATCCTCCTTGTCAGCGAGATCCAGCTGGTCGATGTAGTCGGTGACCCGGCCAATGCGAAACTGCTCGCTCTCCTTGCCCTCGTCCAGGGTGACGATAAGGTTCTGCTGCTCGGCCCAGAGCGGCATCTCGTGGCGATAGAGCACCGCCTGCTCGTTCTTGAAGCCGAGGATCATGTCGAGGGATTTCACCTCTTCCGGATGTTTGCTGAAGCGGCGCAGCAGCCCCTTGACCGGCGCGACGCCGGTACCGCCCGCCACCACGATGAGGTGCTGGTTGCGGTAGGTCTCCAGCGGATAGCCGTTGCCGTGGACGCCGCGCATCCACACCTTGTCGCCCACATCGAGGGCAAACAGCGCATCGGTTACCTTGCCGACCTTGCGGATCAACAGATCCACATAGCCATCGCCATAGTCGGAGACCGAGATGGGCGCCTCGCCGACGGTGGGCAGAGAGATCTCCACAAACTGGCCGTAGTGGACATCAAAGTCGCGGGAGACCCGAAAGTTCCACTCCAGCTCGGTGTGGCGCTCGATGGCCAGAATGGTGTAGGCCTTGGGCAGCAGGCGGTTTTCGACTGCGTCCTGCTGCGGTTCTGCTGTTGCGGTTTGCTGGCACTGGCACATATCAGTTCGCCCCCTGCGCGTTGTCGGCTGCGATGGTCTGTTCGACCACATCGGTCATCTTGTTGATGATGTTGCTAAAGGAGATGTAGTGAGGGCAGCGATCGTCGCAGCGGCCACAGCCGACGCACATGTGCTCCTCCCCCTGACGGGCCTTGTAGTCGTTGACCTTGTGCAGGGCGCGATAACGCAGGCGCTCGCCATGTTTGGCGCGAAAACCGTGGCCACCGGCCATGTCGCTAAAGCCATCCACCATACAGCTGGCCCACTGGCGACGGCGCTCGCCCTGCTTGGGGTTCTCCGCATAGGTGAGGTCATGCACGCTGTAGCAGCTGCAGGTCGGGCAGGAGGTGGTACAGCGGCCGCAACCGATGCAGCGGCTGTCGTACTCGGCCCAGACCGGATGGGCGGTGAGGATCTGGCGGATCCGCTGGGGGTCGTCACAGACGCTGTCCGGGGTGCGTACCTTGACCGGGTTGCTCTGGACAAATTCCGGGGTGAAGTCGTCGGATTCACCCAGTTCGGCAAAGTAGCCGAGCAGCTCGGGATCCTTCACCTCAATACGGGCACCCTCATCGCTCAGACGAATGGCGGCGGCGTAGTCCTGGGTCTTGTTGCTGCCCATGGAGACGCAGAAGCAGTTCTCGAAGCTCTCGCGGCACTCCAGCAGCACCAGCTTGAGCTTGCTGCGCAGCCGGGCGTAGTAGACGTCGCTGTTCTGGCCATTTTTCAGGTAGACCTGATCCAGCCTGCGCAGAGCGTGGATATCACAGCTGCGCAAGAACAGCAGGGTGGGCTTGGCCTCCACCTTGGATTCGCGCAGCTCCAGATTGTCGAAGTGGAACAGGGTCTGGGTGATGGGGAGCACCACCTCTTTCGGGGAGAAGTGGGACTTCTCCTGCCACACCAGATCGGCCGGATGGCGGATGCTGTGGTAGGTGACGTTGTCGGTGTCGGAGAAGCGACCGCCCCGATATTCGGCCGCAGGGGCCATGATCCGGTAATCGGGTAGCAGCCGCTCGAACAGCTGCACCAGCGCGGGCTGGGTGAGAAGAAACGACATAAATAAACACCTTGTCTTGGGGTGACATGCCTTGACATTGCAAGGGGCGTGTCTGTCCCGGTATTGACTGGCCGGGAGAGCTGGGCTGCTCTCACCGCGGTCCGGTTTATGACTCATCTTGTTCAACTGACCCGATGGTTATTGTGTTGGCGGCGCGAGCGTCGCGGCAGGTCGGGTCATGCCTGTAAAACCCTTATCAATTGAGCAGGGCGGCCTGATAGCCTGCGCACTTGCCCATCACGTATCCCATCTCCAGCTTGTTGATATCGCGGGTAAAACGGGAAACGGGGAAGTAGTCTGCCGGGGCGATCACCTCGATCTGGCAGTCCTCCGGCGGATTGGCGATAAAATCGAGCGCCTCGTTGTAGCTGCGATCCCGCTGCTCCAGCGCCTGTGCCAGCGCGGGACGGCTCTTGAGCAGGGTGCGGATCATCCAGGGGAAGGGCATCGGCTTTAGCCGATAGCCAAGGGGCTCGGAGAGGATCACCGTCAGGTGACGGGCACCGCGGCGGTAGGCCTCGATCACCGGGATGGAGTCGGCCACCCCGCCATCTGTCATCGGTACCCCGTGTACCTCCGGGTATTCGTGGGAGGCGAGGGGAATGGCGCAGCTGGCGGGCAGCACCTCGTTCATGTTCTCCGGCTTGACCCGGATGTACTCCGCCTTGCCGGTCAGGGTATTGGTCACCACCGCATAGAAGGGGATGCCGGTCTCCCGGTAGGCGTGAATGTCGAGGGGATACTTGCGGCAGCTGGTGTTCCACAGCCAGTGGATATCCACCAGATTGCCCCCCTTGGCAAAGCGCAGGGGATCCATAAACTGCTGGCTGCACGCAAGTTTGGTCAGGATCTCGTGGCTGCGGCCATGCTGGCTGGCGAGATAAGCCAACAAGTTGGTGGCTCCCGCTGAGACGCCGATGGCGAAGTCAAAGGGGCGATAGTCATGCTCGATAAACGCATCCAGCACGCCGCTGGCAAATATGCCGCGCATGGCGCCGCCTTCTACAACCAATGCGCTGGGGGATGCGTTTTTGTTCATGACAGGCACCTCATTGATAAGTCAGAGAGAAAAAATGGGAAAGAGAACGTTCGGGCTGTCAGGCCGACCATTCTGACAACCAACCGGGGTTGGCCATCGCAATGAGGTCATTCTAGGAAGGGGATGGTGTTTAGAATATCCGTTAATAATGAATCAAGTGTTTTGTATTTCTAAACGATAGTGATAAACCCGTTGTGATCAAAGGGGTTGTGTAGGAGTCTCAACGACTCTGTGATGGCTGGATATTGGCAAGGATGAGCAATTTATGACGTTACTGGTTCCCCCGCTGCTCCGACGTGGCGATACCATCGCTTTTTTCTCCCCCTCCAGCGCGGCGACCGCCTGGGCACCCAACCGTTTTGTCCGCGCAAAAGCCTTTCTTGAGGGGCAGGGCTTTAGGCTCAAGGCGGGCAGCCTCACCGGCCAGCAGGATCACTGGCGCTCCGGTTCCATCGCCGCGCGGGCCGAGGAGCTCAACGCCCTTATTCGCGACCCAGAAGTGCGCTGCATCATGTCGGTGATTGGCGGCAGCAACTCCAACTCCCTGCTGCCCTACCTCG
Source organism: Aeromonas sp. 3P (assembly GCF_051919745.1). Taxonomy (NCBI): domain Bacteria; kingdom Pseudomonadati; phylum Pseudomonadota; class Gammaproteobacteria; order Aeromonadales; family Aeromonadaceae; genus Aeromonas; species Aeromonas sp. 3P. The sequence goes on from NZ_JBQBED010000001.1 coordinate 4,698,195, forward strand.
ATTTTGATGCGCTGAGGCGCGATCCCAAGATCAATGTTGGCTACTCCGATGTGACGGCGCTGCTGCTCGGCATCCATGCCCAAACTGGCCTGGTTACCTTTTATGGCCCGGCGCTGGTGGCCTCCTTTGGCGAGTTGCCGCCGCTGGTGGATGAGACGCTGGCCAGTTTTTTACAGATTGCGTTGGCCGATGAAGCTGGCGTCCCCTGCACGTTGCCCACCCCGGCAAAGTGGAGCGATGAACGGCTGGATTGGGAGAACCAGACCCGGGCCAAGCAGTGCAAGCCCAATCGGCTGATCTCGGTGGGCTCTGGCCGGGTAGTGGGGCGACTGATTGGCGGCAACCTCAACACCATGGCGGGGATCTGGGGCTCCCCCTATATGCCCGTCATCGAGCACGGCGACATTTTGCTGCTGGAGGACAGCCTGAAATCTGCCGAGACGCTGGAGCGCTCCTTTGCCCATCTCAAGCTGTGCGGGGTGTTTGAGCGGATCGGCGCGCTTATTCTCGGCAAGCACGAGCTGTTCAACGATCAGGGTAGCGGCAAGCACCCCCTCGATATCCTGCTGGAGGTGGTGGGGGAGCCGAGCTTCCCCATTCTTGCGGAGTTTGACTGCGCCCATACCCACCCCATGCTGACGTTGCCGCTGGGTATCGAGGTGGCGCTCGATCTCGACCGCCAGCAGCTCACCTTGCTGGAGCCATGGTGGCGAGCAGAATGAGTGCGAAATGAATGTCCAACAACAAGGCCGCGGATGCGGCCTGGTCTGTTTTTGTGGGGAGGGATCAGGGCAGAGCATCGGGCCGGAAGCTGGCGCGGATCTGCGGCACCAGGCTTGAAGGGTCGAACCCTTTCTCCTCGCCCAGCACCGGATGGAGCAGGGGCTTCTCTTCGATGGGGGTGATATCCCCCGCCAGCAGCTGGCGGGTGGCCTGACCCATCTGGTAGAGCTGGCGCACCGGCGCAAACTGGGTCGCCAGATTGAGGGGGTCATCGGCGCGGGTGAAGGCCATCATGGGGATCTGGTAGGTGGCATCGCGCGCCGGCTTGTCACCGTGAATGCCCTTGCCGGCGGACATCAAAAACGGCTGGTGATCGCCAAAGGCCACCACCAGATAGCGCTTGCCCGACTGGTCGAGGGTCTTGAGCAGCCGCTCCAGCGAGGCCATGGCATCCACCACCCCTGTGTAGTAGGTGTTGAGCAGCTGGGTGTCGCTCTCGCTCTGGTTCGGGCAGGCGCCGCTGCGCTCCTGCCCCTGATAGCGGGGGCCATCGAAGGGGCCGTGCCCCTGCATGGTGACTGCATAGGCAAACAGCGGTTTGTCATCCTGCTCGCTGCGCTTGAGCAGGTGGTCGATGAGGGCATCATCGGAGATATAGAGTCCCTTGTGCTCAAGGGTGGTGAAGCGGGTATCGAACCAGCGCTCATCATACCCCAGCGCCGGGATCGCCTTGGCGCGGCCCCAGAACTTCTCTACATAGGGGTGGGCGAACAAGGCCTGGTAGCCGCTCTGTCTGGCGCTCTGGGCCAATCCCGGCACCTGCTGCGAGAGGTAGTAGTAGGGCACCACGCCCTGCTTGAGCAAGCCCACCGGCAGGCCGGTGTTCATCTCGAACTCCGCCAGCACCGTCATGCCGCCGGTGGTGGGGGAGTGGATGGTCTTTTGCCACTGCTGCACGCTGGCGGGCAGGGAGAGGGTGGGAGCCGGGGCGCAGATCCGCCCCTTCCAGTCGAGCCAGAGCGACTCATATTGCAGCACGATCACCAGATCCCAGCGCGGCGCTATGCCCTGGGGCGGATAGCTCAGCTGCGGGGCCAGCTCGTTGATCTGCAAGGGGTAGCGAAACACGCTGCCGCTTTGCAGCATCTCGTCCACCAGATTGAACAGATAGAGGCCGGGGCCGGAGCGGATGATGTCCCTGTGGTAGTTGACCGCGCGATCCACGTAGCGAATGTTGGCCCCCAGCAGCTTGTTGCCGGTCTGGGTGGCAAAGACGCACAGGGCAAAGAAGGCGACGGTGGCGGCGGCAGTGCGCAACACCCAGCGTGACAGGGCAAAGCGCCAGCAGAGCAACAGAGCCAGCAACACGGTGAAGATGGGCAGGATGGGGTGCTGGTCGAGCAGGATCCGCAGCAGCGCCAGCAGGTTGCCAAAATCGTCTCCCCCGAGCGGCACGCCGTAGATGGCGATCTTCATAAAGTTGGCCAGCAGACCTATGCCAGAAAGCGCGGTAAAGACCAGCCCCATATAGAGGTTGAAGCCCGCCAGCGCACAGAGGCTCCAGCCCAGCACCATGCTGCCCCAGGCCAGATAGTAGTGCTCCGGCCGAAAGCCTGACCAGAGCAGAAACTCCCCCAGCTTGAACACTACGAAGCCGTGCAGCAGCACGAAGGTGAGGTTGCCGAGCAGCAGGCTGCCGATGATCCGCCAGCGCAGGCTGCGGCGCAGCTTTGGCAGCACCGTTTTGAGCACGGCGGCGCTCAGGGCCAGCACCAGCGTCAGGCTCACCACCAGATAGGTGAGGTTGAAGCCTTGCTCCGGCAGGGTTTGCAGGATCTGGCTGAAGTCGCCGCTCTCGGGGCGATCTTTGAGCAGCAGACCGATGCGCAGCTGATAGCGGCTGGCCAGCGCGTCATCCGGGGCGCGCAGGGTGCTGTTGAGATCCAGTGTGCAGCGGTTATTGCGGCACACCTGACGCTTATCCACCGCTTGACTGAGCTGGTCAATCCGCTCCCCCTTGTCGTTGAGCAGCTCCACTCGCACCTTGTCCCCCGCTTGCAGTGGCCCTCGCAGCTGCCACTGGCTGCGCACCACCAGATAGAGGCCGCGGCTGTCGCTTTTATAGAGCAGGGCGTGGCGGGTGAGGGTGGCCAGCGGATTGTCGGCGGGGCCCAGCACCAGCGGCTGGGCACGGCCCAGCCAGCTACCGGGATTGATCAGCGGCAACAACAGGGTCAACAGCAGCAATCCGCCCAGCAGGGCAAGCAGTAGAGAGGGCAGACTCAGGACGCGGGGGCGGCCTGAGGAGGGGCGATTCATATAAGCTCATCCTTTGAGCGAGTGAGGGAGAGATCGTTCATCCGCATAGAGTTTGACCCGATGGTGCGGGCCTTGTTTCAGCTTGTCAATTTAATGACCACTTAATGAATATTTGGTTACAGCTCAACCTTGCAAATTGTGATCCCGGTCGAGGGATTGTTCGGAATATGTGATGAAAGCGTCATCATGGGGTTTTGCCACTGGCTTGGGAGGGATCTGCTGTTTAGTCTCTCGATAGCGACTGGAGGTACATGTATGAATCCCAAAGTGATGGCACGTCAGGCCAGATTGCTGCGCATGCTGGAGAGCAAGGAAGAGATCCGGATCGGACGCGAGCGCGACTGCCCGCTGCCGCTGGCCCAACTGGTCAAGCTGAAGGATAGCCATCCGGCTGTGGTCAAGGTCTATCGCCACGGTCTCACCGCCGAGGTGTTTCACCTCAAGGTGGAGGGGCATCACTGGTGCCTCAAGCGGCGCCGTCAGGATTCACTGGTGGCCAACCTCGATGGCAAGACTGCCTTTCTGACCGAGCTGGAGCGGCGGCGCGAAATCGAGGCGCTGCGCGAGCTGCATCCTACTGTCCTCTCCCACGTGGTCTGCACCAGCTTCGGCTCGGCGCGGGCCGGGGTGCTGGTCTCCCCCTGGTTGCGGGGTGTGCCGGTCCATCAGCTCAACGAGCGCAATCTGGCCCAGATGCTGGAGGTGCAGGGTGAGCTGGCGCGCTGGGGCTGGTTTGACTGGGACCCGAGTCCGGGCAACCTGCTCGATGACGGCGAGCAGATCTGCGTGTTCGACTTTGGCTATATGTGGACCTTCGATCCCCGCTTTGAATACAACTCCAACGGTCTGGTCGACCCGCAGTTTCATGTACCGGAGCGGTTGGAGACCCGCACCCTCTCCGGGCTTTGGCTCGATGAGGCCGATCCTCTGCCGCAATTTCGCTACTGGCGCGAGCTTTGTCTGAAATGGGTGAAACGGGAGATCCATCACCTGATCCGCGAAGGGGCCAGCGCGCCAGTGCTGGCCCGCCTGCACGCCCTGCAGGGGGAGTGGAGCGCCGCGCTGGCGAGCGACGAGGCGCTGGTCGCCAACTGGTGGCGGGACATGTATCGTAGCCACCGGCTCGATGTGGCCGATGATCTGAGCGGCCAGAGCTGCGGCCCGCTCACCCTGCGTCGCCTCGACTGGTTGATGCAGGCGGTGACGGATCACTATCCGCTGCTGGTGGACAATCTCTCGCCTCAGGAGACTGAGCTGGGCCAGACCGGGCTGCTGGCCCGCTTGCAGCAGCTGCGCCGGGAAGCAGTGGCCTGTCAGTTGCCTGCCACCAGCCTTGCCTGAGCCAACACATCTGCGAAATACAAATGAACAGGGCGCCTTGCAGGCGCCCTGTTGCATGGCCGGAATTGCCTCGGTTGAGGATCAGTCCAGCAGCTCCTGATGGAGGCGGTTGACGATATTGCCCGCCTCGCTCTCCTTGACCAGAAAGCAGAGGTTATGGGCGCTGGCGCCGTAGCAGATCATCCGGATGTTGTGCTCGCGCAGAGCGTCAAAGACCTGACTGCCCACCCCGTTCACTTCGCTCATCCGGTTGCCGATGAGCGCCACCAGTGCCAGACCGGTTTCCACCTCCACCTTGCAGAGTTGTCCCAGTTCGGCCAGTACCTTGTCGCTCAGGATCGGCTCGCCGTTGCTCTGGCTGCCGGTGTGATCCAGGGTCAATGACACGCTCACCTCCGACGTGGTGATGAGGTCGACCGAGATGCGGTGACGGGCCAGAATGCCGAACACTTCGGCCAGAAAACCGTAGGCGTGGAACATGTTGAGGCTGTGCAGGGTCACCAGCACCTGCTGGCGGCGCAGGGCGACGGCGCGAAACAGCGGGCTTGAATCTGTGCTGGCGCGGATCCAGGTACCACCGGCGGCGGGGTCCTTGGCGGAGCCGACAAACACCGGAATATTCTGGCGTACCGCCGGTTGCAAGGTGGCTGGGTGCAGCACCTTGGCGCCGAAAGTGGCCATCTCGGCCGCTTCGACAAAGCTGATTTCGGGAATGGGGCGGGCGCGGGTGACGAGGCGCGGATCCGTGGTGTAGATGCCGGGCACATCGGTCCAGATCTCGATACTGGCGGCATCGAGCGCTTCGGCGAGCAGGGCTGCGCTGTAGTCGGAGCCGCCGCGCCCCAGCGTGGTGGTGCGGCCATCGCCATCGGCGCCGATAAAGCCCTGGGTGATGATGAGGCTGTCGCCAAGCTGCGGGCCCAGCGTCTGCTGGCAGAGAGTGCGGGTGGTGGCCAGATCGACGGTGGCCTTGCCAAAGCGGCTGTCGGTGCGCATCAGCTGGCGCACATCCTGCCAGTGGGCCTTGACGCCGCGCTGGCGCAGCAGTTCGGTAAAGAGGCGGGTAGACATCAGCTCGCCGCAGGCGATGAGGCGATCGGCCAGCTCCGCATCGGTATGTTGGTGGGCTTGCTGGGCCATGAGGCGAATTTCGTCCAGCTGGCCATGAATGAGGGCGCTCACATCAACGGGGTTGCCGAGATCGGCCAGAATGGCCTGCTGGATCCCGGCCAGTTTGGCCAGCTGCTCGTCGCGGCCCGCCTCGTCCAGCTCCCCTTGTGCCAGGGCGACCAGCAGGTTGGTGACACCGGCGCTGGCGCTCAGGACCACCACCCGGGTGGCGGGATTGGCCAGCACGATATCGGCGCAGTTATTCATGGCCGGGAAGTTGGCGACACTGGTTCCGCCAAACTTGGCGACATTGATCGGGCTCATTGCTTACTCCTGTCTTATTTTAAGATTCCGGTTCCATCGGGCAAAAAAGAGAGGAGGAGGCTGAAAATGGCAGGAATGAACGAAGCTATCCCGGCCAGAAGCACTCCACCTGCAGAGCCCATCCCGTACCGCCCCTGACAGGGCGCGGTGGGGGATGATCACTACCGATGACAACCCGGGGGATTCAGCCCCCGCAGCCGACGTTGAGGTCACCAGTCTCCTCACTCGTCTCGGCGCTGCTCCCCCTGACCCAAGTTCACCGGACGCTGGCGTCCTCCCTTGGGCTGCCTGGGCAGCGCTCCTCTTCTGGCTCCACCAGGGCGGTGGAGTGCATTTAGAAATACCCTGCGTTGGATTGCACTGTCAATCGAGTTTGTGAAAAAGTTCAAATTGTCGGCTAACTCAACACAGAATCAATGGCTTAGGCAATGGTCTTTGACAAAACCTTGGAACGGCGCTGCCAGTTGTAGAGACGCTGGCGCGCCACCGGCAGATCTTCCACTTCCAGCGGATCGAAGCCCCGCTCCCGGAACCAGTGGATGGAGCGGGTGGTGAGCACGAACAGGCGACGGATCCCGAGCCGTTTGGCCCGCTCGGCCACCTTGGCCACCAGCTGATCCCCCCGGTTGGAGTTGCGATAGTCGGGGTGGATGGCGACGCAGGCCATCTCCGCCATCGCCTCTTCCATAAAGCAGTAGAGGGCCGCGCAGCCGATGATGAGGCCATCGCGCTCGATGATGGTGAACTTGTCGATCTCCATCTCCAGCTGCTCGCGGGAGCGGCGCACCAGAATGCCTTCCTCCTCCAGCGGGCGAATAAGATCCAGAATGCCGCCGATATCTTCGATGGTAGCGGCGCGGGCCTGCTCGGCACTTTCCCGCACTATCTGGGTGCCGAGACCGTCGCGGCTGAACAGCTCCTGCAGCATGGCGCCGTCATCCTGATAGCTCACCAGATGGGAGCGGGGCACCCCGCCACGGCAGGAGGCAATGGCCGCGCGCAGATAACGGGCGGTGCCGGACATCTCTTCGCCAGCCTGCTCCAGCTCTACCAGCAGCTCTTCGGCCTGTTCGGGGAAGAGCTCGGAGATGGCTTCGCCGCGTCTGTCCATTACCCCCTGGGTGCTGCTAAAGCAGATAAGCTTGTCCGCCTTGAGATCGACCGCCACCCGGCGGGCCACCTCTTCGGAGCTCAGGTTAAAGCTCTCGCCGGTGACCGAGCAGCCGATGGGGGAGATGAGCACCAGACTCTTCTGGTCGAGCTGGCGGGTGATCCCCTCCACGTCGATGCGGCGCACCCGGCCGCTGTGGCAAAAGTCGATGCCATCATCCACCCCCAGTGGCTGGGCAGTGACGAAGTTGCCGCTCACCACGCTGATCCGCGCCCCCTGCATGGGGGTGTTGGCGAGCCCCATGGAGAGCTGGGCGGTGATGTCGTATTGCAGGCCGCCACACACTTGCTTGATGATGGTAAAACTCTCGTCATCGGTGACCCGGATCCGCTTGTGATACTGGGCCTCGATACCGGCGCGGGCCAGCGCTTCATCGTTTTGCGGACGTGAACCAAACACCAGCACCAGGCGTATGCCCAGTGTCTGCAGCAGGGCGATATCGCTGACGATATTGGCGAAGTTGGGGTGGCAGATGGCTTCTCCCCCCATCATCAGCACAAAGGTGGCACCCCGATGCACATTGACATAGGGGGTGGATTGCCGGAAGGCATTGACCAGACTGGGTTCGCGTTCACGCACTTGATATTTCTTCCATAAAAAAACAGCGATTGGCTCAATATATGAAAATTAATTCACAAATCAAGACTAAATATTGATTTTGGCCGTTTCTGGTCTACGAGGGGCGGCTTGGCCGTGCGGACCGGGAAAGAGTGACGGACGGTGCAGATAGCAGCCGGAGCGAGCGGGGAGGGGCCCGCCGGTTGATCCGGCGCGATAAACTGCTATCTTCGATGCTCCTTTTCGTCAGCTGTGTGATTTCACAGGGTTTTATACAAGGACAGAATTCATGGAACAGATTATTTCACCGGCAGATGCCCTGCCGGGACGACGCGAAGCGATGGTGATTGGTCAGCAGCATGCGGTGAATGGCAACCCGACCCAGGGTCCCTGGCCCGAGAACATGGCGATCGCCTGGTTTGGCATGGGTTGCTTCTGGGGCGTGGAGCGCCTGTTCTGGCAGCAGCCGGGCGTCTACTCCACCGCGGCAGGTTATCAGGGCGGCGTGACCCAGAATCCCACCTACAAAGAGGTGTGCAGCGGCCTGACCGGCCATGCCGAGACGGTGCAGGTGGTGTTTGATCCGGCGGTGATCAGCTACGGCGATCTGCTCAGACTGTTCTGGGAACAGCACGATCCGGCGCAGGGGATGCGTCAGGGCGGGGACATTGGCACCCAGTATCGCTCGGTGATCTTCTATGGCGACGAGAGCCAGCAGATCATTGCCCAGCAGAGCATGGCGGCCTACCAGCAGGCGATGGCTGCAAGCGGCGACAGTCGTGCCATTACCACCCGCATTCTGCCGCTGGCCCCCTTCTACTACGCCGAGGATTACCATCAGCAATATCTGGAGAAAAATCCGGATGGCTACTGCGGATTGGGTGGTATTGGAGTCTGTTTGCCACCCAGCCTGAACCGCTGAACAGGTTTGTAGTCGATTTCTTAATAAAAGTGAAAATAAATGGTCGGAGGAGGGAACTTATTGCGACCAGTCGGGACTAACTAGGTAGCGTCCAGGGATCGGATGCAAAGTCCAGACACATTTCTTGCCTTGATAACCGCCTGATGAATGAACGCACTGGCGGGTTGAAAATGATAGCAAGCAGGGCTGCCCACCAAGGCGGCCCTTTTCCTTATCTGCTGTTCTGAAATCTTGCGTTGGGCGGGAAAACCGGACGGCAGATCAGCCGATGGCGCTGTCGAACAGGTTCTTGATGAGATCGATAAACTCGATGAGGAAGGTTTTCTGTTCCGGGGTCGGGGCGCGCAGCCAGACGGCGGAGAGCACCTCCTCCAGATCGGCGACCACGGCGTCGGCCTCCTGCATGATGGCGAAACGCACCTTGGGATCGAGCTGGGGGTTTTGCTCGCAAATGGCCATCAGGTTGCTGGCAACACGACCACTGACCAGATCTTCGATGGTCTCTTCACCATCGTTCTGCTGCTGGGATTCAAACAATCCCAAACTCTCCACCAGATACTCGATCAGCGAGATATAGCCTTCACTTTCTACCACCATGGTTGCTGCCTCAATACAGTAACAATACGAAAATTAAGCGTATTTTAGTGGCTTGCCCTAGCTTGGCAAGCAGCAGTGCAGGCGATGGCGAGTAAAACTGACTCCGCCCCGCTCCACGCACTCCAGCCCGGTCAACGTAAAGCCATGTCGTAAAAATAGCTCATAACTGAAGGCGCTGGCCTCGGTGGTGATGAGGGTCATACCGAGCCCTCGGGCCCCCGCGAGCGCCGTGGTGAGCAGCAAATTGCCCAGTCCCTGGCGCTGATGGTCGGCGCTGACATAGAGCAGACTGAGGTGGCCATCGGGGCTCAGAGTCACAAACCCGAGGGGCACATTTGCCAGCTCCGCCACCCAGCCGTGGTGCTCGCGCAGCTGGCTGACAAAGCCCGGATGTTGTGAACCGAGGGCCCACTGCTCCACCTGTTTGGCGCTGTAGTGCTCGGGGCCGCTGTGTCGCACCGCCTGCTCAAACAGGGTTACGAGAGCGGGGATATGTGCCTCGCCAAGGGGGACAATGCAAAGTGCTGGACTAAGTGCTGGGGTCATAAGGTTGGGTCGTCAGTGGGGGAGAGGGGGAGCGGCGCCTGTGGCCGTTTGGCTTTGGGCAGACCCGCGACAACCCGCTCATAGGAGTGGTGCACCCAGCCCTGCCAGAGATCATCGGGCAAGGTGCTGTTCAGGGTCACTGTGTTCCAGTGTTGCTTGTTCATATGCCAGCCCGGTTTGACCTCGGGGTGGATCTCGCGCAGCAGCAACGCCAGCTCGGGCTCGCATTTGAGGTTGATGGTAAGCGGCTCGGCCTGCCAATCCACCAGCGCGAACATCTTGCCCGCGATGCGGTAGACCAGGATCTCCGGGCCAAACGGGGTATCTTCGGTGGCGCCCGGCAGGGTCAGCAGAAAGTGGCGCAAACGCGTCAAATCCATGGAAAGTTCTCGCGCAAGGGGTGATCCGGGTCATGTCAGGCGCATATCTATCGGCGGGCCTGTTCTGTTAATATGCGCGCAGCCGAGTATACCCCCCATCACCAAGGGAGCCTATTGGATGTTGTATCACAAGACTTTCGAACTGGGTCCCGAGCGGGATTGGGTGGTGTTTGTCCACGGCGCCGGTGGCAGCTCCTCCATCTGGTTCAAGCAGCTGCGCGCCTATCGCGAGCACTTCAACGTGCTGCTGCTGGACTTGCGCGGCCACGGCCAGTCCCACCAGCTGCAACAGGTGGTCAAGGGCCACTACAGCTTTCGGGAAGTGACCGAAGATATCGTTCGGCTGCTCGATCATCTCGATATCCGCCGCGCCCACTTTGTCGGCATCTCCCTTGGCACCATCCTTATTCGCCATCTGGCCGAGCTCTGCCCGGAGCGGGTGAAAAGCATGGTACTGGGCGGCGCCATCCTGCGGCTCGATATCCGCTCGCGGGTGCTGGTGCAGCTGGGCCGACTCGGCCAGCACTTCCTGCCCTATATGTGGCTCTACCGGCTGTTTGCCTTCATCATCATGCCGCGCCAGCACCATCAGGAGTCACGCAACCTCTTTGTGCGCGAGGCCCGCAAGCTCTGTCAGAAAGAGTTCAAGCGCTGGTTCCGCCTCGCCACCGAGGTTAACCCGCTGATGCGTTACTTCCGCGAACGCTCCCTGCCTATTCCCACTCTTTATGTGATGGGGGAAGAGGATCATATGTTTCTGGCGCCGGTGCGCGAACAGGTGGCCCGCGATGCCAGCTCCTCGCTGGCGGTGATCCAGCAGTGCGGCCATGTCTGCAATGTGGAGCAGCCGGAGCAGTTTAATCGCCGTACGCTGGCATTTATTCAATCGCTGGGTGGCGGTAGGAAGTAATTATTTCGCCTCATATTATCTGAGGAATTGATATATTTCAGATTTCGAAATCAGCCAAATCAATATTCCTTGTTACGGTATCTGGTAGCTCAGGGGGTAAAAATAAATCTCGGCTGAAAAAGCAGTCGAGATTATGAATTTATCGTTGATGACTATTATCTACAGATAGTTTATATTGCACATTTTACCTATACAGTAGTGTCGATATAGACAGTCTTATTCAATGCTTTTTAATAAATTATAATTTTAGCGGATGTTGAGAAACTTCCTATATGAGAGATGCACAGCCCAAATAAGAGTATTGTCTTTATTTTCCATGGTTTTGAATAGGTCTGGATTGTCACAATAATGCGTAAATGTTTTTTGATCTTCCTGTTTGTGTGAAATTAAACCCAACTTGTATAAAAACGCACCAAAATCTTCGGGGGAATTATATTTGATGCCATCAACAGCTGGAATCGCATCAATGCCTCTACCACGAATAAAGTGAGTTTCAATTACATCATTTAATTCATTGTAGGTATATTCTTTATTTCTAGCTCGAAAACAATCAATAAGAGCATCTAGCTCAGAAAATTGATGGATATGTTCTTTTATTAAATCATTTTTACGATTTTTGCCGAAGTTTTCTAGAATTTCATCAATGTGACGTAATTGAATCTTTTTATTTCTAGAGTTAGAGCGCTTAGCTTGTAAAGCAGCCATTCTACATAATTGCCCCATCCATCTCGGACGCTTATTTGAGAATGCAGCGATAGCTTCCCAAATTGAGGCATCTTTATTGCCTTTCCACTCTATAGGTGTGTCAAATACTATTTGAAAGAGACGAGCATATTGGCTTGAATAAGATAGTTTAGCCTCATCAGAATCTGGGTTATTTCTTTTAATATATGACAATATTTTGTTAGCTAACATGTCTCTCATATGGCGATTAGTCCACGTTATCTCAATGATATATTGTTCCCATTTATCAAGATCTTCTAAGTGGCGTAAATTAAGCCATACATCTGACCGCACCGTTGAACGAATATTAAGATTTTGTGTATTAAAAGCCAATGAGCGTATAGCACTAAAAAATGATCCAACTCTTGCCTGGTATTCTTCGGTGTCAATATATTTTGAGTCTATATCATCAATTAAAATCCAAACCTTTGATCTTTCATGTTTTTCTTGGTAGTTAGAAAGAAGGGTCGTGAGGTTTTCAGGTATGCTATCTTTTACCTCTATATTTATCAGGGGGATTTTACCTTTGATTCTTGCTAACAATCCACCTATAAAATTCTTGCTTTTTAAACCATCTAATTCTGCACTTTCGACCATCGCGATTTGGTCACTAGAGAGTGCGAAACCGATTCGACTACCAATTTCAACAATTACCTTTTTACATATAATTCTCTTCCAATAGTTTTCTAAATATGCTTGATCTTTTGAAGAGAAATCACCTAGACCAAGTAGTTCATTCCCTGTGACTCTTATTACAATGGGTTCTCCGTAAGTAGCATCATTTCTTAATTTGTATTCTAATCTAGACAATAAAGCTGATTTTCCCATTCCTTTTCTTGCACTGACAACGCTTAGTCGATTATCTGGGTCAAAAAAGTCATAGAATTCATCATTGTCGATATAATACGAGTTAAGCGTTTCTAGCTCTTCATCTTCTCCAGCTTCGTTTCCGAATAATTTAGTATCTCTTAGGTTGACAAATATCATTATATCTCTCTTTACACCGTAATTTTGTGATTAAAGAATGAAAGTAGCTGGATTTATTTTATCATTCAGTAGTAATTGGGGCGGTTTTAGCATTTAATTGTCTTAAAATGGCCTTGATGAGGGCTGGCCTAGTTTAAGTTAAAAACTGAAATAGATGCTATTTATTGATAATTCTTCTGATTTTCTCTAGCTTTTTTTGACTGTCCTTCAGGCTCTCGTAAAGATGCCAAACAAGCGCATCTAATTCCTCTTGTATTTCTTTTCGCTCTGATGATTTTCGAGACTCAACCATTTTATTTAAACGATTTGTAATCATTCGCTTTACACCGAGAGCGCTTCTCTCTCCGCCATCGTAGGCGGCCATATAAATATCCCAATACTCATACTCAGGGAAATTCTCTTCCATTACTTTTGATATTTGCTTGCCTTCACGAACAAGCTTTTGAATTTCTAACGCATGTTTCTTTTCCATGACCTATCCTTAATTTAACGACTTGCTATGTAGACGCTTGATATATGAGATTAAATGTTTGTTTCCTATATATAAGTTAATGCGCTTGATGTATTAAAGTTTCAGAGGGTATTTAAATCCCTTAGACAAAGCTACCGCACGGGGTTACAGCTCCTCGAGTGCTGTTTTTAACCAGATTGAAAATGGGTAAATCATGAGCTGACCTCGGCTGCTTTTGGAGCTATGAGGGCCGGATGAGTAAGGTATCAAACACTGCCCAAAAAAAGTGAGTAAAAAGTTAGTTATCGCTCGGATTTTGAAAGGATTTTTGACAGGGATCAGACTTGAGCCAAGTTGGCTGCGGGTTGAGTGGGTAAGGGGAGTTCAATAAATAGACAGATAAGGCATCCTTGGCTACTGGCGCCAACTGACAGAAATGGCTGGGCAATATCACTGTGATGCCCTGTTATAAGGGCGATTTGTTTTTAGGTCATCGATCAGACCGGCCACGTTTGTCGAGGGGGTTCAGTAGCCGGTCATCTCCAGATAGCCAACCCCCTTGGCATCCCCCGAGACAGAGACAGCTCCCTCCCAGTAGTCAAAGCGACCTGTCATGGCCTGATTGGGCTGACGAGCTTTGATGGTGAGGCTCATTCCGGCGGCGTTTAGCTGCCACTCGACGGGGTAGGCTTGCCCCTTGGGGCCGCGCCAGGTGTTGCCCGGGGTGAGGCGAATCGCGTCGGGGGCGAGCACCCGGCTGCTGCCATCCTGTTCAATCAAGATGCCGTAGCGGTTTTCTGGCTCGGTGCGTCCCGATTTGGTGCGCAGGCGAAACAGCATTAGCTCGCGGCCATCGGCCAGTTGCAGCGAAAACCAGTCCCAGCCCGATTGCCACTCCGCCAATACCGAGCTGCTCCACTCGTGATCAAACCACCCTTGTCCGGTGACGGTGCGGGTCTCGCCATCGCGAGTCAGGGTGCCGCGAAGAGTAAGGCGCGGGTAGGAGTAGTAAAAGGAGGCGTTGCCCGGGCTCTTCTCGCTGTAACCGGCCTTGCCTTGCAGCACCAGCGGCTTGGCGGCAGTGACGGTGAGGTTCAGCTCGCCAATCTTGCTCTGCACCTTGAGGGTGGCGGGGAACAGCGCCGCCCCTTGCGAGGCAAGTCGCCACTCCCTGAGCCAATATTGGCCGCCGCTGGCCCCCGCCAGTCCCGGCCCCTGCCGACTGGCCCGTTCATCTTGCTGGTGGCTGCCACGGTCGAGATCCGTGATGGCAAACTGGGCCAGCCAGAGCTGGGGGGTGAGCCAGGGGTTGCCGGTGCGAAGTGCTTGCTCGATACCCTGCCTAAACAGGGTCCACTGCATGCCATATTCGCGCCCCTGTTCATCCTTGAGGTTGCCGGTGAGATACCACCACTCGGAGCGGTAATCGGGGTGGGCGGCGTGATCCTCCGGCAATTGGATGGTTTGCCCCGGCAGCACCTTTTTAAAGCTGTCGCTGCCACCCCCGAGCAGGGCGCCCAGATCGCTGGCAGCGATAGCCCCGCTATAGAGCGTCCAGAGCATACCCAGCGCCAGCGGCCACCCTTTTATCTGTTTCATACCACTCTCCTTGCCGCATACCAGGATGCCAATGCGCCACGTATCAGGTGTGAGAGCCAGCATGCTGGCGTATCTCGCGGTTGTTGGCTCATACCACTCTCCTTGCTGCATACCAGGAGGCCAATGCGCCACAGACAGGTGCCAGCAACAGGGCGGTGACCGCATGAAGGGGGGCGGCCTCGAAGGCGAGGCGCCAGCCAAAGGCGCGAGGGTTGACCACCTCGATCAGCACCCAGGCAAGGCCATAGCCCACCGGCAGGGCCAGCAGGGCGGTAAGCAGCCCCAATCCCGCTCCTTGCCACACCAGCAGCTGGCGGCAGTGGCGGGGGCTCAAACCCAGACTCTGCAAGGTCTGCAGCTCGCCACGGCGTGCCAGCCCCAGCACCATAAAGGCCGAGCCAATGCCGACAAAGGCGATGCCGAGGATCAGCAGTTTCAATAGCTCGGTCACCACAAAGGTCTGGTCAAACACCTTGAGCGCCGCGCTGTGAATGGCGGGGGCGGAGAGCAGATTGAGCTGCTCGCCAAAGCGCTCGCGCAGACGGTCGGCCAGCTGCTCGGGGTCGTTGCTAAAGAGGGCGAGGGATTGCACCGCTCCCGCCTCGAAGGCGTGCAGAATTTGCCCCTTGTCGCTGCCGTAATCCTGATAGACGCCGGTGACGGTGAACTGCCTTGGCCCCTGCTCGCCGCTGATCGCCAACTGCTGGCCCACCTTGACCCCGAGGCGCACCGTCAGCGGTTCGCTCGCCAGCACTTCGTCGGGACGGGTCGGCCAGCGCCCGGCCAGCAGCGGATAGGCCGCTTTAAGCTGGGGGATAAAATCCATCTGCGCCCACTCGATGGGTTGCCCCTGCCAGCGGGCAGAGTGAACCGAGCGGCGCGAGGCGGCGCTCACCAGCGGGTTCGCGAGCAGGGTCTTAAGGGTTGTATCGCTCAAGGTGCCCTTGTTGCCCGCCACCCCCTTGGGGGCGGTGACATAGAGATCGGCGGCCAGACGCTGGCCGAGCCAGATCTCCACGCTGGAGCGAAAACTCGACACCATGACCCCGATGCCGATGGCCGCCGCGATGGCCAGCTGCAACGCCATCACCGCGATGGCGGTGCGATCGAGGTGATAGAGGGTCTCGGCCACCCCGAGCCGGGCGGTGAGGGGGCCGCCCGCGCGCCGTCGCAACCAGCCAAGCAGGCCGCGCAGGGCATCGGGCAGCCAGAGCGCCATGGCCAGCAGCCAGCCGCCGGCGATAAAGAGGGCGCCACTCAGACCCGTTTGCGGCAGCCACAGGCAGAGGGCGCACAGCAGCAAGATGGCGATGGCCAGCACGCGCCGTCGCCACGGATGAGCGGGGGGGCGGCTGCTCCCGGCACGCAGTTCGAGAGGGGATTGGCGCAGCAGTTGCCACCAGCCGGGCAGGTTGGCGGCCAGCGTGCCGAACAGCCCGATCAACAGCGCCTTGAGCAGGCTCACAGGGGAGAGGCGCAACAGATCGATGGGGTTGGGCCCATAGAGATCGGCCAGCGCCTGGGTGAGCTGCCCCATCAGGGCCAGCGCCAACAGGCTGCCGAGCAGCACCCCTAGCAGGGTGCCGATGGTGGCAAGAATAAGCAGCTCCAGAATGAGCCAACGCAGCACCCGGCTCGGCCCCATCCCCAGAATGATCAACTGGGCCAGCTGTGGGCGGCGCACGCTCTGGACAAATCGCTGGGCGTTGAACACCAGAAACAGTCCCACCGCCATGGCGAGCAATGAGAGCGCCGTCAGGTTGAGGGCCAGTGCATCGCCAAGCTGGCTGGCATCGAGCGCCGGGCTGATGGGCTCAAGCCACAAGGGCTGGTTCGGGTAATCGGTTTGCAGGGTGGCCTGCAGTGTGCGAGCCTCGTCTTCATTTAGCTTGAAGACGAGGCGATCGAGCCGACCCGCTTTGCCCAGCAGCGGCTGGGCGAGGCCGATGTCGGTTATCAGCAGCCGCTCCATGGGCACGGCGCCCGGTTCAAAGGTACCCGCCAGCGTCAGGGTCAGGGGGCGGGCGCTGACGTCATCGCTGCCGCCCAATACAAAGCGGCGGCTCTGGCCCGCTTGCCAGCCAAGTCGCGCCGCTTCGGGGGCCGCCAGCCAGATGCTGTCGGCACGGTTGAGGGAAAATGCGGGTTCGCTCGAGGGTTGGGCGCCAAATAGCTGGCGCAGGGGGCCGGGGTTGAAGAGATCCATCCCCAACAGCTGAAAGCTGCGCCCCTCTTCATCCTTGAGCCAGCCATAGAGCTGGGGCATGGCATCGAGGGCGGGTTGGCTGGTCACCAGCTGCACGTAAAGCTGCTCATCCAGCCCGCCAGCGGGGGCCAGCCGGTAGTTGGCTTCTCCTGCCAGCTGGCTGCGGGCGGCGACAAAATTGGTGCGGGCACTGTGATTGAGCAGCTCGATGGCCACCACCAGCGACACTCCCAATACCAGCCCGGCCAGACTCATCAGCAGCAACCAGGGGTGACTGCGATAGAGGCGCAGCAGCGCTTTGAGTGGCAGCATCAGCGTGCTCCCGGCAGACGCAGTTGCCGCTTAGTCATGACGGGGCCCCTTGAGCTCGATAAGTTGCCCCCCTTCAAGGCGCAGCACCCTGTCTGCCAGTGCTGCATAGGCCGGGTTGTGGCTCACCAGCAGCAAGCCTGCGCCGGTATCGCGCACTGCCGCCACCATCAGGGCCATCACCTGTTCGGCATTGTGTTCATCGAGGCTGCCGGTGGGTTCGTCGGCGAGCAGCCACTGGGGCTGATGGATAAGGGCACGGGCCAGCGCTACCCGCTGACGCTGACCGCCGGAGAGCTGCTCCGGCCAGGCATGGCGCTTGTGGCTCATATCGAGCCGCTGCAGCAACTGGTCAATCTTTGTCTCATCCGGTGGCAGCCCGTTGATGGCGAGCGGCAGGGCCAGATTCTCGGCCACGTTCAGGGTCGGCAGCAGGTTGAAATCCTGATAGACGATACCGAAATGGCGGCCCCGCAGGCGCGCCCGTTCGTCGGGGGATCGGTTGTCGATCCGGGTCTCCCCCAGCCAGATCTCCCCCTCGTCCGGTGCAATCAGCCCGGCGATCAGATTGAGCAGGGTCGACTTGCCGCAGCCGCTTTGACCCAGCAGCAGGGTGATCTCGCCAGCGGGGAGGGCGAGATCGAGATGGTGGAACAGCGGCAGTCGCTCACTGCCGTTATCGAAGCTCTTGCAGAGGTTGCGCAGGGTCAGCATGGGATAACCGTTTGATGGTCAATGGCTTTCATCATGCTTGGTACGCTAGCACGGCCAGCAATGATCAACACCCCTTACGGTTGATCAAGAGTGCCAGTTAGTGATCAAGGCGGCAAAAGAGCAGTGGATCCTCGCTGGATCCCGCTTGCCCGAGGTGGTTAGAATAGGGGCTTCCATGGGTCACAGGATGAGCAAGGATGTTACACAAGCAAGTCAGTTTTATCATCGATAGCAAGGGCAACAAGCAGGCTGCCGTCGTCCCCATCGAGATCTACAACGAGCTGATGACCCTGCAAAAGGCACTCTCCGACAACCGGCCGGGGGAGCGCGAGCTCTACCACTTCAACGGCAAGGGGGCCGAGGCCCACGGTTATCCGGTGGGCAAGCGGCAAAATCCGGGTTTTATGGTGCTGGCCGGTTCCACCGCCAATGGCGAGGATGCCGCCTCTTTGCGTGAAGCGGTGATCGAGCTGCGTCACGAGCTGCTGGAAAAGGGGGTCATAGTGCCCCGCAGTCAGGGTGGCTTTGTCTTTACCGCCGATCAGCTGTTCAACAGTCCGAGTCTGGCCGCCAGTCTGGTGGCGGGCAATAACCGCAGCGGTCTGGATGCCTGGCAAAACAGCGCAGGCTATACCCTCAAGCAGTCGGGTTTCGGCAAGAAATAATCCCGCGTTTCGACAGCAAACCAATTAAGCGTTAATTGACCTGGATGAATTTTTCTTTTCATCCAGGTGCTAGCATGATTGCCAGATGGTTCTAAAAGGAAGAGACCATGTCTGCGCTCACCCCTGTTATTTTGCTGCTGTCCCTGTTTATCCCTCCCGCCCATGCCAGTAGTGGCCCAGTTCTGTTGACATCCTCCTCAATCGGACTTTTTTGTGTCGGATTGTTTGTGTTGGCCTACGCCCTGGTGATGGCTGAAGAGTATCTGCAACTGCGCAAGTCCAAACCCGTGCTGGTGGCCGCCGGGGTGATCTGGATCCTGATCGGTATCGCCTATGCACAGCAGGGGATGAGCCCTGTCGCCGAACAGGCCTTCCGCCATACCTTGCTGGAATATGCCGAGCTGATGCTGTTCCTGCTGGTGGCGATGACCTATATCAACGCCATGGAGGATCGGCGGCTGTTCGATGCCCTGCGTGCCTGGCTGGTGCGATCCGGCTTTCACTTGCGCACCCTGTTCTGGTTGACCGGCGGGCTTGCTTTTTGTATTTCGCCGGTGGCAGATAACCTGACCACAGCGCTCTTGATGTGCGCCGTAGTATTGAAGGTGGCCAACGGTGATCGGCGTTTTGTCAATCTTGCCTGCATCAACATAGTGATCGCCGCCAACGCGGGAGGGGCGTTCAGTCCCTTTGGCGATATCACCACCCTGATGGTGTGGCAGGCGGGCAAGGTGCAATTTGGCCAGTTCTTCACCCTGCTGATCCCCTCTCTGCTCAATTTTCTGGTCCCGGCCATCCTGATGAGCCTGATGGTGCCGCGTCATGTGCCGGAGGCTGATAACGAGGTGGTCGATCTCAAGCGGGGGGCCCGCCGCATCGTCGCGCTGTTCTTGCTGACCATCATCACGGCGGTGCTATGCCACAGTTTCCTCCACCTGCCACCCGTACTGGGCATGATGCTGGGGCTCGGTTATCTGCAGTTTTTCGGCTTCTATTTGCGCAAGTCGCTGCCGCGATCCCTTGCCCGCAAGCGTGCGCTCTATGAACGCAATGGTGATGAGGTACGGTTGCGCAGTCTGGGTTCTGTGGTGCCTTTTGACGTGTTCAACAAGGTGGCCAAGGCGGAGTGGGATACCCTGCTCTTCTTCTACGGGGTGGTGATGTGTGTCGGTGGGCTGGGCTTTATGGGGTATCTGGAGCTGGTATCACACTGGTTGTATGACGCTGGGGATCCCACCATGGCCAACATCTTCATTGGGGTCTTGTCCTCCGTCATCGACAACATTCCCGTGATGTTTGCCGTGCTGTCGATGAACCCGGATATGGCGCTGGGACAGTGGCTGCTGGTGACCCTGACCGCCGGAGTGGGCGGCAGCCTGCTCTCCATCGGCTCTGCGGCCGGGGTGGCCCTGATGGGACAGGCCCACGGCATGTATACCTTTTTTGGCCACCTGAAGTGGCTGCCTGCCATCTTGCTCGGTTATCTGGTGAGCATAGGGGCGCACCTCTGGCTCAACAGTGCCCAGTTCTGAACGTCTGGGCGCCACTATGAAAAGAGGCTTCCGTTGACGGAAGCCTCTTTCGTTTTCCTGACAGGGGGGAGGGGGATCAATCGCCTCGCTTGCCGGTCAGCAGCCAGTAACTCAGGGTGGAGCCCACGCCGCAGCAGGCGATGGCAATGGCCATGGGCAGTGGCGAGTGGGGCGGATTGAGGTTGACCAGAATGCCCACCAGGGCGCCGATACCAAAGCGCAGGGTGCCCGCCAGTGCCGAGGCGGTGCCCGCAGATTGCGGGAAGTGTCCCATCAGGCCGGTCATGGCGTTGGCCCCTACCAGACTGATATGGCCGACAAACAGTACCACCGGAATGACGATGCCCCACAGACCGCCGGTCTGGCTCCAGGCGTTGTAGACCAGCAGGGCGCCCGCGCAGGGCAGCACCAGCAGGCCGTATTGCAGCATCCGCTCGGCGCCCACCCCTTTCACCAGTCGGCTGTTGACGAAGGTGACCACCATCATCAGCAGAATATTGAGGCCAAACAGCCAGCCGTAGTGCTCGGTCGGCACCTTGAAATACTCGATATAGACGTAAGGGGAGCCGCTCAGGAAAGCGAACATGCCGGAGCTGGAGAGGGAGCCGCACAGCACGTAACCCATGGCGCCGCGATGGGAGAGCACCCCCCAGTAGTTCTTGAGGATCTGGCCCAGATTAAGGGGCTGACGGTGCTCCGGTTTCAGGGTCTCCTGAATTTTCCATTGCATCACCAGACAGATCAGCAGACTGATCCCCACCAGCAGCCAGAAGATCACCCGCCAGTCGGCGTGGGCGCTGATATAGCCGCCCACCACAGGCGCTACCAGCGGCGCCAAGGTCATCACCAGAATGACGAACGACATGGCGCGAGAAAATGCATCCTTCTCGAACAGATCGCGCAGCAGGGCATTGACCACCACAGAGCCCGCCGCACCGCCCGCTGCCTGCAACATCCGATAGGCCAGCAATTCGGGCAGGGAGTCCGCCATGGCACAACCCACCGAGGCGATGGCAAACATCACCAGCCCCGCCAGGATCACCGGCTTGCGGCCATAGCTGTCGGCCAGCGGGCCGTAGAAGAGCTGACCGATGGCAAAGCCGCCCAGAAAGGCGCTGATGGTGAGCTGGGCGCCGTCGATGCTGGTGGCCAGATCCCGGGCAATGGCCGGAATGGCGGGCAGATACATATCCACCGCCAGCGGAGTCAGACCCGCCAGAGCGCCGAGCAGGATAAACAGGAAACGGGGGGAGAGGGCGGCAGCCTGAGCTGTTGGCGATTGGGGCATAGGGTGTCCAGTTGATGCGAAACGTCGGGTTGAAAAGCGCGAAAAAGCAGTCTATCAGTTTTGTCGCGGCTATGGATCCGGTATGGCGAGCCAGAGTCCAGGCTCGGCGGCAAAGCGCGGGGCAAACCAGTGCTGGAGCACCGCGGTGGGCATTTCGTTCGCGGCGATGGGGCGGCGACTTAGGCGGCAGGCTCCCTGAGAGAGCGCCAGCGCCGCATCCCCCTTGTACCAGCCATCGGTCACCGGCAGTGCCGTGGTTTCCCGTAGTAGCCGCACGCCCCACTGGGTCACCAGCGCCGGGCAGCTTTTCTCTGCGAGCCTTGCTGCCTGTACCATTGCGGGTGGACGGGGCAGGATGAAGGTCACGCCGAGCAGCAGCAATCCGGCCACCGCGACCAGCCACTCGCCACGGCGTGGCAGCCAACCTGCCAGCAGCACAATACCGAGCAGGGTGATGGGGGCCAGATGTCGGGGATTGTCGGGATTCTGGCCAAACAGGGTCCAGAGCAGCAGGGCAAACCAGTAGAGCGTCCAGAGCGGGGGGAGGGCGGCAGGGTGGTTTTTTGATCTTTGCCAAAGCGGCAGCACCAGCAGCGCCCCAACAGCGAAGGGCCAGAGCGGGGTGAGCTGATCGTCGAAGGTACGCGCCCAGCTGAGCAGCCGATCGCCATGGGCCGCTGCCGTGTTGCCCCACAGGGTAAAGTGGCCGTCGGTAAAGCGCCGCCCCTCGCTGAAGTAGGCCCAGCCATCGGCCTGCCAGACAAACAGCAGGCAGGATAACCCCACCAGAACAATCGGGAGCACAAACCTGATGCGCGTTTCCTTCTGCGCCAGCCCGAGCCACAGGGGCAGCAGCGCCAGCACAAAATAGGAGGGGCGCAGCGCCAGTAATAGACCCAGCAGCAGACCCGCCAGTGCAATTCTGCGCTGCTGCAAGGCCAGCAGCGTTCCGAGCCAGGTGGCGAGCGCCGGCCCGTCCGAGAGGCCGGAGAGGGCCAGCGTCGGGGTGAGCGGCAGTGCCAGCACCAGCAACCAGACGGGGGCGAGCAGGCTTGGCCGTTGCCACAATCTCATCGCCAGCAAGGCAGCGAGCGGCGCCAGCAAACTGCTACCCAAGAGGCTTGCCCACTGCACCGCGCGGGCCGGGTCGTCCACCGCTAGATTGATCAGCCGTGCCAGCCAGATAAAGGCGGGGTAGCCGGGAAAGTGGGGGGAGAACTCCAGCACGCTAAAGTGCGTCACCCCGTGGGCAAAATTGAGGGCATCGTCGGAATCGAGCGCCACCGGGAAGGCCAGCAGCCAGCCAAGCCAGGCCAGTTGCAGCAGGATCAGCAAGTTGGGTCGATTAGCGAAGCGTAATCGGCCGTGAAGACGCCCCCCTTCTCCCCTTGCGGGAGAAGGGTTGGGGATGAGGGGGGCTGTCATCATCGATGAGAGGCTATCACAGCGGCGCCAGCACGGCCATCAGCGCTTTTTCTGCATCGCTAAAGGCTGCGGCATCGGCGGGCTTGGCGCCTACCCCGAATACCCCCGGGTTACCGATGGCATCGAGCACCTTGGCCAGCGCCTGTTCGGCTGCCTTGCGATCCCCCTCGCTGAGGGAGGGGAGGATCAAATCGAGGAAGCGCTTGCTCTTGACCACCAGCACCTTGGCGGTCTGGTAGTCGCCAAGATTCTGGCTGGCCCCTTCGAGGCGGCGCTCGATCTCCGCCTTGTAGGCGCGGTTGAGCAGGGCGGCGGTGGCGGCAGCGTCTTTGGCCTTGATGGCGGCGGCCAGCGGCCCTTGCAGTTCCACCTTGTGGTGCTGTTCCAGATAGGTCAGCTCGTCGGCAATCTCGCTCAAGGTGGCGCTGGCATCCTTGCCGTCAGTGGCGGCGCCCAGCAGCGCTTCGCGGGCGTCGATCAGTGGCTCCTTGCCGGCGGCGGCGTAGGAGTAAGCCTGCGCCTGCCCGCTCAGGGTCAGCAGCAGGGTGAGGGCGAGTAAACCCGGGCGGATGGTCATCCTGTTCTCCTTACTTATGCCAATGGCGCGGCACTCAGGCCACGCTCTGGGTTTCAATGACGGTATTTTCGTTGCGATGGTTAAAGATGGCGTGGCGTCTGTCCACCCCGTCGATCACCATGTCGGCAGCCATCATCCCCATCTCCATGGCGGTGTCGGTGAAGATGTAGCGGAATGTCCCCTGACGGCCGGTCATGATGAGGTTACTGATCGGCATCAGCGCCTTGATCGCTTCGTTGCGACGGGCCTGATAGCCGAGATCCATCAGTGGATAGGCGTATTCGCTGCGGGCTTCGAAGGTCTCATCACCAAGCTTGGCTGTATCGACACCGAGGCTCGCGAGATCGGCGGTAACCCGACCGCGCAGATCAGAGAGCTGTGCCTGCCAGGTGGCATCCCCCGGATTGCAGGGGATCTCCAGCATCACCGAGGTCTGGCCCTGGGGCGCCATAAAGGGGCTGCGGCGGCGCGGTTCCTGCAGACGGGTCGCCAGAATATGGGGATCGGAGAGGTACTGCCAGGTGTTGTCCGACAGGTTCTCCTGCTTGAGCGGCATATTGACGAAGCGAAGCGACCGGTATTGGAGATCGCACGGCAAGCCCAGATGCTGGCAGGTGAGCGGTAGCGGCAGGGTAGAGATCACCTGATCAAAGCGCTCGCTCTGCTCAACGTCATCTTGTTTCCAATACACCCGTTCAATGCGGCCATCAGCCTGCTCAAGGCGGGTGATGGTAGCGCCAGTTTTCAGCTCAACGCCCTCTGCTACCAGCCGCTCCCCCAGAGTGGTGAAGATCTGGCCGAAGCCATATTTGGGGTAGCGGTATTTGCGGGCATAGGTGCGCACCGAGATACTCCCGT
This sequence comes from Aeromonas sp. 3P, assembly GCF_051919745.1. NCBI lineage: Bacteria > Pseudomonadati > Pseudomonadota > Gammaproteobacteria > Aeromonadales > Aeromonadaceae > Aeromonas > Aeromonas sp. 3P. The sequence goes on from NZ_JBQBED010000001.1 coordinate 4,722,430, forward strand.
TGCGTCTTGGCAGCAGGCGACGCGCCACGTCTTTGAGATCGATCAGGCTGATGCGTTGGCCGGCCCAGTCGGCGGAGAGCTTGTCCGGATTGATGCCCCACAGCTTGCCGGTGTAGCCCTCGAAGAACTGGCGATAGAGGGTGCGGCCAAAGTGGCTCTGGATCCACTCGGCAAAGCTCGCCTTGGCAAAATCGGTGGGCTTCTTGCTAAAGGGCAACAGCAGCAAGTCTTTCACCGCACCGGCCATCAGGGCGAGCGGCGCCGTCTTGAGCAGGTTGGGCAGGTTCAATGGGTAGTCATAGGTGCGCCCGCCAAAGCGGATGACGCTCTTGCGCTCGGCGTGGAGCAGATCGTCCCCCATCAGCTCGTCGATAAAGGCGAGCAGCTCGGGGTTTTTGGTGATAAAGCGGTGACCGCCGTAGTCGAAGCGATACTCTCCATCGCGCCCCTTGAAGGTCTGGGTGGCGCACATGCCGCCGACCACTGGCTCCTGCTCGAACAGGGTGACGGCAAAACCGGCGCGGCGCAGGCGCCAGGCCGCCATCAAACCGGCGGGGCCAGCACCCAGCACCGCAATGCTTTTCTTGTTGTTATCGCTCATGACCTATTCCGAAACTGCTTGATAGATAAGGGAACCGCGCCAAGGCGCGGCTCCCGAATAGTGTTGTTACCCCGTGGCCTTGTTGCCACAGGGCGTGCGGGCTCAGCCCTTGCTGGATGCGGCGCTCACCTGCGGGCGATAGCTGCGCTGCCAGAGGGTAACGAAGATCGCCAGATAGAGGGCCCAGGTCAGCAGCTGCAAGCCAGCGGGTGAGGCATTGTAGCCAAACAGGGCGCGCAGGAAGGTACCAAATACCCCCTGATCGTCGAGAATGTGGCTGATGTCGAATACCGGCGTGGTCCAGAAGGTGATGATCTCTGCAGCCTGCAACATGTTGACGGCGGACGACAGCAGACCTGCGGCGATGATGATGATAAGCAGGCCGGTCCAGCGGAAGAAGGGGGCCAGCGCCACCTTGCGGGTGGAGCGCAGCAGCCCCCACACCAGCGCGATGGAGACCAGCAGACCCGCCAGCGCGCCCATCAGGCCGGATTGCAGATCCACCCCTTGCCCGGAGTAGAGCAGGGCGGAGAAGAAGAGCACGGTTTCAAACCCTTCGCGCATCACCGCTAGGAAGGCGAGCAGCACCAGACCAAACAGGTTGCCGCCATCGATGGCTGCATCGATGCGCGCCGTCATGGCCCCCACCTGGGATTTGGCCTGTTTTTGCATCCAGATCGCCATATATGTGAGCACCAACGTGGCGAAGATGAGGATCCCCGCCATCAAGAGGTGGTTGTAGCGCTCGCTCTCGAACTGGCTCACCACCACCTGGAACAGGAAGGCGACGACAAGGGAGGCGATAAGGCCGAGCCCCACCCCCAGATAGATGAACTTGTTGTAGCGGTTCGCCCCCAGCTTGGCGAGGTAGGAGAGGCAGATGCCGACCAGCAGGAAGGCTTCCAGCCCCTCGCGCAGGGTAATGAGAAAACTTGCAAACATCAGGATTGAGGCTCCGTAGCGGGCGTGACGGGGAGAGGCTGCAGGGTAAGTTGCAACCGATTTAGCTGCACTATGGGGGGCTCCGGCAAGCTTGGCTCGGCGGTGCGCACCGCATCATTGACCCACTTGGGGTAGGTGCGGAAATTGAGTTTGATATCGGCCTTGAAGGGCCCTTGGGCTTCTGCGGGCAGCGGCCAGGCTTCATCGCGCCAGCCATCGGCCGGAATGCGGGTATCTTCCAGCAGTTTGGCGTAGCGCCAGAACTTGAGCCCCACCGGCTTGCCCTCGGCATCGCCGAACACTTTTCTGAACAGCCGCGCATCTTCTGGGACGGCGCCATCCACCGGCTGGCCGCTGGCAAGCACCACCTTGCCACTGGCGTCAGTGATGGTCAGTTCCAGCCAGAGTTCACGAAAATCGGCCACCCCGGTGGGCAGGGCATGGCCCGCGCCGGTATTGGCGACCCGCACCACCAACTGCTGACTATCGGCCGCCTGTTCGATACGGGCGGAGAGGGTAGCGCTGGAGCGCAAGAGCGCCAGGCTCTCCTGTTCAAGGTCGGGGTTGCGCAGCCCCACCAGCTGGTGCTGGGCACCGGTAAAGTTGTGGCGATAGAGCCGCGCTTTCATGGTGCCGTTTTCGGTGGACTGGCCCGCCACCGGTGTGCCGCCGTTACCCGGCTCCGGGTTCATGTGGCAGTCGATGCAGGTGCGCCGTTTGGCGGGATCCTTCGCGTTCGCGAAGCTGGATTTTTCCCACTCGTCCCAGGTGTTGACGATATTGGCGCCGGTGCCGGGGGCGAACTCGTTGTGGCACGACTTGCACAGGGCCGCGTCCCGGTAGAAATCCTTCTGGTAGGAGGCTTTGTGGGCCGCCGGGCGGGCGTTGATCTGCCGCTCTGCCAGCCAGTGCTGGAGGCTGCCCCCCGGGGCATCCTCGAACACATAGCTCTCGCGGTCTTTCAAATTCACGGTAAAGGCGCTGTTGCCGCCCGCGTCTTCTACCTTGGTGATGCGATGGCAGAGCACACAGCCGGTCCCTTCCTCCACCACAGGTTCGCCCGCCTTGTGGGCGGCAATCAGCGAGGCGCCCCCCTGCTCGAACATGTGGGAGCCCTTGGGCAGATCCAGCTGGCCGGTCATCACCTGCTGGGGCATATGGCAGCCCTGACACCACTGACCGAACGCTTCTCCTTCGGTTTCGCGTGCCAGCGCCTGCACCACCTTGTAGTAGGGGTGGGAGTTGCCCATCAGCCGATGGTTGCTCTCGCTCCAGTCCTTGAACGCCTGTTGGTGGCAGTTCTGGCAGGAGGCGGAGTTGAGCCACTCTTTCGGGTGGGTAGTCGGCGCCCTGGCGGGATCGGTGCGCGGGGCATCGAGTCGCAGCCAGTTGGCGAGATAGGGGAGGTTGCCATCGGCGGTGACGAAGGCGTGCAGATCTTCCATCATCACCTTCACCTCGGGCTGAGGCTGGGAGGGGTCAACCACCTCGGCCCCATCGCGGATGTCATGGCCCATGCCGCCCTGGGTCTGCTGGGTCATGCGCAGGTATTCGCCGACAAAATCCCCTGCCACCATGTTGGTGAGATTGGCGTGGCCGTTGATGGCGTTGTCGCCGCTCTGCTGGCGATGGGCTGCCATCAGATAGCGGTTGGTGAAGTTGAACCCGTCCAGATGGCAGGAGTTGCAGCTCATCCAGTTGTCCCCCGCCATGGGGAAGCGTGAGTTGGACGCTGTGTTACCAAGATGGAACAGCCGCTCGCCGCGCTGAAGCGGCTCGGGGCGCGGATCCGTCTCTACCAGCTTGGCGAAGTGGGGCACATCGACAGTGACTCGGGCAAACGGGCCGCTGCCGCCGCTATTGAGGCGGGTGAGATCCTGCCCCATGGCGTTGTGCACCAGAATATGGTCACCGTCGATCAGCAGATCCCGCGGATTCTGGCCCGGCAGGTGACGCAAGAGCTGGGTCGCCTTGGCGCCCCCCTGAAACTTCTTGCGGCGGTGGCGGTTGTTGTTGGATTTGCCGCTGCGGGAGAGATCAAACACCAGCAGATCTTCCGAGCCCGCCAGGGTCAGATAGACCCGCTTGCCGTCGGTGGCGAAGCGTGCAGCGAACGGGTTGGAGACGATCTGGCTGCGGTTGCCGACGCTTGGCAGGTTGATCTGCAAAAAGAGCTGTTTTCTTTCATCGACCCGCTCTTTCTCCTCATCGAGATCGATGATGGAGACGGCCGGAAAGACGGTGCTTTGAAACTGGAAGGGGTGGCTGAAGCTCCACAGCACATGAGGCAACCAGGCCTCGCTGCCATCGGGGGAGAGGGCGATGCCATCGAGCAGGCGCGGCAATCCCTGCGAGTCGCTCGGCGTGTCGCTATGGGTCTCGGCCAGGGTGATGAGCTTGGGCTTGGGAAGCGAAGATCCCTTGGCGCCGTGGCCAAGCTTGGCGAGATCATAGATGGCGAGCTGGCCGGTCATGGCGTGGGTGAGCAGCAGGCGATCGTCGTTGGTCAATGCCAGCCCGCGGGGAGTCTCATCGGTTTCTGCATCCAGCTGGAGGTTGCCCGCGGTGTCGTAGGCCTGCAGGCGAGCGGATTCGAACAGCGTGACCCAGAACCACTGCCGTTTGGCATCGAAGATGACCCCGTAGGGTCTATGGCCGGTGGGGATCGCCTTTTCCAGATCGAGATCATCATCCAGCAGCAACAGGCGATCACCGCTGTAGTCGGTGACCAGCAGGGTGCCGTCATCGGCGCGGGCCAGCTGGCGCAGATCGCCCCCCAGCTGCACCTCTTTCAGCCGCTTGCCGCTATCGCGCTCCAGCAGGGTGACGGAACCTGCGCTCAGGTTGGCGGTGACGAGGCGCGGGGCGCTTCCCTCCTCATAGGCGAGCATCCCTGTGCCCATCTGTTGGGCCAACGCAAAGGGGCTGGCCAGCAGCAGGAGGAGGGCCAGCAGGGGTGACAAATATGCAGAAAAAGATGACTTCAACATGGGATCAGGAGCGCCATTTCAAGATGGTCCAGCGCCAGGCGTGGCGCAGCACCAGAGGAGTTAACGCCAACGCGCTCAGCCAGTGGGCCCAGCTGGCGAGGTTGCCCATGGCATCGCCCGGAGTGCCGTGCAGCACCAGCAGCAGGCCGCTGGCCAGACAGACCAGCAGCAGGGCTTCGATAATCCGCCCCGTGGTGCGTAAAAAGGGTTTGTTGCTGCGGTTCAACAAGCTGCGATGGGAGAGCCAGAAGGCGCCAAATAGCAGGGGGAACAGGGTGAGCGAGAGCATCACATGGAAAAACAGATTCCAGCGTGCCAGCGACCAGAGCGGGGTCAGCGGCTCCCACAGCAGCAGGCCGGAGAAGAACATCAGATAGAGGGTGCCCTCGGCGGCCTGATGGTGGTAGGCCAGCCACTGCCAGAATTGTCGGGGTGAGAGAGAAAGGCTTGTCATAAAGGCTCCAGCACCCGGGCGGGGCAGCCCGGAGGGAGCAAGTTTATAACGCAGTAAGAGTAATGAAAAGTGTTATCAATTGTATTGCTGGTGAATCAAGGCTGAACAAGCACAGTGATCAAACTCGACTATTTATGCTCCGCCATCCGCTCGGTCACCGCATAGATGAGCGCGGCCAGCGAGAAGGCGAGAAACACCACCACGGACCACTTCATATCGACTTCATTGATGATGCCATCTTCGAGAAACGCCTTGAGCACCTCTACTCCGGCAATAGTCACCAGCGAGTTGATGACGATGAGCTTGAGGGAGGCAAAGTTGATCTTGCTAAGCCAGTTGCTGCTAAGGGAGGCGCGCTGCTCTTCCGTCTGGATAAATTGCACATAGCCACAGATGGCGACCAGGATCAGCATCTGGGCCACCAGTATAAAGTCCACCAGAGTCAGCACGCCGGTAATGAGATCCAGATAGGGGATCTCGAAAATGTTTACAGAAAGCTGATAGAGCTGCATGGCAAACTTCACCATCAGCAATACCACGCAGATGAGAATGCCAATGTAGAAGGGGAACATCATCAATCTGCTGCCATTGAGCATGAAATTGAATCGACGCATGAGAACTCCGATGTTGGGAAAGTGAGTATGGCGCGAGCAGCCCGCAGCGTTGCAAGGCTGTGGGGGCTCATTATGCCGGGTCGCCCCCTGCTTGCGCTTATAAAAAAATAAAAAGCCATCATAAAAAATAAAACCGCATCCCGCTGTCTTATTTGTGATTTTTCCCTGCCGTAACATGCCGCTTCTCAATTCAGGGGGGCGACTGCCTCCCTCCTATTTATCAGGCTCGGCCCACTCTTGTGGCCGCTTGCCAGGAGTGTTGCGATGCGTATTGGTCTGCTGTTGAGTATGGGGATGCTGGTTGCAAGCGGGGTTCAGGGACAAGAGCTGGGGGCAATTCCCGGGGAGTCTGGTTTTTCCGGCAGTGTGCTGGCGGGGGCCAGCGTTGGCGAGACCAAGTCCAATTTTGCCACGGGGAGTGCAGGTAGCGAGCGTATTGACGCTTTGGGTGCTGCGGCGCAGCAGCGCCACCTTGATCCGGTGATCAACGGGGATCTGCGCTACACCTTTGCCTCCACCGGTAGCCAGCTGTTTCTGGGCAACCTCATTCAGGATGCCATTCGTGGCGACGGTACCCAGCAGTTCGGGCTGCGCCAGCAACTGGGGGACAAGGGGATCGTGACCGGTTCGCTGGTGTTCAATGCCACCCCGGCCAAGGTGTGGCGCGATCCCTTTGCGGTGGGGGTGGAACGCGAGCAGAGTGACGTGCGCTCCCACGGCGCCCGTCTGGCGTGGGACAACATCTGGGGCAGCGCGTTCAGTGGCAGTGTCACCAGCCGCGACGTCAAGGTGGATGGGGAGTCCAGCGGCGAGCAATATGGTCGCGCTGTGATGGGGATGCTGGATCGTAATGGCCGGGTCAACTTCGCCGAGCTCTCCTACCAGTTCCGGCTGGCAGACGATCAGTTCCTCGAGCCAGCAGTGCGCTATGAGAAGGCTGATCTGGCGGGCAGTGCCGAGTCTTATGTGAGCAAGGGGTTGCAGCTCACGTACGCCAAAACCTCGCCCCGCTGGTCATTTGTCAGCAACCTCTATCTGGGCAAGCGCGACTATGACGAGGCCAACCCGCTGTTTGGCCAGCGTGCCGACAGCCGCGACATGGCCATCGATGCCACCCTCTTCTGGCACCAGCTGTTTGGCATTGCGCCGCTCTCTGCACTCCTGAGCGCCAGCTACGCCACGGCAAACTCCGGGATCGACTTTTACGATATTCGCGCCACCAGCATCACCACGGGCCTGCTCTACCGCTTCTGATCCCGGCATCCGGCAGCGAGATGAGGTGCACACAAAGGGGCTGGTCAATCCAGCTCTTTGTTTATGGGATGGCGCTCAATAGACAATTCAAGCTGTATGCAGGTTGGTCATCACATGCAGACAAGAGACATTATGACAGAGGGCATATGAAGGGCGCGCGTGACAGGGAAGGAGGCGAACAGCAGATACGAAAAAGCCCAGCCAAAAGGCTGGGCTTTAGAATTTGGCTCCCTCGACAGGACTTGAACCTGTGACATACGGATTAACAGTCCGCCGTTCTACCGACTGAACTACGAGGGAAAAGTGGCTCCTCCTACTGGACTTGAACCAGTGACATACGGATTAACAGTCCGCCGTTCTACCGACTGAACTAAGGAGGAATTGCCTGTCTCGTTAAGACGGGGCGAATATTAATGACCAGGGCGGCGGGTGTCAACCCGCGAATTTCCTGAAAACCGGATTTTCGGACTGTTTGCCCAAAAGTTGCGCTTTGCGGTTTATTTTCAGCACAATCAGTCCCTTGCCATCGCTCCCCCAACCGGCCCAGGGGTTATTGGCTCGGTTCGCATCAACCTGATGATGCCAGTATGATGTCGCGAACGTGCTGGTAACACGGTGGGGCTTAAATGGTGATCTTTGTGGCTAAAAGGGGGAGAGCTGGAGTCAAGATCGGCGATTTGGCGGCAAATAAGCCAAATAATGGGTAAGGGCGAGTTTCATTGATCCTGCCCATCGAAAAAATGGCCCGTCTGGAGTAAGGTTACGCAGGATACCATCGCCGCGTCGACAGCCCTGCCGGCCCTTGATGATGATCGGGCGCCGGATCTCTCCGGCCTTTATCTCCCTCTTCTGGTATTACGATATACATGCACAAGCAAGCCTCTTTAAATAGCGTGAAGCTCGCCATAGCCTTACGCCAGTCCTGTATTGATGAACCCTATAGCATGGCCCGCTTCGGCCGTGATCTTATCGCCGGTGTGACGGTGGGCATCATCGCCATCCCGCTCGCCATGGCGCTGGCCATTGCCAGCGGTGTACCGCCGCAACACGGTCTCTATACCGCCATCATCGCCGGTATCGTGATCGCCGTGACCGGTGGTTCCCGTTACTCCATCTCCGGCCCGACCGCTGCCTTTGTAGTGATCCTCTATCCGGTCGCCCAGCAGTTCGGGGTCGGTGGGCTGTTGATGGCAACGCTCATCTCCGGCCTCTTTCTGGTGGCGATGGGGATGGCCCGTCTTGGCCGCCTTATCGAGTACATTCCCCCGTCAGTGACGCTGGGCTTTACCGGTGGTATCGCCATCGTGATCGCCACCTTGCAGATCAAGGACTTCTTCGGCCTGAGCGTGCCCGAGATGCCGGAAACCTATCTGGGCAAGGTCGAAGCGCTGGCCGCCGCCCTGCCAAGCTGGCAGTGGGGCGATACCCTGGTGGGGGTCGCAACACTGGCCGTGCTGCTGCTCTGGCCGCGCCTGCGTCTGCCTGTGCCCGGCCACTTGCCCGCGGTGCTGGTCGGGGTGGGTCTGGGTTTTGGCCTCCATTACTTTGGGGTGGATGTGGCCACCATCGGCAGCAAGTTCAGCTATACCCTGGCCGATGGCACTCAAGGGATGGGGATCCCGCCCATCGCGCCGACCCTGGTGATGCCCTGGGCCTTGCCCGGACCGGATGGCTTGCCAGTTGAATGGAACCTGGCGGCTGTTGAGCGGCTGCTGCCTGCCGCCTTCTCCATGGCGATGCTGGGGGCGATCGAATCGCTGCTCTGCGCCGTGGTGCTCGATGGCATGACCGGTCGCAAGCACAGCTCCAACGCCGAGCTGGTGGGGCAGGGGCTTGGCAATATCTTCGCCCCCTTCTTTGGCGGTATTACCGCTACCGCCGCCATCGCCCGCTCTGCCGCCAACGTGCGCGCCGGTGCTACGTCCCCCATCTCGGGGATCGTTCATGCGCTGGTGGTGCTGGCCGCCATTCTGGTGCTGGCCCCCTGGCTCTCCTGGTTGCCGCTCTCGGCCATGGCTGCCTTGCTGCTCATCGTGGCCTGGAACATGAGTGAAGCGCACAAGGTGGTGGAGCTGATCCGTCGCGCCCCCAAATCCGATGTGCTGGTGCTGCTGGTCTGCCTGTCGCTCACCGTCATTTTTGACATGGTCATCGCCATCACTTTCGGGGTGATCCTGGCTTCCCTGCTCTTTATGCGCGAAATCGCCAAGATGACCAAACTGCACGATTTGGCCGAGCACAAGCGCTATGCCCATGAGGTGCCGGACAACGGCCTGCTCTACAAGATCAACGGCCCGCTCTTCTTCGCAGCGGCCGAACGGGTCTTTGCCGAGCTGGAATCACAAGTGAAAGGACACAAGGTGCTGGTGTTGCAGATGGAGGCGGTTTCCATCCTCGATGCGGGCGGCCTGTCTGCCTTCCTCCACTTTGGCAAGCAGATGGCTAAAGCCGGTGTCGAGTTGCGGGTGGCCGAGTTGCAGTTCCAACCGCTCAAGACCCTGGCCCGTGCCAAGGTGCGGCCGCAGCCCGGCAAGCTGGAATTTTACGGCTCGCTGGAAGAGGCGCTCAAAGGTGAACATTTGCACGAAGCGGCAGTAAATTGATTGAAAGGGATACGAAACGGCATATTTTTGGTCACTTGGTTCGGATATTGAGCAAACGAACGCAAAAAGTAAAAAATTGCATTGACCAAAAGCCATCGTATCCCTTACATTACGCCCCGTCGCCGCGGCATGGTCCGCCAGCGAATGTGCAGCTCAAGCACATAAAGCAGTGAGCAAAAATTTGGTGAGGTGTCCGAGTGGCTGAAGGAGCACGCCTGGAAAGTGTGTATACGGCAACGTATCGAGGGTTCGAATCCCTCCCTCACCGCCAAATGATAAGCCCAAGCAATTGAATTGCTTGGGCTTTTTCTTTCTGTGCAATTTTCGTTATGCCATCCATTATGCCATCTGATGTTGGCTGGTATAGGGTCTTGTTGTATCTCGTTGGACAGTCTGCTTGATATTCATAGGTTGTCACCTATGGTACAAGAGTGCGTTGTTTCCTAAATCACTGCCCCAGCCCCAAATGACCGTTACTCTTGGACTTTCTTACAGGCAGACCAAGGGTGTTCAGTTTGTTTATTGCGCTCACATACGTCATCACCTCTAAACCGGCTCAAAGAACAGGCCAGCGATTGCTGGCCTGTTTGGTGTTATCTACTTGCTACGGGTCTACCCTCGCCTGATCGGCACGTCACTTACCTTGTCCAGAACTGACGTGCCCATCAAGGCCAGCCCAATGAGATATTAGCCAAGGTGACGCAGTTTAGAACTTATCATTGTCAATCAGCAGCAGTTGGTTTTGCAGCAAGCTGTTGATCATATCCTGACTGCTGCTTCCGCTAAAACCAAGGCTATCAAAAGTTTGCCCTGCCAGGACTATCTCCTGAGTGACTGAACCGGTGGCATCTTTCACTTGCAAGGTCACGTCTCCCGCGCCCTCCAGCACCGACAGTAGTTGTTTGAGCTCATCAAGCCCCTTACTGCCATCACTGTCAAGAAGATCGCGCAAGTCCAGTTTGTCACCTTCAGCCTTGCTAAAGTCGGTAATGATATCCTTGGCCACCGAGCCTGCGACCACATCACCCTTGTTCCAGACAAAGAGATCTGCGCCCGCCCCACCGGTCAAAATATCGTTACCCAACCCACCGTACAGGGTATCGTTACCAGCACCACCATTGAGAATATCGTTGCCCGCGCCACCGTACAGGGTATCGTTACCATGGCCGCCATAGAGCACATCGTTACCCGCGCCGCCATCGAGCAGATCATTACCACCCTGGCCAAATAAAATATCGTTGCCAGCATCGCCATAGAGCTTGTCATCAGATCCTTTTTGGCCTGTGGCACTGGCATCCAGCGCCTCGGCAACCTGCTGATGATGGCTAGACAGATAATCGCGGATCGCCTCTGCCCCCAGGGTTGTGCCATCTACCTTAAGCTCTGTCGCCACATAAGCCCGTAACGCCTCGAAGTTAGTGCCGGTGATCCCGTTAAAGCCAACCACATCACCAAACAAAATATCGTTACCATGGCCACCATGCATCGTGTCGCTGCTGGGCTCAAACGGTGTATTCGTTCCCAAAATGGCATTGGCCAAATCTTTAGCATCAACCCCCTGCAACGGTTTGCCATCGGAGTCATACCCGGCCAGACCGGTGATAATGCCGTTAATACCTACCGCATCCACATTACTGAGCCTGTTGAGCAATTGGAATGCATCACCACTCTCTTGAGTTGTGGTGGTGGTGGTGGAACTTCCATCACCGGCCAGAGTGGTGCACTCATAGCCGCCCTTGCCATCTGGGGTCATGGTGCCAATCTGCTTATTGCTCCACTTATTATTGTTACCTTCCGTCCATTGATAGACATTGCCCTGTGCATCGATCAGGGTGCGAGTAACTCCCCCCAAACTCACCGTCACAGCAGTACCAAATTGATAACTCTTGAGCACGTCATTAAGTGTCCGGTCGGTCGTATTAGCATCTCTGTAATCGACAACCTTAGTAGTGATCGCCACATCCTTTTGGTAATAAGTGGGCTTGCCATCGGTAATGAAATAGGTCTTGTTGGTCGCCCCCTCGCCTTGGGCCGCGAACCAATTGGCCGCGGTCTTCATCGCTAACTCATAGTTGGTTCCACCGCCTGCCTGCATGCTCTTGAGCACGTTAGTGAGCTGCGTGAACGCATCCGCATCTGCCAAGTCAACCGATACCTGACCCGAGATCCCGGTATCAAAATCCACCAGCAACACCTTGACCGTGCCCGCCCCTGATGTATTCGCACTCGCGATTAACTGATTAAACACCGCCGTCAGTGAGGTCACCGTACTGGCCATCGAGCCCATGCTGCCTGACGAATCCACCACGAATGCTAGGTTGTAGTCAGCCCCCGGCGTCATGGTGATCCCACTCACATCCCCCATCATCACATCATCAACATCTGTGCCCGGCAATGAATCAGGGCCCTCAGTACCAACAGTGACCTTAGTTTCTACCCGATAGCCTTCGCTGTCGGTCGCGGTGGCACTGTTGCCCGCCGCGTCGGTGGTGGTCACCTTAGCGTCAATCGTCTTGTTGTTATCGGCCACCAAATCATGGCCTTTCACCCCGATACTAAAGGTCAGTTTGCCACCGCTGCTTACCACCTGCCCGCTGTACTCATTGCCATTGACGGTCAGGATCACGGTGTCACCCACCTTAACATCCCCCCCCACCGCCCCGGTGACCTGAATAGTTCCACTGGCTTCAGCGGCGTTGATCATGTCATCGGCCGTGATGTTGGCATCGAGGGTGATGGTGAGCTCCGGCGCCGCGGTGTCGACCCCGTAGTCTTCGCTGTCGGTCACGGTGGTGCTGTTACCGGCCGTATCGGTGCTGGTCACGCTGGCGTCGATGGTCTTGTCGCTGTCGGCCGCCAGGTCGCTGCCCGCCACCAGGATGGTGAAGCGGCCAGCCGCATCCACCTGGCCTGTGTATTTGACGTTGTTGACGGTCAGGGTGACGGTGTCGCCCTCGTTGAACTCGCCCCTCACGGTGCCGCTCACCGGGATGTTCACTTTCGCCTCGGCGGCGTTGATGACGTCGTCGTCGGTGATGTTGGCATCGAGGGTGATGGTGAGCTCCGGCGCCGCGGTGTCGACCCCGTAGTCTTCGCTGTCGGTCACGGTGGTGCTGTTACCGGCCGTATCGGTGCTGGTCACGCTGGCGTCGATGGTCTTGTCGCTGTCGGCCGCCAGGTCGCTGCCCGCCACCAGGATGGTGAAGCGGCCAGCCGCATCCACCTGGCCTGTGTATTTGACGTTGTTGACGGTCAGGGTGACGGTGTCGCCCTCGTTGAACTCGCCCCTCACGGTGCCGCTCACCGGGATGTTCACTTTCGCCTCGGCGGCGTTGATGACGTCGTCGTCGGTGATGTTGGCATCGAGGGTGATGGTGAGCTCCGGCGCCGCGGTGTCGACCCCGTAGTCTTCGCTGTCGGTCACGGTGGTGCTGTTACCGGCCGTATCGGTGCTGGTCACGCTGGCGTCGATGGTCTTGTCGCTGTCGGCCGCCAGGTCGCTACCCGCCACCAGGATGGTGAAGCGGCCAGCCGCATCCACCTGGCCTGTGTATTTGACGTTGTTGACGGTCAGGGTGACGGTGTCGCCCTCGTTGAACTCGCCCCTCACGGTGCCGCTCACCGGGATGTTCACTTTCGCCTCGGCGGCGTTGATGACGTCGTCGTCGGTGATGTTGGCATCGAGGGTGATGGTGAGCTCCGGCGCCGCGGTGTCGACCCCGTAGTCTTCGCTGTCGGTCACGGTGGTGCTGTTACCGGCCGTATCGGTGCTGGTCACGCTGGCGTCGATGGTCTTGTCGCTGTCGGCCGCCAGGTCGCTACCCGCCACCAGGATG
>NZ_JBQBED010000002.1:0-3668 GCF_051919745.1 Aeromonas sp. 3P
ACGTATTGCTAAGGTTAAAAGGTTACACAAACCCTGGACAAGCAGCACCTGCCATCAGATTGTGTTTGTTAGTCGCTTTTTTTTTTTGGAATTTTTTTTTTGGAATTTTTTTTTTGCGCTAACAACCTCCTGCCGTTTTGCCCGTGCATATCGGTCACGAACAAATCTGATTACTAAACACAGTAGCCTGGATTTGTTCTATCAGTAATCGACCTTATTCCTAATTAAATAGAGCAAATCCCCTTATTGGGGGTAAGACATGAAGATGCCAGAAAAACATGACCTGTTGGCCGCCATTCTCGCGGCAAAGGAACAAGGCATCGGGGCAATCCTTGCGTTTGCAATGGCGTACCTTCGCGGCAGATATAATGGCGGTGCGTTTACAAAAACAGTAATCGACGCAACGATGTGCGCCATTATCGCCTAGTTCATTCGTGACCTTCTCGACTTCGCCGGACTAAGTAGCAATCTCGCTTATATAACGAGCGTGTTTATCGGGACATCGGTACTGACTCGATTGGTTCGCTTATCAAACGCTTCGCTGCTAAAAAAGCCGGAGTAGAAGATGGTAGAAATCAATAATCAACGTAAGGCGTTCCTCGATATGCTGGCGTGGTCGGAGGGAACTGATAACGGACGTCAGAAAACCAGAAATCATGGTTATGACGTCATTGTAGGCGGAGAGCTATTTACTGATTACTCCGATCACCCTCGCAAACTTGTCACGCTAAACCCAAAACTCAAATCAACAGGCGCCGGACGCTACCAGCTTCTTTCCCGTTGGTGGGATGCCTACCGCAAGCAGCTTGGCCTGAAAGACTTCTCTCCGAAAAGTCAGGACGCTGTGGCATTGCAGCAGATTAAGGAGCGTGGCGCTTTACCTATGATTGATCGTGGTGATATCCGTCAGGCAATCGACCGTTGCAGCAATATCTGGGCTTCACTGCCGGGCGCTGGTTATGGTCAGTTCGAGCATAAGGCTGACAGCCTGATTGCAAAATTCAAAGAAGCGGGCGGAACGGTCAGAGAGATTGATGTATGAGCAGAGTCACCGCGATTATCTCCGCTCTGGTTATCTGCATCATCGTCTGCCTGTCATGGGCTGTTAATCATTACCGTGATAACGCCATTACCTACAAAGCCCAGCGCGACAAAAATGCCAGAGAACTGAAGCTGGCGAACGCGGCAATTACTGACATGCAGATGCGTCAGCGTGATGTTGCTGCGCTCGATGCAAAATACACGAAGGAGTTAGCTGATGCTAAAGCTGAAAATGATGCTCTGCGTGATGATGTTGCCGCTGGTCGTCGTCGGTTGCACATCAAAGCAGTCTGTCAGTCAGTGCGTGAAGCCACCACCGCCTCCGGCGTGGATAATGCAGCCTCCCCCCGACTGGCAGACACCGCTGAACGGGATTATTTCACCCTCAGAGAGAGGCTGATCACTATGCAAAAACAACTGGAAGGAACCCAGAAGTATATTAATGAGCAGTGCAGATAGAGTTGCCCATATCGATGGGCAACTCATGCAATTATTGTGAGCAATACACACGCGCTTCCAGCGGAGTATAAATGCCTAAAGTAATAAAACCGAGCAATCCATTTACGAATGTTTGCTGGGTTTCTGTTTTAACAACATTTTCTGCGCCGCCACAAATTTTGGCTGCATCGACAGTTTTCTTCTGCCCAATTCCAGAAACGAAGAAATGATGGGTGATGGTTTCCTTTGGTGCTACTGCTGCCGGTTTGTTTTGAACAGTAAACGTCTGTTGAGCACATCCTGTAATAAGCAGGGCCAGCGCAGTAGCGAGTAGCATTTTTTTCATGGTGTTATTCCCGATGCTTTTTGAAGTTCGCAGAATCGTATGTGTAGAAAATTAAACAAACCCTAAACAATGAGTTGAAATTTCATATTGTTAATATTTATTAATGTATGTCAGGTGCGATGAATCGTCATTGTATTCCCGGATTAACTATGTCCACAGCCCTGACGGGGAACTCTCTGCGGGAGTGTCCGGGAATAATTAAAACGATGCACACAGGGTTTAGCGCGTACACGTATTGCATTATGCCAACGCCCCGGTGCTGACACGGAAGAAACCGGACGTTATGATTTAGCGTGGAAAGATTTGTGTAGTGTTCTGAATGCTCTCAGTAAATAGTAATGAATTATCAAAGGTATAGTAATATCTTTTATGTTCATGGATATTTGTAACCCATCGGAAAACTCCTGCTTTAGCAAGATTTTCCCTGTATTGCTGAAATGTGATTTCTCTTGATTTCAACCTATCATAGGACGTTTCTATAAGATGCGTGTTTCTTGAGAATTTAACATTTACAACCTTTTTAAGTCCTTTTATTAACACGGTGTTATCGTTTTCTAACACGATGTGAATATTATCTGTGGCTAGATAGTAAATATAATGTGAGACGTTGTGACGTTTTAGTTCAGAATAAAACAATTCACAGTCTAAATCTTTTCGCACTTGATCGAATATTTCTTTAAAAATGGCAACCTGAGCCATTGGTAAAACCTTCCATGTGATACGAGGGCGCGTAGTTTGCATTATCGTTTTTATCGTTTCAATCTGGTCTGACCTCCTTGTGTTTTGTTGATGATTTATGTCAAATATTAGGAATGTTTTCACTTAATAGTATTGGTTGCGTAACAAAGTGCGGTCCTGCTGGCATTCTGGAGGGAAATACAACCGACAGATGTATGTAAGGCCAACGTGCTCAAATCTTCATACAGAAAGATTTGAAGTAATATTTTAACCGCTAGATGAAGAGCAAGCGCATGGAGCGACAAAATGAATAAAGAACAATCTGCTGATGATCCCTCCGTGGATCTGATTCGTGTAAAAAATATGCTTAATAGCACCATTTCTATGAGTTACCCTGATGTTGTAATTGCATGTATAGAACATAAGGTGTCTCTGGAAGCATTCAGAGCAATTGAGGCAGCGTTGGTGAAGCACGATAATAATATGAAGGATTATTCCCTGGTGGTTGACTGATCACCATAACTGCTAATCATTCAAACTATTTAGTCTGTGACAGAGCCAACACGCAGTCTGTCACTGTCAGGAAAGTGGTAAAACTGCAACTCAATTACTGCAATGCCCTCGTAATTAAGTGAATTTACAATATCGTCCTGTTCGGAGGGAAGAACGCGGGATGTTCATTCTTCATCACTTTTAATTGATGTATATGCTCTCTTTTCTGACGTTAGTCTCCGACGGCAGGCTTCAATGACCCAGGCTGAGAAATTCCCGGACCCTTTTTGCTCAAGAGCGATGTTAATTTGTTCAATCATTTGGTTAGGAAAGCGGATGTTGCGGGTTGTTGTTCTGCGGGTTCTGTTCTTCGTTGACATGAGGTTGCCCCGTATTCAGTGTCGCTGATTTGTATTGTCTGAAGTTGTTTTTACGTTAAGTTGATGCAGATCAATTAATACGATACCTGCGTCATAATTGATTATTTGACGTGGTTTGATGGCCTCCACGCACGTTGTGATATGTAGATGATAATCATTATCACTTTACGGGTCCTTTCCGGTGAAAAAAAAGGTACCAAAAAAAACATCGTCGTGAGTAGTGAACCGTAAGCAGGTGCTGCTTGTCCAGGGTTTGTGTAACCTTTTAACCTTAGCAATACGTAACTGAACGA